>JAUIFF010000012.1 GCA_030429545.1 Polyangia bacterium
GTTTTAAATCATGACGGTGACGTATCCAAAAATCACCGTCTTAAATCGCCTGTCTCAAGAGACATTAAAGCCTGTATTCTCGCTAGATTGTCCATTTCCGGGCAGGTACAGATACGGTATCGGTATCGGTGCCACCGTCGATATCGGGAAATGGCCCAGTGATCGCCAGGGTCAGGCCATCCGACTGGATATTGACAAACATGGCCTTTCCATCAGGCGAAAAACAAACCCCGGCAAACTCGGAGTCGCTCACGGCATTGCGGGCAAACGGGTAAACCTCGCCATCGGCTGTCAGCCCCCGCAGGAAGTTATCGCCGTCGCCATCTTCGGCAATAAACAATTCATCCCACGGCGCAACGGTGATGTTGTCGGGTTTGTCGAGCACGTTGTGGTCGGTCGACATCGCGATCAACTCGAGTGTCCCGGTATCGCCGTCGTCGACCAGGCGGAAGATCTGGCCGGCGGCAACGGGCCCACCGCTGGTTGAGCAAATGTACACCGACCCCTCGAAAAACCAGATGCCCTCGCCGCGGATAAACACCGCGCCGCCCTTGTCCTGGGCTTCGCCGCGCAGGGTGTCGTCTGCCGGGTCGGGCTCGTCGATGTCGACCCACTCGATCGCTACCACCTCGTTGAGCTGCATGTTGTTGGTCGAAAACACATCCTGGTCGATGACCTTGAGTGCTTGCAGTTGGCCTTCAAACGGCTCGTCCTTGACGGTCGGGACAAACCTGTACACACAACTATTTCCGCGGTCCTCGGTCAGGTAACACACGTTGGTCGCCGGATCGACGGCAGCCGCCTCGTGGTTGCAACGCCCGTAGCCAACCACGCGTTGGGGATCGACCACGGTCTCGGCGTCGGTCGGGCAGACAAACACGTAGCCGTGACCGTCGTCGACATTTTCTTCGCAGGTGAGCCAACCCCAGGGGCTCACGCCTCCGGCACAGTTGCGGGTGGTCCCAACCAACACGAGGTTGCTCGAAATCCGCTCAAAGGTTTCGCCGTCGAGCACCACTCGAGACACGCCACCTAGGGCCTGCGGGTCGTAGGCCTCACCGGGAGGATCGGGTTGTTCGGCGGTGTAGGGCGACGAACTAAAATCGTCGGGGCTAAGCTCGTGGTTGCGCATCAAGATGACGGTCCCGTTGGGCCCGGCAAACGCTCCCATGCCATCGGGTTTTCCCGGGACTTTGTACCCGTCATCCATCGGGTCGTCCTTGGTCTCGATGATCTGGTAGCTAAACCCCGCCGGCAGATCGATGATGCCGTTGGGGTCGGGTACAAGGTCGCCGTAGGGGCTGGCGGCCTGGGCCCTTCGTGAGTAGACAAAGCCAAAGGGGAGTCCGGCGGCCGCGATTGCGGTCCCGCGCAGAAAACTCCGCCGTCTCAAGGTGCCAAATCGACGTGTCGTCATCACGGGCGAAGCTACGGGAGCCGACCCGTGAGCAGGTTACGCAATTGCAACAACTCGCGCGAACTGGCGTGCGAAACCTCCGCATTCGATCACGCACAGGTCACAACTGTGACAGCGATATCAATGTACACGCACCATAAATCATGTATTTACATGCCGACCACCCTGGCTGCCCCGTGGTACACTGGCCGCGATGGTCGAAGTTCGGTTTTTTGGCGCGACCCAAGCCTGTGGATCTCCCCGAACGGTCGACCCCGGCGAGTCCCCCACCTTGCTTGAAATCACCGCCGCTGCCGGTCTCCTGCTCGGTCGTTCATGTGGCGCCCGCGGGATCTGTCGCAGCTGCAGTGTCACGGTCCGGCGCGGCCTCGAGCTTCTCACGCCGATCGCCGCGCTGGAGGCAAAGCAGCGACTCCCCGCGAATCAGCGACTCGCCTGCCAAGCCGCCGTGCATCCCGCAGCGTCCGGCGTTGTCGAACTTGCGCACCCTGCGTGGGGCCGCTAGACCTCCGTTGGCCGTCGAAGCGACCATTTCGCCACAACGCGAAGCTGACAACTGTGACAAAACCTGCCGGCCAGTCCCCCGGACCCGCTGGCAACTGGTGCCAGCACCCGTTTTTTGTGACGAAGCGGCCAAATCACGTTAGTGTGGGACGCTGGATCCGTGTCCGCGAAGATGCCCCCAGGAGCCGAGAAACAGGCCCGCAAAGACCTCCTGGCACAGGCGCGGGAAACCCTCGAACGCTACTGCCGACGCACGCGCTATGCCTACCTCTACCCGGGCGGCGCCAACGATGCGCTATTGCTTTCGGCCTATCAAGAACTCATGCGTCTACAACAAGTTGGACGCGTGCGCTGGCAAACCGAGCGCCAGCAACTTCGGGCACTAAAAAAAATCCTCAAACGCCATGTTCGCGCCGACGCGCTCGCCCGCAGTCGACGGCTCGCCTACCAGTTCCCGATTGCGCGCCCACGCACGATTGTGGGTGAGCCGCCACCGGTGGTCGAACGTGCGCTCGCCGATGTCGCGGCCGAGGCACCCGACGCCGCCGACGAGGTACGGGCATACATTTCAGGTAGGCAGGTTCGTGAGCTCACCGCCGATGTCAGCATCGCCAGCCGCAGCCGGGTTGTCCCCCGCCTCCAACGCGGGCTCGACATCTTTCGTCGCAAACTAGTTGATCATGCATTAGCTGACCCAGAGGACATCACAAGGCTTCACCCTCAGCATATCCATTTTGCCACCGCCCCGCTGCCGCTGCGCCGAGAACGGCCGCTCGCTCGCCTATTTTTTATCAAGGTCCCGCTGTACTTCTGGATGTTCCTGATCATCCTGTTCAACCTCGGGTACCTCGGCGCCTGGGTATTTTTTAACGACGAGACCCTCGGGCGCTTCATGTCCGACAAGATCAGCGGGTTGTTCGACGGCGAGATGGAGTTCGACTCGGTCCACTGGAAACCGTCGTTGATCGTCGACCTCGTCACCGGCCAACCGGCGGAACTCCACGTCAAGGGTTACCGCATCTATGAGGGCTACAAACGGCGGGGCGAAGAGTTTCGCCGGACCGCGGTCGAGGCCGAGGACGTCAAACTCAACCTCGTACTCCACGAAATCATCCCGTGGAACCGCCTGGGGATTCCGAGACTGCTCGAAATCCCGTGGGTTTTGCATTTCACCAAGGCCCGCTCCGACAAACCCGTTCGCATCGACGTTCGCCAATATCGTGCGGTCTACCCCGATGGCACGGAGAGCTGGGATGTCGGCCTCGTGTCTGCGTTTGTCATGCTCGAGGAGGCGCCGGCGGACCAGCGTGGCCTCAGCATTAAAGTTGAAGATACACAGTTTACCGACCTCCAGCTCAACCTCGACTTTCGCGAGAAAAGCCAATGGCAAGTTGGTCTCGAGTTTGACAGCACGGACCTCGCGCTCGACTTTCAAGCCCCCGACCCGGAAAATCCGCCGGCTGAAAAACCGCTTGCGTTCTCCACCCGAGGCCACGTTCCCAGCGGCTTTGTCACGATCGGCTCGCTCGGAGTCAACGGCTACAACCTCGACCTCACCGATCTTCAACTCGACGAGTTTTCGGCAGGCAACCCGGTAGGTCCCCTCGGTGATATCCGGGTCCTCGGCGACGGCATGATCTCGGGCTCCCCGGCCCACATCGACGGATGGCTACTCGACGTATTTGAGGACACGTTTGCCGTCGACCTCGACATCGACTTTACCGATGCCGGACCGATTGCAGATACAATTGTTGCGGCCCACGAACTCTCTCCCAAAACCGTGCAGGCCAATGGTTCGGTGGCCACGCTCTCGTTTCGCGGGCTGCTCGACGACCCAACCATCGGCCTGAGTGGACAGGGGTTGACCCTCGACTTCTTTGACGACCCGGCGCTCGACTGGTCGCTGACCGAAGCCGACCTTCAAGTCAAACTCCACCGCGAGCAGATTCCCGACACCTGGGTGCCCTCGTATACCCACGGGGCGGCGGCCTGGATTGCCGAGCTCGAACACCTGCGGGGCAATGCCCTCGGCGGCCAGGTCAACCTGCTGCCCTACGAGTTGCGCAATCACATCGTCGTTGCTGCCGAACACCCGCTACCCATGATGATGTCGCTGGCCGCCGAGGTCGACGGCATCGACCCCAGTCGTCTCACTGGCGATCGCAAACTCAAGCAAACGCTCGCGGGTTCTGCCTCGGGCACCGTCACCGTGCCACGGATGGTGATCACAACCGGAACCCAGGCACGGCTCAACCGGGTCGAACTCGCCTACCGTGAACTTGAATATACACGCGACAAGACACCGCGCGACGACGGCATCCCCGACCAGTTCAGCGGTCAGGGGTCGCTGGTGCTCGACGAGGATACCGGCCTCGACTTTGCCGACACTACGATTTCGACAATCGGTGCCCGGGTTGAGGTGAGCGGTGGTCTCGATGCCGAGTTTGAGCACGTCAAGCCGACAGACCTCAAACTTGTGATCGAAGACGGTCGTTCGTTCTTTGCCGCCTATGGCCTCGACCCCTACTTTGAGCGGCTGGCAACCCGGCTCAACATCTCCGGGCCCATCGGCAGCCCCAACGGCACCGGAGGCTCGCTCACGGTCTCGGCAGTTGGCAGCGGCAACTACACCCTCACAGGCATCGAAGATGCTCGGCTGTCGATGGACGACGGAATCGTGCGTCTGCGCAGCCCCAAGGTCAACATGATCGGTGGCCATGGACCGCTCAAGGCGGAATTCGGCCTGTTTTCGCGGGGTGAGCTGGCAAGCGACCCAAAACTTTATGTCGACCTCGTGCTCGACGAAGCCGAGCTCGGGCAACTGCTCGGGGACGGCATCCAAAGCAAGGCCCACGTCAAACTCAAGGTCGACGACGGCCATGATCACGCGGTCCCGTTGTCCAAACTTCAGGCCCATGGATTTGTCGATTCCCCGCAACTCACCATCGGGGCAAGCGACTTTTACGATGCATCTGCAAGGTTTGAGGTCACGCCGGAAGGCCTCGACATCGCCGCCCTCAATCTCCCGTTTCACCGCCAGGTCAGCCCCTACCACGCCCCCAAAACCCGGGTACCGGTTGGCGAAATCAGTGGCACCGGCAAGTTGACATTTGCCGACGACATGGGGGTGGCGCTCACCCTCGAGGCCTCGAATGTGCCAATCTCTGCACTGACCGATATGGCCAGCCTTGGTGACCTCCCGCTCGGGGGGCAACTGCGAAAGGGCTCGCGGATTTCGGTTGCAGGTACAATTTCTAAGCCGGATGTGGTCGGCGACATTTACCTGTCGTCGATGCACGCCATCGGCATGCCGCTCGGCCGGGGTCGCCTCGAGATGTCGTCGCACGAGCGGCCCGCCGAGGAGGGCCTGGCCCCGCGCCATGAGGTTGTCATTAGTGGTGACTTCCGCGATCCCAAGGCGGGCAAGCGCAAACCCGGTGACCCCGACAACCTCGCCTGGTCGCTCAAGGCCAAGGTCGCCATCGGCGAAAAACGACGCGGCCGGTTGCCACCAATTTCAACCGAGTTTACCGCGCGGTTCGACCACCTGCCGCTGACCTACCCCCTCCACCAAAGCGACCTGCCGTGGAAGGAACATGTCGCCGGTCAACTCGAGGGACTCGAAGTCAGCGCGCAGCTGTGCGACTCCTCGGCCCCGTTGCTCCATACCTGCGAATGGGGTGACAACAAGAAATCCGGCTTTGAGGTCAGCCCCAAACTCCGCATCGAGCTCGACCGCATGTGGCTGCGGGCACGCAACTCGTTGAGCAAGGGTGGGGTTGTCCGTGGAGATCCGTGCGCCGACCCGTCGGCACTTTGTAGCGACAACCGACTCGTCGCAACCCTTGATGGTTCAAGGATTTCCCTGGCCGATACCTGGGAGGTTCGCAGCTATAGCCAAAATCAAACCTCCGGTGCCAGCCAAGTGCATCGCCTGAGCATCGATGGTGACTTCGATTTTGGTGAGCCGCCCATGCCCGATGAAATCCCCGAGAACATCGAGGAGATCGTTGAGCCTACATGTAAACCGCCCGATGCCAGCCGCCCCCAGACCACCCCCCAGGGCAACGCCAAGGCCAAAATTCAGGGTGAGCTTGCGCTTTCGAGTTTGTCTTCGATCGCCCACGTGTTCGGGGTCAAAGACATTGATGGCCAGGTCGCGCTCAACCTCGATCTGCTCGGTGTGCTCGGGGCTCCGGTGGTTTCGGGCAACATCGGCCGGGCCGAGGGAGCCACCCCACTCGACCTCGAGCTGACCGAAGATATCCACGTTGAACTGCCGGAGCTGGCCATGCGGCTAGTCGACAGCACGGTGTTTGTCGCCGGCAATGCCACGGTCGCCGGGCAGAACATCGGCTTTGGCAACCTCAACAACGAGCCCACGTTTTACACGTTTGCCGGGCCGTGCAACGGCACCTTTGCCGTGTCGGCCCAGGGCGACATCAAGGGCACGCTCATCCAACAACAGGTGCCAAGTGTGTTCAAGTCGGTCAGCGGGTCACTCGACCTGGGCAACCTCCACATCGCCGGACAATATGCCAATGAGCTGCGACTCGACGACCTACGCGCGCTGGTGCGGCCAGACGAGGCCGAGGGCTTTCGGGCCAAGCTCGATATCTCCGGCCTCGAAGAGATCGAGCTTACCCGCGGTGAGGTCGAGGTTATCGCCTGTGACCGCAGCAACAGCTGCCGGGGAGTCCACAACGGCTATGGCGTGTTTGTCGGGGGCACCGAGGCAGTCGAAGCTCGCAACGCGCCACGCAAGGCCCTGCGAGCAAAAATCGGCAATCGCGGGCGCGCGACCGCCTGGGGATATGTCGCCCTCTCACCCGACTTCTCGGCGATGAAGTCGAGCGGACTCAACCTCGAATTTCAAAACATCAACTACACCATGTTCGACAACTCGGGCCGTCCCGAGCTCAAGGCCACGGTGAGTAGCGAGGGCGTGCAGCTCACCGGCCGCGACCTGGTGACGCTTCGCGGCGAGGTCCAGGTGGTCAACTCCAAGTGGATCCGCGACGCCCAAGAGCAGTTCAAGGTGCTGTCGTTTGAAGATCCAAACCCGGCCCCAGAAAGCCCGACGCCCGACATTCTCAACAACCTGCTGTTTGACTTGCGGCTGCGCACCGTCACGCCGGTCCGGGTCAACAACAACGTGTTCAAGGGGGTTGAGGGCCAGGCCCTGCTCGACATTGGTGGCACATACAACGAAATGGACTTTGCCGGGCGCATCGATGTCAACACCGGCGTTCTCGACATCGCCCTGCTCGGTGCCCAATACGATATCCAGCGCGGGCGCGTGATCCTCGAACGCAACATCATGGACAGCACGATCGACGTGCTGGCCCTGCGCCAGGAACCGATTTACATCGATGCCCAGCCGCGACAGATGTACCTACAACTGGGTGGCTCACTCAACTCGATCGAGTGGACCTGCATTGTCCAGGGCGATTCGTCGGGCTCGCTCAGCAGCTACGAATGTGCCCAATACCTGGTGCTCGGCGAGGGTAGCCAAGAAGTGGCCGAATCGGATGTCCGTCGCTACGGCGGCGGTGGTGGCCTGTTTGGCAAACCGATCAATCTGGTGGGGAACCTCACCAAGCTCGATGTCGATCAATACGTCAAACAATCACTGCCCCGACTGACCCCATACACCCCGGAGCTCGGACTGCGCCTCGGACAGTTCGGCATCCAAACCGAGATTGAAACGCCAACCCCTTGGTTTGAGTCCGACTGGGGTAGCGTTCGCGTGGGTGCGGGATACACCCGCGGCTACCCAGGTTTGTTGTTGCGGCAAAGTGCCAACTGGCGCATCCGATTTGAGTTGCTCGACAACGCCTCGATCGAGTTTCGCGACAGCGCCCGCTCGTACTACAACGAACGCATCATCTTCGACCCCCTCCGCCAACGTAAGCTCGAGTTGCGGTTCGACGGCCAAGTCCCGAGCCTGCGCTAATCACCCGCTCCTATGCTCCGCCTCGTCGTCATGCTGACACTCGCTATGGGCCGGCCAGCAGGTGTAGTCGCGGGTTCGGTCGAACCGACGGCCGCACAAGATGTACCCACACCAAATATGGCTCCCGACGGGGACCGACAATCCTCGCCGCCCGCCAGCGACGACTCCGTGCCAGGCAACCGCGACGAAACGGCGGTGGGCGATGCTGAAGTCGACACAAGCGAGCAGGCAGATCCGCCCGATACGGCAAACGTGGCGGCGTCTCAACAACAGGCAAATGCCCCAGCAGCAGCGGGCTCGACAGTCGATCGCTGCTCTGTCACCGACCCCACGGTCGATCCGTTTGGTCCTGTCGACACGATGATCGAAGCGCTCGCTAGCGCCGGGTTTACGGTCGGCCAGCGGATCCGTACCGACCTGTCCTTTCGTGGGATTTCATGCCGGGTGGAGCTGCGTGGCGAGGCCCACGGTTTGTTGCAGTATCAACTAGAGCGCCTCGCAACCGAGGGCTTTGTCCTCGAGATTGTCCCCATCGACTCCTACCGCGTGGTCCTCGACGCCCGCCGCCCACGTGGTAGTGAACCGCCTTGGGTCCGGTTTCGTCAGGTCGACAAGGTCTCGATCGACGGCCGCTACCTCCCGGGTGACAGCAGCGAACGCCTCGCCCAAATCATCGGCCTCGACCGCGAGCGACTCGATCCGCGGGTCCTCAACTTTCAGCTCGAACAGCTCGGATACCGGGCCGAGTTTTTTCCGGTTGCCGCCGGCGAGGTCATCATTCAGGTCAAGCCGGCCCGCAGCATTCGACGTGTGCGTATACATGGACACCTGCCGCTATCCAAGCGCGAGGTTCAACGCAAACTCAGCATTCGCGCCCGCCCGGGCGCACTGGCCTACGGGCAATGTGTCGAGCCCAAGCGCCTGCGCAAAAAAGGCCCCAGGCCGCTGTTGTGCGAGGTCGACGACCAGGCCTGCCTGCAGTGGGAGCGCGAGGAAATCCAAAACCTCAACCGCTTTTTGTTTGACCGCGGGTACCTCAAGGGCTCCGCCTCGCTGGCACTGGTATGCGGCCGGAGCCGCGACGAGGCCGACGTCCACGTGTTTCTCGACAAGGGGCCGGCACATCGGGTCCGTCGGCGCGACATCACGGTCACCGGCAACGCCCCCGACCGCAACAAAAACTGGATTCGCCGCACCTACTTTCCCCGGATCAAAGCCACACCATTTCCCGGGCCACTCACCCGCGACCACGTTGAGGAGGCGACCGAGCGCACCGAGCAAAAGTTTGCCGAGCCGCGCGACTCGATCATCAAAAGTTCGGCCTCGATCGACCTCGCCTACCTCTATCCGGACATTCAAGTTGAGACCAGCTACGAGGACCTGCGGCCGACCAACGTCCCCGAGGGCAAGCACATTCCGCTCAAGGTCAAGGTCGACGTCGGTCGTGGCGTGACGACCTCGTTTATCCCCCTGCCCGCGGCCCGGCACCCCGAGCTCGCCACCGATGAGGAGTCGGCCAAACGCAACTGTCAAATTGCCACGGGCAGCAGTGAGCGGCGGGTGTTGAGCTTTACCGACAAGCGCCTGCGCGGGCAACTGCAGCTGTTCAAGCGGCGCGAGAGTCCAAGCTTCGACAAGGCCGCCCAGGAGGCCACCCACCTGCGTGTGTTTTACCAATCCAAGGGGTACCTCCTGGCGCGGGTGACCGGTTGTTACTCGGAGTTTGGCACCCGCTCGGTGTTGGGCCAGCTCAAGTTTTTGATCGACGAAGGACCGCGGGTCACGATTCGCAACCTCGACATCGAACGGCCAGCCGGTGTGCCCCCGGGCGTGCTCAACCGAATCCGCCGCGAATATTCCCAGGTTTCAGAGCTCAAGCGCGGAAGTTTGCTGACCGAGGGCGGGTTTGACAACGACATCACGGCCCTGCTCACCGCCTACCAAAATGCCGGCTACCTGTGTGCCCAAGCGACCGCACAGGTCTCGTTTTGGCGCGATGGCTTTGGTAAAAAAGGTGAATATGCAAAGGTTGATCTGGCAACGATCCACAGCCAGTCAGGAGCCCCCCATTGGCTCGAAAGCAGCTTCAACGAAAAGGGGCTAGAGGCGATCCGCGACCGTCGGCGGGCACGCGTGTATGTCAAAATCGCAGTCGAGCCGGGTCCGCGTGTGTTCACCTCAGATGCGACCGAGCAGGTCCGCTATTTGGAAACACCGATCCCCGCCTCCCGCGATGTCAGCGACCTGCCGATCCGCGAACAGGGAGCCTGGGGAGCCAAACGCATGCTCCGCGACTCGCCTCTGCGCGCCCGTAAACGCCGCAACACAAACTCGATCCCCGTCTCCCCCGGCACCGAGCGCAAGCTCGAGGAGCATATCACCGACAAGTATCGTAACAACGGTTATCCACTTGCCGATACAAAGCTTCGCTGGGTTTACAAGCACCCGGATACCGGCGAGGAGTTTCGGGTGCCCCAGGCAAAGCTGCTCAGCGACCCGGCAGTTGGCATGTGTATGGCCCACCCGAGCGGCACCGGTGTCGAGGTGGTGCCGGAAATCAATGTCTACGAGGGCAAAAAAGGTAAGTTTGGCGACCGTCTGATCCGCGGCAACTTCAAAACCCGCGACTGGGTTTTACGCCGTGAAATCGAGTTCTCCCGCGGCGATATCTACTCGAAGGCGAGCGTCGACCAAACCCGCGAGCAGATCGACGGGACCGGGGTGGCCGAGAGCGTTGTCATTACCCCGCACCCGGTCAACTGCGAACTCGACACCAGCGGCAACTGTGTCATTCACGAGGTCATCGAGATCCGCGAGGCCAAAGATGTCTCAATGAACATCTCGGGTGGGGTCGGGCTTGCCACCCTCGATCCGCTGTTTGTGTTCTTGAGCCCGAGCTTTCCCAACCTGTTTGGGACCGCGTGGGACCTCGACCTCCACGGCCACTTCGGCTTTGATGTCAGCAATCTCCCGTCTGCGGGCCTGTTGCAGGCCGACTGTGCCAACCAACGCTGCTTTGAACGCTCGGTGCGAGCCAACCTGCAGCGGCCGCGGTTTTTGGCCTCGCCGCTCACCCTGAAAATCTCGAACCAGGTCCAGCAGCGGGCCACGCCTGCCCGTGGCGAGGTGGTCTCGGTGTTGGGCTCCCTGGGATTTCAGTGGCCGATCTCCAAGCGCTGGCAGCTGTACTTTGGCTACCTGATCCAGGCGGCGAACATTTCAAAAGATGTATATAAACCAACAACCTCGCCTGGCTCGTTGGTCATCAACCGGCGCGATGCCATCGTCACCGACCGCACCGGCGCATTTCAGGTGGGTGCGACCTATACAAACATCGAGGACAACCCGTTTAACCCCGAGGATGGGTTTATTGCCACGGCCGACTTTATGTTTGCCTCGCCGATTTTTGGCGGCCGCGACTGGTGGCTGCGCGGCGAGCTGAGCTGGCAACAGTTCATCAAAATCCCTCGCACCCAGGGTCGGCTCAACTTTCGCTACGCCCTGCGCTACGGGCATGCGGTGCCACTGCGCGGGCTACCATTTGCCGAGACCACGAGCATCCCCGAGGTCTGGCGTTACTTTGGCGGCGGCACGGTCGACCGCGGGATCCGGGGGGTTACACCCGAGACGATGCTGGTCGATGTCGAGGAGATCCAGGAGACCAACGGGTTGACGCGACTGCGCTTCACCCCGGTTGGCGGCCACATTCGAGCCCTTGGCACCCTCGCGCTGCAGGTCGTGTCGGTCACCGACTTTATCGGCGGCAAATTGGCGCACTCGCTGTTTTACGACTTCGGGGTGCTCACCCAAAAGTGGGAACACGTACAGCTGCCGCGCGACCTCCGGCACAGCGTCGGAGTCAACTTTGTCAAATGGGATATCCGGCTCGTCACCATTGCCGTGGGCTACGCCGTGCTGGTGCCCAATGCCATTGCCCCGGGCAACGTCCGGCCCACCGACGATGCCAACGGGCGGTTTGTGTTTGACGTCGGTGTGACGTTTTAAATCGCCCGACTTTATTTGTAACACCAACAAATTAGGCCCGACACGACCAGACCTTCCCCGCCGTGTAGACGGCTTGGCCACAGTGTCGGTAGATACAACAAACATGCTGCCGGGCCGGCGAGGCAACGTGTTAACCTGACATCCTACGATGTTTGGTGGCTGGATGAGCTGGTACGGCGAAGCCTTCGCCGATCCTCTGTTTTGGTGGTTTCCGGTGGGGACTTCACTCGTCAGCATGGTCGCGTTTTTGCTGTTCGCCGTGCCGATGACCCTGATCGCCTACTACGACCACCCGCGATTTGCCCGCTACCGCATCCAGAAGGCCAAGCCCGGACAACAGCGCATGCTCGGCCCGGCGATCCGCTGGTGGCTGGTCAACAACCTCACAACCATGGCCGTGGTGATTGCCCTGTGGCCGTGGCTCGCCGACTGTGGTGTACACCTGGGAGCCCTGCCAGCCTGGTATGTGGTCGTCGGCCAGGTGCTGCTTTTCATTTTAGTTGATGATGCACTTTTTTATGGGATGCATCGCCTGCTCCATACTCGGTGGTTGTTTCGCCGGATCCACGCCATCCACCACCGGGTCCACGCCCCCTGGGCGATCGCGGCCCACTATATGCATCCACTCGAATTCCTGATGATCAGTGGGTTGGTACTCGTCGGCCCCATCGCCCTCGATGTGCATGTGGTGACGCTGTGGATTTGGGTTGTGTTTCGCCAGTACGAAGCGGCCGATGGACACAGTGGCTACAACTTCCCGGTCAACGCTGCCGCGGTGTTTCCCGGGTACGATGGCGCCCTGTATCACGACTATCACCACGCCAAGGTCCACGGGAACTACGCCGGTTTTTTGAGCTACCTCGACGCGGTGTTTGGCACCTACTGCCGCGGTTACCTGCAACATCGAGCACGTCAGCGACTCCACCGCGCGCGCGACAAACACGGATAGGCCGGGCCTGCGACACATTGGCTGCCGATCTCACCGGCGAAACATCGATCCATTCGGAAGGTTTCGTGCGGTGTCACACCGCAGACCGTTGTCGCCCGCGGTCGCGTCGGGCAAGATCCAACGACCCCTGCCGTGCCCCAGTCTCCCGCGCCAAAACGTGCTCCCGAGGACCACGATCCCATCGAGCCGAGCTCGCAAGCCACGGGTGCCCACGCGGCGCTCGGTTCGATGGCCGGCGAAACGATTGCCGGGAACTCGCTCGCCGAAGACGACGACCTCGAAGACCTCGAAGATGGCGAACAAATCGCAACCCTTCCCCCGGGTTCGCTGATCGGCCGCTACATGATTCTCAGCCTCCTAGGTTCGGGGGCCATGGGGGTCGTGTATGCCGCCTACGACCCGGGTCTTGACCGCAAAGTCGCCCTCAAACTGCTGCACCCGTCGCGGCAAAACTTCCAAAATCCAACCGCTCGCGAGGCCGCCCGCGCGCGACTGATGCGGGAGGCCCATGCCCTCGCCAAACTCAGCCACCCCAACGTGGTGGCGATCCACGATGTCGGCTTGTTTCAAGACCAGGTGTTCTTGGCGATGGAGTTTGTCGAGGGCCAAACCCTGGGCAAATGGCTCAAGGCCACCGCTCGTGACCCGCTAGACGTCATTGAGGTCATGCGCAAGGCCGGCGAGGGCCTAGCTGCCGCCCACGAGGCAGGGCTCACCCACCGCGACTTCAAACCCGACAATGTGTTGATCGGGACCGACGGTCGGGTTCGCGTGCTCGACTTTGGTCTGGCCCGTAGCGAGGACGACGAGTCAGACTCTGAGGACAATCCGCTGCGCGAGGCGATGCACCTCAGTGCCAGCAAAACCCGACATGAGTTTGGCGTGAGTAAGTTGGGGCTCACGCGCACGGGGGCACTGGTGGGGACACCGGCCTATATGTCCCCAGAGCAACATTTGGGCGATGGCGCAGATGCCCGCTCCGACCAGTTTTCGTTTTGTGTGTCGCTTTACGAGGCGCTCTACGGCAAGCGGCCGTTTTCAGGAAAAACCCTCACTGCGCTCGCGTTTAGTGTGATTCAGGGCAAGGTCGATCCGCCCCCCGGCGGGTCGCATGTACCTACAAAGATCAAGAAGGCGGTGCTGCGCGGGCTCAGTCAAACGCCGGCTGAGCGGTTTGATTCGATGGCCGAGTTGTTGGCCGAGCTCGAACCCGAAAAACCCCGTGGGCGGTTTGGCTGGCTCACCCTTGCCGCGGTTTCGGCGATGTCGATCGCGCTCGTCCTCGGAGCCCGCTCGTTTGCCACCAAAGATCCGTGTAGCGGCGCCCAGGAGCGGCTTTTGGGCATCTGGGACGAGGCTCGCAAACAGGAGATCCACGCGGCCTTCACCGCGACAACACTCCCCTACGCCGAGAACGTGTGGCAGACAGTTGCCTCCGAGATCGATGCCTATACCAATAGCTGGGTCGAGCAGCACACGACCGCGTGCGAGGCCACGCGGGTCACTGGCGAGCAATCCGAAGACCTGCTCGACCTGCGGATGATGTGCCTCGATCGCAAGCGGACAGAGCTGCGCGCCCTGACGGATTTGTATACACAAGCAGATCCTAAAACCGTGGAGCTGGCGACCCAGGGTGTGGCCGACCTCCCCGACCTCGCCGGGTGCAACGACATCGAGGGGCTCAAGGCCGCGATTGCGCCACCGACCGACCCTGAAATTCGCAGCCAGGTGCAGAGCCTACGCGAACAACTGGCAACCGCGCGAGCCCTCGACACCGCTGGCCGGTGGGACGAGGGGATTGCGATTGCCCGCCGGGTTGAGGTTACAGCCGACGCCATCGAATACCCGCCACTGCAGGCAGAAGCTCGCCTGATTTTGGCCAACCTGCTGCAACAAACCGATGAACGCAAACAGGCTGCCGACGCCCTCTACAAAGCGATTGAGTATGCATCGATTGGCCGGGACGATGCCACTGTCGCCCGTGCCTGGATCGAGCTGGTGTTTGTGGTTGGGATTATCAACTCCGAACTCGAAGAAGCGCTTTGGTGTAGCCGTGCCGCCGAGGTTGCCCTGAGCAGATCAGGCGAAGATCCAGCCCTGCGGGCACACCTGCAGCTCAACCGCGCGGCCGTCCTCAACCGCGACGGCGACCCGGATGCCGCACTCCCCGACGCCCAACAGGCACTCGCTGCCTTTGTCGACAAGTACGGTGAAAACCATCCGCAGGTGCACCGCGCCCTGTCCAATCTGGGCCTTATCTACCAGGCGCAGGCAAAGTGGGAACTGGCCGAGGAGGTCGCCCGCCGAGCCGTGGCTGTGGTCTCCCGGATCTCGGGCGAAGCCCACCCAGGTATGGTCGCCTTGAAAACCACGCTCTCACACATCGCAGCCCGTCGCGGCGATCTTGCTAAGGCCCAGGACCTCGCCAAACAGGCGGTCGCACTCGCCGAGGAGGTCATGCCCGACCACACCCGGCTGGCGCAGGCATATGTCCAATTGGCCAGTGTCTACGAAGAACAGGGTGAAAGTGCCAAGGCCTATGCCGAGTACCAAAAAGCCCTCACGATTCAGCTGCTGCATCCGAAAAAGAGCTACGCCATTGGTGTCACATTTAACAACCTCGCCTACCTCGACTTAGAGCAGGGCAAACTCGCTGACGCCGAGCGACACTTTGCCAAGGCGCTACCGATTTTTGACGAGGCGTTTGGCAAGGACCACCCCCACTACGTCACGGTTGCGATGAATCTCGCCGAGGTCGTGTTGAAGCAGGGCCGTCCGCGTCAGGCCCTTGAGATCATGGCTCCGGTGGAAAAAGCCCATCGCAAACTCGCAGCTGACGACCCTGCCCTCGCAGAATCGTTGACACTACATGCAGAAATTTATATCGACGCTGGCGAGCCGCAGCAGGCCCAGGAACTCCTGACCCGGGCGCTCACAGTGTTTACGCAGTTATCCGAGCCGGCCCGTCTAGACCCCGTCCTCAAGGCCCGAACCCACCTCGCCCTCGCCCGCGCACTCCATGCCCAGGACCCGGCAAACGACCGGATCGTCGCGCTCGCTCAAACCGCGAAGGACCTGCTCAAGGGCACCGAGGCCGAATACCCCAAGCTCGTCCAACTCGCCCATAAACTCAGTCTTCGCCCGCCGGCCCCATGAACCGGGAAAATCCCGCCACAGCTGCCGGGTGCTGGTAGACTGTGCTCGCGGCCATGCGCAAGCCTAAACTCACCCGTTGTATCCCTGCTGTCTCGTTACTGAGCTTGTCGGTCACAGGTTGCGACACAAGCGACGAACCCGAAGACACTGCCACCATCGAAGGTCAGTGGCGCGCGGTCGAAGTCCGTGGCCAGGACTTTCCCATCGCCAGCAAGGAGTATTCCGGCTACGGCGAGTACCAAGAGTATACCGGCTACAGCCGCACGGTAGCGTCGCTCACACTCTACAGCGGCCAATCTGGCTACTTTGACAGGCTCAATACATTCATCACCGCACTGTCAAAAACCGAGGTGAAAACCCGCCGGGTCTACACCGCAAAAGTCATCGAAGACCTGCGCCCGAGCTACCGCATTCGCCTGACCCGCTCCGAGGAGTTTGGCCCCTCAACCGTTTTAAACCTCAACTGCACGGTGGCCGCCGACACGCTCAGTTGTGACGAAGAAATCGACAACCCCGAGGTCGACAACAGTTGGCAATTTTCACGTAAGGGTTAATCATGTACAAACATCTAAATTACGCTTCGCTGTGCGCCCTTGCCCTGCTCCCGAGCCTGCTGCTCACACCGGGCTGTGACTCCGACTCAGACCCCATGGCCGAAGCCCACCCGCTGACCGGCTCATGGGAAGTCAAAATGATGGCCGGTCGCACCTACCCAAACTCTGAGATGCCGTTTGAGGGCTACCTCATCCGTCAAGAGGGTGTGTTGCAGATTTACGAAGACGGCCTGGGCTACCTCGACCTCACGCTCACCACCATGTGGGACGGCGACCCGCCGCGCGACGACCTATTCGTCCATGCTGTCCGGGTTTCGGACGACGGCGAGGACTATCGCATCCGGCTCACCCACTACGACTCGGTCATTTTTCTCGGGTGCCAAACCAACGGCGACACGCTCAACTGCACCGACGAAGATCCGCCCCCGCCCAGTCCCGACTTTCCAGAGCAGGACCCGAGTGTCTACGAGTTTCAAAAGATGTAGACACAACAAAATTGCTGGGACTAATTCGAATCCTCCGCCCCAAACAGAGCATCGAGCTCCCGCTCGCGTAGGCGACGGCGCTCGGCCTGAATGTGGTCGAGCAACAGCGGCTCGAGCTCGGCGTGGGTATTGTTGAGCAGTTCAATCAGCGATCGACTGAGTCCTTCGCCGCTGTGCACCGCGGCATAAAACGTATCAAACGTCGCAGCCAGTTTGGGTGAAATCTCCGAGCCGACCTCGGCCAACGACAACTCGCTGCGCTCCTGGGTTCGCATCGATGTATCAACAACTTTAATGGCAGCTTCGCTGTCGCCGGCCCCGAGCCACTGCATCACCTGGGCAATCTCCCGGGCCGGGTCGGCCAACAGCCGGTCGTAGGTGAGCATGTGCACCGAATAGCCGCGGACAGCGATATCGCGGATGAGATCGAAGTTTTCAAACCACCACTCGAGGGCGGGGTCGAGCTGCGGCCGGCCAAATCGGGCCAGGGTTTCACGGTCGCGCGAATCAACCTCGCCAGCGGCCTCGCGCTCGGCATGAAACGCATCTTCGATGGCATGCAGCCGTCGCAGCGATGCCGCGTATTCTCGCCAGTGCCGCATGGTCGCAACAACCCGGTCGATGTAGCCGTAGTCCGTGCGAATGAGCCCGGGAATGAACACCTTGACCGCGTGTTGTCGCGTCTGCGCGGGGGTGACAAACGCCCCTGTCTCCGGGTCGGGATTGGTCGCGTAAAACACCCCATTGCGCAGGCGCGACTCGTAAAACCCACCGCGGTTGGCCGCGCGAATCGAGCGTTCCCACGTGCCCGGAAACGCTTCGCCGATCACCGGATAGCCGGCCGCTGACAAAATCTGCATCCACATCGAAGTGCCAGAACGCTTGGTGCCGGTGACGATGATCATCGCCCGCAGCCTACCAGCCGGGTTTGCACGCGCGCTGATTTTCGCCACGAGGTGTGCGAGTCTTGGCCCATGAAACGATGGCTACCGTGCCTGTTGTTAGCTTGTGGTTTATTTCCAACCCAGACCGCGTGGGCTGAGGATATCGAGCTCAATCCCGGTGAGGACTTTTGTGCCGCAATCAATCAGGCAAGCCCCGGCGACAACATCATCTTGAGTGAAGGCACCTACCAGGGTCCGTGCGCGATCAACAATGGTGGTGAGCCCGACAACCCGATCACGCTGCGGGGCTCCGCCCTAGGCGACCGTCCGTACATCCACTACGACGGTAACAGCTCAAACGTGATCGATGTCTTGCAAAGCCATGTCGCCATTGAAGGGCTGGCATTTGGCCCGACCAACGCCAATATCGATGCCATCAAAATCAAGGCCGGCAGCCATATCGTCATTTTTGACAACGAGTTCGATGGCGTGGGCGGCATTTCGATCTCGGCCAACACCAGTGACAGCGAGGGCGTCTCGATCATTGGCAACTGGCTGCACGACCTGCAAGCCACGGGAATCTACATTGGCTGCCACTCGGGCAGCGACAGTTGTGCCGCCACCGATGTGCTGATTGTCGACAACTTTATCGACGGGGTCGACTCGCAAAATGTCGGCTATGGGTTGGAGATCAAACTCGACTCATTTGGCACCGTGGCCAACAACGTCATCCACGACACCAAGGGCCCAGGGATCGAAATCTTTGGCTCGACCGACCCCAACCGTGTCAATCAGGTCTACGGCAACCTCGTGATCGGCTCGCGGACGGCGGGCACGTTGGAGATTGGTGGTGGCCCGGCGAATGTCCACAACAACATCGTGATCGATGGCGCGACCGCGGGGATCTATGCCTACAACTACGGAGGGCAAAACCTGGTACGCGACATTGCGATCAACCACAACACCGTCGTCAGCCAGGAGGGGCCGGCAATCGCGATTGCCAGCTGGGCACCTGGCATGAACCTCGAGCTATCAAACAACGCGGCGATGCACACCGGCGGGCAGGCACTTCCGCAGCCGATCGATGGCGTGCCGATGGTCGGCAACGTCGATTGTAGCGAGCCGGGTGCGTGTTGGGTTGACGGTCTCAATTTTGATGTCAGTACAAGTGAACCGTCGACGCTCGATGGCGCCGCCGAGCCGCTTGTGGTCGGGCCCGAGGTACTCGTCGACTTCTGCGAAAACCCCCGGAAAAATCCGCCAAGCGTCGGGGCACTCGAAACCCAGACCGGTGAGATGCCGGTGGGCCCCAAGAGCTTGATCGATTGCGCGGCCGACACGGGCGAGAGTGAGTCGGACAGCGATACCGAAACGACGACATCCGACAGCGATACCTCGGGCACGACCGATGCCAGTGAAACCGACGAGCCGACCACAACCTCCGAAAGCGACACCGCCGGGCCGACCTCCGATGGCTCGACAACGACTTCTGGCACCGACGGGTCGACGGCGAGCACCGGCGAAACGTCTGACTCGGCCGCACCCACCACATCCGACAGCTCCAACGACTCCGACGGCGCTGGCACGGGCGACCAATCCGATGAAGGTTGTAGTTGCACTCAAACCGGGGGTGAGCCGTGGGCAGTATTCGCCTGCGCGGGTTTACTGCTCCTGCGTCCGCGCAAACGCTCCTAACCTGCTTTAAACGGCGAGCGCTCGGGGGCTTCGTCGTGGGGTACCACCTGCAAAAGCTCCCGCACCACGACATTGATCACCGGCATCCGGTGGCGCACCCAGATCTGCTGTGGGACCGGCTTGGCCCCCAACCGCGCCTTGGGTTCGAGTGCGGTGCGCCCGAGCGAGAGCACCTCGCCGCCGAGGGCAATCGCGTCGGCAACCACCGCCTGGAGCAGCCGCAGATACAGTGGAATCTCGGCATTTGTTGCATAGTCAAGCCCCAGGTAGTAGCCAACCGCCCGCCTGCGGTCGCGCAGGGTGGTTGCAAACCCGAGGATTTCCTGCCCGCGGCGGATCACCGAACAGCGAAACTGCTCGGGGCCGAGGGCCCGCGACAGCGCCGGCAAGAATGTTGGTGTCATCGATGCCAGTCGCACACTCGCACGCTGCTCAACTTGCTGATACAACTGATAAAGACGATCGGCATGGGGCTCTAGGTCGGATAACGCCGCGACCACACACCCGGCCTTGTCGACCTGCCGTGCCAACCTGCGGGCAGCCTTGCGATATTTGGTTTTGAGGTGCTTGAGGTAGTCGTCGTAGCTTTGCCACTGTGCGGGCAGCTCGAGCACCATGTCGGGTTCGGTCGCCAGCGGGCGATAGCTGTAGGTCCGCAACGCCTCGCTGTCGCGCTCGCCGGCGGGGAAGTCCTTGACCAAGATGTAGTCGACCTGGCCGTGGAGACGGTCGGCGCGACGAATTCGATACAGTGCCTCGGCGACGGCCGACCACAACAACCCGGGCTCTTCGTCGGGCACTAGGGCAACCCCGCACGGGCCCCAGGTCAACAGGTCCCCACAGATCATCACCCGCGGCCGGATACGTTCGAGTGCGGCCTTCGAGATCTTTGCAGTTGTATCTGCAAAAGTGTCCTCGGCATCAAACGCTGCCCCGTCGATCACCTGGCCAGCTGCGATCTCAATGAGCTGGGTCGAAACCGCGGCGACAGGCCGCCGACCACGGTAGATCAGCGCCTGGCGATAGGTGACCTTTGGCGGGCCATGGCGGGCCATGGTCTCGAGGTAGGGCCGACCCAGGCACACCGAGCCATGGGCGACCACCGCATCCCAGTGGTCGGGGCGTACCATCGAAATATCATCGGTCAGGGCATAGCCGAACCCGGTCGGGCGATGGCGTTTTTTGTGCCGCTTGTGCGATTGCTGCAGGCGGTCGAGCCAGCCCAAGATCCCGGGTTTGTGCGCCATGCAAGCGGATGGTAGCAAGCTGGGCACACCCATAGGCGAGTTCTCGCCACAAAATAAGCACTCGGGTATGATCCGGCGGTGACCCGCGAACAGGCCCTACGCCATATCACCCGGGTGTGTGGCCCGGGTTGGCGCCGACTTGTCGAACATGTGTACGACCGCCTGCCGGTGGGCTGTACCGTCGAACAGGTGTATCAAAAGTGGGGTGTGCTGCGGTTTGACCTGTCGAGTGCCAACTCGAGCGCCGAACAGTTGATCGCCGAAGTCGAGGAGTTGAGCACCGACGTGTGTCAGATCTGTGGGCGCCAGGGTGCCGGGGAAGTCATTGTCAACGACTGGATCGAAACCCTGTGCCCGCAGCCGACCTGCTTTGTCCAGGCCAGCAAACTCAACTTCTGATAAGGCCCGAAAAAAGGCCCTCGAACCGGCCTGAGGGCGTCGTTCAATCGGACTTGGCGTCGCCCTGCTGTTGTTGCGCCCGGGCAATCGCCTTGAGTGCGTCGTCGACTGCGGTACGTGCCCGCGCGGTGAGGTCCTCGCGTTTGGCCTGGTCGCGCAACACCTGTTCAACCTGATCGAGGTGCGCATCGAGGCTGCTTTTTCGCTGCTGTTCGGTCTCGATCGCAGCAAACAGATTGACCCAATTTTCAAACCCCCGCCCCGCTCGCAACACCGTGGCAAACAGACCCCGCTCGGGCGAGTTGCCAGCGAGCAGGTCGATGCCGGCGGCGACCATCGACAGGGGAAACAGGGCAATGTCCTTGAGGCCCTCAACCAGCAACTTGAGTTGGAACACCCCGACGGCCCAAATCAATGGCCAACGCGAACGCGTCGGTTCTGCGATTGCCGGTGCGGTCGTCGTGCGCACAAGTTGTTTGGTTTGCGATGTTTCTGTCATCGGCCCACAGCAAAGATGTTGTACCGGCAAGGGCGACACACTCGCAACCGTTGTTCGCTGACAAACGGTTTCGGCCGGGCGCACGGGTATGTATCATCCCGGCGATGGCTAGGCCCCTGCTGTTTACCCGACTCGTCCTGTGGACCAGTGCACTTACGTTCCTGGGCTTTGGCATAGCGTTTGCCGTCGCCCCCACTGAGATGACGGCAGTCGTCGAGATCGAAGCCGCCACGCCGATGGCCCGCGCCGATATCCGAGCCATGTACGGCGGACTCGAGATCGGGGCTGGGCTGGCGATGGCGCTATGTGCATGCTCAAAAAGACAGGTCGTTGCGGGGGTCGTACTGGCAACCTTGATGCTGGCCGCCATGGCCTCGATGCGCGGCCTGGGGATCTACTGCGACGAACAACAGCCCCTGTTGACATACATCTTGTTTGCCTCAGAAGTCCTTGGCGTTGTCGCCGGGGTGCTGGCGTTGCTGCGCGAACGCGGTCGCTGACCAGCCGCAGGGCAGGTCTGGCGAAGCGAGCAAGTTTGCGCGCCATCGCAGCCCGAAAAAAAAGTTTTAAAAAACCTGTAGGGTTTTTCGCCGGCTCGAGACTACCCCCATGCAAGCCCAAAAAACGGCCCCGTAGGCCGGCTTGCGGAAGGATAGAGCCATGCCGCGCAAAAAAAATGACAAGGCGTTGGAGGGTGAAGTCAAGGCCAACATGCTGCCGGTGATGAACATTATGTTCCTGCTCATTCCGGCCCTGCTAATGGCGATGGAGTTTGCCAGCATGGCGGCGATCAACGTATCTCCGCCCAAGTTTACCGACACCCCGAGCAACACCCCACCGCCTGAAAAGCCGCCCAAGCAACTCGACCTCAAAGTTGTGATTCACGACGACGGCTTTGAGCTGTCGGCCAAGGGTGAGGAGATTGCCAAGGCCGACGCCTGGATTGCCCTCGCCAACCCCCGTGGCGAACGCCTCGATTACGACCGCTACGACTACCGTGCGCTCGAGGCCCGGGCAAAGCTGTATAAGCAAGCATTTCCCGAGGAAATCGCCGTCAAAGTCAGTGCCGAGGGCGATGTGCCCATGCAGGCCCTGATCTCAACGATGGAAGCTCTGGCCGGGAGTACCTGCAAAATCGGGCCAACGATCCACAAGGGTGAGGTCCCACCAGACGACTGCCTGTTTTGGCAACCAGTTGTCGAAGGACAGGGTGCATAGCCATGACTGCGACAACCGTCACCCCTGAGCAGGCCGCGTTCTTGGCCAAGAAAAAGGCCAAAAAACTGTCTCGTCGCAACCGCGAAGAGGCCGACGGCGAACTCGGCATGACCTCGCTGATGGACATCGTCTCGATCATCGTCGTCTACCTGCTCAAGAGCTATGCCTCGGATCCGGTGGTGATCAACCCGACCGCCGGCCAGCAGATTCCGATGTCGAGTGCCGACGCGTCCCTCCAAGATGGCCTGCCGGTGTTTGTCTCGCCCCGCGGGCTGACGTTTCAAGACCGCAAGGTCGCCACCTTAACCGAAGACGGCAAGGTCGACCCGGGCCTGGTTGAGGCCCACCTGATAGGCCCCCTGTTTGACGCGTTTGCCGAAGAGGTCGACCGCGCCCAAGCGATGGCTGCCCGCCGCGGCACCGAGTGGAAGGGTCAGGTGATTTTGGTCGGTGACCAACGAATCCCGTTCGACACGATTGTCGATGTCATGTACACGGCCGGCCGCGCCGGGATTACAAGCTACTCGTTTTGTGTGATTCGCAACTCGTAATGGCGTGTCCACCAAACAACGCCCGGCCGCACCGCTGCGAGCCGGGCGCGATTGTGTTAGACATCGAACGTGTTTGCCGACGCCCATCGTCGACTCGACCGCGCCCTTGCGAGCGTGTGTGAGCGGTTAGCAACGCCCGCGCTGGTGATCGACCTTCAGGCGGTACGCCACAATATCGCGGCCGTGGCCGCGCGCGCTCCCGGCCGCTGGCGTCCGCACATCAAAACTGTCAAGCAGGCACGGATCTTGGAGGAGCTGTTCGCCGCGAATGTGTGTACCAGCAAGTGTGCCACGCTACCGGAGCTCGAACTGTTGGTCGCTACTGCGGCGCGCACCGGCCATCGCCCTGACATTGTGTTTGCATACCCCCTGTATAAGCAAGCATTTCGTGGCCTCGCGGGATTTTTGGGCGATCCCCAGGTCGACCTCCAGGTCCTCGCCGATGCCCCCAAACACCTCGCGGCCCTCGACCACTGGACGGCCGCACTGATCGACGCCGGCGAGCTGCCACGCGAGTTTTGCCTGCGGGTTGCCCTCGATGTCGACCTCGGCATGCACCGCACCGGCACCCCGCCATGTGGGTGGCACACCGGCCTGCGCGCGCTCGAGCTTCGACACACCCAGATTGTCGGCCTCCACGGATACGACGGCCACTTGCATTGGGAAGACCGGTTCGAGGCCCACCAGGGCTATGACGCACTGTGCGAGCTCGCCCGGGCGCTCCCGCAAAACCTCCGCGGGTCCGCGCTCGAGCTGTGCACCTCGGGCACCCATTCGTATGTACATGCACTTTCCCATAAGGGCCTAAATGAGGGCCCGTGGACCCATAGCATTTCGCCCGGCACCGTGGTCTTGAGCGATCGTCGCAGCCATCGGGCCGCGACCGACCTCGGGCTGCGCCAGGCTGCGTTTGTCGCCAGCCGGGTGATCAGCACCGACGGCCATGCCCGGCTCACACTCGATGCCGGTAGCAAGGGCATCGCCCCGGATTGCCCGCCGCCGACCTGTACAATTTTGGGCTGGCCCAACCTTCGCCCTGGCGGCCCTTCCGAGGAACACCTGCCGGTGACGGTCGGCAGCCAGCCGGCGCCTGGGTTTGGCGAGCTCGTGTGGCTTGTGCCCGAACATGTATGCACAACGGTCAATCTCTACCGCCACGCGGTTGTGATCGACGGCGAGCGCTACGTCGGCCTGAGTGAAATCGCGGCTGCCGGCCATCCGGTGTGGTCGAACCCGTCCACGGCCTAACTGATTTTATATACACAGGATTGCGATGCCCCAGCTGACACGGATGTTTGCCCCCCTGCTGATCGCCGGTTTGTTGTGTGCCGGTTGTGAGTCGTCGACCCAGCTGCCCCTGCGGCTCGTACTGCCCGAGGACACCAGCGATCTGCAACGCACCGACAACGTGGCGATGGTGATCTACCCCGACGGCGTGAGTGTATCTACACCCGTTTCGGGCACCGACTTTAGCCTCGAAGTTGAGCTGACCCCCGATGGATTTACCCGGGTTGTCGACCTCTACCTGACCGATGGCGACAACCTTTTGGCCTGGGGCCGAAGCCCCGAATTTTTGCCGGAGAGCGCCCAGGAAGGGCTTTCGATGTTTGTCGGCCGGCCGGGTGCGCTGTCGACCTATCCGGGTACGATCGATGCTGCCGAAGCCGACATTATGGCTGCCTGGACGCCAACGCGCGGGTTTTTGATGCTCGGCAGTAGCGGCGAGACGGCGCTTTTGAACCAATACACCCTCGAAGTTGAGCTCGGGGACAGCCTCGACCCGGAGGGCGAACTCCCGGCTGCGAGCGATGGGGCCCTGGTCCCCGACCCCGGTGGTGGTGTGGTGCGGATCGCCTGGGCGCAGGGGCTTCGCGCCTGGCGCTACGAACCTGGTGTAGATACATGGAGTCCACTCGAGCTGGTCAGCGAAGATGTCGATTTGGATCTGCCACGGCCAGGCGCTGCCCACCTGCAAAACACGCCACTGACCCGGGTGCTGTTGTTTGGCGGGGGCGAAAGCCAGGAGATTTTGTCGCTGGAGTTGGTCGCCGAAAACTCGGAACTCGCCGGACAACGGCGCGTGAGCGTGGTGACCGAGGCGCAGCTCGACAACCCGCGACAAGGGGCACGCGCGAGTTGGCTGGTGCGCGAGCGCGATGGCGTGGGTGAGTGGATCGTCCTCGCCGGGGGTTCTTCGCCAGAGTTACCAGGGGTGCTTGCGATCCCAAGCGACGGCGGTACACCGGTGGCCGTGGGCCCCGCGGGAGACTGGCAAAACGTGCGCTGTGTGCAGGCCGACCTCAACGCCGAGGCATCGACAACAGTGCGCATGCTGTGCGCCGGTGGCATGCGCGACAACACCGCGACAGCCGCGGGCGTAGAGCTTCAATTTGCACCCGACCAACCGCCGCAAGCCACGTGGCGAGACGATCTCCTCACGGTCGCGCTCGAGGACCCGATGTGGTTCGCAGACGAGCGCGCTTTGTACGCGCAAGGGGATGGCCACCTGGTCGTGTTTGACCGCGAAACGCTGGTACCGGAACAACGCTCGACACCTGCTACGCGCACGCGCGGGGGCCATTCCGTTAACCTGTCGACTGGTGCTACGTTCCTGCTCGGCGGCGAAACCCAAGATGGTCGCGCCGTAGATCATTGGCACGTGTTTATGCCCGCGCCGGCGTCCTGAAGCGAGGCGAGTACTTCCCCGACACCGCGTAGGGCCACCCCCCGCCCCCACGAAAACCTGGAGGAATTGATGTCCGATACGATCACAGTCACCGATAACCGCACCGGCAAAACGTACGAGCTCCCGATCACCGACGGTACCGTCCGTGCCGCTGAATTCCGTCAGATCAAGACATCCGCTGACGACTTTGGCCTGATGGTCTACGACCCGGCCTTCAAAAACACCGCCTCCTGCCGTTCGGCCATTACGCTCATCGACGGTGAAAAAGGCATCCTCCGCTACCGCGGCTATCCGATCGAACAGCTCGCCGAAAAGTCGACCTTCCTTGAAGTTGCCTACCTCCTGCTCAACGGTGAACTGCCGACCAAAGAAGAGCACGACGACTGGGTCAACGAGGTTACGCACCACACCTACATCCACGAGTTTTTGACCCGGGCGATGGAGGGCTTCAAGTACGACGCCCACCCGATGGCGATGATGGTGTCGTTTTTAGGTGCACTATCAACGTTTTACAAAGAGGCGAAAAATGTCCGCGACGCCGCTGTCCGCCGCGAGCACATCATCAAGATCATCGCCAAGATGCCAACCCTGGCTGCATGGTGCTACCGCCACGCCACCGGTCGCCCGTACATCTACCCCGACAACTCGCTGAGCTACACGGGCAACTTCCTCAACATGCTGTTTCGCATGGCCGAGCCGAAGTACGAGCCCCACCCTGTCCTTGAGCGCACGTTGGATGTGCTGTTCATCCTCCACGCCGACCACGAGCAAAACTGTTCGGCCAACGCTGCCCGGGCCGTCGGTTCGGCCGAGACCGACCCATACTGCAGCCTGGCCGCTGCCGCTGCCGCGCTCTATGGCCCGCTGCACGGAGGCGCCAACGAGGCCGTGTTGCGGATGCTTCGCAGGATCGGTTCGGTCAAGAACATCCCCGACTTCATCAAGGGCTGCAAAGCCGGTGAGCACCGCCTGATGGGCTTTGGCCACCGCGTCTACAAAAACTACGACCCGCGTGCCCGCGTGATCAAAGGCCTCGCCCACCAGGTCTTCACCTTCACCGGTCGCAACCCGCTGCTCGACATCGCCTTGGAGCTCGAGAAGATCGCGCTCAACGACGAGTACTTCGTCAAGCGCAAGCTCTACCCCAACGTCGACTTCTACTCGGGCCTCATCTACCAATCGATGGGTTTCCCGGTCGAGATGTTCCCGGTGCTGTTTGCCATTCCACGGGCCGCCGGCTGGCTGTCGCAGTGGCAGGAGATGCTCACCGACAAGGAGCAACGGATCGCCCGTCCGCGCCAGATTTACACCGGCTCGGATGTCCGCGACTACGTCGAGATGGCCGACCGCGGCAAGGGTTCGGCCTCCTAGTCGCCACCCACGGCTCTTGCCAACGACAAAGCCCGCCACTGTGCGGGCTTTGTTATTTGAACAGGTCGAGCAATACATGCACAAACAACTATCGTAATCGTATCCCAGCGTTCCGCTGATCACCCGTACCTTTTTTCGCCCCTTGCAATTCGTGCGTCGCTGCCGGGACAATCAGCATGTGCCCAACCGCCACTCGCCGTTGATGCTCGCGCTCGCCGTGCTCGCCTGCCAACCCACAGGCAATGCCGTGCAGCCCCAACCCGAACCCGAGCAAGCAACGGCCCAGCCGCAAAAGGGTGCCCTGATCCCGCTCAACTCGAATTTGTATGGACGGTTTCGCTGGGCCCAAGATGCTCCCGAACTCGGCGATGTCGCCCCGGACTTTACGTTGCCGTTGGTCGATGGCTCGACCTTCAACCTCGCCGAAGCACGGGCAGATGGTGATGTCGTGGTTGTGTTTTACCGCGGCTTTTGGTGACCCGCTTGCAACTCGCAGCTAGGTGAGCTGCAACGCCACTACGAAGAGTTTCAAAAGCGCGGGGCAACGATGGTGCTGGTCAGCGTCGACCCGCTCGAGACATCGAAGGAGTTTAGCGACAAGCTCGGGCTGACATTTGCTGTGGCCAGCGACCCGGAGATGAAGGTCATCGATACCTACGGGGTGCGCAATCAGGATGTCCCCGAGTTGGCCCTACATTCGATCTTTATGGTCGACCGCGAGGGCAAGGTGTTCTACCGCAAAATCGCCCGCCGCCGGGCCAAGTCGCAGGAGCTGCTGTATGCCCTCGACCGGGCACCGGCCAGCTGTTGCCCCGGTAGTTGTACCGACAAGATTTGTGAGCTGGCGCCAGGCGAATAACGGACCAACGCCTACCCGACCGATACGACGTTTCTTGTGGGCGACACCCACTCTCACGCGCTGGCTCGGCTTTTAAACGGTCGTTGACGCCCGCAGCAACTCGGGGTTTGATGGGGCGAAAGGTCGTCCACATGAAAGCCCATTCGTTACTTTGCCTGACACTGCTTGCCCCTGCTGTATGTCTAACCGCCTGCGGAAACGAGGCCGACCCAGACACCGCTTCGGACTCGGATGCCGATACCGAAGATACGGGGGAGACCACCGGCGAAACGGATGGGCAAACAACCGAGGACCCGACCACCGAAAACCCGACCACCGAAGACCCGACCACCGAAGGCCCGACCACCGAGGACCCGACCACCGAGGACCCGACCACCGAGGACCCGACCACCGAGGACCCGACCACAACCACTGAGGACCCCTCGGACACGGATCCAACCGACGATCCGACCGACGATCCAACCGACGATCCGACGGGCGACCCACCCGATACCGAGCCCGTGATCCCCACGCCAACTGGCGATTGCCCAGTGATGGAACAGGGGATGCTGACTTTCAGCCCACAGGGCATCGACAAAACCCGGACAGCCCAGGTGTGGATGTCAGATGCCGCCATCGACATGGATGGGCCGGTGGTCTTTTATTGGCATGGGACCGGCAGTAGCCCGATGGAGGCCGTCTACGGCCTCGGGCAGGCCGGGGTCCAGGAGATTGTCGACGCAGGCGGAATTGTCGTGGCGCCCTACCACGACCCCGATGCGGGCCAATTCCCGTGGTACCTCGTGCTCGGCCAACAACAGGATGACCTCATCCTCGCCGACGAAATTCTCGGCTGTGCGCAGGAACAGGTCGGTATCGACAGCAATCGCATCCACTCGATCGGCATGAGTGCCGGCGGCCTGCAAACGTCGCAGATGAGCTACCGCCGTTCGTCCTACATCGCCAGCGTGGTGACCTACTCCGGCGGTACGTTTGGTGGCGCCCCACCCTACGAAAACCCCGAAAACAAGTTCGCCGCGATGATTTACCACGGTGGGCCCAGCGACGTGGTGATCATCAGCTTCCAAGATTCGAGCGAGATGTACCACGCCGATATCACCGCAAACGGCAACTTCGCGTTTATCTGTGACCATGGTGGTGGCCACACGATTCCCCAGGACGGCGTGCCCTCGTCGGTCGACTTTATGTGGGACCACCCGTGGGGCGAAGTGCCCTCCCCCTACGAAGATGCCCTACCCGACTCGTTCCCGAACTACTGCACGCTTTAAGGTGTACACACATCTAAGCCAGGGCCGACCGCAGGGTCGGCCTTTTTTGTGCGACAACATGTACTTACAAACTTAAGAACCCTCGCGGGCTCCTATAATTTGCGAACCCAATTCGGTTGATTTCGATAAACGATTCTCACAAACGTCCCTGGGTCACCTCTCGTTCGCGAACAAACCGCCGACAAACAAAGTTTTCGATGGACGACGGAGAGGCTCGGGTGCGCCCCATCGCGCTTGCGATAGGGTACTGTCGCGCCATGCCTGTCGCAACTTCCCCTGCCGTTTCGCTCGAGCAAGTACGTCGTCTGTGGTGTTACAAGCAGCGTATCGCCAACGCTAAGGGTACCGGTCCGCGGGCAGTACTGGCCTCGACCGGCTGGGCCCGCACACTGGGGGGCATCGATGTTTATCTGTCTCTTCGGTCACGCAACAATGGCATGACAAAAACCATGGTCGATGGTGACGTCGCCAACGGCAACATCCGCGTGGTCCCGGCCGTGCGTGGCTGCATTTACCTGGCACCCAGCGACGATGCCGAGCTATTGCTCTCACTCGCCCGTGAACTCGCCCACAAAAAAACCGCCCGCGACCTCGACAAAACGGGTGTTCGCCAGGGCGAGGTCGACGAGCTCGCCAAGGCGATTGCGCGGGTCGTGGCAACCGGGCCCAAAACCACCGCTGAGGTTCGCAAAGCACTTCCAAAGGGGAGTATTCGCAGCTTGGGGGATATTGGCAAAAAAGTCGGCCTGTCCTCCCCACTGCCGGTCGCACTGCGTCAACTGGAGTTTTCGGGAAAACTTGTACGCACACCGATTGCTGACTCGCTCGACACCGAAGTCTACCGCTGGTCGGTGCCCAAGCCGGTCCCCAGGCGCTTTGGTCTCAAGCCCGTTGACTGCTACCAACAGGTCACCGAGCGGTTTTTGAATTGGTTTGGCCCGGCAACGGTCAAGCACATGGCCGACTGGATCGGGGTGCCGCAGCGGGCTATCAAACAGGCCCTCGAACAGTTGCCAACCCGCGAGCTGACGATTGAAGGGCACGCCAAACAGGCTGTCTTGCTCGACCAAGACTACGCCTTGCTCACCGATGTACCTGCACCGAAACACATTGCGTTTTTGCCGTTTGGCGACAACGTCATCCACCTCCACGGCGGCCCCGCTGCCATGATCGACCCCGCCTATCACGACCTCGAGGTTCGAGTGTGGGGCGGTCGCGGGCGCCGGACAACAATTGGTACATGCAACCATCTCGGCTATCGCTCGATCTTGGTTGGCGACAAGGTCGTCGGGTTTTGGGAGTACGACCCACAGGCCGACGAGGTCGTGACCTGCTATTTTGGCGGGTCCCCCCCTCGGGGCAGTAAAACCGCACTCAAGCGAGCGCTCGACGAGCTGCATACAGCGATCTGCCACGAACTCGGTCATGCTCGCAGCTTTAGCCTCGACACCGATGACGGCCTGCACCAACGGGCAAACGAACTGCGCAAGCTCGGCGGGTAGCGAGGCTACTCACCAGCGCTCAGGGCCTTGCACACGCCCTGGGTAGTTCCCCTGCGGTCAGCGAGGCTACTCACCAGCGGTCAAAGCCTTGCACGCACCCTGGGTGGTCACTCCGACCACAAGCACGGCGTCGGCTCGAACATTTGTATCTACATTGGGCCGGCTGCCGGTGACTTCGGTCGTCAGCGTCATGGAAGTCGAGACTGCGTACTCGGTGAGATCAAGCTCCTCGAGTTCGAGTTCGACCGTTGCCTGCCCGGCGGGAAAGTTGCTTTGTGACGCGACAAGCCGTCGGGGCAGCTCAGGAGCTTCAACATACAGGTCGAGCGAATCGATAAATGCGAGGTCGGCACCATCGGGAGCTGTCGCCGTGAGCGAGAACGAGGCCAGCATGACATCTCGAATATCGCCCGGCTCAGCCCCCTGATTCTCGATCTCCTCGGCCGAGGTGATATCGAGCTGGGTGAACTCGTCAAATCCAAAGTCACCGAGGAGCTCTTCGAGCAGCGTCCCCTTGGGAATAAGAATCTCGGCTGAGCGCTCGATCTCGATGCTTGTCAGCCGCGCTTGGCAGCAAATCAGGGCGACAGCGGCAACACAAAACCCGAGCCGCAGGGGCCGTGCACGAGGTGTTAAGCCGACCACAAGTTACATCCGGTAGAGCAGACTGAAGTCTTCGATCTCGATGACATCGCCGATATCGAGTTTGTGCTCCATCGTCTGCTCGCGATTTACCTTGGTCCCGTTGGCGCTGTAGAGGTCGCGCACCCACCAATTGCCAGCGGAGTCGCGGGCGAGCTCGGCATGCTTACGCGAAACACCATCGGACTCCAGGGTTATCTCAACCTTGAGCGAACGCCCGATGATCATCTTATTGCCTTCGAGGGGCACATCGCGAATGTGTTCTTCGCCCCTGTGGATTCGTAAGAATACATCAGTGTCTGTTGCCATTGCTCGCGCGTACTCCAGTAAGTGAGGCAGACAGGAAGGCCATGGTGGGAAGGTGGACCGCGACGCCGCAACCCCGCTGTGCCCAGCACAGTTGGGTGAGAGGTGGTGCGGTCTGGTCAAGTGACATGTCGGTCCATCCACGGCCTACTAGCCAAGGGCGCCAGTATACGCCGGTCGCCCCGGGCTACGCTATGTGCAAAATGATGCTGACCGCGCGAAATCCAGCGCCTACATCGGATTGAACGGCGCGCAGGTTGAGACTCCGGCACCGACAACGCGCAATGGCCCCTCGGCATTGACCTCGGTGAGGTCCTGGATCCCGTTGTTGTCGCTGTCGTCGTAGTCGAAGTGGGTGACCTTGCTGTTGCTGCCCGGCCCCGCGCTCTCGGTAAAGAAATAAAAGTCGCCGGCGAAGAATGCAAATGCAAATGCATTGGTGAGGTCAAGACCCCCCAGCGGCGTAACTTCGAGGTACTCGCCGGTCTGTTTGTCGACCTCCACAAGCTTGGCCGGCACGCCGCCAAACATAAACGCACGACCGTCACCACTACCCGTTAGCTCGGCGCCGTTGAAGGTCGTGGGCCCGAGAATTTGGGTTTGTAAAACATCGGGGTCGATGGTTAAGAAGTCGCCCTGGTTGGGCCCCTCTGAAAACCCGCCCATGCCATTATATGTATTACCATATAGTTGGTCACACTGGTTGTTTAGGTCCTCCGAGACAAACGCCATGCCAAATAGCGTCGCCCCCATTTGGCCTGGAACGTAGCCAGGGTCGGTGCAGTTGCTCGGATCGGTGACATCGATCTGACGAATCGCCCCCTGCGGCGAGTTGAACATTACCCAGGCAAAGCCCGCGCGGTCGACTGCCATCGAGAACGTGTTGGGAAGGCCACAGCCGAGCGGGCCGAGGTTTTCAAACGTGTTGAACTCGGGGATGTACTTCCACAGCACGGCATCGTCGGACAGCACAAAAATTCCGTTGTCGAGTGGGACCTCAACATCGGCGCACTCGCACTCGGGCTCGGGCTCACCGGTGGTGCCGGTGTCCGTGTCGGTATCGCTGTCGGTATCCGTATCGGTTTGTGAGCTGTTGCCCGTATCCGTGTCGGTATCGCTGTCCGTCGCTGTCGGATCGGTATCGGTTGGCTCGGTTGTCGGTTCACCGGTTGTCGGTTCGCCGGTTGTCGTGGGTTCATCCGTCGGATCTGTCGGGTCCGTTGGGTCCGACGTTGTGGTTGTGGTCGGATCGGCTGTTCCTTCGGTATCAGCCTCGCCCGCGGTCCCGGTGGTGGGCCCTTCGGAATCGGAATTACTCGCCGTCCCGGTGGTCGACGGTCCGGTCGAACTACCGCTCGAAGACTCCCCGCCGCTACCGGTTGCGTCGGCTTCGACCACCGCACCGCTACACCCCAGAAGGACGAACGCTCCAACTACAGAAATATATGGTCTAAAAGACATGTCTAGAAGGTAACAAAATTGGACGAACTTTCCGAACCGCGAAGGCCAGCGTCCGATGGCCGCATGTGGCTCCGCAAATTTCTCCGATTGCTTGCAAATGCACCTGTACCAAGGCACCGCTTCCCGCGTCATGGGGTCAGCTCAAACGTCCGTTCCCGCGCGCCAGTCATGCCCGCGTGAACCCCACACTGGGAGTGGTCTCACCGACGTTCCGGCCGGATTGCCAAGAAATTCACAGGCCCGACAGATCGATTGCGGCGCCGTGGCGTTTGGGCAGGCGTCGAGCGAACCGTCCACACGCTCCCGCCACCGCGACCTTTGGAGAAGACTACAATGACACGCCGCAGTTCCCCGTTTGAGATCGGTGCCGCCATCGCCGTCACGATTGTTTCAGCAGCGATGGTGATTATGTCGAGCCAGCACGCTCCCCCGCCTGCCGCCGAAAAACCCACCCCCGTGATTGCCGAGGCAACGGTTGAAACCCCGGCCGCACCGGTCGAGCGCCCACGGATCGACGTGGTGTTTGTCCTCGATACCACCGGCAGCATGTCCGGGCTTATCGAGGGTGCCAAACGCAAAATCTGGGCGATTGCCAACCGCCTCGCCTCTGGGCAACCCCAGCCCGAAATCCGCATTGGCTTTGTCGCCTACCGCGACCGCGGCGACGAGTACATCACCCGCTCCTACCAACTCACCAGCGACATCGACGAGGCCTACGCCAACCTCCTGTCGCTTCAGACAGCTGGTGGTGGTGACACCCCCGAGCATGTCAACCAAGCCCTGTCCGACGCCATTCGCACGATGCCGTGGAGCGAACAGTCAAAGACCCTCAAACTCGTATTTTTGGTGGGCGACGCCCCTCCCCACGACGACTACAACGACGGGCTCAACTCGACCGCGCTGGTCCAAGAGGCCCACTCGAAGGGCATCATCGTCAACACCGTGCGCTGCGGAACCGACCCGACCACCGAAACGGCATGGCGCTCACTGGCGAGTGTCGGCGGAGGTCAGTACACCAGCATCGTCCAAGACGGTGGCATGGTGGCGGTCGACACCCCCTACGACGCCAAGCTGCGTGAACTCGGCAACGCTCTCAACAGCACCGTGATGGCCTATGGGTCATCTACAGACAAGGCCAACTCCGCGTTCAAGATGTCCAACCGGGCCAAGATGTCTGCCCACGCTGCGGCCGAGGCTGCCTCGTACTCGGCAAAGTCCAAGCGCATGAACAAAGAGGACCTCCTAGGTGCCATCGACGGTGGGGTCGCACTCGACAGCATTGCCGAGGAAGAACTGCCGTCCGAGTTGCAAGCGCTCGAACCCGGCGCACGCAAGGATGTTGTCGCCAAAAAGCAGGCCGCCCGTAAGCGCCTTCAGGCCGAGATTATGGAGCTGACCGAAAAACGCGACGCCTACCTCAACGACGCCGAAAAGGGCGAAGGCTTTGACGGCCAGGTGGTCGACATGCTCCGCGAACAAGCTGCTGATATCGGTGTTGCGTACTAGCTAAACCCAGGGCTCCGCTCGCTGCCGACGCGGTCGGAGCCTGGAGTTGCGCATCCTCCTCTCGCGCAACACCTTCCGGGCACGCTCCTTGTGAGCGTGCCGTTTTTTTTGTGGTTCCCACCCAAAATCGATGTGTACACATCAATATCCAAGGTGCCCGGACGGCGTTCGCCATATCCGCCTGCAACTATCTTCCATACACTAGGCCAACATGGAAGCGTTCTTGTTTTGGATCGGGCTCTACAACGCGGCGGCCCCAGTGGTTTTGCTCGCGTTGCAGCACGAGCGCACGGCCGACTTCGTACTCCGCCAACTCACCGAGATTGTCGCTGTCCCCTATCGTCATGGCCCGTTTGGCCGCCTGTGGCTGTGGTGGGCAACGGTCACCAACACCGCGCTGGGAGCCTTGATGCTGGCCGCCAGCTCAGGTTCGGTGTATCAGCAACAGGTTACGTGTTGGGTCGTGCTCGGGGTCTACGCGGCGATGTACCTGGTGTTACTCGTGGGTGCCCGTGGGCCGCGCTACGGCCGTGGGGTCGCGGTCGTGCATGGGCTGTGGCTCGGGCAGATCGGGTGGGCGATTTGGGCCCTAGCCACGGCAAACTAAGTGCACACACAAAAACGCTGGCCACAGGGGCCAGCGTCGTCGGTATCGGTGTTGCGTTGCCCAGCTGGCGACGGGGCCGGAGCTACTCGCAGTTGGTCAAAACTTCGGTCTCGTCGGAGCACGGGTATGGCGGCGTGTCGCCAAACCACCACTCGCCGGCTTCCTCGCAGGTCAGGGTTGCCACACAGGCGTTCATCCCAGCGTAGGCATCTTGGCACGACATCGACAGACTGTCGTAGCCACCTTCGCAATCGGTCAAGCACGCGTCAAACGAGTCGTACATGGCCTCTTCGCTGAGGCACTCGACTGCGACCACACAGTAGCCAATGCACTTGGCAGGGCCATCACACTGAACGTTGACACCGACAGTTTCGGCACTGCACACATCACCGGTCCCGCTCCACCAGTCGGAGATGCCCTCACACTCGAGGCCGGCCACACACTCGTTGATCGAGATCGTTGCATCATCACACTCTTGCGTACCCACCGAGTCTGAGTTGATCATACAATCATCGATGCAGTCCTGCTGGGTATCAAAGCCATGCTCTTCGACCGGGAGACATTCGAGCAAACCTTCGCAAAAAGCCAGACAGCTGCCCTCGACCGTTTGGCCCTCCGTGGTCGCGCAACCGGCACTCGTGCCTGGGCAGCCAGCGCTCGTGCCTGGACAACCGGCACTCGTTCCCGGACACCCAGCACTCGTTCCCGGGCACCCGGCGCTCGTCCCCGGGCAGCCCGCGCTGGTGCCCGCGGTGTCAGTTCCAGATGGGTCTGTGTCCGTTGGGCCAGCTGTGGTCGGGTTGTCGGTATCGCTGGCGGACAGGGACGTCTCCCCGACTGTGACACTACAAGCAGATGTCATCAGTAGGCCAGAGGCGACAAGTGTCGCCGAAAGTACACAATCGAGGTTTCGTAGCATCGTTAGTTCTCTTTCAAGTGGTAGATGAGCGAATTTTTAGGGTCGGTCCCAACAGCGTCGCTTAACCGTTTGCCCGCACGCAAACAGCGATTTTGGCTGGCTATAAGACGGCTCCAAACGCGAATGATGCACCCCCCAAACAGACCGGCGGGCCGTCTTCGGCATCACTCCCCAAACCTCAAAATAATCGGGCTATGGGCCGTTTTGGGACACCCTGTGCATGCTTGACGAAGCCCTTTTTGTCGCGATCGAGCAGGGCAAATTGTTGCGGTCGAGCAGGCCTGCACCCGGCCCGAAGTTTTTTTTGAGAACCCGACTTTAGGCCTTGCGCAGGTTGTCCGACTCGGATAAACCTCTCCCCCTATTGTGTTGGTACGAGTCGTGTTCGCGACTTGTTGGTGCGCTTATGGAACCGAATCAACCGCGCTTTTGCAGAAAACCTTCTTGCTGAAAAAACGTTGAATCGGTGCTGCGGCACCTCCGTCTGCGGCGACTTTGTCGGTACCACCAACCAGGCAAGGGCACCCGTAGATGTTGCCATCACAACTTTAGCCGAGCCGGTCAGGCGGCTTTGCTCCACCGAATCGAAAGGGGCGAACATCATGCTTAACCTCAAAAAAATCACTCGTACACTGCTCGTATCGCTTACGTGCGCCGTTTCGTTGGCGACGATTAGCGACGGCTATGCGTCTGACCAAGTTGTCGGAGGCGATGCCGCGGCAGCCGATGTCGACGAAATCCGGCAGCTGATCTACGACATGGAGACCGCGTATGAGGGAGTCCATGACTACACAACTATCTTCTACAAAAAGGAACGGGTCCGCGGGCGGATGCTTCCGCAGGAGAAGATGTTGCTCAAGTTCCGCAAGCCCTTCTCCGTCTACCTCAAGTGGCTCTCAGGCAAGCGTGAGGGCCAGGAGACGCTGTTTTCCAAGGGTTGGAACGGCGACAAAATCCTCGCTCACCCGGGTTCATTTCCCGATGTGACCGTCAGTTTGCGGCCGTTGGGCTCGATGGCGATGCGGGGCAACCGTCACCCGATCACCGACGTCGGGATCGGCAACACAATTCGCCTGATCGTTCGTGACTTCCGCCTCGGACAGATCCGCAAGGACGACGTTAAGTTGTATGACCATGGAGTCTCCCAGGTCTACGGCGCACGCAGCCGTTGCATCGAGGCGATTACGCCTGAGCGAAAAGTTGCCAAGTACTACGCGCCGCGGGCGAAAATCTGCGTAAACCTCAAAACAGGCCTACCAAATCGCGTCCAAGTTTGGGACCGCGAAAACAACCTACTTGAGGACTATGGGTTCTCGAACACCCAAATTAACCCGGGTCTGGGCGATAGCGATTTCGACCCGGAGAGCCCTGAGTACGGGTTCTAGTTCGGATCTGTGCTCATACAAAAACCCGGCGCAAGGTCGCCGGGTTTTTTGTTGATACAAACAATTTTAGTGGGCCGCCGCCCGCTGGGTGCGATCGAGCCAGGCTGCCAACGGACCGATGAGTTGGTCGGCATGGGTATAGGCGGCAGCATGGGCACCCCCCTCAAGGCGCACCAAGGGGTCGGCTTGGAGGACATCAACGAGGGCCTGCCCATGGCTGATTTCGGTTCCGTGGTCGGCCGTTCCGTGGGCGACAAATGCCGGGCACTTGATGCTCTTGAGTTGGTCGGCGATGTCGTCGCGCTCCGTCAGCTGGTCGACACCGGCAGCGATCGCCTTGGGATCGAGGGTACGCCAACGCGAGGTCCAGGGCTCCCAAAACTTTTTGTCGCCGAGCAGCGTGCCGGCCAAACCTTCGATCATGGGCTCGACAAACCCGTGCTGACGCAGCGTTGCCGCCATCTCGCGGAACATCGCCATGCCCTCTGGCCCCCGCATCGTCCCCATGGTGCTCAACAACACCAACCCGCTGACGCGGTCGGGCCAGCGCAGGGCCACCCGCATGGCGCTGTATCCCCCCTGGCTCATGCCACCGACAACCGCCCGCTCAATGCCCAAATGGTCGAGCAGCGCCACGATGTCGTGGGCGCTGTCCCAACACGAGTACGGCTGGTTGTTCCACCCCGACTCGCCGAACGAACGGGCGTCCCAGGTGATCAGGCGGTAGCGATCGCCAAACGCCTCGGCCAACGGAGCAAACATGCTGCGGTCCATCAAAAACCCGTGACCCAAAATCACGGCCGGTCCCGCGGCCTCGGTATCCGAAAAGAAGATGCGCTGTCCGTTGTCGCGTTCGATATGCGGCATACCCGGTAGGTACCACTTTCGCCAACCGACCTGGGATTCGCCGCCCGGGGCGAATGTGTGACAGCTCCCATTTACCTGTGCGTAACTGCGATGTGCCGCCACCTCATGTATTATTTTGTACATACATTGAAACCGGGGCTGGTCCGCACGGCCCCGCAAATTCCGCACCTGGGTGTCCGAGATCGGGTGTGCTAGAGTCCACAGCGAGGAGACCTCCACGTGGCCAACGCGTATATTTCCGGCACCGGCTTTTATGTCCCCCCGCAGGTCGTCACCAACGACGACCTCGTCAAAAAATACGGCATCGAAACGAGCCACGAGTGGATCGTTCAACGCACCGGCATCGAGGAGCGGCGATTTGCCGCCGAAGGTGTCGGCACCGCTGAACTCGGTGAGCACGCAGCCCGGGCAGCGCTCGCCGCCGCGGGTTTGCAAGCGACCGACATCGACATGATTCTGTTTGCGACGCTTTCGCCCAACTACGCGTTTCCAGGCAGTGGCGTGTTGTTACAGCGCCGGCTCGGCGTCGCCGAGGGTGACAATCCGCGGCTGATTCCGGCGATGGACATCCGCAACCAGTGCTCGGGGTTTTTGTACGGCCTGTACACGGCCAATGCGATGGTTCGTTCGGGTGCGGCCAAACATGTTCTTTTGGTCGGGGCCGAAACCCACTCCGCGGCACTCGATCTCACCACCCGTGGGCGCACCGTTTCGTCGCTGTTTGGCGATGGTGCGGGCGCGGTCGTGGTCTCGGCAACCGACGAAGAGCGCGGGATTCAAGGTGTCCACCTAGGCGCCGATGGCCGGCATGCCGAGGTCCTGTGCCAAAAAGTATGGGACATCACCAAACGCCCATTTGTCCCGCTCGACGACGAGGGTCGCGGCCTTGTCGAACCCGACCACCTGTGGGCACAAATGGACGGCCGCAAGGTGTTTCGCCACGCCGTGATGGCGATGTCCGGTGCCCTGGTCGACGCCTGCACCCACGCCTCGCTCGAGCTCGGTGATATCGACCTGTTTGTGTTTCACCAGGCCAACCTGCGAATCAACCAGTACCTCGCCGATCAGCTCGGGATCCCGCCCGAAAAAGCAGTGCACAACATCCAGCGCTACGGCAACACCACGGCGGCAACCATTCCGATCCTGCTCGCCGAGTCGGTCGCTTCGGGCAAACTCAAACCCGGCATGACCGTTGGCTTGGCCGCCTTCGGTTCGGGATTTACCTGGGGCTCATCGATCATCAAGTGGTGAACGAAGCGTAGGCTAACGCCGATTTCGCCGCAGCGACTTGCCCCTACGGCCCCGTCGTCGGCGGTAGCGTCGGGTCCGTGCCTGGATTTCCGAAAGTGGCGTGGGCCCAGACCTCGGCGGGGGATAGGCCTCGGCAAAGACCTCGAGCTCGCGGTGAAATCCACGACGGGCAAACGCAGCCCGCAGGCAAACGACTGTCAATAAACTTGCACTTACAAGCCAACTGGTCGCGTGCCCGCTGTTGACAAAGTCGACCGCAACTCCGGAAAGCTGGACCGCACCGTGGGCCCAACACACGGCAGTTGCCAGGCACAAAAACCCCAAGATCCAGGCTGTTCGCTGACGCGCTCGCATCCGTGGCGGCGCCGCAACGGCGCAGTACACCGATGTCGGCATCGACCACTGGTGCGACGACTGGGGCCCGAGACCGTGGAGCAGCTGATACACCCACAGCGGGATGCAGGTCCAGGTTGCGGCGATCACCGGCAGGCAGGGATGTTGCATAAGCAAGGGTGCCATCAGGGCCAGACCGGCAAGCCCGAGCTCGCCGTACCAAGCCAAGCGGCGAGGTCGCGAGCGACGACCTAAACCTGGCTCTTGAGTCTCCTCAGAACCGGACCACAGCTCCGCCCAATCGGACAGCTCGCCCTCGGCCAGAGGTTGATTACCGGTCATTGCTGCCCCCGTAGTTGGTTGGCCAACCGCCGACGCGCGCGACTCAGTCGGACCGACACATTCTTTTCGCTAATACCCACAACCTCGGCGATTTCAGCGTGGCGAAACCCTTCGAGTGCGAGCGTGAGAACCTGGCGTTGACCCACGGGAAGCTGCAACACCGCGGCCTGCAGGCGGCGGCGTTGCTCGGCCCTATCGAGTGATTGCTCGGGGCTCGGCGCGTCACAACACACGCGCGAGGATTCGATGTTTTCGGGTGTCGGCTTGCGACGGGTGCTGTGTGTCACCGCCCGGTTGTGGGCCACACGATAGGCAAACGTGCGCAGCGAGGCCTCGCCGCGGTAGCTGGCGAGGGCCCGCCACAACGCCAGGCCAATGTCCTGAAATAGATCGTCGCGTTCACTCGCCGTGCGGGTGTAGCTCGCGGCGACACGTCGCATACCCGGGCCGTGGCTGGCAAGAATTTGCTCATACACTTGTTTACGCTCGGCAATATCCTCAAACCCACGGCTATCGCCCTGCTGCCCCCGCCCGCGACGCCCGGCAAGCCCGCGATAATGGTCGCCGCGGGGCGTGCAAAGCCGTTGGTCGAACACCCGCAAAAGCCCGATGACGGCCCGGATCGCCGACGCTTGGTCGGTCTGTGCGAGGTGCCTTCGGATCGCTGCGAGCGGGCCATGAAGTTCGCTGCCACAGCCGACTGTCGCGACTTCGGCCTGCTGCACCCATTGCCAAACTTCACGACGGATATAGGCCGGACACTCGCGCCCGCCGACGTCTTCGAGATCCGCAAGGAGATTGCGTGTGGCCGTGGCGATCTCGCCAAAACGCCGCGGTGCTTCGGCCACGCACGGCTCAGCGACCGGCACCATCCATCCGCGTAGGCGCATGAGCCCCAGACCCATCCACAGCGTCAACGCAGTGCCGACAACCGCAGCGATTGCCTCGGGGTAGGTGGCCAGTGTCGAGATATCCAAACTGGCGAGAAGTGGCTGGGCAACGCTCATCATTCACGGCTGGGCTTGGGCCAGCTGTTGCCTACTGACAGCGCGGCGGCTGGGATGTTCCGCCGGCCGCAGGTCCTGCTGCGACCGATTGCAATTGCACGCCAGTGATAACCGGTGGCATCGTTCCCGACATGTCGCGCAAACTTGCCTTGGTTTTTGGCTCACTTTCTCTGGTCACCTGTGGTGATGGGTCACAGGCGAGCGACGGCGCTACGTCGAGCATCACCACCGCGACCAACCCGAGCGCCGGGCCAACAGCCACGAGTGAAGCGGCCAGCGAGTCAGAAACTGGAGCAGCGACTTCTGGGACTGACAGCGACGGTGAGACGACGACCTCCGGCTCAACCGGGCCCAAGCTCGATGTCGCGGCTGCGGACTTTGGCGACACCGGATCGGGCGACTGCACTGCCTGTGGCTTTGAGCTCAACTACAGCTACGTGTGGATCGCCAACGCAACCGAGGGAACCGTTTCGAAAATCGATACCGTAACCCTCCAGGAAGTTGGCCGCTATATCACCCGCCCCGATGGCAACGGCAACCCCTCGCGGACATCCGTGAACTTCAACGGCGATGTCGCTGTCGCCAACCGTCATGGCGGTCTCACAAAGTTTTACGCCAACCCGAACGACTGCGATGAGATGGCCAATGGGACACCTGGTTTGCAGACTTCGAGTGGACCCGACGACATCCTCCCCTGGGGCCAGGACGATTGCCTGGCCTGGTATGTCGAATTTCCGACAACCAACCAGCGGCCGGTGGCATGGGAACAGGGCGACTTCAACCCCGAAACCTGCCGCTACGAGAACATGCGTGTGTGGACAGTCGTAAGTTCGGTCCCTGGCCTTCCCGGGCTCGGGGGCAACGGCGGCGTGACGGTCCACCGACTCGACGGCGAGACCGGAGCTATCCTCGACACCATCCCGATCGAGACCTTTCCCGGCAACCAATTTGGTGCCTACGGCGGTGCGGTCGACTCCCAGGGCAACCTGTGGTTTTGCCCGCAGGGCCTCCCCTTTACGCCCGACAACAAAAAGCTTGTCCGGGTCGATGCCCAAAACCTTGCCTATACAGTTTTTACGATCCCCCAGGACGTCGCATCCTACGGGATTACCGTCGACGCCGACGACTATGTATGGATCTCCTCGACCGGGGGCAAGGGCGTCGCCCGATTCAACCCTGTTTCCGAGGCCTGGGACTACCCCGATACCTCTACACTCAGTCTCGGAGGCCTGGCCCAAGGGCAAGATGGCACCCTGTGGGTGTCGACAAATTACGGGGCCATGGGACTCGACCCGAGCTCGTTAGAGCTCGACCAAATGGTCGACATTCCCGACGGCGGCACCAAGGGGGTTGCCGTTGACCGCGATGGTTTTGTCTGGCTCGTCAACGAAACCGCGGCCTACAAATACAACTCCGAAGCCATGACCTACGAGGTCTATTCGGGTCTCGACGAGCCCTACACCTACTCCGACTTCTCGGGCGGCGCCCTCAAAAATACGACCTGTGGCCCCCCAACCTAAACGACGAAGCTCGTCCTAAATCGGGTTGGGGTTCCAGTCGACGGCGGCAGCCTCTAAATTGAAGTAGCCCCATGCTCCGAGCTCGTCTTCGCCGTAGAGCGTGTGGACATCGACATCGGGGGGTGGCATCGACGGATGCATGCAGGCCTCTGCCCCCTGGATCATCGACCACAGCGAGAGGTCTTCGCCAAACACATCGTACTCGAGCGCGCGGGCTGTCTTCTCGAGGATAAAGCCGGAGAGATAGCCCTCGTAGATGGCCTGCGGGTCGTCTGGCTGGTTAAATGCACCTGCAATGGTTGCATCGTGCATGACGGCGTCGGCTCCTTGCCCAAGGAGGGACATCGACAACAGGCCTGGCTCCGTGTTGAAGCAGGTCGCCTTTGGGTCGCTCAGTTGCCCGTAGTTCGCCGAGTTGATGGTCTCGACCTCGACATCCTGGCACGACCCCGATGTATATGTGTGTGCAACTAAAATCGTCGCGGCACCGCTTGGTCGGCATTGGGTCGGCGGATTGCCGTTGCACACCGCCGGGTAGATGTGGAGCAGCTGGCCGTCGCCGTGGCCTGCCTTGGGGTCGTAGGCGGGAAACAAGAAGACAACACTTTGCTCGGGGTTGTCGACCTCCTGCGGAAGCACAGCCTGGTTGAGCAGCTCGGTGATGTCTGTGCACGGTGGTGGATTGGGTGCATAGACATGTGGATCGACAAGCGACAGGCTGGTCAACCGAAATGCCCGGGGCTCGAGCTCAACTGCCATGTCTGGCTCACCGGCGGTCGTCGACACACCGCTATCGCTCGTACCCGAGGTCGTCTCCCCCGCAGTTGTGTCCGACTCGGAATCTTGACCAGACAACGAACTGTCGCTCGAACTGCCGATCGAACTCGCACTCGACGTACCTGTTGGACATGTCCCTTCGATACAGGTTTGTCCGAGGAAGTGTCCTTGAAAACAGCCAGAAGTCGCAACGCTGGCTACGCTCATGCACACGAGCCCGACTAGGCCGTGGGCTGCGTTCTTCAATCGATAGGCCATAAAATGCCCCTCTAAGGTAGCACTCAAAACCCGGCGGGGAAGACCCTGGTAAGCCTGCGCACACGCGCGGATTTAGATTTTGATGACCTTGAGATGTTTCGAGCTCCGGCGGGCCGGTCGGAATTGGATCGACCTGACCACTTTCGCCACACAGGTGCCGAGCGAAGTCCCGGCCATGGTTCCCTTTTGTACAACCTTGGCGACCCGGCCGCTGGCCCGCACATGGACTTCGACCGTCACCCCCATGCCGGGTACCCCCTTGTTGCCACAACGCTTGCGAACCTTGGCCTGCGACTGGCGTAGCTTGCGGCGAAAATTCGCTTCTGACAGGGTCGATGGCAAGGTCCGCCCCGCCTTGGCTTCGGCCTCGTCACCCTCGGTGGGATCTGTGTCTGTGTCCGAGTCGGTTTGGGCTTCGCTGGTGTCGGTTGAGTCGCCGGCGTCAGTTGAGTCGGTCTGCTCGGTCCCGCCGTCGCTGTCGCCTCCTGTCTCTGTAGTCACCTCGGTATCGTCTGTCGGCTCTGGCTGAGCAGTGGTTTGGCCAGTTGCTGACCTGGCGGAGGCGTTTGGATCGACCGGCGGACCAGCCGAGAGACCGGTGGCGGCGACCTGCCCTTGCGAGCTATTTGCATCGGCAACTTCTTTGCCGGCATCGCCGCCAAACATACGCCCAAACTGCAACATCAACAGGCCGCCGAGGATGAGGGCGACCGTGGCAATCGTGACGACTGTCATCCAGCGACGCGCGGGTGTTTTGAGCAGGGCCGCCAACAACCCGGCGCGCCGCGATTCTTCTTCGTCGCGCACCCGGTCCAAAATCGCCAGGAACGCTCCGGCGGTTTGGATCCGGTTGGCCGGGTCGCGAGCGATCGCCCGCATGACCAGCTCGTCGACCTCGGGCGGAATGTCGGCCTGTGGGTATTTGACCCGGGGAGGCACGGCCTCGTCGAGCATCGCCTGGCTAAAGATGTCCATGACGTTCTCACCGGCAAACGGAGTGGTGCCGGTGAGCATCTGGTAAAGCACAATACCAAGTGCATATACATCGGCGGCCGGCGTTGGCTCGCTACCCGTGATCAACTCGGGCGCGATGTACTCAGGCGTCCCAACAAGCGAGGTAGATGTGCCCGAGGAACTCGAGGTTTGAAAGTCGGGGTCGCTGACCTTGGCGATGCCAAAATCGACAACCTTGATAAAGTCAGGATCGCCGTTGTGGTGAATGCGAAAGAAGTTCTCGGGCTTGAGATCGCGGTGGATCACCCCCTGGGCATGGGCAGACTCGAGGGCACGGGCGATCTGGCGAACCATGTGGGCCGCCCGCTCCCAATGAAACGGACCCTCGTTGTACAGGGTGTCGGCGAGGTCCTCACCCTGTAAATACTCCATCACCAGGAATGCTTGGCTTTTCGGTGTATAGCCAAAGTCTGTGATGTCGACGACGTGGTCGTGTTTGATCCGCGAAGCCGCCCGGGCCTCGAGCAGGAAACTCTGCACATCCTTGGGGTTGCGGCTGAAGTCGGGGTGCAGGACTTTGACCGCAACCTGCTTGTCGATGAGGATGTGGCGCCCCTCAAACACGGCCCCCATGCCACCGTCGCCTATCAGGCGCGTGAGTTTGTAGCGCTCGGCTAGCAAGTCCCCGAGCATGGTTTCGGGGTTCGCCCAACTTGCCAGGTCGGCAGCCGAGGCGGTGATAGTTTTACCGATCTGATGGATCGCGGCTTCCTCGTTATCGATATCGATATCGAGAACGTCGAGGTACAGCTCATCGCCGGCACCCGGCGGTGTCGTCCGTTCGTCCATACTCCGCTGGGCTCCAAGAATAACGGATCGCCAACAGCGTTCGCTGAGCTTCGTGTGGCCAGTTCAGCGCATCAGGGGCAAAACAGCGAATGTGTCCGTCAAAACGCGATGTGGACCGCAAGACCGTGGGTGCGGCGCGTGAGGATTGGATAGATCCCTGCGACATGTTTTCGCGGTCGGGTGCCGATCACCAGCATCGGGATCCCGGCAGCCAAACCGACGACGGCAACCCCGGCCCCAACGACAGCCAAAATATTTCCGCTGCGCCCCCGCTTGGTGATGGAGGCGAGCTCAGGGTCGTCGGGTGGGAGCGTGATGCCCTGTTGCTGGGCCATGTTGATCCGGGCATCCCCGGCCCGTTCCGCCCGCCAGCCAATGACAAGGCCGGTGGCGAGAAGGCCGAGCCCGAGGATCCCGACACCGGTGGTGATCCCACCGGCGAGTTGGAGTTTACGTCGAGCGTCCGGCAACGTTTCGTCCTTCGGCTGCGCGACCTCGGCGGGCTGTTGTTCGGCGGCGCTCGTGCGGGCCAAGTGTTCGGGGTTTTCACAGTCAAAAACCTGTCCTGCGGGCGCGAGCGCATCGAGGTCCTTGCGCAGTGTCTCACGCACTTCACTGGCTTTTTGGACATCTCGCGGGATGTCGTCGGCATCGCCGAAGTTGAGTTTGACCTCTTCGATGTAGGCCGCCACGGCCCGTTCGGCGGCGCACAGGTGGGTCGGTTGCTCGTCGAGGTTGTGGGCGCTACGCAGGGCCTCGACCTCCATCAACATCATCGAGGCCCGGGCTTCGATGCTCTCGACCGGTAGCAGCACATAGGCCTCGTGAAAGTAGTTGGCGGCGTCGATAAACGCACCTGCCTCACGGGCCTTGGACCCCTGCTCAAACAACTCGGCAATTTTTTGTTGGTCGGCCTCGGCCTTGGCCTTTTGCGAGGTTGTCTGGTTTTTGCGGTTGGGCGCGGCCATCAGCGGAGCTGGAACCATGGCGCAGACAACCACCAGCGCCATGCTCCGATGCCATAAACCACGCTCATGTCGACTGTTCAAGCAAGCCCTCGTTATTGCATTTCGACCCACGTAGGTGCCACCTGACAAGCGTTGGCCCCACAGGCCGCCCGACAGTGATGAGTATCGTAACAACCTGAGATCAGTGCAAGTCCCGCAAAATTCGCATGGGCGCCGACGCTCTACCTTGCCACTTAACTTATGTCTCTAAAACCATGTCGGTCGTCAACCCACAGGCGGTTGCGACATCGTCGCGGTAGGCCAGCCAGCGCGTCAAACTCGTTTGCATTGCGGCCATAACCGCCGCCCGTTGGCCGGCGCCAACGGTATCTAAGATGATTCGCCAGGCCGACGCCCGGTGTGAACCCTCGACTTCGCGGTGAGCTTTCGTGAGCGCGAGATGCTCGATCGGCAACCCGTAATGCAGCACAAGTGGGTGTTGTGAGAGTGGTGGTGTAGGTCTCTTTGCTGCAGTCCCGTCGATCTCTCCCCGCTCGTAGGGCGTGCCCTCCAAAAACAACGTGGTGACAGCCGCGGCAACTTCCCACCCCGAACGCTGGGTGGCCTGGTCGAGCCATGCTCGATACGCCGCTGCCTGCGGGAGCAACGAAACCTCGGCAAAGCGGTCGAGATCCATGCCCAGCCCCCGCGGGTACTCCAAAAACAGTTCGGGGTGCGGACGTCCGGCGACGAGTTGCCCGGTTTCCTCCTCAAACAGGTTTTCGGCGAGTTCTCGACGGGCCTCGGGATGGGGGCATTGGACGTAGGCCCACCCGAGCATCACCGGAAAATCGCGGACGTAGGTCGCGTATTCCTGTTCAAAATGTATATGCATTTTATTGGCAGCGACCACTCCGCGGTTGAACAACGGCCATGCCCAGTGGCGCTTGCGCTCCATCACCGCCAGCAACTGTTCACAAAATTCCGCGCGATCCATGGGGTGACCATAGCAAACCAAACGCCATTGCCGAATCAATCGACAAGGGCGCGGCCGTGCTCAGCTAAAGGCTATGCTTCGCCATCGTTGGCGTCGGGTTTTTCGTAGGCATCGGTATCGGTCGGGACATTGATCAACGCCGACTCAGGCAACGGCGGCAATGGCGAGGAAAACTCCTGGGGGTCGTCAGGCCACCCGTCGTAGTACTTGGGGAGCGCTTCGAGCTGCCGAGCGAGCGACTCAACCCACTGCTCCATATCGCTTGGACGGGCTTTTCGGTCCTTGTCGAGGGCCGCTAAAAACGCCTCGTCGACGGTACTTGGCACGCTGGGCAGGTAGGTACTCGGCGGCTTTGGTTGCTTATACAACACTTCGGCGCAGATCCGTGTATATCCCTCGACCTCAACCACGCGGTGCCCGGTGAGCAGCTCGTAGCACACGCTCGCCAAACTGTAGAGGTCGCTGCGCGGGTCGAGTTCCCAACCCATCAATTGCTCGGGCGACATGTACATCGGTGTGCCCATCACCATGCCGGTTTGGGTGAGGGTCATATTGTCGATCGCGGTCGACTTGGCCAGGCCAAAGTCGAGAATTTTGATGGCATAGCCGCTGTCGCCGGTGATCACAAAAATGTTCTCGGGCTTGATGTCGCGGTGGATGACCTTGGCCCGGTGCGCCGCCGTGAGAGCCGCCCAGCCCTGGCGCAACACCCAAGCAACTTGATCGGGGCGGGCGGGCCCATAGGTCGCAAGCAAGTCGGCGAGGTCGCTACCGACGAGCTTTTCCATCACCAGGTAGGTCGACCCATCGGCGAGCTCGCCAAAGTCGTGGAGTGCGATCACACCGGGGTGGGAGATGCGGGCGATGGTCTTGGCCTCCTGGACCAGTCGCAGCTGTACGGTTTCGTCGCGCAGGTGCTCGCCGCGAATGATCTTGATGGCGACCTCGCGATCGAGCCGCTCGTCGTGGGCCTCAAACACACGACCCATGCCACCCTGCCCTAAAAACCGACTCAGGCGGTAACGGCCGTGAAAGCGGTAGGGTGTCGACAACGGCTTGAGGCGCCCACCGTCGTAGCCACAACGCCGCGCAGAGACGGGGTAACACCGGCGACAGGCTGTACACATTTGCAACTGCTCGTCGCCGTCTTTGGCCTTGGCCGCCTGTTTTCGTTGTGTCTGCAATAAATCATTTTGTATGCGCAAATTCTCGAATTCGAGGGCGGCCCCGACCTGACGGGCATAGCTCGACAGCAGCCGGCGCTCGTCAACATCCCACGGGGCACCGCGCCCACAGACCAACACCGCACCCAACGGGTCGCCCTCGCTACTGCTGAGGCCGACAAGCGTGTTGCCGTCCTGCTCGCGCGGTTCACCGGCCCGGGCAGTGTCGTTGATAAGCTCGAGTGTGGGTACGGGTGCTCGCACACCACGACCGGCGAGGGTTACGACCTGGCCATCGTCCTCGAGTTTGAACACCTTGACGGCAGTTGCCCCGAGGCAGCGACTGAGCTCGGACGCGGTCGAGGAGAGCCAATCGCCACGCTCGGTGGTCTCGCCCGCTTCGGCCGGCGGGGCCGCAGGCACGGGCTCGGCGGGGCTTGGAGCCGCACCAGGCTCGGGGACCTGGGGCCGGGGCGATGGCACCCGCGGCGAGTTGTATGTACGTACAAGACGAATGGCTGTCAGCACAACGCCCGTCAGTAACCCGCCGATCACCATCCACAACAACCATCCGACCGCCCCCCCTGCCCCGTTGGCCTGGCGTGTCCAGGTTTGCGGGCTGCCGACCAACTCCCAGGGGCCGCCGGACAAACTCGCCATGAGTTCAAACGTATACGTCCCGCTCGGTAAACCGCTGTAGTGGATCGAACGGGTCTCGCCGACTTCCCGCCAATCGGGGTCGAACCCGGTGAGGCGGTGGCGAAACCGTAGCCCCGTGCGGTTGGAAAACGTCGGTGCCGAAAACTCGACTGCGACCGAGTGAACCTCGGCTCCGATCTGCAACGTCCCCTGCTCGTCGACCGCCGCCGGCTGACCGTCGAATCGATACCCCCGTAGCTGGATAGGCGGAGGGGCAAATACCGGGGGCTCGTCGAGACGATCGATTGTGCCTTCCGCAGAACCTATCCACAGGCCCCCTTCGTGGTCTTCGCCAAGCGCTGTGACCCGAGGCGAGGACAACCCGGCCCCGCCACTGAGGTGCTCAAACGTCCCGTTGGCGTAGCGGTAGAGACCGCGGTCACCAACGCCGACCCACAAACTCCCGATACTATCTGAGTACAACGTGTTGACCGGGCCATCGGCGTAGTCCTCACGCCCGCGGTAGGTCCGAACCTCACCGTTTTGCATGCGGTTGAGCCCGGCTCCGGTACCGACCCAGATGTCGTCCGGGCCAACCGCCTGCAGGCTCAAAATCGACTTCGAGAGCAACCCCTGTTCGGTGTTAAAAATCCGCTGGGAGCCGGCCTGTAGGTCGCGGTTGAGCAGTCCCTCGCTGGTGCCGATCCACAGCGACTGTCCAGCCTGTCCAAGGCTGGTAATCGTCCCGGCCGGCCCCTCGGCGAGCACCTGTTCGCTGCCGCTTGCAACCTCGGACACCCGCACGGCGGTCGCCGCAAACACGCCGGCCGGACTCGATGTAACAGCAACGATCCGACCTCCAGTGAACGCGGTTGGCTGCGGCGCGTCCGAGCCGAGGGCCAGGCGCAACAACCCGCGTTCGGTACCGATCCACAGCGTGCCAGCCCGATCGGTGGCCAATGCCGTGACCACCTCCGACGTCGGCAACAACATCCGCCGATGGGTGCCGTCGTAGCGAATGAGTCCGAGGTGGGAGGCCAACCACAAAAACCCATCCGGGGTTTGGACAAGCGCTGCGGTTGGCGTTGGCGGCGGGTCGACGGCAGCTGTCCACTCGAGCAGGCGGTAGCGGGTCACCGGTTTTTTTGGGTCGAGGGCCGACGCGGTCGAGACCCACGACAACACCAGCGAGCCAGCAGTGACTGCCACTAACCTGCGCCGCATCAGCCCGCGCCGAGTCCGGGTTCCCACGCGGTGATTGTGCCGTGTGCTCGCCTGCTGACAAAGCCATCGCAGGGTGCGAAGTTGCACATACGACTATCGCTTTTGAAACGTGCACTTCGCCCGACTTGAGCTGTGCCCCCGCAATTTTCTCCAAGCCACCAACAAACACCCGGCTATCGATGTTTTGAGTTTTTTCCGGCGTCTAGGGCTGTGTGGCGATCGCTAGCACCGTGACTGGCCAGCGCTACCCCGCACAACTTCATGAGCAAGCGGGCGCCGACGTTGGCATCCCACTCGTCCCAGCCCGGGGCCGGAAACGTTGGTGGCGGCGCAACTTCGACGAGGTCAAAGCCAACGACACGCCTGCCGGAGGCGACCAACTCCACGAGCAACTCGGTGACGTGTTCGTAGCGCAGGCCACCCGGTACCGGCGTGCCGGTGTTTGGGCAGTAGGACGGATCGAGGCCGTCGATATCAAACGAGACGTACACATCGCGCGGGAGCTTGTCGACAATCTCGCCCACCACCGCGTGCCACGATTCGCCGCGAAACAACCGGCGGTGAAGATCGTGGGCAAAAAACGTATCGACCCGTGGCTCCCGGTCAATACGCGCAGCCTCGGCCTCGCCGAGGTCGCGAATCCCTACCTGGACAAGCCGTTGCAGGTTTGGCACCTGCCGCAGGGCGTTGTCCATGATGCTGGCATGGGACTGGGTAAAGCCCTCGTACGCGACCCGGAGGTCGGCATGGGCGTCGATGTGCAGCACGCCAAAACCCCCGGGCAGGCGCTCGCCAACTGCCATGAGTGCTCCGAGCGGCACACTGTGGTCGCCACCGAGTATCCCGACGATCTGCCCGCGGTCGAGCCGTTGTGAAACTTGCTGATACACCCAATCTTGAAGTTCGCGGCAGCCGGCGTTGATCTGTGCCAGCAAGCTGCTGTCGGCCCCCTCGGCGATCACCCGACATGCCAACTCGCACAGGTGCCCATGGGATTTGGCCAGCTGAGGGCAAAACTCCCCCATGTGTATGCCGTAGGCCCAGGGATGGGCGAGCCCGAGTGCACGCAGCTGCGGGTCGTAGAGATCGACCTGGACGCTCGCTGCACGGATCGCTGCGGGCCCGTGCTGGGTGCCACGACCGTAGCTGGTGGTGACTTCCCACGGGACCGGCAAAATAACCACCGACGCGTCGTCCTCGGCAAAATCGAGCCCAAACAGGCTGTCTTCGCCGGCCGGCTCGTCCGGGTCGATACCAGAGACGTCAGGAGAGCGCAGCTGTACGCGAAGGTTCGACATCGTCATGCGGGCATACTTTATCGGCCCGCGCGGCAGCAAGCCGTTGGCCCGCGCGATCTATCACCTAACTATCACCTAACTATCACCTAACTGGCAGTAACCGCCGGCGTACCGACCTGCGTCAACTCAGGACGCGGGCACGTCGAGCTTGCCGTAGTGGCGAATATCGGTGCCGCGGATCATGAACACCACCAGCTCCGCGAGGTTGGTTGTATGGTCACCCATACGCTCGAGCCATTTGGCGACCGACTGAATGTGGATGAGTGCGTGCAAACGAACCTCGGGTGCGGTCGGCATTTCGGCGAGCAGCTCGCGAAACGTCTGGTGGTAGAGCTCGTCGATCTCGTCGTCGCGGGCAATCACCTCGCGGGCCTTGGCCGCGTCTTTGTTGATGAAGGCATCGATCGCGTCGCTGATCATCGACTGCACAAGCTCCGCCATCCGCGGAATATGCTCGTGAATCCGAATTGTGCTGGGGGTCTTGCTGAGGTCGATCGCCCGCTCGGCGATGTTGACCGCGAGGTCGCCAATGCGTTCGAGGTCGGTCACCATCTTCAGCGCAAACGTAATAAAACGCAGGTCTGAGGCCATTGGCTGGCGTTTGGCAAGGATCAGCAGGCACAGCTCGTCGATGTCGATCTCGGCCTGGTTGACCTTGTGGTCCTCCTCGATCGTCGCCCGCCCCAGATCGCCGCTGCGCTCCGATAACGCGGCCATCGCATGGGCAATCATCTGCTCCACTCGACCTGCCATTAAAGTCAGGTTTTTACGCAGGGTCTGGAGTTCGTGCTCGTAGGCACTATCGGTGTGTCGGGGCATCCGTGAGGCGTCAGCCATGATACGCAACTTCTTTGGGTGAGAACCACTGACTTTATCGCGCTGGACTATCCCTGCGCAAACCTGTCCCTTTGGACAACAACGCTGATCAGCGTTAACCGAACTTGCCGGTGATGTAATCTTCGGTGCGTTTGTCGGCCGGAGCCGTAAACAGCGAATCGGTTTCGCTGTACTCAACGAGGTCACCCTGCAAGAAAAACGCTGTCCTATCAGACACACGGGCCGCTTGCTGCATGTTGTGGGTGACGATGACAATCGTGTAATGGTCGCGCAGACTGTGGAGCAGGTCCTCGATACGCGCAGTAGCGATCGGGTCGAGAGCAGAACACGGCTCGTCCATCAGCAGGACCTCGGGCTCAACCGCGAGCGCCCGGGCGATGCACAACCGCTGCTGTTGGCCGCCCGAAAGACTGACCCCGCGCGCGTTGAGCTTGTCCTTGACCTCTTCCCACAGGGCCGCGCCTCGCAGCGCCCGCTCAACGATCTCGCTGCCGCTGCGCCCGGCCGCGGGCTTGGCCCCGGTGAGCCGCAGGCCGGCGAGGACGTTCTCGCGGATGCTCATCATCGGAAATGGGTTGGGTTTTTGAAACACCATGCCGACCCGCCGCCGCACGAGCACGGGATCGATGTTGCCCCCGTAAATGTCGACGCCGTCGAGCTCAACCGTGCCCTTCATGCCGGCGATTGGCATGAACTCGTGCATCCGGTTGAGACAGCGGATAAACGTCGACTTGCCGCAGCCCGAGGGACCGATGATGGCGGTGACCCGATGCTGTGGAATCGCCATCGACACCGACTTGATAACCGTGTTGTCGCCATACCAGGCGGACAGGTCAGTCACGTTGATCTTGGTCACGGTCCCCTGAGACATGCTGCGCTCTGCGTTACTGGTCCGGTAGGTGTTGACGGGGGGATGGCTCGCTGTCGGCATAATCGCTATAGCTGCTATCGCGTGCGGGTTTGGAAACGGTTACGCAACAACACGGCCACGCCGTTGAGGACCAAGAGGGTCGCCAACAACACCACGATACCTGCTGCTGCATCGATTTTAAATCCGTCCTGGGGACGCCCAACCCAGTTGAAGATTTGGATTGGCAGGGCGGTAAAGGCCGCCTGGAGGCCGTCTGGCAAAAAGTCGACGTAGGTCAATGCACCCAACACGATAAGCGGGGCAGCCTCGCCGATGGCCCGGCTGATCGCCAGGATCGAGCCGGTCAAGATCCCCGGCAGCGACAGCGGCAAGACGACGGAGCGGGTGACCTGCCAGCGGGTCGCGCCGAGGGCGAGGCCGGCCTCCCGCATGCCGCGGGGGACGGTGCGAAGGGCCTCGCGTGAGGACATAATGACGATCGGCAAGACCAACAGTGCCATCGTTAGGGCGCCCGCCAACAGGCTGCGTCCGAGCATCAATGTACGTGCAAACATCTCGAGGCCGAGCAGGCCGTAGATGATCGAGGGCACCCCCGCGAGGTTGGCAATGTTGACCTCGATAAGCTGGGATAACCGACCTTTTTTGCCGTATTCCTCGAGGTAGACGGCCGTGCCCACACCCACCGGTAGGGCGATCGCGGCTGTCAGTGAAATCAGGTAGAGGCTGCCGACCAGGCCGGGCAAGATGCCGGCGTCCTCGGGTTTGCGCGAGGGGTAGCTGGTTAGAAATTGCCAGTCGAGCCGCGCCAACCCGTCGACACAGACATCGGCGACGAGGTAGCAAAGCAGGGCAAACGGCAAAATCACGGCCGTCATGCACAGCCCGGCAAACGCCCGTTCGAGCAGCCGTGACGGGGGCTTGGTCCGCGGCGCCAGAAGTGACGGACGGTCTGGGGAAGCTGCAGATACACCGTTGGCCATGGCTAGTTGCCCTCCCGGAAGCGTCGCGCCAATCGCTGGCTAATGAGGTTGGTGACAAACGTCATCAAAAACAGGGTCGCCCCGACGACAAAGATCGTGCGGTACTCGATGGTCCCCGTGGGCGTGTCGCCGAGCCCGATTTGGACGATGTAGGCAGTCATCGTCTCGATGCTCTCGCGCGGGTCCATGGTGAGGTTGGGCTGCTGCCCCGCGGCAATCGCGACAATCATGGTTTCGCCAACGGCCCGCGACACCGCCAAAATCACCGAGGCGGCGATCCCTGAAAAGGCGGTTGGCAACACCACCCGGAAGATGGTTTGCAGGCGCCCCGAACCCAGTGCATATGCACCTTCGCGGAGGTTGTCGGGCACCGCGTAAATCGCATCTTCGCTGAGCGAGGAGATCATCGGGATGATCATGATTCCCATGATGATCCCGGGGCTGAGCGCGTTGAACCCACCTAGGCCGGGGATGAACTTTTGTAAAATCGGTGTGAGGACGACGAGGGCGAAGTAGCCGTAGACGATCGTCGGCACGCCGGCGAGAATTTCGAGGGCTGGCTTGAGCCACTGGCGTACCCGTGGCTTGGCAAACTCGCTGAGGTAAATCGCGGCAAGTAGGCCAAACGGAAGGGCGACCGAGATCGCGATGGTGGCCGTGAGCAGGGTGCCGCTTATCAGCGGCCAGATGCCGAAGTGCTTGTCGACAAACAGCGGGGTCCACCGCGTGTCAAACAAAAACTCCGACAGCGAGACTTCGCTAAAAAACGCCAGGGTCTCAAACGCCAGCACCCCCAGGATCGCTACCGTGGTGACGATCGAGAGGGTGCCGCAGGCTGTCAAGGCGAGCTCGATGGCCCGTTCTTTGAAGCGCGTGCCCGGCCGGACCCGCATGTCGAGCCCGGTGCGATGGGTTTGCTGAGAAGATTCGGCCATGCTGCTCACCTCGGAGCTTTGTGTGCGTACAAGTACCTGTTAGCCGGCGCCGAGGACTTCCTCGATCGTGACCCCGACCTTGGAGCCCTGGCCCTCAAACAGCGAGCCGACAACGCGCTCGTTGAACCGCTTTTGGACCAACTCGTAGGCCTTGGCCGGCAGCGGGATGTAGCCGACTTCCTTGCTCAGCGCGGCACCCTGTTGGATGTAAAACTCGACGAAGTCCTTGACCTCGGTCCGCTCGGCGGCGGCCTTGGACACGTAGATAAAGATCGGGCGCGACAACGGTTGGTAGGTGCCGTTGCCAACCGTCTCGAGGGACGGCGCAATCGGGCCGTCGCCATTGTCGGCCTTGCCATCTTCGATCGGGACGATCTTGAGCTTGCCCTGGTTTTCGCTGTAGTAGGCAAAGCCGAAAAAGCCGAGGGCGAGCTTGTCGGCGGAGATGCCCTGGACGAGGATGTTGTCGTCCTCGGACGAGGTAAAGTCGCCACGGCTGGCGTGCTCTTTGCCGACGATCGCCTTGGTGAAGTAGTCGTAGGTCCCCGAGTCGACGCCGGCACCAAACAGTTTGATCTGTTCTTCGGGCCAGCCCTCGCGGATGTCGCTCCACTTGGTGATCTTCTCCTGGGCCTCGGGCTCCCACAGCTTTTTGAGCTCGGGCACGGTCATGTGGTCGACCCAGTCGTTTTGCGGGTTCACGACCACGGCGAGGCCGTCGTAGGCCACCGGCAACTCGATGTACTCGATCTTGTTGCCCTTACACAGTTCGACCTCGGTGGGCTTGATCGGCCGGGAGGCGCCGGTCACAGCGGTCTCGCCCTTGCAGAACTTTTTGAAGCCGCCGCCGGTCCCGGACACGCCGATGGTGACGCGGCCCTTACCTGTCTTTTTGAACTCCTCGGCCACGGCCTCGGTAATCGGGTAGACAGTGCTCGACCCATCGACAGCGATGGCACCAGGTTCACCGGGCTTTTGCTCGCCCTGTTTGGCCTTGCCATCGCCGGGCATGCCGGCAGGCGTTCCGCCACAGGCACCAAGGGCCAGGCAAGAGGTCACAAGGACAGTGCTGGAAAGCCAAGAGGCTACAGAAGTTGTGTTCATGTCGATTCCTTTTGCGGTGGTGATTGCTGGAACCTGTCGCCGACGGGTTACCACTTGTGATGGGCGAGATGGGGTCCGACGTTGGCGTGCACACAGGCGAGCAACCGGAACTCCCTCACGCGTTTTCATGCATATTCGCGAGGTTTGTGACACCCGCGTGACAGCGATGAGGAAAGCTCAGATCGAGGCTTCGCGAGTTTGTGACAAGTGTGTAACAAGTCGATGATGGGTGTTGGTGAAGACGACGACGTCGCAACAAACGAGTTTGTCCGTAACTGTCGAAGAATGCTTAGTAGGCGACCTGAAGTTGAATCCGAAGCATGTCGACAGCACCGCCAGTCGGCCCCTTCGGACGCTGGTGGAAATAGTCGAGTTGCAACTTGAGGGGGTGGCCGGCGAAGTAGTACCCGAGGCCCCCACCGATCTCGTCTTTGTCGGCCAGCGAGGTGTTCTCACCAACCCCCCGAGCCTGGCTGTAGCGGGCCGCGACTCCGAGACGTGTCCGTGGAATCAGGTAACCGGCCTGCGCCGACCAACCGATCCCGTCACGCGGAGCCTCGACCGCGACCGGAACTTCCATGCCCATGTCGTCGAGCTCCGTGGCATCGCCGGGGTTGCGCCGGCCCTTTCGCCAATAAAACTCGCCAAACACAGTGAGCCCCGCGTACTTGAACATGAAGTCGGCGTTGGCGTTGTGGGTATCGGTGGTCCCACCGTCGCCAGGCGTGCTGCCGAGAATCCCGCGATTTTTCTTGGCCTTGTCGAGGTAGGCATAGGCGGCACCGAGGCTGAGCCGGGGTTTGCGGGTGCGGGCAAAGTCGACTTCGGAGTAGTCTTTGAAGTTGCCAAAAGGCAGTACTTCGATACGCCCCAAGTACATCAGGCCACCACCGGGTTTGGCCCGGAGACTCTCGGTTTGAAAGCCGTCGCGCCCCTCACCTACGTAGACGCCGGCGTAGTAGCGAAACTTCTCTTTCCAACCGCCCTTGCCCTTGGCCCGGATGTCAAAGCCGATGTCGCGGTCGAGGTTAAACTCGCCGTTGGCCAGGGTCCGGTCGACCAACTCCAAGTTGCCCGAAGACACCACGCGCTGGCGGCTGTAGGGGATCTTGTATTGACCGACGCGAACCGTCGCCCACCACAGGTAGTCGAACTCGGCGTACCAGGTGAGCATGGGCGTGCGCGTGAGGGTGCCGTTTTTGTAGCCGAGGTCCCGCGGCGAGAAGGCAAACTCAGCCTTGTATTTGTTGTGCTTGCCAAACACGTGGCCGGCGAACTGCAAGCGTGCGCGACGCAACTGAAACGAGGTCGTGAGGTCGGGCTCTTCGCCTTCGAGGCGCTCACTCGCCGACTCGGAACGAAACTGGATCCGCAGGCGCGGGACGATCTTAAACAGGTCGTTTTTACTTTTGATCTCGAGCCCCTTGCCGGGCTTGAACTTCATCGACTCGGGGTCGCCGGTGTGGTTGCCAAACAGCAACTCCCGATCTTTTTCGGGGACAGCCTTGGGAAAGTCCTTGGCCTCGGCCGGTTTTTCCGGGGCGGGACCGGCTTGCACGACCTTGACCACACGCACCTGGCCGGCACCTGGACTTGCAGCTGTGGCCGCCGCCGGCGTGTTTGGCTGACGCTGGGGCGCTGGAGCCGCGGTTGATGTGGCCGGGGGAGTCGACGCGGCCGGCTGAGCAACAGGTTGACCAGCGGGCTGAGAGGTGGGTTGACCAGCGGGCTGAGCGGCGGGCTGAGCGGCGGGTTGACCCGCAGGCTGAGCGGCAGGGGAAGGTTGAGGCTGACCCGGTTGGGAGGTCAAAAACGCAGCGGCGAGAAACAAGTATGAAGTAGTCACAGGACTCCAAGCGCGGTTTCGATGCGCGGCAACCTAGGAGAACTGCGTTACAACAATGTCACAAAAGCGTGAACAGACGTGACCACGGGTGACACAAACGTGACATTGTGCCTTTTGGGGCGACCGAGGGATAAAGATCCCATCTTGTGAACAGCGCACACGACACCGATGTCGTGTGTGGCTCGGCAACCGGGTCGCAGCCGGGACAGCCGTGACAGAGATCCGGACAGTCCACCCAACGCGCTCAACCGCAAATGAGTAATTTCAACAAGATAGAATTCTGGCACCAGTCGTGAAAAGAGTATGGGCGTCGCGGAAACGAGGCGACATCTTCTCTTCTCAAGCGGCTGCCGTGACCCGCGTCTTTGCCAAAAACTTTACCTATTGACTCACGGACATATGAACGAACCTGCACCCTGCCAACGCCGGTCACTTGCGTAACTTTCCGGTCTGCACGCATCTCTTAGCTTGTCTTCGCACTTACCTCTTATCCCTATCTTGGCTTAATCCGACCGGCGGTCGCGGGCACATTTTCTCGGTGTCTATCGCTTTGCAGGTTTGACCCGCTCTCTACCTAAGAGAGCGGGCTTTTTATTTCTTGGAATTGGGCGCGGGGGTTCTTTTGGGCCTGAGCCGATCCTGTGCGGCTCGCAGTAGGTCCACTACAGCTTCGCCACTCAAAATCGCCTCAGGCCCAAAAGCCCTCCCCGAACCTTTGCCCGGGCGGTTTTTCGGCTGGACGGCGCGCGGGGTCGATCGGGCAAGAGTTTCGCAGTAGGCCGACTACAGCTTCGCCACTCAAAATCGCCTCAGCCCCAAAAGCTCACCGAACCTTTGTCCGGACGGGGTCCTTTCGGCTGAACGGCGCGCGGCTCTTTGGGCCAACAGCGACCCTGAGAGTTTCACAGAAGGCCGACTACAGCTTCGCTACTCAAAATCGCCTCAGCCAAAAGCCCTCCCCGAACCTTTGCCAGGGCGGTTTTTCGGCTGGACGGCGCGCGGGGTCGATCGGGCAAGAGCGGCCCTGAGTTTCGCAGTAGGTCGACTACAGCTTCGCCACTCAAAATCGCCTCAGGCCCAAAAGCAATTGCTGTCGCGGCGCTCACAAGCTCGCATCAGCGATCATTCACAGCTTCGGGGTACGCTGGATCGACACTCGGGGCCGAACGCTCTTGACGCGCCCGCTCCTCCTCCACGATCTGATCGAAGTACCAGAACCCGAACGCGGCGCCGAGCCCCGTCAGCATCACGATCCCGCCGACGATGCGATTGCTCCACTCCCAGGTCGGAGTCCGCTCGCCAGTGGCGAACCCGCCTGCTCGATTTCGCCACTTTGTAAACCTCCACATCGCGTCCGGCTTCGCCACGATAAAGAGCCCGAGCACGACTGCACATACGGCGACGACCAAGAGACCATAGTGAGCGTTCATACGTGGCCTAGGCTACCGATACACAAAGCGCTCGGCAAGGATCCGCCTGCTCGTTCGCTAGAAAGTAATGCCCGCGTATAGGACCTATCAACGGCGAAAACCGAAGTGGAGGGTGCGGCGAATAGAAGCTTCGCCACTCAACAATCGCTTCCGGCCCAAAGACCCTCCCCGAACCTTCTATGCGCGGTTGTTTTGTCTGGAAGGTCGCTCCCAAACCGTTTTCTCGCGACTCGTAGTAGTTGGTCAACTGGCGCTATCGCGTGACACAGGGGCCGCAGCGTTGACCGCTGCGAAGCTTGCGGAGCTGCCACGTGTTGTAGAAGTCGTTGTATCCGAGGCAGAGGTCGTTGCTTCCGCGCTTGGTGAAATTGAGGACGAGTTTGCGAATGCGCTTGCCGTCGGCCGCGGAGATGAAAATCGTGTGTCGTTTGTTGGGGTCGAGCCCGTCGAATTCGACGCCTCTTTGGGTCGTCCAGCGCTGCCTCTGCGGGCCGCTGCCGATCGCCACGTCAAAGCCCCGCTTGAGTCGCTCGTTGGCGTCGGCGAAGTCCGCGGGGCCCTTCTCAGCATCGCTACGCATCGCCCCCTTTCCCGGGGTGCCCGAGAGGGTGAAGGGGCGGGAACATAGGCGCGCGCCTGGTTCGGGTGGCGAAGCATCGGTCGACTCCCCCGCGGAGCTCGTCGTGTCGGTCGTGGTGGTCGTTTCGGTCGTTGCGTCGGTCGTTGTGGTCGTTTCGGTCGTTGCGTCGGTCGTTGTGGTCGTTGTGGTCGTTGTGGTCGTCGAAAGGGCCCCCGTGGTTGGTGCCCCGGGCTCATCGTCGACTCCCGCCTCGGAAGCATCGGTCGTGCTGCTACGCAGTGAAGTCGAGGAGGCTGCACTCGATGTCTCCGGGTCCTTCGCCGGCGACCGTTTGGACATGTCCGAAGGTACAGACTCGACTTGACAGGCGAACGCGCCCAGGCTGAGCAGTGGTAGCCTCGCATTTGCGAGGAAGAAAGCCAGCAGTTGGGAGCGCACGGAGTTCTCAATTCGGTGAGCGGCGAACTCCGGCGAGGAGCTCTTCACATGCACTATACACGCTCATCACGTCATGCTCGATGCCGATTCGTGCGCGAACCTGAAGGGCAATGCGGGCGTTGTCGCAACACCTCGTGCGAAGCAATGGTGCGACTGCTTTCGCCCGGTTGAAGGTGCCGCATCGACACGACGCTCTGTGGCCCATCGGTTTGGTAGGCGCGAGAGCATCACCCGCTTGCCTGCAAAGATCTTGGCTTCAGGTGATCACGCATGCACGGTTTAGCGATGACCTCGATATCGCAAATAGGGGCGTTTGCAAACTCTATTTAATTGCTGATGCAATAGTAGCATCCGAACGACACTCGCAAAGATGGTTATTTCGACCCGTCAAAATCGCTAGAAAGCACTCAACTTCGCTCGCCTACCCAACATGTCTCACAGGCTATTTCACGCGTCACTTATGAGTTGACCCTTCCTCACAAAACATCGTACTATCCGCGTTATCTAGCGTATACGAATAGATCCGCTCTCGGTCATTGTGATCGCTGGGCGCGTCGATTTTGGGAGAGTTTTGCGATGAAGTACCTAGTGAGCCCAGTCCCCCCATTTGCCGCCAATGCACCCGGAAACCCGGGTGCCAATGAGCGCATATTCACCATCTCCCCTGAGCACAGCTCGCTGGTTTTGACACTCCGCGACTTCTTTAATCTGTCTCAAGTATCAGGTTCTCTGGCGCAGGTCTCTGTCGGATCCGACGGCGAAGTCTGGGGCGTCGACGCGTCCGGAAAAATCTTTCGGCGGAGGGATTCGTCGTGGACACAGATCGGCGGAACCTTGTCGCAGGTATCCGTCGGTTCGGCTGAGCACATCTGGGGCGTGCAAGCCGATGGCGACGTGTTTCGCAGGAATGGCAACAGCTGGAGCAGGGTCGGAGGTCACTTCAAGCAGCTCTCGGTCGCAAACGACGGCACGGTGTGGGGCGTGCAAAACGATGGCGACATCTTTGTCCGCCGCCCAGATGGTTGGGAGAAGATCGGTGGGAAACTGTCGCAGGTCGCGGTAGGCAGCCGTACCAACGTCTGGGGCGTGCAGGCCAACGGCAATGTGTTTGTTCGCCAGGGCCCTCGCTGGATCAAGACCACCGGCAAGCTCAAGCAGGTAGCGATCTCGGCCGACGGCGCCTGTTGGGGTATCCACTTCGACAACAATCGCCTGCTGCGGTGGAATGGCGACGGCTGGGACGATACGGGTGTGGTTCGCAAGCAAGTCTCGGTCGGCTCGGCAAGCGTTGTGTGGGCCGTCGACGACAACGATCGCATCTGGGAAAACAAGGGCTCCGGGGCGCAACTCGTGCAGCAACTGTGGGCCGAAGACACGCGTCAGCAGTGGCGGTTGCTCCGGCAAGACGACGGCACGTACCGCATTCAAAACGTCCACAGCGGGCTGGTGATGGATGTCCGCGGATCCAGTAAAAGCCAGGGAACCGACGTCCTGGGCTTTAAGTGGCACGGCGGCGACAACCAGCGCTGGCATATCACCGACCTCAATGACGGGCGCTTCCGGATCCGTGCCAAGCACTCAGGGATGTCGCTCGATGTGTTTAAGGCCCACATCGAAGGTGGCACCAAGGTCATCCAATTCCCGTGGCACGGGCACCCAAACCAGCGGTTTCGCCTGGCTGAGGTGCGCCCGAGCTCGGCGATCTTCAACGAGAGCGCGACGCTGTTCGACCAACATAATTTTGCCGGCAACTCGCTCGCGTTTGGGGTTGGCTGCTACGGCTTCAAGGACATCTCCGTGCTCGGCAACGACCGCGTGTCCTCGCTCAAGGTCCCGGCGGGCCTGCGTGTCACCCTGTGCGAGCACGCCGACTACAAGGGGCGTCGCAAGTCGTTCACCGCAGACGCTGCCGATGTCGGCAACGACTTCAACAATCGGACATCGAGCTTGATGGTCGAGAAGGTCGTGACGATCTTCGAGCACTCCCATTACAAGGGCAAGTCGTCGACGATCGGCATTGGCAAGCACAACCTCAACGAGCTCGGGATCCCCAACGACTCGCTCAGCTCGCTGCGTGTGCCCCAGGGCCTGGTGGTCATCACCTACGAGCACAACAACTTTGAGGGTGCGCAGCGGATCTACTTTGAGGACACGAAAAGCGTCGGCTCGGGGTTTCACGACAAGGTCTCGAGCATCATCATTCGCAAGATCGGTCTTGAAATCCCGCGCGACTCGCTTCGCTACGGCGGCGGGATCCAGCTGCGGGGCGCCCGTGGACGGTGGTTGGTCGCCGGCAACAACGGCAGTTTGAAGCACACAAGCACGCAGCCCGGGACCAAGGAAACCTTCATCATCGAACGCAATGGCCCAACCCAGCACACCAGCCACGTGGCCTACGGCGATATCGTTTCGCTGCGTTCGTTCGCCAACAAGTACGTGGTCGCCGAGCCAGACGGTACGGCCAACGCCAACCGTGTGGAGGCGAAGTCGCTCGAGCGCTGGGTCGTTGTCCGCAACGGCCCCACCAGGTCCAATGTGTTCGTCTCGCACGGCGATGTGATCAGCCTGCGCTCGGCGGCGAACTTGTACCTCGTGGCCGACCGCGACAACGAGGTCAATGCCAACCGCGAACAGCCCAAGTCGCTCGAGCGCTGGACGATCACCGGGTACAAGCCACCGAACAACCTGGCTTTGGTGACAGCCAACAACGAGACCACAACCGCAGCTGCTGGTGGTGGTCCGTGCGGGGCGGCGGTGTGTAGCGTAAACGTGTGTGCCGCTGAGGCCTGCGGTGCCGATGCTTGCGCTGCCGAGGCCTGTGCCGTCGATGCTGCACTCGCGGGTGCCTGCGCCGTGGCTGCGGGTGGGGTTATCGTGTGTGGGGCCGATGTCGGGATCCTGAGTGGTTGCGGGGCGGCGGCCTGTGGCGCTGCTGCTTGTGGCGCCGAGGCCTGCGGGGTCGCGGCCTGCGGGGCGGCGGCAACTGGCGTTGGCGTGTGCGGGGCCGAGGCGTTTGGCATTGGTGTCTGCGGGGCGGCGGCCTGTGGCGCCGACGCGTGTGGCGTAGCAGCCTGTGGTGCCGAAGCCTGCGGGACCGCGGCCTGTGGCCTCGACCTCAACCCAGTCGACGCCTGTGGAGCCGACGGAGCCGGTATCGATGTGTGTCCGGCCGATGCCTGTGGCGCCAACGTCTGCGGATTGAACCTGTGCCCGGCCGACGCCTGCGCGGCCGATGCCTGTGCGATCGACATCATCCCGATCATCCCGGGCATCTGACAGACAACCACGCCCTTACGCCGCCAAAACATCCTGTCACAAAGGTCAGGTCATGAACCAAGTATCTATGCAAACCGCGACACCCGATAATTCGCCCGCGATGCCATATGTGCAGTCGCGTTACACAATCATCACACCGCTGCTGCACGGCCGGATGCTGGCCTACAACTCGCTCAGTGGCGCACTTGCGATTTGGGAAGACCACGAGCGCGACGTCTACGAGCGTGTCGCCGCCGGGACGACGTCGAATATGGACGACGAGGCCCTCGCGCAGCTCACCTACGGCGGCTTTATTGTCGACACCGAGACCGACGAGCTAGAGGTCATCGAGCGTCAGTACAACGCCCATCGCTACGACATGAGCACGATGATCCTGACGGTGGCGCCGACACTCGCGTGTAACTTTGGCTGCGACTACTGCTTTCAGGGCCAAGACAAACCGACGCAGGGCATGCGAGCCGATGCCCAACAAGCGTTGCTCGGCCTGGTCGAGCGCGTGACCCCGGCGATCCGTCGGCTCCACATCGCGTGGTACGGCGGTGAGCCGCTGCTGCGCAAGGACCTGATCGAGTCGCTGTCGGACCGCGTGATCGCCCACTGCGACGCACACAACTTGGCCTACGACGCGATGATCGTGACCAACGGTTACTTCCTCACCGCCGACGTCGCCCGCATGCTGGTCGCGCGCCGGGTCAAGCACGCTCAGGTCACGCTCGACGGGCTGCCCTCCTACCACGACGCCCGCCGCCACCTGCACTCCAAAAAAGGCACGTTCGCGCGGATTATCGACAATCTGCGCGAGGTGGTGCGCGAGGTCCCGGAGTTGCGGATCAGCGTGCGTGTCAACATCGACGATCGCAACAGCGGCGACATCGAGGGCCTGATCGACCTGCTCGAGGAGGAGGGCTTTGGCGCCTACAAACAGTTCAAGATGTACTTCGCCCCGATCGAGGCGATGACCGAGGGCTGCCACAACGTCGAGACGGTGACCCTGTCCAAGTCACGCTACGCCCAGCTCGAGGCCCGCCTCTACCGACATGGCTATCAGGCCGGATTGACCGCGTTGCCCTACCCACCGCGGTTTCACGGCACGTGCGCGGCGGTGCGTCCACGCGGATTTGTGATCGTCCCCAACGGCGAGATTCACAAGTGCTGGGACACGGTCAACGATCCGGGGCGTGCGATCGGAAACCTGTTTGACTTGGAGGCGATAAACCACAACGAGCTCAGCCACGCCTGGCTCAAGTGGACACCCTTCAACAACAAGACCTGTCGCAACTGCAAGATCCTGCCCAATTGCTCAGGTGCATGTGCCTACAAGTTTGTCCATTCCGGTTCGCAGCGCGGTGAGGCGGCGATCCTCCCGTGCCCGAGCTGGAAATACAACATCCGCGAGCGCCTGCTGCTGCGTGCGGTCGAGATGGGTGCGTTGTCGCGTGACGATTACGACGACGAGCAGACCCGCACCGACCCGGAACAGTTGTGCGCCCAAGTACACGTCGACGGCGGTGCCCCCCTGCCCCAAGAAATGCAGGCGGTCTACCAACAACTCACCGGCAAAAAAAGCCGCAGCCTGCCGGTCGTGCAACCCGGCGTCACGGTCTAGCCCGGGGTAAGCGCGATGGTGACGGTTGCACTCGTCCACATGCCGTTTGGCTCGGTGACCTACCCCAACCTGGCCCTTGGGCAATTCAAAGCCCAGCTCACCGAGGCTTCGGTGAGCAGCCGGGTGTTCAACTTCAACCTCCGGTTCGCCCGCATGATCGGGTTTGCAGCCTACGAGACGATCGCCCGGCTCAAGGGTGTCGAAACCCAACTCAGCGAGTGGCTGTTTGCGCGGGCGGCCTGGGGTGAGGATGTCGGGCCCACGGGGGAAGAGTTTTTACGCCTGTGCGGCGAGGAGTTGACAACGATCCCACGGGTCAGCGACGTGCCGACGTGGCTACACCGCGTGCGTGACGAAGTTGTGCCCGCGTTTGTCGATAGTTGCGTGGCCGAGCTCCTCAAACACGGCCCGCCGCGCGTGGTCGCGATGTCGTGCACCTTCTTCCAAACGATCGCTTCGATCGCACTCGCCCAGCGGCTGCGCCAGGTTCGTAGCGACATCCGGTTGGCATTTGGCGGCGCCTGTTTCCACGGCGAGATGGGTGAGGAGCTGTTCGCCAAGATCCCGTGGATCGACGCGGTCTCGACCGGCGAGGCCGACGACGTGTTTGTCCCACTCATGCAGGCGCTGGCCGCCAACGAAACACCCCGCGGGTTGCACGGGGTCTCGGCCCGCGACCGCGAAGGTGCGATCGTCCACGGCCCGCCGGCCCAGGCCGTCACTCGAAGTGTCCTCGAGGACATCCCCGCCCCTAACTTCGATGCGTTTTTTAGCGACGCACGTGCTGTCGGCCTCGACGCCCACGACAGCTGGCGCGAGCGTGTGTTCCTCCCGTTTGAGGCGTCGCGCGGGTGTTGGTGGGGGCAAAAACACCACTGCACGTTTTGTGGGCTCAATGCCCAAGGGATGGCCTACAGGGCCAAAACGAGTGCACGTGTCGAAACCTTGGTGCGCCACCTCGCGCGGCGTTACCCGGTGCACCGGATGCACGCGACCGACAACATTCTGGCGATCGAACACATCCGCGAGCTGCTCCCGAATTTGGCGAGTGCGCCGGTCGAGACCCACGCATCTATCGGCGCCCCACTCAAGTTGTTTTTTGAGGTCAAGGCCAACATGAAACGGGCCCAGTTCGAGCTGCTGCGCGACGCCGGTGTGATGGCCGTACAGCCAGGTCTCGAGAGCCTCTCGAGCCATCACCTCAAGCTCATGGGCAAGGGCGTGACGGCCCTGCAAAACGTCTACTTCCTCAAGTGTGCGCGGGAGTACGGGCTGACCACGCTGTGGAACATCCTCATCCGGATCCCGGGTGAACGGCCCGAGGACTACGAAACGATGGCCCAGTGGATCCCTGCGCTCGCGCACCTGCAACCGCCAAGCGGCGGCGCACCGATGGTCGAAGTCCACCGCTTTAGCCCGTACTTCACGCAGCGCGGACGCTGGCTGACAAACCTGCGACCGATGCCGTGGTACCGCGGGCTGTTCCCCAGGGATCGCTTTGACCTCGCGCGGGTCGCCTACTACTTCGAAGCCGACTGGAAAAACACGCTCGGGGGTGATGCCTACGACGACCTGCGCCGGCAAACGCTGGCGTGGTGCGAACGTTGGCGAACGGCCGCACGCGCGCCCGAACTTTCGCTGCACGAACGTAGCGACGAACGTGGTGACATCGTCCTCGAACTCGTCGACACGCGCGGCGAACAGGAAAAACGCTGGCGGCTCGAGGGCGTGCGGGCACAGATCTACAAGGCAATCGCCGACCCGACCACCCCCCGCGCAATCGCCAAACGGTTGACAACGGCTCCGAGCGTGGACGCGATCGAACGGGTGCTCGACGACTTCGTCACCGCCCGCCTCGCGCTGCGTGAGCGCGCCAGCTACCTCGCCCTCGCGGTACCGGCACAGGTCACCGCCCCGTCGGCCGCGACTCGCAAACGGAGCATCCGCCGGATCGTCAACCAAGGGCCAGCTGCGACCACACCGGTGCGACGGCTCCGCGTCGTCGGAGAGTGATCGACGGCGACCGGGAGACACCGGGTTATGCATTCGGGCGCCGGGACTCGAGTGGAACAACCGCAACTCGCTCACGTACAAAACCGCCGCTCAATCCTCGCATGCGCGTGAGGCTTCGTCGTTGCCGCCGATATGGGAGGCGTCACTGTTCTCGATCCCTCGGGCCAACTCCGTGGCTTCGCACACTTGAGCTGCGAAGAACTTTCACTGTCGCCACGATTTCGCAGCGCCGCTGAAAAACACCTTGCTCGGGAATTCCCCGAAATTGCCTGCCTGCTGGGGCTCACGCAACGCTCCCCCCCGATCAACATGAGCGCGGTGGGCCGCGGACTACCTGGTTTCAAAAATGAAACTACTTGCCGCCCCGCGACTCGGTCGCACGCTTGGCCCGGAGTCAAACTATGGATACACATTGCCAAAGCGCGCCCGCCGGGGCATCTGCCGAACTTCGTGCGGCGCTGTCATTTATCGTCAAACCCGAGTCGGGGACGCCGTACTTTGAGAGTGCCGCACTGACCGGGGACCTGCCGCGCGAGCACTTTGCGACCCAGGAGCAGGCGGTAATCGTGCACAACCTGCGGCGCGTGGGCTCGCATTCCCTCGACACCACCGGGTTTGAGTTGCGGCGCTACCCGACGGCGGTGGCCGACCTCTACGATGAGCAGGGTGTGGAGACCCGCTATCGCGAGGAAATCAAACACCTGCTGACCGTTGCCACCGGTGCCGATGATGTCGTGATTTTCGATCACACCCGTCGCAGCGACGCGGACGCGGGTGCGCGCAACGTCGACGGCGCCCGGCGTCCCGCGAGTCGTGTCCACGTCGACTACACCACCCGCTCAGGTCCGCAACGCGCCCGCACCGTACTCGGCGCAGCCCGCTACGACGCAATCCTCGAGGGCGGTGGCCGCGTCGTCCAAGTGAACGTGTGGCGCCCGATCTCGGGACCTGTGCGTCGCTCTCCGCTCGCGCTGGCCGATGCCAGCAGCGTCCCCCCAGCCGACCTTGTGCGCACCGAGCAGCTGTTTCCCGACCGTGTCGGCGAGATCTATCACCTCGCCTACTCCGCCCATCACAAGTGGTTTTGGGCACCGGCGATGGACCGCGACGAAGTCCTGCTGATCAAGGGCTGGGACAGCCTCGCCGACGGCCGCGCCCGTTTCACCCCCCACGCCGCATTTCATCCGCCGGGCGAGGACCACAACGCACCACCGCGCGAGAGCATCGAGGTTCGCACCTTCCTGGTGTTTGAGGGCAATCGGTGACGACCTCCCACTTTCGCCATCCGGCCTCGACTCTCATATCGAAGCGACTAGGGCGGCGACGATACCGGATCTAGCTGTTGCACCCGCCGTCCCTCGGCCGGTAGGGTGAAGCCGATGCGCGCCGCTTTGGTTGTGAGTCTCGCCGTTATCGCGGGTTGCAGCACCGCTGCTCCGGCCGATGCCCCCGCCCCGTTGCGGGTGGCCGACACGCCGGCGTGCGAGGCTGTCACCGAATGGGACGAACAGGCCACGATCTTCGAGGCCGACCTCGTCAACATTCTCAACAGCGAACGTGAGCGCGGTGGGCGATGTGGCGATATGACATTCGCCCCGCAGCAGCCGTTGGTAATGCACCCCGCCCTGCGTTGTGCCGGTCGCCTGCACGCGATGTCGATGCGCGACGACAACTACGTCGACTACAAACACCCGGCCCCACCCGAGGGAGTTGAGGAGCTCAGCGTGCTCCAGTGGCTGGCCGATGCCGAGTACGAGCCCGCGGTCTATGCCCAAAACATCGGCGCGGGGTGGCCCTCGGCCCGCGAAGCAGCCGATGCCTGGCTGGCCAGCGAGCCCCATTGTTGGAAGTTCATGACGGCCGAGATGCTGCACGTCGGCGTCGGCGTGGCGATCACCCCGGAAGACGAAACCGGACAGGTCCCCGAGGACAGCTACACCAACTATTGGTCGGTCGTCATCGCAGCCCCCGAGTGAGCGGCTAGCCGAAAACGTCTGTCCCCGGTGTGAGCACTAGCCACACAACAGCTCGTCATCGCGTCACTGCGGCCTCGAGTGAAGCGAGGCCGTCATCGCAGCCTCCGAGTGCGTTGCTCGGCCGCCCGTCCTGAAGCTCTCGAATGGGTCGAAGCGAGGCCAAACTGCGGGTCATCGCGGCTGGCCGAGCCGGGCCAACGCGGCCCCCGAGTGAGTCGCCGGGCCAAGCGTCGGTCGCCGGTCATCGCAGCCCCAGGAGTGAGTCGCCAGGCCAAACCGTCGGTTGTCCTCGGTGCCCCTGGGACAAACAATCGGTCGCCCGCGGCCTCTCGCGGTCAACGATCGGTCGTATCGCGGCCCCCGGTGAGTCGCTGGGGCAAACCCGAGTGTAGCGAGGCCGGCATGCGTGCGAGAACGTCACAACCTCGATCGGTTGAAATCTGTGGGCCACCGGCGTCACAATTGCCCGATGCTTCGCCCTGCCCAGATCGTCTGTTGCGCCCTGTTGATTTGCCTGACCAACTGTGGCGACGACGAAGGCCCGACCTCAGACGGCGGCACGGCGGGCACAGACACCGGCTCAGATCCGTCGGTAACCGGGGACGCGAGTGATGGCAGCTCCGAGGGCAGCGACTCCGAGGGCAGCGACACTTCGAGCGCCAACGACCCGGTGTGGGACTCGGCCTACTGCCAGCCAGTTGCCGACAACCGCCCGGTCAACCCATGGCCCGGCGACTGGGGCTCGCGCGAGCAGGAACTCCTCGACCTCGTCAATGCGCTACGCGCCCAGGGGACGACCTGTGGCGGCACTCCCATGCCCGCGGTCAACCCCCTCACAATGAACCCCTCGCTCCACTGCGCGGCCCGGGTGCACTCGATCGACATGGCCACCCGCGACTACTTTTCGCACGACAACCCCGAGGGCGAATCGCCCTTCGACCGCATGCAAAAGGCCGGTTACAGCTTTATGGCCGCCGGTGAAAATATCGCGGCCGGCATGACAACCGCCGCCGATGCCATGGATACCTGGGAGCAAAGCCCGGGGCACTGTCAAAACATGATGAGCCCCGACTACACCGAGTTTGGCGGAGGGTTTGCCGAGGGCGAGGGGCAGTTTGGGTCGTACTGGACGCAGACCTTTGGCCGCCCGCTGTAGCTACCAGCCCAGGGCAGCCTCGGATTTATTTGTACTGACAACATGCGTCAACCCGCTCGCTGTCATGGTCAGCGAACGGGTCACAAAAACTCAGAAGTATCGACTCGACCGCTAGCACGGACAGCCGATAAACGGCACCGTCACGCTCTCGACATCGATAAACGAACCATCCGCCGTCTGCGTGTAGAGCGTGCGGTCGATCGCCGGATAGCGCCCGCCGAGCAGCTCCAGGTTGCCATCTCGCCCGCGGTCCAAAATCGCCACCGGGTCGAGCCCGAGGTCGTCGTTGACCAACGTCCATGTATCACCATCGATTGCCCACAGGGCCGCCAGCGACACCGGCAGCTCGCCACACTCGGCCTCGCCCGGCACCCCGTACACAACCGTGGCATAGGCACGACCCTGCAACGGATCGCCCCACAGGCGCAGCGACAGGCGCTTGGCGACCTCATCCTCAAACGGCGCAACCTCGCCGGCGGCCAGTTCCTCGGCCAGCATCTCGTTGTAGTCCTCGGCCATCTGGTGCAGCGAATCGAGTCCGGCAAACAGACGTTGGGCACGGGCGTGGAGCGGACCTTCGGTCAGGGTTTTAGATGTATAAACAAACTCATTGTCCGCGGCCCCAACCTCGCGGGCCCACAGCGCCCCATCACAATCGCCAGATGTCGGCTCAATCGTGCCCTCGAGTGTCCACGGGCCGGCAGCAAACGCCTCTTTTTTGAAGGCGCGCGTATCCTCTTCGAGCTCAAAGGTACGCGGCGTCATCAACAGCAGGTCGCCAGCAGCCCGGGTCACAACCCGCAGCCCACCAACGGTCCCGCGACAGACCGCCCCGCTGCTGTCAAACAGCTCATACTCGGCTGTCACCATTTTGCGCAGCGCTGGCGACAGCACCTTGCGGCGGGCGGGTTTTTCCCACTGCCAGTAGTCGGCGACGTCGGCCTCCTGTACCCGCCCATAACCCCAACTCGCGTCGGCATCGTGGTCGAGCACGAGCGCGCCGTTCATCACAAACAAAAACCCGGGCGCAGGGGTTGTCCACGACGGTGCGACATCCTCCGCCACAACCTCACCATCAGCCTCGACCTCGACTTCGACTTCAACCTCAGGGGCGATTTCGTCGGTCAGGGTGACGACCACAGGTTTGGCCACAACTGTCGGAATGACAGGTTCGGCGACAGTTTCGCAGCGCTCCTCCACGGTTTCCGTTTGAAACACCGAAATCTCGGGCATCGGGGCATAAAACAGCGCAAGGCCAAGGGGCGCGACCATGATGAATGTCGGCACCAGACGGTCGATACGGTTGAAGCGGGTCATAGCGGCTTGCCTACGCCCCACCCGGCTGCGCCATTCCCCGCAAAAAACACCGAAAAAACGGCCCTGAAGCCGGGTGGACGAAATCGCCCCATCTACATGTACATGCATCATATTACATGCATAAACATGTAGTTTACGAGATATTTTTGCGCCAACGAAACCTATCGCCAGCGACCCGGGTCCCCCGCCAAACAGCTCAAATTCCTATATCTAGGCACCGTTTCCTGGTGAACATGACATTCCTTTCTGGCCAGCCTGCAATACCAGTCGCGTATTTTTTTTAGCCTCAAATCTGAAACCAAAGCCGGTCGGCCGCGTGTCGCAAGAAGCGTAACCGGCACGCCATCGGCCACCGTCGTTTCGCGGCGAGACCCGCAGCCCACGGTTACAGGAGAACAAACCGCCATGAGAAAGCTACGTGTGTATGCATGTCTGTTGATGATTGCTGGCTTCGCGGCCACCGGATGCGACCCCAACGCCATCGTCGGTCATCCACTCAACGACCCCCACTTGTGTGCACAAACCAACAAGGACGCGTGCACTCCCAACCCCGATCCCAAACCGCCGGTCCTGGCCGACAACAACTAACGTGTCCGAGGAGACAACCATGAAACGCCTGATTGCATCCGCATCTTTCCTACTCATCGCCGCCGTGGCGGCCACCGGCTGTGACCCCCAAGCCCTCGCCGGCCCGCTCAAAAACGACACCCTCTGTTACCAAAGCTCCCCCTCTGCCTGCACCCCCCAATCCACCGGTCAGACCCCACCTGACCTCAAGGACTGAACCCAGCTCGTTCCCCAGCTCGTTCCCCATTAGGAGATCCCATGAAACGCCTGATTGCATCTGCATCTTTATTGCTACTCACCGCTGTGGCGGCCACCGGCTGTGACCCCCAAGCCCTCGCCGGGCCGATCACAAACGACACGCTGTGCTACCAGACCTCCCCCACGGCCTGCACCCCGCAGTCCAACACCAAACCGCCTCCGGTTCTCAACGATTAGTCGAGAAAGTTCGGTTGTTTCCCAAGGCCCGCTCCCGGTGAGCGGGTCTTCCAATTGGTTGGCATCCGACTCCCAATCAACAATCCGACATATAGAAGATCGGCCTACCTTTCGGTCGAAAGCCTGACCAAGAAGCGCGCACAAACGAGCGCTGGATGGCAAAATCATCTGAGGAACGAAGTTTTCGGCTTGCAGCATTGCCTACCGGTTGGTAGACAGATAGCAATCAGCCGGTAGACATATGCCTTCCGATGGGTCCACCTCAACCTCCGACGTCCGGTCTCGACTCCTGCGCGAGGCCACGCGCCTTTTTGCCGCCAAGGGCTTTGAGGGCACCTCGCTCAAGGACATCTCCGAGGCTGTCGGCATTCGCAAGCCGTCGCTGCTCTACCATTTTCCGTCGAAGGACCTGCTGCGCCAGTCGGTGCTCGAGCAAATGCTCGCCCGCTGGAACGAAGTCCTGCCCAACCTCCTGCGGGCCGCGACCTCGGGTGTCGGCCAGTTCGATGCCGTGGTCGAGGAGACCGTTGGATTTTTTGTCGAAGACCCGGACCGCGCGCGCCTGCTGGTCCGCGAAGCGCTCGACCGCCCGGCCCACATCAGCCGCCTGATCGGCGAGTACGTGAGGCCGTGGGCGATCATTGTGTGTAACTACATCCGCAAAGGCCAACAACAGGGTCGGGTTCACGCCGATGTCGATCCCGAGTCCTATGTCGCCCAAATCATCAACCTCATGATCAGCAGCATCGCCACCTTCCAGTGCGTGGGCGATGTCACCGGTCCGGGGCTCTCGCCCCAACAACGCCTGTCCCGACACATCCGCGAGCTGTGCCGGGTCGCCAAGTCCAGCCTGTTTTTACCCACCGCCAACTAAAGGATCGCAGCCATGGCCAACTTCTTCACCGACAACCACGACCTCCAGTACTACTTTGAAAAAGGTGTCGACTGGGAGCCCCTCGTTCGCCTGACCGAGTACGACTTTAAAGCGCCCGACACCTACGCGACCGCCGACGAAGCAGTCGAGTTTTACCGCGATGCGCTGACCATGGCGGGTCAGTTTGTGGCCGAAGAAATCGCCCCCTACGGCGCCGAGATCGATCGCAAGGGCGTCGAGCTGGTCGACGGTGAGGTTGTGATCCCCGAGCGTCAGCAAGCGATTTTCAAGCAGATAAGCGAGCTCGACCTCCACTGGCTTTGCCTCCCGCGCGAGCTCGGCGGCATGAACTGCCCGCTGCTGATGTACTTCTTTAGCGCCGAGCTGTTTGCCCGGGCCGATGTCTCAACCATGACCCACCACGGGTTTCACGGCGGCATCGCCCTGGCCCTGCTGGCCGCCTCGGTCCATGAGGGTACAACGACCTGGAACCCCGAAACCGGTGAGATCGAGTCGACCCGCTTTCAAGAGGCCATCGAAGAAATCGGCCGTGGCGATGCCTGGGGCAGCATGGACATCACCGAGCCCAATGCTGGCAGTGACATGGCCGCGTTGCGGGCCTACGGCGAGCAGGACGAAGACGGCAACTGGTATGTCTCGGGCGAAAAAATCTTTATTACCTCGGGCCATGGCAAGTACCACTTTGTCATCGCCCGCACCGAGAAGAACAACAACCCCGAGGACCCCATGGCCGGTCTCGGTGGCCTGAGCTTCTTTTTGGTCAAGACCTACGAAGACCTGCCCGACGGCAGCAAAAAGCGCCTGGCCTCGCTCGACCGGGTCGAGGAAAAACTCGGGCACCACGGCTCGGTCACCGCGACCGTCACGTTTGACCGCACTCCCGCGCAGCTCATTGGCAAACGCGGCGAGGGCTTCAAATACATGCTGATGCTGATGAACAACGCCCGCTTGGGTGTTGGCTTTGAGTCGCTCGGCCTGTGTGAGTCGGCCTATCGCCTGGCCCGAGAGTATGCCGAGCAACGCCCGTCGATGGGCAAAACCATCGATCGCCACGAGCTGATCGCCGACATGCTCGACGAGATGGAAAGCGACATCGAGGCCATCCGCGCTTTGAGTGTACATGCAGGCTTTCACGAGGAACTGGCCCGCAAACTCGACATGATGTCCCGCCTGCGCCCGGGCTCGGAGCTCGAGCGCAAACAAACGGCCCGCAAAATCAAGCGCCACAAATGGATCGCCCGCCGGGCCACCCCGCTACTCAAGTACTTCGCCTCCGAAAAGGCCGTCGAGATGGCCCGCAAGTGCATGCAGATACACGGTGGTAACGGCTACATGAAGGAGTACGGCGCCGAGAAGCTCCTGCGCGACTCCCTGGTGATGCCGATCTACGAGGGCACCAGCCAAATTCAGGCGCTGATGGCCATGAAGGACACCCTTGGGCGAATCATCAAAAACCCGCAGGCATTCGTCAAACGCGTGGCCCAGACCCGCTGGCGCGCACTGTCGGCCCGCGACCCGCTCGAGCGCAGTGTGTTGCGCATCAAGCAAACTTCGTTGAGTGCACAACAATACTTGATTCGCCGGACCGCGGCCGACAAGTTCAAGTCGCTGCAAGAGCTCCCGTTGGCCGCGTGGTCGACCGCATTTTTCAAGGGCTGGAACCCCAAGCGCGACTTTGCCTTTGCCATGCTCCACGCCGAGCGCCTGCTCAAGATTTTGGCCGACGAGCTGATCGCCGAGATCCTGCTCGAGCAGGCCCAAAAACACCCCGAGCGCCGGGTTGTGCTCGAGCGATTCCTCGAGCGTGCCGAGCCCCGCAGCCGCGCCCTGCTCGACGAGATTCAATCCCGCGGTACGCGGCTTCTCGACAAACTTGCAGATACAGATTCTGAGCAACAGGTCGGCTAGCCACCAGCCGTCGACAACCGCCGCCCGCTGTGGGCGGCAACTGTTTGGAGATACAAGCATGTCCCTGCCAACCCGCCATATCCTCCACCAAGGTCCCGTCATTGCCTCCCTAGGCGGCACCGCCCTCGCGGCCCTGCGCCAGCACCTCGGGCAGCAACCGGTCACGCCGCTTATCACCCCCGGCCCGGAGATCCGCGCAACCCTACCTCCGCGGCCAAAGCAGCTCATCCGCGACTACGTCCGCCATGTCGGCGGCGACCCGTCGAGCTATCGCAAGACCGTCCCCGCCCACCTGTTCCCGCAGTGGGGCTTTCCCCTGGCCGCGCGCACGCTCGTGGGGCTGCCCTACCCGATGGCGCGGGTGCTCAACGGCGGTTGTCGGATCGACATCAACAGTCCATTGCCCGCCGGGGAGCCGCTCGAGGTCGTCGCCCGGCTGCAAGACATCGACGACAACGGGCGGCGAGCTGTGCTCCACCAAACCGTTGTCACCGGCACGGCGTCGGCCCCCGAGGCCATCAGTGCCCACCTCTACGCAATCGTCCCGCTGGGCTCGGGCGGCAAAAAAGGTGCAACTACACCCAAGCCCAAGCGCGCCAAAAAGCCGCCAGTGCTGGTCCCCGCCGGTGCGACCGAACTCGCCTTCTGGAAGCTCTCGGCCGACGCCGGGTTGGCGTTTGCCATGCTCACCGGCGATTTCAACCCGGTCCATTGGGTCCGCCCCTACGCCCGCATGTTTGGGTTTCGCAGCACCATTCTCCACGGGTTTTCAACCATGGCCCGGGCGATCGAGGGCTTGCAACGCGGAGCCCTCGCCGGCTCGACCCGCAGCCTGACCTCGATCGATGTCAAGTTCACCCGCCCGCTGGTGCTCCCCGCCCGCGTCGGCTTGTATACGCATCAAACCGATGATGCTCGCCAGATCTTTGTTGGCGATGCCCCCGGCGGACCGGCCTACCTGACCGGTACCTACACCCTCGGCAACGCCTAGTTTTCCCTGCTTCTCGAACCCCACAGGTTTTCATCATGAGTGATCTCTTCCTCGAACTCGGTCGCAACCCGCGGGCCCGCAAACTCATTCAAACCCTCGGCCTTCCGCTGCCCATGCCCCAAGCCCTGCGCCGGGCCAAAGAGCCATGGCCCGAGCGCCCGCTGCAAGATACCGACATCGTCGTCGGAGCGACTGCCGGTGCACCCCTGCTCACCACCCTCGCCCGCACCCTGGTGCTCGCCGGTGCCAATCCATTTGTCGCCGAGCCCACCAACATCGATGCATTTACAGGTATTGGCGAGGCCTACGGCCGCCCACCACAGGCGCTCGACCCCAAGAGCTCTGAGCTCAAGCCGCGTGCCCTGGTGTTCGATGCCTCGGGGATTCGCACCCCGGCCGACCTCAAGGCCCTCCACGGGTTTTTCTCGCCGCAGATCCGTCGCCTCGCCCGCTGTGGCCGGGTTGTCGTCCTGGGCCGCCCGCCCGAAGAGGGCGCCGATGCAGGCGCGGCCGCGTGCCAGGCAGCGCTCGAAGGCTTTGTCCGCAGTGTCGGGCGCGAGGTCGGGCGCAAGGGTGCGACCGCCAATGTTGTGTATGTGCAAAAAGGTGCCGAGGCCCGGCTCGAACCGGTGCTGCGCTGGCTGCTGAGCGAGCGCTCGGCGTTTGTCAGCGGGCAACCGCTCACGGTCACCAACGAAGTTGCAGATGCACCCAACACGCCAACCATTCGCGTGCTCGACGGGAAGGTCGTACTCGTCACCGGGGCCGCCCGCGGTATCGGCAAGGCCACGGCCAAGCTACTGGCCAACGAGGGCGCCCATGTGATCTGCCTCGACCGGCCCAACGACGGCTCGCTTTGTAGCGAAGTTGCCCGCAGCATTGGCGGCTCGGTCCTGCTGGTCGACATCAGTGCCGAAGATGCCGCGCAGACGATTGTCGAGCACATCCAGGCCCAGCACCACGGCAACCTCGACGTCGTCGTCCACAATGCCGGCATCACCCGGGACAAAACCCTCGCCCGCATGAAGCCCGAAAAGTGGGACCAGGTGCTCGACATCAACCTCGAAGCTGTCCTCAAGGTCAACCAGGCCCTGCTCGATGCCGGGGTCTTGGGCGAGCACGGTCGCGTGATTTGCCTGTCGTCGATCGCCGGGATTGCCGGCAACATGGGACAGACCAACTACGCCGCATCAAAGGCCGGCATCATCGGATTTGTGCATCAGCAAGCACAGGCCCTGGCCGCCCGCGGGATTACGGTCAACGCGATTGCCCCCGGGTTTATCGAAACCCGGCTCACCGCCGCCATTCCGGTGGTCATCCGCGAGGCTGGGCGCCGCCTGAGCAACCTCGGCCAGGGTGGCCTGCCCCAGGATATCGGCGAGGCAATCACCTTTTTGGCCAGCCCCGGGAGCGTCGGCGTAACCGGCCAGGTGCTGCGTGTGTGTGGTGGTGGCTACATCGGCGCCTAACAACAACTTTCGCGAGCGGAAAACAACATGAATACACAAGCAATGTACCAACCGCCCAAGGGTCGCCGAGCCGTCGTTGTCGGTGGCATCCGCACCCCGTTTGTCAAAGCGTTCAAAGAGTTTCTCAAGCTCGACACGATCGCCCTCGGGGTCGCTGCCGTGCAAGCCCTGCTCGAGCGCACCCCGGTCCCGCGACACGAGATCGATGGCATCGTTTGGGGTGGTGTCATCCTGCAGGGGCTCGCCCCCAACACAGCCCGCGAGATTGCCCTCGACCTGCGGTTGCCGGCCTCGGTCGAAGGGATGACCTGCACCCGGGCCTGTGCCTCGGGCCTACAAGCTGTCACCCTCGCGGCCGCGGCCATCGAGCGTGGCGAGGCCGATATCATGATCGCCGGAGGGTCCGACTCGACCAGCAACGCCGAGATCAAGCTTCCGCAAAAAGCTGTACATGCACTGGCTCCGCTGGCGTTTGGCAAGGCCAGCCCCGCCGATGTCCTCGGGATCCTTTCGCAGCTGATGCCGATCACTGACATCCTGCCCAAGATGCCCAAGATCGCCGAGCGAACCACCGGCCAGGTCATGGGCGAGTCGGCCGAAGAAATGGCCCGCCGCAACCAGATCAGCCGCGAGGCCCAGGATGCATTTGCCGTGCAATCCCACCACCGCGCAGCTGCGGCAATAAGCTCCGGGTTGCTGCGCGAAGAAGTCGCGCCGGTCCAAACCCAGGGTGGTCGCTGGGTCCACGGCGACACCCTCGTACGCGCCGAAACCTCGGTCGACAAGCTCGCCAAGCTACGCCCGGTGTTTGCCAAAAAAGGCACGTTGACCGCCGGCAACTCGAGCCCGCTCACCGACGGGGGCGCGGCCGTGTTGTTGATGAGCGAGGAAAAAGCCAAGGCCCTCGGATTCACGGGACTGGCCCGGCTGCGTAGCTGGGCCTATGTCGGGGTCGACCCGGCCGACCAGTTGCTGATGGGTCCTGCCCTCGCCATGCCCAAGGCCCTCGAACGCGCCGGTTATTCACTCGACCAGATGGACTATGTGGATATGCATGAAGCCTTTGCCGCCCAGGTCCTCAGCGTGCTCAAAATGTTGGGGAGCAAGGCGTTTGCCGAGGCACGGCTGGGGCGCGACAAGGCCGTCGGCGAGGTCGACCCGCAAAAGCTCAATGTCTACGGCGGCTCGATTGCCCTCGGCCACCCGTTTGCCGCCACGGGGGCGCGCATGGTCACGACAATGGCCAACGAACTCCACCGCACCGGCAAGCAAACCGCGTTGCTCGGGATCTGTGCCGCCGGTGGTTTGGGTGCCGCCGCGGTGCTCGAACGCTGCGAAGACTAGCCGGCTCGCTCAACAATGCCCAACACCGATTGCCAGGTTCACGCCTGGCTTTCGGTTTTTTGCGGCGAGCTACAATGCGGCCATGAAGCGTTACGATCTCCTGTTTGCCATGGCGTTTGCGGTTCCCATCATCTCAGCTGCATGCGACACCAGCTACACGCCACAGGATGTGCCCTGTAGCGACATGAACTGTGGAACAGGTGAAATCTGCTATGCATACACAAACTCGTGTCTCGCCCCCGAATACAGCTGTGTCACCAGCCACGACGGCTGCGTTGTGAGTGAGCACGAGGATGCCGCGGCCTTCGAACAATGCATCGGTGTTGGTTTTGGCTGTACGTTCGACCCCGAAACCGAAGTCTTGAGCTGTCGAGACGAGGGCGACGAAGGCTGCTAGCCAGCCCACGCCGCCCGTTTTGGCCTACTCGACGATATGCACAAGTGCGCTTTCGTTGTGGCCAAACTGCTCGGGAGCATACATCGCCTCGGCGTGGATCGGCGGCAGCTGGTAGGTACCAACCGTCGTCGCCCGGGCCGTATAAGAATGTGTATACACACCGGCTGGCATGCGGTCGGCAAACAACAGCATCCGGTCGTCACGCAGATCGGTGTGGTCCCACTGCCACCACCAGCGCCGCCACCACGGCCGTGAACCGCGACGCCGCGAAAGCCCACCGTAGTCGTAGTCGCTCGTTGTGACCCCACCTTTCACGTCTTGCAGTGTGGTCTCAAACTTGGGGTTTTGGCCTTCGAGACCGGCCGGCAGCGGATCGTCGACCACCACAAAGTTGGCGCGATCGCGGGCGATCACCTGCAGCTTCACCCGCACAGTGGTGCCAACTTTGATCTGCCAATCGCCATTTTCCAAGCGTTTGACAGCCTCTGGGTCGGGCTCGGCGTCGCCCTGTGCCATGGCCTCGTAGGTCCGGGTGACCAAAAAGCCCTGGTCCTCGGCCTTCATTTTGAAGTCGGCCGGGGCGTAACGCAGCCCCAGGCGATAGTAGAGCTTCCCCGGCCCATCTTTGCTCAGCATCAACTCCTTGTCGCCGGCTTCGAGCAGCCGCTTCATCGGAATCTTTTGCTCGCGGATCGTCATGTCGCGGCCCTTAAACGCCTGCTCCCCGGCAAAATCATTGCCGAGCCAGATCCGCGCGAGGTAGTCGGGAACCTCCTTCTCGACCGTCGTAAAGTAGCGGTTGGCGGCCAACAAAGCCCATGCATTTGCATGTGTCGTCGGCCAGCGACCACCCTTTTGCGGGTCGCGTTCCGACATGATGCCAGCCATGACCTTGGGCAAAATCGGGTCGTCGGGGGCCACGGCCAACAGGTTGCTCAACACGATCGCATCGGTTTGCACATTTGAGTGCATCAGCAACTGATACCCCGCCCTATCGGACTCCGAGATCGACTCGACAAAGTGAATCGTCCGGGCATTTTCCTTCACGCGACTGCGAATGTCCGCCAGAACCTGGTCGCGGGGACCGGTTTTTCCATAGCGATGGGCGGCACCCATCATCCACACGCGGGCATACAGCGGCAGGTGTTTGCGGTGGGCCCACACCTTGTCAAACAGGTCGATGCCCTTGTCCTCGCGGCTCATCAGCCACAGGGCAAAAGCCCGGGTCGTCCACGAGTAGGTCCGCCCCCACGGCCCGTCGTCGCCACGTTCGACATAGCGCCGTAAAAACCGGTTGGCGCGATCGATCACGTTGTCGTCGACCTCAAACCCCTCGCGCTTGGCCTCCAACAGGGCAAAGGTCGTCCACGCGGTGAGGTAGCCGTAACTGCGTCCGCGCGAGTCCCAATAACGAAATCCGCCGTCGCTGTTTTGCCGCGAGACAATCTTGGCAATCCCGGCGTTGGCCATCGCCTTGCGCCGCTCTAAGTCGCGGGTTTCGGCGATCGGAAACTGCTCCAACACCGGGCCCAGGGTAAAGATCGGCAACAGGCGGCTGGCGAGCTGCTCGGTGCACTCGTAGCGATACTCAAACAGGTAGGTAACAGCATCCTCGAGCCCGGTTAGCGCCGTCGAGCTCAAGCTGAGCTCGAGCCCGCCAAACCCCGGCAGCGCATCTTTTGGCGGCTGCACGGTTTGGACCACATTGGCGTCGGTCATCCCGTAGGTGGCAAATGCCTGGCGCGTTGCCGGGTAGTTGACAGGTAAGGTCACCTCGGTGGCATCGCGCCCACCGTTGGCCAGCGCAGCAAATTGTAGACGCAAGTTTCCTACCTGGTCGGTCGCCATCGGAAAACTCACCGCCCGCGACTCGCCGGCCGGAATGGTCACCTGCTGCTCGGTCTTGCCCTCAAACAACACGTTGAGCCCGCGTGTCCCCACCAGCACGGCCTGGTCGACATCGGTCTGGTTGTCGACCATCACCGTGCCCTTGAACTTGTCGCCGTAGTTGGCAAACCGCGGCATCGAGGGTCGCACCATAATCGGCTTGCGCACCACCACGCTGGTGTCGGCCGAGCCAAACCTATCGGCGACTTCGGGATCGACGGCCACGGCCATCACGCGAAAGGTCGTCAGGTTTTCGGGCATGTCGATCTCGAGCGAGGCCTTGCCTGTCTCATCGGTCATCACCTCGGGATTGAAGTAGGCCGTGGTCTTGAGCAGGGTGCGGAGCTTGACCGAGTTTTGCATCGCTAAATTGGGGTCGAGCACGGCCCCGCCCCCTGGGACGGCGGGGGCTGGCATGGCGAGCCCTATCGTCCCGGCACCTGTACCGCCGCCGCCACGGCCTGTGCCGGAAAGTCCGAGCCCGCCAAAGCCATTGCTCGAGCGGTCGGCCGACTTCTTTTTCATTCTCCGCTTGGGGCTCGGCTTATTCGCCACCGAGGGGTTGAGCAATGCCGAAACATCCTCCATTTCCTTGGCCTCTTCCTGAACAACCCGCTCGCGCTCAGGAGCCTCGGCGACCGAAGTCTCGTCCTGGGCGAGCAAATAGGTCCGCAGGTCAAACGCTGTGACCTGGCCACTGCGGCGGTTGTGGAAAAACTCGAGTGGATTGGGTGTCTGAAAGTCCATAAGGCTTAAGACACCTTCGTCGACCACCATCACGGCGACCGCGGCCTTGGTCCCGACGCCTGTGTGGTCGCGGGTATCGATGTCGAGCCGCAGCTTGCCACCGGGGGCAACCTCGGTTTTGTGGGGGACCAACTCGATATCAATCTTCTTGGTGGCCGTATCAACCTCGATATCGACCTGACCGGCGGCATGGGCCGGCCGCCCCAAATCCTGCCCTGGAGGGGCCCCAGGCACATCTACGCGTCCGCGCACAACTACGGCCGAGACCTCGAAGTTGGGTAGCATCGACTCCTTTACCGGGATATCGACGGTCGCCGTCCCGCCCGAAACTTGCACGGGATAGTGGGCGACAATCCCCTCGCGTTCCACCACCACAAGTCCACGGGCCTCGGCAAAAGGTGCACGAACAAGTACCTTGGCGGTATCTCCCGGCTTGTAGCTGCGGCGGTCGGGCACCAGATCAACCCGGTGTTGGTCCTCCTGCCAAATCACCGCATCGTCGCCGTGGACATAAAATGTCATCGACGACTCGGCCCGGCGCCCCGCTTCGTCTGCCGCCTTCGCCTTGACCGTGTAGTTGCCAGCTTTTTTGACCTCGACATCGCACACCACCGGGGCGTCCTTCGATGTCAGGTCACAGGAGCCGGCGACTTCGTCCTTGTGATTGTACTCGTAGACCCAGCGCCCGTCCTTTTCGACCGCCTTGCGTTCCGTCTCACGGCGAACCAACTCGACCTTGAGCTCGCGATCGCTGACCCGCTGACCCTTTGTATCAACAACAATCGCCTCGATGCGGGCGCGTTCACCCTCGCGGTACACCGAACGCTGGCTGCGAACCCCCACATAGTTGTCAGACGGGTGCACGACAAAACTCGCCCGGCCGGCGATCGCCTGGTAGTTGGTATCGGTCACCTGGGCTTCGATGTTGTAGGTCGCGGTCAGTGGTACCGGCGGCTCCTCGCCCTCCTTGACCTCCTGTTTTGTCGGCTCCAACACCTGGGAGATCGCCAGCAGGCCGCGGCCGTCGAGCACGCCCGACTGCGAGGCAATCTGTGTACTACCACCTAAACTGTGGCTGCCACGCCCGTAGCGATGGCGCCCGCCCCAGTAATTGCCGCGCCCCTGACCAAAGGTAAACTCGGCGTTTTGCGGCCCTGGCGGGACAAAAGCCGTGTTTTCGCGGCGGATGGTATAGGAAACTTCGCCACCGACGAGCGGCGCGCCGTGAAGGTACTTGCCGCGAACATTGGCCTTAAGCGTGTTGCCGTAGTAAAGCGGCGCCTCGCCACCGTCGCGCTCGACCGCAACCGTGAACTCGGGCGCGCGATAGGTCTCAACCGGGATCGAATGGTGGAAGCTCTCGGCCGAGCCAAACAGCCCCCCGGGAACCGTCATGTTGAACGAGTAACGCCCGGTATCGCCGGTTTTCTCGGTCGGGATGTCGACTTGAAAGGTGCCAAAGGGGGTGACTTTAACGGTCCCCTTGGTCAGCTCATGGCCACGGGGACCGTTGACGACATAATCGGCCTCAAACCCGGTCCGCCACAGTCCGACACCACCGTCTGGACCCTTGGTCCGCTGCCGCAAAATCCCCGACAAATGAATGGTGTCCCCGGGTTTGTACGGGGTGCGGTCGGTATAGAAAAACGCGATCGGGTCGGGGCTGTCGTTGCCGTAATAACCCCCGTACCACCCACCGTGGACATCGTGTTGCAGCGGGGTAAACGACGCATCCTGGCCGTGCTCGACCAACAAATAGCCGCGCCGCACCTGGCCCGAATACTGCTTGATCTCGGCGAGCCCCTGGGCGTCGGTGGTCCCTGTCCACAGGGTCGACTCACCGCGATCGGACAGCAGCGAAACCTTTGCATTTGCAACTGGTTCGCCACGCTCGAGGCTCGTCACCAACACCACCCCGCTATTGCGGTCGAGGGCTGCGGTGACCCCGAGGTCGGTGCGCTGAAATACCTTGTTGAGGTGCCAGCGGTCGAGCTCGCCCCAGCGTTTGACGGGGTTGGAGCGGACATTTAAAAACGCCATCGACCCGGTCTTGGGCAGGGCTTCGGATAGGTTGAGGCCAAGCTTCTTGACCTTCTTGACCGAGTCGTTCGTTGTATATACTTTTTCCCCGGTAAACGGCTCGACATCAACTGGCCAGGCCGTGCGCTCAATCGTCTCGCCGCGGTAGCGCGGACTCAGCCACTTGTTGAGGTCACCGGCCGAAAATGTACGCGTGCGGGCCTCGACGGTCGAAAGCCCAGTTACCCGCAGGTCGACAATCCCGTTGTGACTCGGCTCGAGCACGGTCGTACTTTTTTGCGGTCTAAAAAACGCGAGCCCCGGGTCGAGCTTGGGCATCTTAAACGTGACCTTGTAGGGCCGCGCCAACGACTGCCCGTGGGTGTCCTTGGCCTGCGTCCCAACCGTGACCGTATAGGTTTGGGTGCCCAAAAACTCACCGCTGAGGTAGATCCCCGAGGAGGCGTTGACCTTGAGGTTTTCAACCGGTGGCTCAACGGTGACGTGGTTTTCAAACGTCGGACCATCGAGGTAGTTGTTGCTCGAAATCTGGACCGTGCCCGGGTAGCAGTCGTAGGAACGATCGGTGCACTTGGGCCCCGACAATCGCAACGGCGCATAGGTGCGAAAGCCAAAGCTTACCTTGCCGGAGCGGTTGGGGCCTTCGCCGTACACCCCCGGGGGAATCGTGACGGCATAACCGGTATTGGGCCGCAACGGCGACGAGGGTTTGAGCACCAGGGTGCGCTGCTCCTGCTCGCTTTGCTTGCCCTCGCTTTCTTTGACCGCAGGCACAACGTCAAACGCAACGTTGCCCCCGCCCCCCTTCACCGAAACCTGCGCGGCCAGCTTGTCGCGATCGATGCGCTGGTTGAAGATCAGGCGGATCTCGGGCGTGAGCGAGACCCCCTCCTGCCCGGTTGAGGGGCTATGCGACTGCAACTCGAGGGCAGGCGTTGTAAACGACCACGTATATGCCTGCTCGAGCTTTCCGCCGAGTTGCGAGGCCACGCCAGCATCGACCGAGGCCCGGTAGGTCGTCGACATCGGCATTCGCCCCTCGGGGACAAACGCAACCATGTCGGTGCCGAGCCAGCGAAATTTCCCGGGCGGTTGGGGTTCGACCTTGAGCGGGACCGGATGTTTGCGGAGATCGTCAACCGAGGCCAACGGGACCATCGGCTGGTTGAACGTCACCGACACGGCATCGACATATGCACCGTTCCCAGTTGGCTGGCTGCGAAGGATCGTGAGCGGCCCCGGGGGCTTGGGTTCGGGCCGGTCAGCTTTGATAGGCGGCGGAAACGGCAGCTCGACGCGTTCGCTCACCGACACCGGTTTTTTCGGACCGTCGCCGGCAGCCGGCAGGAGTTCGGTCGCAAAGTCATCGGGGTTGGCCTTGAGTGGCGGAACTCCCTGCCACAGATCGAGCTTGACCGGTGCAGCAACCTTCGCATCCGCATCTTCGCTGGCCTTCGGTTTTTCCCGATCGGCGCAGGCCGGCAGCATGCAAGTGGCCAGCAGCGTGGCAAACAAAACCTGATATCCAAAGATGCGGGTCGGGTGTGGCAAGAGAGACCTCCGGAGCCCCGATGATACCTGCGGATCTGTGCGCAAAAGACTTGCATATACGCCCATTTTCACCAACGCCGTACGCGTAGTGCCCGCGCGCGCCCACGGGCGAATTCACCAGGCGCACCCTTGGACACACGACCGGCCACACATAGCAAAAGGTGACGACCGTCCCCTGTCGGTATACCGTGAGGCCGGATCGTTATGGGCACTGCCAAGCCGCTACAAGTCGCCGAAGTTCTTCGCACCGCGATCACCCAATACAGCGACCCACTGGCGTTCATCCGCGAGCTTGTGCAAAACGCTGTCGATGCCGGGGCGCTGACGGTCGACGTCGAAGTCGACTCCGCTGGCACCGAGCACCTTGTCGAGATCCGGGTGCGCGACGACGGGGCCGGCATGACCCGGCGAACAATCGAACAGCGACTGACCCGTCTGTTTGCCTCGTCGGGCGACGACGACCCGAGCCGGATCGGCTGGTTTGGCATCGGGTTTTGGTCGGTATTTGCCCTCTCGCCGGTGGCTGTCATGGTCGACACGCTCGGGACCGACGGCGCCTGGCGTGTGGTCTTTGAGACACCCGACCACTACACCCTGCGCGAGCTCGATACCCAGCGCCCCGGGACCTGTGTCCGCGTGGTGCTCGCCCGCCAGGGCAGCAAGCACGTCGAGGCCCTGACCACGCGAATCTCCGAGGCCCTCGAGATCTGGTGCTGTTTTGCCGGTGCCACCGTCAACTTTCAGGGCAAGGCCGTCAACCGCCCGTTTAGCTTTGACACCACGGTTTCGGTCCTCGGAACCGATGCTCATACACAGATTTTAGCTGCCCATCCGCGGGCCGGCACCGGCCACTTTGCGCTGTACCGCGAGGGGCTGACACTGCTGCACGACAACCCTCGCCACGAGGGCATCATGGTGGCGATTTCCTCGTCGCGGATCCACCACACACTCGCCCGCGACCAGATGTTGTGCGACGTCGCCTACGAGCAGATCATTGCCCTGGCAGATCGTGTGGTTCGCCGGCGCCTGTGCGAAGAGGTATTTGCCGCCCTCGAATCCCACGTGTGGCACCCACCAAAAGATCCGGAGGACAGCGAGGCGATGGCAGCCTGGGAGACCAGCCGCGACTACCTCTACCGGGCCGCGACCTGGCATGTCCGCCGCGGACACGACCGGCAAACGGGTAGTGACGAACGGGCCGCGTTTCGCAGCCCGGCCGGTCTGGCGATTGGCCTCAGTGCCTGCCGGCGCGCGCTGTCACGGCGTGGCGCTATCTACTTTGCCGACAGGCGCAGCCACCTGACCGACGCCCTCGAAGACCAGGGGCAACTGGTCATCAAACTCGCCGCCGGGTCTCCCGAGCACACGCTCCTAGGCGCGCTCGATGACCGCGCGCACCTGATTTCAGTGCACGATGAACTGTGTATGCCCAAGCCGGTCGAATCGCGGGAGCTCAAACAGCAAACCCGCCGTCTCGAAATGGCGATCGCACAGCTGATTGTCGACGCCGGGGGTGAGCTCACCAGCGTGGTCCTGGGGCACTTCGACTATCCCGACTCGGCCCTCACCGGGGAAGTGTTTATCATTCAACAGCACTTCGGCGATATCACCCGCAAACAGGACGCGCTCGGACGGGTCGAAGAACTATTTGAGTGTACACAAACTCTAGTGCTCAACCTCGACCACCCGGGCCTGCGCGCGCTGACTGACCTCGCCCAGCACGAACCGGAGTACGCAGCCTACCAAGCCATCAAGCTTATGCTCCTGAGCGCAAACTCCACCGCTCGGATCCCGCCCGAGCGCGACGCCAACCTCGCCCAACTCGCTGTGACACGACGATGGAATCGGATCAACCGTTAGACGCCCAACTATTTGCCTCCGAGTTGGCAGCCCACCTCGTCGGCGGGGAGGCGCTCGATGCTGGCGACGTGACCGTCGACCAGGAACGGGCGTTGGCTAAACTCCACCTCTACAGTCGGCCCGAGCCGCAGGCCTACGTCCTCGAGTTGGTGCGCGCCGCCTCGGCCCGCGGGGCGACAACCGTCGAGTTTGCCGTGGACCGCGAGGATGTCCGGATCTTCTTTGATGGTACACATTTTACCGAAGCCGACTTAGAGCAGATCCACGCGGCTGCACTCATGCCCGACCATCCAAAGCCCGGGCTACATGCCCTCGCCCGCGGTCTGTCGGCAGCCTGTGCCCTCAACCCCCAGGTGATTCGCCTCCTCAGCGGTGACGAGCAATCCCGCTATTACCTCGAAATGCCGCCGACCGGACTGGCCGAAGTGGCCGAGGTCCACGCCGGTAAGCCCGGTACCCTGATTCAAGTTCGCCAACGCTACCGCGATGGCCTACGCACGCAGTTCGCACCTGACCAGCAGGGCATCCCCGCGGAGGTCGCGTTTTTAAGAAAGTACTGTGCACATGCACAGATCCCGGTATTCGTCAATGGCGAGCGGATCTCAGACCCGGCCCCACCGGCGAGCCTCGTGGGTGTGGTTGAGCTCGAAGGGGACACCACCCGTGGCTTCGCCGGCTTCGACCCCAGCCGCGGCAAGCGGGCACCATTTGCCCACGCCGAGTTCCAAAGCGGCGGTGTGCTGCTCTCGGGACACGACCTACCCCACTTCCCGCCGTGGTTTTTTGCCCGGGTCGACGACCTGCAGCTGCGCAGCGAACAGGTTTCCGATGAGGTCCTTCGCGGCGAGCACTACCAACGCGTAATCGCCGAGCTACACCGTGCCAGCGACCGCTCACTCGTCATGCTCGCCAGCGAACTTGTCGCCAAACTCCACGACGATCCGGACGCGGCGATTCCCGAGTGGCAGTTTGACTTGCTGCGCAGCTCACTATTTTTGCGGGTCGGCGACGACCCAGCCCAACAGCTCACCGACGACCCGGTATTCACTGCACTCGCCAACATCGATCTGTGGGAAGTCGCCGACGGCAGCTTTTGCTCGACCCAGGCGCTGATCGGCAGGCCCATGCGGTTCTCCCATCGTCCCGACGACGGCCAGGTCCCCGAGGGGTTTGCCGATGTCGTATTTATCGAGGACGATGCAGATGCACATTTTTTGAGCCTGCTCGGCGGCGAAGATGCGACCCGTGCGGTGTTGCGAACCCGAGAGTACGAGCAAAACCGGCGAAAATTCGAGCAACGGCGCCACGCCCCGCGCCTGGCCGACAGCTACTATCTCGGCCGGATTCCGCTCACCGGCGAGGGCTTGCGCGGCGAAGTTGGCCTGCGCGGGCTCGGCAGCCAGCGTTGTGTCTGCCGTCTATTGGTGTCTGGCTGCCTGCTGCGCCAGCAGGCCCTCGAGTTTCCGCTCCCCGGCCTCGACGTCACGATCGAAGCCGATTTTAAGCCCAACAACAGCTTTACCGGGGTCCACCGTAACGAAACACTTGCATACGCAATTTTTGAGATGCTGTGCGGTGTCGAGCGCCTGATGGCGGCGGTTGCCCGGGCCTGGCCAGTCGACGATCTCAGCAAAACCCGTGACCTGTTTTTGCCCTACATCCGTTCGGTCGCCGCACCTGAATTTGGCGCCCAGCGGCTCCAGGAGTTTGGGTTTTCGCCATCGTCGGCCTCGCGTTACATCCGCAAGTTTGGCGGGCCGGCCTACTGCCCCCAATGGAACCTCGAAAGCGAAACCCCGCACCCGCTGGCGAGCGTCCCATTGTTTGCTGTGTGGGACGCACCGGCGGCATCGCTGCTCGAGCTTCGTCGCCGTTTCAAGGCCCGCGGCGCCCTGCCCTATCTCCCCTACAACTTTCAGACCGTGGCCAACCTGCCGGCGGGCGTCCTGCGTCTGCACCCCGAGGACATCGCCACACTCGAGGCCATTTTAGGTGCAGATACACTTTACAACTACGAGCCTGAACTCTCCCGGCTCGGTCTGCGGGCGACGTTTATGGAGCGACCCCAACGCGCGCTCGAGTTGTCCAAACGCATCTCGCCGCGGGTTGCCTGTGAAGTCGATGGTATTGAAGTCGTCGCCGGGCTCGACCAATCGCGGCTGCTTCCCGAGCGACTCACCGTTACCCACAGCAGTTTTGAGGTCCTCAAGTACCGGCGAAAACTCGGCCACCACGGGCAACAGGTTTTGTTGCCAGGTGTCGTCGGATTGCTCAATGACGACGCCACCCGGGTCAACGAGCTATGGAACGACCTGCCCGACGACTTCACAGACGACGAGCTCGATCGCCTCAATCGCGCGGTCCAGGCCGGTCTGTGTGCTCTCCTCGACGAGGTTGCCACCCTGTGCCGCGAGCAACCGATCACCTCACTAGCCGAGCTACGCCGGTTTGTCCTGCTCGCCCTCGCTGCGGTGTTCGACCATCCGACGATGTTCACGAGCTACCAGGGCCTCCTGGCACAGGATCCAGATGGGGCCGAACGGACGTTTCGACAACTGTTGGAGCTGTTGGCAACCCACTCCAAACAACGGGTACTGGCCGCCATCCGCGAAGTTCAAACGGGGTCGACGCCCCTGACCTTCGAGGCCGTTTTGCAAGCCGCCGGCCGCAAGCGGCGACTCAGCCGAAAGTCCGCACGCGCCCACCAGGAGGCAGCTGCAACCCGTATTGCCCTGCTGTCGCGGGTCCCGGCACTCATGGAGGTTCCGGTTGCGCGAACCACATCCGGCAAACCGTTGAACATGCAAGATTTGGTGCGCATGTATCAGCAACTCGGGGTTGTGCACTACCTCGGAACCGAAGTTGCGCTGCACTACGACGGGTTTGAGCGGACGATCGTCGTGCTCGGCGGCAGCGAGTGCCTGGCCCTTTCGCGGTTGCTCGGGTGGGACGCCCTCGCCTGCTCCGAGGCGTGGCTGCGCCAGAAGATCGCCCGCCAAGAGGGGCAAGGCAGTGAGTCTCGCCGCCCGGCCCTACCCGTTGGCGAACGTCTGATCGCCATCGAGGTTATCGACGACGGCTTTGAAGGCCAGCTCGGACTCCGGCGCTGGGGCCCGCTACGGGGCGAACCAACCCAGCTCCGGCTGTATCGCAATCGGGTTTCCGGGGCCATCTACGCGCCCAAAACGGACTTCACCGTGGTCGGCGTGCTCGACCATCCGCAACTCGAAGTCGATGGCGACGGCCAACCGACGCCAGCCTGGGCAAAGCGGATCGAAGCTGTCCTAGCGGCCACCCAAAGTGAGCTGGTCGGACGTCTCATTGCGCGGTGGGACGACTTTAACAGTCACGAGGTTGCGGTGGCCTGCCGCTGGGTCATGCACCTTCTGGCCCAACGGGCACCCGGCGCTGGAGAGGGCGGTGCGGCGATCAATCGCGCCTGCGACGACCCGATTGTCGCCCGCTTGATCAATCAACCCGCGTGGATGACAACCCGTGGCGTTCGGGCATCGTTGGCGGAACTTGCCGATGCCTATGCCCAACACGGGGCGATGCACTACCTCACCCGGGCATGGGTCCACGAGCCGCCCAAGGTTCCGGTTGTCGTGATCGAACCCGACCAACAAAGCTGGCTCGAAGCCCTGTTTCCCGAGGTTGTCGACCACATGGTCCATTGGACCCGCGAGGTCTTGAGCCTGCGCCGGCGCTCCCAGGCCGAACGCCTGCCCGCACTGCCGCCAACGGACGCGCTCGAAGCTGTCCGGGTCGACACCCGTGGACTGCGCGGGTGGTTGTGGGTCCTCCCCGAAACAAATGCTGATACAACGATTCGCCTGGGTCTCGACGGACTCGAGGTCGAGCGCCGCCAGCTATCCCCGCTATTTGCCTGCGATGGCTCGGTGATGGGCACTGGCGACGACCTGCAAACCGACGAGAGCTGGGGCCGTGTCCACCTCGGGCGCGGGCAAGAGTCGGCACTGATCGGTTGCTCGGTTCAACTCTACCGCGAGCTTATCGACACCCACGAGCGTGCACTCGAGCAGGGTGGCGGCAGGGTGCGGCTCAAGGGTCGTGCCCGTCGCGGCCTCGAGCCCGAGGTCGATACCCTGGCGATTACTCGGCAACTTTGTGAACTGACGCTCAGGCTTCACCACCGTTTTGTCGAACGCGAGGGGCGACTCAAGTCGAGCTACCGCCGACTGCTGCGTCGGCTGCGTGTCCGCGAGTTATTCGAGCTGCGTAGCCACCGGTTTGTGAGCCTCGAAACCCTGCTCACAGAGCGTCCCGCCGAGTTTGCCCACCTGGGGTTGTGGCGTACCGAGACAGCCTCTGGCCCGGTTTTGAGTGTCGATGTTGAGGTCACGCGAACCGTCGCCGAGGAGCCACAACTACGCGAGCTCCCACCACCAACTCCGGAGCACCGCCTGCTCGAAGCCGTTCGCAGTGAATTGCGCCTGGTCAACGCTGCCCCCGACGACCTCCAGGCGGAGACCTATTTCGATCGGCTCTCCATCGGCCCGATTGAACATACAAAGAAACTCGTGATCGAGCGCGGTGGTTACATCGTGATCAACCTGAAGCACCCGGTCGCCGACATGGCCCTGCGGGCATTCGAAACCGACCCGCTGTCGGTGAGCGCCTTGGCTTCATGTGTATACACAGACTTTGCCGCGCGAACCCGACAACCCGCCCTGCGCAGCTCGGTGTTTGTCAGCAAACATGCCAAGCATGCCCGCCAAGCTCGCCCCGCCGAAGCATCCGACGCGGCAACCTAGGCCCGCGCACGGTGTTTGTCGCCCAACATGGCAAGCGTGTCAGCTGGCCACTATGCCGGCAGCAGTCCGAGCGGCTTGAGCACAGGCATCCGCGGGGTCGGTTGCTCGACAAAGGTCGTGAGGTGACGTCGAAGGCAGTCCACGTCGGGACGCATCACCACGGCCACCAATGTCCACCCGAGCAACTCGAGTTCGTCCTCGGGCTCGCTGTGGACGAGCTCGCCACCGTGGTCAAACCACAGCGCTCGAAACCCGTTGTAGCCCGCAAGATCGGCTGCCAACGGGTGAAGGCGACGCTCGACGTAGGCCTGGGACACGCGTGGCTGGGACATGCGAGCAACTTGGCACGACCCGATTGCGGGCCCAAAAATTTTGCGAAACGTTGCTACCAGCGTGAAATCCGGTCGGTCTCTTCGAGCGAGAGGACCTGGCGTACACGGTTGATCGAACGCGCCATAATGCGTGCAGCTTCAAGCATTCGTGGCCCCGGCCGACCCGAGAAACGTTCGTCGAGCTTGTAGACGCGCCGCTCCTGAATCGCATCGAGCCGGGACAAGCCTGGCCGCTTGATCAAGTTTTCGACGTCGAGCTTGTCGATGTGCACACCACACCAAGAGATGAAACAGATGTGTGGTCGTGCGGCCAGCAGATCTTCGACCGTAACTTCGACGCTCGATCCGGCCTGCGAGCGAAACACGTTGAGGCCCCCGGCTAGGTTGATCAACTCGTTGCTATAGCAATCACCGCCGGGGGTAAACATCGGCCGTGGCCACCACTCGAGGTAGACACGCATCGGCCGGAAAAACCGACCGCGACGACTGAGCAACTGCTCGCGCTCGCGTTCGAGTTGGCTACACACTTCACGGGCGCGACCCTCCACCCCGAGGTAGGTCCCGACCACGCCGATCTCGTGCTTGACGTCTTCGAACTGCCGGGGTGCCAACACCAATTGAGGCAAGCGCCGGACCTTGAGCCCGGTGACGATCCGCTCCATCCCCGGAACCGACAACGACGACAACACGAGTTGTGGGTTGAGCGCGTGTACGCGATCGAGGTCGGGGCCGAGGTCGGGGCCGAGACGCTCGAGCTCGGCCGCCCGCTCCGGCCAATCGGTCGAATCCTCGCAGGCGATGACCCGGTCGAAGCAGCCGAGAGACTCGACAACTTCCGCATTCGACGGGCACAGGCTCACCAACTGCTGGGCCGGGGTTCGCGGGGCCGCATCGGACAGCTCGGTCAGGGTAAACGGGCGGTGTTCGACAACTGCGCCGTGTTCATCGAGCAGGTGTAGTTGGCGACTACCGCGGGCTGTCAGCCACGCCTTGATCGCAAACACCACGCTCGGGTCCCGCCGCAAAATCTCGCGGGGGACCTGCTGGCGTTCGAGCGAGAGGTAGGCGGCTTGCGCAGAACCACCAGCCCGAGGCTGGAGCTCAAAAGCTTCGGCTCGGGGGAGGTCGACCCACGCGTCGGGCACCTCGCGTTCCCGGACAGCGACAAAGTCTGTGGTCTCCCATTGGTGCGCCGGTTTGCGCATAGGAGAACCATATAACGCAATCCCAGTAAAATCGCTGACCCCATCACGCCAAACTGATCCGATTTCGGCAATTGCCGAAGCTTGGCGAATTCTTGCCGAACACTTGCCAGGTTCTTGCCACTTTCGGTATACGATGGCCGACAGCAACGGGCACTTTCACCCTGGAGTTCGGCATGGATATTTCGATTCGAGAAGCTGCGGCCATCTTGCAAAAAAGTCAGCGAACCGTTCGCCACATGGCCCAAACCGGGCGGATTCCTGCGCGCCGGATCGGGTCGCGATGGCTGCTCAAGCGCGAAGATGTCGTCGCCATCCGCGACGGCAAACCAGTCGATGAAGAAGTTGCCGAGGCACCTGAAGAGACCTCCGCAATCGAAGAAGAAACAACAGCTCAGGAGAGCGCGCCGAGGCCCGCCTTTACCGTCGATTTTGGCGAGGCACTGCATCAGATTCCACACCGCCCGGGGCACGCCGCGCGGTCTGTTCGTGAGCTCGGAAGCTTTGGCATCTTGACCAGCCTTTTGGGGGAACTTGCCGCTAGCCGTCGCGGGCCATGCGAACCCAACCTCCTAGACGAGGTCGAAAGATCGCTGCGCAATGTGCTCGAGATCTTGGCCGATGGCCTGCACCGCACGGGCACCGAGCTACGTGTCGAGCGCTTTTTGCAGGCCCAATCCCAGGCCTGCGCGGCCCTCACGGGGTTGCTCCACTACAACATGATTTACGCAGAGCCAGACCTCTCGGGGGTCGCCAACCGCATCGAGCACGAACTCATTCACTCGATTCAGGAACTCATCGACGACATCGAACGCCGCAGTCGTTGGCGCGGGCGAGCGATCACCGCAGCCGAAAGTATGGTCGATCGGGTGTGTACGCAGGTGCGGGCCATCGCCGGCGAGGGCAAGTTCTCGGCGCGGGTGAGCGTGGTCCAAGACCGCATTCAGCAGGTCCTCACAGCTGCGCTATAGCCACAGCTGCGGCGTCGTTTCTTTCGCCGCGATGCTCGGGAAAACCATGGTGAGATGGGTGCCCGTGGGCCGCCCATCTCACCCTATGCAGTCGCAAATATATTTGTCTATACAAACTCGTTGGGAGTGCGGTGCCTAGCCGATGGACGAGCCCGCTGCCCCCAACATGTTTGGACCATATGTCGTCGACAAGCCCGTCGGTCGTGGTGGGATGGGCGTGGTCTACCAGGGTCACGACCCAAACACCCACGAACGAGTCGCCATCAAAACTGTCCAGAGTTCCTCTCCCCGGGACTTGATGTACATCCGCCGCGAAATCCATGCATTGACAAGGATTCGCCACCGGGGCGTTGTTCGTATCCGCAGTCAGGGCGTGCAAAGTGGCGTCCCCTGGTACGCGATGGACTACGTCGACGGGACCGGCCTGCACACCTACGTAGCGGATATATGGCAGGCGGCCGGCGAGCACACGGATAGCTCTCGTCGAGCCGCGGCAGCCGGCAAGTTGCGGGATGTCATCGCCATCCTCTACCGCCTCGCAACGATCTTAACCGCCGTCCATCGGGCCGGCATTGTCCACCGCGACCTCAAGCCGAGCAATGTCCTCGTCACCGCGGGCGAGCAACCGATCTTGGTCGACTTTGGCCTGGTACAGCGCAACCGCGGCAGTCGCGATGTTCTCGAGGCCGACCACGGCTCGATTGTCGGCACCGCACTTTATATGGCGCCGGAGCAATTTTCTGGCGAGGTTGTCGACGCCCGGGCCGACCTCTACGCGTTTGGCTGCATCCTCTATGAATGCCTCACCGGTCAGCCGCCGTTTCGCGGGGCACACTACATGGAATTGGTGCGCCTACATCTTTTTTCACAACCACGCCCGGCGTCCGAGCTCGTCGACGGTATTCCGCCAGCACTCACTGAGCTGTTGTCGCGGCTACTCGCCAAGCGCCCCCAGCTGCGCCCGGGCCACGCCAGTGAAATCCTGCACACGCTGCGCGGCATCTGGCCTGACCTCGACCCAGATTGGGAATTGCACAGCGGCCTCGACCTCGCGTTTACCCCCTATCGCCCGGCCTTGGCAGGCCGCGCACGGGAACTCGAAACCCTCCGCGGCCATCTCGAACGCATGCTCCGCGGCAACGGTTCGTTTGTCCTGCTCGAGGGCACCGGAGGAAGTGGCAAGACCCGCCTGTTGGTCGAACTGCTCCGACTCGCCCGCCAACAGCGATGCACGATCGTCACCTCCGAGCCCATGCCGGTGAGTGTGGGTGGGGTCAAACGTAGCCAAGCAACCCCACTCCACGCCCTGCTCGGACTCCTGCGCACCACCGAGGACCTGTGTCGCCGGGGAACCGCGGTCGATACCCGGCAAATTTTTGGCGAGGAACTCGGCATTATCGCCCCATTCCTACCCTCGCTCCTGACCCTACCCGGTGCAGATACAATCAATACGGTGCCACCATTGCCGACCGAGGGCGCCCGTATGCGGTTGGTCGAGGCGATGGTGCGGATCATTGAACGCACCATTAAAAGCGATGCTCTTGTACTGGTCCTCGACGATCTGCAGTGGGCCGACGACCTGTCGATCGCGGTCTTAGACGGCCTTGCCCGCCGCAATCTCGGCACCATGCGCCTGCTGGTGATCGGCAGTGTCCGCACCGATGCCCTGAGCGAACATCGGATGCAACGCCTCCGCCACATCGCGCCCACACGACTGCGGCTACACCCGCTTGGGGCCAGCGAATTGGCGGGTCTTGTCTCCGATATGCTGTGTTGGTCCGCGCCGCCCGGCAACCTGCTCGATGCCATGGTGGATGTCTCTTCGGGCAGCCCGCTTTATGCGACAGAATACGTCCACTGGGCGGTCGAGTCTGGTTACCTTCGGCGTCGCCTCGGCAGTTGGTCATTCTCCCCGGACTACCCAGCCCAGCCGCAGTCGATAGGCGAGCTGCTCCTCGCCCGGATTCAACTGCTGTCACTCGACGCCCGGCATACCCTCGAGTGCGCGGCGATCGTCGGCGGGCAAATCGAAGCGGAGCTGCTCGCTAATCTTTGTGAGCTGGATGAGCCGCGGTTTTTGAGTGCCCTCGACGACCTCCTCAACCGCCAGCTATTGCAGTCCGAAACCGAAACGCACCTGCTGCAATTTGCCCACGACTCCCTGCGCGAGCAGACCTACGAGGCAATTCCAAGAACCCGACGCAAGGCCCTTCACCACGCGGTCGCAACCCTGCTCGAGCGCGAACCTCCCAGCCCATTTTTGAGCTCAACCCTGGCCCATCACTGGGAGCGCGGCGGTGTTCGTGACCGTGCGCTCAAGTTGCTCATACAAGCAGCTCAACGTGCCGTCGAATCGGGGGCCGCCCGCGAAGCTCTGGCTTTGACCGACCGAATTTGGCAACTGTGTGAGCCTGGAGAGCTGCCACGGTTTGACCTGACGATGGGTCAGCGCCGGACCGTGAGTCTGTTGTCGGCCAAGGCCGCGTGGGGTGTCTCTGAGATCGATCTGTGCGAACGTCATGCCCGCACAATCCTGCGCCACGATGGCATCGAGTTGCCGTCGACACGACCAGCATGGGCATTCAGGCTGCTCGCCGCCGGAATCCGACAAATGACCAGACACCTGTTCGGTCGCCCGGTCGCCCGCCAGCAGGCACTCCCGCCAACCCATCCAACCCAACTTCGTCACATGCAAGTACAGGCACTTATCTTGTACATGCAATGCAAATTCTCGCGCAACCAAATCCTCGAGATGTTGGCGACCTGCTTTGTCTCGGCCAACGCTGCGGAGGATGCCCAGCTGTCCCCGTCGATTACCTATTCGATCATCGGGGCGACCGCCGGCTCGATGAAGCTGCGTCGTGCCCGGGATTATTATTTCCGGCGTTCCCACGCCTGTGCGCACGCCACCCAAAACGACTATGCAATCGTCTCGACGCGTGTCAGCGAAGCCTCGTGCTACATGGCCGCCGCCGATTGGTCGCGGTTTGACAACAGCATCACCCAAGGACAGGCCGTGGCTATTCGCATTGGCGCCCTGACCGAAGCCTGTGCATTGGCCGGTATGGCGAGCAACGCTGCACTTTTGCGTGAGGGGCCACATCGGGCGCTCGAGCTTGCCGAGGCCAATACCGCCAACCTACGTCATCATAGCAATGCCGCGATGCTGGCGTGGAGTCTGTTGACCGAAGCGGAGTGTGCCCTGCTGCTCGGCGACCTAGAGCGTGCCCACGCAGCAACGGTCGAGGCGCGACCCATACTCGAGCACGAAAGTGGCGTGACCGCGCGAGCCAACGCCGACGGACTTTTGGCCGCACTCGCCTACTGCCAAGGTGACCTCGAAGCTGCCCAGCATCACGCCACCATCACCCTACGGGGCTTGCAGGCGGGTATGCCCCTGGCCTTTCACCGCGCCGCTCTTTGTTACGGAGCCACCACTTGGCTGTTGTTGCACAAACACGCTGGGCAACCGGGGTCGCGCCAAGCCTATGCGTGGCGCGAGCTCGGCCGCAAGATGCGGGCAACTTTTCGCCTGCTGCAACGCACGGCCAAGCGTAGCCCACTGCTCGAAACGGCTTGCCTGCGCCTGCGGGCAAAACGCGCAAGCATTCGTGGAGCGGCCCTCCGCGCCGAGAATCTGTACCAACGGGCAGCTGTCCGTGCGAGTACCCATGGTCTGCAACTCGAAGCCGTGGTCGTCGACCAAGTGCGGGCCGTTGCCCTCCGGCCGTACGCACCCCGGCGCGCGGACGCGTGTTTGCGACACGCGAATGCCCGCGCCCAACGACTGAACTTTCGCCTGCCACCGCCATCGGTTGCCGAGCTCCTTTAGTGCGCCACAGTGCGCCTCGACTAAAACTTAAAAACATGTCGAAATAGACATGTTTTTATATCGAGTTTCTCTAGCTCAGGATCTGGCAATGACAACGGTTCACTATATGGCCGATGAGCCCTCAATTATTCGTGCGTGCGAGAAGGCAACCGCCTACCTCCTATCCTGTCAACAATACACAGGAGCCTGGCCCGGGGCAACCGACCTCGGTCCGCAAACCACCGCAGAGGTGTTGCTGGCACTGGCAACACTCGATGCACTCGAACCTGACCTAACCGCCCGCGCACTCGCCTACTTTGCGGCGCAGCAGCTGGCCGACGGCTCGTTTCCCCCCTACCCCGGAGCCGACTCGGGCACACTCGAGCAGACTTCGGTTGTATACGCATCGTTAATGGCCTCGGGGGTTTCTCCCTCCCATCCGATGGCACAACGGGCATGGGCCTCCATTCGGGCAAACGGTGGGTTTGAACAGTGCCCGCTGATGGCCCAGATATGGCTTGTTGTCGCCGGTGTCATGCCGGCGTCACAACTGCCCGAGTATCCGGTTGGGTGGGTCCTTGTGCCGGGCATCGAGCGCCAACTCGGACGATTGTTTGCCCCGGCATTTACCCTGATGGTCATGTTTCTACCGGCCCTGGTCCGGGCACTCAGAAACAAACACAATCGTCCTCCGACTGGCATCGCCAACATCCGCCAGAGGGCCGAAGAGCAGCGGATTGTTCGCTACTTGTCCCGCCGGCAAAACCCGACCGGCAACTGGTTTGGCGCGGCGAACTTCACTGCACTCATCCTAATTTGCCTGCGCGCGTTTGGAGTTGCGACAGACGACCCGCGGATCCAACGTGGTATCCGCGACCTCAAACTCGCCCATGTTGTCCGCGGGCCGACACTGCGCTTTGTCCCGTTTGACGCGCAGGTATGGAACACGGCCATCACCACGACGGCCCTGACGACCTCAGGGTTTGCCGGTGAGACTCCCGCGATCGCTGCTGCACTGCAGTACCTGCTTCGCCGGCAATCCAACTGGCCACTGCCCCGTGACTGGCAGCTTCCCGCACCCGCGGTCCCGCGATTTGGTGGTTGGCCGTTTGGCGATGCCAACCCCCTGGCTTGCGACTGCGACACCACCGGGAAAGTTTTACATGCACTTTCCTTCCACCGGGCGCTCGACCCCGCGATCGACTCGGCGATCAAAACAGGACTGGCGTGGTTGTGGGGCATGCAACACCGCAATGGCGGTTGGGGAGCTTTTCGCCGCGAGGGTGCCGACAAACAGCCCGGACCGTTTGCGTTGTCGGCTTTTACCCCACCGGCCACGGCCCGCGAGTTTTTCCAGCTGATCGCCTCGCCGCCAATTCAGCTCGACGATCCAGCGACGGCCGACGTGACCGGCCGTGTGCTTCAGGCCTTAGGTGGGCTCGGATATCGTGCGAGCAACCCGCGTATCGCTCGGGCCATCGCCTTTTTACGCAGGCAACGCTACCACCGGGGTCTGTGGTGGGGGCGGTGGGAAACGAATTTCCTGCCGAGCTCTGCAGAAGTTCTCAGTGGGCTCGCCGCCGTTGGTGTACGGACGACGGACACCATCATTATCGATGCAGTTACAAGCATATTCAACTGCCAAAACCTTGATGGCGGCTGGGGAGAGTCGGTCGAGAGCTACGAAAACCTAGCGCTTGCCGGGTGTGGCGAGAGCTCGACCTACGTCACCGGGATTGTGGTTCGTGCGCTCGTCGATCTCGGTTTTCATCACAGCCCGGCGGTCAAGCGCGCCATTGACTATCTGACTATGCAACAAAATTCCGATGGTAGCTGGCCGGTCGGCAACTACCTGTTTACCCTGCAATGGCCATGGCCGTTTTATCGACTCGAGCTCACCAGCGAGCAATACGCATTGATTGCCCTTGCCCGTTACCGGCGCATGGTGTCGGCCTAGCGAGGACCCTCAATTGAGTTCGGGGATGCCGTTGGTCAACTCGGCGACTGCCTTCCACTGGGTCAGCTGCTTCGTTGCATGGTCATCAATGTTATTGAGGGTCGAAATCCGCGCCCGTAAATCGGTGGCCATCGAATCGGCGAGGTCAACCAACCGGCGAATACGCGACCCGCGGGCAAACGGATTCCACACCAGGCGGACGATCACCGAAACCACAATCGCCAGGCCGACCACGATCCCGGCATTGACATAGTCGCCGTACAGCGCCATGAAGCCACCAAGGCCCAAGAGAGCCCCCTCAACCACGGCAACAGCGATGCTGAGGCCACGCTCTCGCGACTGACGCTTGCGCAAAACCTGTTGTGTCCGCAGGGCCAGAAGTTCGAGCTCGGCCAGCGGCGTATGGGACATCGCGTCGGGCTCTTTCATCTTCTGCAACGGCATCGCCGCCCGCATACTGCCAACGAGCTCCTGCGAAACAGCCAGGCCTCCGCGCACCGAACTGACCTGCGATGCGTGAAACGCCGGATTCCCCATGGGCCCCGAGGCGCGTGCATCTAAAACAGTGTCCGCGATCGCTGCCTGCTCGATCGCCGAGATGGCGCGACGTCGCAGGGTTTTGAGACTGCGAGCGATACGCGGGTTGTAGCGAATGATCTCGGCGAGAAACTCGGACATCGATCGAACTGTCGCGGAGCATCGCATAAATTTCACAACCAGTCAGATCGGTGAGCAACCGGCGTGAAACCTCCCGCTCAAGCCTGTGTAAAACTGGAACACACGACTTCATGAATCGCGCATGCAACCTGATTGCACGACCAGATACGCGCACGAGCTGCAAAACTACCTAGAGATCAACGCGTGGTTGACTTAGGTGTCACGAGCCGCCTGTATGCACGCAACCGCGCTTTTTGATGCATCTGCAATATATCCTCACCCACCTGTACGTACTGGTCGAGTGCCCGGAGCATGTGTCGGTGCGAGGATGTGCTCGTCGGGTCAGCTGACGCCAGCGCTCCAGCGAGCTCATGTGCCTTTGTGCCAACGTCCGAGGCGTCGACGAGGTGGCTAAGAAATCCGGCACGGTGCAACTCGTCGGCACAAATCTTCTCGCCAGCAAGCAACATCCGGCGGGCGAGCGCAGACCCTAACCGCGCGTGAAACCTCGCAAGCCCTTCGGGGTGATAGACCACGCCAAGGGCGCCCGCGGGCACACGACACCAGGTGCCGGTGTGGGCAACCTGAAAATCGCAAACCGCCAACAACTCGACAGCGGCCCCGATCGCGGGCCCATCGACGGCGGCAACAAAAGTTGCATCTGCATTGACCATAGCCCGTGTCGCCTGGATCAACGGCTCATCGGGTAGCTGCTCGCCGAGCTCGTGGCCAGCCTCGGGCAGGGCATTGAGGTCGAAGCCGGCCGAGAACACCCGGCCTCCCGCACCGCGAATGACCACAACATCACCCGCGAGCGCAGCGGCCCGCTCGGCGATCCACTGCAACATCTGCGGCCGTAGAGCATTGCGCTTCTCAGGCCGATTGAGGGTCCACAGCCACTGCTTGGGCGCGAGCGCCTGTTCGACGATTGACATGCCCACAGCCTTGAAAGTGTACTTACAAGCTATTCGATCACTTGCGGTTGGCGTCGTCTTCGCTGCGCGTCCGCTGTTCAAACTTGACGTCTGCGTCACCCACGACCGACTGGTTTTTGGGCGGCGGCAATTGGCTGTCGAGTTCGCCCGCAGCGTGGGCGCGACGAAGCTCCTCTAGTTGCTTCGCAGCCGCAGAGTCGGGGTTTTGCATGATCTTTTTGCGCAGGGCATGACCGCGTTTGATCCGATCTTCGACGCTGAGATCCCGGGGGTTGGCGGCGATGAGATCGAGTTCTTCCTGGGTGAGAGGCGCGGCTTTCTTGGCCGCATCCGCCTGCTTTTTGGCTTCCGCCATTTTTTCGGGAGACGGCGCAACTGCGCGAACGGGGCCATCTGCACCCTTTTTCGCTGCGACCTCAGGTTGCGCTTTCGCATCCGCTTTTTGCTCGGCTGCATCGGCGTTAGCCCGGGGCGTGCCGCCACACGCGGCCAGCGAGAACGCAACGGCAAGTGCGAGGCCGTGGCTGCAAAATAAACTCGTTCGCATGCGCGAAAGCTTAGCAGTGCCGGGCGGTAAGAAACAACTCAAAGCACGTCCTACACCGGCGGAAACAGTCGTTGCTGGAGCTGGGCCAGCCAATTCACATGGGATCGCAGGGACGACCAGTCCGCGCTGCCGAGGGGTTTTCGGGCGAGGTCACGGCTGGCCCGGGCCGACTCGTGCCCGAGTAACCGCCGCAACACCTCGCCGCCATGGGCTACGACCCACGGGCCAAACAACCAGTCTTCGCGTCTCCAGGACACGTGTGCCGAGCTCGATCCCTTTCGCCATTGCATCGCGGTGTAAAAATGCCCGCGGTCTTCAACGAGTTGTTCGTCACTCAAATTCCAGCCATTTGCAACGAGGTGGCGACGCAGCTGCTCACCGCCGTGATTGGGCTGTAACACCATTGCATCGAGTCGCGCGACAACTTCGGGCGCGCCCGTGAGAATCTCGATCATTCGCCCCGGGCCCATCCCGGCAATGGCGACACACTCAACTTCCCCAGGTTGTAGGGCGAGTAGGCCATTGGCCTGTCGCAGCTCAACTTCGCCGCCGACATCAAACCGCTCGACCGTGGCCTGGGCGCGAGTCAGCGGCCCATTGGCAATGTCTGCGGCAATCGCCCGCTCGACCCGACCCGAGCACACCAGCCATGTGGGCAGCAGCGCGTGGTCGGTGCCGATATCTGCCGCTCGAACACAGGTTGGCAACAAACGAGCGACCGCGTGTAACCGCGGACTGAGTCGGGGCATAGCTCGCACCCGCCCGTTATACGCGATCATGACGGCTTGACATCTTCCGGCGATACGTGAATCGTGAATCACGATGGCCAAAGGTCGGATTCTCGTACAGTCACATGTTGGCGATGGAGCTGCCTTGGTGTGTGCCGCCCGCGGGGATCGCAAGGGCCTTCGCCAAGTCTACGACCGTTATGCCCCGGTTGTGTTGGGTGTGGCCCAGCGAATTCTCGGCGACCACGCACGCTCCGAGAAGGTCTGTGCCGAGGTTTTTATCGATATCTGGGAGTCGACGCAACAAAGCTCCGGCAACCGCCCATTGACCGATGTCCTGCCGTTGTTGCTGCTACAACTAAGTCGGGCACACGCCCTGGCCGCGCTACACCGCGGGCAACCCCAGCGGATGGTGTCGATGGATGACACCCAAATGTCCATGAAGCTCGCCAGCAGCAGCTCCCGCATGGGACCGGCACGGGCCAAGGTTCGCACCACCATGGCCGACCTCACCGGGCGTCAACGCAGCATGTTGCAGTTGGCCTACTTCGAAGGCCTCGACACCACCCAAATCTCGCAACGTGCTTCGTTGACCGTCGACGAAGTGCTCGACCAGATCGTCGATGCCCTGCGCCCGCTGGTCACCACCGGTGACGACGAGGAGTCGGTGGTTGTCACCCGGCTGGCACACAAGGCCGCCCGCTACCTGCTGCAAGACCTCGAACCGGCGGCCCGAACCGCGCTCGAGGCCAACCTCACCGCGGATAGCCCCGAAATCGAAGCCATTCGGGTACTCGACACAACCCACGCGGTCGCGCTGTACACCCTGCCCATCGGCCCGTCGATGGCGGTGTGGGAGCTCATCGATAAGCGCACAAAACCCGCTGCCGCGAACTGAGCTCGACGCCCGGCAAGTTGGGCCCAGGCGAGAGCTTGTGGCTTTTCTCGCGTCCCGGCGCGGTGGCATATGTGGCGCCACAGATCCATGATGCCGGCATGCAGACCCCCGAAAATTTCGGGCGCTACCAGTTGCTACGCCTCCTCGGTGAGGGTGGGATGGCACAGGTGTACCTCGCGACCGTCGCGGTCGCCCAGGGTCTGCGCAAGCAAGTTGTGATCAAAAAAATCCGGCCCGAATTTGCTGGGGATCCGGAATTCACGGCGATGTTTGTCGAGGAGGCAAAAATTGCCCTCGGCCTCAACCACGCCAACCTCGTTCAGGTGTTCGACTTTGGCGAGGTCCGTGGACAGCTGTTTTTGGCGATGGAGTGGGTCGACGGCGTCGACCTGATGAAGTTGATCCAGCAACTTTCCCAAACGGGCGCCCACATGCCTGCGGTGATCGCCGCCTACATTGCCCACCAGGTGGCGGCAGCCCTGAGTTACGCCCACCAAAAAACCGACGACTACGGGCGTCCGCTTGCGATCTCCCACCGCGATGTCAGTCCCCACAACATCATGTTGAGTCATGCCGGGACCGTCAAACTGCTCGACTTTGGGATCGCCAAACAGGCCCGCGAAAATATTGTACAAGCAAATACGGGGGGCGAACATCCAGCGATCCATGGCAAGCTCGCCTATATGTCGCCCGAGCAGGCCCGCGGCCAAGCGCTGGATGCCCGCACCGACCTCTACTCCCTCGGCGTCGTACTCTACGAACTACTTTCAGGGACCCTCGTCCATCGCCAACACGGGCTCACCCAAACCCTCGAAATGGTCCGCAGCGGCACGTTGGCGCCAATTGGCGAGGTTGCACCGCACACGCCACCGGCCCTTCAAGAGGTTGTCGAGCGGGCGCTGCAGCGCGACCCGACCCAGCGGTTTGCCACCGCCCGGGAGATGCAGGCTCGCCTTGCCGGCTATCTTCACCGTGCCGATCCGGTGGTCGACGATGAGGTCCTCAGCAATTTCTTGCATCAACACCTATCGCCAGCCCCTATCCCGACCCGGGCGCCAACTGCCGACGCGACCGCAGTTGTCGTGGCGCGCCCAGACATTAAACCACCTCCGAATCCGGAGGCGGCAAACATGGAGGTTACGGTTGTGCGTGCCGGTCTCGCCCCACAACTGCAAACCAAAGATCCTCCAGACCATCGCAAACTCGGTCGCCTGGTGACACACCTGGCCGAAACCCGGGGTGCGATTGTCGTGGGCTGCGACCGTCGCGATATCACGTTGGTGTTTGGGGCCCTGGGCGACGGGCAAAACCCCGAGCAACGGGCCCTCGCCGCTTCGCTGGCCCTGTGCGAGGCGGTTGGCATGGTCGGTCATGGCCTTGGCCTCGGGATCGCCATGGCAAACATGCATGCACATGTTTCCCACGGGCAACCGGGTGGGTTGCGGGTGCAACTCCCGGTGGCAAGCGAACAAGCCCTGGCCCAGCTGGCACACGCGGGCCTTGACGGGCCGATTTGGGTGTGCGGCGACCTCCCGCACAAACTGGCAGACCTATGGGAATTCGACCATAATGCCCCACCGCCGCTAGAACTTGCAAATACACCTTTTTTAGGGGGTGCCGCCCTCCTCGGCCCACTCAAGGAGCGGAGCCAACAGCCCCACACAAGCCGTCTCATCGGCCGTGAACTCGAGCTACGCGGCCTGCGAACCTGCCTGGCCGAGGCCCTGCGCACGGGACGACCCCGGGCAGCATTGGTGGTGGGACAACCCGGACACGGCAAGCATGCACTCATCCGTACCTTCCTCAAGGGTCTTCCCAACGGCGCGCTGACAGTCGTTCGCGTCGTCGGTCAGTGGCGGCGCCGCAATGTCTCGCTGGGGACCCTGCTCGACGCCCTGCGCCAACTGCTCACGCTGCCCCCGGCCCCCGATCAAACTTGTATCGACAACCATCTCGCGAGCGATATCCCCGAACCCAACCGTCGACGGGAGTTTGCCGCGGCCCTGCACCAGGCGCTCGTCCACCACGACCACACCAAAAAGACGCTCGTCCCATCCCAGCGCCCATGGCAACGGCGAGAGCAGCTGTGGCAACTCATTAGCGAAGTTGTGCTCGCACGGGCGACGAGCCGGCCGGTGTTGTTGGTGGTCGAAAACCTCCATCTGATCGACGACCATAGTTTTCAACGCCTGCGCAGTTGGCTTGAGCACAGGCTCGACCCTCGCTCGCGCAGCTACGCCCAACTTTCAGGGGCGCCAATCGTCTGCCTGTTGTCGAGCCGCCCCGGCGACCGTGAACAACTCCTGCGCAAAAACCCGGGACTGCAGCTGGTCAACGTCCGCGAACTCAGCCCCGCCCACGCCTACGAGATGGTGACGCAACGATTTGTCGAGCCGCAGCGAGCACACGAACTGGCCCGGGCTGTTGTTGACCACACCGGTGGGAACCCGATGTTTATCGAGGAAACCCTTGCCGACCTGTTGCGCCGCAAAGTCGTCGGCCTCGACCCCGACCATAAAAGGTTGCACCTACACACTCGTAACCCCACGCTGACCCTGCCGCCAACCGTCGAAGCGGCCCTCAAAGCCCGGGTCGACGCCCTGCCGGCCGGGGTGCGAGAAGTGTTGTTGGCCGCCTCTGTCCTCGGGGTCCGCTTTCGTGTGGATGAGCTTGGACATCTCGTAGGTCGCGATTGCAACCCCGCGCTCGCCGAGCTCGAGCAACTTGGCCTACTGCACCGACCCAGCCAACCAGCAGCTCCGCAACGCCTGCAGTTTGCTTCGCGCAGTCTCCACGACGTCTGCAAAACCAGCCTCCCGCGCAACAGTGCGGGCCCACTGCACCGCGCTGCCGCCAGCCTAAAGCTCGCCCGCCCCGACTATACGCCGGGGCGTGATGACGGACCGATCGCTGACCACCTCGCCCAAGCACAGGCCTTCGCCGAAGCGATCGACCCGGCCCTGCGCGCAGCGGCCCACGCCCGCGCGGCCGCCAGTAGTGTCGAAGCCTATTACTTCCTGTCGCTGGCGCTGCGAGCCCTTGCGCCGACCGACCCGCGCCGTGTGCTGTGCCTGTTGCAACGCGACGATGTCCTGCGCACGTGGGGCCGGCTCCGAGCCCAGGGTGCCAACCTCCGCCAGATTTCCGAGGCGGTCCAAGAACTCAAACTCACCGGCCAGCCAACGGAGGCACTCGAAGTCACGGCGCTGCTGCGTCTGCTGCGATTTTATCTCGAATGTGAGCGAGTCACCCCGGCCCAGCAACTCCTCCCGCGGGTCGAAGCTGCCCTCGAACAACTCCGGGCGACCGGCAAATATGTTGTAGACACACCGAACTACCACGACAACAGCGGCCTCGATCCCCTGCTTGCGAGCCTGCACCTCGCCGAGCTCAAGGCCCGCCTGATGCGTGGTCGGGGCGAGTTTGCGGCGGCGTTGCAGCAGGTCGAGGAACATCTGCCACGCTGCCCGGCAACCGAGGCCGGCAACCACCGGCGAGCTCGGCTCGAGCTCGTGGCCGCTCGTGTCCTGTGCGATCGGACAGATTACCAGCCCGCGATCGAGCGGATGCATCGGGCACTCGCACTGGCCCGGCAGCTCGAATACCGGCGGCTCGAAGCCGAGGTGCTAGCAGCCCTCGGTGAAGCCACAGCCCGCAACACCCGCTACCAAGAGGCCATTTCGTGGTTTCGCAAATCACTGGCGATCGACCGCGACCTCGGCGATCGATTTGCCACCGGCACCAAACTCGCCAACCTCGGGATCACCTACACCGCAATCGGGCTGTACGACCGGGCCCTTCGCTACCTCCGGAAGGCGCTCGAGCTCCATGAAGGCCTCGGCCAGGGGGTTTTGCGCGACGAGGTGCTGATCAACCTCGGTGTTGTGTTGGCGGCCCTGGGGCAGCGCGCGCAGGCCCGTGCGTACCTCACCGAGGCGATTGGCAATACGCAAAAACACGGGGATGTGCGGGCCGAGCTGCGTGCCCGTTCCCGACTCGTGTTACTCGCGGTCGCCGATGTCCTCGCCGGGGAGCCGCGCGAGCCCGACAACGAAATCATTGCAGCTGCACAAAAACTCCTGGACGACGCCCATGGCCAACAGCAGCGCAGCCCGGCAACCCGGGTGCTCCACGCACTTTCGTTGCTCGCCGACTACCGGGGCGATCTCGCCAAGGCCCTCGACTACGAGCGGCGGGCAGTCAAGCTCGTCGAGCGCGGGGCGGCGGCGCTTGACGGGGTGTTGTCGCTGCACCACCTAGGCGTCTTGCTCGACAAGCATGGTTCGTCCACCGAGGGGGCGAAGTACCGCCAAAGGGCCGAGCACATCACCCAGGCCCGGCTCGAGGACCTCAGGGATGCAACCCTGCGCAGCAGCTACCTCGCCCAGCCCGATGTCCAGCGAATCCTCGGGCACCGGCTTGCCGCAAAAAAATAATGAAAACACACGTACCGCAAGCTACTGGCACAGGCCCATGCCAGCCGCCTCGGTACAGCGCGCCGGTTCGCTAAATGCCTCGCCACAGTAGTGATAGCGGCACTCAAAAAAATTGCCTTCGGTCACCGGCATCCCGGCAACCGGCACCCCTTCGGCCTCGGCGAGACAGGCCGTCAGCGAGGCATCGTGATCGTCACCCCAGTGGTCGTGATAGTAGTCGTGGCAGGCAACGAGCATACAGTCGCAGTAGTCCATCGGGGTTGGGGCTGCGGCCTCGGTGGTCGATTCGGATTCTGATGTATCGCTGGTGTCCGTGGTGTGATGGCCGGTTTCAGTGTGGGAATCGCTTCCGGCTGTAACCTCTGTGTCAGTATGTGTATGCGCATGGGTTTCGTGGCTATGGGTATCCGCTGTGGTGTCGTCATCGGTCGTCGACGACGAGCAGACGCCAGGGCACGGCTCGTCGGCGGCACATCCACCCATCAGTACGCCCACAATCACTGCCACCCCCACCCGTACCATCATCACTGTCCCTCACATGCTGTCTTACGTTCGATCCACTCACGGATATCGAGATAGGCCTGGTCCTCAATCGAAGCGAACTTGTCGTGACCGCCGTGCATCACCCCGCCCTCATCTTCGCTCAACGGCTTGAGCAGCAGCAGGCTTTCGCTCGGCGCTTGATAGTTGAGAAGCCCACGGTCGAGGACGTTGCGCATGGTCGCAAGCGATGACGCGTTGCAGTTGCCAGTGGTGATCCACTTGGGGGCCTCGATCTTGCTCGAGTCGAAATGACACGGAAAGCAGCGCCCACGCCAGGCATAGACCTTGTCCTGAAACAGGGCTTCGAGGGTACGATCACTGCAATCCCCCGGGTCGTCAAACCCTGGCTCTTCGCCGTCGGAGTCCTGTTCGATCGGACAGGCATCGGGGCCAGGCGGGGTCGTATCGCCACAGGGGTTGTCGATCGGTTCGCAGGCCGTCGACCCGCAGGCCGCGTGATACTCGATCCACGCCAAAAACCCATTGTACTCCTCGGCGATGACCTCCTCGGTGATCAACGGACTGGCCGGGTCGGCGCGCTCGATCCAGCTCAAGACCAAACTCGCCTGCGGATTTTGCAAGTCGACAAGGTCCTGCTCAACCATGCACGCCATGGTTTGGCAGGGCGTGTCTTTGATGACCATACCGAGGTCGATACCCGAAAGATGGCACTCGTTGCAGGTTTTGGGGCGTTCTTCCGCCAGTAACGGGGCAATTCGCTGGTCGTAGAGCGCCGTCGCCTCGTCGTCACTACACACGAGCACGTCACCCGCCTGCATCTCTGGTCGTGGTGGCGCCTCACTACTACTGTCGATGTCCGGGCCAACCTGCTCACTCGAGCAGGCTGCAAGTAGACCGCAAATGAGCAAACCACATCCTGCGACTCGGGAGTTCACGCGTGTCATCGCTGGGAGCATCATACCGTATGCCGTTCACCGGTACGCTGGGGTCGCGCCCCCGGATCAAACCTGCACTCAACAACGACTGGGCACCGATTTGAACCAGCAGGTAGACCTGCGTGCGCAAATCAGTGCCCAGCAAAAGGCCGCTCGTATCGCCTAGGGGTTGAACAGATTGACCCCGACAAAGTCCGGGTTGATCGGGTCGAGTTCGCCATCAAACCCGGTTACCGCAACCACCGCATCGAGCCAGTCCTGCGAGACATCCCAACTGAGCGAGCGGGTCTCCTCGTAGTGATCGTCGGCGCTACCAAACGCAGTCCCCAAAAAACATGACTGTGCAACTGCTTCGGCGGCCCCGGGCACGGCATCATAGGGCGGGCCCATCAGCAGGCTCGGGTCGTCGGTGATCTGCTTGCAGCGCTCACCAGACAGCGAGTAGTTGTCGGCGTCGAACGACTGGTAGTCGACAATTCCCAGGCCAAACAGCGCCGCACAGTTGTCGAGGCCGGCGAGGCATTCGACCCGGTAATCGGCCGGAGCGAGCAAATAACCACCTGAATCTTGGGTCAGGCCGAGCATCCAGCGATGGTCCCCAACCATGGTCTGGCGGGCATAGCCTGGGGTGGTGTAGGTTGCCGAATCCAGGTGATTGGAGCTGTTCTCGAGGCCAAGCAGTCCACCGCCGTAATAGACCTCGTCGGGGTCGTCGACAAAGTCGCTGGGCAAACCGTGGACCAGTTCGGTCACGGCTTCGCCGGGAATCGTCAGCATGTCGATGGGCCCGAGCTGGATGTACACGACCTCGGTTTTGAGGTGGTCACCCACCCGCACCGGCGCATCGAAGTCTGGGTCGAACGGCGAGTCGTAGTTGTCGAACACACAGGTCTCGTCGTTTTTGGGGCCCATCGCCGGGCAGGTGTAGAGCTCGCGCGGGAGGTGCCCCAACGCCAACGGCTCGTCGTTGAGCACCGACAGCCCAATCCGGAACTCGAGTTGTGCCAACCGGGTGTAAAACGGTTGATGGGTGACCGCGATCGGTGCGGTCTCGACAACGTCGGCGTCCGCCAGGTCTGAGAGTGCGCGCTTGGCCAGCTCCACACCAATAATCGCAGTCTTGTGGAAGTTTTTCGGGATTTCGATCGGGTTGTCCGGCAGCTGCATACCGTCGCCCGCAGGCTGTCCGCCGTCGCCTTCGGTCTCCCACACGATCGCCCGCAGTGGCGACTGCATGGCCCCGACACCGCCGTTAAAATAAAGCGCCGGCGCGCCGTCGGTCTGCTCCTGAATCGCACGTGTCATGTAGCCAGGAAAACCCGCCGAGATGTACTGGCCTTCGATATGGCAGTGCTCTTCGTCTTCGCTGTGGCACTCCTCGATCGCCCACAGGAAGTCAGCCTGCTCATCGGTTGCCCATACATCTTTTCCAAAACCAAGCACGGCCTCGGGGTGGTTTTGCCACTGAACGACGGTCGCAACAACCTGGCTCGGATCCTCGGCGGCCACTGCCTGAAGCGTGTGCAGGGTCGGGTCGACGATAAATGGGGCGGTTTGGTCGGCTAATCCGTACTGGAAGTTCGAACGGGCGAGCCGCAGGTGCGAGAGCACCATGTTGTCGGGGTTGACAGCCTCGACCACGGCCGCAGCTGCCTGATCGGTCAGGTACTCGAAGTAGTTGTGGTTGATGTTTTCAAGCCCAGCCGTGTCGGGGCCCATGTGGTTGTGCGTGGCGCCAACGATGATCTCCAGCTTGGCAAACGCCTCGTCGTCGTCGAGCAACATCGCGACCTTGTCGCGGATCTGCTGGATGTCCTGGGCCAGCAACATGTAGACGTCAGCCGACACCAGCACCAATGTTGGTGATTCGGGCGCTTCAGGGTCGGCAAAGGCGACGGCCCCAACGCGAATTTCATCGTGCACCCAGTGGCTGGTGAGCCGCCCGTTGCCGATCGCAAGCTGGCCAACATCCCAGTCTTCGACAAACACCCCGGGGTCGGTCCCCGGGTCACCGGGTTCGAGCGCCAGTGGGGGGTTGTCCCGAAGGACATCTGCGTAGGCGGTCGAGCCCATGACCTCGGGCAGCAGGGTCAACTGCGAAGCACCCACCATCACGCCTTGGAGCGGGCCATCGGTATCTGTCTCGGTCCCTGGGTCGGTATCGGTGTCCGGTCCGGTCGTCGCCTCGGTGTCGCTCGGGTCGTCGGTCGTCGCCTCGGTTGGATCGGTTTCGGTCTCACCAACGCTAGTGGACTCGCTTTCGCCCTCGGTCGTGGTCACGGAGGTTGTGGTGGTGGGCGTCGATGTCGTCGGGCCGGCTGTCGGGTCGTCGGTCGTCGAGGTCTCGGTTTCAGAGTCGGAGTCTGTCGCCGTCGTTTGCTCGCCTCCACCACAGGCACCGACGCTGACCAACGCCGCGCAGGAAACCAGGGTCAGGGGCAGCTGCCGCAAAAATGCATGTCTATTCATTGATTGCGCTCCTGCGCGCACTGTACCCGTTAATGCTCGCGTTGGACATACATTGTATGCACAACTGAACATTTGAGTGACCAGCGCATATGAAGATTACATGCGCGTACAACGTTTACGACAGGGCGTCACGATCCGCGGCCGGGGCTAGCCCATGTCCTTGAGCACGGACAGCGCCTCACGCATGGCCAACGCATCAGGGAAACGATGGTGGACCTGCTTGGCACAGGCCTTGGTAAAAAACTCGTCCATCGCCCGTGCGTGCGAAGCCGGGGTGTCCGGCGGCAAGAACGTGCTCAATGCAATCGGCTCACGCTCACGGTGCGCCTGCAACAGCGCCCGCGGATGTTCGTCGAACAGATCTTCAAACGGATGCCGACCGCCAGTTGCCAGCTCAAAAAATGTCATTCCGAGGGCGTAGAGGTCCGCTCGATGGTCGACATACCCACCGGCAATCGTTTGCTCGGGGGCGATGTACCGCGGGTCACCCATCACGTGGCGGCGGCTTTGTGGCGTCAGGTCGCTGAGGTCTCGCGCGACGCCAAAGTCGAGTAGCTTGACCACCCGCAGCATCGGGTCGTGGGAGTCGCGGGTGACAAAGATGTTGGACGGCTTGATGTCACAATGGACGATTCGGCGTAGATGCACATAACGCAGGGCGTCGAGCACCTGCGAAAAAATCTCACAGACAACCGGCATCGGCATCACGGTGCCGTTTTCGAGAAACCAGCCGACATCCTTGCCGCGCAGGTATTCCATGGCAAACCAAAACAGCCCGTACTCCTCGGTCGTGCCGACCTGCATCACCCGCACGAGGTTGTTGTGCATGAACACAGCACACATCCGAGCCTCGCGGCGGAAGTGGCGATGTGCCCATTCGGGCACGTCATTTTTCATGACCTTGAGGGCCACGTAACGGTTCATCAGCCGATCGAAGGCCTTGTAGACCTTGCTCATTCCGCCCTCGCCGAGGGGCTGAACAATCTCAAACTGACTCGTGGTGCGAACGACTGTGCCGGTTGGCAAATCGACGCCCCGGTAGCCTTCGTAATATTGCCCGCTGCCGCTGCCTGAGCTGGAACTGCTGCTACTCATCGAGTTACTTGCCTGCTGCCAAGGCCCGCGGGGGCTCCTTTACGGGACTTACACTACCTATTACCGCAGGGCGCCGCTAGTACGAACTTCCTGACTTTTCTGCGTTGTAGGCGCGCAACCCTGCACAATCACTCAGTTTCTCGTGACATTTGCGCACCGGTGCCACCTGCCCACAGCCAAACACACATCGGCACCACCAATCGATCCCGCTGAAAGTTCGTATTTGCCCGCCTGTTGTCCGTGCTCACACAATTTCCCCGACGAGCATGGCCACTGGTCGTGTATTTTCGCTCCACTGGAGGTTGCGCATGCAAACAGCTTGTCATCGACATCCCACTCCCCGGCGTAGCATCGCCTTGCTGCTGCTGACTGCCCTCGCGTGTGCCCCCCAATCCGGCGAATCGGATACCGCTTCGGAGGGCGAAACAACTGCGTCGACGGATACCACCGAAACCACGGACACCTCCGCCGACACTGTCGCTGCAACCGACACCGACACCGACACCGGCACCGAACCTGAGCCCGAGCCAGAGGTCGCCTGGCCGACGCTCGAGTGCGACCCGTTGGTCCCGAGCTACTGCGCCTACCCGTTTCCGAGTAACGTGTATACGCAAGATGATCCCACGAGCCCCACCGGCCGTCGCCTAGCCCTTGCCCAGGCAACCCTTCCGTTGAGCACCAGCGGCTACCTGTCGGACCCCGGGGTCTGGAACCAAAGCGACGGATTTTCCCCGGGAATGGCCCTACTCGCCCACCTCCCGGGTGCGACCACCCTGGGCCTCCCTGACCCGACAACCATTGAGCGCTCGCTGATGCCCGACAGCCCGACCGTGCTGATCAACGCGGAAACCGGTGAGTGGGTGCCCCACTTTAGTGAGCTCGACATGTCGACCGGGCAAAGTTCGCGACGAACCTTCATGATTCGCCCGGTCACCCGCCTAGCCGACAGCACCCGCTACATCGCGGCTATCCGTGGGGTGGTCGATGAGACAGGTACACCCCTCCCCGCCTCGGCTGCTTTCGCGGCTTTGCGCGACAACACCCCGTTTGCCGACGATCCCTCGATCGACACCCGGCGCGGGCTATATGCCGACATCTTTATACGACTGGCCGACGCCGGGGTCGAACGCGAGAACCTCCAACTCGCCTGGGACTTCACCACCGCGAGCCGCGAAAACAATACGGCGCGCCTCGTCAGCATTCGCGACCAGGCCCTCGACATCGTCGGCGAGGCCGGGCCCGAGTACGTGATCGATGAAATCACGACCGACTACAGCGAACACATCGCCCTGCAAGTTGAAGGCCGGATGACGGTGCCGCTTTACATCGACGACCCCGGCCCCGGCGGCTCGATGATGCTCGACAGCGACGGCCTGCCAGTCCAACAGGGTGAGGCCGAATACCCATTTGTCGTGCTGATCCCCTACAGCGCGTTCGACACGGTCTCTGCCCCGCTCGCCTACGGCCACGGGCTTTTAGGCTCGAAGGGACAGGTCAAGTCAGGCACCTTCCAAAAGTTTGCCAACGACTACAACTTTGTCCTGTTTGCCGTCGATTGGGTCGGTATGGCCGAGGACGACTTTATCCACATCGCCGGCGTACTCAACGACGGCGAGCTCGATAGGTTCGCTACCGTGGTCGACCGCGGCCAGCAAGGCATCTTAAACTTCATGCTCGCCACCCGCATGCTCAACGGCGACTTCGCCAACGACCCCCAGCTGGTCTACGACGGCAAGCAGGCACAGATCGCAACCGACGAGGCCTTTTACTTTGGCAACAGCCAGGGCGGCATTTTTGGCGCCACACTGATGGCGGTCTACACCGATGTCACCCGCGGGCTGCTCGGCGTCCCCGGGCAGCCCTACCACCTCCTGCTCAACCGCAGCGTCGACTTTGACCCGTTTTTTGTGATTTTGCGGATCGCCTACCCGGATGCCATCGACCTGCAAATGGTACTCGGGCTCATCCAAATTCTGTGGGACCGCAGCGAGCCCAACGGCTTCACCCCATATATCCGAACAAACATGCTCCCGGGGACACCATCGCATGAAGTGCTGCTGCAAATTGCGATGGGCGATCACCAGGTCACAACCCTCGGCGCCCATCACATGGCCCGTAGCATTGGCGGTGTTATCAACCTCGCACCGGTCAACCGCTCACTGTGGGGTATTGAAGAAGCCACTGCCCCGCACGAGGGTTCGGGCATGATCGAGTACGACTTTGGTCTGCCACCCGACCCGATCACCAACATTCCGCAAACCGCCGGCGAGGACCCCCACGGCAAGCCACGCAAGCTTGACAGTGCGCAAAAGTCTCTCAACCTATTTTTACGCGAGGGCAAGGTCGATTCGTTTTGTGACGGCCCCTGCGACCCCGAGTAACAGTTCTTGAACCTACAACGAATCACGCGAACACACCTGTGAAAGTCGCTGCCATCTCCGACCTCCATATCGGCCCGCGCCATCGCGGGGACGAGTTTTGCCACGATGAGGACTGGTTTGCCGAGTTTATCGAGCAACTCGCGGCCGAGCATGATCGCCTGATCTTGCTCGGCGACATTTACCAAACCGAGCATGGTCTGTGGCCGACCCGTCGCGGATATCACCGCCAACTTATGCAAGCGCGGCGCAGGCTTCCACGGGTCACGGCGGCCCTAGGTGGCCCAAAGTGCATTCACATCGCGGGCAACCACGATGCGATTACCCGCGATAGTTTGGGTGCACTCGCCGACCTGCGGATGGAAGCCGACGGCATGGGGATCCTGTTTGTCCACGGCCACCAGTTCGACCCGTTGTTGCGGGGGCCGAGCTATTTACTTGCACGTACAGGAACTTGGATGGCCGGCCGTCTGCGCCACCTCGGCCTGCAAAACGTCTCGCAGTGGTTTGAAGATCGCGACGTCGCCCTCAAACAGGGCAAACTCGGGGGTCCCCATGGTCCCTATGCCCGGGCCGCTCGCCAACTCATGCGCACCCGGGATGTGTCGGTCGTCGTGATGGGCCATACCCACTGTCCGGTCCACTACGAATTTGCCGAGGGCGCGCTCATTAACACGGGCACCTGCTGGCAAGGCCAGACGATGTACATCTCGATCGACACCACACAGCGGTGTATCGATGTCCGGGCCCCATTTGTCAGTCGCTGGAACGCCCTCACCGACAACTAAGTTGGCGGCACTGCGCGAATTAGTCACTGGCAACGCAATTGTCAAAAAAGTTGGCAATCACACTGCCAACTTTGGCAGCTTCTAAACTCGATCAGGTTGGCGGCGACATGTAGTTTGTAAAATTTTCATACATTTAGGTAGGTGGCCTGATATCCGCATCTAGTTCGGGGCGTATCCCGGAAGGATTATCATGCCAACTCAAGCCACACTCTCCACCGCCCTGTTCGCTTCCACCGCCGTTCTTGCAACTTCGTTGCTGACTGGCTGCCTCGACCACCCCGTCAAAGATGTCGAGTACGACTCGTCTGCCCAGGCCCGTGTTGTCGTGGATGTGACGCCCAAACGGGAGGTCGACATCCTGTTTGTCATCGACAACTCCTACTCGATGGGTGAGGAACAGGGGCGACTGTCGGCCAACTTCGAGAACTTCATCGCCCGGCTCGAGGCCGAGCAAACCCAGGCCGACTACCGGATCGCGATCACGACGACAGACACCGGCAACCCGCGATGTGCCGGTGATAGCGATGGCAGTGAGCACGGGGCCTTTGTCTTGTCGAGCTGTGTCGACCGCCTCGAAAACTTTAGCGCCACCAACGGCACCGAAGCTGCATATGCATGCGAAGACTACTGTCCCAGCGAGTTCTCAGGCATCGAACCTGTACCAACGGCCCTGTTTCAAGATGGGGACGAGGTGCGTCGCCCGTGGATCCAATCGCTCGGAGGGGTGAGCAACCTGCCGTCTGGAGTGTCGACAACCCAAGCATTTCAATGCTTCGGGCCCCAGGGCATCAGCGGATGCGGTTACGAATCACCCCTCGAAGCCACCAAACGTGCGCTCGAGCGGACCCGCGATCGCAACGACCCGGCCTACGGATTTTTGCGCGAGGGGGCCACCCTGGCGGTCGTCATTGTCACCGACGAAGCCGACTGCTCAGCCGCACCTGGCAGCGACGACATCTTCAAGGCCAGCGGTGGCAAACATTTTTGGGAAGACCCCGAAGCTGTCTCTCCGACCAGTGCCGTGTGCTGGAATGCCGGAGTGTTTTGCGACGGAGATGGCTGCCGCTCGGCCCACTACACCGTCGACGGTCAGCAAACCTCCGACCCAAACGCGGCGGTGATGAGCCCGGTGGCCGGCTACGTCGATTTTCTCAAGGGCCTCAAGGGCAATGACGATCCCGTGTTTGTCTCGATCATCGCCGGTGTGCCCGAGGAATACCCCGAAACCGCAATTCCATATGCTGACAGCGACGACGAGGAGTTTCAAAAGGACTTTGGCATCGGAGCAGGTTGTACAAGCAACGATGGTGGCACCGCGATTCCGCCGGTCCGCCTCAAGGAGTTCGCCAGCGAGTTCACCGACGAGGACGAGGTCAATTTGTTCTCGATCTGCGCCGACGACTACACCCCTGCCCTCGACGCCCTGGCCACGAGTATCGAAAAGGCGATCGTCCCGGCGTGCTTGACCGAGTGCGCTGCCGATACCGACCTCCAAACCGAAGGTCTGCAAGCCAACTGCCGGATCACCGAGCAGATCGAAGGTGAAGTAGGTGAACGGGAAATGGCCCACTGTACCGCTGATGGGCAAATTCCCGAGGGTGAGGATGATTGTTTCCTCGAGCTTTCGGGCGAGCAACTCCACCCGTTTTGTCAGGAAGGTGGCTACAACCTCGAGTTCAAAGTACTTCGCCGACCGGGAGTTCCTGCCCGCAGCGGCTCATCGCTCGACGCCACCTGCGAGCTGTCGGACTCCGCAATCGACGACTGCCCCAATATCGCTGGATAACCTATCGCTACCCAAGGCCTGGGGTACCAGGCCACCTTTGCCGAAGGCTTGCATCTACAAGATGTGGGCCTTCGTCTGTGGTTTAAGAGTCTTTGGCTTGGCCGACACAAAGTACACCCAAGCAAACACCGGTCGCTTCAGTGGGCTCATCGCACCCAACCTTTAACGGGAAGCGTTGCCAACTATGTTGCCCCCTTAGTCGGGCATAAAATCGGAAACTCCCGGGGCCACCACGCAGTGTCCACCGTCGACCACCAAAATCGTGCCGTTGATGTAGGCCGCAGCCGAGGTCCGCACAAACACGGCCATGTCGGCAATCTCCTGAATGTTACCGTAGCGACGCAGCGGGATGTGCTTGAGAAACTTTTGTTTGAGGCCACCCGGGGCGAGCTTGCGCATCCCCTCGGTGTCGTCGATAGCTCCCGGGGCAATCGCGTTGGCACGGATCCCCAGCGGCCCCCATTCGACGGCGAGATTTCGCGTGAGCGCATCGATACCGGCCTTGGCCGCCGAAGCATGTATCTGCATCGGAGTTCCGTGGTACTGCAAGGTCGCCGAAATATTGAGCACGAGCCCATCACCACTTTGGTGTAGGGCGTCAAAGCAGGCCCGTGTCACCTGAAATGTGCCAAGTAGATCAATCTCGATCACGGTGCGAAAACCCTTTGGCCGCAGGGCAGCCGCCGGTGCCAAAAAATTACCCGCGGCACCGTTGATCAGGGTATCGAGTTTGCCAAAGTGTTTGAGTGTAGCTGCAACCAAGTTGTCAACCTGGTCGAGCTGGCGCACGTCACAGGAGATGCCAATGACCTCGCCGCCGGTTTTCTCGCGCAGGTCGGCAGCCGCACTGTCGAGCCGCTCTTGGCTACGTCCGCAGATACAAACCTTGGCTCCGTGCGCGAGGTAGGCCTCGGCGATCCCCTTGCAAATACCGCTTCCGCCACCGGTGATCAGGGCGACGCGACCGGCTAGCACATCCGCTTGAAATACACTCATCCCCGGTTAGATAGCATACCTCGCCGGTACGGCTCACATCCCCAAACGCCGCCGGGCCCGGCTGAGCAAACCGGCGCTGAGGCGCTGCGGCAACAAACGCATGACCCAATCGCCTAGGTAGGCCTCGCGGGTGATCAGCAGCCGCTGCTTGTTGTCTGCGATTGCTTGTACAATTAAATCGCCGGCTTTTTCGGGTGGCATCGCCCGTTCAAAAATCTTTAGCACGCGCGCACGACTGCCGTAGCGCCGCTCCTCGGTATAGCGGGCATTTTTGACGATGTTCGTGCGGATACCGCCCGGGTGCACACAGGTCAGGCCGATCCGCGAGTCTTCGAGTTCGCAGCGCAGCGCCTCGGTAAACCCACGAACCGCAAACTTTGACGCGCAGTAGCTCGATTGGGTTGGCACCCCAATGATGCCAAATAAACTCGAAAGGTTGACGATATGGGCTTCTTCGGCCCGGCCTAGATGCGGCAAGAAGAACTTACAGCCGTAGATAACCCCCCAAAAGTTGATCCCCATCAACCACTCGAAGTCTTCGAGGGACTGGCGAGCAAACGAGGCGGTCACCGAAACGCCGGCGTTGTTGACAAGGATGTGTACGGCACCGTGCTCGGCAAGTACATCCTCCACGAGGGCTTCCATTTGCGAGCGGTTGGCGACATCGACAACATGCCGGCTGACCTTTCGACCTGTCTCCTCAACCATCCTTGCGGTCTGCTCCAGGCCTTCGTTATCGACATCGACAACCGCGACATCACATCCACGGTTGGCAAGGGCAAGGCTGGTGGCGCGCCCGATACCACTGGCGGCACCGGTGACAACGGCAATACGGTCGACAAATCGTTTCATGGCGCGCGGAGTGTACTACGGCGTGGGCATCTCGGGGAGCCCGATCCTTTGGGGCTTCAATCTGTCGCTGGACAACTCCGCGCACGGCAAAATTGTTGTACGCTCAACAAAAACCCGCGGGTCGACGATGGATATACACCCACTCCATAACAAAAGCCCGCATCATCAGACGCGGGCTTTAGCTGCTAGCGGTGGCTAGGGCCGCAGTTTGACCACCCCGAGTTTCTCGGCGCGCTTGAGCATCTTGTAGAAGTTCTCGCGGTAGCGTTTGGCCTGCTCCGGCGGCAATGGCAGGGTAATGCCAAGGGCTTCAAACAACTCCTCCTGGCTGGTGGTCTTGCCGACCTGCTGCATGACCTCCGAAACCGAGAGCGAAATCGGTTTGAGCTTGCGCGGCGGCGTGGGTTTGTCGAACAGGCCCGGGTCGATGCAAACCGACAGGTCGTTGGCCGCGGCTGCCCGGGCGTTGAGCTCGGGCAAGCCCCATTTGCGTGTCGCAGTTGCGGCAATCGAGCTGTGCTCGAGCACCGTGTTGATCACGCAGCCCTTGCGGACATATGGGCCAATCACCACCGAAGGCACGCGGAAGCCCATTTGGGCGAACTCCGGGCCCTCGTCGTCGGTCGTCGTCGGCGGGACCACGTGGTCGTAAAACCCGCCGTGCTCGTCGTAGGTAACCACAATCAGGCACTTGTCCCAGTACTCGCTTTGGGCGATCGCCTCGTAGATCATGGCGATGAACATCTGCCCCAACATGATGTTGTGGGACGGATGGTCGTCGTTGGCCATAAAGTCGGGATCGATGATGACAAACTGCTCGAGCGTGCCGGCCTCGATGTTGTCGAACATCTCGTCGAGGCTGTCGGTGCGGTCGACAAATGGATTGGCCAACGTCAGCGGGAGTGCGCCCCACTGCCAGGCGACGAGCCCATCGTAGTAGTTGTTGGTCGTGACTCCGATGTCCTCGAGCACCTCTTGAATGGTTGTCGGCTCGGGCACAACCGGCTGGTTTTCCTGCCCGCCGTGAGATGTAGCTGCATGTAAATAGTAGCGGTTACACCACGTCCCGCCGAGCAGGGCACAAAACCAGGCGTCGCACAGGGCGTTGTTGTCGGCCAACTCGTAGAGCACGGGCAGGTGTTCGCGGATGTGGTACCCCATCGGCTCGTGTTTGATCGATGGGTCGTGGATCTTTTCCTGCTCGGTGACAAACCCATCGAGCGCCCCCTCGTTCCACTGGGCGTGCACCTCTTCCCACTGGTGCGGCGGATCCTCGGGTTCGAAGTTCTCCAATAGGTTGACATACACGGGCTCGTTGTTGGTGTCCGGGTTGAACTCCTCACCCGTGAGCCCATCACTCTCCTCGCCCTCGATGAGCTTGCGGGCACCGAAGTAGTGATCAAACGAGCGGTTCTCCATGCAGATCACAATGATGTGCTCAATCGGAGCCAGCAGCTCGGCCGCCGTCAGGTCGCTTTGGTCGGTGCAGTGGTTGGGCTCATCGCCGTCGCCGTCGCCATCTCCGTCGCCGTCGCCGTCGCCGTCGCCGTCTCCATCTCCATCACCGTCGCCGTCGCCATCGCCGTCGCCGTCGCCGTCGCCATCTCCGTCACCATCGCCATCTCCCGTTGAGGTGTCGCTATCGCTATCCGAACCGGGCCCGGCAGTCGTCCCGTCGGAGTCTGAAGTCGTTGTACCATCACTGGTATCATCGGTGGTCCCGGTTGTACTCGAACCTGTTTCCGACCCAGTCTCGGTGCCCTGCTCGCCAGAGTCGCCACAACCCAAGGCGACACCACCAAACAAAGCGCCCATCCCCTGGAGGGCACGACGACGGGAGAACATCTTGCGAACGGACTTGAGGTATTTGCGTGTCATGGCAGGACTCGCATCGTAACCTGGATTTCCGGCCTTCGGGACTGTCGTCTTTTCGTATGTATTACCGCGTGGTTGGGGGCCCAACAGCTGCGTTCGCAGGTAACCTGGACCGCGTTTACGCTGGTCACAACCGTGTCCCACCTGTGCCACAACAGCCACACAGCGCGCTTGCCTCCGATTCCTCGTGCGGCCAACTGGCCGCAAAACCATGTATATACCGGAACCACGCGCGGTATTGTTGTAGCAACAACTATGTTGGCTAGTCGGCCTGCCGATGGACCGTCGCAGGTGCGAATGCCGGGACACAGACCGCGATGTATTCGGCCCCCTCATCCCCTGGAGTGCTGTAACGCACCGTTTCGCCAGCGTGGGCAATGACCGCCTCGCCGGCCTGAACATCGAGGACCTCGCCACCCGATTCCACCCGCAGCGTGCCACGCAACACGACTGTATATTCATCAAACTCAGGGCGTTGGGCGGGCTCGACCCACCCACCGGGCGACCGCATGTGGGCAATGCTGACGCCCTCGGTCTGCGTTGTCACCCGACCGATATACTCGTCGATCAACTTGGGCTTGTTGCCGGCGGCTTGAATCCTCGTTGGCGCTTTGACGTGGGTTGGCATGGGCGTAGGGTGCCGCAAACACCATGTCGCGCGCAAGCTCGTGTGAACGATTGTATCAGCAATGATCAGCGAACATAAACGGCGACGTTATCGACCCCCCACGACTCGTCGGTGGTCGATTGATTGAGCGTTGAGCCAAACCCAACGGTGATGTCGTTGCCGACGTCGTTGACAAACGCGGAAACCTTGGTCGAACCATCACTGTAGTTCCCGCCACACTGGTTGCCGTTGTTGCTGTGCTCGCAGCTGTTGTCCTGGTGCTGGCACTCGGTGCTCCAGGCCGGCATATTGTTGATCTGGGCGTAGGCCTGCTCGCCGTCCCACGAGTCGATCGCATAATAGTCGGCATCGAGCCGCACGATCGAGTGCTCAATCCCAAGCGCGGAGATCGACTTCGACACCGTCTCGTTGCCAAATTGACCGTAGCCGCCCAGAATTTTGCCAAACGCGCCACAACTCGAGGTCTGGGTTTTTGACCACCCGGTTCCGCCATCCTCAAACTCATCGAGCAACAGTCGGGTCCAGCCGCCGTTGTCGAACGTCATGTCGCAGTAGACCTCAAACGGCTGCTCGCCATCCGGGCCGTCTGGGTCGATAAGGTACATGCCGTCATTGCTATACAGATCGGGATTGACAAACAAGAGGTCGCTGCACGAAGCCGCGTAGCCACACAGGTTTTGTGTACATACAAGTCCTTCGCAGTCCTCATGTTGCTCACAGGTGAGGCCTTGGCAGGCATCGCAGTCCGGGCCGCCGCAGTCGACATCGGTCTCGGCACCACTTTGAATGCCGTCGTCGCAACTCGGCGCCTGGCATAAAGATGTACACTCATCGGTTTCGTCGGCGTTGCCATCGTCGCAGGTTTCGCCCGGTTCCTGTACACCGTTGCCACATACTGACGCATCGGTTTCGCTCTCACTCGGGTCGGTCGTCGCATCGTCGGTCGTCGAGTCGTCGGTTGTCGAATCGTCGGTCGTCGTTGCGTCGGTCGGTTCCCCGGTTGTCGGTTCTTCGGTGGTCGGCTCCCCGGTGGTCGGTTCCCCGGTTGTTGGCTCCCCGGTTGTCGGCTCCCCGGTTGTCGGCTCTCCAGACGAGTCGCCGGTCTGAGAACCCGACGGGTTTTCAGTGGTTTCTGCCGCGGTCGTCATGTCGCCCGTCGTACCAGTCGTCACCGCCGGGTTGGTCGTGATCCCGGCGGTCGAGTCGGATGAACTCGAGCTGTCGCCACAGGCGAGCAACATGATTGAACCAGCAACAAGGGGCAGGGTTTGTTGTAGACGCATGGGAGCCCCCGAAACTTAGACCGCAATCCGCAGGGGGACAAGCCGTGCCGTCACGAAAAAGGACACCCCCCGAGGGAGGTGCCCTGTTGTTGGCAAACCGTGAATTTACGGTAGGTCTACGGCAACACGCACAACGTGGCGTTGCGATGGGCATTGATCTGCGCTGGCGTGAGGACTTTGTTGTAGAGCACAACTTCGTCGAGCAGCCCCTGCATCCGCTGGAACGTCTGGAATCCACCACCGAGGGTGTCCTGCTCCTGGCCCAACACCAGCGTACCGCCGGTGCTGATCGATTGTCCGGTGGCGTGTCCGTTGACGGCCGCACTCTCGACCCCGTCAACATAGATCTTGAGCTCGCCGTTGGCACTGCGCCAGGTCACGGCAAGGTGGTGCCAGGTGCCGTCGGCGAGGTTGATCCCGGTCGAGTACTGAACGTCCTTGACGTGGACAATCAGGTTGGTGGTGTCACGCAGCAAGAACTCGTTGGATGCCGCGCCGCTGCCCACCCCATAGGAAAATGGCGTCGGCTGGTCGCTGCCACCGGGGTCGTTTTGCAAAATCCACATCTCCACCGAGATCTGGGTGGTCGGGAACCCGCTGAAGTTGAAGACATCGACGTGGGTGTCGTTCGGGTTGCCAAAGTCGGCCGCGGTGTCGAGGTCGCCGGCGATCCCAAACTGCTCGAGCACAACATTTGTATAGGCACCATGCCAACCGTTGCCGCTCGAATCGATCGCGGCATTGTTGCCCATCTCCTCACCTAGGCGCCAGAAGCCAACCGGGCCGTCCGCCTCGATCGGGTCGTTGTTGCACTCGTAACAGGCCGTGTCATTCATCCACGGCTTGAAGCCGTCTTCACAGTCGAGGTCGCACTCACCCGACTCACAGGTCGAGACGCCGTTGGCTGGCTGGGGACAGACGTTGTCACACATGCCGCAGTGCTCGATGTCCTCGTCAGTGTTCACGCAGCTGTCGTTGCACACGGTCTCACCCATGTCGCAGGTGATTTCGCAGACGCCAGCCATGCACATGGCAAGGCCCTCACAGGCGTTGTCACACATACCGCAGTGCTCATTGCTGGCCTGCGTGTCGACACAAACATCCCCACAGGCGGACAGGCCTTCGTCGCAATCTAATGCACATACACCCATACTGCACATATAGCCGTCTTCGCAGGCGAGGTCACAGCCACCGCAGTGGGCCGCATCGGCCTGCGTGTCGACGCACTCTTCGCCACAGAGCTCAAACCCCTCTTCGCATATCGATGTACATGCACCAGCCTCACAGAGCTCGTCGGCCGCGCACTCCATACCACAGACGCCACAGTTGAGCGGATCGGCTTCAGCGTCGACACACTCACCGTCGCAGTCGAGCAGCCCGTCGTCGCAGCCGGGCCCCGCGGTCGTCTCGGTGTCGGTCTCAGTGTCGGTGTCGGTGTCGGTATCCCCGGTCTCGGTGCCTGTCGTGGTGAAGGTCGTACCGCTCGAGGTAAACGTCGTGATACCGGTGGTCGTCGATGTCGACGTCGACGTCTCATCGGGGAACGTCGCGTTGCTAGTTTGGTCCGCCGGCTCCTCCGTCCCACAGGCCACCAGCAGGGTCGCGCTACAGACAAGTCCAGGGAGATAACAAGTTCGGAAATTCATCAATCCAAGCTCCAGTTTGGGGTGTTGAGACTCTGTCCGGCAGATGAAGATTTAGGAGATTTTCGCCGGCACGTCGGCCCGCATGTGATCTAGCAAACGCCGTACACAGTTGCGAACAAACAACATGTCTCATTGAGCAGGTTTAACATTTGCAGGCGACGGCGACAACGGCCGGACAGGTCCAAGTTTGCGGCTGCGGTATACGGCCCCGCGACTGCCCTGTCAAACCTTTGATCTTATTACATTCTTACGGCTGTGCTCCGGTCTCAACTAATACTCGCCCGTAATGAAAGTGGCCCGGTCCCCGAGCCACCGAGCCTCCTCGGCAAGCTCGACACTGGCATAAAAGTTCTGCAGCTCGAGATAGCGAGCCACCGGATCAAATCCGACGGCGCGGTGGAGTTTGCGTAGGCAAACGGGGCACATGTGTAGCGGGTGGCGGTCGGTTTCGATCAGGTCACTCGAACCGTTCATGACGCAGGCGTAGTAGGTGCAGTGCTCTAGGCCAAACATGTGCCCGATCTCGTGACTCATGATCTTGAGGCTGCGCTCTAAAATCACCCGGCGAAAATTCGGACCGCGCGGCTCACCCGAAAACTGGGGATCGAAGCGGGCAAAACTGTAGACCCCCACGCGCGTGTCGAGGGTGGCGTAGCCAAACGAGAATTCCTGGCCCGGATCGGCGTAGAGGTCGTCGTTGGTCAGGGCGATCAGGCAATAGCCATTGGCCGGTAGTTGCGGACGGATCTTGGTGAGCAAATCGCGGGTCAAAACCTGCGTCCGCCCATCCCGCTCACGGGTTTCCGGCGCGAGCGTTTCCATATCAACGGCCTTCATCACCGCAACTTCGAGCCCAAAATAGCGCTCGACGTGCTCGGCCAAAATTTCGATCTCCGGACTGCGCACCAAAACTGTCCGATCTTCTTCGACGATCAGGCCGTTGGGAAATTGCCCGATCGGCAGTAGGTAAATCGTGTCACGCTGGTCGTCAGGGATGTGCCCCGGATGCTTGAGGAACTCGGCGTAGGTCTGGCCGCGTTCGTAAAACCTGTCGAGCCAATCACCCGGTTCGGGCACGGCGACGGGGGCAAACGCAACCCCGGGAGAGAACGAGCGTTGTAGCGTTGGCGTGAGGTGCTCGAGTGGCCCGACCGCGTTTCGCCGCTGTCGCGGACCCGGAGGCACAAATTCCTTGTCGGAAGCAAATGTAACAGCAAGTGTTCGCCCAGGCTCGGGCTCAGGTGCCGGGCTCGGGCGCCCACAACCACCGAGCATCGCCAGCAGGCCCAGCCCCAGTACCCGTCGCAGGCCTCTGCCTGCCAACAACTTTTTGGAGCTCTGCCTCCCCACCCCGCCGATCCTACTCCATTGGTGAAAATTCCGTCGAGTGGCGGCTGGATTGCCTTCGACGGACCCGCTGTGTTCCCATGTGCCCATGACCGCCGTCACGCCCGAGTCGATGATCGAGTTTTGGTTTTCCCCTCGTGTCAGCAAGATGCACTGGAGCGCCCCTCCGGAATTCGACCAAGAGTTGCGGGAGCGCTACCTCGACCTTTACACGCAAATCTGTGCGGGCAAACACGAAGACTGGCGCGACAGCGCTGCCGGCACGTTGGCCACAATTCTCTGTCTCGACCAATTTTCGAGGAACATGTTTCGCGGGACAGCCAAGGCATTTGCCGCCGATGGCCTTGCCCGCTGGGTGCTCCGCCAAGCACTCGCCCGTGGGTTCGACCGCGAACTACCACCGGAACAGCGAGGATTTTTGTATATGCCACTGATGCACAGCGAGGCGCTGACCGACCAACAGCGGTGTATCGAGCTGATGTCGACACTCGACCGGCCCAACCAGGTCAAGTTTGCCTACCTGCACAAGGACATCATCGACCGCTTTGGTCGATTTCCTCACCGAAATGAAACACTTGGCCGGGTCTCAACGCCGGATGAGATCGCCTTTTTGACCCGGCCCGGGTCGAGTTTCTAGGCCCTGTCAGTCGCCAGATGATTGTAGGCTCATCGATTCCCAGTCGCCCCCGGCCAGGCGTCGCGGGTTGGCTGGGGTGTGCGTCGCACCGGGTTACGCGGTCGTTCGTAGCGGGCACAGTAGCGATCCCATAACTCGAGCACCCGCGGCACCTCGGGGTCTTGCAGCCCGACCGAAAGATTGCGGAGTTCGCCACGAACCTGTTCGCAGCGGGTCCAGCCATCATCGTCGACCCATCCACCGAGGTGATTGCGAAACCCGCGATTGGGGCGACGCGCGAGCTCTGCCATGCTGTCGACCCACCGGGTCAATAATTGGGCCTTGCGCACGTTGGTCCCCTCGCGGCTGATATCTCCGAGGTTGAACGCTTCTTCGTGGACCAACTTGGCCCCGGTCTCTGGGTCCTCGTACTCGATCGTCAACATCACCGAGTCCTGGGGGCGCAGGCGTCCGCGCCGGGCCATGAGGTCCGACAAAAACAGTTGTGAGGTGTTGGCGAAGTAGTGAATCGCCTGGACATCTTCTTTGACGACCGAACTCTCCTCGCCATAGAACACGTTCATGCGCAACGACGGCGGCAGATGGAGCCGAAAGTGGACATCGTTGGCCGTGGTCTCGATCAGCGATAAAAACCGCGGCCCGAACACGGCGTCGACTTCGGCCTCGGATCCCAAAAATACGTAGGCGCCTCGCCCCTGTTCGGTCAGAGAGTCGAGCAAGCCGTCGTTGAATTGGCGACCGACACCCACCCCCGAAAGTCGGATCCGGCGTTGGTCGTAAAACCGCGAGACCATCGACATCATCCGCGGATCTGTTACCCCGGTATTTGCAAGTGCATCGGTTACCAAAACCACGCGGTTGCTGTAGGTCGGCTGGTAGGCCCGGTCCGCCAGGTTGTAGCCGGTCGTCAGCCCGTCATGGAGGTTGGTTGAACCCTGGGGTCGCAAACCGGCGATTGCCCGCCGCAGGATATCGAGGTTGTCACGCCCGACCACAAAGTTCTCTAAGGGTGTACATACACGATGGTCAAAGGCCACCAGGTTGACGATATCGCCGTGCTTGAGCTCCGAAACCATCCGGTTGAGCCCGCGCTTCAAAAACGCCATGCGGCCCTCATCTCGCATTGAGCCCGACCGGTCGACAACCCAGGTGAGGTTGGCATTGCGACGCGACCGCATATCCATTGGGCGCCCGCGCACGTTGAGGGCCAGCGAGTAGATCCCCTGTTCGGTTGGGTGGGGCGCGACTTCGGCGTGGATCGAGAAGTCATCGGTGGGCGCGACCTGGCGCCCCTCAAACGAAAAATAATTGAGTAGCTCGTGCGGGCGGATGTGCTCGAGCGGGAGTGGCAAAAAGTGCTCGATCGCAAAGATGACCCGTTGGGCAGACGACAGGCTCATCGTGTCGTCGTTCGACAGGTAAATCGATGCTCCCCAGTCATGGTACATGTCGTCGGGGTCAGGCTCTGGCTCGACCGCGATCATCGGCTCCTCGGCGATGTCCTCGTCGAAATCCGCGGAGGGTTCAACGGGGCCCTGGGCGACCATTTTGTCCTTGTTTGAGCGCTTGGCCTTGCGTTCGTCACGACGCTTTTGACGTTCGCGTCGACGATCTGCCCGACGATCAGCTGCACTCTCAGTCGTGGCGATATCGGCCTCGCGTTCGGGTGCGAATGACTCGGCCGGAGGTGGTGCCATGCCGGCATCGTCGGCCGAAGCTGCTCCGCCTACGGAACCTCCCACAACACCGCCAGGCACACCCCCTGGTACGCCACCGGGCACACCTCCTGGAATCGCATCGGCTTTTTTGCCAGAACCGCCGCCGCCTCGCTTTGTATCGCGCTTGGGACGCGGCTCGGCTGCCGGCGGGGCGGCATCGGTCGGCTTATTCGGCGCGTAGGGGACAAAGTGTCCCGACTTCTTGGAACTCGAACTGCCTCGCTTCTTTTTTTTGCGCTTTTTCTTGGATGTCGGCGGCCGGGGTTTGGGCGGCCGCGAAGTGTTCCCCCAACGCGAACCAGAACCGGCGATTGCCCCCGCAGAAGAGCCGTAGCACTGGCCGAGGCGTGCCACCATCGGTGGCAGAGCGGCGAGATTTGGCGGCGGCGGGTCGCTGTGTTGGCGAGCGGATCGCGGCCTCGGTGTAAATACATGTGGTGGAGCCTCGGCTGGCACCGTAGCACCTTGACTCACAAGTAGCGGCTGGTCGCCGGGTTGCACCTGGTGCGGCGGGTGCTCGACGGGTCGATCTTTTTTACACGTGGCTACTAGCAGCGGCGCACATACAAACACCCATTTCCAACCTCGAATCCCATGCTTCATTTCGGCCTCCACCAGTAAACGTTGGCAAACCCCGCACCATGACACCGCGACCGGAGATTCTTCTCAACGAATTTCCTTCGAGCATGGGCACATCCGCCCTAAATTCGCTTTTCGCCACCAGAGATCACCTAGAAACACCGTTTAACTTTTCAAGCATTTCACTGTTTCCCCGCAGTTGACGATTCCCGCCGGTGCCGGAGCCGATGTTATTGTGTCGCTCCATGGCGCCGGGGCCAGGCATCGACGGGGGCAGTGGGCCCGAGGCAAACCGTGAAAAGGTGCAAACCATTGCGTCGACACGGCTGATGGACCCAAACGATTACGCGACCGACAGCGACCTACCGGCGTTTGACGCTTCCAAGTGGATTGGACGGGTCATCGAGGGTCGTTACAAAATCGTCGAGCTGCTCGGCGAGGGTGGTATGGGTGCCGTGTTTGCGGCGCAACAGTTGCGTCTACACAAAGATGTCGCTGTCAAAATTATCCTTCCCGAGTTTCTCGACGACGAACAAATTCTTGCCCGCTTCCAACGCGAAGCCATGGCGACCGCAAAGATCGAGCACGCCCATGTCGCCAGTGCCATCGACTTTGGGCCACTGCCCGAAGGCGGCATGTTTCTCGTTATCCAATTGGTTCGCGGGCGAAGTCTTCGCGAACTGCTGTCGATCCAAACTCGATTCCCGTGGCAAGAGGCCTGCTCGATCGCCAGCCAAATTGCCGATGGCCTCGCAGCGGCCCACAGCGTGGGAATCATTCACCGCGACCTCAAACCCGACAACATCCTGATCGAGCAAAAAGACGACGGCAGCTTCCACGCCAAGGTCCTTGATTTTGGGATCGCCCGAATCGTGCCCGAGTCGGACATGACCCAGGGCAACGTCGATCCACAGGTACTGACGCGGGTGGGCACGGTGGTTGGCACACCCGGTTATATGGCGCCCGAGCAGGCTACCGGGGCACCCGTCGATGGGCGGGCTGACCTCTATGCACTTGGGGTCATGTTGTGGGAAGCGATCACCGGTCGTCAGCTGTGGGCGGCCCCCACCCTTGGCGAAGTGTTTGCCAAGCAGTTCCAAGAGGATCCGCCGCGGTTGAGCGAAGAGCTCGGCGGACCGGTATCGGAGCACCTAGAAATACTCCTCAAGGAGTTGCTCTCACGCGAGCCGCAAAACCGGTCCCTCGATGCCGCGCAGCTGCGTGATGCCCTCAAGCGGATTGCCATCGGACTCGACCCCAACGCCGACGAAGACTCGCTCATCGCCGCCCAACTCGAAACGCAGGCCGGGCGGGTTGCGATCTTGAGCCCACCGACGGCCGCCCATGAATCCTGGATTCAACGCCGCGACAAACGTCCACTTGTCATCGCCCTCGCAGCTATTGTACTTACATGCATTTCCGCGGCAATATACTTCTTGGTGTTTGCCGGACAACCGGAGCAAACCGGTGACGAGCCACCGACCAGCGAAGTTCCCACCTCATCAAGCGCGCAGCAGCCCGCCGGCGACGGACCGGCAAATGAAGCCCAAAACGCTGATACGTCGGATACCGACGACGAAACCACTGCGGCCGAAACCGGGGGTAACGAAGCTGCCCCTGAAAAAGTTGTAGACACACCCAAAGTACCGCCGATCTCTCCGGAAATCGCCGAGCTCATCAAAAAGATGCAAACTGGCGACAGCCGCAGCGGACGTGCACGGGCGGCCAACTCCCTGCGAAAACACGAGCCAGCCGAGGCGGTCCCCGAGTTCGCCCGCGCTGGAGCGGAGCTCACGCTCGCCAAGTTCTGCTACGAAAAGCGCCGCCACTACGAGACCCTGCGCAAGCTCGCCGACCCGCGGGCATTGCCGTTGCTCCAACGCCTGGCCAAGACCAAGCGGGGATGCGGGAAAAAGCGTCGGAGCGACTGTTACAGCTGCTTTCGCAAGAGCCTCAACGAAACTGTCAATACGCTCGAAGCCGCTGGCGACGGCGAATAGAACATTTGTATTTACACCTCGTGTGGGTGTTCGCTCCGGCCAGTTCGCGTAAACGCTGCGGCATGGGCAAACGCTATCGTCTGCTCGATCATCTCCTGGTCGACGCCTTCGATACCCAGGGCCACCTCGAGTTCTGCCGGCAGCGTGGTTGCGGACAAAAGTGTATTGTCCGTGCAAATACAAACTTTGAGCCCGCTTTCTATCCAGCGTGGCAACGGATGCGCAGCACACGAAGCAATCGCCCCAACCTGCATGTTGGAGGTGATACAGGCCTCGATTGTCAGTCCGCGCTCGCGCACCAACTCGACGACGGCCGGATCTCGCAAAATCGTCGTCGCGTGGCCGAGCCGGTCGGCACAAAGCGTTTCGACAGCGGCTCGGATTTCCGCCGGAGGTCGACCTTCGCCGGCGTGCACTGTGCGGCCGAGCCCGAGCTCACCCGCGCGGACAAACGCAGCCCGATAGTCGGCCATCCCGTGCCCGTGCCCGGGTAGGGGCCCGCCAGCCAAGTCAATGCCGACAACACCGGGGCGTTCGGCCGCACACTCGACAAGTGTTTCGAGCACCTCCGGCGACTCCCCGTACAGACCACACAACAGCAAGCCCGCCCGCCCGTCGATCCCCCGAAGCGTAGCATCGACAAAGTCGTCCACACCGGCGAGGCCGCGGCCGTGCAGCTGGGGAGCAAACCGCAGCTCCAGAGTCGTCACCCCTTCAGCCGTTGCATCTTCACAGATCTCGCCGGCCACACGCTCGAGCGCCTCCTCGGTATCGAGCAATCGCAGGGTAAACGCAAACTGAGCAAGTGCCTGCTCGAGGCCCATGTTCGGTGAAAAGCCGAACGGCTGTGGCAGGTCGAGCCCACGCTCGTTTGCCAGCTCCAAAACTGTTTGCATGCGCAAGGAGCCGTCGATATGGCGGTGGAGATCCGCGAGGCCAGTGGTCATGATGCACATGTAGCCCGAGCCGGATATCCTCGGCAACCACAGAAAACACAGAAAACAGGCCCACCACGGCGGGCCTGCTCGGGAGCGACGGGCGTGGCTAGCTCGCCGCCGATGGGCCAAAAAGTGCCGGAAGGTCCTTGGCAATCTCCTCGGGCGTGACCCGTGGGCTGTAGCGTTTGACCACCCGCCCCTCACGATCGACCAAGAACTTGGCGAAGTTCCACGAAATCTGGGTTGAGCCATCCTCGGCAGGCTGCTCGCTGCGAAGGAATTTGTAGAGCTCACAGGCATTGGGCCCGTTGACTTCGATTTTGTGAAACATCGGAAAGTTGACGTCGTAACGCGACTTGGCGAACGCCAAAATCTCCGCGTCGGTACCGGGTTCCTGGGCACCAAACTGGTTGCACGGAAACCCGAGAACGGTAAAGCCCTGGGGGCTATGTTGCTCAAAAAGGGTACGCAGACCTGCGTACTGAGGCGTCAGCCCTCAACGGCTGGCGACGTTGACCACCAGGCAAACCTGGCCACGAAACTGTGAAAAGTCGACATCTTCGCCGGTGATCGACTGCATGTGAAAGTCGTAAAACCGTGACATGGCGGGAGCATACCGGTGCAGCCCAGTGGTTGGCAAGTCGACGGGCGACCGATGTCGATAGCTGACAATGATTGCAGATGCATATGCCCGCGGTCAGGCGGATTCGAGTTTTTGCAGCGCAGCCTCGGCCCCCAGAACTCCGGCGTCGGCCAGCTGTGCAAGAGCTTTGCGAACAGCTCCGTACAGAGCCTGGTGACACTCAGGGTGGCTTGCCGCGGCCACGAGGTGACCAACGGCATCTGTGTGGGCGAGTTGCCCAAGCGAGGTGGCCGCGGCGATTTGTTCGTCGAGCAGCTCAAAGAGCTCGGTCGCCCCGGCAACCGCCGCATGGCTTTTCTGGGTATCGCTCATCTGCTCCCAGCCCGGCGTGGGTGCGGCGAGACGGGTCGCTTGGGCGGCAAAGCGTGAGCGGATCAACTGGCCGAGAACCGGAATCAGTCGCCGGTCACCGGTGGCGCCAGCAACCTCGATCGCGGACAACTCGATCCACTCGGGGTCGGCCCCTGCGAGCCCGTCGACGTACTTCGCAATCTTCTGCAGCTGGCGATACACACCCGGCCGATTGTTTGCGTAGTCGGCCAACGCCGCCAGCAACTGCTCGTGTGCACTCGCCCTGTCCACGCTCTGCAGTGTAGCGTGCCCCCGGAGCCGTTCCCATGAGCCATCGCCCTGAGCCCGAGATTCCGCGTTTTGCCGCCCATGAGCAACTTGTCTACTACCTCGAGATGTCCGAGCCCGGGCAGCATCTTCGACATCCCCGCGCTGCCGATGCCCAGCTCCAAGCTGTCCAAGCACACCTTGCGTGCCCGGCGATCAACCGGTTTTTTTATGCCGAGGTCGGCCGCGACTGGCATTGGGTCGATCGCCTTGCCTGGTCTGAAGACCAGTGGCTCGCCTACCTCGACCGCCCGCAACAGGAAACGTGGATTGTGTACCTACAAGGAACACCGGTTGGCTATTTTGAACTCGAGCAGCAACGGGCAGGGCGAGACACGGAGCTTGTGTACTTTGGCCTCCTACCCCGGTTTGTCGGCCGTGGGCTCGGTGGTCCGATGCTGAGCTTGGTGATCGAGCAGGCGTGGTCGAGTGCACCCGATCGCGTCTGGCTACACACCTGTTCGGACGACCATCCCGCAGCACTGGCCAACTACCGCGCCCGCGGGTTTCGCCTCGTTCGCTGCGAGGTGGTTGCCAAACCCGATGTCGCCACCAAGCAACCCGGTTGAGCTACTCGATCACGACATCATTGATCAGTTGTACATTCATGCCACCCGGGTAGCCATAGGACACATTGGTGGTGGTAATCGACGTTTCCGGCGTCCCCCACCCCCATACCCACAGGCCAAATGGACCGTCGCTGATGATTTCGTGGCGCCCGGTTGAGCAGTTGCCCACGTCTTCAAAATCGCCGGTAATCAAGTCGATACGGGTCCATTCGTAGCCGTTGCCAACCGGCGTCCAATCGCCGAGGGTGCCAGCACAGTCGAGGTCGACGTCGTGGAAAATACCGTTGACCGACTTCCGCACGATCACCAGGTTGGTCTCGGGATAGGTCGGGTCGGCAAAAAACACGTAGTAGTTGCCGTACTGGTCGGGCGAATAGTTGAGCACAAAATCCGGGTCGCCATAACCCTCGGGGCCGGGGACCCAGGCATTGCCACTCATCAGGTTGAACAACATAAACGGATGTTCGTCGTCCTGGCTTTTGACCGTAAACGCCGCGCCGGTGATCCACTCGGCAACTTCGCCCTGGTCGAGCGTAGGCGGCCCACCGACATCGTCGGACCAGGTCAGCTGCGTCCCGTCGACCACGCCAATCAGCCGCCAAAAAGCATCCTCACCGTTGCGCGGGCGATGCATCACGCCGACGTACTCGCTGCCGAGGGCACGGATTGGGGGAATCATCTGCTCGCCGTGATCGCACCACATCTCGCCGTAGGGCACCCGCATGCACTCGTGGCCGCCCATCATCCCGATCGGCTTGTCGGATGTCACAACCGAACCACTGAGCTCTTCGAATTGGGAAATCTGTGCATGTTCACCGGCATCGATGGTGAACTGCACCGGTTGTCCTGCCGGACCCGCGGGAATGCCATTGCCCCCGATCAAATCGACCACCGGCGTGAGCGTAACCTGGGTGTTGTCCTCCATCGCAATCACGTTGAACGAGGGCGCCCGTGGGGCGTCGTCAAACACATCATAAGCATTGACCGCGATGTAGTTGTCGTCCCAGACACTGGTCGGCAACAGCAGCGAGGCACCGGTGACCGCAACCGTTCCACCGCCGTAGGGATTGATTTGAAAGGCGACCACCGGGACATCGGTGGTGATGTGAAACGCCTCGCCGATACCTGTCCCATCGACCATTGGAACCTCTGGGACCGCCGAGGGATAGGGGCACTTCTCCTCGCCATCTGGACCCGCGAGCAACAAGATCGCGACCTCGCCCGGAGGTAGGCCACCGACATCATCGTATGGCTGATAAACCAGGTTCGGTCCGGCGCCCTCGGGAATATATGTAAAGTCACCGACCGGGAGATTTTGCCCGGCAAACGCGACCTCGATGTGTGCCGGAGAATCCCATGTATTGGCCACAAATGCGGCAAAGCACGGCTCTTCTTCGAGGCTGTACATCAACGTCGAGTAGTACTCGCAGCCCACCGAGCTGCGTTTTTCCTCGGCCGCCTGGCACGGGTCGACACACTCAAACGTGTTGGAGTCGCAGCCCTCGTTGCCCTCACAGTCGTCGACAACCTCGTCGTTACAGTCGAGCACCTGGGTGAGATCGGGCGAGCACTTAAGCGGACAGCCACCGGTCTCGGTGGTCTCGGTTGGGTCCGTGTCACTTTCAGAAGTCTCGCTCTCACTCTCTGTCGGCCCAGCTGTGGGGTCGGTGTCGGTTGTGTCCGTGGTTTCAACCGTCTCGCCCGCGGTCATCGACCCCGTGCCATCCGTCTCGCTGGTCTCGCCCACAGTGCCCTCGGTATCCGTCATCGCCCCAGTCGTAGGCGCAGTGGTTTGAGTGACGTTTCCGGTCATGGTGTCGGTATCGGAATCCCGACCGCCACCACCGGCACAGGCAGCAAGTAGCAATGGGTAGGCGACAATTAGGGCAAGCGAAGGCGCACGGTTCATCAATGGGCTCCAGGTAGGATGTCGGCGGATTGTACCGACAACAGGACCTCAGGAGCAGGGTGAAATAGACATGTCGTAAAGGACTCAGAACCGGCAGCAAGGCGTAGATCGTCGACGAAGTTGCATGGAAGTGTCGTCAGCTTCACGACATCGCTACTCCAATTCCGCGCAACGTCTAAATCGCTCATCTCCGCCCTGCGGCCTGTAGACCACACCTCAAACCTAGATAAACTTGTATCAACATGATTTCTATTTAATTGAACATGTAGTTCTATTTGCTCATGCATTTATTGACGACCCAACAAAAAACCCCGGCCCAACAAAAAACCCCGGCACAGTAGCCGGGGTTTTGCCATTGTGTCTCGCGTTTTATGCTGGGCGTTCAAACACCATCGCCGAACCCATACCGCCGGCGGCGCAAGCTGAGATCAGACCAAACTGCTCGCCTTTACGCGCGAGCAGGTCCAAACATTGTAGGATCAACCTGCCCCCGGTGGCGCCAAACGGGTGCCCGAGGCTGATGCTTCCACCCCAGAGATTGACCGATTCGGGATCGATCTCGCCGACCGCTTCGCTGCGACCGAGTTTTTCGCGGCAGTAGCTAGCTGAGGCCAGGCCGTGAATATTGGCCAGTACCTGGGCGGCAAAGGCCTCGTGCATTTCGATCACTCCGATGTCACGCAGCGACAGGCCAGTACGTGTAAGTACACTCGATACGGCACTGACCGGGCCCATCAACAGGTGCTCAAACGGATCGATGGCGGCGTAGCGGTAATCCTTGAGAATCCCGAGAATCGGCCAGCCTTCGGCGCGGGCGACCTCCTCGGCCACCAGCACCAGGGCCGAGGCCCCGTCGGTTAGCGGCGAGGCATTGCCGGCGGTCACCGAACCGTATTTGCGATCGAACACCGGGCGCAGCTTGGCGAGTTTTTCGGGGGAGCTGTCGGACCGCGGATGGTTATCGCGCTCGACGACCTTGACCGATTTTTTGCCGGCCACGGGCATCGCCGTGACGTGTTTGGCCAGGGTTCCATCTTCCCAGGCCGCAACCGCACGGGCGTGCGAGCGGGCGGCAAACGCATCCTGCTCGCTCCGGGCAATCCCAAATGCCTTGGCCATTTTTTCGGCCGACTGGCCCATGGTCTCACCGGTCGAAGGCTCGGCGATGGCCGGGGCGACAGGCATCAAATCCTTGGGCCGGACACTGGCAAATGCCTTGAGCCGGGCTGCAGGCGTGCGCGCCTTACTGGCCGAAAACAGGGCATCGCGAAACTCGCGGCCGTACAAAATCGGCACGTCGCTGAGCACCTCTGCCCCGCCGGCAACAATCACATCGGCATGGCCAAGGGCGATTTGGTCGGCGGCGTTGGTCACCGCCTGGTTGGCCGAAACACACGCACGCGTGACGGTGTAGGCCGGCGTGGTCCGGGGGAAGTTGGCCGACAGACCGATCTCGCGGGCGATGTTGGGAGCCCCGACTGGGGCCGAGACAATGCCAAAGATGAGCTGGTCGACACGCTCGGGGCGAATCCCGGCGCGAAGCAGGGCCTCACGGGCAGCCACCGCCCCGAGGTCGACGGCCGAGCAGCGCACGAGCTTGCCACCGGCCTTGCAAAAAGGTGTACGTGCACCGGCTACGACGGCGACCGAACGGATCCGAGAATTTGTTTGCTGGTTCATTGAAATCTCCACGTCTCGCCGGGGTTAGGCAGGTTTCGGATCGAGGCTTTGAAAGCTCTTGCCCTCGGCCACAAGTTGGTCGAGCAAGCTCGGTGGGGTGTAGGCCTCGCCGTGGTCAACCGCGAGTTTGCGCAGGCGTTGTTGGGCGTTGCCCAGGCCAATGTTGTCGAGATGAGAAAACGGCCCGCCGCGCATCGGCGGGTAGCCAAAGCCAAACACCGCCCCGATGTCGCCATCGCGCGGGCAGGCCAAAATCCCCTCTTGCAGGCACAGGATGGCTTCGATCGCGGCGATCATCGTCAGCCGCTCGCCGAGAACTTCGGGATCGACTTTTTTGGCCTTGCCACGGCCGGGGAAAAATGCATAGACATCTTTGTCAACCGCCTTCTTGCCCTTCTTGCCCTGCGGGTAGATATAAAATCCACGCCCGGATTTTCGCCCGAGGCGGTCTTGGTCGAGGAATGTCGAAACCGAGTCGGGTACCTTGATACGCCCGGGGAAGGCCGCTGACAGGGTTTTGGCAACCTTGGCCCCGACGTCAATGCCAACCTCGTCGAGCAGGGTGATCGGCCCGACCGGCCACCCGACCTTGCGCGCCCCCAAATCGACCTGCTCGATGGTGTAACCCTGCTGAATCAACTCCAGGGCGGCCATGAGGTAAAAGCCGAGAACCCGCGTGGTGTAAAAGCCCGGTCCGTCACCCACGACGATCGGTGTCTTGCCGATGGTTGTGGCGAACTTGAGACAGGTGGCGAGGGTCTGCGGCGAAGTCTCGGGGGTTTTGATGATCTCGAGCAGCGGCATCTTGGTGACCGGCGAGAAAAAGTGCAGCCCGATAAAGCGGTCGCGGTGCTTGAGGTTGGCCCCGACCTCGGCAAGCGGCAGCGCCGAGGTGTTGGTGGCCAAAATTGTATCGCTCGGAACCAGGCTTTCGAGTTCGGCAAATACCTTTTGTTTGAGCGGGAGGATTTCGGGGACGGCCTCGATGATGAGGTCCATCGCGGCAAAGCCATCGAGCGTGAGCCCACCACTCACCCGTGACTGCGCACCAAAAATATGCTTGCGGCCAACGCTGCGAGTGCGCCGGCGAAAGTGTTTGTGAACATGGCTCAGGGCCCGGGCGAGCGGTTCGGCTGCGATGTCGCGGATGCGTGAGTCGATGCCCTTCCCGGCTGCGACCACGGCGATGTCGGCCCCCATAAACCCGCCGCCGACGAGCCCGAGCCGGGAAATACTTGTAGGATCAACAACCTTGCCCTCGGCATCCGTCGCGGTTTGCTTTTTGAGTTCGTTGGAGCGGCGAAACAGCGACACAAGAGCCTTTGATGTCTCGCCAACCGCAAGCTCGGCAAACGCCTTGGGCTCGAGCGCCAGTGCCTCCTCGAGCGGCTTGTCGATACCTTTGGCGATGATGTCGAGGGCTACCAACGGAGCCGGATAGAGACCGAGTGTCTTGTCGACCACCGACTTCCGGGCCTGGCGAAACACCAAAGCCCGACCGGCACGATTGCCCTCCAAAAGGGTGCGGTCGACCGAATCCTGCGGCTTTTTACGCCCGTGTAGCTCCCCCTTGGCAAGCTTGACGGCCGCTGCCTTGGCTGCGACCTCGAGCGCCTCGGGCCCGACAACTTCGTCGACCAATCCAAGTTTTTTGGCCTTGCGCGGGCGGACGTTGCGGCCCGTCAAAATCAAGTCGAGCGACTCCCGCAGGCCGATGAGTCGCGGCAGACGAGCCGTGCCGCCGCCCCCGGGAAACAATCCGAGCTGAACTTCGGGCAAGCCCAAAACCGTTTTCGGCGAGTCCGTCGCAATCCGGTAGTGGCAGGCGAGCGCAAGTTCAGTGCCGGCCCCCAGGCAGCTTCCGTGAATCGCGGCGACCACAGGAAACGGGGCGTTGGCCAGGCGACTGAGAATGCGGTGCCCCTCGCTCGAGAACGCTTCGATCTTGGCGGCCGTGTCGGCGTGGGCAAATACCTCGACGTCGGCCCCGGCAATAAAGTTGTCGCGCTTGCCAGAGATCAACACCACGCCGCACAGGCCCTCAGCCTGCTCGAGCGTGTCCATGATCTTTTCGATTGCGGCAAACGAAGTGGGCGCGATCGCGTTGACCTTTTCGCCAGGTCGGTCGATGGTGATCGTCGCCAGCCGTGGCGATGATTCGGGGGGGTCGATCGAAACATCAAACATGTCGGCGAAACATACGAGGACCCGCTGTGAGGCGCAATACGCCAACCCGGTTTTGCAGCTATTTTGCCCGTCTACCCGCGTCTAACTATCTGACACGTTTTTCGCTCAAACCGATTCAGTCCGGTTCGGGCCAACTCAGGTCAACTCAGGCCAACTCAGGCCAACTCAGGCCAACTCAGGCTGGTTGCGCCGGCTCACAGGCGAACACGCCGTCGCCGGCCGAACTACAGATTTCCTGGCAAACCTCGGCGAGACACTCACAGTTCACCGTCTCGCCGCAGTTCGTTGCAGGATCACAGACATAACTCGGATCGGGTGCCGGCTCACAGCAACACGGAGCGCCGGCACCACCACAATTGGTATCTTGCTGGCCCTCAGGGCAGGTGTCGTCGGGATTTTCTTTGTTTATACAATTAGGCTCGGTATAGGTGACGAGGCAAACGTCGCCACCCATGCAGGTTTGCTCGCCACAGGCGACCATCTCGGGCCGGTTTCCACTGGTGTCGGAAGTCTCCGTGGTCCCCCCCGAGGTGCTCCCGGCGGTCTGTGTGCATTCTTCGGTCGCACACGGGTCGGAGCTATCGCACGCGGTCAAAACCGCGGCACAAACACAGGCCAGACAAACACGCCAAACGGACATCGACCCTACAGTACTCGAGAAGATTGCGCCGAGACATCGAATTTAGGCCGGTCCGCGCGAACACGAGGGCGGGGAGTTGCCGAAGTTGCTATAAATCCGTCCGATGCACTCGCGGCGACAGTTGCTCTCGCTGGCCCCCGGGCTGTTGGCCCTGGCGGCGACACGCGTGTCTGCAGCACCACCCGAGGGTCGACTTTCGCCCGAACTCGAGGGCTTGTTCGACAACTTCAACACGCCACTATCCGTGCTGCAGGTCGACCTCCCACAACTTCAGTACGGGGGGAACTGGAACCCGCGCCCGGGCGCGATGCGGGAGCTGGCCACGGAGCTACGGCTACGCACCCGCCTGGAGCCCCTACGCGAGCCTTCCGTGGTTTCGCTCGACAGTCCAAAGCTGTTTCAAACTCCGTGGCTATACATCGCTGGCCAGGGCGGGTTGCCCCCACTCGGCGACGCAGCCCAGGCACAGCTACGCCGGTTTGTCGACCTGGGCGGTATGCTGGTGTTTGACGATGCCGACGGCGGGACCGACCGCACGTTTGAACGCGACGTTCGCGAGCTGCTCGGGCGGGTCTTGCCCGGAGCCACGGTCATGCCCGTTTCCCGCGACCACGTGCTGTACCGCTCATTTTACCTGGTAGGCACCCCCGTTGGCCGCACCCAGATCCACCCAAATGTACTGGGAGTCCAAGAGGAAGGGCGGCTCAAGGTCCTGGTGTTTCGCAACGATCTCGGCGGCGCCCTGGCCCGCGGCCGCGACGGACATCACTTGCACCCCTGTGTCCCCGGCGGAGCGATTCAACGTGAGTGGGCGATTCGCTTTGCCGTCAATATTTTGCTGTACGCAACCTGCACCGACTACAAGTCCGACCCCGCCCATGTCGAGACATTGCTGCGCGAGCACGGACGTTGAATGTTCGCTTGCCGTCACAACATGCACATGCACAATTACCTTGAGCCCCGGCGGGAGGTCACGGCGTGACTGAGCAATGGAGCCTGGTCGCCGGTCACCACCCGGATTGGCTGTGGGCCGTGGTTGTGGGGCTTTGCCTCGGCTGGGCAATGCTCGAGGCCGTTTCGGGGTTTCGCCGCAGCCGCTTGCCCATACGCCTGCGGTCCGCCCTCCTTGGCCTGCGTCTACTCGCGCTTGTCGGCCTCGTGGCGATTGCCTTTGAGTTGACGCTGCGGGTCGAGACGGTTTCGACCTCGGGCCCGCGGGTGGTCGTGCTGATCGACACCTCCGAGTCGATGGCGCTCGCCGATGCCGAGTCGAGCCAGGTAGATCCACTGGCCCGGATCGACCGCCTGCGCACATTTTGGCAAGCACACCGCGACACCTTTACCACCTGGGAGCAGGCCGGTCTCACCGTTCAATACCTCGGGTTTTCAGACCGGGTGCAGGAGTTGACCAACCAACAACGCAGCGAGCTGCAAGTTGAGACCAACGGGCGCCAATCCAACCTCACCCGGGCGCTGACCGAACTTTCGGGGCAACGCGACCCCCGGCCACTGGCCGCGGTAGTGGTGATGTCCGACGGGCTACATGCCCCCGATCCGGCCAGCCAGACCCCGTTGTTTGCGGTCGCCGAGCAGCTCGGTGTGCCGATTTCGACGGTGTGGTCGGGTGCTTCGTATCTTCGCGATGTCAGCGTCGCAGACGTCCGCGCCGGGGAGTTCGCATTTGTCGAAAACCGGACCGAGTTCGAGGTCGACCTCGTCTCCCATGGCTATGCCAGCCAGCCGGCAAAGGTGCAGCTACAACGAGATGGGGAGATCCTGCATACGACCTCGGTCACGCTCCCCGACGACGGCGTCATCCTCCCGCTGCGCTTTGAGGTGGCGCCGGACCGCGTCGGCCAATTTGTGTTTGAAGTGGTCGTCGAGCCCCTGGCTGAGGAGGCGACCACCAAAAACAACCGGCGGGCGTTCATCGTCAAAGTCCTGCGCGACAAAGTCCGGGTGTTGCATGTGGCCGGTCGGCCAGATTGGGATGTCCGTGCCCTGCGCACACTGCTGCGCCGCGACCCCAATGTCGAGCTGTTGAGCTACTACATTTTGCGCGGCCTAGACGACTCCCAGCGCGAGAGCCTGACTGCGCCCCTGAGTTTGATCGCGTTTCCAACCGACGAGCTGTTTGAGTCACAGCTCGACAGTTTTGACCTGGTGGTGTTGCACAACTTCGACGCCGCCAACCACCAAGTTGGCCAATACCTCAGCAACATTGCCCGCTACGTCCGCGAGGGAGGCTCGCTGGTGGTGATCGGCGGGGATATGGGCCTGGCGACTGGCGAGTACAACAACGCCCAACTCAATAGCCTGGTACCCGTCGACCTCGGGCGGGGTACCGGCATGCAAATCACGCCGTTTCGCCCGCGCCTGACGGAGGAGGGGCAGCACCACCCACTTACCGGGTGGTTGCGTGAGCACAAACTCGAAAACTGGCAAGCACTGCCGCAGCTTCGCAACCACAACCCGGTGGCGATGGCCCGGGCAGCCCAGGACATGGACACCACCGTGTTGCTGCGCCATCCCGCCGACAACACCCCACTGCTCACGGTTGCCGAACCGGCGAAGGGCCGTGTTGTTGTACTTGCAACGGGTGACAGCTGGCGCCTTGGTTTTGCCCCCGACCTCCCGCTTGTAGAAGGTTCGCGCCCCTACGACCTGCTGTGGTTGCGGACAATTCGCTGGCTCTTGCGCGACGCCAACTCCGACCGGCTGCAACTCGAAACCGATCGCCCGAGCTATCCAACCGGAGCGACCGTCACCCTGCAGGCCCGGGCGCTGACAAGTTCATACAGGCCGGCCCCAGACGTTTCTCTCGGCTGGGATGTACGCCCGCTCGCCCGCGACGACGACCAAACCAAACCCGCCAAACCGACTGCGGTCGCCTCGGGGAAGTGGACCACCGACAGTCTCGGCCGGGCGACAGTTGAGGTGCCGCAGCTGGTTCCAGGAGCCTACGAAGCCCACGCCTGGGAACGTCCGAAACCATCGGAAACTGCTGAGGCGGCCGACGCCCCACAACAAAATGCAAATACAAATGAATCGGACAAAAACGAGCAAGACCGCCCCCGTGCCCGTCGCGTGTTTTTGGTGGGACGGGACGACCGCGAGCTCAGCCTGACCGATGCGGACCCCGGCCAACAACTGCTCGAGCGCCTCGCCGAACGTACAGGTGGTGTCCACATCGCAGCCGAGGGTGGAGACCTGCCCGACGCCGTGCCGCAAAAATCTGACCTCGCAGCAACCGAGCAACAGGTTCACAGCCGCCGGGATGTCCCCCTGTGGGACGGTTGGTGGGCGCTACTGCTGGTTGTCTCGAGCCTGGGCGGCGAGTGGCTCCTGCGGCGCCGCGCCGGGCTGGTTTGAGCACTTTACTTGTAAACACATCGAAGTCACAACACCGGCGGCGTCAACATCTCGGCACCCGCCCAAAACCTGCGTTGAGTCACACCCAAAGGCGGCAGCGAGCCCGCCGACTGCCGACCTCTGGCCCGCCCGTGTGAGTGAGGTGTGCCCGCCACGACGGGCACGATCCCAATGTTTCGGGTATGGTGTCGCCGATGTCCAAACACGATACGGACGATTTGCAGCACGACGACGACGACGAGTCCACCACCGTCGACGCCGATGCCCCTCCCCCCAAGGTTTCCCGGCACATCCAGCCCCTCGGACCACGGGTGCTGATCCGCATTCTCAAAAGCCCTGACCGCCTCGAATCCGGGCTCTACCTGCCCGCGGGTTCGAAAGACAACAATGCCGAGGCCCTGCTCGCCGAGGTAATTGAAGTTGCGCGAACAATGCCCAAGACCTCGGGTTTTGTCGGGGGTGACGACGACGAAGACGAGCCCCAAGTTAGCCTCGGCGCCAATGTTAGTGGTATCCCGGTTGGCTCGCAAATCCTGTTTTCCAAGGACAAGGGCGTGAGTGTCCCGTGGGACGACACCCTGCGGCTGCTCTCGGTTCGCTACATTTTGGCGATTGTCGACACCATCACCCAGGACAAGTTGCAATGACCACCCGCCGGCCCCTCGCCTATGTGTCTGCCGCTTTAATTGCAGCTACAATGAGTTCGGCTGCCTCAGCCCAAGAACCGCTCGCCGTCGATCGTGCGACCTCCGATGGGGTCGACCGCCCGATCCACGACTTTTCGGGTGAGGGCGACGCCAGCAGTCTCGAACTCAACCCCGCGCTTTTGCAGGCCGCCCCCGGTCTCGATATGGTGCTGATGGGCTACCGCTCGCTTTCGCCATACACCCGCGGAACGGGCTTTGGCGGGTTTATGAGCCTCAACACCGGTCTGGGCATCGCCGCTGGCTTTGGTCTTCAGGTCCTGCGCCCGCAGTTCACCCACGGGGTTGTCGACATCGACCCCGACACCAATCCCAACCTGACCAAGGTGAGCTTTGGCCTGGCTTCGGGCAGTGGCGAGGTCGCAGCCGTCGGCTTTGCGGTTCACGGGATCTACGGGTCGGGCCGGTGGCTGCGGCCGCCCGATCTCGACTTTGGTTTACTCATCCGTATGCGCCGATGGGCTTCGCTCGGCGGCACGTTGCGGTTTGGCCCCGCCGATTTGGGTCATAGCCCGGCCTACCGCGGTCGCCCGGAGATGAGCATCTTTGGCGAGCTGGCGATTCGCCCACTCGGCACCCGCATGCTCGAGCTCGCCGGGGGTGTACGTACACGCTTTTCGGCCGACGGCATTGTTCGCCCACAGGAGTCGCTGCAAAACCTCGGCGTGTTTCCCCGTGGGCGCCTCGCCCTGCGGTTTGAAGGCATCGAGATCGCCGGCGAAGTCGAGCAGGTCCGCGTGGGCGTGCTCGACGAAAACACCCTGGCACTCACTTCGTACAGCAAGGCGATCCGTGGTTCCGTCGCCCTAGGCCTGGCCTGGGACATGATCAAGGTCAGCGGGGGCATCCACGCCGGCTTGTCATCCAGTGGCATCGACGGCTTCGGCATGGCAGCCCGGTTTAGCACCGCCCGTCAGGGCCGTGTGTTTTGGCCGCGAAGCATTGGCGCCGAGCGCATCGACCTGTCGAAAGTAACAGGTGAGCGCGACCTCATCGCCATCCTCGAGCGGCTCGAACGGGCCGAGGCAGCCGGCAAGCGCAGCGTGTTAGTTGTTGATGCAAGAAATACCGACCTCGGGTGGGCGAGTCTGCAGGAGGTGCGGCAAGCCCTGGTGCGTGTGCGCAATGCCGGGGGCCATGTGTTTGCCTACCTCGAACAGGCCGATACCAAGGATTACTACCTCGCTAGCGTCGCCGAAGAGGTGTACATACACCCAGCGGGTGCGCTGGCAATTTACGGGCTAGCAGCCACCAAGCTGTACTTCAAAGGCGCCCTCGACAAACTCGGCGTGCGGGTCGAAGCCCTCCACATCGACGAATATAAAAGTGCCCACGAGCCCTTCACCCGGACTTCGCAAAGCAAGGCCGACCGCGAGCAAAACCAGGCAATCCTGTCGGGTATCTACAACCAAGTTGTTGCCGACATCGCAACTGGCCGCGAGAAAACTCCGCAGGCCGTCACCGCCCACATCGACGATGCACCCTTCACACCCGAGCGCGCCGTGTCTTCGGGCCTCGCCGACCAGATCGTCTACCGCGACGAGCTGCTCGAAAAAATCGGTGAGAACCTCGGTGCCCGGGTCTCATTTATGAAGTTTGCCGACACCAGTCCCAGCAATGAGACCTGGTCGAAGGCCCCGTACATCGCCGTGGTGTTGGTTGAAGGTACAATTATCGACGGGGAAAGCCGGCATATCCCATTTTTGAACATCCAGTTCACCGGTGGCGATACCATCGCACAAACCCTCAAACAGGTCCGCGAAGACAACAACTGTGAGGGCATCATCCTGCGCGTCAACAGTGGCGGAGGCTCGGCCCTAGCTTCCGACATCATCTGGCGCGAGGTCGATCGGACGCGCAAGGCCCATGCCGAACGCCCCCGCAAAAATCCGCCGATCGTCGTGTCGATGGGCGACGTCGCCGGCTCTGGTGGCTACTACGTCGCCATGGGGGCACGCGATATCTACGCCCAACCCACCACTATTACCGGCTCGATCGGGGTGGTCTCGATGAGTTTTGACCTCTCGGGCCTGATGACCAAGCTCGGGATTTCAACCTCGACGCTCAAGCAGGGCAAAAACGCCGACATCGGCAGCATGTACCGCCCGATGACCGCCGACCAGCGCAACCGCCAACAGGCGTCGATGCAGGCGACCTATGAACGGTTTTTGGACATCGTTGCAGATGCCCGCAAGCTCTCGCCCGAGCGCGTTCACGAACTTGGCCGCGGCCATGTCTACACCGCCCGCGATGCCGCTGCCCTCGGTCTTGTCGACCATCTCGGAGGGCTGCACGAGGCGGTCTTGGAACTTCGCAAGCGCGCCAAGGTTCCCAAACGCCTCGACCTCGACCTCGAAGTGTTGCCACGCAAACGCACCCTACTCGACCTCATTCTCGACAATGTCGGTTCGCCGTTTGGCTACCAGGGCATCAAAAACCGAGCCGTTGCCCGCCGCCAAGCCAAGGTGCAAAAAGCCATCCCGCTGGCGCTCCAGGCCGCGGTTTCGCAGATGCCGTTGTCGTTGATGTTCCTGCCCCAGGGCTTGCCGTCGACAATGATGACCGGAAAAATTGTTGTCGAGTAGCAGCGGCCACGCGCGGGCGAAAGCCTGCGCGGCCAAGATCTGTAAACTCGTTCTCGTTGCAGGTTTTACACTATTGATGCCCATGTCCTGTTCCTCGCCCCGACCTGGTATCGCGGGACCCCACACGCAACTCAAACCTCTGGAGTTTCGGCCCACGCCACAGGCGACACCGCTTGCGTCCGACCCGATGGATGTCACCATCGATCGGCTGAGCAATGGCTTGACCGTCTACATCAGCCCCGACCCGAGCCAACCGCGGGTCGAGGCGTGGGTGGTCATTCGGGCAGGTGGGCGCCATGATCCGGCGAGCTCGACAGGGCTTGCCCACTACCTCGAACACATGATGTTCAAGGGGACCGAGCGCCTTGGCACACTCGACCACGGAGCTGAAAAGCCGGCCGTTGCCGCCATTCGAGATTTGTACACACAACTATCCCAGGCGGCGCCCGACCAACGCACGAAAATTCTTGCTGAGATCGATCGCCTCAACCAAGAGCTGGCTCGCGTAGCCGTCCCCAATGAATTCGACCGTCTCTACGCCAACCTCGGCATTCTCGATTTAAATGCATATACAAGCCAAGAGGAGACCGCCTACAGTGCGGATGTACCTGCAGCACGGCTTGGCACCTGGGCAGAGGTCGAAGGTCAGCGATTTGTCAGCCCCGTGTTTCGCCTGTTTTTGCCGGAACTAGAGGCCGTCTACGAGGAGAAAAACATCTCCCTCGACGACCCCGATGAGCGGGTCTACGACGCCATGATGGCGGGCCTGTTTCCGCAACATCCGTATGGCACCCAGCCGATCATCGGTCACGCCAAACACCTCAAATCCCCGGCCTATGCCGATATGGAGCGGTTTTTTGCCACCTACTATGTGCCAAACAACGCCGCGATCATGCTCGCCGGAGATGTTGAGCGCACACAGATTTTACCGGTGCTGGAGCGGGCATTTGCCGGGTGGCGACCCAAGCAAATCCCGGCGATGCGCCAGCAACCGTTGGTCGGGCCCCGCGGACGGCAGGAGCTCAGCCTCGTGGCCGAGGGCGAACAGTCGGTGACCCTCGCCTGGCGGACCGTGGAGGTCGGCCACCCCGACGAGCTCGCCTTGGTTGCACTCGACCGCCTGGTCGACCACCGCTCCCGGGGAATTTTGCATGATCAACTATTGTTGCCGCAAAAACTCCCCGATGCGGGTTCTTCCTCGGAAATCCTGCAAGAAGGCGGCTATTGGTCGCTTTATGGGGTCGCGCGCGACAACCAGTCGTTGGCACAGGTCGAGGCTTTGTTGCGTGGCGTTGTCAAAGAGCTGCGTAACAATCCGGTCGCCCCGGCCGATCTCGCAGCCGTTAAATTGCATGCGCAAATCGACCACAAGCTCGCGCTCGAGTCACGCTCGAGCCGGGTCGCCCATATGACGGCTGCCTATGCAACCGGGCAACAGTGGCACGCCTACCAAAGCCGCCTCGAGCGATTTTCGGCACTTACTCCGGCGGACATTCAGCGGGTTGCCCGGCGCTACCTCGGTGCCGACCATGTGGTGGTTTTGCGACGAGACGGGCCCTACCAGCCACCGGTGATGCCCAAGCCGCAGATCACGCCTGTCGCGATTGACCCTGCTCGGGAAAGTGCATATGCAAAATCTGTGCGCAGCACTGCGCCAGCGCCCCGCCCCCCGCGGTTTGTCACCCTGGGCAGCGACGTGCTGCAGCTGACGTCACCGGCTGGCCCGATGTTTGCGGCCCGTAACCACCACAGCGATCTATTTTCGCTGGTGTACCAGTTTGAGACGGGGCTCGCCGACGCCCCCCTACTGTGCCATGCCCTCGACCTACTCGACCGCAGCGGGGCCGGCGAGCTGTCGGCAATTTCGTTGCAAAAGCAACTTCATGCCCTCGGCAGTAGCATCAAAACTGAGTGTGGAACCCAGGAGGCACGAATCGTCCTCAACGGGCTCGACCAAAATCTCGAAGCGACCGTCGATATTTTAAAGCAATGGCTGGTGGCGCCCAACTTCACCGAGCACACCCTCGAGGCATTGCTCGACAACACCTTGAGTCAGCGGCGGGACGAAGTTGCCTCGCCGGAGACTGTCGCCCGAGCCCTCTCCGCCTACGCCCAGGTTGGCGATGCGAGTTACTACCGGCTACAGCCGACCGACCGCGAGCTGCAAGCGGCCACGGGAGAGCGACTGCGTGGCGAGCTGGCGTCGCTTGCCGCCCGACCGTGTACACGCCTTTACTTTGGCTCGCGCGACCCAGCGAAGCTCGTGCACACAACCCAACTTCATTCGCCCGCACACTCCCCTCGCCCGACAACGCCACGGTCTCGCAGGTACCGCGAGGTTTTGCACCCAACCCTGTTTTTTATCGACAAACCCACGGCCCAAGCCACGATCGAAGTCCTGTTTCCCACGGGCCAACTCGCGGTTGACGACGAACCTCTGGCCCTGGCCCTACAGCACCTGTTGGGCAACGACTCGAGTGGTGTTGTGTTTCAGGAGTTGCGTGAGGCCCGGGGGCTGGCCTACTCGGCCTATGCCAGCTTTGAGCTGCCACGGCACCCCGGTGACCAAAGTTCGTTGTATGCACATGTCGGCACCCAGGCAGAAAAGACGACCACTGCCCTCACCCTGCTGCTCGAGCTTTTGCGTGCGCCCATCGAGGCCCCGCGGTTTACCAGCACCCAGCAATCGTTGCTCGAGGAGTTGATGACAGCTGCAACCCCGCCCCGGGATATGGCCTACTGGATGCATCGTTGGCTTCACCGCGGGTTTCGTGGCGATCCTCGGGCCGAGCAAATTACCGCGATCGAGGCCATGCGCCAGGACCAGCTACAAGCGTTTGCCCAACGCTTGACGACCATACCGCCGATTATCAGCATCCTCGGCGACCGCAAGCGGGTGAAGCTCGACAGCCTCGCGCAGGCCATCGATGGCCTTGAGATTGTCGAGCTGAAGGCCGAGCAGGTTTTCGGCTACGAAGCTGCGGACTAACTCAAACACCAATCCGTTTGACCAGCCGCAACCGCCGGCGTTTAACGTCACACTTGCGATCGTGCCCGGTCAACACCTTGAGCCCCGCGCGGTCACACCAGGAAAATTCATGTGCATACACAGATATTTTTCCTGCCTCATAGTAGAACTCGAGCTTTGACCCCGAAGCCTGTAACCCAGGGCGGGCGACAACTTCACTGCGTCCGGTAAACAGTACGGTCGCAGCCGCGTCGATGTCGATTGCGACAAGACCGTGGTCGCGTTCTAGGTGACGGATTTCACCACCAAATCGGCAACTCGCCCGGACATCGATGACGGTCTGCTCCTCGTCCGCAAAGACCGTCTCAATGTCGGCCTCGATGGCATCGACTAGACATCCGGAAAGTTCGATTTGGAAACTCTCAGCGATGTTTGTGCCGTCTTGCTCACCGCGGATATCGACCCGGGCGGTGGCGTCATCGACCTCGACGACGGTCGCGTCTAACTTGAGACTGTTGAAGCGATAGGCCCACTCGCGTGGCGGCGGGTCGACGGTTTTTTTGGGGGTCGTTGGGGCGACAGTTGCAACCTTGGGCTGCACGACAGGCGGCTCGGGGCAACGCTGCTCGGGGCAGGCCGGGCAAACCAGCGGCTGCTCGACCTCGTTGGCACAGCTAGCTGTCGCGGACGTCACGATCACAGCCGTCCACACGCGCCTCACCCAACCGGCCCAAGTAACAACCTTTCGCTGTTGCGTTGACATTGCTGCCAATGATCGTACAAGAGTCTGTGATCGGCCGCAGCCTGGGACTCGCGCTTATTTTGATGTCGGCTTCGAGCTGCGGGAAGTCGGGGCAGCAGCACGCGCGCGCAGGGGGGGAACTTCCGCCCCACCCCACGGTTCCAGGGCTCACGATGCAAACACTGCCTGGTGATGGTTTACGCGAGTCTCCGCGCTTGCTCGCCGGTACAAAAAATCAGTTGTTTCTCACCGGGATCGCGGCGACCCCAGCAGGAGATGTGGTCCGGTTGTATCGCAGCGAGGCGGGTACCTGGCAGCACCCTGTCGAGGTGACTTCTCCGGGGCGGCCAGTTTTTGTCAACTGGGCCGATACGCCGGCGGCACTCGGGTTCGACGACACCTCGATCGTCGCGGTCTGGCCAGAGCGGTTTGTCGATAACGAAAACCAGCCGACCCAGGGCTACGGCCTGCGCATGTCTCGCTCGCGCGATCGCGGCAACACCTGGGACGATCCAATGTATTTGCATACACATATTGGCGGGCCCGAATACGGCTTTGTCTCGTTGGTGTTGCAAGCAAAAACGAGCTCGATCACGGCTTTTTGGCTCGATGGCCGCGACTCGCAGGGCCATGATGGCGGGCAGATGCAACTGCGTAGCGCCGTGCTCACGGCCAGTGGCCCACCGAGCAAACGCACCCAGGTCGACCCCCGTGTGTGCGATTGCTGCCAAACTTCGGCCGACCTTGTCGGCGGCCAGAGCCTTGTTGCCTATCGCGATCGCAGCGACGCGGAAATCCGCGACATCGCGCTGGCGGGCGCTGGCGGGCCCCCGACAAATATACATGATGATGCATGGAAATTCGCAGGGTGCCCGGTCAACGGCCCGGCGCTTGCGGCCAACGACTACCACACCGCGATCGCGTGGTTTACGGCGGCCGGCGACAATCCCCGCGTTCAACTCGCGTTTGCCGACCCTTCGGGGAGCTTTGGTGAGCCAGTCGTCGTCCATCGCGGCCAAGCAATCGGGCGGGTCGCCCTGGCCTGGGTCGACCAAAGCCATGTCGCCATCACGTATGTCGAGGCCCGGGTGGCAGGTGGCGAACGGGCGCAGATCGTGGTCCGACTTGTCGATCGACAGGGCCAGCTCGGACCGGCCTTTCAAGTTGCAGATACAGAGAATTCACGGGCAGCTGGGTTTCCGCAAATGGTCCGTAGCGGCGCCGATTTGGTGTGGGCCTGGACCGACGTCTCCCAAGATCCCCCGCGTGTGGTGGTTGCCAAGACAGGGGCCACCAAGCTGGCAAAGCCGTCCGTGTGAGTGAAGGGGCTGCTTGCGACCTACGTTCCCTGGTACCGTGTTGGCGACGATGAAGTTGTTTTTGCTCGCCATCGTGGCCCTCGTGGCCTGCTCACCAACCTCGCAAACCCCGTCCCAACCGGTGTCGCAACCGTCACCTCAACCATCTGCCCCAACAGCCATGTCCAACCAGGCTCAAACCCCTGCCCCACTGCCCGACCGCGACCCACAGCTCGCCCGTCGGCTCGTGCGCGAGCAGGGTGCACTGTTGCTCGATGTGCGCAGTGAGGCCGAGTTTTCCGCGGGCCACATCGACGGAGCCGTGCTCATTCCCCACGACCAAGTCAAAGATCGGCTCGCCGATATCGAGGCCAAACTCGATGGTGATCGCAGCCGTCCGATTGTTGTCTATTGCCGTTCAGGTCGGCGCTCGGGGCTAGCGAAAGACGTCCTGCTCGAAGCTGGGTTTACCCAAGTCACCAATGTCGGTGGCATGTCGGACTGGCGAGAGTAGTGCTGGCTACCCCCCGAGGCTTGCCAACCACGCGCGCATGAGCTGATGGGCGATCGCCAGCGGCGGAGGTACACGATACGTTTCGTGCTCGCCGGCGACGGTTTTTGCCAACTCGTCACGGGTAAACCACCGGGCGTCCTCGAGTTCGTCGGGACCCACGGTGATTTGGTCGTCGAGGGCTTCGGCGAGTAGGCCAACCATCAGTTGCGACGGAAATGGCCACGGCTGACTGGCGACGTAGGTGACCTCGCCAACCCGGACTCCCGCCTCTTCGAGGGCTTCGCGTCGCGCCGCGTCTTCGATGCTCTCGCCGGGCTCAATGAAACCCGCCAAGCAGGTAAACAGGCCCGGGGGGAACATCGGCTTGCGTCCGAGCAGGCAGCGACCTTCGTGGTGAATCGCCATGATGACGACCGGGTCGGTCCGCGGAAAGTGGGACGCCGAACATGATGTACACACACGTTTATAGCCGGCCTCGCGCAATTCACTCGGGGCACCACAGCGGGCACAAAACGGATGGGTGTGGTGCCACTGCAGCATCGACCGGGCCTGGGCCAAGACAGCGGCATCGCCCGGGGTCAGGTCGGGGGCAATCGAGCGGGCGTCGATCATCTTGCCGGCACCTGCGAGTGGGCCACGGGTGCGAGGTTGATCGAGACTGGTCGCATCGATCGCAAAAAACATCTGTCCCTGGGCCTCGCCCAAAAGTATTTGCGTCGCGCCGAGTTCGCGCAGTGGAGCTATCTGCTCAGCCGCGACCCAGCCCAAATGGGCGCCCTGGTCGTCAAACGAAATTAGCGGTTTTCCCCGCCACAGCGGCAAATACAGCCCCTTTTGGGCCTGTTCTTCGAGCCATACATGGTCGGTCCGACGGTGGTCGAGACGGTTGAGACTAGCTCCGGCAAACGCGAGTTCAAGCTCCATCGCCCGGCTCCTGTGTGTGGCGAGTACAATGCAAATACATGTTCTTGAGCAACTCCTCTGTCTGACGGTTCGGTCTAAAGGCCACGGGCCCACTCGGGCCGAAGTGAGATCTTGCCGGCCAGCGCCCGGTCGATCACGTTGACAATCCGTGCCCGGTCCCGCGGCAGTCGACCACCGAGAGGCAGGTAGTTGGAAGCGTGGTTTGTGCGAAATACGGCGCCAGTCGGCCGCGACTGGTCGACGATTGTCCGCAACTCGAGCAGCATTTGGTCGATGCTCGGCAGTTCAAAGCGACCCGTTGTTTGTAGTTTCATCAATGGTGTGGTGGGCACCACGGTGGTCGTCAGCGCGGCAAAAAAAGCCGGGTCCATGCCGGTCACGAGCTTGGCGGTGGCCTCGGCGTGCTCGCGCGAGCGTGCCGTCCCCCCAATCCCGAGCAGGACAATCACGCTGAGCTTCATCCCCGCCGCATGGGCCCGCCTCGCGGCTTCGACGTGTTGCTCGTGGGTCGACCCCTTGGCGATCCGTTTGAGCGTCGCCGGGTCACCCGACTCAGGCCCGATGTACAACATCGACAAGCCATTGGCCCGCAGCTGCGAAAGCTCGTCGTCGGACTTCTCGAGCACATTTTTGGCCATGGCATAGCAGGACACACGGCGCAGCTTGGGAAATCGCTGCTGTGCCCGCTTCAGTATCGGTAACCAGTGTTCTAGTGGCATTTTGAGGGCATCGCCGTCGGCCACAAACAACTTCTCGATCCGCCTGCCGTAGCGCTTCGCCGCCATGTCGATGTCTTCGAGGGCGGCGTCTAGGTCGCGCAGGCGAAACTGCTTGTCGCGGTACATATCGCAGTAGGTGCACTTGTTCCACGAACAGCCGATCGTGGCCTGCAGGATATAGGCATCGGCCTCGGACGGGGGACGGTAGAGTTTGCCTTCGTAACGCATAGCTGCCGCGAGACAGTGTAACCGAATCACAAACATGTGCCGAACCTGTGGTTGGTGACCTATGTGCCGAGCTTTGGTAACGTCGAGCGAGGTCGTCGCTATGGATACACAGGCTCCGAAATGTATTGGTTGCTTTGCCCTCGCCCTCGCGGCCTCGTTGCCAGCTTGCGGTGGACAGACCGCGGCAATAACCGAACCGAGCACGTCCTCCGAAGCCAGTACGACGGATGCAACGGGTGGGTCGGAAACTGACGCGGAGACTGAGACCGATACCGACACTGACGGCAGCATGCCGCTCGACCAAGCCTCGGTGATTCACAGCTTTGGCGAGTATGCGCTCGAGGCCCACGAAGAAGTCCAGCCCTGTGTGCAATGGACCCTCCACAACGAGAAGCCGATTTACATCAATACTGTCACCCTGGCCAACGATGGAGCGTTTCACCACTCGAACTGGTTTGTGATTCCCGAGGATACGTTCCCCGGCGAAGATGGTTACTACAAGTGTAGCGACCGCAACTTTACCGAGCTCGGAGCAGCCCTGGCCGGGTCGGTGTTGTTTGCCCAGTCGACCCAAAGCAAGTTTGAACAACAGCCGCTCCCCGAGGGCGTTGTCATCAAAGTGCCGCCCCGCCACAAGGTCGTGTCGAGCACCCACATGCTCAACTTGAGTTCGGCTCCGTTTGCCACCGAGCTGCGTATGACCCTCGACATCATCCACCCGCGCACGGTCGAGGTGATCGCCGCGGCATTTCGTTTGACATACAGCGATCTCGATATTCCGGCCCAGTCGGAGAGTCGGTTTACCGGTGAGTGTGCGTTTGACCTCCACTACGAAAGCGCGACCGGGCAACCCCTCGATATCAAGCTCTACTACGCCCTTCCCCACTACCACTACCTCGGCAACCACTTTTCGCTCGAGATCCTCGGTGGCCCACAGGACGGCACCAGCCTGTTTCAAATCGATGGGTTTAACGCCGACGCCAACGGCTATGTGTTTGATCCGCCGATCGACCTCACCGGCGCCAACGGTCTGCGTTTTACATGTGGGTACAACAACTGGACCAACAGCAACGTCGGCTGGGGGATCGACGACCAGGAGATGTGCGTGATGCTGGGCCTGATGGATGGCGACGCGTTGCTCGACGCCAATGTCTCGAGTGACAGCCAGGTGGTTGGTGTTGAGCAGGGCGTGGTGATGAACGAAGGCCCCTGCACGATTCTGGCCGCGCCCAAGAGCCCGTCACAGGGACCACCGACCCCCGAGGAAATCGAGGCGCCGTTGTATGTGCCGCCGTCTGACCCGGGTGAGCCCACGGTTCCGGTCGATCCATGTATCGACATCGATCCTGCGGCCGCGGTCGAAGGGCCGGCAACCCTCAGCAGCATTCACGAAACCATTTTTGTGCCCAACTGTACATTTTCCTCGTGCCATGGCTCGCAGGCACCCGTAGCCGGCCTCGACCTCGACGCCACCGACCTCCACGGTTCTCTGCTGAGCCATCCGGTCCAGGCCAACACCGACCTCTCCTTGGTCGACCCTGGCTCGCCCGAGACCAGTTGGTTGTACCAGCTAATCGCACAGTGCGACCCGCTCGACCGCGACGGTGTCAGTGTGCGGCACATGCCCCTCAACTCGCCGCGCCTGCTCGACCCGGGTTTGGTGGCCAAGGTCCGGCAATGGATTGAAGATGGGGCCCCCAACAACTGAGTAGCAACAGGACAACCTATGAACCGCGTCGCCTTTATTGTATCAGCATGTTTATTTGCCAGTGTGAGCTGTGGCAGCCCTGCGCCCCAGGGCAGCACGTCGACATCGGCTACCGACACCGGCGAAACCGATAGCGAAACCACTGGCGAAACCGGTGAGGTCGACCCCGACCGCGCCCAGGTTGTCCACAGTTTCGGGCGCTATAACCTCGCGCCCCACGAAGAGGTCCAGCCCTGTGTGCAGTGGACCCTCGACAACGACAAACCACTTTATGTGAACACGGTGACGCTCTCCAACGACGGCGGCTACCACCACTCCAATTGGTATGTCGTGCCGGAGGACGCGTTCGTCGGCGACGACGGTTTTTTCAACTGCAACGACCGCGGGTTTTCAGACTTCGACGCGGCGGTGACCGGCTCGGTGTTGTTTGCCCAGTCGACGCAAAGTCAGTTTGAGCAACAGCCGCTACCCGAGGGCGTTGTTATCAAAATTCCCCCGCGCCACAAGATCATGGCCGGCACCCACCTGCTCAACCTCAGCTCGGCCGCCGCCGCACCAGAGTTGCGGATGACACTGGACATCATCCACCCGCGACTGGTCGAAACGGTGGCCGCCGCATTTCGCCTGACCTACCGCGACCTGTCGATTCCGGCCCAGACCGAGAGCCGCTACACCGGGCATTGCGACTTTCATCAACATTTTGAAAGCCTCGCCGGGCATCCGGTCGACATCCAGCTGTTTTACCTGCTTCCCCACTACCACTACCTCGGCAACCATTTCTCGGTTGAGGTTTTGGGTGGTCCCAACGACGGCATGCCGCTGTTTGAACTCAATGGGTTCAACGCCGATGCCAACGGCCAGGCGTTCAACCCCCCGATCGACCTCACCGGGGCCGAGGGCTTGCGTTTTACATGTGGATACAACAACTGGACAAACCACGACGTCGGTTGGGGCATCGGCGACCAGGAAATGTGTATGATGCTGGGCCTGATTGGCAGCGATGTGCAAATCGACGCCATCGTCGAGGAAAATAGCCAGGTCGTTGGGGTTGAAAACGACATTGTGATGCACGAGGGCCCGTGTAGTGTGCTGGCGATCCCCAAGCACCCCGACCAGCAACCGCCGACGGAAGAGGAGGTCAACGAGCCGCTGTATGTGCCCCCCTCCGATCCGAACGACCCCACGGTCCCTGTCGACCCTTGCGTTGATACCGATCCTGCCGAAGCTCCTGCGGGACCGGCGTCGCTTTCCAACATTAGCGAAACGATCCTGCGCCCGAGCTGCATTTTCTCGTCATGTCACGGGGCGACACAACCGGCTGCCGGGCTCAACTTTGAAGCCCCACAACTCCACAGTCACCTGTTGGCCCACAATGTTGTCGCCGACACGCCGATGGCGCTCGTGGCCCCCGGCGCGCCCGATCAAAGCTGGCTACTCCAACTGCTTTCCCGCTGTGAGCCACAAAATTCGCAGGGTAACCCGGTCAGTCATATGCCCCTGAACTCGCCCAAACTCCTCGCCCCGGGACAGGTCAATCAGGTTCGAGCTTGGATCGAAGCAGGGGCGCCCAACAACTAGCCTGGCCTGCTGCGCAAAACGTGGGTGACGGCCGCGTCCCGCCAAAACGTGTCGAATCGAGCATGTCCCCCCGGTGTGGCGATTGTAGGCAAGCTTGCAAATGCACATACCTCACGGTCAAGAATGCGCGAGCCCGCCTAGCTGCGCAACTTTGCCGTTTTAGGCTGGGGCGTGCCACTCCCCGTTAGACGAGTTTTGCAGGGGCGACGAGCGGTGTATTGTGACAAGACCCGATGGGTTCACCGCAGCACTGCGTACCGCTGGCGAAACAGTCAGCCATTACCCGAGATGCACTCGGCGTCTATGGCTTACTGACAACACCAGTATGGGTGTTTGACATCGATTTCCTGCGCAAGTGGTGGGCCAACCCCCCGGCGGTTCGACTGTGGCAAGCCGACTCCCTCGAGGAACTCCTCGCCCGCGATTTTTCGCAGGACATCTCCGATGCAAGCCGCACACGACTGGCCAACTACCGCCTGCGATTCGCACAGGGCGAAACTTCGGTGAGCGAACGGTGGACGTTTTACCCACACAGTGAGCCAATGACGCTGGAGTGTGTATGTTCACCGATTTACATACGTGATGAGCACGGCGAACGACTGGCATTGCTGGTTGAAGCCCGAACCCCGACAGGGGTCGCAGAATCCACCGATCGACGCCACGTCGAGTCACTGCGTCACTGCTCGGAGATGGTGTCGCTGTACACACCAAGTGGCCAGGTGCTGCTGCGTAACCCCGCCGCCAAACGCACGCTCGGCCAGGGGGTCAGTGAGTCCGAAGACCTGTTTGCCTCGCTGTTTTTTGACAAGACCATCGCACCTGAAATTCGCCACACGACCGCCAAAGGAGAGGCTTTTGTCGACGAAGTCGAAGTGATGACCACCGGTGGTGTGCGTTGGCACCGAATCAATGCCCACCAGGTTGTCGACCCGGTCTCAGGAGAACCTGCCCTTTTAGTCAGCCAACATGATGTCAGTGACCGTCGCGCCTACCAGCACAAGTTGGAACAGGCCCACATCAAGCTCGAACGCCGCAGCGAAGACCTCAAGTCGTTCGCCCGACAAATCGATATGGCCCGGGCCGAGGCGGTGCGCCTGCGCCTGCGGGCCGAGGCCGAGAGCCAGGCCAAATCCGAGTTCCTGGCGACCATGAGCCACGAGTTGCGCACACCGATGACGGGCGTGCTTGGCATGGCCGACCTTCTCATCGATACCGAGCTCAACGACGAACAACGCGAGCTAACCCAACACCTGCGGCGCTCGGCGGTGGGCCTGCTCGACCACCTCAACGACATACTTGACCATGCAAAGATCGAGGCTGGCAAGCTCACCCTCGAGACCGTCGACTTCTCCCCGCGGACCGTCCTCAATGACGTTCGCCGGCTGCTCGGCTCGGTCGCCTGGCGCCGCAATATCGAACTGTTATTTGAGGTCGCCCCCACGGTTCCCATGTGGCTACGAGGGGACCCACGGCGGTTTCAGCAGATCCTTATCAACCTCGTCGGCAATGCCCTGAAGTTTACAGATCACGGTGAGGTCCGTGTCGAGCTGTCCCACAAGCCCACGACAAACCTGCGGCGAATCTCGCTTGTCGGCAGCGTCAGCGATACTGGTATTGGAATTCCGCAGGAGCAGATTGCCCGGATGTTTGTTCCGTTTGAGCAGGCAACGCCCGCGACCTCGCGCAGGTTTGGAGGTACTGGGCTGGGCCTCGCCATCGTTCAACAGCTGTGCGAGTTGATGGGCGGTCGCATCGAAGTCGAAAGCCAGGAGTCGGTTGGCTCGACATTTCGATTTTATCTCGACCTCGAGATCGGCAGCGGTCCCAGAACGGGGGAGTTTCCGGTATTTCCGGCCCACGCGACCCAGGAGGTCGTGACCCTCAATGGGCTGCGCGTGCTCGCTGCCGACGACAATGCCGTGACTCGGTTGCTGTTACAACGAACCCTCAGTGCCTGGGGCTGTACCGCCGAGGTGGTTGAAAGTGGGCAAGAAGCGGTCGAGGCGTTTGCGCGAAACCCGTTTGATCTGGTGGTTCTCGACATGCATATGCCGGGACTCAATGGCATCGAAACCACCAAGTGTTTGCGCGAACGGACGGCGGCCCGAAAAGTCCCGATCATTGCGTTGACGGCTGACTTACAACCCGACCAAAAAGCGAGCTTCCGCCAGGCAGGCGCCAACGTGTGCCTGCCCAAGCCGATCGACCGTGAACTGCTCGCGGTCACGATCCAGCGGCTCACCCGGGTCCGGAAGCGCTAGGCTGCCGCGAGTCTCTTGCTCATACACGATCTGTGGCCGTGCGTGCGGGTAATAAAAAACCCGGTGGCGAACCACCGGGCTTTGTTGTAGGCGCAACTGTTGTGATTACTGGATAATCACACCACAGTCGTCGACCTCGGACGGGATACAACCCTCGCAGTCCCAGCGGAAGTTGTCGAGGATGACCTGGGTCGCCAGGATGGAGTCACCCATGTCGGCGATGTAGAAGGTAATCTGGACCGACTCGAGCGGATTGACACCACCCTTGACGACGATCCAGTCGGTGCCTGCGTGGCCCTCGAAGCCGGTACCGGCAAGCTGGGGCTCGTTTTGGCTGTAGCCGTCACCCGACAGGTGCGGATCGAGGGCGGTGACCGTCATCGGCAACACCGTCATCATCGGGCCGGGCACGAAGGTGGTGTTCCCGGTGTAGACCTCGGAGGTTTGCCAACCGATGAAGAGGTCGTTGAACGAGGTGTTGACGTAGGTCGGCCACTCGGACGAGTGATAGACGACGTCGAAGATGTAACCGAAGGTTCCTTCGGGCACGGAAACGTCGAACTGCAGGTACTGAGCATCCTCCGGATCGCCGGCGATGTCGAACTGGTCGAAGAGCGTGTCGGAACAGTCGCCCACGTTGTCACAATCCATGAACGGCGTACCGCCGTTGCCCATGTTGGAGCCCTCGGCCGGGGTCAACGGTGACGGCAGGTTGCCACTGTCGTCGTTGTTGTTGTTACCGTTGCTGTCCTGAGAGCCACTTTGCTCGGTGACCACGCCGTTTTGCGGCTGCGAGATGACACCGGTGCTGAGCATCAAGAACGAGTTACTCGGCATCAATGGGTCACCAATGATCGGCTCCATGGTGTTCGGGTCGGTCTTCCAAACCGGGCGTGCACCGTAGAGCAGGTCGTTGAACGGCTGGTTGTCGGCAGCGTTCGGATCTTGGAACGTACCGAAGCCGCTGGCGATGCGCCACGAGTTGTTGTTGTTGACCGAGTGAACCTCGTTGGCGATTGCGATCGAGTTGGTCTCATCACCGCCGGGGCAGTTGAGGCCGATCGCGTTGAACGGGTCGTTGGTGTTCTCGTCGCAGTTGATGTACTCGGGCGGAGCTTGGCAGGACGGGTCGCCGTCGCCATCGCCGTCGCCGTCGCCGTCGCCGTCACCGTCGCCGTCGCCGTCACCGTCGCCGTCACCGTCGCCGTCACCGTCGCCGTCACCGTCGCCGTCGCCGTCACCGTCGCCGTCGCCGTCGCCGTCGCCGTCACCGTCACCGTCGCCGTCACCGTCGCCGTCGCCGTCACCGTCGCCGTCACCGTCGCCGTCGCCGTCGCCGTCACCGTCGCCGTCACCGTCGCCGTCACCGTCGCCATCACCGTCGCCGTCGCCATCACCCATGGTGTTGGTGCCGGTCGGGCCAGTGGTGGGTCCCGTGGTCGGGCCCTCGGTGGTGTCCGTACCCTCGGAGTCGGTGCCTTCGGTGTCTGTGTCAGAGTCCGAAGCCGATGCGGTGGTAGGTTCTTCAGATGGGTTGCATGCCCCGACCAGGGACACGGCCAAGCCGAGCCCGAGCAGTTTCGGGAAGATCTTGTTATTCATGGTTTGTATTTCCCCCTTCAAGCGCTTTCCCGTCGCGATGGGAAAGCGAAATCAAGTCAGAAACTCGACCGTGCCGAGTTCTCCGCAAACTATAGCCGAGCAGGCTCCCTTTGTGGGCACGGATTCCGGAAGATAATCCCGACCGCACGGCTTGTAGATCGCGTGGGAAAATTCACCTCGACCTAGGGTGTGTTGTGTGAAGGATGTGGCGAACACCTGTCCAAACACGTGAGTCTAGCGAAATTTCGCAGGATACTGCGATGACTGCGAACTGTCTCGTAGATCAGGTGTTGGCATCCACGAGCGTCCGCGCCCGTCGTCTGATCTTTGTTGCACGGTCGAGATTGTTAGGTTCCGCCAGTGGTCACCTCCCACACGGGTGAACTTGCTGCGCTTGCGACGGCCGCCTGTTGGGTGATCACGGCCGTGGCGTTTGAGGTTGCGGGCAAGCGCAGTGGTGCACTGACCCTCAACACCATTCGACTCGCCATCGCGCTCGTTGGCCTCACGCTGTACAGCGCCATCGTCGTGGGCCAGTGGTTTCCACTTGATGCATCTACACACATGTGGCTGTGGCTCGCGGCCTCGGCCGTCTTTGGCCTGCTGCTCGGCGACTACTGCCTGTTTCGCGCGCTCATCATGATCGGCTCGCGGCTCGCTACCTTGGTGATGGCATCAGTACCCCTGTGGACCGCGCTGATCGGCTGGGCGCTTCTGGGTGAGCAACTGGCGGCACGAGACTTCATCGCCATGCTGTTGGTGTTTGGCGGCATTACCTGGGCGGTACTCGAGCGCTCCCCACAGGGGCGACACCAGATCCGACACGGCAACAAACTCTTGCTCGGCGTTGTGTTTGCCGTGGTGGGGGCCATCGGTCAGGCGGCGGGCCTGGTCCTCAGCAAAATTGGTATGGGCGATGCCGATGCATTTGTCGCGTCCCAGATCCGCGTGGGCGTTGGCCTCATCGGGTATATGTGCGTATGCACTGCCCTTCGCTGGTGGCCGCGGGTTGTCGCTGCGAGCCGCTCGTCAACCGTGATGAAACCAACCTTGGTCGGCGCTATTTTTGGCCCCTTTGTCGGGGTTGGGCTCTCACTGCTCGCCGTTCAGCTAGCCCGAAATACAGGTGTAGCCGCGACCTTGATGGGACTTGCACCGATCATGATTCTGCCGGTGGCCAAGGCTCGCGGCGAACACATCGGCCTTGGCGGCTGGTGCGGAGCGACGCTCGCCGTGGCCGGTGTGGCTGTGTTGTTTTTGTAGCTGCAAGGGCCGCGAGCAGTACGCGGCACCTCACGGCCGGGCAACTTAGCAGTCGCCCTGGGGGAGCAGTTGCAAGATTGTAAAGGTCGCCCCCTGGGGGTCGTTGATGACCGCAAAGGTCCCGACCTGGGGAATCTCGGTTGGGGGCACGCAAACGTTGCCACCAAGTTCAGCTGCGCGTCGGGCCGAGTCCTTGCAATCGACCACCGCAAAGTACTGCATCCAGTGCGGCGGTGCGTCCCCCCATTTTTCGTCCATCGCCATCATCCCGCCAAACGGATGCTGATGGCTAAAAGTTGTATAAACAAATGTACCCATATCTTGCTTGGTGTTGGTCCACCCAAACACCCCCTGATAGAAAGCCTCGGCAGTGTCGGTGTCGCGGGTTGCCAACTCAGACCAGCACAAAAAGCCAGGATCGCCAAAACCCCCGGCACCGCGGTGTTTGAGGGCCTGCCACAGGCTGACAACGGCTCCCGTCGGATCGGAAATCACGGCCATTCGCCCCTCTTCCATCACCTCCATCGGCGCCATCACAACCTGGCCGCCGAGCTCCCGCACCTTGGCGACCGATTTGTCCACGTCTTCGACCGCGATGTAGCCCATCCAATTCGGTGGAATCCCCTGGGCTGCCATCTCGTCGGTCCGCTGAAACAGTCCGCCAACCTGACGCTCACCCTTGAGGAACATGGTATATACACCGTGATCGCCGGCAGGCTGATCACTGGTGCTCCAGCCAAACAACTCCGAGTAAAAATGCTTAGCGCCGGCGAGGTCGGTTGTTGTCAACTCGACCCAACAAAATGAACCGGGGATGTGTTTGTTCTCGCTCATTGTCGTCTCTCCAACTCTGCTGATGGGCGAACCTGCCCGTCGCGGACGCTATCAGAGGTCCTCTTTGTTCGCAATAACGCTCGTGACGCGTGATAACAAACATCCTTTCAAACACGGTACCGTCCCGGCTACCGTGTTGTTTGGCATCCTCACACCCGTGTCTGAAACAAAATTTTCGAGGCCCGACACCGGGCCGATGACCCACACGCAATCTCGTTGTAACAGCATGGAGTTGCGGGTGCCGGGGATGTCGCGATGCTGATCGAAGTTGTTGCGGTTGGCAAACTAAAGGATCGCGGCCTAGAGCAGCTGTGTGCCACCTATGTCAAACGCACCCGGCCCTTTGCCAAGGTCGAGGTCCGCGAAGTTCGTTCTCTCGCGGCGCTGCGCAAACACGTCGCGCCCCAACGCGGGCAGGTGACGGTGCTGTTAGACGAGCGCGGTGAACAGTGCACAACCCGGGCGTTCGCCGGCTGGATCGAACACTGGCGTGGGCAAAACCTGGGCCGTGTGTCCCTGTGTATTGGCGATGCCCACGGCTTTGACGACGACGACAGGTCCCGGGCGCAACGCCTCCTGGCCCTGTCCAACATGACGCTGCCGCACCGTCTCGCGCGCTTGGTCCTGCTCGAACAGCTCTATCGCACCTGCTCGCTGTTGGCCGGCCATCCCTATCACCACGACGGTTAGCAACCCGGGCAGGCGGTTTTTTCGGCCAACCGCCCGGGTAAACATGTATGCGCAAGCTTAGACGTCGAGCGACTCGGCCTCGGCCGCACGCTCCATAATAAAACCGTAGCGCGCCGAGGCGTCCTTGCCCATGAGGCTGCTAATGGTCCGGTCGGTCGCCAACTCGTCGTTGATCGTCACCTGGATCAGCTGGCGCGACTTGGGGTCCAAGGTGGTGTCGCGCAGGGTCGCCGGCATCATCTCACCAAGACCCTTGAAGCGTTGAATCTCCGGCTTGCCGCGGGTCTTCGATTTGAGGATCGACTGCAGGTGACCGTCGTCGGAGGCCCAAAGCACCTCCTTGCCAATGTTGACCCGATAAAGTGGCGGTTGGGCCAGGTACACATGACCGCGGCGAATGAGCTCGGGGAGGTAGCGGTAAAAGAACGTCAGCAACAGGGTGGCGATGTGATGGCCATCGGAGTCGGCGTCCATCAGCAGGATGATCTTGTTGTAGCGCAGCCCGTCGATGTTGAAGTTCTTGCCCATCCCACAGCCTAGGACCTTGAGGATGTTGCCGAGTTCTTCGTTGTTGGTGATCTTGGCGAGCGTTGCCTGCTCGGCGTTGAGGACCTTGCCACGCAGCGGCAAGATTGCCTGGGTTTTGCGGTTTCGGCCCATTTTGGCCGAACCACCGGCGCTGTCGCCCTCGACGATAAACAGCTCGCACTTGCTCGGGTCGCGGTTGGAACAGTCGGCGAGCTTGCCGGGCAGCCCGAGCTTAGCCTGGCCGGCGCTCTTGCGTGAGACCGACTGGCTGGCGGCCCGGCTGGCGGCGCGAGCCCTTGCAGATGCAATGATTCGAGCAACGATCGCCTCGGCCGTGCTGCCGTTTTCGTGTAGCCACTGCTCCAAGGCGGGGCGAATCGTGCCTTCGACCTGGCCGGTGACCTCCGGATTGTTGAGCCGGTTTTTGGTTTGGCTTTGAAACTGCGGTTCCAACACGTAGGTGCTAAGCACCGCCACCATGCCCTCTTTGATGTCGTCGAGGGTGATGCTGAGGCCCTTGGGCTCGAGCTTGTGGGCCTTCATGTAGCCGCGTAGGGCCTTGCCAAGGGCGTTGCGCAAACCCTGCTCGTGGGTGCCGCCGTCGGGTGTCGGCACGCCGTTGACAAACGAATACATCGAGTCGTCGGTTGCCGAAGTCCATGCAAATGCAACTTCTAGCTTGGGGTCTTCGACGCGATCGAGGTAAAAGCTACCGGTGTGCGAGGCATCCTTGCCACGCACCTGAATCAGTTTACCGAGGTACTCCGAAATCCCGCCAGCGTGGTGAAACGTCTCTAGCTTGGCGTTGCTCTGGTCGGTAAACAGAATTTTGAGGCCCTTGTGCAGGTAGCTTTTGGCCTCTAACCGCTCGCGTACAACGATTGGGTCGAGCTTGTTTTTGGCGCCGAAAACCTCCTGGTCTGGGCGCAGGTAGACCTCGGTCCCGGAGCCGCGGGCGTTGCCGACTTTCTTGAGTTTTTTGCTCAATATCCCGCGGGTGAACTCGGCTTCGTGGGCCGAACCGCCGCGCCACACCTTGACCCGCAGGGTCTCGGACAGGGCGTTGGCCACCGCGGCACCGACACCGTGCAGACCACCCGAGTGCTTGTAGCTCGCGCCGTCAAACTTGCCGCCGGCACCGAGCTTAGTAAACACGGCGATAACCGCCGGAATTTTGAGGGTTGGGTGGCGATCTACGGGAATCCCACGGCCGTTGTCGCGGATCGTGACCCCGCGGTGGTCAGCATCTAGAATCACTTCGATTTGCGAGGCATGACCGTTGATGACCTCGTCGACAGCGTTGTCCAAGATCTCCCACATCAGGTGGTGCAGACCCTCGCGGTTGACCCCGCCGATATACATGCCGGGCCGCTTGCGGACGTGCGCAACCCCCTCTAGCACCTGAATGGAAGAGGCGTCGTAGCTCTGGGTACGTTTGCTGGATGTCTTTCGCGCCATATCGATACCTGCCTACTTGCTCGCCTTTTCTTCTAAAACCGGCACCGGAATGTCCGGGCCGACCACGCGTTTGATGGTCCCGCGTTGAAACAGTGCGGTGCCCTTACCCCCGCGGTTGACGAGCGCATAGTTCTTGGCAATGAGCTTCTTTTGCGTGCCCGTGCTTTTTTCGTAGCTGATCGTATCGGTGGTGCGATAGGCCCCGAGAATTTGGTCGCCAGGGCCAACCTTCATAAATGCGACACCGCGCCCCGGGCCGCTGAGGAGGTTGATGTCTTGGGCGTTGCAGCACAACATCCGCCCCTTTTTGGTCAGGGCAAAGACATTGTCCTCGGCGTAGACTTTGAGTGTAGATACAAACTCATCACCCTCCTTGAGCCGGCCGTACTTGCGCCCGCGTGAGGTGCTGGTGTCGCGAAACGGCCACAGCGTAAACCGCAGACTCTGGCCCTTGTGGGTGACGGCCAACATGTGCGGGTACGGATCTTCGTAGTCCTCACCTAGGTCGGGCTTTTCGTAGGCGAACTCGGGCATGACCCGCGGGTCGGTGCCAACCGCCCCGATCACGCGCTCGCCGTCTTTGAACTTGAGTAGCTTTTGCACGGGGATCCCGTGGCCGGTCGACTGCGGAATGTCGTTGATCCGCAGGGTGTAGGCCGAGCCCTTGTTGCTAAACAGCACCAGGCACTCGCGCGTGCTCCCACCGATGAGTGCCAGCGGTTCGTCGCCCTCGCGCATACGCGTGGTTTTGAGGTTGATTTTGCGACCGCGTTTGACCCAACCGTCGCGGGTCACCAACACCACCGCATCTTCCTCGACAATAAAGCTCTCAGCCGAGAAGTCCTCGGTGACATCGTCGGCACCGATCTTGGTCCGGCGCTTGTCTTTGTAGGTCGCCGCCAGCTCGTCGAGTTCGGATTTGACAACCCCGCGCAACTTGGTGGGACTGCGCAGGATCCCGCGAATCCTTTTCGCGAGTTTGCGCTTCTCGGCCAGCTCCTCGCGGATCTTCTCGATCTCCAACTTGGCCAGGCGGTAGAGCTTGGTCTCCAAGATCGCGTCGGCCTGGATGTCGTCGATGCCAAACGCTTTCATCAACTTTTTGGCGGCGTCGGCCTTGCCGTCGGAGCGCCGGATAATGCGGATCGCCTTGTCGAGGTCGTCGAAGATGATCTCGAAGCCCTCGAGGATGTGGATCCGTTCTTCGAGCTTGCGCAGTTCGTACTCAAACCGCTTGCGCACACATTCGATGCGGAACTCGACAAAGTTTCGCAAGATGCCGGCGAGGTCGAGGCGTTGCGGCGCACAGACCTCGGGGTTGTCGGTGGGTACCAGGCAGGTGAGGTCAAACTTGATCGAGACCTGCAGGCGGGTGTGCTTGAGCAGGTAGGCCATCACCAGGTCGGGGTCGCTGCCCTTGCCGCGCAGCTCCAACTCGACATGCACATCTTCGGTGCTCAGGTCCTGCACACCGACCAGTCCCGGCAGTTTTTTGCCGACGACCAGGCGACCGATTTCCTCGACCAAGGTACTTTTTTCAACGCCGTAGGGGACCGCATCGATGACCACGATGGTCGACTTGGACTTGCCCTTTTTGGTGTCTGGTTTGACCTTCCATGAGCCCTGCAACTTGCATGAGCCCTTGCCCTTTTCGTAGAGCTTGGCGAGCTCGCCCTTGTCCGCCACTAGCTGGCCGCCGGTTGGGAAGTCGGGCCCCTTGACGTAGCGCATCAGCTGCTTGACCGAGAGGTCGGGCTTGTCGATCAATGCACTGGCGGCCTTGCACACCTCCTCGAGGTTGTGCGGTGGAATGCTGGTGGCCATGCCAACCGCGATCCCGGTGCTGCCGTTGACCAGCAGTTGGGGGAAGCGGGCCGGCAAGACCACCGGCTCTTTGCCGGTGCCGTCGTAGTTATCGCGGTAAACAACCGTCTGCTTGCGAAGTTCGACCAACAACTCCGAAGCCAACTTGGTCAGCCGGGCCTCCGTATAACGATAGGCAGCTGGCGAATCGCCATCGATCGAGCCGAAGTTGCCCTGACCGTCGACCAGCGTCTCGCGCATGGCGAAGCTTTGGGCCATCCGCACCATCGCGTCGTAGACCGCCGAATCGCCATGGGGGTGGTACTTACCGATGACATCACCGACGACCTTGGCGCTTTTGCGGTGGCGCGAGTCGTGGGTGAGGCTCAGGTCGTTGAACATCGTGAAGAGGATCCGCCGGTGGACGGGCTTGAGACCGTCTCGCACGTCGGGGATCGCCCGCGATGTGATCACGCTGAGGGCGTAGTTGAGGTACTTGCGACGAGCCTGTTCGGCGAGGTCGCCGCGGATGATCCCGCCGCCGCCAGTCGCCCCGTTGCCCGAGCCATCGTCACCTCCCCCACCCGACTTCTGGGTTTTTGCCCGGGAGCGACGTCGTTTACTCCTCCCGCTGGTCGTCGTGCGACCACTGTCTGAATCCTGTGTTGCTGGGGGGAGCTCAACGTCGAGCTGGGTCATCGTCACTCTTCGATATCTGTAAAGGGGTGGGTCTAGGGGCGTGCATTCACCGCGGCCCCGGGGTCGTTGGTCGGGCGAAGGTTTACTGTTGCGCCCCATGGCGTCAATAAATCATTGCCGGATTCTTGGGAAATTCGCCAACTGACGGGGTGGGCCTGGGCAATATCGAACCCCACTTCTGTGATGACCGTCGGTCTGCTCACATTTTGCGGCGCACTGCGCGCAATCTTGTTGCAAATGCACAAGATTTGAAGTGTAGGTACACAGCCACAAAAACCGGCCCCCCGGATGTGTTCGGCCTTCGTGCGAAATTAGCGCACCCGGTGTTCCCATGCATCTGCAAACGATTTTGCGAACCACATGTTGCCCTCGCCAGTGTGTGACACCTATGCCGGCGCCATACGCCACACTACCCCGTTTTGGGCTGCCAAACCTATGCCGCATGATCCAGATGAGGTCGGTCGTCGCCTGTCGCCCCGCTGTTGCAGGAGCTTCGGTTGCCACCCAGATCCAACCCTGATATTTGAGGTTCGTATGCTTGATTTATCCCTACGAGCACCCGTTGTTGGTCTTGTGGCCGGCCTCTTGGCCGCGGGCTGCAACTCGGGTCCGATGTTTATGCCGACAGCCAGCGGCAGTGAGTCGGACTCGGAAACGGACACCACGACCTCGGACACGGGCCAGACCACGAGCCCCTCATCAACGGTCGATCCGAGTGAAGGGCCGACCACGAGTGCGAGTTTTTGCGGCGATGGCCTGGTCGACGCCGGCGAGGAGTGTGACGACCAAAACGATGTCGACGACGACGCCTGCCGCAACGACTGCACCCAAGCGATTTGCGGTGACGGTGTTATTTGGCAGGGAATCGAGCAGTGCGACGACCAAAACGATGACAATACGGACGGCTGCCTCGACTCGTGTCTCGCAGCCTCGTGTGGGGATGGGTTTGTCCACGACGGTGTCGAGCAGTGCGACGACGGTAACGACATCAATGACGATGATTGTACAAACAACTGTGAGTGGGGCCCGAGTACCTGTGGCGATGGGGTGACCGAGGGCGCTGAGGAATGCGACGACCAAAACGCCGACAACACCGATAACTGCACCGAAGAGTGCAAGCTCAACGTCTGTGGCGACGGGTTTCCCCACGCGGTGTTCGAGGAGTGCGACGACGGCAACGACGAGCAAAACGACGGCTGTCTCAACGATTGCAGCCTGCCGAGCTGTGGCGACGGGTTTGTCGACCCTGAGACCGAGCAGTGCGACGACCAAAACAACATCGAAACCGACGAGTGCCTATCGAACTGCCAAGCCGCATCGTGCGGTGACAGCCACATTCAAGAGGGAGTCGAGGTCTGCGACGACGGCGTCAACGACAATAGCTACAACGGCTGTGGCGACGATTGCACCCAACTCGGCCCGTACTGCGGCGACGGCAATCTCGATGAAGTCGAGGGGTCCGAAGAGGAATGCGACGACGGCAATAACGAAAACCTCGACGGCTGCTCGGCAGACTGTCAGTCGGAGCTACCCGTCGAATGCCTGACCGCCATCGAGCTCGACGAAGCCAACCGCCACGAGTCGTTCAACGCCGTCACCAACAACTGCGACGATGAAATGGGCGACGTGTGGTACCGATTTGTCGGTGACGCCGGCACCAAAATGCCGACCTCCCCCCCCAACCTGTATCACTGCGGCTCGAAGGCAACCGGCTATATGCTGGGCACCTATCCCGCCGCCGGCGATGGGGTTGTCACCCGGATGGTGTGTTTCAACTGGGAGTTTGGCGAGTGCTGGTGGTCCGCCGATATCCAAGTGCGTGAGTGCGACGCACAGGAGCCGTACTACGTGTTCAAGTTGCCCAACACACCCGACTGCGACCTGCGCTACTGCGGGACCGACTGATCAGGCCCGGTTATATATGCTGATACATGAATATTCTGTGGGCACCGCTATTTCATGTATCAGCATGTAATTATCGAGCACACCCGCAAGCAAAATCGACCTGCCAACAACCACCCGCAACAGGGCGTTTTTGAGCCCAAAACAAGCCTTGGTGATGCCAGCCAAGCCGCGGGTGACGCCCCAGGAGCAAGCCGAGCGAAGCAAACACGAATCCGAAATCGTTGCTGCCCCCAAGCTCGCGTCATCGGTGTAGGATTCGGGGCGTGGCACTCACACCGGAACAGGAATGGAGCATCGTCGCCTGTGGACTCATTGCCCACGCGGACGGCGAACTGACTGCTGGAGAATGTGACCCGGTGTTGGCCGTGATCGATGAACGATTGCCCCCGGACCTGCGCGCCAAGTGGACCGCCATCCTCCTCGACCGCGAAGCCCTCGAGCGTCACTTAGAAGACCTCCCCCCTCCGTTGCCCCTGTTTTGCGAGGAACTGCTCGAGCGCGCCTGGTCGATCGCCCTCGCCGACGGTGAAGGCTCCGAGGCCGAACGCGAAGTCTTTATGCTGATCGCCGACACCCTGGGGATCGAACGCGAAGAAGTCGCTCGCTGGCGTGAAACCTGGGATCGCCGGGCCGCCCAAGTCGCCCGCGAAAAAGCCTGCTTCGCCGCCCTCCTCGTGCACGCCGATGGGGTGATCGACCCCGAGGAGTCCCAACGCTTCAATGCCCTTATCGAGCGCCTCCCGGTACCGGCGAGCGAAAAGCCCCAGTTGCAGGCCTACCTCCAACATGCCCCACAGGTCGCCGAGGTCAAAACCCGGCTTGCGGGGTTGCCACGGGAACGTCGGATCGAAGTCCTTCGCAGCATTGCACCACTTGTATACGCATCTTCCCAGGCAGAGGTCGGCGCCCAGCTATTTCGCGAACTCGGCCAGGCCGCTGCGGTGCCAACCGATGTCGTGGAGAACCTGTTGCGCCGCGATCAGGCCGCGAGCTGACGCGAAGCACGACGCTGCACCTGGGCCGAGCGTAGCTACTGCGTCGACACCAGCCAGCGATTGAGCCAAGTCTACGAACCTACTCGCAGAGCACGACGTAGCTACTGAGCCGAACCCGGCCAACGATCGGCCCGAGCTTACTCGTAGAGCACGACCTAACGACCGAGCCGAACCCGGCCAACGATCGGCCCGAGCCTACTCGTAGAGCACGACCTAACGACTGAGCCGAACCCGGCCAACGATCGGCCCGAGCCTACTCGTAGAACACGACGTAGCTATTGGGCCGAGTCTGGCCAGCGATCGGCCCGAGCTCACTCCTAGAGCACGACGTAACGACTGAGCCGAACCCGGCCAACGATCGGCCCGAACCTACTCGTAGAACACGACGTAGCTATTGAGCCGGATCCGACCGCCGATTGGGGTCCCGTTGTTGTAGAGCCCCTGGTAGTCGAGGGTGTTCTCCTCGCCTAGGTTGACGTCTTCGGTGATATCGACCCGCCAGGGCTGGACCGGCAGCCCCGGGCACCAACCCGCGCGACCCGGCGTCCAGTTGCCACCCTGCCCCGGCACCACGCCGATATCGACCTGCTCGGCACAGGCCGAGGCGGCCACTTGGTTTGGAAACTCGCGCCGATAGGAAGTGCTGCCGTTGAGCGTGAACTCGTGCTGATGTTCGCACCACTCGGCACAGTTGCCCGCCTCTTGCCCGTGCCCCGAAATAATCGCGACGAGTTCGACACGCTTGGTCGATGGCGGAGGCGTAAAGTTGAGGGTCTCCCACCCGTCGTTGTAGGTGTCGTTGAAGCCCTTGTTGCCTGCGAATGCGGGAATCACCTCGACCGAAGCGCCGTCTTGGCCCGTGTTGCGCAGGCGAAAGTGCATATCCCAGGTCGAGGGGTTCATATTCCACAACATGCCAAAGCTGAAGTAGTGAGTACCGCCGTCGCGGACCATCCCTAAAAATGGTGTAACATCAACTACCCAGCGGCGACGACCCGGGCGCGAGTACGGTGTGATCCAGCGGATCACCTCATTTTTGCCTTCACACGCCTCAGTGTCGCACAGGGAGATAAACGCCTCGTAGTCCCAGTGACCGCAGTCGGCATAGGCATCGGGGCCACAACGGGCCGCGAGGTCAAACTCCATGGTGTCAAACTGGGCCATGGTCGCGGCATCGGGGAACGCCACCGGCCACACGGCGTTGTTGTTGGAGTTGGAAAACGGACCGTTTTGTTGATCAAAACAGTCGTCGCCCACCATGCAGTCGGGGGCAAACTGCACGGCCTCCATCATCGGCACAATGGTGACGTCCTGCTGGGCAGCGAGTTCTTGGTCCTGGTCGTAGCGGAAGTTGTAGTAACGCCCGAGATAGCCCATGACGTTGATGTCGGGCGAAAAGTTGCCGCCGAGCGTGTCCTGGTAGTTGCCCGGATTATCCCATGTATGTGCACGGTCGATGGCAAAGTTACGCGGGTCGGCGTTGGCGGCAGCAAACGCTCCTACCCCGCCCTCGACTTCGTTGAGCGGGTCGGTGACAAAGTGCACCCGGTCTTTCCAGTGGTCGATCTGCTCCTGGCTCAGGCCCGCCAACGTGCCGCCCACGCGGGTTTGCCAGTCGAGCGCTTCGGCCTCGGCATCGGCCCCGTAACTGCCAAAGAAGTAATGGACGTTGGGGGCGGAGCGGGTAAACAGGTCGCCCTTGAGGCTATTTTTGTAAACTGCGCCGTTGTTGTCGGGCAGGTGGGCAATAAACACGTAGGTGTCGCAACCGGTCCAATGCTCGGCGAGGTCCCACACGCCAAAGGTTGTATTGACAACAAAGTGACCCGCCGGTGCTCCCCAGACAATTCCGCTGTCTTCGTTGAGCTCGGCCACAGCGAACCCGTTGTCGACGCAAAATGTCGAGCCCTCGCCGTCGGTGTCGGTCTCCGTGCCGGTCTCGGTCTCGCTGTCGGGGCCCGTCGTCGGATCGGTTGTCGGGCCGGTTTCGCTCTCGGTCCCAGGCCCGGCAGTGGTCGCATCGGTCTCGGTTTGCCCGGTCGTCTCGCCGGTAGTGGCATCGCCTGTGGTCGACGAGGCGGTTGAGTCGGTCGTCGACGAGGTCCCGCCGCCGCAGGCTGCCAGCAACGCTGCCGTACAAACCACTGATGCCGTCGAAATTACCCGAGAAGTCCTGATCGCCATGTCAAAGTCCTGAAGTTATGCAAGGGGCGTTCGCCACCATCAGTTATACCAGTGCAACACCGTAAAATAGGCCTCAACAAATGTGAGGTCTCCCCCGGCAAACACTGTCCACCCATGGGCTTTGTGGGACCGACTGTAGCGATCGAGGTGGCTGTAACATTTGTATGAGCATATTTTATGCTAATGCACATACATGTTATTGCCCACAACTTGCCCGCACCGACCTCTCGGTGTACAACCCGGCCCGTGACCGACAGCGTCGTCCTACTCCCGACCTACAACGAACGCGAAAACCTCGAGGCGATCGTGGCCGCGATCATGGGTGCGCAACCCGACTTCGATATTTTGGTCATCGACGACAACAGCCCCGACGGCACCGGCCAACTCGCGGACGAGCTCGCCAGCGCCCATCCCCAGGTCAGCTGTCTGCACCGCCGAGGCAAGGAAGGCCTGGGCCGCGCCTATCTCGCCGCCTACCGCCATGTTCTCGACTCGCCCAAAAACTACGGGTTTGTCATTCAGATGGACGCTGACTTCTCGCACCCGCCGCGGTTTTTGGGCGATCTTGTAGATGCATGTAAAACTGGTTCAGACGTCGCTATCGGTTCGCGTTGGGTCCCGGGCGGCAGCGTTGAAAACTGGAGTCCATTGCGGATTGCGGTGTCGCGCGGTGGGAGCCTCTACGCCCGAACCGTGCTCGGCATCGGTGTGCGCGACCTGACAGCCGGGTTTGTCTGCTATCGCCGCCACGTGCTCGAGACGCTGGCACTCGACCGTGTCGCCGCCACCGGCTACGGGTTTCAAATCGAGATGAAGTACCGCGCCAGCCGACGTGGCTTTCGCCTGCGCGAGGTCCCCATCGTGTTTCCCGACCGCACCCGTGGGCAGTCAAAAATGTCGCCGGCGATCATGCTCGAAGCCCTGACCCTGGTCTGGAAACTACGCCTGCGTCCACTTTGACGCCCCGAAAACTGTTCGGGTTTCGACCACGGAACACTGCGACGTCGCAACGAACGCACCGACCGGCTGTGACACGCCCGCCCGCGAGGTCGAAGACTGTCCGTGTTTCGGCCACCGAGATACTGCGACGTCGCAACGAACGCGCCGACCGGCTGTGACACGCTCGCCCGCGAGGTAGAAGACTGTTCGTGTTCGGCCACCGAGATACTGCGACGTCGCAACGCGTCGACCGGCTGTGACACGCTCGCCCGCGAGGTCGAAGACTGTCCGTGTTTCGGCCACCGAGATACTGCGACGTCGCAACGAACGCGCCGATCGGCTGTGACACGCTCGCCCGCGAGGTATAAACCTGTTCGTGGACAGCAAGCCGACGACCCCCGCATTTTCCCCAGCGATCTCTGGCATGACAGCGTCGGTCTATTCGGCACTCGCCAGTCGACTACAAGCGTTTACCGGCGAGACCTACAAGCTCCACGTCGGCGACACCTGGATGGAGCCCGCGGTCGGCTGTCGAATGGAAGATCTCCACGTCGATGAGTACCCGGGTATGCATCGCTATGCCTCGATCAAGGGCCGCCCCGACCTCGTCACGGCAATTTGCGAGCGCTATGTCAGCCGCACCGGTCTGGCAACTTCGCCGAGCGAGGTGTTGATCGGTGCAGGTGCAACGGGTGCCCTGGCCTCGGTGGTGCGAGCCATCATGGCTCCCGGCAAGGAAGTCCTGCTGCTGGCGCCCTACTGGCCGCTGGTGAGTGGCATCGTGACCTCGTTTTACGGCAAGCCAGTGCCCGTGCCGTTTTTCGGCGAGGTCACAACCCCGCAACAGGCCGTGGCCGCCGTCGCAGCCAAGGCCAACAGCAACACCGTCGCGCTCTACCTCAACACGCCGAGTAACCCGACCGGAAAGGTACTGCCCCGCCCGATTCTCGAAGCCCTCGTCGGCTGGGCACGAAAGGCCGGGGTCTGGCTGCTGGCCGACGAGGTCTACGAGGACTACGTGTACGAGGGCGAGCACGTGTATACGCGCCCGCTAGCCCCCGAGCGAACCTTTTCGATCCATTCGTTTTCCAAGGCCTACGGCATGGCCGGCAACCGCTGTGGCTACGTGATCGGCCCAGCAAACGCGATCGCCCAGGTCCAAAAAGCAAGTACATACACCTTTTACAGCACCCCGACAGCAGCCCAAATCGCCGGCGTACGAGCCCTCGGACCAGCCGGCGATGCCTGGGTTGCAGCAGCCAAAAACCGTTACGCCGAAGTCGGTCGAGAAGTCGCCAAACGCCTAGGAGTCGCCGCACCACAGGGGTGCACGTTTGTCTTCCTCGACATCGCCGATACCCTAAAACGCCGAGGCCAAACACTGATGGCGTTTTTAGAGGGATGCGCCGACATCGGTCTGCTCGTCGCCCCAGGACCAAGTTTTGGCCCCTACCCCACACACATCCGGGTGTGTTTTACGAGCGAGCCGCCAGAGGTGACGCTGCGAGGCGTTGATAAACTTCGTGCGCTGCTGGGGTGATCGGCAGGGCGAGCCATCGGTAGGCGCGGGCTTTTGGCGTTGCCTAAAGGCGCGGGGCTTTTTGAAGCTGGAGTGGCCTAAGAAGGCTAGTCGCCTACGAAAGTTTGTCTTGTTACCTCAACGTGCGGGGCTTTTTGAAGCTGGAGTGGCCTAAGAAGGCTAGTCGCCTACGAAAGTTTGTCTTGTTACCTCAACGCGCGGGCCTTTTTGGCCGTGAAGCGGCCCTGAGAGGGCTGTAGTCGCCTACAGCACAACATCAGAACCACTCCACGGCCAAAAATTCACCGCGAACCTTCGGGGAGGCCGGACTTCCCAGGTTCGCGGTGAGTTTTGGCCGTGAAACGACTTCTGAGAAGCTGCTGTCGTTGCTTCTCAGTGCCGATTAGCCGACAAAAAGGCCCGCACACACCCAGTCGAGATAACCAATCCCCACCCAAGGTTCGCGGTGATTGTTTGGCTGTGCAACGACTTCTGAGAAGCGCTGCTGTCGTTGCTTCTCAGTTCCGGCGCGTCGCCAAAAAGGCCCACATACCCAAGGTTCGCGGTGATTTTTTGGCCGTGAAACGACTTCTGAGAAGTGCTGTCGTTGCCTACAGCTAACTTCTCAGTTCCAGCTCGTGGAAAAAGCCCGCCAGACCAAACGCCCGCGCACCCAGTCGAAACAACCAAGCCACAACAAAGGTTCGCGGTGAATTTTTGGCCGTGAAACGACTTCTGAGAAGCTGCTGTTGCCTACAGCTAACTTCTCAGTTCCAGCTCGTGGAAAAAGCCCGCCAGACCGAACGCCCGCGCACCTAACCCGACCAAAGGTTCGCGGTGATTTTTTGGCCGTGAACGACTTCTGAGAAGCGCTGCTGTCGTTACTTCTCAGTTCCGGCCCGCCAACAAAAAGACCTGCATACCCAAACGCCCGCGCACCCAGTCGAAACAACCAAGCCACACCAAAGGTTCGCGGTGAATTTTTGGCCGTGAAACGACTTCTGAGAAGCGCTGCTGTAGTCGACCTACTGCAAGCTTCTCAGAATCGGATTCACGGCCAAAAAGGCCCGCGCGCTCTATCGCTTCGAGAACTGGAAGCGTGCTCGGGCGCCCTTCCGCCCATACTTCTTGCGCTCGACCTTGCGGGAGTCGCGGGTGAGGTAGCCGGCGGACTTCAGCTTGTCGCGATAGTCGGCGTCGATCCGCATGAGGGCCCGGGCGATGCCGAGACGGATGGCTCCGGCCTGTCCGGAGAGACCGCCGCCGCGGGCGGTGCACCACACGTCATATTCTTCGCGGGTGCCGGTCGCGTTGAGCGGTTGCTCGATGTACTTGAGGTTGGTGCTACGGGTGAGGTAGCCCTCGGCGTCACGACGATTGATCGTGATTTTACCTTCGCCGGGGAACATCCACACGCGGGCGATCGCGCGTTTACGGCGTCCGGTGGCGTAGAACTTCATGCTGTCTCGGGGCATTCGGAAGGTTCCTTAAAAGAGTCGGATCAGAGCGCGAGCTTGTACGCCTTGGGTTGCTGGGCGGCGTGGTTGTGCTCGGTCCCGGCATAGACTTTGAGCTTTTTCATCATTGCGCGACCGAGTGGCGAGCGCGGCATCATCCGACGCACAGCCAGCTTGATAACCTCTTCGGGTTTGCTGGCCAGCATCTCACGGGCGGTCCGTGACTTCATGTTGCCGACGTAACCTGTGAACCGGTGGTACCGCTTCTGGTCGAGCTTGCGCCCAGTCAACACGACTTTGTCGGCATTGATGCAAACGACAAAATCACCCGTGTCGGTGTGGGGCGTGAAAATCGGTTTATGCTTGCCGCGCAGGATCATTGCGATCTGACTTGCGGCACGCCCGACGGGAAGGCCTTCGAGATCGACGACGAACCAGTCGCGCTTGATTTCTGCGGATTTGGGGTAGTGCGTACCCATGGGAAGCGGAGGGATACGCGAGCGATGCAAGCCTGTCAAGACGGGTTATCTGTGTTTGCGGCGGTCCGCCAGCGCCCTGGCCACATCGGCCAAAGTACCCTCTACAGGCAAATCTATGATGTCTATGGCGCGATGTCCGGCTCGGCGGGCTTCGGCTTCGGCCGCTTGGCGGGGGCGCAGCGACAAATACGCGAGAGGTCACATCCGATCGTGATCGTCATCCCAAAGTAGATCCCGCCGGCGAGTTCGGCGGACGTCCGGGAGACAACCAGGCCATACTATCCCGCGTGTCGAAGTCCCCGCCCGCAACGCTGCTCCTCGCCGACCACTGTACGGCGGAGCGTGAGCTAGCCCAGGCGATCCTCGAACAGGCCGGCTACCGCGTGGTCATCGCCGACGACGGACAGCAGGCGGTTGAGCTGTTTGCCGCACTGCGGCCCCAGCTGGTGATTGTCGACCTCAATACCCCACACCTCAGCGGGGTTGAGGCCTGCCGGCAGATCAAGGGGAGCACGCCAGAGTTTATCCCTGTGCTGTTGGTGAGCTCTAAAAACCGTACCCAGGACCGGATCGACGGTCTGCGTAGCGGCGCCGACGACTACCTCGGCAAACCCTACGACAGCGACGAGTTGCTGGCCCGAGTCGAAGTCTTGTTGCGGATCCAAAAATCGTTTCAGCGCGCCAGTCGGCCCGTGCGTTCCCGGCGGTCACTCGCACAGGGTGGCAATATCGAGGGCCCGCACATGGCCGTTACTCCGGAGACCTTTCGCGGACGGGTCGAGGAGTTGTTTGCCCGTGCCCATCGGGAGAGCGACCCCCTGGCCTGCCTGCGGGTGGCCATCGATCCTTCTGAGGTCGATGAGCAAACCCGCGACAACCAGTTGCAAACCCTGCGCACGGTGATCCGGTCGAGTGTCCGCGGTGCCGATCGCTTCAACCCCGACGGCGAGCAGGGCTATGTGATGGTCCTGCCCGACACCCACTTTCCCGGGGCGTTGACCGTCGCCGAACGCATCATTCGCCAGCTACATCGCCACCTGCGAGCCAACGGCGAAGCCCTATTTACGGTCAGCATCGGCGTTTCGTTTTATCCCAACCGCGACACCAAAAACGTCGACGACCTCCTAGGCCTGGTCGACGCCGCGCTGGATCGCGCCCGTGCCGAAGGCGGGGGCCGAATTTGTTTGTATCAACACCAAGGTTATTTGTACGCACCCGACTGAGGTCGGCAACGAGGTCGAGATGTTACCCAAACACACCATCGAGCCTATCTCCCGTGTTCTGTTGTTTCCCCGGGGAGACGGCAATGCCTTTGGCCAAGTTGCCCAGGCCTGTGCGTGGTTACTTGGCCGCGGACTCGAAGTTGGCGTGCCTCGCCCCCTATATGAAGCGCATCACGCAGCCCTTCCATCTAATTGTATGGGCATTGAGCTCGATCAACTGGCGGCCGCCGACCTCAGCCTGATTGTCGCGCTCGGGGGAGATGGCACCCTGTTGCGTGCGGCCCGGTGGGCAGCAGATGCTTCCGTACCGGTGATGGGGGTCAACCTCGGCGACCTCGGCTTTTTAACCGCTTTTCGCCGCGACGAACTCGAAGAGGGCCTGCGCCAGGCCGCCGCCGGTCGACTCCACTGGGAGCCGCGGTTGCGCATGCGTGTCGAGGTCCACCGGGGCGACCGGGTCATCGCCACCGAAACCGCGTGTAACGATGCCTATGTCAAACACGGCGACATCCCGCGGTTGTTACAGCTGGCGACGAGCGTCGGTGGCGAGAGCATGGCGACCTACCGCGCCGACGGACTCATTGTATGCACACCGATGGGGTCAACCGCCTACAACCTCGCGGCCGGTGGACCGATCGTCGACCCCGGCACCGAGATCCTCACGATCACCCCACTTTGCCCGCACAGCCTCACCCACCGCCCGGTCGTGGTGTCGTCGACCGACCCGATTGCGATTACCTACGCCGGCCCCAGCGACATTAGCTCGGCATTTTTGACGGTCGACGGCCAGTTGATCACCGAACTCAAACTCGGCGATGTCGTCAAGATCGACTGTAGCCCCAAGCCACTACGCCTGGTCTCCCCGGCCAACAACGTGTTTCGCGTGTTGGTCGCCAAACTCGGCTGGAGCGGACCGCGTTAGTTGTATTCACAACTAAACCTTGGCTGAGTTGGGCCGGGTTCGTTCGACCGAACGTGTAGACATTGTCGCCCGCCAAACCGCGAGTTGGTGTGATTGCATGCGCACCGAATTCGCGGCCAATATCGCCACCCCCACTCACACATTCGCGCAGTGTTGACCATTGGCGATTTCGCGGCCGGCCGGCCCGCTGACGGTTTCGCGCCACGCCCGACGAAACATCCTCTTTTTACCGATTAATAGCCCTGGGAGCGTTTTTTAAGGTTTTGGGAACACTGCTCCCCCAGATATGTCTGATGTACCCGATATGCAACGGCGCGTGCTCCCCCCAAACCTGTCAGCCGTTCGCCCGCGGCGTGCTGGCTACCTCAGTATTTTGCTCACGGCGATCGCCCTCGCGGCCTGTACCGGCAAGTCGCCAACGGCCAAGACCTCGGCAACTTCGACGTCGGTCACCGATCCTTCCGTGTTTGGGTTCCCCGCCCAAACCCTGCCGGATGCCCAACAACCGGCGGCCAAGAAAGCACCGTTTGCGCTGACGGCCAGCGACGGCACCGGGCTGTCACTCGTAAGTTTTGAGGGCAAAGCCGTGGTCGAGGGGCCCCTGGCATTTACCGAACTTCACCTGACGTTTGACAACCCGACCGACCGCGTGATCGAGGGGCGGTTTACCATCGACCTGCCACCGAACTCGGCGATCTCGCGGTTTGCCATGAAGATCGGCTCGCACTGGCAGGAGGGCGAGGTTGTCGAACGCCAGGCCGCACGCGTGGCCTACGAGGACTTCCTACACCGCAAACAGGACCCGGCCCTGCTCGAAAACCAGGCCGGCAACCAGTTTAGTGCCCGGGTCTTCCCGATTCCCGCCAACGGGCGCAAGGAGCTGATTATTAGCTATTCGCAGGAGCTCCCCAACAGCGACGAACGCTACCGGATGGAACTTTTGGGGCTGCCCAAGCTGGAAAAGCTCGACGCCCAAATCATTTTGCGCAACCAGGCCGTCGCCGACCCCGGGGCCACCTCGATGGGTGGACAGACGACGACCAACCAGGTCATCGAGCTCAAGAAATTCGACTATGCGCCCGACCGCGACCTCGAGGTACCGGCCAAGCCCGGCACTGTTGCCGAGGCCTCGGGCATTCGCAACGGCGACCTCGCACTCGTCCGGGTGCAAGCCGCCGGCGAGATGCCACCCGAGACCATCGAAGACCTGACAATCCTATTTGATACCAGCGCCTCGAGGGCCCTCGGATTTGACCGCCAGGTGCGGCGCCTAGGCGAGCTCGTCAAGGCCATCCAAACCGCACAGGGCAGTGATTTTCGCCTCCATGTCCTGTGTTTCGACCAGGAAGTGTTTGAGATTTATAGCGGTGACGTGGCTGGATTTGGCGCCCAACATATCCAGGCGATTTTTAGCCGGCGGGCGTTTGGGGCCTCCGACCTCGCGGGTGCCCTCAAAAACGTTGCACAGACAACAAAACCGGGGCAAAACAAACGACTGCTGCTCGTCAGCGACGGGGTCGCCACTGCCGGGGGGGACAACCTCGCCGACATTACGCCGGCGGCCAAGGGGCTCCAGGCGGCCGGCTATCAACGGATCGACGCCGTGATCGATGGCGGTATCCAGGACCGCGATGTGCTCGAAGCCATCACCACCGCCGGGCTGCCGAGCCACGGTATTGTTGTCGATACAAAAACCCCGCTGGCGACCATTGGCCAAAAGCTGACCAAACGCACGCTGTCGGGGGTCCAGGTGAGCGTCCCGGGTAGCGAGTGGTCGTGGCCCCACCAGCTCGACGGGGTGCAACCGGGCGACGAGGTACTTGTTTATGCAAAAATCCCCGAGGCCACGCCCCTGCAAGTTGTCCTCGGTAGCGGCGACAAGGCCAATGTCGTGCAGGTAGCGACTCGCCTCGGCCAGCGCCCCATGATCGAACGCGCCTGGGTTGGCGCGCTCATCGAAGACAAAACCGCCACCCACTCCAAGGTCGATACCAGTACCGAGGCCGGCCGCGAGCAGGCCAACAAACTCAAGCAAGAGATCGTTGATCTATCAACCAAACACCGGGTCTTGAGTGACTTCACCGCGCTGTTGGTGCTGGAAACCGAGTGGGACTATCGGCGCTTCAACATCGATCGCAACGCGCTTGCCGACATCCTGACGGTCGGCCAAGACGGTGTGCAACTGACCGCCCGCAGCGGGCTCTACATGCCCGTCACTGGCGAAACGGTCTCGCAAACCACCGGCGCCAACCAGCCGATCCGCGACTTCGACCCCGACATGGCCCAGCGCCAGGCCGGGATCCTCGGGGTGATGCAGCAGCAAAGCGGCCACTTTTTGGCCTCTCCCTACGGCGGAGCATTTGCCGTGGGCAACGACGATGAAGATGTCTGGGGAGGGCTCACCGGCAACGAAATTGGCGAGGCCTACGGCGTTGGTGGGCTGGGCCTGGTCGGCACCGGGCGCGGTGGCGGTGGCACAGGCGAAGGGCTCAATGCCATGCGCGGCCCGTCGACCGCGGCGAAGGACGGCAAGAAAAAAAGCTCCCGCCCGCGGGCCGCCAACTCGGGTGACTTCGGTGAGGGCACAATCGGCCTCGGCAACACCGGCCTCATCGGCAAGGGTGGAGGCGGCGGTTCAGGTTCGGGTTATGGCCGAGGTAGCGGCGCGGGATTTGGTGGCCGCGGACTCCGGGTCCCTCGCGTCCGCCAGGGCAAAGCCGCCGTCATGGGCTCGCTCGACAAGGACATCATCCGCCGGATTGTCCGCGCCCATATCAACGAAGTTCGCTATTGCTACAACCGAGGTCTGGCCAAAAAACCCAGCCTCGCCGGCAGGGTTGAGGTCGAGTTTATCATCGCCGCCACCGGCCGGGTGGAGAATGCCAAGGTCCGCCGGACAAACCTTGCAGATGCATCGGTTTCGCAGTGTATCGCCAAGGCCGTCCGCCGGTGGAAGTTTCCCAAGCCGCGTGGCGGAGGGATCGTCAAGGTCGCCTACCCGTTTGTCCTGTCCCCCGCCGACGGCCCGTCACCACCCCCGCTGACCCCGCTTTCGCCCGAGCAGGAGGCGGCCCAACAAGCTGCGATGGCCGAGGCCCAACGCCTCGCCGAACAGCGGGCCGAGGCCGAACGCCAGCGGCGAATCCAGCAGGAAAAAGAGTGGTTTGAAAAACAGGAAAAGCTACGGCTCCAACGCGAGGCCGAGGAGGCCGAAGCCAAACGCACCGAGGGTAGCCCCTACAGCGGCAAGCTGTTCGACATCATGAAGTTGCTCGAGCAACAACAGCACAAACCCGCGCTCGACATGGCACTTGCGTGGTACGACGCCGAGCCCGGCAATGTATTGGCACTTGTGGGCATTGGTGAGGCCCTCGAGGCAAGCGGCAACCCGCAGGCGGCTGCGCGGGTCTACGGCTCGATCATCGACCTGTTTCCCTCGCGTGCAGACTTGCGTCGCTACGCCGGGGCCCGCCTGTCGCGCCTAGGCGACGTCGGATTACAGCTCGCAGTCGATACCTTTGCCGAGGCGGTTGAGCAACGCCCCGACCACCCGGGCAGCCACCGGATGTATGCATATGCACTGGCGCGGGTCGGTCAGTTCGAGAAGGCGTTTGAGGCGATCGAAGCTGGGGAAGGCCGCGATTATCCGAGTGGACGATTTGCCGGGGTCAAACGCATCCTCAAGGATGACCTCCAAATCCTAGGAGCGGTCTGGGCCCACCACGAGCCCGACCGGCGCAAGACCATCGAGCAACGCCTGCAGGCGCGCGGCGCAACCATCGAAACCCGTCCGTCCCTGCGCTTTATCATGGGCTGGGAAACCGACTCCAACGACGTCGACTTCCACATCCGCGACAGCCAAGATGGCCACGCGTGGTACTCCAACAAGACCCTGTCGTCGGGCGGGGAGCTCTATGCCGATGTCACCACCGGCTACGGGCCCGAGTGCTTTGCCATTCACAACAAGGCCTCGGCCTACCCCTACAAGTTGCAGGCGCACTACTACAGCCGCGGGCCCATGGGCTATGGCATGGGTGCCCTACAGGTCATGGAGTTTGATGGTGCCGGCACCCTCAAGTTCGACGATCGGCCGTTTTTGATCATGAAAGATCGGGCCTACCTCGACCTCGGTTCGGTCGACGGGCCGTTGCCGTAAACCGCCGCATTCGTGCACCCAAGGCCCTCCTGCGGGAGGGCTTTTTACGTGGTTTGGGCGCGCTACTGGCCGGGCGACAACGCCTGCGGTTGCGAGCTTTGTGCATATTCATGAAAGGGCCGACCGACGTCGCGCTCTAATTCGTAGACCGCCTCAAAGTACTTACCATAGGCGTCGAGAGCTTCGTTTTGAATGGTCAAAAACCGCTCCCTCGCCACCAGCACCTCAAGCAGATTTGTTTCGCCCAATGCATATGCACGTTCGAGCAAGGTCATGTTGGCCTCGAACTTGGGCACGACCTCCTGGGAGTAGGAAGACACCCGCAGCGCGGCCGTATTGAGGGCGTCGGCGGCCCGTCGGATCCTTTGCGAAAGCGCGTACTGCAGGGCCTGTTTTTGGCTTTGGATCACCCGCAAATCAGCCCGAGCCTGCGCCCGTGGCCCCTGGTTGCGGCGCCAAAACGGCAGCGGCAAACCGATTTGGGCCAGGCCGACGGTCGCGCGAATGCCCGAGCCCGGCTCGGACTCACTGTTGACCGCAAACCCGACCTGGGGGTGTGGCAGGCGATCGCGGTCGGCACTGGCGATCGCGGCGTTGGCCCGGACCAGCGAAGCGTCGAAGGTCTTGACCGCGGGGTGCTCGGACATGGCCTGCTCGACCAGCACCTGGGTGTCGGCGATAACCTTGGGCCACTCGAGCTCGCCGGCGGGGACGATGGTTTGAGATGTTGTATAGCCACTGACTTCGGTCAGCCGGACACATGCGAGGCGATAGTTGAGGTTGGCCGCGAGCGAAGCCTGGCGGGCCTGGGCGAGCTCTCCCTCGGCCACGCGCACCCGCAGCTGGGAAATTTCGCCGGCCTGGGCCCGCCGCTGGGCGACATCTAGCAGGTACTCCGAAAACGCAACCAGCCGCGCGGTGGTGATCGCCCGCGCCCGGGCCAACAACGCTTGGTTGTAGGCTAGGTGTACCTGCACATATACTTCCCACTGGGTTTGGACAACCCCCTGCTCGTACTCGGCCTTGGTCTTGCGGGCGACCTCTAGCCGACGCTTGCGCTCACCGGCGATCTCGATGGGCTGCATGGCCTGAAACTGCAACTCGAAGTTGGCCCCCGACACTGCCGTGTTGACCCGGGCACCCAGCCCAAACTGCAGCATGGGGTTGCCCGGTAGCAGCGGCTTTTGCCCCTCGATCGCGGCGTCGCCCCGTCCGACAGTGGCGCGCGCAACCTGAACCGCCGGGGCGTGGGTCATGGCGTGATTGACCACCGCATCGAGCGGCATGACCTGTGCACCTACAAGCTGTGCGTTGAGATCGGGCGGAGCTTTGGCCTCGGTTTTGACAGGGGTCGGAGCCTCGACAGCCGCCGCCGCCGTGCCACAAAAGCTACAGGCGAAGGTGAGGACTGCGGTCATCACCCGCATCCTTAGGGTTGTCTGTTCGGGTTTGAACATTGGCGGCGGTGGAGCCTACGACATACCGCCGTGGCTTTGGCGGTGCAACGGTGACGCCAACCACCACGCTGGCGCAATTGTTCCCCCGACCAATGACCACCTCACAAGTGCGGCCGCGGACAACGGGCGATACGGGCTCGACCAGCGATTTTATGCACGTGCAAGCCATACCTGACAACCAGGGTCGAGCTGTCTGGAGAGCCTTGTTTCCACCTCGGGAACAAGTTTGGGGGCCGAAGAGTTTTTTCGACGCCCCCGTTGCTTGACAGTTTCGAAACGAGATTGAAGGATAGCGGGTGCGCCGATCTACCGGGGCGTGCCTGCAATTTCCACAGCGGGTGCGGCCCGACGGATGGACTATCTTTTATGTCGAGACCTCGTCGCCTCACAAATATGCTCGCACGCACAAAACGGACGCTGGGCCGTTGCCAGCGCGTGTGTGGGGACAGCCGCCGAGCTGCGCTGAGGGCTGGGTTTGCCGCACTTGCCGTGGTGGCAAGCACACATTGCGGGAGCCCGCCAAGCGAGCAACCGGCGGCACCACAGGCCCAACAAACCGAACAACCACCACCCGAACCCGAGGCGCCATCCCGGGTGCCGGTGTTTCGCGAAGGCGTGATCCACCTGCCCCCGGCCTGGACCAAGCAAATGAAGATTCGGACGCAGGCGGTCGGCAAGACCAAGATCCAACCTGTCGTCCATGTCACCGGCGTGCTCGAGTACGACGAACAACGGATTGCCGCTGTCGGCTCGCGGATCGCCGGGCGAGTAGCCGAAGTCCATGTCGTCGAGGGTTCGCCCATCGAACCGGGGATGCCCCTGGCCACTGTCGAGAGTGCCCAACTCGGGTCGGTACAAGCTGATCTTCGTGCCATCGAAGCCCGCTCGCGGGTGGCCCGACTCGACCGCGTCCGCAAGCGCCAGTTGGTCAAGGAGGGCATTGCCTCCAAGCGCAGTGCCGAGCTCGCGGCCCGTGAACACACCGTGGCCATCGCCGAGCTCCAGGCCGCACGCCAACGCCTGCGCGCCCTCGGGGGCAAGGTCAAAGGTAGCGACATCGGCCAACTCGACCTCTACAGCCCGATCGCCGGCGAGGTCGTGCAAGTCAACATCTTCCGCGGCCAGGCGGTCGACCCCATGGAGACGGCATTTACCATCGTCGACAACTCCCAACTGTGGGTGCGCCTGGCGGTATTCGAAGGTGAGATCGACCAAATCAGTGTTGGCGATGCGGTCGAAATTCGGGCCCAGGCCGACCTAGACGGCGAACTGCTCACGGGCATGGTCGACTACGTCAGCTCGATCTTCGACCCGCAATCCCACGCCGCCGAAGTCCGTGTCATCGTCCCCAACGACGACGGTTACCTCCGCGTCGGCCAGGCCGTCAACGCCGTGATCCATGCCCAGCGAGCCGAAAAGGAGGGCCTCTCAGTCCCCCGCGAGTCGGTGGTTCAAGTCGACGGCAACCCCACGGTATTCGTCGCCGAGACGGAAACCACTGTGATCCCGCGACCGATCGAAATTGGCATCACCGGCCCCGAGCGCATCGAAGTTGTCGCCGGCCTTGCCGCGGGCGATGTGGTCGTCACTGAGGGTGTGTTTGCCCTCAAGTCCGAACTGTTTCGCTAACTTCCCATCCTATGCACATGCACTTTTCTTGAGGTGCGCACCCGACCATGCTCGCCAAACTCATCAAAATGTCCATCCGCCTCCGGCTGTTGATGCTGGGGCTGTTGTTCGTTTTGCTGTTGGGTGGGGTCTACGCGGCCAAATCCCTGCCGATCGATGCGATTCCCGATGTCTCCAACATCCAGGTATCGGTGCTGACCGAGGCCCCTGGCCTGTCGGCCTACGAGGTCGAGCGCATGGTGACCTTCCCCATGGAGAACGCGCTCAACGGGCTGCCCGGCATGAGCGAATTGCGCTCGGTGTCCCGGGCCGACATCTCCGCGATCTCAATTGTGTTTGAGGACGGCACCGATCCGTGGTTTGCCCGCCAACTTGTGCTCGAACGCGTCAACCAGGCCCGTGGCGACCTGCCCGAAGGGCTACCTCCGCCGCAGCTCGCCCCGCTGTCCAACGGCCTCGGCGAAATCTACCAGTTCGTCGTCCGTTCAGACTTGCATACGCAAAAACAATTGCGGACGTTGCTCGACTGGGAAATCGTGCCGCGGATCCGAGGTGTCCCCGGGGTCATCGAGGTCAACACCATGGGTGGCGACCTCAAACAATACCAGGTGATCGCCCGGCCCAGCCGCCTGCACGCCTATGGGCTAACGATTCGCGAACTCGCCGACACCCTGCGCAAGGCCAGTGCCACGGTTTCGGGTGGCTACCTCGACCGCCAATCCGAGGCGTTTACCCTGCGCGCGGTCGGGACCTTTCGCGACACCAGCGACATCGCCAATGCCGTGCTCAAGATGTCTCCCGACGGCCAACCGGTGCTCGTGCGTCACGTCGCCGAGGTCCGCGATGGCGCGGCCCTGCGCCAGGGGGTGATTACCTACCAGGGCAAGGGCGAGGCAGTCACCGGCGTCATCATGATGCTCCTCGGCGAAAACAGCCGTGAGGTTGTATATGCAGTTAAGGATAAGCTCGAGCAAATCGAAAAAGAGCTGCCCCCGGGCGTCAACATCGAGCCTATCTACGACCGTGCCAACTTTGTCGAACGCACACTCACGACCGTCCGCAACAACCTGCTAGAGGGGGTCGCGGTGGTGTTTTTGGTGCTGACGGTCCTGCTCGGCAGCTTCCGCGGGGCGGTTGTCACCGTGTTGGGCATTCCGGTGGCGATGACGATCGCCGTGTTTGGCATGCACCTCACCGGTATCACTGGCGACCTCATGAGCCTTGGCGCCATCGACTTCGGATTTTTGGTCGACGGCCCGATCGTGATTTTGGAGGCCCTGCTGGCCACCTACCTCGGCTCGACCCTGGCACCCAAGGCCGGGGTGCGGGCGGCTCCGTACGCACGCACCATGGGCAAAGTTGTGCGGCCGGTCGCCTACTCGGTCGCCATCATCATGCTCGTATACCTCCCGCTTTTGGGCCTCGAAGGGGTCGAGGGGCGAATGTTCAAACCGATGGCGATCACCATGGCATTTGCCCTGTTTGGTGCACTCGTCTACTCGGTCCTGTTTTTACCTGCCCTTTTGGTCCTGTTTGTCCCGCCGCTCAAACGCGACGGCGCGGCCTGGCTTTCGCGGATCGCCAAGTATTACCGCCGGGCCGTCGCCGGGGCACTGCGGGTGCGGTGGTTGCTGTTGATGACAGCCTCGGCCGCCCTGGTGATGGCGATCATCGAGTTCGGCAACGCCGGGGCCAACTTTGTCCCGCGGATCGACGAGGGCGATGCCGTGGTGACGATTCGCCGCTCGCCCTCGATCAACCTCCCGGAGGCCAAAAAACTCGACCTCGCGGCCGCCCGAATCCTGCGCGAGTTTCCCGAAACCGAAAGTACGCTGGCCATGACCGGGCGTGCCGAAGTTGCGATCGACCCGGTCGGGATGGACAACACCGACATCTTTGTCCACCTCGCGCCAAAGTCGAAGTGGGAGACCGCCGACGACCTCGACGGCCTGTCGGAGGCCTTCAAAACAGCGATCGAATCGCGGGTGCCCGGTACCTTTGTTTCCGTCTCCCAGCCGATCGAAGACCGCACCAATGAGATGATCAGCGGCTCGCGGGCAGACGTTCAAATCATGGTGTTTGGCTCCGACCTGCTCGAGCTCAAACGCATGAGCGAAGAGATCGCCGACCTCGTCAAACCGATCGATGGGACAGGTGATGTCCGGGTCGAGCGGGTGCTTGGTCTCCCCGAACTCACGGTCACGCCCAATCGCATGCGACTAGCTCGCTACGGCGTGCGCATGGAAGATGCCCTCGACGCGATCGAAGCCGCCCGCGTCGGCAGCCCGCTCGGGTGGGTGTTTGAGGGCCAACGCCGGTTCGAGGTCCGCCTGCACGTGCCCCCGCGTGCACCCGTGCCCGAGGCTCTCGGCGACCTTTATGTCGAGACGGTCGATGGTGATTCGGTGCGTCTGTCCGAAGTTGCCGATGTCGTCGAGTCCGAAGGACCCGCCCAAATTCGCCGTCTCAATCGCCTGCGCACCGTCCGTGTCGAGGTCAACCTCCGCGGTCGCGACCTGGTCTCGTGGGTATCCGAAGCCCGCGAGCGGGTCCGCGAAAAACTCCCGCTGCCCAGTGGCTACCGCATTGAATGGGGCGGCCAGTTCGAGAACTTTGAACGCGCAGCCGAGCGCTTGATGGTCGTGGTACCGGCCGCGTTGCTCGTGATCTTTGTGATGCTACAAGCAATTTTCCGCGACGTCCGCTACGCAACGGCCGTATTTATGGTCGTCCCGTTCGCCCTCGTCGGTGGCATTGCCGGGCTCATCCTTCGCGGTTTGACCTTTAGCATCCCGGCAGCCGTCGGGTTTATCGCCCTCGCGGGTGTCGCCGTGTTAAACGGGGTCGTGCTCGCCAGCGAGGTTCGCAACGCGATCCGTCCGGGCGTCACGTTTGATCAGGCGGTGATCAATGGCTCGGTACACACCATGCGGGCGGTCCTCACAACCGGTGCGGTCGCGGCACTCGGGTTCTTGCCGATGGCCACGGCAACCGGCGCAGGAGCTGAGGTTCAGCGCCCGTTGGCGACCGTCGTTGTGTTTGGCATCGGCGCCTCGACCCTGATGACGATGTTCTTGCTGCCGGCGATCTTGAAGTTTGTGCTGCGGTCCGAACAGCGCAAGAAAATCCGGCTGCCAGCGTTCCCCACCGACGACACCTAAACTCGTAACCACAAACTTTGTGTAGACACAAATTTGTCTGGCAGCGCTGCAACGAAGACGCTAGGGCCCGCCCGAAAGTGTCACGTAGAGCACAGGGATCGCCACGCCGAGGGCCACAAACACCCATCCTCGGCCGCGTAGCCCCTTTTTGCCCGGCAACATAAACACCCCCGAAGTGGCCAAAAACAGCAGGAAAACCGCGTAGCCATCGGCGATATATGTCCACGCTTTTTTGCCGCGGTTGAGGTGGAGCCAGTTGGACACCCGCAGCATGAAGCGAGGTTTTTGCCCCGACTCGATTACCGCGACCGGCCCGTTTTCGGCGCGCCGGATATACAGCTGCCTGTGCTCGAGCAAAACTGCAGTTTCGTCGACATCTGAGGGATAGATCTCAACCGGCTCCTCGACGATCTCGAGTTCCTTGAGGACTGTTTCGGCAATCGCGTTGTCACCTTCGGGGAGCTCAATCGCCAACTCGTGGGTCGTCTCGTAGTTGTCGAAGTTCGGGTCCCAGTCGCCGATGTGGTTGACCGCCAACCCAGAAAGTGCATAGACAAATGTCAGCCCAACCGCGAGGTAACCGATGTCGCGGTGAAACGCCCGAAGCCACGGTCGCCAACGCAACGGTTTGTTCCGGGGTTTGGTCGACGCTGGCGATTTTGTTGGCTTATCAGGCATAGATCCGAACCAAGTATACGGCGCCCGGCTGCAGGCGACAGCCGGGTCTCACGAGTACGATGTACAAACACTTAGTGGTGGAGGCCTAGCTGTATCGCTCTTCGAGCCAAGGATCGGCGTGGTTGTGGTACCCGCGGGTCTCCCAATAACCAGGCTCGTCGCGGGCCTGAAACCGGATCCCGGTGAGCCACTTGGCGCTCTTCCAAAAATATAGCCCGGGCACCACAGCACGCACCGGCCCGCCGTGGGTGGGCGCCAACGGGCGCCCCTGGTGGCGGTAGGCCAACATCACATCGGGGCTCAAGGCCTCGTCGAGTGGCACGTTGGCCGTATAACCGTGGGCAGCCTCAAAAATCACGTGTCTCGCCCGTCCGCTCACACCTACCCGTTCGGCCAGGTCGACCAGCCGCACGCCCTTCCACCGGGCGTCGAACATCGACCATCCAGTGACACAGTGAACGTCGGAGGTCGTCTCGGTCTGTGGTAATGCAAGTAACTCAGCGAAATCAAACGTCTTCGGATTTTTGACATCCCCAGCCACCCGCAGGCGAAACTCAGATGGCCGCGGCGAACCGGGGATGCCCCCCATCGGTTTGAGCGAGGTGATGATCCGCTGGCCGGGCGGAAGCCGTGGCCGGCCATCGTCCCGCACCATCGCCTTGGCCTCGCGCGTCAGCCGATCGTCGAGGTAGTAATAGCCGCCCCCGAGCGCGACGACGACGGTTCCTGTGGCCGCCCGGCGAATGAAGTCACGGCGCGAGTGGGCACGTAAGAGATCTGCACCAGGGTGGTTTTTAGGGGGCATAGGAGCTTCTCCAAACGGTAGGTAGATTCAATGGTACGCCCAAACCGCGAACTCGGATCGGCGGCCAGGGGGATTGTCTGTGGTTTCTGTTGCCACTTTGACAGGCACCACGGCAAACGCCAGTCCCAAGCCCGGTGTTACGGCACACCGATCGAAACCGCGCACCAACGACTCAAGCTCGCAGCTGCGAAGACAGCACGACGACAACGCCATAAATCTTGAACATACAATTATGACTTGTCGCGAACAATGACCCGGGCCTCGCCCTCAACCGACACAGGTAAACCGAGCTCGCTGGCGACCTCAACCGCCAGCTTCACGGCCAAGTGCTGGCGCAGCGGTCCGAGCAACCGACGTTCGAGCAACCCGCGGTCAACCTCGCCACACACGAGCTGGTAGCGACCGTCGTCGCCGCGGACAAATCCAAAATCCTCAATAGCCCCCATCTCGCCCGGGGCAAACCGAAGTTCGACGGGCTCCCCCGAACACTCGAGGCTGCCCTCGAGCATCAAAAGCTCGCCCTCGACAAACTCAGGTTGCAGCCCGAGCGCCGCGATCGCTGCGAGCAGCTGCGCACGTGACCGAGTTGTGAGTTCGATGGATACGTAGCGGCTCATTGGCGAGAGCCTGGGACATATCCGCACATTGGGCAAGTTCTGCTCGCCTGCTCGTGCATCCAGCGACAGCGCCGACAGGCTGTTACCGGTCTGGGCTCCGCAACGGGTTGTGCCGTTGTTGGCTGCTCACACCATTGTGCGACGCCAAAGTGGACAAATAGCTCGCGTTGGTCACGAGCTGATTTTGACCTGCGAGCCGCCATGTCCACGAGCATACCAGAGGTTGGTCATCGACCTAGGAAGCCGCGCATTTTCTCGGTTCCCCCGGCGCAATCACCTGGTGTGGCACCCGTACTCAGGGTGATGTGCACGGCCTAGACAACCAACGTTTTTTGGGACCAACGTGGCACATCGGGACACAACAACATGTCTTTATGTTCATATTCAAGAAATCTCAGACGCACCGGTTGCCGGCACCGGTCGCCGCGCATGAAAAACCCTCGCCTTACATGTACAAGTAAACATGACTATTTAGACACCTAAAATCATCTAACTGTGGACGTTGACAGGAAGTCAGTCGGACGACACCATCGAAAGGTGGGCTTGGGAACACCGCGGATCTTGATCGTCGAGGACGACCCGGACCTCCGTGCCGTGATCGACTCGGTGTTCTCCATGCAAAACTACGACGTCGTCAGTACGCCCAACGGGCTGGAGGCGCTGCGCGAAGCCCTCAAGACCCCACCCGACCTCGTCATCTCCGACGTCGTCATGCCCGAGATGGATGGTTGGACGTTGGTCAAGCAATTTCGCAGCCACGCCCATCTCGCGTTTGTCCCGTTTATTTTCCTCACCGTGTTGAGCACCGCCGAAGATCGGGTTCGGGGATTTCGCTTGGGTGCCGACGATTACCTGCCCAAGCCGTTTCACTTTGAGGAACTCGAGTATCGCGTGCGTGGGGCCCTGCGCCGGAGCCAGCGGCTACCCACCTCGATGCGCGACGCTGGGGAGGACGAAGCAACCTGTCTCAAGGGCACGCTCGACCAGGTCGGGCTGCCATCGATGCTGGCGTTTTTGGAGCTCGAACGCAAAACCGGCCTGCTCGAAGTCCTGCCTGCCCACCAACCGACCACGGCAACTATCTACTTTAGCGACGGACGCATCGTCCACGCCGTGATGGGTGACAACGACGAAATCTTTGGTACCGAGGCGGTCTACGCAGCCCTCACCTGGAGTGCGGGCCAGTTTGCGTTTGAGGCCTGCGAAGTCAATGTACAGACAACCATCTCAGCGACCACCACCCACCTGCTGATGGAGAGTGCCCGTCGGATCGACGAAGAAGACTGGGCCAAAATCGGCTAGCCGCCTACCCTACTTGTGCTGGAGCTTGCGGACACCAGTCCAGTCTGCGCCGAGCCGTACGCCGCGCAACTCGTGGCAACGCTCCATAAATGAACGAATCACCTGGTCGTCGGGCATCTGCTCACGGCACTCGCCAAACAGGGTGAGCGCGTCGTCAAACTCGCGCCGGTAAAAGTGGTGGGTCGCCGTCTCAAACCGTGGGGCCAGCGACAGCTTGACCTCGCGCTCATCCGGTGTCGCCGCGTCGTAGACCTCATACAGGGTGACGGGTTTGGTCTGGCCGACGACCTGGACGAGGTCGACGAGGCGAATACAAAACTCGTCGGGGTTGCGAAACGAGTTGTATGTATGCTCACTGATTAACAGCGGCACCGAATACGAACGGGTCAGCGACTCGATCCGGCTGGCGAGGTTGACCGGGTCGCCGATCACACCGCATTTGAGACGGTTGTAGCCGCCAATGGTGCCCATCGTCAGGTGGCCGGTGTTGATGCCAATGCCCATGCCAATGCGCTTTTCACCCTCGCGCTCGCGTTCCTCGTTGAACCGCCGCAACCCGCGAAGCATCGCCACCGCTGCCCGCACGGCAGCATCCCCAGAGCCGTTGCCACTGCCGTCGTCGGCCTCGTCGGCCGGGGTATCAAACAGCGCCATAATGGCGTCGCCAATGTAGCTATCAATAAAGCCGCCATTGCGTAGGATCGCCGGCTCCATATGGCTGAGGTAGGTGTTGATAAACCGGATCGACTGCTCCGGAGTCATCTGCTCGACCAGGGTTGTAAACCCGCGGATATCGCTAAACAGAACGGTCAACACCTTCTGTGTATAGTCACCGAGTTCGACATCGGTAATGCTCTCGCGCCCGAGGCTCTTGATAAACTCGTGGGGAACAAACCGGCGGTGGGCGTCGGTCAGCGCCACCTGTTGGGTCAGTGAGTCCTGCAGGTTGCGATACAGCCGGGCGTTCTCGATCGAAATTGCCGCCTGGCTCGACAACACCCGCAAGACCTCGATCCGCTGGGGAGTGAAGGCCCCGCTGGTGAGGTTGTTTTCGAGGTAGAGCACCCCGGTGAGCTTGCCCTGGTGGAGAATCGGGGTGCACAAAACCGACTTGAGCTTGCGCCCCGAAACAAACGGGTCGAGCGAAAAGTCGCCCTTGGTCGCCGCGTCGTCGAGCACCACGTCACTGCGTGTACGTGCAACATACTTGACGATCGAAGCCGGCAACAGAGCGCTGCGCTCAACCGGTGTCGACTGCAAAACTTCGACGGATTCTGGGTCGACCGACCCCTCGGCTTCGATCAGCAAGCGATCGTCGTCGGCGAGGATCAAAAACCCGCGCCGGGCCCCGGCATTTTCCATGGAGATCCGAATCAAGTTGCGCAGCAAACGGTCGAGACGGATCTCGGAGCTAATCGCCAAGGAGCCCTGAATGACGGTGCCGAGGTCGAGGGTTCGCATCGCCCCCGAGCCGGTGTGGGTACCGGTCTCCTCCTCAATGGTGCCCGGCTGGATCTGCCCGAGGTACTCGCGAAACTCGGTTGCCAGCTGGGAGACCTTGGCCTCGGCGCCCCAACGGCGGTAGGCCTCTCGGGCTGCCATTAATGTTGTAGAAGCAACCAGTTCTTCGCCGCGCGAGAGGTGGCAACGTGCGGTCCGCTCGAGGGCAATCGCCTCGATATGCATGGCCCCGGCCTCGCGTGCGAGCTGGGTCGCGTGGCTATAGGCCGACAGGGCATCGCCCTCGCGCCCCTGAATGAGCGCGAGCTCGCCAGCCAACAGCCGCGCCCGAGCAGCGAACGTCGAGGGGCAACGGCCGGCCCAACTCTCGAGTTTGTTGAGGCAGCGAACGACCTTGCGGACCAGTTTGCGGCGGTCCTTGCCGGCTGCCGCCTCCGGCTGTCGAGCGGCCGCCACCATGCCCTCGTAAAAGTAAAACTCGGACAGGGTCGGGTTGGCAAACGCAGCTTCGAGGCGGGGCTCAACCTCGCGTAGGGCCCGGTGGGCATCCTCGAACGAACCCGCCAGGTAGCAGCGCATCGCCCGATAGAGGTAGTAATAGTGCGAAGTCGCCGGGGTGTCGCGGTCGTTGAGTTCCTCGACAAATGCGTCTTCGCTAAAGTCGTCGCTACCCAACGACACCAGGGCGTCGGTCTGGCGCCTCAGGGCCATACAGGTACGGGCCACCACCATCATGGTCTGCAGCCGGTCGATGTCGCCAACCCGCCGGGCAAACGGAATCATGCTCACCGGGAACGCCTGGGCCTCGTCGAGTGGCACACCCTCGAGCAGCAAGAACACGGCGATCACAACCCCGTTGTAGCCGGCGTACACGAGGTCCCCGGCCTGGACACCCGATTGGTACCCACGCCGCAAAATGGCCCGCGCCTCGGGCAACGGACGGACCCATGGAAAAATGAAGGCGCCGGCGATCATGTCGAGTTTGGCCGCCAGCCACGAGTTGGAAAACCGCTCGTTGAGGGTCAGTGCGAGCTCGCCAAACTCTTTCGCTGTTGCATATGCACCCAAAGCTCCGCTCAACACCATCCCGCAGCCGGCAAACCCGTAGGCCGCGACGTCGCTGAGACCCTTGCGCAACGAGATGTTGGCGATCCGCATCATCACGATCGACAGCAGTCCGGTGTCGACAAAGTAGGTCGAGGGCGCCATCGAAATCAGCAACTGCAGGGCCACCCGCATCTTCGGGTCGCGCAGCTCTGGGAGCTCGAGAAGCGCGAGGGGTTTGCGCCCCCGCAGCCCCCACTGCACCCGGGCAAACTCCCGCAAGACAGCCGCTGTCGTGCCCTTGACCGGCAAGCTGGCATCGAACAACCGCAGTCCCGCCCGCGCCGTGGCAACCGCACCAACGTGGTCGCCCTGGTTGGCATCGAGCACCACCTTGAGCACATGAATCTCGCCCTTTTCAACCTCCGAGCGCGTGTTGGCCAACAGCGGCGTAAACAGGCGCACGGCCTCGTCGACCCGGCCACTCAAGAACTCGGCTTCGAGCCGCTCGCGATAAAGGGCAAAGGTCAGCTCGTAGCACGACGTCCACGCGTCCTCGGGCAGCAACTCAATCCCGCCACGTAGGTAGGAAACGGCCGAATCGTAGGCAGTCGACTGTTTGGCCCGGCGCCCGGCGAGTAGGTTGAGCTCGGCCAACCGCAGGCGCTCGACCGGGTCGGTCAGCAACATCATGCCGATGTTGAGGTGCCCGGTAATTGTAAATACAGCTTCTGCGAGGCCGTCGCTGGTGGTGCTGTCGAGCAGCAAACGACCGATCCTCAAGTGGGTGGCCCGGCGCATCTGTGTCGAAACATATGCATATGCAGCTTGCTGAATACGGTCGTGGGGAAACTGGTACTCGGCGTCGCGCTCGCGGTAGCGGTAGGCGTCGCCGATTGGCCGGATCAACCGCTTTTCGACGGCTTCCCACAGGGCGTCGGCGGTTTCTTCGACAGATTTCTCGAGCACGATCGACAGCAGCCCGAGGTCAAACCGGTTGCCGACGCAGGCTGCGAGTTTGAGGGCTTCGCGGGCTGCTGGCGAAAGCTCCTCGATCTTGCTGGCCATCAACTCGACGACGTTGTCGGTCAGGCCCGCCTCATCGACCTCGTCCTCATCCCAGGTCCAGGCGCCACGGCCCGTGTCAAATCGGATAAGCCCCTGTTCGTGGAGCGACTTGATAAACACACCCACAAAAAATGGGTTGCCGCCGGTTTTGATCTGCACCATTCGTGCGAGCCGCCGCGGCTCTTCGATCGCCGGCACCAGGGCATCGCGCACCAGAGATGTTGTATGGTCAAGATTGAGGGGCGTGAGTGCGACCTGGGTAACCCGCTTGTCGGAGGCCTCGATCTCACCGAGGATTTGCCGCAAGGGATGCTCAGGCCCGACTTCGCCATCGCGGAACGCTCCGAGTACGAGCAGGTGCGAGGTCTCGGAGTCGACCATCAACATCTCTAAAACCTTGAGGGTGCCGACGTCACTCCACTGCAGGTCGTCGAGAAAAATGATCAGCGGGTGCTGGGGCTGGGCGACGGCGTGAACGAGGCTGCGGACGGCATTGCGAAACCGGTTGGCAGACTCGGTTGGCGGCATTCGGGGCATCGGCGGTTGCGGGCCCAAAATCAGTTCAAACTCGGGCAGCATGTCGACCGCGACCCGGGCGTTGGCACCAAGGGCCTCGGAAAGCTGGGTTTTCCAGTAGGCCAGCGCCTCGTCCGACTCGGTCAGGATTTGGCGTACAAGCTCGGCAAATGCCTGGACCAACGAGGCATAGGGACGCTCGCCCGCGAGTTGGTCGAACTTGCCCGCAATAAACCTGGCCGAAAGTTCTACTGCTGGTCGATGGATCTCATGGATCACCGCCGACTTACCAATACCGGAGGGACCTGACACGAGCACGACCTCGGCACTGCCCCGCCCGACCCGATCGATCGAATCGAGCAGGGTCGAGACCGAGTCCTCACGTCCGTACAGGGTGCCCGGAACCTGAAACCTCTCGGACACGTCCTGAAGACCAGGTTTGAAATCTTCGATCCGCCCGCGCGCCAGCCATTGGCTCTGACAGCGTTCAATGTCTCCACGCAACCCGCGGGTACTCTGGTAGCGCCCCTCGGCTGTCTTTGAGAGCAGCTTGAGGACGATCTTGGAAAGTGCCTCGGGCACGGTTGGCACCAACTCGCGGGGCGGACGGGGCCGACGGGCGATGTGGCAAAACACCAACTCTAGTGCTGTGTTGGCAATAAACGGACGCTGTCCGGTGAGTAACTCGAAAAACGTGACGCCGAGCGAGTAGTAGTCGCTGCGGTAATCGATCGACCGATTCATGCGCCCGGTTTGCTCGGGCGACATGTACTGCAACGTCCCCTCAATGGTGTCGGGGTTAGCGACCGCCTGGAGCTCCTCACTCAACTGCGAAGCGCTACTAAAGTCGGCCAAAACAACGCGTTCGGTCTCCGGGTCGACAATGATGTTTTCGGGTTTGATGTCGCGGTGTATGACCCCCGCGGCATGGACCGAGGACAGGGCATTGACCAACGCCAGGGCAAACTTGAGAAACGTTGTGACATCGAGGGGACGGGCCTCACCGACAAACTCCCGCAGCGAGATGCCGCCGAAGTCGTCGAGCACAAGCACTGCCCGCTGCCCGGCGCGGACAAAGTCGAGGGCTCGAATAACCCCCGGGTCTTTGATTCGCATCAGCAGGTCGTACTCGCGTTGCAACCGGCTGACATCGCGACGCGAGGGCGCAGCGTCGCGAAGAAGTTTCAAAACAACCGGACGATGATCCGACAGGCGAACACCGCGATACACAACGACCCGAAGGCCCTCGTGGATCACTTTGCGAAGTTCATAGCCGGGAATCGGCGTCATGCGAGCACAACCTTATCGACCGGCGCCCGCGTGGGCCACCTTCGCCGCAGCATACCCAAGACTGTCGTCAGGTATGCCGCATGAGTCTAACCGCCTGCACCAGATGACTCCACAAACACGGTTAACTCGTCTCGACCGTGCGCATTCTCTAGCGTGGATCACGTGGGCTTGTCCGGCTCTGAGATCCGCCCGAAAACCCTCCACAATGCTGTGAAATCAATCCAGAATTTTTCCTACTTGTGCGGCATTGCGCACAAAGTATGTGCATTTGCAACCCCACCGTCCATGGATGCGCATGTGCGAGCACCGCATGCGGAGGGACTTGAGATAGTATGCAGTGGCTATGAGGCGACTGGGATTTCGCGGTATTTCCGCTGCTATACAGGGATCCCGAGCCTACAAAAACGTTGTGCTGCTGGGTTGCGTCCTTGTCTGCGGCTGTTTTGTAGACAATCAGCATCTGCTGGCGACATCTTCTGCGGAGACGACGACTGAGGCCCCGACCACAGCCGGTACCACGACTGATGAGCCGACCTCAGACACGGGCGAAACAACTGACGAAACCGAGGCTGGGCCGGGTTCTGAGTCGGAGTCGGACACCGCCACGATGTGCCCGGCCCGCACCGAAAACTGCCCCTGTGCCAGCCCCGATGACCCGTGCCAGGACGACCTCATCTGCAGCGGGGAAATGTGCGTCGTCCCAGGCATCTGCGGCAATACCGTGCTCGAGAATGGCGAAAGCTGCGACGACGGCAACGCGATCGACGGCGATGGCTGCAACGCCGACTGCCAACCCTCGGGCCAGCAAATCTGGGACCACATGTTCAACGGCCCGAGTTCGCAAAGCGACCGGGCTCGGGATGTTGCCGTCGGTCCCGATGGTGCGATTTATGTCGCGGGAGAGATCACGATTGTCGGGGCTGGACGCAACGCGTGGATTCGCAAGTACACCCCGGGCGGAAGTGTTGTGTGGACCGCCACCTACAACGGTGCGGACAACCTAGACGACGCGGCCCTAGGGATTGCCGTCGATCCAAACGGTAGCGTCATTGTCGTTGGCTATACAACAACTGCCAGTGCCACGTTGGCCTGGGCCCATCGCTACCTCAGCGACGACGGAGCACCGGCATGGTCTGAAGCCATCACATTTGGTGAAGGCATCGCCAACGGCGTTGCCATCGAAACCGACGGCTCGGCCTATATCGCCGGATCGGCCCCGTCCCTGCTGATGCTGACCGGGCTCGATGCCACCGTGCGAAAGATCGATGCCACCGGCACAATCGTGTGGGAGACAGGGCTCGACGATGCCGAGGCTGGTGACGACGAGTTCCTCGACGTCCACCTCGGGCCCACCTCGTTGATCGCATGTGGATACAACAGTTCCAACGCCGACGATGTCAAGGTTCAAGGCTTTGACCGGGTCACCGGCGATGTAGTCGAGGCCGGCGAAGAGTACGACGGAGGCGCCAGCGAACAGGGTGTCGCCTGTACGGTCACCGCCGACGGTCGCGTGCTGATCCTCGCCGATGAGCGCGAAGGTGGTAACGAAACTGCATATACACTTTTACAGTACGGCAGCGATCTCACGCTCGACAGCCAACTTCGGGTCAACATGCGACGGGCCGGCGGCATCACCCACGACGCCGACACCGACGACGTGTTTATCGGCGGCAGTACCCTGTCGGACGGGCAGTTCTCCGACCTGTTTGTCCGCCGGGCCCCGCTCGCAGATCCCTCCAACGAACATTGGCAATACATCTATGATGGCCCGGCCAACGGTGAGGACCACGTAAGTGCGGTCGCTCGCATGCCCGACGGCGGCCTGGCTGCAGTTGGATGGACAGCCGTGACCGATCAGGGAACAGACATCTGGGTCGCGCGCTTCACCCCCTAGCCCGCGACTCACTACAAGTTACCGCGACAACCGGCTTTGCCGCGTCTTCGTTGTACAGTCAACTATTTTTGGTGAGTGCCGGCGCAATATAGCGCTCATACCAGTTGTTGATAAACACCCCATCAGGGTCACACCCACGGCGAACAGCTTCCCACTCGTCGATCATGTGCCCATAGCCCGCGCGTGGACAGAAGTCATCGGGGACGTTTTTACTCCAATGCGGCCGCCCGCCGTGGGCCAGCACCACCGCAGTGAGCTCGGGCATAAGGGACTGCGTACCCGCCCGATCAAACTGGTTGAAGTTGAACCACATGGTTTCGCGGTCGAAGTTGGGTGCCAGCCCGAGCCGGCTTGGACCGGTAAACCGCAACTGGATTTCAAGACCCGCACTTTGCGGGTGTTTGGCCAGGATTCGCCGCACATCATGGACACAGGCAGCTGCCTGCGCGATCGGTACAGCAAACTCAAACTCGTCGTGCGGGGCGATCGGAGCCCGGGAGTTGTAGGTGAGCGCGCGGTACCAAATATCGACCTGCGAGTCTTGAAATGCCAGGTGGGTATAGGCTGCTCCCACGCCGGCAAAAACTTGATTACTCAACCATTGTGGCATCCAGTCGTAGGGGTAGTTGGCCAGGCCAACGTGCACTGCCCCGAGCAGGTAACCTTCGAGCCACGTACGAAATCTATCGAGTAAACTCGGCCGGCGTTCGGTCCGGTTCCACGTTGTCAACGTGCCCGTGCGCAGGCGGCCAGTCCAGCGCAGATCGACGAAGTCATTTTGGTGTAGATGCATCAGAATATTGTCGATCGCGGCGTCGACCTCGACGAGCAACTTTTGGCGCTCGCAGTAGAAAAGTGGCACACAGGCGAGCGTGACCTCGGTGACCACACCAAAACAACCGAGGTTGAGAAACCCACGCTCATGGTCACTCAGCGCCCGGCTGGTGCCGGTTCCGTCGACAATTCGCACAGTTTCAAAGGCCGACAACAGGCTCCCGCGGTAGCGCCCGCCCGACCCGTGGGTCCCGGTTGCCAACACCCCGGCGAGCGTCTGTTCCATCCACGCGCCGATGTTGGGCAGGGCAAGCCCGTGGTAGGCGAGAATGGCCACAAGTTCGTGGAGGGCAATACCTGCTTGTACACAGACCTTACCGCTGGCGTGGTCGATCGATTTGACTTGCCGCAGGCCACCCACATCGACAATGGTGTCGCCGCGACCGGCTGTCGACTCGCGGCTAAAGCTGATGTTGTTGAAGCTGTGACGACCACCTATCGCCTTCACTTTGCCACCGCGAGCTCGCGCCGCCTGCACAGCCTCGACAACCTCAGCTTCGCTGGTTGGCTGGATGATTGCGCGTACATCTTGGCTGAGCCAACCGTTCCAAATCGCGTGCGTCAAATGGGAGTCTTGGGTCATGTCGATGACGGCCATCAAACCATGGTTTTGGTCCGGCGGCTACGCTCTCCCAATCGCTCGAAAATTGCCCCAGGAGGGCGTGGTGAGCTCCGTGACTATGCATTGACCTTGGGGACCAACCGCGAGTTTTTCCCACGGTTGTGGTACATCCCCGGGCGATGGCATCCCGCGAGTTTCACCGCGCTCTCCGTTCGATTCGCGCCTGGGCCCGACAGGCCCGCCACGACGACGACAGCCTCGACCTCGCCGGCCTGCGCGACGCCACCGACGGCGGATTTATGGACATGCCCGGGGACATCGAAGTCTCCAAAACCCAGCTCGGCAGTCGTGCCGGTGAGTGGTTGATGGCACCGTCGAGCGACGCCGATGCGCGCATTCTGTATCTACACGGAGGGGGCTACCTCGCGGGCGGACTGGCATCGCACCGTCCACTGATCTGCGAACTCGCGCGCCAAACCGGGTGTAGCTGCCTGCAAGTCGACTACCGCCTCGCGCCTGAGCACCCGTTTCCGGCGGCGGTCGAAGATGCGATTGTTGCCTATCAATCGATTTTTGCCGCCGGTCCTCGGGGACAAGGTCGCGCACGCGCGGTGTTTGTCATCGGCGATTCGGCGGGCGGCGGGCTTGCGTTGTCCACGCTCATCGCCGCCAAGCAGCGACAACTGCCGCGGGCAACTGCGGCGGTGACGATGTCGGCCTATACCGACTGCGCACTCACCGGGGCATCGATTCAATCGCGGGCCCACGCCGACCCGGTTATCGGTGTCAAGATGTTGCCGGAAGCCGTGGCCATGTACCTCGCAGGCAGCGATCCAAAGCACCCCCTCGCATCTCCACTGTATGCCGACCCCACCGGTCTTCCGCCACTTCTTATGCAGGTTGGCGACGCCGAAATTCTCCGCGATGACACCACCCGGTTTGGCGCACACGCGCGCGCCCACGGGGTCGATGTCACGGTTGAAGTCTGGCCCGAAATGACCCACAACTGGCATCTTTTTCTCGGCATTTTTCCCGAGGCCCAGGCCGCGGTTGAGCGAATCTCGAGCTTTGTCCGAAAGTTCATGTAGCGACGCACAGGCGCGAGTTTTGGCCCTGTGGACGAAGAATCCGCGCGGTTTGTAAGCAGCGACCCAAGGCCGCGTAGATGGCCTATCCTTAGCCTGAATTGAGTTGATGGACGCCCACACGCAGCACGACTCGCAGCTCAACGAGGTGTCGTCTTCGGCCCGCTCGTCGATCGCGCTCGGGTTCATTGATCGCCTAGTGCCCGAGCAACTTCTCGCCGACGACCAATCGCGATTTCGCAGCCGGACACTGATCGCAAGCTCCGGGCTTATCACCCTACTCGGCGGAACGTTGGTACTCACGCGACTACCCACGACCGGCCTCGACCCGGTGGTGTTGTTTATCGCAGTCCCGGTGTTGGTATTTTCGGCCACGATCCCGCTGCTGCTGCGGTGGACGAAGTCCTATCGCCTGCCCGGGCTCCTGTTTTCGTTTTCCCTGGCCGCCGCGTTTGTCGCGATTCAATTCGTGATCAAGCAATTTCCGGCTCCGGTCACGCTGATGTTTCCCATCGCCCCGCTCTACGCCAGTTTCCTACTCGGGGTGCGGTTTGGCGGTTTGGTGACGCTTTGCGTGCTCACAGGTATGGCTGCGGCATACGCCTACGTGCCCGAGGCATCGGCGGAATTTATCCACGACTTCCAACCTGTCTTCTTTTTTGTTGCATTTGCAACAACATTACTGATCGCCCTACTCGCCCAATTCTATGAGCTCGCGTGGACGCGTGATCGGGAAAAACTCGATGTCACCCTCGGCCAGTTGCGAAAAACCAATCGCGCCCTGACCTCAGCCGAGGACAACGCAAACCACGCCAATCGGGCAAAGAGCGAATTCTTGGCGCGGATGAGCCACGAGATCCGTACCCCGCTCAACGCGATTATCGGCTACAGCGAGTTGTTGGCCGAGGAGCTCGGCGAGGACGGGGATGGGGCCCACGCCGAGGATCTTCGCAAGGTGCTCCACGCCGGAGAGCACCTGCTTGGGGTGATCAACGAGGTTCTCGACCTGTCGCGGATCGAAGCTGGCCGGATGAACCTGTACCTCGATTGGATCGACCTAGGGTCGCTCACCGATCAATTGCGGGACACCGTCGAACCGTTGGTCGCCCGCGGCCACAACAAACTCGCCATCCGCTGCCCCGGTGGTGTCGGCCAGATGTACACCGACGGCCAACGCTTGCGGCAGGTCCTTATCAACCTACTCGGCAACGCAGCCAAGTTTACCAAAGACGGCGAAATCAGCCTCGAAGTACGCCCAGACACCAACGAGGGGCGGATTTTGTTTATTGTGCGCGACACCGGGATCGGCATGAACCAGGCCCAGCTCGCCCGTATCTTTGAGCCGTTTATCCAGGTCTCGCGGTCCTCGAGCCACCGTTCGCAGGGCTCTGGGCTCGGCCTCACGATCACCCTGCGGCTTTGTGAGTTGCTCGGAGGCTCACTCACCGCGACCTCGGAGCCCGGGCGCGGCAGTACGTTTACTGTCAACCTACCTGTGCAAGTCGGCAGTAACTCGGCTGTCTCGGCGACCCACCGCCGGCCCACCCTCAGACACCTTCGGGGAATGAACCGGCCAGACGCCTAAACAAGATCGTTTGAATCTACAAGTTGTCGAACTCCGTTTTATCAGCATAGATCAGCTCAGAACGCGCGATAGGACACAGTAGGCGGGCTTTTGCGCCTATCGTTGGCAACGCTTTGGTGTATGGTCATGCGGTCGATCCAACGACGGAGTGCTCGTATATGCAAGGTGGTGTGCTGACAACTGTTGTCCTTCCAGCGGCGCTGTTTTTGATCATGTTTGGCATGGGCCTCGGCCTACGGCCCTCAGACTTCATGCGAGTGCTCAAAATCCCCAAGGCGGCTGTGATTGGCATTTTGTGCCAGCTGCTGCTCCTACCATTATTTGGCTATGCAATTGTTGCCGGGCTCGGACTCACCGGCCCGCTCGCCGTTGGCCTGATGATCCTGACGTTTTGTCCCGGTGGCGTCACGTCGAATATGTTTTCGCTACTGGCCCGCGGCGATGTTGCCCTGTCGATCACGCTGACAGCGGTGGTCAGCCTGATCGCCCCGTTCTCCATCCCGTTTTTGGTGCAGTGGTCGATGGGCTCACTGATGGCCGCAAGCGCCGAGCCAATCCAGTTGCCGATTGTTAAAACCATTGCCCAACTACTTGTTATTACAATTATACCGGTGAGCCTCGGCATGGTGTTGCGCCACTTTCGTCCAGCCTTTGCCGACAAAACCGACCGGGCCGTGCGGGTGGCCTCGGTTGTGATCCTGTTTGCGATTATCGGCGCGCTGATCAAAAAGAACTGGGACGCACTCCCGGGCTTTTTTGCCGACGCCGGCATCTCGACCCTCGCCCTCAACATCCTGACGATGACACTCGGCTACGGCATCGCCACCGCAGTCGGACTTGGCCGCCAACAACGGGTGACGATCAGCCTCGAAGTCGGGATCCAAAACGGCACAACCGCGCTGCTGGTGGCCGCGATCGCAGCCGAGGCCGCGGGCCTACCCGAGGCCAACGCCCTGTCGATCGCTCCAGCGATCTACAGCTTGTTGATGTTTGTGACGGGCGCCCTGTTTGTGATGGTGGTCAACCGCGGGCAGCCGCAGGCGGCTGCTGCCTAGCTTAGGCGCCGAACCCGGGCAGCACATCGCGCGTGGCTCGGGTAGCCATCGCTGCGAAAGGCTTGGCTACCCGCCGCTGCTGTTGCCACTGTCGAGAAAGCTCTTGAGCCGATTGAGGCGACTTGGGTGACGCAGCTTGCTGAGCGCCTTGGCCTCGATTTGGCGAATACGTTCGCGGGTTACCGAAAACCCGCGGCCGACTTCTTCGAGGGTGTGGTCGGAGGCCTGGCCGATGCCAAAGCGCATGCGCAGGACCTTTTCTTCGCGCGGGGTCAAGGTGGCCAGGGCCCGACGTGTTTGATCGGACAGGCTCATCTTGACGACGCTTTCCGAGGGGCTGACGGCGGTCTTGTCTTCGATGAAGTCGCCGAGGTGCGAGTCACCGTCGTCCCCGATCGGGGTCTCCAAGGAAATCGGCTCCTTGGCGATGCGTAGTATTTTGCGGACTTTGTCGACCGGCATTTCCATGCGCTCGGCGATTTCCTCGGGCGAGGCCTCGCGTCCGAGTTCCTGCACGAGTTGGCGACTGGTGCGGATCAACTTGTTGATGCTCTCGATCATGTGGACCGGGATGCGGATGGTCCGTCCCTGGTCGGCGATGGCCCGGGTGATGGCCTGGCGGATCCACCAGGTCGCGTAGGTCGAGAACTTGTAGCCGCGGCGGTAATCGAATTTCTCGACGGCTTTCATCAGGCCGATGTTGCCCTCCTGGATGAGGTCGAGAAATTGGAGCCCGCGGTTGGTGTACTTTTTGGCGATCGAGACCACGAGGCGGAGGTTGGCCTCGACCAGTTCATCGCGGGCTTTCTCGGCACGCCATCTCGCGGCTGCGAGGTCGTCAGAAATCTTGAGCAGCTGCTTGGCCGAGTTGCCGGTCTCCTCTTCGATCCGACGGATCCGCTTGCCGGCAATTTTCATGCGGGCGGCGATCTCGTGGAGTTCGGAGGGGTGCAGCCCGAGGCGTCGGCAGAGTTTGAACTCTTCTTCTTCGGTCATGCGGACGCCACCGAACAGTTTTTGGAACTCCTCGAGGCCCATACCTGCCCGTCGCTCGCACCGCTGCAGCTCCGACGTCGCCTGGCTCAGGCGGTCGATGACCTCGGCGAAGTCGCGGACCATGGCGTCGATGCTGTTGCGGGACAGCTGAATCCCACGCAGTGCCGCGACCCGTTCAATCCGTAGTTGCTCGAGTTTTTCGCTGCGCGCCTCGTCGGCCGCCGCCGCCTCGACCTCACGCTCACTCGCCTGCAGCTGCTCGAGTTTCTCGAGCTGGCGGTTCATGGTGGCGATGGCCCCCTCGTAGGAGCCGGTCATGTCGGCTTCGTTGATGTCGTCGGTGGCCGTCGCCGAGCCAAACACTTCGCGGGGGCGCCGACGGCCAATTGTGATCTCGCGGGCGAGCTCCTGGACAAACGGAATCGCCACGGGGCTGCCGAGGATGATCGCCAGAACCTCGCGCTCGCCGCTCTCGATGCGTTTGGCGTACTCGACTTCACCTTCGCGCGTGAGCAGCGAAATCGATCCCATCCGCCGCAGGTACATGCGCACCGGGTCGGAAGTACGCGCCCGGTCCTCCTCCGCCGTGGTCTTGCCAGACTTGGGCTTGGCGGCCCCCTTGGACTTTTCGGGGACGGCTTTGATGAGCTCGACTCCGGCCTTGCGCAGGCGCGTTTGCAACTCGGTGAGTTCTTCGTTGGAGAACAACTCGGCGGGCAGCAGTTCCTTGAGTTGGGCGAAGGTCAAATGGCCCTTCTTTTTGCCGAACGCAACGAGCTGTTTGGTCAGCTTGTCGAGATCAAAACCACGTGGTCTTTCGGACATCATGCACCTGGGCGAAGTCGGAGGATTGCCAACGCCGGAGGTCCCTGTAGCGATGCAACTTGTGTGCATCACCTGCGCAGTGACGAACCGACTCGTCGGTGGCAAGAGTGTGGCACATCCTTGCGCTCGCCGTCGCAAAATCACGCGGGGAAAACTTTCTCGCAACGGGCGTGCCTCAACACACAGATGTTGCGAAACACCCCGAAATTTGTGGATACACCCGGTTTGTTGGCCAGCCAACGATGGCGGAACGTGCAGGTGGCGTAAACACCGTTTGCCAACGCACACAGCCCGATCAAACAAACTCAGTCGAGTAGTCGTTCGGCGTCTTCAATCGAGACATCGATCTTCGCAGCGAGTGCCAAAAACTCTTCGCGTTCGCGTTCGGCCCGGGGACTCGCACGCACCAACGCAACCAACTCGTGCAACGCAGACCGCCGTTGGGCCAGCGGCAACGGCTTGAGGTCTGCCACGATGTCTTCGAGTTTGGGCGGTGCCATCAACATCGCCGAGAGGTCTGCACGGTCCGCAAGCGAGACCGGCATGCGCTCCAACAGATTTTCAAAATGCACGGCCTCGTGAAAGTCGAGGCGGCCATCGAGATTGACGAACACCGCGGCCAAACCCACGGCAATCCGGGCATACGAAGCGGCCTCGGCTGTCCACTCGGCACGCCACTTCAACACCTGGTCCGGCTCAACACCTATCCGGGCGGCCACCCGATCGTGCTGGGATTCTTCGACGTCGCTGCCTGCCCCATCGGCCAGTGCAACCTGCCAACTGCGCCATAAAAGTTCGCGGGCAAAGCCCTCGGGGATAGGTTCGAGTTCGGCAAAAACCTGCTCGAGCCGCTCCTGATCCGAGAGGATTGCATACCACTCGGAGCGTTGCTCTGGGGTCAAGACCCCGGGAACCATCCGCATGACCGCGTCCCACTCACCCATTTCGACAACTTCGTCGGCGTGGGCAATGAGGCCACAACAGACGATCGTCCACCGATCTTCTGTGCTGAGCTTCGCGGCTTGCATCGGCCCATGGTAACGAAAATCCAATGCGCGTTGGGCTACTTCGTCGTGCGCCTGACAACACCGTGCATACAAATGCACGCCAATGCACGGCGAGCTTGCGCCAAGCCATCAACAAACATCGCGCCAAGCCATTTAATCGCCGTAGGCGACATCCTCGAGGGCCATGGGCTCAGGTTCGGCGAGCCACATGCTCGCGGGTAAGCGTGCCAGGATTGCCAGGATTGGGCCGTATTGTGAACCGAGCAACATTCGCTCGGCGAGCGACCCGACTGGCTCGGCAGCGCGGAGGGGCACGGGCAGCTTGAGACCGAACAGAGCTTGGATCTGCTCAATGATGCCTGGTTTGGCTGGATACTCACCTATCTCGAGCCGCCCGTGACGTACCCCAACGAGTTCTTCGGCCTTGAGGACAGCTTCACGCAGGCCGCCGTAGCGATCGACCAAACCCAATTCAATTGCACGTACACCGGCCCACACACGCCCGCGAGCGAGGGCGTCGACCTGCTCGAGTGTGAGACCCCGGGCGTTCGCAACCCGCTGCGTAAAAACATCATAGGATGCCTGAATCCCGGCCTGGGCGGCTTTGCGTTCGTCTTCGCTGTAGGGGTGAAACCACGAATGCATCCCGGCACGCTTGCCAAACCCGAGGCTGTCGACCGCCACACCAAACTTGGCGAGCACACCCGAGAGGTCGACCTTGGGCAGAAAAATCCCGATGCTCCCGGTTCGTGTGGTCGCGTCGGCAACGATGAATTGACCAGCGGTCGCTACGTAGTAGCCCCCACTCGCGGCGACGTGACCCATCGAGATCACAACCGGCTTGACCTCGCGGATCCGATCGAGTTCGCGGGCGATGTTGTCGGCGCAGGCAACCGATCCACCCACACTGTCGATCCGCACAACCACGGCCTTGACCCGTCGATCCTTGCGTAGCCGCTCGAGCACCGGCACCACCGTTTTGTCGCCGAGGAGCTTTTGCCCAACAATCGGGATCTCTGCACTCTTGCCGGTGGCCATCACCCCTTCGAGGTAAACGATCGCAACTTCGGGCTGCGGGCCAAACTCGGCGGCGTGGGTGAGTTGCTTGCTCGGCTCGCGCAACACCACCGGACGACGAAGCCATGCCTGGGCAGCTTCGCGTAGGGCATCGCGTTCGTACAACCCATCGACGAGCCGACGATCGAGTGCTTGCCTCGGGGTGTGGGGAGCCGTGTCGATCCAGTTGGCGACCACCTGGCTGGGCTCGAGGCCACGGTCTTGCCCGATTGTGCGGACCACATGGTTGAAGGTATCGGCGGCGAGCTGTTGGCGTTGCTGGGCCGCCGGTTCACCCGGGCCCATCTGCGAGAACTGCTCCGGCCGGGCCTTGTATTCGGCGATCCGCACAAACTCGGCCTTGGCACCCAATTTGGCGAGCAGGTCGGCGTAATAAAAGATCGTCGAATAGTAGCCGACGGGCGAAATCCGCGAGCGCGGGTGGGCCCAGATTACATCGGCTGTACTGGCTAAAAAATAGGTCCGCAGGTTGCCGCCGCGCAGGTACATCGCAACCTTGCCACCGGCTGCTTGCACGCGGTCGATCGCGTGGCGAACCTCCTCGATCTGCGCCCACTTAAATCCCATGCCCTGGGCGTCGAGAACCACGGCAGCTCCGGCATATGCATATTCATCGAGTTTGCGGACGAGCCGGAACATCCCGCGGTCGCCGGTGAATTTGCGAAGCTCGAGCAGCGCGACCTCGCGGGCGCGTTTGAGGCGTTGGGGGTAGCGCTCGGTCGACAGCCGGAGCTTGGCGCCAAAGCCATGCACACTCGCCCGACTGTTGGCACCAAACACGGGTCCGGCTGCCATGCCGACATGGGCTAGCTCGAGCTCGATCCCGGTCGAAACCCGGGCTGCCGTGCGGTAGAAGCCAGTTGTGGCCCCGGGCGTGAGGTGGGCATAGAGGTCTGCCTGTGCATAGGCAAATATTCCGCGGCCACCGAACCGTGTGCGTAGCCAAGGCAAAACCGGTGCTCCCTGACGCAGGTCATCGACCGGACCCGGAGAAAACCGCCCGCCGACTTCGAGCTCGAACGCTCGGGTGCCCAGCGGCCGCACGGCGATCGCCGGCTCAATGCCGATTGGCTGGCGAAACGTACCACTTGTATCATCACCTAATTTGGGGGCGTTGAGGTTGCGGCCGACCAGCGCCAGCGAGACAAACCGATTGGCCCGGTAGCTCAGGGCGAGGTCGAGTTGATTGGCGTTGGCAAACGGGTTTTGCAGGCTCACAAGCCGCGAGTAGTTGAGGCCGAGCGACAGCCCCGGCACCCATTGCATGAGCGGCACCGCAACCCCGAGGGAGAACTTGAAGAAGCGAAGATCAAAGGCGTGTTCCTGGGCGTCGTGGACGGCACCGGTCTCGGGCCACACCATCTGCAAGCCTCCACCGAGGGCAAACAACGGATTTGGACGGGTCCGACCGAGCAGGCGCATACCGACCGGCACACCGACAAACACACCACCACCGCCGCCACGGTCGCCTGTCCCCGGGCGCATCCAGGTAAACCCGGCCACACCGTTGACCCCACGCAGGTACCCAAGATTGGCCGGGTTTTGCACAACCGCGGTGCCGTCGGCCTCACCGGCAACGGTTGTATTGACAATCTCCGCGTCCTGGGTGAGTTGTCGAGCCTCGCCCGAGTGGGGGTCGGCTGCGACTTCAGTTGTACTTGCAACGGTTAAGCCAACCGCCACACATGGGGCGAGCCGGCGAACAGCCGCACGCATCGGGTTTGACCAACGGATCTTCAACGGCGCAGTTTGAATACCCCGGCCGACCGCTCGCTGTCACCCTCGAACATCATCAACCTCGGCCCACAGGTGTCGACGACCTTGTTACGATGGTGTATGCGCCCTGGCGATCGCGTGTTGGCCCAGGTTGTCGATGTCCGCGACAACGGCATCTACCTGACCTGTTAGGGCTACTCGGGACTGGTCAATGTCACCGAGCTGCGTTGGGATGCGCGCACGTCCGCCGATCCGTTCGCATATGCAAGCATTGGCGACAGGCTCGAAGTTGTGGTGACAGGTGTGGGTGAGCGATGTTTTGGCGCGTCGCTCAAACGGCTCGACCCGGGTGGAGATCCGTGGCGAAACCCCAAACTTCGACTGGGTGCACGCCTGCGCGCGAGGCTTGAGCCGCCGCGGTCGTGGGGCCAGTTTGTCGCGCTCGAAATCGGGGAGTACGCGTTGTTGCGAACTCCGGCAAGCGACCCACCGGGCAGCGAAGTCGTGGTCGAAATCGTCGAGATCGACCGGACCAACAAAAAATTACTGGCTGAGCTGTGCGCGGGCCAAACCGAGTAAATCGTGTAGATGCATGAAGCCCAAGGGTGCGATGGCAGCCGGGGATGGAAGCTATTGCCCTGTTATTGCAGCCAGGCGACAGTACAGCCGTTTCCGCCCTCCTTGGCCAAGCCCTCGCGAAACTCGCGGACACAGTCCTGGCGCTTGAGGTACTTGCGGACCACCGTGCGCAACGCTCCCGAGCCATAGCCGTGGGCGATCACCACCACATCCTGGTCGCGCTGGAGGGCCACACTCAAAAACTTGTCGAGGGTGAGCTCGACTTCGTCGGCCCGTTGCCCGCGGACATCGACACAGTTGTCGATGCTCTTCCCCACCGGTTTGGGTGCGTCGCCAAAGTGCTCGGCCGCGGCCCGGTCGGCGGCCTTTTTGACACTCCAGGTATGGATCGGCTGGGCCTTGGTCGACTTGACCTTGGTTTTGGGCGCACGCTGTTGGGCAAGCGAGCGCAGGGCCGACAACGGGACGGTCGTGCGCACCGTACCGAGCGACACCACAACTTTGTCGCGCTTGACCTCGACCACCTCGCCGGCGGCATCGATGGTGGTGACATGCACCCGCTCGCCCACGACAACCTTGGGAGGTGGTTTCCCGGGAGCTTTTTTGGCGGGTTCGCGGGCCTCGGCGAGGTCTGACTTGGCGCGGCGCAGGGTGTCGGCAACCTCATCGATCGCCTGCTTGTCGAGGTTTTCGCCGCGTTTGCGCAGGGCTTTGCGCTGGCGGCTCAACTCGCCGCGCAAGCCGTGTAGCTCGCTCACGGCCTCGTCGTAGGCCTTTTGTTTGCGACTGCGCGCCTTGTTGAGGGCCGCCGTTTCGCGGGCCTGGACCGAGGCTATCCGGCGCTTGAGCTCGGCCCGGTCGGCCTCCAACTTCTCCCGCGTGGTCATGAGCTTTTCGCGGGCGTCTTGGAGCTCCCGCATCAGGGTATCGACCCGCAATGTCCCCTGGGCAACCCGCGCCTCGGCGTCGTCGAGCACTTCGGTGGGAAGCCCCAAGCGCTTGGCCACGGCGAGCGCCGAAGATGCTCCCGGCAGGCCCAGGGTCAGGCGAAACGTCGGCTCCATCCGGTCGATATCAAACCCGACAGCGGCGTTGGCAAACTGCTGCGGACGATCGGCGGCCAGCAGTTTTAAACGCTCGTAGTGGGTCGTGCAGACCACGGTTGCGCCGCGATCCACGAGGTGGATGAGGACCGACTCGGCCAGCGCGGCCCCCTGGATAGGCTCGGTTCCGACAGCGATTTCATCGAGCAACACCAACGTCCCGGCCGGGTCTTGGGCGGCGCTTTTGAGGGCGTCTTGCACATGGCGAATGTGGGCCGAGAACGTGCTCAGGTTTTTGGAGATCGATTGGTCGTCGCCGACATCGGTGACCACGTGGCGATAAAGCGGCAACGTGGCCCGCCCCTTGGTCGGCAGCCGCACACCGGCCTGGGCCATCAGCACACACAATCCCAGGGTCTTGAGCGAAACGGTTTTGCCACCGGCATTGGGCCCGCTGATGATCAACGCCTGGCCCGGGTGAAGTGAAACATCGTTGGGGACCACATCCACGCCCGAAAGCAACATCAAAGGGTGGCGTACACCCGGCAACACAAGCCGCCGGTCGTCGGCCGGCTCATTCTCGGCCTGCTCATCGGAGGCCAGCTTTCGCCGCTTGGGCTTGAGCAACCGCGGGGCCACACCTTCGATCGAGTCGGACAGCTTGAGTCTTGCATGTACAAAATCGAGCTGCACGAGGATGCGTTGATTGACCTCGAGGGCTTCGGCATGCTCGCCAACCCGGCTGGTGAGCTGCTCTAACACCTTGCGTTCTTCGCGTTTGGCCTCGGCCTGGGCCGCCCGCAAGCTGTTGTTGTCCTCGACCAAAGCCGCCGGTTCGACAAACAGTGTGCCGCGGCCCGACGAGCTATGGATGATCCCAGCCACCGCCCCGCCCTTGGAGTAGGCATCGGAGCGGACCGGCAGCACCATTCGCCCCTCGCGTTCGGTCCAGTAGCGGTCTTGCAAACACTCGGCGATGGTCGGGGTCCGCAACATTTTTTCGGCCCGCCGGACAATCGCCTGACGCAGGCTGCGAACCCGGGTGCGGGCGCGATGGAGCTCGGGACTTGCGTGGTCGACCACCCACGGTTCGCCACCCGGCCCGGCGGGAGCGATCGCCCGACGCAAGTCTTCGGCGAGCGATCGCAGCGGCAGCAATTGGTCGACGACCTTGGCAATCGTTCGCACACCCGGGTGCTCGGGCTCGTGTTCCTGCGCATATACACACAACTCAACCGCGATCGCGACGGCGCGAAGTTGCCGGCTGACACCGAGCAGGACGGTAGGGTTGAGCAGCGAACCTGCACGCGCATGGGAGATCGCCTGATCGATCTCTGTCACTTCGGCGAGGGCACTGGCAAACGAACGGGCGGTTCGTGGGGCCTCGTCGTCGCCGTGGGGAGCATTGGCTGCACGTGCATACATCCGTTCGAGGCCGTCGAGCTCGCGCAGCAGTTCGCGGGCGCGCCCGACCTTGGTGGTGCGCTCAAATGCCGGCGTGTCGCCCGAGGCCAACCCCCACACGCCACCTTCCCAAACCGCGAGTTGCTCGCGCTCTAGGGCGGCCTTGGCCATTGGGGTTTGCAGGTGCCCCGCCAGTTGTTCGCACAGCAACAGCCACCCGAGGTGGTGGAGTGCGGCATGTTGGGAGGCTTCGGCCATCGGCGGATTATGCCCAATCACGGCCACGTTGCAACCTGTCTCAACAAACATCTTTGTTACCTATCCAAAACCTGTCGGCAGCCCGCGGCCCGACAACACGAGACAGCCCGGACACAGACCGACTGCCGGCCTACTCAAACACATCGGTGTCCGCTAACCAACCGCGCACACGCTCGAACTATCCAACAACTCCGATCACATCCGCGAGACAAACGCGCGGTTGGGGAGCGCCGGATCATTGATCGCAAAACCTTCGATATGCAAGCGACATTCGGGCACATGCAAGCATTTGTAGGTCGGCGAACCTGCGACCTGCGGTAGCGCTACGCTCGTGGCCCCTCGTCCGCGGCGCCTGGGGCGAATTTTTCGGTAGGCACCTATGGGTCAAAGGCGATAGCGTGTGGACCCCACGGCGATGCTTTATCTGTTGACGCTCATCATCGTGCAGTGTGTGTTCTGGGCCCTGCTCTCCGGGCAGTTCCACAACACCCTGCTGTTGTCCACAGGCGCCGCCAGCATCCTGTTTACCGCGTGGCTGGGCCAGCGCATGAAGATCGTCGACAGCGACACCATGCCCCATGCCTCGTGGTTTCGGCTGGTCGTCTACATCCCCTACTTGCTGTGGGAGATCATCCTCGCCAACTGGGATGTCATGAAACGCGTGTGGGCGCCGGACAAGCCGATCGACCCGCAGCTGGTCAAGGTGCCATACAGCACGAAGACCGCCTTTGGAACCACCACCTACGCCAACTCGATCACCCTGACCCCAGGGACAGTTACGGTCGAGGTTGGCAACGACGACATGACCATCCACGCGCTCACGCCGGAGGCCGCCGACGGCCTGCTCGAGGGCACGATGGAGGCCAAATGCAAGCAGCTGGAGGGCACGGCTTAGGATGTTTTTGGCAGCTACCTTTGCGCTGCTGGTCGGTCTGTTGATGATCCTCGTTCGGGCCGTCAAGGGACCCACGGTGTACGACCGCATCCTCGCGGTCAATGCCATGGGTACCAAGACGGTGATTTTGGTGACGCTGCTGGGTTACGTCAGCGGCCGCACCGAATTCCTCGACATGGCGATCGTCTACACGCTGATCAGCTTCATCACCACCATCGCCATTTTAAAGTTCATCCAGAAGGGACGGTTGGACTGATGGCGTGGAATGAAATCGTCTGTGCAGTCCTGCTGGTCGTCGGCGTGTTGATCTCGCTGACCGGCTCCCTCGGACTTTTGCGGTTCCCCGACTTCTACTCGCGGCTGCATACCGCCGGCAAAACCGACTCGCTGGCGCAGCTTTGCATCTTTGTCGGGCTTGCGCTGATCGACCAGGTCACGGTCGACGGGGTCGCCTACCCGGTCGACCCACTGATCCGCATTAAGTTGATCATGGTCGCTTTGTTGCTGTTTTTTACGGCACCAACTGCGACCCACGCGATCACCAAGGCGGCCATGCTCGACGGAGTGATGCCGTGGAAGAAGGGAGAGCCGCCGAAATGAGTGAAGTACTCATGATCGACAGCGTGCTGTTGCTACTCGTTGCAGCTACAGCTATCGCAGTCGTCGAAGTTCGCAGCCTCTACGCCGCGGCCATGCTCTCCGGCATCTACAGCCTGCTCATGGCCCTGGTTTGGGTGAATATGCACTCAATGGACGTCGCCTTTACCGAGGCGGCGGTCGGCGGTGGGATTTCAACCATCCTGCTGATCGGCACCCTCGTGCACACCGAGCGCGAGGAGAAAAAGCGAAAGACACGGGTCAACTGGGGCGCGCTGCTGGTCACCGCCATGACCGGGGCTGCGCTGATTTACGGCACCCTCGACATGCCGCGGTTCGGCGACCCCAATGCCCCAATCCACAACCTGCGCGTGCCCGAGATGGTCAACCAAACCGTTGGTATGACCGCAGGGGCAAAAGGCAAACAACCGCCGCCGGTCGGCTGGACCCCGCGTCAAAACCTCGAACTGCCGCTCGGCCACAAGCAGGCCTATGCCATGCAACGCGCCCACGCGACCAACGAAGCCCGGCTCAAAGAAGCGGGCGAAGGTCACGGTGGACACGGTGGGCAAAAGGCCGACGGACATGGAGCCGAGCACGAGGCCGGTCACGATGATGCCCATGCCCATCCGGCCGGTGACTTCAACGGCCACGTCCCCAACACGGTGACCTCGCTGCTTGCGGCCTACCGCGGTTACGACACCATGTTTGAGACCGCGGTGATCTTTACCGCAGGTGCCAGTTTGATCCTGTTGCTGCGTCGTCGCAGGCGGCCGGGCGAAAACTTGCCTAAGCAACAATCCGCGAACTTGACCGACCAGGTCATCTTGCGGGTGATGTGCAAGCTGTTCATCCCGTTCATCCTGATCTTTGGCCTCTACGTCATCTCCCACGGCGAGATTGGCCCGGGTGGTGGCTTCCAGGGCGGGGTGATTTTGGCGACCGCGTTCATCCTCTACGGGCTGATCTTTGGCCGCCCCGAGCTGCACCGGGTGTTGCCCGAGCGCCTCACCGACATCCTCGCCGTGCTCGGCGTGCTGCTGTACTCCGGCGTCGGCGTGTTCACCATGCTGCGCGGAGGCAAGTTCCTCGACTACGCGTTTTTAAACCCGGCCTCCCCCGGCGATGGTGAGCCCCTGGGCATGACGCTGGTCGAGTGGGGTGTGGGCATCACCGTGTGCACGGTGATGATCACGATCTTCAACCAACTGGCCGAGGAGGAATCCAAATGAGCGACGTCCTCGAGATCTACAACTACTGGATCTACATCGTCCTCATGATGGTTGGGTTTTATGGCGTGATGGCCAAGCGCAACCTCATCAAGCAAGCGATCGCCCTGGGCCTGTTTCAGACCGGGATTTTCCTGTTTTACATCTCCATGGCCGTGGTCGACGGCGGGACGGCACCGATCTGGATGGCCGACGGGGCAACCAAAGTTCCCAACCCGCTGGCGGTCCCTGCTGCCTTTGACAACCCCCTACCCCACGTCCTGATGCTCACCGCGATTGTCGTTGGTGTCAGCATTTTGGCGGTGGCACTGGCCATCATCATCAACATCCGGCGCGCCTTCGGCACGATCGAGTACGACGAGCTCACCAAGATCGAGCGCGAGATGGAAGCCCGTGAAGCCAGGGAGGCGGCCCAATGATCCCCTTCAACGAGCTGATTACCGACAACCTGCCGGCACTTGTGGTGGTGCTGCCACTTTTAGGTGGCCTTTTGGCCACCCTGGTCGGGCGCTTTGCCTGGCTGTGGTCGACCATCATCACCGGCAGCGTTTTTCTCCTCACCTACACACTTTTCACCGCGGTCCAGGCGGGCCCCGGGATGCGCTACGAGTTTGGCAACTGGCCGTACCTGTGGGGCATCGAATACCGGATCGACCTGCTCAACGCGTTCATCCTCCTGGTCGTTTCGGGCATCGCGTTTATCGCCACGATCTACGCCAAGCTCAGCGTCGAGGATGAAATCCCAGCCGACCGTCACAACTTCTTTTACTCGGTCTGGCTACTGGCCATCACGGGGCTTTTGGGCATCACCATCACTGGCGACGCCTTCAATGTCTACGTGCTCCTAGAGATTTCGTCGCTGACGATCTACGCACTGATCGCCATGGGCAAAGACCGCGACCCGCGGGCGCTCACGGCCAGTTTGCGGTACCTGATTTTGGGCAGTGTCGGTGCGAGCTTTATCCTGCTGGGCATCGGTTACCTGTTGATGGTCACCGGCACACTCAACATGGCCGACATGCACGCCCAACTCATGGCGATGCCCGAGGCCACGCAAAACCGCACGATTTTAGTTGCATTTGCATTCTTGTTGGTGGGCCTGAGCCTCAAGATGGCCCTGTTCCCGCTGCACACCTGGTTGCCCAAGGCCTACACCTACGCGCCCTCGGCCGTCACCGCCATGGTCGCGGCCACGGCCACCAAAGTCGGCGTGTACATGGCCTTCCGGTTTTTGTTCACGATCTTCGGCTACAAGTTCACGTTTGTGGACATGCCGTCCTATCACATCCTGATCATCTGCGCGGCGGTTGGGATCATCATTACGGGACTGACGGCCATCCGCCAGACCAACGCTAAAAAGCTGCTGGCCTACTCCTCGGTTGGCCAGATCGGCTACATCGTCGCCGGCTTTGCCCTCGCCAATCCCCAGGGTGTCGCCGGTTCGCTGGTCCACATCTTCAACCACGCGGCCATGAAGGGCGGCATGTTTATGGCCCTTGGGGCAGTCGCCTATCGCGTCGGCGGGACCAACATGAAGGACCTGCGCGGGCTCGGCAAACGCATGCCACTGACCGCCGGTTGCATCACCGCGGGTGCGCTCGGCCTGATTGGCTTCCCCATGACGGCCGGCTTTATCAGCAAGTGGTACCTGGTCCAAGGGGCACTTGCCGGCGGGAGTTGGTTGCTGGCCTTCACCATCTTGTTCGGCTCGCTGCTCGCCGTCATTTACTCGTGGAAGATGATCGAGGCGATGTACTTCCGCGAGCCCGAGGGCAAAACCGCCGAGGCCACCGAGGCGCCGTACATGTTGGTGCTGCCCACCATGGCGCTTATCGGGCTCTCGATTTACTTCGGCATTAACGCCGAGTTCACAGCCGGCACCGCCCTCAAGGCCGCGGCCGCGTTGCTCCCGGGAGGTGTCCAATGATTCAGCTGGAAATCCTCGACCAGGTGCCGCCGCCACTGCTGGCACTGCTCATCCCCACCATCGGCGCCTTTTTGATCGGGCTTTTGGGGCGTTGGCCCAACCTGCGCGAAGGGGCAACCCTGCTGACGGCCTTCACCCTGTTTGGGGTCGTCACCGGTATTTACACAGGCATCATCGACCCGGGTTATTGGTCGGCCCCAGCCGCCGACTTCTGGACCCCGACCGCCAGCACAGCCCCGATTGTGCTCGTCGAAATGCTCCCCGGCATCGAGCTCAGCCTCAAGGTCGAGCCGCTGGGGATGGTCTACGCGATGATTGCGTCGACCCTGTGGATCCTCAACTCGCTGTACTCGATAGGCTACATGCGGGGCAACAAGGAGAAGCACCAAACCCGCTTCTACATCTGCTTTGCCCTGGCCATCGCCTCAGTGATGGGGATCGCGTTTTCGGCCAACATGTTCTCGCTGTTCGTGTTTTACGAACTGCTGAGCCTCACCACCTACCCGCTGGTCGCCCACAAGGGCACGCCGCATGCGGTGCGTTCGGCCCGGACCTACCTCGGGTTGTTGGTCGGCACCTCGGTTGGCCTGCTGCTCCTCGGGCTCATCGCCACCTGGTTCATCACCGGCGACCTGACCTTTAAGCCCGGTGGTGTTTTCACCCAAGTCCTGGCAGACGGCACGCTCACCGCCCCGGTGCTCGGCCTTTTGTTCTTCCTGTACATGTACGGGATTGGCAAGGCCGCGTTGATGCCGATTCACCGGTGGTTGCCGGCAGCGATGGTCGCCCCGACCCCGGTCAGCGCCCTGCTCCACGCCGTGGCGGTGGTCAAGGCCGGTGTGTTTTCGGTCGTCAAGGTCATCATCTACCTGTTTGGCACCGCCAGCCTGGTGAGCACGGCCTCGGGTGAGTGGCTGATATACGTTGCTGGTGCATCGATTTTGATCGCCTCATGTATCGCCCTGTTCCAGGACAACCTCAAACGCCGGCTCGCCTACTCGACCGTCTCGCAGCTGTCGTACATCACGATCGCCGCGTCGATGCTCTCGCCCATGGCCCTGATGGCCGCGGCCATGCACATCGCCGCCCACGCGTTTGGCAAAATCACCCTGTTTTTTGCCGCCGGCTCGATCTACACGGCCGCGCACAAAAAGAACATCAGCGAGCTCGACGGCATCGGCCGGCGCATGCCGTTTACGATGGGTGCATTTACAATCGGTACACTGTCGATGATCGGGGTGCCGCCAACAGCTGGGTTTATCAGCAAGTGGTACCTCGTCAGCGGGGCCTGGGAGACGGGCTACGACTTCGTGTTGGTCGTCATTGTCTGTTCGACCCTGCTCAACGCCGCCTACTTCTTACCGATCGTCTACCGGGCGTTTTTCAAACCACCGCCAGACGATGACCATCCCCACGGCGAGGCCCCGTGGCCTATCGTCGTGGCGGTGTGTGCCACCGCGGCCGGGACCGTGGCGATGTTCTTCTACCCGGATGTCGCCTTAGAACTCGCCCTTCAAATCCAGCGAGGTTTGCCATGAGTGAAAACAAATCGCTCGTCGAAAAAATGCGGGAGCCGTGGGCCGACCTGCTCGAGCAACACCCGCAAGGCGTCAAACGGTTTTGGTACGGCGGGGGCCTCGTGCTGGTGTTGCTGGCCGCGGCCGACCTGTTTGTCCATCACCACCACCACTTCGACCACGTGCTCGGAGGCTACGACGGCAAACCCAGCTTCTTTTGGGTCTACGGGTTTGTCACCTGCGTGCTGATGGTGGTCGTCTCCAAAAAGGTCGTCGGCCTTTTGCTTTCCCGAAAGGACACCCACTACGATGGTGATTGATTTCCCACCCGGGTTGATCCTCGTTTTAGGGGCGTTCATCCTCCCGTTTGTCCGTGGCCCGCTGCGCTCTCTTGTCAGCGTGTTGCTGCCGGCCCTCACCTTGATGGCCATTTGGACATCTATCCCCGAGGGCCACATCGTGACCCTGCCGTTTTTGGACGGCTTGCAACTCACCCCGGTGACCTGGCATCCGCTCGGCACCGAAGCCATCGGCCCCGATGGGTTTGCCCCGCCGTCGGCCACGCGGGTATTCGGCACCATCTTTGCGTTGATGGCCACCGTCGGTGCGCTGTTTAGCCTCAAGCAAGAGGACCCGAGCGAGCTGCCGGGCGCGTTTGTCTACGCCGGCAGTGCCATTTGCGTAACCTTTGCCGGCGACATCCTCAGCCTGTTTGTGTTTTGGGAACTGATGGCCCTGGGCTCCACCGTGGTGGTCTGGAGCGGCAAGTTCAAAAACACCTACGACGCGGGCATGCGATATGTGGCTGTACACCTAGTTGGTGGCGTCATTTTAATGGCCGGCATTTTGGCCCACGCAATGCCGCTCATCCACGATCCATCGGTCGTCGATCCGTTGGCGCTCCACCACTATGCGATGGGTCCGCTCGGGTTTGACGGCATGGCCCTTACCGCAGGTTCGGCCGATGTCAGCGGCCTGGGCACGTGGCTGATCCTCATTGGCATTTTGGTCAACGCCGGCGCCCCACCACTGGGAGCCTGGCTGCCCGATGCCTACCCCGAGGCCTCGCACACCGGCACCGTGTTCTTGTCGGCATTCACCACCAAGACCGCGGTCTACGTGTTGCTGATTTTGTTCGCCGGCGCCGAGCTGTTGATTTACGTCGGTTGCCTGATGGCGATTTACGGGATTGTCTACGCAATCCTCGAAAACGACATGCGGCGGATTTTGGCCTACTCGATCGTCAACCAGGTCGGGTTTATGATCTGTGGCATTGGCATCGGCACCCAGCTCGCGCTCAACGGCGCAAGTGCCCACGCCTTTGCCCACATCATCTACAAGGCCCTGTTGTTGATGTCAGCTGGTTCGGTCCTCTACATGACCGGCAAGCGCAAATGCACCGATCTAGGAGGCCTTTACCACACCATGCCCGTCACCATGTGGTGCGGCATTATCGGTGCATTGGCAATCTCTGCGTTCCCGTTTACCTCGGGCTTCACGACCAAGTCGATGATCACCGACGCGGCCGCGCACGAGCATATTGCGATGGCCTGGTACGTGTTGATGGCCGCCTCAGCGGGCGTGTTCTTGCACGCGGGTATCAAGTTCCCGTGGTTTGTGTTCTTCCAAAAAGACCGCGGACTACGGCCCAAAGACCCGCCCACCAGCATGCAGGCGGCAATGGTCATCTTTGCCTTCCTGTGCGTCCTGCTGGGTGTCTACCCCGAACCGCTCTACAACATCCTGCCCTACCAGGTGCCGATTGCCGAGGGCCAAAACCTGTACGAGGCGATGACTGGCGCACCTGTCTACTCGGTCAGCCACGTGGTCGCCCAATTGCAGTTGTTGATGTTCGCCGGGCTAGCGTTTTTCCTGCTGTTGCCGATGCTCAAGCGCACGCTGACCATCACGCTCGACAGCGACTGGATCTACCGCAAGTTTGTCCCCGGGCTGTGGAAGCACATCATTTTACCTCCGCTCAAAATCCTGGGACTCATCTACCACGGGGTACTCGAGGACATGCCCAAGTGGCTGGCCGCGCTTGTCCGGGCCAACCCCGATGGTCAGTCGTTCGACATCTTTCGCTCGTGGACCCAGGGCGCAGCGATGGTGATGATCACCCTGATGCTGTTCGTCTACCTCGTCTACGGATTTGTGCAGTAGCAACTAGTCCACGCGTTGGGCTCGATGGGCGTCATTGGCAGCCTTGCCGGTGGCGCCCACATAATTTGTGCAGTGCTCACAAATCGCCTGCGCGAGTTGTGGCGTTGCCGCGGCCACCAGTTCGATGCGGGAGGGTATCGATGCCATCGACACCATCGGCACGCCGGGGAGCGCCCACAGCGAGCCACCGGCCTGCTCGACAATATGCCCAGCAGCGATGACAGCTTCGCGGGCCACCCCCGTGCTGACACACGCATCGAGGCTGCCGCTCGCCACCGCAACCGTCTCAAACACGGGGCTGTCAAAATGTCGGATCGCACGGGCGCCCTCCAACGACTTTCGAGTACCGACAAACGCCTGGTCGAGCAGCTCGGTGGTCGTGGCCCGAACCTTGCTACCGCGATGCCAGGCCCCCTTTCCCCGTACCGCAAACCATGAGCAGTCGGCCTCGAGTGTACCGACCAACGACACCTCGACTGCTGCGAGTCCGAGCGGTTGTTCGGGCCTGGTCATCGCAAGCGAAAGGGTCGCCCCTGGGAGCCCGCGCAGGAAATTTTCGATCCCGTCGATATCGACGACAAACCGCCACACAGGTGCAGACTCACCAAACTCCGCGGGTCGCTTGGCAAACCGCGACACAACCACGCCCGACGCAAACCGGGCACCGAGCTCATCGAGGACATCGCCTAGCGCCTGAAGTTCTTGCGTACGCACACTCTCACGAGCCCGACGCCTGCGCACCGACAACCCATCCCGGCGCGCGCGCAGTCGTTCACGCACCCGCCGGTAGACCGCTTTTAGGGTACCGGCGTCGTTGATATCGAGGCGATGGTTGTTTCGACCTGAACGCTCAAACGGCATGTGGACCTCCTCAATCGCTGGTTGGTGCCCGCAACACGTGTGTGCACATCTAGTTTGCGTGAACCCGGGGACGGGAGCCGGCGTGCCCGGGATTGCCGACTCCCGCCCGATACCGGGTGTGTCGTCGCCGCCCATTTGTACAAACATCTATTTTCCGTTGGATCCGGGCGGGAGTCGGCGCGCCCGGGATGGCCGACGCCCGTCTGTCACCTGTGCCACACAGAACTTCTCGGACACGGTATAAATCTGCTCCGTCAAACATGTGTGTCGTACCCACCCATTTGTATGCACATCGATCTCTCGGTGGATCCGGGGCGGGAGTCGGCGTACCCGGGATGACCGACTCCCGCCTGTCACCTGTGCCACACAAAATTTCTCGGACACGGCATAAGTCTGCTGCGTCACACACGTGTCGTGCGCCAATCATTTGTGAACACATCCCTCTTGCGTGAACCCAGGCGGGAGTCGGCGTACCCGGGATGACCGACTCCCGCCTGTCACCTGTGTGCCACACAGAATTTCTCGGACACGGCATAAATCTGCTGCGTCAACCACGTGTCGTGCGCCAATCATTTGCACACACAATATTTATCCTGCGGACCCGGGGCGGGAGCTGGCGTGCCCGGGACTGCCAGCTCCCGCCCGCGCGCCGCCGTGCCGCTGACTGGCTGTAGCCCGAGCGTCAGCCTCGGCACGGACATTCAGGGCCGATCCACCTACGGGTCCGCCGGCGGGTCACGCCCGGCTCCTGGCTTGGGATCGGTCGAGTAGGCGTGCCACAGCAACCTGTCCCACCCGACTTGCCCCCGCCGGTTGCGACCTCGTGTGCGGCAGATCGCTGCCACAACATCGGCATCTGAAACCCGGGTGACCCGCCGGTTTGACGAACGACGCACACGATCTTTCGGCTTGCCTGAGCTGTTGTGTTTCATCGGTTACCTCAAGTTGCAGCCAGGGTTACGTCGCCTCGGTCTGTTGTTCGGGGTTGGCCGGGGCTTTGAGGTGGAAGTCGCAGCGCGCATCCGCGGGCACGTGGCCCAAACAGATCGCCCGATCTAGCAGTTCAAACCGGAGAGAGATCGGCTTGTTCGGCTGGGTCATTGGAGGCTTTTTGCCCGCCTCCAGCTGCGGCAACTCGAGCTTGAAGTCGCACTGGGTCTCACCATGAACCTGGCCAAAACACCATGTTTTCCCGAAAAACTCGATCGAGCGATGTCGGGATTCGGCACCGGCGTCGACAGCTGTGACCTGGTTTGATGCTGGGTTTTCTTCGCCTGCGTGAACGAGGAAAACCGACAGCGCTCCAACAATTAGTTGTGTGAGCATTGTTTTCTCCTGTTCGATTGAGTGGCCCAGAAACGAGCCCTGGGCCTGCAACAGCCACAGATAAATTTCTATTTCCGAGTGTCAACCCCCGGAGGTTGACATGCTGAAAATGGTGCACATACCGACCGCTGACGGGCAATGCTGCCCATCGACAATCACGAATCACCTGGGAGGTTTGACATGTTTCGCAAACTCACCAGCGCATCCGTGCTTGGCCTACTGCTGTTGGCTTCGGCTGCGCTTTCACCCTTCGCGTGCGCGCAACAACCCGAATTCGATACCGATGTCTGGGACGAAGACGACACCGAAATTTGGGACTTAGGGCTGGATTCAGCCGGCTGTGATCCGCTCGACTCGTTTTGGCAATGGTGTCCAACTGCCGCCGAAACGCCCGATCTCGACGATGTGGCCGACCCCGATGCGATGTGCGATTCAGACACTGTCGCGGCCTGTGAAGATACCGAGCCCATGTGCCCAACAACCCACTAAACGCGACCACGTGATAGCCTCGCTATCGTAGTGACGTCGCAACGGTCGACTGTACCGCGCCTGCCGCAAGCAGGCCGAGCGGTTGGTGTACAGCCATGGGGACACCTGTGGCGGGGTTTCGATAAAGGTGTATGCGCACTTTTACCGTTGCTGTTCGCCATCTCGGCCTGTGCGAGCAACGCTCCGGTTACCGACGAGCCAGGGCAAAAAACCTGCACGCCCGAGCAGCGAGTTGCCGCCCTCCAGCTGACTGGTTGGACAGACGAAATGCCCCCGATGGGGGGTGAGCTCGCCTGCCGGGTGCCCGACGCCCTGGTTGAATTTGCCAATGCCGAAGGCCCGCCCCCCGACGAGCTCCAACAACTTTGGGACGCGACCTGCCCGGTTCACACACCGGCCCGCGACCTACCAGCTGCGGTCGACTACGCGGGCCGGCGCAAGCTGTTTCAAGCCTGCGACCTGGCCAGGCTAGGTCTCACCGAAGATCAATTTGCATATGCATCGGGTCGTCCGTTGGTCGCAGCCATGGCCCACGCGTGGTTGCTGGCCGGCGAGGTTGCAAACCAGCAGGCCCAGGACCTCGCTCAACAGGTTGCCGGCGAGGCTGTGTTTGTCCCCCCAATCGAACCAGATTTTGACCTTCTGCGCCTGCCGACACCGAGCCATGCACCGGGCAAGATCCGCCGCGCGCGGGTGCTCGTGGGCAAACAACATGTATTTGCAGGTATGACCGGCGAGACGGTCACCGCCGTCCGCCGTCCCGCCGACCAGGGGGTGCTCAACGAACGGCTCGAAGCGACCTATACCCTACCCGCACTCGAAAACATCGCCCCGACGCCTGCTCCACCCAATGCACCTGTGGGCACCCATGGCCTGCTGCCGGGCGCGGCGGTCGATGCCGATACTCGCATCGGTACTGTCCGCAACCTCCTGGCGACCTATGCCAGCCCCGGCACGGCGATCGAACTCGTTGGCCAAACCAAAGACGGGGGCTTGACGACTCTACCTGTTGTCTATGCAACAAGTCGGGCAGCCGCCAGCTTCCGCCTCGACATTCGTCACAACGGACTCAACCTGTGGGTCGGCACACGCAAACTCGCACCGGTCGAAGGGTGCCCGCAACAGGGGCCCACGCTTTGTCTCAAACCGGGGCCCTACGTCTCGCAACTAACCACGCCGGTGATGTCGATGACCGTCGCCGACCTGCTCGCTAGCTACGCACCGCAGCGCCTTCGCGGGCACATTCCCAGCAACCCCGAGCGGGCGCCCTTGATTTTTCAGGTCGATGTCGCCGACGAGTTTCCGCTGGCGTTTGTCCTGCAAACCCTTGAACAACTCGGTACGTTTGCCGGGCAAAACCCACCCACGCTCGCGCTCTCCCTCGACTTTGCCCCGTGCCTCAACCCGCCGGCGGGCATGGTTTGTGTGCCTGGCGGTCCGGCAATTGTCGGCAACGACAGCCCCGGCCACCCAGAGGAAGGTCCCCGCCGAGAAGTTGTACTTTCAACATTTTATATCGACAAGTTTGAGGTCACAACCCAGGAGTTTGATGCGTGCACGGAGGCCGGAGCCTGTCGCCGGCGGATCAATGGCCATCAAAACATCATGAAACCGTTTGTCGGCCCCGACCAACCGGTGGTGCCGATCGATTGGCCCCGTGCCCAGGCCTATTGTGCCTACCGGGGCAAACGCCTGCCGAGCGAATGGGAGTGGGAGAAGGCAGCCCGCGGACCCGACGGAGCAACCTACCCGTGGGGCGACGAACAACCGAGTTGCGAACGCGCCCAGTATCGTGAATGTGCACCGATCGGATGCACCCCCTACCCCGGATTTACCAACCGCTGGGATTGCCCGGTGCACAACACCAAAGCAGTTGGCAGCTACCCCGCGGGCCATTACGGGATACACGAGATGGCCGGCAACGGTTACGAATGGACAGCTTCGGCGGGCGTGGAGTCGATCGCCGAGTGTGGAGATGCTTGTAACGGCACCGATCCCCTAGGCAAGTGTGATGGGGCTTACCCGTGTGAAGGCCTGCGGATGCTCCGCGGCGGTTCATGGTGGTGGCCCAAGTGGCGGATCCGTGGCTCCCACCGCAGGGTCGAGAAGGTTCAGACCCACGGTCATCGCCTCAGTGCCCGCTGTGTGGCCACATCACCTGTACTTGCAAGCTACCCGCCGGCCCATCTGCGCGAGCAACGGCCCATACCCAAGGGTGTGGACGGCCCGGTGTCGGCTGCGACAGCTGCGATCCTGGCGACGGTTGAGGCCGACCCGATTGAAGACAAACATATTTGTAGTGCCAAGGTTCGCGAGGAGTGGGGAGAGTCGCTCAAACGAGGAGGCCGTTCGACCACCGAGTGCCGCGATCCCTTTCCGTACATCATGCCCAACGAGCCACGTGGGCACATTTGGCGGCACTATTTCAAGAACCTCGGCGGAGGCTATTTGGGGGTCGGCAGCGACCAAAACTACAACTACATCGCCCATGCCCGGTCGCAGTACGCGTGGGTGATGGACTACGACCCCCGGGTGGTTCGCCAGCACCTGCGGCTGCGGGCATTCATTCTCCACGCCGACACACCCGATGAGTTTGTTGCCAAGTTTGCCCCCGAAAATGCCCGAAGTTCGGTCCAGCTGTTGCGTGAGGTCTACCGCGACCACCCCAAGAAGTCGACGATCATCCACGGGTTTACCAAGAGTCAAGAAAAGCTCTATGCCTACCTTCAGGACCAACAAAAACCGTTTCGTCAGGCTCCTGAGTTTGGCTGGTTGCGCAACCCCAAGCACTTTGCCTACATCAAAAAAATGTATACGCAAGGTCGCTTGACAGTGTTGGAAGGGGACCTGCTGGGCAGCAAGGCGATTGCCACGGTCAGCGCGGCCCTCGAACAACTCGGTGTCCCGCTCCGGATCTACTACTCGTCAAATGCCCCCTCGGCCTGGGGTGGTGACATGACACCGGCCTATCGCAACAACATCCTGGCCATGCCGTTTGATGCCCGCTCGCTTATTTTGCAAACCACCAACAAGGGTGGGTTTCGTCAACAGGGCTACTGGCACCACAACGTCGCCTGGGGCTTGCATGTACAAAAACTCCTGGCGCTGCCCGGCTACGACAACCTCGAGAAGCTGCTGGTGGGACGTATTCCCGGCGACGACGGGGACTTGACGCAGTTGGGGCTGCCGGCTCAACTCCCGCCACTGAACTGAGGAAATGCCACGTGTGGGTCTTCCTGGCCCATTTAATGGGACTTGGTAGCCAGCCCGCCAACCGCTAAAATAGGTCCCATGCGACAGTTGGTAGTTCTTAGTGTCTTACTGGCCGCTGCGAGTTGTGGCCCGCCCGCGGCCGAGTTGACCGTGATTTCGGTGAGCGAGTTGCCGACCGTCGAGCAATCATCCCTGATCGAGGGTCGTGACGGAGGTCAGAGTGCAGCGATATTTGGCCGTAGCGTGTGGACCTACGGCGACACGGTGATCACCGTGCCCGATGATCACAACCAGATGTGGCACCACAACTCGATTTCGTGGACCACGGACATGGATGCCCGAGATGGTGTATCTACATTTAGTGAGCCACTTGAAGACTCGGGCGCGCCCAGGCACTTTATCCCGCCATCGCCAAGCGAGCTTGAGTTCAACCTGGCCCATGCCGGTGACAACTGCAGCGAGCAGCCCTGCGGCGCGCGTTGGGCTATCTGGCCCGGTGCGCCCGTGTGGGACCCCAAACACAACCGTGCTCTGGTCCCGTACTCGCTGATTTACGCCGAGCCTGGCGAGTTCAACTTTCACTCGGTCGGCGCCTCGTTTGCCACCTGGACGGAGCTCGCGGCAATTCCAACGAGGCCGGTCGTCGACCCCCTGGCCGAACATCCCGACCTGATCTGGGGCGAGACCGATCCTGGATTTGGCGTGGGCTCAGTGGTCGATGGCGACTACCTGATGACATGGTCGTGCGATGAACCGGGCGACGGCAACCCCTGTAAGCTCGCCCGCGTGCTTCTCGAAGAAGTACACATGCGTGACCGCTGGGACTACTTTGACGGTGACGGATGGTCGCCCACACTCGCGGATGCCAAGCCACTGTTTGAGGGCGCACCGATCATGAGTTGCGCGTTCCACAGTGCCCTCAACCTGTGGATGGTTGTCTATACAAAGCCGTTTGACAACACCATTTGGGCCCGCACCGCGCCGGAACTCAGCGGCCCCTGGAGCGGTGCCACGGCCCTGCATACCGTCGATGAACCCAACCCTCCCTACGATGCGATCTGGCACCCTGAGTTCAATATCGACGGCGGCAAGACGATGTTTGTGACCTACTCGCGACCTACCACGGGGTGGTTTGGCCGCGAGCTTGCGCTACTCGAACTTCAGCTGGATACCTCCAACGCGAACTTCGAGTAGCAGCGCGATTATTCGTCTGGTTGGGAAGACAGGTCGAGTTCGCGGGCCCGGCCGACCGTTGCATCATCACTGGCTAAAATCTCAAACGCGCGCGGGTCCTTGGCCTTGAGGTCGCCCTCGGTTTCGCCGTCGCCTATCAACTGGCGAACACCCCGGCGCGAGCCGTAGTAGTTGCCCTGGTGATGGTCTTCGTCGGTGTTGCAGCGGCGAACCAACGACCGCGAAATCGGCGGCAGGTTGAGCATGGTCAGGGCCTGGTCCCACAGCGAGCCCAGGCGGTTTTGGTCGGCCGGGTACTCGAGCAAACCCGCGAGCATAATGAGCAAACCGCCACGGCGCCCAAGCGGGGTATCGAGCGGGGCCTCGCACCCGAGGTAGCCTAGGTCGATCGCCCGCCAATAGGACTCGGCCGCGATCAACAGGCGCTTGAGTTCCTGGGGTGTATGGCTGAGGTGGGCGTTAAACAGCACTTCGGCCTTGATGCCCCCGGGGACAGATGGGTCGTCGAGGTAGCGCACGATCGCCGGCAAGTTGCCGAGCTCGACCTTGGGGCCATCACCGGTTTGTACGTCTGCCGGCGGCTGGCTGGGACTAAAAAATCCCGCGCCGGTAAACGCATAAAAGCGTTCGCTCTCCCCCGGAAGCTCGTCCCAAAGCTCGCTGTACTGGGTGACGCGGTTCATGCTGCCCGCGGCCCAACCGAGCCCACGGGCTGCCGCACCACTGATTTGCGAGGCCGCCACCCCCGGGTCTTTGGGCTCGCTGCCCTGCGAGATTTTTTCGTGTATCTCCACCAACTTGAGGTCTAAAAACCCGTCGTAGTAGTCGGCCTTGCCGTCGTGGTTGACGTCTTCGTAGCGGGCGATGACATGGGGGTTGGCCGGCCCGACAAACTGCACAAATCCCTCGATATTGCTCTGACGGTGGTACCACTGGGCTTTTTTGATGCGCTCGTCGATCTCGACAAAGCTCTCGCCGGCGGCCATCCCCTGCAACACCGCGTGAAAGCAGTCCATGCCCTCACTCGACACGATTTTCTCCTCGTGGTTGGTGCGAAAGTAGGTCGAGTCCCACGACGAGTAGATATCGGCCTCGGGGAACATCCGGGCAATCGCAAACCGGGTGGTGAGCCCGGCACACTGGGCGTTGAGCATAAGCTTGTAGCCACGTTGTTGTACATCCAACGAAGCTGCCTGCATGTCGCCGGCGCCTAAGTTGGCGTGGCGACTGATCGCCAGCCCGACAAAAAACTCCTGGCCCATTTCCCAGTTCTCGCGCTTGGGGCTGCTGACCCGCATGAGCACCTGAATCGGCTTGCCGTCGGGGGTGGTAAACGGGGCCTGGAGAGCCTTGTAGCCCTGGCTATAAAAGGCCGACGGTTTGGGTGTCCCCTCGGGCAGCTCGATTTCCGAGAAGTCGTATTTGTCGCGCAAGACTTCGTACTCGCCAGGGTGAAAATCGTAGGCCGAACACACGGCAAACCGCCAGGGCATGTTGCGCAGGTCCTCGTAGGGCGGAGCGTTGCGCCGCAGGCTGGCGAGTAGCTCCTTCACCCGGGTTTGCTGGGCCTCGCTGAGGTGAGGCGCCCGCATCGACATCAACGAGATCGCGTGGGCCCGCAACTCAGGACGGGCGTGGGCGCCTGTTTCGGCGTCGATAAGCCCGAGGATGGTATCGCCAACGCTGTGGGCAATCTCGCCAAACTCGGTATCATCGCGTGCAGTTGCAACGATGTGCGAGAGCACGGTGATGACCGCAGATCGCAGCTGGGCAGTGTCGACCGGGCGTTGTCGGGCCACATCACTTGCAGCTGCAACAAATTTGGCAACCTCCTGGAGCTGGGCGTGCAGTCCATGCGCCTGGGCCAGGGTCAGGCGCTCGGTGGAGGGCTCTTCTTCAGGGTGAAACGGACTGGGCGGAAACAGACAGGAAAACGTGGTCGTCCGCCGCGACGATACCCAGCGAGCAGCCGCAACCAGGGTGTCGAGGGCGGCGAGCCCGGTGGGCGCCGGGCCTTCGGGACTGCGGCTGAGTGTGCCGTCGGTACGCAAATAAAGCGGCACCGCGCGGTAGAAGTCGCGGGTGAGATTGACGGCCACAGGTTCGGTCGCCACACCGTGCCCGCCCACCGCGTTGAGCCGGCGTCGCAGGGCCCGACGGCGACCAAACTTAAGCAGCACGCGGGTATCGATTGCATCTACAATTTGTTTGACAACATCCGCCGAGGGGTCGCTGTCGAGCGCGACGTGGTAGGGGCGATCGCCACCGAGCAAGAGGTGGGTGCCGGGGCCCCGCGAGGCCTGGTCGAAACTGGCCTGGGCCGCCTGGGCCGCGGCAATGACCTTGCCAGAAAACTCATCTCCGAGGCGACGTAGTCGCAGTGTTACAGCACGCATCTCACATCCTCCAGGGCCGCCCGTTGCATATGCGGCGCCGTCCGGCCCACGGTAACACGCCCGATCTCGAAAGTTGATTCCCACGCCGCGGTTTCGCTAGCCCGCGTGTTTTTAATCGACCCAAGACTCGGTGCATTTACAAGCATAACGCGGGCAGCAACCAGTGCCCCGCTACCAAACCAAGTTTAGACCGGGTCGATATCGCCGATATGCCGGCGGTAGTGCTCGATGAGCCGCTCGGTGAGCGGACCGACACGACCGTCGTTGACCGGAGCCCCGTCGATCGTGGTGACCGGCACAGCCCCGCGCACCGAGGAGGTCAAAAACACTTCGTCGGCAGCACGCAACTGTTTCGGCCAAATCGTGGTCTCGTGGACCGGATGCCCGAGGGACTCGGCAAGCTCGCAAATCACCGCACGCGTGATCCCGTTGAGCACCCCGGTCTTGAGACTCGGTGTCAGCAACTGGCCGCCAGCGACAATAAAAACATTGCTGGTCGCGCCCTCGGCCACAGCCCCCTCGTGATTGAGCATGATCGCATCCTGGGCATCGCCGTGGTGCGCTTGGCGAAGGGCCTGGATGTTGTTGAGGTAGTTGCCCGTTTTGAGCGAGGCGTCGAGCGACCGATGGCTGGTCTTTCGGACATCTACAATGCGAACCGAAAGCCCGCCGCTGTAGAGCTCAGGCGGATGGCGTTTGAGCGGTGTCACGTAGACCACCAACAGCGGAGTCGTCGACTCCCGCGGGTCAATCGTCAGGGCACTGGTCCCACGGGTCACCACAATCCGCACCGAGCTCTCGTCGTTTTGCGCGGCGACCAGAGTCTGCTCGATGGCTTCGACAATGTCCGCGTCGGTAAACGGGATACCAAGCCCAATACCCGCCGCGCTTTGCCGCAAACGAGCGAGGTGACGAACCTGCTCCACACACTTGCCACGGGCCGTGCGTAGGGTTTCGTAGACGCTGTCGCCATACAAAAACCCGCGGTCAAATACACTGATCGTTGCCTGCTGTGGGTCGAGCGGCCGGCCGGCTGTCGACAGGTAAACTTTGACGCCCATTTTGGCTGCCGACATAGCACGATTCCCGAAGCTGTCGGCCCAACGCGACTTCCCCGCACACCTGCGTTGGAGGGTTGACGCGTGCGCAAGTGCCTCACTTGCAGCCGATTCGGGCCTACTGCTACCATCAATAGGCGGTTTTGCCCGTCGGCACTCACCCCGCGGATCCCTTTGCGACGCATACGCTGCCACTACCCGTCTGCCGAGACGTTCATCCAAGCACTCGACAACCCGGGAGAGTCCAACTCGCTACGGATCTTCACGACCGAGCGGTTCGATCCGGGCGAGGAACTACTGGCCGAAATCTTCTTTCCCGACCTGCCCGGCAAAATGATGATCCGAGCCATCGGCATGGAGTGGCACTCGGCACGCCCCAGGCTACGGGTCCGCGCCGGAGGTAGCCTTCGTTGTACAGGCAGCGAATGGCGAAAACTCGAGTTCCTGCGCGAGGTCGCAGCCGGCAACCAAACCATCAACCAACGCCGCCGCCACGTCCGCCAACCAATCCTGGTCGAGGTGGCCTGGCGACGACAACGTGAACGCGACACGATCCGAGCCACGATCACCGAGATTTCCGAGGCCGGAGCCCTGCTGCTACTAGCCGGCAACTTCCCAGAAATCGGCGAGGAAATCATCATCGAGATCACGCCGCCAGGCAGCCAACGAGCCCTGGAAGTGCAGTCGGTGGTCCGCAATCACAACCACAACGATGGGGTCGGAGTCGAGTTCCTAGCCCGCGATATGGGTGGGGTCCAGCGTATCCGAGAGGTCATACGCCGAATCATCGAAGATGAATCCTAGTTGGAGTGGTGCGCGGGTCTTTTTGGCCGTGAGACCGGCCCTGAAGAAATCGCAGTAGGCCCGCTACAGCTTCTTCCTTCAGGACTCGGTTCACGGCCAAAAATCCTCCGCGAACCGTTGGTCTGGCTAGGTCGTGTTCACTGGGGTGCGCGCGGGTTGGTCGTGGACTTGGAGTCTTAGGCCGCTTCAGGACTCGGCTCACTGCCAAAATCCTCCGCGAATCGGTGGTCTGGCTTGGTCGCGTTCACTGGGGTGTGCGGAGAGAGTCGCCCGCTACAGCTTCTTCCTTCAGGACTCGGCTCACTGCCAAAATCCTCCGCGAATCGTTGGTCTGGCTTGGTCGTGTCGACTGGAAAAGGGGCGCGGGTGTTTGTGGAACTGAGACCGGCCCTGAGAGTTTCGCAGTCGGCCCGCGCTTCAGCTTCTTCCTTCAGGACTCGGTTCACGGCCAAAAATCCGCCGCGAATCGGTGGTCTGGCTTGGTCGCGTTCACTGGAAAAGGCGCGCGGGTGGTCGTGGACTTGAGGTGGTCGTGGACCTGAGAGGTGGTCGTGTCTACGTCGGAAGCCGCGGGGTTTGGTGTCTTGCTCAGTCCGCTACTTCTACTCTCGGGTATCCGCGGTTTTGAGGTCTCGGTCGCTGGGGGGCCTTCGACACGGGTACTCAACTCGTGGGGACAAGCCGAGACCGAAGCTCTAAAAACATGTCTTTTGGGACATGAATTTAACCGTTCAACGAACATACTCTGGTCGAGCTCAATACGCTTGTCGACGTAGCGTTGCCAAGCACCTTCGCGGTGTCACTAACCGCAAACATTTGAGGAACTCAACTGTTCGCGGGGAGTGACGAACTTCGCAACAGGTCAAAACCAGTGCTTTAAAACAGTATCGGCCTATGGCAGGCCCGAGCATCGCTTGCGCTCAACGACTTCGATTTTCTTGCGACCGGCTGTGACCACAACTTCTCTGCCCGGCCGCACACTGACACGGCGGCTTTGGGTTTTCTGGGCTCGGCCGTCTTCGAGTTCCAGCAACATCCTGCCTCTGCGATTGCGCTTGCCATCGACTGTCGGTGCCTCGACGCATTCCCCCGGTACGATTCGTTCGCCACCGATCGCCAATGTCAGCGGCCGGTCCGGATCGGCCTGTAAACATACCCTGGCTGCTCCCCGGGGCTCGCACACACGTCGCTCACTGCGTTTCCAGCCGGTTTTGGCGACGCAACCGGACGCGACTAGGACGAGGATAAGTGCCGATACAAGGCTGCTGAAAGGCGTTGGCGCGGTCCCGCGATGGTCTGTTTTTTTGTGGCACACTCGCGGTCGATGGCTCGCTCGAGAAGACGCCGGCGCAAGTCCAAACGCCCCCGCGAGGGCTTGGTCATGGCCGGGACCAAGGCGGCCGACTTGGTCTCGAAAATCGTCCCTCCCGGGGTCTCGCGACTGATTCGAGTCCGCGATGCCTGGGCTCGCGCTGCTCGGGGTCCGGCGCTTCGTCGCACCTGGCCGGCGGCGGTTCGCGGTGATGAGTTGATCGTGCATGTCCATGACAACCAGTGGCTGCACGAGTTGACCTACCAAAAAAACCAGCTGCTTGCTGACCTGCAAAGTCTCGTCCCCGAAGCCGGTATTGCCCGGCTGCGATTTTGTGTGGGAGCCGTTTTGCCCCCGCCTCCGCCTCCCGACCCCGAATCCAAACGCCCCGCGCCTCCCCGCCTAGCTGCCGATCCTCCCGCCGAAACCATGCGCGCGATGTCCGAAGTCTGCGATGGCGAACTCAAAAACCTAATCGCGATTGCGCGATACAACCTCGGCCGCGAACCCCATTCCTAAGCGAGAACCGATGGAACAATTTCTAGCTGGACTCAACGACTTCCTCACCGCCGTCAATGCCGTGATTTGGCACGATGTCGTGCTCTACGCGGTGCTTGGCGTCGGCATTCTGTTCACCGTTTGGAGCGGTTTTTGCCAGTACCACGCGCTCACCCATGGCACTGCGGTCGTCACCGGCAAGTACGACGACAAAGATGACCCCGGGGCCATCAACCACTTTCAGGCACTGTCGGCTGCGCTGTCGGCCACGGTCGGCCTCGGCAATATCGGCGGGGTCGCGGTGGCGATTGCCCTCGGCGGGCCCGGGGCGATGTTTTGGATGTGGGTCATTGGCCTGGTTGGGATGGCCCTCAAAACAACCGAAGTCACCCAGTCGATGTTGTTTCGCAACACCGACAACCCAGACAACCCCCACGGCGGACCGATGTGGGTCGTCGGCCACGGGCTCAAAAATCGCAAGCTCGGGCGGTTTGTCGGGATCCTGTTTTGTATCACCCTGCTGATCTCCACGATTACCGGCGGCAACATGTTCCAGGCGTGGAACGTCGGGGTTGTGACCCGCGACGGGCTCGGCATCCCCGAGCAGGCCGTCGGTGTCATTTTGGCGATCCTCGTCGGCATGACGATCCTCGGCGGCATCAAACGGATCGGGGCGGTGGCTGGCCGGGTGGTCCCGTTTATGTGTGTGATCTACCTGGTCGCGGCCGCCTATGTCCTGCTGCTCAATGTCGGTGAACTACCGGGGCTGTTGCGCCTGATCGTCGAGTCGGCGTTTAACCCCGCCGAGGCCTCGGGTGCATTTGTAGGTGCAACTTTTGGCCTGGCATTTTTATGGGGCATGAAGCGCGCCCTGTTTTCGAGCGAAGCCGGACAGGGCTCGTCGCCAATCGCCCACTCTGCGGCCAAAACCCACGAGGCCGTGCGCGAGGGGGTGGTCGCGGGCCTCGAGCCGTTTATCGACACGATTGTCGTCGCCACCCTGACCTCGCTTGTTATCCTTTCGAGTGGCGCCTGGAATCGCAACGGCGAAACCCAACTTCCACAGACCCCGACGTTCGTCCAAGCCGGCGACACCTGGGACCTTCCCGACACCCCACTCCCGCAAAAAACCGCCGATGCGGCGGCGATCAGTGGCGACTGGCAGGCCAACGATACCGTGTTCTTAATCGCCAAATACGGGGCGACCAGCGAGGACACCGGTACCGACCTACACCGGGTGTCCGGCACGGTTGTCAAACAAGATGCCGGCCTTGTGGTCGATTGGGAGCCGATCGAGGTCCCCAAAGACAGCACGCCCACCGTTGTCCAAACCGATATCTATCGCGACTACGTCGGGGCCGCTCTCACCAGCCATGCGTTTGACCGGGTCGCCCCCGGGCTCGGCAAATGGCTGGTGCTGGTCGCCTCGTGGCTGTTTGCCATCTCCACCATGATTTCGTGGTCCTACTACGGCGAGCAGGGCGTGGTCTACATGGTTGGCGAGAAGGCGGTGTTCCCCTACAAGATCTTTTATTGCCTATGCATCTTGATTGCGTGCGGGGGGTTCATCACCACAGAGACCGAACTCGACAACCTGACCGCCCTCGGCACCGGAGTAATGCTGTGGGTCAACATCCCGATCATGGTGGTGTTTGGTGCAGTCGCCATGAAGGCCTACCGCGGGTATATGCAAAAACTCAAGTCGGGCGAGTTCAACAAAAACAAGTAGCGAGGATCCGCTCCCTGTGTCGCGCGCCCGGTCCTGCCGGGCGTCGGCATTTAAGTGCGGCGACCAAACGCCTCCGCACCTATTGCATACACACTTTTCTAGGGAAACTGCCCCGGCTCGGCCTCCTGGAGCTCGGCAATACCCGGGCTCAAAAACCACCGGGCAGCGGTCCGGTCGAGGGCAAAGAAGTTGAACAGCAAGGCAGCGATCTTGTTACGTCCAGAGGGCGAGGGATGGACCCCATCCCAGATCATGTCCTCGCGTAGGTACGAGAGGCCATCGTTGCGCGGGCGAACACCATCGGCCCACAGGTAGGGCCCCCAGGATAACCACGGGCAGCGGATAACGCCTTTCTCAGCGTAGGGATTGAGCTCGGGGTCACCTTCGATTTGGTCGCGGATCAGCCACTTGACCGCAAAAGCACTTTCATATGCATGGGGTTCGGGGCTCAGCGGAATCTCCGAATACCCGCCGTAGGAGCGGCTCGAGAGGTAGGCGATTTTGACGTTCGGAAACCGTGTAAGTACAATATAGAGGGTGTCACGCAGGCACTGGTACAGGCGTTTGGGTTCGGCGGGAAATGCCGCAGACGGTTCCTTGAGCGCTGTCTTGATCCACACAACCTGGACCTGTTGATTGGTCAATTTGTCCTGCTTGATCCGGCGGTCGACAACCTTCCAATAGTTTGAATCGGGCAGTGCCATGACCTCCGCCGACTTACGTGGCTGGGCAGCATTGGTCAGCACGAGGTGGGCATTGACTGTTCCGCAGGCGCTCACCAGGTGCTGAAACACCTGAAACTCGCTGCTGGTGTTCGACAGTCCCAGGGCCATAAACCCGATCTTCCCCTCCGGATCGCGATTGCCCTCGGGGTCGCGGGGAAATAGTTGCTTGGCCAAGGCAATCCCACGATCGAGATGAGATGCGGGTGCAACGTTTTGTCGCCCGGGATAAAGGCCGCGTTCTTCTCCCAAATAATCGGCCTCGACGTCACAGGTGAGCGGGGCACAGCCTATCGACGTCCGCGGCGGATGGGCGCGGATAAAGTCCAGCATGAACTTCGGCTTGCGCCGGGGTGCTCCATTCAGTGGCATCGGCGGGGGTCACCACAAACGATAACAATGAACGCCCCCACCCGTCGGCTTCGACATGCCGCGAGTTCTCACTCGCCTGCTCGCACATCTCGACACGGGTGTTGGCGAGCAATCAACGCTCACCACGCGCGCGCGTTGCCAAGGCTCACTTGCAAATACGCGGAACTATTGACCAGCCCTGCTCAAAAAACGCGGTCTCGCCCAACTATGTGCATTTGCAATCCACCCACGTGGTAGTGCGATATACGCAGCTCGGGGGTCGTGTAGCATGCCTACGCATAGACCTGCGGGGAGAATGCTACAGCCCTAACCAACGCGCGATGATATTGCGTTGGACCTCAGACGTGCCCGAGTAAATTGTGCCGGCAACTGCATCGCGCAAAACACGCTCCACACCGAACTCCGTCATGTAGCCGTAACCACCAAACACGTGAACTGTCTCGAGTGCCGCTTTTAACAGTGATTCGCTGACAAACAGCTTCACCATCGAGGCCTCTAGAGTGGCGTTTCGGCCCTGGCTCAAACGCCAGGCTGCCCGGTAGGTCAGCAGTCGTGCCGCCTCGAGTTGTACCCGCATGTCGGCAAGCCGATGGGCGATCGCTTGGAACTTGCCAATGGTTTTGCCGTATTGGCTGCGGGTTCGGGCGTAGTCGACCGCGCGGCTCAACAACCGCTCGAGCACACCGACATTGCTGGCAAAGATCCCCACCCGCTCCCAGTCCATCGACCGCGTGAACTCTGCCGACCCCGCACCAACCGTGCCGAGCACGGCTGTGTTTGGGACATACACATCTTCGAACACAAGCTCACCGAGTGGCGATGTCCGCAGGCCCATCTTGTCCATCGGCTTGCTGACCGTCACACCCTTTGTACCTGCATCTACCAAGAAAGTTGTAACACCACCGTGATACCCCATCTCGGGATCGGTGATAGCAAACACCACGTAGATATCGCCAACCGGTCCGTTGGTACAAAACACCTTGGAACCCGTGATGCGAAAACCGTCGCCGTCGGGCACCGCCCGGGTTGTCATGGCAAACGCATCGGAGCCTGAACTAGGCTCTGTCATGGCGTTGACGGCAATCAGGCTGCCGTCGCACAAGCCCGGGAGGTAGCGCTTGCGCTGATCTTCGTTGCCGGTTTTCCAGATCGGGACGACACACGAAAATAGGTGTGCCCCCAACGAAAACACCAAGCCATTGTCCTCGCAGTGGCGGCCAAGTGACTCAAAGGCCAGCACCGAACTAAACATGTCGTAGCCGCTGCCGCCGTACTCCTGGGGCACCAAAAGCCCGGGGAAACCCATCTCGGCACAGCGTTTCCACAGCTCCCGCGAAAACTCGCCGCGGGCATCTCGACCCATCAAATCGGTCTCGGACAGCCGTTCACGGACAAACCGTTTGACGGCTCGCTTGAGCTGTTTTTGCTCGGCAGTTAACGCGAAATCCATGGGTCTCCCCACCAGACTACACGATTACCCGTCGGTCGATACAGTCCGGATAAGCGCTTGATAGTCGACCTTGTCGGTCGAAGTCATCGGCAAAGCGCTGACGTACTCAAACGCGTCGGGGATCATGTAGGCGGGAATCACCTTCGAACAAAACACGCGAAGCTCGATTACAGATGGCGGCTCATCACCGCTACAGACCAAAAACGCAACAATCCGGGCCCCGGTTTCGAGCGTCACCAGAGCGACCACAGCCACATCTTTGAGCTCAGAATGGCGGTAGAGGGCGGCCTCGATCTCGCCGAGCTCAACGCGATAGCCCCGCCGCTTGACCATCCGATCGCGCCGGCCGACAAACACCAACTGGCCGTCGGGGTCTGCAAACACGATATCGCCGGTGCGATACCAGCCGTCGGCGGTGAAGGCCTGTTGTGTCCTCCCAGGCAGGTTCCAATAGCCGCACGTTACCGCAGGGCCAAGGACCTGTAGCTCTCCCTCACACCCGCTAGCCACCGGCGTGGGCGGATCTCCAGCGACAACCCGAACCTGTACATGAGAACAGGCCATTCCGATCGGGAACGCCGCCTGCCGCTCGGGCGCAATCGCTTTTGGGATCTCGTAGGCCGTGCAGACATTGGTTTCGGTCGGACCGTAGAGGTTAAAAAATCGCGGATGCGGCCACAGCGACTTGAGCAGCCGCAGGTGCCGGATCGGAAAAACTTCGCCGGCAAACAAAACGGTGCGCAGGGCCGAAAATTGCAGCCGATCGAGCCGACCGAACTGCGCCAACATGCTGAGGATCGACGGGGCCGAGTACCACACCGAGATCTGATGGTCGGCGATCCACTTCGCCAACAACCGCGGCGCCCGGGAGATGCGTGGCGCCACCAGGTACAGGGTCGCCCCGGCACTCAGGCAGGTGTAGAGGTCTAGCACCGACAGGTCGAAGTGCAGTGGTGCGTGCGAGGAAAACCGGTCGGCGGGCGTCGGCTCGGTCAGCGCGGTCGCCCAATCGATGAAGCTACAAGCATTTTCGTGGGACAGCATCACGCCCTTCGGCGTGCCCGTCGAACCCGAGGTGTAGAGGATATAGGCCAGGTCCTGCGGCCCGCGAGCAACCGCCTCAAAGGCCTCGCGCGGGTGTTTGCACAGGGCAGCTTGCAACCCCTGCCCGCCCCCGACTTGGGCAACCGCGATTATCTTGGGCTGGTGGTCTTTGAGCTCGAGTGCCAACTCATCGCGGTGGGCCTCGAGGCAAACCACGCACCGGACCTGGCAATCCCGCAGGATGTAGGCGGCACGGGCCATCGGCGCGGCGGCATCGACCGGCACGTAAACGGCTCCCACCATCATCGCGGCGATGGCCACGACCACGGCATCGATGGATTTTGGCAGGCACAGACCAACCCGGTCGCCTGCGACCACACCGGCGGCAACGAGGGCCTCACCGGTGTGCATGACCTGCTCGCGCAGCTGGGCGTAGGTCAGCTCGGCGCCACAACTCGGTTCGACAATCGCCACCTTCGATGCATAGGCATCAAATGCACGGAGCAACCGAAGATGTAAGGCCAAGGGCTGCGAATCGACCCCTTGCACGGCGCCTCCTTAGCTGAGGTTCCACTTTTCGGCGACAAACCGGGCAATATCTCCAACCGTCCCGAGGTGTTCAACCAACACATCCTCGGGTTCGATGTCGATATCAAACTCCTCCTCGATAAACGCAAACATCTTGAGGGCGCCTAGGGAGTCGATAATCCCGGTTTCGACCAACGACAGATCGTCGGTCAATTCCCCAGCCCGCTGTTGGGGCAGGAATTCTCGGAGAATATAGTTCCTCACCCTTTCTTTGATTGCACCGATTTGATCCATCTGGGTAACTCCGTGACCTTCGCACCGGGGTTGCCCGTTCCCTTGGTTTGCCCATGGCCCCCTGCCACAGACGCGAATCGAGAAAGGCATGGAGATTGTAGAGAGGGCTGCCGCAAAATCAAAGCCCCTTCAAACCGGTCAGACGTGGCGATATCAAGCACTTTGCCGACATGACTGTTTGAGCACGTCGCGGTCTTGCCACCAGCGACGTTTTGACACGCGCCTGCGAACATCCGGGGCAAATCTGCTCCGAGCAACATTCGCGGGGGGCCACAATCGAGATACTTGTACGCACCGGAATCTGCTTGACCGCGGTCGATCGCGTTTGCCACAGTAGGACCGGTCGCGGCAGGAGCCGCGTACATCATGGCAACAGGCATGGACCGTATCGACGTGCACTCCCACGGCTTCCCCGAGTCGTACCTCCGGAGTATTTCAAGCCGCTATCCGCAAAAAGCTTCGCTTTGTGTACACGAGCAAACCGGCAGCCTGCTGGCCTATTGGGCTAAGTCGCCGCTTCCTGCGTTTGATTTAGAGCGCCGCGTCGACGAGATGGATCGCGACGGAGTCGCCACCGAACTCCTATCGGCCCCGACGATTTACTCCCATATGGACGATGGATCGGTCGAGCACTGCCGACTGCTCAACGACTTTCAAGCAGAGGTTGCTCGCGCCGCGCCCGGAAGGTTTCGCTCGCTGTTGCACCTGCCGGTCAACGACATTCCCGCCTCCCTCGCCGAGCTCGCCCGTTGGCGCGATCGCCCCGAGGCCGCCGGGGTCGTTTTTGGCTCGAACATGGGTGGCGTCTACCCTGGAGATCCGTCGCTGCTACGGATCTGGGAGGCGATCAACAAGCTCGATCTCCCGGTGCTTGTCCATCCTGTACCACCCCCGGCGATGTTTGGTCCGGTGATGCCGACGATCTTGCTGTTCCCGCTCGACTCGACAACAGCCGCGGCTTCGATCCTCTACTACGGCCTGTTCGAACGATTTCCTGGCTTAAAGGTCATCATCCCCCACCTCGGCGGGACGTTGCCATTTTTGCAAAAGCGCCTCGACATGGCCATCGACATCGAGGGCTTCCCCGCCGGCCACGGCCAGGACCTGCCCAAGCGCCCGAGTGCCTACGTCCACAACTTCTACCTCGACACCGCCCAGGGCTTTCACCGCGCGGCATTTGATTGTGCATGTAGTGTGTGTGGCATCGACCACATCCTCTACGGCTCAGATCACTTCTTTCTCAACAGCACCTGGCGAGCTCGGCTAAACGCGTTTTTAGACACCGTGCCGATGACCACCCGCGACCGCGCGGCGATCCTGCGGGGCAACGCCGAGCGGATCCTGCGCTAGCAAAAGCTGTATACACATCGAATTTTCCGGCCATCGATGCGCCGCGAAAATTCTGACGACAGGGCTTATATTCCGAAACAAAAAACGCCCACCGAACTCGGCGGGCGTGGGAAACCATGGCCTATTCGCTAGCGCGCGCGCCTGGAACTCAAGGCAGCCTTGAGCTTGGGCAGGGCCTCGGGAATCACGACACTCACAGCCATCCCGAGCGAAGCTTTATTGGCATCGATCAACATACCCCAACGGTACTTATCGTTGACGTCGATCATAAAAAGCAGCTCACCCGACTCAAACTGCAACATGAACTGGGTGAAGTTGTCCGGCAAACCCATCGCCGACTTGCGGGTGGTGTCGCGGATGCGTTCGGACAGGAAGTTGAACAGGGCACAGGCCTTGGGGTTGCCGCGAATATGCGCGACCGACATACCCGATGCCTTGTTGAAGAGATCCGTCGACCGCAGCCCTCCGAGCAATTCGCCTTCGACTTCCTTGAGAATCTGATTCACGGCTCTGAGATTCATGCTCTTCTTCCTTATATCCGGGCCACACCGGCACGGATCGCAGGCGGGACCTTATCACAGTTGGCTCGGGAGGCGGATGTCATTCATGCGTGCACCTACATCTGCAACGCCGGTTTGTGATGGCATTTGCGCGCGCGCATTGTGCTAGGGTTTTGGGTCCCTGCGCGCGCCAAACGACCATGCTTGGATTTCGACAACTCACAGGTGACCAGGAGGCCCTGGTGGTTGGCGCAAACCTCACGGGTCTTGCGCTTTGCTGCGCCCTGCAGGCCCAGGGTGTGCGAACCCGTCCCCTCGCGGCGCCACGGGAAGATCCCTTCTCGGACTTTGTGTATTTACACCCAAGCACATTGGAGCGATTCCATGCCATTGGCCTGCTCCCGCGTCTGCTCGCGCACGGCCGCCCGCTCCATGCAATCAATGTGTATACATCGGAGTCGCGGGTCGCCCGGGTCCCCCTGCGGGTAGTGAAGACCCCGTTCCCCTATATTCTTGCGCTGCCTGGGGCCCAACTCGAGCAGGCACTGCTCGACCACGGAGCCCTCGGCCCAGACGGACGGCTTGCCACCCATGTCGACACCACGGCCAAACCCCGCGGGATGCGAGTGACGGCCCGGACCAAAACCGGTCGCAACCAACGATTGCGCGCGCGCTGGATGATGCAGTGTGCACCCGAAACCGCGAACGCCCCGGACGGAGGGTTTGCGCTCGACGGTGTGCTCGAGTGGGATTTCCCGAGTGATGAGCGCTACCTTTTTGTCCACAACGGCGGGCTGTGTAGCGTCCAAGCCGGCCCCAGGCAGCGGGTTCGTCTCGCCTTCGACCGCCCGCCACCCGCGGCGTCCGACCTCAAACAGTTTGTACAATCACAAATTCCGTTTGCCTGCCGACTGTCCGACCTCAGCACCCCACGGATGCTGCCGCGACTCACACTGTCGCCAGCCCTCGGGCACGGTCCAATGTTTCGTGTCGACACCCAGGGTATGTTTCCCGCGGTTTTGTGCGGCGACCAGATCAATGCCGGGGTGCAGCGCGCGTTCAACCTCGCCTGGAAACTCGGGCTGACAAAGCGTGGTTTTGCCAGGCCCGAACTCCTGGCCAGCTACGACGTGGAGTGCCGGGAACTCGCCAAACCATTGGTGGCAACCCGCCTAGGTGAAGCACTTATGCACATGCAAGATCGTGACCGGCGGAGTGTTCGCGACTGTCTCGCCGGCCTCGACCGCCTGCTCGACGGCCGCTACCAACCGGTCCTGCGAGCGCTGCACCAACTCGCGCCCCACCTACCACCTGGGCCCCTGCTCGAGGATGTCCACACGCCACTGTTGCAGTCGCGGCTGCGCAGTAGCGAAGCCTCTGAAACCGCCAGCCTGCGTGAGCGTCGACTGTTTGCCCAGGCTCCCATGGCGGGCATGCGCGCCCCCGACTGTACGATTGTCCGGGACCAGCCAACCCTGCTAGAGCGGCTTGCCGGGCCGCTACATACGCTCCTGCTGTTTGATGGACATGCACCGACCCCCGCGGGTTATCGCAACCTCGTGGAGATCGCCCGGACGATAGAGGCCCGCTACGGCGACCTCATTCGCGTGCACGTGGTGGTGCCGATGGCCCGCATGCCCACCACCCTTGCCCAGCAAACCGGGCGCTGGCGCGGTGCCGTGATCTTTGACCAGGACAGCAAGCTCCACCATCTCTTTGGTGCCCACGCAGAGTGTTTGTACCTGATCCGTCCCGACGGCTTTATCGGCTTTCGTTCGCAGCCGGCCGAGAAGTCGTCGCTGCTCGACCACATCCACGGCTTTTTGTTGTAGGTTTTCTAAAAAACATGCTTCTGCATGTTTTTTGGCGGGCACGGGTGGTGATAAACCGCCGATGGCTCCCCCGGCGGCGTCACCAAAAAACCATGTACATTCATTGAAATCGACGGGGCCAGGCGCTGGGCCACGGCCACGCGATGGCGAGGATTGGGCGAAAACAGGTCCATTCGCCAGTTTTCACCGCGATCTTCAATGGGTGGGTGAAACCCGATCGCAATCGCCGACAGGTCGCGCAGGTCATAGTGAAACGCGTGAAGCGGCAGGGCCAGGCCCATCCCGCGGGCCTTGATGTAGGCCTCTTTGAGGGTCCAAAAGTCAAAAAACCGTGAGGTCATGGCCTCGTGGTCGAGGCCGTGCAGCTGGGCGACTTCCTCGGGGGCAAAAAAGTGCTCGGCAACCTTGATCGTCGAGGAGCGACGGGACACGTCCTCGGCATCGACCCCGACATCCGAGCGCGCCACCGCGACGACAGCCAGGTCGTTGGTGTGGGTGAGGTTGAACTGCAACGACCCGAGCTCATGGGCTGGGTCGATGTCGGGGCGACCGTACTGGTTTTTGACAAAGGTCCACGCAGCCGGTGAAACCTCGGCATATTGGCTGAGCACCCAGCGAACAAGTGCATGTGCAACGAGATAGGTCTGGCGATGGCGGGCAAACAAAAACCGTCCCATGCGCTCGTGCTCGGCTGGGTTGAGCCACTGGCGGTACGTCTCTAGCAAGTCGGGGTCGTCGATTTGTTCGGGGTGGGCCCACCACAGGTCGACGTCTCCCAGGGAAATCTGCCGCGTGCCCGTCACCGGGGCACCGTGGCCCCGCCGATGGGGCCCCGTCAAGCGACGACGAGCAGACCCTGGCCGCCGGTAGGTTGCGAACCAGCGAAATAGCCGTCAACATGGCGCTCCGTGTCCCAGGTTGTTCAACTCTCGCGGCGCCCCGGCAGCCTCCCTGCCTGCCAGTCCTCACGTCCAGGCCTTTTGCTCGTCAATCTCGGCACACCCGATGCGCCGACGACCGCCGATGTGCGCCGTTATCTTCGCGAGTTTTTGTCGGACCCGCGCGTCATTGACATCCCGGCGCCGCTGCGTTGGCTGCTGCTCAACCTCATTATTCTGCCCATTCGCCCGGCGCGTTCGGCCGAGGCTTACCGCAAGGTTTGGACCGACGAGGGCAGCCCGCTGCTGGTCCACTCACAGCGTCTGCAACAGCAGGTTCAACAGGCATTGCCCGGTGTGCAGGTCGAGCTCGGGATGCGCTACGGCAAACCCTCACTGGCCGATGCGCTCGCCCGTTTGGAGCAGGCCGGCTGCGGCGAGCTCACCGTGTTTCCGTTGTACCCACAATTTGCGAGTTCGACCACGGGCTCCACCCTAGAGGCCATCTACCGCCAGCTCGCCGGGCGGTGGAACACGCCGAGTGTGCGCGTGGTGCCGGCGTTTTACGACCACCCGGCATTTGTCGAAGCGATCGCCCAAATCGGCGAGCCCGTGCTCGCGTCGTTCAAACCCGACCACGTTCTATTTAGTTTTCACGGCCTGCCCGAGCGCCACCTCCGACGCGGCGACCCGGCCGGGGTGTGCCTCGCCAGCCGCGATTGTTGTAACAGCATCGATTCGCGCAACCGCAACTGCTATCGCGCCCAGTGCTTCGCCACCGCCCGGGCTGTGAGTGCGCAGCTCGACCTGCCTGAAGCCACCACGACCGTGACCTTTCAATCACGACTCGGCAGCCGAGCCGAGTGGATCAAACCCTACACCGACGAAACCCTGCCAAAACTCGCCGAGGCGGGGGTCAAGCGCCTCGCTGTGTTTTGCCCGGCGTTTGTCGCCGACTGTCTCGAAACCACTGAGGAGATCGGCATGCAGGCCGACGAGACCTTCCGCGCCGCCGGTGGAGAGGCCCTCCAACTGATCCCCTCGCTCAACGCTCACCCGGCTTGGGTGCAAGCTGTCGTCGAACTGTCGGGGCTTGCCGGTGCGGGTGCTGCCCCGTAATTCGACGTCAAGCGTTTGCTTGTGCAAGTAAATCGGCATATGCCACCGCGACCTCGTGCTCGCGGGTGATCGCCATGGCGCTACACAAGTCCGCAATTCTGCGGGCGCCCAAAGCCTGGTCGGGGTTGCCGAGCGGGCCGGTGAGTACCGCTTCGAACTCGACAAACGAACCCAACCCCGCGACCTCGTCGAGGTGGATCCGCACGTGGTCCCACAGCAGGATCTCGCGGCGTTTACGAACACACAGCCACACACCAAGGGTATCTGCAAGCGCCTGGCGCATCGCTCCCGGCTCGGGCACTGAAACCAATGTATATTCACTCACGCGCGTGGCACAGGCATCGGCCCGCCGGTAGCCAATGAGATAGGCCGGCTTGCCCTCGATCTCGCGAAGTTTGAGGCGCCCGTGTGGTGCACAAAAAAACGTATCTCGCTGCAACTCGACACTGTGTGGGACCGCCCCGAGCACGAGTGCCGCCGCCCGGGCGCGCGGCAAATCATCCATCCTGGCTTTGCGTTCAAGATTTTGGGCCACAGCCGACGTCCATCCCGGTTACGAGCTACGTGCCTTGCGGACCTTACGCGTGGTCACCTTGGTTGTTGCCTTCGCCATCTTCAAAATCGCTTTGAAGTCTCTGCCGTCGACCGGCTGGATCGAAAGCCGCTGCCCCCGTTGTAACAGCAACAAGTTTTCGACCTTGGGCGTCTTGCGCAGCACGTCGAGCGGGATCAGCTCGGCAAACGTTTCGACGTGGGCGATGTCCACCATCATCCACCGCGGGTTTTTGGGGTCGGACTTGGCGTCGAAGTACTTCGACTTGCGATCGAACGCCGCATCGTCGGGATAGGCCTCGCGGCTAACCTTGGCCAGCCCGGCGATCCCCGGCGGCTTGGCGTTGGAGTGATAAAACAAGACCCAGTCGCCCACTTCCATCTCATCGCGCATAAAGTTGCGGGCCTGGTAGTTGCGCACCCCCTCCCAACAGGTCGAGCCATCGCGCTTGAGATCGTCGATCGAGTAGACATCGGGCTCGCTTTTCATCAGCCAACACCGCGACCCCCGGGGATTTTGGGCCAACACCAGGGCGGCATTTGGTTTGGTCGTCGCGGGGGCGGTCGTGGACTTGCGCGCGGGCATGCCCACTCGTGCCGCAGGTTGGCTGCCAATGCAAGTCGGGCGCGGAACTCAAACATTCGCTACTCTGCCCCGGTGACCAAAGCCCGTCGCACCCCGGCCAAACAGCTGTTGCGCGAGTATCTCGGTCGTCGATTGGTCGACTCGACCTGGGTGCAGCGGCTTGCGCGGATCAGTTTTTTGGGAACGCTCGACTTCCACCCACAAAGTCGGACGGCCCCGTCGCGACTCGAACACAGCCTGGGCGTTGCCGCATTGGGCCACCGGATCTCCGCCGAGTTTCCGCTCACACCCAAGCAGCGGCGGACCTTTGTCGCCGCCTGCCTGCTGCACGACATCGGCCACTATCCGCTTTCCCACGCGGCTGAGCCCGGGTTTGCCCGCGCGCTCGGGGTTGGTCACCACGGCGTGTCTGAGTGGATCGTGTGTGGCAACGGCAAGATTCCCGGAGTCGAGTCGTTGCGTCCGGTGCTCGAGCAGGCCGGCCTCGACCCCAAGCTCGTGTGGCAGGTCATCACCGGCGATGCCCGGGGCCGACTCGGCCAGGTCGCCCAGCTGCTCAAGGCCCCGATCAACCTCGACACCCTCGACGGCATTGTCCGCGCCGCCCGGGCCTTTCGCATCCGCGGGCTTTCGTTGCCGGTACAACCTTTTGTCCTCGACGACGACGGCCTGTGGATAACCGGCGAAGCACTCCCGGTGTTCGACCGGTTTTGGGCCCTCAAAGATCGGGTTTATTGCGACGTGATCAACCGTCCGTCCAACATCCTGTGCGAGGCCCAGCTATCTGAAGTTGTCGCCCAAGCCTACAACCCGGCGATCTTCACCGAGTTTTTGCGATTTGACGATCGGGCCATGGCCGACCATCTCGACGGTCCGCTCAACACCAGTGGTCTACGCGAGGGCGACGACAACCGCTATGTGTTTGTCCGTGCCGGCCGCGGCAGGCAGCTCGCCAAGGCTAAGGTCACAACCAAGACCACAACGATCGATGCCCGGCACCTCGCCCGCACGCGCAAACGTTATTTTCTCAACCGCAGCCAACTTCCCAGCGAACGCGGGCTTCACCTCGCCGATTGGGGCCGTCGCTACTGCCACGAGCGCCAGGCGATGCGCCTGGTACCGACCAATCCAGCGACCCAGTTGCCGCTACCCGGCCTCGCCCGCCCGGCGCTCAACCTCACGGAGCCCGAATATTGAAGGCCGCCAATCAATGGTCTCCAGCGGTCCTGGGCCTGTTTGAAGGCGGGCTTCCACCCACCCAGGCCCGTGTCCAACAGCTCGCCAACTACGGCCTTGCCCCCGACGACTTTACAGAAATATTGCATGCACATCGATTTTCGAGTGATGTCCTCACCCGCGTCCACGGCCTCATCGGCCAGGCCCTCGCCGGCACAGGCACGCGCCTAAGCTTTTTTATTCTCGGTTCCGTCGGGAGGTTTGAAGCCTCCAGCCAAAGCGACCTCGACCTCGTCGCCATCACCGACACCGACGTCGCCACGCCCAAGCTCATCGACACCCGCAGGCGGGCCATCGAAACCCTCCAGCAAGCCGGTTTTGACGTCCCCGAAAAAACTTTCGACCGGGTCGTTTGCCTGCCCCCGCTCACCCAAATAGGCGGCCGTGCAGACACCAACGACCACCTCACCTACCGGGCCCTGCTGCTGACCGAAGCCGTCTGCGTCCACCAGCCCGAGGTTGGCAACAACGTCCTCGACACCCTGTGGTCGGCCTATTGCAGAGGCCCCATCACCAGCGGACGCTACCTCACCGCCCTCAGCAACGACCTCCACCGCTACTACCGGACAATCTGCCTCGACTACCGCCACAAGGTCGAAACTGGAAAGCACTGGGCCACCCGCAGCCTCAAACTCAAACACTCACGCCGGCTATGGCACCTCGCCAACCTCGCAAGCTGGTGCGAAGCCTGGACAACACCCGACAGCAAGCGAGAAGCCCTACTCGCCCGACAGCTAGCAACTCCACCACTATGGCGGCTACTCAGCGCCCTCACCGAGCTATCCCAACCAGCCGGGATCCCCGAAAGCGTCCGCCAAGCAGTCAACCAAATCGCAACAACATTCAACAACTTCACAGCCGCCCTAGCAAAAGCCAAGGTCCGCCACCAACTCGAAACCCTCGCCTACGACCAGCGAGAGTCGAACACAACCTACACCGACCTCTACCAAAACGCTGCCCAGCTAGAAGCCGGTGCCCGACAAGTCTTCGAGTTCCTATGGGCCCGATGCCGCGACCACGTCTTCCGCTTCGGAGTGCTGTAGCCCAAGGATTCCCGGGCGACCGTTGCCCGAGCCCCGCACGGCGGTTGTGACTCAGAAAGATATAACGAGCTGTCTTTTCCACCAGGCGGGCTTTGGTGGTTGCAGCGACTGAGCTTCGATGGAGCTTCACGGGTCCTGCCTTCGAGCCTCCGGGAGCACGGCAGTTGTCGGGCTTTGGTGGTTGCAGCGACTGAGCTTCGGTGGAGCTTCACGGGCTTCGAGCCTCCGGGCTTTGGTGGTTGCGGCGACTGAGCTTCGATGGAGCTTCGCGGGTCCTGCCGCGAGGGCCGGCTTGTCCGGTCACCACTTCGAGCCTCCGGGAGCACGGCAGTTGTCACTCCTCAAGGTGTTAGTAGCTAGACGAGGGGTTGTCTTGTTCGCGGTGCGGATTCTCGGTGCGGCCTCCGGTCGAAGCGCGGGACCCCCCGCGTCACCCGCTCAACCGACTTTGAAGTTGGCGAGCTGTCTTTCCCGTCAGTCACGACTCCGAGTCGGAACACGACGGTGCCGACTCATAAAGGCGGACTTTGGTGGGTGCAGCGACTGAGCTTCGATGGAGCTTCACGGGCTTCGAGCCTCGGGACTTTGGTGGTTGCGGCGACTGAGCTTCGATGGAGCTTCACGGGTCCTGCCGCGAGGGCCGGCTTGTCCGGTCACCACTTCGAGCCTCCGGGAGCACGGCAGTTGTCACTCCTCAAGGTGTTAGTAGCTAGACGAGGGGTTGTCTTGTTCGCGGTGCGGATTCTCGG
>JAUIFF010000013.1 GCA_030429545.1 Polyangia bacterium
TCAGGGAACTCGGATTACCGAGCCTGGCCCCGTAACCTCAACCTCTCGAACCGCCCGGTGCGGACCCGCATGCCGGGTGGTGTGGCAGGGGTGCCTGAGTCGACTACTCGGGCCCCCTATGCCGATGCCCCCAGTTGCCGCGAGAAACTTGGTGACTCAACGGCTGGAAGAGACACTCCGGCTCCGTGGGACGAACGCATGCCAGGCCGACATGGGAGCCGCACCGAGGGTTTCGCCTATCGGACCACTTCGCGTCGCGTCAGGACCCACTGACGAGCGCCCTGCTGGTGTTCCCGTTGTTCCTGACCTACCAGGTTGGGATTCTGATCCGCGGCGGGAGTGGGCTCAACGGCGTCGATACGATTACCGCCGGGCTGATTGAGCTGTGCGCGCGGGACCTCGATACCTACCTCCTCACGCTTGCCTGCTTGTTGGTGGCCTACGGATCCTTGCTTCTGATCCTCCGCCCACGTGGGATCTTCCGCAGTGAGGCCTTTATCCCAACGCTGCTAGAGGCGGGATTTTATGCCACAACGATGGGGACGCTGATCCTGTTGGTGATCCAGCAGGTCTCGGTGTTGTTGCCATCCCCCACACTCGTTGTAGGTGCAACTTTTGGCGATGTTGTCGTGATTTCCGCCGGTGCCGGCCTCCACGAGGAGTTGCTGTTTCGCCTGATAGGGCTCGGCGGCCTAGGGTGGCTGCTGTCCGGGATTTTTGGTCGGCGCGAAAGCTGGGTTTTGGCGTTTTTGATCTCGTCGATCGCGTTCTCGCTCGCCCACCACATCGGGACAGGTGCCGAACCGTTCACGATGGCCGCCTTTATCTACCGGCTGCTTGCGGGGATGTTCTTTGCCGTCGTCTATCAGCTGCGTGGGTTTGGCGTGGCTGCGTGGACCCACGCGCTCTACGACCTCTACGTCCTCAGCCTGTTTTAGCCTGTGGGCGAAACTCGACAACAGGGCCGAATCGCGGGACAAGCGAGTCATGGCAAACACCACTGTCGTTTGGGTGTTTTTGGCCGGAGGTCTCGGGGCTTCGTTGCGCTACCTCATCGCCGCCAAGGTCGACACCCACTTCGCAGCCAAGTTCGCGGGCATTGGGACCCTTTTGGTCAACCTCGTCGGTTGCTTGCTGATCGGGTTTTTTGCTGAGGTACTGGCCAAGGGTCCGCTCAAGACAGCGGTGCTCACCGGCCTGCTCGGGGGCTTTACAACCTACAGCGCGTTCGCCCTCATGACCCTACAGATGTGGTCGGACGGACGTCAGGGGACGTTTGTTGCCCAACTCGTGGTCCACCTCGTCGGCGGGCTTATCTGTGCCGGGCTTGGTGTCTGGCTCGGACGCCTGGTCGCCGCGAGTTCGGGCTAGGCATTTTGTCTGTACACCTAATTTAGATTAAGTGTATAAACACTATAAATAATGCATGCACATGTTTTCTCCGACCATCTTTCCTACATGGTCCGACCATGAAATTCACCCCGGTGTCAAGCAAAACTTCCGCGAAAAAAACCGAGAATTACCTAGAAATTGCGCTCTCAAAAAAAATCTAGCGATGCGACGAGTTGACCGACAACAACCGGTAAAGTCCTGGTATCCTATGCCTAGAGCGGATCATTCGGGAGGACACAGACGTTCATCCTACATTTCTTTCAACCAGGGGACTGCCTCTGTCGGTAGGTGTGCAGGCTCGTTCGACGAGAAGCCCGACGCTGTTATCGTGGTTCCCACCTACTTGGTGTAGGGGTTGAACAATTGTGCCGACCGAGTGATCCGCTCGGTTTTTGTGGTTTAAGAGACATCCACGGACGGGAGTCGTTGTGTGTACAACAGGCCTCCCATCCGGTTGCTGCTACCGCAGCGCCAGCTACTGCAGCGGGAACGGTGTGAGCACGTAGTCCTTGCCACCACTATGACAGTTGGTACAAAGTCCGACACCGGTTCCATCTGCATAGGTGCTGCCGTTGTAGTACTCGTACCAGTACCAGCCGTTGCCATTGTCGCTGTCGTCTTGGATCTTGACCATCACAGCCCAGCCGGTGGCATTGCCGTTTCCGTATAGGCGCTTGACCGTGGCGGCGCCCGCCGGGTGCATCGGTTCATCGGCCTCAAACGAGTCGTGGAGCGCGGGGTTGAAAAAGGTTTGCACCTGGCCGAAGTGCGGGCCATTGGAGTCGTGTAGGGAGTCGCTCGGCCACCACTCATACTCACCGTTTTGCAGCCACACCAGCAGCTCATCGCTATTGGTGGGCGGGAGCACCTCGCCACCCTCGGTCGGGTCTTCGGTGGTGGGGTCTTCGGTGGCGTCGGTGGTGGGGTCTTCGGTGGTTGGGTCTTCGGTGGTTGGATCTTCGGTGGTTGGATCTTCAGTGGTCGGGTCTTCGGTGGTGGGTCCGTCGGTGGTGGGCCCGTCGGTGGTGGGCGCCTCGGTGGAGCCGTCTGTCTCCGACGTTTCACCGCCCGACTCGGTGGTTTCACCCGCAGTCGTTTGTTCGGTACCGGCAGTTGTCACGTCGGTGGTACCATCGGTGGAAGTCGAGGGCTCAGAGCCACAGGCGGTGACCAGCACGAGCGCAAGGAGGGGAGATTTTTTGTGTAAATGCAACATGTTTTCACTCACTGCAAGGGGTAGGGGGACCGAAACAGGTCGATGCTGCCAGCGCTGTGGCAGCCGGTGCACAGACCCACGCCGTTGCCGTCGGCCTCGACCGAGTTTCCAAGTTTTTCGTACCAATACCAGCCGTCACCCCCGGCGCTTTGTGCCTGGGTCTTGACCATCACAGCCCAGCCGATCAACGTGCCACTGCTGTAGAGCTCCTTGACCGCGGCCGAGCCTACCGGGTGTTCCCCGGCGGCGGCCTGCAGCGACATCTCGAGCTCGGGGTTGATAAAGGTACGGACATCACCGTGGGGGCCACTCGATGCATGTACATCCGACTCGGCGCTCCAGTCGGTGTAGTAGCTCGCCATCAGCCATGGCAGCAGCTGTGCGCTGTTGGTCGGGATGACATCTGGATCGAGGTCGGCTCCGGTCGAGCTCGCAGACTCAGATTCGTTATTTTCGCCCCCGTCGCAGGCGACCAGCGAAAGACACAGTGGTAGGGCGAGAAATGGGCGTGCGAGGTGCGGGAGTGTCATGGTGAGCCTTTGGTCGCGAGCGGTGGCCGCCTCACTCCAAACCCCATTGGGCTGGCGACGTTACAGGCCCGTGCGCCCAATAAAACGCTCGGCCTGGCCCGCGAGAATCTTGGTGGCCTCGATCATCATGGCAAACCGCGGATCTTTGGTCAGCCCCTTTGCAAACCGATAGTAGATCTGCTGGGTCACGACTGCTGTTTTGAACAGGCCGAAGCAATAGTAATAAACCACGTTCTCGAGGTTTCGGCCGGTTTTTTGGGCGTAGCGTTCGGCGACCTCGCGCCGGCTTAAAAAGCCAGGGGCTGCGGTTGGGCCAAAGCTGATCATCTGCATACCGGGGTTGTCATCTTTTTCAACCCAGTAGCAAAGCGCGGTTCCGAGGTCCATCAGGGGGTCCCCGACTGTGCTCATCTCCCAGTCCAAAATCGCGGCGACCCGGGTGGGGTCGTTTGCGTCGAGGACCAGGTTGTCAAACTTGAAGTCGTTGTGAATGAGCGTCGCCGGCCCCGATGTGGGCATGTTTTCAGCCAAGTACGAGGCGACCTTCTCAACCGCAGGAATCACATCGGTTTGCGACTTGTGGTAGCGCTTGGTCCAGCCGCTGACCTGGCGCTCGACATAGCCCTCGGGCTTGCCAAAGTCGGCGAGGCCAACGAGGTCGAGGTCGAGGTTGTGGAGGTTTGCGAGGGTATCGACCGCGACCTCAGAAAGCTTGCGGCCAAGCGTAGCGTCGATCGTCCCGGGTTTGGGGGCACGTCGCAACACAACCCCGTGGCGGCGCTGCATCCCATAAAACGTGCACCCGAGGATCGATTCGTCTGTACATACAAAAAGTGGGCGAGGGGCCTGGGGAAAGTGCGGGGCCAGCTTCGACAGGATGGTGTGCTCGCGGCCCATGTCGTGGGCAGACTTCACTTTGGAGCCAAACGGAGGCCGGCGCAGGACAAACTCGAGGTCCCCAATTCGCACGAGGTAGGTCAGGTTGGAGTGGCCTCCGGGAAACTGCTCGACCTCAACCGTTTGACCGGGTCGGTTGAGGACCTGTTGCAGGTATGGGGTGAGTTTGTCGAGGTCGAGTTCCTCTCCTGCACGAATCGGTTTGGTGCGGTCGACCTTGAGCCCAAGTCCACTCGCCGAACGGTCGTTGGGTTCAGTTGTGGGTACAACAGGTTTGCGCGCTGCCAGGTTTTTCAAAATCCGACGCGAGGCGGCAACCTTGTGTACTTCGTCGGGGCCATCGTAGATCCGAGCACCGCGCTCATGGGTGTAGTAGTGGCTCAAAATGCAATCGTCGGTGATCCCCAGGGCACCGTGGACCTGAATCGCGCGGTCGACAACCTGCTGCATGACTCCCGCAACGTGGAACTTGATCAACGAGATTTGCTCGCGCGCAGCCGCAAACCCGACATTGTCGATAAGCCAGGCGGTATGCAAAACCGACAGCCGGGCGGCGTTGATCTGGGCACGCGACTCGGCGATCCAGGCCTGAATGATCTGACGGCTTGCCAGGGGTTTGCCCTCGTCGATCTCGCGGGTTTGGGCGCGGTGACACATCGCCTCAAACGCCCGCTCACAAATCCCGATCCAGCGCATGCAGTGGTGGATTCGCCCGGGCCCTAGGCGCTCCTGGGCAATCACAAACCCGTGGCCTTCGGTGCCGAGCAGATTGCCCACGGGCACCCGACAATTTTTATATACAATTTCTGCGTGGGAGTCGTAGCCGGCCCCGGCGTGGCCAAAGATCGGGATGTTGCGGACCAGCTCAAATCCGGGGGTATCGCAGGGGACAATGATCATGCTGGCGCGCAGGTGTTTGTGGGCCTCGGGATTGGTTACCGCCATGACAATGGCAAACCGGGCGCCGTCGGCCGCAGTCGTAAACCACTTGCGGCCATTGATGACATAGCTATCGCCATCGCGTGTCGCTGTACATGCAAGTCGCGTGGGGTTGGACCCGGCGAGCCCGGGCTCGGTCATCGAAAAGCAGCTGCGGATCTCACCGTCGACCAACGGGGTGAGCCACTGCTGTTTTTGTGCTTCGCTGCCGTAGCGGTGAAGGATCTCGATATTCCCGGCATCTGGAGCCTGGCTGCCAAAAACGTAGTGGCCCAGCGGGCTGTAGCCCAAAACTTCGCTGACGAGCCCGTGGTCGAGCAGCGAAAGCCCGAGCCCACCGAGTTCTTTTGGCAGTTGCGGGCCCCACATCCCGGCGGCCTTGACCTCGGCGCGGACCGATTGCAGTTTTTGATGCATCTGCACAAATCCCCGGGCCAACACCTCCGGTTCAAGCGGGAGCACTCGGGCGTGCAAGAACTCCCGCATCCGGTCGAGGAGGGCTTGTGTGGGCGTAGAAACTGAAAAGTCCATGGGAAACCTAGCTTGCGGCGAAGGGTGAGTAGGTTTGATGTTTGTACATCAAATGGGTGGAGAACGTGGGGTTAGCGGTAGGTCCAAAGCTCGGGTCGGCACAGGTGTGGGCCCCGGTTAAACGCGGTGAGGTTGAGGTTTTGGTCGCGGTACTTCAACTCGACCATGGCACTGTTGGCGATCGCCAGGCTGAGTTTCATCCCCTTCCACGGTTTCAGCTCGAGCGCGGCTCGGGCCGCTGCCGCAACCGGCCCAGCCGAGGTAAACACCGCGATCGTCTGCCCACGGCCGTGGGCAGCCATGAGCTCGTGGAGTGCCCCTTCGATACGCGCGTGAAACTCCGGATAGGTTTCGCACTCAGGCACCTCGAGGTCCTGCTCGACCCAGGCCCGAATCGTGTGGCGAAACATTTGCTCAAACGCCGCGCGCTCACCCACAGGGTTGGCCGCTCCGGCGAGGTACCGCGCGGCGACCTGTGTGGGGAGTTTTTTGACCAACCGGGGCAGGCCGTGGGCGATGACCTCGAAGGCGGGGAACTCGTCCCACAAGGGTGCATCTACAACTTCAACGCCCGGGCGCTGGAACGTCTCCAACACACATTCGGCGGTTTGGCGGTGCCGCCGGCGAGGCCCCACATAGATCCGCGACAGCGGCACGCGAAAGTCGGCCAGGAATTTCCCCAGGGCCCGGGATTGGGTGTGGCCAAGCTCCGAGAGTTGGTCGTAGTCGGCCGCCCCAAACGAGGCTTGGCCATGGCGAATCACAAGGATGGTGCTCATGCGGTGGTCGGCGTGAGGCTACCAGCTCGGGCCGGTTCAGTTGTCGTCTTCACGTTGGGTACAGTGCGGCGACGGGTTGCCGAGACGATAGCTGACACACAACCCGTTTTGACATTGTGGCCAGTCGGTACCGACGCTCGAGCAGCCATCGCGACAATCGCGGAAGTCTGTGAGTGATTCAAAATACGCTTGGTTGATGGCCCCGAGCGAACAGGTCACGTGGCAATCTTTGGCGGTCGAACAGCTGAACTTTTTGGGGATCTCGACCGCGCGATATTTGACCGGCTGTTGCGTGCACGAGGGTTCTTTGCTGCCCTGGCGGTAGGCGACGCAGGTGCCCTGCTCACAGCGTGGAGCCTCAAAACCCTTGGATGTACAACCATCCTCGCAGCGGTCACCGTCGGGGTAGTGGATCTCATACCAGTAACGGTTGACCGCCCCGAGTGAACAGGAATTTGTACAATCATCATGTAGGCGGCAGCGGTGGGCCGGGTCGGCCTCGGCGTTGGGGTCCTGGCGCGTTTCGGGCTCGGGCTCGGGTTCAGGTTCGATTATCGTCGGTTCTTGTGGCGGGGTAGGGGCCGGCTGCGGCTGAGCTTTTTTTGTGGTGTCGCCGGTGTTGACTGGTGGCTTGGTGGTGGCCGTGCAGCCGACGAAAATCCCGAGGCACAGGAGCTGAGCAACGCGTAGCCGCATTGGCCAACGATAGCGAATCCCGCGGTCTCGACGCTACGCCTTGTCAGCCAAATCGCCCTGGTTTGCGGTCAAAACCCCGGCGATAAAGTCGGCCTTGGCGGCGGTGTAGGCCTCGCGCTGGTTGGGAAACTGTTCGGCGAGGCGATGTTTGAGCTGGGCGTAGGCACTGCGCAGGGTCGACTCGGCCCGCAGGGCATCGCGAAACAGGAGATATCGGGCAAATGCAGGATCGCCCGGCCGGACGACGTGCAGGTGGTGGGTTCGCACCTTGGCCGCGGACTCGTGGACAAACAGTAACCCGCCATTGGAGCCCTTGTCGCCACGGTAGTAGTAGCCGGCGCTACACAGGTCGGTGATGATATCAAAAAAATGTGTATCAGCATGTACAAGCACGGCGATGTCGATCACCGGCTTGGCCGCAAGTCCAGGTACCGAGGTGCTACCGATGTGCTCGATGCGGGCGACCCGTTCGCCCAACGCGAGGGCGATCCGCTGGCGGTGACGGACAAAGCTCGCCCGCCACGTCTCGCGATGTGCCACCAACTCGACGCGCTGCTTGTGGAGGCCTAGGTCGGCAGTGTCATTCATTGCATGTATGCTCAAGGGCGAGTCCGCGCGTTGTTGGTAGCGACAATGCTCGCTTTCGGCAAGCGCCTACGTTTGCCCATTGTCGGCGACTGCGACGAACCTCACCGATATCTTGCCGGATGGCCCGTGGGCCTGCAAACGGCGTTCTGGTTAAGGTGGGACGCGTTCAGTCTGCAGGTTGGGCAGCCGGCAACGGCAGGCGCAGGACAAACCGTGCACCCTTGTGACCGTCGGGCCGATCTTCGGCGTGGAGCGTCCCACCGTGGGCGCGGGCGATCTGCCGACATAAATGCAGGCCGAGGCCAACCCCCCCGCGATCGCGATCACGGGCCTTGTCGAGCCGACTAAACGGCTCGAAGATCGACTCGCGCGACTCCTCCGGAATCCCGTGTCCTTCGTCTTCGACGGCGAACTCGATATGGTCTGGGAAGGGATTTACATGTATATCCAGCGATCCCTTGGGGCAGGCCCGCCGGGCATTGCTCAGGAGGTTGGCAAACAGCCGTTCCAGTAAAAGTGCATCTGCATCGACTTCAACTTCGTCGCCGCAGTGAACCGTGGCCCGGTGACGCCCGGCAACCCGTGTGAGGAGGTCGGCAGCATTCGTGCGAACGAGGTCGAGTGGGCTTTGATTGCCGTCGGCAGCCAGCTCCAACTTGCCCGAGGTCAACAGGTCGCGGATCAATACTTCCATCTCCGTGAGGTCTTCGGTGAGCTCACTGAGACCCTTTAACACGCGTTGACGGACCGGGTTGTCGGCCTGGGTTTGGAGTTGGTCCTCGAGGATTTCGACCAACACGCGCATGCGGGCAACCGGGGTCCGAAGTTCGTGGGAGACGTTTGCCAGCAGCGTTCGTTGGCCGCGCAGGAGTGCCTTGAGCCGGCGGCCCATGTGGTTGAAGGCCGTTGCCAAGTCGTCGATCTCGTCCCGCGGAACAGGCCGGTCCAAGTCGATCCGATGGTCGAGGTCGCCGGCGGCGATCCGACCCGCCCCTTGCTTGAGGATCGCGAGCCGACCGGTCAGCGAACGCGAGACGACATAGGCTGAGATTCCCAGGAGGACGAAAAACAGGGCGGCAAATCCCAACAGGCGCAGGCGTGCCCCGGCCGGGTCGCCGGGGTCGATCGTAACGATCGCGACCATCTTGCCGGTGGTTGGCTCAAACAGCCCCATAAACACAACTGGCGGGAATCCGCGGGAGCGGGGATGGACTGCGGCGCTGCCCTGGCGCAGCCGTCGGTACATGCGTTTGCGGTGGTGCGGGGGTGGTGGGTGCGGGCTGCCGGCGATCAACTTGCCCTTGCGGCTGTGCACCGAGATCCGGACATCGAGTTGACGCTCGAGCTCGGCGATGGCGCGGTCGACCTCCTCGCGGTTTTGCCGGGCCGTCACCAGCACTTCGGCACGCTCGCGGATGGTGTCTTCGACCTGCTCGACCCACTCGTGGTCGTATTGGCTCGAGAGCATCCAGGTCGCGGCCGCAGCGATGCCGGCAAAGGCAATGATGGTGAGGATAAACGCGATCAGGATCCGGCGAAACAGCCCGTACCGCGGTGGCGGGTGGGGGGCCATGATCGTTTGCCCAGCCAGGGTTTGCCCGGCAAATGTTTGCCCCGCGAGGGTCTGCCCCGCACGCGGGAGCTGGGGCGGCATACTGGGTGTCTTTTTCGCCATATCACAAACTAGTTGTATGTACTTTATTTTTCCGGTGTCGGCGACAGTACGTAACCGACACCACGGATCGTTCGGATCAGGCCCTCGGCCGCGTCATTGGCCTGGACCAGAGCCTGCCGTACCTTGCTGAGATGGACGTCGATCGAGCGGTCGACCGAGGGGTCGTACTCGCCGGCCGAATCGCCCCGCAGCGCGCGGGTGCGGCTATGCAGTTGCTCGCGCGAGAGCACGTGTTCGGCCGACTCGGCCAACACCCACAACAGGTCAAACTGGTAGGCGGTCAGGTTGCAGGTCTCGCCCTTGACATCGACCCTTCGGCGGTTGCGATCGATGGTAATGGGGCCGACGCGACAGATCCCGGTGTCTTCGGTCGGGGTGGCCTGGGCCCTGCGCATCACCGCCCGAATTCTCGCTACCAGCTCCCGCGGGCTAAACGGCTTTGGCAGGTAGTCGTCGGCACCGATCTCCAACCCGAGAATGCGGTCGACTTCGTCCCCGCGCGCCGTCAGCATAATCACCGGGATCCGGCTGCGAGCTCGCAGCTGTTTACACACTTCGATCCCGTCGAGGCCGGGGAGCATGAGGTCGAGCAGGACGAGGTCGTGCTCGCCGCGAATCGCCCGGGACAGCCCGAGCTCGCCGTCGGCTGCGATCTCGACCTCAAAGTCATGGCCGCGGAGGTATTCGGCCGTGCGGTCAGCGAGTTTGGGATCGTCTTCTACAAGGAGTACGCGCACAGGTGGATCCTGCCACAGGTCGGCGCGCCGGGTGTCAACCCCGATGGTCCCGCTTGTCAACTTCGAGTAAATGCCGACTTACAGCGATCTAGCTCGAATTTGCCGGGATACGGTGCGCGGTTCGTGTTGACACGGCCCGGACCCCGTCGTAACCAGTGGATATGCAGTTTCGCTGTTCCCGGTGCCACACGAGTATCGCGGGTAAAGACGGTGAGCACCCGGAGCGTTGCCCAAACTGTGGCGCGGAAGCCGGGCTCGAACCAGTGAAGTCTATTCCGCTCGCGATGAAGCTTTTCGGACTCGTTGTCGGCGGAGCGTTGGTGGCCACCGTGGTGAGTGTTGTGATCGCGGCCGGCGGGTGAAGGTCCCGCATCGCAGACGAAGATGACGGGCGCATGTGTTACGTTGCCGATGAGCTAAGCCAGTGATCATTTGCCCCAAATGCAGCACCGAGTTCAGCCACGATGCCGACGGGATCGGGCCCGAGGGCATCACCGTTCGCTGCTCTGTTTGCTCCCATATTTTTCACGTCGAACTCGACACCTCAGTGCCGGCTGCCACCCCCCGCACCTGGCAACTTCGCGGCGGCGGGACGACGATAACGTCACCCGACATCCCCTCGATTCTCCGGTCGATCGAAGCTGGCCAGTTGACGCCAGACCACGAACTGTCACGGGCTGGTAGCCACTGGATCCGGCTCGGCGACATTCCGGAGTTCTCTTCGATTTTCGTTGGCTACGAGGGGCTGCCGCAGGTCATCACGATCCGCGAGTCAGCCGCGGAGTCCACAAGTAGTTTTGGGGCTGCAGTCGCCCAGGCCCTCGCCGGTGGTGGGGTCGCGGCAACCGGCGACGCATCTGGTTTTGTCCCTGCGCCACCGCCAACCCACGGTGTCGATGTTGCGCCCCCGGGCATGCGCAGGCCGGCGTCGATGCTCGAGGCTGTGACCAACGCCGTCGCCTCGGGCATGCAAGAGCGCGACGAAGATGCCCCCGCGGCGTTTCAGCGCCATCGCAGCCAGCCAATCCTGGTGACCGACCTCGAGCGCGAACATGCGGCGGGGCAAGCCGGGCAAGTCGCGGGACAACAGGAGGCATCGACATCCTCGGTGACGTCCTCGGTTTCCTCGGCCGTCTCTTTGGCCTCCTCGAGTGATCGGTCGTCGTCCCAGGAGGCGTCGCTGACTTCGACCGACCATCCTCCGCAATCCGAGGTGGTGATCGTCAAGGTCGACAACCAGGGCGGGCAAAACTCATTCTTTTGGTACGCCCTGGCTGGTCTGACCGTGGGTTGTATCGCGATTTTAATGTTCCCGGACCTTCGGGACATGTTGTTTGGTTCGCGCAAGGCCCAGGTTGCAACTGCACCGGTCGGGGTGGTCAACCCCGCGGCCAACCGCGTACCCGAACTCGCATCGGCCCGTCAGGCTATCTACAACGTCGGTGTCGCCGAGTCTGAGAAGGCTCAAAAAGACCTCCAGCGGGTGATCGACAGCCCCGATGTCGATGAACAACACGCCGATCGTGCACGCCTGACCAAGGCCGAGTTGCTGGCGATGCGTGCACTTGCATATACCCTGTCGCTGAGTGTTGAGAGCACCGCCCATGGGGGCCTGGCCCGCACCCGCGCCAAGGAAGATGCCGATTGGGCGCGGTTGCTACTCGCCGCCATCAATCCGTCGAACGTGCCCGATCCGGTCCAGCTAGCTCGCGTCGAAGCTGTGCTCGACTTGGTCGAGGGTAAGGATGCAACCCAGATTCTCGGGAAGTTGCCTGTACAAGGAGCTGAGATCGTCCGGCTGGTCGTCGAAGCGGCCCCGCTGTGGCGTGACCCCCAGGTTTCGGTACCCCCCGGCCTGATCTCGCGGCTGCGTGGCGTTTCTCGTCCGCCGACCACCATCGAGTCGGTGCTGGCCATGGCGCTGGTGCGCAGTCGTGACAACACCCGCGCACTCGCAGTTGTCGAGCAGATCCTGGCCCGCGTGCCCGACCAACCGGCAGCGGTCACCCTCAAACCGTGGATCGAAGCCAAGATCGCGGCCGAGCAGTCAGCTGCGCAAACGCCCGGCGAGACCGATGGTGACGAGCTCGAACAGCCGACGAGCGAAACCGGAGGCGGTAGCTCGAACGGTTCGGGCACATCCAAACGGCCCCGGGTGTCTAGCGAACAGTTGCGCGAGCGGACCGAAAAAGCCTGTGGTGAGGTCCGTGGTGGCGACGTGGCCAAGGGGCTCAATCAGCTGCTCGACCTCGCCTCAGCGGCGAAGTCCTACGATGTGTACCTGTGCCTCGGCGAGGGATTTGCCAAGCAATCTCGATGGGACGGTTCGTACACGTGGTACGCCAAGGCGGTTGGCCAACAACCGCGCAGTACCAAAGCGCTGGCTGGGGCGGCAAAGGCTGCTGACCAATCTGGCAAGCAGGAACTCGCAGTCAGGCACTACACCAAGTTGCGCGAAGTCAATCCCAACAACACCGATGCGATTGCCTACCTCGCCAAACACAAACCGGACGAGCTCAAGAAAAAAGACCTGCTGCCGGCCAAAAAAGGCGAGGGGCAGGGCGGCCCCGGCAGCGCGGACACGGGCGGATAAGCGCTTGCAGATGCACTGAGCTACGCTCGGTTCCCATGTGGTAGGCGTGAGGCAGCACCAGAGTTCTGGTCTGCGTCTGCAATCGCCCGTCAACCTGCGTCATACTGGGGGCGCCACTCGTCGAACCGGAGCCAGCATGGCCAACCAAAACCTTACGCCAAACCTCAGTCGCCAAGAAATCGCTAAGCGGCGCCGGGAAGCCCGTGAGCGCCACAGTGCGATGGCTGCCAAGGAGCGCGATGAACTCAAAAAGCTGCACTGGATGTGTTGTCCCAAGTGCGGCTCCTCGCTGACCGAGGTCCAGTTTCGGGCCGTCAAGGTCGACAAGTGCTTCACCTGCGGTGGCGTGTATCTCGACGATGGAGAGCTCGAGCTGCTGACCAGCAAACCCGGCTGGTTTGAAAGCATGATGCGGTTTTTTCGCGGCTAAACCGGCACCCGCTCGCGAGCATTGATGTAGTTACAAATCGCTGCAAACTGCAGTTGCTACTCACGCGCAGATTGTAGATACAAAAAAGCCGCCGGCGAACCGACGGCTTTGCTCAACCGGTCGCGGCTACTCGCCTTCTTTTTTGGGAAACTTTTCCATACAGCGGCGAAGGAAGTCGGGAAGCGCCTTCTTATGCTCCTCGGGGGCATTGCGCAGGGCGTTGGCCTGACAGGCTGCAGCTTCGATACTACCGGCCTTGGTGCACATGGCAGTGGCGGTTTGCAACTGCCCCGACTTGGCGCCGTTCCACTTGGCGAGGGCCTCGCCCTCGTAGTGCTTTTGCATAAACTCGTCCTGGGCCTTGGCCGCATCCTCGCAGGCCTTGTCGAGTTTTTTGGGCATCTTTTCGGGGAGGACACATAGCTCGTCAATCGCCTTGGCCTTGGCAGCTTCGGCATCCTCTTTGGCCTTCTTTTTGGCCTCGCGATCGGCCTTGCGTTTGGCGAGGGCGTCGTCTTCAGCCTTCTTTTCGTCGGCCTTGGCCTTGGCTTCGGCTTCGGCCTTGGCCTTGGCTTCGGAACCGTCATCGCAACCCGCGACAGCCACGGTAAAGGTCAACAGCAAAAGCGAGAGCAGGGGGGTACGGCGATTCATGTCCGGGCTACGGTGCCACGTTTGGGTATGCTGTCGCAAATCATCGGATCTGTCGGGGTTTGGTCGGCAAACGCGGGGCATATTCTCGAACCTAAAAATCCGTTTTTGCGCAGCGTGGGGGCGGGTAGTGCTACCCCAGCTGCCGGTGGTATAGAGCGAACCGTGGAAATCCGGACGCAATATTCTTCTGGTGAACGCCTCTGCGATGACCCGATCGTCCACGTTTTCGACGATGTCATGACCCCCGAAGAGTGCGACCACATCATCGGTATTGGGCGCCCGTTGCTGCAACCGGGGCTTGTCAGCGGCGCCAAGGGGGGCTTGCGAAGCAAGGGGCGCAGCAATGCCCTCGCGTGGGTCAAACACTGGACCGACGAAGTCACGTTGCGGGTGGCCAATCGGGTTGCCGAGATCGTCGGGTTGCCGCGCAACAATGCCGAGTCGTTTCAGGTCATCAACTACGGCCCCGGCCAAGAGTACCGCCCCCACTACGACGCGTTTAACATCGAGACGCCCCGGGGTGTGCGTTGTATGGCCCGCGGTGGGCAGCGTTTGGTGACCACACTGCTGTACTTCAACGCCGTTGAAGAAGGGGGCGCGACATCGTTTCCCCACCTAGACGAACTCGCGGTCCAGCCCAAGGCCGGGCGGATGTTGCTATTTCACAATTGTCCGGTCGGCACCACCGACGTCCATCCCAAAAGTCTGCACCACGGTGAGCCAGTCGTCCGCGGCGAAAAATGGGCGGCCAACCTGTGGTTTCGCGCCGAAAACATGCAACGGCCCCCTCCTGGGATCGACTAGTCGACATCGAAGCCGACAGTCCGCGCACGCGAGCCGAAGGGTTCGTCGAGTCGCCTCGTTTATGCGCTGTGAAGCCCGACCAACAGCGAAATCAGGGCTCGGGCGCGTTTACTTGTAAGCTCACCGAGTTGGTTGCCAAATTATGCGCTGTGAAGCCCGACCAACAGCGAAATCAGGGCCCGGGCGCGTTTACTTGTAAGTTCACCGAGTTGGTTGCCAAACACAATGCGAAACCCGCCGGGCCACACCGAAAATGCCGCATCTGGGCAGGCCGCGAGGTGGTCAAACAGGGTGGGGGAGAGCCGCTCTAGCTCGCGGGCATTGCCAAACACCCGATGGGTTTCGGTGAGCCCATCGATCGCGTGTTCACGGCCACGGCGACCGGGGCGAAGTTCACAGTGGGGCTCGCCACGGCCGATAACCCCGACTTCGAGCTCGACGCTCCAGGTAACCTCGTCGCGGGTACGCGCCTGCATCCGCACGGCCGTCCCCGAAATCTCGCCGCGCAGCGACAACAGCGTGTAGGTCGGCTGCGCCAAACTGACGACGTCGGGGAGTTTGAGCTTGCTGGCAATGTCGTCGAAGATCGCCGGAATCGGGACCTCTGTGGCGGTTTTTATGGCCCGTGCGGGCGCACTGGCGTGTTGCTGTAAACTATGTACCAGCAACAATCCCCCAAGGCCCGACATCAGGGCGACCTGGGGCGACGACAGTCCGAGGCCGGCGACGGTCAGGAGACCGAGGGCGAGGCCCTGGGTGCGGCGCTCGGCGACAAACAGGGCTTCCCACTGTCCGGCCAACAGGGCGGTCAGGCCGAGGCTGCACGTCAGCATCAGCCAGGTGGGGACATACCCAGGGTAGACGAGGTCAAACCCGAGGATCGAATGGCCGAGGCTGGCGAGGTCGGCTTCGACAAATCCATACTTTTGTGTATACATCGAGTATAAAAAGTAGGTTGCGCCGGCCGCCAGCACCCACAGGTAAACCCGGGTGCCCCGCGGGGGAGTACTGCCGGGTAAAAACCACAGGGAACATGCGCATACACCAAAGCTAGCTAGCAGGTAGACGACCAGATCGTCCGGCACCAGGGCCCCGTGGAGGGCACCTGTCCCGGTGAGCAACACCCGAGCAATCAGTGGGGTGAACACCAAGAGTGCGACGAGCCGTCGGCTCCACCCCCCGAGCTTGGGTAGCGCGGCGAGGGCGAGCAGTGGGGCCGAGATAAATGCACCTACACCGACATCGGCCAGCCATGTTGGCAGCTCGAGTGCGAGGCGTGGGACACTTGCCAGGTGCGCCCCGAGCAGCAGCACGATGCCCACTGCGGCGGCGGCAAACGGGAGGTAGCGCAGCCGGCCGAGGTCGCGTTGGCGTTGCCACACGCGGGCCAACGACCAGGCCACAACTGCCGAGCAGACGGCGAGGAAGTGATGGAGGATGTACTCGCCGTGGTAGACAAATCCCGACCAAGAAACCCGTGAGCTGAGCCACCAGACAAAGCCGGCGATTAACACCGCAGTTGTGGCCGCAGCAATCTCCCGGGTGCGACGCGGGTGAAACCACAGCCGGCGGTTCACAGCGATAGCGACCACAGCGACCAGGATTGTCGCGATGTATATTCCCGGCCCCTCGAGTGCTGCCCGGGTCAGGACAGCTTCGTTCCAGCGCCCGAGCCGGGCGACCGCGAACAACTGGACGACACCCGCAATCAAAAGGATGGCAGCCAGCGGGTTCGTGTGGGGGGAGCGCACGGGTCGTTCGGTTATCTCACCAACCATCGACCAGGGAAAGCTCATCCCCGAAACTGGAATTAAAAGTAAGAAGGCCGCCGGTGGCGACCTTCTTAGGGCGAATAATGGGATTCGAACCCATGACCTCTCGGACCACAACCGAGCGCTCTAACCTACTGAGCTATATTCGCCGTATGGTTTGGTGTTTGGAGGCGACGGTCTAACACAACCGGGGCGCGGCTGACCAGAGTGATGTCTCGGTTTTTTGCATCGCGAAAACCTCGCACTCACCGCGGAATCTGCGGGTGAATCGAGCCGAGCAGCGACAGCAACTACGCGGGAGTTTCGAGCTTACCGGCGCCGTCGTGTCCCGTGAGTACCCGCAACCACAGTGGGAACAGCGCATGGATCTCGAGTGCGAGCTCCCGCGAAACCACGGCGTGGGCGAGCCCGTGGTTCGACATAAATGCCGTGATCGCCGCATGTCCCGCACTCAACTTTTGACGGAGGTCGGCGGGTAGCAGCAGCCGACTGAGTTTTCCCTGATGGGTCGTAAAGTGAAACGCCTCGTCCCCGGGTTGCGGATCGCCATCGAGGCGGGCCCGCTCGACCCAACGGCGGATGGCGGCGTAACACTCGCCGCGGTTTTCGGGGTTGAGTTTGGCGCGTTCCTTGGCGACGCCGGAGCCGGATCCACGTGCCTGGTTGCGACTGCGTTGCGGCGATTTCTTGCGGCGTTTTTTGGCCTTGGCCTTGGCCTGCTGGGCCTCGACTTTTTCGACATCCTTCTTGGTCACAAGGCCGGCCGCCGCGAGCTTGGCTTTGAGGTCGAGCATGGTGGTGGAATGTAGCAGTCGACAATTACGGTGGCGACCGTGTGGGTTTTGGCCGACTCACGGAGCCTGGTCGATCAACGACATCAGCCGGCGTTCGTCGTCGCTGCTGAGTTGGCAAAACCGCAATGCGATCCCCGGCGAGCTACTTTGTTCGAATGTGCCGATCCGGACGACTTCGGCTTCGACCCGCAGGGGCTCGCGTTGACTGCCGCGGTGAAACGCCAGGCGCACACGGCTGCCAACGGGCAGCGGTTTGTTTGAGCGGACGAATGCACCTTCGCGGGAGATGTCGAGGGTATGGGACAACAACATCACGTGCTGGGCCGGCGCGAGCAGCTTGAGCTCGACGTTGACTTTCACACGCCGCGATCGACGGCGGTCGCGGGCATTCGCGTTCGACTCACTCGTCACCATTCGATCGATATCACTTCCACGGCCACTGGTGGGCATTGGCAACAGATTTTTTTCTAGGACTTGCGCGCGTGAACGCCTGTTTGCCACGTTTGTCGATGGCCACCTCGGGCCCACGACTTGGACGGAATGCGGCGATGTTCCGGCCGTGACCGCGGGCGCTTGACCCATTGAGGTCCTGGGTCCATGCTTGCCGACCTTGAAGGTTCATTTCATCGGTATTGGCGGTACGGGCATGGGAGCGTTTGCCCAGATGCTGCAACAACAGGGGCACGAGGTCCGCGGCGCGGACTCGTCCCTGTACCCGCCGATGTCGACACAGCTTGAAACCGCCGGTATCGAGGTTTTTCATGGCTATCGCCCCGAGAATCTCGATTGGGGGCCCGATGTTGTGGTGGTCGGCAATATCTGCCGCCGCGATCACCCGGAGGTTTTGGCCGCCCAGGACAGGGGCCTGCCGCTCGAGAGCTTTCCTTCAATGTTCGCCCGTTCGGTGCTCGAAGGGCGTCGCTCGCTCGTCGTCGCCGGCACCCACGGCAAGACCACCACCACGTCGTTGCTCGCCTGGTTGCTGGTGCATGCAGGGGTCGACCCCTCGTTTTTGATCGGGGGTGTCCCTGTCAACTTCGGGCGGCCGTTCCGGGTTGGTCGTGGCGAAGCTGTGGTTGTCGAGGGCGATGAGTACGACACCGCGTTCTTCGATAAAGGTCCCAAATTTCTGCACTACAGGCCTCAACGGGCCATTTTGACGAGTGTCGAGTTTGACCACGCCGACATCTTTGCCGACTTCGATGCCGTGCGCGCGGCATTTGCCAAGTTTATCGAGCTGATTCCCGCAACGGGGCACCTCATCGTCAATGCCGCCGACTCCGAGGCAATTGCGCTGTCGCAGCAGGCCGCCGCGGAGGTGGTCACGTATCGCGTATTGCCGGGCTTCTCGTCGGCCACCCAGCCACCTGTCGAGGTCAATACGGCGGACTATGTCGCGCGGATCCGGCGCTCAAAGGCCGCTGGTGCACACGGTGGGCGGCGCACGATGTTTGAGATCTTCGAGCGCGGCGAGTCGCTGGGGCAGTTCTCAACCCTGCTGGTCGGGCACTACAACGTCGGTAATATTTTAGCCGCAGTGGCCATGGCACGGTTGGAGGGTCTCGACGCCGATGTGCTACGCGCCGGTGTCCGCCGGTTTCGTGGGGTGGTCCGTCGCCAACAACTCCTCGGGGTGGCCCAGGGCGTGCGCGTGATTTCCGACTTTGCCCACCACCCGACAGCGGTCGAGCTCACCGTTCGCGCGATGCGCAGGCGCTACCCGCAAAACCGGCTGCTCGTGTGCTTCGAGCCCCGTAGCGCATCGTCTCGCCGCAAGATTTTTGGCGACGCGTTCGCCAGTAGCTTCACGGCTGCGAGTCGCGTGTTTATCGGGCCACTTATGGGGATGTCGCGAATCCCCGAAGATGAACGGCTCGACCCCAAGCTACTCGCTTCGCAAATCACAGCTGCAGGCACCCCGACCCAGTCGTTTACCTCGGTCGAGGGTGTTGCCAATGCCGTGCTAAAGACTGCCGGTCCCGGCGATACCGTTTTGGTGCTCTCGTGCGGAGCGTTTGGTGGGCTGCCCGAGGTGCTTTTGCGGGGAATAGGCGATGCCGTACGGTTTGCCGAGGACGGCGACTTCGCGGCTGTCGACCACCTGTGTTGCGAGGCAGGGCTCGCCCCGATCGCCGACCGCGATCAAACCGACACGTTGGTGATTCGAGGTCGCGGGCCCGAAGCAGGTCACATCGTCGGCTGTGTATCGCTGCAGAGCACGGGTGACTCAGCGTTTTTGTTTGGCCTGGTGGTCGCGCGGCACCGACGCGGCGAGGGGCTCGGCTGGATCCTTGTCGACAGCGTTGTCCGCTGGGCGCGAACCGTCGGTGCGCGCGGGGTTTATCTGATCACCGAAAACGCAGCCGACTTCTTCTCGGCCAAGAGTGGGTTTCGCCCCTTGGGCATGACCCAAATCCCCCGGGAGCTGCGCGAGTGCACCAACTTCCAAAACGCATCGACCCGCGAGGATGCGGTTTGCATGGTCTACGACGTCCCCCAGGAATAGTTGCGAAATGTTGTGGGTGTTTTACGGACTGAGCAGCTTGGCCGTTGCAGGTGCCGGAGCCGCAATTGTTCATCGCAAACACGCGGTCACAGGGATCGGTGTCTGTGTGGCGGCCAGCGCCGGGCTGTGTGTGCAGATGCTCGCCAGTGGTGTGGCCGTAGTGGTGTTTTTACTCGGGATCATCGGTGCTGTCGGCGTTTGGAACGTCGTCGCTCGGCGACCCGGACAGCGCTCGGCGGATGGCCCGTCGAGTCCGCGGCCACGCATGGGCTGGTACTTGGCCACGGGGCTCACGCTAATGTGGCTGGTCCTTGTGCTCGTCGGGACGCTCGCTCGCCAGTATGTGTGGACTGGCAAGCGCATGTCGGTCGAGACTAATTTTGGTGAATTCGCGGTGCTCGCCGAGGCCTTCACCCACAAGTGGCCACTCGCCGTGGTCGGGATCTTGCTCGGCGGCGCCGCCCTGGCCCTCGGTTGGTCAGCGTCTGGCTCGAGCCTCCCCACGCGCCAACCGGCGGCTGGTGAGTAGTTGGCCCAAAGGTCGCCATGGGGCTTGCGGTTCGCTCGGGTCAACGCTAACCACTGGCCCCCGCGAGGGTCGTGATGGTCCCGATCACACATATCCTCTACCTCGCCGTAGGCCTGTTTGTCGCCGGGCTCGGCGGGCTGCTATTGACCCGGCGGGTACTCGGGCTGTGGCTGTCTATCGAAGTCCTCGTGATCGCCTGCTGTCTGATGTTGGTTGCATTCGCCCGCCAGTGGGGCAGCACTGACGGCCAGGTGCTCGCGGTCGTGATGTTCGCATTGGGCAGCCAAATCGTGGTGTTTGGCGCCCATTTGACCGACAGACTCGGGGTCGGGCGCACACACCTCGCCGACATCGACCGGGAGGGCGACTGATGGACGGTGGTCAGTTTCAGCTGCTGGGCATCGTCGGTTTGGTGATCGCTGCCGGGGCCCTGGCCGCGACAATCGCTGTATCTGCATCGAATTTTGGGGCCCGAGCACCGGGCGTCGCGTGGCTGCGTAAGCACGCCCCAGGTGTGGCCGGTCGGATCTGCCTGGCCGCACTCGGGCTCGCCGGTTTGTTGGCCGTGTTCGCCACCCGTTCCCTGCTGAGCGGTGCCGACACCCGGGTTGTCTACAGCCCGTGGATGTGGGCGCAGATCGGTGTTGGTCGACCGTTACCGATGGGACTGCAGTTCGATGCCCTGGCGGGTATTTGTGCATGCATCTTACTGGCCGCCACCCTCGTGCTCCAGGTCTCGGCCCTGGTACGTGGCCGGAGTGCCGGTACCCATGCGCGGCTCACACTCGCCTGTGGTGGTGCCCTGCTGATCTGCCTGGCCCGGTCACTGTGGGTCGCGGCGCTCGGATGGCATCTCATCGGTGGTGTGGCGATTGCGTGTGCCTACATCTGCGAGCAAGGTCGTGCCAACCAACTCGCTGCGGCCTGGGCCGAGCATCGCCGGCAACGTCTCACCGACCTCGCCCTGTGGTTGGGAATTGCCTGTGTCGGGAGTATCGCCGTGGGGTTCGACCCGTTGTCGGTGACAGCACTCATGCAGGGTCGCTCTGCGCTCGTGACCCGCGAGCTCGCCGGGGTTTCGCTTGCTGGTGCGGCGACGGGTCTGTTTGTCCTCGCCACGGCACGTCAGATTTTGCGGGCGGTGCCAGGGGGCAGGGTGCATGGCACGTATATCTGGTGGCTCGGTGGGTTAGGGGCCTTGGTGATGCTGTGTCGGATCCATGCCGTGCTCGCGTTGTCGCCAACCGTGCTCGTTGCTGCGGTCGCCGGCGGCTTGGTTGCGGCCGGCTGGGGGGCAGTTGTCAGCCACAAACACCAGGCCCGGGGCGACCACGCATTTCACCTCGGGCTGCTCATGATTTGCCTTGGGGTAGGGGCGTGGGTCGAGGCGGTCGTACTCCATATTGTTGTCGGGTTGTTGCGCCTAGCCCGGCAACACGCGGTCGGTCGGGTGCTTGTCGTCGTTGGTTTGCTCGCCTGGAGTCTCCTTGTCGGTCGGGTTTGGGCAAGCGGATGGACCCGCATGACGGCCCTGACACCGGGGCTCAACTGGGCGGTTGCTGGCGGCCTTGTACTGTTTGTCCTACTCAAAAAAAATGCAGATACAACAAAATCCTGGGAGCAGGAGCCCGGGAGTGTTGGTGCGGTCTTGCTCGCCGGTGCGCTCGCGGTTGCCCTGGTGATGTGTGCGGTGCCCGGTGAAATCGCCTGGCTCGAAGGATTGCTTGGGCGTGTGGGCGGCGAGGCGGCGACCTTTCGCGGGGAATATGCGATCGGTTGGCTACCCGCTTACTACAACGCCTGGGCGGGTGGTCCGACACCCGAGGTTGGCACGTTGCGCCTTGTCGCCGCGGCTGGGCTCATGCTTGCCTGCCTCGTCGGCGGGCGGCTCCACACAAAGTTACCGCTGCCGGCCTTGGCTGCGGCAATTGTCTCGGCCACAGATGCACTCGCGCAGCGGCTCTCCCAGCTGGTGGCTGCGCCATTTATCGCCGTTGCCATGGCTGCGAGCTTTGTCGAACAGCAGCTCGCGGACCAGTGGCGACGGCTCCTCCCCGGTCGCGGGCTCAAGTTGCAATCGTGGTTGTTGCTCGGCCTGGTGACCCTCGGGGTTGTCCTGTCCTCGGTGTATATGCACCCACGTGCGGTCGTCGTTGGTCCAACCCGGGTCCACCCGGTCGACCTCGGAGGTCTCCACCCAGATATTGCCTCAGCGCGCCGTGGCGGTGGCACGAAGCAGTCCGTGCAGACGCCCGACGACCGTGATCGCAAAGCAGCGGCGGCAGTGGTGCGGCAACACGAGGAGGACCGGCCATGACCCGTCAACGGTTGCACAGCTCGGGGCGAACCTATGGGAGGTGCTGGTGCTGATCCCTGTGTTCGTCGTGCCACTTGTCGGCCTGGTGCTTGCCCTGCTCACCCGGTCCCGGCCAGGGTTGGCCAAACGGATCGCCCGCGTTGCGGCCTGGGTCGTGGTGGCACTCGTCGTCCTGTTGTTGCGCGACTACGCCGGGGCGGTCGATGCCTCGGGCAGCTATGTTGCCTATACATCTGAGTTGCTGGGCATCGCGCTCGGTGTCGACGGGCTCAGCCTCGCCGGATTGGCGGCGACAAGCCTGGTGTGTGCGATGGTCATCACGGCGCCGAACGACCGTGCCGGCCTCAACTTCGACCTCGGTGTACTCGGGATCTTGGCAACTGTCGGGCTCCAGTTGTGCGTTCGCGACGGCCTCGCCTGGGCCGTGCTCGCCCATCTCGTGCCGTGGTTGGTGTGGCCGATCGTCGGTGGAATTGCCGGTAGGCGGCTGGCGACGTGCCTGAGCATCGGCACGGTGCTCCTTTCGCTTGCGATCTTTGTGGTCAGTCTCGAAGGGTTCAACGCCCGCGGAGGCGCGTTTGAGTTCGGATTTAGCGGATTGGCTGAGATCGCGTTGCCGGCAGCCAGTGGCAGCCTCGCGTTTGCCTGCACGATTTTAGGCGGATGGTGCCTCGCGGGCTTGTGGCCTCTCGACCGCTGGTATGCCGCCGGCCTGGCCCGGGCCGACCGTCGGCAGTCGGCCCTCATCAGTGGTTGTATACGCATGCTCGGCGTGGTGGCCCTACTGCGGTTATTGCCATGGACGCCGACCGCCCTGCTTCAATGGACCCCGCACCTCGGCTGGTTGCTCGCCGGCGGGATGTTGGTGGTCGGTGCCCGGGGGTTGGCAACGGCCGACCGCAGCGACCCTCGGGCAAGCCTGGCCCATCTTTCCTCGCTGGCCACGGGGCTGTTGGTGTTCGGCCTCGCAACCGTCACTGTGCACGGGATGATCGCAGCCATGCTCGGCCTGTGTGGCTATGCCTGGGCGATTGCCGGGAGTCACCTGGCCCGGCCTCGCAGCGCCCATGTCGTGGTGTTTGCGGTTGCGGCCGCGGGCGTTCCGGGGATTGCGGTGGGGACCGTCAGCTTCCTCATCCTGCTCGGTGCCGTGCAGTTTGGTGCAACCGCGATACCGGCGGTTTCGGTTGTCGTTGCAATTACACTCATATCCCTGGCACTCGGGGCCCTGGGCTGGGCGCGGAGTTGTTATCGTCAACTTCGCGCCGATTCAGCTGGCCCGGTGCACAGCCGCTGGTACTTGCTCCCGGCAGTGTTGGTCTCACTGTGGCTGGGTTGGTGGCCGCAATGGGCGGCCGTGCGGCTTGCCCAGTCGGCCCACCCCACGGTCAACAACATGTATTTGCATGTGTGCCAGCAGCTCGAGCAGCCGGTCACGCGGGCACGTAGGCTGGAGCCCGAGGCGGTCGAGTCGTGCAAAAACCCCTATCCACGGGTGCAAGCCTGGGCCAGGGGGGAGCCGTGAACCCAGCTTTCGAACCCCGTTCGCGCTCGGTCGACGGGCTTGTGGGCGCCCGACTCGGAGGTTGGCGATGACCGGGGCGACCATGCCGTGGACCGACCAGCTTTCGTGGTTGTCACCGCTGGTGGTTGTTGCCGCGTGGTGCAGCCTCACCGCCGTTGTTGAGCAGCTGCTGCGTAAAACCAGTGGGGAACATCGCCGCCTGGGTGCCGCGGTTGCTGGTGTCGGGCTTGTCCTTGCCGCCGCCGCGAGTATCTCGCTGCTCGGACGCGGGGCTGAGTTGATCCTGGGGGTGGCATTGCTCGACGGGGCTTTGTGGGTTGACTACCTCGCCCTCAGCCTCGACCTCATCATGTGCGTTGCGGGCTTGAGTGCATTGGCCTGCCGCCGGGGTCCGCCGCGGTTTGGCTCGCAGGTTTTGCTTGCCACCTGCGGCGGCATGCTGGCGGCCCATGCTGGGGATTTCATCAGCCTTGTGATCGGCTGTGAGGTCAGTTGCTTAGCCGTGGCAGGCATGCTGGTACAACAACCAACGAGTGCCACGCGGTGGCTGTTGGTCCAGGCCAAGGCGATGGCCTGTACCTGGCTGGGGATTGCCCTTGTGTATGGCGCGGCGGGAACGTTGCGTTGGCAGGAACTCAGCCTCCATGCCGTGACTGTGTTTACCAAGTGGGGGGCCGGGACCACCCAAAAAGCGGTCGACATCCTGATGATGCCAAACGCACCGATCGGTGCCGGGGGGATTGAGCAGCTGCGGGATGCCGCGGTCACCGGGATGGCCCCCGCCGCCCTGTTTATCCCCGGCCTGCTGCTCACATTGGGTGGGCTGTGTCTGCGCCTAGGGCTATTTGCTGGGCTCGAGCGGGCACCGTGGCCAGTGCTGTTGGTACGCGCCGGGATCGTTCGCCTCGGACTTCTCGGGGCGGCTATCCACCTCGGGGTTACGGTCTTCAACGTGCCGCGGCTGACCTATCCGCCCTACGGTTGGAGTTTTGGCATTGGGCTCGCGGCGTTGCTCGGTCTTGGGCTGGCGACATTCGCCGTGTTGCGGGCGCCAACGATTCGCCGCCGGGTGTTGCTCACGGGGCTGCACCACGTGGCGTTTTTGTGCCTGTGCCTGGTCGCCGCCGGTGAGCTATTTGCATATGCAGGTTTGACATTCGCCGGGGTGCGCCACGAGACCCATTACACATGGGCCGTCAGCAGTGGCGAGCAGGTCGTCAGCGCACTGATGGCATTTGTCGCCAGCACAACCGTTTCGGCAATCGCAGTCATGGCTGCCCCACCAACACCTGGCCGGGGTACGCTGGCGGGTACTGTCGGCCGTACGTTGGCCCTGCTCGGGTTTATCGGTGCCCCGCTCAGCGCCGTGTTTTTGGCCCGTGGGTGGGCTGCACTGGCGGTCTTGCTGGATAGCAACCTATTTGTCCGTGGCCTGTTGGTGTTTGCCTGTGTAACCAGCGTAGTCATTTGGGCGGCTTGGCTACCGACGATCGCGGCGATGTGGCGAGGTCGGCAAGCCGGCGACGAGCCGGGGTGGGGAGCCCGGGTGGTGTTGTGGACCATGGTGCTCATGTCGTGGGGAGCAGGACTTGTGGCCAACCATGTTGTGGACGCCGCGAAATACGTGAGTGTCGGGGTGTCGATGCACGTCGAGTCACGCACCCGCGGTCGTTGGGTCGGGGAGTGGTACGAACGACATTCCAGTCCCAACACTTCAGCCCCCGAGGTCGCGGAGTAGTCGCGGAGTAGTCGCACTGGTCGAGCGCCGCGTTGGCAGCAGCACGGTCGAGCGTCGCCGCGTCGGCAGCGGCACTGGTCGAGCGCCGCCGCGTTGGCAGCGGGTCGGTCGAGCGTCGCGCGTCGGCAGCGGCCCGGTCGAGCGCCGCCGCGTCGGCAGCGGCCCGGTCGAGCGCCGCCGCGTCGGCAGCGGGTCGGTCGAGCGCCGCCGCGTCGGCAGCGGGTCGGTCGAGCGCCGCCGCGTCGGCAGCGGGTCGGTCGAGCGCCGCCGCGTCGGCCACACGGTCGAGCACCGCCGCGTTGGCAGCCACACGGTCCAGGCGCAGACCCGAGGTTCGACTGCTCACGCGCCCGAACGCTGTCGACCGAGACCTGCTAAGCGCAGCGCAGGCAGCTGACATGGCGGAAACGCCAGCGCGCTGCCCGACACACACAGACAGCGAGCTCGCACCCCAAGAAGCCTCGAAATCGACCTAGAGGACAACCTCAACATCGGTGATTTCGGTCGAAATTCTCAGCTCAAGGTTTGTGTTTGCATATACATGAAAGCCCTGCATTTCGCCGAGGTCGATCATGCCGAGCCCGCTGAGGTCGGCGACGACATGGTCTGAGGGCCCGCCGTGGACCTTGTGAAAGTTGTAGCCACTCGACAGGGCTCGCAGACTACGGGCGTCGATGTGGAGGGTACAGTCCATATCTTGCAGGTCGACCTCCTCGACATCGATGATCCGGCGGTCGTGCATGGTTGTGAGATCGATGTCGAGCCCTGGGCTGCCGCAGCTGAGTGTGTCGTAGTGCCCGCCACCGTCGATGCGGGCGAACTCGAGGTCGATGATTGTAAAGACATCATCGCCGCCACCGCCGTAGAGAACATCGTCTCCGATGGCTTCGAGGTAGTCGTTGCCGGGACCTGCGTTCATGATGTCGCGGCCTGGGCCCGAAAGCAGCACATCGGGCCCATCACTCCCGAGCACGTCGACGTCGTGGGTGAAGTTGCCACCGTGGATCAGGTAGCCACGGCCCGAGGTCGGTCCATTGGGGCCGTCTAGGTGGGCGCCGATCAAGATGTCCTCAAATCCATCGCCGTTGAAGTCGCCCGCCATCGAGACTGAAAACCCTGTATATGCACCTTCATTTTGGCCGAGTACCACCACCCCGTCGTTGACATCGGGATCGATCGGGTTGGCCACCTGGGCGAGTGTGAGCGACTGGGATTCGGGACGGCCGTAGATGATATAGGCGCGGCCGGCATCGGGCTGGGCATTGGCACTGGCGCCATAGGCTCCGACAATGACGTCGTCGAACCCATCGCCGTTGATATCGCCGGCACCGGCCATCGAGAACCCTGCGTAGTCCCGCGGGTAGGCCCCGTCGATTGAAATACCTTGTTGTTGTGCGAGTAGCTCCTTGAGGTCGACGGCGGCCGTGTCAGGCTTGCCAAACACGATATACGCGCGGCCCGACGAGTCGCCGTTGACATCGTGGCGAAAGGCGCCCACGAGGATGTCGTCGAAGCTGTCGCCGTTGATATCCCCACCTGCGGCGACGGCCCGGCCAGCCCGATCAGCATCTTCCTCGCCCTCGATCACAAACCCGCCGACACCGTCGACGATGTCGCTGAGCTGAACCGGGGTCGTGTCTTGTTTGCCAAACACGACATAGGCACGGCCCCCGTGGTGTTCGCCACCCCCGGCATTCGCCGCGCCAATGACGATGTCGGCCAGCCCGTCGTTGTTGACGTCACCGGCTGGGCTGACACTCTCGCCTGTCAGGAAGTTCTCTCCCTCGCCGAACATGGCAAATCCACCGATCCCTGCCTCGACGTGGTTCAGCCCGAGGGTCGTTGGGTCCTGTTTGCCGAACACGACATAGGCGCGACCAGCCGCGAGGTTGCCGTCGACCGGTGCTCCCGGTGCGCCGACGAGAATGTCGTCGAACCCGTCGCCGTTGACATCTCCGGCGATCGCCACGGAGGCTCCGGCGAGGTGGACGATACCACCGCCGTACATGGTAAAGCCGCCCTGGTTTTCCTTGACATTGGACAGCAGCACATAGTCTTGATTGTCCTTGCCAAACACGACATAGGCCGACCCCGAAGCCACCCCATTTTCGTCTGTGTTTGGTGTGCCTACAACAATGTCGGCGAGACCGTCACCGTTGATATCACCGCCGCCCGCGATCGAACGACCGGCGTAGTGACTGGCACCGATGCCGTTGATGACAAAGCCGTCGTTGCTGCCGTCGAGCCCGAGGAGTTCGTAGGATGTCGGGTAGGAGTTGGACTGGCCAAACAGCACGTAGGCGCGACCGGAGTTGTTGCCCAAGACATCCGACTGCGGCGCGGCGACGACGATGTCGTCGTAGCCATCGCCGTTGACATCGCCGGCTCGCGACACAGCCCGCATCGCGTGGTCCCCTGCCGACTCGCCCTCGAGCGCAAACCCACCGCGATCGGATTTGTAAAGGGAGGCCCCTGGCATGATTGTCGGTTCGACCTCGATTGTGACAGTCGCCGTGTCGAACTGGTTGTTGCCATCTGTCACGGTGTAGGAAAATGAGTCGACGCCCCAGTAGTAATCCTCGACCTCGCCAAACGGACTTTCGTAGGGGGTGTAGGTAAAACTGCCGAGCGGAACGAGGGTGAACTCGCCGTCTTTTTCCGTTGTCGAATCACCGGTTGGGACCAGCGAGAGGGGGTCGTCGTCGGGGTCGTCGTCGTTGGCTAGGGGGCCGTCGACCGCAAGCACAGACAACTTGAAGGTCGAGCGGGCAATATAGGGGCCGTCGTCCTCGGCAGTCGGGGGGTCGTTGACCCCATCGGTATCATCGCTGTCTGATTCGGAGTCGGAGCCATCGATAGTCTCGGCGGTTGGGTCACTCGTTGTAGGACCATCGGTCGTCGTCGACTCGGTCTCCGTTGTTTCGTCGGTCTCGGTTTCAGTTGTTTCGCCTGTGGTCTCGGTTTCGGTAGGACCGGCGGTGGTCTCACCCGAGGACGTCGAAGCAGTGATGTTGGTGGTGTTGGAATTACCCTCACACGCGGTTAGACAAGTGAGCAGTACGGCGGCCGTTACGGGATAGCGAAGATACATGTGTGCCATCACCCGGAGGATAGCCGAGGGCGAGTCGGCGGGATGTGCACATTCGATGAAGTGGGTGTGTACGTGCGAGATTTTTGCACCTTTCAGGTCATCGATTGCCTCCGTGCGACAGGGTGGTTTCACAGTTCCTGTGCACGCCGCCGTTGCCTGCCGAATTGCCAAAAGCACAGAAGGCTCACGGCCTGTTTGTGACAATTCGCTTGTAGATTCACATAGCCGCGCGTATGGGCTAAGGTGAACCGGCCGACCGGAGTTTTTATGTCCGCACCTTTCCGCTTTCCCTCCGTAAGCACATCCCGTCTGCGCGTTCCGTACGCGCGTATTTCCGTCAGCGCCCTGGTGTTTGGGCTGGTGTTGAGTGGCTGCGGCGAGGGGGCAGGCGACACTGGATCGGAGAGCGATAGTTCCGGCGCGATAACAACAGCAACCCAGGGACAAACCACCGAAGTCACATCGACAGGTTCGACAAGCGCGACCACCGGCGACCCGACCGGCTCCGAAACAGGGAGCGACTCCGACTCGAGCACAACCGACCCGGCCACCGACACCGAGCTCGAAACCGACGCGACCGACGCGACCGACGCGACGACCGACGATCCGACCGAGACGAGCGAATCCGACGGCACCGACACGACCAACGGGACCTCGGGTTCACAAACGGACGGCACCGACTCGTCCGACACCGAGCCGTGGGAGCCGGTACCGTGCCAGGTCGAAACAACCAAAACCCCGCCCACACCCTCCAACCTGGTGTTCGTGCTCGACAAGTCTGGGTCGATGACCAACGAAACCTGGGACCACGACGAAAACCTCAACACGCCGGTCATCACCCGTTGGAGCAGTCTCTACTCCGTGGTCGAGTCGATCGTGACGGAGTTCGACGACACCCTGCGGTTTGGCGCCAAGCTGTTCCCCAAAAAAGATGCAGGTGCATTTTTAGCGACCGGCGCCTGCGAGGTTGACCCGGGCATCGATGTCCCGGTGGCAGCGGGCAACGCCCAGGCTGTGTTAGATGGGATTCCCGACAGCGAAGCTGTGGTCCAGGGTGGAACGCCCATGCAGACCGGCGTGAGCGAGGCCTTCGACTACCTCCTGGCGATTCCCGACGAATATGAGAAGGCCATTGTCCTGGTGGCCGACGGCGAGATCAGTTGCGAAGAGAACTTCTTTGTCGTCGTGTCCGAGGCCTCGTACATGTGGATGGACCACGGTATTGGCACCTACGTCGTCGGTATCGATGTCAACGAGGAGACCGAGTCCGATCTCAATGCACTTGCAACGGTCGGTGGCAAACCCAGCGACGGGGAGTTTGCGTTTTACCAAACCCACAACCAGGTCGAGTTGCAAGCTGCCTTCCAAACAATCATCGACGACACGATCAGCTGCAACATCCCGCTCGACCCCATTCCCGACCATCCCGAGCTGTTCGAGGTGTGGATTGGCGAGCAAAAGATCGACGAAGTGGCGTCGTGCCAACTCGATGGCTGGATGTGGGCCGGCGACGACTTCAGCGAAATCACGCTGTGCGGAACAGCCTGCCAAAGCCTCAAGGACGTGGGTGAGGTCGAGGGGCGCTACTTCTGCGTACCCGAGTAGGGGCCCGGTAGCACGAGATGTAAGCGCAGCGCGCAGCCGAGCTGTGGTCTCGGCTGAGCGATTCGCCCGCACCTGTTTTTGGGGCCCGGGCGCAGGGCCATCGAAACTGTGAATGTCTGTTAGGGTTCGGCCTATCGCTGTCTTTCGTGTGACAGCTAAACCAGATAGGTGACGACATGGCCAGTGCATCCGAAACGACCAACTATTTCCTACGCCGCGCATTCAAGGCATTGGAGCTCGACCCTCGCTACGAGCGGCTGCTGATGACCCCCGCCCGCGAAGTTCGGGTGGAGCTGCCAATCGTGATGGATGACGGAAACGTCGAGACCTTCATCGGCTACCGCGTGCAGCATGACGACTCCCGCGGCCCGTTTAAGGGCGGCCTGCGCTACCACCACGAGGTCGAGATTGACGAGGTTCGTTCGCTGGCGAGTTTGATGACCTGGAAGACAGCTGTTGTTGGCGTCCCGTTTGGAGGGGCCAAGGGCGGCATTCAGGTCGACGCCCGGCGCCTCAGCAAAAGCGAGAGCGAACGCCTGACTCGGCGGTTTGCCACCGCGATCAGTGATGTGATTGGCCCCCTGCGCGACATCCCAGCCCCCGACGTCAATACCAATGGCCAGATCATGGGTTGGTTTTTCGACCAGTACAGCCGCAGCAACGGCTTTAGCCCCGGGGTGGTCACCGGCAAACCGGTTGAGCTCCACGGCTCCCTCGGCCGCGGTGCCGCGACCGGACGCGGTTGTATGTTTGCCATCCGCGAATGCCTCAAGCACGACGGCAAGGCCATTGAGGGCACACGCTTTGTCATCCAGGGGTTTGGCAACGTCGGCAGCTGGTTTGCCAAGCTTGTGCATGCGCAGGGGGGCAAGGTCATCGCCGTCAGCGACATCAATGGTGGCATATACAACGAAGATGGGCTCGACATTCCAGCCCTATGTGCGCATGTCGACAACACCCGCACGGTCGTCGAGTTTGCCGGCTCCAAGCCAGTTGCCAATGCCGAGCTGCTGACCCTCGAGTGCGATGTCTTGGTACCCGCCGCGCTCGGGCATGTGTTGACCGAGCAAAACGCAGCTGAGGTCAAGGCCGCCTACGTCCTCGAAGCTGCGAATGGTCCGTGTACGGCCGAGGGGGCCGATATTCTCGACTCGCGCAACATCCAGTGTATCCCCGATATCTGGGCCAACGCCGGCGGGGTGACGGTGAGCTACTTCGAGTGGACACAAAACCTGCAAAATTTCCGTTGGACCGAACAAAAGGTCAACACGGAGCTCGAACGCATTATGGTCGATGCGCATACACGTATTCGCGCGGCCATGGAAACGCACGCCTGTTCGATGCGTACCGCCGCATTTATCGTGGCGGTCCAGGCTGTCAAAAGCGCGACCGACATGCGCGGCCTGCAATAGTCACCGCGTGCTCGCACGCGCTCGCTCGGGCGCGTGCGAACTTGGTGTATCAACAACAAATTTCCGTCCCATCTGCTAAACTGGCGTCGATGGAAAGCGACCGCCGCTTTGCTGAGTTTTTGCAGATCCCGAAGTCGGCCACGTCGTTTGCGGAGGTAGGCCAATGGCTGACCGACGTGCTCGCCCCGCGACTGCTACATGGATGCGAGCTCAAGGTCGCGGGCCAGCCCCACCGGCTCGCCGAAATCGAGTTCTATCTACATGCACCCGGGCGTCACGAAGATCCATTTACCCACGCCGACCCGATCCAACTGACGACCGGGCAGTGGTACCTCCACCGCACCGGCAAAGGCTTTCGCGGCGGTACCTACAAGGGGATCGATCTGACATTTGGTGGGGATGTCCACGGCGGGATCCTGTTGCGTTCGCTCGAGTGCCCCGATGGTCGGTTGGTCGAGGGCCCGTCGCTGTGCGTCGACTACCTGCTTCAAGCTTGTATGTACACCCAGGTTGCGGAGCTCGACCGTGTGATTGGCGGGGTTCCGGCCTGGAGCGAGAATCCGGTGCAGCTTTGTTGGCGCGAGCCGCCGGGTGACGGTGCCCATGTTCGCAGCGCCAGGGTTGGTCTCACCCTCAAACGGGCGGCCGAACACCCGCGCATGCGGGCGCTGATTTTTCAACCCTACCGGTTTTTTATTCGCCCCCGTGATATTCGCAAAGGCCGGAATTATTTGATTTTACAACTTCACCGCGAGGGGGTGCCGGCGGCTGTGATCGCGGCGCAAACCGGGAGCCCGCTGCGGTCTGTACAACGCCAGATCGATGGCTATACACGAGGTCTCTCCGGGGGGCACGATGCCTCACTGTCTGCGTTTCAAAACCGGGCCCTATCACCGTCGTTGTTGGCACAGTTGTGTGGCGCCTGGTCGGCGCACTACGGCTAGTTTGTGACGGACTTTTGTACCCCAGCCGCGGCGCCGTGATAGGCTTCCGGCAATGTCTGAGCCGCTTCCCGAGATCCAGGTATTCACCTTCAAAGACGGCCTGCTCGCGCGACTTGCCCACGACCTTCGTCTGTCGCTCACCGGGTTTGAGATCCGGATCGACGGTTCCACGGTCGAGGGGCGGATGTGGCCCGAGTCCCTGCGGGTCGATGGGGTGATGCGCGGCGCAAACCTACGGGTAGATGAACTTTCGGCCAGTGACCGGGCCAAGATCCAACGCAACATTCGCGAGGACGTGATGGTCACGGCGCGCTATCCCGAGGTCCGATTTCGCGGCGAAGTCGAGACCACAGCTGGGGGAGCGCGCGTCACCGGGACCCTCGAGATGCTCGCGCGCCAGCAGCCCGTCACAGTCAACGTGCGGCGGGAGGGAGACAAGCTTGTCGGGGTGTGCGAGCTGCAACCGTCAAAATGGGGGATTCGGCCCTACAAAGCCCTTGCCGGTGCGATCAAGCTTCAGGACCGGGTGCGGGTCGCCCTCGCCATCCCTGTCGTCGAAGGCGACAAGGTCTGGCAAGTTGGTTTGGGGGCAACTGCCGCGACCTAAGCACGGTCGCTTGCAGTTGCAGTCAGTTCGTTAACGCCGACGACGGAGTCCAAGCAGACCAATGCCGGCGAGTCCCAACAGGCCGTAGGTCAGCGGCGTGGGCTCCTCAGCTTGTGTGCATGTGCAAGTAATTGTGGTGCCGCCTCCGGTGCCGCCGGCCGAATCGCTGTCGGGGTCGATCGTGACATCGGTGCCGCCGACATCGGTGGTGCCCGAAGGGTCGCCGGTTTCGGTGCCACTCGGGTCGCCGGTTGTTTCGGTCGGTCCCGCCGTCTCCATTCCGGTTTCTGTCCCGGCATCCGAACTGTCCGTGGCATCGGAGTCGGTGCCGACATCCGAGTCGGTCGCGTCGGTATCGGTGTCGGTATCGGACTCGCCGGTATCGGTATCAGTATCGGTATCCGTACCGGAGTCATCGAACGGATCGCCGCAGGCATCTGAGAACCCGGAGACCTCGTCGCTTACACAGCCCTGGGCCCACTCGCCTCCGCCTAGGTGGGCGTCGAGCGGAAACCCGCCGCAGTCTGGGCCCGGGTTCCAGGTGCCGTCGGCATCGGTACACGGGGTGATGTCGATCATCGTCTCGGCCTCGACCCACTGCACGGCACCGGCGTGCATGAGCCCGTAAATCGCCGGCTCGCCACACTCCTGGCTGGTGCCGCGGGAGGTAATCCCAAACACGCGCCACGAGCCATCCTCCATCTGTAAAAACGCGGGACCGCCGGAGTCCCCGTAGCACGAGCTCATGCCATTGCCGCCGAGGATGATTTCGTTGTCGCCGAAAAATTCCTGCACCGTGGTGGTGACGTGGCGCTTGAGTCCGTAGTCGGGTTGGGAGTCGGCAAACCCAAAACCTGCTAATACAACTTCACTGCCAACCTGCAGCTGCTCGGTCTCACAGCCCATCAGAATCGGGACGCGTGGCACATCTTCGACGGGTTCGGCCAGGGTGCAATAGGCCCAGTCCCCGGGGCCGTCGTCGAGGCTAAAGTCGGGGTTGACATCGCAATCGACGGTGGCAACCGAGCGCTCGGGCTGCATCGAGTCCTCACCAAAAACGACCTCCGAAGGGTTTTGCCCGCCCAACAAAATGCAGTGAGCGGCGAACATCACAACCTCGGGGTGGACCAAACTACCTGTACAGTCATTGACATAAACGGTACTTGGCCATGCACAGGTCGGGGCTAGTTCCCCGCCAAAAATCGAACTTTCGTCGTCGTTATTGGCGGCATAGGTTTGCGCATGGGCCGGGGTGGCCAGGCCAATAAGGGTGCAGGCTGTCAACAATCCAAGGAAGCGATGGGGCATGTGTGTCTCCGTACTCGATTTTTACACGTGCCGGTCGCTTTATGGGGGGACCCGAGCTTCCTCACCACGCCGCGGCTAGGCGGCCGGGTGTATCCTAGGGGCAATGTCGTGGCGACCGAGACAATCCAACACGATTCGGAGATCGGTCAGTTTCGCCGCATTGTTGCTCGTTTTGGTCGGCGCTCTCTCATGTCAGGTGAAGCACGCGACCACGTCTCCCGGTACCAGCGACCCGCCGTCAAAAGCCCCGACAATGGCCGAATGTGGCGGTTGTACACGGGACTGTGACGGCGAGCTCGAATGTTGCGAGTACTGGGAAGATTCGTGCCCCGGGCCGGACAGCGAAAACTCAACGTGCGCGGGGTTTTTCGCCTGTGACCCGCGATGTTGCGATGCCGAACAGGGAAAATCCGCGGCAACAACCTGACCCTAAGATAATGTTCCTAGGGACTAGTCGTTGGAGATAAGCGGAGGCGGCGGAGTTGTGCGTGAAATGCTTACAGGCGGCGGAGGAGGTAGCGGTGAGTCCGACTTCGCCGAGTTTTCGCGGGTCGGGAGTTTGCTATTCGCCGGGGCCTTTGATGACTCGTCGCTTGGCTCAGGTTTGGTTTCGACGTCGGAGGTGTCGATATCGAACTCTTCGACCTCGCCGACAATCCCCGAAATACTGTCGGAAGTCGGGCGAGGAAACTGGGGCTTGCCGACAAACGTGTCACTGCGGGTTCTGGGGTTGACGTCGGTCGAGGGGACCTTGTGTTGCGCAGACGGTGGTAGTGCTAACTCGTCGTCGTCGTCGTCGTCTTCACTGTCGAGCGCCAGTTCACGGCGTAGCGCGTGAATGTTGAGCTCGGTCAACCATTCGCGTGGAACCTGGTTGTCCGGCCCCGGGAGCACCGCGAGCTGTCCGCTGGCGATACTTGCGAGGAGGTTCACCCCGCCCTGGGTCGAGGCCCGCCAGGCCAGGTGTTCCTCGCTCCACGCCTCGGCCAGCGCGATCAGGATCAATCCGATAACCTCGCGGGCGACTTCGGATTCGCGGGTGAGTTCGACGGCTTCCATCGCCAACTTGCTGGTACCGGTCGAGCGCAGCTTTTCGGCGAGGCCGCGAACAGAGGCGAGTTTTGACTTCAAGCCTTCCGAGTTTTCGATCCAGCGATCGCGATCGGCACGGACCTCGTCGAGTTCACGGGCGACGCGTTCGTAGCGCTCGCGGAGGCGTTGTAGCTGCACGACTTTTTCGTCGTATCGCTTCCAAAGATCGTCGACCATGGCGTGAGCATATAGCAGCTGCGACGGGGTGTCGCCCGCGAGTGTGCTAAACGTAGTAGCTGGCCTGTCTCCAAAACATGGGCTATCTCAGTGCAGGATGTCGACGTCGCAGCCACAACCCCCCCCCTCCAATTTTCAGGGACGCCTGAGACAGGCTCTGGAGTCGCTGACAACCGCGGGAGGGGATGGCAACCGCCTGATGATCTCCCACGGCGACTACTACATGTTGGTGTTTGGTGCCCGAGGGAGTTCGGCTCTCGAAGTTGAAGTGGTTGCCAACCAGTTCTTGCAGCGGCCTGCTCAGCTCACGCCCGGGCGGCTCGAGGTCGTGACCCAGAAGGGTTTTTCGGCACAGGTGCGCAACCGTGCAAACCTCCATCGCCGCTACGATCTCGCCGTACAAAATGCGGGCGATGGGCTGATCGGCGAGGTCGAAGACATCTTTGCCCGTGCGTTTGGGTGTGAAAAACTCGAGCAGGCAAACATCGAACTGGCCCTACAAGACAGCGAGAAGACGGCCAACCCCGACCTCCGGCGGGCAATGAAACAGCTCGCCAGGGTCCGCGACCACAACGCTCGGCAACAGGTTTATCGCGCCCTGCTGGTCGCGGAGTTACTGCTGATTGTCGGCCCCGATGCTGAGGTGCCGCATCAGGTCGAAGAGCTCTCGGGGTACCCGGTCTACGCGGTTTTTAGTGACTATACATCTTTGAGGTTATGGCAGCCGCTGGGGCACAGTTACCGTCGTGTTTCGGGCCATGTTCTATTCCCTGAGCTTTTACCGCAAAAGATAGGTTCGTTGCTGATCAACCCCAAGGGCACGATCGGTGGCGAGCTCTACCGCAATGAAGTCGCCGGCCTTGCCGCTGCGGCCAGCCGTTACCGTCGCTAGTTTAGAGTCGAGGTTGTCGATGCAGCTCCCCGGTGAAATCACCCTGGCTCAGCTCCTTCAAGGAGTTTCGGCAAAACTATGTGCCTGTACACCCGAGTCTCGTATTTCGTCGCTCGCGGTTGATTCGCGCAAGGTCCAGCCGGGCGGGGCGTTTATCGCAATCGCTGGCGCCACCCACGACGGCCATCGCTACCTCGAGGCTGCACAGCGAGCCGGGGCAACTGTCTTGATTGTTGAGCGCGGGCGCTGTCCGGCACCAACAGGCCCCCACGTATGGCTCGAAGACACTGCCAGGGATGCGCCGCGACTGGCAGCCAACGCCTTTGGCCACCCCGGGCCACGCTTGCGGCTGGCGGGCGTGACGGGGACCAATGGCAAAACCACCACCACGCACCTGGTGGCCGCGATGTTGCAAGCCGCCGACCGTCGGTTTGCCAGGCTTGGCACGACGGGAGATTGGATCGTCGATCGCCATCAAGACTCGGCATTCACCACGCCATTTCCCCTCGAACTCCAGGCGTTGCTACGCGACGTCGCCGACCGCGGCGGCACCGATGTCATCATGGAAGTTTCGTCCCACGCCCTTTCCCAGGGGCGGGTCAAACCGCTTTTGTACAACGCGATCGGGCTCACGAGCTTTAGCCAGGACCACCTCGATTTTCACGGTGATATGGAGAGTTACCTGCGAGCCAAGCTGTTGCTGGCAACGAGCCACCTAGCCCCCTGCGGGGTGGCCGTGGCCGTGGTCGACGATTGTCCGGCCGGGCGCCGATTGTTGGCGGCGGCCGCCGAGATTGGTGCAGATACATGGTCTGTTTCGCAGGAGCCCGGGTCGTCGGCCGACATCAAAGTCGTGCAATGGCTCGCACCGCGTGGTGGGCCGGTGCGGGCAAAGATCTCAACGCCCCGCGGTGAAGGTGTGTTGCAGTCGCCGCTGATCGGTGGGTTTAACGTCGACAATGCACTCGTTGGCCTCGGGCTGGGCTTAGGGCTAGGGCTAGCGCTTGAGCAGTGCCTCGCAGGCCTGCGGGATAGTTCCGGGGCACCGGGTCGTCTGCAACCAGTGCAGGTACAAGATGTTGCCGGACCTGCGGTCTATGTCGACTATGCCCACACGCCCGACGCTGTCGCCCGGGCCCTCGCCGCGGTACGGCCGGTTTGTCGCGGGAAGTTGTGGGCTGTGCTCGGTTGTGGTGGCGACCGCGATCGCAAAAAACGCCCGAAGATGGGCCATGCCGCGGCCAGTGGTGCCGATGTGTTTGTCGCCACGTCGGACAATCCGCGCACCGAAGACCCCGAGCAAATCGTCAACGACATGCTCGCCGGGGTACCCGAGACACACCGACAATCGGTTCGACGGGTTGTCGATCGGCGTGAGGCCATTGCTTATGCAATTAAGTCAGCCACCGAGCATGACCTCGTGTTGATCGCTGGTAAGGGCCACGAAGACTACCAAATCATCGGGACGACCAAGGTGCATCTCGACGACTGCGAGGAGGCCCAAGCGGCCCTGCGAGCACGCCCCCGCTAGGTCGGGCACGGCCTGCGAGTAGGCCCCGGAGCAACAATATGTGCATACATGCAGTTAATCCGCGAGCTCGTAGTGGAGTAGCGAGCGGACCCACGAGGCTGCCTCGGTCGGTGCGGCACACTGAACCTTGAGCTCGTGTTTGAGCTGGCGAAGTTGGGTGCCGTTGTCGTCCACGCGGCGAAGCGCCCGCTTGGCAAGGTCGAGGGAAGCGTAGACGTCTTCGGCCGATATCTCGACGCCATAGCCGGCGATCACCCAGCGCAGCGCGGCCCGGGCAAGCGCTCCGGCATAGCTCGGGTCTGCTATCAAGTGGTCTCGGGCCGCACGGTTAAGCGTTTTGGGGTCGCAGGGCGTTTGGCTGGCAAGTTCGAGTGCGAGTTGAAAAAACCGCAGGTGGCGGGCGGTCGCAAACCACCGTCCCTCATCACCCGGTGTACTTGCAAGTAGATCGCCGAGGAGCTCGTCGGCCGGGACCTCGGGGTACTTTCCCGCGAGCGCGCGGTAGGTTTGAAGGCAGTTTTGCCGCTGGTTGGCGGCGATCGCAAACAACCGGTACGCGCGTTGGCGTTGGTCATCGCCGAGCAACAGTGCCTCACAGGTTTTGGCAATCTCGCGGTCGTAGTGGTGCCCCAATGGGTTGGACGCTTGGGCATAGGCGAGCGCCTCTTCGACCTGGCCGAGCGAGACCAGTGCCTGCACCCCAAATTGACGCTCGAGCCACACCGGGATTGGCCGGTGCTCGAGTAGGTTCAGGAGTTCTTCAAACCGTTCGCAGGCGCACAGACTCGACAGACAGGCGACGCCTCCCGGGGCGTAGCCCTCGGGCTTGGACCAGGCGTCGACAACCTCGGGGAGCAACTTCTCGGCCCAACGCAGTGCCTGCTGCGGCGAGCCGCAAAGTCGACCCCAACGCTGGCTGATCGCCTGGTGGACCGATTGCGGGATATTTGCCTGCGCACTCAATACCGATGCACCAAGTCGATCGAGCCCGGCCACAACTGCGACATCGGCCGTTTGCGACCCGACAACTTCAATTGTTGAATCGAGTGTACGTGCAAGTGCATGGGCGAGCGAGCCCGAGGTCTCGTCGACCGGGGCGAGGGCGGGGCCGAGCAACTCGAGGAGGGTCAGGGCTCCCTGGGCGGCGGTCCGCGGATGGTTTTTGGCGGCGCGCCGGAGTTCGCTGACGGCTGTGTGGAGGGCCCGTACCGCGAGCGCTGGTTTGCCCGAGACAAATGCCTCTGGGGTGATGGCCCCAACGAATTTCCAAGTCGCGGTCATACAGCAGACCTCGGTCGGTTAAAACTGTCCGCCAATGCCGAACGATAGGCCCCGGGTTTTGCCGTTTTGCAGCACTGGAGAAAGTTGCATCTGCATGGTCTGCAAGACGGCGGTGGACTGTGGTGTCGCATCGCGCTTGCGGGCAGCCTGGAGTTCTTTGCGGGCCTTGAGGGCATCGACCGCGAGCAGCGAAGCCGCGGCCATACCCAACAGGGCAGGCACGACTGTGTGCCCCGGGTATTGCAGGGCTTCGACATCACCAAAGTCGGCCGCGAGCCACATCCCCTGGGCGATCGCCGAGGCGCCAAACAGCACCCAACCGGTCGTGCGCGCCCCCGGGACCCCACGCACGCGAAAGTCTCGGCTGGCACTGCGACCGGCAAACGCAACTAAAGGAGGCCCGATGAGCCCGGTGGGCAGCCCCAAGATCGCGTAGTGATACGGTTTGAGAAAGTTGTATGTCGGATTATCCCGTGGGCCACGACCGGCGTCGTAGAGGATACCCATGGCGAGACTGAGGGCCGACAGCGACAGTCCAGAGATGGTGCCGGGCAGTGCCCACTCGGTCAGCGGAACCGTGCGGTGACTGGTGCACTCCCACGAGTTTTCGTGGACCGCCGTGATGTTCGCCCGCGAGATCCGGTGCTCGCCGCCCTTTGGGTCGAGGTAGTAGAGCGTGTCAGCCGTGAGGGCAGTTGCGTATACACAAACTCGGTCACCGGTGTTGATATTGAGCAATAGGTGGCCGGGGACAAGTTCTTTCCATTCACCGGTGCTCAAGGGCGGGTGCAAGTAGCGCGGTCGGTCACGGTCCTTGCGGGCAACATTTTGCGGCGGGATACCAGTTTGGCGGGCACCCACAACGAACTGCTCAGCCGCCGGTTTACGGGCCACGCGGGCAGTGGTGGGTGGCGTTGCCACGGCGGGTTGGGGTTGCGGCTGCGCACTCGGTTCGGCTGCCGGTTGGGGTTGTGTGGGGGCGAGTGCCGGCGCACTTGTAGCTGGGGATTGCGGTGATTGTGGTGATTGTGGCGGTTGCGGTGCCGCCGGTTGTGGAGATGCGGCTTCACCCGCGGCAGACGGTTCGGTTGCAGGTACAACCGCTGCACCTGCGGCCTCGTTCGTCGTCGTGACCGGTGGCGAACCAGTGTCGGTCGGCGAAGGCTCAGGGCCCGGGGCAAGGGCGACCCAGGAGAGGAGATACCAACTCAGCGCGGTCACAGCCGTAGTGTACAGGGATTCGCGGCCGAGTGGGCGGTCGCTTGTGTCCCCGCGAAATATGCATTTGCAAACCTGTGGCCACCTCAGGCTGTGAGCGGCGCGAGCAGGCGTTCGAGCCGAATTCCGCGACTCCCCTTGAGCAGGATCCAACTGGGGATTGCTCCGAGATGGGCGCGGATGGTTGCCGCCACCGCGGCCGGCCCCCCGGGGGCGGACTCGAGATTATCGGCGAGGTGGTAGGCGATCTTTCCCGCCGCGCGAACGGCATCGACCGTAGCCCGTGAACGCGGCCCAACACCAAACACAACATCGATTCCGAGCGACGCCGCGAGTGCACCGAGGTTTGCATGCAGTTGCAACTCTTCGGGTCCGAGCTCTAACATGTCGCCGAGCACCGCAACTTTGTGCCCGCCGACGGTAGCGAGGCTGCGCAATGCCGCTTCGCACGAGCCAGGGTTGGCGTTGTAGCAATCGGCGATCAGCTGGTCGGCCCCGGATGCAATCACGCGACCGCGGTCACCGACGGGCTCGACCTGTGCGAGCGCGCGGGCCATCGCCTCAACATCGAGGCCGAGGCCAAGCCCGACCGCGAGCGCAGCCGCGGCATTGCGGGCATTGTGCGCGCCAAATAATTGTAATTGCAACTCAACCTCACCCGAGCGTGCGCCCACCCGGTAGCCCAGGCGGGTGGTGGTGGTGGGACCGAGCTCGACACCGAGGATCTCGACAGCTGGTTGGTCGCCGGCAAACGTCAACAGCTGGGTATGCGTAGGGGCCTTTGCCAGGTGCGGGGCAAGTAGGGGCTCATCGCCGGGTGCGACCACAAGGCCTCCCGCCGGCAGGGTTGCGAGTACCTCAGCCTCGGCCTCGGCGATGGCCTCGATCGAACCCATAAATTCGAGATGTTCGAGCGCAATACTTGTAATTACAGAAATTGTCGGTTCAGCAATTTTGGCCAGGTCGCGGTTTTCGCCCGGGGCACTCATGCCAAACTCGATGACCATGGCGTCGGGGTTGTGGGGGCTGCCGAGTAGGGTGAGCGGCACGCCGAGGTGATTGTTGAGATTGCCCTGCGTACATAAAACGGAGTCAAAGCCGGACTTGAGCACAGCCTCGAGCATGGCTCGGGTTGTGGTTTTCCCATTGCTCCCGGTGACGGCGACAACCGGGCCCCGACAGCGTCGACGCGCGTCGCGGGCAAGCGTTGCCAAAGCATGTTGCGGGTTGGCAACTTCGATCACACTTGCACCCGCTCGCGGCAGTGGACGCCCAGGTGCGGTCAGGACAGCCGAGGCGCCTGCGGTAATCGCAGTGTCGATAAACGCATGGCCATCGCGGGCGGCGACAATCGGGACAAACAGCCCCCCCGCCACCGGGTGGCGAGAATCGATAAACGCACAAGCGACATCGCCCCCGGTGTCACGCAGCAGCCGACCGTTGGTGATGGTTGCGATTTGAGCGGGGGACCAGCGCATGGTTGTGCTGTAACAGGTCTATCCCCGCGCCGCGAAAAAACCGGGATTCGCCTGTCAAACCCCGGCTTGGCAGCTACTCATCCGCACACGGCTGTTGCAGGCAGTGTGGCGAGTCGCGGATGTCGTCGTGCCAATCCTCCGAATCGCCGTGGGTCACCCCGGCGTCGGGCGTCTCGGTGTCGGTGTCCGACTCGTCCGTATCGCTTTCGGTGGTCGTTTCGGTCTCGGTGGCATCGGTGTCGGATGGATCTGAGTCGCACCCCGGGATTGTCATTGCACTGCAAAGCAAGCAAAGGGCGAGGATGGTGTGGTGTTTGAACATGGCTAAACCTCTCTCGGCCCGCCTGGAGCTTCCCTCCACAGGCGGCTGGTGTCACAGCTGGTTTCGCGGCGGTCTCGCATCGGTGGTCGGTCGCCGCGGCTCGACCTACCGGTACCCTTGAGATGGGCCAACCGGGCTCGCGGTTTCACAAATACGATTCGCAAAAACAATTAGTATATGCATCAATTTCTAAAAACACCAAGCCTGGCAATCCAAACGCTGTGGAGTTTGTCCCCAAGCTAGGTTTGTTATGCAGGCACTCGCGGCTGGTAGAGCGGAGAAGCGCGGGTCTTTTTTGGTTGTGAGACCGGGCCTAGGCGGCTCGTAGTAGGACACGATAGCTTCGCCGCCCAGGGGTCGGTTCACAGCCAAAAATCCTCCGCGAATCGTTCGGCGGGCGTGTTGGCGGGGTAGCTAGTTTTGTCCGGGGTTCAGCGGATTCGCGCATGCGTGCCGCTGACACACGGGCGTGCTATCGGCGATACTTAGGCGGTGGAAAGCCGGATACCGGGGGAAGTTGTTGGTCCGAGTTGTCAGATTCGTCCGGTGATCGCCACAGCGCAACTCACCCCGCTGGTGACGGCGCTTCGGGCCGATCAGCATGTCGGCCAGCGGCGTGACTTTCCGTGTGGGACGCTCCTCCCCGATGGGCGGCTCGACCTGTGCAAACAAACGATCGGTCCGGCCGGTGCCGAAATAGTTGTGTCTGCACTCAAACACAGCTCCCAGGTCCGGCACCTGCTGATGGGTGCCGACCGTGTGGGTGCCAGTGGGGCGGCTGCAGTTGCGAGTTTGGTCGCCGAACGCGAGAGCTTGCAGACCGTCTACCTCGGGTGCAACGGAATAGGCCCCAAAGGAGCTCAAAGCCTGGCACAGGCACTCACAACCAATCGCTCGGTGACCGGTTTGTGGCTCAAGCGAAACGGCATTGGGGACGAGGGGGCCGAGCACCTGGCGCAGATGCTCACGGTCAACCAGACACTGCGAACCCTGGACCTTGTCGACAACGACCTCACGGCGCGGGGGCTCTTGGCGATTGTTGCCGCGGTCGCCAAGCATCCCAGTATTCGCCACCTGTACCTGTGTGCCAACGCCCTTGGGTCCGCTGGTTGTGCGGCGCTCGAACCCATTTTGCATGCAGATACACTTGATGCGCTGTTTTTGTCGACCAACCTCATCGGCGATGAGGGGGTTGTACAGCTGTGTGCAGGGCTGCGGGCCAATCGGCGCCTGCGGGTGCTCGGCCTGAGTTCAAACGGCATCGGTCCCGCGGGTGCACGTGTGCTTGTCGACACCCTGAAAACCCATCCACAACTCGAAGTACTCGACCTGGGGTGGGCCCCTGCCACGGATATTTTGGGGGTGGCGAGCAACCGTGTTGGCGACCAGGGGGCGGCATGTCTCGCCGAATTGTTGCAGGTACACCCAACCCTGCGCGAGCTCAATCTCGCCGGCAACAATATCACCGAAGCCGTAGCCAGACAGCTCGTTGAGGCCCTGCAGCAGCCAACGCGCCTGCATAAGCTCAACCTCGGCATGCGTCTGCCACAGCCGCTTGGGGGGCAACTCGTTTCCCGCCTGTGCCGCAACGTCAGTCAGTTTCCGCGGGGCGCACGTTCGGCCCTAGAACGCGACCTGGCGGCTGTGCGCAGTGTGTATCGTTCAGCTTCGGCCGCGGCGAGCAAGGACCATCGGCCGCCTGCGAAGCCCACGGATAGTCGCCGCGAGGTCGCACCTCTCGATGAGCGTCAGCTCGCACAGGCACTCGGGTGCTCGCAGCAAGAACTCGAAACCTGTCGCCGAGTGCTTGAAAAGCTGCGAGTTCGGCGGCAATTGCTGGTTGGTGCAGGTGGCGAAATTTCACACCTCAAGTCGTTGATGATACAAATTCTCCGGACCGAGCGGAGGGGGCAACGTGGCGCCAATCAAACCCGGAAGGCCCGCAGGCACCGTGACCGCAAGCGTCTCGAGCAGACCGGACTTCGCCAGCTTCGCCGCGAGATGAGAGACTCGCAGCAGCCCGACTACGACGCCCTCGTGCACCGTTTACCCGAGGCTGCCGCTGGGGCAGGAGCCTCACTCCTGGAGCATCCGCGTCATTGTTACATCTGCAAGCGTAGCTATCGCCAGCTACACCATTTTTACGACAGCCTGTGCCCGCCCTGTGCGGCCGAGAACTACAGCCGTCGGACCGCGACCGCCGATCTTCGTGGGCGGGTGGCACTGGTCACCGGCGGGCGCATCAAGATCGGGTACCAGGTAGTCCTCAAGTTATTGCGGGCTGGAGCCGAGGTGCACGCGACAACCCGATTTCCCCACGACGCCGCCCGTCGCTATGCCCATGAGCCCGATTTCGGCGAGTTTGCAGATCGTTTGCATTTACATCGACTCGACCTGCGGGATCTCCCATTTGTCGAGGCGTTTGCCAACCACTTGGCCAGGGCCTTGCCGCGGCTCGACATCCTGATCAACAACGCCGCCCAAACAGTCCTCAAACCTTCCGCGTTCTATGAGCACCTGCGGGCGTTTGAACAACAGCCCGTTGCTGGTTTGCCGGCGGAGCTTCGCCCCTTGGTGGCCGATCGTGCAGGAATTGAACCAGCCGCGCTGCCGGGCGCCGGGAGCTGGTTGTCAACGGTCGAGGGGGCGACCGAGTTGTTTCCCCCGGGGAGCAACGACGGGCACGGGCAACCCCTCGACTTACGGACGCGCAACAGCTGGCGGCTGCGCGCCCACGAGGTCACCACGCCGGAGTTGCTCGAGGTTCACCTCATCAACAGTGTCGCGCCATTTTTACTGGTTTCGCGGCTTCGCCAACGGCTTGCCGACACCCCCGGCGACGCCTTTGTCGTCAATGTCTCGGCGGTCGAGGGCCAGTTTGCGCGCGGGTTCAAAAGCGTGTTTCACCCCCACACAAACATGGCGAAGGCGGGCCTAAATATGCTTACACGGACCTCTGCACGCGACTACGCCGAGGACCGGATCTTTATGAACAGCGTCGATACGGGCTGGATCACCAACGAAAACCCCTATCCGATCATCCAAAGAATGTCGGAGTCTGGGTTTGAGACACCGATCGATGAGATCGATGCAGCTGCACGGATCTGCGACCCGATTTTCTCGGGGGTGTGTTCGGGCGAGCCGACGTTTGGTGGGTTTTTAAAGGACTACCGGGTGGTGCCCTGGTAGTCGGCTAGGTGAGCTCATTCGGGTCGCCATCGAAGCTATCGCTCAGGGACCTGCGGCCGTTGTCGTCACCGAGGAGTCGCTCGACCTCCTCAACGATCTCGTTGGATTGGAAGGCCGTCTTGCGTTGGATACTCACCGCTCGGCCGCGTAAAAACCGGCGCTCGTCGGTCGTGAGGTCCTTGGCAGTCACCACCACGACGGGAATTTTTTGCCAGGGCTGATGGTCGCGCAGCCGCTCTAAAAACGTAAAACCATCCATCGACGGCATCATCAAGTCGAGAAAGATGAGTTGGGGAATTCGCTGTTTGAGCTGCTCTAAACCCTCAAACCCGTCACCTGCGGTACGACAGGTCCAGCCCGCTCGCGCCAACACCTGGCGCATCAGTGTTCGGCTAGCGGGGTCGTCCTCGATCACTAAAATGTCGTGGCCGAGGCGTTGGGTATAGCGGGCGAGGTGGTCGAGAATCTTTTGTGGGTCTGCTGGGTGCGGTAAAAATGTATCTGCACCGAGTGTTTGGGCCCGTTCGCGCAAACTCGCGTCGGCGATCATGATAAGTGGGGTGTGGCTTTGCTCGCTGTTGGTTTTGAGGTCGGCCAACACCCGCCATTGCTCGGCTTCACGGGTAAAGCAATCGAGGACAATGATGTGTGGGTGAAGCTCTGAGGCGAGTTTAATGCCTTCGTCTGCCCCCTGTGCCAGGAATGTACGATACCCATGACCTCTGATTTGCTGCAGCACAGTCGCCTCAAACTCGTGTTCGTCGACGATCAACAGCACCGTTGGTGCAGATACATGTAAGCTGTCCTCGGGGCGGGGTTGTCGACGTTGCTCAGAGGTTGCCGGCAAGCGGACGGTAAATGTCGCCCCCTTGCCCAGTGTGCTGGCGACGCTAACACTGCCACCGAGTAGCCGGCAGTAGCGGTAGGTGAGTGCGAGACCAAGACCCGAGCCGCCGTACTTGCGGGTGATCGAGGAGTCGCCCTGGACAAACGGCTGGAACATCCGCGACAGCTGCTCCTCGCTGATGCCAATGCCATTGTCGCGGACAACAAAGTCAATCGTATCGCCGGTAGCCGCCTTGCTGCGCCGGGCTTCGACTTCGATTCGCCCGTTGCGCGTGAACTTGGCGGCGTTGCTAATAAGATTGTATAGGCACTGACGTACCTTGATCTCATCGGAGCTCATGAGCCCCAGCCCCGGGGCCAGGGTTAGCGACAGCACGTTGTTGTTTTGTTCAACCAACACCCGCAGCGTTGAAGCGACCTCGTGGATCGTTTTGGCGACATCAAAGTCCTCGACGTAAAGCTCCATACGCCCTGACTCGACCTTGGAGAAGTCGAGGATGTCGTTGATGAGCGACAGCAGGTGGCGGCCGGCCTGCTGGATTTGGTCGAGCTCGTTGTGATCGGCACCGAGTGTCCGGGATTGTTGTATAAGCAGGTCAGAGTAGCCGATGATCGCGTTGAGTGGGGTGCGCAGCTCGTGGCTCATGTTGGCCAAAAAAGCACTCTTAGCAGCACTCATGGCCTCGGCCTGCTCTCTCGCCTCGCGCAGCCGGGCGTTGGTCACCGCGAGTTTACGGGCGCTGTCGACCTCGTCGATCGCACCGACGAGGTATTTTGTGGTGATACCAATAAGCAGGGTGATGATGCCAATGAGCAGGGCCGGGATGACGATAAATACCACCTCAAATGTCACCGGAGTGTCGCTGGCCGACAGCAGGGCAACCCGCAGGCTCGCCATCACCAGCCATACACACAGGGTGGCAAAACCCCAGGCCCGGGCCCGTCGCGGCGACAGGATCATACCCGCGACCACTGGCAACAGGGTGAGCACCAGGCCCGGTGCCATGCGGATATCCTCTTCGAGGACGAGCACAGTAAAGGCCATGTCGCATAGGACAGCCGAAAGAAAGAGAAACTTGGCCTCGGTCGGATGCTGGTTTTTTTGCAAATACATGCAAACCACCAGCAGCCCCGTCATCGACGCTTGGAGGGCCATGTCGATGTAGCCCGATGGGCTCGGCAACTCGAGCACCATCACCAGACGGATGGTGCTGATAATCAGGAAGATACCCAGGCACCACTGCAACAGGGTGGTAAAGCTTTGGTCGCGGTAGTTGCTCAGGATCGCCGGTACACGGACCCGCTTGCTCGTGTGCTCGTGCCACATCTGCGCGAGCGATTGTTCGAGGGTGTTGTCCCGCTCGTCAGCTTGCTTGCCCGTCGAAAAATCGATGTTGAGATGTCCTGACGTTTCCCACGAGCGATGCTCCACAGGCGATCAAATGACAAACGAGCGCAACATCGGCAAGGGTTGAACACGCCGAAATTTGTGTCTCACCACGGCAAAAGAACCGGAGGGCGGTGCGTAGGGTTGCCACTGGCTCTAGCAGGGTGGCATCTGCGATTGTTGCTGGTCAGATGTTCCTGATGCAATTGTGCAAATACAACAAAGTCTGTATGCATCTACAACGCTTCTGTTCAGTGATGTCGCCAATACCCCTGCAAAAACGCGATCCTTCGTTGCCAGCGCTGTTCGACCAAGCGATGCCCGCTATGGCGGTTTGGTTGACGGCTGAGGGTCTCCAGAACTGCCAGGGCATCGGCAAATCCCTGTTGGCGGACATGGGCCTCAACCAGCGCAAGCCTGGCTGCACGGACCAATTCGGGGCTTGGTAGTGAAGTGTCTTGCGTTGTCGGATGAAGGCTGCGCTGTAAGTAGTGTTGCGCCCGTTTGCCGTCGTAGATGTTGAGCAACTGACGGCCCACGAGGTAGTCGGACAGGGCCTGATAACCAGGTACGTCGGCGATTTGGTGAGCTGCGTCAAGACGGCGTACGGCACGCGTGAGTTTCCCAGATAGGAGATCAAATGGGGCAAAGTAGGCTGCGACGGCCGGCGCCAGCGTGGGGTCGTGGGCCGCGAGATGTTTGATTTGGAGAATTCGGGTGCGGGCCTCGCTGATATGGCGGGCCAGTGCAGATGTATAGGCACTTTTTGCAGCCGCATAATCTCCTTGAACAAGGGCGAGGTCGCCTAGGCGCTCGTCGACAAGCCCTAGCAGGGTGTCGCTGAGTTCGGGCAGGGTTTTGAGGCTCTCAAGGGTTTTACTAGACGGTGCATATGCCCCATTGGCAGCCTCGGCAAATGCCAACCTGAGGTGGTTTTGTGGCTTCTCCGGCTCGATCACACACAGCTCTTGCAGGAGTTTGACCCCGCGTTCGAGTTGTCCACGGGTTTGGGCTCGGGTTGCCTCGGCGATCAGGTTTGCCGCACGGTGGGCACAGGGGCGGGCAAAGATCGGGCGCCGGCGAAAACGTTCGCGTTGGGCTTCGATGTCGCGTTCGTCGAGGGGCCGCGAGCGCAAAAACGCAATCCACTGCTGTTCGAGTTGGGCCAGCGGGATGCCGTAGACCGCCTGAAAATCGCCAGCCGTTGCATAGGCACCAATCACCCCGTCGATTCCCCGGGTTTCGAGCAGCCACAGGCAAAATGAGCCGGCCGCGGTGTAGGCCGGACGCGAGGCCTTGCCCCAAAAGCCAACGCCCATTATCCCAGCGAGTGCCGGGCGTTTCTCGATGCGGTCGAGGACCGCTGCCTGGTCGTGGAGGTCGAGGCGGTCGTTGGCCCGGGGGGCGAGGGCGGTGGCGAACCCCTCCACGAGGGCAAGGTTGACCTTGAGACCGCCATCGATCGTACCCGAAACGCCAAAGATTCGGTCGCCGACGGTGTAGGAAAATGCATGTGCAAGTTCGTGTTGAAGCACGCGGTGCGGGTAGGGGGCATGATTGAGGTAGATATGCCCGCGCCACGGCGGGGCAACCTCAGTGCGGCCAGCCCCGAGCCAGTAACGTTTTTGCTCGGGCGACGAAAACACAAAGCTGTGAATCGGAGTGGCCGGTTCGCGGCCGAGCGTGGAGCTCAACTCGGACCAGGCAAACTCGTGCTCCGCAGCAACGTGGTCAATATCCCTGGCTGTCGGCGAATTGGGCGGGTAGTGAATCACAAAGTGTTCGGTGGTCCGTGTACCAGCAAGAACCTCCGAGAGGCTCTCAGTTGTGGCCGTAAACGCAAGGCTCGGAGCCCGCCAGCCGATCACGCAGGTTGTGACACAGGTGGACAACGCCAACAGTGCGACCCAAGGGTGCCGCCGCAGCCGTCGGCTCCACGGCATTGCCAGCGACGCCAAAAAGAACGTCGAGAGTGCCGCCGTAAGACCCACCAGGTTGTACCCACGGTAGAGGAGGTAGCGGCGGTTGATCGAGATTGCCTCGTCGTACAGCGGACCGGAGAAGTAGCCCCAAAATGGATCGAGTGCGAACACAACCGGGTCGTGGTACAGGCGCCATAGACTCACGCCGAGACAGGCAAATATAGGTGTATAGCCAATTGTTAACTGCCACGAGCGGTGGCGTGCCAACAGCCCACCCCAGATGCCACAGGCCCATCCCAAAACGGCACTCAGCCCCGGGCCCAAGGCGAAAAACGCCAGGCCCTGTATGGGGTCACAATTGGGTTGCCAGGCAAGCGCAATCAGCAGGGTGGCAAGTGAGATGGCGAGCAGCCAGCAGACCTCGGCGATCCCCCGGCGCGCGAGCTCGCCGAGAAGGTGCCCGGAGGCTGGGGGCGTGGTCGCTAGCGTGCGCACCCCGTCGACCCCTACGGCGACCCCCAAAAGTGCCATGGGGGCCGTGAGTGCAAGGCTGTTTTCGTACCCCGGGGTGCCGATGAGTGGCCACGGGGTGAGGGCCGCAGTCAGCAGCAAACTGATCCAGGGTCGGCGCAAACGCGGATCGCGAAGATGTTGTCGCAAACGGGTGTTCACAGGTTTCCAGGCGCAGTATAGATCGGGTCGATGCCCGCCCAAGCATGGTTTCAAAGTGTCGCCGGTAGCCCGGACCGCTACCCCCTCGATCAGGTGATCTACCGCTGTCCCCGGGATGGTGCACTCCTCGAGGTTGTCCACGATATCGAGGCCTGGCGGGAGCGTTCGCCACAGCAATGGCGGGACTTGTTCGACGCCCGGGCAGGGCGCTCGCCGTGGCCCTACCGCAGTGGTGTGTGGAGCCGCCACGAGTGGGTCGCACCCCATGTCGACCCAAAAAATATCGTTTCGCTCGGCGAGGGGAACTCACATTTATTGCCGGTACAACGATATGCCAAGGAGCTCGGGCTCGCAGACCTGTGGGTCAAGCAATGCGGGACCAGCCACACGGGTTCGTTCAAAGACCTGGGTATGACGGTGCTGGTGTCGTGCGTCAACCAGATGATCGCCCAGGGACAGTCGATTCGGGCGGTGGCCTGTGCTTCGACAGGTGATACCTCGGCCGCCCTCGCGGCCTATGGAGCAGCTGCGGGTATTCCCGTGATCGTGCTGTTGCCCCGCGGAAAGATCACGGCGGCCCAGCTGACCCAGCCGATTGCCAACGGGGCGTTGGTGTGCAGCCTCGACACCGACTTTGACGGGTGCATGCGGGTGGTCCAGCAGCTTACCCAAGATCCCCACTTGTACCTCGCCAACTCGATGAACAGCCTGCGGGTCGAGGGCCAAAAAACAATCGCCAGTGAAATCGTCCAGCAGCTCGACTGGCAGGTGCCCGACTGGATTTTGGTGCCGGGTGGCAACCTTGGCAATGTCTCGGCGATCGCCAAGGGACTGTTGGAGATGCAAGCTGTCGGGGTGATCGAGCGGGTGCCCCGGTTGGTCTGTTGCCAGGCCGAAAATGCGAACCCGTTGTACCGTGCCTACCAACGCGCGCGTGCTGCCGGGCGTGATTTGCAAGTACAAGATTTTGAGCCAGTTGTCGCCCAAACAACCCAGGCGTCGGCGATCCAAATCGGTGCACCGGTGTCGCTACCCAAGGCCGTCAAGGCTGTGGTCGCGTGCCGTGGTGTTGTCGCCCAGGCCAGCGAACAACAGCTCGCCGATGCGGCCGCCCGTGCCGATCGCTACGGGCTATTTACGTGCCCCCACACCGGGGTGGCACTCGCCTGTTTGGAGCAACTTGTGGCCGACAAAACCATCGCTGAAGGGGCGCGGGTTGTGGTTGTCTCGACCGCCCACGGGCTCAAGTTTTCGGAGTTCAAGGCCGGCTATCACCGCGGTGGTGGACCCGTGACAGGTGTGTATGCAAATAAGCCGATCGAGCTCGGAAGCGAGCCAAAGGCAGTGGTCGAGGCGATTCACCGGGTGCTCGACAAGCAATCCTCGGGAGCTGCGTTGTGACGCGACTCCGGGCTTTCGCCAGGCTCGCTGCTCTTGCCCCGCTCTATTTGTGTGTACAACTTAATGGGTGCCGCGGGCAAACGCCCGCCCCAACAAATCCCACCGACACAGCTCCACTGGCCGCGAGTGAGCCTCGACAGCCAGCGCAGGTTGCCGAGGAGAAACCAACTGAGCAGCCTGTAACCGAGCCAGACTCACGGGCGAGCGATTCTCCAGAGTCAGACCCAGAGTCAGTGCCAGTTGACAATGGGTCTGAGCCGCCAAAGCAGGTTCTAGAGGTCAGTTTGGTGGGTCAAGCTGGAGGAGACTCGCCTCCGGTGGCGGATGTGCTGCCCGACTGTGGGTGGGTGCCATCCGGTCCGACCAATCGAGATACTGTTTACCGGGGTTTTCACGCGGGTTGTGGCCTGGCTCCCGAGGGCCCGGATGCGTGGAAGTCGATTGTCGAAGTCCATGTGCTTGGGCTCGAGCTGCGGGCGAAGGCATCGACCGCGTACGTGGTGTTTTTGGATGCCGAAAAACGTCGAGTGCTTCCAGACGGTCGCCGCGTGACCTACGAGATGGAATTTCGAGCGAGGCGCAAGGGCAAGATCAAGCTCGCAACGGGGCAACAACGCGACGGTGTCTACAAGCTCAAGTTGCCCGGCAACCGCCCATCGAAGCCCTGCACGATGCATCTGTTTGTGCGGATCGACAACGGCAGCGACATGGTCGAGGAGTGGCTCGACGACTGGCAGCACCTGTGTTGAAAACCAGCCGCCAAGATTTGTGTATGCATGTTTGGCATGAGCCCGTACCATGCTCACCATGCGTGTACGTGCGATTTTAGCTGCTCTAGAAACCATTGCGCCGCTGCGCCTTGCCGAGTCGTGGGACAAGGTTGGTCTCCATGTCGGTAGCCCCAATACCAAGGTCCGCCGCGGGCTCGTTTGCATTGACCTCACGCAGGCGGTGATGGACGAGGCCCTGGCCGCCAAAGCGGAGATGATCATCGCCTACCATCCCCCGATCTTTCGCGGGTTGATGCGGTTGACCGATGCGACCTGGAAAGAACGCCTGTTGGTCACGGCGGTGCGCCGGCGGATGGCGATCTACAGCCCACACACCGCACTCGATGCCGCTGCCGACGGTGTCAACGACTGGTTGTGTCAGGGGATGGGCAAGGCCAAGGTCGAGCCCATGGTGGCAAACCTCGAGATCGCCGGGGCTGGTTCGGGCCGCATTGTCACGCTTCAACGACCAGTGAGCCTCAAAACTGTCGCCCTGCGGATTAAGCAGCGGCTAGGGGTTGGTCACTTGACCGTGTCCACGCCGCTGGGTGTATCTGCAACGAAAGCCAAGATCGCAACCATCGGGGTGTGTGTTGGCGCGGGTGGAGGGTTGTTTGCCGAACAGCGCCCCAAGGTCGACCTGTTGGTCACCGGCGAAATGCGCCACCACGATATTCTCGATGCGACGTGCCGCGGACAGTCGGTGATTTTGGCGGGCCACAGCGAAACCGAACGGCCCTATCTCCCGCATTACTGCGAGCGACTCAAAACGGTGATACCGGGGGTTGATTGGCGTGTAAGCCGGGCTGACCGCTCGCCAATGACGTTCGTTTAGTCTGGTTCGGCTTGTCCGGTGACCACTCCGAGTCTCGGGGAGCACGGCTCCTCAAGGTGTTAGTCGCGAGGCGGGGGTTGTTTTGTTGGCGCTGCGGATTCTCGGGGCCTCCGGTCGACGCGCGGGAACCCCCGCGTCACCGGCTCAACTGCCAGGCTGTTTGTCGTGGTCGGGGTATTCGAGTTGTGGCCGCTGCTACGTCACGATCTCCGCCTACGATGCCTAGGTAGCGCAGCAGGCTAGGCCCGTGGCCGCGTACGCGATTTGCGGGGTGCCTTGCGTTTGCCGCGAAAGCGCTTGGCCTCGGCCAGCAGCGCGGTGGCATGTTCGCGGGCACTTTTTGTCACCCGTGAGCCACCGAGCATGCGGGCCAGCTCCTCCACCCGCTGTTTGGCGGTGAGCTGCGAAACCCGGGTGGTGGTGCGGCCGTCCTCGGTGTGCTTGGTGACGTGCAGGTGGTTTGTTGCAAATGCAGCAATCTGCGGGAGGTGGGTAATGCACAGCACCTGGCGGCCGACCGAGGCGTGGTAGAGCCTGCGGCCGATGGCCTCGGCAACCGCCCCGCCGACGCCGGCATCGACCTCGTCGAACACGTAGGTCGTGATGTGATCGCCGGTGGCGAGGACCCCCTTGATCGCGAGCAACACGCGCGATAGTTCGCCCCCAGAGGCAACTTTTGTCAGGGGCGCGACCGGTTCTCCCGGGTTGGCTGAAAACAAGAACTCGACCCCGTCGAGCCCCCGGGGGCCGAGCTCGCGCAGGTCATTGATGGCAACTTCGAGGCGAGCATTTTGCATATGCAACACACCGAGCTCCGCCTCGATCGCGGTTGCGAGTTTGGCCCCGGCCGCCCGCCTGGTTTCGCGGAGTTTGACGGCCAGTTGCTGGCAGTGCTCGCGCAGGTCCTGTTCGCGTTGTTTGAGCTCTTCGAGGTGTTCGTCGGCATGCTCGATGGTGTCGAGTTCTTCGCGCATCTCCTCGAGCCGTTGGGCGAGGTCATCTGGCTCGACCCCGTGTTTGCGGCGCAGGCCCTCGAGGTCGTGCAGGCGCTCCTGGGCAAACTCGAATTCCGCGGGGTCGATCTCGAGTTCTCCGGCAAACCGCACGGCCGCGGCAGCAGCCTCTTCGCAGGCGACTTGGGCGGCAATCAGCTGCTCTGAGAGCTCCCCCAACACCGGCGAATCGTCACTGCCACGGCGTGCTTCGTCGAGCAGGGTGGAGATCCGTCCGGTGATGGCATCGTCGGACTCGTAGAGCACGTCGTGGGCTTGGCGGGCGAAGGCCAGCCACTTGTGGGCATCTCGCATGAGCGAGAGACGAGCCCGCAGCTCGCTGTACTCGCCCGGTTGTGGGGCGATTCGCTCGAGTTCCTCGAGTTGAAACCGCAGGTAGTCAGCCCGGGTTGCCCCCTCCGCAACCTGTTTGTGAAGTGCGTCGAGGGCCTGTTTTGCCTGTTGCCAGCTGCGGTAGGCTTTTTGATAATTGTCGAGCTGCTTGGGTTTATTTGCATAGGCATCGAGTAGCTCGATGTGCCGGGCAACGTGGGTGAGGGAGTGGTATTCGTGCTGACTGCAGATATCAATGAGGTGCTCGCCTAGGTGTTCGAGGACACCGACAGTGGCGAGTTCGGATTGGACAAAGCAGCGTCCGCGACCACCCCGACCCACAACCCGCGCTAGCACCAGGCCATCGGGCCCGTCGACCTCGACCCCGAGATTGTCGAGCAGGTCCTGGGTGCGCAGCCGAGTGGCCGCCGTCAGCTCGAACTGTGCCTCGACCCGGGCACGCAATTCACCACTGCGGACAAGCCCAGACCGACCACGAGCACCGCGAAGCAAGCCTAGGGCATCGACGATCATCGATTTCCCGGCACCTGTCTCTCCGGTGAGTACCGTCATACCGGTGCCGAGCTCCAGGCTGACATCGTCGATCAGGGCGAGGCCACGAATTCGCAAATAGGTGAGCACCTGCGGTTCTTAGCAGGCGAGCGTAAATATCGCTACGGGTGAACGGGGGCGGCGAATTTCTGTGCCTACAACGAAATTTGCCGGCCTGGGTCAGCGATGACGGCCGCGTGTGGGTGGGTACCGCGTTTGCAATTGTATCTCTCAAATGAACTCGGTACCCTTCGCCCATGGTTCGCTCGTCTTTGTCTTGTACTTTTGTGTTAGCCGCGAGTTGTCTCGCCCTCGCATGCCAATCGGGCTCTGGAGATCCTACCGGGTCGAGCGCTTCGGAAACCGGCACGGATACCGATGCAACCACGGGCACCGACACAAGTGATCCCACGACTGCGGGGCCGACCGGGCCCACCACCGACAGCGATACGACGCCCACCGGTAGTGAGACCGACGCAACCGACTCGTCGGGCTCGGAGACCATGAATCCAACCGACGCGACGACGGACCCGAGTGAGACGGATGCGACGACGGACCCGACGGATGCGACGACGGACCCGACGGATGCGACGACGGACCCGACCGACGCGACGACCGACGATCCAACCGACAATATGACCGATCCGACGGATGCGACGACCGACCCCTCCGACACGGAGATGACGGTCGACCCAACCACGGATACCGACACGGATACCGACACCGACACCGGTATGGACACGATGGGGGTCGACGACGATGACATGGACGGCATCCCCAACGACGACGACCCGTTCCCCGACGATCCGGACCTGCCCGGCGCTGCCCTCCCGTTCAAGGTGTATGCACACTCATCGAGTCGGCTCTACACCATGGCCGTGGAAGAGCCCTACGAAATCGCCGAGGTCGGTCCGTTCTCCTTCGACCAGCAGGCTGGCTCGGTCACCGACATCGCCATCGATCGCTGGGGGGTGCTGTACGCGATTACCTTTAACGACCTGTTTGTGTGTAACCCGAGCAATGCCGCCTGTTACTTTTTGGGCGACCTGCCGCCCGGGAGCACCAACGGCCTGACACTGGTCCCGCCCGGGGTCATCGATATGGATGATGATACATTGATTGCCGTGGCCAACAACGGCAACTGGTACCGTGTTGATGTCGTCGGCATGCAGGCGATGTTTACCCAGATTGGCCAGTACGGCATGGGCTATCAGTCCAGTGGCGATGCCTACTCGATCGAAGGTGTTGGCACCTACGGGGCGGTCAACGGCCCGGGCAATGCCGATCTCATCGTCGAGGTCGAGCCGAGCACAGGGATGGCCCTGCAGACGATCAGTCAGACAGATGGCTATGCATCGATCTACGGGCTCGCCGGCTGGCAGGGGGCGATTTTCGCCTTCAACGCGTCGGGGCATGTCCTCAAGATCGACCCCGATCTCGGTGATGTTGAGGTGCTGACCAACGCCGGAATCTCGTGGTGGGGTGCCGGCGTTCGCACGGTGTTGCCGCAATAACCCATCGCGCAATGGAGGTGCCATCGCCAACCGCGGTGGCATCTTTTATATATATGTATAAACAAATCTGACAGGTAGGTGAGCGGGTTTGGAACAGACAGACATTCTCATCGTCGGTGCGGGTCCTACCGGGTTGGCGGCCGCGCTGTTTCTCGCACAACGGGGGCATCGGGCCCGTATTGTCGAGCGCCGAACCACACCATCACCGCACTCGAAGGCGTTTGGCGTGAATGCTCGCTCCCTCGAGTTGTTGCAGGGCTCGGGCGTCACCGAGCAGTTTTTGCAAAACGGCCGCAGGCTCGAGCGACTCAATCTTCGCCGTCACGGCCGGCACTTGGCGAGCTTGGAGTTTGCGAATGTCGACCATCCGTACCCGTTTTTGTGTGTTCAAAGCCAGGCCGACTCCGAACGCCTCCTAGCCGAAGCTGTGCATGCGCGTGGGGTTGTGGTTGAGCGCGGCAAGACTGTCGTGGATATCAAGCAGGCAGCCGACCAACGTGGCCGTTGCGATCGAGTCGGTTGGCGGGGTCGAGACAATCCGCGCAGGTGTGGTGCTGGGAGCCGACGGCTCCCGCAGCCAGGTGCGACAGACGCTCGGGATCGCGTTTGTCGGCGAGGCGAACAACGAGGCGTGGAAACTCTACGACATCGAGCTCGATGTGCCACTTGCCCGCGATGAAGCACATGTGTTTTTACTCGACGGTGGCGGCATGTTTGTCGTCCGTCATACCGGGGATATTTGGCGCGTGCTCGGAACTGGGGCGGATTTACTTGGGGCGTTGCCGGCCGGTACTCGGTGTGGGCGGATACATTGGGAGTCGGACTTTGGGATCAGCAATCGCGTGGCCCAACAGTTTTCTTGTGGATGCATCTATCTCGCAGGGGACGCGGCCCACACCCACGCGGGCATTGGCGCACGCGGCATGAACCTCGGGATCGAGGACGCGTTTGTGTTTGCGGCGCTCTATGACAGGGGGCAACTCGATCGCTACGACCAACTCCGGCGGCCGGTTGTCGAAAAGGTGGTTGGGCAGATCAAACGGGCCATGACGCTTCCACGAGGAAAGTCGTTGCCAAGCCGATTTGTCAGGCGGTTTCCAGGGGTGGTGCGCGTGGTGATGGGTGTCGCCCACAGGTTTGCCGAACCGTGGGTTTTGGGGCTCGACCACGAACTCGGGATTGAGCCCTAGCGGCCCGAAGAGCGAACCGGAGAGCGAACCGGAGAGCGAACCGGAGAGCGAACCGAAGCGCGAACCGAAGCGCGAACCGAAGCGCGAACCGAAGCGCGAACCGGAGTTAGCTGCGTGAGACCGCGTGAGCGCGCTGGCGACTTACGGACGGTAGCCAACTTCCGACCGCACATCGTCGATCCACACCCGATCGCTGCCCGCCGAGACCGAGCCATCTTTTTCGTATACCCAGCGAAAGGTGTGGAGTCCGGCGCTCACCGGGAACGAGACGTCGGCGGCGGGATTGATCCCTGACCACTCTCCGGTTGCCACATCGTCGATAAAAAACCGCAGTTCGTCGAAGGTGGCCTCGGTTGACTCTCGGTGGACAAACGCAATTTCGCCATCGGCATCGAACTGCAGCGTGAGCTCGGCGGACGACGACTGGTTGTGGCTGATGTTGCCGTTTTCGCCAGCCCACATATCGTTGACTTCCATCGTGTCTGAGGCGAAGAACTCGACATCGCCACCGACGGTCCAGTGTTCGGCGAACGATTGTGTGATCTCGAAGGTGTCTAAAAAGCCCGTGCACTCGTTGGCCACGGTGCAGCTGTCCGGGTCGCAGGTCAGCTCGCCGCCAAAAAACAGGAGGTCCGGGCAGGTTTGCAGAACCATGCCATCGCACTCTTCGCCCTCGTCGGCCTGGAGTTCGCCGTCGCCACAGTGCGGGCCCTTGGCCGAGCAGTCTGGGGTGCAGCTGCCGTAGCCGCCGTCGTTGAGGCCGTCGTCGCAAACTTCGCCGAACCAGTCGTCGAGAAAGCCGTCACCACAGTGGGGGCCAAGTGCTGTGCAGTCCTCAGCACATCCGCCATAGGCGTCGTCATTGATCCCGTCATCACAAACTTCACCGTCGTCGACATCGACGTTGGCGTCGCCGCAATAGGCAGCAAATGCCGTGCAGTCCTCCGAACAGCCGTCATAAGCGTTGTCGTTGACCCCGTCGTCGCAAATTTCACCGTCGTCGACATCGACATTGGCATCGCCGCAGTACGGAGCGAGCGCCGAACAATCCTCGGCACATCCGCCATAGGAGTTGTCGTTGACTCCGTCGTCGCAGACTTCGTCGCCGTTGACTTCGCCATCGCCACAGCTGCCAGGGTCGGTATCTGTTGCCGAGTTTGAGGTTTCGCTGGTTTCCGAGTCTGTCTCGGTGTCGGTGGTGTCAGAGTCTGAGTCGGTGTCGGTCTCGGTTTCCGAGAGCGAGTCGGTGTCGGTGTTGGTGTCGGTTTCGGTTTCACTCGGCCCGGCGGTCGGAATTTCCGTGGTCGTCTGCGGGGCACCTGTGGTTGTGGTCGGCTCCTCCGAGTCGGATTCGAATTCGTCATCGGTGAGTGCCGAAGTCGTCTCCGCTGGCTGTGCACAGGCGACCAGCAACACACAACACGCACTCAGGGCCAGTGACGGTAGGGGTACTAGACACGCAAAATTCGACATCTTCATGGCAGGCTCCAAACACGTAGCGTCAGGCTATGTCTGATTGTACATGGCGATACAGACAGTGTGCTCGGAATTTGTTGAGAGCGGTGCTCCAGCAGCCCTAGCTTGGGTTTGCGCAGCACGGGCGTGCCTGCCCGCGGGGCGCGATCCGTTGATGTTGCAACGACTTTGAGCGGGGGCGTTAGCCGGAGATATCGGCGAGCGTGATGGTTTTCTCGAAGTCGAGGTTGCCGTCGCGGTCATAAAACGCACCGGTCATTTGCTCGCCGATGATCTCGACCCACATAAACCCCTCTTTTTGATCGTCCTCAAAGTCGACGGGGTTGTTGTTGCGACGCTCTAGGTCAGTGGTTTTTGCGGCCGCACCCGAGACGATAAATTGCGTGCCACATGTCGGGTGAAGCCACTGCCGGGTGTGGTCGTGGCCCGAGAAAAACACGTTGATGGTCCCGCAGACCTGGGCGTCGAAGGTATCTTTGATGTTGCCGCCAGCGAGGAACGTCGAGTTCAGCCCCTCGTAGTTGCCGGCGTTGCCGTGGGCACCATTGGAGATGTAGGGGTGGTGGGCCAGGCCAATTTTCCACTTGGCCGTGCTCGCGGCGAGTGCCCCCGCGAGCCAGTCGCGTTGCTCTTGCAGGGTTTCGGCGAGCATCATGCGGTGGGTGTCGAGGGCAAAGAACTCGACGTTCCCCGCGGTCCACGAGTACCACTCGTTGGGCAGGAACCACTTCTCGCTGTAGTTGGTGTACTCGATTTCATACTCGCTTTTGTCCCACTCGGGGATCACTGCCCCGTAGTCGTGGTTGCCGAGCACGATGTAAAACCGAAACCCGATGTCGGCGTAGGGCAGCTCGAACTTGTCTTGAAACTGCTGGTCGTCGACCGACACCACGCCGTCGTCGTAGAAGTTGTCACCTAGGTAGAGGGCAAAATCGCAGCCGCGATCGGCACAAATTTGTTCGACCGCATCGGCGACGGCGTACTGTGCTTCGTTGCCTTCACCACCATCACCAAACGCGATAAATCGGACTGGCTCGTCAATAGGTCCAGCTGTTTCGGTATCGGTGTCCGTCGTGTCGGTGTCGGTGTCGGTCCCGGTTGTCGACTCGCCACCCGTCTCGCTGGTCTCGCCTTGGGTTTGAGATGTCGAGGATTCGCCACCGCAGGCGGTAGCAGTCGCAAGCAACAACGAGACGGCATAGACAGGACAGCGACGCAACATTAGGAACCTCCGGGCGAATGCGACCCGTGACGGGGCCGAAACCCAATCTACCGAGCAACCATTCAATTGCGCAAGCCTGCGCCTGAGTGCAGCGACCTCGGTTGACTGTGTTCCCGCGAGGGGTCTACCCGCGGCTAGTTGTCGCCGGTCAAGGGGATGGCATCGGCTGCTAAACTGGGGTTGATGTCGGCCGAGACGGAGTTGGAGTTCGAACGCACGATTGCCCGTGTGGCACCTGCGAGAGGTCCGGCAACGACACTCTCGACCGGGCAGTTGTTCGCCAGTCGCTATGAAATTCGCGGGCTGCTTGGTGAAGGTGGCATGGGAGCCGTGTACAAAGTGTTCGACCGCGAGGTCGAAGAAGTTGTCGCGCTCAAGGTGTTGCTCGGGCCCGCGGCAGCTTCGAGTGAGGCGGTCGAACGCTTTCGTCGCGAGGTTCGACTGGCACGCCGGGTGACCCATCGCAACGCGGCACGGACCTACGATCTAGGCGAGCACGAGGGCGTCCGGTTTTTGACGATGGAGTTTGTCAACGGCCGCAGCCTTTCGGATGTGCTGGAAAAACGCGGAACCCTAGGGGTGGGTTGCGCGGCCTCAACAACCGCCGAGATCTGTGACGGACTCGCGGCTGCGCATGCGGCTGAAGTTATCCACCGCGACCTCAAACCGGCCAACGTGTTGGTCGAGACCACCGGCCGGGTGGTGCTGACCGACTTCGGGATCGCCCGGGCATTGCAGGGCAGCGAAGTCACACTCAACTCGACAGGGTTGATGGGTACCCCGGCATATATGGCTCCTGAGCAAGTTTCGGGGGGGACCGTTGGCCCCCACACCGACATCTATGCCGCCGGGATGATCCTCTACGAAACGCTCACGGGAACCCTGCCGTTTCGCGGGGACAATGCGATTGCCATGGCGATCGCCCGGCTCAACGAGGAGCCCGTCGACCCGCGTCAACACGCGGCGCTCCCCGATGCGCTGGCCGAATTGATTTTGGTGTGTCTCGCCCGTGAGCCCGAAAAACGGCCCGCGTCAGCATCTGAACTTGGAGACATGTTGCGGGCGTTCACTGACGGCGCCACGCCTCCCGAGGTTTCGCTAATGACAAGGGCCGGCATCACGGCCCATCTCACCGGCATGACGACAACGCCGCGGACGACCGACCGGCGTTGGACTGCAGCGCTCCCGAGCGAACGGACCCTCGCAGTCGTGCCGTTTCGCTTTCGCGGCAAGAGTGACGATGCCTACCTCGCCGAGGCACTGACCGACGAGCTCATCGACATCCTCTCGCGCACAAAGGGTTTACGGGTGTCTGGCAGCGGCGCCACGGCCAAGTACGCCGACAAAAGTGATCGCGACCCCCGGGTGATAGGCCAGGAGCTCGGGGTCGATGTGATTGTCGATGGCAGCGTACAGATGGCCGGCAAGCGCGTGCGGATCAACGCTCGTCTCGAAGATGTTTCCAACGGGTTTCAGCTGTGGAGCGAACGCTTTGATGGCCTGCTCGAAGATGTGTTTGAGCTGCAGGACAAAATGGCCACGCGGATCGCCGAGGCGCTGCGGATCGAACTCAACAACCTCGTCCATCGCGGCGAAGCGCCTGCCGAGGCGATCGAGCTCTATCTCAAGGCTCGGCAATCCCTCAAGGGGTTTCAAACCGGCAACAAAAGCAAGGCGATCGACATGCTCGAGCGCAGCTTGGCGCTCGCCCCCGCGTTTAAACCGGCGCTTGCCACCCATGCACTCGCGTGCCTGCGGGCCTGGTTTGATCCCGACGAACTCGCCAAGCGCGACTGGGGTGCATATACACGAGAATCAGTTGCACGTGCACTTGAGCAGGCCCCCGAACTCGCCGACACCCACTACATCGCCGCGCGTATGAAGGTTCAGCTCGGCGAATACCAACAGGCGGCCTGCTGCCTGGCCAAGGCGCTTGAGATCGCCCCGACCTGTGCTGAGGTCCATGAGTACCTCGGGAGCCTCCAGTGCGAAGCTGGTCGCACCAAGACCGGGATGCGCCACATCAAACTCGCCCACGAACTCGACCCGTCGCTCGAGGTTGGCCTCTTCGATGTCGCCCGCGGTCACGCACTTCACGGTGACCTCGACAAGTTTGAGGCCGTGCTCGATGAGCTCCGGTCCCGCGGCGGGCAGCGCAACCTCGCCACCCAGATCCTCGAGACGAGAGTGGCGAGTTGGCATCGCGACACGGAGCGTGTACGGCGCGTGTTGCAATACATTCCCGACGATAAGGCTCCCTCGCGGGAGCTGATTCGCCGGCACATCCGAGCCCTGCTGTGTTCGCAGCAACAGCTCACGGAGTACACCGACTACTTCGAGAAGTTGCTCGCCAGGCCCGATGTCAACAAACGGTTCTTGACGGTGAGCTTCCAAACGGCAGCTGAGGTCATGGCCTTTCATCGCAAGTACGACGAGGCTCTCAACTACATCACCCAGGCTGCCGACGTCGTGTTAGTCGATGTCGACTGGATCAACCTCTGTCCGTTGTTCGAAGAGATCCGGACGGAGGATGCATTTCGTGCGGCAGTTCGAAAAGTTCGGCGGCGCGCCGAGGGGATTTGGCGCGTTTCGACATAACGCTTGCGGCCGATGATGTTGCACGTGCATGCAATTTGAACCGGTGTACAGCCCCCGATGCCGAAGGGGCACCGGACTAAATCGCTCGAAACCGATCGGAAATTTCACCGATGCGCCAGTTCGCCCGTTGAAATGATCGGTCAGGAGGCGGTCGAAGAATTAGCTGGCCGGGACGCTGTTATTAGACACTGCGCGCTGGTCTGCGATATCCTGAGGCCAAAGGGTGTTCAATCATGCGCGCACGCACCTGCTTATTTTACGTTTCCTTAATGATGCTGGGGTGTTCCTTCCGGGCCCCCGGGGTTGGTACGGACGGTTCTTCGTCGACCAGCGGTTCTGAGTCTGAGACCACGGAGGGACCGACGACGTCGATGACGACGGACCCGACAACCGGGCCGACTGGGCCAACGACCATGGACCCGACGACCATGGACCCGACGACCATGGACCCGACGACCGAGGCGCCACCTGTTTGTGGCGATGGTTCGCTCGACCCTGGCGAAGAGTGTGACGACGGCGAGAACAATGCCGACGACGGACTTTGCAAGACCGACTGCACGCTCGCGGTCTGCGGTGACGGGTTTGTTTCCCCGATGGAGGCCTGCGACGACGGCAACGATGTCGATGACGATGCCTGCTCAAACAACTGCACCCTACTAACGTGTGGCAACGGGGAACTCGACCCCGGCGAAGAGTGCGACGACGCCAACGATGACGAGACCGATGATTGTCTCGACAACTGCACCAGTGCCAAGTGCGGCGACGGTGAGGTGCACGCCGGCGTTGAGGAGTGCGAAGACGGTAACGACAACGACTTCGACAGCTGTGTCGAGTGTAAGAACGCGTTTTGCGGCGATGGTGTCGTGTTTGACGGCGTCGAGGAGTGCGACGACGGTATCAACGATAACTCTTACGACGGCTGCGCTGAGGACTGCACACTCGGGCCGTTTTGCGGCGATGGTGAAGTCAACGGCAACGAAGCGTGTGACGACGCTGTCAACGATGGATCATACGGCGGCTGCAACGGCGGTTGCCAGGCTTTAGGGCCGTTTTGCGGCGACGGTGAGCAAAATGGTCCGGAGGTCTGCGACGACGGTGTCAATGACGGTGGCTACGACGGGTGTAGCAACGGCTGTGATGCGCTCGGACCGTTTTGCGGCGATGGTGAGCAAAACGGACCAGAGGCTTGCGACGACGGTGTCAACGACGGCGGCTACGACGGATGTAATAGCGACTGTCTGGGGCTAGGCCCATTTTGCGGTGACGATATCCACCAACCCGAGCACGGCGAAGAGTGCGACGGCGCGGCGATGGTCGACAACGTTGGTGTCTGCGGCAACGACTGCACGATCGACTCGTGCCAATCGGGGTACCAAGCCTGCGACGAGAACCTCGAAAACGGGTGTGAGTGCATGGCGATGAACTGCAACCAGTGCTAGTTCGAGCCAGGAAAAAATTGTAAGTACAATAGGAAAACCCGGGCCGACCAGCCCGGGTTTTTCATGCTCTCGACGGGGTTAGACAAGCATCTTGCGCGCCTGGTCGACGACATCCTCAGCTTTTTTTGTCTCGAGCTTGACCGGCTCGGGTATCTCGCGTCCGCGGACCACGGCCGGGCGTGCTCCGACGGCATCGAGCCAGCGCTTGAGGTTGGGAAGCCCCTCGATGCTGATACCCGACCACTCATGGATGCACACCCACGAAAAGTTGGCGATGTCGGCAATCGAGTAGTCACCCGCGAGGTATTCGGACTCGGACAGGCGGCGCTCCAAAACCTCGAACAGGCGTCGGCTCTCGCGTTGGTAGCGTTCGATCGCAAACGGGATTTTTTCGGGGGCGTAGCGGTAAAACACGTTCGCCTGGCCCATCATCGGGCCGATGCCACCCATCTGAAACATCACCCATTGAATGACGCGGGAGCGACCCTTGGCATCACTCGGTAGCAGTTTACCTGCTTTTTCGGCCAGGTAAATGAGGATCGCGCCCGATTCGAATACGGCGAAGTCATCGGCCTCGCGGTCGATGATCGCGGGGATGCGCCCGTTGGGATTGATCTTGAGAAACCACTCTTCCTTTTGCTGTTTTTTGGAGAACGAAATCGGATGGACGGTGTAGGGGAGCCCGAGTTCCTCGAGGGCGATCGAGGCTTTCCAGCCGTTGGGGGTTGCTGCCGTGTAGAGGTCGATCATCGCGGTGGCCACATCATACGCAACGACAACGATTTCTGACGGTCGAACTTGGCGATGGGCCCGACATGTAAGCCTCGGCGCGTAATTCTATGTATCGGCATCTACATCGGTGCCGCGTGTGCGGAGCTCGTTGGCGTAACTAGAAACGAGCCGAGAGGTGAAACCCGGCGAAGCGTGGTGTTACAACTGGCGCGAAGGCCATATTTCTATTTTTTCGCTTCACGGCATCGACCACAAGCAAGGCCACACCGGTCGCAGTTAACGCGCCGCCGACAATCCCCATGGCGATCGCTACTTTGTTGGCGGTGGCGCCCTTGCTCAGCAGACTTCCGACCTCGTCGCCATTGGGCCCATTTTGACTGACGAGTTCCTCGCCTTCGGACTCGAGCGAGTTGCCGCGGGCCATAAATCCGGCCATGGTGGCAAGGCCGACGGCGCCGAGCCCCAGGCTGACACCTCCGGCAATGCGCAGGCCGTTGCCGAGCGGCGGCAACTCTTCGTCGGGCGGCTCGGGCGAGTCTTCATCTTCTGGCTGGGAGTCGGGTTCTTCGAGCTCAGGCTCGGGCCGATTGGCGGCTTCCTGGGCCTCGATCTCATCGAGTTGGGTCCGGACTTCGGCGAGCGCCTCTTCGGCGTGCTCGCGCGAGTCGGTGTCTTCCGGTGGGAGCCCTTCGATGTAATCCTGAAACAGCTTTTCGGCCTTGCGCAGGTACTTGACCTCGCGGTTGACGGCATAGGCTTCGCGGCAGGCGTTGGCTATCTGATAGACGAGCACTCCGCGGTACTGATCGGCTTCGGAATCCTTGGGCAGGGCAGCGTAGGCCTCGCTCCACATCTCGATCGCACCGATGTAGTCGGCGGTGTCGTACCGCTCTTGCCCCTTGCCGATCAGTTTGCTGGCGCGTTCGAGCGAGGTCGGCTCCGTTAAGGTGTCTGCACGGACAGGTGTGGAAGCGCAGACACACACGCACATGCACGCAACGAACAGGCGACGAAGCGGTGCTTCATTCCGCGAATGTTGACGGGATTGCCGCATTTGTGGGACGAGATTAGGTGTTGGGGTGAGGATCTACAAGGGGCGATGGCGACCTTGAGACAGTCTCGGTCGCCCAAGGGGTGAGGACTCCGTTATTGTTGTCTGGTGAGCGGCAGCAACCGGACCGAGCCGGAGCCTGCGTTCGCGGAGCAACCCGCGAGCACTGGGTCGGGCGTGGGCGACGGGGAAACCCGGGCGACTGCCGTGGGACCCGTGGGTCCGCCAACTGAAGATTACATGATTTACACCGGTGTCGAACTCGACGGACGCTACCGGATCATTCGCCCGATCGGCCGCGGGGGGATGGGGACAATCTTCCTCGGCGAGCACATGGGGATCGACAAGGAAGTTGCGATCAAGTTGCTCGCCAGCAAGTACCGCAGCAACCCGGCGATCGTCCGCCGGTTCGTCCAAGAAGCCCGTTCTGCCTCGAGGGTCCGTCACCGCAACATTGTCGAGATTTATGACTGTGGCACCACCGAAGACGGTTTGCCGTACTTTGCCATGGAGTTGCTGACCGGCATCGACATTCGACGGATGATGAAAAAGACAGGTCCGCTGCCATGGACGCGGGCGCTGCGACTGATGAAACAGATTTGTGCGGCACTCTCCGCCGCCCATCGCAGTGGCGTGATTCACCGCGACATGAAGCCGGGCAATTGCTTTGTCGTGGAGGATGGCGAAGAGCCCGATATGGTCAAGGTTGTCGACTTTGGCATCGCCAAGGTGCTCGACGCCGACGACGATCAGTCGCTCACACAGACCGGCGTGGTGATGGGGACTGCTCACTACATGTCCCCAGAGCAAGCTCGCAGCGAACCTATCGACGCCCGTTCCGATGTGTATTCGGCCGGCATCATCCTGTTTGAGATGCTCACCGGTAAACTGCCGTTCGAGGGATCAGGGTTTATGGGGACCCTGAGCAAGCATCTCACCGAGCCGATTCCATCGTTGTTTGAGGCCGCGGGTCGGCTCTACATCCCGCCTGCGCTTGGCGATGTGATGGACAAGGTGCTCGCCAAGGAGCCGGAGGAGCGCTACCAAAGCGCCGATGAATTTGCAGCTGCACTCGAAGAGGTAGAGCGAGTCCCCAAGGGTAGCGCCTGGAGTGGGGTCACCCGTTCGATGACCCAGATGCGCCGGCGCAAGGGGGTGGGCTTGGCCCTCGGGGGGGTGGCCATCGCATTGTGCTCAGCTTCGCTGGCCTATGTGTTGTTCGGTCAGGACGAAACAAGTGTAGATACACCCCCCCCGAAGATCATCGTGGCCCAGGCCACCCCCGAACCCGAGCCTGAGCCCGAACCTGAACCCGAGCCTGAACCCGAGCCTGAGCCCGAACCCGCCGGCGAAACGGATGCGGGGGACACCATTGTCGACGACAGTGAGACCTCGGGAGACACAAACAAGGCCGCCGAACCGGCGACTAAAAAGGTCAAGCGCCCGCGCAAGACCAAAAAGCCGAGTGCCGGTAAGCCTGAGCGCCTCAGTGGTGCAGCCATCAGCAAGGCGGTCGCGGCTGTCCTTCGCGAGATCAAGGACTGCGGCAAGCGTGGTGCGTTGCCAGGTACCAAAGTCAAGGTCAGGATCGAAATTGCGGCCAACGGCAAGGTGTCCAAGGCGGCAGCACAAAAGCCCCTTGCCGGCACACCGCCCGCACGCTGCGTTGAAAAAGTCATCAAGCAGGTCAGTTTTCCCGAGGCGGAAAAGGGCCAAACCGTGACACGTAGTTTCTCGTTTTAGCTGGCGGCATCTAACCTCGATGTAGCTACAACCTTTCCCAGCGGGTGTACATTGTTTGCCAATCGGGGAACTTGTATGCCATGGAGCACATCATGGGACGCGTTGGAGGATGTGGCCACGCGACTACCGTGTGTGGCGACGTCGCGTGTCCCTGCTAGCCCCCAGTAGGGGATGCGAACCCACGGCCTCCACGGTGGTCTACGGGCGAATCATGGTAAATATGTATATGAAAGGTGATGTGCCACACGGAAAACCTTGATAACCAATTAATTTTGCTGATACAAGTAAAGTAAGGTCGCGGGAACTGGTGTGATCGGGTACAGGTTGTACGCTGTCGTACTAGTCGCATAATTCTTGTGGGACCAGTCGATCCGCGGTCGACACCCACGCGTAGTTGCGTAGACACTGAAGTCGGGAGTCATGACATGAAAAGCTTGCATCAACGTGTGTACACAACAATCTTGCCGATCGCCCTTACCACCATGCTGGCCGCCTGTGGTACCAGCGAAGAGGGGACCGAGTCCGGCGGGACTGAAACCGATACCGAAACTGAAACCGATACCGACACTGGTACCAACACCACGACTCCAACAACCACCAACGTCACGGCAGGCCCAACAACGGACCCAACGGGCTCGGAGTCGGAGTCGGAGTCGGACACCGAAAATACCACCGACGATCCGACGATGGATCCGACGATGGATCCAACCGAAGACCCGACCGAAGACCCCTCAGAGTCGGAGTCGGAGTCGGACTCGGACACCAGTGGTGGCGATGACCCAGTTGCGATTTGGGCGACGGCCAACCCCGGCGGACTCGATGCAGATACACTTTCGAACCTCACGGTCCCGCTCGATGCCCAGGTCGCCGCACTCTCCGTAATCAGTGACGTCCTCAGCATTCAAAGCGTGGGCCTCAATGGCAACGACGGGGTGATCAGTGTCGATATCCCGGGCGGTACCGGTGGATTGATCGCCGTCGAAGGCCTGGGCGCCAACCCGCAGGATGCTGCGATCGGTCTTGGCGATCGGTTTATCGCCGGGCCCGCGACCGAACTCATGGCACCGAAGGGGGTCGAACTCGCAGGTGGTGATCTCGATGGCATGGTGATCGTTGCCGACGTCGGGGCGGGTGACATCAAGGTGTTTGACTACAGTGGCGAAGGCGACGTCGCGCCGGAGTTTGTTGTGACCGATCTGGGGTCGTCCGATGCGGTTTGGGATGTCCACTACGCGGCCGGGCCCGACGTGCTCTACGCCACCGGCACCAACGGGGATCTGCAGGTCTATGAGGACTTTGCCGCCAACATGGGTGATATGGGGCCGGACCGGACCATCGTCCCGACGGAGAACAACACCAAGGTGTCGGAGAATCTCCACGGCATCGACCTCGACGGCAACACGGCGATCCTGACCGATGTCGGGGACCCGAATGATGCCGCCGATGGCCAGCTGTTTGTCATCAACGGTATCGGTGGTGCCTCGGGTGATACGGAAGTTGACCAACGAATTCAGGGGGGCATGCTCGGCAATCCTGTCGATCTCGAGCACGATGGAGGCCTCGACGGCGAGGCGCTGTTTGTCGCCGAGAAGTCGAACGACGCAATCATTGTCTACGAGCCAAACCTGCTGACGGGCGACTACGAGGCTACCGGCGACACCGAGGTCATTAAGGCGGAGTCGGTGGCCGTGCGCAACAACGGCAATCTACTCATGACCACAAACCCGGCAGGGCGCGACGACGATGCCGTGATCGCCGTCAACGTCCCGGCGCTTGGCGACCCCAACACCGGGGCGGTGATGGACCGGATTGGCAGCGTGTTGTCGGTGCAAAGTTTGCACCTACAAGGAAATGATGGCTACGTGACATTCGACGGCGCCCAGGTTTCCGATGGCGGCGGCGTGTTTATGGTGCCGGGCCTCGGTGGCATGGACCAGGACGGCGAAGTCAGTGCCGTGGCCAGCCGGATTTGGGGGTCGAACACCGAGATTGTTGCGCCCAAGGGCCTCGACCTCGCCGACGACGGAACCATCATTGTCGCCGACTTGGGCGCGGGCGATATCAAGGTCTACGAGGCGGGCATGGACGGCAACCTCGCGCCGATGTTTGTCGTTTCGGACCTCGGTGGCGGACCGGTTTGGGATGTCGACTACGACGACGACAACGACCGCCTGTACGCCAGTGGAGTCAACGGCACGGTGCGCGTGTTTATCGACTTTATGGCCAACGAGGGGGCAAATGGTCCAGACCGTGTACTGACGCCGGTCAACGAAGACGCCGAGCCGGTGAGCACCAACCTCCACGGTATCCACTTCGATGGCGCGACCTCGTCGTTGCTGCTGACCGATGTCGGTGACCCGGGCTCCGACGACGACGGTTGGATCATGGTGATCCCCGATGCCGATACGGCCGATGGCGATGCCGAGGTTTCGCTGCTGATCGGTGGTGATGCCACGGTCCTCGGCAACCCGGTCGACCTCGCGTTTGACGGCACCAATGTGTATGTCGCCGAGAAGTCAAACTCGATGGTGATTCGCTACGACAATGTCCTCGAGATGTCTGGTGTGGAAAACATTCCCGAAGACGCGGCGATCGAGGTTGAGCGCGCAGAATCTGTGCAGATACAATACTAGGTCGCCACTAGCGTGTGGTCGCTAACTGTCCCGGGTCGTTCGCGGCCCGGGATTGCTGTTGGCGAGCAACGTGCTCTACCGGCGTCGGAGGATGTTGTACACGCCCTGCGCGGTGGCAAACGGCTGGCCTTCACCGGGCTTGGGCAATGCCCCCGAAAAAGCTTCCATGCGGGTGACGGCGACGCGATTGCCCATGCGTACCAGACTGCTGCGACAGTAGACATCGGCGGCCTGCCCAGGCAGTAGGTAGTCGACGCGCAGGTCGATGGTCGAGACCCGGTCGCGGGGTTTGTCGAGCATGGAAAAACACGACAGGCCGCCGGCAGCGTCACACATCGTCGAGGTGATGCCACCGTGTAAAGCCGGGCGTTGGGGGTCGCCGATAAACTCATCGCGCCACGGAAGGCGGATGACACAGTCGCCGCGGTCGACATGGACCACGCGGACACCGAGCATGCGATTGAACGGGATGTCGACCTCAAACAGGCGGATCAGCAGGTCAGTTGTAGGTGCAGTCACTTGGGCTCCAAAGCTCGGCAGGGACCTGTTGGAGGGCCTGTTGGAGAAGGTCGAGTTCGTGTTCGACGCCAACGCTCACCCGCAGGCAACCGGCCAGGCCCGGGTATTTTGACAGGTCTTTGACGAGGATGCGCTGCTCATACAAGTAGCGCTGCAGCCGGGTGGAGACCGCGGCGTTGGCAAACCGCGCGACCACGAGATTGGCGTGGGCCGGCATGACCTCAGCCCCCGGCAACGTAGCCAACATCGCCGCCAGCCGCTCGCGCCCGGCGATTGTCTTGTTGATCATGTCCCGTTGGACATCTTCGTAGCGGGTCAGCAGGGTTTCGGCGATCGCCAGGCTGGTTTGCGAGATGTTGTAGGGATGGCGGACAACATTGAGGGCGGTGGCGAGGCGGGGTGGGGCGATGCAGTAGCCGAGCCGCAGGGCTGCCATGCCGACCTTTGACAGGGTGCCCATATGGACATGGTTTTGCCGGACCGGCGGCTGCCACATCGAGGTACCCGGTGCATATGCACCATAGGCTTCGTCGATCACAAAGACCGTCGCCGGGTAGCTCGCCATCAACTCGGCAATGACCTCAGCCGACCACAGGCTGCTGGTGGGGTTGTTGGGGCGGGCAAAAAAGCACAGTGCCGGGCCCTGTTTGAGGGCCGCATGCATGGCCCCCGGGTCGAGCTCAAAGTTGCGTGTGAGGGGCACGTGCCGCACCTGCAACCCGAGCACCTGGGCGCTGTGGCTGTACATCACAAACGTCGGTGACGGGGTCAGGATGTGGCTGGGCTGTTGGTGGGTACCGGCGAGGGCGATCAACAGCAGCGAAATCACTTCGTCACTGCCGTTACCCAAAATCACCTGGCTTGGCTCGCAGCCGTGACGCGTGGCCACAAGTTCGCGGAGCCGTCGGCCAGAGATGTCGGGGTAGCGCTCGAGCTCAACGTTGCGCAGGGCCTCGGCAATTCCGTCGAACACGTGCGCGGGCCAGGGGTAGGGGCATTCGTTGGCATGGAGCCGGGCCCGCGGAGCCACGGTGTGTGGCGCCGAATAGTGGTCCATCGCCGCAACTTCGGGGCGCAGGTGGCGAAGCCAGGCCGGGGTCGGGTTGGTCATGGGTTTAGGCCTTGTCTCCGGCCAGCCGGTGTTCGACCGCGCGGGCGTGGGCCTCGAGCCCTTCGGCCCGGGCGATCTCGGTGATCGCGGTTGCCTGTGATTTGAGTGTATCTGCACTGAGTTGGAGAATGCTGGTGTGCTTGATGAAGTCCCACACACCGAGCGGAGAGGCAAACCGCGCAGCCCCGGCCGTCGGCAGAACATGGCTTGGCCCGGCGGTGTAGTCCCCCGCGGCTTCGGGTGTATAGGCACCCAAAAAGATCGCCCCGGCGGTCGTCAGCTGTGGTGCCAGTTGTTCGGGTGCCTCGGTCAAAACTTCGAGGTGCTCCGGGGCATAGGCGTTGGCCGCTGCCACCAAACCATCGCGGTCGTCGACCAGCACCAGGGCCCCGTGGTCGCGCAGGGCCGCGGCCGCAATCTCAGCCCGCGGGAGATCCCGCAGTTGTTCGCGGAGTTTGGCGATGACGGCGGGCACGAGCGCGGGGGCGTCGGTCACCAAAATCGGACAGGCCAGGCGGTCGTGTTCGGCCTGGGCGAGCAGATCCGCGGCGATGAGCGTGGGCGAGGCGTTTGTATCTGCAATGATCAGGACCTCGCTCGGGCCGGCGATCGCGTCGATATCACACAGGCCGAACACCTGGCGTTTGGCTGCGGTCACGTAGGCGTTCCCCGGCCCGACGATCTTGTCGACACGGGGGATGGTTTGGGTTCCGAGGGCGACGGCCGCGATCGCCTGGGCCCCACCAATCGCGAGGATTTGGTCGACACCGGCGAGCTGTGCCGCGAGCAAGACGGCGTCGGTCGGGTTGGGGGTGAGCAACACGACTTCGGGGACGCCCGCGACCTTGGCCGGAATGCCGGCCATGAGGACCGACGACGGGTAGGCGGCCGTGCCCCCCGGTGCGTAGACAGCAACCCTTCGCAACGGGGTCGCACGACTTTGCAAAAAGTTGCCCGGGGTCTGCAGCCCGGTGTCGCGCGGAAGTTGGGTGCGGTGGAAGTCGCGGATCTGCCCGGCGGCTAGCTCGAGGGCTTGGCGAAGTGCGGGCGAGCAACGGGCCGCAGCAGCGTTTTGAGCTTCTGCGTCGATCGCAAACGTCTGCGGGGTCAGGTCGCGCGACTCGAAACGTTTGGTGAGCTCGCATACCGCCTCGTCACCACGCTCGCGGACCGCATGGATGATCTGGCGGGCTGCTTCGTCGGCCGGGCCATCCAGGCCGACGCTGCGGGCACACAGCAGGCGCCAGTGATCGCGGTCGGTGGTTTGGGTCGCGCTGCTGCGGAGATCGAGGGTGCGTACTATCCCGGTCACAGGGCGCACGGTAACGCTTCAGATCGCCTGTTCGCCATCGCCGAGTGTGAGGACACATCTCGCGGTCAGGCACCAAGCCGGTGGCGAGTTCGCCGATCGCCAATCTGGCGACTTTTTGGCGTGGAAAACCACCGGCCACTCAACAAAATCGAGACTGGGCGAGTGACGCTTGTTGGGTACCATGGGCCGACTTCGATGCCCGTCACCAAATCGCCATGTTTGACCCCGCTGATGTTGGCAGTCTGCGCTGCCATCGGTCTCGGATGCCCATCGGGCAACACCGAGACGAGCGGGACGAGTGGTGAGCCCGACACGGACACCGACACGGACACCGACACCGGGTATCAAACGGTGCCGTCGTGGAACCAAGAGTGTGAGCTCGCTCCGCCGATCTTTTCGGGCACGACCCCGGGGACGTTCCACGACCTTCTCACCGCCCCGGGCGAGTACTGCGGCGCGTCGCAGGTGCCGATATTCGGCCAACTCGACATCGAACATCGCGCCGACATTGAGATTTCGGTGTCGGCTGTGGGGTTTGAACCAAGCCTGTTGATCGCACCGGCCAACTGCGACCTGACGGCAGCCCAGTGTCTCGATACCTCCGCCCCGGTTATGCTGCGCGACTACCAACCCGGTTCGAGTTTGCGGGTGATCGTTGCCGTCCCCGAGGGTCACCCCGACCTCATGACGCCGCCGCCCGAGGAGGGCCCTGGCAACCTCGACTTTTCGGTGATGATCACCAAGTACCCGGTCAAGGAACTCGGCGAACGCTGCGGGTCGAAGGAGCTTGGGCGCTGTGCGGCAGGCGGCGTGTGCCAACCCACAGACCCTGACAACCTCGAAGGGATTTGGACCTGCGTCGCGGTCTCGGCCGACAGCTGCAACGATCCCGAAGTTGTCGAGCTCGCTGCGGATCCCGTTGCCGTTGTGCTTGACCCGCTGTTGCAATCCGATGCCCACTACCACAGCTGTACTGGCGACCTACGCCCGGAGCGGGTGTTTGCCGTGCAGTTGCCGGCCGACGTGACCGATGGCCAAAAGCTCATTGTCCGCTCCCCCGACGCTGTCGGCCTGGCGATGCGGGCTCCGGGTTGCCTGGCGGCCGACGAGGTTGCCTGTGTCGCCGAAGACCCCCAGGGCGCGGCGATTGAGCTCGAGGGCATCATGACGCCCGAGGGGTTTTTGGGGCTTCAGGGCATGCGTGTAGCTGGGATTCGACCGTTGCTGTTTGTCGAGTTGCCCGTGCCCCCAGACGACGATGCCGGGGATACCGACGGCGAGCCTTTTCCCCAGTCGGTGACCGTGGAACTCGAGTTGCAACCGATTTAGCGGTTGCCGACGTGCGGCGTCCCGCTTGCCCAATGCGAGCGAGCTGTCTATGCTGCGCGCCGAACAATGCCCCGTGCGATCACGGGCTTTTCCAACATGTTCCCGCGCCGCGGCGCGACAGGGCCCCGACGGCCCACGAGCGAAAGAAGGATTCCACCCCCCATGGCCAGCCGACTGTTTACCAGCGAGTCCGTCACCGAAGGTCACCCCGACAAGATCTGCGACAAGATCAGCGACGCGGTCCTCGACGCGATTATCAAAGATGACCCCAATTGTCGCGTGGCCTGTGAGTCCCTGGTGAAGACCGGCTACGTCAACGTCGCAGGTGAAATCACAACCCGCACCTACGTCGACATCCCGACCATCGTGCGCGACACCATCCGCGAGATTGGTTACGTCAGCTCCGACATGGGCTTCGACGCCAACAGCTGTGGCGTGCTCGTGGCTATCGAGGGGCAAAGCCCGGACATCGCCGTGGGCGTCGATGCCAAAAGCGAAAAAGAGCAGGGTGCCGGCGATCAGGGCATGATGTTTGGCTATGCATGCGATGAGACCGACGAGCTCATGCCGCTGCCCATCAGCCTGGCCCACAAGCTCACCCGCCAGCTCACCGAAGTTCGGCGCGGCGACAGCAACAGCCCGCTGCGGCCCGACGGCAAGTCCCAGGTGACCATTGAGTACATCGATGGCAAGCCGGCCCGCGTCGACACCGTGGTGATTTCGACCCAGCACATCGCCGACATCTCGCAGCCCGACCTGCGCGCCTTCATCAAGAAGGAAGTGATCGAGTCGGTGGTGCCGACGGCCCTGCTCGACGACCGCACCAAGTACCACATCAACCCCACCGGCATTTTCGTGATCGGTGGCCCGATGGGCGACGCCGGTCTGACCGGTCGCAAGATCATCGTCGACACCTACGGCGGCATGGGTCGTCACGGCGGCGGTGCGTTCTCGGGGAAAGACCCCTCCAAGGTCGACCGCTCGGCCGCCTACTACGCCCGCTACATCGCCAAGAACTTGGTCGCTGCCAAGTTGTGCAAGCGCTGCGAGGTCCAGCTGGCCTACGCGATCGGCGTGGCCCAACCCGTCAGCATTGCGGTTGAGAGCTTTGGAACCGGTGTGATGTCCGACGATGCGCTCGCCTCGTTGGTCGTCGACCACTTCGATGCCCGCCCGGCCTCGATCATCCGCGACCTCAACCTACTGCGTCCGATCTACCACCAGACGGCAGCCTACGGGCACTTTGGCCGCAACGAAGATGGCTTCACCTGGGAGAAGACGGACCGTGCCGCCAAGCTTGCCGCCGCCGCTTCCAAGCTCGCCAGCTGAGCAACTTCTACACTCGGTGTAGCTACAAAAAGCCCGCCGATCGGCGGGCTTTTGCATGAAACAGGTTGTATCAACAACGACTCTCGCGGGTCAGCCGGCGCACGCCCCATTACCGACCGCGCCATCACAGGTGTTCTCACCCATCTTGGCGGCCTCGCAGTGCCAGGCGATGCACTCTTGGTTGTTGCCCTCCATCGCTGGCATCCCGGCACTCGGGTACGACTCAAAAAACGCCTTACACATCATTTCGGCCTGGATGTGGTCGTCACCCCAAACGTCGTGGTAGTGGTCGTGGCAGTGCTCGAGCATGCAGCCGCAGTATTCGTCGGCGGTCGGTGGCACGTAGGGATCGGTGGTGGAACCGGTCGGGTCTTCGGTGGTTGAGTCGTCGGTGGTCGTCCCGTCGGTGGTCGGGCCATCGGTGGTCGCATCGGTTTCAGACTCAGAGTCGTGGGTGTCGTGGGTATCGTGGGTGTCGTGGGTGTCGTGGGTATCGTGGGTGTCCGACTCGGTACCGTGCGAGTCGTGGGTGTCGTGCGAGTCTGATTCCCCGTGGGTGTCGTGGGTATCGGTGTCTGAGCCGTGGTCGTGGGTGTCGTGACTATCCGAATCGTGGGTGTCGTGAGAGTCAGTATGGTGGTGGTGCGAATCGTGCGAGTCGTGGGTTGTCGCATCGGTATCGCTTGAACCCCCGCTGTTGTCGGTGCACGCGGGGGCAAGGCACAGGCACGCCGCCAGGGCGACTTTTGAAAGTTCTTGTATGTTCATGGTGTACAGCTCACTTCGCGTTCAATCCACGACAAGAAGTCGCGGTAGGCTTGGTCTTCGGTCGAGGAAAATTTGTCGTGGCCCCCGTGCTCAATGCCGCCGGCAGACTGCGCAAGCGGTTTTTGTAGGAGCAAGCTTTTTGCCGGGTTTTGCCAGTCGATGTAGCCGGCGTTGCGGATGTTGTGCATGGTTTTCAACGAGGCGAGGTTGCACGAGCCGGTGACAATCCAGTTGGGGCCGTCGTTGTCCTTGTTGTCGAAATGGCACGGGTAGCAGCGGTCGCGCCAGCGGTAGACCCGATCTTGAAACAGGGCCTCACGGGTGTGTTCTGAACAGTCGCCCGGGTCGACAAACACCTCATCGCCGGTACACGGCTCGCCCGCATCTTCGGCCTCGTCGCAGGGGTTGTCGAATGTCGGGCAGGTGCCACAGGTCGCCGATTGCTCGATCCATGCCAAAAACCCCTCGTACTCCTCGTTGATCACGGCCTGGGTGATGCCGTCGCCCGGGGTGGCGCGGTCGATCCAGGTGAGGATGGTGCTCGCCTCGGGGTTGTCAAAATCGACGAGCTCGCGCTCGTGTAGACAGGCCATGGTTTGGCATGGGGTGGCGCGCTGAAACAGCGAGAGATCGATGCCCGCGAGGTGGCAATTGTTGCAACTTTTGGGGCGGTCGGTGGCGAGCAGGGGGGCAATGCGCTGCTCGTACAGCTGGTTGCCCTCGTCGGGCGCACAGCTATATACCGGCTGTTGCTTGTCGACGGGGCTTTCTTCGCACGCTGTTGTCGCTACGGCGGCGGCGAGGACCAGGGCCAGGCCGGTGGCCACTCTTATGTGTATACAACTTCCGCCCACGGGCGTTGCATACCATGTGCGAAAGATTTCCCTGCGACACTCAGGCGCAGGTCATTTTTTGGAAGTCGGCGAGTTTGGCGGAATTAGCTGCGGCGGTTTGTCGCATCATGGGTGTCGTCAGATCGTTTTGCCAACGTATGTAGATGCATCGTGTGCAGCCTAGGAGCCGGCCAACATCGAGGTCAGCTCGCCGCGGGCATCGAGTGAGCTCAGCTCGTCAAAGCCACCGATCGAGCGCCCGTGGATAAACACCTGGGGAACCGTTGTTTGACCACTCGTCTGCGCGAGCCAGCGGCGCGCCTCGGAGTTACCGGCAACCGAGACCTCGGCAAACTCGGTGTTGCGGTGACGAAGCAAATGCTTGGCCGTATGGCAGTAGGGGCACCACGGGGTGGTGTAGACCACAACCGGAAGCTCGAACTCGCTGGGTTTTTGAAAGTCAGACATTCAGCACCTGGAGTTTCGCATCCCTCAGCTGGATTCGCCACCTGCGGTTTAGATGTCTATTGAGACAGGTCTTCTTCGGGGGCTGGGTCGGGGTCGTCCGTCACGCTCGGCAGGTGGATGGGCGCGTCGCTCGGCGAAGTTGGTGCGGTCGGCTCCGGTGCTGTGTGGGGCTCGGTAGAATCGGCCGCGTCGGCTTGAGCGCTGACCTCTTCCGCCGTAGCGGATTGGGGGGATTCACGACCCGTGGACGCGCCCGGCTGTGGCAGCGAGTCGTGGGCGTCCGCAGCCGTGGTTGGAGTCGCGGTTGGACGTGGGCGTGGCAGCGGGGCCAGCGGATCGCCGTGGCCAAACCACCGGGCGACAGCCTCGACCAGTCGCGGGTCGCTGGTCTCTGCCAAACCCCCAGTGAGCAACGGCATCTCATCGCTCACCGACTCGGGGTTTTTGAGCACGCCGCGGACGCGAAGGACTTTTTCGACCAGCGCCTCGGTGACCAAATCGACCGGGTCGCTGGCGGCGGCCTGCAACACCGTGGGCTCGTGTAGCTCTGGGTCGCTCTCGAGCAGCGCCAGGGCCACAGCGGCCCGCACGGGCGGCTCTTTGGCCATCATGCCGGCTTCGACTTGGTCGTGCAGGCCGCGGCGGATCAACATTGCGTGGGCCGAGGCCTTGACCTGTGGGTGCAGACGACCGCGGGTGGCGTGGAGTTCGGTCGCGGCGACCCGGTGTAAAAACCGGTCGAGACTCCCGGGTTTGCCGGCGATCAGACGGGCGCGGGCGGCCAGGGCATACAGCGAGACCGGGCGCATCAGCAGCTCATTGCCAAGCTCGACCACCAGGCTGCGTTCAAACACGGCCGCCTCGATCGCGGCGGGGTCAAAATGGGTGAGGATACAACCACCTCGGCGGGTGCGTGCCAGCCAAATCCAAATATAGGCGCGAAGGTTGGGGGCATCGGCCTGTAGCAGCGACTTGATCTGCTCGGGCGAGGCCGGGGCGAGGGCGTGGTCGAGTTTCCACAACGTCTCCTTGCCGACCAGGTCGATATGGGGGGCGGCGGCGAGTTCATGCAGGAGCTCAACTTCTTTGAGGTCGATGGCGTCGAGCAGCTGTTCGGTTGGCGAAAACCCCCCGGGCAGCTTGGCAAAGTCGTCTTGGATCGGCCGTGGAATACTGCCGTCGGAAGCTTCTGAGTGGGCCTCGATAAGTTGGGCGGTGGCGTGCCAGGCAAAACCGCGCAGGTCTTCGCTCGCGCGGTCGAGCAGGGCCACGGCGGTTTGATTGCCGAGGGCCATCGAGCGGTCGCAGGAGGCAGCCGCCTCGGCGGGTTGGGGGGTCGCCGACAACAGCACAGCCCCTCCGGCCACGGCCTGAAGTAGGCGCTGACGGGAGAACCGAGGTAAGCGAAATCGACGTCGTGGGCGAAGTTTCATGGCAGTCGTCTCCACGCTCGACGCTAGGCCAGGCTGCGCAAACCGCCAAAAAACTGACAAGCCGGCGCCCGCGATTGAGCACGCCGGCGCCCTGTTGTTGGTGCTTTAGCGGGTAAACAGCAACGATCGCAAGTATTTGGTGTGAGCCTCAGTCCCGCTGGTGGTGGGCTTCGACATCGGCCGGCCAACCTGAGATAGTGCCGCCACTATGGCTGAGCAAAAATCGATCCGTGACACTATCAAGGCAAAGTTTCGCCGGGCCCGTCTCGACCGCGATGAGCCGACTAAAAATGTCATCAACATGCTCAAAAACAAGGTGTTGATGGAGCTCAAGTCGGGGTCCGGGGTCGAAGAAACCGATGAGCTATGGCTGCGCACCATCAAGTCCTATGCCAAGCAAATGGGCAAGGCGATTGCCGAGTATGAAAAGGCCGGCGAGCGCGGAGATGCACTCAAGGCTGAGGCCCAGTTCGAGCTCGATTTTTGCAACGAGTTTTTGCCTAAAAAGCTCGACGAGGCGGCCACCGAGAAACTGGTGCGTGACCTCGTGGCTGAGCATGGAATCGACAGTCCCAAGCAGATGGGCAAGTTGATGGGTCTGGTCATGAAAAGCCACCGCGACCAGGTCGACGGCGGGCTTGTGCGCAAGGTCGCCAGCCGGGTGCTAGCCGGCTAGACGTTTCATTTGCTGATACATGTAAGGCGGCTGCTGGGCAGTCGCCTTACATTTTTGGTGTATATACGATCGGCGCGCGTCGGCTACGGGATCGACTTGCGCACCCATGCCCGACGCGGGGTGGTGTCTAAGTAGCCCGCGGTGTAGTGATAGCCATCGGGACCCCAACCGATGTCAAATGCGTGCCCATTTTCGCGGAGTACGTACCATTGCCACCACGGTGGGTTTGTGTCGTTGAAATCGGAGACCCAGGCCTCCGGTGTCGGCTCGACTTGGTCGATGTTGTCGACCAGGTCAATGGTGGCCGCGACTGCGATGTCGTAGCGGCCCGGCAACAGCTCCTGCGAGACGTCGAGCCCGTAGACAATCCGGTCCTTGGCCGCGGCACCGCCGAGCAGGGGCGACGTGGTCTCGAACGTCGGCTGCAGCTCACCACCGACGAGTTCAAGCCCCTGAAACAGGTTGACCGCATGCTCGCTGTTTTGTCGCCGCAGCCCGCCCGCGACAATCTCACCACTGGGCTTGACGGCGATAGCTCGGGCTTCGGCACGCTGGATTTCGTTGTCCCCCGGTGAGGTCCAGGTCGCCAGCATGCCCCCGGTTGCTTCGAGTTGGGTGACCCGGACAACTTCGTGGCCGGCGACCGTGGCAACGCCGGCCACGTAGAGCCGTTGATCGTGTGCATATACAATGTCGAAGCCGGCACCCCGTTTGGACATCTCGTTGAGCGACTCGACCTTGGTCAGCCACAGTTGGCTGTCGTCGACGAGTTTGGCGACAAACGTGCGCGACGCCACATCGAGCACCCCGGTAAAACCGGTGACATACACGCCACCGTCGGCATCGGTGGCAATCGCGAGGCCACAGCCCTCCTGGTCGTCCTCGTCAAACACGTGGGTCGCAGCGGTCGTCAGCACGTTGCCCTCGCGTTGAAGCCGACGGTAAAACGGGCGGTAGGTGTTGTTGACAACCAGCCGACCGGTCACCAACACGTCGTCGTTAAAGGGGTCGACCGCCACACCAAATGCTTCGATGTCTTCGCCCTCTTCAAAGTCGGTGCCAGCTATCAGCGACGAGCCGTCCAGCGGGTCGAGAATGTCGACATAAAGGCGCGAGACCCCGGTTCCCCCGGCGGCGTGCAGCCGCCCGGCAACGATGATTTGGCCCTGCGAGTTAAATGTAAGTGCACGAAATTCGGTGGGGTCCGAATTGTCGCTGATCGTCTCCCACACCTGGGTGCCGGGGTTGAGGTTGACGATCACTTCGGCCGCGTCGTTCGCCTGCTGCTGTTGGTCGTCGGTCGCCACAGCCGTAATCGTGACCGGGTCGCTATTTTGCGAGGAACTGACAACAGCCCACGGGATTACCACGCTGTCCTCCTGCGACTGCGTGAGCGTGGTACCGTCGAGTGCAACCTCGAGGCCGGTGAGCATGCCTTCGGGGTCGCTGGCACTGACCTTGATCTCGAGGTGGCTCGGTGTCGAGATGACAGCCGGAAGCTCGACCGGTACTCCGGCTTGCAGCACGTCAATGTTGACGCTCGGTGCTTGATTTTCGGAGTCGGTGTCGATGCCGGTACTTGTGGTTGGGGCCTCGGTTGTGTCCGGGCCTTCGGTCGTCCCCGTGGTCGGCGTTGGACTAGAGGTCGAGGTGCTGGTTTCGTCGACTGTCGGATCGCTCTCGCTGCCGCTGCCCGGTGGCACTTCGGGGATCGGCGTGCAGGCGACGAGTGCCAGTGCAAGGGTCCACACCTGTTTAGGTGCGAGTGCCACGCATACTCTTGGCCCCTTGTTGTCTCCAGCTTTGCACCCGTCGTGCATGGTTCCCACCCAAGACGGACGGATGAACGCCAGACTGCGCATATCCCGATAGTTTATGAAATTAATGTGAATGTAAATACATAAATGACAATTGTGTGTGACTTGCGCAGTTGTTAGCGCATAGCCCGCGAATGCTGTTGAAGCCTAGATGTTGTCAAGACAGCTGGGAAAGGCAAGATCTCGTGCCGACTCGACGACTCCCCAGACTCCCGCATCTGTTGTCTCCGCAAATCAGACAAGTGATCACGAACGTAGAAGTATCGATTTGTTGGTCTTAGGTCGCAACGGCTCGCGTGCAGGCTCACGCGCGCCATGCGTTTGTTGGCCGCGAGGGTCCACGTTTTGCCGCCGCGAGGGTGCGAGCACAGCTTCGAATCTCGGTCGGCAGCCCCTATTCTCCGCCCGAGGTCCCATGCAACTCGGTACAGCTTTGACCCCCTCAGCCACCCGTATCCTCCTGCTGGGTTCTGGTGAACTCGGTCGCGAAGTCACCCTCGAAGCGATGCGACTCGGTGTCGAGGTGGTGGCCTGCGATCGCTACGACAATGCGCCAGCCATGCAGTTTGCCCATCGCAAACACGTGTTCGATATGCAAGATGCGGCGGCGGTTCGTCGGGTGATCGAGGCCGAAAAACCCGACTTCATCGTGCCCGAGATCGAGGCGATCGCGACCGCGACGTTGGTCGAATTAGAGGCCGAAGGCTGGCACGTGGTACCGACGGCCCGCGCCACCCAGCTGACGATGGACCGCGAGGGGATTCGCCGGCTTGCGGCCGAGGAACTCGGGCTCCCGACCAGCCCGTACCGGTTTGCCGAAACACTCGAGGGCTTTCGCCAGGCGATCGCCCAAATCGGTCTGCCGGCCGTCGTCAAGCCTGTGATGTCGAGCTCGGGTAAGGGGCAAAGCACAGTCCGTACCGAGGACCAAATCGACGCGGCATGGGCCTACGCGATCGAGGGTTCACGCGGCCGCTCGACCCGGGTAATCGTCGAGGGGTTTGTCCCGTTTGACACCGAAATCACCCTACTGACAGTCCGCACGGTCAACGAGGGGACCCTGTTTTGCCCGCCGATTGGGCACCTGCAACAAAGCGGTGACTATGTCGAATCGTGGCAGCCCGAACCGCTCAAACCCGCAGTCCTGAAAAAGGCACAGGACATGGCTGAGGCGGTGACAAATGCCCTCGGCGGCCGCGGGCTGTTTGGCGTCGAGCTGTTTATCGCGGGCGACGAGGTGTTGTTTAGCGAGGTCAGCCCCCGGCCCCACGACACCGGGATGGTGACGATGGCCAGCCAGGATATGAGTGAGTTCGAGTTACATGTACGTGCAATTTTAGCCCTGCCGATAGGTGCGATCGACCAGCGGGCCCCCGGGGCATCGGCGGTGATACGGGCGACCACAGCCGGGACCAACCCGCGATTCGACGGCATCGACCAGGCGCTCGCCGTCGACCCCCGCGTGCATGTGCGGTTGTTTGGCAAACCCGATACCCGCCCAGGCCGGCGAATGGGTACCGCAATTTGTCACGCCGAGACGACCGCGGTGGCGCGCGAGCTAGCGAAGGTCGCGGCCTCGCGGGTGTCTGTGGTCGTCGACTAGTCCGCGGATTTTCCTGTCACGAGGCGTCCAATCTCCTACCGATTTTGGGCCTCATCTTCGGCGCGGGCCGTTTTTGGGCAACCGCCGAGACTGCGAGGTCAGGCGAAGACTAGGTCGCCGGTTGCAGCTGCCGCAGTTGATGCACCCGCGAGAATGCCGTTTGTTGTGGCCCGCCAACGCCGCGGGCGACGAGGTCGGCCGTGAGCTCGCCGATTACCGGGGCGAACTTAAAGCCGTGCCCGCTAAACCCGGTGGCAACCACCACCCGCGGGTCGTTGGGATGGCGATCGATCAAAAAATCTTCGCTCGGGCTACAGGTGTACATACATACGCCTGTCGCCGCAAACGGCCCCTGGCCAGCCGGCAGATGGTTGGCCAAAAACCGGGTGAGTGGGGTGAGATCGTCGGGGTGAACCTCGCGGTCGAGACGATCTGGATCGACTTCGGGGTCGGGTGCCCCGGCGGGGACATGGCAGGCGAGCTTGAGCCCGGTATTGCCAACTTCGCCGTAGGGAAACCCATAAAAAAAGCCCTCTGGGGTAAACGCCCCCCACACCGGTAGTTTGCGCAGGTCATCGCGGTGCTGGGCCTGTGGGGTTGTCCAGGCGAGGACCCGGCGGCGAATCGACAGCAGCGTGTTGAACACCCCGGGGCAGAGCTTTTTTGTATATGCACCAGCGCAGACCACCGCACTGTCGCAGGCCCGCAGCTCACCCGAGTCGAGCAACAGGCGGACGGCAGGTTGCCCCAACGCCAGCTCGCGCACCCGCACTCCATACTCGATGACGACGCCCGCACGTTCGGCCGCGCCTCGCAGGGCATCGAGGCAGGCAGCGACCTTGAGGTAGCCGGCCTGCTGGGAGAAACACACCTGCCAACCGCTCGGGATGTGCACGGGCCAACGCTTCTGGGCAGCCGCTGGGGTGAGGAGTTCGTGGTCGATGTTGCAGCTGCGACAGGCCTCGATCGATCCCTGTAGTCCCGGGTCGTCTGGCGGACCAAACTCGAGCATGCCGGTCTCCACCATCAGCGAGCCAAGGTTGCCGCCCTCTAGCTCCCGCCAACGCGCCTGGGCCCGACGTACCAGCTCGACGTAAAACGCACCCTCGTGGTAGGCCTGCCGGATAACCCGGGTATGGCCGCTGTGGCTACCATATGTATGTACATGGTGATAGCGCTCGAGCACAGTCACCTGAAACCCGCGGGTTTGCAGGGCGAGGGCGGTGGCGAGGCCCATGGTCCCGCCACCCACCACGATGACTGATTTTTTGTGTATCTTCACTGATTGGCCACAAATCCATAGACTTCGGGCCCGAGCAGTGGGGGCAGGGCATCCTTGCGGATCAACAGGGTTCGCACGGTCCACAGGTCGTGGAAGATGCGGTAGCGCAGGGCTGTTTGGTCGAGGTAGTCGACGCCGGCCGAACCCCCGGTGCCCGTGCGGCGGCCAATCACACGTTCGACCATTCGGGCGTGGCGCTGGCGGAAAATCAAAAACGACTGCTCGAGTTCGACGACAGCATCGAGGACCTCGCGGGGCCAGGCCAGCAGCGGTAGCTCGCGGTAACTTTCGATAAACACCAGCGAAGCGCGGATTCTCGAGCTGCGGGGGCGGTGTTCTTCGGGGCGGTCGAGCGCGCGTAAGAACGCCCGCGCATTGAGGACTTCGCGGTCGTAACGTTTGGTCAGGCGCTCGCGATCCTTGTCGGTTTTGGCCAGTTCACAGGCCCTGCGTTTGACCTTCGCAACCTCGGTCGAATGGGCCTCGATATAGCTCTCGATAAATTCGTCGACGTGTTGCGGGTCGGTCTCGGCTTCCGGCGTCGAACCCTGGATCGGGGTCCGAAACAGCCAGTCCCCGAGCGCGTCGTAGAGCGTGGGCAGGTCGCCTAGGCGCCGCGAAACCCGGTGAAAGGCCGCAGACTTGCTACCGTCGGCGTGCTTGAGTGCCTCCATGTAACTCGACTCGTGGCCCAACGGCACGCGTTTGCTGGCGTCGAGGCCAATGAGAATTTCGATTTCCCGCAGCTGTGCCGATTGAAACCCACTCGCCGGGCTGAGCTTGTCGCGAAAGCTCAGGTAGTCGCGGGTGGTCATGGTCTCCATGAGCTGGAAGTGGGTGGCGATTTGGTTGAACAACAGGGCGGTGCGCCGCAGTCCACGAACCACCGCTGAAAGCGATTGCTCGCGTACCCGCTCCTGGGCAAAAAGGTCGCGCACGGCTGCGAGCTCGCGCAGGATCAACTTGAACCACAGCTCGTCGATCTGGTGGACGACGATAAACATGACCTCGTCGTTGGACAGCTCGACATCGTTTTTGTCGACACCGGTTTGCAGGCCGAGGAGCTCCTCAGTCTTGATGTAGTTCCAGTAGGTCGTACTCCGTGCCATGGCAGGGTGACGCTGCCACCGACAGGGGTCGGCATGCAAGCCATGGGCGCGATTCGCTAGAGCTCGATACCGGGGGGGCCTCCAAATTCGTGGAGGGCATCACCGGTTGGCAACTCGATGCCCGCAGCCAGGAGTTCGGCTGTACTGACGACCGGGAGTTGGGGGTGTAACCCGCGGGTGAGGTGGGCGAATGCCGGGCGTGTGCGTGGCGTGGTCAGGACAATCGCGTGTGGCCCCTGGATGTCGCCACGTTGTTCTGTGAGGTGTGCGTGCCAGCGGGCCCGTTCGCCCGGCGTGAGGGTGAGGCGTAGCCCGGCGACACCTCGGACCGTACAGTCGCCGAGATACTCGCTCACCAGGGGCGAGGGCCGCAGCCACCGCAGATTTTCTGGCCGGCTCACAAGCTCGCGAACCCAAATCCCGGCGGTGGCCAACCGCGTGATCTCGAGCCAGCGACCGCGCTCGTTGGCATCGGCAAATCGGCGGTCACACGCGACGACCTCGAGCAGCACCGGCATCGGTAGGATCGCCAGGCGTTCTTGTAAAAACCCACGCATCAACTCGAGGAGATCGACAACCGACACCCGGGTGAGGGCTTCACGCACGGTCGCCGGCGTTTGCACCCGCGCCTGCTCGAGCATGTGGTCGACGGTTTGCAGGTCGAGAAAACAGGTCGCCTGGGACATGATGGCGCGGTAGCTCGCCACTAAAATTGTTGATACATCGATCTCGGCCTCGACCGTGTCGAGCAGGACTCGCCGGCCGTAGGTCACCCGCAGCGATCCGGGGGCGCTACGGTGCTCGGTCAGCATGCGAAACCGTGGCATTTCAAGCCCCAGGGTGGCGCTACAGCGATCGCGCAGGGCCTCGAACACCCGTGGCCCGTCGAGTTCGGCCGCGATGCCCGAGCCCACGCGAATGTACACGTCGTCGGGAAGTTGTTCGCCCACAGGCGCGGCCCGTTGGCTACGTCGGAGGTTAAACCACAGGGCCGCCACGATCAGTCCGCCGGCGGTTGCTGAAAATGCGACCCGCGGCATCCCGGGGACCAGTGCGAGGCCAAACAGCAACACTGCGGGAATCACCAGCATGGCCGGGTCAAACCACGGCGGCACACTGCGCCTGTGCGTGCGTTGGTTGCGATCGACACGGGCGACCAACACCCCGGCAGCGAGGCTGATAAAAAGCGCCGGGAGCTGGGCCAGCAGACCATCGCCAATCGCCAGCCGGCCGTAGAAGTCGAGTACTTCGGCGACCGACCCTTCGCCGCGGCGAAGCCCCATGGCCAGGCCGCCCATGATGTTGACGACAATGATAAACAGTCCGACGATCGCGTCGCCCTTGACAAACCGGACCGCACCATCCATCGCGCCGTAGAAATTTGACTGTTCAACGAGTCGTTCCCGGCGTTGTGCGGCCTGTCGCGGGGTCAGGGCGCCGGAGCGCAGGTCCGCGTCGATTGCCCCCTGATGGCCTGGCAGGGCATCCAGGGCAAATCGAGCCGCGACTTCGGCCACGCGTTCGCTGCCGCGGGCGATCACCAGGTATTGCACGCCCGTAATGATGGCAAACATCACTACGCCGACGATCAGCTCGTTGCGAACCACCAAAGTTGCAAATGCATCGATCACGCGACCGGCATCGCCCTGGCTCAAGATCAGCCGGGTGGTTTGGATGTTGAGGGCCAGGCGAAACAGGGTGGTGACAAGCAACAGGGTGGGGAAGTCGATAAACTCGACACTGCGGCGGACCCCGACGCTGATCACCAGCAACAAGATGGCACCGGCCAAACTCAGCGACAGCAGCAGGTCGACGATTGCCGTGGGTAGCGGTACCAGCATGCAGGCGAGTACACACACCACTGCGAGTGCCGGCACGTAGCTCGGGAGGGCTGCCCCGAGGCGCCGGAGTGCATGTACAAGTGGTAGTCGATGCTCCTGGGTGTTGCCCGACACAAGTGGCACCGTAGCAGCCTGCGCACATGCACGCGAATTCTCGCCGCCGATCGGTCGATTCGCGTAAACCGGGCCAAACCGGCGCTAAACGGAGGCTTTTAAGCTCAGTCCGGTTGTCGGTGGACCGAGCTCACCACTCCGACCAGTCGCGCTTGGGTTGGTTGGTTTTCTCGGCGACAGCCTCCGCGGCGTCGAGGCTCATGCCCGCGACGGTGGAGCGGATACCCTCAACTTGGAAGAAGTTGCGGATGTCCGATTCGGTAATCCGGTTGAGGCGCTGCAACATGGCCGTTGTCTGGCGAACCGAGCGAATCGTCGATTTATCGATCTCCTCGTAGTCCTTCACCAGCTCGCGCACATCTTTGAGGGCCTCGAGTGCGGATTGCATATCCCTGTCGAGATCGCTTGTACGTGCAAGTGCGGTGTCGAGTTTGGCATGGGCCGCATCGAGTTTGCGGTCGAGCTCCATCAGCCGTGGCAACAGGGTGTTTTCGGCGTTGGCGAGCGACTTGTCGAAGGAGGTCAGGCTGACCTTGACCCGCTGCTCGAGCATCCACAGGGCTGCGCCCTCGGCTTTTTCCTGCAGCCACGGAAAGTTTTCCTCGCCCCACGCGTTGACCCGGTCGATGACTTCATCGACCTTACCGACCTTGTCGTCGAGATCGACTTTTTGGTCGAGTGGAGCGAGAGAACGCAGGAAATAGTTGGCGGTTTGCAGCGAGTTGATCGCTCCGGGGACAAGCGATGGTCCGTCGTCCTGGGCGACCTCAAAGCTGCGCAGCATGTCGGGCACGTCGTAGCTAATGTGGGCCTCGGGAATCTTGGCACCGTGGGCCAGTGGCTCGTTGGCGGCTCCGCTAAACAACACGATGTGATGGGGCCCAAACGCGTTGTTGGGGTCGATCCAGGCGCTGGCGTCGGCATACAAAGGTGTACCTGCATCGACCCGGATGCCAATGTTGGCATCGTGCGCGCCGTCGAGGCGGATCGAGACAACCTCACCGACGACGATGCCAGCCATGCGGACTTCGTCGCCGACCATCAGCCCGGCGTTTTGCTCGAACACGATGTGATGGGTCGGTCCACCCCACGCACCACAGCCGCCGGCGAGGCTCGCCAGCAGACCGGTAGTACACACGAGGTTGCGAAGTTTTTGCATCTGCAAGTTTACTCCGGGTTACTTGCCCTGTTTTTGCAGGTCTTGGACCTTCTTTTTGAACTTCTTGTCTTCCTTGCCAAACATCCGCACGCGCACGCCCTCGACCTGCAAGAACTGGCGGACATAGCTCTCCTTGAGCTTGACGGCCCGTTCGGCCAGGAGTTTGAGGTTTTTGGTGAGCGGCTCTAGGTGCTTGCTGATGCGTTTGAAGTCGGCCGTGAGGTCCTTGCCATCCTTGGAGATGGCTTCGACATTGGCGACGATATTCTCGACCTTTTGGCCGTCGACACGGCTGACGAGCTTGTCGGTTTTGTCGATCAGGTTGTCGAGTTTGTCGAGCATGGGCGGCAGCTTTTTCTCGACGGTAAACAGCACATTGTTGCCGCGGCGAATGATCGAATCGAGCTCGGGGCGATTGACCAGCGCCTGGGTGCGCTCGATGATGTCGGTGAGCTCCTCACTATTTTCGGCGAGGAGTTTCGAGGCGTTGTCGGTCAGGGTTTCGGTGTTGGCCAAAATGGCGCTGAGCTTGTCGCCGATACTCGAAAACTCCTTGCGCAGGGCTTCTTTGTCCTCGGGGTTGAGGGCCTCAAACAGGTGGTTGAGGTGCTTGGCCAGCGAGACGACCAGTGGGTAGAGGTCTTCGTCGCTGTCGATCACCGGGCGCGCGAGGTCGAAAATATCGGCGACGTCGACACTTTTTTTGCCGTCGGGGAGCTGGCTACCGGGCTCCAACAACTTGGCGTCGGGATGGGTCGCCTGGCGCAGGTCCAAGAACTTTTCGCCGAGCAGGCTCTTGGGGGCGACCGAAACCTCAGCATCGTCGAGGATATCGTTGCCGCTGTGAATTTGCAGGTCGACGATCGCCATCATTTTGCGGGTTTTCTCGTCGCGGTTCAGCGTGACCGAACCGACCCGCCCAATTTCGACGCCAGCACTCTTGACAGCGTTGCCAGCTACAAGCCCGGCAGCGTTGTCGAGGCGCACGGTGTAGTGGTTGACAGCCCGGGCTCCGATCACCCCGAGCTGCGAGGCCAGCCAAACGAGGAGGGCGAGGGAGACAACGACAAATAGACCGAGTGAGAACAGTTTTCTGTCCATCTCATACCACCTTGATTGGGCCAGCGGTTTCGCGGGCAAAGAATTGGCGAAGACCTGGATGATTGGTCCGCATCACCTCTTCTTTGGGACCAAAGGTCAACAGTTTGCCACGGTACAAAAGCCCCATCGTATCGGCGATTTTGAGTGCTTCGGCAGTGTCGTGGCTGATCACAACAAACGTCATCCCCAGGGTTTGGTGGAGGTGGAGGATGAGTTCGTCGAGGGTCGAAGCCATCACCGGGTCGAGGCCCGACGAGGGCTCGTCACACAGGACGATGTCGGGCTCTAGGGCGATGGCACGGGCAAAGGCGACACGCTTACGCATGCCGCCGCTGAGTTCAGAGGGGAACTTGGGTTCGACGCCGCGCAGGCCTACGCGAGCGAGTTTGTCGGCGACGGCCTCACGGATTTTGGCTTCGCTCAACTTTGTATGCATACGCATGGGAAACGCGATGTTATCGCCCACCGTCATGTCGTCAAACAGGGCGCCGTCTTGAAATAACATGCCGATTCGGCGACGAACCGCGAACAGCTTTGCGCGGTCGGCTGCGCGATGTGGATTGAGGGCCGCAACATCTTCGCCAAACACTTTGACCTGCCCCCGGTCCGGCTTGAGCAGGCCGACAATGCAACGCAGCAGCACCGACTTACCCGTGCCCGAAGGCCCGAGCATCACCGCGATCGAGCCCTTGCGGATTTTTAGGGAGACCCCGTCGAGCACCCGGTTGTGGCCAAACGACTTCGAAACGTCGGAAATTTCAATCGCGGTTTCAACAGCCTCCACAACCGGAGAGTGTACCCGATGGGGTGGCAGGTTACGCGGTGGGTGTTCGGAGATCATAGGACGAGTTCGGGTGTCGTTGCTGCGGGCGGATATTTTTGTTGATGTTGCAAGGGTTTGGTTGAGAAGTTCGCAGGATCCGCCGGACAGGTTCGTAAGGTCAGGTATAGAGAAGTGCCGAGAGCAGCATGTTGGCAACAATACAGACCACCGAGGCGTGGACGATCGCGCGGTTCGTCGCCACCCCAACGCCCTCGGCCCCGTCGCGTTTGCTGGCCCGAAACCCGTGGAAACAGGCGATCACGGCAACCAGCCAGCCAAACACCAGGCCCTTGAGGAGGCCGGCTGCGAGGTCAGTCCAGGTGGTGAGGGCCGCGACCTGGTCCATAAAGGTGCCGCTATTGAGCCCGAGTTGGTAGACGGCCGTGGCCCAACTCGCGCCCAAACCGATCACAATGGCAAAGCCGCACAAAAGTGGGACCATCAGGGTGACCGCCCACATCCGCGGCGCCACCAGGTAGCGCATGGGGTCAAGGCCCATGACTTCGAGCGCCTCGACCTGCTCGGATATTTGCATATTCGCCAGGCTCGCGGCCAGGTTGGCACCTACCCGGGCGCCGACGATGATCCCGGACATCACCGGGTAGAGCTCGCGGATGCCCCCGATGCCGACGAACGTGCCCAAAAGGTCATGTCCACCGAACCGGATAAACGCTGCGTAGCCCTGGACCGACAGGCCCATGCCGGCAAACACAATCAGCAAAATCACCAGGACAACACTGCCCACGCCGGCATCGACCGCATGGTGGACAAACTGTTTGCGGGGGGGAACGTGGAACAACATCGCCGCCATCGAGCGACGGAAAAACGTGATGAATTCAATGGCTAGGGTAATCAGCCGCTCGATCTTGAGTGCGAAAGATTCCTGCGCCACAGCCTATAACCCCATTGCCAAGAGCATGACACTGGCGAAGTAATCGACCACCAGAATCATGACGATTGTGTACACGACGGTATTGTTGGCCGCCCGGCCAACACCGGCCGCACCACCGGATGTGTGCATCCCGAGATAACCTGCTATCAATCCGACGGCCCCACCAAACACCGCACATTTCCCCATGCCAACATAGAGGTCGACCGCAGACACTTGACTATACAGGTTGTCCATAAAGGCGCCATGGTTGACACCTGAGACCGGGACCGCAAAAAACCACCCGCTGGCAATCCCAAGCACGGTGGTGATGACGTCGAGTAGGGGGGTAATGATCGCGCAGGCGATAAAGCCCGGGACCACGACATAGCGAACCGGGTCGACCGACATGACGGCCAACGCATCGATTTGGCCACGCACTTTCATGGTGCCGATGCGGGCGGCGATCGACGAGCCGGCCTGGGCGGCGACCATCACAGAGGCAAGAATCGGGCTGTACTGGCGAAATACGGCGGTTGCCAACATCGACGACAACAGGCTATCGGCCCCGAGTTCGCGAAACGCCTGCACTCCCTGCAGCGAAATCACAGCGCCAACCGGCGAGACCGCCAGGCCCACCGGAATCAGGCAGCGCATCGCCAGCAGTTGCATCATCCGCAGGGTTTCACCACCAAACCGCGGACGCGTGAAGATACAACGAATCATGCGGACGGCGAACAACGTGATCGCGCCGATCGATTCGAGACCTTTTGCAACTACATTCATAAAGTGGCGTTGGCGAACGGGGTGGCTTTGGCGGTGCCAAAAGCCCATAGGAGGCGCTGCGGTGCTTCGAGGTCGAGCAGCCAGCGCTTGGCTTTAAGGCCACCGGCAAAGCCCGTGAGTGCACCGCTGTGGCCAATCACGCGGTGACAGGGAATCACAATAGGGAGCGGGTTTTGGGCGTTGGCCCGGCCGACCGCACGGCTGGCTTTGGGGTTGCCAAGGTCCGTCGCTTGCTGCACGTAACTTCGCGTCTGCCCGTAGGGAATCGACTGCAGGGCCGCCCACGCACGGTGTTGAAACGGTGTGCCAATCGGTCGCAGACGGAGGTCAAAGGTCTTGCGAGAACCTCGTAGGTACTCGCGTAACTGAATTCTGGCAGGGGTAATCCGAGTCTCGGGAACCAGGCGCGCATCGTGTTGTTCCGCAAATGCGTGAAGTGGCGCGGTCCGAGCTTGCAGTCCGACATAGACAAGGGCGTCATTGCGATCGAGCGCGAGCAGCAGCGGGACAACCGGGTGGGGCACACGGTCCACGCGCCAAGTCTCATGTCGGTCGGATATCTGCATATGCTCCGTTACCGATCAAATGTACGATCCGGATCCGGCGAGCCACAACAAAAAAGCAACATTCGCGGCAAGCCTGTGAAGGTTGTCACCACCGTTTTGTCCGACACAGACGGCAATATCCTTCATGGAGGTGTTGCCGAAAAAGGTCGCCATCTACGGCAGGTGCGAAGTGTTAATCGCACTTTTTGCACGATGGGCGGAGAGGTTTTTTTGACAACAGGCGATTGATTTGCGCACTCTCAAATCAACTGTGATTCGCCGTCAAGCTAGGTTTATGCGCCTTTTTACTCTGCGTCTGCCCGCGCTCGCGTGGCTGTGCACGGGACTCCTCACCGCCTGCGACCAGCCCGCAGCCATGGCGGCGACGTCCAATCCATCGACGCCAAAAGTTGCGCAGCCAAGTTCTCCTCCAGTAGCGATACCCGCCCAGGAAGATCCGCCAAAGAAAGCCGCTGGACCGGTAATTACACAGGAATCTCGAAATGCGAGAGTTGCCGCACAAAGATATGTTCTCGGCAAGAACGGCAAACTTTTCGGCGACTATGCAAACCTCGTATTGGCTCCGGTTGAGGTTGCCGAGAAGTCCTCCGAAAATGGCAATCAAGCGGCCGAAGATAAGTCAGCGCTCGATGCGCTTCCAGGTTCCTCGGGAGACTCTGGGGGGGATGAGCCCCCACTCATCGATGGCAATACACTGGGTTTGTTTGTGCCACTAGAGCTGCCGAAACAGGCCGAGTCCCAACCGCTTGCACACTTCTACACCGCGTTGCGGGCATTACGCGAGGGCCGGGATCCGGATAAGAAAGTTCGGATTTTAGCCTATGGAGCATCCCACACAGCAGCAGATGTCTATACCGGGTATCTCAGAGCGTACCTTCAGCATCGTTTTGGCGACGGTGGCCTGGGCCATGTGGCACTGGCGAAGACCAACAGGTGGTATCGCCTGCATGCATTTTCGCTAGACACCTCGAAGGGTTGGACGATCGAGCATGCCCAGCGTCGCAAGGCGCGTCCCGATGGGTTTTTCGGTTTGCTCGGCGCGAGTGCAATGACCACGAGTTTGCGGGACTACAGCCAGATTTCCCCGCGAGAGGGTCGCTACGTCGAAACCTCGGGCGAGACGACCTACGACTTCATGTATTTGGCGCAACCCGGGGGCGGAGCGTTCTCCATCAAAATCGCCGACAATCAACAGGCGGTGGTGCGTACCAAAGCGAGTGCATATGCACCTGGTTTTAAGACCATCAAAGTCGCCGGCGGCCCCCATACCATCGAGGTCCGACCCACCCGCGCCAAAAATCCCAAGCAGGCAGCAAAGGCCAAGAAGTCGCGACGCAAGACGACAGGCGAGGTCCGCCTGTTTGGCGTGACCGTCGAAAATGATGAGCCGGGTGTCGTTGTAGATACACTTGGTATTGGCGGAACCCGGGCGTCCAACCACCTCAAGTGGGATGAGGCGATGTGGACAACCCTCGCCCGGCGCCGCAACCCAGACCTCTACATCCTCGCCTACGGCACCAATGAGGCCTCGGACACCGATGTGCCAATCAGCTACTACAAAAAGACCCTGCGCAAGGTGCTCGACCGGTTTAAGCGGGCGCTGCCAGAGGCGAGTTGCCTGTTGGTCGGACCCGGTGACTACCAGCGAAAGGGCGAGGACGGGGTCTACAGTCCGGTCGAGAAAACCGTTGAAATCCGCGACGCCCAACGGGAAGTCGCCCTCGAAAAAGGTTGTGCCTACTGGGATGCGATGGCGTTTATGGGGGGTGTCGACACGATTGGCACCTGGGCCGAGGCCGAACCGGCGATGGCCCGCGGGGACCACATCCACCTCACCGGTCGCGGCTACCTGCGCATGGGTATGGCCCTGACCGACGCGATCATGCAGGACTTTGACGCTGCCGAGCCCGCTGAACCACCGAGCCGCTAGAACCGAATAGCGAGCGAGCCCCCGGCAAAGCCGCGCCCAAAATAAGGTGTAAGTGCAACTTGCTTGCGGTAGTCCCGGTGAATCCGCACGGCGCGGCGAAACAAAAACCCGCTGGCGACTGCCAGGGGAATTGCGAAGCCGAGCGACAACCCGCCTGAAATCCGGGCGTTGGTCACCGGGTTTCCAAGCACCGACATGCATTCCGGGCTGTTGAACGTTGCCGGCTGCTGACAAAACGTTTGCAGTTGCTGCCCGCGATAGAGCTGGACGCTGCCAAACACCACCAGCGTTGTCGAAACGGCAGCCGTCACCCCGCCGAGGCTATATTCGAGGATGCCCCTGCGTGTGCCCCCGCGTGACAGGTCGTCGTCTTTTTGCGTCGCCGCCGACTGCTCGGGGGTGACGACCTCGACCTTTGTCCGCCGGTTTTTAGATTTGGCTTCGGCGACCGTGGCACTCGCCAGCATGCCGCAACACACACAAATGATGCAGTGGTGTCGTTGCGGCAGCATGGTCACAGTCTACTCGATTTCGCGGGCACAAAGTTGGTGGACAAGTTCGCGGACAGAGTGTGCGTGTGTTTCGGCGAAGGTCCCACGAAGTTGGCGATAGGCGGCTGGGAGGCGAAACCACGGAATGGCGGCCCGGTGGTGATGGAGTGCATGGTAGCCCGCATTGTGGGAGCATAGCTTGGTTAGCAGGCTGAAGTCGGTCCGCGTGTGCCCTGTTTGCACGTTGTAGTGGTCAGCAATCTCTGACCAGTAGAGCACGGTTGAAAAGCCAAAAATCACCGGTAGGAGCCAATACAACACAAATGGAACCAACAGTCCGGAGCCCCACATGAGAGTCGTGACAGCGACCCACGCTGCGAGCATCAACCAGGTCTCAAGCCGCCGGAATTCGAGCCCGGTTAGGGTGTCGTAGATAAACCGGGCCGCGGTAAATCCGTACAATGGTTGTATCAACAAGATCCACAGGAGGCGACCTTGGCTCGGCGGTCGGTCGGGGTCGAGACCATAGCTGCGGTATTGCTCGAGCACCGGGTCGTTGGCAGTTCCCGTCAGTCGGTGATGGTCGATGTGTTCGTCGCGATAGCTGGTCAGCACCGTAAAAACCGGCCAGGCCACAAGGGGCGCGACCCAGTTGTTGAGCGCGCGCGTGCGGAATAGGTTGTAGTGGCTGGCCTCGTGCAGCATCGACTCGCCAACGGCGAATCCCAACAGGCTTTGGCAGGCAAACACCAGCGGGTACAGCCACCAGGAGTCGACACTCGTCGCCAGCCAAAACACGCCGACAATCAGCAGCCAATCGAACAGCAGCGTGGCGGCGCCGCGGAGGTTGCTACGTGCGTACAGCTGCCTCAGTTCAACTTTGGACCCACTATCGCCCATACTCCTGCGATTGTAACGTCTAGGTTCGTCTGTGTGGGGCGTCGACCAGGCCTTGCGCGGGCGCGCCCAATGTATTTGTAACTACACCGAAGATCGCTCACCACAATGTTCGGATTGGGCCGGTTAGGGAACGTCGCTCGATCCGTCGGTTTCGGTCGTGCTCGTGGACTGTGCGGAGGTGGGCGTTGGCGCGCTATTTGGTTGTGGCGCTGGGGCAGGCTCGGTGTTGCCTGTATCCGCTGTATCTACCGTATCCACCGTATCCACCGTATCCACAGCTTTGCCTGTATCCGTGGGATCCTTGGCGGGTGTCGGTGGGTAGCGCTGGGGCAACGGGCCGGCCAAGCGCTCTAGCTCTGCCTGCGGCGAACCGGCGACAGACTGGCGAAATTCGATGTAGCCGGCCATGAGTGCGCGGTAGACCATCGAGCCGATAACCTTGTGTCCGTGGTGGGTGAGGTGTGCGAGGTCGCCACTGCCTAGGCGGGGGTTGCTACGTGCCCACCTGCCCATTGAGCCAGGGCCGCCCATGGCTTGGTAGCTGTCCCAAAAAGCACATCCTTCGGCGAGCGCTACTTCGCGCTGGGCCTCAACGATTTTGGGCACGATCGGCCGGGTGACAATGCGGTTGCCATCGTGCTCGCCGTGGTCGAGTGGGGCCATCACCAGGCACGCGAGCTTTGGGTTGACCGCCCGAACCCGGCGCAGCAACTCGCCGTAGTCCTTTTTATATACATCGAGCTTGAGGCCCGCGTACATATCGTTGCCGCCAAACATCAGCACCACCAGGTTGGTCTGGCGCCGGCGCAGCTGGCTTTGGAAATGGCCCTCATCGAAGTTGAGCATGCGCCGGGTAAACGCACCGATCTGGCTCATGCCGTCCCACACAACGCCAGGCGTCTTGCGCTCGAGCACGATGCCATAGGCCCGTACCCGGCCACCGCCGGCGGCTCGAACCGAGATTTCATGGGCACCTTCCGGGACCTCGGCAACAAACCATCGATCTTCGAGCGCCTCAGAACGTGTCGATACAACGATTGGCTCGTCGCGGTCGATTTTGACGCGCAGGTTGCCGCCGCGTGGGGTGCCGGCGTACCAGACTTCGAGGTGCGAAACCTTGCGGCCAAAGTTGCCCTTGCGCCCGGTCGCCAAACTTATTTCGGCACCGCCTGTGGAGTAGAAGGTTGTGCCTCCAAGCCCGTAGTGGCCATCTGGGCGGCAGCCCTGGATAATGTAGCACTGGGAAAACCGCGACTTGATGTCAAACTCGACATCGCGGTGGCGGTAGCTCATGTTGGGCCGGCCGAGCAGGTGAAAACCGTGGCCGGCATCGCCAAAGCGGGCCTGCATCTTGTGGCGAATGGCTGCCGTGATGCCGTCGTTGCCGATCGCCGAGTCGCCGTAGTGGGTGGCCCGGGTAATCGCCCCGGAAAACCGCAACTCGGTGCGGGTCAGCGCGGCATAAAACGGTTTGAGTGCATCTACATTTTCGATCGTGCGCTCGACCGGGGCGCTATCGTCGGGGTGGGGGCGATAGGCGGGAATCAGGTCGACCGGATCGGGTGGCGCAACCTCGGGTTCGGGCTCTGGCAACGGCCCGGCTTCGGTATCGGCCTCAGACTCCGCGGCGACCTCGGCAGCTGCGAGGGCCGCAAACTCATCGACGGCTGAAGCCTCGGCTTCGGCCTGCGAGCCCTCACCGAGTAGCTCGCGGCCCACGAGATTCCAAAATGGGACCGGGTCCTTGGGAGTCCACGGGCGGGCATCCCGGGCAACCGCGACAAGCGGCCCGTCGGCGAGGACACCTGCATCGGCCAAAGTTGGCAACAGATAGCTCAGCCCCAACAGGGCAATCACCGTCATCATGCCGCTGACAACCGTGCGAAAGGTGCCCGTTGGATAGACCTCGTTGGGGTCTTCGCGACCCTCCAAGACGATCCGAGTGTGTGACTCTTCGCCGTCGAGCAGGCCCCTGCGGGGATCGGGTTGGTTGCGGTCTTGGCCCATGGTTAGAACTGGAAGTAGATAAACGCCCGGGGTGCGCCCGAGAGCAACTTCATAATGAGGACGCCGATGGCACACAGCAGCATGCCAAGGACCACGCCCGGAAGTTTACAAAACACGCGGTAGGCAACCACATCGACCCAGCGTTTGGGCGTGAAGTGGTAGGCCATTCCGCCGATAAGCGCCGCCCACAGCCACGGGGTAAGCAGCCCCTCGCGGAGGCCTAGGCCATCAAACTCGACGAGTTTGGCGATCATCTGGCGGCTGGTGTCGAGGTCGTCGGCGCGAAAGAACACCCGCGACAGCACCGTGAAGTGAAACGTGAGCAGGATGTGCATCACCGTGTTGAGCCAACCGCCACGGCGGGGCAACAGCGCGACGACCACAAAGGTTGCGATGGCGGCGAGTGCCAGCCACAGGCTGGTCTCGTGGTCGAGCCGCAGGGTCGCCGTACACAGCCAATAACTCACGGCCGGGAGGACCACGAGACCGAGCGCCCAGCCAATCAGTGTGTGTACATCAAAGCTGCGTTCGCGGATCCGGTTCCAGCGGTTAAACAAAATCGCCAGCGCCTGGATGTTGGAGTAGATCACAAAGTTCCAGCTGGCGCCGTGCCACATGCCAACGAGGAACATCGTCAGCCACAGGTTGAAGTAGGTGCGAGCACGTGAGCCCCGGCTGCCACCGAGCGGGAAAAACAGATAGTCCCGCAGCCATGTCGAAAGGGTCATGTGCCAACGACGCCAGAACTCGCCGACATTCTTGGCCTGGTGGGGCCGGTCGAAGTTTTCGGGGATTTCGTAGCCCAGCAGCCGGGCAACCCCAATCGCGATATCCGAGTAGCCGGCAAAGTCGGCGTAGAGCTGCAGCGTAAACGCGTAGAGGGCCAGCAGGACCTCGAGCGAGCTGTAGGTGCCGGGGTTGGCAAACACGGCATCGGTGAAACTCGCGGCGATCCAGTCGCCTAGAATCGCTTTTTTGACGAGGCCCTTGAAAATCCGAAACAGCCCCTCGCGCATGCGTTCGGCCCGGAGGTTTGGCCGCCTGTGTAGCTGCGGCAAAAACTCGCTCGCCCGCACAATCGGGCCTGCGACCAACTGGGGAAAGAACACGACAAACAGGGCAAACCGGCGAAACGAAGGCTCTGGGGTCAGGCGCCCACGCCAGACGTCGATCGTGTAGCTGAGCGACTGGAACGTGTAAAAACTGATCCCGACCGGCAAGATCAGTTGCAGGTGCGGCATCAACATTTCGACGCCGAACACCGCCGCGATGTCGCCAAATGCCTCGAGCAAAAAGTTGGTGTACTTGAAGTACGCCAGCAGGCCGAGGTTGCCGATCAAGCTCAGCAACAGCCAGCCGTTGCGCGTGCGTCTGGCGAGTTCTGCCTTCGCCCGGTCGGGGTGGTCGAGGTAGGGCGCGTAGCGATGGATCTTGCCCGAGCAGACAAAGTCGAGCACCGTCGACACGACCAGCAGGCCAACGTAGTACCAGGGGGCGGGCAGGGGCTCGGTCAGCGGCCCCGCCATGTAAAAGAAGTAGCTCGCCCCAATTAAGAACAGGGTCCGCGCCACTGCGGCCTGGGCAAGTCCCCAGGTGATCAGTAGGACCGGTATGATGAAGAGCAGAAAATCGAAGCTGACAAAGAGCATCGGGCGCAGACGTCGGGCGAGTTCACGAAGTACCCCCAAACGCCTCGGCTTGGCGAATTCTTCGGGGAAAATCCCGTGAACTTCCAGTCAACGATCATTTTTGCGCATTTTTCGCAAAAAGAAAAAACAGGAATTTCGTCAAGTTTTCGGAGTGATAGCCGGGCGGGGGAGTGTGTCCACGACCGGACTCACATCGCGGCCTGCGAGCCGGCGGATCTGCGGGGGACCAAGTCTCGACAAAATGTAGTTACATGTAAATTTGAACCAGGTAATGATGCGTGAAGATGCCTGTACACGCGACCTCACCGATCCGGGCAGGAGGCGTGCAAGGCCTACTGCAGCCGCAGGGTGAGATCATCACGTGAGCCGCGACAAACCGGGTCACAGCCGGCGCCGTTGGGGCGGAGCTCCTCGTAGGTGGGGCTGAATTTCCCGGAGCCGAGCGGCGTGCCGTCGTGGGAGATCTCGATCGAGACCGAAGATGCCGGAACCGTCAGGTCAATGCCTCCGAGCGATTGCTCGGCCGCCGGCAGGGCACAGCCGTTTTGCGACACCAGTACGACATCGCTTGCGCACGAGCTTGGGGCGTCGCAACTCAGGGGGAAGTTGACTGTACATGTGTGGGCCGTGCCATCGACCGTGGTGGTCACTGTGTAGGCACCGGGCTGCCAACCGGACGCCTTTTGCACGTTGATATGCACCGACGCCCCACAACCGATCTCGGTACAGGCGCGGGGCGGATTTTGGGCACAGGCCGGGACAACCAGGGAACACGCGAGCAAAAATAGCTGGGGGCGCATGCCCGGAGTGTACTCAAACCGATCGGCAGGTGTGGGTGTTTCTCGAGCTGCGCCACCTACCCCTGTGGGATCGCTTCGTCGAAGTAGGAGCGGACGAGGTAGGAAAACAGATCGGCATCGATATTCGAACGACTGGCCTGCTTGGCCGCAGCTTGATACTGCTCTTTGTCGAGCGTCGCCGATCGCCAGGTGTCGACTTGGGCGAGCAGCGGTACCACTTGGTCGGCCGCACCACGACTGGCCGCGCGGCTGGCGAGATATGCTTGTAGAAGCAATTTTTCTGCGGGGCGGGTCAGCACCGGGCCCATGACTTCACCGTGATGGTTCCGATCCTGTCGCAGGCGGCGTTCGTAGACCGAGCGTAAGGGCCACAAAACCCAGTCAAATGGCACGTTGTGGGCGTCGAACATGGCGAATGCTCGCAGCAAATCCTCCTCGCCGTAGGTGCCGCTGAGGTAGTCGTGCCCGCCACCCGAACCGCCGCGCCACCGCCAGCCGCGATACGACTGGAACGCTTCGTCTTCGTTGATATGGGCCGACACCGCCCCGCTCACCAACAGCCCGACAATGCCACCCTCGCCGCGGGTCATGGCATAGCCGGTGGAAAACGACTTGTCCTTTTTGTGGATCTGGATGAACCCACCGTTGACCAGCATATCGGCCTCGCGGGCAAAGCGATTGGCGCGGGCGATGGTTTCGCGAAAGTGCCGGCGAATCTCAAACTCGTCGGGCGGCAGCTTGCGATGAATCTCGGTTTGCCCGGTGAGGTCGAGAATGGTCTCGCCGTGCCAGGGAACAAACAGCACCCGTTTTGGGCCGAGCAATATTTCGCCCGCACCAACGTTGGTCAAGTCGCCCAAAAAGTCACCCTTGGGTAGGGCTCGGGGGTGTTTTTTGCCACTGTGGGCGACCCGGGTGACCGCGCTAATCGAGTATGACTGCCGCTGTTGCTCGTCATCTTCGACAATAATTGTATCCTCATCTTGTTGCCAGGCGAGGCGGCCAAACGCCCATACCGGCACGGTGATACCATCGGCTTGGAGCAGACGACCGGGGTTGCCGGCCTCGTCGAGCCATTGCACATACACCTGGGCGGAGCGGGGTGCGAGTGAGGTCAGTACCAGCCCTTCGCCATGCGGGTAAAATCCGTGGCGGTGGCCGCCGTGCACCTGCAGGGGCCGTCGCCAGAGACAGCGCGCGCCGGTGTTTGTGCATACACCATAGTCGAGGAGCCACTCCCAGTCGGGGGTGTTTGTCTCGGCAAACCGGTCCTGGCCGTAACTGCGCCCGGGGAAGGCACTGTAGATGTAGTAGCCAATGTCCTTGTACGGGCCAAACCGAAGCGGTTTGAGCAGCTTGCACCCCTCGTTGGTGAGCGTGCCAGTGGCCTCGCCACCCATGGTCCGGACCGTATCGCCGTCGAGCAGATGGGCTCCGTCGCCGAGTAGGTTTGACTGGCGATACTGAAAGCGTTCGTACTTTTGCCAGGGCTTGAGATCGGGGAACGTGTAGGTGTAGATCCGCCACCAGTCAGCATCGTAAACCAGCGCTCGATCGCCGGTCTCGCTCAGGTCGACGTAGCCGCCCCAGCCCCCGCGAATCTTCCGGTCTGTTTTGACTTTTTTGGGCAGTGCCAGGCGCGTCAACCCAAACGCGTCGAGAAACAACACCGCGGAGTCATCGGGGTGGAATCTGTGCATATGCGACGAACTACCATGGCCCGTTCGTCTGTGTCGAGCGACGTGTTAGGCGTGGTCGGGGCTCGGCCGCGAGTCGAGCTGTTATTTGCGACCGGCTAGCTCGACAACCCGGTCCATGAGGCGTTCGACCTCTTCTTCGGTGTTGTAAAAATGCGGGCCTAGGCGCAGCCCACAGTTGGGCCGCCAGTCGTGCTTGTAGTGCTCGGCGATCAGTTGCTTCGACACGGCTTCGCTATCGGGAAAATCGACCGCGATAAACCCGGTGCGAAGGTTGTGGTCGAGCGGCGAGTGGATGGTGAGCCCGGCCTGTTGGGCACGCTCGATGATCCGTTGGCACAGTCCCAGGCTGTGGGCACGAATGTTCTCAACCCCGACTTCGTGGAGATTTTTATAGGCCTCACGCGCCACGTAATAGGCGGGGATCGAGGGGGTACCCGTCATGAAGTGCCAATTATTTGTTGCATAGGCAATCGGTGCGGGCTCAAACTTAAACGGTTTTTGGTGCCCCATCCACCCGGTGATCCGCGGCTTGAGGCGCTCGCGTAGCTCCGGCTTCATCCACATAAAAGCCGTGCCCGGGCCACCGCACAGCCATTTGTGGCTGCCTCCGACCAGGATGTCGCAGTCCCACTCATGGACATCGATCGGGACATTCCCGACTGTTTGATATGCATCGACCATGACCAGGGCTCCGACTTCACGGGCGCGCTGACAGATCGCCTTGACGTCTTGGAGTGCCCCCGACACGTAAATGCCGTGGGAGATCGGGACAATCGCGGTCCGCTCGTCGATGGCCTCGAGAATTCGCTCGGTCGGCACGGTGATGCCGTCGTCGGACTTGACGAGGTCGACCACCGCCCCGAGTTCGCGGTAGCGGTCCCACACATAGACGACGTTGGGAAACTGCAGCTCCTCCATCACCACGCGGTTTTTCGGCCCCGAGAAGTCGAGACAGCTGGCGATTGCGGCCTGGAAAAACGCCACGTTTTGGTTGAGTGCGGTTTGCCCCGCGGGGGCACCAAACAGGCGGGCGACGCTGTCGGCTGTCTCATTGACCACCTCAAACCAGTGCGGCCACACCTCGACGCCCTGCTCACCCCAGTCGCGGGCAAATTGCTGGAGTGCCTGGCCCACGCCACGGGGCATGGCACCCATGCTGTTGCTGTTCATGTAGGTTGTATGGGCAAGGATCGGGTAGTCCTCGCGGTAGCGGGCAAGGCTCGGATCGATGCGGGGGACGATGGCTTTTGGCGTGGTCATGGCGTTGGCGGGGCGGTTGCAGGTTGGGGCTGTGGGGGCCGTTTTGCAGGTGATGGCGACCTTCTTCGCGTGTACGGAGCGAATGGCTGGGTGCTGACCCTGCGTCGGTTCATGTCCGCAAGTTCAGGTTTGGAGTAGGCCCGGCGCGAGGTCTTTGGTAGCTTTTTGCGAATGAACAACTCGATAGCGCGGCGGGCCTTCTCGGCGGTTTCGACCCGCGCGTCGTCGATGATGGTGATGGCTTCGGGCGGGATGTCGCCGCGGTCAAATGCAAACGACTCGTCGCAGTCATCCCACAGCTGAAACAGCAGCTCGCGGCGTTGTTCAACGGTTTGCTCGCGGTTTTCAAGGACCCCGCGCAGCTGCCCGTGAAGTTCGCTAAAGCGGGTTTCAATGAGGGCTAGGTGGTAGTTCACTGCAAGTTGCGTTCGCAGTGCGCGGGTGCGTTTGAGGAGTTCTGCCTTGGCCCGGCGGTTGGGGTCGTCGTCGGTCAGGTGCATCAACCACTCGGTCGGACCCGTGACGTTCATCGACGTGCCAAAGCCACCGGGGGGCAGGGCAAAGCCGCCGCCATGCTCGGGGTTTTTGGGGTCCGGTCGGCGCCAGCGATCGGCAAACAGGATTGTGCCGTCGTTGCGGAACTCGGCGGTAAACCGGGCGCCGGGATCGACGTAGAGGTAGCTGCCATCCCGGCGTCGTCGCAACCCCAGCTCATCGGCGTGGTTGCTGGCCTGGGGCATGCTGGTGGGGCTGAGCGTGGCTGGTGAGAGCCCTGGCTTGACCCGCCGCTTGGGCTTGACAGCGGGTGCCGGCGGGCGTGGACCTTCACTCACCCCAGACACAGGCGTGGGACTCGACACAGGTTTTTCGGCCTGGGCGGTGCTCGCCACTGCCAGGGCCCACACGAACGTCGCAATCTGCACGCCAGTTAGCATGACATATTAATCTGTCTCTTCAGCCACAAGCTTGCGGTAGCGCGCGGCGTCGAACAGGCCGTCGAACTGGGCGGCATCGCTGGGCTTGATTCGTAGCAGCCAGCCATCGGCGTAGGGCGACTCGTTGATCGACTCGGGCGATTCTTCAAGGCCGTCGTTGCGGGCGACAACTTCGCCAGAAACCGGGGCAAACAGGTCAGACACCGTTTTGACGGAGTCGATATCGCCAAAATGCTCGCCGGCCTCTAGGCTGTCACCGACATCGGGGAGGTCGACCGCCGTGATGTCGCCGAGCAGCTCGGCAGCATGGGCGGTGATGCCAATGACAATTGTGCCATCGTCGTCTTTGCGCGCCCACTCGTGATCCTTGGTGTAGCGGAGGGTATCGGGGATGTTCGACATGTCAGTTGCTCCCTGGAAAATTGTGCTGATGCAACGAGTTGCGGGTTGGGGTTTGTGGACGAGCCAACGAAAGTTAGTAGTCGCGCTTGTAAAACGGGCCCTTGACGATCTCGGCCTGAAGGGTTTTTCGGCGCTGTTGAATGGTGAGTTGGGTACCGGATTTAGACATGCCCTTGGGGACATAGGCGAGGCCGATCGAGCCTCCCACGGTCGGGGCCACGCCACCGCTGGTGACCTTGCCGACCGCGTTGCCCTCGGCGTCGACAACTTCGGCTCCGGCCCGAGCGGTGCCCTTGCCAACGATTTTAAAGCCAACAAGCACGCGCTTGAGGCCCTCAGCCTTTTGCTTGGCGAGCGCTTCGCTACCCAAAAACGCATGGCCACGGGCGACTTTTTTGAGTTTGACGGTCCACCCGAGGCGAGCCTCCAGCGGGCTTGTGGTGGCGTCGATGTCGTTGCCGTAGAGACTGAGTTTGGCCTCTAGGCGGAGGGTATCCCGGGCGCCGAGGCCGATGGGCGACGCGCCGCCGGCGAGGAGTGCATCCCAGACCCGGCGCGGGGCATCGCCCTCGTTCTTGCCGGCGTCGACGAACATCTCAAACCCATCCTCGCCGGTGTAGCCGGTTCGTGCGGCGAACACCGATACTCCGGCTATTTTGCCCGCGGCAAATCCAAATGGAGGTACATCGAGTAGTTCGTCGCCGGCGAGCGAGGCCACGAGCTCACGGGCCCGTGGGCCCTGCACAGCGATCAGCGCAGTCTCGTCCGAGCGGTTGATCAGTTGGCAACGCCCGGCCGCATGCTCGACAAAGTAGGCGTGGTCCTTGGCGATATTCGATGCATTGACAACGATTCGAAACTCCTCGGGGCCACGGCGGTAAACGATGCAGTCGTCGACAATGCCACCGTCCGGGTAGCAGACCATGGTGTAAAGGGCCCGGCCGTCGGTCAGGGTCTCGGCGTCGTTGGTGATGAGGTGCTGGATAACTTCGAGGGCACGGGGGCCGCTAAAGTCGATCTCCCCCATGTGTGAGACATCGAAAATCCCGACGTCGGTGCGAACCTTGGTGTGCTCGGCGAGGATCCCCTCGTATTGCAACGGCATGTGAAAGCCGCCAAAGTCGACCATCTTGGCCCCAGCGTCGAGGTGGGCCGCGTGAAGAGGTGTACGGATGAGCTCTTTTTGGTCCATGGGGCTCCCGCCGAGACTATCGCACCAAGTTTTGAGCCCCGACCACACTGCGGCACCCCGCAGTGGTTGTGAGTTGTATCGGGGGTACGAATGCCGCTAGTCGCGCAGTGCATCGTGAAGGTGTTTTGGAGCAACAGGCCTAGAACCGCAAAGCCAGGCGAAAGGACGGTCGTGGCACTGGCCAATGGAACTTCTGGGAGTTTGCGGGGCTTGCGGTCGCAGCGCGGTGTGGATCGTCGGCCACTATCGCTGCTAAACATGCCAACCGTGCGAGGACAGGGATGAATCGGGTCTCAACTGCGACAGCTTGGCTACTCGCCACGAGTCTTCTCGGATGCAGCGGTGGTGCGAAGGAAAGCCGCACGCCGCACGGAGAGGCGAGCAAGATGCAGGCCGATCGCTACGTTAAAACGGCGATCCATCGCTCGCCCGAAGGGATCATCATGATGCCTTCGCGCAAGGCCGAGAGCAGCTACGAACGCGGACAACTCAACCAAATAGCCCAGGCGATGCGCGTGCCGGCAGCCGTGTGTTTTATCAACCGCGGTATCAAGACGATCAAACAGGAGGTCGTCGACGGTGAGCGGACCTTCACCGACATTCCCGAAGGGCAAATCAAGGTCCGGGCACGGATCGCACCCGCCGGAGATGTGCTGCGCGCCGAGATTTTAGAGTCCGGTTTTCAGGACAAGGACATGGAGGCGTGCCTCATCCGCATGGTCGAGGAGCAGCGATTTCCGCCGTCGACGTCCAACCTCGTCCAGCGCATCGATGTTGTCTATTGGGTCAGCCTGGGGTTTCAAGACGAAGATCGAAAACCCGAGGCGCAGCTGGAGTTGCGGCGACAGGCCGCGTTGGCCGGCAATCGGGCGAGCCGATGTTTCAAGCAGGGGCAGGTGCCGGTCGGGACCTATCCGGTGGATGGCCTCACCTTGGCCGACCGCAACGGGCGGACGGTCGCCAACCGGATTGAGCCGGGAACGGTGCCAGCCGAGATCCAGGGGTGCGTGACGTCGGCTTTTGCAAAGATGCAGATGCAACGGGTCAAGGAAGGATTTATCCGTCCGTTTGTCACCCGCCTGGTGTTTGAAGTTGGCCAGGATGGCACCGTCACCCACAACGATAGCCGTTGGCTCGAACTCACGACCTTGGAGCAACGTGCCGCCCGCGAAGCCAAGCGCCGCGAATTGGCCGAAGGTGGGGCCGCAGTCGACGAGCAAGAACCGCCTGCGCAAAACCCCACTGTCCTCGGAGCCGGCCTGCCCAATGCACCCCTCACGGGTACGCCGACACAACAGGTTACGACCCCGCAGACCCAGCCTGTTGCCCCGGCAACGCCCGGTCAGCCGGATTCCGAAACGAGCGGCACAAAAGTTGAGCCTGCAAATACATCAAAGGGCAAGGACCCGGCGACCGGTGGGATCAAGCTCAAGCTCAACGGGCGCTAGCCACTGTTAGTCGCCCTTCGGAGAAACTTGTAGGTGCATCAGGCCGGGGTTTTGGGGCGGGTTCCGTGGGGCACCTCAACGCGGGAGTTGACCTTAACTTAAGCTCAACGGGCGTTAGCCCCGGCTAGTCGCCCTTCGGAGAAACTTGTAGGTGCACCCAGACTGGGGCATCGGGGCGGACTCCGTGGGGCACCTCAACCCGGGTGCTGACCGTAACGGTTGGTCCGTACAAAAGTGCATGTACACGTATGTCTAAGCCCGAGAAGCTCCAAACCTGTTCAAACGGTCGAAGCTTGGCGAATGTCACGGTTCCATCGGCAGCGGCAACGGGCAGCTCCCCGCGGGTCTTGCTGGGCTGGCCATAGCGGCTGGTCAGTGTTGTCAGGGTTTCGTTGAGGTCATCGAGCGCCGCGCGTTGGTCGCGATGCCGCCGCTGGTACGACGCATGCCGCAGCGGTTGGTCTGGCCCGTCAAAAATAAACAGCACCCGGCCGCTCGAGGCAGATCGTGTCCGCCCGGGAAGTTGGTTTGCCCGCACGCCTTCGCAGGTTAGACGGATCTGCGGGTTTTGTTCGCGCGAGCTTTTGCGATCGAGCCACGAGGCAGCGGTCACCGCATCCTGGCCATTTGCTTTGGCTTGGGCGAGGCGTTCTTGTTCCGCTACGCGCTTGGCCTCCATGCGCGCGCGAATCGATGTATCAACACATTCTAGGCCGAGGTTTGCGAGTTGGGCCTCGACCTGCGCGCGCGAGCTTTTGCCCACGGTCGCGCCCAAAAACGGCTCCATCGGGGGCGGGCGAGCGATGTCCGGGTCGCGCAAAATCGGTTCGGTTGGGGCCCTGTTGGGTCCGTCCGCGACCGCACCATTGTCGGGTGTTTGTGGCTCGTTGGGCGAGGGAGCACGCTTGCCGGCGTCGGATTGCGCCTGATGTTCGGGTGATTGCCCGCAACCTGTGACAGTTAGCGCAGTCATAAGCAGCGCGAGACATGTCCGGGGGAGCATTGCCACAAGAGTACCCCCAGGAGCTGCACATCTTGCGTGAGCTCGACGGTTTTTGCGACTCGGTGGCGATCATCGAAAAGGGCAAGATCAACGTCGTACGCACCGGGCGTTGCTTCGAGCGACACACCGTGTGCCGCCGCGTTCGCTTGTTCCCCGTTTCGGGACGTCGGCGGGAAGTTGTGGTCGAAATCTGGCGGCAGCTAGCAACTGCTCGCAACCTCGAACGTACTTCGGGTGCCGTCGTTGTTGGTTTGCCCGTGCGCTCGAAATAGCCGTCTGGCCTAGAGCTCCTCAAAAAAGTCCGCGACCTCGGGGTAGGTCGCCTGGATCTGCCCCAGCCACCCTCCGGCCTCGGGATGGCAGTGCAGGGTTTCCTCCAACACACTCGAGGAGGCAAACTGGGTGATTTCCCAGGAGGTCGGGTCGGGGATGTAGCTGTCCTTACAGTCAAACAAAAATCCGGCAAACTGGGCGCCGCAGATGTCGTAGGCCGTGGCGATTTCGAGGAAGTCCTGGCCGCTGGTATTTTCGAGCGAGCACAGACTCGAGAACGCGAGGTGGCCGGCGTTGGCGAGCCCAACAAGCCGCTTGGGGGCCGGCGAGCTGTCATAGCCCCCGGTTTGGCTACCGTAGGCGACCACCGCATCTTCCTGGGCCCCGAGCACGAGTGTCGATTGCAGCATGGCGCCCTCACTGGTGCCGCCAGCACCCATCGGAATGAGCACCTGGGCCCGGTCTCCCTGGCCCGAGACGGCATTGCCCCCGGCACTGTGGCCAGCCATGCCCACTCTCGATGTATCTACATGGTCTTTGAGGAACGCGAGGTCGCCGGCGGCGGTGTCGAGTGCCTGGAGCATCTTCGCGAGGTCACCGCTGAGGTCCTGCGGCGGGGCCATTTGCCCACACAAACTGCCGAGCAGGTCGCCGAGCATGAGGCCCGGGTGATCGGCCGACATCACGACAAACCCGCGACTTGCCCAATGGGTCATAAACTCGAGGGATTGGCTGGCAAATCCGGCGGTGCCGTGGACAAACAAAACCGCCGGGTAGGGGCCGTGGGTGTCGTCGAGCGGGAGGTCTGGGTAGCAGTTACAGGGTTGCCAGGGGTTGTCGGCATCGGGAACCTTGCCCTGCTCGCTGTCGGGAAGTTTGGTGCGGATATCGTAGACCCGCGGCTCGGCCCCGGCTTCGCTGCCAACACTCGCCGGGTACCAAACTTCGACGTTGAGGCCGTCGACCTGTACCGTGCGGACACCGACGGGCCACGGGCCGTCTGCCGCAGGATCGCTGGGGTTGGTCAACAGTGGGGCGCCGTCACAGCCGACCGCACCATCGGTGCCGGATGTGTCCGTTTCGCCATCGGTGTCGGTCTCGCTGCCGGGGCCTGCGGTTGTCTCGGAGGTCTCGCCCGTAGCTTCGCCAGTTTCGCCCGAGGTTGTTGTACTATCATCGGTCTCGTTGGTATCGCTCTCGCCGGTCATGGCCGGGTTGCACGCGAGTGCGAGGCCACTTGCAAAAACCCAGGTTAACGCAGCAAATCGACGAAGCATGGAGTTGCAGGTACCACGGTTTGACCACATCGTCAGCCCAAATGTATATACAGTCCTCGAATGAGCCTGGTTTCGTCGAGGGTTTTTCGTTGCCTCTCGGCGCGGATTCGGGCATCACTCGGGGTATGCCGAAACCTGCACAACAACCCGTTCCAGAAGGGATGCCGACCCTCACGCCACATCTGTGGTTCAACGGCGATTGCAAGAAGGCGATCGCGTTTTACCAACAGGCATTTGGCGCCGAGTTGATGGCGCCGCCCGTGCCCTCGCCAAACGGGAAAGGTGTGCTGCATGTGATGCTAAAAATCGGCACAAGTCCGGTGATGATGGCCGACGCCTGGCCGGGCGCCTGGGAGCACGGGCCCAAGGGCTCGGCAACCATGGGGCTGTGGCTGTACGCCGCCGACTGCGATGCGTTATTTGCACGTGCACACAAAGCCGGCTGCGAGGTCATGATGCCGGTGATGGACGCGTTTTGGGGCGACCGCATGGGCAAGCTCAAGGACCCGTTTGGTCATTGCTGGGCCATTGCTACCCACAAATACGACCTCACGCCCGAGGAGATAGGTTCGGGGCAACAACAGTGGCAGGCGTCGCTTGGCGACGACGAATCCGCGTCTTAGTTGTCAGTACATGAAACCCGGCGGGCCGCCACCTAGCGGCGGATTCGCTCGGCCAGACCCGCGTGGACTAGCAAGTCGGAAATCAGCCGCCAGTTGGTGTTGCCGAGCGTGAGCAGTGGCTGCCCACCTTCAATCTCCAGCGCGGCCTGTTGCGGGGTTGCGGGTATCCAGATATCGGCGACAAATCGCTGAAAAGAGACGCGTTGCTTGCTGCCGCGAACAAGTGCCGGCTTGCCCACGAGGTTGTCGACCACCCATTGCTTGGCCCGCTGCGCAAGGGCCCGTTCGGCACCCCGGGTACCGCGGGTTTCAGCCGTGTTGACCCCGCGAAATCGCAGGGCGACGTAGGCATATTGGTACCAGCCTAGGTCGAGCAAAAAGTCGGCGGTGTCGCCATCGACAACATGGCAGCAACAGGCGCGAACCATCCCAGATGAGCAGGCTGTGGCGTAGCGCAGTGGATGGTCGGCAAACTCCGGGGGTTTACGCGGCATGTCCTATTATGTCTAAAGGAGCATGTTCTTTGGTTGTTTTTATTGCGCATGCAATTTTCGCGCAGCAGGTCGTGCACGAACTAGCTGACAGCATCGCGCCCGAGGCTGCTGTAAACATCTTCGAGGTCGGAGCGAACCTTGGCGAGCGAAATTACTTCGACGTCGGCGAGCACAAGCTCGCGCAACAGGTGGGCAGCACGCTCCTCGCTACCGTGGATCCGCACGCGAATCAGCCCGCGATCGGCGGTTTTGGGGTCGTCCATGGTCTCGGTTTTGTGCAGCGGCCCGACGTCTTCGATCAACCCTTCGTGTTTGCGCAGCAGCTCAATCGCCCGTTGCAAGCCGCGGGTGACATGGACCTCGTGCAGCCGGCGACCGACTTCGTAGCGAGCAATGACCTCGTCGACCGAGCCGTGGACCTTGATCTCGCCCTTTTCGATGATCGCCACCGAGTCGCAAAAACCGTCGAGCTCGCGCAGGATGTGGCTGCTGATTACCAGCGCGACGCCTTCGTTGGCGACCGTGCGCAGGATTTCGCGCAGCTGCCTGCGGGCGCGCGGGTCGAGGCCATCGGCGGGTTCATCGAGCAGCAATAGCTCGGGCCGGTGAATCAATGTACGTGCAATTGCTAGGCGCTGGCGCATGCCCTTGCTGAGGTCCGAAATCCTGGCCTTGGCCTTTTGCGTGAGGTTGAAGGTGGCCAGCAATTCGTCGACGCGGGTATTGGCGGCGCGGTCGTCGAGGCCGTAGCACTCGGCAAAAAACCGCAGGTAGCCGGCCGCGGTCATGGTGGGGTAAAGCCCGGTACCGTCGCCCAAAAAACCGATCTTTCGCCGCAGTTCGAGGCGTTGCTCCCAGGCGTCGACCCCATCCCACAGCACCTGGCCGCGGTCGGGCTGCTGCAGCGTTGCCAGGATCCGCAGGGTGGTCGACTTGCCCGCGCCGTTGGGGCCGATAAGGGCGAGCACTTCGCTGCGGCGAAGGCTCAACGACAGCGCGTGGACAGCATCGCGGACGCCGTCGTAGGAGTGGTGGATCTGAACACACTCGACCTGTTGCATGGGGACTCCTGGGCCAAAGACGCACGAACCCGGCCAAAGGTTCCCTCGGACCGTAGCCTATCTTCGCCGGGACTGGCGAACTCGGTCGCGCCGGAGGTCACCATCACGGAGCCTATAACGGCACCGTTGGCCCACGCGAGGTGGTGATAGAGGACGGGGGTCACCACCCCAAATCCACGGGGGGCATGTCGGCGGTGCGCCAAACCAAAGACCTCCTTTGTGCGTTTTTCGATGGGAATCGGTGTGAGCCGGCCGGGGTTGGTGATAACTTCTGTGGCCGTTTTTCGTTACCCTGCTACCACGTGCGAGATCCGATGATTTCCAAGCTCCGACGCCCGTTCGCCCCGCTCGCTCTCAGTCTTCTCGCCCTGACGGTGTGCAAGCGCGACCAGCAGGCGGCGATTCCGAGCGACGACAGCCCGCAGGCGACGGGTGCCGAAACACTTCCAGGGTTCGAGGTTACCGGGGGCGAACCGCTCGATCGCAGCGATGTCCCGTTTGAACGCTACTTCGTTGAACTCGGTGACGCTCCGGTCCGCGGCCCCGAGGATGCCGCGGTCACGGTCGTCGCGTTTTCCGATTTTGAGTGCCCCTATTGTCAGCGCGGGCACTCCGCGCTGTTGGAGCTCGAGCAGCAGTACCGCGGCAAGATCCGGATCGCCTACAAGGCGTTTCCGCTCGACTTTCACCCGCATGCCATGATCGCAGCCCTGGCGGTTCGCACCGCCCACGAGTACGGCAAGTTTTGGGAGTTTCACGATCGCCTGCTCAGCCAGCAGGGCCTCGATTTCCAGCGGATCCAGCAATACGCCGTCGAAGTTGGTCTCGACCTCGACGTCCTCGCCCGCGACATCCAGGCGCTGAAGTACGGACCATCTGTCCGTCGAGACATGCGCCAGGCCTATCGCCTCGGGGTTCGCGGCACGCCGGCCTACTACATTAACGGTCGCCGGGTGAGTGGGGCCAAGCCCAAGGAATTTTTGCAGCAGATGATCGATGAGGAACTCCAGCTCGCGGCCAAATGGCGCGACAAAGGGATCTCCGGCAAGGATTTGTATGCCTATGCAATCGCTGACGGCTACCGCGAGGTCGAGTACGAGGGGGCCGCGCGAAAGTTGCGCCCCGACCGGATCTACAATGTGCCCGTTGGGACATCTCCGCAGCGTGGCCCCAAGACGGCTCCGGTCACGATCATTACATTTGGCGACTTTGAGTGCCCGTTTTGCGCCCGCGGCAACGACACCCTAGAGCGCATGCGCAGCCGCTACGGCGAGCAGTTGCGGGTGGTTTATCGCAACTACCCGCTGCCGTTTCACAGCCACGCATTTTTGGCCGCCCGGGGGTCGATGTATGCACAATCAGAGGGCAAGTTTTGGGAGTTCCACGACGCCCTCTACGAGCTGCGGGCGGAGTTCGATGAGGATGCCCTGGTCGAGGTTGCCAAGAAGGTCGGGCTCAAGGCCAAGCCGTTTCGCCAGGCGCTGCACAGCGACCAGTTTGATGCCAAGATCCTCGGCGATCAAAATCTCGCCCGCAAGGTTGGGGTGTCTGGGACACCGGCGTATTTTGTCAACGGGCGGGTGATCAACGGGGCCGCGCCACCGCTCGAGTTTCGTCTGGCGATCGAAGAAGAACTCCAACGGGCAGAGGCTGCCCGGGCCAGCGGGGTTGCCCCCGAAGACTTGTATGAGCACTTAGTTTCGCAGCAGGCTCCCTAGCGCAGCGAACGGGCTTGCTGATGGTCGACGAACAGGCACTTGGGGCTGTGATGCTCGCCCGGCGTAGGCCCGAGCTCGAGCGTTGGCTGCGGGAGACGATCGAGTGCGACCCGCCGGCGGAGCACGGCGAGGGCTACCGCCAGCGATTTGTGCTCGGCCGTCTCAACCACGCAGGGTTTATTTGTGTGTACACGATTGATGGCTACCAAACCCACGCCGAGCAACTCGCGTTTGTCCACGCCGAGTTTGTGATCTCAGGGTTTTTGCAGGCCCTGGCGAACATGAACCCGCCACCGTCGGGCTGCGCGTTTGTCGATGTTGGCGGCGAGGTCACTGGCGACGAAATCTTCGGCTACGACACCGTCGAAGATGCGTTGCAGGCATTTGAGACCGACGTCGAACAGGTGCTGGCGGCCCGTGAGCGCCTGTTGGCCGGCGGCACGGTTGTGTGGTCGAGCGAAGCTGACTGAGCGACGATTCGTTGTACACACAAAAAAGCAGGCCCAAGCGCGAGCCTGCTTTTTGCCGTTGTCTCGCCAGCTAGAACAGCGCGATATCCTCGCCCGGGAGCGCAAACTCCTGGGCGTACTCGTGGCTGTCGATGCCCGCGAGCTTGCGAATCGCCTTGTGGATGTGGTTGACCTTGAGGGTTACACCGTCGTGGGGCAGTGCGCGTTGGGTATCGTCGGTGGCACCGACAACCCGGTTGCCGTTGACCCCAGCACCCATAAACATGGCGCTACCGATCGACCAGTGGTCCTTACCTGAGTTGGGGTTTTCGCCGTTGTAGCCGGGACCACGGGCAAAGTCGGAGCCGATCATAATGGTGAGCTTGTCGGCCAATCCCATCGCCTCGGCTTGGGTCATCAAAAAGTCGACACCGGCGAGGACCTTGGCGATCGCCAGGGTTTGGTCGCGGTCGTGATTGGCGTGGGTGTCAAAGCCACCGATATTGAGGTTGGCGGCCACGGCCAACCCGGCATCAAACGCGGCCAGGGCCAGCTGGCTGGTCTGCATCATGCGCTGCAAGTCGCCTAACTGGTAGCCCGGGATTTCGACCAAGTTCTCCGGCAGGGTGAGGGACTGCAGGGCGTTGTCACTGGCACGGGCCAAAAACAACTCGTCCATCGCCTGCTGCGTTCGCGGCAGGTTTTGTCCGTCCCGCATGGCTTGTAGGCGGGCCTGTTGGGCAGCCGCGATCCGGTCGTAGGTGGCCTGGGTGTGAAATGCACCGCTATCCGGGTCGTCGGGGTTAAAGATGTTGGGGTAGGCGATCTTATTGAGTGTAGATACACTGTCTAGGCGGGTGATCGATACCAGACCTTCGGTCACGTCGTAGCCACCGCTGCTGATGTAGGCCAGCGGGTGGTCGCCCCCGCGGGCAGCCGCGACCAGGGCACCAAACGAGGGAAAGCCCTCCTGGAGCTTGCCCGACCAAATCGCCCGGGTACCACCGTCGTGGTTGTTGGTCTCCATATCGATGCCGTTGACCACCAGCAAGCGGCTCGAGTACTTCTCGAAAAACGCCTGTGGCGACATGACATAGGGCAGGGCCCCGGCATCGAGCCCGGTGGTTTGGGCGTTGACCGGCAGCGGGGCAAACGGAATGTTGCCGGCTTGGCCGATGTTGCCGTACATGCGGTTGAGCTCGGGGTTGAGTTTGGGGTCGCAAAAGAACACCGGGTCCCAACCGCCGGAGGCGTTGATCAGGACGTAGTAGGGGCCACCGTAGGGCTCGGGTGCGGCCGAGGCCAGGCGATGGGTGGCAAACGGAGCTGCGACAGCGAGTCCGGTGAGGCCGGTGAGTTGTAGGAAGGAGCGGCGTTTCATGGCGGGTCTCCAGTTCGTTGCAGGGTCAAATAACTAGGTTGGCCTCGGGTTTACTCGTACAAAAACTTGTAGTCCGACAGCAGGTAGGTCATGACCGCCATCCATGCGCGGACTGTGTAGTTCGGGTCTTGGCTGATTTGCTCGGACTCCGGCAGGTCGACCTGGGTGGTCGGATCGACGCGAGCTTGGCATTGCCAGGTGAGGTAGGTGGCTCCCGGGTCGCCGGCAATGATGCCCATGCCCTCCTTCCAGGTCTCGTAAAACACCTGGTAGGTGCGTTCGATCTCTGGGTCGGAGATTTCGAGTTTCTCGCCCAGGACGCGCTCGTGGAGGTAGACGATGTTGGTCTTGATGTCCTCGATCGCGTCGGGGACTTCCTGGCCAGATGCCCCTTCGGGCAGGTGATCGAGGGTGACGTGGGGAAACAGCTTGCGCTGGTCTATCGCCCGCGAGAAGTCGTAGGCCGTGGTGCCGCACGCAACTTCGTTGGCCATGCGGATCGACACTCCGGCCATCAATCCGTTCATTTGCGTGAGCCGGTTGGTAATTGTATCAGCATCGATACCGCCGTAGAGAATGCGGTATTCGGTCAGCAGGTAGTCGGCCAGGTCCCACGGGCGAACCCAGTGGACGCCGGTGACAGCCTCGATCTTGCGGGCGAGGCGTTCGGGGGTCGACAGTCGGCCGCCACCCAAGGCCACGTATTTGGCCAGGAGCTCGTCGGTGAGTGGCTCCTCGGCGTTGGCTGCCCGGAAGTAGGGGCTGCGGACAATCCCGGAGATCACCGTCTTGAGGTTGTAGTCGGCCATCACAAACTCCTCGCCAATCTTGGTGAAGAGCGCGTCCTGGGCCTGCCAGGCATCGAGCTCGGCCGCGTAGGTCGGCGACTCGGCATCGGTCGGGTAGTCGAGCGGCGCGAGGCCAGTCAACGCGGTGTACGTGTTGTAGATGGTGCCGAGGACAAAGCGCGGGTCATCAGCTGCCCGTTGGGCCAGCCACGGGAGTGCCTGGTGGTACTCGCTGGTCGGCATGGTCTCGTCGCCATAGCCCGGGCTGACCATGTCGGTGTACCACTCGCGGTCGGGGATGTACTCCTCTTGGTCGTTGTCGTCGTACTTTTGAAAGCCGCCGGCGAGCGGGTCGATGATGTTGTGGCACACGCTACACGACGGGTTGTCGCGGGTCGGGTTGTTGTATTCGGTCGGGGCCGAGGGGTCGATCGGACGTTCGGCAATTTTGAGGATATCGGTCGCCAAAAACAGCTTGAGGACCATGCGCGCGCGGTGGCGGTTGCGGTTGGTCGGGGTGGTTGGAAACCGGTTGAGGAACATCGGCGAGGTCAAAATACCGGCGTGGGGGATGTTGAGCGCTTGCCCGCCCTCGCCGAGCATTTTGATTTTGCCCTCCTTGAAAGTTGTATAGTCAGGGCCGCCAAACGAAACCCCGTCGGGTTGGTAGAGACCGGCCGAGTAACTGTTGAACACGGTGTAGTCGGCGGTCAGGATTTCGGTAAATGGCCGGTCGTTGCGGACGATGTAGTTGATCAGGTCGAGCGGCTCCTGGGCGACCGCACGGTTGACGAGGTAGCTGTCTTCGTCGCCTAGGTTGGCGTACCAGGCCCCGGCGTTGGGTACCGCAGCGGGGTCAAGCAGGTTGACGGCAAATCCGGTGTAGGCGAGGTAGCGGTCGGTCAGCAGCAGGTCGCCCCACATCTCCGTGAGCCGCTCATAAAACGCGTCCTCGGTCATCATCTCTTCGAGCACGATGGCCAGCGCCTCGTCGCCACCTTCCGTCACGCGGTTGAGTTCGTCTTGGCTCGGCAGGCGGCCAACTAAGTGGAGCGCCGCCTTGCGCAGGGTCTCGGCCTCGTCGAGAAACTGCACACCCTCGTAGTCGGCCTCAAAGTCGTCGGTTGGGCACTCGACCGGGCTGTCGAGCTGGGCAATGAGGTCGGAGATTTTTTCGTAGTTCTCGTCGCCCTCGTCGATGACCTTGCCACCGCCATGCTCGGTGAGTGCCGAAGGTTTGGCGAGCAGCAACGGCGTGCCGTCGTATTGGTTTTTGGCCATCTCCCGGACGGCGTCCATGTTGGCGTCTAAAAACCCGGGGTAGGTCGCGGGCAGGAGAATGAACTCCGCACCCTTCTCGCTGGCGAGGCCGCCGGGCTCATGGCAGCCGGCGCACTGCTTCATGGCACCGCCGAGGATTTCGTTGGCAAAGTATTCGCGTGTAGATACACACGACTTGCCAGCGTTACAGCCACTAAATGCACCGGCGGCAAAGCACGCCAGGCCCAATGCGGCGAGGGAAGGCAGGGTAAGTCGTTTCATCAAAAACCTCCGTGTGCATCTAATGGCAGCACACCTGGGGAACACGAGGGATCGTTAGCAGGATGTACTGGTTTGCAGACCCCTGTAAAGCAGCAAACTCACGGGATTGGACAGGCCCGGTGGCAGGTCAAAATTTGCGCCTACATCGACTTTCGTTGCAGTCAATTGCGTTGGCAAACATGGGGGGCGTGGGCCCCAATTACTTGCTGACGAGGGCGCGCATGCGGAGTGCCTGAAAGGCCAGGTCTTCGCTCGTGTCGTTGTTGTCGACCAGCGGATCAATGATTTTGTGGGTGAGCGTGTCGCGGGTTTGCTCCGGTGCCGATGTCAGCTCGAGCGCGACCATGGTGGCAATCGCCACCAGGCCCTTGGACAGCACATCATCCCCGTTGCTGCGAACCGCTTCGATCGCTTGCATCAGCCGCGGACCTTCGCGCCGGATCAGCGCATCGAGCAGCTCGATGGCGCGGCTCAGGTCTTCGGGCGTGTCCTCGCCGCGACTGACCTCGAGGACTTTTTCCCACCATGGCGTTTGGGACAGGTTGAGATGGGGCGCGGTCTTGCGAAAGATCGTGTAGGTGCGATCGGTCCACAGGTTCCATTTGGGCTCACCGCGCTCGAGCGCATTTTGTTGCTCGACCCACAGATCCATCACCCCAGCCGGCGGGTATTCGCAGTCAGGATCTTTGACCTCCGAACAGCGCGGCGTCGATGGGTCTTCAAACACGCGCATGAGCAACGAGGCCTGCTCGGGCTCGTACAAGACATGGGGGTCGCGCAGGTCCTTCATGCCCTCGGCCGGGTAGGGGCGGCGCTCGTAGTTGCCCAACACTTCGAGCAGCGGGGCCGGCGTCCACCGGATCGAGTGCAGCAGCCCGGCGCTGTGCTTCATAAACCTGTCCTTTTCGGCACCTGTGTCGAGCAGCGGATAGGCGTCGGAGTTGGCCGGCTTGCCGTCTAAAAATGGGTGGAGCAGCTCGCGGTTGGCAACCACGAGGCTGTCGACTTGACCGATGTCGTGGATCCCGAGTAGCTCAAACGACGGCTGCATTTTCGACCACGGGGAGCTCGGATCGTCGACCCACGACAGCGGGATGTCGCTGAGCTGGCCGAGCTTTTTGGTGGGCGAGGCGATGATGATCCAATCGCTGTGACCGACGCGGAGGATCAGGTAGTCGGCAAACTCGCGATCGAGGGCCGACAGCACGGTGAGGGTGAGTTTGTCGGACAGCTCATAGCCCTGCAGCCACTGCACCAAAATGCCGTCGTCGGCGAGGTAGCGCTTGGTCTCGACATAGAACTCGAGCGTAAACAGGCTCGAAACGCCGCTGACCCACGGGTTGGTCGGCTCGGAGATGATGACGTCGTAGGCCCGGGCCTCACCGGCGAAAAACGCCTTGGCGTCGTCGATCCACAGGTGACTGCGCGGGTCTTCGTAGGCCCGGTGGTTGACAGCTTTGAAGGCCTCCGAACCGCGGATCATTTCGGGCTCGATCTCGATGGTATCGAGCCGTTCGAGCTCGGGTGAGCCGAGGGCCGTGTGGGCCGACACGCCGCTGCCAAACCCGATCAGGGCGACATTTTTGGCGTGGGGGCGGACCATGATCGGCAACACCCCAAGCAGCATCTGGGTCGGTTCGTCGCCGGCGAGGTCGGGGCCGTACTCGGGCTTACGACCCTCGGGAAAGTGGTCGATGATCACCGTCGCATCGGGTTTGCCATTGGCGTAAATCACCCGGTAGCCGGCATGGATGGTGCGATCGACCACCGAGACCGAGGCCGTGCGCCCGTCGACGTAGCTCAGCAGCTTGTAGTCGTCGTCGGGCAGGCGGGTTCGCCCGTTGCGGTACACAGTTGAGGTCATCACCATCGGGTCGAGCTTCAACACAAACAGGCCGAGGAGCAACATCGCCCCGCCGCCGACCGTCGCGGTGATAAACGTGCGTCGCAAACTCGCGAGCGGCTTGCCGTAGCGACGTTCGCGGACGATCAACATGATGCCGAGCGCGATGTCGACGGCCGCACCAATGACGATCACGTTTTTGAGGCCGACAAGCGGCATCAAGACAAGGCCTGCCATCACTGCGCCGACGATCGAACCCAGGGTGTTGAGGCCGTAGACCTTGCCGATCACGCCCTCGGGCTGACCGCGGCGCAACAACACGTGGGTGAGTAGTGGCAGCGTCATGCCGGCGCAGAAGGTCGCGGGCAGCATGATCAACAGGCACAACAGGTAGCGCAGCACGTTGAAGGCGATCCACAGCGACTCGGTGCGCTCACCCCCAAACAACTCGACCATCCACTCGTGTCCGCTGAGCAAGCCGCCCATGGCCTCGACCGCGAGCCGGTAAAGCGGCAGCGTCGCGATCGCGGCCATACCCATCAGCAGTTGCACAAGTCCGAGGACGAGCTCGGGCCGGCGAAACTTGTCCATCCGCCGCCGCACCCACAGGCCGCCGAGCGCGAGGCCAAAGATAAAGGCCGAGAGCATGACCTCAAACGAGTGGGTGGCGCTGCCGATGATCATCGACAGCAGGCGGATCCAACCGATCTCGTACATAAACGACGACAGGCCGGTGCCAAACCCAAGGGCGAGAAACACGGTGAGCCAAAATCCCTGAATGCCACCGCCCTCGCGCTTGGACGATTCGTCGGCGACGACCGCAGGGGGAAAGACTTCGCGTTTGCGCACGGCCAGGGCAAAGATCAACAGGTTGATCATCGCGCCAACGACCAGCGTGCCCGGCAACCCGAAGTTGGTCACCAACACAAAGCCCGAGACCACGGCTCCGAGGGCCGCGCCCAAACTGTTGGTGAAGTACAGCAGGCTGAGGATCTCGCCCGAGCGTTTGGGCTCTTGGCGAAGGATGCCGGCGCTCATCAGCGGGAACGTCATGCCCAGCAGCACGCACGGCGGCAGGATCATGAGCGCGGCCATGCTCCACTTGATCAGCGAAATCATGCCGGCGTCGCCGACCGCTGGAAAAATGCTGTCGTAGCAAAGCCGCATCACCAGATCGGCGATGGTCGGAAACAGTAGGGCGTAGATGCCGATCCCACCCTCAATGAGCCCGTACGCACGCACGGGTGAGCGCACCGAACTGAGTTTGCGAGCGGCGATGAGTGCCCCTAAGGACATGCCACCCATAAACAGGCTCAACACCAACACCTGGGCCGTGGCAGCGCTGCCGACGAACAACCGGATGTAGCGCGACCAGATCGATTCGTAGATGAGTCCGCTGATCCCGGAGAGGAAGAACAGGATAAATAGACCGCGGTAGCGCGACATCGGGGCGGACGATAGCCCGGCAGCACGGATGCGCACAGTTCTTTTCGGGCCGCTTATCCGCGGACTCTACGCGTGGCCAAATGCGCCCTTTGTCGACAAAGAACCGCCAACAAGCGCGAATCGTCGAATTCCGATGCGGCGATCCGTGCACTTGCAAACCCACGTGCAAAAACCTCTGGCACCGACCGCGGCGTCGATCATCGGCCCGCGCACCCAAACGAGCAAACGGGTGGCGGTCTCGCTTTCGCTACGCGGTGAGATATCTGGGCTAGATTGTGTGAAACGAACAGTGATACCCTCCACGTCGACCCGGGGAGCCCGGAGGATTTTTGGGATGCACGACGAACTCGAGGATGGCGAAGAAGCGACCGTCGACTACGTCTACGAGTTTGTCTTTCAGGACGGGACCAGCAAGAAGGTCTCCGTCTCCCTCGAATACGACACACTCAATGTCATCACGCAGCCACGGGATCGCTACCCCGAATGGACTGCGCTTGACTACTGCAAGTGCCCCAACTGTCCGCTCGAGTCTGACGAACACCCACAGTGCCCCGTGGCAAAAACCCTGGTCCACGTGATCGATGCCCTCAAGGACGTGCCGTCCGACGACAATTGCACGGTCCGGGTGCGGTCGAAGGCACGGACCTACCTGTGCGAGACCACCACCAAACGCGGCATGAGTGGGATTTTGGGCCTGACCATGGCCTCCTCGGGGTGCCCGATTTTGGGCCGACTCAAGCCGATGGTCGAAACCCACCTCCCGTTTGCGACCCCCGACGAAACGACTTACCGGATCTTGGGGATGTACCTCATGGCCCAGTACTTCGCCTACCGTCGCGGCGAGCGGGCCGACTGGGAACTCGAAGAACTGCTCAACTTCTTCGAAGAGGTGCAGACCGTCAACGTCAGTTTTTGCAATCGCCTGAGTGCGATCGACAGCGAAGGCTCGGCCGTGGACGCGGTTGCCATCTTGGAAGACATGGCCAACTTCACAGGGTTTTTGATTCAGTCCGACGAACTCGGCCGGCTCGAGAACATCTTTGCCGAGATCAGCCGCTACGAGCTGGTTTAGTGCCTCAAATAGCTTGTGTGTACAAGCTGCGAGCTCGTCAGCGCGGGGCCCATGCCCGGCCTAGGGCTTGCGCATCAAGCCGTAGTACATACCTGCTGATACAACAAAACCGGTGAACCACGCACCCTGAAACAAAAAGCTGGCTGCCGGCACAAAGTAACCAACCATGACCACAGCGATCCCGGCGAGCAGGGCAACCAACGCCTTGTGGTTGAAGCCGTCGGCGTAGCGATACTCACCGTTGCTGCGATAGAGGTCGACAAGGTTGAGTTTGGTCCCGCGCAGCAGCCAGTAGTCGGCGATCAACACCCCGCCGACGGCTCCCAAAAGGCCCGAGTAGGTCACCAGCCAGCCGATGTACATGTCGAGCAACAGCCACGGACACAGCACAATGCCGAGGCCGGCGGCGATGAGACCCCCGGTGCGAAACGAAACCTTGCGGGGAAATGCATTGGAAAACGAATAGGCCGGCGAGACGATGTTGGCGGCGATGTTGGTTGATAATGTTGCAATTGCAAGTGTTAGCATCGAGACAAACGCCAGGGTGGTCGAGCCCGACTCGCTGGTCAGCCGCGCAACCAATTTCACCGGGTCCCAGATGGGCTCGCCGTAGACGATCACCGTTGCCGAGGTCACGGCCACGCCGACAAATGAGAACATCAGCATGGTGGTGGGAAGCCCCAAGAATTGGCCAACAACCTGCTCTTGCTGGTTTTTGGCGTAGCGCGTGAAGTCGGGGATATTGAGCGACAGGGTTGCCCAAAACCCGAGCATGGCGGTGACGCCCGGTAAAAACACCGTCAATAAGAATGCCCCAGCGGACATGTCTTTTTGATCGCCAACCAACGTACTCGACTGCTCGAGCAGGGTCCCGAGGCCGCCGGCCTTGCCGGTTGCCCACCATAAAAGCGCCACGCCAACGAGCAGCAAAAACGGCGCTGCCAGGGTTTCGAGCCACTTGATCGACTCGGTCCCGCGCCACACAAAGTAGACGTTGAGCAGCCAAAACAGCAAAAACGTAATCCACGAGGTGAGGCTGAGACCGAGGAACATGGCCCCGCCACCGAGGGTTGCCCAGCCGTCCCACAAAAGGCCGATCATCGCCGACATCGCCTCGCCACCGATGTACGTTTGAATGCCAAACCATCCGCAGGCAACGAGGGCACGGGCAATGCTTGGAATGTGCGAACCAAACACGCCAAAGGCCGCCCGCGCGAACACGGGAAAGGGGATACCGTAGCGGGTGCCGGCATGGCCGTTGAGGATCATCGGCACCATCACCAGGAGGTTGCCGAGCAACACAGCGAGCATCGCCTGCCACCAATTCATGCCGGCGGCGATCAGGCTGGCAGCGAGCATATAGGTCGGGACACATACGCTCATCCCGACCCACAGCGCCGCGAGGTTCCAGCGGTTCCACGTTCGCTGTTCGCGGGCCGTGGGGTCGAGGTCGGGGTTGCGCAGCACCGGGTCGTCGGGCGGGGTGAGCAGCTCGACCAAACCATCGACTTCGCGTGTGTCTGCGCTGGGCATCTTTGTGCACTACCACGGACCTCGGCGGAAGGTCTATGTATGAGCAAATGCTCTGGGGCCCGTCGGTGCGCGGTTTTTGGTGCCCGACCTTGAGCCCACAGGTGTCGCCAAACACCGCAGGGGCGCGGATTGTGATAGGGAAGTCATGGATCGTGGTAGGGCGCCGCGGCAATCCTGCATATGTGGGGGAATGGGCAAAACGACCCTGTGCGCGTTCGCGTTGCCCCCTGATTTCGTTGGGGATTTGCTATCCGCACAGGTGCGCATGCATCGGTTGATTGCTAGCGATTTTTCCCGGCGGGGTGGGGTACCCTTGCCCCGAGGTGATCATGGCGCATACATTGACTCGCAGTCCGCTCGGGCTCGGGCTTCTCGCGTGTTTGTTCGCGGTAGGTTGCTACTCCGGTGCCGACCAGGATACGGCGACGTTTACTTCGGCGAGCACGGGGGCATCCGCTGCAACCGATATGACGGACGGCAGCGAGACGTCGGCCCCAACTGAAGGCGACTCCGAAACCGGCGACGAGCCGCCAGCCGAGTTTGAGCCTGCGTCTCCGAGTTTACGACGACTGCTCGCTCGGCACTACGTCAACTCGGTCCGCGACCTCCTAGGCCCGGGGGCGGCCGCCGTGGTCACGCCACCGGACGACACAAAACTCAACGGATTCGACGCAATCGGCTCTGCCCAACTCGCGGTCAGCGATGCCGCGGTCGAGGCCTACGAAGTCTCCGCCCGGGCGGCCGCAGCCGAGGCGATGGCCGGCAACATCGCCCAGATCGAAGCCTACCTCGCAGGCTGTACCCCGCAGGCTCCCGACGACCAAAACTGCCATGGCCAGTTCATCCAAAACTTCGGCCTCCGGGCGTTTCGCCGGCCACTCGAGCCGGCCGAGCAAGCAACCTATTTAGAGGTGGCCCAAACGACAGCTTTGGAAGGTGGCGATTTCTTTGTCGGGGTTGAGTACACGATCGCGGCGATGTTGCAGTCGCCCAACTTCCTGTACCAGGTCGAGCTCGGCGTACCCGACCCCGACGATGCCAACGTGCGGCGCCTCAACGGCTACGAGATGGCGACCCGGCTGTCGTACTTTTTGCGCGACACAACACCCGATCCTGCCCTGCTCGATGCCGCTGCCGAGGGCGTGCTCGACACGGAGCAGGGGGTGCGAAGCACCGCACAAGCCATCCTCGCCGGCGGTCAAACCAGGACCGCCCTCAGCAACTTCTACTCGGAAATCCTCCACCTAGACGAGCTCAGTAGCCTGCCCAAGGACCCGGGGACCTACCCGTTGTGGTCGCCGCAGTTGGCCGAGTCGATGCGCAGGGAAACGCTGGCCCTGATCGAAGATGTCATCTGGCAGCAGGACGGTGATATCCGGTGGATTCTCGATACGCCGTTTACGTTTGTAGATGCAACGTTGGCCGAGTTCTACGGCATTCCCCACCCGTCCGGAGGTGTGTTCACCGAGGCGTTTTTGAAGGTGCCGCAGTTGCCCGAGCACAAGCGCGGTGGGATCTTTGGCCAGGGGGCCTTCCTCGCGCTGTTTGCCCATATTTCGAGCACTTCGCCCACCCACCGCGGCAAGTTTGTCCGCGAGACGGTGTTGTGCCAGCCCATACCTGCTCCGCCACCGGATGTCGCCACCGACCTCCCACCCGCCGGAGCCGAAAATCCGACCGCCCGCGACCGCCTCGAAAAACACATGAACGATGAGGTGTGTTCGACCTGCCACGTGCTGATGGATCCGATCGGGTTTGGCCTCGAAAACTACGACGGGATCGGCAGCTTCCGGACCATGGAAAACGGGGTCGAGATCAACACGGTGAGCGAGGTGACCCCCTACGGCGAGTTCGACGGTGCACTCGAGCTCGGCCAACGCCTGCGCGATGCCCCGGGGGTGTCACTTTGCATGGTGCGCAAGCTGTTTCGGCACGCCACCGGCCACGTCGAAACCGTCGGTGAAATGCCAACCCTACGCGACCTCGACGATGGCTTTGTCGCCGATGGCTTGCGTATGCAACAACTTTTAGTCGATCTGGTGGCGAGCCAGACGTTCCGGTCTGTCGGCCCGGTGGAGCCCTAACCCGAAAGGCCCGTTTTTATGTACCTGCTCAAAAAACGTCACCTCAGCCGTCGTACCTTTTTGCGTGGAGCTGTTGCCGGCTCAACGGTCGCCCTCGCAGTCCCGATTTTGGAGGCCATGCTCAACAGCAATGGCGACGCGTTTGCCAATGGCAGCGAATTGCCGCGCCGCATGATCACCTGGTTTTTTGGCAACGGCGTGGCCCTGGCCAACACCGACGATGCCGGGTCGCTGATGTGGGCGCCGCCCGAGACCGGTGCCAACTATCCGCTCACACCCCAGCTCGCGCCGTTGAGCGACGTCCGCGATTACTGCAACCTCGTCACCAAGCTCAAATTGTTCGCCAAACACCCCGAGGTTCGCGGCCACCACACGGGCGTGTCGGGGTACTTCTCGGGCTATCCGTACATCAAGCTCGATCCGATGGGAGCCAACTATTCGTCAAAGTTCGGTGGCCCATCGATCGACCAAGCAGCCGCTGCGTTTGTCGGTAGCGAGACGTTCTTGCCGTCGGTGCAGCTGCGGGTTTCCAAACGGATCGTGACCTCGGAGGGGCCAACCCTGGAGTTCATCAGCCACAAGGGTCCCGACCAACCACTGCCGCCAATCCACAACCCCCAGGAGCTGTTCAACAAGTTGTTTTTGGGGTTTGTCCCCCCAGACGACCCGACCAAGCCGCAACGCCTGACCGCCCTCGATGCTGTGCGCGAGGATGTGTTGCGCCTACAACAAAAAGTCGGGGCCAACGACAAGCAACGCCTACAAGCCCACCTCGCAAGTGTCGAGCAGGTCCAAAAGCAGATCGATGCAATTGCACCGTTGTGCGAGCCGCCGGCGATGCCGGGCGAGACCAATACCGACATGGAGGGTAAGGAGCCGCTCGAGCCAGTGAGCTCGGTGATGGCCGAACTGCTCGCCCTGGCGTTCTCCTGTGACATCACCCGGGTGGCGAGCATCCAGTTTACCGGCTCCGTCGGCTACACCGTGTTTCACATGCTCGGGCAAAACAAGGGCCACCACGACATGACCCATGAGGCAGCTGATAACGCAGGCGTCGATGCCTCGACCATCAAAATGATGGAGTGCTTCGCCTACTTGCTGCGACAGCTGCGAGACACAAGCGAAGGCGACGGCAACCTCCTCGACCAGTCGGTAGTCCTGCTGGGCAGCGATTGCGCCTCGGGCCTGTACCACACCGACTACGACCTGCCATGCATCGTCGCCGGTCGCGGTGGCGGCACGCTGAAGTACCCAGGGGTCCACTACCGGTCGAACGACGAGAACGCCTCCGACATGCTGCTGGCCTGCCTCAAAGCCGTTGCCCCCGAGGCAACTTCGGTCGGGGGAGATAACGGCTACTCCGAAACACCCCTAAGCGGGATCCTAGCCTAGATAAACTTGCTGCTACACAAAGTTGCAAAGCCGCGCCCGCGAGATTCTAGCGAGCAACCGGCATCCGCGCGAGTGGGTGCACGTTGGCAGCAACCGGCCGCAAGCAGCATTTCTCGACAAAATTCACACAAATGGAATCCCCGCCGCGCGCATGGGGTATAAACGCGGCAAGGAGTTCGCCGTGAAGATCGACCTCGAAACGTTTTTGGCAACCACCGTGGTGATCGCAACCGCAACTGCAGCCCCGGGGTGCAACAAGATCAACAAAGAAAAAGAAGCCGCCGAGGCCAAGGCCAAGGAGGCCGAAGAAAAACGCCTAGAAGCCGAGGCCAAAGCCCGTGAAGCCGAAGCCAAGGTCAAAGAAGCCGAGGCCAAAGCCAAAGAAGCCGAAGCCCGAGCAAAAGAAGCCGAAGCCAAAGCCGCCGGAGGTGCCGGTGGTGAGGCCGCTGGTGGTGGCGAGGGTGATGGTGAGAAAGCCGGAGGCGGCGGTGGTGGTGGCGGTGGTCAAGGCCCGGCTGTAGAGTCTCCCAACTGGTAATTTTTGCGTTCGAATGGACGCGCGGGTCTTTTTGCCCGTGAGACCGGTCGGGCGAAGCTTGCAGTAGATGACTACAGCGGCGCTTCGCACGACTCGGTTCACGGGCAAAAATCCTCCGCGAATCTACATGCGGGGTTAATTGTGTCGTCTGGGACGCGCGGTTCTTTTTGCCTGTGAGGTCGGGCGGGGCGAAGCTTGCAGTAGATGACTACAGCGGCGCTTCGCACGACTCGGTTCACGGGCAAAAATCCTCCGCTTAAGTGCGGGCTTGGTTGTGTCGTCTGGGAAGGGGGCGCGGCGAGGTTGGGCCGGGCGGTGAGGTCGGGCGAAGCTTGCAGTAGATGACTACAGTGGCGCTTCGCACGACTCGGTTCACGGGCAAAAATCCACCGCGAATCTACATGTGGGGTTGATTGTGTCGTCTGGGGATGGCGCGCGGCGAGGTTGGGTGAGGTCGGGCGAAGCTTGCAGTAGATGACTACAGCGGCGGTTCGCACGACTCGGTTCACAGCCAAAAATCCTCCGCGAATCTACGTGCGGGTTTGGTTGTGTCGTCTGGGAGGGGCGCGCGGCGAGGTTGGGTGTGAGGTCGGGCGAAGCTTGGTTGTGTGGTCTGGGTCGCGGGGTTTTTTGCCTGCGCGGTCGGGTGAAGCTTGGTTGTGTGGGTCTGGAAAGGTCGCGAGGTCGGGCGAAGCTTGCAGTAGATGACGACAGCGGCGCTTCGCACGACTCGGTTCACGGGCAAAAATCCACGGCGATCTTCAGTGGGGGTTTGGTTGTGTCGTCTGGGAGGGGCGCGCGGCGAGGTTGGGCTAGGCTGTGAGGTCGGGCGGGGCGAAGCTTGCAGTAGATGACGACAGCGGCGGTTCGCATTGTGTCGTCTGGGAAGCGCGCGGCGAGGTTGGGCTAGGCTGTGAGGTCGGGCGGACGCGCGGGTCTTTTTGCGTGAGACCGGTCGGGCGAAGCTTGCAGTAGATGACGACAGCGGCGGTTCGCACGACTCGGTTCACGGGCAAAAATCCACCGCGATCTTTAGTGCGGGCTTGGTTGCGTCGTCTGGAAAGGGCGCGCGGGTTTTTTGCCTGCGAGGTCGGGCGAAGCTTGCAGTAGATGACGACAGCGGCGCTTCGCACGACTCGGTTCACGGGCAAAAATCCTCCGCGAATCTACATGTGGGGTTGATTGTCTGTCGTAGCTTTCAGTAGAAAACAGTAGGCGCCTCGTAAGTTCGGCCTTGGCCATGTCGTCTAAGAAAGATGCGCGGGTCTGATTCGCGGTTGTCCTGCGATGCCCTTGTATCTCCTTTGCAATCGAGTTGCGTTTTGCCTTGGCTGACGGGGCTTCGTGTTTCGAGAACCTGGTTTAGGGGTGTGTAGGCTGGTGTCGTTTGTGCCTTTGTTTTGACGTCTGCGTTCGCGGTGAACTCCTTTACACATGATCCATGGGGACTCAGACCGCGTTATCATCGCCGCTGTTTGGGCCCGCTGATGGACGTACGGATCACGATTTTGCATCTCTCCGATATCCATCGGACGCGGGATGAGCCGGCGGGGAATGATGAGTTGCTCCATGCGTTGCGGGCCGACTTTGAACAGTTTGCTCGCGATGGCGTGCCGCGCCCCCAGGCTGTTTTGGTGTCGGGCGATGTGTCTCAAAGTGCAGAACCATCGGAGTATGCCGAGGCTGCTGAATTTCTTGCGCACCTGGCCGAGGTGTTGGAGTTGCCGCGCGAAGCCATCGTGGTGGTGCCGGGCAATCACGATGTGCACTGGCCGACCTCGGAGGATGCATTTGTCACCCGGCGGCAGCAACCGCGGGGGCTGGCGCCTGAGCTTGTCATCCCGTTTGGCGATCGGTTTTTGTGTGCCCGCAGCGAGGTGGACTACCAGCAGCGGTTTGCCAATTTCCGGAGTTTCTTTAGCGACTTTACCGGGCTGACCTATCCGCTCGCGCGTCCAGAACAGTTTACTATACATCATCTTCCGGGGCTCCCGGTGGCGGTGGCCGGTTTTAATAGCTGCGATCTCAACGACCACGAGCGCTCGCAGGGGGTGATTCACAGTGGGGCGATCGCGGCAGCTTCGGAGCAGCTCGCGGACTTTGCTGGCTACCGGCTGGCACTGTGGCACCACGACCTCAACTGGCGGCAGGCGGGCTCGCGCGACTACCTCGAAGTTGACAGCCTTCGCCAACTGAGCCAACGGACGTTTAACCTGGGGCTGGTTGGTCACACCCATCGGCCCGCGGCAAACAATGCATGTACACTCGAAGGCTTCGACCTGCCGGTGGTCGCCGCCGGGTCGTTGTGTGCCGGGCCGCGGCAGCGTGGCGAATCTGTGCCGCGTTCGTACAACATCATCGAGTTGCGCGGCGATGTGGCTCGGGTCTATGTGCGGGTCAAGGATGAGCGCCATACGCCGTGGCGCCCCTGCGTTCGCTTTCGTGCGGCCAATGGCAATTTTTGCCATTACTACGACGTCCCCCTGCCGCGGGTTCCGACCGGGCTTGTCGGTGCGTCGGTCGAGGCCCAAACACCGAGTGTTTCACACCCATCGCCCCAAACGTCGCCGAACAAGCCTCCCGATGGGTGCGATTCGGGCGGGTTTGCTCGGGTTCGCCTCGACCCGGATGTCTCGCCGTTTCAGGTCGTCGGTACATTGCCCGAGGACTGCCCCTCTTATGTGTTTCGCAGCTGCGACCACCAGTTGGCGACGGCCCTGGCCAAACATGCGTTGATCACCGTCTCGGGTGACTTTCAGACCGGGAAGTCGAGCCTGTTGGTGCGGGCCCGCGGGTATGGTCGCACGCTCAAGCGCAACCGTATCTGTCTCCTCGATCTGCAGGGGTTGCCGACCTTTAGTGTCGAGCAGTTTCACAGCCGGTTTTTTGCCCTGGTCGGGCGCCAGCTGGGGGCGAGCGAGCCGTTGACCGACTGGATCGCCCTCGATGAATTGGTCCGGGACCGGCCGCTTGCGCTGCTTCTCGATGAGTTTGGCCATCTCACCGCCGACGTCGCGCGCCAGTTTGTGCCGGCACTTTGGCACTTCGCGATGGTCCACCGTCGCTCCGTTCGTGTTGTTGTAAGTACACCAGTTTCGCTGAAAAACCTGCTGAGCGACTGGGGTTTGCAAAACCCCAAGTATGGTCAGGGATGGCAAACGGTGGCCGTGCAACCGCTCGACGATTCGGGCCTCGACTTCTTGCTGTCGCTGTTGCCTGCTGCGGCCCAGGCGGTGGCGCACCAGCACCGACAGGTGATCGCAGCTTCGAGTGGTCTGCGGGTGGTCTCGCTGCAAAAGCTGTGTGCATTGTTGTATGAGCACTGCCAGCAGCAGCCAAACCACGGGGAGATGTTGCGGATTATCGGTGACGATCGGAGTTACCGGTGAGCGAGATTCCCTACCGCGCGGCGGGGACCTTTGACGGCGAGGCCTACATCGAGCGCAAGGCCGACGCCGAACTTCAGCAACAAATCCAGCGAAACCAGCGGTTTCCCTACATCGTGGCGGCCCGCCAAAGTGGCAAGTCGAGCCTGATTATCCGGACTTTTAAGTCGCTCGACCGCGACTCGTTTGTATGTGCATTCGTCGATCTCGCACCCATGGTCATCGAGGACTACCGCGAGTTTTGGCGCGACTTTTTGCTGGCGGTGGCAAAAACCGCAAGGCTCGACCGTGAACCGCTCGCACTCCAGGACCCAGAGGACACATTGCGGGCGTGGCTCGAACAGGTCGACCCCCGGCGGTTGATCATTTTTGTCGATGAGATCGATGCCCTGTTGTCGGCAAATTTCCGCGAACAGTTTTTTAGCAAGGTGCGGACGTTTTTCAACAACCGCGCGATCGACCGGTTGTTTTCGCGGGTGCAGTTTATCCTGGTCGGTTCGGCCCATCCGTCGAGCCTGATCACCGACCCCAAACGCTCACCGTTTAATGTGGGGATCGAGGTGATGCTCGACGAACTCAGCGAGCAGCAGATCGTCGACCTCGCTTCCCACCTCGACGACTCGGGCGCGCTGGTTTCAAACGGGGTGGCCGAAAAGGTCTACTACTACACCAACGGTTCGGTGTATCTCAGCCAGTTGATTCTCGAGCACCTGTGGGGAGAGGCGATCATCGGACTCGAGCGGGGCAAGGCCTCGATTACCGAGATTGATGTTGATACAACTGTTGAATGGGTGGTCGGCCAGGCCTCCCGCAACGTGCACTTTGAGAACATTTTTCGCCTGGTCAACAACTCGGTCGAAATGCGCCAGAGCCTGCGCAAGCTGCAAGATGGGGCGGAGATCGGCGAAAAGCAACGCCAGGCGCTGCAGCTCACCGGGATCTCGACGGGGCAGGCGGCGTTTCGCAACCGGATTTACGAACGCGTGTTTGGGGTCGATGGCCCGTTGTGTTTGCTCGAGCCTGTCACCAATACACGGGTTCAACTCGGGGCGACCACGCGGGTCCAGCTCAAGCCGGGGTCGACCCTTGGGGATGGCCGCTACCGCTTGGTACGCAAGATCGGGCAGGGAGGTTTTGGCGCGGTGTGGATGGCCCTTCAGACAGATGTGGGGCGACAGGTGGCGATCAAGGTCCTGCATGCCCACCTCGCCGAGGATTCGGGCCGACGCGAGCGGTTTTTTAGGGGCGCACGCGAGATGGAAAAACTCGGGCACGAGGCGATTGTGCGGGTGCTCGAGTCCCACGGCGAGCAGGATGGCGATTGCTACTTTGTGATGGAGTACGTCAAGGGCCACGACTTTCGCAGTGCCATTAAAAGCCGATTTGTGCGTGTACAAGATGTTGTGGCGATCATTGCCGAGGTCGGCCAGGCGCTGGGGCACGCCCACCGCAGTGGATTGGTTCACCGCGACGTCAAGCCGAGCAACATCCTGCTCGATGCGGATCGGCGGCCACGGTTGACCGACTTCGATCTTGTGCGGGTGTCCGACCAGACAGGTGGAACCCAAACCGGGGCGATGGGCACGTTTATTTACACGGCCCCCGAGGTTATGCGCGAGGCCAAGGAAGCCGACGAGACCGCCGATATTTACAGCCTGGCGATGACGGCCGTGTTTGGCCTGTACGGGCGCGACGTGCCGATGGAAGTCCTGCGCGATGCAGGTACATTTATCGACAACAACCTCGAGTGCTCGACCGCGGTCAAGGAGGTGCTCAAGCGGGCGGTGACGTGGAACAAGGAGCATCGCTACGCCGATGCCGACGAGTTTTGTGACGACCTAGTGCGAGCCTGGGACACGGGGGTGACCCCGGCCCCTCGCAAAAAGCCAGCACCCGCGGCCAAACGGGCTCGTCCGGCCGACACCAAGCCGAGCATGATTCCGCCGCTGACCCGGGTGGGCAAACCTTCGACCGACCGCGCACCGACACCGGTGCCCAAGGCTGTTCCCGCCAAGGCACCCGCGATGCGGATGCCGACACGACTTTATGTCGAGAACTCGGGCGTCACCGAGGTGCCACCCGAATTGGCCGACGTCCCAGCCCTACCCGAGATGCCCGAGCTGTCGGGTTTGCCAGCTCCACCGAGTCAGGACTTTTCGAGTGAAGAGCCGAGTTTGGTCACGAGTGCGGGATTTTTTGACGACGACGAGGACATCGGTGAGCGCTCATCTGCCTCTGTGTTGGCATTTGATGCAGGTACATCGGCTTCGGTCGACGCTCCGGTGACCGCACGCGAAGCTGAACCGGCGCGTGCCCATGAAAGCGCCAGCCGAATGCCAACCTCCGATCTCGAGATCGGTGATTCGGACGTCTATAAGGTCGAAGAAGAGGCTGAGGGGGACGAGCCGAACGAGACCGAGCCGGCCCCGATCCCCGCGATCGTGCCCGTTCCCCACACGGTGGCGAATGGGGACCCGACACCTGACAACACGTCCCCGGGTGCCGTCGCAGGGACGTTGGTGGCCAAGGGCGAGGGAACACGCGAGGAGGTCAAGCGCACGGTCGCGGCAGCGGTGGGGGCCACGGCTGCGACTGCGATGACAAATGCGACCCCCGTTGAGCATGCCTCCGTCAACACGCAGGAGCAGGGTAGTAGCAACCGACCGATCGTGTTGTTTGTCTGCATGGTTGCGGTCTTGTTACTGGTGTTCCGGGCGTTTGATACCACCGATGTCATCGAACCGACGCCGCCGCAACACGACGTCAAAAGCGACGGATCGCATGCCCGGGTCGAGACGTCGGTGACCTCCGAGGCCATCGCCAATGCCGTCACCGGTTTGCGGCCACGCGATACGGTTGATGATACATCAACCTCAGACTCGGCTGAACTTGCGAGCGCGACAGGCGGGCAGGATTCGGCAACGGTGGGAGAGACAACCTCAACCACCACGGGCGGATCGCCAGATGAGACAACCTCGGGCGAGTCGCCAACGGTCGATAGCTCGCCGACCGGAGGCGTACCGGAGCTGACAACCACCGGTGACGCGACGACGTCGGCGGTACCGGAGGCGACCACGGGAGAACCTGTAAATACAACGACAGCGAGCGACAAGCCGAGCCGGGTATCGACCTCGCAGTTGATCTCAAAGGGGTGCAGGGATGTGCGCAAGCGCAAGCGAGCCCAACGCGGTGTCGATGCCCTGCTGCAGGCCTACGACGAGGGTGCTGGCAAGAACACCAAATTGCGTGGCTGCCTAGGCCAGGGCTACCTCGCACTCAATAAGCCCAATTCAGCCCTGCGCCACTACCGGGCCGCACTCGAAGAGGACTTCAACAATAAAACGGCGTTGCTCGGCGCGGGCAAATCCCTCGAAGCGCTCGCCAAGTCGGCCAGTGGGCAAAAACTCAAGCAGACCCACATTGAGCAGGCGATTCGCTATTATCGCCGGGCCAATGCCGACGCGGATGTCGCCCGACTCAAAAAGCTGCTCGACGGCTAAAAGGTTGTACCTGCACTGGTTTGTGGCCGGGCTTGCGGCGGCGTGGCTCACCGGGTGTGCCGGGGTGCCGGGGGACGGGAGCGAGACCGAGGTGGACGCTTCGGGTTCGAGCGCTCCGGACGAGCCTGTGGTCGACATTGAGATCCACGACATTACCCATCTCTCACCTGATTTGGCCGATTTCCCGTATCGTGGTGAGGAGCCGTGGGGAGCCGCCGATATGTACGCCCCCGGCGTCGCGCTGGCCGACCTCAACGGCGACGGGGCCCTCGACATCGTCCAGACCCGTGCCGATCGCAGCCGCCCGGATTATCGCGATGTTCAGGTTTTTGCCGGCGACAATAATGGTGCATTTACAATTGTTCCCGAAATTTTGCCGGCCTGGGACCCAACCCAGCAGGCCATGGGCGTGGTCGCGTTTGATGCCGACAACGACGACGACCTCGACCTGTTTGTCGCCGGTGAGCCCCAGGGGAGCCGGCTGTATCGCAACGACGGCGAGTTTGTGTTTGTCGATGTCACGTCTGAGGCGGGTCTCGACTCAACCGTGGCCCACGTGTTTACGGCCGCCGCCGGTGATGTCGACGGCGATGGCGACCTCGACCTCTACCTCGGTGCGTGGAACGGGAGCCCGAGCTTTGGAGGCGCCAACACATCGCCCAACCAGTTGTATATCAACCAAGGTGACGGGTCGTTTGTCGACCAAACCGAGACGGCCGACGTGGGTTGTGAGGCCCGCTCAACCCTCGGGCAGGCGTTTGCCGACTTCGACAACGACGGCGACCTCGACCTTTTTGTCACCAACGACTACTACGACGATTGCCTGTTTTTGAACCGCGGCGACGGGACGTTTGTCGATGTTGCGGTCGAAGCCGGGGTGGCGACCGGGGCGATTCATGGCATGGGGGTGGCAGTTGGCGACCTCAATGGCGATGGCCGCCTCGACCTGTTGGTGACCGACGACAGTGGCCAGGATGATTCCCGTGGCAATGCCGTGTATCTACAAACATCTTCGGAGCCGTTGCGGTTTGCCAGTCAGGCGATTGCGCTTGGGCTCGATGCGATGGACAGTGCCGGCCTCGATTGGAACGTGTGTTGGGGCGTGGGCCTGGTCGATCTCGATTTAGACGGCGACCTCGATGTCCACATCGCCACCCACATCAACCGCCCGGAGTTTTGGTGGCAGCAGCGAGATGGCGTGTTTGTGCCGCTAGCCGAGTTGATGGATGTCGAACTCGGAGTCGACGCCCGCGGCTCGGCCTATGGCGACATCGATGGCGACGGTGACCTCGACATTGTTGTGGGCCGCCGGGGTGATGGGGTGCAGATCCTCGAAAACGCGACCGTGGGCGGGGAGGGACTCACCGTGAGACCACGGCCGCGGGCACTCGCTGTTGGAGCCGTCGTGACAGTTGTTCGCGCTGGCGTGAGCCAAATAGCGACGGTGCAGGCCGGGTCGAGCTATGTGTCGAGCGGCCCGGTCGAGGCGACATTCGGCCTAGGAGAACACACGCGGGCGCAATCCGTGCGTGTACGGTTTGTCGACGGAACGGTTGTCGAGCAAACGGATGTGCCGGCGGGTGTTGTGGAGGTCCGCCACCCGGGTGCGTTGTAGATACAAAAATGGTGCGCAGCAGGTTGCATACGCACCATTTTCGGTAGGAGCACCGGGAGCTACTCGAGGCAGCAGGGCAAGTGGCCTTCGGTCGAGCACTCGGGGTCGACGATCGATTCGATACACAGGTCGCAACACGGCGGTTGATCGGGCTTGCCGCAGTTGGGGTTGACTTCGATGTATTGGCAACCAGCGCAACTCCAGCGCCAGTTGTCGATGATCGCCAGCGAGGCCTTGTTGCTGTCGTGCATGTCCATGATGGCGAGGGCGAAGGTCACGGTTTCTCCCGGTGCAGCACCGGCTTCGACGGTGAACCAGCCGGTTGCCCCGTAGCCCTCAAACCCGGTGCCGGCGAGCTCGGGGTCGTCGGCCATGTACCCGGCCTCCATGATCGGGTCGGCCATCGAGGTGACCGTGAGTGGCTGCTCCTGGAACGAAGCGATGTTGCCGGTGAAGGTTTCGCTGACCTCCCACACCAAAAACATGTCGTTGAACGGGTCGCCGACGAAGTCGGGGAACTCCGACGAGAAGAACGCGGCGTCGAACTTGAAACCGTTGGTGCCGGCCGGGACATCGACATCGAACACCAGGTGGAGCATGTCGCGGGGTGATTCCTCGCCCAGCTCCCAGTTTTGCTTGATGCTGTCGGAGCAGTCGTTGACGCCGTCACAGTCGACCTTGGGCGTGCCGCCAAGGCCGTTGTTGGATCCAACTTCGGGACTCAGGGGCGCGGGCAGGGTGTTGGCGTCGGTGTTGAGATTGTTGTCGTTGTCGAACTGCGAACCGGGTGCTTCGACGACGACGCCATCTTCGTCGGGCTCGGCGATCCGCCCGGTGCTGACCATCAAAAACCGGCTGCCCTCACGCGCGCGAAACAGTTTTTGCCCGGGGTTGTTGGGATCGTCGGCGGTGCCAAACTGGGTGGCCACGCGCCAACTTTGGGGGTTTTTCCATTGCTGCTGGTTGGCGAACTTGCGGTTGTGAATCGCGATAACTTCGCTGGGGTCGCCCTCGCAGCCAACACCCAAAGCGGCAAAGGCATGGTCGGAGTCGGAGCCGTCAATGTCGCCGTCGCATGGGACGAGCCCGACGATCGGGGCCTCGCACTCTTCCATCCCAGTGTCGGTGGTCGGCTCGACGGTGGTGTTGGTTGTCTCGCTCGGATCCTCCGTGGTCGGGCCGGTGGTTGGATCGTCGGTGGTCGGCTCTTCAGTCGTCGGCTCTTCGGTGGGATCGTCGGTGGTCTCTGAGTCGCTCGTCGTCGGGGTTGTCGTCGGTGTTGTGTCGGTGGTCGGGTCGACGGTCGTTGGGTCAGTGGTCGGACCCGTCGTGTCAGTCGTCGGTCCGGCGGTGGCCGTTGTCAGCGATGTATTGGTCTCTTCGCCATTACCCCCGCACCCGATAGCGAGACCGAGGACTGTAACTGCGGCGACGAACGGACGCGAAACCCCGATAAATAAATGCTGCGACATCACTGTGATCGTTACCATATGGGCGCTGCAGATGCTTGTAACGTCGCACCCCGGCACTGTCTGAAAAGCTTGTAATCTGGGTTACAAAATCCAGTTGTTACTGCAAGCTTTGCAGCCTGAAGTGAGTCGTGTGTGACGATGTCCGTTCGTCACTTGGATCCCACTACGCGCCGAGTTACGAAGCTATGTGGCCGACGCGGGGACTGCGAGCGGGTGCTCCCAAACCCTCACCACCCGTCCGTTGCGCATTTGATAGAGGGATAGCGTGTCGACCGTAAACTCCCCCTCGAGCCGCAGACGGAACAGTTCGTTGATGTCTTCTTCGCGCAGCGGGCCCGACATTCGCAAACTGCAGTGGGGGAAAAACGGGAATGGGCTCGGCTCAAACTCGATGGATGCCTGTAAAGCCTCGTGAAATGCTTGAAACGGCATCGGATCGCGAAGGCTCAACACAAATGTGTCGGTTCCGGGAAAGCGGACCACGCCGGCGAATTCGGTGGTGATCTGCGGGGTCTGTTCGCACAACGCAATCAGCTTGGCCTTGACGTCGACCCACTGTTGGACAGCCCGGATGGCACCAACTCCCGAGGACCCGGCAACCGTCATCTCGATCGGGAAGTTGTCGAGCCGGTCGCAGTGGGCCTCTCGAATTTCCCGAACGCGCGAGTAGTACGGCTCCGGTATGTCGAGACAGACATATGTCGCGTCCTTCAGATCCATCGGCTGGGCCCCTGACTTTGTACCGAATCCCAGCCCCGTGCTCGTCCGAAATTCTCACAAACTTCGTCAGCGCAAATCGCTCCAACATGGTCAACGAATGTAGATAGCGAGATCTGTGGGACCTCCGGGGAAGTCGACCGTAGATGCCGACTGGCCGGCGAGGTCGACGATCGCGATTTGGTTGCGCCCGGGCAGCGCGAGGAGTGCGAGGTCTGGGGCGATGGGCTCGGGCACGAGGCGAAAACCGAGGACAAAGGTGTTGCCGTCGAACACGCCAGATGGGCTGAGAACGCTTGGCTGCGTACCCGCGTCGATCCCGTAGATCTGGACCTGCGCAAACGTCGAAGTCGACAACCATGCGCGACTTCCCCGGGTCGCCACAGCAAACGGAATCCCCCCCGGATTTTCGCCCTGTTCAATCACAACCGGAAGTTGCGGATCACTGAGATCAACGAGCGTGTAGTTGGGCGAAGCCTGCGAATTGGCGACGACCGCGGTGTGTGTACCCGGCAAGAACGCAATGCCCGAAGGGTCGCCCGAGGTGACGAGCCCGGGGCTGAGTGTGCCGCCCGGATCCGCAGGTGAAAATCCGCGAATTTCACCCGCCGACGCGAGGCTGAGGGCCGCAACTTCGCCGTCGTCGCTGATCGCTAGTTGCTCGGGTCCGTCCCCGACCTCGATCTCCTCGACGATCGTGTAGGTCTGCAGATCAACGATCGAGATCGTGGTGCCACGCGCACTCTCGTCGCCGAAATTCGCCGTGATCGCCTGGGGGCGGACCGGGTCGAGCGCGATCCCCATCGGAGCACTTTGCGGGTGGAGCTGCGCGAGCAGGTCGCCCGACGCCAAATCGATGATCAACAACTCACCCGTGGTGGCGGGCAGGGGGGTCAAACCGATGGTGTCGCCCACGCTGCCATCAAAAAATCCCGGGGTGATCGACACCAGTGCCTGGCCCTGTGGGGTGACCACAAGTTGCAGTGGGCCCGGATCGCGCCCCGGCAGTTCGATGGTCGCTGCGAGGGCGGTGTCGTAGGGATCGCCCGCGAGGATTTGATCGAGGTCGAGGAGGCTGAGGCGCTTTGCCGTGAAGTCGGCGCTGACGAGGACATTGGCCGGTAGTTCGGGTCCGGCGCTGTCCGTTTCGGTCGCGGTCGAGTCGTCGGTTTCGGTCGCGGTTGAGAAGGTGTCGCCCGACGATTCCGTTGTTGGTAGTTGCGAGGTCGTGGCCTCGGTTTCCTGTGTTGCCGAACCGCCGCAACCTACCGCCGCGGTCAGTGAGATCCACAGGGCGATGGGGTAGGCAAGTTGGCGCGACACGCGGGGATGGTGCACGGGAGACAACCGATGGCGCAAGGGCGCACTGTATGTGCATCGAACTTATCCAAAGCCCGGGTACGCAAGTGTGCTGCGCGGCGTGCACTGTATGTGCAAAGACCTGCGCAGAATCGTTGTAGGGTGACAACAAATTCGCTTGTCATCGACAGGGGCGGAAACATACGCTCACCCGGCCCGTGAACCTTCCCGCTCCGAGATCTCGCACTTGCCCAAGTGTCCTTGGATTGCACCTTGTGGGTCAGTCCCTGCGCCGTCGCGGTGCCGTGGATGAGGCGCTCGCCCACTACGTCGCCGCCCTAGGTGACCCCGAGGACCTGACCACGCAGGATTGCGCGAGTGTCATGACGGCAATCGGCCAGCTGCTGCATGCCCGTGGCGAGTTTGAGCAGTCGCTCCAGTATCTCGAAGGCGCGCTCGAGCTCAAGCGCCGGCACTACGGCATGGCCCACCGGTTTATCGGCCACACCGAGTACCTGCGAGCCCGGGCTCAACTCGCCCTAGAGATGCACGAGCAGGCGCGCAAGAGCCTCGAACGCGCCTGTGCCATTCACCTCAATACCCTGGGTCCCCACGACATCTGGACCGCGCGTTCACACCACGCCCTAGGCGAGTTGTTGCACCTGCTCGATGATCATGCCGGTGCGGGCGAATGTTACAAGCTGGCCCTCGAGGCATATAAAAATTCGGTCGGCGCGAGCCATCCGGCAACTGCCGGCCTGCAGCGCGACTGTGCCGTGCTCGCCTATCAACAGGGAGACCACCAAACGGCCGAACGCCACTACGTCGCCGCCTGCGACATCCGCGAGCAGGTCGCGGGGCACTCCGACCCGCAGCTACAGGCGTGGTTGCAAGAGTTGGCGATCAACCGCACCTCGATGGGCGACGCCGACGGTGCACGCGTTGCATTTGAGAAGTGCATCGCAGCGAAAGCCGCCCAGGATGGTACGGAGCACCTCGAAGTTGCGGCGCTTTACGTGCTTATTGGTCAACTCGAGGTCTCGCGCCAACGCTACCCAGAGGCGTTGACCGCCTATGCCAGTGCACACTCGATCCGTCAGCGTCTTTTGGGTCCGAACCACCCCGACACCGCGACCGCGAGGTTTCACTGTGGCGTGTCGATGTGGTCGATAGGCGACCCGTGGGGCGTGCTCGAGATGGGCGATGCCGTCGGCGCGCTCGAGCGCTTACTCGGCAGCGAGCACCCCGATGCCCAGGCCGCCCGTTCGTGGCTGGCACGGGCCGCGAGCTAACCGAAATATCTCAAGGGACATGGCGATTGAGCTAGGTTAGGCGAGCCCGACACTTGCGAGGTAGTCGCTGGCGAGCTTGCGGTTGTCGTGCTTCCACGGGTGAAAGTCGCGGGCGAGGTACTCGCGAATACCGCGACCAAACACCCGGCGCCCCACGGGGTGCGCGGCCTGGGCTTTAAAGAAGGCGCGCAGCGAGGGGAAAAATTTGGCCTTGGGATCTTGGCGCAGCAGCGACACCGTGCCGGCGACCCAAAACCCGAGCAGCCCGAGGGTCGCCATCACCATACCCGAGACGCGCAGCCCGTAGCTCGGGTCGACTTTTTGCAAAACGTCGAAGGCCACGGCCTTGTGTTCGATCTCCTCGGCGGCGTGCCACAACAATAGGGCGCGCATTTGCGGATCGGCCTCGTCGAGTACGCCAAAGCGAAACGCATTTTCGGCCATGATCGCCGTGTAGTGCTCGAGTGCCACCGTCACCGCGAGTGCGACTTTTGGTGAGAACGCCGGCTCGAGCACGCCATAGGCGATGCGTTCGTAGGTTTTTAAGAACTTTCGGATCTCAAAGCCCTGGGCCTCGAGTCGCAAAAAGAAGGTCTCGTGCTCGAGTGCGTGGCGACCTTCCTGGCCAAAAAAGCCACGGACGTCGGCCCGCAGCTCGGGGTCGTCGATCTCGTGCATGTACTTTTTGACGCTGCGGACAAAAAATCGCTCGCCCAGGGGAAACAGCAGGTTGAGCGCGTTGGACATGTGCGTGCGGACAGGGCAGTTGCCAAACCAATGCAGGGGCAACGACTCGTCGAACTCAAAGTTGATGACTCGGGGACGGACAGGCTCTCGTGTGGCGGCGGCTTCACCCATGCTATTGACCTCTGTTCAACAAGCATGGCCGCTGGAGTTTGCGATGTCAATAGCGGTAGATTCGGTCGGTGAGCGATCCGGGCGCGACAGCGGGGGGGCGGGTTCGCCTGCAGGTCGATGAACGGCGTCAGCGACTGCTCGAGCTCGGGCTCGAACTTTTTAGCGCCCACAGCTACCACGAGCTCTCGATCGACAGAATTGCCAAGTCTGCCGGGATCTCTAAGGGGCTGCTCTATCACTACTTTCGCAGCAAGCGGGCCTACTACGTCGAGACCGTTCGCTACGCGGCGGCGCAATGGCTCGATCTCACCCAGGGAGCGGCCGAGGCCTCGCGTGATGATGGGACGCCCGACCCGGAGGCTCTCGTGCGTGGGCTACATGTGTTTTTTGAGCAAGTTCGCAAGCACGCGCGCGCCTACACAACCCTGTTGCGGGGTGGGCTCGGGGCCGATGACGAGCTTTTGATGGTGGTCGACCGCACCCGCCAGGAGTTTTTGGCGAGGATCATCGCGCGTTTGACCGACGAGCCAACCCCGCTCCAGCGCACGGCGGTACGTGGGTGGGTCGGTTGTGTCGAAGCTGCCAGCCTCGACTGGCTCGAGCACCAGGACATCCCGGTTGATGAACTCTGCGAAGTTCTTGCGGCCAGCCTCCTCCAGATCCTCGTGTGTGTCGGGCTTGTGGGGTCTGCAGCCGACGGGCCGTAACTCGATTGCAATGGAGACAAGCGCGACAAGGGGCGCGGTGGGTCGTTGTGCACACATATTGCCGGTTGGAATATACATGTGTGTCCAAGTGGACATGTTCAAGTCGTCATGTTCTGCCGTCTCCGCTCGGATGTGGCGATAGGCGGGCGCAGGACTGGGCGCTACTATCTCCCGGCATGGCCAGGCACTCGAAAAATCCCAGCTGGAAATCATTGGCGGCTCTGTTGTGTGCCCTTGTCCTCGGCGGTGGAATCGGCCTTGCCTGTTCCGACGGCGAGCGTTGCAGGCTCGACCCCCTGTGTGATTCGGGGGACTACGGGGCTGAGTGCGACTCCAGCGAAGAGTGTATCAGCAACTTTTGTTGCAAGAGCCACAACTGCGGGGAAGGCATGTGTACGGTCAGTTGCAAAAATGACATGGAGTGCCCACCCGACATGTTGTGTGAGCGCGAGGTGTGCTTCTTCGTATGTGCCAGCGACAACGACTGTGGACCCGGGCAGGAATGTACACACGGCAACACGATTTGCGAGTACGACTGAGGGGCGTACTAACGTGGCCGGCCCTGGCTGATCCACGTGTCGACCAGCTGGATCTCTTCGAGTGTCATGGGTGGTAGGCCCATGGGCATGCCACGAAGTCCATCAACCGGCTGGCCGGCAACTTCGGCGTAGCGTGCCATCATCTGGGCGACGACTCGCGGGGTGCCGTCTGGCAGTTTTTTGAACACACTTTCACGCTCGCCCTTGTCGTTGACGAACCCCGAGGAGATCCCCTCGTAACTGGCGAGGTTGAGGTAGCGGGGGTGAAAGCCAAAGCCGCCGGTATTGCCGGGGCCGCCATCGCCGAGCGCATAGTCGGGATCGGAGTGGCAGTGCCAGCAGATCTTTTTGAACACCTTGGCTTCGACCTCGGGGTAGTGCACCGGCCGCGTCAACACCGGGAGTCGCTCGGGTATCGCCGGTGGGTCGACGGCTTCGAGTTTGGTAGTTAGCAAAAATGCCGCGATGTCGCGCGCCTGGGTCGGGCTCAAATCAAAGTCCGGCATCAACGTGGTCGGCTTGAGTTTTTGCGGGTCCTGCAGCCAGGTCAACAGCGCGCTTGGCCGCATACGATCCCGCGTAAACCGAAGATCTGGGGCCATCCGGGTGCCTTGCCGCAGGGTCGCCTCGTCGACCGGTACGGCCAATTCGCCGGCCGGGAGCTCGCCGGCACCCGAGAATTTGTGGCACGTCATACAGCCTTTGTGCTTAAGCAACAATTTCCCGTGACGGGTGTCGGCGGCTGCCCAGTCGACCTCGGGCGTTTGCTCGGCCGCGGGCACCAAAAACGCGGCGACTGCCTCGGCCTGCGCCGGCTCGAGTTTGAGCCGTGGCATTTCGGCATCGAGCCCGGGCCGGAGGTCATGTGGCGCTTGCAAAAACGTGGCGAGCCACGAACGGCGAAACCGAGCCGTACCGGCTAGCTCTGGAACCCGGGTGAGGTGGATAATATTGGCCTTCCACTCCGCCTGGGTCGCGGCGTCTGCCTGATCAAATGTACCTGCATGGATCTCCTGGTGGCAGTGCACACAGTGCTTGTTCAGGGGTGCAGGCTTCAGCTCCGTGCCGTCGTGGCAGCGGCTACACTCGAAGGTTTCGACCAGTTTTGCCCCGTCGGCCACGCGTTCGGGGGTGGCCGCAGCCTCGAACGGTGGGAGCTCAACGACCGGCTTTTTGGCCGCGGTCGACGTACCTTGCTCCGGTTTAGTCGCGTTGTTTTGACAGCCGAACCCGAGGGACGTGGCGAGCAGGACTGCCGCACCACGGCCCATGTACATCCAAGTTTTTGTCGGCGTGTTGTTGCGCTTGCTACCCGTCATGCGTCGCGACGAAGTTCGCACACTTTTTTATCGACGGCGATGGTCTCGCAGCGTTTGGTGGCAGCATCGCGGGCCTCGGTATTGCCGCGGGCCTCCTCGAGTTGGGCGAGGGTGGCATAGCCGTGGGCCGTGGGCATCAGGTCGTCGTCGGCGAGCTTGCGGAGAATGTCGTAGGCCTCGGTTTTGCCGGACGATTGGGCAGAGAGTGCCTCTGCGAGCTGGGCTTTGAGACCGCTGTGATTGGGTTCTTTGGCCATATGCACCCGGAACACCAACACCGACCAGGCGAGCGCGGCCTGCTTGGCCTCGGACGAACTGCCATCGAGGGATTGGCTGAGTCGAACCCCGCCGCCCGAGCGAGCAACCGCGAGTGCGGCCACCCGTTGGGCACGGTTCTTCAGCTGTTTTGGCGACATCCCAGGCCCCTTGCCGCGTTTGGCCGGGCGCGAACGCAGCGATAAAAATTCGGGAGCAACGCGTCGGACAAGTTTGATCGCATCCTGGTAGTTGCCGCGCGCGAGCATGAGCTCAGCCTGTTGCACCTGTCGTGTCTCGTGACTGATTTTGTGCCGCACACTGTTGCCGCAAGCGGAGACCGGGGCAGGGGCGAGTACGGGAAGGGCGAGCAATGTCGAGAGCCCGGCGGCCCAGATGGATTTGCAAACGTTCACGGTCGATTCTCCTTGGAGCAGGCGGCTGGTTTCAGGTTGGCAACGCCTGGGGGGTACGCGACAATCCGGGTTGTCGGTTACCGATACGCACGAGTACGGCAACCGTTTTGTTCCCATCGACCCGCAAAAGCTCGGGCCGCACGGGAGTATACCGCCGATCTACCTGGTCAAACCCGAAACCCCTGCGAAACGTTGCACCCGCCCATGCTCCACAAAAGCTTCGATCTCCCTGTCTTTTTGGTCACGATTGCAATCGTGGGCGGCTGCCAGCAACCGGAGCCCGAGCAGGCCCCGAATCCCGCCGAAGCCAAGGCCGAGGTCGAAGTCGAGGCCAAAACCGAGGCCAAGGCCGACAAGCCGGGAACGAAACCGGCAGATGCTCCCAACCCCGATATTGCCAAGGGCGATATCAACGCGGTCGAGTCCTGTGCCAGCTACGTCAAGCTCTATCGGGCCTGCATCGACGAGAAGCTGTCGACTTCTGACAAGGGGCCCCACAAGATCGCCCTCGAATCGCAGATTGCCACCTGGGAAAAAGCCCTGGGCGACCCGGCCAAAACCGAAGTTGTCGCCGGCGAATGCAAGGCCGCAACCACCGGGGCCAAGACGGCGATGGTCGGTTTTGGCTGCACGTGGCCGTAGGTCGTCGGGTGTGCTGCGACCGTGGTGCGCTGGACATCCGGTCGGGAGTTGATATACGCCCCGCGTGATTTCGCGGGCACACAAGCGGTTTTTGGCGGGGGTGTTGGCCACCGCTGGCTACGTCGTATCGACACCCGCGGCGGCGATGCCCGTCAACATCGAGAGCCAGCGCAAGGTGTTGCCGAGCGAGCGTAGCGAGGGGTGGTCGGGACAAACGAGCATCAATTTCTCGCTGCGAAGCGGCAACGTATTTTTGCTCGACGCCGGGGGCAACCTCGCGCTCACCTACATTCGCCGCCGTCACGAAGTTGTGATGATCGGAAGCTCGCGGTTTGCCGCCAAGGCGACCGCACGCGACACCGAGCAAATCATCGACCTCATTGGCAACGACGACACGCGGTTTGTCAACGCCCACCTCGCCCATCTGCGCTACAGCCTGACCGTGTTGCCGTGGCTACAGGCCGATGGCTTTACCCAACTGTCGAGTGACGAGTTCATCCTGCAGCAAGCGCGCCTGGTTCTCGGCCTCGGTCCGCGGTTTATCCTGTTTCGCAACCACGAGTTCGCAGCGGTGTTTGGCACCGGGTATATGGCCGAGCGCGAGTATCTCAACCCTTCGTCGTTTGTCAGCCAGCCGGACAGCTCGACCAACTTGAATTGGTGGCACCGCTGGAACAACTACCTGAGCCTGCGGCTACACGCCGGCGAGCTTCTGACAATTTCGGCCACCACCTACCTGCAGCCGCGGTTTGACCGTCTGCGCGACTTTTGGCTGCTCAACGAAAACGCGTTGACCGTCAAACTCACCGAGCGCCTCGGGCTCAAGCTGGCACTGACGATTCGCCATGATGCCGAGCCCCCGACCTACTGCGCGAGCGCCTTTGAGGCGGGGGCGTGCCCCTCCGAGCAGACCATCACCGTGCGCCCGACCGATGTTCGCATCGAAAATTCATTTGCATTTACATTTTAGTCGGGCTCGCCAGGTACAGTTGCGTATACAAAAAAGCCCCCCGAAATCGGGGGGCCCAGGTTGGTCGGACGTGGTTGGATAGGATAGGGGTGATAGGGAGTTGGGGGAAAGGTTCGGTTGGCCTTAGCCGAGGGCTTTGGTGCCGGCCTTTTTGCCCTTGCGCTTGCCGGGTTTGCCCTTGCCACGCTTGCCCTTGCCCTTGCCCTTGCCGCCACCCATCAGCGCTCCGGGACCGCGCTTTTCGAGCATGGTGGCGAGCTTTTCCCGCTGTTGCGGGGTGAGGATCCGGTGGACCTTGAGCATCAACTTGATCCGCTCGGCGCGTTGCTTGTCGTGGTGTTTGGCAAGCTTGTTGGAGATATCGTTGAGGACCCGCTCACTCGGGTTTTGCTTGCGAAACTCGGCAGCCATTTGGGCCTTGAGCTGGCGGACCTGTTCGCGCTGACCCTTTTTGTTGGCCTTGGCATCTTTATGGATCGATTGCAGTTGGGTCTTCTGGCTGGCGGTGCACTCGATCTTCTTGCACAGGCGCTCAATCCGGTTGCCCTTTTTACCCTTGGCGTCGGCGGGTTTGGCCGAGGCGGTCGACATGCCGAGACCACTGACGAAACCGATGGCGAGCAGGGAGGCGGTGAGTTTGTTGCGAAGGAGGTTCAGGGGAGTGTTGCTGCGGTGTGTCATGGCTTGCTTCCTCATGCCCTCTCTCGGACGGGGCGACGCTTGTTAGATTGAAGGCAGGTCGAAAAACGTCTGAGCAGCTCCGGTAAGGCCTTCGTAAACCGCCCTACGGCACCACAATTTATGGGGGCAAACACCCCCTAAATCCCACTCTAGTGGCATCTAGCGGCGAATTTTCGCACTACTTCGCGGCCCAGGTTGGTCTACGGCGTTGGCTCGTCGGCCTGCCGGGGTCCGTTCGCGCGGTCGCTGCGTTCGCACACAAGCGCCTCCTCGGCCACCGCAGCATCGACGCGAAACTGCAATGTCCCGGCCAGCGAGGCTTGGTCGCCCTGTTCCATAAATTGGCCGTCGAGCCGCACAGCGAGGTCGCCCGAGGTGGCGATCGTCGTCAGGTCAAACAACCCGGCCGTTTGGAACGCGCCCGACTGCTGGACCGGCCCCGCAAGCTGGTAGCCGGCGAGCATCACCTGTAAAAATCCACCGGTCTGGACGACTTCGACATCGACCGTATTCTCGTCTGTGAGTTGCGTACACAGGTCCAAGCCCGCGATCGTCGGGCAATCACACATGCTCTGGTCGAGCGTCAGTTTGTAGCGCCCAGACCAGTCGTCGCCAACGGCATTGCCCTCGTCGCGGATCACATCTTCGATGGCCTCGTCCGACAGCGGGTCTTCTTCGGGGGTCGAGCAGTTGGTGCCAGCGAGCGTTGCGACGATCAAAATAGATGTGCGAAGGGACATGTTTTTGCCGGATAAAAGTATCGCATGACCCCGCGGTGGCAGCAAAGTTGGGATCAGTCGGTCCCGCCGTGGGCCGCGAGATAGGCCTCTATCGCCTGCCGGCGGGCATCGTCGACAACAATGTGGCCGGCGACTTCGCGCCCATGCAGGGCCTGAACAACCTGGCGAATCGTGACAATCGGATGCACCGGTAGCCCTAGTTCGTCGCGTAACTCGACCAGTGTTGTCCGCGAACTTTGCCCGCGCTCTTGCCGGTCGACCGCAATGATCACGCCTGAGACCTCGGCACCGGCCTTGCGCAGGAGGGCCACGCCCTCGCGGACCGAGCGCCCGGATGTGATCACATCGTCGACCAACACCACGCGCATGGACGGCTGTGGTTTGGTGCCGACAAACCAGCCTCCCTCGCCGTGGTCCTTGGCTTCCTTGCGGTCAAAACAAAAGGGCACATCGCGCCCGCGGGAGGCCAGGGCACAGGCCGTGCTGACCGCGAGCGGGACTCCCTTATAGGATGGCCCAAAAATCAGATCGCAGGCGAGCTCGGATTTCTCAAGACAGGTTGCATATGCATCACCGAGCCCGGCAATCGCAGCCCCGGTACCAAACTGTCCGGCGTTGACAAAGTAGGGCGAGCGTCGCCCTGATTTGAGGGTAAAGTCGCCAAAACGCAGAACTTCGTGGCGGACCATGAGTTCGATGAACTGCTGTTGGTAGGGCTGCATGGCGCGGCTTGTACCACACGCTAGCTGCTCATCGCTGAAACAACAGCGCTGCGATCGACGGCGCCCGCCGAGGCCGTTTTTATTTTTGGACAGCCGCGGTACCATCCGCAAACCCGCACGAGGCGCAAACTTCATGCGCTTTGGTTTCAACCGCACCCGGCCTTGTAACAGCACCGTGCGCCGGTGCATGTACGTAGGCCGACGCCGGAGCTACCCCGTCCACCGAACACCATGACAATTTTTACCCGCGAACCCAGCAGCCACGGAACCGTCGTTGAATTTGAGATCAGCAAAATTATCCATCGACAGACCACGCCCTACCAGGAATTATTGGTTGCACATACACCAGCTTACCAGCGTGCGTTGTTTTTGGACGGCCTGATCCAGTCGTCTGAGTTCGACGACCCGATCTATCACGAGACCCTTGTCCACCCGGCAATGTTTGCCCACAAAAACCCGCGACGGGTGCTTGTGGGTGGAACTGGCGAGGGTGCTTCGGTACGCGAGATCCTCCGCCACAGGGGGGTCGAAAAGGTCCTCACGGTCGACCTCGACCGCGAGGTTGTCGAGGCCTGTATCGAGCACCTCCCATTTTTCAGTGCCGGTGCATTTGCCGATCCGCGGGTGGAGTCACGGTTCGAGGACATTCAACTCACGCTCGACAATCCGCCGGCAGAGCCGTTTGACGTGGTGTTTTTAGACCTCACCGATCCGGTCGAAGAGGGGCCCGCAGCCGGGCTTTGCACGTCAGAGTTCTACGGCCGAGTTGCCAATGTCATGGCCGAAGACGGCATTGTGGTGGTGCAGTCGGGCGAGCTCGACACCGTCGGCATGGTCACGCCCAGGGGTGTACGCAGCGCCCTCGGTAATGTATTTGCTCATACACACATTGTAAATTTCTACGTGCCCTGTTTCCACGCACTGTGGAGCTTTTGCCTCGCGTCCCAGCGGCCAATCGCAGTCGATGTCGCCACCCTAGACACGAAAATTGCCGGATTGACGGGGGCGTTGCGGTATTACTGCGCGGCTCGGCACCCAAGTATTTGGAGCCTCCCTCCATATCTCCAACAGGTTCTCGATCGCAGCGATGGCGACGGTCCGACCGGGGTGCAAGACGGTATATTTGTCTACCCTCGCGGGTGACCAAACTCCGGCCACCAGCGCTCAACCCTCACGAGCGCGCGCAGCTGCATGCGTGTACATCATTGCGATGCACTCCCAGCGTCATGCCCGAGTGTCCACGCGGTACTTGCAAGCCGGGGAATGGCCGAAGGGTCTTGTGTGCGAAGATGCCCTTGTTGTCGAGCGAGGCTAGAGATCCGCGCAAAGGCTTGGCCCGGTTTTTCGCGAGTGAGCGCAACGGCACCAATGACACCGTTTGTTTGGGGGTAGGTGAGGTTGAAGGTTACGGGGTGGCTGGCGTGGGCCCATCCGTTTGGGGATTGGCTCCCGCAAAATTTCGACCCCGACTGGTATGCTGGCTCCGGTGGCAGCGCGCGGTAAACCCCTGCAGTTTCGTGTGGGCTTGTTGTTGCTCTTGGCTGTGGTGTGGGCCACGCCAGCGATCGCCTGGGCCGACATCAGCCCGGCTTCGGGCGTACGTTCGACACTTGTCTTCATCGACATTTTTGTATTGGCACCGTTTTCGGGGCTGTTTTTATTGGCCTACATCCTCGTGGTGCTGCGTCGTTCGTGCCTCCCTGGCATGCCCCAGGTGGCGTTGCTCAATGTCCTCGGCGGGGCGTTGCTGGCCACCACCGATCCGACTCTCGGTATTGCCCAGGCTGCCGTGTTTATCCTCGGGTTTTCGTTTGACCGGGTCGTGCGACGCGCCGTTGCCCGGGTAGATGCCGAGAATGAGGGACCGCTCGGTCCCCAGGAAAGCTACATCTCGTTGCCCAGCATGCGCCCGGTACCGACAACCGACATTCAGGACAGCACGATTTCGGCTCGACTCGACGGCGAGAACGATCAGTCGAGTTCGTGATAGGCAACCATTTGTATTAGCAAGTTTTAGGTTAAAATGTATATGAAACTTCATCCCGGGATCTGCGGGGTGACGCGGCGGACGTTGGCGGCTACACTCCGCCCCGGTGTTGTGTCCATCCGCACTCATGACCGCCGGGACACTCCTGTTGTCCCAAGATCCCGGAGCCTGGGAGCTTTCGTGGCATGCCCCCGAGGCCTGTCCCACTGGCGTGCAGGTGCGAGTGGCAGTCGCACAGATGGTCGGGCCGCAACCGGCCGCACAGTTGAGCGTCGATGCGGTTGTCACCGAGATCCGTGGGCAATGGCAGCTGGCGCTCGAGCTTGCGGGGCCACAGGGCACGGGCCAGCGCGCGTTGACGGCCGACAATTGCGAGGCGCTTGCACAGGCCGCTGCCGTGGTCATCGCGATCGCCATCGATCCTGAATTTTCGGGCGGGGATCCGGCTGTCGTCGCCCGTGACGAGAGCCCAGTTGAGCCAGCCGCCCCGGCCCAGCCAAATATTCCGGTTGCTCCCGAGCCGGCCCAGCCGGCACCCAGTTCGGCGCGGCCTGCTGTCGACATTGCAGTTGCCGGCGACGAGCTTGGCGAGCAGCCGACCAGCCCCGACGCTCGGGTGCGGCGCGTAGGAGGCTTTGTCGATATGGGTAGCGGCGTCGGTTTTGGGTTACTTCCCAAACCGGCGGCGGTGCTCGGGTTGCAAGTAGGGGTTGCCGCTCGGCGTTGGCGGGTCGGGCTCGGTGTCGAGGGATGGTTCCCACGGCGCACGACTGGCCCAAACAACCCGGCCGTAGGCGGGGAGTTTTCGTTGATCGACGGACAGCTGTTCGGGTGTGCAACGCCACGACTAGGCGCCTTTGTCATGCCGCTGTGCACGGGTGTCGACATTGGTGCAGTTCGGGGTCGCGGGGTTGGACAGCTCACCACGGTCAACACCGCAACGACGCTTTGGGCCGGTATCCGGGGGGCGGCTGGGGTGATGTGGAACTGGAAGTGGTTGGGGCTGTGGTTGCGTGGGAGCGTGTCTGTTGGTCTTGTTCGCCCCGCGTTTCACACCACGCAACAGCCCGAGATTTTTCGGGTTGGCTCGGTTGGCGGGTTGGTGACCGGCGGGGTCGAGTTTCGCCTGCCAAGCTCGCAATAATTTTTTTTCACGACCCGGGTGGGCAGCGGACTACAAGCAAGCGCGTGTCTAGTCCCTTCAGGGGTGAACGAGAGGCCAGTTTCTAGCGGTGTCGCAGTCGACAATGACGTACCCAGACATGGGAATCGCAGCCAACGAGCACAGCCAGGGGGGGTGCTCGGAGTCGTTGGCCGATGTCTACGAGGCCCACGCAGACTTTGTCTGGCGGATCGCCAGGCGCTTTGGTGTGGCACAAACAGAACTCGAGGATGTGGTCCACGACGTATTTTTGGTCGTGCATCGCCGTCTGCCCGAGTACGACGGGCGCGCGTCGATGCGGACCTGGCTGTTTCACATCACCCGCGGGGTTGTGAGCAACCGCCGGCGCGGAAAAACCCGCGAAGCCAAGCGCATGCACTTGGTCAGGGCCCAGCCGACACCCACGTCCATCTGTCCAGAGGGACATAGTGAACGCGTACGCGCAGCAGAGTTTGTTCGCAACTTTGTGGCCCGGCTCAAGCCGCAACAACGGACGATGTTTGAAATGGTCGAGCTCCAGGGAATGACCGTGGCTGAAGTAGCTCGCCTACTCAACCTCAACGCCAATACAGCACACGCACGACTGCGTGCGGCGAGGCAGGCATTTTACCGTGCGGTTCAAGCCCGGCTCGCACGCGATAGCGGAGGTGGACCGTGTCGATAAAAACCCCCAAGCAAGAGGTTGAACGCGCCGCTGCGGCGTGGCTGGCCGAGTTGCGTGCACAGCAGCAGATGCCAACTGACGCACGGCAACGGGTGTGGCAACGGATTGAGGGATCGCTTGCCCAAGCGCAGGCCACACCTCCCGCGCCCTCCCGCACGCCACTTGTGGTTGGGTTGTTGGCCGTGGCCGCCATGTTGATTTTTGTTTACTATACATTTGAATTAGGGCAGCTGCAGACCTCGCAGCAGTCCACAGTTGGCAACCAGGCTATCTACGACCACCAACGTACCGCGACAACTCAGATGGCGCCGGCGCTGGGTGGGCTTGTTCCCGAGCGATCAAATCAGCCCCAAGAGCACATGCAGGTACAATTTTCGCGCGAGAAGCCCACAGCTACCCGACAACCCAAAAAATCCGGCGAGATGGCCTCGCCAAGCAAGCCTGAGAAGTCCCAAAGCGACAAACATAGCTCCCTTGCAGCCGAGGCCAAAAAGCTCGCCCAGGCCCGGACCGCGCTCACCCAAAAGCAGCCGCAACAGGCATTGCGTGTGCTCGATGAGGTCGCTCGTGCCTTTCCCAATGGGGCCTTGATCGAGGAGCGCGCGGCCCTGCGTAGCATCGCCCTTTGTGCTGGCGAGCAAATGATTCAGGGCCGCGGCGAAGCCCGTCGGTTCCTCGCCAACTATCCCGGTTCGGCGCTCGCCCAGCGCGTGGTGACGGCCTGCGGGCTCGCTGGCAGCCATTAGAAAAATTGATCGAAAAAATTGATCACAAGTTTTGTGGCCAGCGGACTACCTGCAAGCGAGCCCACGCCAACGCGTGGCAGGAGCTACAAACTATGAACATCTACATACGTCCAAAAACACATCTCACCTCCGTCCTCGGCCTGCTGGCCACCTGTGCCGTTGCGTTTACGGTGGGTGCCTGCGACGTCCCCTCCAAGAACATCGGCGACGAGTCGGACTCCGGCGATAGCCAGTGCACCCCGGGTGCCGAGATGCCGGCGGAGGATGGTTGTAATACATGTGTATGCACGGATGGTGGCGAGTGGTCGTGTACCGAAATTGACTGCGGCGGGAGCTCGACCGGCGGCGGGTTGTGTACACCCGGCGAGCAAAAGCCGGCCGACGACGACTGCAACACATGTACGTGCACCGAGGAGGGAGACTGGGCGTGCACCGAAATCGCCTGTGGCGAATGCACGCCGGGTGAGGTCAAGCCCGACCCCGATCCGAATAGCTGCGGAACCTGCTCGTGTACCCCTGAGGGGCAGTGGCTGTGCTCGAGTGAGCCCTGCCCAGACATGTGCACGCCCGGCGAAATGAAACCGGCAGACGATGGTTGCAACACGTGCGAGTGCAGTGAAGAGGGCGACTGGCTCTGTACCGAAAAGGCGTGCCTCGGGCACATCATTGAGGCCTGCGCCGACCTACCGGGCCCGGTCGACCCACACACAATCACCGCCGCCGAGTTTGCCGGGGACCTCCTCACCCTCGACATCACGACCTCGGGCGGGTGCGAACAACACATCTTCGACGGTTGTTACATCGCGCATTTCGACCCGAACGACCCCGGATGGTCCACGCCCTACATCGTTGTCATCCACGATTCCAAAGGCGACCCGTGCGAGGCCGAAATCGACGAGACTGTTGTATTCGACCTGCAAAACCTCAAGCTCTATTGGCAGGAGGCGACCGAGAATACCCACGAAAGCGTCGATTTTACGGTCACTGGGTGGGACGAAACCTTCGTCTACCCGTTCAATTAGTTGTTCCTACAAATAAAACTCGGGAGCCACCCACGTTACGGCTCCCGGGTTTTTGCCGTCTCGGCTAAAACTCGATGACGCCACCGGCCCAGGTAAAGCCAGCTCCAAACGCGACGGTCAACACCTTGGAGCCCGGGCCGAGTTTGCCCTCGCGCCATGATTCACTGATACCGATCGGAATGGTGGCGGCCGTGGTGTTGCCGTAGCGTTGGATGTTGTGCACGACTTTTTCATCGGCAATCCCGAGCTTGCCGGCAACCATCTGGTTGATCCGCATGTTGGCTTGGTGGGGCACAAACAGGTCGATATCGTCGATCGTCAGGCCTGCCTTGGCGAGCACACTCATGGCCACCTCCGGCATTTTTTGGGTCGCCCAGCGGAACACTTGGCGGCCGTTCATCCGCGGGTAGTGCAGGCCCTCATCAAACATTTCTTGGGTCAGTCGCGGGATGTTGCGGCTCATGGGAGCGAGCAGGCAAAGGTCCTCGGCCCCCGAGCCATCTGCGTGGAGTTCGAGCGCACAGATGCCCTTGGAGTCGCCGGTCGCCTCACCGACGAGGGCCACCCCGGCACCGTCGCCAAACAGCACGGCGACATCGCGGCCGCGCTCACTGAAGTCGAGCCCGGTGGAGTGCACCTCGGCACCGCAGACCAATACGTTGCGGTACATACCCGAGCGAATCCATGCATCTGCAACAGAAAGGCCGTAGATGAATCCCGAGCATTGGTTGCGGATGTCGAGCGCGGGGACGCCAGGCAACCCGAGCTTGTGACCGAGAAAACACCCAGAGCCAGGGAAATTGATATCCGGGCTGAGGGTTGCAAAAATAATTGCATCAACATCTTTGATGTCGCGGCCAGCCTGTTCGATCGCCATCTTGGCTGCGGGTAGGGCCAGATCACTGGCTCCGGTGGGAGACTCTTCGATAAATCGACGCTCCCGGATACCGGTGCGCTGGGTAATCCACTCGTCACTGGTGGGAAACATCGCCGCGAGGTCGTTGTTGGTGACAACTTTCGGCGGGAGATAATGGCCGGAGCCGACGATCGTGGCACGTTTTTCCATAACCTCTGGTATCCGTCTCCGGGCTTCGCCGCAACCCGCGAAACCCCATGCACATGTGCTGCTAGCTGCTTCACGCTGCCCTATGAGCACACGAGACCTCTACATTTGTTCGTCGCGAAAGCGAACGATTGTACGGCCGGATTCATCGCAGGTGGATACCCACGACAAACCTGTGTCATGGTGAAGTTGTGGCGGGTGGTCCAGGCAATTTGTCAGTACCCGAGCGGGTGTATCAGTACACGGCTGCGCGGGCCCGCTTTGGTGACCGCGTTGATCGGCTGTTGCCGTTTTTGTGGCGCGGCGACCCGCTGGCTGACGAAGTCATTCGCTCCGGGGCGGCCGCCCGGTGGCAAGAAGCCCTGGCAAGCCCGCGGCCAAACGGCCTGCCAGACTGCGTCTACGCATTTGTCGATACCCTCACGACGGTACCGGCCTGGGTCGATTGGAGACGGATCGAACGCGCAGGTGAGCTGTTTTACCGGGCAGGTGTACTGGCGGGACTTGTGCTCGGACTGCGGAGTTTGGTCGGGGGTTACGCGGCCCCAGATGGCAACAAGCCGCTTGTGTTCTCAGGGCGGCTGCGTGAGCAAGCCCCCCGCCGGGTGGCCGAGACCAGCCGGTTTGTCACCCAAGTTTGCCGGCCTGGTGGCATGCGAGCTGGCGGCGAGGGGTGGCGGATCACCGCACAAGTTCGACTGATGCACGCCAAGGTTCGGGCATTGCTCGAGGCCTCGCCCCACTGGCGGACCGATGCCTGGGGCACCCCCATCAACCAACACGACATGTTGGCCACCAACCTGCTGTTCTCATCGGTTTTTCTCGATGGCCTGCGCATCATGGGCTTCCCCGTGAGCCCGCGGGAAGCTGGCGACTACCTCCACCTGTGGCGGTACGTGGGTTGGTGTATCGGCGTCGACCCGGCACTGCTGCCCGCCGACGTGAGCGATGCGCTCGCTGCCGAAGAGGTGATTCGCGCGACCCAGCGGCCACCCGATGACGATTCGCGGGCACTTGTTGAAGCCCTGATCTGCTCGCCGTTGCACGCAGCCAAAACTCCCGCGGCGCGTCGGCTGGCCCAGGCTCGGGTGACGTTGATCAGTCAACTATCGCGACGTCTCATCGGGGACGAACTCGCCGACCAGCTCGGTCTCGCGCGGTCTCCGGTGGGATTGACGCTACCGATGTTGCGTCCATTGGTGCGCCAGTCGGCACGCGCTGGGCAACTGCTACCCCGGGCGTGGATCCGTCGAGCCAGTGAGATTTATTGGGAGAGCGTGATTTCAACGGGCCTACGGGGCGAACCTGTTTCATTCGACCTGCCGAGTCGGCTCGCCCACGGATAGGCCGAAGGTCGCGGGAATTTGCAGCTACACTCGCGGCGATGAAACAGCTCCTTCCGCTCACCGTGTTGGTAAGTCTGTTGGCCAGTGTGGCTGGCTGCAGTGGTGCACCCGAGCCAAAACCGGCAGCCGCGACCCAAAAGCCCGAGCCTGCGGCGAAGACTCCCGAACAGGCAACGCCGCCCCCGGCAGAGCCGGCCAAACAAGTTGCAAGTGCACAGGTTGGCCAGCCAGCGCCCGACTTCACGCTCAATGATCTCGAGGGTAAGCCCCACAAACTATCCGACTATCGCGGCAAAACCGTGGTGTTGGAGTGGTTCAATCCCGGTTGTCCGTTCGTCAAGTTTGCCCACGGGGAGGGCCCACTCAAGGACATGGCGGCCACCTACACGGCCAAGGATGTTGTGTGGTTAGCGATCAACTCGGGCGGTCCTGGCAAACAGGGACATGGCAAAGAGGCCAATGCCGCCGCCAAGACCGAGTGGAACATGAACCACCCGATTTTGCTCGATGAGTCAGGCGAAGTAGGGCACCTCTACGGCGCGGCCAAAACCCCCCATGTCTACGTGGTCGATGGTGAAGGCAAACTCGCATACCGGGGTGCGCTCGACAACGCCCCGATTGGCGAAGTCGACGGTGGTGGTGAGCACACCAACTACCTCGCACTTGCGCTTGATGCCGTCGCCGGTGGCAAGCCGGTTGAACGGGCCGATGTCCCGCCCTACGGTTGTACTGTCAAGTACAGCAAATAGAGACGTTGCACATACAAAAAGGCCGGGAGACCCGGCCTTTTTTGTATTCGTTGTTGGGCGACGTTAGTTGAAGTCAACCGAGAAGGTGTAGGGCCCGGTCGTGTTGCCGACGTTGCGGACAATTGCAAAGCTGACACCGGTACCGGTGTTGTAGTTCGCGGCCTCGATTTCGCCGGGGCCCCCGTCGTTGAGAACACCGATCGGCTGCCCGATGGCATCAAACACCTCGAGCTGGACATCGTCGCCGCCCTGGGGCTCGACGATGATGGTGTATGAGCCCTCAAACAATTCCATGTGGAACAGGTCGGCATCGGTCAGGGTACCGAGGCTGCGGGTCACGCTGTCGCCACCACTGAGGATTGCATCGTCACCGTCGAGACCGAACTCTTGGTCGCCCACGCAGGCGAACTGATCGTTGTCGAGGGGGACACACAGGCCGGCCGCATTGACGTTGGCGCAGTCGTTGGCAACCTGCTGATTGCAGTACTCCGAGCAGTGGGCGTAGGGGTCGCTGATGCACAGGCCCGAGGCACAGACCACGGCATCTTCGCAGGGCTCGAAGTAGCCGGCGGTACCCTGGCAGGTCATACCGTTGCCCTCAAAGCCTTCGTTGCAGGTGCAATCAAATCCGCCATCGGTGTTCGAGCACGAGGCGTTGGCATCGCAGGTGTCGGTGCCCATCGAGCACTCGTTGACATCGCTGCAGCTTTGGCCATTGCCCTCGTAGCCCTCGTTGCAGACACAGGCATCATTGACACACGAGGCATTGGCGTCGCAGGCATCACAGGCGTTGTTGCCCGTTTCGGAGTCCGACGTGGTGGTCTCGTCCGAAGTCGTGGCATCGGTGGTGGCATCGGTGGTGGCATCGGTGCCTTCGGTCTCGCCACCAGTCGGGCCCGCGGTCTCACTGGAATCGCCGGTGGTCTCACCAGACTCGGAGTCGCCAGTGGTCCCAGCTGTGGTGCCGTCGGAATCGGAGGCATTGCCCGAGGTTCCGTCGTCCCCACCACAGGCGGTGAGGGCCAGGCACAGGGCGAGACAGGTCGGAAAAGTGTAGGTACGCATTGTATTGTCGTCGTTTGGGAAATCGCTAATCGATGTTGCTGCATCGATCAGCGGTCTGCTGTTGTATGTGCAAGTCACGCGCCCGCACAGTTGGGAGCGGTCTGATAGCAGATTCACCGGGCCAAAAAAACGCAGCAAAAAACGACGTATCTCACGACGCGAAAGCAGATGCCGACGAATCGTGACTATTATTGGTATCTACAAAATCTAAAACAGGAAAATTTATTAGGCTGGCATACAAAAAAATCAAATCACTGGCGAAATTCCGCCGTTGCGAGCTGGTACCGACACCATGTGCAGGTCGGCGAATGTTCAGGTGGTCGGTCTTTTTCCAGGCATAAACGTGCAGCTACAAGCTTTGCACCGATCCATGAGCGATCCCCGCGGTAGGGCAGCAGGTGGGCTTCAAACTCGAGCCGCCCCGCGAATACGGGGGCCGACTTGATCGCGCCGACATAGACAAAGTAGGCCAGCGGTGAGACGTCGAATCCGGCGCGTTGCAGCAACCACTGGTAGATTTCGACCTGCCGCTTGTAACTGTCCTGCCAGTCCTTGTTGAGGTCGATGGGTTGGGAAGTTGCCGTCGACTTGTACTCGACCACGTGCAGCTGCCCCGTGGGACCCTGCCAGATGTCGTCAAGCGCCCCGCACACGACAAAACCGGAGCCCGGGTGCACAACCTGCACCCCGAGATGATTGCTGCGCCAAGCCTCGATGTCGGGGTGGGCAAACGGGACCGCCTCGATCCCGTTTTGTCGCATCCACGGATGTGGCTCTTGGCGTTCGCGGTAGAGGTCAAACTCGCGCTTGAGCAGGCTGTCGACAGCGAGGTTGAGCGAGTAGGGCGGGCACCGTGGTTGGCGAATCCGGAGTTTTCGGTCGAGATAAAAACACCGCGGACAGCGGACGAACGACTCGAGTTTGTAGCGACTGAGGCGTATTGCCGCCGCTTCACCGGATGCTGAAGTGTCACTACCAACCATGGATGGAAGGGGATTGTGCCACGGTAGATGCCCCTCTCGACAGGTTTGCTTGGACTTTTTACCGAGCTGTGAGCCAGTATTTTCGCCGCTTGGAACGATTCGCCGCGCGTGCGCGTACCCGACTACGCGCGCCCGTCCGTATCCGTTACTCTGCCCCTGGCACCTGCCTATGTTTCGCTCCAACCGCTCCGTGTTCAATCAACCAGATGCTCGCCCGTGGCTTGGGTGGCTCGTCTGTGTGGCGATTGCAACCGGGTGTGGTGGGCAGGAGCAGGCCGCATCTCCGGTCGCGCACAAACAACAGGCTACGGCGCCTGCAGTTGCACCCCAGCCGGCAGATGTCGCTGCGGCAGCGTGCCCAGAAGTTGCAGATGCACCAGATCCTCTCCCCGGGGTCCAGCCCCATCACAATCAGCTCGAGTACTGGCTCGGGCTGGCTGAGGAACTCGGCGATCTCGACCAACCGCTGATGACCGGCGAGCAAATCGCAAACCACAACCAAGCGATGCTTCCGGGGCCCAAGCTGCGCGAAGGCGTCCTGCGTGAAGTCGGTCAGGCGGCCCGCTACGACCTGCTCGGCCCGGTTCACGGTCGGGGGCTCAAACTTCAGCTCAACCGTCGGCTCGAGTTTTTACAGCTCAAATTCGAAAAAGGTAGCTACCTCAACGGCGATGGATCCCGGGTTGAGGGCAAACAACTCGAGGCATTTCGCACCGTCGAAGAGGTGCCACCACTGCACCCCGAACTCCGGATCGCGCTCGCACCCATCCCGATCCACTGTTCCCCGCGGGTCGACGGCTACTACACCAAGAGTCTCGACAAGGACTTCGACCGCAACCGCTGTGCAACCGCGCAGCCGCAGGAGGTCGTCCAGGTACTGGCTTCGTGGACGAGCGACATGGTGCTCGCTCGCACATCCTATGCACTTGGCTGGATACATGTAGATGCACCACTCTCGCCTCCAGTGTCGCGGGTGTCGGCTGAACACTTCTTGACCGGGCCGCATCTGCGCGCCGGTGTCGACCTCGAAATCCGGACCGCCGCCGGGCATTCGCTGCCCATGCCGTTTGGCACGCTGCTTCCAGAGATTCCGGGGAGTCGGCAACAGGTTTGGGTGGCAACCCTCGAAGGCGTGACGACGGGCTCGCCAACCGAGGCCACGGCGGCAGCGAGTTCGCGGCGGCCGATGACACGGCGGGCGTTCTTGACGGATGCATTTGCATATTTAGGTCAACCCTACGGCTGGGGAGGCCATGCCGGAGGCCGTGATTGTTCGCGGTTTTTGATGGATCTTTTTGCCGGGTTTGGGTTGCAACTTCCCCGCCACAGCAGCCACCAGGCGGTCGCCGGGCCACGGGTGATCGACGTGCCCGAGGACGCCAGCCGTCAGCAACGCCTGCGGTTGCTCGACGAGGCTGAGCGGGCTGGGGTCGCCCTCCTGCACTTCCCCGGGCACATCATGTTGTACCTGGGGCGTGACGAAGCCGGTGTGCCGATGGCCTTACACTCGTTTGCCGAGTACATCGAGCCCTGCGAAGGTAGGGCTGCGGGGGCACCCGCGGGCAAGCGGGAGACGCTGGTCAAAGTCGGCGCGGTCAAGGTCAGCAACCTAGAGCTCGGCAAGGGAAGCTCGCGCAAGTCGTTTCTCCAACGCCTGACGCGAATCGCCGTGTTTGGCCCCGAGCCAAGTCAAATCTGATATCGTGCTGTTTGCGATGGCAGCCGACGACAACGCCACCGACGACACCCTAGACGGCAAAAAGCAGGAGCTCGCCAATGTCATTTGCGAGCTCGCTCGCCTGCGAGGACTTGTGCGAGAAGCACAGCGCAACGGGACCTCCGACCCGGAGCTAGCGGCCCGTCAGCGGCAGGCAAAAGCTCGGTTCTCAGCGGCCTGTGCCGAGGTCGGTGACGCCATGTCGACGCCTCCCGAGGAGGCTTCAGAGCCACCGCCGCAGCTCGACCCCGGGGACGACGGACTTGCCAAACTGCTTGCAACCTACGGCCTCACCAAATGATAATGGTACATGCATGTATCTGAGTCGGCGAGCGATGGGGGGAGACCGTGCGTGAGGGGGTCGAGCGACCGGCCCGGGTGGCGACCCTGCGGGCTGCAGCCAATGTGTTTTTTTGCTACCCAAGCCCGCGGATACTCGCGGTTCACAGTGTCGCGGCCTGTGCAGCTAGGCTGTGGTGGGGAGGCTTCGCGGCTGGCGACATCCTCGTTGTCGCCGCGGTGTTCGGTTCGTGGCCGTTTATCGAGTGGTTTCTCCACCAAAACCTGTTGCATATGAAACCAAAGCAGGTCGGTCGGTGGACCCTCGACCCCAAGTTTGCTCAGGTACACCGCTACCACCACCGGCACCCGTGGAACCTTCGCGCCGTGTTTTTGCCCCCGCAGGTACCGCTTGTACTTGCACCGATTCACATCAGCCTATGGCTTTTTCTACTGCCGACCGCACTCGCCCTCACGGGGATTTGGGCGTTGGCGACGGTGGCGTTGATGTACGAGTGGATTCACTATCTCACCCACACCAGCTACCGCCCGCGCTCAGGCTATTTTGCCAGGGTCAAAACCTGGCACCACTGGCACCACTTTCGCAACGAGAAGTACTGGCACGCGTTTACCGTGCCGCAGGTTGATGTGTGGATGGGGACGGGGCCCGAGCCCCGCTCGGTTGCCCACTCGCCGACCGCCCGCGACCTTGGCCACGATTGAGGAACAACATGTCTGAACTCACCACCATGACCTACGCCGTTGATGGGCGTATCGCTCGGATCACCCTCGATCGGCCTGCTCGCGGCAACGGCATCACCCTCGAGTTGCCGCGCGAGCTCGCGGCCTGCGTCGAGCGGGCCAACCTCGATCCAAACGTGCACGTGATTGCGCTTGCGGGCAACGGCAAGGGATTTTGCGGCGGCTACGACCTCCAGGCCTCGGCCGAGTCCTTGATGCGCGGCATGGGCAATGCAAGCGAGGTACCAGGCTCGCCCTGCGATCCTGAGGTCATTGCCAACAACCATCAGTCCGGCAGCGATTGGGATGCGACGGTTGACTATGCAATGATGTCACGCAACGTGCGCGGGTTTATGAGCCTGTTTCACAGTGACAAGCCTGTGGTGTGCAAGGTCCACGGTTTTTGTGTCGCCGGTGGAACCGACATGGCACTGTGCTCCGACCTGTTGGTGATCGAGGATCGGGCCAAGATCGGCTATCCCCCGGCACGTGTGTGGGGCGTGCCAACAACGGCCTTGTGGGTACATCGAATCGGGCTCGAGAAGGCCAAGCGGCTGCTGTTTACCGGGGACTGTCTGTCGGGTGAAGAAGCGGTGGCCTGGGGGCTGGCGATTGAGTGCGCCCCACGTGAGCAGCTCGATACAAGGTTTGAGGCACTCCTCGCCCGGATTGCCCGGATGCCGAAAAACCAACTGATCATGATGAAGTTGCTGCTCAACCAAACGGTGGCCAACCAGGGACTGCACACAACCCAAATCCTCGGGACCGTGTTCGATGGCATTGCTCGGCACACGCCCGAGGGCCATGCTTTTGTTGCACGTGCAAGTGAGGTCGGATTTCGCCAGGCGGTGCGCGAGCGCGATACACCCTTCGGCGACCCGGGCCCGTCCACGTTTAAGGGCTAGGCGGAGCTCCTCATGCCCGGCGCGAACACGCTTGAGGATTCACGGATTCGCTCGGGTTATGTCGCAAGCACGGTGATGTTTGCGGCGTCGCGCGGACTGTCGCTCGACGAAGTTTTCGCCGCAACCGGGCTGATGAGCGAAGACATTGTCGACCCCGACCGCTGGGTCGGCGCCGCAAGTGTGGCGGCGTTGTGGAACCTCCTCGCCGCCCGATACCCGGGCGAGCCTCTGAGCCTCGAGATGGCCCGGGTTGCGCCGCATCGCCTGTTTGGGCCGTTGGCCTACGGTGGGCAGTTTGCCGCCAGTTTGCGTGAGGCTCTTATTGTATTTACACGCTATAGCGAGATCCTGTCAGCAGACCTCGAAGTCGTGCTGTGTGAGGCTGGCAGCGAGGCCGCCTTGCGCGTACGCCATCCGGTTGATGCCTACGATGGCGGTTATAGTGCCGAGCTCGGCATGGCCGTGGGGGGGCGAATGTTGCGGGAGGTACTCGGCATCGAAGATGCTCTGGTCCGTGTTGATTTCGCCTATCCTAGCCATGGGCCAGTTCATGCCTATACAGATTTTTTTGGGGTCGATGTCCGATTTTGCCAGCCACACATGGCCTATGTGCTGCGACCCGGAGCGCTCGACCTACCGCCCAAGCATGCCAACCGGCAGCTGTTCGCATATATCGAACACCACGCACAGGCCCTGCGTGAGCAGCTCGCCGCGACCCGTGAGCCGCCCGAGCTGTTGCGGGTTCGTGCGGCCATTGTCGAAAACGGCGAACGTGGCGACTACACGGCACAGGCGTTGGCCGCTCGCCTAGGTGTCGGCCTGCGGAGCTTGCAACGGACATTGCGTCCCCACGGACAAAGTGTGCGCGGGCTGCTTGAGCAAGCCCGTGAAACCCGTGCAAAGCAGTTACTAGGCGACCTGCAGATGAGTATTGATGAGGTTGCTTTTTTGCTCGGGTACTCGGCCGAGCGGGCCTTGACCCGGGCGTTCAAGCGCTGGACCGGGGAAACGCCCGCACAGTTTCGCCGCAGCCGACGGGCCGCAGTTTAGCCCGCGAGCCGGAGAGCGAACGCCGGTGGAAACAGCAGCGAAATCCCACCAAACCTGCGCTTGAACGTCGAGAAGCCCTGCCACCGACGGTAGCGTTCGGGGTAGCGCGGGTCGTACAGGCCAACAAGGTCGAAGATATCGCAGCCACGGCGGATGGCCTCACAGATCGATGCATAGACAAGACCGGTGGGGACTCGCCAGACTCGCGCCGCATCAGATGTATATGCAGTGTGGTAGTAGGCAACGCGGTCGTGGCAGATCATATACACCACACCGACAAGTTGCGGGCCGCGATAGGCGAGGGAAAACCATCCCTTGTCGGCGAAGTGGGTGACAAGCCCACGCAAAAACAACACCTGATCGAGCAGCCACGGGCGTGAGGCCTTGAAGGTTTTGTGGAGCTCGTGGATGTCGCCGAGTTGGGCACGACTGGCGTCCCGAAAGGGGACCGTCTCATAGCGAACGGAGGTATCTGCTAGGGCTTTGCGGGTGTTTCGCCGAGCGGCGGTCGCAAACTGAGCGACCGTAGTAGCGAGCCCGTTCGCAAGATCGAGCAGTTGTGTCATTGTATGTGCATAGGGGGGGTGCGGCGTGAGACCCAAGCGCTCGAGGTTGTTGCGATAGTCCGGCTCGGCGTTCGGGTGGTAGTTGAGCTCCTGGCGGGTGTTGCTAGTATCGAACACATCGGTGCGCCAGCCCGGATCGACAGCGATATGCGAGAGCCCCATCTGGCGGCCTACGGTCTGGAGGAGACCGAGGTCGAGCACTCGGGGGCGTTGCACCCGGGCGTTGAGGCCAGCTTTTTGTTGTTTGACGATCACAAAGCTTGCACCTGCAAAGATGCAGGCCCAGCCACAGTCCTGCAGCGTTGCCGCATGGGCGAGTGCCTGGGTGAACGGTTCGCGCGCTGCGTAGCGGTCTGCCAGACCTGGATCGTGCTTGTGCACGGGGAAAGCATACTAAAGATTGTGGCCGTTGACTCGCCGTCGCCGGTGGCATGGTGTAGAACTGTGCGCATGCAAGCGGGCCAAAAAATTATTATCGAGGCGTTTGGCGAATCTCCTCCCGAGGCGCTTGCCCAGCACCTACGGGTTGTGCAGCAGCAGCCACCGTCGCTCGCCGAGCTTGGCCCAGACGATGTGGTGGTCGCCGTCCGAAGCGCGGCGGTTGGGTGGGTCGATCTACTGATGACCTCAGGGCAGTATCAACACATGGCGAAGCCGCCATATTGTCCGGGCCTCGAGTACAGCGGCGTGGTCGTGGCCAAGGGGCAGGCCGTGCACGAGTACGAAGTTGGTGATGCGGTTTTGTCGGATGGCTTTTTTACCGGGCCGCGTTCTCTCGGCGCCTACCAGCAGTGGGGCGGTTTTGCGACCTACGCCGTGGCCCCCCAAAAGGCACTCCTACGCCTACCGCCGGACTGGTCGTTTGACCAGGGATGTAGTTTTTTGAGCAGCTACGAAACGGCCTACTACTGTTTGCTAACCTGCGGCCGCCTGGTAGCTGGCGAAACCGTGGTGATACACGGAGCTTCGGGAGCGACCGGGCTTGCTGCGGTACACATCGCAAAGCATGTAGGTGCAACGGTGATCGCAACGGGGCGAAACGCCGACAAGCTCGCCGAGGTCCAGGCGCAAGGAGCTGATCACATATTGCCGGTCGACGCCGACTTTCGCCAACGGGTCAAGGACCTCACGGACGGGCGTGGGGCCGATGTCATTTACGACGGTGTCGGTGGTGCGGTCACCGTGCCGAGTTTGCGGAGCGCACGGTTTGGTGCCCGCTATCTGATTGTCGGCTGGGCCTCGACCCCAAACGTCGCGCGCGGCCGGGGAGGGCGAGGAGCACCAAATGCCAACCTAATGCCGACCAACCTGGTGCTCATGAAGGGGCTGCAGGTGCTGGGTTGCCCAACCGCGATTGCTACGCACCGGACACCCGAGATTCGACAACCACGGCTCACGCAGCTGCTCGAGTGGGTCGGGCAGGGGATGCGCCCACACGTTGGTCGAGTGTTCTCGATGTCCGAAGTGCTGCCTGCGATGGAGGCCAAGTGGCGAAGCCAGGCGGTCGGTGGGATCGTCCTCCGGGTAAGTATGTAAATACAGATGAATCAAGACCTCCCTTCGCACGCAGTGATTACGAAGGGAGGCTTGAGGGTTAGGGGTTAACCGCGAAATCGCGATGAGGGATTGTGGCGTCGTCTGGCATGGCTTGCCTGGTCACGCACTCGACCGCCACGGTTGCGCCTAGGCTTTGTTCGACGGTTGTTGCGGTTGACGGGCGCAGAACCGGGATTGACTTGATTTTCAGATGAACTGTCCGAATCATTCAGCGGTTGTGGATGATGAAGGACATTGGTAATGGAGCGAAATTTGGGCATGATCTACCTGTGTTTTGGGTTGGGTGAAGGCACAACGAGACCACGCCAAACGTTCGCAGAGAACTTGTAACAACAAGTATCATCCGCAGTTGGCAGGTGGATTCCAACTCAACAACGCATGTCTTCGACAGCTCGTCAGCTGTTGACGAGGTCAAAAAAGGCTGTAAATCCGAGTACGAATATCCTAACGCGCCCCTTTTGTTGGGAGCGGTCTCGTCACTCGAGGATTTAGCTTCTAGTCACGCATAATTGACCCCATCGCTGAGGTCCTGTGCAGGATAGGGGCGATGCGCTCCCCTGTCAACGGGATATCGCGGTAGGCAGTGATTTCTCGATCGCTGCTGCAAGCCCCTGGGCAAGTGTGCTGTAGGTCGGGAGCTCGCCGAGGTCGATGTCGGCGTCGACGAGTGAACGGGCTACTTCGGGTCGGATGCCAACGAGTGCACAGCGGGCACCAGTAAGTTTGGAGGCCCGAACGGCGCGTAGCAACAGGGACGCAACTTCGCGATCGACGGTTCGAACACCTGTCACATCCAACAGGACTCTTCGGGCATCCTGATCGCGGATTGCCTGCAGCAGTGCATCCATAAGTTTTTGGGTGCGTTGGGCATCGATCGTACCAATAAGCGGGACTGCAAGGACACCTTCCCACAGGTTGAGAATCGGCGTAGCTAGTTCGTCGATCAGTTTTGCCTGGGCAGCGACGAGCTCGTTGGCAAAGCGTTCGCGGTCGATCGCAGTCGAGCGTTCCTCGGTGATGTCCCGGGCTGTTCCCGCAGTGCCGAGTGAACGACCGTCGGGTCCTACCACCGGAACTTTGCGTGTCGACAGCCAAACTGTCTGGTGGTTAGCTTGCTGGTCAAGGGGTTCCTCGACCTGTTTGAGGTGGCCGCTCTCCATTACCAACTGGTCGTCGCGTACAAATGCCTGCGCTTGGGCGGCCGGCCAGTGGTCGAAATCTGTGGTGCCCGCCATGTCTTGTTTGGTGCAGTTTGCCGCCTGCGCAATCACAGAGTTGACCGCGACAAACCGTCCGTTTGGGTCCTTGACCCACGCCATCCCTTGGCAAGCCTCGAGGAGTGCGGCGAGCTGAGCCTTGAGGACTCGATTCTCGTGAAGGAGTGTGTCTCGCGGTTTGGATGCGTCGGTCATCGTGCCCCGATTTCAGCTCCTTGATGATACACAAAAGCGCCAGGTCGTGGTGACCTGAACGCTGTTGCGGCTGGGCTAAACTGCCCCTTCGGATAGATTGTGTTGTCGCCAGTTGCGACGCTATTGCGGAATGGTCGTCATACACTCGGTGAGCGGTCCGGCGAGGCCACTCCAGCCGTTGTAGCCCGATTGCAAGTCGAGGTCGGGCCCTTCGATGAGCGGCTGCGAGTTGGAGTAGTCGTTGATGTACACCTCCATCAATTCCGCTCCGGTCTGGCCGTCGCCCGCACTGAGGATGTAGACCCTCGGCATCAAGTCGTCGAACAGCGGCCCGCCGATCGCGTGGATACCCCAGGTACCATCTGTACCTGCAAGTTCTTGGCCGGTCCCGGTTGTGTAGTCGAGTTGCCACAGTACCGTCGAGTCCATGGCAAACCCGATACTATCGTTGATTTCACCGTCGACGAGTCCGGGTGACATGTCGTCGATGTCGGCGACCGAGGCGTTTTCTAGGTCGGTGATGACCTCGAAGTTGAGGTCGCCGTTGAGGTAGTCTCCAGTAAATCGCAGAAGTCGGTTGCCCTCCGCACTGCCGACGTTCACTCCGGTATCCATCAAGTACACACGGCCATCGCAGTCGGTGTAGAGCGCCTCGATTCGCAGCGGGTTTTGGTTTTGCATATCGTTGGGCACCATCCCTAAAACGACAGCCTCGGCAGGGGTGTTGGGCGTGATGGGTGGCTCCGCGATGTGATAGATCTGCGTTCCTCCGGCCGATTCCCGCGATCCGAGCAACGAACCATCTTCGAGCATCGTAATTCCATTTTGCCCGTGTGTCAGCGGCATGTTGGCATTTATTTGATTGTGCACCAATTGTACGACAGAGCCGTCACTCGAGTCGAGCTCAATGTAGATCAGTGCATCATCAACAGAGTACCAAAGGTTCGGTGTGTTCCACAGCAGGTTGCCATCGGAGTCTGATTCCGACTCTGACTCCGTTCCGGAGTCGGTCGGATCTCCCGTGGTGCTATCACTGTCCGTGCCGTCCGTATCGGTATCAGTATCCGACTCTGAACCCGGATCTGTTGTTGCATCTGTCGTTGTAGGTACATCCGTTGTACTGTCAGTTGGGTCGGGCCCGGTGGTGGCGTCTGTGGTCGGGTCGGGACCTGTTGTTGGGTCCGTCGTTGGGTCCGGTCCGGTTGTTGGTCCGGCTGTTGAGTCGGACTCGCCGGCTGTTTGGGTGCCGGTTGGGCTCCCCGAATCCGTGCCCATGGTGGTGCCCGTGGTCCCGTCGTCACTATCAGAATCGGTGTCGGACGAGCTCGACTCGGTCGACGAAGCCGATGCGGAATTGCCTTCGCTCGGTGATGAACCGCAGGCGCTCAAGGTCAACATAAGAAAAGAACATGTCCAAATGGTCTTGTTCACAGAAATCTCCAACGTGTACGCGAACGTCCGGAAAATCCGCGCGCTCGTACTACCTGACAACGATTGTCGCGGGGATTTCCAAGCCGATCAAGCGCATGAACTTCGCCGGGCTCGCGGTAACCGTGGTGTGAACCTTGGGTGTCATATGTACGGCATGCGTGAACAATTTGAGTATACATCTTTTTGTGACGGGCTTCCCAATTTCGGGGCGAAAGTGAGCAAAAGTATTCGAAACTTTTTCCAGGAATGGTGTCTAAAGGTTGAACCTTTAGATGCGGGAACCGGGGAAGCTATGAATTCGCAGGAAATGAGCGGTACGCAGGGGCAGGACGACGACGCTCTCGCCCGTGCTGTCGTCACAACGGTTCGTCTTCAGCGCGAAGGCACCAAACTCCGGCAGCCGGCGAAGCCAACCAAAACGGACTCAGTCCCCTCGCGTATTGGTCGTTTTGTGATTGTTCGGCGAATCGGGTCCGGGGGCATGGGCGTCGTCTACTCCGCGTACGATGAGGAACTAGACCGGAAGGTTGCCATCAAGGTGCTGCACGCAGAATCTGGCGGTAGCTCCGGTCGCGCCCGGATCATGCGCGAAGCCCAGGCGCTCGCCCGGCTATCCCACCCCAATATCGTTCATGTCTACGAGGTCGGTGAGCTCGACAACGGCCAGGTATTTATGGCGATGGAGTTTTGCGAAGGCATGACGATGGACGCCTGGGTCCATGCCAGCTCGCGCAGCTACCGCGAGATCCTCGCGGTCTATCTGCAGGCGGCTGAGGGGCTTGCGGCGGCCCACGAGATTGGTTTGGTGCATCGCGACATCAAGCCAGAGAACATGCTGATCGACGCGCGCGGGCGTGTTGTTTTGCTCGACTTCGGACTTGCCCGGATGCGGGGAGATGCCAGTGACCGCCCGACGCAGGAGCCCGATGGTGCCGAAGCGTCGATAGATCTCGCCGACATTGCTTCGGTTTCGGCCGAGGTAATTGCACGAACGCTCACGGCAACCGGGTCGATCATGGGCACGCCTGCGTACATGTCCCCAGAGCAATGTGCGGGGCTAACCGTCGATGCTCGCAGCGACCAGTTCTCGTTTTGTGTTTCGCTGTACGAGAGCCTTTACGGAGAGCGGCCGTTTTCGGGGCGAAATCTCTCAGACATGATCGTCGCGATCTGTCAGGGAGAAGTGCGCGAGCCACCGCGGGGGAGCAGCATACCCACCTGGTTGCGGCGCGTGATTGTCCGTGGCCTGTCGGTCAAACGCAGTGAGCGGTGGCCGTCGATGCAGGCCCTGGCGACAGCTCTCAAGCGCGATGTAAAGGGCGCACGCCAACGCTGGTTTGGTGCGGCAGGTGTGGCTGCCTCGTTGCTCGTTGGGATGGTGGGTGTGTGGCAGCCGTGGTCGGGGCCCCAGATGTGTGCGGGAGCGCAGCAACGGCTCGAGGGCGTTTGGGACGGTGCGCGCAAGCAAGAAGTTGCACAAGCACTTTCCGACACGGGGTTCGCCTACGGTGAACAGACATGGGCCCTCGTCGAACAGCGACTCGATCGCTACACCGATGGCTGGGCAAGGACCTATGCCGACGCCTGCGAGATTCACCAACGCGGCGAGACGAGCAACGAGCTTTACGATCGCCAGGTGACTTGCCTCGACACGCGACTCACCGAAGTCCGGGCGCTCGTCGATGTCCTTAAAGGTGCAGATGCAACGATCCTGCAGCAAACACCTCAGATGCTCGCTGGACTCGCCCCGGTTTCTGCGTGTGCCGACAAGGAGTTTTTGTTGGAGGGGTACGAGCCTCCGCCCAACCATAAAACGGCGGAAGCTGTCCATAGCCTACGAGCTGAGCTTGTTCGCGTAAAAATGTGGGCGGAGTCGGGCCATCCTGAAAAGGTTGTTGATGCAATTGAAGGTGTTGTTGAGGCCGCCAAAACCCTCGGTTACCGCCCTCTGCTCGCCGAAGCCCAGCTCCGACTCGGGCACGTGCGTATGGCTCTGATGCAGGAGAAGGAGTCTGAGGAAGCATTTTTGAATGCGTTCTTGACCGGCGATGCGGTTCGCCACGATCGGGTTGCGGCCGAGGCCGGTGCCTGGCTGGTGTTTCTCAATGCCCGCCGGGGGCGTGACGTGGAGGCCAAACTTCGGGCGGAGCACGTCTCTTCAGTCATATCCAGATACGGCCGAACATCGGTCGCAGACGCCAACCTTCATCGCGGCTTGGCGACCATCGACTTCTATGCCGGTCGGTTTGCCGAGGCGCGCAGTGGATTGGCCCACGCCCGCCAAATTGCCGAGTCCTTACCCGAGGGCCAAGGCGAGCTGCTGGCAACGCGAATCTACGTCAACATCGGACAGGTGTGCGAATACCAAGGGGATCCCGAGTGTATGTCGCAAAACTACGAGCAGGCAATGGATCGGGTGAAGAATTGGCTTGGTGCAGACGACCCCGCGCTGTCGATGTACCGCTTCATGTTGGCCAAAGCTCGGCTCCACCAAGCCCGCTACGACGAAGCCAAGAACCTGGTTGAGGCATCGTTGGCAGCGACAAAGCGAACGTTCGGCGAACATCATCATCTCTATGCACGGGACCTTAATTTTGCCGCCGAGGTTGCAATGTTGCGGGGGGATTTCGAGGCCGCTCAAGAGTACGTCCTCGGCGCGCGTCGAGTGGCTGAGAAAGTTGTTGATACATCGAACCCGATCTACACGTGGAGTACGATGTTGGGGGCCAAAATCTTTAATGCCAGTGGAGACTACGAGCAGGCGTTGGCGTTGGCCAAGCAAAGCATTGAGCATGCCAAGGACGCCCACGGCCGCGACGAGCATGATGAATACAAAGCCAACAAGATGTTGTTGATACATGCGAATGCTTTGTTGGGGCTCGAGCAACACACAACCGCGATCAAAGCGTTCGAGAAATTTCTAAGTGAAAGCGATCGCGTTGAAGTAAGCGCCAAGCTCCACCGGACGTCGGCCTTTGTCGGGTTGGCGAGGGCCTATACGGCGACCGGAGCGGACGAGAAGGCCCAGCAGATGTTGGCCAAGGCAGATGAGCTCGTCGCCCAGATGGGTGACAACCACTGGGCCTGGGCAGGGCCGCTCGAAGCCCGCGCGGAATTGGCACTCGAGCAGGGTCGTGTCGACGAGGCTGTTGACGCTGCGCAACGAATGATCGAGCTACTAGAACGCTCGGGTTGCTCAAAAATCGACTTGCCGCGGGCGAGGTTTTTGTTGGCCCGTGCGATCGTGCTTCGCGACCACCGTAGGGCACAGGAGCTCGCGCGCCGGGCATTGGCCGAAAGCGACGATATCATCGGCGGCGACCCGCGCGTGCGCGAGCGGATCGAGACCTGGTTGCAAGAGCATTCCTGCAGCTGGACCGCTTAGAAGATCTGTTCTTTAAAACCTGTATGATGATGCATGGTGTCGGCCTACACGGTAGGTTCGCGTCTGGTTAGGTAGACCATGCCTATGCATAGTTTGCGTGACCAGAGTACCCGACTGGGTGCAACAATTATGCTCGTAGCTCAATCGCGTTATGGAGAGCCTTTCTACGCGCAACGCCGGTGGCACGGTACGACTCACCATGCTCCCTGAGCCTATGCAGGTGCTGGGAGTGTTCGCTGGCGAAGTGGTTGTGTGCCTGCGGCGCGGGGCAGACGGCTCTCAAGATAGTCTGGTGACCTGTGCGAACGCCCAGATCCTAGCGACCTACCCACTGCGTGGAAATGTGTGTGCACATGTATTGGTGGAGCTCAATGGCAAACTGCGAGTCCTGTTGATCCTGCGGCATGACGGTGAACCGCTGAGTTTGGTGGTGGTTGGTCCGCACGGGGTCGAGCGAATGCGGCCCCTTCCCCCCGAGGTCGAAGGCGAACTTGCCGTGACGCGTGCCGCTGCCGGCGTGACGCTACTTTGCCGTCAGGGATTAATGTATATTCACCTGGGATCAGGGCTCGTTCGCTGGCTGACGCGACTACCGGTTGAGACGTTCTTTGCCGACCGGGAGTGGGTGTTTGCCAACGACAGCTCCCATTGCTACGGCATCCACGTGCCGTCGGGTCGCCAGGTTCGTTGGCGCGAATCCGGGGTGTTTTGCCGTGGCGTGCTCAGTCAGTCCGATGGGCGCCTGCTGACCATGATGGTTCCGGGCGATGCCGAGGAGCGTGCGAGCGTGCTGGTGCACGACAGTCAGACCGGCGATGAGCTGACGTCCTGCCGAGCACCGGTCGGGGCAGAGGTGTTGTATCGAGCGGGACCGAAGCAAGCTGTGAGTCGCAGCATTGGCGGTGCAGGGCATATTCTCGACCTCGATACGATCGAGTTTCGGTCGCTAGGTGAGGGGTGCCGATGGCTTGATGTCGGTGGGAATGTTCCGGCCCTGCTTCGGCCCGGGGGGCGGGTGACCTACGCTGGCAGACAGTGGTGGATCAACCGGTTGGACGGACAGTTTCTTGTATATGCAGGGGAGTTCTACCGCGTCAACGGACGTCAGGTTGTGTTGCTGGCCGCCGGTGAGCAACAGCAACAGCTGCTAGGTTCTCTCGGTGCCTTCGTAAATGCTCTCGCGTTGGGGAAGGTTGCGGAAGCAGTAGACCTACTCTCAGTCGATCTACGGCTATGGTCCGCACTGACGCCCCACGAGTTGGCGGCAATAGAGGTCGATACGCCAGTCCATCGGCGGGGGCTGTTGGCCGAAATATCGGCCCACCGGAGTCACTACACATGGCTCGCTGACAGTTGTCCGGTGTGCACCAGACCAACGCAGATTTCCGTGTTCCCGCGCGGGGTGATACGTTGCCTAAGTTGCGGCGCGACCACGCCGTCCGAGCGGGTTATTGCCGGTTTCGACTGAGGTCAACGGTCAGGTTCAAGAACTGGTTCTCGCGAAACACGCGGACGTCGATACGGTCATCGTAGAGGCGACGCGCAGCGACATAATCCTCGATCGAGTTGACCGGATAATCGTTGATATACAACACGATGTCGCCCGATTGGAGGCCAATATCCGCAGCGGGAGAGCCGGGGATGCAGTGGCGCAGGAGCAGGCCGCCAGCAGGGGGCGGAAAGTAGAGAACGTTTTCGGCAGCTTCCAACGAAAAATCCTCGCGCTCCACTATAACCCGAAGTGAAACCCAAAAAAACTGGCGCTGAATGGGGCAATCTCGCTATCCAGATATGTCCGTGCGTGTGGGTGTGCGGCGCGTCAAAAAGTGCATATAGACATGTCCCTTGGGGAAAAACTTTCGCGGTGCCAAGCCCTATAGAGCTCCTAAGATCCGAACGTGGGGCGTAATTGTTGGGTGGCGTGGTGTGGTCGAGGGCAAACATCGGACCGAGTTCGGGCTCCGTCGATGGGCCGGAAACTGAGGACGAGGCGTTGAGCCTCAGTTGGGGTGTAGATGCACACTCTTACGGGCTATGAGATCACGAGTGAGGTCCGCAGCGGCGCCGGCTGGTGCGAATACATCGGCCTCCGGCGCACTGACGACCGCCGTGTCTTGATAAAACTTGTCTATACAGATATGGGTGTTGCCCGCATTCGCCGTGAATTTGAGATTCTCGAACAGGTGCGAGAGGCGCGTGTCGTGCACGCACTGGCGCTTGAGCCATGTATTGAGGGTGTCGCCCTGGTGCTGGAACGACCCGTGCAACTGCAATCGCTCGCGTCGTGCTTCCGCCAACGGGGGGCACTGGGCCTCGATGCTTGCCTCAAACTCGGCATTCACCTCGCCACGGCCCTGGCCGAGGTCCACGCCCGTGGGATCGTTCACAACCGACTGGGGCTCGACACTGTATTGCTGCGTGAGTCCGACCTTCATGTGGTCCTCACAGGTTTCGACGCAGCCTGTCGGTTTCCATTTCGTATGATCGGGTTGGGGTCTGAGGAGAGCAATTTTCAGACACGCTCGCCCGAGGCCCACCCCCACTCGTATCGCATGATCGACGGCCGTAGCGACCTCTATGCCGTTGGTTGTTTACTATACAAACTACTTGCAGGTGAGTTGCCATTTGCCGGCTTGCATGGGCGTGCCTTGATGCACGCACACCTCGTACGCGCACCAATACCGCTTTCGCAGGTACGGCCGGGGCTCATGCAAGGACTTGTCGAAATTGTCCATGCACTGTTGATGAAAGAGCCGGACGCGAGGATACGCTCTGCGGAGGAACTCGCCCAGGCCCTGCGGTCATGTCGAACGCCCGGGCCAAAACGGGCGTCATCCTTGGCTCATGGTGGGCAAAAAGTCGTGGACCCGGCAGGGGAACATGCTGTTACACGTATTCTCACAGCCTTGCATCGTTGCTCGCTGGGTTCAACCCAGTTTGTACTTGTAGGGGGGAAAGGCGGTGCTGGCAAAAGCAAATTGACCCACGCCGTCACGCGCACGTTTGCCTCGGCCGGGGCTGTGTTTGTTAGCCAGCGCTGTTTGCCGGAGCGGAGAGGTCAACCGTTTTACCTACTCGGGGCTCTCCTGACCCAGCTGATGAATAAGCTCCGTGCTGCTGACCCGGAGGCTGCAGAGTTCGCCCAACACAGGTGGCGTGAAGTATGCGGTCGCCTTGGTCCACTTAGTCCCGTACCGGTCGAGAGCTCGCAGGTGGTAGGTTCTGAATTGCCGGCAGGTACTGCGCTTTTGCAAATTGTTGAGCTTGCTCGGGGTCTGCTGGTCGATGTCGCAAAAATATGTATGACCATCTTTTGTGTCGACGATTTGCACGAGGCCGACCATACCTCGTTGGCCATACTAGCCGATATCCGCAGGTCCTGCGTGCGGGAGCGGGTTTGCGTGGTCGCCAACTACCGCAGTGACCTCGTAGGCGAACAGCACCCGTTACGGGTGCATTTCGCAACCATACCGGTGTTGTGGGTCGAGATGCATTCAGCGTCGGTGGGGGCAATCGAGCGTGCGGCGGTCGTCGGTCGTTCGACACGCGGGCTCGATTCGCTCTCGCGTCGATGTGCACGGCTCTCGCCGAGTATGCGCCTGCGACTTCGCCTGTTGGCGGAGTGTCAATACAACCCTCCACAGCCGCTCAAACGGCGCGCCATTTTAGCTGTGTTGCACTGTCAAGCCCACGTACTCGAATCGACGATTCGGGTTGCCGTCGACCTCGGTATCGCCACATATTGCGAGTTTGATGGTTGTCAGCAAAAATTGTACTGGCAACCAAATATACGAAAATGGCTGGTCGCCGGCCTGTCGAAAAAGCACCGTAGCGAGCTGCATATCCGGATTGCATCCGAGTATTATGCGTTGACCAAGCAAACGCCATCGGCCTGGATCTCTGCGGCGTTGAGCCTTGTGCAGGTCGGATCGAAGTTTTTCCGTAGGCTCGATCGCGTGCGGGCGACCGAGGCCCTCCTGCGAGCTGGCATGATGGCGATGCGTGTGGGAGCGATCGAGGAGGGGTTGGTGTTCTTGCGTCGCGGGATGCAGATGATGCCCTCGGAGCTGTGGACGCGCGATGCAAACTTGGCAAAAATGTTGTACTTACAAGTTATTGAAAGTGAGTCTCGCTATGGGGATGCACGCCGGGCAAAAGCCTGCTCAGAGCGGTTTTTGCAAACGGTATCGATGCCGCGACATCGGCTGCTCGCCCACCGTTTGCGGGTTCGAGTTGAATACCGCGGTGGGCGGAGTCGGGCCGCCTACTCGGCTGCGGTCGCGGCATGTCGCAGCTACGGTGTGGAGCTTCCGACTGGCCGCCGGTCGCCGGCAACCCTGCGTCGCGCATTTCGCCGCCTTCGCAGGTTTGAGTATGCCAAATCTGTTGTTGATACAAACGGTCTAGAGAGTTTGTCTCAGGCACTGGTGCCGTTGATTCAAGAGGCTGCGGTGGCCGCGTTTGCGATTAACCCGTGGCTGGGCGTGGAGGTTTCGTTGGTGTTGCGAGACCTTGTGTGGGAACACGGTGCCGAGCGCCGGTTTGCACACTTTGCCGGCGCGGCGCACCTCGTCGCCAGCCATATCCTAGAGGGACCAAGCGACCATACATATGCATCTGCAAGCAAAATTTTTGAACACCTATGTTCCGGGGTCGATGATGTGACCTTGGCAACCCGGTGGATGTTGCTGCGTTGGCTGCTTGCCTGGCGTTGGTCCGATGAGCGGCTCGGTGAAGAAATCGAGAAGTTGTGCTTGTGTGCACTCGAGCAGGAGTGTGTGGCCTTCGCCGAGTTAGTCGGTGGGTGGCTCGGGGTTCAACTCGCTGGTGGCAGTCTGCAGGTCTCAGCCGTCCGTGAGCAGGCCGCCGCATGGGCGCAGCGTTTGGGGAAAAGCCAGCTGCTCAAGGGCGTGCAGTGGCTATGTACCCAACTTGATGATGTCGTCCACACAGACGACGGGAAGGCCACGGTCGCGGGGCAGTTTCGGGTTCCGGAGATCGATCGAGACTCCTTTTCGGGGGTTGTCGAAGTCGCCCGTTTTGCTTGTTTGGCCCAGCTGCTTGTTGCCCACCTTGGCGGTGTAACTCCCGCGAAGGGCCTGCGTAAACGGGTGGCAAGACTTCGACCCTTGACCCTGCCATCGCGGTTTGATGTCGACCTGGTGTTTTTGTCGGCACTTGTGCAAGCACATCAATTGCGTCGCGACCCGAGTGTGCTCAGGCAGTGTGTCGGCCTGTGGCGAAACCTTCGCCACTTGCGTGCGTACAGCAAGCTTTCTCCGAAGGTTTGCCTGCACCGCGTGCAACTTGTTGAGGCAGAAATCGACCGCGTGCGGGGTAAGTATGGACGGGCGTGGGCACGATGCATGGCGGCGATCGACCGTGCTCAAGCGAACAATCAACATACCCTTGCCGGGATTGGCTACCTGACGGCCGAGCGAATTGTCAGTGCCCGAGGGTTTCATACTCTCAGACCTTCGTCCCTGCGCTTCGCCGGTGAGGCCTTCTCCAGGAGTGGTGTGGTTGTTGCCAGAGACCATGTCGACGACATGATGGTGAGCGAGCAGTTCGCCGTGGGGGTCGAGGATCCGGAGACCTTTGGCACTGATGAATATACAATCAAATCCGACATCCGTACGGTGATAGAACTGTCCCGTGAAATTTCACGGGAGCTGCGGATCGAGAAACTGTTGCGAAAGCTCGTCCGCGTGTTGTTGTCGGCGGTTGGTGGCCAACGCTGTGTCGTGGTGTTGGCGTTGGCAGACGAGCTGCGGGTTGAGGCGGAGGCAAAGCCGGGCGAAGAGCCATGGACGATGCTGTCTATTCCGCTCGAGGACTATCAGGGACTGCCCGCGACGGTTGTGCACCTGGTGACCCACACGCGGCAAGTCGTGGTGTCAGCTGATGCGTCGACGGACCCGGGGCTGTCGGATAACTACCTGACATCTGCCGGTATTCGCTCGCTCCTGTGTGTGCCCGTACTGCACCAGGGAAGTTTGCTCGGCGTCTTGTACTTTGAAGATCGCAAGCACCGGGGAGTGTTTAGCAGTGAGCACATCCAGTTGCTCAACCAGCTCGTCGCCCAAATTGCCAGCTCGATCGAGAATGCTCGATTGTTTCATGACCTCGATAGGGTGCGTGATGCTGCGTTGTTGGCCGAGCGGGCCAAGACGAGATTCTTGCTCAACCTCAGCCACGAGCTCCGAACGCCTCTCAATGCTGTGATCGGCTACTCGGAGCTCATCGAAGAGGAGATTGAGGACGACGATCTCGAGTCGGTTGAAGAAGACCTGGCAAATATCTGTGCTGCGACGGAGCGCCTACAATGCACGCTCCGCAGTATCTACGAGCTTTCTCGGCTCGAGTCTGGGCGGATTGCGATCGCCAGCCAGCCAGTCGATATACGCGAGTTGGTTGCCACGATTGTCGCGGTTTACCGGCCACGGGTCAGCCAGCGTGGGCTTACGTTCGCCTGGGAGTGCCCAAAGCGGTTGATTGTGCACTCAGACGCGGACAAGCTCGAGTACTGTCTCACCAGCTTAGTTGACAACGCCTGCCGGTTCACCGAACACGGACAGGTTTCGATTGTAGTTACACAGGTAGTTGAGGGCGGCGTGCCGTGGGTGCGCATTGCCATTGCCGATACGGGCATAGGGATTGATGCTGAGCAGCAGTTGGGCCTGTTTGACCCGTTTCGACAGGTCGATGACTCGACCACACGAAGTCACGAGGGCGCCGGCGTCAGCCTAGCTGTGACCAAACGTTTTTGTGAGCGATTGCAGGGGAGGCTGGTGCTCCAAAGTGCTCTCGGCGAGGGCTCGACGTTCATCGTCGAGTTGCCCATGACGTCGTTGTGATGCGCAAGCCTTGCGGTTTGCCGGGAAACAAATGCTTACCAACAGCCACGCCAAACCGGGCATGCTGAACCACAAATCCTGCCTCTCGTGACAGGTTAGAAAACAATGCGATCGGTGCGGGGTTATGAAGTGCGAGAGCTGCTCCACAGGGGGCGGCGGACGTCTGTCTACCGTGGCAGACGGCTTGCAGATGATGCCCCGGTTGTTGTCAAGACCCACCGTACGGGCTCGGCAGGGCAGCACGAGCAGGAGCGGCTGCAACGCGAGTATGAGCTGCTCAAGCTGTTTTCGCGCGATCAGATTGTACATACACTCGATTTTGTGCAGGAACAATATGCAGCTGCACTTATTCTTGAGGACTTCGGTGCAATGTCGTTGCGCGAGTATACCGAGGGCAGGGCACTACCGGTCGACGAGGTCCTCGACATCGCGATCGCACTTGCCGAGGCCCTCGCCGAGGTCCACCAACTCGGGGTGATTCACAAGGATATCAAGCCCGAGAACATTCTCATTGAAAAACAAGGGGGGCGTTGCGTACTGGCTGATTTTAGTATCGCATCACACCCGGCAAACCACCGGACCTCCGCTCCCCTCGAAACTGTCGACGGCACCTTGGCCTACATGTCTCCGGAGCAGACCGGGCGCATGAACTGCCCCCTCGACCATCGCAGCGACTTTTACTCGCTTGGGGTGACGTTGTACGAGCTGTTGGCAGGGCGGGTGCCGTTTGTCGCTTCAGACCCAATGGAATTGGTGTATTGCCACATAGCTAAGTTACCCCCGGCGCTCACAGGTTTGGCGCCAAACGTACCCGACATGGTTGCCCGGGTGATCGCTCAGTTGATGGCAAAGACCGCCGGTAAGCGCTACCAGACCGCGCGCGGGCTGGTTGCCGACCTGCGTCGCTGTCAGGATGCCTGGCGAGCCCACGCGACGATTCCTGAGTTCCCACTTGGCTTGCACGACCTGTCGCCATCGTTTCAGATACCCGAAGGCTTGTACGGGCGTGACGACGAGGCCCAGGCGATCTTGGAGGCATTTGAACGCGTCCGCGGTGGGCGTTGTGAGCTCGTCGTCGTCACTGGGCCCTCAGGCGCCGGCAAGTCTGCACTTTTAGATCAGGTTGCCAGGCCAATTGGCCAGATGCAGGGGACGTTTATCCGCGGCAAGTCAGACCCATTTAATCGGGACACGCCATTTGCCGGCCTACTACAGGCTCTCTCGAGTTTTTTTAGGCACCTTTTTGCCGAGGACGACTCCCAACTCACAACATGGAAACAGCGGATAGAGCAGGCGCTCGACGGCCGTGGCCAGGTGGTTGTTGAGGTTGTGCCCGAGCTCGAAGTGCTACTCGGGCCACAGCCCGCGGTACCCACGTTGCCACCCCGCGATGCCGCCAACCGGTTTCAGGCGGTGCTACGCCGCCTGTTGCAGGCGATTTCTCCCCCCGAGCATCCACTTGTACTGGTGTTGGACGATCTACATTGGAGCGACGCCTCAACGCTCAAGCTCATGGAGAACCTGCTGGTAGACACGGAGTTGAGCCACCAGCTGTGGATTGCCAGCTACAGGGCCGCAGACGTCGATGCAGAAAGCTTGCTGCCAAACGTGCTGACTGCTGTGCGCGGCGCGATTGCGGTTTCGCAGGTGGACCTAAAGCCGCTCACGCGCTCGGACACTCAAGATTTTGTACATGCAACACTGTCGCCGACAAGCTGTGATGTGGTTTCACTGGCGAGTTATATCCATCGCAAAACCGGCGGCAACCCGTTCTTTGTACGTGCATTTATACAATCGCTCAATCTACAGGGACTGTTTACATTTCAACCTGAACAGGGAGGATGGGTTTGGGAGCGCGAGGAGGTGCTACACGCGAGTGTAACGGACGACGTCGGTGAGCTGATGAGTCGGCGGATCAGCGACCTCTCACCCACAGGGCAACAGTCGCTGACGGCGGCTGCTTGCTTTGGAGATACTTTCGCTGCCGACGAACTTGCAGCGTTGCTCGACCTCACAATCGAGCAGGTTCGGGTGAGCCTACTCGAGGCGGTTGCAACTGGTCTGATTCGTCGCCAGGAAAGTGGGGACTATCAGTTTATTCACGACCGTATATTGCAGTCTGCCTATGCCCGTAACTCTGAGGATTGGCGCCAGCAGGTCCACCTTAAAATTGGGCAACAGATGTTGGCCACGCTCGAGCGTTCGGAGGTTGAGGAGCAGATCTTTGTTGTCGTACATCACCTCAACCATGGGGCGGAGTACATTGCGGGTGAGGCTGGCAGGCTTCAATTGGCGCGACTGAATTTGACTGCGGGCGTGAGGGCCAAACGGGCGTCCGCCCATGACTCGGCTGTCCAATACCTACGTCAGGGGCTCGACCTACTGCCAGGAGACGCCTGGGAAACCTGTCCCTCATTGGCGGCGGACCTGCACCGTGAGGGCATGGAAGCGGAATATCTCAACGGCGACCACCATGCCGCAGTTCGCCTCTACGACCCACTTCAACGGCATATTACGACCACCCTCGAGCGCATCGATCTCGCCGGACGCAAGGTCTTGCTCGACACCGATCGCGGGTATCACAAGCAGGCGATTGCGACCGCATGTGAGGGGTTGTCATTGCTTGGTGTGCAGGTTCCACAGTCGGGGTCGACTGCGTCGCTGCTGCGGGGCTTTGCCTCGATTGAGCTTCGATTGCTGCGGACCACGATCGACAAGATCAAGAGCCTTCCGCAGATGGGTGACGCGCACCGTCGGGCCGCACTTCATCTACTTATGACAATGACGGCTCCTGCGTTTTTTGTCGATCGCAAACTTGTATCGATTATTCAGATAAAGATTGCCACGCTTACGCTCGAGCATGGACTTGCGGACAACTCTGGCTACGGGTTTGCGGGCTACGGAATGATGCTTGCTGGTGGAATGCGCCAGTACCGACGGGCCTACCAATACGGGCAGCTTGCACTTGACCTTGTCCACGGTGGTGGAAACGCAACCGCTGTGCCAAAGGTTGTGTTTTTAGTGACGAGCTTTATCAAACCGTGGGTCCGGCCATTCGCCGAAGTCAATGCCGATTTGGATGCGGGTTACCATGCGGCTTTGCACAATGGTGACCTCGCCTATGCCGGGTATATTGCCGCCAATCGTGTGTTCTTTTCTGTGCTGGAGGGCTCGAGCCTGGCGTCGACCCTTGAGCTCGTCGGCGCGTTTAGTGGTCTTGCACAGCGCTCAGCGGTGGCCGAGCTTATCGGCATATTGACCGTTGTGCGGCGTTGTTGTGAGGCTCTGGGCGGGGTAGGTGGGGACGCACTCAAGCTCACCGAAGAGGCATTGTTTGCCGGCATTGACCTGGAGAAGGCTCCAAATGTACGGCCCTACGGGCTGCTCTACCGGGCACTGGTGTTGTTTCATTTGGGTGGTGAGGAACAGCTTGCCACGGTCCAGGACATTGCCTATACACTGATGTCACGGGTCGAAACGACCATCGCGACGCCGGCATTTGTCGATGCCTACTTTCTTGTGGGCTTGAGCGGGGCGGCCCAACTCACCCGCGTTGGGGCCCAGCGGGCCAAGGTGTTGCGGTCACGGGTGCGACGAAGTCTCCGGCGGCTACGGGTTTGGAGTCGCAACTGTCCGCAAAACTTCGAGGCGAGAATGTTGCTTGTACAAGGGGAGTGGGCGCGGGCAAACGGCAAGCCCCAACAGGCCCTTGGGTATTACCAGCACGCGTTACACAGCGCCCAGGTTGCCGGCAACCGGCGGCTCGCGGCGCTGGGTGGCGAGCTCACGGCGCGGCAGTTTTTTGACCGCGACATGGGTGCGGTGGCGCGCCAACAGCTCGAGCTCGCGGCCCGACTCTTTCGCGGTTGGGGGGCCCCCGGGAAGGCCAAGGCATTGGCAGCAGATGTCGGTCGGCAGCAGGACCGTAGCTTTACGAAGGACTCCACAACTTCGCGCTCGAGTCCGAGTGACACGTTTGACCTACAGACAGTCGTTAAGGTTTCCCAGGCAATCTCCCGCGAGATTCGACTCGATGAGTTGCTACGGCTGTTGGTGCGCTGTGCCATGGAAAATGCGGGGGCACGCAAGGCTGTGCTGCTGCTCGAGCATGAGGGGGCGTTGCGGGTTGAAGCTGAGGGGCGTGTCGACGCCGAGCAGGTCGAGGTTTTACAGTCGGTACCGCTCAGTCGCGAGGCCGGGGTGTCGACCTGGATTGTCAATTATGTTGTGCGTACAAGGACCGCGGTTGTGCTCGATGACGCTGCACGGGGCGGAGCATTTACGGGCGACCCGTATGTGGCGAGGCTGGGTGTGCGCTCGGTGTTGTGTATACCGGTGCTCCTGCACGGAAAACTGCTCGGAGCTTTGTACCTTGAAAATGAGTTGGTGACCGGGGCATTCAGCCCCGAACGAATTGGCCTGCTCGAACAACTCGCGGCGCAAACGGCTATTTCAATTGCCAACGCACGGCTGTACCACGTGCTCGAGCAAGCCCGGACCGAAGCCGTTGTTGCCGAACGGATCAAGACGCGATTTTTGCTGTACATGAGTCGAGAATTGCGGACTCCGCTCAACGATATTCTCGCCCAGGCCAATCGCCTGCGAGCAGTTGTTCACGAGGAGCAGCCAGAGGTCTTGCAGTCCGCGCTCGAGTGGATTCGGGCCTCGTCGAAGCGACTGTTGTGGACGTTGACGAGTATCCTCGAGCTCTCCAAATTAGAGGCCGACCGCGCGGGGCCAGATGTTTCGCGTTGTGAGGTCTCTGAACTTGTTTATGCAGTGATTACCGAAGTCGAAGATACGGCTCGGCAGTCGGACACGTCGATCATCGTTGAGTGCACAAGTGGGCTCGGCGATGTGTTGACCAACCGGGCCATGCTTCGCTACAGTCTGCTAACTGTGCTTGACAACGCCTGCCGGTTTACAAGCAACGGAAACGTGACATTGCGTGTCGAACGCTTGGAAACCGAAGACAGTGCAGATGCATGGGTCCAGTTTCATATCAGCGATACCGGGCCCGGGATTGCGCCGGCCCTGATGGCCCACCTGTTTGAGGTGAGGGAAACCCAAAGCGACACGGGGTCGACGAAGGTCGGTGGGGTGAGCCTTGCAGTCAGTCGCCGGTTTTGTCGAATCCTCGGGGGAGAGTTGATTCTCAGCAGCGAGGTCGGTGTTGGTACAAACGTTACGATCCGCTTGCCCGACCGCATGGAGGGTGCATAAATGCCGATCGAGAAACTGCCCGAAAAACGGTGGGATTACCGGGTCGCACTCGACACCCCAGAGGAAGACCAGTGGTTTCCATTGATTTTCGACCGCAGCGACGAGGTCCAGCGCGAACATATGGACGCGCTGATGGGCACCGGCCAGGTGATCTACGTTGATGATACAATTGAGTCACAAATCGTCGACCTCGTGCATGCGCGTAACCCGAGTTTACGGCTTGAGGGCGAACAGTTAGAGGCAGCAAAATTGGAGGTGTTGGGCGGGCGTCCGCGCAATCGTTTCGGGCGGTGGGTGTACTTGCCGTGGCGTCGCCGAATGGTGCATCTGTTGCCGGCTGAACCGTTTGCAGAGCTCCGCGCAGATCGCAATCGCAACAAGATTACCGCGGCAGAACAGGTCAAACTTGGCCGCCAGACGATTGCCCTCGCCGGTCTGAGTGTTGGGAATGCAGTTGCCACGACACTTGCCCTGGAGGGGCTGTGTGGCGAGTTGCGGCTGGCCGACTTTGACACCCTCGAGCTCTCGAACATGAACCGCATCCGCTGCGGGGTACACCACCTCGGGCTCAAAAAAGCTGTGATCTGTGCCCGCCAAATCTTTGAGCAAAATCCCTATGCGAATCTGGTGTTGTTCACCGACGGCGTGACCGCGGAAAATATCGGTGCCTTTCTCGCAGGAGTCGATATTGCGATCGATGAGTGCGACAGTTTGATGATCAAAGTTTGTCTGCGGGAAGAGGCCAAGAAGCTGCGAATCCCCGTCCTGATGGAAACCAGTGATCGCGGTCTTCTCGACATCGAGCGCTATGACCTCGAGCCCGATCGCCCGATTTTGCATGGGCTTTTGGGCCCGTTGACATCTGCGGACATTGCCAAAATTCCGCCGGAGGCACGGCTGGGTTTGATCCTGCAAATTGTCGGGGGGACCCAGCTGTCAGCGCGGGCCTTGGCCTCGCTTTTGGAGCTGGGGCATAGCTTGCGCGGGCTTTCACAACTCGGTTCGGATGTCACCCTCGGAGGTGCCACAACTGCAATTGCGGTTCGTCAAATCGGGTTGGGTGCCCCGATCCGTTCCGGACGTACTTACATTGACGTGAGTGGGATTCTCAAACAAATTTCCTCGCCGGAGCCAGACCCCGGGGTCGCGCCACAACGGCAGCAAGAGCGGACTTTTGTCGAGAAGGTTGTCGAGCAGGCTACGTTGGCGCCGAGCCGCGGCAACCAGCAACCTTGGAAGTTGGTGTATAACGGAAGGTTGCATGTTCATGTAGATCAGGGGCGGTTGCCAGGCTCAGCCGGTGAGGTCGCCCGCAACGATGCCTTGTTGGCGATTGGCGCGTTGCTGGCGAATGTTGAGGTCACCGCGGCGGCAGCCGGCAAGCGAGCTGTGTATGAGTTATTTCCCGAGGAGGCTGGCCCGGACTTGGTGACAAGCGTCGGGTTTGAGGCCAGCGACGAAACGCCAGCGGGGGCCGAATTACACGCCGAGATTGCACGCCGACGGACCGATCCTCACGCGGGCAACGGCGAAGCTGTGACCCCAGACGAGTTGGACCGATTGTTGGAAGTTGCCAGCGAGTTGGGCTTGTCGTTGCAAATTTGTCAGGAGCGTTCCTCGATCGAGGAGCTTGCCCAGGTCGTCGCCGAGGCCGATCGGCTGTCGCTGATTTCGCGGTCGTTTCATCAACGGTTTGTCGAGCAGATTCGCTGGACCGACGAGGAAGTGCTGGCGACATTTGATGGGGTCGACCTCAAGTCGCTCGGGCTTTCGCCGGCGGAGCAGACGTTCATGCAAATGGTGCGCTCTCCCGACGTATGCCAACTTCTACACGATGTTCAAGGTGGCTCGGTGCTCGGAACCCGTGCCCGGCGGGTCGTGGCAAGCTCGGCCGCCCTCGGCTGTATTTCCTCGGGGCAGTCGCGCGATGCGATCGTTGCGACGGGTCGCAGTTTTCAGCGATTGTGGCTGGCAGCCACCCAAATGGGGCTTTCCCTGCACCCATGGGCTTCGGTGACGGAGTTGTTTTATCGGGCCAAGTATATGGCTTACGCCGGCATCGATCCGCGAAATGTCGAGACCATCGAGGAACTCCACAGTCGGTTTTTGCATCACTTTTTCGAGGTCGACGCGGAGTTCTTCGCCTGTTTTTTCCGGATCAATCGCATACACGGGACCGCGGGCACCACCCGTCGCCGGCCGCTGAGTGAAGTTTTGACATTTGTCGACAGTTGCACCCACGCATAGGTGAGCATGTGTTTGTTCGGTGGTGTTCTCGCAACCACAGGGGCGGTATTTTGATTCACTTGTAAGTACAGCGAATGTAAATGTGGGTGCCAATTTTGTGGCGTGGATGCTAGTATTGAGGCGATGGAAATTTCGGGCTATACAACGGGCGAGTTTTCCCACAACGGGGTGACCCGTCCAGTTTTTCGCCGCGGGAAAGGTCCTGCGGTTGTCCTAATTCACGAGGTGCCGGGGATTACCCCCGAGGCCATTGCCCTCGCCGATCGCCTGGTCGAGGCAGGGTTTTGCGTAGCCATGCCGAGTTTGTTTGGCACGCCGGGCCGGCCGCTTTCAGGTGGCTATGCCGCCGCCGAGATGTTTCGTTTATGTGTCAGCAAAGAGGTTTCGCTGTTGGCGGCAAATGCCTCGAGTCCTGTCACTCTGTGGCTCCGGGCCTTTTGCAACCAACTCCATCAGGAAAATGGTGGTCCCGGTGTCGGTGTGATTGGAATGTGCCTGACAGGTAACTTCGCCCTGTCGACATTGCTCGAGCCGAGTGTGCTCGCGCCGGTTGTTGCCCAGCCGGCACTGCCCTTGCCGGTGGGGAGTCAACGGGCGGCCGCACTGCACCTAGGCGACGAAGAACTAGTGGCGATCAAAAAGCGTATTGCGGACGATGGGCTAAAAATTCTAGGACTGCGGTTTTCCGGGGACAAGAAGTGTCCCGCAAGTCGGTTTGCCACCATGAGAGATGAGTTTGGCAAGTCGTTTGTCCCGATCGAGATCGACTCATCCCCGGGAAATGCTCACGGGATACCGGCTGTGGCCCACTCGGTCCTCACGCACGACTTTGTCGGTGAAGATGGCCACCCAACAAAGGATGCACTCGACTCAGTATTGTCGTTTCTTTCGGCCCGACTACGTTCTGTCAATGAGTTGCGTGCATAGGGTGTAAGTCGCCAAGTGTGGGTCGCTCGCCAAAACCCCGGGTTGAGAACCTGGGGTTTTTCATGCACGCATGCGGGGCATCGCCAGGTTTTTCTGCGCGTCGCCTCGCACAGAAGAGTTTGTCGAGGACGCGTTTTGTGAAACGCAGTTGTACTAGTGGTACTTCAAGTTTTGCGAGGCGCCCTCGGCAAAATCGACAAGTGCGGCGGCGTGTCGAGAAAATCCACGGGCTGCTTGGACGGAGCAAACAAAAACCCCGGGTTGATCAACCCGGGGTGTTGCCCGTACATGCGTATCGTAGCTAATGGGGTAGGTGGGCCTCGCCGAGGACCAGGCGAGTTTGCGATGTGGCAGCCTGGGCTCCGAGATAGACCTGCATCGGTGTGGGGACGTCGTCGTCCGGATGCCAGTAGATCGGCTGATGTTGCGAGAGTGCCGCGCGGATTGCGTGGATCATGCGGCGATAGGCGGGGGCGGTATCGCCGAGAGTCGCTGTGTCGATCCACAGCACCGAGGATCGGTAGCGGGAGTCGGGGTAGACGACTCCGCCTATCGTTTGATCGACCTCAAATCCCAATGGCTTCCAAAAACTGAGGTGGTGGTGGGTAAACGCCACTCCGTTGAATGCACGAAGTAACGGACAACACGCGAGCGCGATGCAGACTAAGATGGTACTTAGGCCCCGTCCGCGATACTCGTCGACAACCCAAAGCCCGGTATATTCAGCAATCCCATCGACATATCGTTGTTGCAAGCTACGGTGCAACATGCCGACTTCTGGGATCGCACGTTCGACCGGAAGGGGATGGATATTTGATCGTACATGGATCCGCAGGGCCCCAACCGCTACACCGCGATGGTCCTCGGCGACGACATGGTGAATGCCAGAGCCGACAACATCGTCGTCGCGGACGGTTTTTGCAACCCCTTGGACAGCGAAGTTTTGGTAGCACGCAAGTTGCTGCGCTTGTAGACGGTGGGCGAGTTGCGGGTCGTGACTCGCGTGAACCATACGGATTTGAATCGACATTGCCGCTCTCCCTGAGTCGAGCAAAGCGGCGCGAGGAGGACTCCCCGCGCCAAGAGGGCCTTAAATATTTTCGGTTCGGGCGATTGCACGTCCCTTGGCGAGGACGAGCCCTAGGTTGGCGTCAGCCCGGCAGACAGCAACGAGGATGATACGCTCGTTGTGCTCGACGCGACCGAAGTAGTGGATGAGGTTGCGAGACATGACCAAGATGTGCTGGAAGTAGTGTTCGTTGGTGCTGGTGTTGCGAACACGCTTAAACATGTTCTCAATGGCAACCACATTGTCTCCCTCGTAGAGGTCTTTGGTCGCTGCTGCCACCATGTCGAGGATTTCCTGTGGGTGGCTGTCCACGGTACGAACGTTCAAAAGCATCCCTGAGTCGAGGTCGACAATACCTGCGGCGAGGCATTTGGGGATGTCTTTCATGGCTTTGTTGATGATTGAATCGGCACTCACGGTTGACTCCTGATGGTTGATTGGTGGTAAAGAGGGGAAGTTATCCGCAGCTGCGTGCGGCTCGGAGTAGTCGCCGACGGGCAATGTCGGCGGTTGTCGAATGGACCTGTGCGGTCGAGAACTGGGAGACGAGGTCGAGGCGTTTCACCTCGTCCGCTTGCAAGTGTTTGCGGATTGCGTGGTCGAGAGTGTTGACATAGGCCGACACCGCGGCAGCCCAGTTGCGGTGGGCATCGACTTCGCGCAGAAGTGAAGTGGCGATGCCCGAGAGTTCTGCAGGGTCAATCGTGCGGTCGTCAATATCGTCGATGTAGACAATCTGTTGGCCCTGAACCCCAAACGCATCGGGATCGATTCGCAGCGGATACCCGCGGCGAAGGACCATGGACAGGGCTTCGACAATCGACTCGGCGTAGCGCTTGAGCGCATCGGTCACACCCGGGCGGTCAGCGTGCTCCTTGGCATCTTTGATGTATTGCGAAAGGGTCGGCAGTGTCGGGCGAACCGACCAAATCCACGCCTGCTCCTCGGTATCTTGCTGAATCACCAAAACCGAGGCCTCCGGTAGTAACGGACCGAGCCGGGTGTTCATCCGGGCCAGGCGGCGCAGCGACTCTCGGGCTGTTGCGACATCGGCAAAGCGCCGCGAGACAGAGGTTTGCAACGTCCAGTCGGACGTTTTGATCACACAGGTGCCGTTGGTAAAAGCATCGTCGCGGGGGTGGCCGGGAACATCCCCAAGTTGGCGCAGGACGTCGCGTCCATGTGGAATCGGCCACAATTGACTGCTCGGGATCGCGGCCGAGGGCAGGGGGGGGTGTTGTGTCGGAGGGGTGTGTGGGCTCGTGCGCCGAGCATCCGTGGCAGCGGGCGTGGATGCATCGATGTGGGCTTTTGAGTTACGGCCGATTGAACCAGATGCCGTCTTGGAGTCGCTTTTTTTGCCCCCGACGGACTCTGGCGCAGCTTTCGGTGCTTCGCTCGGTAGCCGAGTTTTTGGTTGTGCATTGGTACCCGTGTTGGACCGTACCCCGGTTCGCCGGGCTGACCCGGTCGAGTCGCTACTATGTGTAGGAGCAACAGTCTGAGTCGTGTTGGCTTTTTGCCGAGTCGCCGGCTCAGGGGCGGCACTGGAAGTTTGACCAGGGCTGCGGGAAGGGCTGGCTCCTGGGTCCCGAGCGGCAAGATTGCTCGTAGAGGTTGCACGCGGTTTCGCGTCGGCATTCGGAGGCGAGGAGGTTCGGGTCCGCGACGACCGGAAGCCACTCGACGGCTGCACCGTGGCTGTAGCCGACTTTTTTGCGTTGCCTGTGGATGGAACTCGCGCAGAAGCATCGACCTCGGTCGCGCCTCGACGGCTCCGCGAACCGGTGGTTTTTAGCTGCTCATGGGTAGTTACGCGGACTCTGGCGTGAGGCCTGGCCTCGGGAGCTGTCGAGGGCTTGTCAGGAGCCGAAGAGGCGGCCTCACTGACACTTGATTGGGGCTTGGCCTCGGAAGCTGGCGAGGGCTTGTCAGGAGCCGAAGAGGCAGCCTCGCTGACACTCGATTGGGGCTTGGGCTCGGTGACTTTCGAGGGCTTGTCAGGAGTCGAGGAGGCGGCCTCACTGAGACTCGATTGGGGCTTGGGCTCGGGGACTTTCGAGGGCTTGTCAGGAGCCGAGGAGGCGGCACTGACACTCGATTGGGGCTTGGCCGGCTGGTCCCGCCGAGACTTGGTTTGGGCGACCTCGGAGAGCTTCTCAGGCGTTGGAGCGTGCTTTGTGACCCTCGCGTGGGGCTGTTGGGGACGACTTTGAGCGACGCGTGGGGTTGTACCAGCATCATGTTCAGTGGTCGGCTGCACGGTAAGTGCCGGCTTTGAGTTGCTCACCTGTAGTCGGGCTGGTGTCCTGCCGGGATTTTTGGAGCCCGCAGTGGAGCTTTCAACGACTTTGACCGGCAGCTCCCGCGCCCTGTCGAGGTCGACCAGTTGGTCGCGCAATTCACTACCTGAACCGGCACTTCCGGCGAGTGCCTCAATCCCGTCTCGCTTGATACGGGCTCGCAAATAACGAGTGGTTGCCTGGGTGGCAGTCCGCAGGGTTTCCATCACACCGTTGCCCATGCTGGCCGACGCGCCAATGATCGGTATGTCGGGCGCGAGCTCGAGAGCTTCCCGCAGTTGTTGCGGTGTGAGGGCGTCGGCGAGATCCTGCTTGTTGGCCTGAATGATAAAGGGGGTTTCGCGGTCGCTGATGTGCTCACGCAAACTGTCGAGTTTTTCCCGAACCAGTTGCGAACGTCCTCGGGTACTGTCGCAGACAAAGACCACCGCATCGGCGGTACGAACAATGTGCGCACGTCGGTGGTCGAGGATAATCTGCCCCGGAACGGTCACAAGCTGCAGGCGCAAGGGATATCCCTCGACGACCCCGGCATCGACATAAAGCCAGTCAAAAAACAGGGTTCGGCCACCCATGGCATGGGGCACGAACATTTCGCTGCGGCGCCGTGCGCTAAACATTTTGCACAGAGCCTCCGCATTGGTTGTTTTTCCCGCCCGTCCGGGTCCGTCAAATACGATCCGGGCGACGATGCGCTGATGATTGACTTCGAGTATTGCCATTGCTCAAACTCCGCAGGTCTAGCAAACGCTAGCGTGGGCGGTCCCCGCTTGAGGAGGTGAGTGCGTGGTTGAGTTTGTCCCGGGCCTGATGGGTTTTGATCAGGACCATGCCAATCGGTACGGTGTTGGGACAGACTGTGACAAAGAATAGATCCTCATCGGAGGCGAGTCGCTGAATAAGGTGCAGGTTGTTGCGGGAGAAGAAAATAAGTTCTTCGAAAAAGTGGTTGCTATGTTGATCGTCGCGATAACGTGTGTTGCTAAGGGCACGCTCGATGCCTAAAACGGCGTGTCCGCGCAGCTGGCGGGCAAGTGCCATGGCCATCATGTCCATCAACTCGTCCGCGAGATTCACGGCTGTCGCGTGGGCCAGCAAAATGCCCATTTGGGTGTCGACAACCGCTGCTGCTAAGCAGTCTGGAACATCGGTTAAAGCCTGGTGGACGACACTGCGGATATCTTGAATAGGTGTGGTGTTATCCATGTTGTCCACGCAAAAAGAGAGTGTCAGAGTCTGACAGTGAGAAACGAATACCAGGAGCCTTGGCTGCCCGACGACGCATTGTCGTCGGGAGCCGAAGCCACGACCCAGTACGGTGACGTGGGTGAAGCGCTAAAGCTCTAGGCCACCTTCGAGTTCGGCCATTTTGCGACGGGCCAGCGCGAGGTTGCCGACTTGGCGATCAATAACGAGGTACATGAACACACCAGCGGCGCGCCGGACCGGGCGGATAATGTGGTACCCCTTGCCCAGGGTAATCAAAATATCCTCGATTTCGTCGTTGAGTCGCAGTGCGTTCATTGTTTTGCGTTTGGCCTTGACGACCTCGGAGTTGCCAGCAGCGGCAATCTCGAGGTCGAGGGCCGCACTCCCGCCCTCAGTGGCTAAAACCATGCCGCTTTCGCTGTCAACAATCATTGCGCCTAGGGCGCCAGTGATTTCAAGTGCGCGATGTACCTGTGCTTGTGCATTGCCCATTGTGGTTCTCGTTTCTGTACTGTTTTGCAGTCAGTGGTGTTGTGTGTAAGTGTGTGCTATCCCGGTCAAATCACTGCCTAGTGACAACCGGAAGCTCGATTTGGAAACTATTTCAGTGTGTACACACAATCAAATGCAATTGGTGGATTCGCCCTCCGAAGTTTTTTCGCCCGCATTTTTGGATGAAGTTGACGATACAAATATGTGGTGTCTAGTCGACAGTTGGGGTTAGGAGCTCCCTAGGAATCTGTATATGTTGATATCTATTTGTGGATATCGTCAGAGTCATTTAGCCACTTTATGTTAGGAAACGATGATTTATCTTGCCGTAAACGTAATTTGAAATACTATTTTTTCACAAGTTATTGTTGGCTGTTTTTTGAGATCTCACCAGGTAGGCGGTTTACAGGGAATAAAACTCCAGTACATTGGAGGGGTGGGATACATGCACATGGGTAGTGAGGTGAGCGTCCGTGTCGTCGACGACGATGCACAGGTGCGTCGCAGTATCGAAGTCATGTTGCGGAGCCTGGGACTCTCGGTTGCGACCTACGGATCAGCACAGGCCTTTCTCGAACACGACAACCCCGACGTCCCTGGGTGTTTGCTGATCGATGTCATCATGCCAGGCATGAATGGCTTGGCCCTCCAGCAGCTGCTCGCGCGCAACCGTCGGGGGCCCCCGGTCATCGTGATGTCTGGGTTTGGTACCGTCGATGTGGCCACGCGCGCGATGAAGTCTGGGGCCGTCTACTTTCTCGAGAAGCCGTTTGGCTGCGACACCCTGATCGAGCGGGTTCAAGAGGCGATCGCCCTCGATCAAAAGATGCGACGCCAGCATTCGCAGTGCAGTGGTGTTGCCGGCCGGATCAAGTCACTTACCCGGCGTGAGCGCGAGGTTTTGCGGTTGGTCCTCGAGGGCCTCAGCTCACGCGAGATCGCAGCCCAGCTGTCGCGTAGCGAGCAAACTGTGCAACTACATCGTGCGCGAATCATGAAAAAGTTGCAGGTTCGTGGCGTGGCAAATCTCGTTCGGGCAATTACGACGATCGAGTTGCGCGGGGACTTGGTGTGGGACGCGACCTGTTAAGAGGTTGGGAGAGCTGGATGTATGCCCGGCCACACGTGTCGGGCACCATAAAAAAGCCGGGCCATACGCCCGGCTTTTTTTGCGATGGCTGTTGCTACTGGGGATTGATCGTCTGCAGGGCGAGGCCTCCGGGGTAGGCGTAGCTAGCTGCCGAAGATTGGCCGCTGACATAGATGCCAAAGCCCTGTGCACTGGTCGCCTCATTGGTTCCGGTTGTGCAGTTGGCTTCGCCGGGGTTCATGTCGATCGTGGCCCAGTCAAACCCGCTGTTGCCGATTGTTGTCCACCGGTTTTCGGGGACCACACCTAGGCAGGCAACCTCGACCATCGAACCTGTCGGGCGCACGAGTTTGGCAAAGTCGGCGTCGTACGAGGAGTCGACGAGGAAGACGTAGTCCTTTTGGTATTGCTCAACCGAGACCATCTGGACCATGTATGGGTCGCCCGGGCACCCTGGCACGTTGGCACCGTTGCAGCCGATCATGTAGCCGGCAAGCAGGATCGGGTCGTCAGCGGTGACCGCAAAATCCTGGGTATCTTCAAACTGGACCATCTGCCCGCCGTTGAGGGTGACTTCGCTACCGATCGTCACCGGCGGATCGAAGTTGATGGTCGTATTGTCCTCGGCCGCGATGATCCGCCAGACCATGTTTTCGGGGTTGCCTTGGTTGCGCACCGGGTTGCGGGCGGCAATGTAATCTTTTCCCCAGGTTTCGAGCGGGAAGATTTGCTCTTCGACATGATCGCAAGCGGTTGTGCTGGTGGTGGGGACGTTGGCACAGGAGTGCCCACCAAACACCGCAACCGGTGCACTTGCACTGATTTGGGTACCGCTGAGATCAGGGTTGTTGGGACCGACTGTAATCTGGATGTAGTCGTAGCGGTTGATGGTGACGTCGGTCGGCTGACCCTGGGTCATGGCCGGGAGTCCATTGCTGCCGGCACCGGTGTTGACCGATGGGGTGATCGTGATGGTTGTATCGTCTTGGGTGGCGACGACGTCGAGGGTTGAGCCGGCACCGTAACCACGGTTCCAGGCGAGGTGGATGTAGTCGGCACCGAGCGTGTGGGTGGGCAACAACAACGAAGCGTCGGTCGTATGCCCGGAGGCCCCGCCAATCGGGTTGAACTGGGTGGCTACCACCGGGAGGTCCGAGGTGATGCGAAATGCCCGGCCCTGGACGATGCCGGAGTTGAGAATGCCGGCGTCGCCTGTGTAGTAGCCCTGCTGCCCGTTGTGCGAGCCAGACAGGTTGAAGATTTTGACCTGCCGCGGATCGATCGCGTCGGTGATGATCTGCTGCTCATTGTTATTGTTGTTGCGATCAAAAATTTCGATATTGACCGACTTGTCGAAACTTGGGTTGGAGATTGCAACTGCAAATACATAGGTGTCGCGGGGGGGCAGGTTGGACATGTCGGCAGCCCAAAACTCGCACCCGACGTTTGACTTGGTTTGGGCTGCGGCCTCGCACGCACTGACACATTGCCCGTTTTGGCAGATGTCGCCGGCCGGGCAGTCGACCGGGTCACCCCAGTCTGTGCCCTGATCGTTGCACTCCTGGTAGGTGTCGCCGTCGACACACGACGTCGAGCCCGGGGCACATAGCAACTCGACACATGCGTCCTCGTTGCAGACCTGACCTATCGGGCAGGGTTGAGACTCGAACCCACTGCAGTCGTCTGCGCAGGTGTCGATGTTCATACCGTCGACACACATGCCGGTCTCGCCAGGGGTGCACACGCAGGGTTCACAGGCATCCGTCTGCTCGTTGCAAAACTCGCCATCGGGGCAGGGAGTCGGCACCCATTCGCCGGCCATGCACACCTCGTGGCCACTTTCCTTGCATTGTTCCTCTCCGTCCTCGCACGCACTCGGATCGGTTGTGACCGTTGAAGCTTCGGTTGGATCGGTATCGGTTGGGTCGGTGTCGGACTCCGTCGGAAGGCCCGGATCGGTGGTGCTCTCACTTTCCGATTCACTGCCGGTTGGTCCAGTGGGACCCGCGGTTGTCGGCGTAGAAGTAGATGCCTCGGTCGAGCCCAAGGTCCCATCAGTGCCGGCCGTGGTGGAGGCGGAGTCGGAGTCGGAGGTTGTCTCGCTCGCACCACCACATGCGGCCGTCACGAGACCCATGGAGAAAAGCGCGGTCGGTTTGCGTAGCCAGCTGATCATTTACGGATTGTACGCAATCGCGCCGCTCGATTCTCCGCTTGATGGAAGATTTTGCTCAAAAGAGATCTCTTCTTCTATTAAACAAAATTTAATAACTAACTATTTGAAATTACTTGATTGTTAATGTTTGTCTAAGAATTTAAAATCTTGTACAAACTTATGACAAGGAGCAATCACATGAAACGCGCTGCAAAATCACCTTCCGCTGATGTTTTGGCCCCCTACATGCGCGAGATGGGTCAAATCTCTCGCATGACACCTGAGCGAGAACGCGAAGCGGCGATCGAGTTGTGCAACCTTCGTACTGCTCTGTGGGCGCAGCTCGTGAACTACCCGCCGGTTGTTGAGGCCGTCGTCATGCTGGCGACTGAGCGCCTCGACCTCAGCGCCAAAACTGAGCGCGCCTTGGCAAACCTTGTTGTTGCTTCCCGACGGGTCCGGGATCGCGCTCTTCGTAAGCACCGCGAGGCGTTTCACGCGGCAGGTCAGCAAGCCGCCGGCGAACTCGCCGAAGCCGACCGCGACGGGGTGGTTTCATCGCTCGTTCTCAGCGACCTCGAGCGTTTGCGCGAGGGTGCTCCCGCCGAACACCTCGAAACCCGGACGCCACCGCGCGGCAGCAAGGTGTTTGGTGAATATACAACTCAATCCCAGCGCCTGGCGTTCAAGCTTGGCCGCGCCCGTTCAAAGTTTGTCGAAGCAAACCTGCGGTTGGTCGTGAGCCTCGTGCACAAAATGGGCCGCGGGCAGCTGCCGCTGCACGACCTGATTCAGGAGGGCAACCTCGGACTCATGAAGGCTGTCGATCGTTTCGACCCGGCACGTGGCGTTCGGTTTTCGACCTACGCTGCCTGGTGGATCCGACACGCGGTATCGCGGGCGATTGCCGATAAGGCACGTGCAGTACGCCTGCCTGTGCACATGGTTGAGCAACGCAGCAAACTTCGTCGCCTGAGCCGCAACTTTATTGCCGAGCACGGGCGCGAGCCGACCGATGTCGAGTTGGCCGAACTCGCTGAGCTGCGCGTCGACCGGCTACGCCAGGCTCGCTGTTTCCTCGTGGCCGAAGGTGTGAGTCTCGATGCTCCGATTGGTGAGCGTGGCCGCGAAACCGTGGGTGACTTGATGCGCGACGGGACCGAGGCGACCGACCAGGCGCTTGTGAGCCGCGAGCTGTTGACGGAGCTCAAAGTCTCGCTCGCCCAGCTCACCCCGGTCGAGGCTGAGGTTTTGCGCTTGCGCATGGGCATGGACAGCGACCAGGGCGACGGCTTGACCCTCCGCGAAATCGGCGAGCGTTTTTCCCTCTCCCGTGAACGGATTCGCCAGATTCAGGAAAAAGCCCTCCGCCAGCTTCGCGGCCACTTTCGGGCTCAGGACCTGATGTAAGTACACGCGTTTGACAGCCGACAGCTCACATCCGCTTGATGATGTGAAAGCCAAAGTCGGTCTCGACCACCTCACTCACGGCTCCGGCTTCGAGTGCGAACGCGGCGGTCTCATACGGGGGAGCAAACATCCCCCGGCCGACCGAGCCTAAGTCTCCGCCGCGCTCAGACGAACCATCCTCGCCGTACTTTTTGGCGGCCTCGGCAAAGTCGAGGCCGCCGACAATTTTTTCTCGGATCTCGGTGGCGAGTTTTTTGGCCTCGTCCTTCGAGCGCTTGATGTCGTCGTCGGCACGTTTGGCCCCCTGGTAGCGGACGAGAATGTGCGAGGTGTGGACTTTCTCAATCGGGCACCGCTTGGCGACGACAAACCCGCGGGGGGTATCTAGCGGCGCACTGACTTCGCCGATTTTGAGGGCAAAGACCGGCTCCTTGAGTTCGCCAAACGACTCGGGCCACTTGTCTTTGAGGTAAGTTCCCATCGCCGATTGTTTGCCGCGGGTGCGCGGCTCATCGGACTGCTCAGCGAGCTCGGAGGGGTCGGTACCGGCCACAACTTTCGCCCGCAACTCCTCGGCGCGTTGTTTGGCCGCCTGCTTGTCGCGGGTGATCGTCTCCTCTGCGTCTTGGGCCCCTTTGTAGGCGACCACCAGGATCTTGGCGCAGGCCTCGTTGGGGTCCCCGGGGACGAGGGCCGGTGTGGTGGGCTCGGGCTTTGCCGCTTCGACGTCGGCTTTTTTGTCATCGGATGCGGCCGGCGGTGATTTGGGCTCGGGTTTTTTTTCGTTGCTGTCGCAACCTCCCAGACACACAAACGCAGATAACAGCAGGGAGATGGGGACGCAGTGCCGGGCAAACATCGCTCGGGATAGTACCGAAAATCCCGTGGCCACGGTTTGGCTGTACGCGCGAGGAGGCTGGTGTAGGCTCCTTGCGTTGTCACGCCATCTCCTACGGCTTGTGTGCACACTGCTTATCGCGGCTGTTGTTTGCGGTCAGGCTTCATCGGTGTTTGCCGGCGAGCGTCCGGTGATCGAAGCCGGGCGCGAGCAGGAGGTTATGGACCTGTTTGCGCCCTATCGCCTAGGAGGTCCGGTCGGTGAGCACTGGACCCTACGGCGCATCGCCATCGAACAGACGCGGATCGTTGTGCGCGGAATTTCGCTGGACGGTCGCGCGGCGACGTTTTCCCTCGAGTACCCCACAGGTCGGGGCAGGGCGGTCTCCGACAGCTTTGTTGCCACCGATGTGGTCGCCCCAGGGGACGCGGCCGACGAATTTGTTGAGCCGCTTCTCGCCGCAGTACGCCGACACGACCCGGGTAACTTTTGGCGGGTCAGCCGGAGCGTTCAGGAGCCGAGCACGGGGAGCCAGGGCTGGGAGGTGACGGCGGGCACCGGCGTCGGGGATTGGTCGCGCGACGGGTTACTGCTTTTTGGATTGCTTGTGGGTACAACAACTGTACTGGCCGGGCGAAAGCTACGCGCTGCGCCGGTCGACGACGCGGGCGAGCCAGCGAACCCTGCGTCGACAAACCACGGCCTGCGAGATGCCCTGTTATTAGTCGGAATTCTCGTCCTCGGAGCTGTCTTGAGGCTGCTGATGGTCGAGCCGACGGCACTTGGGGTCTGGCCCTACTCGCGCTACGAGACATTCGCACGGCTCGTCTACGAGGGGCCGGGCTTGGCGGCATTGAGTCGCGCCCTCGACAGTGTTTGGTATCAAACAGACATTGCATTTGCAACGAATCTCGCGTTTGGACTTGTTGCTCCGCTGGTCGTGTTTGTCCACGCCTGCTACCTGCTGGGGGACCGCCGTCAAGCACTTGTGAGCGCGCTGTTGCTGGCGTTGCTGCCCAGCCATATTCGCTTTAGCGGCAGCGAAGTCGCGTTTATTCCCTCGATCGTCATCTCCTCGTTTACGTTTGTGCTGTTGCACATGTCGCTTATCGAGAAGCGCGCGTGGCTGCGGTGGGGAGCATGTGCCGGGCTTGCGCTGACAGCCGGTGCGATGTTGCGGGTGCGTCCGCTCAACATTCTCTTTATGTTGTTGTTTATCGCGGTGGCCCTCGTTGTGCGTGCCGGCCAGGCCCCGCGCTGGCGACGGTTCGTGGTCGCGGCCATGTTGGCGGTGGTGGGTTTGGTTGTCGGTATAGAGCACCTAGGCGGCCTCTACAGCGAGCAGGTCCATGCAGGGTTGCAATTACAAGTATTGGCGGACGCCTGGTGGCTGTTGTTTGACCCGGTGCGCAACGCCCTGCTCAACCCGGATATCACGCCGATGTTGCTTGTGGGGGCTGCGGGGTATGGCCTGTGGTTTGCTGCCAAAACCCGCCCCCGTCTGGCCGGTTTGCTCGCGTCCTGGCTGCTGTTGTTTCACACCGGGCATGCCTACGTCATCGCCACCGTGCCCGCCATGCAGGCCCGCTACTACCTCCACCTCGCCGTCCCGTTTTGTCTGTTGGCCGCGATTGGCCTCACGCGAATCGCGGAGTTGTGCCGCCGTCGCGGTCGGCGAGGGAACCTCGCGATTGGGTGTATTGGCATCTACTTGGCGACGATCCCCTGGCGGTACCACGGGTTTATCCGCGACTACGACTTTACGGATGTCCGCGAGTTTGAGTTTGTTCGCCAGCTCCGGGGACAGCTAGCCGATGGCTGTACGATCTATGAGTTTGTCGGCCATGATGGGCGCGGGTTTGACACTCGGTTTTCGCGGATGGGAGCGGTTATCGACAGCGGCACCCGGCGCATGCGTCTGTCTGGCCAGTCCGTTGGCACAGACCGCGAGGACCTGTTGCCCAACCCAGAGGTCTCGTACCGGCGACTGCCGACTGCCGGGGAATCACGCACGCAGTTGTTATCTGACGCCTATCTCGAGCGCCCCGCTGATCGCTGTAGCTACCTCTACCTGGGCTACCCTTGCTACGCCAACAAGTTTCCTGGGCAAGAAATCGCGCCCGCGTGCGAGGCGATGGTGGAGGGTGAGCCGGTCGAGTTGGTGACCGAGATTGGCTTTGCCCACCGTCGCTACGATGACAATTTGGCGGCTGGTGCCGGGCCTGACGGGGGGGAAATTCGGCTCATGTTGTATCGCCTGCGGGAGCGATAATTTCCCCACCTACAACGTTTGTTGGGGTTCGCGGCCGCGCGGGAAAAAAACACTGAAAATCCTCGTTCTTTTTCCCATGATGGGGTCCACGGATGTCTATCTCGATTCACGAGTTGAAACGTCGCCGCACCGCCCGGATCGTTGCCCGGTTGTTTCAAGAATTGGAGGCGGGGCGGTTCGATTCGGATGTCGTTCGTAAATTGACGGCGATTCCCGGGCCCCATCTCAAGTTGCTGCGGGCCGTTGCCCTTGCCCAGGCCGGTTACTTGGCGAGTGCGAGGCAACAAGTAGATGCGTGTGCAAGTGATACCGCGCGCAACAGTGGGCTCAAGCTGGCCTCGGCCCTGGTTTTATACGCGACCCGGGATTACCAACGTGCCCTGGATCTGGCACGTAGCACCGCCACCGACCCCGACTACGCGGGCACGGCATTTCGCCTGTGGTATGCGTTTGCGGGCAACCTCGGGTGGGAGGTGGAGGTTGGCGAAGCGATCGATGCGGCGATAGCCCACGGCAAAGAGGAGCTGCTATGGGCCACCCAAGCTGCCGGGATGCACCTTCGCGGGCGTAATTACGCCGGAGCGCTTCCCTACCTCGAACGGGCGATCGCAGCGGTCGAGCGCGGGGAGACGGAGGATGGCGAGGACTTCTCCCTGTTTCGGTTGCTGCTACAACAAGCCAAGGTCCTGGTTGAGCTCACCGACTACGCCGGTGCGAAGTCGGTACTTTCGCAGGCACGCACATTGCCCGAGGCTGAAACGCCCGATGGCGCTTGGGACCTTGCCAAGGTCTATTTGTCGCTCGCGGACCTCGACACAACCCGCGAGCTCATTTTGTATGTACACAAGTGCCAGCCGCAGGCTGAGCTTTTGGCCGAGCTCGGGCGGATGGCCCTGTGGGTCAACGACTTCGAGCAGGCGCTTAGGTGGGCCGAGCAGGCCCTCGACCTCGATGCCCAATGTGCGGCTGCATTGCGGATTGTCGGCGCAGTGGCCGTTTGTCAGGGAAATTTTGCTGCGGCAGCCGAGCCCCTCGCCGCCGCCGTCGAGCTCGATCCGCGGGAATACGAAGCCCATGTTTGGCGGGCCGAGGCTGCGCTTCGCCTGGGCGACTACAACACGGTGCATGCACAACTACACCAGGCGAGTATGAAGTCCAACGGCCTGTTGTTTATCAGTTGGATGTTGCGGTTTATCGCGGCTGCCCGCCAAAACAACACCCCGAACGAACCGGTCGGTCCCCATCGAACCGAGGAATTTATCACGGCCGTGCTCGAGCTTTGCCCCGGCAACGAAGGGGTGTTTGAGCGGCAAAACGAAGGAGAGATCGAGGCGCTTATTGAACGTGCGTTGGTGCAGATGGGGGGCAACCGCACTGTGATGGCCACCGCATTCGATGCCAAAACTGCAACTGTTCGGCGCCTCAAAACACGCAGCGGCGCGCGCTACTCGTCGCGCCACGCCCTGCAGCTCATCCGCGTGATGCCAGCCAAGCAAGCCCTTGCGGCGCTCGATCGCGTGGTCGCGGACTACCCCAGGTCTTCGCTGCCCATCTGTCACCGGGGTGAGCTCGAGTTGTGGATGGGCAACCTCGAGCAGGCCCGCGCCGATCTCAACAGAGCTATCGAAATCCTGCCTTACACCCGGTGGGCCTACATCGGCTTGACGGGCATCGATATTCTCAACGGCGACTACGAGCGTGCGCTCGACACCTCGACCCATGGTGTTCGCACCATGGGGAACACCGAAGGCCCTTCGGTGTACATCTACCGGGGAGAGGCGCTGCGTCGCTTGGGCCGCTACGGAGAGGCGCTGCAGGACCTGATCCGCTCTGTGCGTATACATCCTTCCCGGGTGAGCGCGTGGCTCAACCTCGGTCTGGTCTACGTCGGCCAAGGGGAGTTCGAATTGTTTGAGCGGGTGTTCGCCCGACTGTCGGTCCAGGCCAGTGGATTGCTGTCGGACGCGGCCTATGAACTCGGTGAAACCCTTTGGGGGGACCCGGGGTTCACTGCCTCGGTCGAAGTGCGGACGCGGGTGCTGGAGCATGCCCTGGCGATGATGGGAGGCAATCGCTCGTCGACGGCAATGACCTACTTCACCCGGTCTGGGGCGATGCGGATGGTCGAGCACCGCGATGCGACGACACCCGAAAAGCGCTCGCGCTTCAACGTCGAAACAAACAGGTTTCGCCGGGCGCGGACCTTGATTCTGCGCGAGCTCGGCCTCGCACAGGCGGACAACATCGGCGATGCCGGGCCGGTCGCAGCCGAACCGAAGGACGACCCCATGGCCTGGCAGCCGCCCGATGCCCCGGTGTTGCCCAAGCGCGGGAACTCGCTGACGCCCGAGCAGATTCGCGAGTTTGAAACCCGGGGTTTTATCCAGCTCAAGCAATGTTTTTCCCGCGAGGCTGCCAAAATATGGGTCGACGACGCATGTCGGCGACTGCGGGATGAACCCGAAACCTGGATTCCCAAGGCCCAGCGAAATCCACAAGAACCACGCTTTGATCGTCACGACCGGTCGACCTGGGTGCGCAAGCGCCTGAGTTTGCCAGGGCCGCGACTGTTGCCGATTTCCGAGTTTGCTCCGCGCGCCTGGGAGGCAATCTGCGACCTTTTGGGCGGGCCACAGCGGGTCAAGACAACCGAGTGGAGCGACTACTTTGTCATCAACTTCCGCTGCGATCCGGAACGCTTGGTCGATCCCCATGAAGAGCTACAACTGTCGGGTGATGCGTGGCACATCGACGACCCCAAGCTCGCGACTCGGCTCGACAACTGGCACCACGGACTGATCGTGATGTGCCTGTTTTCAGATGTGAAGCCGCGTGGAGGAGGCACGCTGTTTGCTTGCGACTCACCAGCAAAGGTTGCCCGCTATCTCGCACAACACCCCGAGGGGACCGACTTTGTCAACGACGGACGGGTGCATGTACAAAAACTCTTGGCGCAGTGCCACGACTACCACGAGGTCACCGGCGAGGTCGGTGACGTGTTGCTGATACATCCATTGATGCTGCATGCGGGGTCGGACAACCGCAGCCGCGACATTCGCTGGATGTCAAATCCACTGATCTTCACCGAACAGCCCATGGATTTTTGGCGTGACGATCGGGCGCGCGAGTCGGTTGTCGAGCGCGTGATCAGGCAGGCGATCGAAGCCCCCGAGGCAATTGTCTAGGTAGGCCTACAGGGCACTCAGCAGGCGAAACCGGACATTTCCTTCAGGGTAGGCATCTTGGTAGGCCATCGCGTAATGTCCTGCGAGGGGGTCATACGCGAGGGTCGGGTAGAGGATAACTTCCATCGGGTCGATCGCACCATCGTGCTCGGGAACCGGGTTGAGCTCGCTGTCGAACGCGTAGAATCGATTGTGCATCTGCTCATCGTGTGCAAATACATATAAAGTCCCATCCTGCTCGATCAACGCCGGGTAGCGGACCTCGGGATCGTTTTGCACGACGACCTTGCCGAGCCATTCACCGGTTTGAGAGATTTTGGCGAGGTCGAGGGTGTTGTCGTTGCGGTGGCGGTAGGCCAAGAAGTAGGCCTGATCGTGGTAGAGCATGTCGGTTTGGCCGTTGGCCGTCGAGGTCGCAAGCGCCGTTGGCAGCTCAGCGACCGGTGCCACGGGCATGCCCGCCGGGTTGATCCGAGCAAAGAACGTATTGTTGCCCATGGCCGTGGCAATCGCATAGCCGTCACCGTGCCAGAGCAGGCGGGTACGCGCACCGTCACGGACATCGCTTTGGTACGGGTCGGCATACACGAGCACGTTGGCCAGCTTGTCTCCCCCGCCACCAACAAGGTTGCGGGCCGCATCGATTTCGCGGAAGTAAATGTCGTCGTAGCTGACCCAGGCAACGCCAAAACCGTTCCCGTGCCAGTCGAGCACGGGGTGACCGTTGTGGCCGATTTCACCAAACACGGTCGATGGCGTGAGCTCGTTACCGGCGCTGTCGTACTCGCGAAAGTCGATACAACCCCAGCCCCAGCCGACGTTCCACGAGCCATTGTCATCGCAATTGTACTGGTAAAGCACCTGAAACCGGTCGTCGAAGTAGCTCAGTTGGATGTCGGTGTAATAGTAGCCATCGCTGAGCAACAGGTTTTGGCTGGCTAGCTCGTTACCCTCGGCGTCGACAAATAGCACCTGCGGTGTTTCGTTTTGCGAACCATCGGGCATACAGCCAATGGCAAACACACTGTCGCCTGTGGCGATCGTTGGCGGATGAAACTTGCCTGTACAAATTGTCTGGGCCGGGCCGAGTGGGTCAAACGGGGTGCAGTCGTCGCCCACGCAAACGTCAGCACAAACCTCGTCAAACTCGCAGTCAGGGTCTTCGCAGTCGACCGCATCGTCGCCGTCGTCGTCGATCTCGTTGTGACAGTCTTCGATGGGCATGTCGGTATCCGAGTCGGTACCGGCCGAGTCTGTGGTGGGATCGTCGGTTGTCGCCTCGGTATCGGAACTCGAAGTAGTCTCCGTCGACTCGGTGGTCTCGGTGGTCTCAGTCGACTCGGTGGTCTCGGTGGTCTGCGCTGTCTCGGAGCCCGTGTCGGAATCCGACCCTGTCGAGGTTGTCGGGCCCGCGGTTGTGTCGGCCTCAGTTGGGTCGGTTTCGCCGGTCGACTCGGCCGCTGTGGTGGGAACCTGTGTGGTCGCACCACCCGTCGTCGCGTCGGTCGCACTGTCGGTCTCGCCCTCTCCACAGCCGCTGAGCAAGGCCACAGTACACAACCAAAACCACGGTAAACGTTGCATGGGCAACTGATTGCACAGCCTTGGGGCGGCGTCAAGCAGCCCGGTTGGATGCATGTGCACGGTTGCTAGGTCAGGAGGTCCCAGATCGCTGTATAGTGGATAGTAGCCGCAATCAACACGCAGACATGAAAGATTTCGTGGTGGCCAAACACCCGGGGCCAGGGGTCGGGCCGACGCAGGGCGTAGACCAGGGCTCCGGCAATGTAGATGGCCCCGCCGCCCAAAAACCGCCACATGATCGACGGCCCACAATGCTCGAGGACAAGGCCCGCGGTGCCGGCGAGTGACCCACCTAAAATGAGGTACATGGCCGAGCGAATCTCGCGGCGAAACCCGAGCCACAGCCACGATTCGACCGTACCGAGGAGCGAGGCAACCCACACCGCAACAAGTAGTAGCGGACCGATAGGGGCGGGCAGGTGGAGGCCTATCGGCGTGTAACTGCCAGCGATCATCAGGTAGATGTTGCCGTGGTCGATCCGTTGCAATCGGTGGTAGGTCTCGGGCTTCCAGCTAGGGGTGTGGTACAGGCCACTGACAGCCAGCAGGCTGAAGGCGATTACGCCGTAGAGCAGGGCGAGCCAGGTCGGCGGACCCGGGCGTGCATGTATCAGCAAGAAAATCACCGCGGGTAGGGCACAGCAGGCCCCGATCACGTGGGAGTACCCACGGAGCATGGGCTGCGCCGAGCGGGGTTTCCAAGCGTGCGAGGGGTGGATCGTGCGGCCCATATGCCGGCGGAGCATAGCAACCTGTGGGCGACCGGCGATGCTCTCCATCACACCCCGTGCGGAGCATGGTCACTTTGTGTACCTGCACGTGCAGGAGTGCGAGCGCTACTCGTCTTCGGCCTTGATCTCGGCCGCTTCGGCGTTGTCCTTTTTTTTCTTATTTTTGTCGTACCCGGCGTCTTCAAACACCTTGTTGATCTCATCGATACGCGCTTCGACGAGGCCTATTTCGTCTTTGCTGAGGGTGTAGCCACCTTTTTGCTTGCCCTGCTGCTTGCGGTGTTGCTCGATCGCCTCTTTGTGCTTTTTGGCGGCTTCTTCGAGCTTTTCCTTGGCCAGTTTGTTGCGCTTGAGTTGCTCCTCGACCTCAGCCTTGTTTTCTGCCTCGGCGAGTTTGGCTTCGAGTTCCTCTCGTTCTTTGTCGAGTTTGGCCAGTGATTCGGCGTGGGCCTTTTTCCACTGGATCTGCGCCCGGGCGTCGCTCACCTTGATCAGCAAAACATAGAACTCGGTGATCCGGGTGTTGTTGCTCTCAAAAAACGCCATGTAGTCCGACAACCCCCCGAGTGCGTTGGCGAGTTGGCTGATGTCGCTGGAGTTGGGGTCGGGTTCCCACTTGACCTTGGCGGTTTCCGAGAAGGTCTTGAGTTTGGGAATCACGCGCAGCAGCAGGCTGATCTTGTCGTTGGTCAGCTTGGCCTTGAGGTCTTTTTCGAGGTGCTTGTCGAGCTCCTCGACCGCCGAGGCGAGGCCCTTGAGGCTGGCGATCATCTCGCAACCGCTGGAGGCAACCGCGGCACTACAGATGAGGAAGGTCGACAGGACGGCGCGGGCGATAGGGGGCAGGCGCATAGCTCGAGGGTAGCGCGCCCAGTTGGCCCGCGGTCAATAGATATTTGTGTTCATGTTTAAAAAGACATGTCCGTGCCGGGCACGAACATGTCTCGAGCGGTGTTTAGGGCAATCGGGCTAGCGCTTGCCCTTTTTGCGTTTGCCCTTTTTCGACTTTCCGCTCTTACCCTTGGGTGCTGCGGGTGCCTGCGGCATTGAGCCCATGCCAGGCATGCCAGGCATGCCACCGGGACCGCCCATGCCGGGAAATCCGGGGAGCCCACCGGGGCCGCCCATGCCCGGGAAACCCGGCATACCACCGCCAGGGCCTCCCATGCCGGGAAGCCCTCCACCGCCTAGGCTCTGCATCATCTGCTGCATGGCCTGCGGGTTTTGCATCATTTTGCGGACAGAGTTGAGCTGCTTGAGCTGCTTGAAGCCGGGGAGGTTGCCAAACAGACCCCCGCCACCGTCTCCGCCCATGCCCGGAAGCAAGCCACCAAACAGGTCGCCGAACTGCGTCATCATGTTGCGCATCACCAAAAACCGCGAGATCAGGTCGCGCACTTCCTGCTCTTGGCGGGCACTACCCCGGGCCACGCGAGCGATCCGCGAACTGACGTAATCGCGAGCTTCGAGCTTGGACGGATCTTCGAGTTTTTGCTGGGCCCGACGCGCGGTCCGACGCTTGCGTCGGCTGAGCTTGCTATGGGCCGGCGCCGCGTCTTGGTCACCGGTAACCAAAAACAGCTCGGGCGTCTCGCGCTCGCGCTTGGACATCGAGCGAATCATCGCCTCGACCTTGACGAGCTCGCCATCGTCGGCAGCCTTCTCCAACGCCTCGGGCGGGATGTTGGCCCCAAACATATTGCCGAGCGGCATCTTCTCGAGGATGTCCTTCATCGGCCCCATGCTCTGGATGGTTTTGATCTGCTTGAGGAAGTCATCCATGGTGAAGTTGCCACCGAGCATTTTGGCGGCATCCTTGGCGGCTTCCTCTTCGTCGACGACATTTTGAAAGTCGTCCATCAGCCCCAACAGGTCGCCCATGCCGAGGATCCGGCCGGCGAGGCCTTCGGGGCGAAACTCGTCGAGTTTGTCGAGCGACTCACCGATGCCGAGGAACTTGATCGGCTTGCCGGTGACGGCCTTGACCGAAAGCGCAGCGCCGCCACGGGCATCACCGTCGAGCTTGGTGAGGACCACGCCGGTGATGTCGATCCGCTCGTCGAACGAACGGGCGGTGGTCACCGCATCCTGGCCCGTCATCGAGTCGATCACCAAAAACGTGTTGGCCGGCTGCACCCGGGTACGGATGTCCTCGAGCTCCTCCATCAGGGTTTCGTCGATGCTCAGGCGCCCGGCGGTGTCGTAAATGACAAAATCGCAGCCCTTGGCGGCGGCCTCGTCCGTTGCATTTGCACAGATATCGACCGGGTCCTCGCCCTCCTCGTGGTAGACCGGGACGCCGAGCTGCTCGCCCAAGACCTTGAGCTGGTGGACAGCGGCAGGGCGATAGACGTCGGCCGCGACCAGCATGACCTTGAAGCCGGACTTTTGGAACTTGCGCGCGAGTTTGCCCGAGGTCGTGGTTTTGCCCGAACCCTGCAGGCCGACCATCATGATGCCGGTAATGCCCTTGCGGGCGCGGTTGATCGAGGTGTCGACCGGCCCCATGAGCTCGACCAGCTCGTCGTGGCAGATCTGGACAAAGTGGTCCTCGGGCTTGACCCGCATGGTGCGGTCGTTGGCCTTGGCGGTGAGGCGGACTTTTTGCCCGAGGGCTTTTTCTTTGACGGCGGCCAAAAACCGCTTGACCACGGAGAACTCGACATCCGCCTCCAGCAGGCTCATGCGCACATCCTTGAGCGCAGCGTTGACAATCGGCTCGGTGAGTTCCGCCTGGCCGGTCAGGCGCTCACGGGCAGCTCGAAATCCCTTAGAAATCGTGTCAAACACAGCGGGCTACATACCACGGGTTTGCCCGGATTTGGCTTGCCGGGTGACGCGCTTGGGCCAATTCAAAAAAAACTTCGGGAATTGCGTTTGGCAACACGCGAGAATCACCACGAAGTCGCTGAAAACTGTGATTTATCCCGCGATGGACGAAGCCGAGTCGGCGGCTCGTGCTTTTTTTCGTGTGTGGGCCAAAATGGTGAATCGATGGATGGTGTGAGGCCGAAACTGGTGACGCGGCTGACGGTTGAGGCCTTTGGGCAGACCGTTGTCGAGCGCGAGGTGAGCGACGCGTGTTCGCTGACGATCGGCGAACACCCCGGGGCGACGGTGGTGTTGCCGACCCGTGCCGATGTCCACACCCTGGCGTTAGGCGCCACCCTCACTCCCGGACCGCTGGTCGGCAGCCTCGTGGGCAACGGGTACGAGCGAGCCCTTTCGGGGACTGTCGAGTTGCAACCCGGCGACCAGGCAAAGTTGTATATGCCACAAATGCCGCATGTGCGGATCACCGTGGCGCGCCAGGTGCAAGACCCAAGCCGGTTCGGTCACGGCTACAGTGTCCGCGACGCGCTGCCGATTCTCACCTACGGGCTGGCATCGGCGGTCGTCCTCGCGCTGTTGGTCACGTCGGTGGTCTATGTCGCCTACGCTCCGGTTCACGGCACCCCCGAGGGGCAGGGTTCTTCGCTTGTGCGGGCGATGTACAACGTGGCACCCGAGTCGCACCCGGTCCACGCGCCGAAGGTTGCAAACAGTGAGGTCGTCGTGCATGCGCGTGAGCCCGTCGTCGAGATGGGCCCCAGCCCAGACATTCCAGATATTGTAGATGCACAGGTTTTCGAGCACACGACGGTGTTGGAGGGCTTACAACTGAGTGGAACGCTGGACAGCTCGGAGGGCGCCGTCGACGAAATCACCGACCGAGTCGAGGAGCCGCAAGTGTTCGCAGTGCTCGGCACGACGCGCGATCCCGGGGCCAGTATCGGGGACGTTCTCGCCGGCGAGAGTCAAGCCGATCTCGCCAAAGCATTCGCCACTTCGTCCGGGTTTGTCGAGGGTGGCCGCGCCCCCGGGGCAACAACGCCGCGTAGCGGCCACGACAACGGCTCCGATGCCACCAGTGAGACCACGCGTGTAGGGGTTGCGCACGGGGTCGCTGCAGTCGCGCCCAAGTTTGTTTGCGACGATCCCGAAGCCTCGCCGCTACCCCAGGCCGACGTTGTATTTGTGATCGATGTATCAACAACCATGCGGGGCATGCTCGACGCGATCGAGCAGGGAATTTCTGAGGTCGACGCACAGGTCCGCCACAAGACCGAAAAGCCGCCACACTACGGCCTGGTCGTGTTTGTCGACGACGTGCTGGTGACCAACTGGGGCCAGCCCTACACCGACATCACCGACCTTCGCCGGGAGTTACACAAGTGGCGGCGATTTGCCGCCTCCAATCGCCAGGTCAAGGCGGCCGGTTCAAACGTCGATTGGCCCGAAAATAGTCTCGATGCCCTCAACGCAGCCGCCCGCGAGTTTGCCTGGAGGCCTGCGGGCGATACCCTCCGACTTGTTGTGCATGCAACAGATGACGACTTTGGTGAGGCCCCCGCGGTCCAAAGCGGACTGCCTGTCGCCAGTAGTTACCGAGACACGGTTGAAGGCCTGCGCACACGTTCGATTCGGGTAGCGAGTTTTACGGCCAAACTCGGTGGTGAGTGTGAGTGCCTCGATGTCACGCCGGGGTGGCGCAGCCCGTACAAGGGGCAGGCCTCGATTCCAGACATCACCGCTGGGGTGGCGTTTGATATCGACGAGGTTGCCCGCGGCGAGCTGAGCCTGGCGGCCGCGGTTTCGACAACCGTCGCCAACTCGTTGTGCAAGGTCTACCCCTACAACAACTTCTAGCTGGCGATTGGTGTGGCCCTACGACAGGCCCGGAGCCGGGAAGTCGGCGAGCAAGCTCGCAATTTGGCCCCGGATCTCGGCGATAAATCCGTCGTTGCCGCCCTGGTCGAGTTTGACGGCACCCTGGATGCCACGGTCGATCCACTCGGCGATGGCCGGCATATGCGAGGCATCGAGCCCGCGGGAGGTCACCGCCGCCAGGCCGACGCGCAGACCCGAGGGGTCAAACGGTTTGCGCGGGTCAAACGGAATCGAGTTGGCGTTGAGCTCAATGCCGCAGCTGTTGAGCACCGAAGAGGCCTTGCGACCGCCAATGCCCCGCGACGTGAGGTCGACCAGCAGCAGGTGATTGTCGGTACCACCCGTAACGAGGTCGATCCCGCGGGCGCGAAGGGCCTCGGCAAGGGCCTTGGCATTGGTGACGATCTGGGCCGCGTAGGTGCGAAATTCCGGGGTCTTTGCCTCGGCGAAGGCAACGGCCTTGGCGGCGGTCGAGTGGTTGTGTGGCCCGCCTTGAAGCCCCGGAAACACGGCCTTGTCGATCTTCTTTGCGTGTTTTTTGAGCGACAGGATAAGTCCGCCGCGGGGACCCCGAAGGGTTTTGTGGGTCGTGGTCGTCACAACATCGGCGTAGGGGATCGGGCTCGGGTGCACACCCCCGGCGATCAGGCCCGCGATGTGGGCGATGTCGGCTGCGACAAATGCCCCAACCTCGTCGGCAATTTCGCGAAACGCGGCAAAGTCGAGTGTTCGCGGATAGGCCGAGTGCCCCACCCAAATCAGCTTGGGCCGGTGCTCACGGGCGAGGGCTCGCACTTCATCGAGGTCGATCCGGTGGTTGTCGCGACGCACCCCGTACTGCACAGCTTTGTAATAGATCCCGGTCGCGCTGACTTTCCATCCGTGGGTCAGGTGGCCACCTGCCGGTAGGGACAGGCCCAAAATCGTGTCGCCGGGACTGCACAGCGCCAGCAGGGCGGCGAGGTTGGCCGGCGATCCGCTGTACGGCTGGACGTTTGCATGTTCGGCGCCAAACAGTTCCTTGGCTCGGGTGATTGCGAGGGACTCGATCGGATCGATAAAGTCCATGCCCTCGTAGTACCGACGCCCCGGATAACCCTCGGCGTACTTGTTGGTCAGGCAGGTCCCAGTTGCCTCGAGCACTGCCCGCGACACATAGTTTTCACTGGCGATCAGCCGCAGGCATTCGCGTTGGCGCTGGGCTTCTTGGTTGACAAGGGCCGCGAGCTCCGGGTCTGCAGTCGCCAGGTTGGGGTCGTGCGAAGAGGCGTTCATCGGCCGAAGTTGTCGCGTTGGCCCCTGGGCAAGTCAACCGGGTGCGGGTGAGCCGAGTCTCGGGGTTTGGATCACGCACGTTCCTCGCCGAAGCGGGTCGCTCGCCGATGTTCTATACCGAACTTGACCGCGGGACGTCCGATCGACCCGTTTTGTTGGCCAGCGTCGATCGGCGGGTGTTCGAAGTTGCAACTGCATGGGCAGCGCCCGACGGGGACGGGGTAGGTGCAGGACACAGATAGGTTGCGCGACAGCCGGCCGCACGCGAAATCCTCGCCGTTCGCAACGTCGGGATCGGTCCATGTTTGCCTGCGAACGAGCGCGGGGACGACCCGGACTCCCGCGGTGAAAATCATCGGGTATAGTGCCGCGGTGACGGACACACGACGAAAGGCCCGACCGGCTTGGTGGAGTCGGGCGAGGGTCGCGGGGCGTTCGGAGCAGGGGGGGACACCTGGCCTTGTGCCGGTGTGGCGCGAGTTGCTGTGTGACGGCGATACCCCTGTCGGTGTGTATGCACGGTTGCGTGCCCATGCCAAACGGTCGGGCGACGGCCCCCTGCGTTCATGTACATACATGCTTGAGAGCGTCGGCTCGGAGGAGCGATGGGCTCGCTACTCGGTGGTCGGTGTGGGTTGCCGCGCGCGGGTGGTTGGCCACTGGCGGGGCGACGACCTGCAGATCGAGGTGACAGCCGCGCCAGGCTTTGAACTGCCAGACGCAGTCAAGTCTGCCCTCGAAACCGGCGACGGGCTCGATGCCATCGCAGCGATGATGGCCTCCTATCGCAGCCACCCATACACCGCGCTTCCGCGGTTTTGGGGGGGGCTCGTCGGTGTGTGGGGTCATGATGTCGTGCGTGCGTTTGAAGCCCTGCGCCACCCCGAGAGCTTTACCGCCGCCAGCAAGCCGGCGGCCGAGCGCCGTGAACTCGCCGACCCCGAGGTCCCGGCGATCGACCTGATCGCCTCAGACACCCTGGTGGTGTTCGACAACTTCAGCCAGCGCGTCCTTGTAATTGCAACGGCTTGCCCCGACCTCGAAGGCGGCTACGAAGCCGCGGTTGCGGCTGCCCGCGTGCGGATCGACAAACTCGTTGGCTTGCTCGGCCAACGCGAGGCTGTGCTCCCGCGCACTTTGGCCTGGGACGCTACCTACACAACCGACCCCTCGGCCCCGTGGACGTCTGAGGGCTATCGCGCCGCCGTGCAAAAGGCCCGTGCGTACATCGAGGCCGGCGATATTTTTCAGGTCGTGCTCGCGCAGACCTTCGATCGCCCCCGCGGCGACCTCGACCCGCTCGATGTTTACCGTATGTTGCGGGTCAGCAATCCTGCGCCCTATATGTACCTGCTCGACTTGCCCTCGGCCTCGCTCGCCGGAGCCTCGCCCGAGGTGCTTGTCCGCGTCGATGAAGATGCCGGGCGCAGGCGTGTCACCGTGCGTCCGCTGGCTGGGACCCGACGCCGTGGCGTCGACGAAGAAGAAGACCTCGCACTCGAACGCGAGTTGCTCGCCGACCCCAAAGAACGCGCCGAACACCTGATGCTCGTCGACCTCGGGCGCAACGACGTCGGCCGGGTCGCCGTGCCCGGGAGCGTGCGCACCGTGCAGGCGTTTGAGGTCGAGCGCTACTCCAAGGTCATGCACATCGTCAGCGAAGTGCAGGGGATTTTGCGGCCGGAGCTCACCGCACTCGATGCCCTGAGGGCCACGTTCCCGGCCGGGACCCTCAGCGGCGCACCGAAGGTTCGTGCACTCGAGATCATCGACGAGCTCGAGCTAAGCCCCCGGGGGTGGTACGGCGGCGCCGTCGGCTACCTCGGCTACGACGGTTCGGCCGACTTCGCCATCTGCATCCGCTCGGTCGTGCTCTCCGAAGATCGTGTGCGTGTACAAGCAGGTGCCGGGATCGTGTTTGACTCGCGCCCAGAGGCCGAAGACCAAGAGTGCCACAACAAGGCCCATGCGGTGCTACGGGGTATTTCGATGGCCCGCGAAAGTAAGACCGTTGGCGAGGTGAAGCCGTGAAACCCGGGACCCCATTTACGAGTTTTGGACCGTTGATCAGCGACACCGGGATGCGGCTGTCGCCGACGACCTCGGCACCCGAGCGCCCGGGCTGCCGCGTTGTCGTGATCGACAACTACGACAGCTTTACCTTTAATCTGGTGCAGTACCTGCTCGAACTCGGAGCGACGGTCGACATCTACCGCAACGATGCGGTCGGCGCAGCCGAGGTCGTCAACGATCGTCCGAGCCATGTCTTACTGTCTCCGGGGCCAGGTACACCGGCCGACAGCGGGGTGTGCCAGGACCTGTGCCGCACCCTCGGCGAACAGTCGATCCCCATGCTCGGGGTGTGCCTCGGCCATCAAACCCTGTGTGAGGTCCACGGGGCAAAGGTTGTCGGGGCCGAGCGGATCATGCACGGCAAGGTCTCGCCCGTGCGTCACGACAACACCGGAATCTTTAACGGGTTGCCCAGTCCGTTTCAGGCCACCCGCTACCACAGTTTGGTGGTCCCCGAGGACACCTTACCCGAGTGCCTGCTACCGGTTGCCTGGACCGATGCCGGCGAGTTGATGGGCGTGCGTCACTGGGCGTTTCCGCTGTTTGGTGTCCAGTTTCACCCCGAATCCATCATCACCGAGCACGGCCACCAGATGCTGCGCAATTTTCTCGATACGAAGGCGGGCGGCAACCCGGGGAGCACTCGATGAGTGTACAAGTTTCCCCGATTCGGGTAGGGCTCAAAACCCTGGCGGCTGGCGAGCAACCGAGCCGGGCCGAGATCACCGAGATTTTCCGTGAGATCATGGCTGGCCAGGCCGAGCCCTCGCAGATCGGCGCCCTACTCATGGGGATCAACCTCAACGGCATCACGACCGAAGCCATCGCCGGGGCGGCGGCGGCCATGCGTGAGGCTGTGATTGCAGTTCCTTGTACACGCAAACCTGTGATCGACACCTGCGGGACCGGTGGCTCGGGTATACCCCGACGCAACGTTTCGACCGCGGTTGCCCTTGCAGTTGCTGCCTGTGGCGTTGCCGTGGCCAAGCATGGCAACCGCGGTATTTCGAGCCCCTCAGGCAGTGCCGACGTACTCGAGCGCCTCGGTGTCAACATTGCCGCGCCGCCAGAGGTTGTAGGTGCATGCATCGACCGGATCGGGGTCGGGTTTTTGTTTGCCCAGGCCCTCCACCCGGCCATGCGCCATGCCGGGCCAACCCGCCGAGCTCTCGGCATTCGCACCCTGTTCAATCTCTTGGGGCCCCTGACCAACCCCGCAGGTGTTCGCCGCCAGGTTGTTGGCGTGTTCGACCCACAGCGGTGTGCCGACCTCGCCCGCGCACTTGGTGAACTCGGTAGCGAACGTGTGTTTGTCGTCCACGGGTTTCGCCCGGGCGACCGGGCAGCGCCAAACTCTCGGCCAGGTATCGACGACCTCAGTCCCGATGGTGAAAGCCTTGTGGCGCATATGCGGCGGGGAGCCGACGGCCAAATCAAGGTCGAGACCTTCACCCTACGGCCTGCCGACGCCGGATTGCCGGCAACGCCACTTGCCGGGATTGCCGGGGGCACGCCCCAGGAAAATGCCGATGCCCTGCGGGAACTTCTCGCCGGTGCCCCGGGGCCCTATCGCACGGCCGTGCAATACAGCGGTGCGCTCTCGCTGCTAGTCGCTGGCGACCAACCTCTTACCGAACTGCCAAAACTCGCCGCAAAAATCGGTGAGGTGCTCGATAATGGCAAGGCCCGCGAGGTACTTGCGTCCCTAGCTGAGGGCTCGAGACAGGCCTCGGCATCTTAGGTGTATACGCACAGGTACCCGATAACTCTTCACCCACTCAAACCTGCTATCGACCCATGAGTGTGACCTACCTCGACAAGATTCTCGCCGCCAAACGGGCGGAGCTGCAAAACAACCCGCAAAAACGTGCGGCCGGGATGGGAGATCGCGAGCTCGCCGAACTCGGTGCTCGCCTGCCGACGCCACGCGACCTCGAAGGCGCACTCAGGGCCACCCCCCATCCCGCGATCATTGCCGAGTTCAAACGCGCATCCCCGAGTGCCGGGGACCTCCGCGACGATGCTGAGCCCCGGGCGATTGCCACCCAATATGCGGCCGCCGGTGCGGCGGCGATGTCGGTCCTGACCGACAGGCGGTTTAAGGGCAGCTTTGAGGACCTGCGGACCGTGCGGCAGACCGTCTCGATTCCTTTACTATGCAAGGATTTTATCCTCGAGCGCTGGCAAATTGTCGAGGCCAAGCGCACCGGGGCCGATGCCGTGTTGCTGATCGTCGCCGCCCTGCCGCCGCCGCAGCTACGCGCCCTGCTCAAGTTTGCCTACGAGCTCGACATGCAGGTGCTGTGCGAGGCCCATGACGCCCGCGAAGTCGAGCGGGCGATGGCGGCCGGTGCTCGGATCATTGGGGTCAACGCCCGCGATCTCAAGACCTTTGAGGTCAACCTCGACACTGTTGTCGAGCTTCGCCGGTACGTGCCCACGTCGTTCACGTTTGTCGGCGAAAGTGGGATCGCTGGCCCCGAAGATGCCGTGCGCTTGCGAGATGCCGGAGTCGATGCAATCTTGGTGGGGACCTACCTCATGAAGTCCGAGCACCCGGGGCAAGCGCTTCAGGGCCTCTACGACGCGTTTTGAACAGGCGAATTTGATGCATAAGCACCCAAAGCTCAAGGTCTGCGGGGTGACGACGCAAGTCGACCTCCAGATGTGTTGTGAGCAGGGGGTCGACAGCATCGGCATCAACCTGTGGACGGGCTCGCGCCGCGGTCTCACACTCGAGCAGGCAAGCGAGTTGGTCGCCAACTGGCCCAGCCCCACGCTCGAGCGGGTAGGGGTGTTTGTCGACGCCGCCCCCGAGCAGGTTTTGAAGTGGCACCAGCAGCTCGCCTTCGACCTCATCCAGCCCCACGGCGAGCGCCCCTACACCGAGTTTGTCGACCTTGGGATTCCGGTGGTGTGGGTCGTTCGCGGGACTCCTCCGCTCGACGAGCTTGCCGACACCGCGGCGGCACACCCGGGGTTTGCCCGGATCCTGCTCGATGCCGCGGTCGCGGGCTACGGCGGTGCGGGCAAGCAAACCGATTGGGTATGGGCACGGCGAGCGGTGCAGCGTTTGAGTGTACATGCACCGGTGTGGCTGGCCGGCGGGATTCGCCCAGACAACGCCCAAAAAGCACTCCAGCAAGTCCTTCCGGCAGGGCTCGACGTCGCCAGTGGAGCCGAGTTTTCAGGGGCGGCACGTGGCCAAAAAGATCCCCAGCGGGTTGCCGCCTTGGTGGCCGCCTGCCGTCATCCAAATTGATGAACCTACATGTTGTTTTTGGTGTGAGCCTATGAATCAGCCTTCCAAGCCCCCTTTGCCACCGTCCCCCCAGATGCTCGGCTCGTTTGGCGAGTTTGGCGGACGATACGTTTCTGAGACGTTGATGCCCGCGGTCGAGCAGCTCGCCGAACAGTGGCCGCTGGCCTGGCAAGACCCCGAGTTTTTGCGTGAGTACAACGACATCCTGCGTGACTACGTGGGGCGCCCGTCGGCACTCACCGAGGCTCCGCGGTTGGCCAAGGCCCTGCGTGCGAGCGATCCGCCGCGGATCTTCCTCAAGCGCGAAGACCTCAACCACACCGGTGCGCACAAGATCAACAACTGTATTGGACAGGTCCTTTTGGCCAGGCGGCTGGGCAAGACCCGGATCATCGCCGAGACCGGGGCAGGGCAGCACGGCGTGGCAACAGCGACCGCGTGTGCCTATTTTGGCATGCCGTGCGTGGTCTATATGGGGGCCGAGGATGTCGCCCGCCAATCCCTCAACGTCGTCCGTATGCGACTTTTGGGGGCAGAGGTTGTGCCTGTGCACTCGGGTTCGGCAACCCTCAAGGATGCGATCAACGCGGCCCTGCGCGACTGGGTCGCCAGCGTCCGCGATACGCACTACGTCATCGGCAGCGTGATGGGTCCCGATCCCTATCCCCTGATGGTGCGCGAGCTTCAGCGGGTTATCGGCGATGAGGCCCGGGCACAGATGCTCAAGCGCACCGGCAAGCTACCAGACACAGTCGTCGCCTGTGTCGGTGGGGGCTCCAATGCAATGGGCATCTTCGCCGCATTCGTTGAGGATACAAGTGTCGACCTGGTGGGGATTGAGGCCACCGGCGAAGGGGTGGAGACCGCCCGCCATGCCGCGACCATGGCCCGGGGAAAACTCGGGATCTACCACGGGATGCGCAGTTTGGTGTTGCAGACCGACGATGGCCAGCTGCAGGAGGCGCACTCGATATCAGCGGGGCTCGACTACCCGGGGATCGGCCCCGAACACGCCCATCTACGCGAGACCGGGCGGGCCAAGTACTTTGGGGTGAGCGACACCGAAGCCCTCGAAGCCATGCAGTTACTCGCCCAAACCGAGGGCATCATTCCCGCACTCGAGTCGGCCCACGCGATCGCCGGTCTCAAACATGTACTTGCACTTTACCCCGGGCAGGCACCGGTCATCCTGTTGAACCTCTCCGGCCGCGGCGACAAGGACATGCACACAGTGATGGGGCACCTCGATCCAGATGCCCTAGAGATGATCGGCGTGCGTGAAGCGAGTGGAAAGAAGGGTACTGATGGCCACTAACGATGCATCAACAACGAATCGCTTGGCCGTCACCTTTGCCTCCTGCCAAACGGCAAATCGGGCGGCGTTAATCGGCTATCTCACCGCCTTTGACCCCGACGAGGAGCAGTCCTTTGAGCGACTTTGTGCCGCCTGCGAAGGCGGCCTAGACGTGCTCGAACTCGGTGTACCGTTTTCCGACCCGACGGCTGATGGGCCTGTGATCCAAGAGGCGATGGTCCGGGCCCTGCAGTCCGGGGCAACCCTCGACGGTGTTTTGAGGTTGGCGGGGCGTCTGCGAGACCGGTTTGCCGACCTACCGATCGTGTTGTTTGGCTACGCCAACCCGCTGTTGCGGCGCCCGATTGCCACCGTGGTCGAGCTACTCGAAAATGCGGGGATCGATGGTTTGTTGGTGGTCGACCTGCCACCTGAGCACAACGTTGAGCTACGCCAGGCAGCAGCCGCCCGCGGGATTTCGTGGGTTGGCCTGTGTGCTCCGACCACGCCCCCGGCCCGGGCCGCGCGGGTGATGGCCGACGCAACCGGGTTCGTCTACGGTGTGAGCCTGACTGGCGTGACAGGTTCAGCCCTCGACACCAACTCACCGGAGTTGCGCACGTACATTGATGGGTTGTGCACCCACGCACAAACACCGGTAGCGATCGGGTTTGGCATCAAGCACGCCGAGCAGGTCCGAGCCCTCGCGCCAATGGTCGATGGCATTGTCGTTGGCTCCGAGTTGGTGCGAGCCAGCTTGCGCAGTAGCGACGACTTGCGGGCCAAGGTGCGTGAGTTGGCAAACGCTTGCCGACGCGGGGACTAGGGCCGCCCGAGATATGTCCCTGAAAACAGACCCGAAATTTTTACGGGTCGTTGTGCCTACAAAATCTGCTGGGTTCAGGTCGGTTGGCTAAACCCGATAGCCGGGGCAGCGCGTTCAATCGGGCGAGCCTCGGGAATGTCGAAGCAACCACCAGCAAACCGGCCCATGAGCCCGCGCGAACTCGATATTCTCGAGGATGCGCTCGAGTGGTCGGGCAGCTCGCACGCGTGGCCCGAGGGCACATCGCCTCTGGTGCGCGAGCGTTATGCCGAGTACGTCGATATTTTATGTCTATACAACAAGAATGTCCCGCTGGTCGAAGTCGATCCGCATGTACTCGACCCGGTGTTCCAAGAGGTCCTCGCTAGCCCAGGTGCGCAACATTCGTGGCGCCAGTGGTTCGCCGATCGGTTTCGCAGTTTTGGAATTGTGGCCCCGGCCGTCACCGTGGTGGCCACCGCGTGCGCAATGTTGTGGGTGTTTGAGCCGGACGTGCGCGAGTTGGCCCTGGAGCAGGTGCACGAGACATCCCAGCTCGAGGGTCCAATCCAGGTCCAACCAACCCTGGGCACGACCTCGAGCGCAAAAGCCGAATCTATCCCCACACAAGCTGCCGGGGCGCTGGAGCCTTCGTTTGCAACACGGGTGCAGGAGGCTTCGGTTGTCGACAGCGAGCTCGCGCCGGCCCCCAAGCCCAAAAAGCGCCGGTCCAAGTTGCCGGTACCCAACGCCAAAAACCAGCCAGCGGGCAAACAGGTTGCCAAGCCCAGCAATTCGATTGCACGGCAAGACAGCTGGGCTGGCGACAAGGATCGCGTACGGGCTGACCTGCTGCGCGCGGACCAAATGCGAAGGCGCGGCGACTGTGCACCTGCGGTCAAACTCTATGGCCAGCTTGTTGGCAACGCCGCGGGCGTTCAACGTGCACGTGCATTGGCGGGCTTGAGTTTGTGCGCCGAGGCAACCGGCGACACGGTTGCAGCAAAGTCGTATATGCAACAAGCCAATGCAATAGCGCCGATCGACGAGTGGGCCGCGGGTGAACGCCGCAAGTCGTATAAGTGAGTTGACTCGGCAAATCGATCAACCGGGTCTACGGCGGTCCAGGTTGTTGCCAGGCAACTGCTCAAGTGTGCATGTCCAACAACTTGGGCAACGCTGAGGCGGAGTTTAGAACCTCGAGATAAACGTTGTTTGTGCACGAAACAATGATCGGGCAGGTTACCCAACATTACCGCTCGTTTGGGGGTAGAATCGCCACCGTTCCGAATGACTGCCGCCTCCACCATTATCGGACGTGCTCCCGCTGGCGACCCGCTGCTTGGCACTGTGCTCGACGAGCGATTCGAAGTCGAGCGCTTGCTTGCACGTGGCGGCGTCGGGCTGGTCTACGAGGCGATCGATAACAAGGCCGAGCGCCGGCGCGACCGCAAGGTTGTGATCAAAGTGTTGTCGCCCGATCGCGTCGGCGATGCCCAGGCTGAAGGCAGGTTCGAGCGCGAGTCGCAGCGGCTCAACCAACTCTTCCACCCCAATATCGTTCGCCTCGTGGCGACCGGCCGCGAGCCCTCGGGGCGGGCGTACATGGTGATGGAGTATGTCGATGGCATCACTCTGCAGGCCTACCTCGAAGATCGCAAACGCCTCGACATCGAAGATTTTGCGCCGATCGCCTCACAGATCCTCAAAGCCATTGGCTATGCACATTCCCAGGGGATGATCCACCGCGATCTCAAGCCGTCCAACATCATGTTGTGTACACGCAACGGACGGGCAAATGTCGTCAAGATCCTCGATTTTGGTCTGGCACGCCTGATCGAGGGCGACCAACAGATCACCACCGACCAGGTTGTGGGCACCGCCGGGTTTTTGGCGCCCGAGCAGTACGACGGCCGAACGATTGACCAACGGGTCGATGTCTACGCGCTGGGTATCCTGTTTTACACCATGCTCGCCGGCCGGCGCCCGTTTGAGGGGGAGACCGGCGCACAGTTGATGTACAAGCATCTTCATGAGTTGCCGCCGGGGCTTGGCCAGGCATTGCCGCCGACCCACGGGGTGCCCGATGGCGTCATCGAGATGGTGATGCAGGCGCTGTCCAAGGAGCCAAATGCCCGGCAGGACAGTGCCAATGGCATGACCGAGCAGCTGTTTGCGAGTGTACATGCATCCATGTTTCAGCTGCCGATGGCTGCTAAGCCCAAAAATCCGCCGGTGCCGCGGGCCAGTGTCGACCTCCCGACAACTCCGGTCATGACGGTGACTGCCGACGATGGGCTCGCCTTAGTTGAAGAGTCGGGCTCGCACGCGAGTGCCAGTGGACGCCATGGGGCGGTGCGTTCGGGTGTCTACCGCACAGTCAAGAGCGGGACCCATCCGCGGGTGAGCGGCTCAGGGGTCTACGCCAAGGTCCGGGTCACGCCCCCCCGTGGCGTTCGCCGGGTGACGACCAACCTCAACACGCTCGCGGTGCCCCAGGAGCCGAGCCAACCACTGTGGCGCTGGGTGGGCCTGGCCGCGTTGGTGCTGTGTATCGGCGGCGGCACGTTCCTCTACCTCAACGGGCAACAACCGACCGCCGGGCAGCACTCGATGGTCGTTGCAGATGCACTTGATCGCGTCGATCGCCTGATCGTGAGCGGCTCGTTTGACGAGGCCCACGACGCCCTCGCCGAACTCGCCGATCAGGTCGACCAGTCAGATTTGCTGCGCAATCGCCATGCTGAGCTGCGCCAAGACCTCGAACTCGCGCGCCTGATCGAACAGGCGCAGGCGTTTGAAGATGCCGACAAACTCGAAGAAGCCCGCTCGGTCTACCGCGATGTGCTGCGGCAGGACAACAACCACCCGCGGGCGAGTGAACGGCTGCTCGAGCTCAATGCCCTAATTACGCCAATCGAAGTCGGAGCGGAACTCGGCAGTTTGTTGGTGACAAGTACACCGACTGCCGAGCTTTTTATCGACGGACGCGCGGCCGGGCCAACCCCGTTTTTGGGCAATCTCGAGGTCGGTGAGCACACCTTCTCGATCGATCTAGAAGGGTACGAGAGCTGGGAAAAAACCATAGATGTGCGTGCTGAAAAAAACCAGCCGCTAGCGGCTGACTTGGTGTCGTCCTCGTCTTCACGGCCGCGAAAAACCTCGCGCCCAAAGGCGGTCGTCGAACCCGAGCCAGCCGACGTACCTCCCGAGGCGGAGGAAGAAGTCGCTACCCCCACGGTGCAACCAAAAAAGCAGAAAAAGTCGGGCGTGTTTCTCCCGGCGGGGAAGGTCAAGCCACAGCCAAGCGCCGAGCCAGACCCCAAGTCGGATACACCCAATGAACAGCCCAAAAAGAAGAAAAGCATCTTCCTGCCGACGGGAGCGAAGTAGCGTGAAACCAACTGTGACTGTGCGCGACCTCTGTACGTTATTTGTGTGTACAAGCTTAGTGGCGACCATGGGGCCCGCTCCCACGGCCTACGCTGGGGTTACGCAGGAACCTGCGCCGGCACAGGCGGCTCAGCCCACGGCCGAAAGCGACACCGAGGCCGAGGCCCCCGAGGTCGCGCAGGCAGCAGCACTCAGCGAGGAAGCCGTGACCCGGTTTGACGCCAAGGATTACGACGGCGCGATCGAACGGTTCTCGGCGGCCTACAACCTCGACCCAAACCCGAACTATCTGTTCAACATCGGGCGGGTTTACGAGGAAAGTGGCAACCTCGAAACGGCGATTGAGTACTACGAGCGATTTATCCAGCAGCCCGGGGTCGAGTTGGAGTCGCGTAAGTTCGCTAGCGAACGGCTCAAGGACCTGCGGGAGATTACCGCGTCGCGCAAGCAACCGGAGACGGAGGCCGCACCCCAGCCGCAACCCGAGGCCCCGCAGCCGGCAACCCCGGTCGACGTCGAGCAAAAACCCAAGCGTCAGCCGCTCGAGCTGGCGGGCTACGGGTTTTTAGCCACGGGTCTCGCCGCTGGGATCGCCGGCGGGGTGTTTGGCGGATTGGCGATGAACAAGCGCAACTCGCTCGCCACAACGTCCGGGTTTGAATCCCGCCAAGACGCGATTGCTGCGGGTGAGCGCAACGCTCTGCTCGCCGACATTTTGCTGGTCTCGGGCGGAGTGCTTGTCGTTGCCGGCGTGGCCATGGTCGCCGTAGGGGTACGCAAGCGCAAGGCCGCAAAAAAAGTAGCCTTTGCCCCGGAGCGCGGGCTTGCCTTCAAGTTTTAACACCACACAAGAAATCCTATGCACCGCCCCCGTCTAGCCCATAAACTTGTACTTGCAGCCAGTATCATCGCGGCACCGATCGCCGGGGCATGTTCACTCGCTCTCAAGTTCGATGAGTGTACACAAAACGATCATTGCCAGGGCGAGGACGGCGTGGTGCGTGCCTGTGTCGACAACCGCTGTGTCGGGATTGAGGAGCTGGCCTGCGAGACCCACTCGACCTGTGGCGAACTATTTGGTGACAGCTTTGTCTGTGGTCAAAACGCCGACACCGAGCCGCGGTGTGTCGACACCGATACCGACCTGTGCGAGCCGATCGTATGGCCCGAGGGGAGCGAGCGCGACGATACTGTGATCGTCGCCAGTATCATGCCGCTGTCCGAGCAGTTTGAGGGGCTGATCTTACCCCTCCAAAATGCCGTACAACTGGCCCTACTCGACTTCAACGCCGTGGCAACCCTGCCGGGAGGCCGCAAGATTGCCTGGGTCGCGTGCAACTCGGCTGGGGGCGCCGAAGATGCGGTTGATGCGGCGAAGTTCCTGGCCGACGAGGTAGGTGTACCTGCAATCATCGGCCCGATTTTCAGCGAGTCGGTGCTCGAGGTTGCCGAACGCGTCACGATTGATCGCGGTGTGTTCTTGATTTCGCCGACGGCCTCGAGCAAAGAGATTTCGTCGCTCAGCGATCAGGGCTTGGTGTGGCGAACCATCGCCAGCGACATCTATCAGGCCAGTGCAATTGTCGAACGGATCGACGAACTCGATCCGCCGGTGGAAAAGCTCGTGTTCCTGGCCAAACAAGATGTCTATGGCCAGGGGCTACTCAACGAGGTGTTTGACCCGCTGCGCGATGTGCTCTCCGGTGGTGCGCTGGCGACCTACGCCTACGACAATCCGGCCGGTAAGACCACCGAGGCACTGCAGGCGAGCTATGCCGGGGTTATTTCCCAGGCGTACACGTCGCTCAAACCGGACACAGTCGTGCTCGCAGGCACCTCCGAGGTGCAGCAGCTGATCGGGTTGTACTTGCTCGCCTGGGCCGACGACTTTTCTGAGGACAGGCCCCCGGCGCCCCCGCGGTTTATTGTTTCGCACGGCGCAGTGCCTGTCCTCGAGGACACCATTCGCTCACTCGCGGCCGAGCCGATGCTGCAGATGGCGATGTACGGGTTTCTCGAGGGGACGGCTCCGATCATCCACGATGAGCAAAACTTCGCCGCATTCAACACCCGTTACCGGCTGACATTTTCTGAGCAGGACGCCATCACCTCGAGCTCCCTGAGCTACGACGCCGCAATGGTCACGTTGTTTGCGATGGTGGCGATCCCCGAAAACCAGGATATCACCGGGGCCAGAATTGCAGCGGCCATGCCTCGACTTGTCGACAAGGGGGCCCAGGAGGTTTCGTTTGGCGATTCGGTGCAATTACAATTTGTGACCACGGCGCGCGACATACTCGCCAGTGGTGGGAGCGTCGATCTCAAGGGTGTTTCTGGCGACCTCGATTTCGACACGACCACCGGTGAGGTCCGGACCAACATCATCGGCTGGGGGCTGACCCCGGTGGGCGGAGACTTCGGCGATCCGCTGCTCACGGCTGTCCGTGAGTTCGTCCTCGAGCCTACGCCTGGCTCGACGAAGGGGCAGTGGATGCCCGCGGGTGGCTAGCTCCGAACCTCCTCCCAATTTTCTGGCGGCGGCTGGTCAATGGCGACGCGCCGTTGGTCCCCTTGGCTTCAAATGAGGGGCAGAGGCCTGGGTAGGCTGAAGCTGGAGGGGACTTTCGCCGTGAAAATCACACACTAGGAAGTGTGTATAGACAAGTTTTCCCCGGCATGTTCACACCGGGAAAAATCGGGTAGGCTCGCGGCGTGGGGGAGGCGACACATTTTCCCGGGGTCCTAGGCCACGAACAGGTTCAGGGGCACCTGTTGCGGGCGCTGGCCCGTGACCAGCTGCACCACGCCCTGCTGTTGGTCGGCCCGCGCGGGGTTGGTAAGGCCCAGCTCGCCCGTGGGATCGCAGCCGCGTTGTTGTGTCCCGAGCGGCCGGCGGTCGGCTGCGGAAGTTGCTCGGTTTGCACACGTGTCGCCAGTCGCCGGCACCCCGACGTCACCTATCTCGAGCCGAGTGGGGGAGGGCGCGTGATCTCGGTCGACGATGCCCGAGCGTGTCACGTCACCGTGGCCAATGCTCCGTATGAGGGCAATGCCCATATTGTGGTGATCGACCCCGCCGACACCCTCAATCAAGCCTCGGGCAACGCCCTGCTCAAGGCGATCGAAGAACCGCGGCCGGGCGTGTTTTTTATGCTGGTGACGACCAACTTGCAGCGCGTGTTGCAAACGATTCTCAGCCGCACGTTGCCGGTCAGGGTCGGGCGCTTAGGCGAGCAGCACGTGGCCGAGATCCTCGCCAAACAAGCCCCAGATGTTGCCCAGGCGCGGCGTGACACGGCAATGCTGTTGGCCGAGGGCAGTGCCGGGTTGGCCCTGGAGTTGGCCCGCGACCCGGCTCTCGAAAGTTGTATATCCCTGCTTTCGGCGGCCGTACAGGCCGTCGCCCGCGGGCCTGCGGGTGTGTTCTCGAGCGAGAAGGGACCGTTGTGGGGAGCGTGGAAAGCTGCGGTCGAAGCCGCGGTTGCCCACGCACAAGCGCAGGCCGAAGCCGAGGCCCAGCAGGCCGCCGCCGGGGCGCCGGTCAAGATGAAGGGCGGAAAACCGGTTGGCAAAAAGGCGCGTGCCAAAAAGAAGTCGGGCCGCTCGAGTGGCGAACCGGTTGCCCAGCAGCGTTGGGTTGCAACCCGCCTCGCCGAGTTGTGGACCTTGCATCTGCGTCAGCATTTACTCGAGCGCGAAGGGTTGCCCGGCGTGCCCGCCCCGAGTGGGCGAAGCCCAGTCGAGTTGGTTGCCGATCTATCGCTGTTGCGCCGCCTCGAGTCCCGTATTGCGCAGATGGGGAATGTCCGGCTGATGGTTGAACAAACCCTGCTCGAGCTTGCCCGCTAAGCGTTTTTGGCAGCGGACTCCGGCTCGGCGGCCGAGTGGTGCCACAGTCATTGCGCGATTGTATAGACATCATTGGTACGACGACGGATTGTGACGGGCGTGTAGTTGACACATCCCCACCGGATCACCCACAGTTTTGCTCTGATGTTGAACCGATATCGACGCAGCATGTACGGCCTGCGAACACTCGGGCTGGGTCTGTTGTTGGCCGGCGGCTGTTCGGGGGGCGACGACACAACAACCGATGGTGGCAGTGAAACCGGGTCGGCGACCGACACTTCGGATTCCCAAACTGCCGGTCCGGAGACCGAAGGGGAGACCGAGTCAAGCTCGGATACCGATGGGGAACCCCAGGCCGATCCTGGGCGCGTCACGCTGCGGCGGCTCAACAACGTCGAGTACAACAACACCGTTCAAGATCTGCTCGGCACCCAGAAAACACCGGCTGACAATCTGCCGGCCGACGAGGTTAGCCTAGGTTTCGACAACATCTCAAACGTGCTGACGATGTCGCCGCTCCATGCTGAGCTCTACGAGCTTGCGGCCGAGGAGCTCATTGAGGAGGCGATGCACCAGCCGACGGTTGCGCCGGAACTGTGGCACTTTGAGGCGGAGTCGATGGACGTCGATCAATCGGTTGGCGGGGCCTCGGGCGACTACTGGAATATCTACAGTAACGGCACGGTGTCGACCACAGTCACCCTCGACCACGCGGGTACCTACCATTTTCGTGCATATGCATACGGAACCCAGGCCGGTGACGAACTACCGCACATGACCCTCGAAGTCGACAACGTACCGGTTGGCGAGTTCGATGTCGAAGCCGTGCAAAATGCCCCAGAGCTGTACGAAGTTGAGTTCGAGACCACCCCGGGCCCTCACCTGATAGCCGTGGGCTTTACCAACGACTTTTACGACCCCGACATGATGCTCGACCGCAACCTGCTGGTCGACTACTTCGAGGTCGAGGGGCCACTTGGGTTAGAAGGCGAAACCAATCCGTTGCGCGAGCGCATCATGATTTGCGACCCGCAAACCGATGGTGAGCAAGCCTGCGGGCGGCAAATCCTCGAGGCTTTTGGCAAACGGGCTCTGCGGCGACCGTTGACGGAGCAGGAGGTCAACCGCCTGCTGGCTGTGATCGACCAAACCCAGCAAAGTGGCGATGACTTTGAAACCGGGCTCAAGCTGGCCCTTCGAGCACTTTTGGTTTCGCCCCACTTTTTGTTTCGCGTCGAGATCGACCCCGACCCGTTGTCGACCGAGCCTCACTTCGTCAACGACTATGAATATGCATCGAGGTTGTCGTACTTCCTGTGGAGCAGCATGCCCGACGATGAGTTGTTGGCAGCAGCCGCAGCAGGTGACCTCCAAGACCCGCAAAAGCGCGATGCTCAAATCATGCGGATGCTCGAAGACCCGCGGGCGCAGGCGCTGGTGAAGAACTTCGCCGGGCAGTGGTTCATGGTGCGTGCCATCAACGATGCCTTTAAAGACCCGGCGGTGTTCCCCGAGTTCACCGACGAGTTACGGGCGGCGATGATTACCGAGATGGAGATGTTCGCCGATTCGATTTTGCTCGGCGACCGCAGCATGTTTGAGCTCGTCACCGCCAAGACGACGTTCGTCAACGACCTGCTCGCCGAGCACTACGGGCTGGCACCGGTTGGTCCGAGTTTTGTCGAGGTCGATACCAGCCAGGTGGCGCGCCAGGGCATCCTGACCCAGGCCGGGATTTTGTCGGTGCTGTCCCATGCCACCCACAACTCGCCCGTCAAGCGCGGCAAATGGATCATGGAAAATCTGCTGTGCCAGGTACCGCCGCCGCCTCCGGAGGGCCTCGACATTCCGCCACTCGATCCGATCGAAGGCGGTGGTTCGTTGCGTGAGCAGTTAGAGCAGCACCGGGCCGACCCGCTGTGCGCCTCGTGTCACGAATACATGGACCCGCTGGGTTTTGCCCTCGAGCACTACGACGCGGTTGGAGCCTGGCGCGATGACGACAACGGCTACGAAATTGACGCCTCCGGTGAGCTCATGAGCGGTGTTCAATTCGACGGTGCGATCCAGCTGTCCGATGCCATTAGCGAGGATGCCGGCGTATCCCGTTGTATGGTCAAGAAAACCTACATCTACGCGCTCGGGCGCGGCACAACCGTCGCCGACTCGCCCTACATCAACGAACTGACAACTGTGTTTGATGGTGCGGAGCATCGATTTGCCAGCTTGGTGCTTGCCCTCACCACCAGCGACCCGTTTCGCATGCGCCGGGGAGAGGGGTTTTAAGATGTTGATACACAAATTTTCCGCGACCAAACGCTACCCAGGAGACCTGTCATGAAGCGCCCATTTCGCCTGTCAAGACGCGCCATGCTCGGTGGTGCCGGTGCCCTGATAGCCCTCCCATGGCTCGAAGCGATGCTGCCATTTGGGCGTCGGGCAACGGCCTCCGACGAGGAAACGCCGCTGCGCCTACTTTGCTACTACATGCCCAATGGCTTTCACATGCCCTCATGGACCCCGCAAACTGCCGGGCCCGGCTACGACCTGCCGCTGATTCTCGAGCCGCTCGCAGCTGTCCAAGAAGACATTACTGTTTTGACAGGGTTAGCCAACTATCCGGCTAAGCCCGAGGGGCCGGGCGATCATGCCGGTGGGACCTCGGCGTTTTTGACGGCAACCCACGTCAACAAGTCGGAGACGGAAATTCAAAACAATATCTCCGTCGATCAGGTCATCGCCAATGCCAAGGGGGACCTTACAACCCACGCCTCGTTGCAGTTTGGCACCCAGGGTGGGGGCAATGCCGGGGGCTGCGACAGCGGCTATTCGTGTGCCTATACACGCAATATTTCGTGGGCCGACCCGGTCACGCCAATTCCCAAGCTGACCCAGCCCCAGGTAATTTTCGACCTGCTGTTTTCAGGTTTCGACCCCGAGGCGACCGCCGAGGAGCTCGAAAAGCGTCGTGCGCAACGCCTGAGTGTCCTCGACTACGCCCTCACAGACATCGAGACACTCGAGCAAAAGCTGGGCGCGACCGACAGGATGAAGCTCGACCAGTACCTCACCGGGCTGCGCGACTTGGAGATGCGGATCGAGGCCGAGGACAACACACCGCAGTGCATGCTCCCCGACTTCAACGGCGCCTATCAGGACTTTGAGGCCCATGTCGACCTCATGACCGACCTCATGGTGCTGGCGTTTGAGTGCGATATGACGCGTATCGTCACGTTTATGCTCGAGAATGCGGGCAGCTACCGGACCTACGACTTTCTCAACGTCCCGGGTGCCCACCACGAAATCTCGCACCACCAAAACATGCCGGAAAACTTCGGTTACCTCGAGATCATCAACCGTTGGGAGATGGAGCAGTTCGCCAAACTGGTGACCCGGCTCAAGCAAATCCCCGAGGGCGACGGCACCATGCTCGACAACTCGCTGATCTTCTTGTCGAGCGAAATCTCCGACGGGAACGCCCATAATCACGATAATCTCCCCGTTATTTTGGCGGGTTCGGCCTGCGGAAAAATCACCCCCGGGCGGCATGTCGTGTACGAGGGCGATCCGCCGATCGCCAACCTGTTTTTGAGCATGCTCGACATGTTTGGCACGCCACAGGCGAGCTTTGGCGACGACAGTACCGGGCTGTTGCCCGACCTCAAGGTCTGAGCCCACGCCGGTGGGCGGCCGGTCCTCGCAGTCCGTGGTTTTTCTCGTAGGGGTGCTCGCGGTAAGCTGGGAGCGAGAGGACCAACATGGCAGCACTTCCAGCCCTATTTACCGAACTGCTCTTGGAACCCGGTGGACTGCCGCTCGGGGACGATGCCGAGGAGGCACTCGAGGCACTTTCTCGTGTCGACTTAGAGACCATCGCACTCCAGGCCGTCGACACCCTCACGTCTGGGTTCGGCAACACATTGGTCGAACTCGGGGTGCCGCGGGAGAAGGTGCCCAAGCCAATCGAAGTGGCTGACCTGCGCGGCCACGCCGGGTTTGCCCAGGTAGTGGCTGGTGAGCGCAGCCTGTCGATCGAAGACACCGACCCCAACCTCACGCGAGTTATCCAGCGCGGGTTGCAAGCGCTCACGGCCCGAGTTGCTGGGGCACCTGCGGCCTTAGCCCTGTCGTGCTGGGGTGTCGATGGCATCTATGGCGATGAGGTAGCCGCCGGTATCGAGGCTTTTCAGCGTTGGCAAAAGCTCCCGTGCGACCAAAAATTCGGCGCGGACGATGCCAAGGCTCTCCTCGGCCTACTCGAAAAACATCGCGCACCGGTACTGTTTATTGTTCCGCCGCCCGAGCCGGACGTGCTGCCAGGGTCCGATGCCGAGAGTATCGTAAAAGTTGCACGTGCACTGTGTGACGCCAAGGACGAACCGTTCTCCCTGCGCATTGACGGACGCACCTATCAGTACTTGAGCACGGACTTTGCCGTCGAGCCGCCGGGTAAAAACCGGCTTTTGCGGGCGCCCGATGGCGTCGCCTACAGTATTCGGCAGGGGCACGGTTATTGGAAATGCAACATCTACGGTGGCATGGTTTTGGCCATGGCTGAGCTGCCCGTGCCGACGTTTCGCGCAGGCAAGTTTCGCCACTATCCCCGGGCCGAGAGGTTTGGCTCCAAGCTGGCCAAAAAGCGTGGATGGAAGCTGGTTCGGTATCTCGACCACCGCAAGCCCGAGGACCCGAACTACCCGCTTATTGGCGAGCAACAGGACGCTGAGATTCGCGATCTGCTCAATCGCTGCCTCCCGGGTGACCTGCTATTTGTCGACCACCCTGGCAAGCCCGGCGAAGACGGTGGCCACACGCGCGTGTGTGTCGAGTCGGTGGTGCCCGAGGACCGCGAGCGCGATGCGGCCCCGTTGTGGGCCCAGGCCAGCCGCGAGGGGGCAGTGTGTCGCCGCGACGGACTGGCGAAACTTGGAGGTGGCGCCGAAATCCAGTTTTGGCTACTTCGTTACACACGCTAGCCCGAGGCTCACAAGTTCATGCTGATACATGCAGTTCAAGCCATTGTGTGTATGCATATAAATCGTGGTTGGGGGGCGGTGACCCCCACGAGCATCATCGCCCAACGTAGATGTCGATAGTTGTATGGGGAACGGATACCCATCCCCCAATTTTTGAAGCGACATTGTTTACGCGGTTGCAGATCACTTGCGGTCAACGCCCACGCGGGCGATGATCGTTGTATGGGCGGTTCAAAATTGATCGGACGTATTGGCTGTTTGTTCCTTGCGGCGAGCCTCAGCGTATTTGGTGCGCCCGTACATGCTGCCAGTCACGCGATTGTGGAAGGCCCAGTCGAACCCGAATCAGAGGTTGAAGCAGTTGGGGCCGGGGACAGCGGGGAGGACTCGTTTGCTGAGGTCGCTCCGGCCCCAGCCCCGGCTCCAGCACCCGTGAATGCGGGGCCACCCCCCGGTTATGTGATGATGAACATCAACACTGGCTCTGGCACGGTCGAACAGCTGATGTACTACCCGGTACCCGGCGACGACCCACGTGAGGAGTGGACATTCTTGTGTACAACACCCTGTCGCGTGAGTGTGCACCCCGAGTCCGAGCTGCGTCTGCGCGGTGGCGATGCCCGCGGTGATTTCGAGCCGATCCCTGGAACCGAAAACTATGTGTACTACCAACCTCCCAACCGCGGGGCGAGGGCAGGTGGTGGTGTGATGATAGGCCTTGGTGGCGTGGGTATTCTCAGCGGGTTTGGCATGTTGTTCGCGTCGCTGCTCACGCTTCCGACCGACACGCAACGGGCCGGCGGCCTGGCCCTTTGGTCACTTTTCCCACTCCTGGGCGGGGTCGGGCTGATCGGTGGCGGGGTCGCGCTCATCATCACCAGTCGTGGAAGGATTCGCGTCGGGGTCGAGCCCGTCGCCCTCATTCCCAAAAAACTGGTGTTGTCTCCTCGTGGCCTACACTTTTAGCGCCAGCCTCCACAAACCATATGTATGCCCAATAAAATGGGCCGGTACAATTGTACCAGCCCGTTTTTTGTGCACGGCCGAGACTACTGTTTGTCGCCAACGTCGCACATAAAGCGATCGCTACTGTAGCCGTTGCCGGGGATGTCGTTGTGCCACTGGATATCCCCATTTTGTTGCCATGCGTAGTACATCGAGCCTGTGGTCGAGTTGTCGCCGTTTGGTTCGCTGATGTTGTTGACTTCGTGGACGTACCAAATCCCGCCATCTGATGCCACCCAACCGCAGTTTTGGTTGTCGCTATTCATTGGTTGTAGGGAGCAGGTCGCACCATTTTGCTCGGGATAAACACCGAGGATACGCATGTAGTTGGCGTTGGCATCCGGGCCGATATTGCCGTCATTTGAGATCGCCCAGGCCGAGTTTTTGTGGTCGATTGTCCGTGGAATAAACAACTGCATGCCGAAGTCGGCACAGTAGGTCTCTGCGTCAACTGCAAATGCGGCTCCCTCTGGCAGGACCTTGAGGAACGTGTAGCCCCCCTCGTCGGTCGTCATATCGCAGTGAACGGCAAAAGGTTCGGGTTGGATGGAGTCCTTGGGTTGGACGAGGTAGGTTCCGTCGGTGACTGAGTTGTCGACACCGATGATCTCGAGGCAGCTTTTGGGGACGAGACAGTTGGTCATACAACCATCCGCCAAGTCAGCATTTTCATCGTCACATTCCTCCGGGCCATTGACAACGCCGTCGCCGCAGAAGTCCGCAAGCGAAAGGCAGTCGTCGTTGCATCCTCCGTAGACGCCATCATTCACACCATCGTCGCAGGCTTCCTGTTCGTCGAGGTTGGCATCGCCGCAGAACGGACCGAGGGCCATGCAGTCAACGGCGCAGCCATTGTAGGAACCATCGTTGACCCCGTCGTCGCAGGCCTCAACGTCATCCATCAACCCGTCACCGCAAAACGGCGCCAGCGTACAGTCAGGATTACATCCTCCATAGGAACCATCGTTGACACCGTCATCGCAATCTTCGCCATCGTCGACCGCCCCGTTGCCACAAAGGTCGCCGTCACCGTCGCCATCGCCGTCGCCATCGCCATCGCCGTCGCCATCGCCGTCGCCATCGCCATCGCCGTCGCCATCGCCGTCACCATCACCATCACCATCGCC
>JAUIFF010000035.1 GCA_030429545.1 Polyangia bacterium
CCATCCCAACCCAGACAATCCCGTCGCCGCAGGTTGCTAGCTCGCATTGGTTCGTGCAGGCGTCGCCGTTGTCCTCGTTGCCATCGTCGCAGGCCTCACCTGTTTGCACCACGCCATCGCCGCAGGTCTCCGGGGCATCCGTGTCGGATTCCGTTTCGCTCTCAGAACCCTCTGTCGGCGTTTGAGTCGAGGCGTCGGTCTCTCCGTGGCTCGTCCCATCGGTGGCCTCGTCAGTCGTTGTGGAGGCCTCAGAGTCCGTCGACGAGCCCACCGTCGGGTCGGTTGTCACTTCGGTTGTCGGCTCGTCGCCGTAGGGCGCCACGATGCACTCCGACGCGACCCCGGGTGCTACGCAGCCACGATTTTGATGGTCGCACCAGCTGCAAATGAGGCCAATGTCGCAGGCAGCTCCGTGGAAGGTGCAGTGGTCGTCGGCCAGGAACTGAGCGCACCCAATCGAGCCGACCAGACCGCCGAGGCTTATTGAGAGCGCCCACCCGACTTTGTTTGTGACCGCCAACATTTCGCCACGGTAGCCGGTGGATGTTGTCGAAGCAAGCGCAACTTCCGTGTGGTTCAAAAATATCGGGGTTTGTCACATGGCTCGCGCTGTCGTTGTCAAGAACACGTTCTCGCCAAGCTTTGGGTAGTTCGCCACGATATCATGCGTGTACACTTAAATAAACAGAGGGGGCCGATGTGACCAAGAAAAAACTATCGATGCGGGAAGCTGCTATTCGGGCACTAAAAAAGCAAGGTCCGAAACACTATCGGGAGCTGGCCAAAGAGATCGTGGGCCAGATCGAAAGCTCCGGGGCGACGCCGGAGTACTCGCTCAACGCCGTGATGAGTTCCGACATCAAGGCGAACGGGGACAAGAGCACGTTCGTTCGGGTTTCGCCCGGTTACTACGGTCTTCGTGCGAAGAATGCTGTGGAGCAGGACTCGACAGGCGAGCGGATTAAGGTGCCACACTTTCCGGAGTACGCCCAGGTTCGGGAGTTGCTTCGCATTTGGAATGGGGTTTCGACAGACGACATCAAGGCGATGGCAGACGAGATCAATAAACTCACCGGGACACCACAAAATCCCACGAACTGGACGGAGCCGTCGGAGTGGATACCGACATTGCCGGATAGTGTAAGGGGTCTCGCCGAGAGAATTTGGAGCGAGTCGGGGGGCGAGTCAATCCCAGGCATGTGTATGGACATCGATTACTGATACAGCGATATGGGCTGATGGAGGAAGGGAAGGAGAAGACCCTGGCGCTCACCGAAAAAGGGGAGGCCTTTGCCGAAGGAGTCCTCGGGAACTCGGTCGAGGTTCGTATCGATGACCACGAGGGCCTCTTGCGACTTCTCGCTATCATCGCCAGGGTAGATCCCGCACCGTCCTCTGAGTTTTTCCCGGCGTGGACACGCTACTGTTTCGAGGTATCTGATTGTCGTGCCGAAGCAACCATTCGCTCGCGGTTACGGTGTCGCCTTCAGAACTTGGTGGCACGAGAGCTTGTCGTGCGTGATTCGTCCAAGTACTCGCTATCGGAGGCTGGCATCTCATATCTCGAGAACACCTTCGACTTACACTCATTTGGGGATCACCCTAGACTGTGGAGATTTCGCTATGACCAGCATCGTGATGTTCGCGGCGGGTTGCTAGAATCGATTCTCGGCCTCGACTCGCGGCATGTTGAGCTTTTGGTGAAGAAGTTACTCGAAGCCATGGACTACCAAAACGTCCAGGTGACGTCGCCAGTAGGGGATAAAGGGGTCGATGTCATCGGCGAGCGGGAGATTGGTATCTCGCGCGTGCGGGAAGTCGTTCAAGTTAAGCACCACAAGAAAAATATCGGACGGCAAGACGTGGATGCACTCCGCGGAAGCTTGCATCGCTTCCAGGCGATTCAGGGGACAATCGTTGCAACTTCAGACTTTAGTGCAGGGGCTAAGAAAGATGCCGATAATATCTGGACTGCACCGATTACGTTGATCGGACAAAGACGGCTTGTTGAACTACTGATCACCCACGGTGTCGGTGTGCGCAAGCGGACAATCGAAGTACTTGAGTTGGACTTGGACGACCTAAACTTTGAGTCCGACGGCGATGATGCGGAGGGCACATGCTGAGCTCGGCGCGGACACTGCTCGAGGCCGAGTCTCAAACGGCTTGCAAATACAAGCGCGAAAATGCAAACTAGGCCCGGTGTCGAACATCCGGACAACACTTCTTGCCCTCGCGCTGACCGGCGCGGTGATGTCCTGCGGCGACCACGACTCGATCCTCAACCAGATCGACCAACACAATAACGGCTACGGCCACGACGACGACGCTGAGACGACAACTGGCTCGACCTCGGGAAGTCCCTGGCAGGAAACCACGGGTGCCGACATGGGAGCCACCGGCAGCAGCTCGACTGACACGCCTGGGAATGGCGACGAACCCTTCGCGTTTGAGCTCCACGCCAACACCGACATGCTCGCTCAGGCTGGCAGTATTGTGCTTTCGGTCGAGGTTCACGGCGATTCGCCGGCCTCGTCGATGGACCTGTTTGTCTCGAACGACGACGGGCCGGTTCAGAAAATCACGTGGCCTATCGGACAGGAAACCCTCGAGTACATCGTTGATGGCCCTCACCACAACGGCACCAAGGAGTTTCGCCTGATTGCCCAAACCGGTGAGCCACCGGCGATTGACGCTGTTACGGTTGAGGTTCAACTTCCGCCATCGGGCACGCTCAGCAGCAAGTTTGTCGGCGAGCCGGGTAGCGTTGCCAAGGCCGTGCTGGTCGAGCCGGGGATTGTGGGCTTTGGCGATCGCGTGTACGTGGTGATGAACAACGCCGACGGCCTGGTCGAGCTTGGCGAGCGCACGCTCTCGGGGCACGTGCAGTTGCGGCCACTTGTCGAGGAGCAACCGCTCGAGATCACGTCGGCGACGATGCTCGCCGATCGGAGCATTGTGTTTGTCGGCTCAGTGGGCAAGGACTCGGAGGTTCGGCTGTATCGCGAAGTTGGTGGGTCGTGGCAGCGATACTGGGTGCGCACGTTTGAGGATACGGTTCTGCACGATTCGGCGGCTGTCGGTGACGATATTGTGGTCGCGGGCGAGAAGCTGCGCGAGGACGGGGTCGATGCGGTTGCCTGGGTGTTGACGGCTTCGGGGGGGACGGTGAAGACGGATACGCTTCACGCAGTTGATGAGAACGATTTTCGGCTCGACTCCGCGATTTTGGGTCTCGCTAGCGATGCGAACACTGTAGTTTTCATGGGTTATGTCGATCTCCGTATCGACGACATGAGCCATCTGCGTCGCTCCGAGTTGTTCACCTTCAACGAGGAGTTGGTTGCGGTCGGAGTTCCCTCAAGCAACCTCAATGTACTTGAGGAGTCGGAGTTTTTCGCGGGTCTCCTGCGCGAGGATGGGTCACTTCTCGCCCTGAGTCGTACCACTCAAGTCGACGACGAGGACGCAGACCCACAAGCTTTCCTTGAGACATTTACGCCAACTCTCGAGCGTGTGACGTCACAGGAACTCGTTGGCGAGCCGCGTTCGTTGGCGGCGGGTAGATCACTTGTGACTGGCGGGCTTCTCAATCACCGGATGTTTGTCGAGCAAGTCGGTGGGTGGACGTTTGTCGATGTCGAGGCCTTGGGGCGTGCCGCCGATGTCGCGGTTGACCGCCTCGGCTACATCCACGTTGGTGGGAGGATTGCGGTGGGTGGGCACAAGTATCCCGTGTTGTTGACATTCCACCCATAGTGCCGCTCACGTGGGCGGAGACTCGCCGCAAAGTGCAAGCGACAACTCGAGGGTATCCCTCAAAAATGGGGCGTAGTCCTCTTCGCACAGACTTGCGTGGATGGCGTGCTTGGTGTGGAAGTGGAGAAACTGCTCAACATCGGTAACGTAGTCGTTGTCGCCAATTTTTTCACAGACGGGGTCGGGCAGCGTGATATCGGGGGCGATCCCTAAAAAAACAACTTTGTCCTGGTTGCCGCCCTTTGCCGCATAGATCTCCTCGGCCCATTGCTCGGGTGGACCGGCAGGGCTGTCATCTATGCCCCCGTAGGTCGAAAAGAAGATCACAACGAGTAGTGCGTCGTCACGTAAGAACCCGAGATTACAGCCCCCAGGGACTTTGGTCATGGTTGGGCGTAGTGACAAAACGGCAGCACCCTCGGCGGTAAAGCCCGAGGCTCCTGTCCACCCCGTTTGGGTTATGCAGGTCAACTCCTCGAGCAGGTTTGGGGACTGTGTTGAGTCGGCAAAGCGGTTGTCTCCCGCGAGCTCGCATCGTTGATTCGCGGCGTCAAAACCTGCCGGAAAGGTCACGCCTGCGGCATAGGTTGTATCGCACTCGGAAAGTTGGCCATCGTAGGCCTCGCACGGGTAACTCGGAGGGCCGACGGGCCAACACATCACGCCATTGTTGGCGGCACACTCGTCCTCGCAGCTGCCAATGCCCCAGCCAAAACGTGTATTAGCAACCATCCAGTGCGTATCGAAGTTGCCAAACCATTCGATGAACTGCGGCAGTGTTTCTTGTAGAGCAGACTCTAGTTTTGGGTAGTGGGCATCGAGCCCCTGGGAGGTATCAAACGCAAACAGAATATCGATCTTGCCGCCACAGTCCGGGCCATCCGGTCCGAAGTCAGGCAGGATACCGGTCGTTGTGGGATGCGGATTGGAGGAGGTCGAGCCCATCGAGTCGCCGGTTGTACTGTCGTCTCCCGTGGTCGGTACGCTCCCGGTTGAACTCGCCAACGTCGGTTCGGGCACGTCCCCAGAGGTTGGTGTAAAGGTTGTTGTGGTGGTGGTACCCATCGAAGCTGTCGGGCTGCACGACAAACATGCTGCTGCAAGTAAGGTCGGGCAAAGAAGCCCTCTGGTGCTGTTGCGTGACATCGACGGGATGTTCCTGGCGCAGTTTAGCTCAGTTTGGTTCGGTTCCCAACCGCGCTTGTTTGCGTAGCTTGCAGGGAGGTAGGTGTGCGTGCAAGCCCGTGTGCCTAAGGTCATGAGTCGTTTTTGATCACCATCCTGTGAAACGAGGTTAGCTAGCTCCATGCTGTCGACCGCGCAGCTCGTGCTAGCGAACGCTACCGCGGACGACAACCAGTCAGGTCATGGCCACGCTCGGATGTGGGTTGAGATCACGAGTAGGTACTTGGCGACCCGCACCCGTGCCGAGTGGTGGCAATCTCGGCCTGCTGCTCGTTTGGTACCTAGCAGTCATCGACCTGTTCTCCCGTCACGTTGTCGGGGCGAAGGGCTGCCGTCAGGGCTTAGTCTCAAATACTCGAGACCATTGATCGAAGAGCGAAGTCTTTGTTGACTTGTCAATGTTTTGCCCGAGTAAAGCAAGACTAGCTCTGCTGCAACTTCGAGCATTTTTCTCGCCTCACCGTCAAGCTCGTCACATAGTAACAGATTTACACTGCCTTGTACTTGTTGCAGAAAAGTGGAGATAGATCGACGAAGTCGACGCCAAGCATAGCTAGTCTGGGTATTACTTGGTTTTGATGCCACCACTAAGGTCTGGAGTTCATTGATGGTTGAGTCGTCAATACTAACAAGTCCGAATATACGGAGGTTCTGCTTAGGGCTCCACGCAATCATTGATGCGTACATTCCGAGACCATCCTCGTTCCGGATGAGCGCTTCCGTTATACCATCGTACCAGTCAATGATTTCGACTATTTGCATATTGCTGATGGGATGCTCCTGGCGGAGTTTAGCTCAATTTGCTTCGGTTCCCAACCACACAGACTGCGCAGCTTTCAGGCGTAGGTGTACGGGATCGAGGGGTGGGACCTCACAGGTTCAATGTTTCATCGAGTCCAGCTTTTGGGCGTTGGCTATCGCCTCGGGGAGGGTCGCACCCTCGGCGATGGCTGGGCGACCGCTGACCCAGCGGCGACCGTTGGCGGTGAAGGAGAGGTTGACTTCGCCAAAGCGATTGATTGCACGATCAAGTTGTTTTTGGAACTGCTCGGCGGAGTTGGGTTCGGCAGGGTCGTCACCCCAGTCGGA
>JAUIFF010000014.1 GCA_030429545.1 Polyangia bacterium
GGCTGGGTCGTCGGCAGGTCGGGGTTTTCTTCAAAGAAGAACTTCTCGCGTTTGCGCGGGTGGTTGCCCACTTCATCCATCGTCTTGGCGTTGAACACCCGCCCGTTGACCATTGTATAGACAATTGATGTCGAGTCGCGAATGTTGGTGAGCGGGTTTTTCTCGAGGATCACCAAGTCCGCGAGCTTGCCGACTTCGAGCGAGCCGATGTCGCCGTCGAGGCCGAGATATTCGGCGCCGTGGAGCGTACCTGCACGCAGGGCTTCGTGTGGGGTCATGCCCCCCTGAACGAACATCCACAGCTCCCAGTGGGCGGCCAAGCCCTCGCGTTGGCCGTGGGCACCGAGCTGAACCTTGCCGCCGGCGTCGATCAGTTGCTTGGCGATTTTGGCTGCGCGGACGTGGTTCCAATCGTCGTCGGGCGCCATCGTCCGGCGGCGTGAGGGCGGGTCGACGGCGAACCGCGGGACGAAGCTCAACAGCCGCTCATCCTCCCACACGTTTGTATGTGCATACCAGTAGTTTTCGCCACCGAGACCACCGTAGGCGACCCCGAGGGTTGGTGTATAGCCAACCTGGGTTTGGCCCCACAGCTGAAACACATCGCTGTAGGCCGCCCCCACCGGGATGCAGTGCTCCACGCCGGTGTGGCCATCGACCACCATCGTCATGTTGTGGTGAAACAGCGAGCCCCCCTCGGGCACGACCATCACCCCGAGTTCGCGCCCGGCTGCCATCACCTGTTGCCGTTGATTTCGCCGCGGCTGGTTGTAGCTCTTCACCGAAAACGCCCCGACCTGCTTCATCCGCCGCAGGTGCGAGCGGGCGTCATCGAGGCTGTCGACATCGGCCTTGAAGCGGGCGAGCGCCCCGTACAAAATCGTGCCGGTCGAGAAAATCCGCGGGGCCGTGACCAGCCCGGCCCGGGCCATTTCACTGGCGGCAAAAATCGTGTGTGTGTCGTTGGAGGGGTCGTGTACCGTCGTCACACCAAACGCGAGTTCGGCGTAGTGCAGCCAGTTTTGCTGGGGGATGATGCCGTGTCGACCCTGCGCACCGTGGGCGTGGACATCGACAATCCCGGGGACCACGGTGTGGCCAGCCGCTTGAATCACATGGGCACCTGCCGGCACCTGAACCTGACCCTTGGGACCGATCGCTTGGATGCGATTGCCCTCCACGATGATCGTTGCCTCTTCAATGACCTCGTCCCACTTGTCCTTGCGCATTGTGGCAACCCGCGGGCCGACAATCGCAACGGTACCGGTGGGCACATCGGCCGGGACCGTCAGACCGATGTTGAGCCCCTGCTCGGCAGGCTCGGGGAGCTTTTCGGGCGCGCCGGCGATAAATGCAAATGCATCCTTGAGTTCCCTTGAAAACAGCTCCGGCCCGTGGGACCAATGCAGGGTTTGGCTGTCGCCCGACCAGTGCAAGAACTCGCCAGCGTCGCGCGAGACCTTGGCAATCGGCAACGAAGTCGCCTTCGGACTGACTTTGATCGGCTTGCTTCCGGTTGCCGGCATCGGCATGAGGTGCACGCCAAAACCCTCGACAAAGGCGACAAACCGGCCGTCCGGGGACACCCGAAACGCGGTCGCTAGCTCGGATTCCACATGCACATGGCGGTCGCTACCGTCGAGCTCAACACTCTCTAGGGCCACGCGATCGTTGCCGCCCTTGTCCTCCCCAACAACTGTGAACATCAGTCGGGTGCCGTCGCGAGAGAACTGCGGAGCCTCACCATCTCGCGCCACAAGTACAGGCTCGACCGGTTTACGCGACTTCGCCGGGACCACGTAGAGCCCCTGCTCGCGCGACCACTTGGGCGAACGCACCCATCCGCCGCCGACTTTGAGGAACGCGATTTGCTTGCCGTCGGGTGAGAACGTCGGCTCGACATAGTGGCCAGGCTTCGGCGTGACCACGCGACTGCGACCCCCGCGGGCCGGGACCACTCGCACACTCCCGAGGTCCTTGTCGTCCCACGTTGTATAGACAATTGATTTACCGTCGGCCGACCACTGCGGGTAGAACTCGAAATGGTCGGTTTGGCTGGTCAGCCGTCGTGGCTTACCACCCGGCAGCTGTTTGATGTAGAGGTGCCCGAGCGCCTGAAACACGACCGACTTGCCATCGGGGCTGACCTCGGCCCAGCGCATGAGCTTGACGTCGACGTTTGCAGGTGCAACTTCGACCGGGCGACGCAGTGACTTGGCCACCCGGCGGGAGGTCTTGACGTGGAAGGGAATTTCGCTGTGCTGGCCATTGGCAACATCCACGCGGTGGATTTTTCCACCCGCCCAAAACACCAGGCTCCGATTGTCGGGTGTCCACGCCATCGTCGGGTAAACCCCGTGAATTGCCCAGGCCTCCTGCATGTCGCGGTCGAGCCCATGGTAGAGCGCACGTTCCTCGCCAGACTCGATGTCTTGGACAAACAACACCGTATCCGTGCGTACGCGACGGACAAACGCCAGTGACTTACCGTCGGGTGATGGGGTCGGCCGAATTGCCCCGCCCGCCCCGCGGACAAATGTCTCTAACTCGCCGGTCTCCCGGTCGAGCCGCTTGATCGCGTAGATGCCTGGATTTGGGTCTTTGTTGTACTGAAAGTACTTGCCGGGAGTGACATCTTGGCTGAAGTACACGTAGCGGCCATCGGGGCTGATCGCTGGCTCCCCCACGTCTTTTTGGTCGTTTTGCTTTTCAGTCAGTTGGACGCCGTCCCCACCGGAGACGTGGTACATCCAAATCTCGCCGGCGCCGAGGCTGCGGTGCTTGGTAAAGTGCTTGCGGGCGGCGATAAACCGTCCATCGGGCGACCACACCGGGCTGTTGAGCAGGCGAAAGGTCTCCTTGGTGACCGGGCGCGGGTCGGTCCCGTCGGCTCGCACAACCCAGATGTTGTCGCCGCCCCCGCGATCACTTGTAAATGCAATCCACTTGCCGTCGGGGCTAAACCGCGGCTGCATGTCCCAAGCCACACCTGTCGTCAACGCCCGAGCCTCGCCCCCAGCAAGCGGCATTGCATACAGGTCTCCGAGCAGGTCGAACACAATCGTCTGACCGTCGGGACTGACATCGAGGCTCATCCAGGTTCCCTCGGTGGTGTCGATTGCAATGTCCTGGCCAAGTTCGCCGTCGAGCCCCGGGGGGTTCATGACATCCCACTCCGGCTCTTCGTCGGTATCTCCGTCGGTGCCCCCGGCCTCGACAATCCCCGGCTCGGGCGGGGGATAACTCGCCGGGTCTGGCGAAGTCGGAGCACGTTGCGTGCACGCACCAAGACTGCCAAGTGCGGTCAGGAGTGCTAGCGAGGGAATGAACGAACGCAGGGCAGGACGGGACATGCGGCGCAATGGTGCCCGTGCCGCGATGTTCACGCAAGTGACGAGCTGCCGTGACAGCACAATTTTTGCCAGTGACCTGTACCGATTTACAGGTCAACCGTTCGCCGTTCAAATCGATTGTCTATACACACGGCGCCTGGCACCCGCCGACGCCTGGCATCGTTCGAAACCAGGCCAACTAATGGCGCGGCGGCGGCTTGTCATCGACTCCACAGGCGTAAAAGTCCTTGGTCGACTGGGCCTCTTTCATGCACCTGGCAACCCCGCCGAAGCGCAGGACACCGGCATCTAAGCGCATGTTTTGAACCTTGCGCTTGCACTGTTTGTGAAATCGCTCGCCGATTTTGCGGTCGGGCTTTTCGCGTAGCTGAATCTCAGCTGCAACCTCGCACAACTCTTCGTTGGACGGTTGACCACAACCAGAAACCAGTGCACATGCACCGATACTCGCGGCAACGGCAACCTGTGTGAATGTGGATACCAACCGGCTCACGATGCCCCTCCTGCCTTGAGCGACTGCAATACCGCAGCTGCCCCACGGTCGATGAGTTTGCCCGCTAACGTGCGGCCGAGCAATGCCGGGTCTTCGTTTCCGGCCACTTGCTCGACGTAGTACGGCGCACCCGAGGGATCGGCGACGACCCCTCGTAGCGACAGCCCACCAGCCTCGGTCGGCTCGGCGTAGCAACCCATCGGCACCTGGCAACCGCCTTCGAGCCGGGCCAAAAATGCCCGCTCGGCAGCTGCCACGTTGGCTGTGAGCGCGTGGTTGAGGGGTGCAACCAACCGGCGCACACGGTCGTCGCTGGTGCGGGCCTCGAGTGCCAAAATTCCCTGGGTTGCAGCCGGGCAAAACACCTCGGGGTCGAGATAGGCACTGATCCGAGCTTCGAGCCCCAACCGGTGAAGCCCGGCGGCAGCCAGCAAGATGGCGTCGAACTGGCCATCGTCGAGCTTGCCCAAACGGGTGGGAACATTGCCGCGCAGCGAGATGACGTTGACCGTCGGCGCGAGACGGCGGACCAACGCGGTCCGGCGCAGGCTGGTGGTCCCCACCCGGGCGCCATCAGGAAGTGCTTGCAGCGATGCCCCGGACGGACAAACACCCTCGCGCACAATCAGGGCATCGCGGGGGTCGGCTCGCTCCGGTGTACATACAATCTCAAGGCCCTCGGCCAACTGCCCCGGCAGGTCCTTCATGCTGTGGACCGCAAGGTCGACCTCGCCACGACACAACCGCGCCTCGATACCGTTGACAAACAACCCCTTGCCGCCGATTTGGTGCAACGGCCGATCTTGAATGCGGTCGCCATCGGTGACGATTTCGACGAGCTCGACGGTGAGCTCGGGCCCCCAGTGGGCGCGCAGCTGGTCGCGGACCCAGTTGGCCTGCCACAGGGCGAGTTTGGAACGTCTCGTCCCGATCCGCAGGGGATGTTTTAGATCTGTTGGGTTCGCGTGTTCGGCTGCCATGTCAGTCGGCCCATCTCGCGCATCGGCCACGAGCTCGCCAAAGTCTCGCCGATCTCGGATGCCGCGAAAAGAGTCGCGGCAGTGACCTGACCCGGCATTCGTCAGCTCAACATCGGCTCCGGTCGACGAGTTTGTGTATAGGCACTAAGTTGATGGCTCGGGCGAGCCCATCACGGACTTTTCGCCACCCGGAGCAGGTCGCGACTCCGGCTGCGGCTGCGGCTGCTCAGGACCGAGGGCAAACAGCTCCTCAAGGGCCGTGGCCAGGTCAATACCGCTTTGGTTGCCCTCGCTGGCGGCCGCGCGCAGGGTCACCATGGGCTTGTGCAGGAGCTTTTTGACGACTCCGCGAACCACCGAACGCACCACCGCCTGTTGGTCCTCATCGAAATTTCGCATTTTGGCCTGGGAGCGGAGCAACTCCGCCTCGACGATCGCGCGGGCGTGGCGTTGCAGGCTGCCAATAAGCGGCCCGATCGCGCGGGTGCGTTGCCACGACAGGAAGTTGTCGACCTCCTCGTCGACCAGAGCAGCGGCCCGGTCGGCCTCGGCACTGCGTGCGCGCATGTTGTCGTGGACGATCCCCTGGAGGTCGTCGATGTTGTACAAAAACACTTGGTCGAGGTTGCCGACATCCGGAGCGACATCCCGCGGCACGGCAATGTCGACCAAAAACACGGGCTCGCCACGACGGGCCCGAAGCACCCGTTTCATGAGTCCACGGTCGATCACCGGCTGGGTTGCACCGGTGCTGGTCACGACGATATCGGCACGCCGCAGCTGTTGTTCGAGGCTGTCCCACGAAACATAGTGGCCCCCGATCTCGCGGGCGAGGCGTTCCCCGCGTTCGCGGCTGCGGTTGACAACAGTGAGTTCAGCCGCCCCGCCGGCCCGCAAGTACACACCTGCCTGTTGGGCCATCTCGCCGGCGCCGACCAACAACACCCCACAGTTGCGCAGCTCGCCAAAGATACTCATGGCCAAATCGACGGCGACCGAGGACACACTGGCGGCCCCCCGGGCAATCTCCGTTTCGGTGCGCACCCGCTTGGCCCCGCGAAAAGCCATGGTCATACAACGGTCGAGCACGGCACCCACGGTGTCCTGACGCTTGGCGAGTTCGTAGGCCTCTTTGACCTGGCCAAGGATCTGCGGCTCGCCGACAACCATCGACTCGAGGCTGGCGGCCACCCGAAAGATATGGCGCACAGCCGATGCCGCCGAGCGGACAAACGTGTGCCGCCTAAGCTCACCGAGGTCGAGCGACCGCATGCCGGCGAGTGCTTCGAGAATTCGATCGCCCGCCCGCGACTCGCCGGACACCCCGTAGATCTCAACCCGGTTACATGTTGATACAACCATAACCTCGCCGAGCCCGGCACTCACCAGCGGCGAAAGCAACTCACGGATGTCGTCGGCACCCATGGCCAGCTGCTCACGCAACTCGACCGGCGCCGTTTTGTGGTTGAGGCCCACGGCCAAGATCTCGGTCATGAGCGCACCCCGTAGTAGACGAAGATCAACAGCATGCAGCCAAACGCCACCAGCGTGAGCCTGGCCGCCTGGCGCCCGCGCACACCCATGAGGGCGCGCAACACCAACATGCCGACACTGACCAACCACGTGATTGCAGCTGCAAGTAACTCGGGCCAGCGCGCGCCGAGCATTTCGGGGCCACCTGCCCGCAAAATCCACAACACGCCAGTGACGATCGCCAGGGTGACAACTGGCGTGACGATCAACATCAAGCGGTGATGCAGGCGATCGAGCCCCGCGAGCGAGACGCCTCCGGGTCGTGGGCGAAAGATCTTTTGACGGATCCGCCGTTCCATCGCCAGGTAGACACTGGCCACACCGGCGGCGAGGGTAAATCCGGCCAGACCGGCGGTTGCCAGGCTAATATGTGCTGTTACAAGTACTTGGGAGGCCGGCATGCGGTCGACCACGGTGTCGGCAAACACCACCCCGAGTACCAGGCCGGCGAGGCCAATGGGCGCAAGCAGTGCTCCGAGCGCGTGGATCGGTTTGCGAATCGCCACCAACAAAAACCCGAGCACCGCACACAGTGCCCCGAGGCTGGTCGCCAAAAATACCGACTTGAAGGGATGGTCGCCTTCGAGGCACTGGCCCCCGATGCAGCAAAAGTGCAAGAGCGCGGCCAAGGCTAACAGCACACTCGCGCGCGCGCGGATCCGATCAACACGCTCGCCCTCAACCCCGTGGGCAAACGAGGCGGCACCGTATGTCAGTGCCGCGAGTATGAACAAAACCACGACCATGTGAAGCCAAGCAAAGGTACGCGGAGATTTGCGGCTTGGCTAGCAGTCGGCAGTTTTTCCTGGTCGTGTGCCCCGGCACATCTGGCAGATGTCGGCGCATCGGCTGCGACATCGCCCCAAGGGCTCGCCGGAAAGTCGCCGGATAGGGCTGGCTGGCGATGCCGAAGTCGGGAGCATCGCCGACTAGGCCCCTTTCGCCCGCGAAACCCGGTGAGAACTGTACGGTCGCCGGCGCGCGTCTTCGTTCATAATTGCGGATGATTTACGCACAGGCCGGGTCACTCGGGTTGGCGTCGCTTGTATTTGCAATATTCCCGGCGAACCGTTGTATCAACAAATAATACCCTAGCCGAGCGCGAGGAGACCGGCGCGCAGCTTGGCCCAGGTCGCGGTGTCGAGCCTGGGTGGCATCCCGGCGCCGGGGCGATAGGTCGCGACAAACCCGGGCTTGACGGTGTAGGCATAGTCGCCGAGCACCAGCGAGGTGTCGTAGAGTTCCCCCCCCGATGCCACCACCTCGGCCGCAGTTTTGACCTTTCCGGCGATCTTGTGGACGTCTGGGTCGCCACCGTCGATCCGTTCGACAAACACCGCCGCATCGATCCCAAGGGTCACGGAGCTTCCCCCGGCCGGCACCCGCAGCGTCGATTGCTCGAGGTGCACCCGCCCCGCCGCAAGCCATGCATCTATTTTCGATTGGGCGATAAAGATCCGGGCCATGGTGCGCAAGAGTACCGATTTTTCGCCGAGTCCGCCGGAATGTCCTACGTCATCTGTGGTTCTGGCCAATGACAGGTCGCGCAACCCGTCTGCTAAGGTTGCCAACATCTGTCACTCGACTGTGCAACTCACGTATCCAGTGCTTGCACAACGCAACTGTAAGCCGCATTCTCGTGCGACTTCCACCTCCCGCGAGGGTCCACACTATGGCATCTGCAAACATCCACAACTCCACCGACGCCGACTTCAAAGCCGACGTGCTCGACTCCCAAGTTCCCGTTTTGGTCGACTTTTGGGCGACCTGGTGCGGCCCCTGTCGCGCAATTGCCCCCCACCTCGAGACCTTGGCCAACGAGTTCGAGGGCAAACTCAAGGTCGTCAAGGTCGACATCGACAGCAACCCCAAGACCCCGGGCTCGTTTGGCGTGCGCAGCATCCCGACACTCCTGTTGTTCAAGGGCGGAGAGCTCGCTGACAAAATCGTCGGCAACCCTGGCTCGCTCAGCCCGTTGCGGGCGTTCGTCGAGCGCAACCTCTAAGCTCGGCTCCAACAGCCACGAAAAACCCGGTGCTTTTGGCATCGGGTTTTTTACGTTTGGCGAACGCTTGTCCGAGTCTTCGCCAATCAAAAAAGGCGACCGCTTGGCCGCCTTTTTCGTGCGCTCAGTAGTCTTTAGAAGTGGAAGTTGAGGGAGGCACCCTGGAACTGCTTGCCGATCATCGGGCCCACCCGGAGGTTGCGGATCCCTGCGAGGGCTTTTTCCTCTTTGATCCACGCCTTCGCCTCGGTGCGGTCCTGGTAGATGATGACTGCGAGCACGCCACCGAGCACAACCCCGGTCGCCAGCGCAATGTCGCCACCGATCAGCATCCGCCGCATTTCACCACCCTTGGCCGCAACGTCTGAGGCGAGGTTTGTGTAGGCCTCGGAGTTGGCCGGGATTGCCGGGTCGAGCCCAGCTGCGTCGAGGTCGTTGACGGCGGTTTTGTAGGCGCCGCGTTTGGCCAGTCCGGCGGCGTAGAGGATACCGCCGGTGGCAAAGGCCCCTACCGTGAGTCCGAGGGCGACCCAGGCGCGTGGCTGCCAGTAGCCAAAGGTCGGCCCGAGCTTACAGGACGGGCGCAGATCCTTGGGGTCCTCCTTGGACTTCCGTTTTTTGCGCTTTTCCTTGCGGCAGTACGTGGCGTGATCCTTTTTGAGGTCAACGGTGATGTTCGAGGTATCGATCGGACCGGTCGGGCGCGAGGCAATATCGGCCTCGGCCTGCAACATGGCGGCCTTCTGGGCGGCGAGGTCCTCGGGGGTGAGACCGCCGTCGATCTCGTCGATGATCTTTTGTTCGTCTTCGGAAACCGGGGGCAGCGGCTCGATGTGCTGCTTGACCTGGGCCACGACTTCCTTGGGCAACATCAGCGGCAGGATGTAGTCGTCGCTCGAATAGGTCGCGTAGAGTTCTTGTACACGCACATTGTTGGTGAGGTCGTGCACCACAACCCGCGTTACCTTGCCCTCATCACCGCTGCCGTAGGTCCCGTACACGAGGTAGGTGTAGGGCGGGTTGGTCTTCCCCTTTTTGTTGAGCCACTGACCGATTTTGCCAACACAGGCATCGTCGATCTCACCGCGGCACTTGACCTTCTTGGCAGCGGTCTCGATGTCGAGAGCAACGCCCTTGACGGTGAAACTCTCGTTCTCAAATCCGGCCTGGATGGCGGCGCGAAGATCAGCACCAGCCGGGTCACCGCCAAAGCGCATCAACCCAACAACCCCATCGGCAGCAGCTGGTCCGCGCGGACCGGCAGGAGCAGCAGCTTCGGCACCTTCGGCCGGTGCGGCAGCTTCCCCTTCAGCCGGTGCGGCAGCTTCCCCTTCAGCCGGTGCGGCAGCTTCCCCTTCAGCCGGTTGGGCGATGGCCGGGACCGGACCCAGGGCCAAGCCGCTACAAAGGGCGGCACACAGGGCGATGGTCGCGGGTGAGCGGGAGGACTTTGTCGAAGAGAACGTCATGGATCGGCGGAACCTTGGGTAGGTGGAGGAGGTAGTCGCAGCGCGCGCGCGAAGCTCCGGTGCGGCGGGATGATAGCGACCCTCTCCTGCCGGCTCAATAACCATCACTCGCGCGTTGACCGTCACCGCGGTGTTCGCGTCAGGTGTCAATGTCTTGTTTGTCCGTGGCGGGCGCGGAGCTTACACGCCCAGGCAACAGGTTGAGGATCCAGACATTTGCAACGCCAAGCGCGCAAATGACGAGGAGTGTGTGCAAAAACAAACCCGGGTGCGCGCTGGTGTGGGCGACTTGCCAAAGCTGATGTAGCGCCATCCCCGTGAGTGCCGCACCGCCAACGCCTCGCACGAGAAGCCCCGAGATCTTTGTCAAACGGTAGCTGGCGACGACAACTGCACACAGTGCACCTGCATACATGGCGTACGGCAACAGCAGCGAAGCTCCCGCTGTCTGGCGCGACATCACCAGGCCAGCGGCAATTGCACAGACACATACGGCTCCGATCCGACCAACCACAACTGCAGAAGCTGACGGCAGCGGGCGCAGGCGCCGGCACCACAGGCCGACGCTGCGGATTGTGCCGACGAGCGTGCCAAACAGGAGTGCGACGAAGGTCGAAGCCACCAGGTTCTGCGTGAACGCCAAACCAATACCTGCGTTCGATTCCTCACTACCGAGCCAACTCTGGGCGATCGCTTGCAACTCCGGGAAACGATCTGCGACTTCGAGAACCCAAGCTTCGCCGGCGAGCGCCCAATCGGCGTGCCCGATGCCCGGCCCGCGGTGGTACCAAAGCTCCGGCACGATCCAGTCGGTCGCGGCCAAGTGTTGGCTGACCCACAGCGTGAGGCCAACGATCCACACGGTTGCCACCCACACCCCACCGCGCGCGCGCGGCATGTCGGTGTCGGTCGGTGCACGCAGGGCGAAAAACCCGAGCAGGCCGACCAGAGGTAAGTAGCTCAGGCCGGTCGGGAGGTTTGGCTCGCCGAGCAATTGCAGGGCGACGGTACCGGTGGCGACGCTGGCTAGGCCCGCGACCACAACAAAAATCAATGTAGATGCAGCGATTCGTCCGGTGGCCCCGAGCACGGGCACGGCCGCCCGCCGCAGGCTGACGATAAGTGCAAATACAAGTGCTATCCACGCCCAGCCCCAGGCCTCGCGCAGGGTGTGGCGGCGTCCGAGTGGCTCGTCGCTGCGGGTCCAACCGAGCAGAGGACCGAGGCCCAGGCGCTCGTTGCCGCGAAACTCGACGTAGCCAGTCCACCTGCCCGTGACCCCGAGGCCGGCACTTGCCTCCGAGGTGTACTTGTCGGGACACATCTGCTCGGTCACTCGGTCGGGCTGCATCCCCCGTGGGTCGAGCCGACGACCCGGGCAGGCAAAGGCCATACGCGAGCGCTGACCGATGGTGCCGGAGTGCACGATAAACCGCCGGTGGACATCCTCGTCGGGTTGTTTGTCGAGACGCTCAAACACCGGGGTGGTCTCGACGACCTCGACCCGGGCCCCGGCAAACGCCTGCCGCGCGCGGGCAGGCCCGTCGGCGAAGTGGACTTCGGCCATCTTGTGGAGGGCACGCTCGAGCGCCTCACCAGCGGCCTGGGGGCTGTAGCCACGGCTGCCGTCGGCCTCGACAAAGTCGTTAAACGGGATGTCGATCGGGCCGAAACCATCGATTGCGATCGAGGTGCTCTGAAACGGATGGATCCCAAGAATCGGACCACTTTGGGCGGCACCGCGGGCATCGACAGCCCCCGCCTCAAACCGCGTGCCCACGACACAGGCAAGGACCAAGGTCGGGACGGCGAGCCACCGCAACCCCGGTGCGCGGGCCCGGGCGGCGATCGCTGCCACACACAGGATGCCCAGGAGCGTCCACACAACTGCGGGGAAAGCCACCACGAGGGCGCCGATCATCCGCGTGGTCAGGGTCGCCACCAACCCACCGAAAATGATCCACAGTCCCACAAGCGCGCGCCTGCCCAATAACGGAACTTGCCGCAGCGGTCGACGCAGCGTGCGGGCGAGCCACACCCCGCAGGCCGCGGTTGCGACCAGGCCGAGCATGGGCACGAGGATCCCGTTGGCAAACGGCAGCACACTGCCGCACAACCACACCGCGACGACGGCTGTCGCCCACGCGATCATCGGGTCGTGGCTCGTCGCCGCACGTTGCACGCCGGGGTTGTACCAGACGGGCCTTCGCGGGTGCATAGGCCCGACCCAAATTTGCCGCCTTGGGGGCACTTTGTGTGGGTGGTGATTGTGGGCGTCCGGGGCAACGCGAGTGGTGATAGGCTCGCGGACGGCGAATGACCCGAAACCACCCAGACTCCGGCACGCTTCCCCTCGTTTGTCTCTCGAACCTTCCGGCCTTCCCGGGGTCGGCGGCCCAGGTGGACTTGCCCCGTGGCACCACTGCTGCCAACGCAGTCCGCCATGCCCAACGGGACGCGAGTGCCAAGCTCGTGGTCCTCGGCGTGCGTCGTACCGAGGAACATCACCCGATTACACTAGAAGCCCTTCACCCCGTCGGGCTACTCGCAGAAATATTGCAATTACATGCAGGTATCCCCGGTCGCCTGGCAGTGATGGTGCGGGGGATTTGCCGGGTCAACCTCCTCGACATCCTCGACGAGCGCAACTACCAGGTCGTCCAGTTTGCAAAAACAGTCGAGGACCTCGGCGAGATCACCCTGTCGTACGCCCTCGCCGGTGCGCTGCAAGACCTCATCAAGCGCCACGACAGCCTGCTGCCGACGTCCAGCCGGACCAAGGCCAAAAGCCAGGCACTTACGGCCATTCAAAACCAGCGCCGGCCCTCGCAAGTCGCCGACATGGTCGCCTCGCACATCGAGCTCGAGCCCGAGGATCGGATCGGGCTTTTATGCGAGAAGACGATCACCGCCCGACTTCGCCGCGTGATCGAGTTGGTGTCGCACCGCGTCAACGTCTTGCAGGTCAAACGCGACCTCGACCGCTACGTCCGCGAACACCTATCCAAACACGAACAGGAAGCACTGCTTCGCCACAAGCTGCGGGCCATTCAATCCGAGCTCGGGGAGACGCCCAAGGCCCGCGAGCGCAATGATATTGAGGACCTCGAAAGTCGCCTCAACGCAGCTGACCTGCCCGAACATGCACGTGGTGCCGCCGACCGTGACCTCAACCGCCTGCGCCGGATGAACCCGCAGTCGAGCGAGGCAACCACCACCCGGATCTATCTCGAGTGGCTCGCCGACCTCCCGTGGACACGCAAGACCGAGGACAAGCTCGACCTCGCGGCTGCCCGCCAGCTGCTCGAAGACCAACACTACGGGCTTGAGAAGGTCAAAAAACGTGTTCTCGAGTACCTCAGTGTCCGCACCCTCGCCCCCGAAAAACGCGGACCGATTTTGTGTTTGGTCGGGCCACCGGGCGTCGGCAAAACCTCGCTCGGTCGCAGCATTGCTGAGGCGCTTGGCCGCGAGTACGTTCGCATCGCCCTCGGGGGCGTGCGCGACGACGCCGAAATCCGCGGTCACCGGCGGACCTACGTCGGTGCCCTGCCCGGCCGCCTGATCCAGGCGATGAAGCGGGCTGGCACCGTCAACCCGGTGGTCGTGCTCGACGAGATCGACAAGCTCGGTGGCCCCAACCTCCGCGGCGACCCGGCCTCGGCCCTGCTCGAGGCCCTCGATCCCGAGCAAAACAACGCCTTTAGCGACCACTACCTCAACATCGAATACGACCTGTCCAACGTCGTGTTTTTGACCACCGCCAACGACCTCGGCGGCATTCCCCACGTGCTGCGTGACCGCCTCGAGATCATCCGCCTCAGCGGCTACACCATCGAAGAAAAAGTTGCGATTGCCCGCGACTACTTGCTGCCCAAGCAGACCTCCGAGCACGGACTGACACCGCGGTTGTACACGCTCACCGACGAGGTATTGCTGACCCTTGCGACTGCATATACAAGGGAATCCGGGGTCCGCAACCTCGAGCGCAATCTCGCCTCGGTCCTGCGCCATGTCGCAATCGGGATCGCCGAGGGTCAGGCCACCCGGTTTGATGTCGACGTCGACGACCTCGAGCCGATTTTGGGACCACCGCGGTACCATCCGCAGCTGGCCGAAAAAGACCCTGCCCCGGGGGTTGTCACCGGCCTCGGGTGGACGGCGACCGGCGGAACCCTACTGTTTGTCGAAGCCACACTCACCCGTGGTACCGGCAACCTGCGCATGACTGGGCGACTCGGCGACGTGATGAAAGAGTCGGCCCAGGCCGCCCTGAGCCTTGTCCGCAGCCGGGCGAGCCGCTACGGGATCGACCCAAAGTTCATGGCGACGCACGACGTGCATGTACACTTTCCCGCCGGTGCCGTCCCCAAGGACGGCCCGAGCGCGGGCATTGCGGTGACCACCGCACTGATCTCATCCCTCACCCAACGCGACGTCCGCGTCGATATCGCCATGACCGGCGAAATCACCCTCAAGGGTCACGTCTTGCCGATCGGTGGCGTCCGCGAAAAAGCCCTAGCGGCCCACCGAGCGGGGATCCGCGATGTCATCCTGCCCGAACGCAACCGCAAGGACGAGCCCCACATCCCCGAGCGTGCACGCCAAGATCTGCGGCTCCACTATGTCCGGACGATCGACGAAGTCCTCGCCCTCGCCCTGCGCGATGGCCCCGACACCGTCGCCGCTGCCCAATAGACGTCTTGCGTATCCGCTCGACTCACCGAGAGCTCAACGCCACCGGCCCAAACACAACAAGGTCGACCACACCAGGCCTAGCTGGTCGTCGTGGTCTACGAGTCCAACCTGCCGCTGGTAAACCGCGTACGACGGCTGTCCGGTGGACATGGCCGCAACCGAAATAGGTCTGCGTAGCCCTCCCAAACACCGCTGCGCGCACTGCATATACAACGGCTGACGACCTAGCCAGGTCGTCGGCGAGGGTACATGGTCGACTAGTCTTTTCCGAACTTCTTCATATACTGCATATACAAAGGTTGCCCGGTGGGGGAGGTTGGCTTGGCCGGCTTTTCAGCTTCCGGTTCGGCAGCAGGCTCCTTCGAGTGGTCCTCGAGCTGAAGCGCCGGGATAAAACTCGACGAGTCCGAGCCCGACATCAGCGAGTCGACAAACAGGCTGCCGCTATGTTCCACGGCAACCGGCTTGATCTCTTCTTCGGGCTCTTGTTCGACCTCTTGTTCGACCTCTTCTTCGACCTCGACCTCGGGCTCCTCTTCGACCGGCTCCTCGACCGACTCCGAGGCGGTCGGCGGCTTGTTGAACAGGTCGGCAAAGGAGGCCTGGGGCGCCTTGGGTTTTTGCTGTTTGAGGCGTTCCTTCTCTGCCTTTTCGCGCTCGATCTCCTCCTCGGTCATGACATCGGTTCGGGTCCGCTGCAGGTGCGCGGCCTGATGCTCCAACAGGTGCCAAAGGCCGTTCATCTCGTCCTGGCGGCGGAGCTTATCTTTGACAACTTTGCGCCCGACAAAGAATTTTCCGGTCACCGCACCGAGGTCAGGTGCGACGGCCACGTAGGTCGGTGTATCTGCACCGACTGCGGGCGGGCTGGCCGTCAGCCGTGACATCATGTTGCCGAGGCTGCTGGCCCGGCGGTAGAGGTTGGTCTTGAACTTGCTGCCTGGGCTACAGCAGTTGACCTGCACGCCGTTGATCGCGAGGTGCCCGCTCCAGGCACCAGACATCAGCCGGACCGCGTGTTTACTTTGGCGATAGGAACGGTCGCCGCTGTAACTGCGACGGTCGAAGTCGGTGTCGTCGACATCAAACCCCCCGGCGTCGTTGGAGCTGACAAACACAACCCGCGAGGGCGCCGATTTGATCAACGTGTCGCGCAGGAGTTTGGTCAACAGGTGCGGGCCCAAAACGTTGGCAGCCCACACCAGCTCAAAGCCATCGGGCGACTCGGCCTTGGTCGGAAACCACAGGGCGGCGTTGTGCACCAAGATATCGAGACGGTCGAATAATTCATGGAAACGACCGACAAACTGACGGATTGAGACCTGGCGAGCCAAGTCGAGTTCGCTAAACACAAGCCTTTGATTTTTCGTGTCTGAAACCAGCTCGAGTCGGGCCTCTTCGCCGCGAGAGTAGTCGTGGGAGCCCATCATCACGGTGGCCCCCATCCGCCCGAGGTTGCGCGCAATTTCCTTGCCGATTCCGGAACTTGCACCGGTGACGATACAGACTTTTCCCGATAGGTCTTGATCGAAGTGCGGTTTAGCCAATGGTGTCCTTCCTTAGCTCGCCTCGTACTCGTGGCATGTTTTTGAAATCCAGGGTTTCGTGCAGTCCACGACGGCGAAATCGACTCTTGGTTAACTGCTGCAAGTAGTCGACGCTGCGCGCAGTCGCCAGTACCTCTACCGCAGCAGGGCGTCACTATAGCGGAGCCAACTCGAATTGCGACGGCGTTTTTCGACTAGAAAAATAGCTCGTGGGCGGCCGTGCCCACATTGGAGAGCAGGGTCGCGCGAGTGTTACATTTGCTTCCATCGAGCTACACGCTCGATCTCCGGGTCAGTTGAGGTGACATGTAGGACATGTCCCTTAGTTCTCAAGTGAAGTCGCCAAGAAGTTTGCAACTTCGGTCATGACCTCGGGATTGCTGCCAAACATGTGGGTTCCGTGGCCACCCGGCGAAACTTCCATCCCCTGCCAACCGCTGATGCCAAGGCCCAACACTGTGGTGTTCCAGGCTGCTTCCGCCGGAGGATAGGCGAGCAGCACCGGATGGTTGGCGAGCAACGCTTGGTTGTCGGCGATCTTGTTTTGATTTTCGGTGTACATACCACCACTTAAAAACACCATCGCGCGCGGCTGCGAAAGCTGGCCGTCGGCCGCGGCCTTGACCGTAAAATCGAGCGCCGTCGTACTGCCGTTGGAGGCCCCGACAATAGCGAGGTTGTCCACCGACATCGCGCACTCGTGGTTTTGGACAAACGCATAGCCAGCGATCGCGTCCTCAACACCGTTTGGCCCCTGGTAAGCCTCGGTCGCGCTGCCACCTGAACCCGGGGCCCCGCGGCGGTTGATGTTGAGCACGGCAAAGCCCTTGGCCCGCAGGCCATCGATAAACTCCGGTGAGAAGTTGCTCTTGTCGTTGCCCGGCGGAATCATGTGTAACAGCAACACCACCGGCGAACCCGTCATGCCGGTCGTGTACAGGTCGGCGATCAACTCGACCCCGTCTGCGGTTGTGAGCGTGACCTCCTCGGGCCCGACTTCGGGGCACGCGGTCGCGGTGGTTCCCTGCTCGGTCGTTTCGTCGCTGGTGGCTGTCGCCTCGGTCGTTTCGCCGGTGTCTGTGGTGGGCCCCGCAGTTGTGGGCTCAGCACTCGTGTTGGAACTTGCCGTGGTCCCGGAGGTTGAGCCGGACGTTCCCCCACAGGCCGCAAACATCAAACACAGGGCCGCGGGCCCCAACCGTCCGATACACCGTCGACGCGATTGCATGGCCGGCAGCTTGGCGCGAGCCATCGCTCAGGTCAACGCCATAACCCGCACGCGCCAACAACTTTGCAGGCGATTGCGCGATACTGCGGCCATGCACCCCCCTCCCGAGGCCGATGCACGAATCACCGAACTCGAGATCCGAATCGCCTACCAGGACAAACTGATTCAGGACCTCGACGATGTCCTGCGCGCATTTACCCGTCGCGTCGAAATCCTCGAGCGCCAACTCGGCGACCTGCGCGGACAACTCGAAACCCTCAGCGGGGGCCCACAGACAGTCGACGAGCCGCCACCGCACTACTAAAAGCTTGTAGCTGCAAGCTCAATCGGGCAGCCGAACACCCGGCACAAGATTGCAAATGCAACAAAAACTTCGAGCACCAACGAGCCCGTGGCACCGAGCTGGCGCAGGCGAAACGGGCCACCGAGCATCCCCGACACGTGCATCAGGCGGAACCCTAAAAACAACCCGCCGAGCCACAGCACCTCGCGCCCCGTGCCGCCGTTGAGCTCAAAAAACATCAGTAACAACACAAACGGAATCGCGTGCTCGAGACTGTTTGCATGGGTTCGGATCGCCCGGCGCATCACCTTGTTGCCGCCGTCCCCCATGCTGATCCGCAACCGGATCCGACAGGCCGAGACATAGATCGACAGGATCGTCACAAGCAGGATCAAAAAGACCGCGATGATGGCAGTGTGCGCGAGCATTGGCGGAGCATAGCAGCCGGACTGTGGCCGTGGCGGCAAATCGCAGGTGGCCGCGAAAGCTTGCTACCCTGCCCCGGTGCTCGCGCTACTCGTTGTGTCGCTAATTTGGGCCGCATCGTTTGGTCTGATCAAGCACAACCTCGCCGGGGTCGACCCGCACGCGGTTGCGTGGGCACGACTGGCGATCGCCCTACCGCTGTTTTTACCGCTGCTGCGAACCCGTCAGCTCCCCTGGCCCCTGGCCCTCCGGTTTGCCGCGATCGGTGCGGTTCAATACGGCTTGATGTACGTGTTGTATATTCAAGCATATCAACACCTCGCGGCCCACGAAGTCGCGTTGTGGACGGTGACAACGCCCGTCTATGTCGCCCTGTGTAGCGACCTGCTTGCGCGCCGTGTGCAGCCACGAACCTGGGCGATGGCTGGCCTAGCGGTTGCCGGGGCGGCGTTGCTGAGCACCGATCAACTGCCGACCGCAGGTCAGCGCCCGACCTGGCTTCGCGGCGTGTTGCTTATCCAGCTGGCCAACCTGTGCTTTGCCGCCGGTCAGGTCGGCTACCGCCAACTCCGGCGCCGTCACAAACACCTGGTCGACCGCCAGATCTTTGCCGTCCTCCTGCTCGGTGCGGTCGGCTTAACTGGCGCAACAACCCTGATAGGTGGTGGCTATCAGCAACTTTGGCAGCTCGGGTCGCGGCAGGCGTGGACGTTGGTGTACCTCGGGGCGGTCGCCACCGGCCTCGGTTTTTTTGGCTGGAACTGGGGAGCCGCCCGCGTCCGTCCGGCAACCCTGGCGGTGTTTAACAACCTCAAGGTTCCGCTGGCGATCGCGGTGTCGATCGTTGTATTTGGCGAGCAGGTCGAGTGGTTGAGGTTTGCCTGCGGAGGCCTGCTGGTACTCGGCACGGCGTGGTCGGTACGCCGCGGCTAGGCAATACATGTACACACATAAAAATCTAGGTCGACGACCGTCGCCACAACCCAACCTCCTCGACAGCGCAGTAGAGCACCGGCACTACGAACAGCGTGAGCACCTCGATCGCCATGCCACCGACCGCCGGCAGGGCCATCGGCACCATAATGTCTGCCCCCCGCCCCTGTGAGGTGATCACCGGCAACAGGGCAAGGATGGTCGTCGCCGTTGTCATCAGGCACGGTCGCACCCGCCGAACGCCGGCTTCGATCACCCGCTCCCGCACCTCGGCAACGGTCTGCGCCGGCGCGCGGGCAAACTGTTGTTTGAGATAGGTCGACATCACCACCCCGTCGTCGGTGGCGATCCCAACGAGGGCGATAAACCCAATCCACACGGCGACCGACATGTTGACCGTGTCGACCTGAAACAGGTCGCGCATTGATGTCCCCAAAATGACGAAGTCGAGAAACCATGGTTGCCCATACAACCACACCAACACAAAGCCGCCCGACACGGCCACCACCACCCCGGAGTAAATCACCAGGGTGGTCGCAAACCGGTGAAACTGCAGGTACAGCAGCACCAACACAAAGGCCAGCGCAACCGGGACCAACACCAACAGTCGCTGTTCGCTGCGCACCTGGTTTTCGTAGGACCCGGCAAAATCAAAGCTCACGCCGTCGGGCACCACCAGCGTGCCCTCGGCAATCGCGTGGTCAATGGCTGCACGTGCCCGTTCGACCACCTCGACTTCGGGCACATCTCGCTCGCGGTCAAACAGCACATAGCTCGTCAAAAATGTGTCTTCGGATTTGATGACCTGCGGTCCGCGGACGTACTCAATACTCGCCAACTGGGTGAGCGGTACCTGCTCGCCCGTCGCCGTCAAAATCAGGATACGACCGAGCGCCTCAATGCTGTCCCGCTCCTCTCGCATGTAGCGAACGCGCACGGGATAACGCTCGCGACCTTCGACAGTACGCGTCAGTGTCATGCCACCTAGGGCGACTTGCAGGGTGCGTTGGACTTCGACGATCGAAAGCCCGTAACGCCCGATGGCCTCGCGGTTGAGGTCGATTTCGAGGTACGGTTTGCCAACGACTCGGTCGGCAAACACAGTGTCAGACCTGACCTCAGGAACATCCCTCAAAACTGTTTCGAGCTCGAGCCCAAAGCTCTCGATCGCCGCGAGTGTGGGCCCGTGGATCTTGACCCCCATGGGCGCCCGCATCCCGCTTTGCAGCATCACGATCCGCGCGCCAATCGGCATCAAAGTCGGTGCACTGGTGAGACCTGGCCGCTTGGCAACGTCGACGATCTCTTGCCAAATATCATCGGAGGAGTGGATGTGGTCGCGCCACTGCCGGACCCGCGTGCCATCGGCTTGCACCCGATACTCGGGTTTGTAAGTCACAACCGTCTCGATCATCGAGACCGGAGCCGGGTCGAGGGCACTGTCGACGCGCCCGAGCTTGCCCACCGCCCTGTCGACCTCGGGTATCGCCGCGATCGCGGCATCCATATCCGACAACATCTGCAACACCTCGCCGATCGATGCGTGCGGCATGGTTGTTGGCATATACAAGAAAGATCCCTCATCGAAGGGCGGCATGTACTCGCGCCCGAGCCCCGGCAACGCCTCGCCCATGGCGGCGACCTTGGGATGTTGGCGACTCGACTCGGGCAAAAACCCAAACACCCGGTCAAAGCCCAACCAGGCGGCGCTGCCAAACACCACCAACGCCAGCGGAAACACCATAAACGCGAGCTTGTTGGCGAGTACCGACCGCAGGATCCACGGGTACAACCACTCAAACAGGCGAAAACTGCCGAGCACGAGGGCGATAAGTCCCCCGACAAACCCGACGTTGGCAAGGCCCCCGGCAGGGCCGAGTGGCAGCCAGTTTTCGGCGAGCAGCAGGGTCACGGCAACAATCGCCACCAGGGTTTCAGCGGTGTGTAAAACCCCAACCGTGCGGGCAGCCAAAAATGGCCGGACAAGGCGCACGACCCCCAAGCCAGCGACCACAAGCCCGGCCGCGGTATGGCTCGACAGCAGCCATGCACCCAGGCCCACGAGCAACCAGTCGCGCAGATGTTGGGCGCGAATAAGTGCACGTACAACATCGATCCAACCGCGGCCTGAGGGCGGGCCTGGACGCCGGCGAAACACCATCAACGCAGCCCCCGGCAACACCACAACGGCCAGGACAAAGGCCCCGGCCATGGCGAATGTCTTGGTATATGCAAGTGGCGCAAACAGGCGTAGTTCAGTGGCTGAGAGGCCGAACACCGGTAAAAAACTGACAACCGTGGTCAGCACCGAGGTCAGCACTGCTGGCGCGACTTCGGCGATTGCCCGCCGCACCACCACCACCCGCGACGCCCCCGGTTCGGCCCGTTGCAGGTGCTGCTCGACGTTCTCGACAAACACGATCCCGATGTCGACCATCGTGCCAATCGCAATTGCGATGCCACCGAGTGCCATGATGTTGGCATCGACCCCGGTCGCTTTCATGACGATAAAGGCCGCCAATACGCCAAGGGGCAACATCGCCGAGATCAACAGCGAGCTGCGAATGTTTCGCAACATAATCAGCACAACGATGACGGTGATCAGAATCTCCTGGTAGAGCGCCGTCGACAGGGTGCTGAGGGTTTCGTGAATCAGGGTGGTGCGGTCATAAAACGGGACGATTTTGACCTGGCTGACGGTGCCGTCCTCGAGTGTGCGTCGGGGGAGCCCGGGTTCGATCGCGGCGATCTTTTGTTTGACCGCCGAAATCACGGCCAACGGGTTTTCCATATAGCGAGCCACCACCACGCCACCAACGGCCGGCGCACCTTCGTCGTCGAGCGCCCCCCGGCGTAGAGATGGCCCAAGGGTCACATGCCCGACATCGCGGATACGAATGGGTGTATGATCACGGGTCTCGACAACGGTCGATTCGAGGTCTTCGATCCCACGGACAAATCCCCGGCCGCGCACGACATACTCGACGCGATTGATCTCGAGGGTGCGGGCGCCGACATCGAGGTTGGAGTTGCGCACAGCACCGGCAACCTGGGCCAGGCTCACGCCGTGGGCACGCATCGCCTCGGGGTCGACATCGACCTGATACTCGCGCACAAATCCACCGACCGAGGCGACTTCGCTAACACCTTCAACCGCCTGCAGGGCATAGCGAACCGACCAATCCTGGATGCTGCGCAACTCGTCCGGGTCCCACCCGCCCACGGTGTTGCCGTGCTCGTCCTGGCCCTCGAGCGTGTACCAAAAAATCTGCCCCAGGGCGGTCGCGTCGGGGCCCAAGGTCGGGGTGACCCCATCGGGAACTGTCCCCGGGGCCAGCGATGCGAGCTTTTCGAGCACCCGCGCCCGCGACCAGTAAAACTCGACCTCGTCGGCAAAGATGACGTAGACGCTCGAAAACCCAAATGCCGACGAGCTGCGAACCGTGCGGACCCCGGGGATCCCCATGAGCGCGGTGGTGAGTGGATAGGTGATCTGGTCTTCGACGTCGCGCGGCGACCGGCCTGGCCACTGTGTAAATACAATTTGTTGGTTCTCACCGATGTCGGGGATGGCGTCGACCGGCACTGGATCGCGGTCGATGATGTCGGTCTCAACAGCAAACGGCGAGACATACAAGCCGGTGCCAACAAGCATCAGCACCAGCACAAACACCACAAACCGGTTGTTGATGCACCAACCGACGATGTGCTCCCACAGACTTTGGGGTTTACCACTCAATGCTGATGCCCTCCGACGTGGCCACCCGGCGCGGGTGTGTCGACCGGCGGGTTGAGGTAGGCCCCGGGCGCGATTTCCTGGCGAACCTCACCACACGAGCGCATCGAGTTGCCAAAATATGCATTGTCAATCTTATCGCCCTGCTGAATCCACGCGGCACCATTGGTCCGCTGGGCCATCGGGCAAAATGCCAGATAGACCGGCTCATCGAGCGGGTTGCCAAACCGCGCAAGCACGGTTGAGACCCCGTTGGTGAGTTCTTCAAAGCCGACGCGAGCGGCCTCTAAATCACTGGCCTTGGCAACATGGTGGGCGTGGGCTCGCAGGTTGGGCTCGATTTCGGCCCATAACTTTTTGGCCTCCGCTGGCTTGTCGAGCTTGATCCGGGCCACCGCGCGTTCGAGGCTTTCAGCCGCCTGTTGGGCAGTGCTGAGGTCGTCGGCGGCAAGTCCCCGTTGAAGCGAGAGGTAGTGCTCGAGCACCGGAGCGAGACGTTTGGCCTGCGCTGCACCGAGGACGATGGCATGGTCCCACACCCCGGGGTCGCGGTCGTCGGGCGAGGCCATCATACTTGTACCACCACGGATCTGGAGGTCGGCATCGAGGGCAAAGGCACCTCGCAACACCACTCGCTCACCGTCGGAGAGCCCGGCGACCACCGGATAGACATTGCCCAAACGCGGGCCCAAGCGCACGGTACGAGGCTCGTAGGCGGTGCTATCTCCGGCCGCGACTTCGACGTAGACAATCGCCCGCCGCCCGGTAAACAGCGGAGCCGTGGCCGGAACGACCAACGGGGGCTGGCCCTCGGTTTGTGCGGCAACAGTTGCCTGTGCAAACATTCCCGGCCGCAGCCGACCGTCGCTGTTGTCAACCTCAACCCGCACCTGGGTGGTACGCCGGCGAGGATCGAGGGTCGGGTCGATAAAGGTGACTTCGCCGGTAAATATCTCCCCGGGTAGGGCCTCGACTTCGACCTGCACCTGCTGCCCCATCGACAGCCGCGGCAGGTCACTTTCGTAGGCATCTAGTTGCACCCACAACTTGTTGAGATTGGCCACCCGATACAGCGACGTGCCGGTTTCGACATAGGCACCTTCGGTTGCGGAGCGCTCGATAACCGTGCCGGCAAACGGTGTGCGGATTGCGACCTTTCGCGTGGGCTTTTTTTGCCGTTCCATGCGGGCGAGCGCATCGTCGGGGACCCCCAAAAGTCGCAGTCGTTGGCGCACAGCCTCAAGTGCGGCCTCGGCCGCGCCGCGGGCTGCCGGTGGGCTCGCGGCCAAACGTGCAACCTGTTTTTTGGCCACCAAAAGGTCCTGGTGGGCAGCAAACACCTCGGGGCTATAAAGTGTGGCAATCACCTGCCCGGCTCGCACTTTTTGCCCAGTTACTTTGACATGCAAGCGTTCGATCCGGCCACCGGTCCACGCGGTGATCGATTTGAGGGTTGTTTCGTCGGCTTCGACCTTGCCGAGTAGCCGCACTTCGGCGCTCGCCCCCAGCTGGCGACCTACCGCAGCGGTGCGCAACTGGGCCAGGGCCTTGGCTCGCGGCGAAAGTGTCACGCGATTTTGGTGGTCGCCCGAGCCTGCACTTTCGTCGGTCGACACGGGGATGAGGTCCATGCCGCAAATCGGGCATGCGCCCATCTGTGGCTGACGAATTTGCGGGTGCATCGAGCAGGTCCAGTCGGTTTGTGGCGGCTGCTCATTTTGCGTTTGTGGCTCGGCATCGACGTCCTCGCCGGATCCACCAAACCCAACCGCCGCCGCGCCGAGCAAAAATCCGACGAGTACAAACCCGAGGCTCCCAACCCGGGCACCGAGCCAACGTTGTATCTCCTGCACGTGGTTAGTCATCGAAATCTCCCCGGTCGATCGTCGCGGGCTGGACCGCCGTGGCCGGTTGCACGGGTTGCTTGGCAGCTCCCGGTTGCACCGCTGTGGCCGGTTGCACCGCTGTGGCCGGTTGCACCGCATGACCAACAATCCGCTCTAGCTGGGCCCAAGCTCGCCCATAGTCGGCATAGGCCTGCTCGCGTTCAATGTGAAGTTGCAGCAAGTCGCGCTGGGCCAACAGGGTTTGGGCCACGGCCCCTTGACCAGTTGTATAAGCACCGAGTACCGAGGCATAGGCGGACTCGGCCTGGGGCAGTAGGGTGTCGCGGTACAGCTCCACGCGCCGCACCGCATCGCGCACCGAGCTATGTGCCTGTACAAGTTGCGCGCGCGAGGCATCGGCAGCCACCCGCTTTTCGGCCCGGGCCACACGGGCCTGGGCACGCGCGGCTTTGATCCCGTCACCGTAGTTTTTTTGCCACAGCGGTAACCGCAGGCCGCCACCGACCACCACTGCATCCTTGCCGCTGTCCTGGATATCTTGCCCGGCAGCCTGACCGGTGACGATCCAATCCACACCCAGGGTGAAGCTCGGGAACCGTTCCGCTCGGCGCGCGCGGGCCGTCGATTCGCTGGCCTGGGCCAACTCGTCGAAAGCCCTCAACCTTGGATGCTGCTCAACTTCTCGGGCGAGTACTTCGGGCGAGGTCGCCGGTAACAATGGCTCGCGCCGGAGTTTTTGGGTTGGGACTTCGGTTTGCATCGGCAAGCCAACGACGGCGCGCAGGTTGGCTGCGGCCGACACCTCCTGCTCGTCCATCCCATGGATCGCATCGGCCACACGCGCCGCACGCAGGTCGATTTGTTGGAGGTCGGCCAGGGTTGCCGAGCCCGTTGCAATGCGGGCACGGACTGTCTCCGAAAGACCGCGTACCACGGCGAGGTGCTCACGATGGATTTCGCGGGTCTGGCGGATCTGCCACAGGGTCCAGTAGGCCTGGGCAACACGCTCGGCGACTTGCAAGGACTGCGCTTCAAACTGCCGCTGAGCGGCGCGGGCACGGGCGGCCGCGGCATCGGCCCCGGCGGTGAGCTTGGTTGGCCACGGAAAGGCCTGCTGCAAACTAATTCGCGCTTGCTGGGGCCCCACCCGAGTTTCGACAGCCCGCACGAACACGCCGAAACTCAGATTTGGCTCGGGCAGCCGTCGCGCGCGGGAAATCTCGTAGACCGTGGCCTCCCAGCGGGCAAATGCGGCTTCGATCGCGGGGCTGCGGTCGAGTGCTGCAGCCGTATAGGCCGGCAATCCGCGACTGAAATCAACCGGCTGATTCTCGGGCGCTTCGTGTCCACTGGTTGGGTGTTGTGCGGCCACTTGAGCAAGGTCGCGACGAGCCTGCTTCTCCCACTGGCCGGCACACCCAGTTACAAGGGCAGCACAGCCGACCCACATCACTGGTCGCTGCATATAGGTGTTGTCTAAGCAAGTGCTAAACCACCCACGAACACCTATAAGCCTTTGTATTTTCAAGCAATGCTGTGTGGACAACAGGCCTTTTGTGACATGTAGAGTTTCACTGTAACTGCTTGGGTTACAAACTTTGGCTCACCCGCGGTAGTCACTCGGGTCAACCGCGTACTTGCGAAGCAGTCGATAAAAACTCTCCCGCTCGACGCCAGCATGGCGTGCAGCTGCGGCGACTTTGCCGTTGAACTTTTGCATGAGCGCGACCAAGTAACGCTTGCCGTAATCGGCACGACCGCGGTCGAGTGCCTCGGCCCAGGTACCTTCAACCAGATCGGAGGTGTTGCCAACTTCGGTCGTTTGCAGCTCGGGCGGCAAGTCGCCCACCTGTACCTGGGAAGTTTTCGCAACCACGCAGGCACGCTCGATCGCCGCGCGCAACTGGCGAACATTGCCGGGCCAGGGATATTGCCGAAGTCGTTCGAGGGCCGTCGGCGAGATTTCCCGAGCCAAGCGACCACGGTTTCGCTCGCTCGCTTCGCCAACGAAATACCGGGCAAGCAGCTCGATATCCTCCTGGCGCTCCCGCAGCGGTGGTAAGCGGACGAGTGCGACATTGAGCCGGTACCAAAGGTCCTGGCGGAACGTGCCATCGTCGACCATCGCCTGGAGGTCCCGATGGGTCGCCGCGATCAGGCGAAAATCGACCGGGCGCTCCTGGGTTTCGCCGACTCGCCGGACCACCCGCTCTTCGAGAACACGTGTCAATTTTGCTTGGAGTGACAAGCGCATATCGCCAATTTCATCAAGAAAAAGGCTACCTCCATCGGCGGCCTCAAACAGACCCTTGCGTTCGCTGGTCGCGCCCGTGAATGCACCCTTGGCATGGCCAAACAACTCGCTCTCGAGCAAGTCCGCCGGCACGGCGGCACAGTTGAGAGCGACAAACCGGTTGCCAGCCCGCGGACTGAGGCTGTGCACGGCCCGGGCGACCCGCTCCTTGCCCGTGCCTGTCTCACCCAAGACGAGCGTAGTCGCGCTGCTGTCAGCGATCCGGCGGACGAGGTCCGCGAGCTCAATCATCGCGGGTGAGCGCGCGAGCAGGCCGGGCAAAACTTCGTCGGCACCAACGTCCGCCACGCTCGCCCGTGCGAGCGCCCGCAACAGCAACGCCCGGGCCGCATCTGGCTCGAATGGCTTGGTGAGATAGTCGTAGGCCCCGAGTTTGAGCGCTTCGATCGCGGTGCCGACGGTCGCATAGGCGGTCATCAACACAAACTGCGCCTGGGGTTGGAGTTTGCGACAGGCTCGCAGCACGTCGAGGCCATCGAGATCAGGCATTTTGAGGTCGCACAGCACCGCATGCAGTGGCTGTTTACCCAGGATTTCGAGCGCCTCGCGCCCCGACACGGCTGTGTGGACCACGGCGTCGTCACCCATGACCTTGGCCATCAGGCGCACCATGTTGCGGCGGTCATCGACCACCAGCAGTTGCGGTTTTTGGACGTCAAAATCGGGTGTGTCTGCGGTTGTCACAGCTTCAACAACATACCTTCATCTAGTGATAATTATTGCTTATTCTCGTGATTCAAGCGGCAGTCGCAAGCAAAATGTTGCCCCCTGCTGCCCGCGTGTGTCGACAACCTCGATCGTCCCGCGGTGGGCCTCAACAATCCCCTTGCACACAGCCAACCCGAGCCCTGTGCCACCCGCTCGCTTCGTAAAAAACGGTTCGAACACGCGTCGGCGATCCTCCTGGGCAATCCCCGGGCCGCGATCTTCGACGTGAAGCTCGTAGTACCCACCGTCGACCCGCCCTCGCACCATAATTTCTTGCTGTGGTGTGGATACCTGGGCCGCGTTCGCCAGCAGATTGAGCAGCACTTGGCGCAACCGGCTGCGATCACCAACCAACCTTTCGGGCGCTGCCTCGACCGCGATTGTATAGCCCTGCCCGACCGTACTTTCGCCAAACCGGGTGGCTGTTTCCTTGAGAAACGGCTGGAGCTCGATCGTCTCGGTCGAAAGGTCGTCACTGCGGGCGTAGGCCAGTAGGTCTTCGGCGATTCGCTGACACTGCGCCGCTTCTTCATCGAGGATCTGCAGCTCTTCGGCGAGGAGCGCGGGGTCACCATCGGGGCGCATGGTCTTGAGGTAGCCGCGAATGATCCCGATCGGGTTGTTCATCTCGTGGGCAATGCCGGCAGCGAGTTGGCCGATTGCCGCCATGCGTTCGTGGTGCACCACCCGTGCTTCGCGGCGTGCCAGCTCGTCGGCCATATGATCGAACGCTTCGCCGAGCTCGGCAATCTCCCCCTGACCAACCGGGCCGACACGGTGCTCAAAATTGCCGCCACCAAATGCCCGGGCGGCCTGGGTGAGTTGCGAAAGCGGCTTGAGCACGGCAACACGCAGGCGGATTGAAAACCACAGCGAAAGCCCGAGAATCAGCAACACAAACACGCCACCGCCGATTAGGCCCGTGCGGGTTGCGTCGGTCGCCAAGACATGGGCGTGGGCCATTTGCGAAGCCGCGATTTGGGCCAAGGCGTCGGCGTGGGTAAATGCCTCGCCACTGAGGGTTTCAAGCTCGAGCCGCACACGCCCGAGCTCGTCGACATCGCCGGTGTTGACTGCCCGGGTCGCCCCCGCCATCAGGGTGTCGTGCATCCGTTGGGTCTTTTGCCCGAGAGCCTCTAGCCGCCAGTGCTCGCGTTCCGGGATCCGTGGCGACAACTCCTGAATCCGCGCGCGGACTTGGTTGCGCCGGTCTTCGTAGCGCGACCGGTGCCGCTCCCCGTCCACGGTCATCCCCTGGGTTTCGAGGGCGAGCTCGCGGACCGCGGTCGCCAACTCGAGCCCTTGGCGAATCGCAGCCTCGTCGTGGCGCATCCCGGCGACCAACCCCGAAACATCCGAGATGATCACCAGCATCAACGCACACATCGCAGTCGCCAACAGCCCCACGGCCCCAAGTGCCAATGCGACTTGGCGGGCTAACAACGAGCGTGGAGAACGGGGCATGGCGGCATCTTGCCTGAGCAAGGAGTGTGCCCACGTATTTGCGGGCGAAAACTCGATCCGAGCACACGGGTTTGTAACCCGTTCGGTTACGGTTCGGCAATCGGCTTCTCGTCGATGTCGCGTGCGCCAAAGTGGGTTTGCGAGTCATCCCGCGATTTCATAAGTCGGCCACAGGTCGAGCTGCGCCCAGATATCCTCGCCCCATGCGGCGGCACCTGCTCAGTCTCGCGTTTGTCCCCTTCGCCTGTGGCACGGATCCGTCGACCAGCTCCGACGGCACCAGCGTTTCGGCGACCGACCCGACGCAGACCAGTTCTGAAACCGAAGACCCGACCACAGCTGGGCCGACAACCGCGGGCGAGACCGGCTCCGAAACGGAGGGAGCAACCGCTACCGACAGCGAAACCGACCCGGCCACAACTGAGGCGGAAACAACCGACACCGACACCGACGCGACCGACACGACCGACACCGGCGAACTCAGTTGCGACGAGGGTGGTCCCTGCCCGCCGGTAGTGGTGATGGGTTACTGGCCGCCGACCAACGAAATGCTGCGACAGTGGAGCCAAAACCCCGAGCAAAACCCCGATGGTTGGCAGGGCAAAAACTGGAACGGCCTCGGCTACGACGTCTACGCGTTTTTCCCCGAGTTCCCCCCAGACGGCGACCCCAGCAACGACGACATCGGCACCCCCGGGTCGGTCGGCTCCGAGGAGTCTGACCTCCAAGTCGACTACCAGGACACGTCCGCGGATTTTTGGCGAATCGTCGACGAATACCAGCCGGTCGTGCTGCTGACCACCAGCCGCGGCGGCATGATCGGCTGGGAAGTTGAGGCGATCGAAGGCGGGCATTTCAACCCCGACGACCCCAACCTAGAGCCCCCCTACGACTGGATCTCCGATGGCTACGGCGACGAGACCCATCCCACGATGGAAACCATCGACCCGCGTTCGTGGGATGCAATTTCGACCTACCGCCAGGGCAACGTCCTCAACACCCAACTTCCCGCCCAGGCGATTGTCGATGCCGTCGAGCAACTCGGCCTCGTCAGTGTCGCCATCGACCAAGACGGCACCAGTGGCCGCTACCTCTCGGGGTTTTTGGGGCTGCACGGGCTCTACTACAACCTCCTCAACCCCGAGCACAACCTCGCTGCGGGCCACATTCACGTCGGATTTTATGTCACCACCGAAGATGCCATCGACATGGTCGAAGAGACACTCACGGTCATCTTGGAAACCGTGAGTGCCCCCTGATCAGCGACAATCGCCCCAGACTATTGAGGTCCGTTATTGCAGATCCTTGGCGGTCTCGACCAGGTTGAGAAACTCGCGGCGGTACCCCAGCGGGTCCTGGCCCACGGCTCCGCGTGCCAGTTGCAAAATATCTGCATAGGCAATCTTTTTGGCGAACTTTGAGTTGCGGAGCTTGAGCGACCAGGCGGCAACGGCCGCCGACCACCGGAAGTTCTCACTCGCCTTGTGGGCCGGCCGGCGATTGCTGGTATCGGCGACAAAGTCCACGCGAACGCTCTTGCGTGCGCCCGGACGTTTGTAGCGCAGCTTGACCCGGGCGAGTTCGTTGCTGTGACTCTTGGCCGTCGCCTGCCGATCACTTTGGTAACGCAGCGGGCCGACCTCCCGGGTTTGCGGCTTTCGACTCGCCGGGACCAACTCATAAAGTGCCGTCACCGTATGCCCGGCTCCGAGCTCGCCCGCATCCTTGGTGTCGTCGTCAAAATCCCGATCGGCGAGGCGGCGATTTTCATAGCCGATCAATCGGTACGAGGCGATCCACTTGGGGTTGAACTCGACCTGCAACTTCACATCATCGGCCACCGGTACCAGCGTGGCATCGACCTCCTCGACCAACACCTTACGGGCTTCGCGGAGTGAATCGATGTAGGCGTAGTTGCCGTTGCCCTTGTCGGCCAGCAGCTCCATGGTGTCATCCTGATAGTTGCCGGTACCAAAGCCGAGGGTCGACAGGTAAATCCCCGACTTGCGCTGGCGTTCGATCAGTCGGGTCAGCGACCCCGCACTCGTTGCACCTACATTAAAATCACCATCGGTAGCGAGAATCACGCGATTGACCCCACCGCGGACAAACGCCGAACGGGCGAGGCGATAGGCCTGGCGAATCCCGCTGGCGCCATTGGTCGAGCCGCCGCTGTCGAGCCGCGCGATCGCATCGAGGGCTTTTTGCTTGTCCCGGCCAGTGGTCGGGCGGAGAACCACTCCCGAACTACCTGCATAGACAACGAGTGAAATCCGGTCCTGGGGCCGCATCTGTTCCACGAGCATCCGCAGCGACTGCTTGACCAACGGGAGCTTGTCGGGCGACCCCATCGAGCCCGACACATCGATCAAGAACACCAGGTTTTTTGCCGGCGACTCACCCGAAACAACATCCTTGGCCTTGATCCCAATATGCGCGAGCCAGTGGCCTTTGTCCCACGGGCAGTCTCCGACCTCGACCGTCACCGACATGGGATGGCGGCTGGGCTCGACATAGTCGTAGTCGAAGTAGTTGACGAGTTCTTCGGTGCGCACCGCATCGGCGGGCGGACTTTGCCCATCGTGTAAAAACCGACGAACATTGCTGTAGGCCGCAGTGTCGACATCGATCGAAAACGTCGACAATGGTGTATCTACAACCGACTGAAACTCGGTCTCCTTGATCGCGGCATAGCCCTCGCGGTTTGATGGCTCAAACTGCACGAGGTCCCCGCCCGATGTCCCCGCCAGAGAAATCCCGGCGCTGTCGCGCGAGACCGTCGGCGCCACGTCGACGACCGACGTAAAGTCGCGGGCGGTGATCGAGCGCCGCATCCGGCTCGCGCTCTTGCCTGAGACCACCACCATGCGGCGAAATTCGTTCCGTGGATTGACAGTGAAGTTGGCCCGGAATTTGGCATTGCGCGGCAGCGTGGTGACCTTGCTGACATCGGCCTGGCCGGTCAGCACTTGAATCGTGTACTCACCCGGAGGCAGGTCGCGAAACGCGTATATGCCGAGTTTGTTGGTCTGGGTCTCACGGGTCCCCTGCAGGCACGAGCACTGCAAAATGACAAGGGCCCCGGCGATCGGCTCCTTGCTTTCGGCGTGCTTGACCACTCCTTGGATCACCCCCGCCGAGGCAGCAGTTGCAACCGATGCCGAGACACCGGTGGGGTCGACAGCAATAAACGGGGTAAGCAAAGCGCAGCACAGGCGCAGGGATCGGACGGACATCGAAGACCTCTCTCGCAGGTGACACCGCAGCGAAACGGCCCCCTTCCCTTGCCTGGGTCGCTGGCGGATCTTTCAGCTGCCCACCAACGTTTCTCGCGGATGTGGGCATATCGCTCCAGGACATAGTTTTTGTTGGGGCAACGCTAAATTTGTGTGTACGACCAACCTCTTTTGCAGCGCACACGTTTCGTCCGCAGCTGGCGAAATTGAACGTTTCGATGCAGGTTCATCGTGGTACGTTGCCCCCCGTTGACCACCCCCCATTTTTCGAGGTCGAAATGAGTCTAGACGTCCAGACACTTGCCCAACTACTGCACAACCGCGCGGCCCAGAGCCCCAATGACATCGCCCTGCGGGTCAAGCACGGCGAAGGCTGGTCCGACCGCACTTGGAAACAGGTCGCCGATCGGGCCGATAACATCGCAGCCGGCATTTTGAGTGCGGTGACCCTCGGCGATAACGATGTTGTCGGGCTTTTGGGCCAAACGAGCGAATCGTGGCTGGTCTGTGATTTCGCCAGCCTTTCGGTTGGATTGCAGACGGTCCCGATCTACGCCTCGCTGCACAGCGAAGAAGTTGGCTATGCACATACCGACACCCAAATCAAACTGGTGTTTGTCGACGACCACAGCCAACTCGCCAAGATTCGGGCAATGCGCGACGGCTTTAAGTTTTTCAACAAGGACTATGGTGCCGACCAGGTCAAACTCGAACATATAGTCGTGTTTGATCCCACCGGCATCGAGCCGGCCGACGACTGGGAAAGCCTCGCCGACTTAGAAGCCCGTGGCGCCCAAAAACTCGCCGAGTTGCGCGGCGAAATCACCCGCCGCAGGGAAGCCGCAACACCGCACCAAACCGCAACGTACACCTATACTTCGGGGACCACGGGGCCACAAAAGGCTGTCATTCAGACCCACGACAACCACCTGTCGATGGCACGCTCGGTCGATGCCGCCGGGGTCATGACCGACTCCATGCGCGATGGCGGGTTGTTCCTGTTCTTGCCGCTCGCCCACTCCTTTGGTCGCCTTATCCAGTTTGCCGCGCCCTACAAAAATGTGCCGTTGGTCATCTCGGGTATCCCCACCCTCGCCGACGATGCCCGCTCGGCCCTTCCCGGCTTCTTCCCCGCGGCTCCGCGGGTCTACGAAAAGATGAAGTCGAAGATCGAAAGCGCCGTGGCCGGTGCACCTGCAACTAAAAAATTCCTGTTTCACTGGGCGGTCGAAGCCGGTAAGGCAACCATCCCGTACCGCACCACCGGGCGTGAGCTGCCGTTTTTTGTGGGCCTCAAGTACGGGCTCGCCGACAAACTCGTGCTGTCGAAACTTCGCGCTCGCCTAGGCCTGGCCCGCGCAGACGTGCTGCTGTCCGGCTCCGCGCCGCTCGACTCCGAAGTGCACAACTTCTTTTTGGCCTGCGGTCTCAACCTGCTCGAGGCCTATGGCCTCACCGAAACCTGTCCGGGGCTCACCGCCAATCGCCCGGGGCGGATCAAGGTCGGCACCGTTGGCCAGGCGCTTCCCGGTGTCGAAATCAAAATCGCAAGCGACGGTGAAATCCTGGCCAAGGGCCCCAACATTACCCAGGGCTATCTCAATCGACCCGAGGCGACCGAGTCGGCGTTCGACGCCGAGGGATGGTTCTGCACCGGCGACCTAGGCTCGATCGACAACGATGGCTTTGTCAAAATCACCGGCCGCAAAAAAGAACTCATCAAAACCTCGGGTGGCAAATACGTCGCGCCCGCCAAGATCGAGGGGCAAATCAAACTCCTGCCGATCATTCAGGAGGCGGTTGTCGTCGGTGACCGTCGCAACTACTGCGTCGCCGTGATTGCCCTCGACCCCGAGGAGCTCGAGGAGTGGGCCAAGCAAATCGGTATTCCGGCCGACCCCAACCACGAGCGGGTCCACGAGGCCGTCGAAGCCCACGTCGCCAAGGTCAACACCGGCCTCGCGTCGTTCGAGGACATCAAGTACTGGCGGATGCTCCCCGAGCCCATGACGGTTGATAACGGCCTGCTCACCGCTTCGCTCAAGGTCAAACGCAAAATCGTTGAGGAGCGCTACGCCGACCTCATCGACGATATGTACAAATCGGCCAAGCGCTAAGTACGAGCTCCATACCTGCAAACCCGTGCACCCCGGTGTCGCGGGTTTCGCTATTTTACGGGTCCGATTTGGGCATCGATCTCAACCCCATAGGCGATCGCAAGCGCAAGAGCTTCAGCCATCGATCCCGGAGTCGTGACCGCGACCGGTCGCGTGCTGACAACTCGGACCGCAGAAAACAGAAGCTTGATCAGCGCCCGCTTCATCACGTTGGCGTTGATGATGTAGACCCGCAGCTCCACGTTATCTTCGCCAAGCCCCCGCATACCCTCTTTGGCGACAACCTTGCGGGCTTTCGCAGACACTCGACCGAGATTACCGACGTCGCGCACCAGCGAGACCGCGTGGCTGCCAAATCGCCCGCCAACTCCCCATAGTGCCCGCATCTGCTCCTCATCGACATCCCCATCGAACTCGATTACCTGCACCCGCGGGCCAAAAAAATACATCTTATGGCTCCCGATAAGTAGCGGCTCTTCTTGGGTCGGCAACTTCTCCATGGTGCATGCTCCAAATTCACATCATGTGTTTTGCCTACGCGACGCGATGAAATCGTGTGCATATGCAAACGCTTCTTCCATTGAATCCTTGGTGACAACCTGCATCCGGTCCCCGGTGCTGAGCTTCATCGCCGTTCGCACCATCATCACGAGGGCGCGCTGGACCACGCTGGCTCCGACCACGACTACACGAATCGCTTCGCTCTCGACCCCCATGCCGCGATAGCCGAGTTTTGACATTTGCCGGCGAACCGCGGCCCCAACTTTCCCCAGGCGTCGGACATCGCGAATAAGCACCATGCACTCGCGGCTGTACGGGCGGCTTTGCGAAACAAGTGTGTCGATAACCTCGGGCGTGACATCACCATCGAGTTTGACCACTTGGATCTCAGGACCCACGAAGTACACCATATGCCCCTGGCACTGCAAAGGCTGCTCACGGGTCGGCCGTGAGGCTTCATCCACCACGCTTTTTACCCCGCCCGGTCACCTGTTGCATACACAACCGTAGTCCATCTCGGAGATTTGAAACGGTGCGAAAGTTACCCAGGCCTGCGGCTTGATCGAGCTCGACAAACGCCTGGGCCACCGACGGTTGCACTCCCGAAACCAATGTATAGGCACCGAGTAGCTCGGTTGCCCGGACCATACGCACCAGGTGGGCAGCCGTGGTGGCATCGACCTCATCGACCCCGGTGATGTCGATAATCACGCAACGCGCCCGGGAGTTGCTGATGCGAACAAGTAAACGCTCGGTCATCTCCGCGGCCCGCTGGGCGTCGACAACCCCGGCAATCGGCAGCGAAACGATACCGTCCCAGACATCGATAATCGGCGTACTGAGGGCCTTCACGGCATCCCGTAGTTTGTCGATCATCTGCGTGCGCTCGCCGTCGAGCCGCTGATTTTCGCGAATGGTGTCGGCGTATTCTTGAGCCACCATCACCACAACCTGTTCCATCACACCAAAGGCATCGTCCTGCGGCGCGATAGCGATCCGGCTGTCATCGAATTCCTCGAGGGTCAGGTACCCGAGCACCTCAATAATCCGGTCGATACGGCTTTGCCGTACCGAGACGATGCTATCGCCATCTTCGCTATCCACCGGTCAATCATACATGCTCCAATGGCTCGACTACTAGAAGGTTTTTAGGCGGCAAGGCAACATGTGTACGTCAAACGAATTTCGGCCATAGGCTAGTGTTTGGGAGTAGTTTGCCAATGCGCGCCCGGCGTGCGTGGCTCGCATGCCAGCGGAAACTTCCCAAACTGCTATGCTTCCGCGCATGGGTTCGACGAACACTGTCGCCGCGCACAGTCGGTTGGTACTCGGACAGCGCGTCCATGTCATCGGCAACACCGGTGCAGGAAAAAGTACACTTGCGGCCTACCTCGCCGCTTGTATCGGCGGTCGAGTCGTCGAGCTCGATGCCCTCAACTGGCTACCCAACTGGGTCGATCTCAACAAACACAACCCGGCCCTACTGGAAGCGCGAGTACGAGCGGCGACGTCGGGTGATGCCTGGGTCGTCGCGGGGAGCTACTCAGCCATCTCACAGCGCGTTTTTTGGCAACGGTTACAAACCGTTGTGTGGCTGGATCTGCCCTTGCCTGTCCTCGTTGTTCGGGTTGTTCGCCGGTCATACCGTCGATTTCGCAACCGAGAACTGCTGTGGGGCACCAACTACGAAAACTTCTGGCATCACCTCAAGGTCTGGAGCCCTGACTCTCTCGTGCACTGGGCGGTAACCCAGCACCGCCGCAAGCGAAAGTGGATGCTCGAGCAACAACTCGACTCGCGTTGGGCACACATCCGCTTTATTCGCCTGCGGTCTACCAGCGAGGTCGAGGACCTTCGCCGCAGGCTCCAGCTGCAAGAAAAACATGATTCTACATCAACTTAAAACCCGCGCCACAATCGCGGCGCGGGTCTGAGAGCTTACGCTAGTGATTGGCGAATCAGTCGCCCGCCCCCTTGGCTTCAAGGTTCGCAAGCCGCTGCTCACAGGCCGTAAGCCGCTGCGCGAGTTCAGCGAGCTGGTGCTCCTTGGCGTTGAGTAGCTCGAGCAACCCCTGACACAGTACCTGTGCCGCGCTCGGAGAAGCTTCGTCAGAACTTGCACTTGCAACTTCTTCAACAACTGGTACCGCCGCCGACGCTTCAACAGCGGCGTGAGCCTCGACGTCACTCGATTCATCCGCAGTTGCTGCCTCTGCGCCCGCCTCTACCGAAGTTTCCGCTGGCGCTGCCTCTGCCGAGTCCTCCGATGATTCTTCAGTCGCGGCTTCAACGGCATCCTGTGCCCCCGGATCCTCTTCCGACGACTCCTCGCTGCCCGCTTCCACCGTTGCCTCTGCTACGACCTCCGAATCCTCTGATGATTCTTCAGTCGCTGCCTCAACGGCATCCTGTGCAACCGGATCCTCTTCGGACGACTCCTCGCTGCTCGCTTCCACCGTTGCCTCAACAGCTTCCGATTCCCCGTCCGACGACTCCTCGCTGCTCGCTTCGACCGTTGCCTCCGCTGCGACCTCCGAATCCTCTGACGATTCTTCAGTCGCGGCTTCGACAGCTTCCGATTCCCCGTCCGACGACTCCTCGCTGCTCGCTTCGACCGTTGCCTCCGCTGCTGCCTCCGAATCCTCTGAAGGCTCTTCACCTGCTGCCTCAACAGCTTCCGATTCCCCGTCCGACGACTCCTCGCTGCTCGCTTCGACCGTTGCCTCCGCTGCTGCCTCCGAATCCTCTGATGATTCTTCAGTCGCGGCTTCGACAGCTTCCGATTCCCCGTCCGACGACTCCTCGCTGCTCGCTTCCACCGTTGCCTCCGCTGCTGCCTCCGAATCCTCTGAAGGCTCTTCACCTGCTGCCTCAACAGCTTCCGATTCCCCGTCCGACGACTCCTCGCTGCTCGCTTCGACCGTTGTCTCCGCTGCTGCCTCCGAATCCTCCGATGATTCTTCAGTTGTTGCCTCAACGGTTTCTTCCGCCTCCGGCTCTTCCGACGAGGCTTCGACTGTTGCCTCCGCTGCTGCTTCGCCCGACTCCTCCGATGATTCTTCAGTTGCTGCCTCTACGGCTTCTTCCGCTGCTGCTTCGCCCGATTCCTCCGATGATTCTTCAGTTGCTGCCTGTACGGTTTCTTCCACCGCTGCTTCGCCCGATTCTTCCGATGATTCTTCCGTCGCTGCCTCTACGGTTTCTTCCGCCGCTGCTTCGCCCGAATCCTCAGAAGACTCTTCAGTCGCTGCCTCAACAGCTTCCGAAGACTCTTCCGACGACTCCTCGCTGCTCGCTTCGACTGTTGCCGCCGCTTCCTCCGACGATTCTTCAGTTGCTGCCTCTACGGTTTCCGATTCCTCTTCCGATGATTCTTCAGTCGCTGCCTCTACGGTTTCTTCCGCCGCTGCTTCGCCTGAATCCTCCGATGATTCTTCCGTCGCTGCCTCTACGGCTTCTTCCGCCGCTGCTTCGCCTGAATCCTCCGATGATTCTTCCGTCGCTGCCTCTACGGTTTCTTCAGCCGCTGCTTCGCCCGAATCTTCCGATGATTCTTCCGTCGCTGCCTCAACAGCTTTCGAAGACTCTTCCGACGACTCCTCGCTGCTCGCTTCCACCGTTTCCTCTGCCGCTGCTTCGCCCGAGTCCTCCGACTCTGCTGATTCAGCTGCCGCTTCTACGGTTTCTTCCGCTACCTCCGACTCCTCGCTGCTCGCTTCGACGGAGGCCTCCGCTGCTTCGCCCGAATCCTCCGATGATTCTTCAGTCGCTGCCTCTACGGCTTCCGAACCTTCGACGGCCTCCGCCGCTGCTTCGCCCGAATCTTCCGATGATTCTTCAGTCGCTGCCTCTACGGCTTCTGAAGCTTCTTCCGATGACTCCTCGCTGCTCGCTTCTACCGTGGCCTCCGCTGCTTCACCCGAATCTTCCGATGATTCTTCCGTCGCTGCTTCTACGGTTTCTTCCGCTACCTCCGACTCCTCGCTGCTCGCTTCTACCGTGGCCTCCGCTGCTGCTTCGCCTGAACCCTCCGATGATTCTTCAGTTGCTGCCTCTACGGTTTCTTCCGATGATTCTTCGTCCGGCTCCTCCGACTCTGCTGATTCAGCTGCCGCTTCTACGGTTTCTTCCGCTACCTCCGAATCCTCGCTGCTCGCTTCTACGGAGGCCTCCGCTGCTACCTCCGAATCCTCGCTGCTCGCTTCTACGGAGGCCTCCGCTGCTACCTCCGAATCCTCAGAAGACTCTTCAGTCGCTGCCTCTACGGCTCCCGAAGCCACTTCCGATGACTCCTCGCTGATCGCTTCTACCGTGGCCTCAGTTGCTGCTTCACCCGAATCCTCCGACTCTGCTGATTCAACTGCCGCGCCTACGGTTTCTTCCGCTCCCGACGGCTCTTCCGACGACTCCTCGCTGTTCGCTTCTACCGTGGCCTCAGTTGCTGCTTCACCCGAATCCTCCGACTCTGCTGATTCAACATTTACGGTTTCTTCCGCTGCCGCCTCGCCAGAATCCTCCGATGATTCTTCAGAAGCTGCCTCTACGGTTTCTTCCGCTGCTGCCTCGCCCGAATCGTCCGCAGTTGCTGCCTCTATGGCTTCTTCCGCTGCATCCGACGACTCTTCGCTGCTCGCTTCTACCGTTTCCTCTGCCGCTGCTTCGCCCGAATCCTCTGACTCTGCTGACTCAACTGATGCCTCTACGGCTTCTTCACTGCTCACTTCTGATTCGGCTGCCGCCTCAGCGGTTGTTTCTGTGCTTGCCTCTACCTCTGCTCCCGCTGAGTTCTCCGAACTCCCCTCTGCGGTTGCTTCGCTCGAATTCTCAGCCTCTACGGTGGCTTCCGCCTCGACATTTTCGATCTGGGCAGATACCTGAGCCGCATCGCCAGTTACAGCCGCATCTACACAACCTGAGACGCTGTGGCCATTTTCCGGCTTTGGTGTTTCTGCGTGCTTTTTGCTCGCCTCCCCGTCGACGCGACGCCTGTGCATGACACCGTGTTGCTCGCTCGGCTCCGTGCCGATCTCCATTTGCTCTCCGCCTTCCATTTGTTCCTCACTCATCGCCATCCCTCGCTTCTCTCACCTGATGCTATGTGTTGTTTTTGAACTACGCCTGTTCCTGAATTCGCTGTACATTTCGTGCTAACCTGATAAAACTACACACAATAGACACGTCATTTGTGCCGTACTTCTGAAATTGTTTCACCATTTCGGGCGGTGCCCGCTAGCCCACGGCGGCGCGATACTTCTCCACCGCTGTGGGGCTTGTGACGCCCCTCCTGGGCTTCACAGCGTCAGCAAAAATGATGACGCCCTCACTCGACCATCAAGATACAATCTGTCCCAAAGTACAGTCAACAGTTCTTTTAGACGATTTTTCAGCGTTCTCCGGTTTTCGGACCGGCCTGGCAACCGCCTGTTTTTGCCCATTTGCCCGCCACCCAAGAGGCGTCGTTGGGCGACCTACTTGATGTGCACTTTTGCGAGAAAGTACCCACGAAAAGTACACTCTAAATTATCGCGCATGAACACTTTCATGTGTGCTCGTTTGCGAACTACGAGTTGTCGAGTCCGGCGAGCCGTCGAGCGTGTTGCACCCGAGTCTCCCAGTCGATGTTTCGCTCGAGCACGATCCGCTGTGCCTGCGGCGAACCTGCCCCGTGCATGCACTCGATCCTCAGCGGTACGGCCCCGGCTCCGTAGCTCATCCACTCGACCAAGCGAAGTAGCTTGGCCCGCTCCTCGCCTCCGACCGCGCGGCGCAGCTGCTCTCCGAACTCGGGATGTTGTAGGTCTGCCAGTGATGGCATCGTCGCGACTAAGCCGCCGGCGAGGTCCTCCGCTAGCCGCACAATCTCGTAGGGAATCCGGGTCACGTTGTGCTTACAAACGTTCGCCAGGATTTGGTCGACCTGCCACGGCCCTGCCTTGTGTTGGTGGCTACGGGCACTTGCCGCCAAACCGACGCCATGGACGGTTTCGGTGAGGTGGGCCATTTCGACAAGCTTGTCGCGGATATGGGACGCCTGCTCAACTCCGTGTAGTCGCGCAAGAAGCCGGCTCGCGCCAATGAGCACATCTAAGTTGCCAGGCTTACAACCGCCATAGCTCGCGCGATGGTAACCAGCAAAGGCCTCAACGAGAGTCGCGGCCGGAGCGAGTTCCCCATCGAGGAACACCCTCGATCCCGGAACGAATACATCGTCGAACAACACAACGACTTCCTGACCACCGTACTTGGCGTTTCCGGCATCTACACCACCCTTGCGGCCATCTGAAGGTTGGCGCCCAAGCACCATTGTGATCCCTGGGGCATCGACAGGCATGGCTGCCGCAACAACAAACTCCTCCTCGCCCGGTCGCATCGCCATGCCCGGCATCACCAGGATTTGGTGGGAGTTGGCAGCACCGGTCTGGTGCAGTTTGGCACCGCGCAACACAACACCGCCGTCTCGACGTTCGACGATTCGCAAAAACTGGTCCGGCTGGGCGGCCGGGCGTTTGCGACGATCGCCCTTGGCATCGGTCATGGCACCGCAGATAACTTCGTCGCGGTGTTGGACCCCGCGTAACCATTGGACAAATCTTGTATGCGCATCCTTCCCCGCCTCCCAGGTGGCGATAAACAGCGCATTGAGCCCATCCATCCCCACACAACGTTGAAAACACGTGCCCGTGAGCCGGCCCAAAACGCGCTGAAGCTCGACCTTACGAATGAGGTCTTGTGGCTCTTCAAACAGGTGGCAGAAGCGATTGACCCGGATGTTGCTGAGGGCCGAATGGGCCGTGGCAAGTTCCCGATACGCCGGATCGTGGGCAAGCTCGTAGGTCGCCGCGACGGCGTTGATCGCCGGCCGAACTTTCGGGTGCGATACCGGATCGCGGACCAGTTCACCGTCGACAAACAACCGCAAGTTACGCTGACGCAGGCTGTCGATGTACTCCGGGGCGGTGCGCATGGCCAGGAGAGTAGCGGATCGACTTGCCCCGTGTTTGCAGCCGGCGGCCCTTCCTTTAATAAGGTGGAAAACTCGCGATCGATCAGATGCCGCTGATGCGTTGCGAACCCACGTGGCTCATGCTCCCCGTTGTCAGATCCGTTGTATAGACAAGAAAATGACGAGCGTTCTTGCCCGTCGACGCCGATTTAGACGCGCACTTATCGCACACTCCGAAGAGCTTGACGCTCTCCAAAGCACACGCTATAAGCCGCCTCCTCCACCACGGGCGCGTAACTCAGTGGTAGAGTGCCACCTTCACACGGTGGAAGTCACAAGTTCGACCCTTGTCGCGCCCACTCAAAACGCCACCTGAAAGGTGGCGTTTTTTATGACCCTGCATTTGCGGCGGAACGGTTCGACGCTGCGGTTGCGAGCGCCTCAGAGCGTTTGGTCGGCGCGACGCTAGCCCGAACTTCTCATCAGGCTTTTCAGCTGCGGCTTGATTGCCCCATTGACGTGCTCCGCGCTTCTCGACACCTCCAGTGCGCCTGCGCCATTCCCTTGTCGGCGCGTCCAATGGTTGCGCACCTTTGCAACCTCTGGGTCGAACTCTTGGCGAGAAGTTCGGGCTAGGCGATGTTGCCCGAGTTGCCCGCTCGCTGCGTCCCCCCAGCACTTGACCCCGCCCGAGCGCAGAGCGGCACAGGTGTGCTGGCCTCCGGCTGCCAGCGCCAGCGCGTCGGCAACCCCGCGGACTGGCGAAGGCCGTGTGACCTGGCCGCTCGGCCGCCCCAAAACCTGGCCGGCGGCGTTGTCCCCCCAACATTGCACGCGTCCACTACGCAGTCGGGCACAGGCATGCTTTGCCCCGCCGACGATTTCAACCACGTCTTTGAGACCAGTCATCGCCACCGGGACATTGGACTTGGGTTTTCCCCGCAACCCGAGCTGCCCCTCGGCGTTGTCCCCCCAACACTGGATCGCCCGCTCGCCGATCGCCGCGCAGGTGAATGTGTGCCCTGACCACAGCGCCGTCGCCTGGGAAATCCCGGCGACAAATACAGGTTTGATCCGGCTCCCGGGCTTGCCGTCGCCGAGCTGCCCCTCGGTGTTGCGCCCCCAACACTTGACCCGACCATCGCGCTGCAGTGCACATACATGATTTGCCCCGGAGGCGATCTGGCGAACCGGCCCGAGTTGATCGATCCGGCGAGGTCGCGCAAATGCCCGACTCTCGTCACTCCCGATCTGTCCGTTTTCGCCGTTACCCCAACAGTGCACCGCACCTTGTTGATCGAGGGCGCACGCGTGCCAGTCCCCACCGGAGATCGCTTGGACGCCGCGCAGGCCCATGACCGCAACCGGACGCATGCTCCGAGCGCTGATCTTTGCCCCCTGCCCGTTGCCGAGTTGCCCGTCCTCGTTGTTTCCCCAACACACCACGGCCCCGTTGGCTCGCAACGCACAACTAAAATCGCGACCGGTGATCAGCTGGCGTGCGTCTGGCAATCCGTTGACCTGCACAGTGCGAGGGGTGGCATCACGGTTGCCCGAACCGAGCTGGCCGTAGGCATTTTTTCCCCAACAAAGCACTGCTCCCGACGAGCGTCGCCCACAGGTGTGCGCGTCGTGGGAAGCCAACTCGACAAACGGCTCGACGACAGGCTTTTGCGGCTGCGGGCGCGTAGCCGGCCTTGGCGTAACAGGTTTCGGCCGTGGGGGGACGGGCGGCAGTTGGGGTTGGCAGGCCAAACCCAGCGAAGCTGCAAGAACGAATCGACGCACGGGTGAACGATAGCCCAACCGTGATAGCCTGCCTATATATGGGTTCTACGGCAAGGTTCTCCCGCCGAGCCCTTGCCCGGCTCACGGTTTCGACCGCAGTGTTGAGCCTTGGTCGACACGCCGTGGCCAAGCGTGCAGACGTCCACGATCGTTTCAGGAAGATTGCTCATACATCTAAAATGGCGAAACGCGGCCTTATCGCGCCGCTGCGCTGGCAACAGCAGGTCGAGGAACTTCTGGCCGCCATCCCACTCGGGGCCCTGCAAAAGGAACTCGGTGTGGTCGAACTGGGCCGACGCTTTCGCCAATCCAACCACGACCGAGTCGTGCATCCGCTCACGCTGGCGGGCTTCGACAATCGAGCTATCCGCACCCGCGTGTTTGCCCTCAAAACTGGCCACGCCATCTTGCCCCACGCGCACAACCGCCGACTGAGTGCATTTGTTGTGCTCGATGGCAGCTTTCACGGCCGCCACTTCGACCGGGTTGCCGACGAGGCTGCGGCGATCTGGATTCGGCCAACGATCGATCGGCTGTTCTACCCGGGGACGGCCTCAACGATCTCGGACGACCGCGACAACATCCACTGGTTCACCGCCCGCGCGCCCCAGGCTCTACTACTCAACATCAGTCTCGATGTAGATACACACGCGCCGGGCCCGGGCGGTCGGGTCTACCTCGATCCCCGCGCCGGAGAGCACGCCAACGGTATGATCCGGGCCCCTATCGTCTCTCGCCGTCAGCTACAAACTCGCTATGAGCCAACCTAGTTGGGTTGAACCACTTCAGCCGGAGCCGGTGGGATCGTTCTGCACCTACCCGCGAGCACGCCTGCGGCATGATGCGGTCGCCCATCGTCCCTCGGTGCAACAACGCTGACCGGAGTCGGGCATTCAGGTGTCGGCATAAATGTATGCACAACCTCCTATTCGAGCCACCACTCGTACAGCACGATCTCACCAAGCTTGTAGGTTCCGGCTCCGCTGAGCACGACGAGCTTGGGGTCAAACCGTGTGAGCGTGCGTGAGTAGGGGTCGCCCTTGAAGTCCTCGTAGCTTGTAGGCCCGTCGTAACTCACCAAAACGGCTCCAATCGCCTGTCCGCGGGCAACAAACTTCCCTCCCTTGTCGCTGCGTACGCGTTTGGTTTTGACCCGAATCGGCACCCGAGCGACATGACGGCGACGAACACCTGTGTCGGGGTCGGGCACGAGTCGGCCTCGCACCGAGTAAGCCTCGGGCTGGGGCTGGTTTTCTACCCGGCCCAAAATCCACTCATTGTCCTGTTCATCACGCACACGCACGAGCGGGCCTGCCTTGCCCCCGCCAGCGGCGACCTCTACCTGGGTCGGCGAATAACCCAGCGAAATCTCGGCCTGGGGTGTGCCATTGCCACTGTCGAGCGCCACCAAAACAGCTCCGGCTCGGTCGCTCAGCACGGCATCTTGGTCGACAACAAGTAGCTGTCCTAAAAGACCTGTTCTGGCCCACTGTTGGGAGCCCGTTTGGAGATCAGTCGCTCGTAAGATTGGCCCGCGTTTGCCCTCGACTGGCGGGTCAAAAGCATACAGTTTGCCGGCCTCAACCACCGCATCAGCCACACCTCCGTCCCAGGCATCACCGCCCCACTTGCAGGTCCCGACACTCGGCTGTGCTGGCAACCGCCGTCGTTGCAGACCGGTCGCGGCGTCTAACACTCGGTGCCCCTTAGCTGGGTCCTCGACCACAACAAAGCCGTCCCCAACTGCTACCCCGCAACTGGTCCCGACCGCCACCGGTCCCCACAGGGTTTGCCCCGAAGTGGCGTCAAAGGCCAACACACCGCGATCTCCTGCGAGGTAGACCCGGTCGCCATCGTCCCAGAGCTTGCGCACCCGCGAAAACTCGCCCGCCTTACTACCTGTCTTTTTAAACAGCTCACGGCCGTCGACCAATGCGAGGCCAACAACGACATCGACATCCATCCCATAAAGCGAAGCAACCAGGGCCTTGGGCGTGACCACGCGATCGTAGCTGCGCCCGAGGGACTCAAAATTGGCCTGCCAGCGGATCGCCGCAGTGTCGCGGTCAAACGCGACAAAGTATCCGCTACGCCGCCAACCGGCATGCATCAACACGAGGGGCCCGGCTGGGTGGATCGGTTCAAAATCAGCCAGTGCGGGCGGCAACTTCCCAATTTCGACGCTGTGTTGGAATCCCAAAGTACCTGCTTTGGCAGCGTCAATTTCGATATACGTCTGACCAAAGGGCCACATCGTTGGCGGTTTTTTTGACTCCGTGGCCAGGCGCAGCGACAGGGGTGCCAAATGGCTAAGCGGGCGCTGGGCGACCTGTGTTGGCGGTGGGGTGGCAACATCCGGTAACACTTGCTTGGGCGCGACGGCCTGGGCATCAGGCTGCCACCCTTGGGTGTCGATTGTCCGCACCGCGGTATGGGTTTGCACCGCACAGCGCACGCCGGCGATCGTGAGGTCGGGTACCGGGTTGAGGGGTGGTGCGTGGGCAGACAGATCGCTGTTGGTGTTGGTCGCCCCGCGAAAGCTTCCACCGCGTAACTCGAGGGCACCAAAACCCCCTGGCCGCGTCCACTCGCCAACATTCCCCACCAAATCGACAATACCGTCTGGCGAACTACCGGCTGGCCGCTCACCCACACCACAGGTTGTCGAGCCGAGACACGCTCGAACATCGTCGACAGGGGCATGTCCCCAGGGATAGGTGGTAGCCCGGCCCCGCCCCTGGGCAGCCCACATCCACTCGCTATCGGTCGGCACACGCTTACCCGCCCAGCTGCAAAACGCTGCCGCCTGGGCAGCGTCGAGGCAATTGCTCGGGTGTTCGCCACGCCCCGAAATGTAGGCATTGCACACCGGGGGCTGGGCTGCCGGGCTTCGTCGCGGTACCGGAGGGCATCCGCCATCTCGCACACAACTGGCATAGGCGGCCGTCGTAACCTCGGTGAGGTCGAGGCAAAACTCGGCGATGTCGTGCGCCCCGAGGCGGCCGCCATCGACACGGGCCATCGACTCGGGGCAAACCGGCGTGGGCTCAACCGAGACCTCGTGGGCAGCACAGGACACATATGTACATACAACAAGACCAAGTAGCAGCGAGCGCTGGCCAAGTTCATACTGGCGAACGGTTCTTAGCTGGTCCATCACGGTCGCTCGTGCCAAGCCCTTGGTTTGCCGGCTCTTGTCCATCGCCGATAAGCTTACCCGATTGAAGGGCAGGCGAACATGCCAGATCCTCGCCACCAGCACAGTTTTTGTTGTATCACCACCGAGGTCGGCCACACAGGCATACTAGGCAAATATACCAAGGCTGATCTCCCGCGGCGAAGCCCTCCAACAGATTCGTGCCGAGGGGGGCGAGCCGGCATGCCCGATGTGTGCCATCCGCGACCGCAAGGCCGGGCCTGTGTACTCCGTGTTCGAAGATGCCGACGTCGTCGCGCTGATTGCAGTCCACCGAGAACCGTCGATTGTCGCAACCGTCGAATCTTCGTTGTATCACCACCGAGGTTGACCGCACGGGCCATGCTAGGCTGCAAAACATGCCAAGGTTGATCTCCCGCGGCGAAGCCCTGCAACAGATTCGTGCCGAGGGGGGCGAGCCGGCGTGCTTGATGTGTGCCATCCGCGACCGCAAGGTCGGACCTGTGTACGCCGTGTTCGAAGATGCCGACATGTTGGTGATGCTCCCTCGCTACGTCCGACGTTGGGGCCACGTGATGGTGTTACCCAAGAAACATGTCACAAGCTACACCCAGGCCGGGCCCCAGCTTTGGGGCCGCGCCAGCGCACTCGCACACCAAGCTGCTCGCATGCTCGAACGGGTCCAACAGCCCAAACGCTGCTACCTAGCCTCCACGGGCAGCAGCGCGGGGGAGCTCACCCAAACCTCCCAACACTTGCATATCCATGTTATTCCGCTCTACCGAGCCGACGACAAACCCCGCGATATTTTTAGCTGGTCCGAGGGGGTCTATGTCGCGACCCCGGAGGAATGGCAAGAACTGCTGCAAACCTACCGCGAGGCCTGGCCGTTGAGTGCGGTCGACGAAGGTTGCACCACAAGCGCGGGCCCTGCCGCGCGATAGCCCTCGAGCCCTGCCACAATCCGCTGCATATTGCTCGCTGTCGGGCGGTAGCGATCGCTTGCAAAGGCTAGGTTTGCCCGCCACAACTCCAGTAACGAACCATGTGTATCCACACCTTTCCAGGCATGGACTGGCGTCCCCGCACGTGCATCCCGTGGAAGATGGGCAAACGGCCCGGCCGCAAGCTGTTCGAGCAGAGCAATCTCGCGGTCGACCTGGGCACGGATTGCCGGAGTCGCCACCGACCATTGCTCGATCATCGACTCGTTGCACACGACGTACTCACGAAAGGCGATTTGGGCCTCGTAGCGCACGTGAAACACCGCGGCAAGCCGGTCGAGCTGACGCTTGGCAACCTCAATCGGCACGGCGTTGCCCTGCATATCGACAAACGAGAACGGCTCGTCGCTCGCAGCCGGCTCAAACCGGGCAAGTATCGCGTCGTCGGCCAGTCGGATGGCAACAAGCCGGTCACCGTAGCCGCGGGGCCCCAACCCGAGCACGGTGGCAAACGGCCGTGGCCAGGCATAGCGACGTTTTCGCAGGTTCTCGCGTTCGTGGAGCTGTTGGGCAATGTCGTGACCGGGAGCGTGTGAGTCGGCGAGCTCGATAACACTGCGGTTGAACAACGACATCCGCTGGCCACTATATGCATCTGCAACCAAGGCGACCCGCGACCGCGCAAGCGCCTCGACCTGTTCGGCAGTTGTCCACGTGTACAGCTCACGCACGGCAAAGGCACGATCGGTGACAACACCCTGGCGCAGTTGCTCGCCAAAGTTCAGGGGAGTCGAACTCACTGGCGTTGGCACCAACTCCCCAGCCTCCGCAGACCTCGCGGGTTGTGCCCTAGGCGGCGGTAAGCTCGATGCCTGCTGCGCGCGACAGCCAAAAAAACATGTACTAACACATATTACAGCCAGGCCGGCAACGAACTGCCCTACCCGGCGCATGCTCGAACCTCGCGACCCTGCCCCCGACAGACGTATGCCAAGCTCAACCACGCGACCAATCCGATCGCCACACCGACCACCCCCGAGAGCTCTGGTGTTTGCAGGGCATCGGCCACCAACGCGCCCACAAGCCCGCCGATGCCCTGGCTGACGGCGTGTCCAACCAGGTCGATGGAGGCGATCCGTCCAAGTGCTCGGTTGGGGGTGAGAACCTGGGTTCGGGTCACCGAAGTCACCCAGTTGGCACCGCTGGCGAGCCCCCAAAGCACACACACCACCAGGGCGATCCACGGGGTCGAAGTGAGTGTAAATGCAATGACTGTGAGGAGGGTCAGCCCGGTGCTCACGTGGATCCCAAGGGCCGATCCGCCGAGTCGATGGCTGCGCGCCCACAGGATTGGGCCAATCCCGGTTCCGACTGCGCGGGCACTGTGAAATGCGCCAAGGGCCAGTGCCGCACCGCCGAAACTCGAGCCAACCACCGCCGCGGCGTAGTGCAGCAAAACCCAGCCTCCGCCGTTGGCGAGCGAAACCGGGACCTTTCCCAGGGCAGCGTGCAAAATATTGCGATGCCGCAGGGCAAACCCGATCGCCGGCCGCAACCCTGGGCCTAGAGCCTCGGCCTCGCGCACAAGAGTTTGTCGAAGTTGGGTTTCGTGAATCGCAGCTTGAGTGGGGCTATTGGGCCCAACCTCAACAAAATCGGCAAGGGAGGCGTCGCGTCGAGAGAATCCACGGGCTGGTAGACCCTCGGCCTCGCGCACAAGCCCGGAGTCGAGTGCTTGGGTACCGGACTCGGGCGCAACCGTGCTCGTTTCACCTCCGGATTTATATGTATCCACATGGAACACAACGGGGGACGTCGTCTCGGGATCGCGAGCCGCATCGGTGTGTGTACCCGGATGCAGGCGCGGTAAACTTCCCAGGATCATCGCCGCCAACACAAACGTGCAGCCGTCGACAACCAGCGCCCAGACCGGCCCAAACGCAGCAGTAAATAGGCCACCAACGGCCACGCCGATGGCAAATACCACACTCCAGGTTGCACTGAGCAGGGCGTTTGCCCGACTAATCGATGCACGTGCAACTAGCTGCGGCAGGGCTGCACTCGCGGCCGGCTCGACAAACGCCCCAAACCCCATGCGGATAAATAGCAACGCCGAGACCCAGCCGAGCGAGCCGGCACTGGCTGCGACGATCATGCCCACCACCGCGACAGCTCGCATCAGGCTGGCCACCACCATGATGGTCCGTCGGTCGTAGCGGTCGGCGAAGCGGCCAGCGATTGGACCAACCACCGCGAGGGGTGCACTATGGGCCAGCAACACAACGGCCACCGGCAGCAAGTCGGTGCCGCTTTCGTCAGGGCCTAGGGCGAGTACGCCCACCGCCACGTAGGTAAACCAATCGCCAAACAGCGACACGGCATCGCCCAACCACAGGCGGCGAAAAGGTCCCTTCGTCGCCGCTAGCTCGCGCCAAGTCACGGCCGGCATGATAGACGCACGCTGCGATGATTGGCATATGCAAATCGATGGCTACCAGCGCACATGGAGAGATAGGAGCAACCTGTGGCAACCAGCAGGTGTGGCGAGTCACTCGGTGCATCACCCCGGCGCGATCGGCTTGGCTGCTCACCACCGCTTTGTTGCTGTCAGCCTGTGCAACCAACCCGTCATCGACGAGTGACACCGAATCAACGGCTTCGACGACAACCGACGCAGAAACCGAGGGGCCAACCACGTCTGATCAAACGACCGAGGCCACCTCGCCGAGCACCGGGGTGCCAACAACAGCTAGCGAGACAAGCTCAGATACAACCTCGCCGACGACCACGAGTCCGACGGAGGAGCCAACGCAGACAGCCGGGCCAGATGTCGAGCCCGCGCCGACGATTGTCGAGCCATACACGCCCAACGACATGCCGGTGGTCAACCCCGAGCGTGGCCCCTATCGGTTTGTTGTGATCAACCAAGGTCCCGACCTCGCGGCGATTCGCAACGAGGGCATCTCCCTCGTTTACAGCTATGTGCGGCTCGACGATTACCGCGAACAACCCATATCCGAGTCGCTACTCGCCGATGTGCAAGCGGGCCTCGATGCCGCCCGTGAAGCCGGCATCAAGGTCGTCCTGCGATTTGCCTACAACGAGGGGCCCTACCCCGATTCTGAGCCCGACGCACCACTCGAGTGGGTGTATCAGCATATTGACCAGGTCAGCGAGCTGCTGACCGCCAACGAAGATGTGCTTGCGGTTGTCCAGGCCGGATTTATCGGTGCCTGGGGCGAGTGGCATACATCGACCAACAATCTGCTCGACCACAAGCAGGAGATCCTTACGGCCCTACTCACGGCCATGCCGGCTACCCGGATGACGCAGATCCGGTACCCAGTGTATAAGCAAGAAATGTTCGGAGCACCGCTCGCAGCCGACGAGGCCTACTCCGGTAGTGCACGCGCCCGGGTCGGTCATCACAACGATTGTTTTCTCGCCAGCGACACCGACTTTGGGACCTACCCCGAGGGACAGATCGAGCAGTGGAAGCAGTTTGTTGAGGACGATACCCATTTTCTCGTGATGGGCGGTGAGACCTGCAATCCCAACCCACCACGCTCCGAATGTGCCACTGCCCTGATCGAGTTTTCGCGGTTTCACTACAGTTTTATCAACATTGATTTTCACCCCGAGGTGGTCGCGGCCTGGCAACAGGACGGGTGCTATGGCGAAATCTACAATCGCCTCGGGTATCGGTTTGAGCTGACGGCAGTCGAGCGTGCTGTGCAGGCGCGACCTGGCGGCCACCACCGCTTGGTCATTGAACTCGACAACACCGGGTGGGCCGCGCCCTTCAACCCACGTGCACTTGAAGTTGTGTTGTCAGGTCCCGGCGGCAGCTGGCGAGCGGACATCGACATCGACCCTCGGACATGGACCGCGGGTCAACATCACGTGATTGCCGGCACACTGTACCTGCCGACCGAGGCCGTCGCGGGGAGTTACTCGCTGGCGCTGGCCCTGCCCGACCCAACGCCCTCGCTGCGCGACCGCTCCGAGTACGCGATTGCATTTACAAATACTACGTGGAGCGCGGGCCTCAACCTCCTCGGCACGGTCGAACTCGACGACGCCGCCCCCGGTAGCGCCGAGGAGGGACAGGCATTTTGGTTTGACCTCGATTGAGTTGCCCGTAACAAAAACCCCGCCGAGTTGGCGGGGTTTTGCAATCGACCCGAACAACGGGTTGATATGTGGTTTTGGCTACTGCGGGTTGATGACCTTGAGCCGCAGACCACCCGGGTAGGCATAGGAGGTGGCAGCGGAGTAGCCAATGCTGTTGATACCAAAGGCACCATCGCTGGTGGCAAAGTGCGAGCCCTCGCCGATTGCCCAGTCGGCGACCTCGAAGTTGCCGATCTGGTAGTAGCCGTTCACGGTTTGGCCATCGACGGTGACCTCGGGGCCACCGACCGGGCGTGTAACCTGGACGTAGTGCTCCGGATAGTTCGTCCCGGTTACAAAGGCGTAGCTGGTGAGGAACTGCTCGGTCGGCACCATCTGATACATCGATGGGTCACCGGTGTTGGCCCCACCTGATGTACCTACAAGGTATTGGACCGGCATGAACACCTTGTCCGACGACACGATAAAGCTCGTCCCGTTGGGCACCGAGATGTCCATAAAGTCACCTTGGTTCATGAGCGTGAACGGGGTGCCTGGCAAGACCGGATCGGTGGTGATGGTGACATCGTCCTCACCGGCGAAGATACGCCACTGGTGCGCTTCGTTGTTGCGGTCGGGCGAGTGCGCTGCAACGTATTCCTTACCCCAGTAGTCGAGCGGAATGTTCTGCTCCTCAATGTGGTCGCAGTACAGGGTGTTGCTGTTGGGCACGTTGACGCATTCAGTTGCACCGACAACCCACAGCTTCTTGCCGTTACCGGTGACGTAGGTGCCCGAGACGTCACCATTTTGGCTCTGTACTCGCACCTGCAGGGTGTCAAACCGGTTCATGTTGACCGTGCCGGTCTGTCCGGCCGAAACCGCCGGTACCCCACCGCCAGCAGCGGTGTTTTGTGGCGGTGTCCAGTTGACCGTGGTGTCGTCCTCGAGTGCAATCACGTTGAAGTAGCTCGGGTAGTTGCCGCCGAGGGTGTTGGGCCACGAGGTCACGATGTGGTTGGAACCCAGGGCGTGCTCGGGCAACAACATCGAGGCGTCGTTGGTGAACTGCTGACCGATCGGAGAGTGTTGATAGGCAATGATCGGGATGTCACTTTGAACCCGGTACGAGCCGCCAACCCGCAGTTGCGAGACCTTGTTGGGCGGCGTGTTGGTCATGGTGAACTCGTGCGTACCACCGGGGGGCACCGCCACAGCATTGCCCTGGGCCTGCTCGGTGTTGCTGTTGTTCGGCGTGAAGTACAGCTGGACATTGGCCGTCTTGCTCGGGTGGGTGTTGCCGACGATCAGGGAGTCGGGCTCACTCGCATAGAAGTTGTCCATGCGGTTGCCGATGAACGAACAGCCGATCGAACTCGGATCGTTGGTGATTTGTGCACACAGCTCGAGGCACTCACCGCCAAAACAACCCTCGGTGTTGGCACAGTCGACGGGGTCGTCGAACTCCTGACCATCCATCGTGCAGGTGACGAAGGTGTCCTCGTCCTGACACTGGGTCGCACCGGGAACACAGAAGTTCTCGATACAGGTGTTGCTGTTGGGGTCGCAGGACTGGTTGCCACCACAGGGTTGCGGAATCCAGCCGTCGCAGGTTTCGTTGCAAACTTCGATTTCGGCATTGACACACTCGTTGGTGTCGCCGTTTTCACACAGCTCGTCGCCTTCGAGTTCGCCGTTGCCACAGATCGGCATGTCACCGTCGCCGTCTCCGTCGCCGTCTCCGTCGCCATCTCCGTCGCCGTCGCCATCTCCGTCGCCGTCGCCGTCTCCGTCACCATCTCCGTCGCCGTCTCCGTCGCCGTCTCCGTCACCATCTCCGTCGCCGTCGCCGTCTCCGTCGCCATCTCCGTCGCCATCGCCATCTCCGTCGCCCATCGACTCAGACTCGGTGCCGGTCGGTCCGGTTGGTCCCGCCGTTCCGTCGGTTGCGGTCGCGGTTGTGGTTTCGTCGGTGTCGCTGGTTTCCGTCGCTTCGGTATCGGTGGCAGAGTCCGTCCCCGTCGCTGTCGATTCGCCGCCGCCACAGCCAGGTAAGGTCAGTAGCGCACTAGAGAGGCACAAAACTAATTTATTCCGATGCTTCGCCATGGGTCGAAGCATCGCCCGAAGCATCAAATTTCGCAACACAGAACAAACATACATGACCCATTAGACATGTACTTTAAATCACCAAAAAATCGCAACATCGCTCACGGTGTCTTGCGAACGCGGATTGCCCCAGTGGCCGCCATGTCCTGACCGTTTCCCACGCGGTACAGCGGATTGTGCCAGGGGACGAACTGCGCCCACACAAAGTATGTGTCTGCCCCACCAAACTGCTCGTCTGTGAGCTCAAACTGCCAGCTGCGGTCGAAGCTCGACTCCGGGCGAATGTAACGCATGTGATCCTTGGTTTTGAGCTTGTCGACAAAGTGCTGCTCGTCCTCGGAGTTGTAGAGGACATCGACCGTGCGGTCGTCGGGGTCACCACTTGTCCCTAAGACCAGGAGGACTCGGTTGTCGCCATCGACGAAATTTGCCGCCCGCCCGAACGCACGCAGCGTGATGGTCGAGCCTGGCTCGTAAGCATTGATTGTATCACCAACTATGACTTCGGTCGCGTTGTGGGTCAGCCGCAGGTCGATAAAGTTTGCGAGGTCGTGGACGACCACACGGCCGTTTTGCAGGCCGTCGCCCACACCGTCGATGCCGTTGGTCCACACAAACGACTCGGCCCACACGGTCGTGGTCGGCAACGCGAGTTCGGCATTGGTCGGGTCGCAGGGACCCTCGTAGCAAACAACTTCTTGGAAATCGTGGACATCGCTGCCGCCGACCAACACCATCGGCCAGCGCCCGTGTTTGAGCATGCCGATGTACGAATGCGCGAGCGGGTCTTCGGGCAACTCCATTGCCAATAGGTTGTCCTCGGTGATGTCATTGACATCCATGTCGCCGTGGAAGGCATCGTCGTCGAACTGGTCGTGGCGGTTGCCCCCGTTCCACACTTCGAGGCCATCGAAGTCGAGGCTGGTCCAGTCGTACTCGATCCAAAACACCGGCGCCGATTCGTGGTTGACGATCGCCAGGCCCCCCATGGCGTGGATGAGGTCGATTTCTTGCTGGTTGGTCGCGGTTTCGTCGACCCAGCGCTCGCGAAAAATCCCCGGCCCAAACCCGGCGTCGTAATCGTAGTCCGTTGCATCATCAAGGTAATTGGGCGCGTACTGAGGATGGCCGGGATAGGGGTTTTTGGGCAAAAATCCGAAATGGCCGTCGAACTGGTTTGAAATCTCGCTGCCGACCACCAGCAGGGTATCGCCAACCTCCTCGGTCCACCATTTGGCGACATCGCGCCCGGTTGCCATGGTCGGCTCATCGGCATCGAGGCACCAGTTTGAGAAGTGGCGGCCACACTCATCGAGCTCGTTGTTGGTGTGGTCCGAGAAAATCAGCCAGTGCAGCCGCCCGCGTAGCGAACGGGTGCGGCGCTCGGCAAAGTCGTCGCCGGCATCGTTGGCCGTGAGGTTGACCATACGCGTGTAGTAGTCGTAGACACTGCCTGAATCGTCGTCGCGCTCGCTGTGTTTTGTGTGTACATGCATATCGCCCGAGTACCAGTGGTTTTGCCGCACGGTGACATCCCAGGCCTGGCTGACCTCGGGCCCCCAGGCACCGTCGTCGAGCAGCCCGCAGTCGAGCCAGGCCCGCCACGTGACCTGCATCGAGTAGCAAGCGGGCTCGACATCGGCGAGGTCCCAGGCAACTTTGACGCGTTCACGCGGACTTCCGCCATCTTCGTACTGGACCTCTTCTCCGGGCTCGAGCACGATATCGGTGCCCGAGAGTTCGAGCTTGGCCCCAGGGGGTCCCTCGTCAAAACGCCACCACACGCGGTCGGTCGAGCAATCGCCGATGTTGGTTCGCAACTCGTAGGTATAAAATGTATCTGCAAGGGCCATCTGTGGCGGGATTGTGGCGTGCCCGTAGTCCTCGGCCGCGTCCTCACCTCCCGAGGTCGTGCCGGGGTCGCAGTCGGGCGGCAGCTCGCCAGTTGTGCCAGCTGTTGTGCCAGCTGTCGTGCCAGTGTCGTCGGTGTCTGAGGCACTCCCAGAAGTCGACTCGGTCGACTCGGTCGCTCCGGCCGACGCCGTATCGGCGTCGCTCCCCTCGCCTGTCGTTGCGCCGTCTGTCGGTCCGGCTGTCGTATCCTCACCGGCGGTCTCGTTGGTCCCGTTCGCCCCCGTGCTCTCAGTCGCCGAGTCCCCGCCCGATTGGCCGCAACCGACAAGAAAACAGGCGGCACACAGGATTGCTTGCGAACGCATGGGGCGATTTTACATGCAAGTATCTCCCGGTGGGAGGCGGGCACATGCAGAAGTCACAGTTGTGGTTGGCAACCCGCTCGGGTTGTACACACATCCTCAGCAGGCACCTGCACGTAGGAGCTTTGATACATGCACACACATCAAAAGCCTATTGTGGGATAAAGCAATCGATGGTTGTGTCGATACGAAAGTTGGAGTCTTCGCGGTGCCGCTCGGCGTGAAAGATGTCCATGGCATAGGTCTCGCCCGGCGTCAGCCCCAGGGCTTGGGCCTGGGCGTCGAGGTCGACCGTGCCGGTGAGCGCCGGATGTAAACCACCGAGGTCGATCGCCAGCTTGCCGTTGATAAACGTCCACAGGTCGTCGTCGCCGATAAACGTAAACACCTGGCCGGGCTTGTAGGTAAACGCCATGTGGATCTCGGTGGTGAAGTGGTAGTTGTGGACGTTGCCCTCGTTACCCCACCCCTGGTTGTCGATCGGGAAAAATGCCGGGTCGTCAAAACTGAACACCCCAGGCATGATTTCGGTGAGTGGGATTTGAATGTCGATGGCCTGATTGACCCCGGGCACATCGTGGTACCACTGAAAAAACTCGCCGGGGCCTGTGGTTTGCTCGGTCCCCCCTGGGTGTGCATATACAGGTTTTCCATCATCGCCAAGCTCGGACTCGACGATCCCGGGATAGGCATTGTCGCCGGTAAACGTCTCAAAATCCGGGTGGGCCTGCTGCATGTCGCGGATCGTCGCCATCAGGACTTCGTTACACGGGTCGGGGCCGGTCGAATCCGAGTCGGACGCCGAGTTTGTGTCGCTGTCGGAGGTCGTGAACGGGTCGGTATCACTCGCCGAAGTTGTAAATACACTTGTGTCGGAATCGGTTGTTTCGCCGGCCGTGGTTTCGCTGTCCGTGGTTTCGCCGCCGGTGGTTTCGCCTGTTGTCTCGGCGGTCGTCGACGCGGACTCAGAGGTTTCGGGCATGGTTTCCGAGGCTGTCGCCGCGGTATCGGTGCCGGCAGTGGCAACCTGGGTCGCCGAGGTAATCTGTGAATCGTCGGTCTCGCGCCCGGCCCCGGAACTACAAGACACAAGCGCTGCCACACTCACCGCCAGCGTCGCAGCCATCGCTGGATTGGTGTATGCCCAACGGCTGGCATTGCCCGCAACTTGCCGCACGCCACGCGGGCATGACCCCGCACGATTGCCATCTTCAGAGCCTGCCATCGCGGCCATCATACCCGTGCAGGGACAGGACAGGCGAGTTCGACAACATGCAGCTGGCCGAGCACATCCAACACCCGCAGGCGCAGGCTAGCTCTTCGAGGGACCGGTTGACGGACGGCCAGACGCCGGTCCTTGACCCCGCGAAATACAAAGTTCTGCGGCACCCAAACCCCGGGTTGTTCGGGGTGCTCAATGTCGACCCCCCATGCATCGACGGCGTCGAGCGAGGGTGTTGGCGAGTCACCAACCGCCACCCGCAACGGCTCGGGAAGTCCCGCGTGAGCGGCAAACCCCAGGCCTTGCAGCTCAATGTGCAACCCGTCTGGTGGCCCCGCGAAGGAGGCATGGATGCGGGCACGCGGGACGATACCGGTGGGCGGACGGGCGAACACCCGTGGGTCGAACAGGTCGCGTGTGAGCCGGTAGTGACACGTGTCGGCCGCTGCGACGCTCTCATGTTGTGTCGGCCACTTCGGCCCAAAGGTGAGGACGTCGAGGCCGACCAACGCACGCCGGGTACATTCGCCAATCACCTGCTGCCACTGCCCCGGTTTGAAGTCGCCGCGGATGGGACCGACGACGATGCCACGCCGCTCGCGCACCCCGTCGAGCAGGCCGTCGTCCACCGGCTCGCCACCAAAGTGGGTGACAACCCGGGCACGCCAACCCGGTTGGGCCAGGAGCTCGCGCTCACGTCCGTCGAGTTCGCACACGGCAAACGCGTGACATGTCCCATCAGACAACAAGCGCTTGCGCGTGATGTGGACGGCGGTCGCCGAGGTGTCACACGCGATAAACCGCCGGCCGGTCTGGGCCGCAACCACGGCCGTGGTCCCCGAGCCACAAAAGGCATCGAGCACCAGGTCGCCAGGATTCGACGATGCCTCGATGATCCGCCGCAGGAGGCTCTGATTTTTTTGGGTCGCCCACCCGGTCTTCTCGGTCGAAAAACTCTTGATCTGAATCGAGTCGAGCGAGGCGGCACCGCGCAACTCAAACTCCGAGGCATTGGCGTTCCACACGTCTTCGATCGGCGTCCCCGGACTTGTCGGTTTTTTCCCGTCGCGCCGGCGATAGCCCTCGGCATGGGGCACGTAGTGCTTGTTAAACGTGAAGTTACGGGGGTCTTTGGTGTAGAAGAAAATGAGGTCGTGGTTGCGGATCCAGTTTTTCGCTTTGGTTTTAAACCCGCTGAGCCAGCCGATTCGCCACACAATTTCACGTTGAAAACTGCCGGGGCCAAAGATTTCGTCGGCCAGCAGTTTGACGGCGTGGCCGATCGTCGGATCTACATGGATATACATGCTTCCCGACGGCGACAGGAGGCGGTGGAGCAGTCGCAGGCGTGGGGCCAGCATCTGTAAAAAACCGGCAAAACCCCCGGGCCAGGCATCGTTGTAGGCCGTTGTTCGGACCTCGGCGACCCCCCCTTCGCGGGCTTCGTCGCCGACCTTGGTCGCCACCGAAAACTTGCCGCCGGTGGCAAATGGCGGGTCGATATAGATAAGATCAACCTGCCCGCTGTGGCTGGCGCACAGGGCTTGCATCGCCGCGAGATTATCCCCAAGAATCACGCGGTTGGGGGTGTTGCGATCCCCGTGGTAGGTGCGCATACAAATTTTTGCGCCGAGCTGTGGAGGCTCGGCCAGCTCACCGGTGTCGGTATATTTGCCGGGCCACATGAGCTCTACCCCACCCCGGCTCGGGTCATTGGCCATGTACCCCCCGTGTATGATCAACTATTTTTGTGGCCAACCCGAATTTCCCGAAGACGGGCCCACGGTTGTGCTCGCACCGGCGACGTTTACGAAACCCAACCGCGGTGAAAAGAGCCAGCGAGGCGGTGTGTCGAAAATCCACGGCGACTAGGGTTGTGGTTGTTCGGTTTTTTGCGGGGGTGGCTCGCTGGGTTTGGAACTCAGCGAACGCACGTAGGCGACCAAGACCTCGAGCGAAGGTTCGGCAAACTGGCGACCAAACGCTGGCATGTTGGGGGGTTTACCGCGCTGGATCGTCCGCCTCACTTGGTCGTTGGTCAGGCCGTCCATGTACTGTGCCGATGTCAGGTCGCGTACACCCGAGACATCGGGCAGACCCTTGCCGTCGATACCGTGGCAACGGGCGCAGTGTTGAAAAAACAGCCGCTCCCCCGAAATCTCGCGCTCGGGCCCGGTCGGCTCCTTGCACCCCGTCACGCCCAGCCCCATCGCCGCGACAACGGCACACAACCCGAGTCGTTGGCGCATGTCGGCGAACATGGGTATGGCAATGGCCCAGACGCCGGGGAATGTCCAGCCCTTGCCCTGAAAAACACGTCTTCGTCGCTGGATTTTTTTCACTCAAACGCTGCTTTTTTGGATGACCGTCGACACATGGTCGCAGATCCAGTGGTGACAACTTGCCGATACACGGGATCCCACTAGCGCGCGGGTAGCAGGGCGAGTGGCCGCACAGGTTGGACACGTGCCGCCTGGCCTGGAGGCGGGGTCGGAATCGTCGAAGACGGTTGGGTCCGCGGCGGCTGGGGAACGACCGGTTGGGTCCGCGGTTGCGGCTGAGGCTGCACAGGCTGAGGCTGGGCCGCCGGTTGCGGTTGCGGTTGCGGTTGCTGCGGTTGAACTGGCTGCGCTGGCGCAGGTTGCGGTTGAACTGCTGGCGCAGGTTGCGGTTGCGGCTGAACTGGTTGCGGCTGAACTGGTTGCGCTGGCTGGCCTGGCAGGACTGGTTGCGCTGGCTGGCCCGGCGGCATCGGTCCGAACTCGCGTTGGTTGAGCACTTCCTTGTCTTCGAGCAGGATAAAGCCCTCGCGGTCGACCACGACATCGTCCGCCGGCCGCCACCGACCGTCGGGGGTCAATACGCCTAGGCGCAATCCGAGGCTGTCGTTGTAGACATCGACCGCGCGGGCGTACCCCTTGCGCGCCCGGTTGTACATGATCCCGGCGGTAATCCCACTGGCGAGCGTCAGCACCCCGCCGGTGATCAACAACCCGCCACCGGCTGAGACTTCGTTGAGGTCGAGACCTTCGCGGGCCGAGGCCGCAGCCCCGGCGACCACGAGCATGGACGACAGGATCGTCAGCGCCGTAAACACGCGACTGAGACGCAGCTGCTTGGCCGGAAGCGCGGCCGAAGCGTTGGCGTCGGAGCGCAAGATAGCGTCGAGCGACTGCCAACTTCGGCGTTTGGCATTGGGGTGGTTGCCCTTGGTGTAACGGGTCCCAGCGGGCTCCTCGTGTACGTAGATCGAATTGTCGGCAAACAGCTGCTCGCGTTCCTTGCGATCTTCGACCTGCTCTAACGCGGGAATGTCGGTCGGTTCGAGTTGCGGCGTCAAACTCATGCAACCGCTGAGGACGACACAGATCCCGCCACGAATGAGCCCACGGGCAGCTGAAGCAATTGGAGACGTCACGCGCGGTCAGGGTAACACGCATCCGCGGGTTGGTGGCGGTGGTGTTTTGCACAAAGACTCGCCGGGCAACTACCGGGCAACTACGCCCCGCAGTCGACAACTCGCAGCCGCGCGGAAGTTGGCCGATCCGCCAGGACATCGCCTTGCCCCGACGCCTGGCACTTACGGCGCAGCCGCTGCACCCTTCGCAGCTCTGGGGTCGCGCTGGTCTCGGCGACCCACAATGCCGCGCGATGGTTTCGCAGTTGGTGCTCGAGGAATTTCGCAAGCCCGGTGTGTGCCCGCGGATCGCCAAAAAACAACTCGCACATTATCGCGTGGCATTGGGCCGCCTGCACGGGTTCCGCGTGTTTGCGGTGCAACCAGGCCGCGCGCTGCAACAGCGAGAACACCAGGGCCGTCGCCGGGTATCGCGGACCGAGCTGCACCGCGGCCGCGAACGGGTGTGGCGCACACAGGACTGCAAGTGTCTGGCGAAACGCGTGCGACTCGCGCCCGCCGAGAGGGCAACTCGAGTGCGACTGGCTCTGGTCCAGAGATGAGCGCGCAGCAACAGTCGACTGAGACGCCGGAGTCCCCACACCAGCTATGAGCGATGGACTCGGCCGAACCGGCTGAGGCGGGGAGTTTGCGTGCGAGCCAGCCGCCGGGTTGCTTGCGTGCGAGCCAACCGACCTTGCCGGCGCCGTCGTGGTTGCGTGCGAGCCAACCGACCTTGCCGGCGCCGTCGCGTTGCTCGCGTGCGAGCCAACCGACCTTGCCGACGCCGTCGTGGTTGCGTGCAAGCCAACCGCCGTCGGATTGCTTGCGTGCGAGCCAACCGACCTTGCCGGCGCCGTCGGGTTGCTTGCGTGCGAGCCAGCCGACCTTGCTAGCGCCGTCGGGTTGCTCGAAAGTTGAGTGAGGGCTGCCCGGATCGTGGCCTGTGCCCGATTATACTGCTGCCCGGCCACGAGCAGGTCGGCCACACGAAGTGCCTCCTGTGCGCTTGTGGGGGCTGCCACGCGGGCGGCAATGCGTTGGCCGAGGATCGCAAGAGACAGCAAGTCGGCGTGATTGTGCGCTTGCGCCCGCGCCATCTGCCGCCCGAGGTGCACATCATCGGGACGTTGCAACCACGCCCAGTAAAGGGCCGGGATCTCGCTCCCCGAAATATCTGCCTGCCGCCGAATCCCGAGGATCTGCGACTCGAGGGTAGCGAGCCGACAATTTGGCAACACATCGCGCCACAGCCGACGGGCCAACAACAACAGGTCGAGGTGGGCAAAGGCCGAGATCCGCGAGGTATCGAGGCGATGACGTGCCAGCCGCAGGAGCAACAACGGCAGGTCGAAGGTTCGCCCATTGAACGTGATGAGGACAGCGTCGTCGGCAACCTCGCGCTCGATGCAAGCGAGCACCGCGGCCAACATCTCAGCCTCGGCGCCGAGCCGCTCGAGGGTCCATTGCTCGACAATCCACTCTCCGCCGTGGACATAGGCAACCCCGACCATAAACGCGAGGGTCCCGGCATCGCGCGACAACCCGGTGGTTTCGAGGTCGAGGATCACCACCGGCGAGGCATCCCCTGGCTTGGGCGGCAAAAAACCCCGGGAACACTTGCTCATACAACCTATCTGGGCAAGCACCCGGCGCATCTCGGCAGCCGCGGGTAGCGGTTGACGGGCCAATCCACCGCCAACAATCTGCGGCCGGCTACGACCCGGGCGACAGTTCCAGCGGGCGCACTGGTGGATAAAGCCAGTCCCTCGGTTTGTCGCCAAGGCCCGGGGCTTGCGCTCGGCCCGATGCTCGCTGCCTGCTCGGCGAAGGTCTGGGCGCGCAGTGGGGTTCGGTGCGAAACGTCCGACCACGCGCTCGAGCAACGAGTGTTGCCAACCCCCTACGTTGTCTTGCCCGCTTCGCGCTGGCGTTTGGACGCGGCCTCTCACCGGTTCAACTGGCTGTGGCTGCGTGCCAGTGTGGACACTGGGCGATGTACCGCCGACCTGTGCCCGGCTTGTCTGCCGACCGCCTACGCTGTCTTGCCCGGTTCGCGCTGGCGTTTGGTCTCGACCTCTCACCGGTTCAACAGACTGTGGCTGCGTGCCAGTGCGGACGCTGGGCGATTTTCCGCCGACCTGTGCCCGGTTTGTCTGACGACCGCTGTCTTGCCCGCTTCGCGCTGGCGTTTGGTCTCGACCTCTCACCGGTTCAACAGGCCGTGGCTGCATGCCAGTGCGGGTACTGGGCAGTTTACCGCCTTCCTGTGCCCTCGTGCGAGTGGCAGCAGCGGGGCGGGCAACGCCCACGACCTGTGCTTGTTTGACTGTGATTGGTGACCGCGACGATCGAGGTTGCAACCTGTCAGCTGGCGTGCCCGACCGCTCGATGTCTGCGGGTTGCGTGGGCAGTTGACCGCGCTGTTGAGCTGGTCGGGCAATGTTTTCAGTCGGGTGGTTTGCGCGCGGGTAAAATGGCAGCCGTTGACGACTTCGTGGCGGCGCCGGTAGTTTGCTGGTGTGGAGCTTGTAGGTTTTTATTGTATCAGCATATTGTTGGACCGTGCCCGCGGGTGGTGACTGCTCGGGACGGCTGCGCGGAGGTTCGTTGCGACGTTCGTTGCGACGCGCGTTATGACGTTCGATGCGTTGTGCGAGGACCTGCGTGCGCCGGGTAAACAGATCGACACTAGCACCCCGCGACATCGGTTGAGGACGCGAACCATCGCGCGTGCTCCCAGCTCGTCGCCCTCGCCCGGATGGGGTCCGTTGACTGTCGGTCCGTTGACAATTGCGACTGACGGCTGCGTCGACCGGGCCGCGCGAACGTGGATTGCTTGGCGCCTGGCCTTCGACCTGGCTGCGCCCTCGTGGGTTCCTCGGCGACCAGTCCTCTTGGCTGCGCCCTCGTGGATTGTGTGGCAACCCCTGCCCCTCGCCATGGCTGCGCCCTCGTGGGTTACTCGGCGACTGGTCCTCTTGGCTGCACCCTCGTGGGTTGCTTGGCGACCGACCTTCTACTTGACTACTTGATTGTCGATGGCTTAGCGACCGGCCCTCTACTTGGCTGCGCCCTCGTGGCTTGCGTGGTGACCCCTGCCCCTCGCCTTGGCTGCTTGATTGTCGATGGCTTAGCGACCGGCCCTCTACTTGGCTGCGCCCTCGTGGCTTGCGTGGTGCCCCCTGCCCCTCGCCTTGGCTGCTCGATTGTCGATGGCTTAGCGACCGGCCCTCTACTTGGTGGCACCCTCGTAGATTGCTTGGCGACCCCCCGCCCTCTGCCTCGCTGTGCGATCGTCGGTTGCTTGGCAACTTCTGGCTTGCGAGCTCGGCCCGCACCTGTGGATTGCCTCGCCCGGCAAAGGGTTGCCCACGCGCGCTCGCTGCAGGCTCGGCAGTCTCGGCGGCTCGCCGCACGGTTTTGGCCCGGGCGAGGCGGTCGCGAAGTTTCACCCGCCGACCTGCTGCCCGAGGGCCGCCAACAGGGTCGCCACATCGCGGCGCACGTCGCTTGGCAGGTGCCGCTGAAGGCCGACCTGCGCACCGGTGCCAAAGCTCGCGCCGAGGCAGGTCGGACAGCCACTGTTGCATAGGCAACCTTCGATCACCTGCAAAGCGCGACCAAAAAACGTGTCGGCGAGGCGGTGAATTTGTGTGCTCAGGCCGGCACCGCCGGAGAAGTTGTCGTAGAGGTAGATCGACGGGGTCGCGCCCGACTCAAACAGTTGGACCGCATCGGGCCCGTGATTGCCGACGACCTTGGCCCACCCGCCGCTCGGTGCACTGGCAACCGCGCAACCTAGGTCGGAGACGTCGCACATCATCACCATCGCCGCGCAGTGGTGGATGACATGGGTTGCGGCCAGGGTTGCGGCGGCACGCCTTCCCGGGTCGGCGACTTCGGCTAAAAACGCATCGGGCACACGCCAGTGGGCGGCGACGGTTTGCAGCTCTAGGTCGGGCAGGTTGACCGGGCCAAATCCGATGTTTTCGTGGCTGCGAAATCGCAGTTTTTTGAAGCCCGGCACCTTGCGCAAAATCTCGGCGTGGCCGGTTCCGTGGGGGTGTCGCTCGGCATGGTCGCCACTGCGGTCGGGTGTTTCAAACCCGTCGGTCAACTGCTCGATCACCCGCACACGGACCTCGCTCATCGCCTCGGTGTAGTAGGTGACCGAGGCCGCGCGGACATAGGCCTTGCGCGCATCCCAGTCGAGGCGGAGGACTTCGTAGGTCCGTCCTTCGATCGCATAAATCGCCCCGGGGTGGAGGTAAAGCGGCGCGTCTTCAAAGTCGACTTCGGCCAAGATCCGCCCGTCGTGGGCCATGCCACTGGCGAGTTCGACGACCGTGAAATTTTCTTCAAGGGCGCCGCGGATCTCGACGGTGTCGGCCGGGAACCCACCGCCGATGGCGAAGTAACGCTCCTTTTCGCCACTGTCTTCACGCCGCAGCACACCGGCTTCGGCGAGGTACTCGAGCGCTGGTTGAAGCTCGTCGGGGGGCACGCCTTCGTAGGTCTCGTCGCTGCTGATTGGGAGCTCGTGCACTGCACACCGCAGGTGCGGCACCAGGATCTCGGGGTTGAGAGGATCGACGCGGGCGTGCTCCGGCGGACGGCCTAGTAAAAACTCGGGATCGGCGGCGACAACTTGATCGAGCGGACGCGAGGACAACACCAATACGGTGAGCGCCGGGCTTGCACGCCGACCGGCACGACCGGCGCGTTGGGTCGTGGCTGCTCGTGTGCCCGGATAACCGGCGAGCACCACGGCATCGAGGCCGCCGATATCGATCCCCAACTCGAGGGCGTGGGTGGTCACGACCATTCGGGCATCGCCTGTCACCAATGCCTGTTCGACCTCGCGGCGACGCTCGGGCAAATAGCCGCCGCGATAACCACGGACCGCAGCTGCGGCGCGAACAACCGCTGCGCCATCGACCCCTGCCCCTTCGCTGTTGGGCCGCACTCCGGCTTCGTCTTCACGCAGGTAACGCGTGAGTAGCTCGACTGCCTTGCGGGTGCGACAAAACGTGAGTGTCGAAACCTTGGCCTGGCGAAACAGCGAGGCGACCGAACGCGTAGCCTTGAGATAGTCGCCACGGACACCGGTGACGGGGTCGACGACCTTGGGATTGACGATGGCAAACGTGCGCGGACCGACCGGCGCGGTGTTGGTGTCGATCACTTGCCAGTTGTCGCGGCCGACAACTTCGCGTGCGAGTTCGCGGGGATTGGCGATGGTGGCAGAACAGGCAATGATTTGCGGATTGGAGCCGTGGTGCCGACACACCCGCCAAAGCCTGCGCAGGATGTTGGCGACATGACTGCCAAACACACCGCGATAGGTGTGTAGCTCGTCGATCACGACAAACCGGAGGTTGGCCAAAAAATCGCTCCAACGATCGTGATGGGGCAACACTCCGCGGTGGAGCATGTCGGGATTGGTGGCGACCACATGGGCACGTGCGCGTGCAGCCCGGCGTTTTGCCGGTGGCGTATCGCCGTCGTAAACGCCACAGCCAACGAGGTCGCCGGCGAGTTGTCGAAGCCCGCGGACCTGGTCACGGGCCAGCGCCTTGGTTGGAAACAACATCAGGGTACGGGCCCTGGGATCGGCACACACCGCATTGACGATGGGCACTTGATAACAAAGCGATTTGCCCGAGGCGGTGGATGTTGCCAGCACCACATCACTGCCAGTGGCGATTGCCGAAAACGCATTGGCTTGATGGAGATAGGGTCGCTCGATGCCACGCTCAACTAGCGATTGCTGCAGGCGTGGATCGAGCGGTCCGACCCAGTTGCCAAACCTACCGGCGACAGCTGGGGTGCGGTGCATAGAGACGACGTCGATATCGGGACGACGAACCAACGCGGCTTCGATGTCGGCCAACTTGTCGGCTTGACCGCCGGCCTGTTGCCGCTTCGAAAAAACATCAGGCTTCCCCGCGGCGGGTGAAGCGCGACCAAGACCGCTACGGTCGGCTTCGGAGGTAAGGAGGGAGTGCGCGCGGGGAAAGCCTGGTGAATGCTGTAGCATTGTTCGCCGAGTTCCGTTCATACTGAACGCAAGAACCCCACTAACACCTGTTCAGCACCCTCGTCAAGTTATTGACACAGGCCGTGTACTACGTTTTCGCCGTTCGCGCCGCTCCTGACAGGCCCCTGGGCCGGCTACGGCCTCAAAAATCGCGCGTGCGTTCCAAGTGGAAATTGAGAAACGATCCCGACTTGGAAGCGCGATTTTAACCGAAGGTGCGAGGCGAAAGGAGCGCGATTAACTCGCCAAACATCTCGCACACCGATGGACTTTCGAGGAGTGACTTGGACTTCTAGTCACATGTGATTCGAAACTCGTTGCAAAAGTTGTGGCCGAAACAATCTCCCGTTGGTCTGTTGCACCGCTGTCTGTCACGCGTGGCTGGCCACTTGCCACCACCTGCGTTTTGTATCGCAACCAGGTGGTTTGCTGAGGATCGATCACAATCGGTGGTTCGTCAACCGTCTTCAACTAATTTCTGGCGACGGCCCCCTTCTCGACGCTGAAAATTTGCGTCGTCCCACACCGCATCGGCCGCCGCCTAGCGGGCTCAGCAAGTAGCATCACAACTGTTTGAGAACTTGGCATCCATTTTCTATATTTTCTTATTTACCTATATTTGATGACCAATTTTTATATTTAGATTTGTTTATACAAATTATTAATGTCGCGGTTGCGCCCGTTGATGCACTCGACTTGCCACGCCCGAACGACCGATTGTCGACCTCGAATTTTTACCGTGACGATGTCGGATATTTTTTGCGGCGCGCGACCTCACCCGCGGGCATCAATGTTGCAGTTCGCAACGTCGACAACCCGTCGAACAGCCCTCGCTTACGCTGTCGAAGTGACGCTCGCGGCAGCGACAAGTTGACCCGTGCCGGGGTCGCTGACGGGCGACAAACCGTGGTTCGGAGCACCGGCCGGTGGTCAAACTCGCCGACTTCGGCAAGGCTCCACAACCGCCCGTCAAAAAAAAGTTAACCGATTGTGTAAATTTCTCTGGAAATATTTAAACGTTTGTGTAAAAACTCTAAGACGCCATGGATTCCCATCTACATAACCCTTTGAGTGCTTCTGGCACGGACGGCCGCGAAGAGCGGGGAGACCGCACAGCGCAGGCTCTGCTTGAATCCGCGCGTTCTGCGTTCGCCGTCCACGGGTTTGCCGGTGCTTCTGTCCGCGACATCGCCGGCGATGCCGGGGTCAACCCGTCGTTGGTCCGCTACCACTTCGGTTCCAAAGAAGGCCTGTATCGCCGCGTTCTCGACAGCGCGATGGAAGGACTTCGCGAACGCCTGCTCGCCGCGGCGGCGCAACCAGGTGCTCCGCGCCAACGGATCCATCGGGTGATTGGCCTGTACCTCGAACACCTCGCCAGTCAACGCGACATCCCACGGCTGATCCAACGCGCCCTACTCAACCGCGAACCGTATCTACGGGAATTGGTCTCTAACTACTTGCAACCGCTTTTACAGGCTCTCAAGCCGTTTATCGCTACTCCCCTTCACCCCCGTCTCGGCAGTCTCGAAGACGTCATCATCTCCATGTTCGGTGCCATCATCGCGCCATTTTTATACGAACCACTGCTGGTCGACCTGTTCGATCGCGATGTCCTTTCCGAGCGTGCTCTCGAAAAACGTCGCCGCCACATCGAAGCCCTTGTCGACCTCACCCTCGACGAACTGTTGCACCACCCCGGTGCCTGACAAAAGCGATTCCACCATGACCGTCCTAACCGACACCCTATCCATCGGTTCCCTCAAACTCCGAAACCGTCTGTACCGCGCTCCTGTGTTAGAAGGCGCCGGTTCTGCACCCGATCCGGCCAAGGTCTATGCCCGCCACTTCGTGCCGAATGTCGAGGCTGGGTTGGGCCTGGTTATCCAGGGCAACACCATCGTCACCCCCGAGGGTCGGACCTCGCCGGGCATGTCGGTGATCGATGACAAACCGCGGATGCTCGCCCTCAAACCGCTGACCGACGCCATTCACAAGGCCGGCGGCAGTATCGTGATTCAGTTGGGGCACGGCGGCGTGTTTGCCCTCGAGTCGTGGCACACCGACTATCGTCCCAACCGCACCCACGGGCCGTGGGCGCCGAGTCCGTTGCGCGCCTGGATGCATGCATTTCACCCGGGTGGCATCCACGTGATGACCACGGCCGAAGTCGAACAACTGATCGAACGCTTTGGCATCGTCGCCTCATGGGCACGCGAGGCCGGTTACGACGGCGTCCAACTCGCAGGCTCCAACGCGAAGTTGCTGCACCAATTTTTGAGCCCGGTGTTCAACCGTCGCCGCGATCGGTTTGGCGGCAGTCTCGAAGGCCGGATGCAACTGCTCATCGACATCCGCCGGGCCATCGCCCGCGAGGCCGGAGAGGACTACCCGGTGTTGCTCAAGTACACAGCTGTCGAGCAAAACCCGGTGTTTGGCGGCATCAAACTCGAAGACGGATTGGCCTATGCCAAACTCGCCGAACAGGCCGGGTTTGACGCCCTCACCCCAGTAATTGCCGATGCCGTGCCCAACACCGCGATTTGCCGTGGGGACTACCCGGGGGTCTCGTTTCAACAAAAAGGCCTGCGCCACAAGTTGCTCAAATCGACTGGCTCCCGCCTGAAGTTTGAGACCCTGCGGCTGGGCACGATCATCGCCGCCAAACGCTTTCCGTTTTCGCCGGTGTGGAACCGCGAAATTTTTCGGGCGGTCAAACGCACCACCAACATCCCGGTGTTCGCCGTGGGTGGGATCCGGACGTCTGCCCAAATCGCCGACATCCTCGAGCGTGGCGATGCCGACATGGTGGGCATTGGTCGCCCGTTTTACGCCGAACCCGACCTCGCCCGCCGGCTGCTCGCCGAGGCCAGTGCACCCACGGCAACGGCGACCGCGTGCGAGAGCTGCAACCGGTGTTTGCTCCCGCAAATGTTGGGGATGCCAGGGGTCTGCTACAACCCCGAGGTCAATCGCACACGCGTACATCGACGCAAACAAACCGATCCGGACGTGGCGAGCAAGACAGAAAAAACCGCGACACCACAAGCTCCGGCAGCAACCGGTAAACAGGCGAGCGTCGCCTAACTCGCTTGCCTGGTTGGCTGCAGTGCGGGCCCGCTTCGGGTCCGCATTTGTTTTGTCGACTGTTGGCACTCGGGAAGCGCACGGCAGGTCGGGCGACGGCTGCGGTAGTCTCCGCAGCCATGGCCACCATTGTGATCACCGGAGCCAACCGCGGGATCGGACTCGAACTCGCCCGCCAATTTCACGCCCGCAACGACCGGGTCATTGCCGTTTGTCGCCGCCCCTCCGAGGCCCTCGAAGCGCTTGGCGTGGAGGTTGTCGACAACATCGATGTCACAAGCGCGGACAGCCTCGCCACGCTCGAGTCACGCCTGACCGACAACATCGATGTCCTCATCAACAACGCCGGCATCCTGCGCCGCTTTAGCCTCGACGCCCTCAACTTCGACGACATCCGCGAGCAGTTTGAAGTCAACGCCATGGGTCCGTTGCGCGTGGTGGCCCAACTGCGCCAGCGGCTCAACCGTGGCTCAAAAATCGTCATCATCACCAGCCGCATGGGCTCGCTCGCCGACAACACCTCGGGTGGTAACTACGGCTATCGAATGTCGAAGGCGGCCGTCAACATGGCCGGAAGGTCGCTGGCCCACGATCTGCGCGACGACGGCATTGCCGTTGGACTTTTGCACCCCGGCTGGGTTCGCACCGACATGACCGGTGGCCGTGGCCTGTGCGATGTCGATGAGTCCGCCCGTGGCTTGATCGCCCGGATCGACGATCTCACGCTCGAAACCTCAGGGGGCTTTTGGCACCAAAATGGCGAGCGCCTGCCCTGGTAGCTACCCTTGGAGTCGCGCGTCGCTAGAAGGTGGTTCGCGCGTTGAACCTGGTACACAAAGCTTTCGTGCATGTGTCTGCGTGCGAGAAAGTCCACGGGGGTGTTGCGACCAGCGAATAGACGCCCGCGGCAAGACAGGCCATCATCGCGGCCATGTCGGCGCCTACATTCGCTCGTCCCCACCCCCTTTGGTGGCTACTGATCGTCGGTGGCCTCGGGCTTGTTGCCCTGTTGGTCCACTGCGACGCGGCCTATCAATGGTGGTGTGAACACGTCACCGAGCTCTTTACTCGACCTGTCCTTTGGGGCATTTGGGTTGGGGCTGTGGTCGCCCACGTGCTCGAAGCGCGACACGCCCACAAACTCGCGGTCCGCCACGGGCTCCACGAGGAAGCCACCGCCTGGACCTTGCAAACACTCATGCTCGGATATCCCTCGTTGCACCTCCTCAAACAAGCGTGCGCAAACCAAGGGGAGTCGGCGTGAACGAAGCGCTCCTCTACGACTACCTTTTGTGGGGCATCTTTGCCGCGGCTGCCTGCACAGTGCTGGCACTGCTGTTGATCCCGGCGCCCTACGGCCGACACCAACGCAAGGGCTGGGGCCCGACCATGAACACCCGGCTGGCCTGGGTGGTGATGGAATCGCCGGCCGTGCTCGCGTTTTTTGGGTTTTACGTGTGTGGTTCGCGGGCCACCGACATGGTGCCGCTGCTGCTGCTGGCAACCTGGCAAAGCCACTACCTCTACCGCACGTTTATCTACCCGCTGCGCCTCAAACCCGGCGGTCGGCCAACCCCAGTCGCGGTCGTTGCCATGGGCTTTACCTTCAACACGATCAACGCCTACCTCAACGCCCGGTTTTTGACGGAGCTCGGGCCCGGTTACGCCGAGTCGTGGCTGTACGACCCGCGGTTTTTACTCGGCATCGCGCTGTTTGTCGGCGGCCTCGCACTCAACCGCCACGCCGACAACGTCCTGCTCAACCTCCGCAAACCGGGCGAGACCGGCTACAAAATTCCCAAAAGCCCGGCCTACAACCTGATCTCGTGCCCCAACTACTTTGGCGAAACCATCCAGTGGCTCGGGTGGGCGCTCGCTAGCTGGTCGCTAGCGGGATTGAGCTTTGCCGTGTTCACAGCGGCCAACCTCATTCCGCGCGCGGTCACCCATCACCGCTGGTACCGTGAGACGTTTCCGGACTATCCCAAGCAACGCCGGGCCGTGATCCCTTGGATATTGTGATGCGGTAAAAATTGTAGACGCAACGATCCCCGCACACGCGGGGATTTTTGTGGCACATGTCGGCGGACTGTTGGCAACCCGGACAGGCTGCGATCGCACACACGACAGTTGTGTCAGGAGCGCCACCTAGGGGCACCTCGCCTGTCGCGGATCCCGGGTATCCACCCGACCGATCGCCAAAAAACGCAATCATATCAACTGGTACAATTTCTGCTTTAGACACCGGACAAGATGATTGCCCGGTTCGTTTGTATCGCCCTTATTGCTGCCACCTCGTTGACTGCCTGTGACGGCGAAGACGACCTCGGCAACGAAGAACAACAGGAGCACACCCAAGAGCAGCAACCGCCCATCGGCCCCACCGGTGAGATCGGCCGGGAAATCGATTTTTGTCAGGTCGACAGCACCGAGACCTGCCGGACCGAGGATGGCAGCGAGGGCACGAGCTACTGCTTTGCTGTGGGTCAGGTCGAGCACTGGACCGAATGCCTCGTCGAAGCGCCCGCGTGCACGGCTGCCGACACGTGGAGCGAAGGTTGTAGCGGCACCTACTGCGCCTGGGACGGCGAGAATTTTTTCCCCCACCGCTGGGAAGACCCCGATCCGGAATGTTACACCCCGCTGGTCGTCAACTTTGACAACGCGCCGCTGCAATTTACCGCGGCCTCGGCCGCCAGCTTTGACATCGCCGCCAACGGTCAGTGTATGAGCACCGATTGGCCCGAGCTTCCGTGGCTCGCGCTCGACCGCGACCAAAACGGCATCATCGAAGACGGTAGCGAGCTGTTTGGCAGCGGCACCCGGATGGCCGCCGGTGGGCAAGCCAGCAACGGGTTTGAGGCCCTGCGCGAGCTCGACCACAACCGCGACGGCAAGATCGACGCCCGCGACCCTGCCTTTGCCAAACTGGTGTTGTGGAGCGACAGCGACGGCGACCGCCGGGGAAGCTTGCATGAGCAAGTTTCCCTGACCACCGCAGGCCTTGAGTCGATCGACCTCGACTTCGCCCGCGAGGTCGAATGCGATAGCCGGGGCAACTGTGGGGCCGAGCGCTCGGCGTTTACCTTTCGCAGTGCCAATGGAACCCGCCACACCGGCCAAGTCATCGACGTCTACCTGCCGTGCCAGTAGGTACTTGGCGGTCGACAACATTCAGGGTGCCATCAGCCAGGTAACCGCCGAGGCGCACGACAACTGCCGACCGCGCTGGCCAGGTCATCGGCGTCTACCTGCCATGCCAGTAGGTGCTTGGCGGTCGTCGACAACATCCCAGGAACAACCTGTGCCATCAGCCAGATTACCGTCGAGGCGCACGACAACTGCCCGACAGCACCGGCCAGCTCATCGACGTCTACCGTGCCAGTAGGTGCTTGGCGGTTGTCGACAACAATGCAGGAACAACCTGTGCCAAATAACCGCCAAGGCCGCCGACAATAGCACGACCGTGCCGGCCAGGTCATCGGCGTCTACCTGCCGTGCCGATACTTGGCGGTTGTCTACAACATCCCAGGAACAACCTGTGCCATCAGCCAGATTACCGCCGAGGCTCCCGACAACAGCACGACCGCGCCGATCCGCCGAAGCTTGCGCATCTGCCACCACATGATCAAACCGGTGAGGCACCACATCAGCAAGCATCCGGCCGTGAGGTCGACAAACAGGGCGTGGATCCAGCCCGCGCCAAAACGGTCGGGATAGTGGTGGGTCATGTGCAGTCGCTGCAACAACCGCGGGACTTCGACCGCCTCGCTGCCGGGGCGCTCAAACTCGAGTTCGCGGTCCTTTGGATCGTAGGTGACAACCCAGGGCTCGCCGTCGACGTCGGCACCAAATGTCAGGGTTGGCGCGCGATCGAGTTTGAGCTCGAGGGTCGGGTCGTCGATGTACACGCCGGCGATTGCCAGGGCAGCCTGCTCCCACGCGGTCGCGCCCTGCCCTTCGGGATCGATGCTCGGGAGTGGGAGCAACGACTCGGGCAAGTTGCCAGCTTCAGAGTCGTCGAACCGCAACGAACCATTGCCCGAACGCATACCGAGAAATAGGCGGACGTCGCGGTCTCCGAGCTTGCCCTTGGCCCGCAGGGAGCCTGTGTACTGTGGCGGCGGCAAGTCGTTGAGGCGAAGCTGTTCGCCGAGTTGGCGCTCGAGGCTGCGGGCCACGTCATCGGCGGATGGTGCTCGTTGCAGCAACTCGGGCGGTAGCTCGCTGCGACCAAACCTCAGGGCATCGTCACCTGCGAGTGTGGGGTGGTTGAAAAACAGTCCGGTGATGCCGTAGAGGCACACCCACGGCACGAGTGCGAGCCCGCAGTAGAGGTGTGCTCGCCGCGACCACCGCAAAAATGTCCTCCATCGATTTGTTTGCGTCCGCACGGTCTTGGAGCCCTGCACGCGAGCACGGTACTAAATTGAAAAAGACTTTCAAAATCATTAATCTCACGCGCGACAATAGCGCAAGTTCATAGAGTAATGATTGATTCTAAAAAGTGATTTCGTTATGAAAGGCCATGCTCGCGACCAAAGCCTGGCCCGCCCAACTGGGAAGCTTTGCCCGCGACGCCCTTACCTTTGTTGACCCTGTCCAGGGCCACACGCGGTGCTTCGAGCCTTCGTGCCCCGTGGCAGTCGCGCCCCGGCCAACCCGCTTACACCTGTCCCTGGAGTCAACTCCGAGACAGCCTCTCAACGTCTGAAAACCCCCTCACGCAAGGGCAAAGTCACCATGCACGTTCTCGCAACCATCCTCGCGCACCCCGCACCCATCCCCCACGACCACTCCGCCGCTTCGAGCCTTCCGTTCTCGTTTGCTACGGTGGCCTTCGCCGTCGCCGGTCTGTGCCTGTGCGCACTCCTCTTCCGTACCCTCGCCCGTCGCCAAGTCACGGTCCAAAACTAACAAGCAAGGCTGACTCGATATGAACGCTCCCAAAGTATTCGCCCACTGCGACGGCCCCTGTGGCATCTACGACCCGGCTTCGGCTCGCGTCGCCGCCGAGGCCGTGCTCTCGATGACCAAAAAACTCCTGTCGCTGCACACCCACGGCGATGAGGACCCCAAGGTCAGCGTCTCCTACCACAACACCCTGGCCCGCTACGTGGCCATCAAAGAGGGCCAGGCCGAGTTGACCAAGCACGAGCTGCTGGTTTTGTGGACCGACTTCTTCAAGCCGGCACACCTCGAGCAATTCCCCGACCTCCACGACGTGTTTTGGAACGCCGCCAAGCTGTGCTCGGCATGCAAGCAAGAGGTCAGCCTCGAAAAAGCCGAGGCGCTGCTCAAGACTGTCGAGAAGATCCACGAGATGTTCTGGAAGGCCAAGGGCCGCGACGTCGCTTGGGTCGCCGCTGGCGGCTGATCGACAAAAGTCGTCTGCTACGTGCGTCGGGCGTGTAGGGTTGGTCTAGCAATAGGTCGACGCCACACCCGGCGCACTTCTCAATTTCGGTATCGGCATGGACCCACCTGACACTCCGGACATACCCGAAGGACACGCCACCGATGCCCTGGGGCCACTGGTATTTGAAGTCGAAGGTCACTCGATGTGGCCAGCGCTCAAGCCCGGCATGGTCGTGCGTGTCGACCCGCAGCGCACACCAAAAGTCGGCGATATCGTGGTCGCGCGCCATCCGTTTCGCAAACACCATCCGATCGTCAAGCGAGTGGTCGCCTGCGACAACGGGTTTGAGTTGCGCGGCGACAACTGGATCGAAAGCGAAGACTCGAGTGCGCTGGGGCGGTTTGCCCGTGAGGCCGTGATCGGTGTGGTCGTCGCAACCGATACGCCGTAGCGTAAACATTCGAGAACAAGCTTCGAGTGGCGCGCGCCGTTTCGCAGACACCACCCGTCAAGCGATGATCGCCTGCAACAACGGATTTGAGTTGCGCGGCGACAACTGGATCGAAAGGACGCGCAGCGACAACTGGATCGCAAGCAAATTCGAGTGCGCGCGAGCGGTTGCCCGTGATCGGCCTCGAGTGCGCGCGAACTTCGGGAAAGTAGCGGTCACGAGTCGCTATCGCCGTTGGCGACCAAGCCGTTGCCAAACTGGCCGCGCGAGTTGCCCGAACCTCCTTGTGCGTGTCAAGTTGCGGGCATCGCTTTTTGCGACCAAACCCCAGAGCAAATCTTCGCTATCACACGAGGTACACGATGAGTTTTGAACTTCCCCAGCTCCCCTACGCCAAAGATGCACTAGAGCCCCACATGAGTGCGCGTACGTTTGACTTCCACTACGGCAAGCACCACGCCGGGTACGTCAAAAAGCTCAACGCCGCGATCGAGGGCACCGACAACGCCAACAAGAGCCTCGAAGAAATCATCATGTCGGCCGAGGGCGGGCTTTTCAACAACGCCGCTCAAGTCTGGAACCACACGTTTTTTTGGAACTGCCTCAAGCCGGGCGGTGGTGGTGCCCCAACAGGTGACCTCGCCGCAGCCATCAACCGCGACTTCGGCTCGTTCGACGCGTTCAAAAAGCAATTTGCCGCCACCGCTGGCGGACAGTTCGGCTCGGGATGGGGCTGGTTGGTACTCGACGGCGGCAAGCTCAAAGTTGTGAGCACCGCCAACGCCGATACGCCGATGAAACACGGTCAAGTCGCACTGTTCACCATCGACGTGTGGGAGCACGCCTACTACCTCGACTACCAAAACGCGCGGCCCAAGTTCATCGAGACCATCCTCGACAGCCTGGCCAACTGGGACTTCGTCGCCCGCAACCTCGCGGCGGCTGGCCAGGGCTCAGCTTCGTAAGCGTCAAACACACCCAGCAGACAAGGGCCTCCACGCGGGGGCCTTTGTTCGTTTTGGTTCGACCGACTACTCGGGAATATCGACCGCGAGTGGCAATCCGCGTCACCCCTTGCGCAGCTTGAAATCCACCGGAATCACAATCGTCGCCGTCGGCTTGGCAAACCCCGCCGGAAGTGGCGCGAACGGAGCGGCGCGCTGGACCATTTTCAACGCTTCCTGGTCGAGCACCGTGTGGCCGGTCGAACGCACAATCGTCGGCTTGCCGACCAACTTCCCCTGGCGATCGATTGTCAGCCGTACCGTCCCACGACCCTCGAGCCCGAGGCGACGCGCGGCCACCGGGTAGCGACGCTCCTGGGCGACCGCGCCGTGCACCCCCCGGCCAAATGCCCGCATGTCGGCCTTGGAAACCGAGGGCTTCGGCGGTGGTTGTGGTGGCGACACTTGCTTGGGCGGCTCGGGCTTGGTCGCTTGCTGAGGCTTCGGTGGAGGCGGCTTGCTGGCACGCGGATCCTCGGGGGCCTTCGCTGGCTGGGAGGCCTGCTTCGCTGGCTGTGGCCGCGGTTCGGGCGGTGGTGGTTTGGGCGGTGGCTCCGGTGGTGGCTCCGGTGGAACTTCGGGCTCGGGCGGTGGCGGTTCGGGCTCAGGTTCAGGCTCGGGCTCGGGTTCAGGCGGTGGCTCCGGTGGTGGCTCCGGTGGTGTCGGAAATGCAACTCGGACCACGCGCGGGGGCTCTTCGACAGGATCGAGGTTAATCGTCAGCAGCAGCAATCCGCCATGCGCAAGCACGGCAATCGCCAGCGGGCCGAGTGCCCGTTTCAACGACCGCTCCGCTCCTGGGTGGCGATCGCAACCGACTCAAAACCGGCGGCCTGGGCATCGGCAAGGGCCTCGACAGCAGCCTGGGCAGCGGCGGCCCGATCGACCGACAACATCACCGAACGATGCTTGCCCCGCAGCTGTGAAAGTGTGGTGCGAACCTCGGCGCGTGGAACCTCGCGGCCGTCGACACGGATCGATCCATCGGCCCGCACCACCACCTGCAACCCCTCGACATGGGCCGGTTGAACCGCGTCGGTCTTGGGCAGGTCGACTTCGATGTCACGCTCCTGGCGAAAGCTTGCGGCCAGGACAATAAAGATCACCAGGATAAACGCGACGTCGATCAACGCCGACAGGTTGACGCGCGGCTGGTACTCCTCAACTTCGCGAAAGTCGATCACGACAACCTACCTGGCGCAACAAACATGACCCTTTGGACAACACCAGTAAGTTGTACACGCAAGCGATCGAGTTGACTGCGGAAGTAGGCGTGTAGTGCCAGGGTGGGAACCGCGACCGTGAGCCCGGCCGCGGTCGTCAACAGGGCCTTCCAGATCCCGGCCGACAACTGGGCCATCTCGACGTTGCCGTGTTGCGACCCCTGGATCCCCATAAACAGGTCGACCATGCCAACCACGGTGCCGAGCAATCCGAGCAACGGGGCAATCTCGGCGAGCAGCGCGAGACTTCGGGTGTAACGACCTAGGCGTTGGAGCTCCTCCATCCCGATCCGTTTGGCCTCGGCCTCGGCGTGCTCCGGGCGTTTGACCAGCGCGCGCACCAATCCCCGGGTGACGGCGGCGGCGGGATGCCGCGAGCGGGTCGCCGCCTCGAGTGCGGCATTGTGATCGCCGGCTTGCAGGGCGTGCAGGGTTGGCTCGAGCCAGGCGGTGTCGTCGAGGCCGGCGGCCCGGAAGTCAAAGTACTTGCGCACACCGATCGCCACGGCAAACACCGAGCACAGGTAAATCGGGACCACAGTCCAGCCCGCTTGGGCGAGTAACTCGTAGAGGGTGAGGTCTTGCATCGATTCTCCTGCCCGCGAACGGGCCTTGGTGGTGTGGATCCGTGGCGGTCAGCGAAAGTCGACTTTGAGGCCGACCATAAATGAAAACGGGCGTCCGGGGCGGGCTCCGAACGGCCGGCGGGAGACCATGTACTGCGACCCGGTGACGTTGCGGAACACGGTGTAAAGCGACACCCGCTCGCCGACTTGTACTCCGCCTCCCATGTCCAAAATCAGGTTGGGTGCGATCCGCTCGACGTCTTCGAGCTCCCCCTGCCCCGGCGTATCCCGCATGGCGCCGATGTAGCGCATTTCGGCGTTGAGTTGAAACCGCTGCATCCCACCGGCCACGCGAAAGGCGGCGACGTGGGCCGGGATGTACGGCAGGGCATCGCCGGCTTCGACATCGCCCCACTGGGGGTTTTGCGAGCTAAACGACGAGCGAAACTGCGACCATGTAAACGTGTAGGTCGCCCGGCCCTCGAGCCAACCCGGACCCCACTCGTGGCGGTAGGCAGCCAGCAGCTCGCTACCGGCGGTGAACACCTCGCCGGCGTTGAACTGCTGCCCGATGTTGGTGTCGTCGCAGCCCTGGGCAAAGGTGCACTCGCCGGTGAGGTTTTCGTAGTCGGTGAAAAACCCGATGGCCTCGGCCCGCAGCCCGCGGTGATGGGCACGCACACCGCCCTCGTAGTTGACACTGCGCTCGGGACGAACATCGTCGGACTGCCCTGGGGACACCGGCGAAAACCCCGAGTGCACGCCGGCGAGCACCCCGAGCCACTTGGTCGCGGCCACGTGCACACCAATCCCCGGCATAAACACGACGTTGAGGTTGCGAACCTCCTCGGGTGCGTCGGCCAACTCGTTGCGAAACCGGGTCTGAATGACTTCGAGGCGACCACCGGGGGCCACGGTGACGCGATCGACAATGCTGATTTCGTCGTGCAGGTGAAAGGCCCCGGCGATCGCGGCCCCGCCGTTTTGCGCGGTGGTCTCAACACCCTCTTGTGTCGGCACCAACGTCCCCGAAACCATCGAAAATCCCTCTTCGGTGTGGTGCCGGCGGATGTCGTCGTAGTGGATCCGGGCGCCAAATTCGATGTCCTGGTCGACGTATTTCGTCTTCGGGCGCACATGCGTGACTGTCGACACCCCCTGCGACACATACGAGCGCCCGTTGGTCCCGATCATCAGCGCCTGATCGCTGCCGACCGAGTCCTCCTCGCCGCGCAGCACCGCCAAGTACACCGCCGACTGCCCGCTGTCGGGGAAGTTGAGGATGTCGCGGATGTCCGGGCCGCCGCGAAACCGGTTGAACTTGGTCCACGCCCGCGAAAAGTCGTGGCGATAGGCCGTGACCTGGAGCTCGAACAACTCGCCGCGGGCCACCAGATACGAAAGTTGGGCCTGGGTGCGCATCCATTTCATTTGGTCGCGCTGCGAGGCCACGTAGCGGCGGTAGGGATTGTCGGCAAAGTCGGCATCGGTCAGCCCGAGGTAGGTCTCGTTGGAGCGTTCGGTCGCCAGGCCAAACTTGGTGTCGAACTGGTGGTACACGCGGGCCCCCGGATCGCCGTGGGCACGGGTCTTGACCATCAACTCGTTTTTGCCAAACCCCGTGTTGCCGCCGCCATCGAGTTGTTTAAACCCGTTGGACTGCACCCGCACGCCCTCGAGCAACACCCCAAACCGCTTGGTGCTGGTGCCCCAAAACCCGTGGACCTTCCCGTAGCCAAACCGCCCTGCCCCAATGTCGATCCCACCGCGATTTTTGGTGGGGATCGGCCGGGTCTGCAGGTTGACGGCACCGCCGATGGTGTTGGGCCCGTAGCGGATCGACGACGGACCCTTGAACACCTCAACCCCGACCATGCGCGTGACCAAGGGAAAGTAGTAGGCCGCCGGAGCCGAGTATGGGGACGGCCCGAGCAGCACGCCGTCCTCCATCAGCGTCACCTTGGAGCTGCGGTTTGGGTCGACCCCGCGCATACCGATGTTGGGGCGCAGGCCAAACCCATCTTCGCCGCGGACATAGATCCCCGGTACCGATTGCAGCACCCGGTGAATGTCATCGGGCTCCTGGCGCTGCAGGGTTTCATCGTCGACGACATGGGCCGAGCCGACCACCCGCGGAAGGCGTTCGGGCATGCCGATGATCGACACGGTCGCGGTCTCGACATCGGCACGCGTCGGCGGCTTGGGCTTGTCGGTAGGTCTGGACGCCCCAGAACCATCGTCCGCGGTCGGGTTGGCATCACCGTCGTCCGGCAAATCACTGAGGTCGACATCGTCGCCATTGCCTGGTTCTTCAGACATATCGCTCAAGTCGAGGTCGACATCATCACCCGACTCTTCAGACATGTCGCTGAGGTCAAGATCGACGGCATCGGGCGACTCAGGCGACGCCGGAGGCTCGCTACTGGCGGGCGGTGGTTGGGGAGCCTGGGCCTGCGCCTCCCCGACAAGGCCAGCCAACCCCGAGAGCACAAGCAACAGGGCCACACCACGGCCTCGCCCGCGGCGAAACGAGGACACAACCGGGTCGACCAAGGCCGACAACAACCCGTGTGGGTCGTGATTGCGCTCGTCGGCGTCGATGCCAAAGGTACGGGGCGGCGGATCGGGTGTCGAAGTTTGTAAGCTGCCTGCCATGCGGTCCCAAATCGCCAGTGCGGTGCCGTAATTCATCGTCTGCACCCGCGCGTCATTGAGGTGATGGAGTTGGTGTTGTGCGGGACTGATAAACCAGCGCTCGAGGTGGCGCCCCCACGACCACCACACATGGCTGTGCCGCAGGTTGCCGCCCACCATGTTGAACACAAATCCCAGGGCGTTGACCCCGAGCAGCTGCAACTCGACGGCATCGCGGCGAAACAGATAGAAAAACACCCCGGTGACCACGCCACTCACCACGATCCCGCGGGCCGCGTACAGCAAGCTCTCGACCGGGTGCACGCGGTACAGCGTGAACGGTGTCAAAACCTCGGCCGAGTGATGAACCTGGTGAAAGGCCCACAGCGCGCGAAAGCGGTGCATCCATCGGTGCAGGATGTATCGGCTCGCGTCCCAGAGCACAAATAGTACGAGTGTGTAGATCCCCGCGATCAGCCAGGTCGGCAGCCCCGAAGCTTCGGGAACCCCGACCTGGCGATCGAGCCAGCGAACCAGCAAAACGGCCAACCCCCAGGCCGAAAGCCAGGCCGGCAACACCAGCAACGCAGCCAAAAACGGTTTGACGAGGATGAGCTTGTAGTCGAGCCAGGCACTGCGGTGAACCCAGTGGCGCACGCTCAGGCGCGAGCTGGAGCTGTGAGCTTCACCAACCGCAGTCGCGCCAGTCGACGACAGGCGATACCCAACTCGGCGCGCGCGCAGGCGTTGCCAGGCCATAAGCCCCACCGCAGTACCTGCCGCCGCGGCCAAACACAGCCAATAGGTGCGTGCTCCCGGATCAACAACCAGGGCGAGGGAAGCTTGGAGTCCCGCGCCTATGCGCTCTAGCAGGTCGGCAAACCAGGGGCCCACACTCAGTCGGCGTCACCCGCCGCCTCACTGGGAACGTGGAGGGTCAACAGGGTCACCAGATCGCCCTTGAGCAAGTCGGTCACCGCCTTGACCTTGGCGTGGGCATCGTCGAGGGCCGCATCATCGCCGGTCAGTGCTTCGGCAAACGTCCCCGGAACCGCCTCGACAGCTGCGATCGCGGCGTCGATATCGGCCAGCGCCTGATCGGCCAGCGCATCCTCACCGAGCTCGCGCAACAGATCGTCAAATCCCTTGCCCGCCTCCGGTGTCTCGCCCCCCAAAAACATCATGCGATACCCGCGGAGGTTGGCCACGGCATGTTGTTTGGAGTACCGGGCCCACTTCGACTCGAGTTCGTCGATGCAGGTCGCACCGCCACACTCGCTGATCCCGGCAGGACGCGCGAGTTTGACGTCTTTGAGCTGTTGATCGACATAAAACATCGCCCGGATCAGCTCGTCGAGGGCCTCGGTTTGGGTCCGATAAGCCGAACCTTCACCTGGCGAAGCCAACGCGACGGCAAACTCGCCACCATCGGCCCATGCGGCGGTCAGGGTGTTGGCGTGGGCGACCAGATCATCGGCGATCGCAGCCGCGTAGTTGGCCCGGCGGACCGCGAGTTCATCGGCACCAAGCCCATCCCACGAGCCCTCGGCATTGATATCGATCTGCGGGGCGCAGGTGTTTTGCTCGCCGTCGTAAAACAGCAGGTACTCGATCGCATCGAGCCCGTAGACATTGACCAAGCGATTGGCCGTGAAGTCGTCCTGTGCATACTCCCCGGCGACCAACTCCTGGTCGATCCGACAGGTGTTGACGGTCGGCCACGAGTAGATTTCGTCGCGCAGGTCGCTGCCGCCCACGACATCGGCGGCCGCACCAGCCGGACCGAGCTGGAGGGTTTCCAACACCTGCCAGGTGGCCATCGCTGTGCCCCAGGCATCGCGCGCGGCCTGGAGTTTGGCATCGGTATCGGCCGCATTGCTCGCGCGCGCGTCGGCATAGGCCGCGGTTGCCGTCACAAGCCCGTCGACCGAGCTGGCAAACGCCGCGGTCGAAGGCCGCATGACCTGTTCGCCAACGCTCGCGAGCAGTGGACCGCCGTCGTACTCGAGGGCATCACCATCGGTCTCGCCCTCGCCAGTTGTGCCGCCGCCGGATTGGCACGCCCACAGGCCGACGAGGAGTGCTGCGACCCCCCAGTGAAGTGCCTTCGGTGCTGTTACCTTCTCCATCTGCGCGTCACTCCGATCCCCGCCCGCGCGGGTGGCCACACTTACCAGCCATTTTCACCATTTTCATCCCCGAGGTTGCTGGCGTCGAACCCGTAGGACTGTCCGAGGATGTCGCGCGCGGCCAGCAAGTCGGCGATGTAGTCGGCCTCGCCGCCACTGCCTGGCAACACCGGCGCGGTGCCGACGAGCGAGTGCAGCATCGCCAAGTCGGCGTCGCTCACCTGGGAGCGCGGGTTGAACTGCAACGTCAGCAAAAAGCCCTTGAGCTCGCCCCAGTGCTTGGCGTGGTCGGCAAAGTTGTACTCCGCCGCATTCATGTCCCGGATCGTGTCGTTGACGTAGTGGACGGCGGTCGCCGCAATGGCCCGCTCCCACCCGTCGACAGCGATGTCCCGCTGCTCTTTGAGCGCGGTCATTTGCTCGTCGGTCAGCGCCCCGTCGGCCGACGAAATGATCGCCCGCCCGGTGAGAAACGCCTGCATCGTCGTGGTCGAGAAGTCGGTCGGGGCGGCATCGGAGCTCCCGCGGTCGCGCTTGCCGGCGTTGACCGAGGCCGCGAAGTTGAGCTCCGCCTTCAGGTCGATCGCGCCGTCGCCGTCGTAGTCGTGATAACCCGACGCGTACTCCGGCCGCCCGTCACTGGTCGCGATCTCGTCGTCGGTGTACTCGAGGTAGTTACGCGCGCCACCCCAGTAGCCAAAGCCCTCGTCCCACTGGTGCTCGAGGGCGGTGTACGGACTCCCGTCGCTGGCCTCGGTGTTGTCGGCATTGAGCCCTTTGCCCTCTAAGTCGTCGTCGAGATAATCGTCGGTCCCCTGCGAATAGTTGACCGCGCCGAGCAGGAACTTTTGGATCAGTTGCGTGTAGTCGTGGCCCTCGGGCGAGATGTAGTACTTGCTGATCTGCGCGCCCGTCGGGTCGAGCGGGATGTTGCCTGCGCTGTACTCAACGGCGAGGGCATCGACCGCGGCAAACCAATCTTGGATCAGGCCATCGGGATTGGCGGCACTGTCCCAGCCCACCATTTGGGAGTTCCAGTCCTTGTGTTGCCCGGTCTCATCGTTGCCTGCGATCTTGCCCTGAAGGTCCTTCCCCGAAGAGATGTCGTCCCACGTGGTTTGCAATGGCGGCGGTGTGGTGCTCAGCCCGTGCGGCAGCGACCCGGCGCTTGCGCTGTCGAACTGGTAGTAAAAGTTCAGGCGGGCAGCGACGTCGCCACTTTCGAACACGGCACCCATCTCGATCTCATCTTGGATCGCCGCCATCTCGCCCTTGAGTTGTGAGACCAACACCTGGCGTGCTGTTTGGCCCGAGTACGACACACTGCTCTCGTCGCCAAACCGGCTGGTGAACGCATAGACATCGGGCACCACAAGTTCGCCGTTGCCATCGGTATCGCTATCGGAACCGCTGTCGGTCTCCGACGCGGTGTCACCTGAGCCGGATTGACAGCCCACACAAAGGGCGAGCGCGAAGAAAACAGCACTGTGGCGGTTGTTGAGCAGGCCAGTAAGCATTGGAGCAGTTCTGGAACATAGGATTTTGAAAGTCAATATCAAAAATGACGAATCAATATCCAGCTTCGAGTTCTAAGGGTGAGCAAAATCAGAGTTTCGCCATTTTCAAGCATGAGATTCAATTTCAAATAGTGCGAATCGAGCGCCAGCCTCACACCCGCTTGCGCCGGCGCCCTCACCCGCGCAAGTTGTTTCCCTGACTGGCCGCCCGACCATGCCGCACGCCACCTACTCGCTCGAGATCCCCACTCAAACCCGGGCTCGTTACCCCGAGGTGTTTGCCAGCAACCGCACCGGCACCAGCTTTTGCAACCCCTGGAGCGACGCCCCGATCGCCGGGTTGCGCGACGTCCTCAAGTGGCAAATGACCCGTGACCGCGGCCCGCGAAAACTCGGCGAGCTTCGCGTCGTCGACAACCCTCTCACCCACTTCAATGATCTCCCGGCAACCACGCGCCTATTGTGGATCGGCCACGCGAGCTTTTTGTGTGAACTCGACGGCATGCGCGTGGTGATCGACCCGATTTTTGGCCGCGCTGGCGGGCTTGTCCCGCGGGTCACCCAAGCGGCCGTCCAGGCCGGCGAGCTTCCACCCATCGATGCCGTCCTCGTCACCCACGGTCACCACGACCACCTCGACCCCGCAAGCCTACGGGCGCTCGCCCGCCGGTTTGGTCCCGACCTCAAGTTCATTGTACCTACAAACTTATCCCGCTGCCTGCCGCGTGCCTGCACCAACATCACCGAGCTCGATTGGTGGCAAGCGACCCGCCTAGGCGACGTTGAAATCAGCCTGGTGCCGGCCCAGCACTGGCATCGCCGCGTCATCGATACCAACCGCTCGCTGTGGGGAGGCTTTGTCCTGCGGGGGACCCACGCGATCTACCACTCGGGCGACACCGGCTACTTTCCAGGGTTTCGCGCGATCGGTGAGGTCTTTGGCAAAATCGACTTTGCCTGCCTCCCGCTCGGAGCCTACGAGCCGCGGTGGTTTATGCACCCCCAACACATGGCCCCCGAGCATGCCCTCGACGCCTGGGCCCAGCTACGGGCGCAACACTTTGTCGGGATGCACTGGGGGGCTTTTGACCTGTCCGATGAAGCAGTCGATGCCGGGCCGCGCCTGTTTGCCAACGAGTGTCAAACCCGCAACCTAGACAATGCCAACATGCACGTATTGTGGCCCGGAGGGAGTATCGGGATGGGAGCCGACAATCGGCCTAAAACCTACGGAGAGCTGGACTTAAACACCCTGCGCGGGTGAGTCCCTACCGACCGTGCCTGCGTTAATTGCAGCTACACACAATATGAACCGTCAACCGACTAGCGGCGAAACCGGACATGCAGGTGCCCGCGATGGCTTCGCCAGTGGCGAACGATGCCCGAGGTCCGCCCGCGGCCCCGCGGATATTGAAACAACTCATCGAGGGTGTCCTCGGACACGCCCTTGCTCTTCGCGTACTTATAAAGCCGCTTTTGCAGGGCATAATCCAAAAAGATCACCCGCACCTGTTGGGTGTCGATAAACGCCTTGAGCAAAGCCCATGTACGTGCAACATCCAAGTTCTCGGTGGTGGCGTGGGTAAACCGCTCGGCGTTGCGTTTGCTGCCCTTGTGGATAATCCCGACATCGACATCCACACCGCGTTGGTGCGAAAGGTGCCCTCGCAGCGGGCCACCGCCCTTTTTGCTGATATCGCCAATGCGCACCTTGGGGCCGCCGGGCATACGTTTTTGGTACAGCCGCACCGCCTTCTCGACCGCCTTGATCGTCGCCTTGGTCCCCCACACCAGGTGCGAACGCTTGATCAACACGCCCTTGCGCTCGCGCAATTTAACGCCCACCGGCAATTTGCCAGTATCCTCGTCGGGCGGCTTGTAGACCTCTAGTTCCTCCTCTTCGACAAGGACCTTGAGTTTGCTATCGATCCACAGCGAGTTGGGGTTGCGCTCTAGTTGCTTACGCAACTTTCCCTGCTGCAGGCCCACCAACTCGCGGACCGTCAACCCATAGGCACTGGCGATCCGCCCCAGGCTCTCGCCCTTGACCACGACGTGTGTTTTTTCGACGCGCCGCCGCGGCGCGATATCTGGGCACACCCGCAGGGACTGCCCCGGGTGAATCAGGTCGGGGTTTTTTTGCAGTTTGGGATTGAGGCGAACGAGGTCGGCCCGGCGCACGCCGTAGCGCCCGGCAATCGCCCCCAAGTGCTCACCAGCCTCGACCTTGTGCTCATAAATCGGGGTGCGAAACTCACAGTCCGGGTGCCCGGGCTTACGCTTGGATTTGGCCTGTTTTTTACGTTTACGTGACCCCGACTGCTTGCGTTTTAAAGACTTGGCCGACGCCCCCCGCTTGCTCGACGACCGCTTGTTGTTGGCCTGTGAGCGTTTGGACTTGCTACCTGCGCGCTTGCTCGCGGACGACTTTTTTCGCGATCGCCGGCGCTTGGATTTTTTGCTTTTGGCCGTCTTTGCCGAGCGTTTTTTGGGGTTCGCCTTCGCTTCGTTCGCCTGGCCATCAGATAGTGGAGAAGACTCGTCGGCCGCCGGCGTTGACTCGCCCACGTGCGGCTGTTCGCTCGGCGTCCCATCCCCGTCGACCTCGGCCTTCGGCTTTGACTCGCCCGCGTGCGGCTGTTCGCTCGACGTTGACTTGCCCGGGTTTGACTCGCTTGGCGTCGACCCATCCCCGTCAACCTCGGCCTTCGGCGTTGACTCGCCCGCGTGCGGCTGTTCGCTCGGCGTTGACTTGCCCGGCTTCGGGTTTGACTCGCTTGGCGTCGTCCCATCCCCGACCTCGGCAGCTTTCGACGTTGACCCACCTGACCTCGGGGTCTCGTCACCGGGGATGTTTTTTGCCTGCGGCGCCGAAGTTTGACCTTCTCCGACCGGGTCACTCGCATGTGGATTTGGCCCCCGGCGGCTTGCATCACCCGCAGGGTCCTTCGCCTGTTCGCCGGGTACGTCAGCCTGCCCATCCCCTGATTGAGGCTTTGCTCCCTTGCCGGGCGACACCTCAACGACCTGGCCATCGCCCGACTCCGTTGCCCGGCCATCACCGGATCGAGGGTCCTGGACTCCCTTGCCGGACGACACCTCAACGACCTGGCCATCGCCCGACTCCGTTGCCCGGCCATCAGCAGCGGCTTCGTCCTCGCCCGATTTAGGTGCATCTACATTTTCTTGCGGAGCTGACGACCCCCGGTCTGACCCCCGCTGCGCCCCCCGCTCTAGCCCCGAGTCTGGCCCCCGCTCTAGCTCCGTCGCACTCGCAGTTGGGACACTCCCCCCGGTCAACCACAGCCCGAGTGCGAGGACCGGGCCGAGCTTCGAGAAGGTGCGTCGCATGCGGAAAAACCGGGTTTTGCGGCCCGGTCTTGGCAGTGTAGTCAGCTCGACAACGACGCCAAAAAACTCACTCAAAACCATCGCCTGGAAACAAAAACCACAATCACCTACATCACAAATCAAGACCGTCCTACCCACGAAAGTTGGGTCTCAAGTTTGGTGCGGGCACCGGTTGCGGGGTCACGCACAGGCTGTTGCTGGCCAGCAGCCAAGCGTTGTCGACACGGGGCGAATCACCGGCAAACGTCGCCAGTTGTTTGGGTCGGACGCGCGTTACGGGTATACCGCCGAGCATGCGGACCACCGTGATCTCGGGTGTCGAACTTCACCTCACTCCCCCCGATGTGCTCGACTGGGAATGGGTCGGACGCGAGGAGCTGCGCCGGCAGTTACTCGCCGCGTGGATGGTCCTCGACCCCGAAGACTACCCGCTCTCCCCGAGGCTGGTCGGAAAGCCAGGTGTTGGCAAGACCACGCTCGCAGCCGCGGCCGCCCGCAGTCTCGATGTCCCCGTCTATGTGTTTCAGGCGACCATGGACACGCGCCCCGAAGACTTGCTTGTACAACCTGTTATCGCCGACGACCGCAAGCTCCGCTATGTCGCCAGCTCGTTGGTCAGTGCCATGCTCACCGGTGGCGTGTGTATCCTCGACGAGGGCAACCGCATGAGTGAAAAGAGCTGGGCCTCGCTCGCCCCCCTGCTCGACCGTCGCCGCTATGTCGAGTCGGTGGTCGCCGGCATCAAGATCAAGGCCCACCCCGAGTTTCGTATTTGCGCGACCATGAACGACGACTCGAGTACGTTTGATATCCCCGAGTACATCCACAGTCGCCTGCAGCCACAGATCCTGATCGACTTCCCCGAGCGCGACGAGGAGCTGGCGATTTTGCGGGCCAACTTGCCGTTTGCCGACGACAAAATCCTCCACTACCTGTCGGTATTTTTGCAGCGGGCCCACGAGCGCGACGAGCCGTTTACCGTGCGCGATGGCATCAACATCGCCCGTTACTCGCTCAAACTCGCGGCCAGCCGCGGCGACGAACTAACCGATCCGGTCCGCCACGAAGTCCTCGCCCACGCCACCCGCCAGATGCTCGGCGAAGATGCCTTGTACTACCTCCCAGGCACCCGAATGCTGTCGCTCGACGACCTCGACGACCTCTAGCATATACATGTATTCCCACTCGATTTGCCCATGAGTGAAACCCGCTACCACCCGCCGTCGGTCCTCGACCTCACCCCCAGCGACGTTGCCGAGCTCGGGCTTGTGTGCGGTCCGGTGGTGGTTTTGCCGGTGCTCCACGGGCGCCTCGAGTTCGCGTGGTTGGCCCACCAACTCATCGGCCAGCTGCGGCCACAGGCGATTGCCGTGGAGTTCCCCGAAAGCCTGCGCAAACCGATTGAGCGGGCCGTCGACCGCCTGCCGCTGCTGAGCGTGGTCAGCTACAAAAGTCGCAGCGAGCACGGGCGTCCGGTGTATCTGCCGATCGAGCCGGCCGATGCCCTGGTCGAGGCCGTCCGCCGCGGGCGTGAGCTCGGGATCGAGGTCCACATGGTCGACCGAGATGTCGATCGCTACCCCGGCTTTCGCGACAAGCTGCCCGATTGCCTGGCGGCCGAAAAAGTTGGCGCCAAAACCTACCTCGAGACCGCGTTGCAAGCCGCCGCACACAGCCAGCGCCACCCGCTCGACGAAGCCCGCGAGCAGACCATGGCGCTGCACCTCGCTCGACTGTGTGCCCGCGCTAACCAAGACTCCGAGCGGCCGATCCTGTTGGTCTGCGGGCTCCACCACGCCCGCCATGTGGTCAAATACTTGCAACAGCATCTTTCCCAGGACCAAGCCGTCGACCCCGATGTGCTCTCCCCCCTGCGGATGCTCCGGCGCGACGATGCCGTGGTCCACCACCTCAGCGAACAATCGAGCCGCGAAGTCCCGAGCGAGTTCGGGTTTATCCAGGCCGCATTCGAGCGCGCCCGCACCGGTGTATCTACACCTGTTGCCGAGCCTGCCAACCCCATCGGCACCGCTGTGATCTCGCTTTTTGGCCGCAAGCGCCAAAACCTGCAACCTCAGCCCCAAGCCCCAGAGTTACCCGATACCAAGTTTGCCGAGGCCGGGCGCATGGGCGTGTTGCTCGAATTGTGCCGCGAGGCCAAGCTGCGCCACCGCAAACGCACCGGCGACGAACTCCTGCCCGGCACCCTCATGGGCCTGCTCAAATACGCCTGTCGCTACGCGCTCACCGAAGGTCGCCTAGGCCCCGATCTCTACCAGTTGGTGGTCGCCGCCCGGGGCTTTGCCGACGACAGCTACGCCCACGAAGTGTGGGAGGTGGCGACCTCCTATCCGTGGCAAACCAGCACGCCAGATGTCACCCCGATCGACCTGAGCCTGCGCGACATCCACCCGCGGGTCCGCACGATTCGCTTTCGTCCGCGGCTGTTGCAACGCCGCAAACGCATGATGCGGGTGGTCAAAAAGCGCCCCAAGGAGATGCGGCCGGGCGAGTGGGCCAAGCGCTTCAAACCCGGCCACGGGATTTGCTCGTACCCCCCCGAGGATGTCGCCCTAGAGCACTACGGGGCATTTTTACGCAAACGCAGCATCCGCGTGCTGTCGGCCCAACACAGCCGCTCGGTCCCGTTTACAAGCTCGCTGCACGACGGCATCGACATCCGCGAAACCATTCGCAACTGGCACGAGGATAAGATCTATGTGCACATACACCAACGCCTGCAGGGGCGCGCCGGCGATGTCGTGTTGATCTTTGAAGACGAGCCATTGCCGGGCCGGGGTGAGGGCAAGGGCGACGACGGTGGGCCGCGCTACCCGTGGCAAATGACCTGGCAGGGCGAGCACGAAGACGAGGGAGACATGGCTCTGTTTGCCACCGATCCCTATACCCAAATGGTTGGCCCCGGCATCGGCCGGGCGCTGTACGGCGGGTTTGTCCTCCACCGCCCGCCCGGCACCATGTTTGCCGTGTGGGAAGACAGCTACTATTTGGAGCACGCACAGACCAAGGCCGAGGTGCTGTTGCTCGCGGCGCTCGACCACACCCAAGAAACCTTTGTCGTGTTTGTCGCCCCCGATCCGCCACGCCCCAGCCTGCGGCACCTCGCCCGGCGCATGGGCAAAAAACTCATTTACACCCCCCTAGGCCAGCTCTCGCCCGTCGCCCTCAAACGCATGCGAATGTTTCACGTGCTGTCCGACCACGGTGCACGCGAGGGCGCTTCGACGTACATCGACGCCCCCTAACCCAAGGGCCAGCCGAGGGCCAACCGAGGGCCAATCGAGGGCCACGAACCATGGGCGAAATACCACCCGCCGATGGCCATAATCGCGGTGTATGATTGGCGCCGCATGTCCGAAGCCGGTCTCGCCCTTCCCCTGTTGACAGCTCTTCTCGGGGTCAGTCCGGTCGCCAGCGACTTCGAGGCTCAGCAAAAAAACACACCGCCCGATGCGATCTATGGCGGTCAAGAGGTGGCAGCAGGGGACTACCCCGAAGTTGTTGCAATTCAAACAAACTCGATCCTGTGCACCGGCACCCTGATCTCGAGTCGCGTGGTCCTGACCGCGGGGCACTGCTTTCCCAGCAACCCAGCGGCCAGCTCGATCCGGGTCACCACCGGCAACGACCTCAGTGGGCCCAGCTATGACGTCGAGTCCTACGGGGTGCACCCGGACTTTTGCGCAGACCTCGAAGCGTGTTCCGAGGACATCCACGACCTCGCCTACCTCGTCCTCGCCGACCCGATCGCCACCTCGGCAGAGGTCTTGCTCAACCAGGACGATTGGGACGCCAGTATGTTTGTAGGTGCAAGTGTAACCCTAGTGGGATACGGCGCCACCGAAGATGGCTCCTCGGGCACCAAACTCGAAGTCACCACCGAAATCACCAGTTTTAGCAGCACCGGGCATGAGTTTCGTGCCGGGGGCGACGGCAAGGACTCGTGCCAGGGAGATTCGGGGGGGCCGGCGTTTGTCATCGTCGACGGGCGACTGCTGCTCGCCGGTGTGACCTCGCGCGGCCTCGACTGTGGCAAGGGCGGGTTTTATACGCTGCCGGCCAGCGAGCTGTGTTGGCTGCGCGACGAAGCTGGCGTCGACCTGACCTCTAGCACCTGCGACGAAGCCTGCAACTGCCTGATCAGCGACCCGGAGCGGGCCGGAGGTTGTTGCAGTATCAATAAAACCCTCAGTAACTTCGAGGCCCTCGCCCTCGCCGGCCTGTGCCTTCTCGGTTGGCGCTTGAAGAGGAAAAAACTTGCCTAATCCCAGCGAATTCTGATTGTCGGGCCGCGCAGCAAGGTCGGCGCGCCTCTGGTCGACCAGCTGTGCCAGGCGGGACACCGCCCGGTGGTCGCCTCGCGCCACCCCGAATCCTGGGGGAACTCAGCTGCCGACGCAATTTATTTGGATATGCAAGATCAACCGGCGATGGCCGAGGCTACCCGCGGCATCGGGGCCGCATTTGTCCTGTGGCCGGCAGGTGTGGGCCCGATTGCCAAAACCACGATACCGCTGCTTCAAGCCCTTGAAGCCGCTGGCTGTCGCCGGGTTGTGTTCTTGTCGGTGTTCGGCGCGGGCACCCTAAAATTTCTGCCGCATGTCGCCGTCGAACGCTGGCTCGCCGACTCGTCGCTCGACCACACAATTCTGCGCGCTGGCTACTTTATGCAAAACCTCAGCACCACCCACCGGGTAGACGTGTGCGAGCACAACGAGATTTTTATACCCGCTGGCGGTGGACACTTGGCCATGGTCGACACCCGCGACATCGCCGAGGTCGCGTGCCATGAATTGCTCACGCCAACAAAACCGCGGGCGACCTATGAGCTCACCGGTGCAGATACAATCAACTTTCACGAAGCCGCCGAGGTGTTTAGCCAGGTGCTCGATCACCCAATTGCCTACCGCGCGCCGAGCCTGTGGGCATTTGCCCGCCGCTGGCGAACACGCGATGTCGACCGCACGCTGCTGGCGTTTATGTTGGTCGAGTACGCGGTGACCCGGCTCGATCGCTCCGGCCGGGTGAGTCCGGACCTCGAGCAGCTCCTGGGGCGCAAACCCAGAAAACTGGCAGACTTTGTCCGCGACCACCGAGATCTATTTGCCGCGGCCCCACCCGCTTGAGCGGCAAACGCATGCAGATACATCTGCTTCGTAACTACCGGTAACAACCGCGGCTCGCCCGTCCAAAACGGCCCAAACTCCGTGTGTGTCTGCTATTGACGTGGGCTCGAGAACGTGGACTACTGCACCCATGCCGGGATTTGTATCGCTGGTTGGCGCCGGTCCCTGGGACCCACAACTCCTCACGCTCAAGGCGCGCGACTGCCTGCGACGGGCCGATGTCGTGATTGCCGACTACCTCGTCAACCCCGCCCTGCTGCTGCACTGTCGCCCCGACGCCGAAGTCATCCAGCGAAGCCGCGGCCCCCACAATGCCGGGATGAGCCTCAACCAACAGGGGATACACGAACTCCTGCTCGATCGGGCAGGTCGTGGCAAATACGTGGTCCGGCTCAAGGGTGGCGACCCCATGGTGTTTGGCCGCGGCAGCGAAGAGGCCCTGCTGCTTCGCAATGCCAACATCGACTACGAGTTTGTCCCGGGTGTGAGTGCGGCGATCGCCACCCCCGAGGCCGCCGGCATTCCGATTACCCAGCGCGACCACACCCCTTCGGTGAGCCTGATCTCCGGCTACGAGGCCTACGACAAACGCGGGCGAGCAGTCGGCTGGGAACATATGGCCCGCCACGGCGGCACCCTGGTGCTGATGATGAGCGTCCGCAACTGCCGTAAAAACGCGGAGCGCCTGATCGCCTCGGGCCGCGATCCGACAACCGAAGTTGCCCTGGTGCGCTGGGGCACCCGCGGGATTCAACAAACCGTGGTCGGCACCCTGGCGACCATCGGCGACGCGGTCGAGGCCGCCAGGTTGCGACCGCCGGCGGTGATGATTGTGGGCTCGGTTGTGTCGTTGCGGGCACAGATCCAATGGGTCGAGCAACGGCCGCTGTTTGGCCGCCGGATCGTCGTCACCCGGGCGTTTTTACAGGCCCAGCCGCTGCTCACCGAGCTCGCCCAACTCGGGGCCGACGTCGTGCCCGTGCCATGCCTAGAGGTCACCGGGCCCCCAAACCCCAAGGCCTTTCACCAAACACTGTCCAACCGCGACTGCGACGGCCTGATTGTCTCGAGCACCAACGGGGTCGAGCGCCTTGTCGAGGGGCTTTGCACCGCCGGCCAGGACCTGCGTTCGCTCCATGGAACATGCCTGGCGGCGATCGGGGCCAAAACGGCCGAGGCCCTGGCCGAACGCGGGCTGGTGGCCGACGTGGTCGCCAATCCGGCCAACTCCGAGGGATTGGTCGAAACCCTGCGCGCACGCGGATGGCTCGCTAAACGCTGGCTACATGTACGTGCAAATACTGGGCGCAATACCCTTGCACAGGCAATCATCGCAGCCGGCGGTAGCTACCAACTCGCGGTCGCCTACCAACTTGTGCGCCCCCAACTGCCGGGGAACCTGCTGCCATCCCTGCAACCGCCCGAGCACGGTGGCGAGGGCTTCGACGCGATCTGCTTTGCCAGTACCAAAACCGCCGAGCATTTTCTCGCGGCCGCCGATGAGCTGTGGGGCCCCAATGGCGGTCACAAACTGCTTGCGGCCACCCGGGCCAAGGTTGTGGCAATAGGTCCGGTCACCCGGCGCGGGCTCGAAGGTCTCGGGATCGACGTCAATGAAGTTGCAGATACACCCGACACACCGGGGCTGGTGCAGGCGCTCACCCATGCCGTGGGCTAGCGCGCCGCGACTCGGTGTACAGTCAACAGCTTTGCAAACGCGGGCCTAGATGCCCTTGGTGATCAGCCAGGCGTCGCCCTCTTTGATCAACTCAAACCGTGCCCAGTCCTGCTTGCGCGCGTAGCGGGCCGAAATCCGCTCGTTGCCATCTTCGTCGACCACGGGCTTCATCCGAAAGCTCGCGTCCATCCACACATCGACCGTCGCGCGATCGTTGCGGATAAAGATCTCGAGGTACTCCATGGTGAAGCGCACCGACTCGATTTGGTTGAGCCGCAGCCGCAGGGTGTTGCCGAGTTCTTCGTAGACGATGTCGTCGCCCGGGTCGTCGGAGCCGGCCTCGTCAAAGTAGGTCTCGTGGGCGGTCGACAGCACGGCGACCGCATCCTGGCGCACAAACGCAATTCGGTAGCGCTCGACTGCCTGCAGGATCTCGCGGTTTTCCTGGGTGTCGGGGATCTTGGTGCCCGGGATCGTCGGCGCATTCTTGCAGCCGGTGGCCAGGACCGGGCTTGCGCCCAGCAAAACGGAGAGGACAATCGTGTGCAGCCGTGACATCGCGTGGACTCGGAAAACCGCCAGAGCGTATAGCAATCTCGCGGCCAACCGTCCAAGTTGCGAGAAACCCGACTTTTCACATCCGGTTTTCGGCCCTGGCCCCCGATTTGCGACCTTCAAAATTGCCAAAATGGCACGGCGCATCCGAGACCTGTGCCAGGCAGTCTCTACATCGAGAAAACAAACGCGCACTGCGCTCTGTGACGACACTCCCACCCCCGCATTCGACCACATGCGCGATTTACGGTTATGATGCGGAGGTGAGCAGTGTTGAAGGTCGGTACCACCCTCGTCTCCGGATCCGCGCGAGTGCGGATGTCATCGGGTCCGAAGTCGTCCTGTCCCGCATCCTCGAAGACTTGAGCCTCGGCGGTTGCAAGTTCCTCGGGCCCGCATGGGAGGACCGGGGCACCCGCGTAACCATGGTTTTGTCGTTCCCCGAGCGGTCGGCCAGCCTCCCGGTTCAGGGGGTTGTTGTCCGGGCCAGCCGGTCGGAACTCGCCATTCGCTTTCACGATTTGAGCGAAAAACAATTCGAATCCCTGCGCGATCACCTACAGGCCTGTGAGACCCGCGTTCTTCATTAGGGCGCGGTTTCCTTGAATACACATCGATTCCCCGCGCCAGGGCGTTGTTGCACACACAACCAACGACCCCAACTTGCCGAGCCAACGCCCGCGCCCATAACGACTGCCTGAATGACCTTTTGAGCCGTTGCCCACGCGGCTCTTCGCCCCGAGGCAGACCCGTATGTCCCACGCCCGCGTCGCAGATGCACCACTCAACCGCCGCCGTCGCGAGCTGGTCGTCGCGTACCTCAAGCGAACCGAGCGGGTGGCCCATGCCGTCACCGCCTACCTAGGGGTGCTCCCCTACGAGGAGTTTTATAGCATCGGCTGCGAAGCCCTCACCCGGGCAGCCGCACGCTACGACTTCGACTCCGGCGTCCCGTTTTGGGGGTATGCGTACTACCGGGTTCGAGGCGCGATGATCGATGCCGTGCGCGCCCGTTCACCCAACCGCCGGCGGATCAAACGCGCGGCCCAAACCATGGCCATGAGTCAGTCTGCGGCCGAACTCATGGGCAACCGGTTTCCGAGTGCCGCCGACGATCCCCGCTCGCTGACCGAACGGGTGAACGCAGCCGCCGACCTCATTCGCCAAACGACTGCAGCGGTGGTCCTCAACCACATCACGGCCGGCCCCGACATCATCGAACAGGCCCCCGACCCCAACGCCCTGCCCGACGATCGGGTGATCGCCGAGGAAACCTGCAACCAGCTGCGGCACCTGCTCGACTCGGTCTGCACGGAAGACGAACGCCGCCTGATCGACGACCTCTACACCCGGGGCAAGTCGATGCACAGCCTCAAGGCAGCCTACGGGGTCAGTGTGAGCACGATCTCGCGCCGGCACGCTCGCCTCCTCAAGAAACTTTCGTTGCACATGCAAAAGCTCCGCGAGGAGCCTCCGGCACCAGACACATCCTGCCCGCAAAACCCGGCCGATCCACCAGTTCTGCCCAGCGTCCGGGTGGGGATCCCAACCGAGCGTGGCCCCCCAGACTAGGCGCCAACAACCACCGATGTGCTCACCGCGGCATTTTACGAATCCGCTGGCGAACCAGCGTCCGGGTAGGGATCCCAACCGAGCGTGGCCCCCCAGACTAGGCGCCAACAACCACCGATGTGCTCACCGCGGCATTTTACGAATCCGCTGGCGAACCAGCGTCCGGGTGGGGAGCCCAACCGAGCGTGGCCCCCAGACTAGGCGCCAACAAGCACCTATGTGTTCACCGCGGCATCTTACGAATCCGCTGGCGAACCAATGTCCGGGTGGGGATCCCAACCGAGCGTGGCCCCAGACCAGACCAGACCAGACCAGACCAGACCAACAACCACCCATGTGCTCACCGCGGCATCTTACGATTCCGCTGGCGAACCAGCGTCCGGGTGGGGATCCAAACCGAGCGTGGCCCCCCCAGACTAGGCGCCAACAAGCACCTATGTGTTCACCGCGGCATCTTACGAATCCGCTGGCGAACCAATGTCCGGTCGATCACAACCCCGCCACTGGCGCCCAAACCAATGAGGCTCAGCGCCAAAAAGAACACACGCGCTCCCCGAGTGTCCTCCTCGTCCTGCTTGCTTGGCGCCGAACCGACGACCACCGAAGTTTGCTCGGGCCGCCAGTCCGACTCGGGCACGATCCCAGCGACCAATCTACGAATTTGGGACACGACCTCGGCGTCGGGTTGATAGGACGCGGCCTCGGTTGTTTGTAGGATCACCGAAACTCGGCCGGGGACCTCGCCGGCGGTCAATCGCACCTGGACATGGTCAACAGCCCACGGCAACGCCCCAGCCAAGGTCTCGCGGATCTCCGCCGCGGTTGCCAACTCGCGCCGGACTCGCTCTCCCTCGCGCGTCGGCACCAACTGCGGGTCGCCAAAAAGTGTTGCTCGTGTCACTTCGCGGGTTTGTGGGCGCCTCACCGCCGGTTCACTGCATCCGCTCAACACAAGCGTGACCGCGAGCCAGCGTGCAGGTGTAGGCACCATGCGCGGACCGTCGCGCAGTCGTGTTGAACTTGCAACTTTTCCGACAAATCGACCTCGGCTTTTTGCCGCGCAGGCGCAGCGACGATAGCCATCTCCCCCCTTTTCGTTTGCTGCTACACCGATGCCGGGCGCCGGCCCAGGCCCGCAGTACAACGAGACCAGATGAACTGGGCACCAACAGATAAATGTCTATACATTTTTTGTGCGTTTGTCCGCCGCCTAGGAGCTCAGCGCCGCATCCAGGGCGAGCCGCACCGGTCGCGCGCGCTCATGGGCGAGTGCCCAACCCCGCGCGCAGCCATCAAGCCAAGTCCTACACCTAGGATCTCACGCCAAGGGTGCTCACACGGCGAGTTTCGCCAAAACCCTGTGCCTTCGACGCCCCAACAGGGCGCCGGGCCAAGCAACTGCCTCATTGCGGCTAGGCCGCAAGCCACGGGCCCATGGTCCGACGGCACAAACGCGAAAATTCCGATACCCTGCTAACCCGTATGACCCTCACAACTCCGCGCTATGTCGGTATCGATCTCGGAACCACCAACTCGGCGGCCGCAGTGTTCGACGGCGAACAGGTCACCGCCGTTCGCAACGCCCAGGGAGCCTCGCTCACCCCTTCGGTCGTTCGGATCGATGGCCGGGGCAACATCACCGTTGGGGCCCGGGCTCGCCGCTACCTCGAGCGCGATGCCAAAAATACCCGCGGCGAGTTCAAGCGCCTCATGGGCACGTCCCAGGACCTCGCGTTTGCCTCCGCCGACATCACCCGCAAGCCGGAGGAGCTGTCGGCCGAAGTCCTCAAGTCGCTGCGCAAGGACATCGAAGATCAGTTTGGTTTTGCCCCACAGCGCGCGGTGATTTCGGTGCCCGCCCTGTTTGAGCTGCCACAAAATGCGGCGACATCTGAAGCGGCTCGACTCGCCGGGTTTGAACAGGTCGAACTTTTGCAAGAACCGATTGCCTCGGCCCTCGCCGCCGGGTGGTCGGCCGAGGAATCCGCCGGCAGCTGGTTGGTCTACGACCTAGGCGGCGGAACCTTCGACGCCTCCCTGCTCGAAACCCGCGACGGACTGCTGCGGGTAATCGGCCACGACGGCGACAACTTCCTCGGTGGGCGCGACTTTGACTGGGCGATCGTTGACTGGTTGCTGGCCCAGATCAAACAACAAACCGAAGTCGAGCTCTCGCGCAGCAAACCCGAGCACACCGCGGCCATCACCCGGCTCAAACAGCTCGCCGAAGAAGCCAAGATCGAGCTCAGCCGCAACGAATCCACCGAAATCGCGATTATCGAGTTGCCGGTCCCGGGCGGCGACCCACTCGACCTCGAAGTCAGCCTCGATCGGGAGATGTTGGAGACCCTATGCCTCGCCTTGGTCGACCGCACACTCGATGTATGCACACGTTTATGCAAGACCCACGGGCTCGATCCCGGCGGGCTGCACCACGTGGTCCTTGTTGGCGGTCCCTCGGTGATGCCGATCGTCCGTCGCCGGGTGCAACAGGTGCTGCAAGTTGCTCCGACCGAAGGTCTCGACCCCATGACCCTGGTCGCCCGCGGGGCCGCGATCTATGCCGCGACTGCCGGGCTCGATGCCCGCCCCGAATCTCGGCCTGAGCCCGTCCCCGAAAGTCAACGGGTGTGGCTCCAACACCCGGCGATGTCCTCGGACCTCACCCCCCACGTGGTCGGTAAACTCGTCGATAGCGAACCCGATAAAGCACCCGGCGAAATCCGAGTGCTGCGCAGCGACGGCCTGTGGGAGAGCCCGTGGACCGAAGTTGACGAGGAGGGGGCGTTTGTCCTTTCGGTCACCTTGATTCCCCGGCGCCCCAACATCTTTCGCATCGAGGGCCGCCGCGGTCCCGAGCAAAAAGTTGCGATCGAGCCACCGACCTTCACGATCGTCCAGGGGCTCACCATCAGCGATCCGCCGCTGTCGCGGACCGTCGGCGTGGCCCTGGCCAACAACCGTGTGCGGGTCTACTTTGAACGCGGTGCCCCCCTGCCCGTCCGTCGCACCTTCAACCTACGCACGGTCGAGACGGTCCCGGCCGGCAGCGAAGAATGTATACTCAAGATTCCCATCGTCCAGGGAGAGTTCGACGATGCTCACCTGTGCCGGCTCGTCGGTTCACTGGAGCTACGCGGGGAAAAGCTCAAACAACACCTGCCCGCCGGCGCAGAAGTTGAGGTCACCATCGAGCTCGACCGCGGCGGGCGTATGTCGGCCCGGGCACTGGTCCCCTCGCTGGACCAGGTATTTGAGCAGGTAGCTCACCTGCTTGTGCCCGAGGCCACCCCCGAGGTCCTCGCCGCCAACCTCGAGGCCACCCAACAGCGGGTCATCGAACTGCGGGCCGAGGCCTTCCAAGCCAAAATCATTTCGGCGATCGGTCGGCTCAACAGCATCGAGTCGCGGCTGGCCTCGCTCGAAACCGACGTTGCGGCAGCCGCTGGTGGCGACACCGATGCGGCCCAAAAAGCCCGCCGCGCGTTCCTCGAACTCGACGCCGAGATCGAGCAGATCGAACTCGACAAGCGTTGGCCCGAGTTAGAGGAGGAAGCCCGCGAAACCGTCATCTGGGCCTCGGCCACGATCGCCGACTTCGGCCTGCCCCACGAGGCCAAGTTGCTGACAGACACCGCCAAGGCGATCGAACAGGCCAAAAACAACCGCGACGCACTCGAGCTTCAACGCCAGCTGCGGTTGCTTGCACGCCTGGGGTCGACCGCGTCGCTGCGACATCCCCACGCCTGGCACCACCGATTTGAGCGCGCGGCATCCAAGGCCGACCAAGCCACCGACCTTGTCGCCGCCCAGGCGCTTGTCAAGGAGGGGAAAGTGGCGATCAACAAAGACGACGTCCCGGCCCTGCGGAGGATCACCCAAAAGCTCTGGCAACTGCTGCCCGACGACCCCGAAGATCGCAAACTCGGTCACAACTCAGGGGTGCGTTAGCCCGAAACCGGCGGCGATTCTACGACCCACGAACCCACGGCGAAATCCATGCAGCAGCAACAAACTGATCCGCTGGCAGACAACCCGTTTTTCGTCCTCGGGCTCGCGCCGGATTGTAGTCGCCAGGAGATCGAGCGCGAGGGGCAAAAGTTGCTCGGGTTGCTCGAACTCGGTCTGAGCCGGGCCGCGACCTATCAAACGCCCCTGGGCCCGCGCGAGCGCACACCCGAGTTGGTCCGCGGTGCGATGGCCGAGCTGCGCGACCCCAAACGCCGGGTTGTCCATGAGCTGTGGGCAGATGTTGCACAAGCAACAAGTGTGGCGCACGAACGTGCCGAGCAGGCACAGGCCTCACCCGGTGAGGCACCGGCCTGGACCGACGTGTGGCAACTATTCGACTGGAGAGCCCCGTGACCAGCACCGGACTTTTGCTGTGTGGACTGGCCGTGCTCGCCTGGTACAGGAGCCGCAGCGATGCCCGGGCCCGTCCCCGCGGCCTCAAACACGTGGATCTCAAGGTCGCCCGTGCCCACCTGCACGACCCCCCACCGCGATGGGTGTGGCAGACCGGGGCCCGCGGGCCATTACTTGCACTTGCAATCCTATCGGCACATGTCGATGTCGTCGCCGCCCTCTCACGACCTCCGGTGTGGGCCATGCTCGCCGCCCTGTTGTTGGTCGCGGTTTACCTGCCCCAACTCGCCGACCTCGGCTGGGCGCTCGCCCGCAAGGCGATTGCACGGGGCTACACACGGCTGGCCTATCGCCTCGCCAAGCTGTCTGCGACGACCTGGCGAGAAGACCGGGAGGGTGGTGCCGTGCTCGCGGCTGCGTGGGCCAGCTATGCCAAACCAACCTTCGACCCCGACGACACGACCTGGGTGGAGGACAAGCTCCACAAACTCCCGAGCTTGGCCGGGGCCGGGGTCGTTGCCCAGGGCCTCCTTGCCGCGAACCGGGGCGACCGCGACCAGGCTCGCACCCTCATGCACAGTGCGGCCAGCCTGCGCAACGACGACACACCTGCATATGCAATGACAGTCGCGTGGGATTGGCTGATAGCCGATGCCGCCGCCGACGGCCGCTGGCACGAGGTCATCCGCATCGCCGCACAACCGCTCGATCTGTCGCCGACCGCCAAGCTCCTCGCGGCTATCGCAGCCCGACTCGACGGCCAACCATCGCCCCCCGACATCAACCTCAAGGCCCTGTGGTTGGCCGCCGGCAAGCACCGGCAAACCCTGCCCTGGCGCGACCGTGCACTCTCCTGCAAACGCGTGTTGTACCGCCAAAAAAAGGCCGCGCAGCCTGCCACCCAAACACCTGCCGAAGTGAGTGGAAGCGACCTGCAAAAAGCCCTTGGGCTGCATGCACAACTGCGTCGTGAGGGCCCGGTGTGGCTGCGGCTACGCCCCAAAAAACTCGCCGAGTTGGTCGCGGCCTGGGAGCGGGTGTTCGCCGGCAAGTCCTTGCTTAAGCAACTTCAGCGCCGCATCATCCGGCTCGAAGCTCCCCTCGACGGCGCCGAAGTGATTGCCCGCTATCGCCGGCAGATCTGTGAGGATATTGCCAACTTCGCCCAGGCGGCCGAGGTCTCGCTCGTCGATGCCATCGGACCCCACGCCGACGATAGCTTCGCCGCACAGGCCGTCTACGTGCTGCGCAGCCGACTGCTCGTCCATGTTGAGCAACTCAGCGACACGCTCCACAACCGGGTTCGTAGCGGCCGTGAAAAACTACCCATCGATGAGTGGCGCGAGTGGACGCAACTGCGCGAATCCTGTGAGCACGCCACCCGACTCGGGGGAATGGACGCTCGCCGGGTGCTATTTCCCCAGGTCCACAAGGCCTGCTGCGCCCATGCGGTGTGGCTGTGGAACGAACGCAAGCAGTATGCGATGGCCATGCCGATGTTTCGCTGGCTACTGCAAGAAGCCGAGGCCGTTGGAGATGAGGCCGCGATCGAGCTCCAGCGAAAAAATGCCGAAGTTAAGCACTAGCCGGCCGCGTGTCGCTATTGGCTTTTTGCATGTCGAGCAAATCTTCGGGCGCTAGGCACCGCTGAGACAGCTTTGGTATTGCTCGCGCTCGTAGTCGCAAAAACTCGCAAACAGTTGGCCGTCGACGCAGGAGGCCTCGTAGTCGCGAACAACACACTCGATCAGATCTTCGTAGTCCCGGCCACAGCTCGGGTCAGCGATGTTTGTTGTGCACTCCTCCGAACAGTTGTCACTACAACCAAATCGATCGGAGGCCCAACAGTAGCCCGTGCAAACATCATCCCACGCGAGGCAATCGCCGACCTCTAGGACCTCCTCGCCGCAGGAGCCGACCGCGGCCTGGCCGTCGACACATTCGACACCGCTTTGCCCCCAGCACGTCAACAGGTCGTCGTATTCGAAGTCGCAAAATGACTCCTCGTAGGCCTCGCGCTCGGCCTGGCACATCATCTCGCAACTCGCCATGTCGGTTGCGCACCCCGAGGCCAACGCCTCTTCGCAGTAGCTGGTGCACCCTGCACTGTCGAGACACGATGACATCGCCAGCGCCTCAGACGTACACGCGCCACCAGCCGGGATCGGGAAACCCATGAAGCACTCAAACCCCGCGGCCGCAGCACACTCGAACGATGCCGCGTATTCGGCAATGCAAACACCCCCGAGTTGGGCTTCGTATTGGTCGCAGGCAGCACGACATTGATCGAGTGGAATGGTCACCTGCTCACACCCGGCACTCGCCTGGGCATCGCAGTAATCGAGGCACGCCCGCTTGAACTGTGCCTCTTCGCTGGCACAGCTCAACAGTCCGCTGACAACCGCCAACACAAACAACCCGATGCCACCCACAAGCGTCTTCACCGGAATATTCTAGCCGACTTCACCCCCCGGTTTTTGGGACGCACCTGTGGACAACCGCGACATTGCCAGGGGTTGGTGCGAAGTTGCGCACCGACCAACACACGCCTAGCGTTTCGGTGCTACACAGGCCTGTGCCCCGGCGCAAACGCAAACGCAAAACCGCCCGCCGGGTGTCGCAAAAGCCAACCGCTGGAGCCTTCGTCCATCGTCTCCGGGCCCAGCTCGCGCATGTGCAACTCCCGGCCCCCGTCGAGCCACCGCCTCCCATCCGGGAAGTCACCGAGGCGGAACTCATGGAACTTGCCTATACAGCGATCGCAACGGGAGAGCCCCTCGACCTCGACACGATCATCGAGCTTCCCGTTGCCCAACCCACGCCGCCAAGGTTTCCCGACCCCGCGCCTGCGCCCGACTCACCACCCCAGGTAAGCCCTCCACCCCCCACGCCAAAGCTTTCACTGGACCGGATCGAAGGGGCCGCATTCGCGGGCAAATCGTGGCAGGACCAGCTCCCAGCGGCCCTGCTACATTTGCATAATCAACCACTTACCGCACCCCAGCAGTCACTGTTACGCAAAGCTGCGAAGGCTGCGGTGGTCCCCGAACTCAATATCCGCCAACTTCCACGGGTACGGGCCCTCGAGCGCGTGGCCGCCTTTGTTGGCCAACAACGCCTCCTCGGCGTTCGCTACATCCGTGTCATCACCGGCAAGGGCCTTTCGAGCCGAGGCGACCCAGTGCTCAAACCGGCAGTTATCGCCTACTGCGAAGGCCCGGGTCGGGAGAGCATCGTCGCCTGGGCGCCCGAACGCGATCGACAGGGTGCCTTTGGCTCGCTCATCCTGCGCCTGCGTAGCCACCGACAACACCCGGTGTAGGCATCGGGCCCGAGTCGTCGACTCAGGCATCCCTGCCACACCCGGCAAGCGGCGGTTCGAGAGGTTGAGGTTACGGGGCTCGGTAATCCGAGTTCTCTAAGCCAAGAGTTTGGCAAGGCTTTGTGGATAGCCATCGCGCACAATTACAAAGGGCCCAATGTAGGGCCCTTTGCACAATCACGTAGCATGCGAACTACTTGGTAATCGTCTTCTCAAAGTCGATGTTGCCCTCAAAGTCGTAGAACACACCGGTCATTTGATTACCCTCGATCTCGATCCACATAAACCCAGCTTTTTGGTCGTCTTCAAAGTACACCGGGTTGTCGTCGTGGTGTTCAAAGTCGGTCTCCTTGGCGGCCGCCCCCGAAACGATAAATTCGGTGCCACAGCGCGGCTCGAGCCACTGGCGGTTGTGGTCGTGGCCACAGAAGTAGATATCGATTTGCCCGCACACGGCGTCGTCCATGAAGTCCTTGACATCTTCACCGCTGACGATCGGGACCCAGTCAAACCCCTCGTAGTTGCCGGCATTGCCGTGGGCTCCGTTTGAAATGTACGGGTGGTGACCAAACGCGATTTTCCAGGTTGCGTCGGAATTGTTGATCCCGTCGGTCAACCAGTCCTTTTGTTCATCCCACTCGTAACCCCAAAAAATCCGTGAGGTATCGAGGCCAAAGAAGTGGACATTCTCGTGCTGGAAATCATACCACTTCGCTGGGCAGGTCCACTTCTCACTATAGTCGGAGTATTCGATTTGATACTCCGCCTTGTGCCATTGATTGGCGATAAGACCGTAGTCGTGGTTGCCAAACACAATGTAAAACGGGAAGCCGATATCGGCGTAGGGCATCTCAAACTTGGTCTGGAACTGCCCGTCCTCGGGGGAGTCGACCCCGTCGTCGTAGAAGTTGTCACCCAAGTAAATCGCGAAGTCGCAGCCCCGCTCGGCGCACACCATCTCCATGGCGTTGGCGACCGCGTACTGGGTCTCATTGCCCTCGCCACCATCGCCTAGGGCGATAAACCGGACCACCCCGTCGTTGTTGCCCGTGTCGGTCTCGCCCTCGGTATCCGAGTCGGAATCGCTCGTGGTCGTCGGATCGGTTGTGCTCGGGTCGGTCGTACTCGGATCGGTTGTGCTCGGGTCGGTCGTACTCGGGTCGGCGGTCGTGCTCGGGTCGGCCGTTGTGCTCGGGTCGTCGGTGGTCGGGCCCGCGGTGTCTGAGTCGGAGTTGCCACCGGTCGGCCCGGTTGCCTCGTTGCCAGAGCTCCCGTTGGTCCCATCGCTGGTCGCCGGGGTTGTCTCGGCTGTGGAGGCTTCTGAGTCCGATGCTGATGCACTGTCCGATGAGCCAGATTCAGGGTCACCGCAGGCGGCAACCACCAGCGGCAAGGCAAACAGCAAGGAGGAAAAACGTAAAGTTGAGACGGCCATGATCACCTCACAGGGAGGCGTGAACCTACCAGGAACCTCAAAAATGTGCACGCGTGGCACCCGTGAGGCTGATACCCGTCCACGATTGCAAATGCACGGACCTCAGCTTGCCAGTGCATGATAACCACTTGGAAATATTGACTTACAAGTGGCTGCCGAGCGCCATCGGTCACCTGCTGAACTACCGGTCGGTTGCGACAATCGACTCGATCGAGCGCTTGGGTTTGGCGAGGCGAAACGCACCATCATGCAGATTTGGCCAGTCGATGTGGTAGTAGCGCCCGACCACCGGCTGTTCGTCGACCGTCACCAACTCGAGTTCCTGGCGCAGGTCGTGGCAGCTGAGCCCCGTGCCGAGGTCTCGCTCGCGGTCGGCCAAACACCCAATCCCCTCGTAGACGTAGAGGCATTGACTTTCGGCGATCGCCGCGATGCCCTCGGGGCCAACGAGTTCTTCAAGACAGGAGGTATCGGGCTCGTGGCACCCGCGCGCGGCCGAGACACCAAACACTTGAAACTGCTTGCGCGGTTCCCCCATGTACAGGTGATCACCCATCCGTGGCAGGCGCAGCTCATAGCGATCGGCCTGCTTTTCGGGCGTCAGTTCGATCACCGCGCATCCATCGGGAATTTGCATACGCATGCGATGCAACAAATGAACCTCGGCGAGTTCGTCGTATTCCATGTCGCGGATAAATCCGAGGTGGATAAGCGGGCTGGCCAAGAACACCACCCCGAGCCCGAGCGCAATCTTGCGATTGAATTGCCAAAGCGGTCGCACCCCCGCGGCCGCCAACAGGATTGCAGGCACGGCAAGATGGAGGTAGTAGCGGGCCTGAAAACTCGGCACGTCTGAAATCACAGCCGCATGCCCGGTGTGAAACAGGGCGAGCCACGCCAACAAAAACAGCCCCATCGCCCGGTAGTTGTTCCACAGCCAATACCCGCCTATCGCCATCAAGACCAGTAGTGGAGCCGGTGTGATCGAGAGGTTGAGCAGGGTGTTGCGCACCGGGTCAAATAGCAGGGCAAACGCGTCGGCGAGCACGGCAACATTCAAGCCCTCGCGCACCTGCTCGTTGAACTGCGTCATCAGGTGCCAGGCGCTAAAAAGCCCGCCGCCAACGACCGTCAGCACACCCAAAAATAGGCGGCGTGCCCGGGGTACACCGTCACGGCGAAGGACCACAATAATCGTGACCAACAACGGCAAAAACAGGGTGTTGAGTGGTCGCACCATCAACATTGCCGCCACCAAAATTGGGTAGGCAACGGTGGCCCCCACTCGAACCCAACGCGTCCCGTCGCCGATCGCGGTGTGCAGTAGGGCAAACGCCGTCGACGACACCACGATCGACGAGATAAACGCGATCTCGCTGGGAGTAAACCGGATATGGCTGGGCAGCACCGCAATCATGGCCGCACAGGCGAGCGCGACGGCGTGGTCTTTGAGCAGCGAGTATGCATGTGCAAATATTGCAATCGGCGCAACAATGCCAAACCCGAGGTTGACCGCCAAAATGACATCCGTGAGGTAGGCACGCCCGCCCTGCCAGGCGTTGAACTCGGGAAACAACACCCCCGAGTACAGCAAGCCGGCACTTGTGACCACGCGCGAGTAGGGCCAGGGCCCCAAAAACATTGACTGTGCAACAAAAATACGAAGGGCCGCCCCGACCACGACCGTGGCCAACAATCCCCACCAGATCGCCGGCTTGGCCCCGCGCAACAAACGAGCGGTGAGACCCAACAAAATAGCTAGGATCAGGGCGAGGTGGACAAGTCCATCGGTGACCCAGGCAACGACGGAGCGATTGGCCTGCGTAAGCAGTGGTGCGCTGTCGACCTCGTCCTCAATCACATCCCAAAACGCGCCTGTGTCGTTTTTGGCGACCGCGGCGACGACATCGGAAATAACCGCGTCGGCACCTTCGGGGTTTTGCCCGGGGACCACCACAAAGCTGTCGGTTTGCCACGACCCTTCGGCCCGCGAGGCGTGGTCGAGGGTGAACTGCACCGGCGCCCCCTCGGCATCCACTAGGGTGACGCGAATCCCCTCGGCTTCGACCTGGAGGTTGTGGAGTTGCCAACCGTTGATCGGCGCGCCACCGAGTTGGTACGGGGCAAACAGGGCGACAACATCGGCCTCGCGCCCGCGCTTGATGACATATTCCTCGGCCGCAGCTTCGCCTGCGTAACTGACAACGGGTACCGCCGACACAAGGGCGACTGCCAACAACAATTTTCGCACCAGGCCCCGGCGCGGCGTCGGGTTGTTGTCAGACGAAGTCATGGCCGGCAAGCTAGCACACAAACCGCGAGCGATTGAGCTTATGTATACACATGCATCTCAGGGGACCAATGGGAGCACCATCACCCGATACCACGCGTTCGGCGTGTCTGTGCACTCGGGACCGTCGACAAACTGCTTGGCATCGCGGACCCACACACGAAAGTTTGGGAGCGTGCCCGAATTGGGGCCAACATCCTCCCAGGTCTGCTGTGACTCACTTATCGACACCAACAGGCGCTCGGCTTCGCCACAAAAATCGTCGTCGAAGGTTGCACACGCACTCGTGCCGATGGTGGCGGTGAGCGGCGCATAGAGGTCGTCGGGCGCCAACCCGTCGGGCACCAGCGACGTGCCATTGGCGGCGGCGAGCTGCAGCTCACCCGAGGTCGTCTCCACCCGGATCCATTGCGCGGTCCACCAGGGCGCGTGCTGGACAAACCGCAGATTGACCTGAGCTGGAAAACTGACCACCGGCAAGTCTGGCTGCGCCCACAGGTCGAGCGTGACCTCGGTCGACTCATCTCCGTCGCCACACATCATCAACACACTCATGGTCGATTGTTCGTCGGTCTCCTGCCACAGCACATCGCAGCTCCACTGGTAGTCGGCATCGATACCAACATCGGGCGCCTCAGAAAACGTAAAGCCGAGCTCGACATCCGCGTCGAGTGGACACGCTCCCGCCGTGGTTTCACCCTGGGTATCGGTCTCACCTGCCGTGGGTTCACCCTGGGTATCGGTTTCTCCAACCGTCGTCGGGTCGCCCGTATCAGTGCCCGTTTCGCCACCGGTGCTCGACCAATCGCCGGTCATTGTCGACACATCCGTCGCGCTTTCAACTTCGGTTGTCGAAGGCTCGGTAGTGTCTGCGGTGGTCGAGCTCGACTTGTCCGGCCCGCAACCGAGCGCGAACACAGCAAGCAAAATGGCGAGGCGGTACATCGCCCAACTGTACGCCAGCACACCCTCCCACTGAAGGAGTATCGGCGGCCAGGCGTGCCGCCGGTGCGCTAGATAATCTCGGAGATCAGGTTACCGCCATCGACCGCGGTCAACGGTCGACCGGCGGCACTCATGCGGGTCTTCTCCGGATCTGCGCCCAACTGGTGAAATACCGTACGAAACAGGTCGGGAACGGTGACCGGTCTGTCGCGTATTTCGTAGCCGTCGATATCGGTTGCGCCAACCACCTGTCCACCCCGTATACCCCCCCCGGCGAGCACCGCCGAGGCGACCCGTGGGTAGTGGTCACGGCCCCCCCTGGCGTTGATCTGTGGGGTTCGGCCAAAGTCACCGATCAACAGAACCAGTGTCGACTCGAGCAGCCCGCGATCGTTGAGGTCATCGAGCAGCGCAGACATCCCAGCATCGAGTTCGGCACTCAACTTCTGCACCGTGGCAAAGTTGTCCTGGTGGGTATCCCAGCCGCGTAGGGCAACTTCGACAAACGGCACACCGACCTCGACCAAGCGCCTCGCCATCAGACACCCGAGGCCAAAGCGCGACTGTTGGCCGTAGCGCTCATGGACCGAAGCTGGCTCGCGGCTCAACTCAAATGCAGCTGCATCTTTTGCCCGCATCATCGCCACGGCCTGCTCGACAACCTTGCTATGCCCCTGCGTTTGACTGCCTGGATGGCGAGCCGCAAACCGTGCCTCGCTCGCGCGCCAGAGCGCGAGTCGGCGATCAAACCGGGTTTGGTCGACCCCGACCGCGGGCTTTAGGTTGCGCACGGGGACCGCCGGGTTTTGCACGACAAACGGGGCAAACCCAGCGCCGAGCATACCCGGGCCATGCCCGGGCCCGGCGATCGACACATACCCGGGCAACACCCCAGCACTGCGAGTTTCAGCGATCATCGAGCCAACCGACGGGTGCTTGACGCCACCGGCCGGAGCATAGCCGGCATGCATGAGGTAGCGCGCACGGTCGTGGTTGCCCTCCTTGCTGGTCAACGAGCGGATCACCGCCAAATGTTGCATACGCAAGGCCAACAGCGGCAGGTGCTCGCTCACCCGGATCCCGCTCACACGCGACTCAATCGCCCGAAACGGTCCTCCTGTTTCGCGCCCGGGCTTGGGGTCCCAGGTGTCGATCTGGCTCGGACCTCCATGCATAAACAAGCAAATACAACTGCGAACTTTGGTTGCTGCCTCACCCTGGGCAGCTTTGGCCTCTGGGTTTAAAAAGGCGGCTGCGAGGGCACCTAGGCCACCCGACAAAAAACGACGGCGATGGATGTGTGACATGGTTGGCTCCTCAGTGGTTGGTTTGAAACTCGCTGGCGAGCAACAGGGAAAACAACAGGTCTTCGAACGCGGCCGGGCTGTCGGCCGCATCGGCGAGATAGCGCTCGTGTGCCATCTGTTCTTCGGCGCTGGGAAGGCGCCCGTAGGCCGCCAACACGAGGGTTTCAATTGCCTGCTTGCGGGCAACCTCCGGCTTGTTGTCGGCATAAAACCCCAGGGCTCGGTCGAGGGTTGGGCTCGCGCCGACCGTCACCCCGCGATTGCCGAGGTCGCCGTTGAGAAGCAGCAGTGCCTGGGGCACGTTGCCCGAAAACGACTCGACCTCGGCCGCCTCGTCATCTGCAAATACAAATAGATACTCGCGCAGTACCTGCTCGCGCCGGGCCTCGACCAGGCGTTGGATGTCGCGTCGCTGCGAGGTTTCGAGCCCGGTGGCGACGATCAAACTGCGAAACAGCTGCCGGGGTGTTAGCGGGCGCACGGCGGCCTGGGCAAACGCTCGCTGGGCCTCGAGGTTCTCCGCGCCGGCCGAGGTTCGTTGGTAAGCCTTTGACAATACAATTTCTTCGACCAGCCACTGAAAGTCGTAGCCACGCTGCTGAAACTGTTGGGCGAGATAGTTGAGAATCGGTGGATGGCTGGCATCACCCTCGCCACCTAGGTCGTCCCACGGCTCGACAAGGCCGCGGCCAAAAAATTGCGCCCAGGTGCGATTGACTAGAGTTTTTGCGAGCAGCTCAGAGTTCAGCATCTCGCCCGCCAGCTGTTCTCGACGGGTTTTTTGTGGGTCGTTTGCCACGGCTCGACCGAGAAACTTGGGTGCGACCACAGGCCCGGGCGTGCCGTCGGCATTGGGGATCCGGGCCTCCCCGCGGGGACGGTCGAACACCCGTACCATCCGACCTTCGGGGCTCTTTTTGTTGCGTGCCCGCGACTGGGCAAAAAATGCCCCCATCGCATAAAAGTCGCTTTGTTTGTAACGGTCGTCATAGGGATGGTCGTGGCACTGTGCACAACCGATCTGCACTCCCAACAACAGCCTGGTTGCCTCGGTCGTAACCCCCTCAATCCGGTTTTTTTTGCCGTGGCGAAACAAGAAAGTGGCCGGCCCGGCATCGGCCACGGGGTACTCCCCTTCGACCGTGAGCAGCTCCTGTACCATCCGGTTGTAGGGCACGCGATTTTGCAACTGCTCGGCCCACCACCCACGAAAACTGGCATGCAAGCGCCGCGACTGGCCGCCGGGCTCGAGACCTATCATTAAATCTGCATATACATCGGCCCAGTGTTCGGCAAACTCAGGACTCTCGATCAGGTTGTGGACCAAGTGTAACCTTTTACCCCTACCGGATGTGCGCTTGAGAAACTCCTCGGCCTCTGCTTCGGTCGGCACCCGGCCGACAAGGTCGAGGGTGACGCGTCGCATAAACTCCGCATCATCGGCCGCTTTGGCAGGTTTGACCCCCGCTCGCGCCCAGTGCTGGTCGAGCAGTTGGTCGAGTTTAGAAGCAGTCGATTGCTCACTCGGTTGTTCATCCGCCGGCGTATTGGCATCGGCCTGGGCTCCGGGTCGCACACAGCTGGCGAGGCCAACTCCAAAAACCGCAACTCCGGCAATCAACCAGGCATGTAGGAGTTGGGAGCGTCCTCGCCTGCGCTTTGAGTGGGTAACCATCGGTGTCTCCTATGTCTTCAAGCCTGCCCAACCAGTGTAACCCGGCTGTAAGCGGCAAAAGTGTTTCACGAAAAACCTATCCCTGGGGCAAGCCTGAGTACAGCTAGCCGGGGTAAATAATGTATCTACAAACCGTGTCTCGCTCAGGCCAACAATGTCACCAGCAGGCGGTCGGCAAGGGCCCGTAGCTGGCCTGGCTTACCGACCTCAAACTGCTCGTCGCCGACCCGCCACACCGACTCGCCCACCCCGATCCACGCCCGGGCCCCGCAGTCTGGGTCGGGTGTGTTGGGGGAAAATACGGCCAGTCCCCGGGCCGGTAGCTTCTCGAGGTCGGGTGTTGTTTCGAGCACAACTCGCCGGTGGGCGAGCTCGGCCGCGAGGGTCAACTCAAACAGGTTGCGCTCTTCCGTTGCAGCTGCAACATCTTCGCCGGCTTCGGCCCGCCACCAGATGGTGACGGTGGCACCGTTGGGACCAAACACAGACACGAGGTCGGCCTGGAGCCGCAGGCACAGGGCGTCGACCAACACCAGGGTTTGCGCCGGCAACTGTGGGTCTTTAAACCGCAACTGGGCCGGCTGGTCGATCACGAGGTTGAGCTGGCGATGTTGGTCGAGTAACGGGCTTTGGTCGCGCGTGTAAAACAGCAGCTCCCCCTCGGCGTAGCGGACATCAAAAATATCAATGCCGTGCTCACCGTCGACGCCCTCCCCCACATACACAACTTCGGTACGCACCAGGTTTTCAAACCGCCCCTTGGTGCTGAGGGCATCGAATCCTCCAGCCGGGTATTGGTCGGCCTCGTCGGCCTCCACCGGCACCTCCTGGGCCTTGCGACGGACCTGCAAACCAACGCTCGGGCCGACACTGCCGATAGCCGCCACCGCACCATGAATCTCGCGCAGGGCGAGCCTGGCCGACTCGTTGGGTAGCTCCTGCAGGTGGGCAAGCTCCCACAGATCCTCGGGTTCAAACAGCCGGCTGTCGGGCAACATCTGGATTGCATGTATACGCAATGAAAGTGCCCAGTCGACCCACTCACGATCGATTCGCAGGGACCATTGCTCGCAACTGTTTGGAATCTGTTCGGCCAGCTGGTCGAGTTGGGGGGCGAGCGAGCGCAGGTGGGCTGGGTTGCCCGCGGGCAGCTGCGAGCTTTGGCGCAGGGCAGAACCGAGGGCCAGACCAACCGCGTGGGCGACCGCTTCTGGCCGTAGTTTGGGCGGTAACCCGGCGATCGCCACATGGGCTTCGCCCACACTCGGGTCGAGCACCCAGCGTCCGAGCAGGCGGTCTTCGTAGTCCATCCGCCACACCCGCTCCTGTTCGGACCAGGAGCCCAGGTCGCGAGAACTTGCAAATGCAAATGATCGCCCGCTCAGCAGCATTTGGCCGAGGTCGTGGACCAGGTCGAATGGCAAAAAGTCGAGGCCGTTGGCCCAGCAGGTGCGCAGCCACACCAGCCCGTCGTGGAGGGTTTCTCGCAGCGGCCCCGCGTGCCCACACAGGTACGCCCAGGCTTCGATCGCCGGGACGATGTTGGTGCGATCGAGCCGGTTTTGCGTGTCAGCCAACGTCGTCTACCAAGGCTCTCAGTTAGCCGGCCCGGGAGAGGCCGAGCAGGGCGTGGACTTTTTCCGAAACCACAGATAGCTCGTGGCGGTGGTTGCCGACATAGGCGAGCAGCTCCAAGTCCGAGGTCTCGACCGCACCGCCGTGATGTAAAAATGCCCGGATCCGAATGAGCTTGTACAGCTTGACGAGTTTGCGGTCGGACACAAACACCTTGTCCTCGGTTTCTAGCGCCCGCACAATCCGACGCATCTCGGCAAATACTGAACGCGGAAACCACCGCGCCCGGTCCGCGCCGGGGGTTAGCTCGAGGCCAAACGTCAGGTCCATAAACCGCTTAAACTTCAAGAAGTCGTCGAACGACGCCGAGCCACGGGCCCACGGTTTGCGCCCCGTCGCCTTGTAGGCCTCGTTCATAATTCCGGCGTCGACCAGCTCGGCAAAGTGGTTGTCTTTGACCGGGTTGGTCTCGACCTTAATAACAAACCGGTCGGCCATGGCCTCTAATTCGGTCTGCTCGGGAATCTCATTGGTCGCCGCGAACAGCATCATCAAGTTGACCTTCTCGGGCTTGCCATCTTGGTAAAACTTGCGCTCGTTGAGGATGGTCAACAGGGTGTTCAAAATCGCCGAGTTCGACTTGAAGATTTCATCCAAAAACGCGACCCGGGCGGTCGGCAGCATCCCCGCGGTCCGACGCACATAGCGGCCCTTTTTGAGCAGGTCGATGTCGATAGGTCCGAGGATTTCGCTCGGCTCGGTAAACTTGGTGAGCATGTACTCAAAGTAGTCGTCACCACCGAGCCCGAGGCTCTCCGAGAATTTCACAACCAAGTCGCTTTTGGCAGTGCCCGGGGGGCCGACCATTAGCAACGGTTCCTGTGCAGCTGCACATAAAATCGCAAGGTCGATCTCGGTGTCGCGGCCAACAAAGTACTCCTTGAGGTCACGGCCGTGGGTCAAGATCCGTGCACGGACATCATCGATCTCGGATTCTAGTTCGTCTAGCGTCCACATAGTTGATTCCAGTCAGCAATAATTCGGCGGCGCAGGGCGTGCTCTTCGATGTCGAGGTAGGCTTGAACTTGGTCGGATTGGCGGGTCTCGCTGTCGCCCACGCTGTCGACCAAATGCTCGAGCACCAGCACCCGGTGGGTTTCGTAGTAACGCCCGGTGGTGAAGGTATCGCGAAAACTCGTGAGCTGGTCGACAAAGCGGATACACCGGGGGTGGCGGGCAACACCTGGCCAGTGGCGCAGGACATTGATAACCGCGGCCGCGGCCTCGTAGCGGCCGACGTAGTCGTTGCGGTAGGCCAACACCCGGGCAATGGTTGTATCAACAAGCGTGTCGGCACGGCGCCCGTCTCCGAGTTGCATACGCCCGGCAGCCGTCGCCGCCAGCAGCTGGAGGTCGCCCGACTCGGAGTAGGTTTTGACGCCTTCAAGGGCATCGAGAAGTTGCTCGGCTGAGGCGACCTCACCAAACCGCCGAAGTGCCTTGAGAGCCGGGTGGACGGCCTTGAGCAGGTCGCGGACCGACCCGAGGTGGCGACTGCCAGCGAGATCGATCAGGCGCCCAAGCAAGCGCTCGACCGAGATTTCGTCGCTCAAAAGCGAAGCCGCCCGCAGGCAGCTACCCACGGCTTCGGCCTGGTGACCGACAATCTCAATACTGTCGAGACCCGCCAGCGAAACCCCGAGCACGTCGCGGATAATCGCCTCGCTCCCGCTCTTGAGCGCCCGCGAAGTTGCATAGGCAATCGCTTCGGCGAGTTCGTAGTCGTAAAATGCCCGGGCTTGCAACACCCCGGCGAGGGCCCCGGCGATGTCACCCGCCTTTTTTTGCATCCGCTCAAAGATTCGCGTGAGTCCCGAGCGGACCCGGGGTGGCGTTTCGAGGTCACTCGGCACCTGCAGCCACAGTGAGCGCTTGCGCAGCCAGTGAATCGCCCGCAACACCCGGGGCTCGCGCACCGGCTTGAGGATTTTTTCGACTTCGCGCTCCCAGGCCTGCGCCGAGCCACCGGCCCCCTCGTGGGCAATCCTCGCCAAAAACAGCCGGTAGAGTACCTGGTTGGGCCGCTCGTGGACGTCGAGCTCAAACTCGACCGGGGCCACGAGCTCGGTCGCGGTTTTCTTCTCACCTAGGCGCATAAACCCGACGGCGAAGATCAACCGGGCATAACATGCAAATACATCAAGCTCCTCGAACCCCGGGCCCTCGACGGCCGACAACAGCGACTCGAGTGCGGTGACATAGTTGCGCACACTCCGGGGCCCAGACTCGCCCGGGGTGTCGGCCAGCGCCAGCGCGTAGCGAACAAACCTCGGGAGGTCGTGGAGCTCGGAGAGCCCGCGGTGGTTGATCCCACCGACAATCGCCTCCTTGGCCCGCGTCATCCCGAGACGGTCACCACTGCGCCGGTAAAACGCTTCGAGCACCGACCAGGCCAGTCGCCGAGGGACCGGGGTGCGTGGGTCGGCAAAGCTCGGGACCACGAGCTGAACGATGTCGTCGGGCACCGCCAGGTGGCCTTCGAGCGCTGCGAGGACCCCCGCACCTAGGTAGACCAGCTCGTCGGGCGTACGCTTGTCACGCACCGCGAGCTCACTCACCCGCTCACTCGAAACCGGGGCGCCCAGTACCTTTGCAGATACACTTAAAAGCTCTGGGACCGACTCGAGGGGCCGGTTCGCTCCGGCGTAGAAGACCTCGGCAACCTGGCAACTAACGGCCTCATCGAACTCGCTCAGCTCGCGCTTGAGGTAACCCAAATCCCCCCATAGGGTCGGGTCGTCCACACCCCCCTCGGCGATCGTGGTCTCGAGACTACGGGCCTGCTCTCGCAGTTGTCGCAGGCGCACGGCCGCCGGCGTCTGCTCGATCGCTTCGTCGCCCTCGACCACCTGCTCCTGCTCGGGTTCATGTTCGACCTGCGCCCGCCTGGTTCGCCTGCGCTTGGGCCCGGCTCGGGTGGCCGACGGCGGGCGAATGGGGGCGGTGACTTTTTTGGGCCACTCGATCGTGACCTCGGGAAATGAAAACACCGTGGCTTCGAGCATACGGTCCAACACCACCCGACGATCGGTCGCAACGTAGTCGATCCAGGTCAGCAGCGGAGCCTCCTCGACCTCACCAACCGAGACAATCCGCGGACCGTCGCGGTCTTCGGCCAGGATCACCAGGGAGTAGGCATCGAGCTGCAGCAGGTCGCGCAGGTCGTCGCGGCGAATCATCGGCACGAGCCGGCGACCGTTGGGCAGGTACAGGTTGTCGGCCCCGGCAACCCGTGTATATCCATGCATTCCCAGGTACTCGCACAGGCGCGCGGCCACGCGAGCAACCCCAGGACGCACGCGCTCCCGCAGCAGGTAGACCACCTCCTGGCCGTTGTGCAGACGGGCGACCGTGAGCCGGCCGAGTTCTTCGCTGGTTGAGGCTTCGATAAAGGCTTCGAGGTCGTAGAGCTGCTCGGGTGTCAACAGCCAGAGTTCCGCTTCACCAGCTGGCCCCGGAGACAGGTTTAGACGGATCTCAAACCGCGAGGTCCCGGCGTCCATCTCTAGGGTTTGCCGCGACGCATCGAGCTCGGGCGCGACCGCATCAAACAGGCTCCGCATCTGCCACTGGCCCACGGCCGGTAGGAGTTGCCAACGACCGTCACGATCGATCCACACGCTGCGCTGGGCAGCCGTTGCACTGGCAGCAACCGCCGGCGCCAACGGGTGCTGGTACCCCCACTCCATCCACACCGGCCCATTGTCGTTGCGCACAAACACTCGAGTTTGCTCGGCGGCGGTATCACGCGCGCGCATCAACAGGTACAGCGGTGGGTCCTTGAGGCGGATAAAAATATGTGTAGGAGCACCTACATAGGTCCCCAGTTCGGCGATCCGTGCGTCTTCTCGGCCGAGTAGCAGCAAGCGTTCGAGCAACGCCCGCGGGCCCGCCCCTTCGCCGGCCATCACAAACACGGCTTCGCCGACCGGGGGATCGCCCGCGACCTTCCAGGGTCGGATAACCTCGGCAAGCGTAGGACCCCGGTAGATCGCAATGTTGGCCTGTGACCAGCGCGTGACCTGCTCGTCGTCGCTAGCTTGCAACAGTAGCTCGCCCGGTCGGCGTTCGATTGCGACAACCCGCAAGCCCTTGGCCGCGAGGTTGGAGGCCGCCCGGGGAGACAACGCAGGGAGGCTCAGGACACTTCCCCTACCTGTCCTAAGAACCATACTTACCCAGGGTTGTTGCAACCACGAAGGATAGGTCTCGCGGACAACGGCAACCACCGCCTGGTCGCGGGGGTCGCCCGTCAGCAACAGACCAAAGCGTCCAACGCCGCTTTCTTCCGCAGGCATCACCGGGGGTCGACGCTCCACACAGAGGTAATCGGATCGCGGCGGCTCATGGGCCCAGCGAGAATCCAGCACTCCGTCCCATCACGCAACCCCATTCGAGGTCTCACCCGTATCCGCAGAAGGATTTCAAACTGTTGATTTCAATCAACTTATCTAAATGGGCCACAACGCTCCAAAAACCGAGATTGGTACACACATGTGTGACCGCGCCAAGGCGATCGGAAGTGCGTTAGCAAGCGAGGTGAAACTGTCGGTGGGTTGGCACGCGAACATGCACAAATACAAGTCCAACCGTACATGTACCAAAAGACATCATTGTACTAAGGTTGAGCAATGGACTACCGACCCTGGCTCGCAGTGATCGCTGCAGCCCCCATACTTGTGTCTTGTGCCCAAGGCGGCGAACTCTCCATGACGACCGAAGCAACAACTGAGGTCGCCACCAGTGGCTCGGGCGAGCAAACCTCCGACGAAGCGACCGACGAATCGAGCGAGGGTCCAGAAACATCGTCTACTAGTCCAGAGACCGGGACTGAAACTGAGACTGAAACCGACACCGATACCGAGACGACCGACGACGAAACCACAACCGGCGACCCAACCGAAACGGACACCGAGGCTGAGCCCGAGCCGTTTTGCGGCGACGGCCTGCCCGACCCTGATGAATCCTGCGACGATGGCAACACCGTGCAGGGGGATGGTTGTAATAACAACTGTGAGCCATCGGGCCAAGAGCTGTGGGACATGCGCGTGGGCAGCGAAACGAGTGCCTCGGACCAGGGCTTTGCCATCACGGTCGACGACGAGGGCTTTTATTACGTCGGCGGCTATCTGCGCACGCCCCCCGACCAGGGCGCGAATGCCTGGCTGACCAAGTACGGACCGGCTGGGGAAATCGTATGGACATACAACTATAATGGCGAGAGCAACGGCAACGATGTGATTCGCGCCGTGGCGGTCGACCAACAAAAAAACGTCTACTTTGCCGGTAACGCGCGCTACGACCTCGACAACGTCGATGACCTGTGGGTCGTCAAACTCGATCCCGAGGGCGTGTTTGTATGGGACGATCGCGTCAAAACCCTCGCCCTCGGCAATGACCGGGGGCATGGCATCCTGGTGACCGATACCGCCAATACCGTGGTCACCGGCTACCTGCGCTCACCGAGCCAAGGTAACAATGTCTGGGTCCGGCAATACGACCCCGATGGCGTCAACCTCTGGACCCGAACCTACAACGGCCTGGCCAACAAAAATGATGTCGCCTACGCCATCGCAGCCGCGAGCGACGACTCGCTGTACATCGGCGGCTACGAGCAGGATGCCGAGTCGATCAAACGGGCCTTGCTGGTGAAGTTTACCGACGGCGGTGAGCAGCTGTGGACAAAACAGTTTGGTCCCGAGGCCCAGGCGGCCGAGGTCCGCGGTGTGGCTGTTGGCCCTGAAGATGATGTCTATGCATGTGGTTTTCAGTGGCACGAGACCGCCGGGCAGGAGCTTTGGGTTTCGCGCTTTACCCCAGACGGCGATGAGGTGTGGACCCACACGTACCAGGGGGAGCTCGGCGACGGTGCCCGCGGTGAAGCACTCGCGGTCGGAGCCGACGGAGCACTCGTGGTGACCGGGTATGAGGAGATTGGCGACGACAAGCGGCTGCTGTTGCGCAAACTCGACAGCGACGGCAACCCGATGTGGACTCGACAGGTGTTTGGTGGCGGTGTCCCCAATGATATCGCGCACGGTGTGGCGATTGGCGACGACCTCGAGGTCTATGCCACCGGCCAGATCAATGAGCCCATGCTCGGGCTAGAACTGTGGATCGGTCGCTTTAGTCCCTAGGCTCCGACCAACACGGTTGTATACACACCAAAGGGTGCAAACACTTGCACGCCGGCCAGCCCTGGCTTAGGCGCGACTTTTGAGGTTACTCTGCGCCGACATGAAGGCATCGATCCATCCCGAAGTCCTCAAGCATTTTCCCACTGCCGTCCTCCCGCAGGTGCTTCTGGCAAACTCCCTCGACGTACTTGCGCCGCACGGGTTTCGCCCGGGAAACACCCTGGCCACCGTCGGTGTGTGTCGCGACGAAATTGCCTCCCCGTTTGCCAACCACGTGCGACTCGCCTGGGGCGAGGCGTTCAACATTTCGAGCCTCGCCGGCATGCCCTCGCTCGGGCCAGCAGGGATCCGGGCCGTGCGAGCCCACGGGCCACTCGATGGTGGTCGCCGGCGGTACGTGTTTTTCTGCCTGACGCACCTGGCCATCAATGAGGCTGGCGAAATTGGTATATGCACACGTCCCGGGGTTGAAGGCCCATCCCACGCGTGCGGCGCACTGTGGGGACTGCATGGCTTGTTGACCGGTGCCGACGACTACCCCGGGCTTATCGACAAGCTGTCGCAACAGGCTGTCGACCCAGACGAAGCCGAGTTCACCCTACTCGGCCGCCGTGTTGCCGGGCACCTTCGCAAGTCCCACCCCAAGGCCGCCCCCGACCTCATCGCGCTAACCAAAATTACATCTGAGCTCAACACCAGCGAACTCGACCGCCTCCTCGATGGGCAGTACGACCCCAACGAAGCCGACTGGGCAGTGTTCGCCGGTATCCAAATCCACGGACAATATCTCGACTCGATGTGGATTGGCGATGCGCACGCGGTGATCGCTGGTCAACGCATCGATCTCGTTGCGCAGAGCGCAGCGTAGCCCCCGAGCGGGGATGCAGCTTTTGCGGTGTCATCCGTACGCGGGCTTGTCAGCGACAGCCCGCGTTTTTGCGTTGGGCCCCGCTTAGCACGGGCAGCCATACCGCGACATTGCTATGATGTCGGATATGCCCAAAGCGACAGCCAACGGGATCGAGATCGAGTACGACACCTTTGGAAACCCCGAACACCCGGCGATGCTGCTGATCATGGGGCTCGCTTGCCAGATGATTCTCTGGCATGAGGACTTTTGCCAACGGCTGGCTGACCTTGGCTACTTTGTGATTCGGTTCGACAACCGCGACGTTGGCCTGTCGACCAAGTTCGACCACCTAGGCAACCCCAAGGTCGGGCGGCTGTTGTTGTTGCGCCGACTCAAAAGGCCGTTTGCCACCCCGTATGCCCTCACCGATATGGTTGATGATGCATGCGGTTTGCTCGACGCACTCGAGGTTGAGCGCGCCCATGTTGTCGGCGTTTCTATGGGAGGCATGATCGCCCAGCTGATGGCACTACGGGCCCCCTACCGGGTGTTGAGCCTGTGCTCGTGGATGTCGACAACCGGAAGCAGCCGCCACACCCGGCCCAAATCCCGCGCCCTGCGAGCCCTGCTCAAGCGCCCCGAAAACACCCTCGAAGGCCGGCTCGCCCACTCGGTTGTGTTGCAACGCGCCATCGGTAGCCCGCCCCCCCTGTTCGACGCCGCACAGGCCCGCAAAAATGCCGAGCTCGGCTACCGGCGGACGGATTATATGTGGGGTTTTGCCCGCCAGTTCGCCGCTATCTTGGCCGCTGCCCCACGCGATGCTGCTCTCGCCAACCTGCAGATGCCCGCCCTGGTCATGCACGGCACCGTCGATCCACTTATCCCGGTGAAGGCCGGCATTGCCACAGCTGCTGCCATCCCGGGTTCGCAGTTGGAGCTGCTCGAAGGGGTCGGCCACGATATCCCCCGTGGGATCTGGCCACGGGTGCTCGCCGCACTCGATCGCAACGCCAAACGGGCGTCGCCAGACTACACGCCACAGCTACAAACCCAAACCGTTGCTCGAGCCCGCTAGCCCCATCTGACCCACGCTCAACGCTGTGCAGCGACCTAGCCAGGTCGTCGCAGATCGGTGTCGCGTAGTTCGTGCTCACCGGCGCGTGGACTAACCCTGTGTGTATGCAAGGGATCGTCACGCATCGCCAACAGCTCGGCGCACCGCGTCAGTGAAATCAGGTGGTCACCTGTTTGATTGGGCACCCGAACCGAGGCGGCACGCGGGCCCAACACATCGCACAGGGGCAGCACCACAAACGGGCGTTCGGCGATCCGTGGATGCGGCAAGCGCAAGTTGGCGGTATCGATATCGAGGTCGTTCCACAGCAAAATATCGAGGTCGATCATCCGCGGGCTCCAAACCTCGTGAGCTCCGCGCCCGAGCTCCTGCTCAATCCGCAAGATAACCGCGAGCGCCTGTTGGGGTGACCAGCGCGACTCGCCAATCACCACCATATTGGCAAACGGGCGATCCCACGATGACGGGGCACCGGGCGGAAGCAGGGCATCCGAACGGTAAACCGGCGAGGGCTTTAAGTCGCCGACCATCGGGCCATTCACCCCGTCACGCACTGCACGCAAAGCCGCGACAGCCCGCTGCAGGTTGCGGACCGGGTTGCCGAGGTTGCTGCCCAAACCAATCGCGATCATGGGTCGCCGGACTGTAGCCGCGCACGTCGGCGATGACCAGCTCGATGTCAAAGCAACGCTGACACGCAGTAAACCCCCTTTACTGACTGTTCGCCCCCCCCTACCGCCACCGCGGGCGAAAGTCGTACTATCGGCCGCTTTGAAGCAACCGTCCCAAACCATCGTGGATGCCTACTACCGCGAGGCGGAGTGGTTTTTTACCCTGCTGACCGACCCCGAGGGCACGCGCCGATTTGAGCCGAAAGACCCGGCGGCCCGGCGTGCGCGATACGAGGCGAGCTTTCGCGAGTTTGGCCGCTTTCTCGAATTTTTAGAGCACCCGCAAACACGCTTTCGCTCGCTGCAAATCGCCGGCACCAGTGGCAAGGGCTCGGTCACCACCATGATCGCTGCGCTGCTGTCGGCGTCGGGCCTCAAAGTCGGTGATCATACAAGTCCGTACCTGCAGCTGGCCCTCGAGAAGCTGCGGATCGATGGCCAGCTGATCAAACCGTCGCAGTTCATCACCTTGATGACGGCCTTTCGCAGCTGTGTGGCCAACTGGCATGCCCGGGGTGAGACCCTCAAATACGGCCATGCCTGGGTCGCGTTTACGTTTTTTTGGCTCGCCCGGGCCGGCGTTGATTGGGGCGTGGTCGAGACCGGCATGGGCGGCCGCTTTGATCCGACCAACTATCTGCCCGCCGAGCTCGCGGTGATCACCAACGTCGACTACGACCACGTCCGCTCGCTCGGGGGGACGCTCTCGTCGATCGCCTGGCACAAGGCCGGGATCATCAAGCCGCACCAACGGGTCGTGACCGCAGCGACCAAACCCGAGACGCTCGCGGCGATCACTGCCGAGGTCCGTGAGAAGTCTGCGCAACTGCGACGGGTCAAACTCGACCGCGATCTATATGTACACACAAATACGTCACGGTACTTTATTGGTGACCTGCCGTTGCAGGGCGCCTATCAAACGATCAACGCGGCCACGGCCATCACGGCGGTCGACTGGCTGGCCGAGTGCGACGGGGTTTCGCTCGACGACGATGTGATTCGCCACGCGTTTACGCAACATCGTCACCCCGGACGGTTTGAGGTTGTGCAGCAACAACCGGTGGTCGTCCTCGACGGAGCCCACAACCCGCACAAAATGGCGGCTTTGATGGCGAGCGTGCGCCAGCAGTTTTCGGGCCGTCGGCTGACCTGCATCGTCGGCATTATTTCGGGCAAGGCGGCCGAACCGATGCTGCGCACGCTGGTGGCCGACTGTCACGCGATTCTCGTTAGTCAACCCCACGTCATCGGCAAGCCGGCCCAGCCTCCGGACGAACTCGCGGCGACCATCCGGGTGCTGGCTCCGAACCTGCCGATTGACACGTTTGAGCGTGTAGATGCTGCGATCGACCATTTTATGGCCACGGCCAGCAAAACCGATGTCCTGTTGATCACCGGCTCGATCTACCTGGTCGGCGAAGCGCGCGAACGCTGGTACGATTCGCGCGCAACCCTGCGGCAACTCGAACACGGATAACTCCCGCGGCACCGGCGATGCTGACCCACGCACCACACCAGGCAAAACGGCCCCCGTCACCGACGACCGTTCGCGGTCAACCTCCAGACCTCGGGGAGGTACTTGCAGCTGCACAAAAACTGCCCAACCTCGTGTGCCTCGACCTCGGGCCGTCGCGCTCGCTGGTCACCTGGGGTGACGGGCCAACAGTCAAGCCCGGGCCCCGGTGGATTTCCCAGGCCCGGAGCCTTTTGCGGGCCAATGCTGACGGGGGCCTTGTTGGCTGGCTCGGCTATGAATCCGGACGTTGGCACGAATGTATGGACCCACCGGCGAGTGAGCGACCGTTGCCAGATCTGTACCTCCGCCGTGTCGAGGGCCGTCTGGTGCGCGACCGCGACACAGATAAGTGGCATATACATGGAACTCGCAGGTTTCGGCGCGAGGCCGAGCTGCTGCTGCAATCGGCAAAAACCGCGACCTCTGTCGAACACCCTGGTGTCCCCGTGGCTGTGCCCCCGCAGGAGGGGGTCCGCTACCGCACGAGTGTCGACAGGGCACTTGCATCCATCGCCCGCGGCGATGTCTACCAAGTCTGCCTTGCCTGGGAAGTCCGCGACATCCCCGTGGCCAACCCGCTTTCGACCTGGCTCGAGCTGCGGCGGGCCAACCCGGCGTGGCGGGGTGCGTATTTACAACACGGGCAACAGGCGATCATTTGCAACTCACCCGAGACCTACCTCGACGTCGAGCGCACGCCCCAGGGCCTCAAAGTTCGTAGCGTGCCGATCAAGGGCACGGCCCGGCTGTCCGAAGGAGAAGCTGGCCGCCGCGCGCTGTTACACTCGCCCAAGGAGATCGCGGAGCTAACGATGATCGTCGACCTCGTGCGCAACGACTTTGGTCGGGTCGCTGCCCCGGGAACGATTCGCTGGCAGCCGAGGCGACTGCGACCGTGTGGCGACCTGTTGCACGCCGAGCAGGAAGTTACGGCCAAGCTGCGGCCCGGGTGCGACGCCTTCGATGCTGTGGCTGCGAGCTTTCCCCCCGGCAGTGTCACCGGCGCGCCAAAGGTCGCCGCGATGCGTCTTATCCACAGGCTCGAGTCTGGCCCGCGTGGCATCTACACGGGCGCTATCGGGTGGTTTGGCGACGACGGCAGTGCCCGCCTCAATGTCGCCATTCGCACGGCAACTGTTATCAATGGCCGCGCGCGGTTTCATGTAGGTGCAGGTATCGTCGCCGATTCAAATCCCGAGGCGGAGTGGCGTGAAACCCTGGCCAAAGGTAGCGCCCTCGCACGCGCTCTCGCACCGGCCACATCTGCGTAGGGCCGCTCTACGCAGAGGCTGCAACCACGCAAACGTCGGCGACTGTGATACAAAAATCACCATGGACCCAGGTTGGTCGGCGATTCCCGGAGGGGCAGTGTTGGTATGCGCTGGCGTGTTGACCTGTGGCACACCGGCTGTAGTTTCGGCCCGCGACGGCGAACAACAGGCAACAACGCCGGTCCTCGCACTCACGAACCTGCGGCCGAAACCCGTGCCAAAGGCCCCGACGTGTGGCCCCTGTTGTCACGGCTCCCCGAGTTGTAACGACATGGAGGATTTCAAACCCACCCCCCGCGAAACCACCACGGGAGACCCAGCAACCACCGGGGATGATGGTCACCAACCCGACCCAACGACCACAACAACAGGCGAGTCGGCAACCACCGGGGAAGCTCCGACATCGGGACCCGATGTTAAAGAAGCCGACCCCGCGACGACAACATCGAGCCCCGATGTTGAACAACCCCCGCACGACGATGCCAATTTAGAAGGACCCCCTGCTATTGCCACCGAGCCCGCAGGGTGCACGGTAGCGCCACAGGCCCCCGCAGGCTCCGCGCTCGCCCTGCTCGGTCTGGCGGCAATTGTCGCTGGCCGCCGGCGCCGGCGATCCTAACCATATTTATTGTATGGACACACAAAATCCGACACAACTGCGGCTGTCGATCGCGTGGGAGCTATGGCTGATCGAACAGCTGCTGTTCACCGCGAAACTGCATGATCTGGTCGATGTATTGGTCGACCAGGGTGTTGAACGGAGCACGGCCCTGGCCCGCGTTGGCGAAATTGCCAACTCCGAGGGGTTTGCTCGGCTCGCCAAACGTCTCGGCGAAGCCCGCCTGGCCGCCAACCTGTTGCGCCTACAACAACAACTCGAGCACCAGGTCACGGTGCCCGTGTACCCGGACATCGACAAAGCCGACCTCTATCGCCACCACTGGGTTGCTTCAAAGCCCGTCAAGCTGACCCAAACTGCGGCCAATATTCCGGCCGTTCGCAGGTGGTCACTCGCCGCCCTCGCCTCCCGGTTTCCAACACTCGAAGTTGAGGTCAACCACCGACGCGAGCGTGCGGCACGAGCCTCTGAGACCGAGCACCAATCGACCTGGATGACCCTGCCAGCACTGGCCGACGCCATCCGTGAAGGTCCGACAAACGAGTTTTATGTGGTGTCGCGCAACGGTCTGCTGGCCCGTCCCGAAGTCGCCGATTTGTGGCTCGACTTCACTGAGCTGCCCGCATTTTTAACACCGGTCAAGCCGCCTCGGGGTGTTGCCCTGTGGCTCGGGCCAGCGGGTACCGTGACGCCTCCACACTTCGACCCGCACAACGTGTTGCTTGTACAAGTACAGGGCAAAAAACGGATCCGCCTAGCCTCCCGGGTGCGCGCCGATCTATCTCCCGAGCTCGATGGCTACTACCTCGCAGACCCCCTTGACGAGGTTTTTGCCAAGCAGCCCGAAGCCGTGGCTGAGGTCGAGTTGTGCCCGGGCGAAGCCCTGTTTATCCCGGCCGCCTGGTTTCATGAGGTCACGGCCTTGGAGCCCTCCATCACGCTATCGTTTCTCAACTTTTGCTGGCCCAACGACTTTCATTGGCTCGGCCCCCATGGCTCCGACGACCACGCAAACATGTAATGACCGCACGATTGGGCGCGTGTTTTCTCGCGTCGCCTCGCGCGGAAGAGTTGTCGAGGACGCATTTCGTGAAACGCAGTTGTACTGGGTGGTACTTCAAGTTTTGCGAGGCGCGTCCTCGAGAAAATCCACGGGCTGCTAGCCCGTCACCGTGACGATCGGTACACCGCGCTTACCCTGGCGTACTTCACAGGCGGCTGCGACCTCGACAATCGTTTCAAAAACAACAAGTTCGTCGTTGGGGTTGAGCCCGCGTTGGCGAAGAAATCGACGCAACACTTCCTGGTGCTGCTGCTCGGGCACAAACCGGGTACGCCGCAGTCGGAACTCAACATTGTCGGGGCGAAGCTGCCACCCTGCGACCTGTAGCGCGCCACAGCGTTGCTCGAGCAACAGCCAGGTGCCGAGTTCGCCATCGGGGTCGTCATCGCTACGCACACCAATTTCGTAGGCGGCGCACGGACGTCGGCTCAACGGAGCCAACATTGGTTGCTCGCACCCCAGCTGGCCACGAGTAGCCGGGCCACGAACGGAACGTTGGCCAGGAGCCGCCAGTCGCCAACGTGCAGGCAGTTGTTTGGCCTTTGAACGTTCGGCCATCTGTTTTTGAACAACCCGTGCGGTCGCTAAAAGTGGCATCAACGCTCCTGACCACAATAGAAAGTAAAACAGGTCGACCCCGCGTTGACTTGCTAATGTGTAGAGAAAAAACCCCACAAGTGAGACCGAAGCAACGACCGCGAGGGTACCGATTGCCCGGGAACCTAGCCGGCTGAGCCACGAAGCCTGTGCTGGGGCATCGTGTGCATCGACTTCACAAAGTGCCAAGACCGTGGGTGTATGGGCCAGGTCTGTCAGTGCCGGCTGACCACAGGCCGGGCACGAATGACCAATACCGAACGAGCCTTGGTGTGCCCGGTTGGGGTCGGACACCAACGGATCACCCAAATACCCACACTCCATGCACAGCCGGTAACAGGCGAAGTCTACATAATCGCGCGGGTCGCGTTCGCGGATCCGGTCGAGCGCCCCAACAGTTCGTGGAACCCGGTTTCGGTCAAACGCACCGCGAGCCTTTCGCATGCTGCGAATCGTTTCTTGGACAATATGTGCGCCACTTACCACCGATATCCTCAGTGTGGGTCGCCCACGAGCACCCGCAAGACCCGGCTGCGACATTTTTTGGAGTGAGCTGCCAAGAACCGAGTGTGCTCGAGTTGAGACGTTCCCCGGTTCGCTCGCAAACTCGCTGTGTGTATACAAAGAGGGCTTTGGACTCTGTTTAGGCGGCTTGGAACCCACATGCCCGCCGCAGCCATGCACGCCTCGGGTCCGTGAGGGCAAGCCCGACAACGGCGCGACGGTCGGCAAGAGCGGGACGGTAGCGAGCAACACAACCGAACTCAGCGTTCATTCGGTTGGCAGGTATGGTGCCAGACTCTGATCGGCTGGACGGGTTTTGCTGGCTCACCGGGCTTTGGTGTCCGTTCGAGCATATAGACCAACCGTAGGTCGCGCAGTCGCTGATCTCCTTCATGGTTCGCGTTCCAGCTACGGCACAAATATTGTGCGAGTCGAGGTCGCAGCGGAAGTTGCTCGGAGCGACGTAGATTGTTGAGAAACTTGCGGTGACGATGGGACGGCATCAGCTCGGTCGCATCTGCCGGCTTGGTACGGGCGAGCTCGAGGGTGGCATCGGTGGGGTGCAGGATTGGCGTGTGGCCATCCTGGCGGTCAACTGGTGTCCAAACCGGGGGTGCACCGGTCGCAAGATCGACTTCGCCACCACCCACAAGGCGTGCGGGTACCCGCCACCAACCATCCTCGGAGCCGGGGGCCGGCGAAAACATGGACCAGCGCTGGCGCAGTCGCAAGCCTTCGATGGCTGTCCGCTCAAACGCCGTCGCCCGTGAAATCACTCGATGCTCGCGATCGGCAGTCCGCGCATTCCAAAGTGTTACCAATACAATGACGAGTGCCAACCCGACCTCGACCGGCCAACACCGGCGGGGTACCGACTGCTCGCCCGTTTGAGGGGTCTTTGGCAACCTCCAACCGATCCGCTCCCAAAACCCCCCCGGGATAAATGCCAACCACGCGACGATACAAATCAGGGCAAACAGGCCGATCGCCAGGCAAATATCGGTGGCCACGTGAAAGCCAATAAATACGCAGACAAGTACCGCGCGGGTCGCCCCGCGCCGCCACGGGCAAAGTAGTAAAAGCGGTCCGACGTACTCGAACACCAGGGTCGCGTAGGTCAGTAGCGCTGTCACCCACGGGGTTGCCCCGATAACCGGCAACCCCATGGATTGTAGGAACTCGAGCGTTGAGCGACCCATCACGTGCTCCAGTGGCGCGGTGTTGAGGAGAAGCGTCGCTACCCAGTCTGGGGTCAGGTGGTCAAACGAGAGTGCGTAGTAGAGCGCGGAGCCATCGAGCCAGGCATCGCCGGTTTTGAAGATGGCCGTCACCACATACATCAGCATCACTTGAATATACAAGCCAACGCTGGCCATCCCGAAGAACATGGGCCGGTGCGCCCGGTTTTTTCGTCGCAGCGCATCGAGCCCAAAACCGGCACCGAGCGGGAGAAACATCCCCCAAAACAACATGCAGCGCAACAGGATATCGCCGGCGTTTAGGATGGTTCCGTTGCGTGCGTGGAGCGATTGCAACAAAAACCAGGAGACAATGGTGACCACCCGTGTGCGCCAACCGGCGATCAATAGGCAGGCAAACACCGCGGCGAGAGCAAAGAGCCCGGCCTGGACCGCGAACTCTCCAGAGAGCATGTGAAGCGACGGGATGAGTGGGTCAAACCCGTCGAACGCTGACCGTGGAATGATACCGGCATCCGTATAAAACCGCTCGAGGTCGGGCAGCCGAATCGCCAGATCGACCAACAGCGTGACACCCAGCCCAATGCGAAACACCGAGAGCGAGCGCAGGTCAAACCCAAAGGTATCGCGCAGATAGGTGTGAACACTCCCGAGGTAGCGTGTGGTGGTGGCATCTATGGACATAGCAGCGTTCCTGAACTGTAGATACAAATATAACGCCCGTGTATTCTCGTGCCGGGATTGTGCCGAGAACAACACGGGCTCAAATCGTGGGGTAGGCCCCGGTGTGGCGTTAGAACTTGACCTTACCCTTGTCCTCTTCGATAACGGTCGTGACCGGGGTTGTACACTCGCCGAGGACCACCGCCGGCTGGGCCTGGAAGAGCGCCATGGTGCCGTTTGAAAGCATGACACTGCCGTTGGGGCGAAACCAGATGATAATGTCGTCCTCAATAACACAGCAGTTATAGTCCCCGAGCAGCAGGGGGACGTTCCAGTCCATCTGGCCCGTGAGTCCGAGCATCAAGTCGTTGGATTCTCCAACGTTTATCTCGGGGGTAATCGTGTTGTTGAGGATCCGGCCAACGCCGCCGTTGGGCGATTGTTGCATGATTTCCGGGCCATGCTCGGTGACGATATCAGCGGCTGCGGCCAGCTGCAAGCACCCCTCATAATCTTCGATACCTTCGCAGGCGGTCTTTGGGTCTTCGGCCTCGGGGGTACCAACATTGCCGTGGACATCGACAACTTTCCAAACCGGAGAGGTCAGGTCAAACCAGTAGCTGTCTTCGATTAGCAGGCCGTCTTCGCCGGGAGAACAGTGCAGGCGGTCCTTGGTGAGGGCACACTCGGCTTCGTTGAGTTGTTTACAGGTCGCGCTCCAAAAGTCGTCACAGGAGTCGAAGTCTGAGACGGTCTTGGGGCCGAGGATGTCCCATTGCTCGGTGTTTTCATCGGCGCGAAAATCTGGAGTCGTCGCAGCGTCTTCGCTCGTGCAGGCGCCGGCGAGGATTCCGGCGGCGAGGGTGAGGATAGTGAGGGTTTTACGTGTGTTGCGCATAGTGTGTTCCGGTGAAATGGTGCGAGGCGTCGTTGCCCGCACGCACCTCCCCTATTCGGCCCGCGACAAAAATCCCTCACGAAAAAATTAAAAAAATTCCGCCGGACCGGTTGTGGCCAGATACGAGCGGATTCAGGAGTCGGTGCTTCGCGACGGAGCGTGACGTGGTCAGGCTCGGCGAAGACTGTCGCTCGGACATTCCCAGGCGAAGATCGCGGCCCGTGCAACTGTCTTAAAGCCCATCTTTTTGGCCGGAGGTCCGGAAGTCTGGGGATTTGCCCACAACACAACCCGCTTGTGACCCAAACGTTGGAGTTCGGCGAGCCGTGCCCAGGTCAGCGCCCGGTAGATGCCCTTGCCCCGCGACGCGGGCATCACTGCAGCACCTTGCAGATAGCCGAGCTCTGGCAGCGTTCGCAACATTGTGACACCTGCCAAGCGACCGTGGTCGTACGCAAACCAAAACGTCACGCCTGTGGCCTCGCCGGCGAACACCCGCCTTGCGAGATCGGCTGCGACCAAACCAAAAGCCGGAGGTTGACCCCAGGCTGCCGCCGTCGCCCGGCCTATCAACGCACAATCGTCAGCGCCTGCACGGCGCACGGTCACCCCCATGGGCGGTTTGGGGTACGGGGGCTTTGGCACATCTCGAACCATCCCGAGCGTGCGACCTGTCAACGTCAAACCAGCGGCCCGTAACCGCTCCCCGAGGTCGTCGGGCTGGGAGTCTTCGTCGACCCACCACTGCAAACTCGCACCCCGCTCAGCATGCTCAGCCAGAACTTGTGTGACACGTATGTCGACCTCTTCATGTGCAAGCTTGGCTCGCAGGATCTTGTTGTGATTGTGAACGCGCGAGCTCGGTGTGCGCAGCTGGACCCAGTCGTCACGGTCGATGAGTTCGGCCCCCGGCAAGATATCGAGTGCGTCGACTAAAACCCTCCACACGCTCTTAGGATCGATGTCGGCGACGAAGCTCATGGTGCCGTGGATACCATGTCGAACAGGCTTTATGCGTTTGAAGACCGTCCCTATTTGAACTCAAAAAAACGACCCGGAGCAAAGTAGATTTGCTCTGTCCCAGTCATCCGAAACATCTTAGGATGGGCTCCCGGTACCCTCCCGGGCGCTATATCCTCGATTTCACCGCATCATGACGAACGCCGAATCCCGCAACCGAGCACGCGTCTTGGTCGTCGACGATGACGACGATGTTGCCCACCTGTTCACGCTGTACTTGCAAGCTGCAGGACACGAGGTGGTTCGGGCCTCATGTGGTGCGGACGCGCTGGCGTTTTTACAGGACAACCCTATCGATCTCATGCTCCTCGATATGAATATGCCCGGCATGACGGGTTTTGAGGTCGCCGAACGCGTTCGGGAGGTGTGGCCGCCCGCAAAGCTCCCAATTGTCGGCGTGACGGCTCTCGGTACCGACGAAGATAAAATGCGCTGCCTCGCATCGGGTTGTAACGAGTTCATCACCAAGCCGTTTGCCCCGCAAACACTCACCTCCAAGGTTGCGCACCACCTCAGCAACCGCTAACTGCGTGGTTGCTTGCGGACAGCGGCCTGCGTCTGAAGCGGAATATAGATAGTAAACGTCGACCCCTCGCCGAGACGTGACTCAATATCAATATGTCCACCGTGTGCGCGTACAACCTTGTCGGCAATTGTCAACCCGAGCCCTGAAGACCGCTCGCCACCGGTTGGAATCGCCTTCGAGCGTTGAAAGGGCTCAAACAGGCGTCTCGTATCAGTGTCTGGGATACCGGGGCCCTGATCGACAACGGCGATACCAAGCTGCGTTCCCTCAGGCATGACGCGGATGATAACTTCTGTCTTTTCCTCGCTGTATTTGATCGCGTTTGACAGCAAATTGCCGATCGCCTGGGAGAGATAGGTGGGATCCACAAAAATCTCCTCTGGGGCCTGCTCCGGAACATCGGCGACCAGCAGGATTTTTTTGGCCGATGCCGCAATTGTGTAGCTCGTGATTTGCTGGTCGATGAACCACTGCAGGCCAACCCGTTCACGTCGCAGCTCCAGATGGCCAGCCTCGATCGAGGTGATGTCGAGTAACCGCTCGATCGACTTCAACATGTACGAACTCGATCTCTCAATTCGGTCTAGCATATCCTGCTGCTGGTTCGTCACGTCTCCGACCATTGGAATCAGGTTTGCGAACCCATTGATCACAGTAAGTGGGTTGCGAAGATCGTGCACCACCATGCCGAGAAATTGGTTCTTTTTGTGGTTCGCCTCGGCAAGCTCGCGATTTTGCTTTGTCAACGTCCGACGAACCGTGACGAACTCATTGTTGAGCCGCGACAGTTCCTCCAGGGCTGCGTCGTCGGGGAACTCGCAGGTCTCCTCCCCTTCTACCGGAGGCGGTGTCTCAACAGGCTGTGGCTCGACAGGTACACCATCGACCAAACGCTTGGCCACCGCCAGCGCCTGCATGGGCTCGCCGGCGAATCCGTCGGCACCAACCTTCTGCCATAGTGCGGGGTCGGTGTTGAACGGCCTTCCCCCAACCAGAATCTTGACACTGGCGGCCGCCGGATCTGCGCGCACTGCCTGTATGGTCTCGAGCAGGGTTGGTAAATGGGCAGAAATCGTGATGGAGATGCCAAGCACGTCTGCACGTTTCTCTTTTACCGTCGTCACGATATCGGAGATTGGTGTAGAAGCACCCAGATAGTGGGTGTCCCAGCCCTCCATCTCAAAAATATCGCTGACCATCCGCATGCCGATCTCGTGGAGGTCACCCGCGACCCCACAGGCGACCAAGACACGATTCGGGGAACTTGCGTCGTGCTCACGCAGGAACAACTGCGACATGATGACCTGGGTCGCCGCTGTGCAAAAATGCTCCTGGGCGACGGAGAGCTCGCCACGTTGCCACAGTCGCCCAACCTCATACTGACACACCTGAAACACGTGCAGATACAGGTCCTGAAGTGGCACCCCGTCGGCCAACGCCTCGAACATGAGCTTGTAGGCATCGCGCCGGTTTCCGGCTAGCACCAGCGCGAGGTACCGGTGGGCGAGGATGTAGTGGGGAGCCTTAGGTTGCAGGTACGACTCGATTTCTGTAGGTAACTCATCGTACTTTGTAAGCACCTTCTTGAGTGGACGCTCGACGTAGTTGAAATGCGTACTACGCATCTCAGCATGGAGATGGTCGAACAAGATTTCGAGCCTCTGCCGCAGTTCCGTGCTGGGCAAGCCTCGGCTGATGAGTAGACGCTTTGCCCAGGCCACATAGTGCTCATACACAACTGTGCTCCCGGCGAGAACCGAGCCTGCGAGCGTACAGATGTGCTGCTCGATATCGGCGGCGCAGCGCTTGAGAAACGCCTTTTCTCCGTGTTTGTGTGCCCACACAGGAGCACGACCCAACTGCGTAGCAGCCACGGCCGTTGCTAGCAAACGAGCCTGCTCCTCAAGAAACCTCGCTGCATGGAATCGGCCGCCGGACATCCTCAACCTGTAACGTACTCACCGAAGTGACTCTCGCCACCAACGAATCGGGTTTTGGCCGTGTGTAATCTTAACACCACTTGCAGGCTCATGACTGCCTAGTCTAGGCGACAGCAAATAGAATGGGTTCAGAGACCGATGTTCTTTCGCCGTAATCGGGTGCGTAGATGCAATATGCCACTGTTTAAATCCGCGCAATTTGCGATTGCAAATTGACGAATTTCAGCGACCTCGCGGAGCGAAGTTTGCTGCTTTAGGCAGTGCTTCACCACGCTGCAAGGCTATCAGAAACACACATCGCCTTCAAACAAAATTGGGCATTTCGCCACAATCCGCATATTTTTCGCGCACTTTATCTCACATAAAGAAATATATTATAGGTATCGACCGGAAAACGAAATTCTCTAATTTTCGAGACTAAATTCTACATGGGTCATATCGACCCAATATTTTAAAACGCGCAAAACATTCGCAACTTTGATATAGAGATATATACAGGGTATTTGGGCACGTGAATTCGGAGCCGTCGTGGGCGCCCTTTTGCTATGACATGTCTTTTCAGTCTTCTCTAATCGACCCAGTGCGCAACCTCTATCGCGCTACAAAAGCCGACCCTGCGAGCACACGTAACAGCTGCCGGCGATTCGACATTTTTAAGCTAAAACAGCCTGGCCGCCAAGTTCCGTGGATGTCATGACGGCCCAACGCCCTTCCACGGCATAACCGCGCCTCATGCCATCTGCCCACTCACAACCTGGCACACAGCACGACCCCAGTGCTCCCCGTGGGGATGCTGGGCCATCCCAGAGCAGTCCAGACGCGTCGGGAACTCGCAAGCATCCAGGTGCCGACGGGCGGGAACTCGCCCTCGCCCGAACCGTCGCTGGCCCCCGTGACTCCGGGCGCTCGTTGCCGGCCCTGCTGGAAGCCCCTGCGACGATTGGGCGGTATCTCGTGATCGAGCAAATCGGCTCAGGTGGCATGGGCGAGGTGTATGCCGCCTACGACCGCGATCTCGATCGTCGAATCGCCATCAAGCTGCTTCACCAGGCCCGTTCGGATGTCGATGGCCGTCGCCGCGAGCGACTGCTGCGCGAGGCCCAGGCGATGGCCCGGGTGAGCCATCCCAATGTCGTGCATATACATGAAGTTGGGACAGCCGAAGAGCAGGTTTTCCTGGCCATGGAGTACGTCAGCGGGCCAACCATGGCCGACTGGCTCGCCAACCAAACGCGTAGCTGGCAGGAAATCATCGATGTTATTGCCCAGGCAGCCGCGGGCCTTGCGGCCTTGCATCGAGCGGGGCTTGTCCACCGCGATGTCAAACCGAGCAACATTATCGTCGGCGACGATGGACGGGTGCGAGTGCTCGACCTTGGGCTGGTCGGCGTCGAGTCCAACGACGACCGCCCGCAGGGCAAGCAACCGCAGGACCTTCAGGAGAGTGTGCGCGAGTTCGGCACGTCCAGTTTGTATAAGCAAACGGATCTTACGCGCACCGGCGAATACGTCGGTACCCCCGCCTACATGTCGCGCGAGCAATTCCTCGGCATCGCCCTCACCCCCGCAACCGATGTGTTCTCACTGTCGGTTGTGCTCTACGAGGGGCTGTCGGGCGCCCACCCGTTCATGGGGGATACCTTTCAAAAGCTGCGTGAAAATGTCGTCATTGGGCGGATAAAGTCGACTGAGCTAGCGTCTTCTATCCCACCGAGGCTTCGCGCCCTGGTGCTCGAAGGCCTCTCGACGCAACCCAACAATCGCCCCACGATGGAGGCATTTCGTCAGCGACTGTCCGATGCTCCGCGGCCAGCTAGGCGCTGGTGGATGCTATTGAGTACCCTGCTTGCCGCCGCCTTGTTGGCCACCCTGCTCTTCAGCCGGGTTGGGGTATCCAGTACCTGCGACGGTCGCCAAGTCAGTGACGAGATCTTGACGGAAGACGATGTCGCGGCAGTCCGCGCCGCAATGGTAGCAAGCGAGCTCCCGTACGCCAGTGAGCTCGCGGATCGCGTGATCAACGATCTCAATGTATACGCAAAATCCTGGGCTGCACACAATGCGACCGCCTGTCAGGACTACGCCCGTGGGTACCATTCGGCAACTCTTCTCGATGCGCGCATGGTCTGCCTCGACCGCCGTCGAGAAGCACTCGCCGAAACGGTTGCCCTGCTGAAGTCAGGCGGGGAGGACGTTGTCAGCAACGCAGGCCAGATGGTCGGCAAGCTCCCCAGACTCTCGGCCTGTGACAACCTCGCCGACGTTCAGGGTGCGGCCCCAGATCCCAAGTTGCGCGAGCCTCTCCAAGCACTCGAGCAAAAGCTTCTGCACGCGACAACACTTGGTCACGCGGGCCGGCTAGAAGCCGCACAAGAAGCGATTTTTGACGTCGTCCAACGGGCTGAAGCCATCGGCCACGAGCCGACAGTCGTGCGGGCCTTGCTGACCGCAGCGCGCACATCCCTCAACCTCCAAGCCGATCGCAGCTCAACCCGCGAAACGCTCAACCGTGCGCTGGCACTCGCTATCCGTGTGGGCCTTGCCACTGAGACGGCTGAGGCCATGATTCGCCGGGTCTATGTTCGGGGCTTGCACGAATCCGGTGCAGACGTGGCGCTTGCCGATGTCCCTGTCGCCGAGGCCATGTTGCACGCAGCCGGCGACCCACCGGAGCTGCGGGCGTTGTTGCTCAACAACACTGGCTCGATTCATCTCGCAGCCGGCGACCGCCGAGCCGCCCGCGAAGCATTTAAGCAATCACTCGTCATTAAGGAGCATCTTTACGGAGCCGATCACCTCGATATCGCAGTTGCCCTCGCCAACCTAGGTATGCTGGCGGTCGACGATGACAGTCGCAAACAACTCCACGGCAGAATGCTCGAGATCTATCGCAAACGCCTCGGCCCAGTCCATCCCCAAACACTCGACGCCCGGTTCCTATCTGCCCTGTACACACCCGACCCGGCGCAGACAAGCAGGGAGCTGGATCAACTGTGTCAGATATTCGAGGAGCTTGGCGACAAAGCCCTCACCAGTGCCTGTACATTTGAACATGGTCGAATCGACAGCCACCGGGGGAACATCGAGGAAGCGGCGGCGAGATTTCGCCAAGCCAAACTCTATACTGAGGAAGACTCCATCGAAGTCAATGCCTATTTTGCGCTGACGAACGAACCAGTCGTCGACCCTTTCATCGCCCAGCTAACCGAGCAGATTGGGCATCTGACGGCAAATTCATGGTGGGAAGCGCTACGCCTGGCCGAACTGCGGATTCTCCGGGGGCGCCTGCACCTCAAAGCAGGTGCCGGTGATAAGGCCCGCGAAGACTTGCGCAAAGCTCTCATGGAGCTTTCGAAAATCGAGGGTCGCTCAACACCTGTCGAGCACGAAAGACTGGTGGTCTCAGCACAGCAGGCATTGCTGACCGCCCTGCGACAGGTAGATGGCGACCCCCGTGAAATTGCCGAGCTGCGCGCCGAGCTTGCATCGTTTTATCAGCGCTGGCCCGAAGCCTACCAAAAACGATTACAACAACTACAAAACGAGTAGTTCGCCGTGCAAAATTAACCTGCGTCAATTATCTACACCTGTAGCTAAATGACCACAGTTTTTCCCGAAAATTTTGCGCGGTAAATTTTTTGGAGCCTCAATTTTTGGTTAGTTGCCGGGAAATACGGCGTTTAGCTGAAGCTGCTAACTTAGGTACAAAACTAAGATAATGGCACCTTAGGGGCATCTATGTGGTGAAATGCTGAGCTGAACTTTGCTGCTTACCCGGAGAAACCGCACAGGTCCTCAGCGTGAAAAAAATTCATCGTGTCAAATGTCTACACTTTTAGTGGTTGCATGTCACCAAGTGTATGATAAATGATCATTGCTGTCGGGGAAACTTCCCAACAAGAATGCAGCACATCTGCAACCGGCAATCACAGGCCACCCGAGCCGGCCTGTAACGATTCGAGAACTTGGCATTCTCCGATGGCGCGCGCGTTCGTGTGCACATGGTCAACCGACCCGACCAGTGCACACGACACGGGTTCATCAATGGAAAGGACGGAGAGACAACCATGAACAACAAAACAGCAAAAGCCAGCAATTTCTGGTTTACGGGCCTTGCGTCAATGCTGCTGCTCACCGGGTGCGAGCCCCCGGAGGAGGAACTCGCAAATCGCTATGGATTTGCGGCAAAAGACTGCTCGCGGTGGCGCTGCGGCTACAACACTTCTGAGATCAACGGCAAGTCCCTGCAGGAGTTGAACCTCGATGGCCAACCCAATGCCGACGGCGTAAAGCTCGTTGGCTTTGTCCCCACACAGGGCCTCCTGTCGTGCTTGCTCTTTGGCTGCCACCTCGACACCGATGGCGATGAGTTGGTGGCGACCAACGGCTTCACCGAGCTGCGAGGCTTCCAACTGGTCGGCTCAACGTTGTTGGTAAGAGTCCAACAGGGGCTGGTCCTACCGGTGGTGATCGCAGGCTACGAAGAAGTCGATTCCTGGGCCGACCCGGGAACTTCCGTGGCGGCATACTCCTTAATCTATGTCGACCCCGAATCCCTGCTCGATACGAGTATTTGCAAGGGCACACTCGTCGACCCGTTGCAGGCCTCTGTGGTGATTTTGGCCGGAGAGCGCTACGACCTCGAAACGAAAACGGTACACAGTGGGCAGGATGGGTGGTTTACCCTCGCCTGTGCCGGGTCAGCCGCCGCCAAAATGTCGCTCATGGGCTACGGCCCACATGCCGACTTCAACGGCGAAGGCGAGCCGGCCACGCCCCAACAACGACAGGCGACGCTCAAAATGCTCACAGCCGATTACTGTGGCAATGGCGACAGTTACACGGCGGATGGCACCCCCCTGAATTGGCGCAATGCAGCAGGTTCGGTCGGGTTTCCCAACCCCGAGGAGAGCCAAATTGAGGCCATCTGGACAGCCCAAGGGGCTGTTTGCTTGGATGCCCCTCGCGTCGTCTCACTCGAGGACGTCGAGTGTTCTATCCCCAGCTGCGACAGCATTGATCTCGCAGGCCACGAATGGGCGACCTACCTTGTGGAGGACGAGTCATAAACCTTATGAAATGTGCCACCGAACATCGCCGTGAAGGCGAGAGCATTTACCCGCGAATTCACGGGCGCCGCTATTGCGAGCGCCCGTACTTCCACATCTGGCAAGAACCGGCCACGGGTCCCAACAAAAACCTGAGCGACTGACCCGCCACTATTTTCAAACCGGACTAACACATATGTAGGTCTGTTGACTTCTGCAACGATGATCTCGCGTTATCTCCGGTGACAGTTCCCGGGAGGTATGGCATGGTTTCGCCACGTGGGATCCGACCGCACAGAGCTTGGGCTCGGTTTGAAGCCCAAAACAGTTCGGGTCGACTCGGCAAAGCTCACGGTTTCCGACGGCGGTACCGCGAGGATGTTGACCATGCGAGGCGCCTCGTTGGAGGTCGCTCCTGGTGACTTGGTCGACTGCTATCGCATCGACCGCGTCCTCGCGCGCGGCGGGATGGGTGTCGTTGTTGCCGCTACTGACCTGCAGCTCGATCGCCAGGTTGCGATTAAGTTCATTCGCCGGGAGCTTCGCGACGATGCCAGCACCCAGCAAATGTTTCGCGAAGAGGCCCGGGCGATGGCGAGAATTCGCCACGAAAATATCGTCACGGTTTACACGCGCGGCGAACACAAGGGTGTGCCCTATGTTGTGATGGAGTACGTCGAAGGGAACAATCTCGCAGATCTCCTCGAGCGAGCAAATCATGCGCTCCCCATCGCCGAAATCCTCCGAATCCTGCGTCCACTGTGTCGAGGGCTCGATGCCATCCACGAAGCAGGCGTCATTCACCGGGACATCAAGCCGAGCAACGTCCTGATTGGGGCTGGCTTTCGTGTGGCAATTACGGATCTCGGCATCGCCCAGATGTTTGAAGATCCCAACAAGAATGAAATTGCGGGCACCCCGGCCTATCTCGCCCCCGAAGTCATCAAACTTGAAACTGTCACCGCTGCCGCCGACATCTACGCCCTCGGAACCTTAACATTTGAGTTGTTCACCGGGCGCATGCCGTTTGCCGAGCCGAACCTCGTCGACTTGATGAAGGCCCAGGTCCACTCAACACCACCTGCGCCGAGTAGGTTTCGCCGGGATCTGTCGCCTGAAGTCGACAAAATTGTCCTACGCGCCCTCGCCAAAGACCCACGTGAGCGTCCGAGAACTGCAAGTGAATTCCTCGCTACACTCGAGGCGGTATTGCTCGAGCCAGGGCAAAACGCCGCGCCCAAAACAGCACTGATCATCGACGATGATCAGGACATGTGTGTGCTTGTCCGCAGGATTTTGCTCGAAGCCTACCCAAAGCTCGTTGTTCATACAGAGACATCTGGGGTTGAGGCCTTGTTGTACTTGCAATCGAATACGCCGTCGCTGGTCATCACAGACCTGCGTATGCCCGGAGTTGGCGGCTTTGAAATCACCCGTGCCCTGCGCGCAGGTGAGCCCCGGGAAGTTGCCATTATTGTCATGACTGCGGTCGGCGGCGCAGAGGATTGGAAGCAACTCGCTTCGATTGGTGCGAACGCGTTCCTGCTCAAGCCATTTGTCCCCGAGGAGCTGATCTCGGCAGTTGGTCGCCTTTTTAGCTACTCTCAGTCCTCGACAGCGACCCTGCGAGCACCGGCCGACGCGGTAGCGGCACGCTCGAACATCGCCCCCATCCCTTCGTCACCGATTTGGGTGGTTGCCGCTGTTCCCCTGCTGATCTTAGGTGGGATCCTGTTGTTTTGGTCGATCCGCAACGTCGATAACGGCAGTCCACACCAGACGACTGGACAAGCCGACAACGGGTTGACCATGGGGCTGGTTGACCGCGAGGACCCAACTGGTCGGCTCGTCGCCCAGGGGGCAGCACAATCCAGCGGCACCACCAGCGACGCGACCACTGAGGGTGGTAGCGAGACGACTGAAGGCAATGGCGAAACTACTGCGGGCAATGGTGAAACCACTACCGACAATGGCGAAACCACTGCGGGCAGTCGCGCAACGACTGCGAGCAACAACACAACCAAGGGTACGGCAGCAGACGACGAAGCAACTTCCGACTCCTCCGATAAGAAGTCGCCAAAATCCGAGCCGCCAAAAAAGCAAAGCAAAAAACCCGAGCCAAATCCGACCAAGGATGCTCCAAAGTTGTCGGAGCGTTGCCAACGAATTCAAGCCTTTGCGACCCGGGCATCCTCGCTGCTCGACTGGAATGGTGTCCTTTTACAGCTGGGGAAAAAAGAGTGCTGGCCCGACCGTGCCAAGGTCACGTACCTCAAAGTTCGTGCGCTCAAAGAACTCTCGCGGTTTTCCGAGTGCGTCGCTGCCGGAAAGTCCTCATCAAATCCGCAAGTGAAAGCTTGGGTGAGCCTGTGTGAAAAACGCCAGGAGCAGTGAACAACAACTCTTCCCGCGTAGACTCCACAGATGAGTTAAACAGCTAAACCTAGGTAAAATGTCGGTATAACCCTGTTTTGAGGATAATTCCCCTGTTGGCGATTATGGCGTTTTGCTAGACTAACTCGTGGCCGGAGAACCGTGGGAACGCACAGCCGAAACGCTGCGAACCCGGCTCGTCTTCGGCATTCACGCAGCCCTCATGCTGGGTTCTCTGGTCGCGTGTGTGGCCTTGGCGCTGGCTTCGAGTTATGGCCTGTCGTTAATTGCCGGTGTGGTCGGTGTGGTCACCGGCGCATTTTGGCGCTGGGTCACACCTCGAAACCCAGTCCTCGGCGCGACGGGGATCATCATCACCACAAATTCAGCTCTGATTGCAGCTGCTTATGTCGCGGGCAGTGCCGTCACCCCGGCCTGTTATACCGTACTCACCCTACCAACCCTGTTACTGCCATGGGGTCGGCCCCTTGCGGTCGCGGTGGCAGCTTCATGGACGAGTGCCGTGGTCGTGAGCATCCCAGGCCTGCTCGTCGCCCGAGACGTGTCCCCTGTCCTGCTCGCCGTACATTTCGCAACGATGCCGATCGTCGCCGGAGCCATGCTTTGGTTTGCACGCGTGATGTCCAAAGGAAATCGAGATCTGAGTGCGGCCCGCGACCGGGCACAACACGCGGACAGGCTAAAAACCGAGCTTGTGGCCCGTGCCAGTCACGAGCTACGTACCCCACTGGCGGCCATGATCGGTTTCCTCGGGCGGGCGACCCGACACCTCGACACCCGCGAGCTTGTCGCCGAGGACTTGGCCGTCGCCACGCGAAATGCCCACGGCCTGTTGGCGATTGTCAACGACTTGCTCGAAGTCTCGACCGTCAAACAAAAACTCGAGATGGAGCGAACCGCCATCTCACCGTTACTTTCCGAGGTTGTCGAGGTCGCCACTGTATTGGCGTACGGCCGTCCCATCACCGTACGCTGTGAACTCGCCGAAACGGGCATCCCGGCGGAGCTCGACACCCAACCACATGCACTTCGCCAGATCCTCATCAACCTCCTGGGCAATGCAGTCAAGTTCTGTGAGTCGGGTGAAGTTCGCCTGCACTGCGCCTTGCATGGCGCAGGCGCGCAGCGTTGCTTGCAAATCTCTGTGAGTGACACCGGACGCGGAATTCCAGAGGATGCCCGCGACCGAATCTTCGAGCCGTTTTTTCGTAGCCACGAGGCCAAGGTTGTCTTGGGCACGGGTTTGGGGCTTTCCGTGGCGCGACAACTGGCTCAAGATTTGGGTGGCGAGCTGGCCCTCATGTCCTCAGAACTTGGACGTGGTAGCACCTTCATGCTGACACTCCCGGTCCCACATCAGCCGAACGAGGTGTACATACAACATCTTGCGCCTGTCGAATATCCCTCAGAGTCCGAAGTGGCGGTCGACCTCGGGGGACTTTGCTGCCTCGTTGCCGACGACAACCCCGATCTTGCCGAACTTGTACGCGAGGTACTCACACACCACGGTGCCGTTGTGACGGTCGTGCACGATGGTGAGAGCGCGATCAAGCAAGCCCGTGAAGCCGCGGTGGTGTTCATGGATATCGACATGCCAAAAATCGATGGTCTGGCGGCAATTCGTGCTTTGCGGACACACGGTTACCCGGGAGCTCTCATCGCTATCACGGCACATCAAATAAAAACCCGTTGCCTCGAAGCTGGCGCCGACCAGTTTTTGTCGAAGCCAGTCACCGTGGCAAAAGTTTTAGCGGCCGCGAGTCAGTACGTCGCCGACGAAAACTGGCAAACAGAAAACTCCACACTTGGACAAACCCTCACTATCATGCGCAAGAGATATGCCGCGAAGTTGCCAGACAAAGTTGAGCAGCTCGCAGCGGCGCTCGAACACGGGGGCGACGAGCCTGCTCGCCTCCTCCACAGCCTTGCGGGAACTGCCGGAAGTTACGGTTTTGACACGCTCAGCCAGGTTGCAGGCGAGCTGCGAGCAGTCCTGACCACCGGCGATGAGCGGGAACGAGATGCCCTTATCGACCGCTTGCGAACACTTGCGCAACAGGCGCTTCCACATGAACAGTGAACCCGCAGGTCCCTGTACTACTTGTATACACATCCGGTAATACCGGTGTACACGCTTTTCTTACAACCAAGCCGGAAACCTGGGTACTACAACCTACATGTAGCATCAAGTATATCTTGACAACCGCCCCACGACAGCAGCATTGTCTGGGAACACCCCTGTATGCTCCAAGAGTTTAGTGTCAGACTCGAAACGCCATACAAACCCTGAACGGGGATTTTTTAGACAACTCCTTCAGGCGGGCCCAGAGTCCCTCACGGTCGAAGGAGACAAGCTTCGACTCGCCAAGTTATTCGCCGTGTGCACTGCGAGCTTCTACGGGCTTGTCGGGTGTGCGTATCTTGTCTGGGACAGTGGTTGGCTCTCGGCCGTCGCGTTTGCCTGTGCCGCGATCGTGGCAGCAACGACAATCCTCGCCAGTCGGCTTCGGCCTGAGCAGGCGTTTCGGTGGTTACTTGTCTCCTTCTTGGGCAGCGTCAGCATGCTCGAAGTCGTAACTGCGAACGACTTCCTACTGGCACTGATAGCTTTGTTTCCGCTGTTAACAGCCCTGCTCTTGCCCAATGAATTCCCGCGCTGGTCCTCGGCATCGGCCCTGACCCTGGTGGTCCTCTTATGTGCCCGTCAGCTCGGTTTTTCCGAGCCACAACTCTGGAACGCGACCTCTGCACCCGTGTTGTATGTCGTTGCCGTGGGATTTTTCGTGGTGAGTTGGATCTACTCACGCTCACTCATTGAACACGTGAATAACGTGCGCGCATCGGCGGTACACGAGGTCTTTCGCGAGCGAGACTCCAGTGAAATGCGTGCAATTTTTCTGGCGAATGTGAGCCATGAACTGTTGACACCCATCTCCGTCATTTCAGGGTACTGCGACCTCATGCTACAGCCGGTGGACCGCGCAGAACTCGACGCCCACGTCGAAGTCGTGCTCCGCAACGTCCACCAATTGCGCGACCTTGTCGACGAACTCCTAGGCGTGACCAAGGTCGAGGCCGGTGAGTTGGTGATCGAGTACCGGCGGGTCAATCTTCGTACATTTTTGAAAAACCTCGGCAGCTCGATGCTGCCCCGCGCCAACGCACTGCATGTCGACCTTAAAGTACTGTGCCAATCCTCGCTACCCAAATGGGTGTTTATGGACCCACGCCGGGTTGGCCAAGTGTTGCGGTACCTCATTGACAGCTCCATTCGGGCATCACCCGACGGCGAATGTCGTGTGGAGTTTAGCTTCCTCGGCGGCGAAAAAATCACCGAGATGAAAGTGGCTATTTTTGACTCTGGGCGCCCGTTGACCCAGGGAGAATTTCAACTCATCGAAAAACCCGTCAACTTCGCCAGCTCATCAACCGGCCGAATCCTCGATGTCCGGTTGGCGCTCGCAGCCCGGATCGTGCCGCTGCTCGGCGGCCAAGTCCACGCCAGCGACAAATCTTCGCGGTTTGAGGTTCAACTTCCGGTGCGGACCTCCTACCGCGACCCAACCCTCCAGGTTTCGATGCAAACCCTGCAACTCGGCCCGCGAAAGCGCGACCGTCGACGGGTCCTCGACGACATTCGGGTTTTATACGTCGAGGACTCGCGGGACCTGCAACAGCTCGTGCAGGGCCTACTTGTGCGGGCGGGCGCCCGCGAAGTTGCCCTGTGCAACGATGGCATCGAATGCATCGAGAAGCTCGCGGTTGACGACGACTTTGACCTCATACTTTTGGACATCCAACTACCCCGCAAAGACGGCTATGAAACCATTAAGGCCCTGCGAAAACGCGGATGTAAAATCCCAACAATCGCGGTGACGGCCCACAGCCTTCGGCGTGAGCGTGAACGCTGCCTAGAGGCTGGGTGTGATGACTACCTGAGCAAACCATTTACCAGCGAAGAGCTCATCGAACGTATCCGGCTACTGCTCAATCAACCGCAACTGACCGACAGTCTCGCCTCGGACTCCGCACGGCATTTAGAGATCGATGTCGAAGACTTACGGCGCAACTACGTGGCTGGGTTACCGGCTAAGGTCAAGAAACTCGCCACCGCGTTTGACAACAAAAACTGGGCGGATGCCCGCGCGCAATGCCACACACTGTCCGGCTCGGCAGGTTGTTTTGGCTGCCCCGAAGTCGGGATTGCGGCCGGCACCGTGGGCCAACGCTTGCGCGAGGAGAACATCCCGGCAGCTGAGGGCGCGTTGGCAGAACTTCAGCATATCGTGGCCAACCTCTGACGGGCTCCTCACTCCCCCCAAAGTAGGTGGTTGAGTGTGAACTTCCAGACAACCGACTGGTGGTCCTAAATATAAGCTCGTGCTATCGTCGCGCCTATTGACCGGTTCGCAGCTACCGACCAACCACCGGGTCCTCCTCGTCGAGGACAACCCCGACGATTCCGAGGTCATTGAACGCTTTCTCGCCCATCAACCCGGCGATATCCGGCAATTCCAAGTTGATCACGCGGGAACCCTGCAAGAAGCACTAAAGCTATGTGAGCACCGAACCTTCGATGTCGTACTGTGTGATGTCGGGTTGCCCGATACCGACGGAACCGACGGGATTGCGGAGCTTGCAGCTCGCGACCCAACTGTGCCGATCGTGGCGCTCACCGGCTACGGCGACGAGTCGGTCGGACACGACAGTATTCAGGTAGGCGCCGAGGCATTTCTAACAAAAGACCACCTACACGCCCGTGAACTTCGCCGGACGATTGCCCACGCTTCTCTTCGTGTACAACGCAGGCAGCGCATCCAGCTCGCGCAGGCGCAGCAACACCGCGATGACCTCGCCAAACTCAACGACACGCTCCGACTCGAAATTGACGGACGGCGGCAGGCCCAAGCACAGCTAGAGGCCCTCAACGAGGAGGTGATGCGGTCCAACCGTGACCTCCAAGAGTTTGCCCAGATTGCATCACATGACCTGAAGTCCCCCCTTCGTTCGGTCAAGACGCTGCTCGGGTGGATAGAAGAAGACCTGCAACCCGCCGAACAACAGCAGGCCCTCGCCAACCTTCACCAGGGCCAGCGACGCATCGGGCGAATGCTCAAGATGCTCGATGACCTACTCAAATGGGCATCCCTCGGGAGCTCGAGCCGGCCAAAAGAACCAATCGATTTTCGTGAGTTTATCGGTGACATCTGGGACCAGCTCGAGGGTCACGAGCGCTTCGAGCTCAAACTCAACATCATCTGCCCAATTGTACATGTCTACCGAGAACCGTTTGAGCTGGTATTCCGCAACCTACTGGCCAACGCTATCCAGCACCACCACCGCCAGCACGGGACTATAAAAGTCTCCTGTGAAAAAACCTTTGTCGGATATCGCCTGTGTGTCCAAGACGATGGCCCCGGGATCGACCCGGGCCACCGCTCCCACGTCTTTCGCCTATTCGCCACCGGTGCAACAAGAAGTCGGTCGAGTACCGGTGTTGGGCTCGCTATGACCCGTCGTGCCATTGAGGAACAGGGCGGCTCGATCGAACTCAGCGCATCAGAACGAAACGGATGTCAATTCGACATTTACTGGCCATCTTCATAGATATCTTGTGTGAGAATATGGCGCTCGACTTGGGCGGCGAACGTCTTTACCGAGACTGGCTTGGTAACCAAGCCATTGCACCCAAGGGAAAGAATCCGACTTTTTTCGCTCTTCATCGCACTCGCAGAGACTGCAACGACTGGGAGCTCCGCTTTTCCCCACGTTCGTCGGACTTCTTTGATCACATCGAACCCTGACATTCCGGGCATCTGCATGTCGAGGATCATGGCGTCCATCCGATTGTGCTGTAAAAACTCGAGTGCTTCCCTGCCACTGCTAATCGGGTGTGCACGATGGCCCGCGCTCACCAAGCAGATTGACAGTAAGCTGCGAATGTCGTCATCATCGTCGCAGACAACAATGTCGAGTTGTCGCTTGGACTCGTCTATCGTCGCAAGCGTATGTATTTCGCTACTCGTTGGCCACGAAAGCTCGGACAGCGGCAGCTGAACCGTGAAGCGCGACCCCTTTCCCAGCTGGCTGCGGACAAAGATCGAGCCATTCATCTTTTCGGCGAGGCGGCGACAGAGCGACAGTCCGAGCCCTGCCCCACCATACTCGCGCGTATCTGTGACATCGCCCTGCTCAAATGCGCTAAAGATTTTCTCGATCCGATCCGGTGCAATCCCAATCCCAGTGTCCTCAACCACAAAGATCGCGTGTTTCTGACGATAGGCCACGCTCAAATTGACTTCGCCATGACGGGTAAACTTGAGTGCATTCATCAGGAGGTTGACGAGGATTTGACGAATCCGGTAGCCATCGCCAACGATACTGGGCAACGGCTGCTGGCGGGAAAGGGTAAGCGAAAGTCCCTTCTCCTTGGCTTCAGCCTGAAACATGTCGATCAACTCTTGACCGAGGTCTGCGAGCGAAACCTGCTCTTCGCGGATCGTAATTTTATCGGCCTCGATCTGTGACAGGTCCAACAAGTCATTGACCGTCGATTGCAACAACCCAGCTGCTTTGCGGGCAATTTTTATCCTATCCAGCACTTTGTCTGGGTCCTGCCTAGTGAGCACAAGGTCGAGATACCCAACAATCGAGGATAGCGGAGCACGCAACTCGTGGGAGATGTTGGCGAGGAACTGTGTCTTTTGCTGATTTGCCTCCTGCGCTTCCCTTGCCGCCTGCTCGAGCTGCCGCCGCTGTTGCTCGCGCTCGCTGATATCTGTGAGGCCAATGAGGAGAGCGTCGGCCTCCAGTGCAGTGACTTTGGCCGGATGAATCTCCACTTCCTTTGTCCCATTGCCATTGACAATAATCTCGGTACAAAGGGTGTGTCGCTTTTTGTTCGGAGACTTCCACACCTGTTCAAAAAAGTAGCGAAGGTCGCGGTGGGTTTCGGGCGGAAAATATTTGAGCAGGGGCTGCTGGGACAGTGCTCGCCGGCTCCAGCCGAGCAGGCTCGACACCGCGAGGTTGGCATCGTGGACAATGAGGTGTTTTCGGGCGACAAGCAGCTGAGGAACAGCTGATGCCTCAAACATGGCGTAGGCCCACTCGCGCGCGGCAAGCAGCGTTTCATTGGTCCGGTGGAGCTCCAGGTTTTGCATCTGGAGCTCGATTTGATGCACCCGTAGTTCCTCTAGAACCTCATTCGGATTCGCCGTGTCAAACTTCTCGGAGTATTGGTGTTTCGCTAGGCGAGCGATCGCCAGCTCTCGCAATTTTTCAGATTCAGACACATCTCCCCCCTATGTCTCACTAATTCGGCAAATTGACGATGGTAAAGTAGAAGCCAGCCACATTGCGGACAATGACCTCAAGGCTGTGGACATCTACCTGTTTTGAGATAAAGGCCGAAGCGTATTTCTTATAGGCCGACCGCACCATCTCATCCTCCGCACTTTGGGAAATGATCACAACTGGTATATGCCGGGTTTGGCTCGCCTGCTTAATCTCCGTGAGTAGCTCGAGACCATTCCCATCTGGGAGCTGAATATCGAGAAGAATGAGATCTGGGAGGGGGGACCGGCTCAACAAATTCCGGGTTTGTTTCACCGTCCCCGCAGTTGTGACCTCACAGTGCAGTTTGGTTCGATCAAGCGCGGCCTGAACAAGCTCGACGTCATCGGGGTCATCTTCGACGAGTAAAATCCGCACCGCCGACTTGGCCTTCAGCCGGTTGAGCGCCTGCTCGGCCCGTTCGAGCTCGGCGTTGAGCTTGTGGCTCTCTGTGACATCGACAAACAGTAGGACCACGCCTTGAATGATGTCGTCGGTGGTCCGATAGGGAACGATCTCGAGTCGGTACGTCCCTCCATCATCTGAGCGAATCAGGCGGTCGGTCGGGATCAGCGTCTCGAGCACCTGGTGTGCGAGTTCGACAAAATCCGATGGTACGGTGCGAAAGGAAAGGTCACTCAATCGTCGCCCGACATCACTCGGGATGAGGTTCACAAGCTTCCGAACACTCGGTGTAAACCTGCGCACGCACATCCGCCGGTCGAGAAAGATGACGCCGAGCCGGGTATTGGTCATCAGGTTCTCAATGTCGTTATTGACCTCCGACACCTCGAGGATCTTTTCTTGGTACTCGGTGTTGACCGTCACCAATTCCTCGTTGACGCTTTGCAGCTCTTCGTTGGTACTTTGGAGCTCCTCGTTGCTCGCCAGCAACTCCTCGTTTGTTGCTTGTAGTTCCTCGTTCGAGGTCTCCAACTCCTCGATCGTTGCCTGCAGGGTTTCTTTTGTATACTGCAGCTCCGCCTTGAGGTCCTGGATATGTTGGCCGGTATCGTAGCGAATCGCATCAGGCGAGAGCGACTCCTTGTCCTTGTCCTTGACCTTGGCCGCAACCAGCTGGCGCTCCGGCCCCTCATGAAACACAACCACGTAGAGATTACTGTTTCGATCACGGTCACTCCGCCCGCGATCGTTCATCGGCTCGGCCAAAATGTCGATATGACGAATCGTGCCGTCCTCGCTTTGAATGGAGACGCCTCGGTAGGTCACTCGCTCGTTCTTTTTGAGTACGCGATGGGTGACCGTCGATAACACCGCCGAGAGCTCTGGCAGGGCGAGCCGCAGGAGATCGTAGTTGAACTCTCCGACCGGGACCTGAAGAAACTGGCCGATCGCTCCAAAGGTGAGAATCACGCGCAAATTCTCGTCGAAAATCACGCTCGGCGGCGAGTAGCGGGCCATCACCTGGCGAAACAGGCGAATCTCGCGATTGGATGTGTCCTTCACTTTTGGCGCGAGGCTCTGGTCGAACCGCAGGGTCGAAAAGTCGCGGTCGGGCACCGACAAAAATCGCAAACTCGGCCGTGGCGCGTGCGGTTTGCGGCGGTAGATTTTCCAGCGACGATTGATTGTTGAGTAGTTTGAAAGGTCGTCCGATAGCGACTCGCTATGTCCTAAGAATAGACACCCCTCGGACTTGAGCGCATAGCCGAACACCTCGAGAATTCTCCGCTGAATTTCCGTGTTGAGATAGATCAACATGTTGCGACATGAGATCAGGTCGATGCGGTTAAACGGCGGGTCACTACAGATATTGTGCCGCGAATAAATCACACAACGCCGGAGTTTCTCTGTCACGCGATAGTTGTCCCCCTCATTAACAAATGACTTCGTAATCAAGTCGAGCGGCACATCCTGCAGGGCCGTAATCGGATAGACCCCGTTGGCCGCAATTCGCAGGGCGTCGGAGTCGATATCGGTGGCAAATACCTTGAGGTTGAGGTCGGTGCGCTCGCGTCGCTCAAACTCGGCGAGAAACAGGGCTCCGAGGGAGTATGGCTCTTCCCCAGTTGAACAGCCAACAGACCACACGCGAACGGTCGAACGCGATGGGAGGTCTGCACACAGCAGCGGAATGACATGGCTCCGGAGTGCCTCAAATGCCTCACGATCGCGGAAAAAACTGGTGACGCCAATTAACACATCCCGGTAGAGAGCTTCGGCCTCACGCGGGCTAGACTTGAGGAACTCGGCGTAACGCGGTAGTTCGCTGAGCTGTGCCATCTGCATCCGTTTGGTGATGCGGCGCATGAGCGTGCCCAGGCGATAGGCCGTGAAATCGATCCCACTGACGTTCTTGAGCTCCCGGAAGATGGTTTCGAGCGAGCCGGGTTGCTCGCCAACTAGCAGGGCCGGAGCCGCCGACGGGTGGACAAACTGAACGATTTTTTTGACGAGCTCCTCTGCCGGGCCAACCACATCGACAATGTGCGTAGCGAGGGCACTGCGCGGCATCCCATCGAATCGCGCCGACTCAGGATCTTGAACTAACACCAACCCCCCCGCACCCTTGATTTCGCGAATACCCAAGGTGCCGTCACTACCGGTGCCAGACAAAATCACAGCAATTGCCCGCTCCTCGTATTCGCGGGCGAGTGAACGCAAAAAGACATCAATGGGCAAATTGAACGTACGTGACGGAGGTTGATCTGTAAGAACAATCCTTCCCTTGACAATTGTGATGTTCTTACGCGGAGGGATAACCCACACCTCGCCGCCGCTGATGGTCACACCATTCACGGCTTTACGCACCGGCAGTTTGGTGTGTTTGCCGAGCAGCTCGGCCATTAAGCTCTCGTAGTCGGGGGAGAGGTGTTGCACCACGACAAACGCAATGTCCTCCACCTCTGGCATGTGCCGAAAAAACTCTTCGAGCGCCTGCAACCCACCTGCCGAAGCCCCAACACCAACGACAAATCGCGGCGGCCGGGTGTCCGATTCAGAGATGTTTGTATCCGGCTTGTCTGTCGTCACGGAGCGCCTCCAAAATTCTCGCAACTCTAGCGTTTAAACGCCGTTTAATCAACGCCAGCATATTTTGCAGGTGTCCCAAAACAGGCCAACTCAATCTTTTGTTTTCAAATGCTTACAAGCGACTGAACCGTTTCGCAACAATGTTTAACAGCGCCTTGCGTGGGGTGAGCTAGCGAACCCCCTCAACGTGTTGGCGAGAAACAACCATGCACCTTGGGACGATGACCTCACAGTCAATTGATGTTACTGACGGTTCGGAGGTTCGCGTTTGTAGGTCGCACTCAACACCCACCCATTGGTGTGTCGAGTGGGTCACATGACCATCTGTATGTATGCACAACGTGCGTGAGCGACCGTAAAATCCGCGGGCTAACTCAAAACCGCAATGGTCTGCTGATTGAGTGCCACCAACTGCTCACCCGCCCATAGCTCACGCATCTCAACCACAAAGTTGTCCGTGTTGGCGACCGCCTCGGCCGTGAAATACAGGGGCTGATCGCTGGGAAGCGTGCGGGGATCGCAGAGCAGCTGCATGGTGTAACCAATCGTTGCAACTGCACGAAAATGCCGGGACGAAACGATAACCGCGGGCCACCAACTGTCGAGCAACCCCATGACCGCTGCCTCATCGAGTGTTTGCGGCGGGATCTTTTCGCGGACCCATCCACCAACCCGCGAGGCCGTAACCCCAGAAACCGGTAGCGGCCCAGTCGAACGAAACTCGTAATGGCGCGCAAACACCGGCCCCATCGGCGGTGCGATGGGTAGAACTTGCACTGTATCCCACGCTGGGGGCTCAGGTGGGGTTGGACGCAGCGAAACCGGCGCAATGTCGCGGGGCGTAGCGAGGGCGGCACTGGCACGGGCGATCAGCTCGTCGTTTTGCAGCAATCGAGCATCGAGGTAGGTCACGCTGCCCCCGCGACGCATCTGCGATACATGTACCATCACAGGTCCCGGCAAAAGTCGTGCGCACAGGTCGGCCGAGAGCGAGCGCAACCGTCGGTTTGCATCGGGCTCGGAAGCAACAATTGCCCGGGCGAGCATGCCGAGCGCAATCCCGCCAAACGCCCCCTTCCCCTGTTGCCAGCCGTCGGGGACATCGCCGGCAAATCCCTGTGTGCCCTCGAGGTTGCGGAGGGCTGTGGCTCGCTCAAATTCTGAAATCGCGTGCGTCATGATTTTGTGCTCGGGTCTCGGGTACCAGGTGGCGGCGGCAGTCTACAGGCTCAAGCAGTCGATCGGACGCGGACCTGGCGGCTTGTTGTCGAAGCGAAAACCGCCGCAAAGCGCCGGCAGACGACCTCTGCCTTCGACAACGCTCACGACGAAAAGTTGTCACCAAACCAATGAAGCAGAGATCGCGCCTCGCGGGGCAGACCCATCGGAACACCGCGCTCCAACAGGCGGTCGGAACCGCTGAAATTGCCGAGCAAGGCGGGCAACTCCAACGTAACCCCCTGGTAATCGTCACAGGCTATATCGGAATTAGACTAACTATGTAGATTTGGAGTGGGAAGCGAGCGAAGGCCTCGCGCATTCGCTTCTCACAGCAAAAAGGACAAGTCTCAACGCCCCCAACGCCTAGAAGCGGCCGGCGAGCACGGCTCGGATTTTTCGAGCGTGCTGAATAGTTTTGGCGGGGGTTGTGATTTAGGAGACGAGGACCGCCACACGGCGCTCGAGCCTATGTTCGTATCCAAACTTCCCCCCGCCCTCCTATTGGTTTTCTCGCTCACTGCCTGTGACACCGGCTCCGAAGAGTCCGCGACTGCCGCAACAGGTGATACCAGTGACGACTCAGTCGGAACAACCGGCGACACGTCAACCGGCGACACGTCAACCGGCGACACGACCGAAAACGAAACAGTCGACACCGACGACAGCACCGCAGGTGACACGACTGGCAACACGACTGGCAACACGACTGGCGATACGACTGGCGATACCGACGACGACACCACCACCGACGACACATCGGGCGCGCAGCCCTGTGCACCAGACTTGGAACTTTATGACGACGCCAATTGTGAACAGCTCGCCGACGGCATTGTTGCATTTACACCACAGCACAAACTCTGGAGTGACGGCCTCGACAAACACCGCTTTATCTACCTGCCACCCGGTGAAACTATTGACGTCTCAAACCCCAACGCCTGGGAGTTCCCGGTGGGAACCGTTTTATGGAAGCACTTCGACACCCCCGAGGGACAGCGCATCGAAACCCGGCGATTGACCAAACACGGCGTGGGAGTTGGTGCGGACAACTGGACGTTTGAGACTTTTCTGTGGAACGAAGCTGGCGACGACGTCACCGCACTCGAAGACGGCCTCGAAAATGCCCTCGGCACCGACCACGATATTCCGAGCACCGAGGACTGCCAAGAGTGCCACAACGGCGGGCAAACCGGGATGATGATGCCCAACCCCAACGAGCTCATCGACATCCCGCTGGGCTTTAGTGCAATTCAGCTCAATCACGAGGCTAGCGAGACCACACTCGCAAGTCTGCTCGCAGATGGCTGGCTCAATGGCAGCATCGAACTCGCCGACGCAAACATACCCGGTGATGCGATTGCCGAAGCTGCACTCGGCTATCTCCACGCCAACTGTGGCCATTGCCACGGTGGCCCAAACCCGCCCAAAAACCTCACACTGTGGATCGACATCGGCGCAGCCACGGTCGAAAACACAACGACCTACCAAGACACGGTCGACCAACCCACGCAGCCGGTGATGCCAAACATGGGCCTCGATGAGCTTCCGCCGTGGCGCATTTTACCCGGCGATCCACAAAACTCAGCCATCCCCTGGCGCATGGAAAAGCGCACGAACGACGCGGCCCCGATGCCACCCCTCGGCACTGAAATCGTCGACGATGAAGGCCTGTCGCTCGTTGAGACGTGGATCAATGACCTCGGGGCCTAGCAGCGAAAGCTAGCTAAACCCCGGAGATGTACAAAATCCCCAGGCACATTTCGTCGTTGGTCCCGTCGCCCCAGCCAACATCGCCTGCCGGTAGCTGGGCTCCGTTTTCAAACGGCTGGTTTTCGGGCGAGTTATCGAAATGGCTTGGGGCTAAACTCCAGTCCATAGACAAAGTGAGCGTCGACATCGATCGCCTCCACCGACACGCAGTCGTCTAGTTCGCCTAGTCCCGTGTCCGTCCCCGTGGAGGTCATCGGCTCCGTGTCAGAGTCTGTTGTCGTCATGGTCGTCGTGCTCGTCGTCGCCCCCGTCGTGCTCGTCGTCGTGGTCGTCTCGCTCATCGAGGTCGCGGTCGCGGTCGCCGAGCCGGTCGTCGTCGCCGAGCCGGTCGTGGTGCTGGTCGTGGTCGTCGAGTCGAATCCACGCCCGTCACCTCGCATCTCCGTCGTGGAACCCATCTCCGTGGGACCCGTGGGTCCCTCAGACTCTGAGCCCGAGCCCCCGCCCCCGGTACAGGAGCTCGGCAACACACAGGAACAACACGAGACCGCCGCTACGAACCATGACGTCCAAAGACGTGCAAGGGCCCTCGGGAGCATACTTGCTCATCGGATGGGAACAACCCCTTGCTCGTCAACGACAAACACGTATTGGCGCTCCAAGACGAACGTTGCTGGACGCTGGGCGGATTTAGCTGGTTTGGGAGCTTGTTCAAAACCTGTCTTCTAGGCCACAATCGAAACATGCGCGAGCTATCCCATTTCACGCTACGGCGGGCGAGCTTGCTGGCTGCCCTTTCATTCACCATTGCGGTTGTTCCATCTTGCGGTTTATTTGGCGGGAAGTGCAAGGCGAACCAGGCTGATGCGATCGAGGCCGGGATGCTTGAGTGGTGTGCGAGTGTGGATCGTGACACACGTATCGCGGCACCACCGACGCCGTGGGAAACGACGCTGAAGCATCCTCCCGTGGATGCGGTGTTGATTGAGCTGACCCCGGGGGCGGTCTCGGTGGAGCGCGAGCAGAGTGTTTCGACTGCGGAGCTAGCTGGCCAGCTCAACGAAAACTGGACGGAAGCCGGAACGTGGGCCTTGGCGATTGCCGGTGATGTCCCACGCGCGGACGTCTCCACGGTTTTGAAGACGCTTGCAGACAGCGGCCACCCGAAGGGGTTTATTTTGCTTGGTCATAAGGAGCCCGTTGAGCCACTCGACTGGCAAAATTCAACCCATGGTGCGGTCCTGTCCGAGATTCATGAGATCGTCAGCGATGCGCCGGCGGACAAGCGGGTCGATATCCTACGGGCGGAGATCCAAAAACGTGCACCAGCATGTTTCTCGATTTATGACATCGCCAAAGGTTTTGAAGCGAACCCACCACCACCCCATCAGGAATGCCGGGCCACCGCACGGGTGGTGACAAAACACCTTGTTGCCTGTGGGTGTCCGAAAGAGAGTGACATGCTCGCTTCGATCATCAACCCTGGAGGGTCGAACTCGAACTTACCGCCAGTGGCTGCGCCCGCAACAATCGACACAGGAGCCGCAGCACCCAAGGGCGCGACCTGGGCGGAGATTGTCGCCGGGCTAAGCAAGGCAGGCCTAGGCACACTTTGGGTTGATGCTGGCTAATTGCATACACACACGTTCTTCTCGAGAACATCGCGGCGAGTGTGTCTGCCGCTACCTGCTCCGCCCGCCCTTCACCCACGATGCCATCGAGGCCCTCGCGGACGGCCGCGCGTTCGCGGACATGTGTAGAGGAACACGGCGCCCTTCAGTTGAGCCACCTATGTTCCACACCTGCGCGTACCCGGCAGCGCGGTGATCTCAAACCGCCCGATCTTTGCGGGAGACTCCGACGAAAGTTCCACCCGCATGTCGGCCTCCGTGTTGGCGCACGTCAGGCGGTAGACGACGCCATTGGGCGTGTACAGCTGCGGAGAACCGAGTTGACAGGCACCAAAGCTCTGGCGAATGTGGGCCAAAAAAGACTCGATACGGGAGGCCCCGAGTGCCGGCACAAACAGTTGGGCGTGGAGCTTGGGGTCCCAATGATGCATCAGCTTCAACACCTGCTCGGCCGCCCGCCGATGCTCCGCGGGCTCAGGCAACCCCGTGGCTCCGAGAATCCGCAGCGACGTGACCGGACTGGCGGCCCACGGCGCGACCCGTAGATCGACGCGAAGGTTGCCTCGGGCACACGAGAGCTCAACCACGCCCGCACGTGGCTCCGCAACTTTAACCGGTTTTGCCGACTCGCACGGGCCGACCATCGCCGCCCACAATGCGAGCTCCTTACGTGTATCTGCAACCGGATGGGCATCGCGGTAATCCGCACTAAAAGTTCGTGTATATACCGCCTGATCCCAGGCATGCATCAATGCGCCAACACGCTGCGCCGTGTCACTCAAGGCTGGCAACGCCACCGGTTCACGCGGCTTCAACCCCCCAGTGTCGGCCAGAATATCGAGCATCTTGAGGGCATCGGCTGGAAGGATTCGACTCGAGATCCCCGACTGGTTTGAAACCAATATGACCCCGACCCCGGCGTGTGGAAGCATCAGGACCGAGGCCCGGTAGTTGAGAGTTTTGCCGTTGTGGCCAACAACATACGGGTGCCGGCAGGTCGGAAACACGGCGAACGCCAACCCCGTGCCGCTGGCCCATAGCTCGGCGCCACCATTGGCTGCAGGCTCGACATGGAGGTTGACCAGTCGCTGCAACGTATGCGCCTCACGAAGCGTTGCACGCCGCACAGGCCCGCGGTCGGCTTCGTTTCGCGGCGGCCAAGCATTGAGATTAAACGCGACATAGGCAGCGAGGTCTTCGACACTGGCGTACAACCCCCCGGCAGCATCCGCAGCGCCAGGTCGCCACACAGGCCGCCTTACAGGGGTTTTATCGGGACCTCGCCCATGGCCGACGGCGAGTTTTTTGGCGGGCACATCCTCCGGACGAAATGTTGCCCCACCCATGCCAATGGGCCGAAGCACAGCATCCTGTATATATTTGCGATGGTCGGTCCACGTGACGTTTTGAATGAGCGGGCCCAGCAGTTGAAACCCCAAATTCGAGTAAACCCGTCGCTGCCCCGGCGCCCGCTCGAGCCCGAGGCCAGACAGTGTCGCCAAAAATTCCTCGCGCCCAAAATCGTGGCTTGGGTACTCCGGAAAGTTCCCCATCCGCGGTAGGCCCGATGTATGGGTCAGGATATGACGCAGCGTGATCCTCGGGCTATCCACCGTGGGATAGACGACATCCGCAAGTTCCGGGAGGTACCTCGCAGCCGCCCGGTCGAGCTGCACATGCCCCTCATCCCGAAGTTTGAGCACAGCCAATGTGGTGAGTGTTTTGGTGATCGAGCCAATCCCAAAGCGCGTGTCACTGGTGATTGGCGTGCCGGTTTTTGGGTCGCTATAGCCCCAGGCGTGAAACCATGCGAGTTCACCATCGATCACAATACCGGCAGCTAGTCCCACGAGGTTATCGCGTTTGACCGTCGAAGCGAGGTATTGCTCGACGTCGTCAAAGCCCAATGCCAGTTGCTGTCGGCGCGCTGGGTTGGTGAATGTCGCAACGGGGTCGCTCGCCACCCGTTGCTCCCCGAGCTGCGAGACCGTGTGCTGACCCTGCGGGACCTGTGTGGGAGGCGTGGGTGTGCAACCAACCGCGAAGATGAGGGCACCCACCACCGCCGACCGAGCGCGAATCAATTTGGAGGGTGCTTTGCCCGGGTTGTCCGCTCGCATTGTACCTACAATAGGTTGTAGGTGGCTGCGCGTCAAAGCGGGCTAAATCAGCGGATAACACCCCCAACAGCCCCTACGTGGAGCGCCGTCGCACACCGACGATTGCGAGCAGTAGCAACGCCGCAGTCGGCCAGCGGCCCTGCTCGGAGATCCGGCACCCCGACGTTGTCGCCGGAGGAGTCGAGTCTGCTGCGGCCGGCGACTTTTCGGCCTGCTTCTCGGCAGGCTTTTGCGCGGGTTTGTCGGTGGGTTTCTCAGCCTCTGGCTTTGCAGCTGCGCCCGTGCACCAAATCTCATCCCAGGTCGACGCCCCACGCGTCTGACAGGCCTTGGTGTAGCCCTTCACTTCATACCTGTCCTTACAGGCATCAGGTGCACCGTGATAGGCGTCGCCACACATCTCGCAGGACTTGCCGGTTTTTTGCTGATTTTCGAGGGTACACGACTCGACGTAGCCCGGCTCGGGCGGCACATCGGCCGCGGCATACGACCCGCATAGTGTGAGCGGCAACATGAACGAAACGACAACGATGGCTCGGGACATTGGGGCTCCTGCCCGCTAGCTTCGCTAAAAACCTGCCCGCGCGCAACAGCTATTTGGATTTCGGATGCGAGCGCCAAACTCGATTGTATATTCACTCACTTGCCCGGTGCTGAATCTCGCTCCAAGCCTGCTCCGACAAACAGGTGGGTATTGCGAGCTGGTGGACGCGCTCGAGAACTTCAAGCTCCCGACGCGCCCCCCCGAGGCTCCAAGCCCGGCACCAAAGATATACTGCCCCCCGGGCCCCAACACCGCGCGTGGCCACGGATTCGAGCGATGCCTGGGCGTGGCCGACCCCCCAGGCAAGTACGTCGGGCACATGTTGCAGGCCACAAATCACCTGATCGGCACGCCGAATCAAGGTGTTGGCTCGCCTGTAGACGACCCAAAGTCGCCGATTGCCACCCGTACTGTTTACCCACAATTCGCGACTTTGCGGGTACAAAGCCCCGCTGCCCTCGCGCAGTAAAACCCCGCCGAGCCAGTCGATGCGTATCACGCCACCACAACAAGGGGTGGACGTCTGCGGCTCGCGCAGTTGTTCACGCCGAACCTGCTCGAGGTACTGCGCTCGCCGCCCCCACTCTCGGCAAAACCGCAACCAGGCCCCGAGGACATCAACGGTATGTTCGACGCGGGACGTCGCCATGGACCTACCCACCTCAATCCATCAGCGCATGCAGCTCAAAGTAGATATCCAGCATGATTTCCCACTGTTCGTCCTCGCACGCGCTGGGCATGTTGCCACCGGCACCGTAGCCAACCACCTTGTCCCCGCGGAGGATGGCGTAGGTTCCCTCGGGATGAAACTGTATATGCAATAGTTCGTCGTCATCGCCAATGTCACACCTGAACGTGGGTGGACCGAGGACCCTATCAACCTGCGCCGGCGACATGCCGGCCTTGGCCGGGAACTCGCTCTGGCTATCGAAATAATCGCCAAACCACAGCACAGCACGCACGATCAACTGGGGAAGATCGCGGTCTTCATCGTGGAGTTGCCCGCTGACAAACAGCGCGATCGTACTGCCGTAGCCAAAGCTGTCCTCATCGCAATCCTTGCCATACACCACGAGGCTGAGGTCGTCGGAAAACTCCTCGACATCACAAATTTGGGCCAACGGCCCTTGCTTGACCACATCGCCAAGGGCCTCGTTGAGGCGAATTCCAGCGAACGTATATTCGTGCGTGCTGAGCTTGGGAGCCTTCGCTGCCGGCTCGCCGGCGAGCTTGGACGGGGTCTTCGCGTCCGCCTTTGGCGGAGCCTCACTCGCGGCGGATTCCGGCTGCGTTGGCGGGGCTGTGCTACCCGAAGTGCGACAGGCGACAAGCGCGAGTGCGAATGCCAGCGGCACGGATACCCGACGCAAAATGTGGAGGTAACATCTTGAAGCTCTCGACATCAACGTCACAGCCCAACTCTACCGGAGTTTGTTCGGGTCGGCATTGGCGATGTCGAGCATCCGCAAATCGATCGACCCCTTCGCATGGTCTGCGAAAGCTCGGCTTGCAAGAGGTGAGCAAGGGTTTTAGGTCTCCGAGCCAAAGTCCCAAAGCAGGCGATGCAACGCGGCGAGATTGTTGGGCCGAACCGCCCGGGGAAATCGACCGATCAACGGCACCAGTTCGCAATATCGGTGTAGCAGCACGTAACCCGTCAGTCGGCGTGCCAGCACCGGCGTGAGGGCAGATCGCGGATAGCCATAGGCCTGCAAAAACACCGACATCGCCCGTGGAAACAGGGGCGAAATGAACCCTCCGATACTTGTAAACTCAACTTCTGCAGCTCCGACTTGCACGTCGCCAAAGTCGAGCAGCCCCGACAGCCGCCCATGGCTGTCGACATGGACATGGCCGAGGCGCAGGTCGTTGTGGAGCAACACCCTTCGCACCGGCCAGGTTGTAATTGCCGGGAGACCGGCGACAAACTGCTCGATGTCGGCGAGCCACTGGCTGTCGACCCCCTGGCGACGGTGCTTTTGCAGCATCGATGCGCGCCGCAACTTCATGTATGCACACCAATCCTCCGAGAAATGTTCGAAGGCATCGAGCGAAAGCCCGTGGAGCGCCGCCGCGAGGCGACCGAGGTCGGCCACGAGTTGCTCGCGTTGTGCGGGCGTAAGCGAGGGCCAGGCATCAAGTGCCGGCTGGCCTGAAAGCCGTGTCATGACCAAATACGACCATCCATCGAGCTCCCCATCCCCGCACAGGGTTGGTGTCTCGACAGGCAGCCGCCCGGCGACCTGGGTGAGGGCCGTACGCTCGAGTTTGAAGTCGGACGCCGCGAACGGTGCAAACAATTTAATCGCCCGATCGGGGCCCAAAAACACGGTATGAAACCCATCTCGCGCACGCGTAAACGGACCGCGAAGACCGTGCCGAGCGTGAATCCATGCAACGGCAGCGGCAAACATACCGGCCTCACGCCGTCGCTTTAAGTACACACCGACGTCATCGATGGGCGGCAACACTTACCGCACAGTACGCGAGGCGTACACAGGGCTCAACAATCCGGCATTGCCTCCAAGCCACACGACCACAGCGCACGCGCGCGGGACCGAGCCATCGTCTCATCCATGCGCCCAGCCGGAGGTTTGCAGCCCGATGCACTTGAGTCCGTGCGTGGGTCGGGTATCGTGACGGCAATGAGTACCGACGTCGCGCTGTTGGTGTTTTACCTGTGCCTCGCACTCGGAGTTTCGTTCGCGTGTTCGATCTTCGAGGCGGTGCTGCTGTCGATCACCCCCGGTTATGTCGCGTCGTTGGAAAAGTCTGGAAGTGCCGCGGCGGGTCGGATTACCCGACTCAAACGAGAAATTGACCGGCCGCTGGCGGCGATTTTGAGCCTCAACACGATTGCCCACACCGTCGGTGCAGCGGGTGTTGGTGCGCAATCTGCAAAGGTGTTTGCGAGCCTCCCGATCGCGGTCACCTCGGGTGTGCTCACCGTCCTCATTTTGTTTGTTTCGGAGATCGTCCCCAAATCCCTGGGCGCGATGCACTGGAAAAAGCTCGCACCGATCGTCGCCGCGCTGCTGGTCCCGCTCACGTGGTTGATGACAGTCACGATGTTTGTCCCGGTGTCGCGGTGGGTCACAAGCCTGCTCGGTGGCGGTGGGCACCAGACCAACCCAAGCCCCGACGAGATCAGTGCGATTGCCGAACAGGGTGCCCGCGCAGGCCTGTTTCCGCGGGGAGAGTCGCGGGTGTTGAGCAACTTGTTTCGCCTCAAAGAGCTGCGAGCGACCGACGTCATGACACCACGCACAGTGATGTTTGGACTCCCAGAGAGTACGCAGGTAGGCGAGATTGTGGGCGAGAAGACCCTCATTCGATTCTCGCGCATTCCGATTTATAAAACCACGATCGACGAAGTTACTGGCTATATCCTCAAAAGCGATGTCCTTCTGAGTGCTGCCCGCGACCAATCGAACGTGCCGCTGGCCGACCTCCGGCGCGAACTGTTGCGAATCCCCGAGGACATCGCACTATCCGACGTACTCGAGCAGCTACTCAAGGAGCAGGCCCACGTGGCACTCGTTGTCGACACCTACGGCGGGACCACGGGACTGGTGACATTAGAGGACGTTGTCGAGACACTCATCGGAATGGAGATTGTCGACGAAGTCGACGCAGTTGCCGACATGCGGGACCTCGCGCGAAAACAATGGGAGCGTCGCGCCAAAAAGATGGGTCTCGCGGTCGCCAACGAAGACCCCAGCTAGCAGCACGCGGATTTCTCCACTTGCCAGTTTGCCGACAACGCGCCTAGCAAAACCTGAACAACCACTCGTACAACTGCGCTTGACGACATACGTTGTCGACAAGGTCTTGTGCGCGAAACGACGCACGGAAAAAACCACGGTCGCGCCTATCCAACCTGCCCCTTACAACATGTTCTAGGAACAGCGACGAGGGCATATCCGCCCCGTCAAAATTTTTAGGCGCTGTGGCAGGTATTTGCCGGGAAGTGTATAAGGAGCCGTATGCTGCGCACGCTGGTCAATACCTCCATCGTACTCCTACTCCCTTCCCTACTGGTGTTGACCGGGTGTGACAAAGCGACGGCCCCAGACCCCGAACCGACCAAGCAGGACACCGCGGAACAAATCGCCAAGGCACCGGAAACCAAAGCGGCAACGCCCGCTCAAAAGCCGGAGAAACTGGCACATAAAGTTGTCGCCAAACCACCACCGCCCGACCCCAAAAAAGTCGACAAAGCCCAGGCAGAGCGCGGTAAAAAAGAGTTCACCGCCCATGTCAAGGCAGGTCGCACGGCAGCGAAGGCCAAGGACTACCCAACTGCCATCAAGGAGTTTGAGGCGGCAATAAAAATCGAGGAGAAAGCGGGTACCCTCGGAGAACTCGGCTGGGCACACTACAACTCGGGCAACCTCGACGACGCCGAAAAAGTACTGACAAAAGCCATCGCCATGGCGCTCGAAGACCGGACCAAAGGCGCCCTGCTCTACAACCTAGGCCGCGTTGAAGAGGATAAAGGCGAGAAAGACAAGGCCGTATCCCTGTACCAAAAATCGATCGCCGCCCGGCCCAACAAGGTTGTCCAGGCCCGCCTCGACAAGTTGCTCGCCGCCGGAGCCCACGCCGAGCCCGATGCCTGCACCTGGCAAAAATTCGCCGGAGCCCCCCCCACCAACCTCTGCCAAAAGTTCACCCCCAGCGATTTTGGCGGACTGGAAGTCGACTGCCTAAAACAGGACCAGGAAGCCAACGGTGCCAGCAAACTCCTCGTCGACAAAGATGGTGTCAAGGCCACGGTGTTTGGCTCGATGATCGAAGAAGACTACTCGACCATCTACGTGCTCGCAGTGCTGCGCGCGGACGCCTGGTATGCCTACGAGTTTGGGTTTGAGGACGTCGGTACAGGCTATCGCGCCGACAGTATCGAACTCCAAACCCTCGAACTTGTCGATGCAATTCCGGGAGGCAAACCCGAACTCCACATCGAGTGGCTGTTTCGAAGCCACCAGGGCGACCTCGAGTACAACGAAATGACATTCCTGTCGGAGACCTACCACGGATACGTCTCGCTCGAGCAGGAGGCACCCCAATGGATCGCCACCATCCGCTCCGAAACCGACTATTCGGTTGAAGACTACCTCGATGATGACGAGTTCAAAAGTGATAAACACTCCGACGAATACGGGACCAAGGAAAAAACCGCGGTCGAGTGGAAGTTTACCGATAGCGAACTCACCGTCACCGCCAAAGGTAAGGCTTCGGCGCCAGCGGGAACCTTCAAGCTGGCGGACTACCCCGCCAAATGTCATGACTTCTACGGAATCACGTCGGTCCAGATTTAGCGTTAATAAAGGTAGACCGCACCAGAGTTGGAAAAAAAAGCTCGAGTCGGGTTTGTTGCCCGTGGCGGAGGAGAACTTGTCAAGGCCACGCAGTTGCGTATGCGCCCTTCTTCCTAAGTCGACAAGTCGTACCAAAGCGCTCGGCAATCTTCGGTGCGATACAGCCCCACCACAAGCGGTTGATGCGCCCAAGGAAGCGCCGTCGCCACAGGTTCGCCCGACGCACGAGTAGAATCAGAAAATGCAGCGCTCGGCCGGGGCGCCGTGTCCCAATCACAGGAGCTCGGGGCGAGCTTGTTGCCACCCAACTTGGCGAAGAAGAACCCGCTCTCGGCTTCCAGCGAGATGTTCTCCGCGATCAAGCGCTCGGCCCTCAGTTGCAACTGAGAGCGGTTTTACACCTAGAAGGCAATGCTCGTGGCATCTCGCCTGAGCAAAGCGTAGTCTTGGCCGCGTGGAGACCTGAGATGACCGAACAACCAGACATCAACCCCAACACCTTTCATCTGATCAGTCACAACCTCTGCCCCTATGTACAGCGTGCAGTCATTGTCTTGAGTGAGAAGGCCATTCCCCATGAGCGCACATATATCGATCTTGGCAATAAGCCGGACTGGTTTAAGGCACTTTCGCCACTTGGCCGGGTCCCGGTTTTGCAATATGGCGATGCGGTCGTGTTCGAAAGTCAGGTGATCGCAGAGTACCTAGATGAGATTACGCCCGGATCACTGCACCCGGCCGCTCCTCTTGAGAAGGCCCGTCATCGTTCCTGGATTGAGTTTGGCTCCGAAACGCTCAACGCCATTGGGAGTTTTTATAGCGCCAACGATGCGGAAAGTTTTGAGGAGAAACGCCGCGCACTTCGGGCCAAGTTCGAGCGCATCGAGCGTGAAGTCGAGGGACCGCATTTCGCCGGCGAGGACTTCCATATGATCGATGGCGTCTGGGGCACGATTTTCCGCTACATCGACACCTTCGAGGACATTGGCGATTTCCAATTGACCGATGGACTAACAAAGATCGCAACATGGCGTCGACAGTTAACGGCGCGGCTCTCTGTCGTGAATGCCACTCCGGAGGGCTATCCGGCGCGTTTGCAAGCCTTTCTTCGGCGCCGGAACTCCTACCTTACCAGCCTGATGTCGGCGGCCTGCACCGAGTAATCGTGCCGCAAGATCTTGCAGCCACGCTCAACGACGGGAGCCTAGCTGCTAGCGGATTTCGATGAACTTGGTCATTGGGGCACCCTGGCGGATCAACGACACCCGTACCAGCTTTGGCCCCGACTTTGCCAACTCGCCGTACGTCTCCATCGCCCCGGCAGACGTCCCGAGCTTGCGATCGTTGACCGCAGTCATGATATCGCCGTTGCGAAAACCCAATGTCTGGAGCAGCGACCCCCGGCGGATCGCCAACAACTTAAACCCGTTGGGCTTACCCTCTTCAAAACTCGGAACGACGCGGCCATGACGGAATGGGGCTTCACGATCTTGCATGAGTGATTCGAGGGTACCCCGCTGAATCGTTGTATACTCAACATGCCCAAGCAGTTGCTCCGACTCAGCAGGTTGACGTTCGCTCCTAGGTGTCCACGTGGCCGCCAAACGGGGCCCACGGGTGCGCTCTAGTTGGCTACGAATCGCCCGTAGCTCGGCCCGCATCGCCCGTCGTTCGGCACGAACATCACCCGAGAGGGCAGCCGGAGTCGACGACTCGACACGAATGATGGGGGTGATGGCAGGTGAGCTGACATGTCCACTTGGACACATCTGTGATGCATGGTGCAGCATCAGGGACGCAGTCGCACCTGCAGTGACAGTGACACAGAGGGCTACTTCGATACAGCGGCTCGTCTTCGGCATACCACCGTCGACTGCAATCGATATGCCAGTAAAATCTCAAGGGAAATGCCGGTACGGGTGCCAACCCCTGCCAAATTGTCAAATCGCTCGTGGACCGAGTTGCCGTCGTGTCAAGCATGACGCCCCTGGAAAAACTTGCGGGGCACGAGCCTCAGCTCGAGTGTGTATTCCGGCTGAACTTGGGCAGAGAATCCGGATTCATCTGGGCAACCAATCCGAAAATACTTGGGCAGCGATTCCGCTCACTTGGGCAACCAATAATCGGTTAACACTTGGGCAGCGATTCCGCTCACTTGGGCAACCAATCCGGAAATACCTGGGCAGGCAGATCCACATAGGCCGCGCCCACAAGGGTAGACAAAGCGTGGCGTCAAGACAGGTGGCGGGGTCTCGGGCACCGTCGCCGGATGAGGCGTCATGGAATGCGCAAATACGTGAAGTACTACGACTCAGACACGAATGTAAGCAGACACATCGGGCGATCGCGGTGGCCTGTGGCCTGGCGAAAGGATCGGAGAGTGAATGCAGCGGACGAGTTTGCGCATGTCGACGCGAGGGCTCGCCTCATTGTCGCTGTCGCTGCATTGGCAACCGCTCGCATACACCACGGCCTCAACGCGCAACTTCGTTGATTTGTGTTCATCCGTGGTTGTCGGGTACTCTTGGCCATGGCAGACGAGAGGCAGATTCTCGAGCGGGTAATCGACTCTCTAGACGTGGGTATTTGCGTCTGGGAACTGACGAGGCCAGGCGAGCCGAGCTCCTTGGTGCTACGTATTTGCACCCCTGCTGCGGCTCGTTTTCTCAGCGTTAAGCAAGAAGATGTTGTGGGTAAGGCCATCGGGGAAGGATTCCCCGGTTCGCTGAACACTCCTCTCCCGGGAGTCTTCACCCGCGTGATTGAGAGTGGCGAGGGCATGGCACTCGGTGATGTCCCCTACCAGGACGAGGTTGTGCCCAACGGGATGTTCTCCGTCGTGGTCCACCCCCTCGGGAATCGCACAGCGGCGGTCGAGTTTACGAACGTCACCGATGCTCGAAAGGCGCAGGCCGAAGCCCAAACCCAACTCGCGGCTGCCGAGGCCGCGCGCCAAGAACGGGAAGTTTTGAACCAGCGGATGCTCGCACGCGAGGCCGAAGCCCGGGAGATCATGATCTTGACCTCCCCGATCATCGAAGTTTGGAACGGGGTGCTCGTGCTACCACTCGCAGGCAAATTTGATCGTCGGCGGAATCAAGTCGTACGCGAAAAGCTACTTATTGCAGTGAGTACCCGACACGCCCACGCGGTCATCATCGATCTGACGGGAATCGGGACAGTCGATGCCCTCATGGCAAATGAGTTACTCCGCCTAGCGAGTGCCCTCGGACTTTTGGGCGCCAAAACCTATCTCACAGGCATTTCCCCGGAGAGCGCTCAAACGATGTCGCTGCTCGATCGGCCAATTCCGGCTGAGATGTGTATGCGAACCCTAAAGGATGCCCTCCGGTATATTACTGGTAGTTAGCAGCCTTCGGGTCTTGGCGGTTTTAGAGCCCAACATCCTCGCTCAATCGTCGTCGCGTCCGAGGCGATTTGGTAACTCACCGCTCCCCTGCGCGCAGGTAAGAGCATTGGCAGCTCCCCGTCCATGCAACCACAACCGTTTGCGCGCTTGTCAAAACGTTTGGAAGCTCCCCGCAACCAGTTTACAAGCACCTATGGCAACACAACGCAGTCGAATCAGTCGATTGTCCTTGGTCCTGTCTCCGACCAACATTAAGGAGTCATCGATCGCACGCTACGAGTGTCAGGCCGAGAACGCAAAAGTGACGCGGGTTCACGCCGGCCGACATAGAGTCTATTCCCGCTCATTCCAAGTGTACCGGTCACAAATCGGTACAGGCTTCCAGCTCTCAAAGACACCCGCTCGGTCAGGGCGATCCGAGCCGGAACGACTGCTGGCTAACCGGTCACGGCTCGGCTCGGCCGCTTCACGAACCTACGACGACTACGCAGGGCGTCGCCGATGGGGAGCTCTAGGGTTGCTCAGTCCAGTCCGTCTTCACTTTCACCATCGCTGCACGCAGCCGCACAGCAGACGTGGGTTCCTGGATAGCCTGCGCAGTTGGTCTCAACATAGATCGGACCTCCAGGACCGTAGCCGCAGTAGCACGTTGTGTTGATTTCCTTTCGCGTCCCACCGCTGCAGCCTTCACTTGCGGAATACCCCGGGTCACAGAGGCCTAGGGCCTCTGCTTCGACTGGACTGCCGACCTCGAGTTCGAGGGCGAGCTCCTCACCCACCTCTGCATCGACCTCGAGAATCTCAACATCCGCTACAAATGTGCGAACGTCTACCTCGCTGCCTGTGTCGCAAGCAGCCACGGCAAAGATACCGATGGTGAGTGCTAGGAGACCCGCGCAACGGGTAGCGAATGAGGAGAAGAATTGTTTGGGGTCATTTGTGTTCATATTCACGGGCCCTGGAAGTAGCAATCCCCGTGCAATTCGATAGGACGTTAAAAAACCGAATGATTACGTAGCAACCCACGGCTTCTCGCCTCCCTGGGGCAGCGAGCTGCCTGGGACGATTGTCCCACTTTTGTCCGAGTCGGTATCGGTTTCACGCGCGGGAGGTCTCACGAATTCTCCGCGTTCCAAGGAAAGGTGGAGGTCGACCCCATGACCGGGACCACGACCCCGCAAGTTGACCTCAACTACGATTTCACCGCCGTCGGCTTCGAGCTCCATCCGCGCACAGGCCAGCTCTTCGCGTGCAGCTATCAAGTCAAAAAGCGAAGCAACACAGGGGTCAAAATCGGGCCGTCCAAAAGTCGACCCACGGATGCGACTATCAGCAACAAGTGCACAACGCCTGATAACGCCCACTATGGCGATGCTTGGACGGGCAAGCATGCGCGAGCTGATGGTGAGGACAAAGGCCTTGCAACGAAAGCTCCGCTCGCATGTCTGTCGATTGGTGCGTCTAGGGAAGCTGGTTCGCCATGGGCATGCCATGGCGCTTCATCAATGCCGACTAGCCACAACTGCCAAGCCATCGCCTACTACCATTAGGATAGCTATCATAGACAACGTCGGCGACAATGAAGGCGCACTCCGACCAGACTGTCATGCTATTAGCGAGTGGTCGAGCGTATATCGAGACTCTCCGACACACATGTGACTGCTGCGACCTTAAACCTTGGAATGTCAATATAGGTAATGCCTGGTTCAACAAGACTTTGGCGACCAAAATAAGTAGGTCAGAGCCGCCACGCAAAGGCAGACAGCTGCAACTCGCAGCTTCTTCCCAAGCTGGGTGCCCGCTTGCAGTTTCGGGTGGGGGAATATTCACAACAGCAAAGAGGTCACTCTGGCGCTGGCGAGCGAATTAGCCATCACACTGCCTAAAGTCGCCCGGTACGGATACACATTAGCCACAAGCGCACAAACTCTAACTAGCAGAGGCATAATTTTCTCAGCGCACTTTCGTCAAAGTTATAGGGGGCGTTATTAATAGACAGTGTTCTTATTTTGTCATTGACTCGTTACTTATTGGGCGCCCATGGGCGCCCACATGACCGCAAGAATCGCCCGCAGTTTAACCTTGACAAGCGGTATTGAGGGCAATACAACCGTCGCATTGGGAACGTAGTGTCACTTTGGCGCTAAGCTCAATAGATAGCAAAACCGAACAGGAGAATCGAGATGTCGATAGTTGATCTCACATCGCCAGACCTCTGGGCTGACCTCGTCAAGCGTCTCAACCACGAAAATGAACACGTGTGTGTGATGCCAATGTCCACTTTTGTCAAACCTGTGCGAGTCATGACAGTCGTGCAGATGGACGCAACCGTCACTGGCGCACGGGCCAACTGCCCGCCCGGCTCAGTTGATTTGGCCCATGGTCCGGGCGACTGCGGAGCTGCCGGGAATGAAGAATCCGTCGAGGGTGCGGGCGCTGGTGCGGGCGCTGGTGCGGGCGCTGGTGCGGGCGCTGGTGCGGGCGCTGGCGCGGGCGCTGGTGCGGGCGCTGGTGCGGGCGCTGGTGCGGGCGCTGGTGCGGGCGCTGGTGCGGGCGCTGGTGCGGGCGCTGGCGCTGGTGCGGGCGCTGGTACCGAGGAAGAAGCGGGTGCAGGGGAAGAAGGAGGAGACTCCGACTCTCCCGTCGATCCGCAGGAGCTCGTGCCTCTGTTCCGCGCGTACAATCCCGTGGGCACCAATCACTTCTACACGACCAATCGCACGGAACACGTCAACGCATGTGCAAATCTCGGCTATAAGGATGAGGGGATTGTGGCATGGGTTTACCCCACGCACTTTGCCGGCGACCATCCTCTGCGCGGCGAAATGCAACCACTGCTACGGAGCTTCAATGCCGTCGGAACCGATCACCTTTACACCACCGATCAAGCGGAGCACAACCGAGTCCCGGGACTTGGGTGGAACAACGAAGGAACCGAGGGACATGTCTTCAAATCCGCGAGTCAACGCGGCCTAGTACCTCTATTCCGGATGTACAAAAACGCAGGTTGCGACCACTTCTATACCACCGACGTGAACGAGCGGAACAACGCGACAGCAACGCTCGGCTACGCCGATGAAGGGAACGTTGGGTACGTTTTCCCGCCGAACTTCCGTTCGGAGTAATCGCCAACTTGAGCTTAGTCTGAGATGTGTTTCACACGAAATGCGGGGGAACCCGACATTCCCTCGCATTTCGCCATTATTCGATGACCCCTCAACACCCTTGAGCCAGACGTGCACTCGCAAGATATCGACTCCGAGCAGTTACTACGCGAGCTCAAAGAGATACTCGGCCCTGACGCGAGCGGAGATGTCGAGCCAATTATCACCGTCGTCAAACCCATTCGCTTTGTCACGCTCGTCAAACAGGAAACAGTTGTTGCCGGAAGCTCAACCACGTGCCCTCCGGGCGGGGTAGATTTATACAACGACTCGAAAGAGAATACCGACAACAAAGACGCGTACTCAACGAAGACCTCGAAACAGGTTTCGGAGAAGGATTTTCAAGATCTCCTCACGCGAGTTGAAGCATCTCTCACCGAACATCAGCGCAAATCTGAGCTACAATGGGAAGCGCGAAGTCGGCAACTATTCAAGAGAATAGAGGCGCGTATTGTCGGCCATATACGGCAGACAGATGCAAATACAAACAAAAACTTGAGAACACTTCTAGCGACTGTTGAACAGCGGCTCCAATCCCACGGGCGTGAGCGTTCGGAAAAAAATGTCCATCTAGGGCCGGAAGATGCCGACTCGTCGGCAACCCACTCTGGTGCGGGGTACACCCCCTCAACGGAGAGGCTCTCAAACACGCCTTCGCTCAATACCTCCCCCTCAACTGCCCCACCTGTCGAGTCTTCAACGGCGAAGTCTTCGACGACGGAGTCTTTGTCGACGAAGTCTTTGACGACGTCAGCTCCCGAGTCTTCGCCAACCCTCTCCTTGAGAGAATTGTCTGAGGCAGACTCACTTGTGAACGATCGACAGTTCAAAGCGTGGGGCCCCGATGCTCAAGCGAGCACCTTGCCGCTAGGCCAGGAAGCCTCCATCAACCCGGGGGTTGACCATAGGCAAACTAGCCAAACCACCGAGTACTGGCGAGAACAACAGCAACCTGTTTTTACACTCTACCTCTCTCGTTTCCATCTGCTCCTCGTGCTTGTAGCAATCATATGCTTCTTAGGTGGGGGAATTATTTTCTCACAAGTCAACTGGGGGTCCAAGCGAACAAACCATGAAACACAGCCCCCTGTCGACACGAAGTCGACACAACAACCCACAGAGCCAACAAGTCCTGGTAGCGAACCAGCCCCGAAGCAAATTACGGAAACGATACCGCTCGACAGCGACGAAGACGGTCTCTATGACCCTGGCCAGTCCGGCCTGCCTGCAACTTCGATCGACCTGTGCCCGAACAGGCCCGGCTCGATTCAACTCCGAGGATGTCCAAAGGAACAGCCACTTTCGCAACCGCACCAGCTCCCCACTTCACAGGAGCCACCCCCCCCTCCACTTCACGGGCGAATTCTTGACTCGCTCGACCTCAAAACACACGATGAACTCCCGGCGAACCTAAAGGAATTCGATGGAGTAATCCGTGGTGTTCATTTTGATGTAAACCGCGCGACACTCCGCCCAGACTCCCGTACAATCCTCGACCGCGCCGTCGCGGTGCTTTCTGAATTTCCTGCTACTCGGATTGAAATCAGCGGCCACACCGACTCGAGTGGTAGCTATCAACACAACATCGAACTCTCAAAGGCGCGTGCAGAAACGGTCCGACAATATCTTGTCGACCACGGGATTGCCGCAAGCCGCCTCGAAACCAGAGGGTTTGGTCCTGATCGCCCACTCGCTGAAAATCGAACTCGTGAAGGTCGGTTTCAAAACCGACGGATCGAATTCAAGGTTTTGATGGGAAGATCTGTTGACGCGACACACTAAATCGATACACGTTGGGGAGCTCGCTCGGCCATCAGCTCCCTCTACGCATCTACAAGGCGCTCCTACTGCCCTGACTTTGAGGTCTCCGGAATAGCATTCCGCTGGCGGGTCCACGACTCGTACTCTTGTAGTGCTACCTTTCCATAACCAGTGCTCGCTTTCAACACAGGAAGTGCTGCATCCGCGAGAGTGCGACTCCGAGAGTCCTCGGGGTCTCGACGCGTGTAGGCCTGTGCCAAGTAAATCTGAGTCACTGCCAAGTATTCCTTGTCGACCTCAGTTTTTTCGCGGATCGCTAGGGCTCGCTCGAGGTAGTCGATGCCCTCGGCGTGCTTGCCTGTCCGAGTGAGGGCCCATCCGAGCCGAGTGTAGACCCGAGCGACCTGCGTGTGCTCGGTCCCTAGTGCAGCCTCCATGATCGCCAGTGATTGCTGATACATATTTATCGCCTCCGCAGGCTTTCCAGATTCATCCAGCGTGGTACCGATATTAAATATTCCGATTCCGACAACCGGATGCTCTTCGCCCAAGTGAAGCTTGTCTATCGAGAGCGCAGCTCGTAGTTCCTTAAGGCCCTCGTTGAGTGAACCATCATTGATAAGTGCTACGCCTAAATTGGCAGTAAACACAGCTAGGTCTGGGTGCCCGGGTCCAAAAGCCTCGATAAACATCGCTCGCCCGTGACGCAGTAATTCGATACCTTCCCGGGTCCTCCCCCGCTCCAGCGCCACGGAAGCTTGATTGCTCAGCAAGCGAGCGAGTGTTGGGTGACCCGGCCCGAGCAATTCTACGGTAAGCTGTCGCGCCTGCGAATAGACCCTATCTGCTTCTTCGAGGTGCCCGGCACGCCGAGCAATCGCCCCGCGTGTCGTCGCCAATTGGACGTTAAGCTCCCCCTCGACACCTGATCGGGCAAGCATCATATCGGCGTGCTGTTGCCACGACTCCCCATCCTCGCGCCTATCGAGATCGAGCCCTAGTAATCCCGTGAGGCCAATTGCCGCTGCCGCTGCGAGCTGCTCATGGCCACTTGCTCCACTTAAAAAGAATGCTTCTTTGAGTTGCTCCTGGGCGTCGTTGTGTTCACCAGTACGTCGAGCGGCGCGACCATCGAGTAACAAAGCCTCGGCGTAGAGGCGGGAACCCTGCGGTAGTTTTGGTATGAGTCCAGCAAGTGCCTTTCGTACATATTGAAAGCGGCCGGTTGCTAAGGCCGCTCGAAGCCGCAAGAGTTCCTGCTCATACACCTTATCCTTGCCATCAGCAGTTAGGTCGAGATGCAGGAGCCAGCGAGGGTCGCTACAACGGGAGGGCTTTGGTAGCTCCGCAACGACGCTGATCACCCGATTTACGAGGTCTTTGTCGACAGTTTCGAATGCCTGTAGTAGCCCATCGAGTTGCCATATTTGCTGCTCCAAACACCTGGCTTGGAGGTCCACATCGACCGCAGTTTCACCCATACAGGCCTGTTGTTGCTCCTTTTCCCAACGTTGAGACCACGCTTCGATTCTTGCATCCGCGCGTGCCCAGGTAGCGTCCGCGTGGGGCGACCCACTCGCGACGAATGCGTGCGCGAGAGTGTCACGGATATCATCATTCCAACTATGATGGATCTGCTCTCCGGCTCCCTGACATGCATAATCGGTGAAGATCGGATATCCAAAAATAAGGGCACATAAAATTGCCGGTACGCAAAGGCTAGCAAGAACCCACCGGACCTTGCGACGGCGTTTTGCAGGGCTGTTACGCAGTGCCTCGAGGTAGTCGGGCATCGTTTGCCACCGCTCATCTGGATCTGCGGCAAGGCCCTTTTCAAGGGTGCGCTTTAGCCAGGATGGCCCCCGACGACCCGGCAACGCCTCGCGCTTTTGTGCATGTATGTTGTTCAGCAATTCGACAATCGTAGAGCCTACAAATGGCCGAACTCCATGGAGTGCCTCGTGTAGAGTCACGGAAAACGCAAATATATCTGCCCGAAAATCGATCTCCCCCCCGGCAAGTTGCTCGGGAGCCATATACGCTGGCGTCCCCAAAATCGTACCCGCCTGGGTGAGCTCTGTTTGAAACGCGCTACTAGCCGCTTGATCGTCTGTCGTTCCCAGCAAAGGCTGCTTCGCCCCACCCGAGGCAGAGGCCGCCAATCCAAAGTCGAGCACACGGACACGTCCATCGTCACCGACAAGAACATTTGCGGGTTTGAAATCGCGGTGCACAACACCGACACGATGAGCAGCGGCGAGTCCTTCCCCGGCCGCAAGTAGGGTTTCCACAACGGCATCGAAGTCAGCTGATTCACCGGAGTGGAAGGCCTCTATCCAGGCAGCAAGGGTTTGACCCTTGACCAACTCCATGGCGATATAGACTTCCGAGTTGTGCTCACCAACCTCGTAGATCTGAACAACATTGGGGTGAGACAGGCGAGCGAGGGCTTGAGCTTCGCGCATCATTCTTGTTTGATGCTCGGTACTTTGTGTTCCCCCGTGCACAAGTTTTAAGGCAACCTGTCGCTCGAGCACTTCGTCAAAGGCGAGGTAAACGACTCCCATTCCACCAGCCCCGAGCTGCCGCAAGATCGCAAACCGCCCGATCTTCGTCGGCATCACCACACCGGAAGCGGAACTTGCCGAGGAGACCGACGTGCTCGATAACGAAATGGTTTCCGCCTGCTGTGGGTCGACCGTCACTGCAAGCCCAATTTGCCGGTCGGAGGCCATCCCAGTGGTACTACCACCTCTCACCCACGTTCGGCTACCTCTGCGGGTTAAGTCCATCCCTTGCGACAGAATTTGATACACTGTCTGCTCTATTGTGTATGTCTCCGACCGCTCCAGACGACTCGACGCTTGTCGAGCATAGGTCCTCCACTTGTGGGCACAATCGCCACAATTCTTCCCGGTTAACCTTGGTCCTCACTTGGTCTGACGAGGAGCCGGAGCGTGTTGGAGAGGTGGTTATCCTGCCCCGTGGCTCATGGTCGCTCGGGCGTGCTGTTAATACTTCCACCTCAGCCACTCCAGTTGTCCTCAACCAACTCCGCCCGACGACTGTGATCGAGACGGGGCCATTTCGAGCTCCGCGAGTTTCCCGCTATCAGCTCTTCTTTGACATTGACAGTCGCGGTGCGCGAGTTCGGTGCGGACACCGAGGAGAGATGTGGGTCAACGCCAATCAAGTCGAGTCTGCAAGCATTTCTCCGGGAGATCGAATCCGCGTTGCTGGGCGTTTTTCTCTGCTCGCTTGCGAGCGACCAGCCTTCCAAAAAATGCCCGCAAACTTTCCGGAGTTCCGTTTTGGCGAGGCTGACTCCTTGGGGATTGTCGGAGAAAGCCCAGCAGCATGGAGCCTGCGCCGCGATATCTGCGATATCGCACGTCGAAGCGAACACGTTCTGCTCCACGGTCCGAGTGGTTCGGGAAAAGAACTGACAGCGCGCGCTCTTCATCAACTCTCCTCGCGCTCGAGCGAGCAAATGGTTGTACGTAGTGCGATCACAATCCCCGAGCTAACTGCCGACGCAGAACTCTTTGGAAACTTCCGAGATCACCCCAGTCAAGGGACTCCCGCCCGGCCAGGACTTATGGGTCAGGCAAACCACTCAAACTTGTTTCTTGATGAGGTCGGCGAACTCCCCCCTAGCATCCAGGCACGCCTGCTTCGAGTCCTCGAAGATGGGGAATACCAACAACTGGGAGACTCCGCTCGACGCCACACGAACGCCCGAGTTTTTGCGGCGACGAACCTCCCTATTACCAACCTAAGACCTGACTTCTGTGCCCGATTTCCCCTCCGTATAGAACTTCCAAGCCTCACCCGTCGACGCGAGGATATACCACTGATTGCGCGACATCTCATGCGCCAATTCGCTGATGACAATCCCGATATCCGACAGCAGTTTTTTGCTGCCGACGAACCGCGCCTTAGCGAAGAGCTTATCGACTTTCTGGTAAGCCTGCCCTACCGAACGCACGTACGCGAAGTCGCTACAGTTTTATGGGAGTCGATCCGTCGGAGCACAGGCAAGAAACTCGAGGTTCCGTCACTTTTTGCTGTATATGCCAGCGGTCACGAGGAGCCTGCTCCTAAACAAGTCGCAAAGGATCGCCTGACCGGCCTCAGCCGCGAGCAGGTGATGACTATTTTGCAGCGCACGGGCTGGGTTCGCGAAAAGGCCTGGCGCGAACTTGGACTTCGCAACCGTTACCAACTCCGTCGACTACTATCGAGACTAAACATACAGCCTCCCGCGAAAAATTCTTAGATTCTGTATTGCGCAAGCAGTGTCACAAGCGTTGCCCGGAGAATGCGTGCACGCGTGGAGACAACGACCTTTGAGTCAGCCTTCGGCGTCGTGTTGCCGTGGATCTTCGCGCCTTCTGACCTCTACAAGAAACGGGCACTCCTTTGTAGGGGCAACCTCCCGAGTGGGCACCGAATGTTGGGTTCTGTGGCGTGGAGTCGTAGCAGAGCAGTTGCTCGACTCCCCTGAGAAGCACATCGACTTCGGATTGCTCTCCGGTTCTTGCTTGATACGATAGGTCAACCTCGACTCAGTCGAGCACGAGCGATGGCGGTGGCATTTCGCCGGGGACGTCCCCGATACAGCACGTCGGGGATTCATCGCAGAAGCGTTCGTAGTTCTTCGTGAGGCAATGTCCGGTGTTTCCGAGTCCGAGCGGTCCGTGGGCGCCACCGCCCCAGCACTTGATGTCCCCGGTTGCCATCTTTGCACTGCTGGTACGATCGACGAGGAGCGCTCAGTCGACCAGGAGTTTCTATCGCGCGGGTGTATAAGAATCCCAACGGACAGTATTGCCTACTTTTTGATGCTATCGAACTCTCCGACGCGAACTTCGATTCGTTGGGTTGTTCGCCGACACAGGCGACCCGACAAAAGTTCGCCGACCAACTTCACTTGTTTACAAACCTGGGATTGATGGGAGGGCTTTCTGTGTTGGCGGGATGGATTTGCTGGACAGAACTTCCTCTCCCCGCAACATGGCGTGCTACGGTCGCTTTCATCGTCACTCTATCGACTTGGTGGAGCAGTTACCGGGTGATACCTCGACTCACAGGACCTGTTATCGAACACTTAACCCGGAGTTGAAGGGGCTGACAGCTCTGTTTGCCCACATGGTTCGGACCTGCCATATTATAACGTAGATGGATTTCCGTCTCCGCGCCTTCTCTGACCTCCACACGGAGTTCGCACCACTCCAACTGCCGCGAGTGGCAGCTGACCTCGTGGTACTTGCGGGCGATATCGGCAAGGGAGTGCGGGGCGTCAAATGGGCTGCTGCTGCCTTTCCAAACACGCCTGTTGTCTATGTACCTGGCAATCACGAGTACTACGGGGGTGCAGTCCCGCGAACGTTAGAAAAAATGCGTGCGGCCGCCGAAGGCACGAATGTGCAGGTCCTCGAGCGAAACGAGCTGTGTCTGCGGCAGGTTCGTATCCTTGCGACGACCCTCTGGACAGATTTCGCGCTGTTCGGTCCTGAGCAGGTATGGCTGTCGAGTGAAGTAGCTGCGGCGTCCATGAACGACTACAAGAAGATCCGCACCAGCCCTCGCTTTAGTCGTCTCCGGCCCGCGGACACACGCCGAGAACACACGGTTGCCAGAGCCTGGTTGCGTGCACGCCTTGCTGAAGAGACAGACGCGAAGATGACGGTAGTGGTCACCCACCACGCCCCAAGCGCTCGCTCTCTCGCACCAAGATTCGCCGAGGACAAGCTCAGTGCGGCCTATGCCAGTAATCTCGACAAGCTCGTTGAGACCTCGGGCGCCGACCTCTGGATTCACGGACATACCCACCACTGCGTCGACTACACCATCGGGGCAACACGCGTGTGGAGCAATCAGTACGGCTATCCCGATGATCCTGTCGCCGACTTCGATCCGGTCGGTTTGGTGGAACTCGGCGACGCACTCGGTTCCTGACGATTCGCGTCCTGTTTCCGACCCACCGATAACGAACTTCAGCGAGACCACCGGCACCTGTTCGAAAACCTCGGGTTGATGGCGTCCCAGCATCGCAATGGGTTTGTTGGACCAATTCCCGGGGCCCTTACCCCGCCAACTGCCACGACCCCCAAGCCAAGCCACGATCCCCGCGGGATGCGCGTGAGTGACCTCCAAAGTTTTGGCACAATTTTTGGCACGATTTTTGGCACAATTTTCGTGATCGAGGTCAAATCCCCGAATACTCTCCAAATTTTGGCACTTGGGGCCTTAGACACCGATGCGTGCCTCAATACCTGCGTTGACGCCAGCTGTGGTGATGGTGCGGTGTGGGCGGATAACGAGGCATGTGACGATGGGAACCTTGATGACAGCGACGCCTGCACGGTGTTGTGCTCTGCCCCGGCCTGCGACGACGGGATCGTTAGTGGCGATGAGTCCGACCTCGACTGCGGCGGCTCATGTACGCCCTGCGACCTCGCCCTCGCCTGCACGAGCAATGCCGACTGTGCGTCGCAGTTTTGTGTGAATGATGTATGTGCACTCCCCAAGAGCTGTGCCGAACTCAACGATATCACCCCGGGCCTCCAGTCCGGTGTTTATACAATCGATCCCGACGGCGAAGGTGGCAACAATCCGTTTGATGCCTACTGTGATATGGAAACCGATGGCGGCGGCTGGACACTTGTGATGCAAAACAACGCCGCCGTGACCCCCGGGCCCAATCCCTCCTACGAAGATGCTGTCAATGCCATTAACAAAACTGGGGAATTCGGAGCAGACTTGGCGCTGTTTGATCTGTTTTTGGCACTTAAACACTGGGAAATCCTGGGCGAAGACCTGCGCATCGAAGTCGGTACCGCCCAGGGGACATCACCCGGCAGGCGATTTACCCGTTTACCCTTGATGTCAACGACAGCTACGCCATTTACCTGTTGCAGGGCACCGTAACGATCGGTCCCAACGAGCCGGGGCTCAAGACCGATCACGCAAATACCGGTTGGGGAATGACCACCCAGGACAACGACAACGATGTCTATCAAACGAACTGTGCCAACCTCTATCACTACGCTTGGTGGTATGGAGCATGTTGGAGCGGTAGCCTATGGGGCTCGCAGCTGGGCAACTACCAAAACCGGCCTTATTGGACAGGTTCGGGAAATGACTACCACAACTATGGTGCCATTTGGCTGCGCTAACAGGGTTGTTTTAAATCGTCCGTGGAACCTGCAGCCGAGCAGGTGTGGCGAAACTGTGCCCGCCTGACTCAGTCAACACCTCGCTGCCACGGACGCGAGTCTAAATCAATCGAAACCGATCTTTTACGGGAGACATGTCGCTTCCCAGTAGTCGTGGGATACTTCGCCTGCTAACTGAGCCACTACCCCACAACTTGCCTGCGGGTCCATCAAGCCCGAGAAATGATCTCAGCTTGAAGTGTCAGTCGGCGATTGTCCGAATGTCGAGTCCGCCTTTTACACGCACGTAAGCGATGCATTCCCCCCCTACCTTGCACGAAAGTTCATGCTCCACCTCTCCGGGTAAGCGGGCATAACTACCCGGTTTTACGTACGCCTTCCGGTTTTCCCCTGGCTCGATGAAGCTTTGCTGACCCTGGATCACGACGGCTTGGAACGTTGAGTCGCCGCGAATCGTCGCCACGGATCCGGCTGGTAGCTTGATGAGGAACCCTCCTAGGTGTGGATCTTTCGGGTTGCCCCATAGGACAGCTACCTCAGCTCCCGACGTACTGGCCTGCTCCGATGCTTCACTCGCCACGGTCGATGCGTCGACCCACACTATCTCCGCCGCATCCAGATTCTTGGATTTGTCGGCAGACTCAAACGCGTCCTCGACGGGGCCGACTAAATACGGACCCTCGTCGATTTCGATGTATGCCAACGTGTCGCCCCGAGCCGCGGTGATATGCGTGCCTCCCTTGGGTTGCGACCAATACGAGCCTGGGGACATCCACTGCTGTGTGGCATCCGGTGCGTCGTTGTGAACTAGGCCGCGGATCACAACCCCGCGGTAGGTCACGTTGTGGATGTGGGGTGGCGACTCAAATCCATCGACTGGGCGAAACAGAAAACCTGTTGCCTCGGTTCCGGCCCGATCGCCCCAAAGCGTGGCCGCCAACGGACTGGCGGCACCTCGGGCGGGGTTGAGCTGGTCCCACTTGACCTCGGATACTGAAACAACTTCGACTTTTGCATGGGTACTTGGGGAAACAGTTTGGTGCCCGACATCGGGCGACGATGTTGCGCAGCCTGTGAGGAGATAGGTGAGAGCAAGGGCCGACAACTGCCCTGTCTGACGCATGTTGCTGTGATCTTTGAAGGTCATCGATGTGCGCATCATTTCAACCATTCCTCGAGACGTATATACGGGCCTTTACCTCTTTCAGCGCCTGCATCACGGCCTCGTGGTGCTCCGGGTCGAGGGCTGCAGCATGTGGCGCGGAAAATCGCCCAACATCATTATCAAAGTACTTGCCGGAAGCCGTCGCGAACGAAGCGTCGAGCGCGATTTTGCACAGAATCTCGGCACCGATTGCGAGGTCTTTTCCGACGACTCCAAACCCGTCCTTGACCATTTTTGATGCCAACAGCGAGCCTGGGTTGACAGCAATGACCGCGGGTCCGCCGACTAGCTCACGTGCCAGCTCGCGCGTCCAGATTGTAAGCGCGAGTTTGCTTTGCGCGTATGCCTGCATGTCGGTCAATGTTTTCTCCCCGGCCATTGCTCGTACATCCACAGGGGCTTGGGCCGCCGACGACAGGTTGATGACTCGGCCGGTTGTGGGGATGATCGGTAGCAGTCTTCGGGTCAGGACATAGGGGGCAAGGGTGTTGACGACAAAGCGCGCGTCGAGACCCTCGGGTGTTCGCGGGTGGTGTGTCCGAAGCACTCCGGCGTTGTTGATCAGGACGTCAATGTGCCGGTACTGCTCGACAATCATGGACGCCATCGCCTCAACTTCGGCAACGCGTGCAAAGTCGGCAGAAAAGCTGTCGACATTTTCACCGACCTCACGTGCCACGGTGGCTAGCTTGCCCGGGTTACGCCCGTGGAGTATGATGCTATGACCACGTTCGGCCAGCCGCTTTGCTGTCAGTTTTCCGATGCCGTCTGTCGAGCCCGTGATGAGAATCGTTTTTGACATTGTTGAGCCTGCTTTCTCAAAGGAGAGATTCGTTGCCTATCAAGGCGCACTCGATGCTGTAGGTGGTGGCTCACTCGGCGACCTGGACCACGACCTTACCCACGGCTCTCTTACTTTCGAGTTTGCGATGGGCATCGGCTGCGCTTTCAAGTGAGAACACCGAGTCGACGATAGGCTTGAGTTTACCGGCATCGACCAACTCGGCCACGCGGGTCAGAATCTCACCATGGCGCTTGCCACCATCCCCGTGAATGAGCGGAATAAGCATATAAATGACGTGTAGCGTTGCCCCCCGTAGATGGGCCTTCGTCAGGTCGACCGTTCCGATCGACACGGTTGTGGCGACGTGGCCATTGAGCTTGACCGCAGCGAACGATGTGGGAAGATTGGGGCCACCGACGGTATCAAACACGAAGTCGAAACCCGCGTTGTCGGTATACTGTGCGACGTACTCCTCGACACTTGTTGTTTTGTAATCGATCGGCGTTGCTCCGAGTTTGGTGATTGTTGCGAGTCGCTCGGCTCCACTATCCGTTGCATACACCGTGGCACCGGCACTGACGGCCAGCTGAATGGCAACATGACCTACTCCGCCGGCCCCTCCGTGGATCAGTACCCTGTGGTCCGAGCCCAAGCTCATTCGGTCAAACAGGGCCTCAAATGCTGTGATCGACACCAGCGGCAAGGCGGCGGCTTGGGTCATGGACAAGGTCGTCGGTTTGCGGGCGATGAGTTGGACATCGGCTGTCAGATACTCGGCCAACGTCCCCTGGTGCTGCGCCACACCACCCGCGCAACCAAACACCTTGTCGCCCACGGAGAACTCCTCGACGCCCTCGCCGACAGCCTCGACGGTGCCTGAAAAGTCCATCCCCAAGACAGCCGGTGGGTGCGGGATAAAGTCGACAACCGGGCCCATCGCACGGGCCATCAGGTCCGCGGTATTTACGCTCGACGCTGCTACCTTGACCAGAACCTCGCCGGCACCGGGGCTCGGTCGCTCGAGCTCGCACAACTCAAACACCTCGGGGCCACCGTTTGAACGAATCATCTGCACTTTCATGACTTCACCCTTGCCTGGCCGGTGCGATTTCACTCTCGGCTACATCACGTTTTCAAAAAACGGTGTTGAGAATCCGAGGCCTCGCATCCAGTATCTTGCTTCGGAAGCCAGTATTGTGCCGATTACGCCAAATATGAAGCAAACTCTGATTGGAATACTTTCAAAAGATATTTGACAAACATCAAAATCTATCAGCCGTACCAGCGCTCACAGCGAGCCAAACGGTCATTGAATTCCGCTGTAATAGCAGCGTCGAGGGCACGTACTCGGGCCGGTAAAAACCGTCGACTCGGAAACACCGCATGGATCGCCATCGGGCTGGTGGTGTACGCCGGCAGCACACGTTCGAGCCGTCCGGACTCGAGGTCATCGATGACATCAAACAGGCTTTTCAGCGCGATTCCCTGGCCGGCGAGAGCCCACCGGCGGGCGAGGTACCCATCGCCACACAGGGGACTTTGCAAGGGAACCGTTCGCGCTCCTGCGGCGCTTTGCAATGCCCAAGTCGTCACCGGCACACTCGCCAAACGCAGCGTTATGCACCGATGCTTCGCCAACTCACCCGGCTGGCTCGGACGACCGCTTCGCTCGAGGTAGGCGGGAGATGCAACAAGCACCCCGGGGCATATCGCCAGCCTGCGCGCGGACAACGTGCTGTCCGGCATCGGACCGTAACGGATCGCCATATCGATAGCTTCGCGATGCAGTTGGTGCAGGGCATCGCTCGAGTGCACCACAACTTGGAGTTCGGGGTGCTGCTGCGAGAGACGGGCAATCACAGGCTCGAGGATTTGGTACGTCGTGTCCGCGGGCGCCGAGATGTGGATCGTGCCAGCCAAACTCTGAGACGCCCCGCGCACCGCTTCAAGCGTCCGCTGCCAGCGTGCGACGACCTCCTGGCACCCTTCGATCACCCGGAGCCCTTCCTCTGTGGGATGAACTGTGCGAGTGGTGCGCTCAAACAGACGCACGCCAACCGTTTCCTCGACGCGCTTGACAGCTGCACTGACGGCTGCCGGCGTCAGGTTTAGCTGGCGTGCAGCGAGTGTCATCGACCCTGTCTCCGCCACCCGCACAAGTAAATCCATCTCGTCGAGCTTCATCCGCCACTCCCAACTTCTTGACCACAGGCCGGGAGATCGAGCCTGGGTACCTGCAGCAAATGCTTCATGCTTTTGTGACTATCAAGTAGCCGCACCCATACCAAACCTTCAGCCGTCGCCGGGGTTGGCCTCTTTGGCCCTTGCAGTTCGTGAGCCCAACATCTACGAACACGAGTTGACAAATGCAATTGATTTGCATTAATGGTCTGATGATGCGCGGCAGTATTATTTCTTCACTTGTGCTTGGAAGCTCGTTGTTCCTCGGGATCGCCTGTGGCGGCGACGGCGATGGCCACGACACCCACGACCACGACACCGACCACGATCACGACCACGACCACAATCACGAGACCGAGGTCATCTCCAAGGTCACGTTGACGTTCACCCCCGCGTCGGGGGGAGACTCGGTTGTGGCCTCGTTCAGCGACCCGGACGGCGATGGCGGAGTCTCTGGTGAGTCGGAGCCAATTGTCCTTCAGGCCGGGGTCGAGTATACGCTCGACATCACGTTGACCAACGAGCTCGAGATGCCCGCGATCGACATCACTGAAGAAATCCGCAGGGAAGCCGAGGAACACTTTGTGTTTGTGTACGGCGACGGTGTTACCGGGCCTGCATCGCAGGCGAGCGCTCCGCTCGTGACGCACGCCTACGCCGACGTCGAGTCGGACTATGGCGCGAACGAAGTTGGCGACGATCTCCCGCTTGGGCTCGTCAACACGATCACGGCCAACACCGCCGGGACCTCGACGTTTAAAATCATGCAGCGTCACCTCCCCCCGTCCAACGGGAACTCGCAAAAGACCGCGGATCTGCCCAAGGCCTTTGCTGAGGGCGACGCCCTCCCCGGCGATGTCGACATCGACGTGTCGTTCGAGCTCACTGTCGAATAACCGGTCCCGCGGGACACTCCTCCGCCAATGTTGAGTGCCCTCGCTTTCTCGCTGTTCACCGCACAGGCACCGCCCTCGCCCGCGTGCGACGCTGTGTGGGAAGCGAAGGTCGTCGACGCCGGCACCGGCGTGGGTGTCCCGAATGCGGTGATCGAGCTACTTCCCGTCGACGCCAAGCAACCCGTGGTCGTGCGCACGGGCGACGAGGGAAGCTCCCGCGTCGGCGACCTGTGCCACGGGACGATGCGGGTTGTTGTGACCAAGGCCGAGCACGCTCGGCTCGAGCGACAGGTCGAACTCGTCGACCCCGTCACGGTGACCACCCTCGGGATCGAGGCGCTGCACGAGCACCACAGCGAAAGCGTCGAGCGGGTCGTCATTGTCCACGACGATCGCCCGACGACGATGCTGACGAGCGAGCATATCTCGGGCGCTGAGCTGGCACAGACCCGCGGTGTCGGTTTGGCCGACACACTCGAGAAGGTCTCCGGCGTGACCGCCTTGGGCGGGACCGCGGGCGGGATGGCCAAGCCGATGATCCGCGGCCAAGTCGGGCGGCGAAACCTGATCGTGTTCGATGGGATCCGCCACGAGGGACAAAAGTGGGGTATCGACCACGCACCCGAGGTCGACCCCTACGCTGCCGGGCGGATCACGGTGATCAAAGGTGCGGCGACCACCCGATTCGGGCCCGATGCCATCGGCGGGGCCGTACTTGTCGATCCGCGCCCGCTGTTACGCTCGCCTGGGGTGGGCGGCGAAGTCAGCTCGGTCGGGAGCTCGAACGCGCTGGGCGGTGGTGGTGCGGCCCGGATCGACCACGCACCGCTGCGCCTCAAGGGATTTGCCTGGCGGGCGGAGGCCAACATCGCCCGCCACCGCGCAGTGCTCACCCCCGATTACCCGCTCGACAACACCGGCGCCCTCACTTGGAACGCGGGCGGTCGGGCTGGCTACCTCAGCGAACCCTTCGACATCGAAGTCGGCTACCGGGTCATGCGCCTGCGCGCGGGCATCTGCTCGTGTCTGCGGTTGTCGTCGCCTGAGGAGTTCACCGAGGGCCTCGAACGCTCGCGTCCGATCGGCGCTGAGTTTTACACCCCCGACTTCGAGATCGAGCGCGCGTTTCAGGATGTCTGGCACCACCTGGCGATGGCGCGTGCGCGGGTCGAGCTCGGCCAAGCGGGTGAGCTACACGCGATCTACGCCTACCAGTTCAACGATCGCAAGGAGTTCGACGTGGTCCGCGAGAGCATCACCGGCCCGCAACTCACGTTCGGGCTCGGCACGCACACCGGCGGACTGCGCTATGAGCAACCCTCGGTCCCACTCGGCCGCGAGTGGGCACTCGTCGGTACGATCGGGGCCAACGTGTCCCACCAGCGCAACGACTTTGAAGCCGCGACCACCCTGATCCCCGACTACCAGCAGTGGTCTGGCGGTGTGTTTGCAGTCGAACGCTTTGTCCACGAGCGTGTCGAGCTCGAGGTCGGTGGCCGTTACGAGGGACTCGACCGAACTGCCCAGCTCGCCGAGCGCGACTACCTCGGGCAATACGCCGGCGGGCGGCTCGAGGACGAGGTCTGCGAGCGTACCGACGACCGCGGAGCCCGCTGCACCGAGGTGTTTCACACCCCATCGGCCACCGCCGGAGTACTCGTGCGCCCCATTGCCCGCGCCCCCGAGTTTAGCGTGCGACTCGAGCTCAATTCATCGGCCCGCACCCCCGCGATCGACGAGCAATTCATGAACGGGGCAGCTCCCTCGTTCCCGATCCTCGGGCTCGGCGACTCGCGCCTAGGCATTGAGCGCACCTGGGGCGGGACCACGACGGCGCAATACGCTGGCGACTGGCTGCTGGTCGAGGCGTCGGGCTACGCCAACTACATCGACGACTACATCAACTTCACCCCCGAGCCGCAGGAGGGTCAGTGCGCCCCGTTGACCTGCACAACCCGGGGCCCCCTGCCGGTGTTTGCGTTCAAGGCGGTCGATGCACTCTTCGCCGGCGCCGAGCTGCGCGTCGACCTCAGGATGCCCGAACTCCCGTTTGAGGTCTCAGGGAACGCCGCATGGGTGCGCGCGCGCGACCTGACCGGTAACGGCTTTGTCTCGCTTGTCCCGCCCGACCGTTACACGTTGGCGGGACGCTACCTGTGGCCCGACAGTAAGGTGAGTGCACGGGGCTACCTCGAGCTCAACGGGACCTTCGTCGCGCGTCAGCGCCGATACGACCCCGAGGCCGACTTCGCCGCCCCACCACCCGGCTATGTTCTTCTTGGCGCGGGCGCTGGGGTCGAGTTTCCTGGCAAGCAGCACCTCATGCGCCTGTCCCTGCGTGGGTCGAACCTACTCAACCAGCGCTACCGCGACTACACCAGCCTCCTGCGCTACTTCGTGGACAAGCCGGGATGGGCATTGACGCTGCGGTTCTCGATCGAGTGGAGCGCACCACTAGGCGATCGGGCATAACGAGTACCTTGCCCAAGGGTCACCTCCAATTTAATGTATTTACAATAATCAAGTTTCAGTTCAGGGACGACAACTCGCGTTCCCACAGCCGCGAAGCGCGGCCACCCCAAGTCAATCCACGGCATGGCCTCAGCAAAGCGCGTCGCTCAAGTCGATCCACGGCATGGCCTCAGCGAAGCGCGGCCACCCCAAGTCAATTCACGGCATGGCCTCAATGCACGGCATGACCTCAGCGCAATCCATGGCATGGCCTCAGCGAAGAGCGGCCCAAGTCAATACACGGCATGGCCTCAGCGAAGCGCGGCCACCCCAAGTCAATCCACGGCATAGCCTCAATGCACGGCATGGCCTCAATGCACGGCATGCCCTCAGCAAAGAGCCGCCACCCCAAGTCAAAGCACAGCATGCCCTCAATGCACGGCATCGCCTCAATACACGGCATCGCCTGCCGTGGCGACCGCCACATACCACTCCCCTGCCCTGGGCGTTCGCTACCGAAGTTCGCTGGGCGTCTTGCCCGTCCACCGCAGGCAGGCGCGGCGAAACGCCCGGGACGAGGAGTAACCGAGCACAAAAGCAACCTCCTCCACGCTCAACCGCCGGTCGCTCAACAACTGCTTGGCGTTGGCTTCTCGCGTCTGCTCGATGAGCTCCCCCGCGCTCAGGCCATGGCTGCGGAGCTGTCTTTGAAGTGTCCTCAGGCTCGTCCCGAGCCGCTTGGCCAGGGCCTCGGCCCCGTACTCCCCGCGCTCGGCATTGGCGGCAATCGCTGTACGAACCCGGGCGACCTCGCTGCCCGCCCTCGCGCTGAGGCGTTTGTGCGTCTCATTGAGGTGACTTTTGAGGAAAGTAAGCATGGCCTTGTCGCCAGGTGTCAACCGGGCGTCGAGCAATGAAGCCCGAAAGATCATGGCATTGTAGGGTCGACGAAATTCGGTGGGTATCTCGAAAAACCGTGTGTATTGCTCGCGCGGTCCATGGGGCGCATGCCGGAACTCGACCCGGCACACGACCTCCTGCCCGGCGAAAGTGCTGCGGACCAGGCGAACACCGAGACCTATCCCCAACTCGGCGGCGTAGCCCTTGTCGACAGCGTCGAGCGGATGGTGAAAACGCAGGTATGCCTCCTCGGGGCCCTCGATCAAGGTCAGTCGGAGGCGGTCGGCGAGGATGGCGTTGTAGCGGATGAACAGGCGGATAGCCTCGCGTGCCGTAGCTGTGTGTTGAAAGGCGTGGACGAGGGCACCAAAGTCGGTCAAGGGTGCGATCGCGGCGAGTTGGAGCCCGAGCGCTTGGTCGGGCAGGTGTTCGCCCAAGTGTTTCCACAGTTGATGGTAGGCGCGGTCCGGGAGCCTCGAATCCGGCAGTAGCAGCTCATTGAGGCCAAGACCGGTCACGTCGAGGATCCGCTCACGCGAAATGCCCCGGGACATGGCGAAGGCCGCAAGGCCTATGAGCATGCCAGCGCGGACCTCCTGCCCCACGGGCTCACTGGTTTGCGCAGCGGCATCGATCCTGGCCTTGGCGCCAGATGTCCCCTCTTCGTCGCTCATTGTCTCTGGTCCATTCCGGAGCGTTTCCTATCTTCATTGATGTTGGGTCCGGAGCCACAGGATAGCGCCCCGGGCACAGGATTTCAGGACACGAAATAGGACGACATCATGACCCAGTACACTGAACAAAACCTGCATATCCCCGCCGGCGTTGGCGAGATGTCCGGCACCCATCTGGTCACCAAGGTACACGCCAGCCAGTTAGGCGACGATTACTCGGTAATGGAAGGCGTGATGAAGCCGCGCTCGCTACTCGCCCCCCACTCGCATGTGCACGAGGACCAGGTGGTTGTTGTCCTCAACGGCGAGCTTGGCTTCGAGATCGGCGGCGAGGGAGGCGAGCGCTTCACGGCCAAGGCGGGGGCCTACGTCATCAAACCGCGCGGCGTGCAACACACTTTTTGGAACGCCACCGACGAACCTGTCCGCTACATCGAACTCTCCGGCGGACCGGGGTTTCAGGGCTTTGTCGACGAGTCGACCAAAGTCGGCTCGCTGAAGGCGGCTGAGAGTTCCCCGGAAAAATTCGGCATCACCTGGGCCCACCACCGGATCCCCAAGTTGATGTTCGAGCACAGGCTGACCAACATTTCCGGTGTCGAGGCGCCCTGGGAACAGCTCAAGGATCTCTCTCCGGTCGACCTGATTTCCATCCTCAAAAATACGCTGCAGGGGGCGATCGGGTAGGCTTTGCGGCATCGAGTTGTGCGAACGCAGCGTTGCCAAGCCGCCACCGTCCGCGCCCACGTAACTAATTTGTAGACACACCTATTACTCAGCAACCGAGCGAGCAAACAGCCGCTCGGTTGCTGTTGGCACGCCGTCAGTTGACACTCGGTTTGGCAGTGACTGTGATCTTCGTTGTCGACTTGACGTGGTAGTCGTCGGCTTGGTTGTAAAACTCCACCTGGCGCGGACCTGTGCCGCCCTGGCTCGGCACCTTGTAACTGACCGTCGCCTTCCCCGACTGGTCTGTCTTCGTGCACCCGGAGTTTGCCACACACACCAACAGGCCTTCGACGCGTTGATTGTCGGTAGTACGTTTTGCGGTTACTTGGTAGGGCACCGAGTCGCCGACGTGAACCGTCGACGGGCCTGTGACTTTGAGATCGACGGTGGCTGGCAGTACGGTCAGGTAGGCCCCATACAAGCCATTGTACTTGTTGAGGTCGAAGCGTTCCACGGCCACTTCGGCGTGGGCGTTGAGCGAGTACTTCATCGGCTTGTCGCGAATCGTAAACGTGACCATTGCAATCCCCATGTGGTTGGTCGTCGCGCTCCCAACCTTGGCAGAGCCGACCCGGGGCGGTGCCCACCGCTCGCCGCGTTCTCGCCACATATTGACCTCGACCCCGGAGAGTCGTTTGCCAGCGGGAAACGCCATGCCATCTGTCACGTGGGCGAAGGCCGTCACCGTCTCCCCGTACATGCCCGTCACGCTGGCCCACCGGAGGTACGCGGTTTTTCGCCTGGGGTACACCTTAATCGAGTCGGTCGCAGCGGTTGGGTTGTACAAGACGTCGCCGAGGAACTGTGCCTTGACACGCATCTTACTACCGCTGCTCCCAAGGCCTGGCGTGAAGTCGTAGGAAAGTCCGCCTCCGCTGTCGGTCAACAATGTCGTGACTTTGTAGTTGTTGATATAGATAGCAACCTCGCGGCCGCCAACGCCCTTGCCGTCGGTCGTCCGTTTCAACGTGCCAGACAGGCGGGTGGGCGAGCCTTTATTGGCAAAATCGCCACCAAAGCTCAAGGTTGTCGACGAGCGCACCGTGCCGACATTGGTGTTGTCGCTGGCCCCACGGCATTTGTGGTTGCCAAGAAATTTCACACTCACCGGCTTCGGTCCCCACTTGTTGGGGACCTTGTAGTCCACCCGAGCCTCGCCCTTGTTGTTGGTCAAGGCCTCACCCACGACCTGGCCATCGACCCTAAACTCGACCATTTGGCTGGGGACAGGACCACCCTTTTTATCGAGGGTCAGTGTCGCCCGCAACGGGATCGTGTCACCAATAGCTCCCAGCGCATACTTCGCATCAAGGATGGTCCTACGCCGTTGGGGCCGCACAAATTTATGCCCGGATTGCTGACCCTGTTGGTCTTGTTGATCCTGGTGTCGACCACAAAAGGGCGTGATCAGCTGTTTTTTGAAATCCTTCCCGGGGATGGAGGCGGCCGGGCTGGCCGGCTTGTGCGACGAACCGCCGGGTTTGGCCGGGACGGCGTCGGCCGGAAGGAAAACGAGCATCAGTCCGAACGCAGGGGCAAGGCCCCGGACAATTAATTTCACCATGGGTCGACTCTCTCTCGAATTAATGGGGGCTATCCTCTATTACCGCGAGGTCGAAAAACAATTGGGGCGGTGTATGTCCGTCCCATCACGTTTCGCCTGACCTTCCTCAAAAGTCATGTCGATAGTACACCGACAACTCCGTTTTAGGTGACGAGCTGTGATGAGGTTCATGCCCGTGTGTGGGCGCTAATGTCCATGACGGCGCGCGTTTCGGTGCGCCGCCCTCCGAGTTTCGCATGACCCTTCTCGACGGTCATGTCGATACGAATAGCCGGCCCCCACCCGACTGCCGGGCGTTGACGCAAGCGCGCGCGAGCGCTTTACTTGCGCGGTGTCAACTGCGACCCGTTTTTGTTGCTTGTGTATCTTTTTTCAGGTCGCGTGCGGCGACAGCTCGACTGGCAGTGAGGGCACCAACGGGTCGAGCTCGGGAGACGAGACGACGGCTGGCCAGACGACTGCTGGCCAGACGACCGCCGGCCAGACGACCGGCCAGACGACCGTTGACGCTACGACCGTTGGCGAAACGACAATTGGCGAAACGACCACGGACGCGAGCAGCTCGGATAGCACGAGCGGCAGCAGCGAGACGTCGATGGGCAGCGAGTCGGCGACAGATACACAGGAGACCACGGGCACCGGCAACGAGCCTCCGGCCCTCCCTCCCGGGCTCGAGCGCTACCTGGTCGGCGAGGAGGGCGATGCAGATGTCGAACCCCAGGGCCCAGGGCTCATCCTCATGGGAGGCTCAACCGACGTCGACGCGGCGTTTGCGTGGTGGAAACCGCTGGTCAACGGCGGCGACGTTGTCATCCTCCGCACATCGGGTTCGGATGGTTACAACGATTACCTCTACAGCGAAATCGGTGGCGTCGACTCGGTCGAGACCCTGCTTGTCACCAGCGTCGAGTTGGCCAACTCCGAATACGTCGGCTGGGCGATCAGCCACGCCGAGGGCGTGTTCATGGCCGGCGGCGATCAAGCCCAGTACATGAACTTTTGGAAAGACACGGGGGTCGAGGACGCGCTGCACGATGCCTGGGAGCGAGGGGCCGTGATCGGCGGGACCTCAGCCGGCCTCGCAGTCCTCGGCGAGTATGTCTACGCCGCCTACAACGACACGGTCTACGGCTACGAGGCACTCGAGGACCCCTACAACATGTACATGACCCTCGACCGCGACTTCCTCGACTTGCCCATGCTCGGCCAAGTGATCACCGACTCCCACTTCAGCGAACGCGAGCGCCTCGGGCGACTCATCGGCTTCATCGCCCGCATCATCCAGGACGGCTGGGGCGATCCGGTCATCGGCATCGGCATCGACGAACGCACCGCGGTCGTCGTCGGCCCCGGGGGCGAGGGCGAGGTGTTAGGCGAAGGTGCCGTCTATGTGCTGCACAGCAACGGCATGCCGCAGGCCTGTGAACCCGGCGTCCCCTTGACCTACGAAAACCTCCAGCTCCACCAGCTAGTCGCGGGCGACACACTCAGTTTCCCGGGTGCGCTCACCGAAGTTCCAGCGATGCCACAGTCGGCCATCGACGGTGTGTTGGTGCCGAACCCCTATCCCTAGGCGGTGCTACTCACCAGTCTCCCCGCCGACCGTGTTTGCCGGCAGGGCAAAATCAGCGGCTGTCGGCTCGCCGAACGACTCCACCCGCAGGCGCAACATCTGTTGTCCACCCATCTCCATGTCTGCCTGCAACAACAGGCCGAGGTCGTGCTCGTAGCAGATGGTCGACGACAACGAGCCGGGGATCGAGGTGACCTTGCAGACAGCTTTGTGGCCGAGAATCGTCTTGATCGAGGTGCGCTCAAAAGGTGACTGCGTTTCGCTCAGCCACCCCTGCACGACACTGGGTTGCTCGTGGACGCCAAACGAACCGACATCGCCAATCCCGCTGTTCTCGTCGGCGGGGAAACAGCGCATCGCAGCTTGATTGCCGATACATAGTCTGTTGTTTTCACGGTCGAGCAGCACGCGCTTTGTGCCCTGGACCAGGGCCTCATACTTCGGCGACATCGCCACGATCATATCGGTCGTCGCGCCCGACTGGGTCAACTTGTAGGCCACGCGAAAGGTCTTTGGCGAAACCGGTGTGCTTGTCGATCTCTTTGTATGGGCAAATTCCTGAACGGTGCGCGCCGACAGCAAAAACGCGGGGTCCTGGGTGAGGGCGTAATCGAGGGTACACTCGGTGAGGGCGACGGCCTCGACAATCCCGGCTTGCGTACACATCTCGCTTGCGCGTTTGCGCAGTGCCGGGTCGAGCGTGTCGAGCGTGACTTCTTTTGCGGGGACGCTGCGGTCGGTAAAGGTCTCGGTCGACTCGCCTGCCGCGTAGTCAAACAGCGACTCTCCGGCGCGCACACGCCAACTCTCAGCATATTGCTTATACAACTCTTCAAAGGTCGGCTCGGCCAGCACGCGACCATCTCGCGTGGCAATATCATCGGTTCGCTGGCCGTTGAAGCTACCAAATACGCCCGTGGTTTTTTCCTTGCTGGTGGCAGCCGCCTGATAATAGACGTCGAGCATCCGGCCATGGACCTGGACCCAAGCACGTGAGGCGTCGGGCCAATCGACCACATAATCCCGGCCAAACCGCTGAATCTGGCCACCGCCTGCCAGCGTTGTCGCGGCCGGTTGCTCCGTTGCAAACTGCTCGCCGACCATCACGATATGCTGCGAACTTGCCAGCGATTGCCCGGAAGGTTGTAGATTCACCGGGTTTGCGTCGATGTACAGGCCCGCGCCCGGGCGGATCGACAGCCGGGCATCGCCGACCTTCATGGCGACTGCGGTCGTCACCGAGACATTGCGCGTGGGCAATGGCTCAAACCGTACCTGCAGCCGGGACTCACCCGAGACTTCGACGGCGACAAACTCACCCGCGGCTTGCAAGTCGTAGCCGCGCCCGTCGTGGGTTTCGAGGTGTGGATCGCCAGTGACCCGGGCACAGTCGCTACACGGTGGCGGCCCCGAGGGCGGCTGTGGCCTGTTACCTGGGGGTGGCGGCTTGGGCTTGGGACATCTCCAGTTGAGCTCGCGCGGCGCCGGCAACAGCTTCCCGTTGGGCAACGGCGTACGAAACGTCGTCGTGTTTTTTGGGTCTGGCCCCTGCCCATAGCGGATCGCCCCGGGGACCCCACTTTTGTCCTGACTTGCGATGTCGGCGGGGCTCGCCTTGTCGTTTGCGTATTTATCGTTTTGGGCATGTTCCGCCCCTGGCCCGGGATGTGTGTGTACATGCAAAACAATACGGCCCCGCGAGACACGGGGTTTGTTCGACCCACCCGACTTCGCAGCCGTGCCGGGCTTATCCCACACAATATCGGTCTTGTAGGTGACCTCGCCATTCATCCGCAACTTGCGTTGGACCACCCAAAAACTCTCTTCGTGCTCCTCGGGCGTCCCCTCTTTTGACTTTTTCCAGGCCTCGTTCATCGCCTTTTGCACAACCGGGTCCTTGAGCACATCCTTGGCGTAGGGCGATGGGCATGGTGCGGGCTTCGGCTTTGGCTCAGGCTTCGGCTCGGGTTTGGGCTCGACCGGAATTGGCTTCGGTTCGGGCTTGGGCGGCTCGGTATCGCATAAATTCACGGGCCCGAGCAGCCCGAGTAGCGGAAACGCAAGGATCTGACTTCGGCAACGACGTTTCACGACCCTTCGTCTAACGAAGATCTGGCCTTGATGCCAGGTGTTTTTTCGGGCAAAAAAATTGCTTATACACTCGAATTATGGCGGACACCAGCGTGCCAATGTGTCCGTTCGACCATTTCAATCCTGCGCAGAACTGCCCCACTTTCCGAACTCAGAACGGCTAGTCGCGGGCACAGCAATGTTCGGACATCAAGCTGCCCGTTCAACCATCTCAACCCTGTGTCAAAGCGACGACCCCAGTTTGCGAGGTCGGAGCGGTTGGTCGCCCGTTCGACCATCTCCATCCTGCGCTCACTACTGCCCTGTCCCCCTTTGCGAGGTCGGTGAGCAGCTGGTCGTGGCACAGCGATGTTCGGACATCAAGCCGGCGACAAAACTGCCCGTTCGACCATCTCAACCCTGTGTCAAAACGACGAGCCCAGGTTGCGAGGTCGGAGCGGTTGGTCGCCCATTCGGCCACCTTACCCCTGTGCTCAAAACTGTCCTGCCCCACTTTGCGAACTCGCAGCGGCTGGTCGCAGCGGCTGGTCGACAGCGATGTTCGGACATCAAGCCGGCGACAACAGCCCGCGGATCCATCGCACTGCGGCGCGAAGTGGTGCGCCATCGACCTCGTCGGCCACGCAGCCTTCAAACAGCTCGCGCATGCGAGGAGCATGCACCGAGCCTGCCGCCCCGATCACCACGATCTCCGAACGCCGCGGCGTCGACCAATCGCCCTGCTCCCAGCCCTGCGCGTAGTCCAGCTCCGCGCGGCGACCGACCACGTGCAACACCACCGGGCGGTTTGGCGAACGGGTGAGGTTGAGGATGCCCTTCACCCGGTAGATATCTGGCGGGAGGGTCTCGATTGCACGCAGCAATCGGCGCAACACAAGCGGCTGCTCCGAGACGAACGACCAGGTCGAAAACTGGTGTGTATGGTCCGACGGCGACAGCTCGTGGCCGATGTCCCGCCCGAGGTCGTCCACCTCGGACACGTGCACGTCGACCGGGCGCGTCGACAACACCCGCGCGGGGTCGAAACTGCCAACGCCGAGCAGCGGATCGAGCGGGATGTCTCCACGGACAGCTTTTAGGACACGCAGCTGCGGCACCCAACGCCGCAGGTGGGCTTCGAGCTGGGCCACACTCGCCTCGTCGACAAGGTCGACCTTGTTGATCAACACCATGTCGGCGGCCGCGATCTGGCGCAGCGCGAGGCGGGCATCCTTGCGCCCGAGGCTCGGGTACTGCTCGGCGTCGACAACGGTGAAGATGCTGTCGATCTCGACCAACCAACGCCCCTCACCCGCGAGTAACCCCTGCGCCACCGACCGCGGATCGGCAACCCCGGAGGTCTCCAGCAGGATGTGCTCCGGGGGATGGGGCCGATTCATCAGCGCCTCGACCGAGGCCAACAGTTCACTTTTGATGCTGCAGCACACACAACCATTGGCCAGGCTGATGTGCCGCCCGTCGTCGGACACAAGCTCGACCAACGCGTCGTCGATGTTGATCGAACCGAAGTCGTTGACGAGCACACCGAGCCGCAGTCCGTGGTCGCCCGACAGGATCCGGTTGAGTAGCGTCGTCTTCCCGGCACCGAGGAAGCCCGCCAGGATCGTCACGCTGACTGGGCTGCGGATCTTTTGCAGGTTTGGGTTGAGGATCGGAAGCGACATCGAACGGTCTCCAAGTTGGCAACAATCAGGTCTTCGCGCGCAGCGATTGCTCGCGCTCGACCTGCTCTTGGTAGGCCACGCTATAGCGAACCCAAGGGCGCGCTTCTAGCCGACGAAGCGCGATCGGGTCGCCGGTCCCTTCGCACAGGCCGTACTCGCCGGTGTCGAACTTGCGCAGCGCGTGGTCGATGAGCTTGAGCAGTTTGCGCTCCTTGTCGCTGAGTTTGAGCAACAGGTTTTGCTGCTGCCCCGCCGCCGCGACATCGACTTCGTCGGCCGGGCGCCCGCTGTCGACGAGCGCGTCGGCGACGTGTTGCTGCATCTTCTGAAGCGTCTGCTGGCGGTGCTCCTCGAGTCGTTGGCGGAAGCGTCGCAGTGTGCGAGGGCTCAGTTCGTCCTGGTCATCATGATTCGGCATCTCGACTCCGATTGGCGCTCCCGGTACGGGACAGGTGAGCGCGGCAGCTTATAAGTGCAACTCAATTGCAAAAGCAAGCCGCGCTGCGACCTGCCCCTTGGCTGGCGACCCACTTTCTACCCCGTAATGAGCGTCATCAACCCGCCAAAACGCCTGTCTCGGGTCACATCCCGCAAGCGCGCAGGCGACCGCGCGTGAGCCAGCTGCGTGACCCAAACCAATCCGCTGCGGTCGCCCCACGGTCATGGGGTGGCGAGCCTATCCGGGTTGCTCGACGTAACCGAGGGGAACGACCTGCCCCACCGCGCCGTCGAACCATTGCTCCCGAACTTGCAAATAGTCCTTGTCACGAAAAAAAGCTTGTTGGCGTTCATCGCTCGGAAACTCAATTGTGAACAGGCGGTTGATTCCAGGATCCATCGCGCCCGCAAGCACCTTGCTCACACACATATCGAAGCCAAAGCGTCCACCATAGGCCGCGAGTATCGGTCGCATACCCGCGCGGTACGAGGCGTAGCCAATGTCGTCGGTCACTTCCAAGGCGAAAAGTAGGGTGATTTGCGTGCCCTTAGCGACCATGGCTGTACCCTCCGTCGACCGGCAAGAGTGTGCCGCTCACAAACGTCGCGCGCGCGAGGTACATGACCGCATCAGACGTATCGCGGACCTCGCCAACCCGTCCAAGGGGATGTATCCCCGCCATCGAATCGGCACCGGGGCCAATGAGCGGTGTCCGAATAATACCGGGAGCCAACGTGTTCACGCGGATCTTGTGTTGTGAAAGTTCAGCAGCCAGCGACACGGTGAGCGCGTGTACTCCCCCTTTGCTCGCCATCACGGCGGAAACAGGCATGTTCGTCATGCCCTGATCGACGAGTACGGTGCCTAGGTTGATGATCGCACCACCGCCCGCCTCGATCATCAATGGCACAACTGCTTGGGTGACGAAGTATGTACCTTTGACATTGGTTCGATAAAACCGATCCAGATCGTCCTCGGTACTTTCGAGAAACGGACGCGGCGCAAAGATGCCCGCGTTATTCACAAGCACGTCGGCACCGCCAAAAGCGGATGATGCCACTGCGGCGATCTGCTGGCCGGTACGCAGGTCAGCGACGTCGCCAGCGACCGACCGCACCCGCTCCGGTGCCCCGAGCTCGCGTTTGACAACCCGAAGACGCTCGGGATCGCGCGCATTGAGCACAACGCAGGCTCCGTCGGCGACGAACCGGCGTGCGAGGTCCAAGCCGATGCCGCTGCTCGCCCCAGTGATGATGACTCGTTGGTGTGGTTTACCCATGTCCGCAGGCTAGTTCCCGACACCAGAAAAAAAAGTGATAATCTTGGACTAAGGATCATTCGATTTTTGCATGAAGATTGACGCTCTCATCGCGTTTGCGACCGTTGTCGAGAAGCACACGTTTACCGCGGCTGCCGTTGCCCTTCGGCGGTCACAACCGGCTCTCAGCAAACTCGTCGCCCAGCTCGAGCACGAGCTCGGGTTTATGCTTTTCGATCGCAGTGCCTATCGCCCAGTGCTCACCCAACAAGGGCGTGCATTTTATGAGCGGGCGGTCCCGCTGATCGAACAAACCGCGGCCTTGATACGATTTGGAGCGAGTTTGGCGGGACACACGGAGTTGGCCGTCCGGCTCGCGGTCGACGCTATCGTCCCCCTTCGCCCGGTTACCCAAGTACTTCGCCGAATCGAGGCCGAAGCTCCGCACATACGCTTTGAGCTACAAACGGTCGCTCTCGGTGAAGCGATCAAAGCGCTGCAGGACGACCGGGCCGACCTCGCCCTCGGACACCACCAAAGCGGCGACCTCGGCCCAACGCTCACGCAACTACACCGCCACAGCGAAGTCGAGATTGTCGCGGTCGTCCAGCGAGACCACCCGCTCGCCCAGCAGCCGTTCCCGACCCCCGCGGCGCTGCTGAGGGTTTATCCGCAAATTATCCTGCGCGACCGCAGCACCACGTCTCGAACACTCAATGTGTTGCGGGGCGGGCGGCACTGGAGCGTGACCGATGTCCACGCCAAAAAACACCTCATTGTCGACGGTATGGGTTGGGGAGGCTTGCCGCGCCATGTCGTGGCCGATGAAATTGCGTCGGGGCAGCTGGTTAGCTTGCATGTACATGAGTTTGACACGCCGGCGCTCCAGCTCTACCTGGGCCGACGCCCCCACGCCGCACATGGACCGGTCGCACACAAGCTATGGGAGGCATTGCATGAGGCGCGTTCACACCACTGAAGGCCCGTGTTTACACACCTTCTGCCCTACCCCAGCAACAGCATCAGTGCGCGAACTGTCAGGGCGACCAGGGCAACCGCCGACAGGGTGAAAAGCGCAAAGCGTTTGGGGATGTCGTTGATGAGCGCTTGCCACAGGCTGTGGACAACACGGATGGCGACGTAGGCCCAAGCGAGCCAGATGTCGATCATCGACGTGTCTCCCATCAGCGCCATGGCCAGGGCAACCGCGTAAAACACCGTCGGCTGCTCCATCAGGTGGTTGTAGTTGTCGGCTTTCCAGCGGACACGTGCCGGCAACTCAGCCATTTGGGCGCCGCGGGGGAGCGTTGGGTCCATCCGCATCCGGGCACGGACGATTGCCGGTAGGCGGGTCGCGTAGAGCCAACCCCACATGACATGTGTCCAAAGTGCAAGTGCGAGAACGGGCCCGAGGAGCGGATGGTTTGCCAACATGGATCCATCGTGGTTGCCCAGCCCGCGATCCGCATTGACATTCGTCAAGATCGAGAGGCAATCCCGAAACCCGCGTTAGCGTTCGAGCTGTCCCTTGATGCGGCTGAGTGTCTCCGGCGCAAGGCCCAGGTACGACGCCACGTGGTATGCGGGCATCCCCGCGACGATTCGCGGGTCCATCACCCGGCAAAAGTATGCGTAACGCTCCTTGCCGCTCTTCGACTGGATCATGCGTAGCCGGCGATCCATCGAGAGGTAGTGCTGCTCGGCCAAGATGCGGAAAAGTCGCTCCTGGGCGAGCGTCCGACGGTTCGGGTCGACCTCGAGCGAAACCCGATAGCCCACGACTTCGGTGACCGCGGCCACCCACTCGCTCGCGGGCGCACCCGTGATCAGGCTGCCAAACGCCGTGGCGACATTGGGCGGCCCGAGAAATCGCAGGTTCACCTCGCGCGCGTCGTGAATGTAGTAGGCACGAACCAAGCCGTGTGCGGCGAGCACGACCTCGGTACAGACATCGCCGGGTTGGAACAGCGGCTCCTGGGGTGCGTAGCGAACCGGCCGCATACGCTGCGCGAACCCGGTGAGGTCCGACACCCGAACTTCCGGATACGGTGCAACTGCAGCTGCGAGAAGCTCCTCGGGAGACAAGATCTGTCGATTATGACCCATGGCCAATGTCTGTGCCAAGCAACTCGACTGGGCCAGGCAATCAGTTTGACTGCGAACACCAAGGGCCAGCGGTTTTGGCCGACCCTGAGAGCCACACAACTCGCCTGTTTTCAGCCCGCCTGTCAGGCTTCAGCGTGAAGCCCGACAGCACAAACGACGACATCAGCCAGTGAAGCGACCGGCGTATAGCGGGGTGTTGGTCGATACTTCGTGAATCACAAAGATAAACGGACGGTCGGCGCGAAATATGTACTCTGAGGGAAGCGGCCCTGTGCCGGTGATAAAGGTTTCTCCAGCCGATGCTGCTGCCGCCTCAACGCCCTTCTCGTCGAGAGATACCGAGGCGCCGTGGAAGACATCGGCAATCGCACCAAGACTGGTTGCACCGAAATCCGACATGCACGCTTCCAACCCAAGCCCCGCGATAAGCCCGATGGTCTGCGCATCGATCGTGAACCGTGGAATCGAGACATCCACGCGTGTCATCGCGGCGCTATCCAGCGCATCGATGTAATCCTGAGGAGCGGTTGCGTCGGTAAAGTCTGCAAGGCTGGGATAGAGATCTTGGGTGGGGAGGATGAATGCAACTGCCAAATCCTGGCCGCGTAGCGGCAAGTCCAACAAACTAAACTCCGCAGTTTCAGCATAACGGGCATCGAGTTCTTCGCGCATCAGAGGTACGGTGGATTGGCCAGCGTCACCAAAAAACGCGGCATCGGCAGTCGCATTTTCGTCAAACCCCACCAGCCATGGAGCCTTGAGGTACGAAACTCCCAACAAGTAACCAGACCATTGCTGATTGGGTGAACTCTGGGGTAAAAAGTCGGGCAGTAGACCACGTGACGCATCTTCGATGTAACAGTTGACCAACTCACGCAAAGGGGTACCAACACTTGAAACTGTGTTGTTGTGGGCGCCATAACGGGCGAGTTTTGTCTGTTGATCGGCGGGTATCGGCGTGCTCTCGAGTGTCCACACCGAAGCGACCATATCGATCTCAACTGGGTCCTCGTCGTCGCTCGCATCTAGCTTTAGACCTTTTGTGAGGTCGATCATCGCGCTCGTGCGCACATGAACAGCATCGTCGAGTGCCGGATAATTCATGGCACTCTCGATCGCGGCACGGCAATCACTTCCCGGGGTCGAGATCGCGTAGGTCATACCCATCGCAACTTGTAAGGATGCTGGTCCGAGGGCCAGGTTCTTCCCGGGCTCGACCGTGCGCAGTAAGTTGACGGAGGTTGCCCAGCCCGCTTCGGCCAACTCACTCAACTCAACAGGGCTAGCAGAATCTGGCCCTTCCCCTGGAAAAACGCCGTTGTCACGCCAGCCGATTTCGCTGGCCTCAGGCAACTCGGCACACATACCGCCCACAACCCCGGTTTCAGTACCAGTGTCTGTATCGGTACCTGTGGTGCCTGTGTCCGTTGTCTGGGTATCGCCGCTAGCGGCTCCGCACGCAGTTATAAAACATCCAACAAGAACACATAGGCAGGCGACTTTGTAGTTAGGCAAATTAGTCATTAAAACAACATAGCAGATGCGGCCTTCACGTGTCAGAAGACCGATCTTTGCGGGCAGGTCTCGGTTTCTCGCAGCATCACCCGCAAATCGCGCACAACCGTAAGAAGCCGGCTGTCCGATGTGTGCTTTCGCCATCGTCCAACGGCCCCCCGCCGAAACTACCGAAACTCGGATGGTGTCGAAGCACCAAGCCGACGCACCCAAACGCAACCAGACGCGCCCGCTTTGCCTGCTTGGCCAGGAGACAGCCAACTACACGCTGGCTGTGAGACATTGAGACGACCACCATGAACGATCCCATCAGTCGACGAAGGTTCCTGACACACAGCGCTGCCGCGGGTGGCGTGCTGACGATCCCCGGATTTTTGCTCGGATGTAAGCCGACCACCAGCACCGCCCCGCCGGTCGTTGCCGCAGCGCCCAAGCCCCTGCCGCAAAACCCATTCCTCGACTGGTTTGCCGTGGATGAGGCGCGGCTGCGAAAGGTCATGGCCGAGCTCACCGCACGCGGGGCTGACCACGCGGATCTTTACTTCCAGTACTCGCGCAGCAATCACATCGTGCTGCAAGACGGGATCATCTCGCGCGCCCATACCCGCGAGGAGCAGGGTGTCGGGCTCCGGGTCGTCGTTGGCGATCAGGTCGGCTACGCCTACACCGAAGACCTCTCGCTCGCGGCGATGCTGGCCGCCGCCAAAACAGCCTCGGCGATCGCCAATGCCGGGGCGGCCACCCAGCCCGAACACCTCGCGTTTAAAGGGTCGAGCCAGTACTACAACCTCAAAGTCCCACTCTCGCGCCTCGGGATCGACAAGAAACTCCCGGTGATCCAGCGCGCCGCCGAACTCACCCGCGCCGGCGACCCGGCCATCTCCAAGGTCAGCGTGAGCTGGAGCGACACCGAGGAGCGCGTGATGATCGTCGACCTGCGCGGCAACATCATCACCGACCAACGCCCGATGACCCGGCTGTGGGTCTCGACCACCGCCAAGAAGGGCAACGAGACCCGGGCCAACGGCTCAAACCTAGCCGGGCGGCGCGGGCTCGACTGGTACGACGACACCCGTCTGCAACAGGTCGCCAAGGAGGCGGTCGACCGCACCATGGTGTTGTTCGACGCCCGCCGTCCACCCGCCGGCGAGTTGCCGGTGGTACTGGCCGCAGGTGCCAGCGGGATCCTGCTGCACGAGGCCATCGGCCACGGGATGGAGGCCGACTTCAACCGCAAAAACGTCAGCATCTACGCCGATATGATCGGCAAAAAGATTGCGCCCGACTTTGTCACGATCGTCGACGACGGGACCATCGAGTCGGAGCGCGGGGCTCTCAACACCGACGACGAGGGCACCCCGTGCGAGCGCACGGTGTTGGTCGACAAGGGGGTGCTCGCCACCTACCTCCACGACCAGATCAGCGCCAAGCACTACAACCTCGGCAAGAGCACCGGCTCTGGCCGCCGCGAATCGTTTCGCCATGTACCGATGCCGCGGATGCGCTGTACGTTCATGGAAAACGGTCCGCACACCAAGGACGAAATCATCGCCTCGGTCAAGCGGGGGATCATCGCCGAGACCTTCACCAACGGACAGGTCCAGATCGGCGCCGGCGACTTCACCTTCTACATCAAAAACGGCTGGATGATCGAGGACGGCAAGGTCACCTACCCGATCAAAGATACCAACATCATCGGCAACGGCCCCGACGCGCTCAAGAAGGTGTCGATGGCCGCCAACGACAGCAAGCTCGACACCGGTGGGTGGACCTGCGGAAAGGACGGCCAGGGCGTGCCGGTTTCGCAGGGGCTCCCAACCGTGCTTGTCTCGAGCATGACCGTGGGAGGTAAAAATGCCTGAATCACTGATCGACAAGGCTGCCAAGGTTATCGAGCTGGCGAAGAAGGCCGGTGCCAGTGGGAGTTTCGTGCATACGCATCAATCCCGCGGGGTCCAGTGCAAGATCCGCGACGGCGTGCTCGAGAAGCTGCAAGAGAGCACATCCCGCTCGGTCAGCATCGAGCTGTACGTCGACGGCCGCTACGCGTCCCACAGCACGACGCGGGTGGATGGTTTAGACGACTTCATCGCCGAGGCGGTCGCCCTGACCCGTGCACTCGAGCCCGACCCCGACCGGGCGCTCCCCGACCCTGCGCTCTATGGCGGCGCCCGCCCGACCGGACTCGATCTTGTCGACCCGGCAATCCTCGCACTCGACCAAAAGCAACGGGTCGCCCGCTGTCAGGCGATGAACGCCCGGCTCACGGGCAAACAACACGTGATCTCTGGGACCAGCACGATGCACGACGGCCACGGCCAGTTCGCGGCGGTCAGCAGCAATGGGTTTCAGGGGACCTATGAGTCGACCTATGTCGGCAACTACAGTTCGGTCACCCTGCAGGACCAAAACGACAAGCGCCCCGAAGGAGGAATGGGCTGCGGTGCCCGTCAGCTGGCGACCCTGATGTCCCCCGAGGCCATCGGCGATGAGGCCCTCGCCCGCGCGACGGCGCGGCTCGGCAGCAAAAAGGGCCCGACATTGACAACGACCATGGTCGTCGATCGCATGGCCGCAGGTGCCATGATCTCGCGCCTGCTCGGCAGCGCAAATGGCCACTCGGTCCAGCAGGGCCGCTCGATGTGGGCCGACAAACGCAACAAGCGGGTCCTCTCGCGCAAGCTGACAATCACCGACGATCCAACGCTCCCACGTGGGCTCGGCTCCCGCCCGTTTAATGGCGAGGGCATCACGGCCAAGGTGATGCCGATGATCGAAGCCGGCGCACTCAAAAACTACTACCTCGACACCTACTACGCCCGCAAACTCAAGATGCGCCCGACCAGCGGCGGCCCGTCCAACCGCATCGTCACGCCCGGCAAGCGCGGGTTCGACGAACTCATCAAGGCCACCAAAAAGGGTGTCTACGTGACCTCGTGGCTCGGGGGTAATGCCGACAGCACCACCGGAGACTTCTCCTACGGGCTCCGCGGGCACCTGATCGAGGGCGGTGAAATCGGGGCGCCAGTCAGCGAGATGAATGTGACAGGAAACCTCATTGAGCTGTTTTCCCGGCTCGCAGAAGTCGGCAACGACCCCTGGACCTACTCGTCCACGGTGGTACCGACATTGGTGTTTAGCGGCGTACAGTTTAGCGGCACCTAAACACCGCGTACTCGAGCTCGACTCGACACTTCGGCCCCGGCTCTCCCGGGGCTTTTTTGCGTGTGGTCCTGCCTACGCGAGAACACGCGTGCCGGGAGGGAGGATGTCTTTTTCTTGGTCCTCCTACGAGTCGGGTATCGTGTTTGCTAAGAACTCGAGAGATACTAAGCCACTCTATTTGTGATGAGTTGTGGTCAGCTTCGTGCGTTGTCCACATGCGATATGAAGTCGAAGGACCCCGACGCCTCCCCCACCTCAACTCGGCCGCAGTGCTCACCACGCACATTCGCCGACCCTTGCCGGCCCGAAGTGCGTCGCGGGCGAGAATCGGCTACCCTGCGCCGGTGAACCAAAACCGCGCAACCGCGCCGTTGCTGTTTAGCCGGCGAAAGTTCTGGGCCCATCGGTTTGGGGTCGCACCGTTTTTGCCGACCACCCGCGCGGAGATGGACGCTCTCGGCTGGGATAGCTGCGACATCATCATCGTCAGCGGCGATGCCTATGTCGACCACGTCAGCTTTGGCGCCGCGGTGATTGGCCGGGTGCTCGAGCGCCAGGGGTTTCGCGTGGGAATTTTGGCGCAGCCGCAGTGGAACGACGACGATGGCCAGACGGCCGTGGAGGCGTTTTCGGCCCTCGGCGTACCCAACCTGTTTTGGGGGGTGACCGGCGGCAATATGGATTCGCTCGTCAACCACTACACCTCCGATCGCAAACCCCGCTCCGACGATGCATATACACCGGGTGGGCGTGCCGGTGCCCGTCCCGATCGCGCGGTGATTGTCTACTCCCAACGCTGCCGCGAAGCTGGCCGGGCCGCGGGCTTTGACATCCCGATTGTGCTCGGTGGTATCGAGGCCAGTTTGCGGCGGATCGCCCACTACGATTACTGGTCCGACAAGGTCCGTCGCAGTGTTTTGCTCGACGCCAAGGCCGACCTGTTGGTCTACGGCAACGCCGAGCGGGCGATCGTCGAGATTGCCCACCGCCTAGGCGACGGTGAGGACATTGCCAGCCTGCGTGACATTCGGGGCACCGCGTTTGCGTTGTCGAGCAAAGACTCTCACCTGCGCGACGTCGGCCTGACCGAGCTCGACTCGAGCGAAGTCGATCAACCGGCGGGGCTTGTCAAAGTCCGCCGCCAGGCCGCCCGACTCCCCCGCACGCAAACTGCCGTGCGCCTGCCGGCCTTTGAGGTTGTCCGCAACGACAAGACGCTCTACGCCCACGCCTCGCGCGTGCTCCACCAAGAGGCCAACCCCCACAACGGGCGCACGCTCGTGCAGCGCCACGGCAACCGCGACGTCGTCATCAACCCGCCACCGGTCCCGCTGACGACCCCCGAAATGGACAGCGTGTTTGAGCTGCCCTACCAGCGGCGGCCCTACCCTGGCTACGGCGACGCCAAGATTCCGGCCTACGAAATGATCAAGACCTCCGTCATGATCATGCGTGGGTGCTTTGGCGGTTGTTCATTTTGCTCGATCACCGAGCATGAGGGGCGGATCATCCAAAGTCGTTCAAAGGACTCTGTACTGCGGGAGATCGAGCAGATTCGTGACAACGTACCGGGGTTTACCGGGATAATCTCCGATGTCGGCGGGCCGACGGCAAACATGTGGCGCCTAGGTTGCCGCGACCCCAACATCGAAGCTGCGTGCCGCCGGCCGTCGTGTGTATATCCAAAGATCTGCGAGAACCTGCGCACCGATCACAGCGAGCTCATCGACCTCTACCGCGAGGCGCGAGCGCTGCCAGGCGTCAAGAAAATCCTGGTGGCTTCGGGCCTGCGCTACGACCTCGCCGTCGAGTCCCCCGAGTACGTCCGCGAGCTGGTCCAACACCACGTCGGCGGCTACCTCAAGATCGCCCCCGAGCATGTCGCCAAGGGCCCGTTGTCGAAGATGATGAAGCCCGGGGTCGGCACCTACGAGCGCTTCAAAAAGCTGTTTGAACGCTACAGCGAGCAGGCCGGCAAAAAGCAATATCTCATCCCCTACTTCATTGCCGCCCACCCCGGCACCACCGACGAAGACATGCTCGAGCTGGCGTTGTGGCTCAAGCAAAACCGGTTTCGGCCCGACCAGGTCCAGGCGTTTTTACCCTCGCCCATGGCGACCGCGACGGCGATGTACCACACCCGCAAAAACCCGCTCAAAAAGGTCTCGCGGCGCGGGCCCGACGACGGTGGGCCCGAGGGTGTCGAAGTCCCCAAAGGCAAACAACGCCGGCGGCTGCACAAGGCATTTTTGCGGTACCACGACCCCGACAACTGGCCGATGTTGCGCGAGGCCCTACGGCAGATGGGCCGTGAAGACCTGATCGGCAACGGCAAGCGCCACCTCATTCCGACCTACCAACCGCGGGGCACCGGCCAGGGCGGTGGCGAGGGGCGGCGAAAGAAAACCAAGGGGCGCAATGGGCCGCGCAAGGGCGATGCCCTCACCCAACACACCGGGCTGCCACCGCGGCAGACCCACGCACGCACACGGCGAAAACGACCTGGTCGCACCGAACCGCGAGGCTAGCCACTGTACACAAGCGTCACCTTGGTAGCACCGGGCCACGTAAGATCGGTGGTGAGGACCGTGGGTGACTCAAATGGTATGTAACTAAAAAACCCAGACTGGCACCAACCATCTGCGTTTGGTGTGCACATACAATCATCTTCGGCACAGCTAAAATCCGTACTCACGATGGCAGCGACCTCGTAGGCACCATCGGGCGCGAGCTCGAACACGCCACAGGTAACCGTTTCGTCCTCGGCACATCCCGGGCACGTTCCGGGCATTTGTTTGGCTACAACATGGCGACCATCCCACTCACTGGTGTAGGTCCCACCCGGCTCAATCACAATCACCCCGGGCCGCAGAGGCCCAACTGAACTACACTCGCGCCCACAATCAAGGGTTGGAGGCTCGTCGAAGCACGCGGTGTCGCAGTCATTGGGACGGGTCACCAGCGACTCGCTCGCACCCGAGGAGGTAATCGTGACCGGCTCGGGTCGGTAGCCCACCGGATCATTGAGCGGAATATAACCCTGCACCCAAATTGTCGCCTGAGAGTCATTTCGGATCTCGATCTGTACGCTGCTGCTCGACTCCGCGTCAGTCACACACATTTCGCTGGAGGAGTCACTCTCCCCCTGTGCCTGTCCACACCCAGCCGACAACACGCCTACCACGAATAACCAAAGCATTTGCCTCATAGGCCTATGTTACAGACACCTATAAGCAGTTACAACAGCCCTAGCGACACGGATAGCGCGGTTTTGGCAAGTCAATCTGTACATCCGCTGCGTCACGGTTTTGAGCCCCCACAAGCTCACTGAGTGACATTGAGGGGCCCCGACCGCAGCCGACAGCTCAAAGCGACGTGCCGAACAACCGGTCCCAAATCGGGGTAAGCGGGGCGTAGTTGCGCTTCATATTGAGCATGTGGTGGCCGTAGTGCTGCTGCGCAACTGTGTTGTAAAACTTGAGTGGATAGCTAGGAAAGTTGATCCCCGAGTGGATCAGCAAATTGGTCGTGGTGTAGACCAAAAAAGTACATGCAAATGCATAGACATTGATCGGTCCAACAAGCCAGGCACTGGTCAGCAGCAGTCCAATACCCACAATGGTTTCGATCGGATGGATCCACAGGCTCTCACGGGCCGATGGGTATAGCGCCTGGTGGTGGACACCGTGCACTTTCATCGCCTTGCGCCGCTGGTGGGTCCACCGATGGACCCAGTAGTACGAAAAGTCGTACAGGCCCAAAACTGCGACAAACTGAAATAGGAACGTGGACCAGGAAATGTCCTGTTCGGTGAACCAGATGTCAAAGCCGAACCAGATCGCTGCGTAGACCATCCCCACCGACAGCAGGCTGTTGAAGTTGAAGTTGAGCGTTTGCAGGCGCTCGCTGACCTTGAGGCGAATGGTCTGCTGCCGCATCCGGTGGGCGGCAAACCGCGGGCTTTGAAACGCCCAGGTGAGGTAGGCGAGGAGGATGCCGTTGACGGCCAGGACAGCAGAGACAAGGATCAGAAGCGTCGTCATCGAGTTGAACAACCTTGCGGTTTAGCGGTATGGGTTTGGTCGACGCTGGCGACTTACCACGACCACGCCTGCCGCTCCATAGGACCGACGATGCCCGAACTCGATAATCAAACCAAGCGACGAACACTTGTGACCGGTGGGGCAGGTTTTGTCGGACGCCATCTCGTGGATGCTCTCGCCGATCGGGGCGACCATGTGACCGCACTCGACCTGCGCGAGGTGCCTGCCTGGCGTCCCGAAATCGAGATCCAACAGGTTGATCTGCGTCACAGCGGCGAAGTCGAGCGGGCGATCGCCGGGCACGATATCGTGTTTCACAACGCCTCGCTGGTGCACACCAAACACAATCGCGAGCGCGATGTCTGGGACGTCAACCTCGGCGGGACCGAAAACGTACTGGCGGCCTGCCGCAAACACGGAGTCCGCAAGTTGGTGTACGTCAGCTCGGCCAGTGTGGTCTACGAGGGCCGTGACATTGAGGGGGGCGACGAGACGCTCGGCTACAGCCAGGTTTCGCAGGCCCCCTATGCCGACAGCAAAATCGCGGCCGAGAAACTTGTATTAGCAGAGAACTCACCCGAGTTGGCGACCGTCGCTATCCGTCCGCATGTGATTTTTGGGCCAGGTGATGTCCGCCTCCTGCCGGCGATCTTGCAACGCGCCCGCGCCGGCAAACTCAAGTTTGAGGTCGGGCCCGGCACCCACCTTTCTGACTTCACGTATATCGACAATCTGACCGATGCCCTGCTGTTGGCAGCGGACCGGCTCGCGCCGCAAAGCCCGATTGCCGGCCAAGCCTACTTTGTCACCAATGGCGAACCAATGGGATTTTTTGCGTTTATCAAGCAAATCCTGGCCAAGCTAGAACTCCCACCAATCCGCGGCCGAGTGCCGTTTGCTCTGGCCTATGGGGTGGCTGCCATCGCCGAGGCCTGGGACACGCTCAAAGGTGGCACCCTGCATGCCGAAGATGGCATGTCGAGGTTTGCGATTCGCTACCTATGTACCCACCACTATTTCGACATCAGCAAGGCCAAGCGAGACCTCGGGTACAAACCAAAAGTCTCGCTGGCCGAGGGCATCGAGCGGACGGTGGCAGCGATTCGGGCCGAATCGTAGCCCGAAGGCGCGGTTCGCCACGGATACACCTCACCTCGCCGTGGGAGACGGCAAGAGCTATGCCGTGGGCTTTGCGATCCCTCGTACCGGGCGGGGTCGCGGCCAGCAGTTGTGCACGGGCAAATGGCCCGCCGGAGCACACCGACTGCGTGTGGGCCCAGCAACGAGCGGAATGTGGGGACTCAGTTACTTGCATGCGTTTGACCCATTTAAACCGAGCATATGGTGCGTACTACTTTGCAACAATGAGGAAGAACAACCCAAAAGAAAAACATGACTCAAGAGACACCTTGAAAGTTACCGTGCCCTACCGCACCATATCGCATGCTCCGCAACATTGTCATTTTAGGCCTTAGCTTACTCGGACCCGCATGTAACCCTACCCCGGCAACAACCGCCAGCGACTCCGATGGAGAAACGAGTGACACCGACGGAGAAACGAGTGACACCTCGACAACCGAGACAGATAGCGGCGGTATGGTGTGTCCCGACGAGGAGGATGTCCGCGTGGACTTTGATATCAGTCCGAAAATTGAACCCCTGACGACTGGGCAATACGACTGGACGTGCGACATGCTCACGCAGGAAGTCGATGACGTACAAGCCATTAAACTGCAAATGCAATGCTCCGACGGCGATATGACCACGAGTGCCTCGATCCGAATATGGACCCAACCTGCACTTCCCGACATCATGTTTCCCGACCAGGTCAACGTGCGGTTCTTCCAAGCCGCGGCCTTCGGCGACGACCGCTGGCTCCGCATTGAAACCACCTCCGAAGAACTCATATTCGCCGCAAGTCTCGCCCGCTCGCTTGCCAAGGACTTTGAGTCTGAGGAGGTCTACGGCCCGTTTAGCGCAACATCGATGGCGAGCGAATGCAGCTTTTACCAAGGCACCTGTGGGACCTACCAAAAAAATCTTGTGACCCTGAGTCAAGGTCAAGACAGCTGGGAACTCATTCACCCGCAAGTCACAACCATCGCCGACGGGTATCAAGTATGGCTTCGAGAGGCTTCTGACCTTGTTGGGCAACCCGTTGATTGCTCGGATGTGGCGGGAAGCTGGTACTCCATGGCAATTGCTCGCCAGCCCTGAGCCTGGCCATCCGTGGGTTTTGGGCCGAAGCGCTCCAGGTTTTTTTGTGGCATGTCGGCGAAGCTCGACGATTTGCGCGAACCACCATTCCGAGTAAGATGCCCCGTGCTCCGTCGAGTCGCCCTGTTATCACTTCTCGTGCTCGCACCCGCGAGCGCCCACGCCCACGACTACTGGCTCGCCCCACGCGACTACACGCCGGCCGTCGGCGAACCTGTCACAGTCGACCTGTTTGTCGGCGATCATCTGGTCCCCCAAAGCTCACGCCCACACGACCCGGACAAGGCCGACAGCTTTACCCTACGCCACCGGTGCAGCCACGAAGACCTCACCCGTTCACTCGCTGCCGGGGCCGACCCGGTGTTGGAGCGAGCCGCGACGGTCTTGTGCTGCTAGCAGCCCGTGGTTTTTCTCGCGTGTCGCCTCGCGCCGAAGAGTTTGTCGAAGTTGGGTTTCGTGAATCGCAGCTGTAGCGGGCCTACTGGAAGATTCGCGAGGCCCAACCTCGACAAAATCGGCAAGTGAGGCGTCGCGTCGAGAAAATCCACGGGCTGCTCGGCCTGCAACGCAACTGGGTCGACATCACGCTGCCGGACGACCGCTTTACGCACTACCTCGAACACGAGGGGCTGGCCGAGGTGCTCGCCTATCGCAAACAACGGGGAGCACGGGCGCAAGAGCACGAGCGTTACACACGCTCGATCAAAACCCTGCTACGGGTCGGTGAACGCTCGCGCAGGCGACTGCATCGCAAAGCTCTCGGGCATCGCATGGAAATCGTTTTGCTCGACGATCCCTCGCGGATGAAGGCCGGGGAGCAGTTGCGAGCAAAAGTCCTGTTTGCCGGCAAACCCCTGCGCAACGCCACGGTCAGTGCACTACACGCACGCAAGACCGGCGTCGCGACTTTTCAATCGACCACCGACGGGCGTGGGGTTGCCCGATTTCACATCGACAAGCCGGGGATGTGGCTGGTACGACTCGTGCATATGCAATCCTGCGACACGCGACGCGGCGAAGAGGGCTGTGAGGCAAACAACGATTGGCGAAGCTATTGGGCGTCGTTTAGCTTTTCAGTTGACGGGTGAGCGCGCGACCAACCAACTCGGCAACTACCCGAGTCTGTCCTCGCTCGCCACCAAACAGGGGTGCTCACATAGGTTACTGACAATTAATGTGAAACATTAAGTCCACGACAACACACTAAATTCGGTTGGTCTCGGTGCGAGAAAATGGAGCATCGGGAGAACCGCCGAGCCTGTCGGACGCTCCTGATTTGCCAACATTTCAAGAGCGCGGATTGTGACTTTTTCGGAGGACTTCAAAAGCCAAACATTTTCTGATAGACGTGCAACATGACCCTTCGGCCAACTCCATTTAAACACACGTTTATGCTCACGAGCACGTTTATGCTCCTGTCCGTTGCTTGCTCGGGCGAGATGAGTTCAACAACCCGCGACACCGACACCGGCGCGACCGGTGAGACGGCCAACACCACGGGCGAAACCGGGACGATCGGCGAAACGGATGTCACGGGCGAGACCGACACGGGCGAGACCGACACAGGCGAGACCGACACGGGCGAGACCGATGGCGGCATCGAACCTATCGCCGTCGAAATGGCCTGGTTTGACCTGCTCGCCGGGCCCTGGTCGGGGCCGGTTGATCCAACACCGGTTGGTCCGATTCCCACATTCCCCATGGACTACCAGTGGCAGATGGACGGCAGCCTCCACTCCAACTCCGACGATGGTCAAGGTTCGGTGTTTGAGTTCACGTTTACCCCCGAAGGTGAAACCTGGACGCTACTCGAAACAGGCCAACTTCCTGGCGACTTTTTTCAATCCTATACCCTCCACCCGGTCGAGCGCGAGGGCAATCGGATTACCTGGGTCTACCTCGACTCTCCTGAGTTTTTGTCGCTCGATATCGATGTCGACGAGAGCTCGATGGAAATGTCCGTCGCTGTGATGGGCCAGCCCCACGCCGTCTTTAGTATGATGCGGTGAGTTCTTGCGCTCTCGAGCAGTCGCTGGCTTCCCGGTCTTTAGGATGCGAGCGACTCGAGTGGGCGCAACCCCACCGTGCCAAGCTCCATATATTGCACTCGATCCGCTTCGGATTTTGATTGCCGAGTAATTTGCTTTCATGCAAACATGTCCAAATGGACATGTTAAAAGTAAAATCGCACCTCGTTGGAGGACTCGCCGCGCTCTCGCTCGTAACCGCCTGTGGCGACAGTTCCGAGACCTCCACCGACGCGACCACGGCATCGACCACAACGACGACGACCACCACCACTTCTGATCCGACAACCGTCGGCCCGACGACGACGACGGACGCGACGGACTCGGAAGCAACAACCGAGGGCTCGTCGGAATCCGACTCGAGCACCACCGAGGACCCGACCACAGGGCCAGGTCCGGCGTGTCATGACGGCAACCTCGACGAGGGTGAAGAGTGCGACGACGGCAACGAAGACAACACCGACGACTGCGTCGATGAGTGCGTCGCGGCCTCCTGTGGCGACGGCTACACGTGGGCTGGGGTTGAGGCATGCGACGACGCTGGCGAGTCGGACGTCTGCAACAGTGACTGCACGGTGGCCGAGTGTGGCGACGGCGTCCTCAATGCCGCCGCCGGGGAGGCCTGCGACGATGGCAACCTCGACAACGGCGATGGCTGTAGCGACCAGTGTGTCAACGAGGGCTGTGGCGATGGCGTGGTCAATGGCATGGAGGAGTGCGACGACGGCAACGACGACAACACCGATGCGTGCCTCGCTACCTGCCTGGCGGCTACCTGCGGCGACGCCTTTGTCTGGGAAGGAAACGAAGACTGCGACGATGCCGGTGAGTCGGCCGAGTGCAACGCGGACTGCACCGTGGCGAGCTGTGGTGATGGTGTTTTAAACGTCACCGCCGGAGAGGTCTGCGACACCGAAGTCGAGATGCTAACCTGCGCCGACGAGGGCTTCCTCGGTGGCGAACTCGCCTGCAGTGACATGTGTGTCCTCGACACTGCCGGGTGCTTTGAAGACTTCGCCGCAACCTTCACCAACTGTTCCAATACCGGGCACCTCGGCCCATCGCAGGCGCAATGTGACGCCGCCTACTCCGGGACATCCCTCGAAGGTGCAGTCACCCTCGCTTCCGGGATCCAAGAGTGGACGGTGCCATACACTGCAACCTATGCGATCGAGGTCTGGGGCGCCCAAGCTGGCACCCACAACGCCGGAATCGGGGGTATGGGAGCTCGGGTGTACGGCGAGTTCGACCTCAACCAAGACGATGTGCTCAAGATCCTCGTCGGCCAAAAAGGCAGCGATGGCACGTCGTACAATGTCGGCGGCGGTGGCGGGACCTATGTTGTGATGCAGGACGACACGCCGTTGATCATCGCGGGTGGCGGCGGCGGATCTGGCAACTGCGGCGGCTACAACATCCAGCAAATGAACGGCAAGCAAGTGAGCGGCGACGGTAACGGCGGCGACGGTGGCAACCAGGGAGGCTGGTGTGGCTGCGGCGGCGACGGTAGCCCCGGCGGAGGGTTCACGACCAACGGCATGCCCGCAGGCGGTGCCTCATTCCTCAACGGCGGTGCCGGTGACAACACCGAGCGACCCGGTCAATGCGTCGACTCCGGCCTCGGTGGCTTTGGCGGCGGTGGCAACGGGGGCAACGGCGGAGGTGGTGGAGGCGGATACGCCGGCGGTAACGCAGGTGGCAGCATCGGCAACGGTGCAGCTGGCAAGGGCGGCGAGTCCTTCAACAGCGGAGCCAACGCCAATGGCGCAGACGGGATCAAAACCGGCCACGGCGAAGTTGTGCTCACCCTCATCCCATAGATCCGCGCCAGGGTGCCGTTTCATCGAACCGATACGACGGCACCTGCTCGCATATCTCATCAGGTCAACTCGACAAATCCATACAGTCTCGCGCTTGAAAGGCAAGCCAATGAGTCGGCAAAAGTACACGGATAAGCCACCCCCGGGTATGGACTATGTCGAGCAGGAGTATTGGGAACACGTCCGCAAACCGACCACTAAAAAGCCTGTCAACGGCCACCTCGGAGTCTACGCCTACCACAACGATGATTGCCGCTGCATCATGGGTGGCCACTACTGCAATCGTGATGGCTATGTGTGGAGTTGCTGTGGTGCAACCGAACGCTACTGCCACTGTCGTCGTTGAGAGCAAGTTACCAATGGGTACACTAGCCGTTCACCGCCTCCCCTTTCAAAGTTGCTCGTGAGCCGCAACGCCCGGACAAGCGGATAAGCCCAGCGGGCCCGAGGCTGATGAAAGCATACGAGCCGTCCCAGCGTTCCTTAACCTGCCGAGCAGCTGAAGCTCGATGTATATCAAATAAACACACCTGCCAAATGGAGTTCGTCGGCGGTACTCGGCGTGCTTATTTGTCGGCGCCGTGCTGCTTCAAGAAGGCCTCGGCCTTGGCGAGCTCCTCGCTGTTCCCAGCTTCTCGATAGGCCTTTGCGGCCTCGTTTGCCTGTGCGCGCGCCCGCTTTGTGTCGCCTCCGGCGGCGACGAGTGCCCGGGCGAGCCCGAGCCGGACCTCGGCCTCGTTTTCCTGTACGCCCTCGTGGGCGTCGAAGATGCCGACGGCCCGCTCGAACAGCTCAAGCGCCTCCTGCGGTCGCTTTTGTTCGAGGGCGAGGTCGCCGAGACTGTCGAGGACACTGGCCACCCAAAGGTGCTCCGGGCCCAACGCCTTCTCCGCGACGGCCAGCGCTCGCTCGAACCGCGCCCTCGCCTCGGCGTGCTCCCCCATCACCTGGTAGGATTCGCCGAGACCGGTGAGGGAGGAGATCACTTTGGGGTGCTCCGGGCCCAGCGCCTTTTCCTTGATGGCCAGCGCTCGCTCGAACAGCCCCTTCGCCCCGGCGTGGTCGCTCATGGAGTAGTGGACCATGCCGAGGTTGTGGAGGGTGGAAGCCACCTGGGGGTGGTCTGGACCCAGCGCCTTCTCTTCGATAGCCAGCGCTCGCTCGAACAGCGCCCTCGCCTCGGCGTGGTCGCCCATCCTCCGGTGGACGAAGCCGAGGTTGGTGAGGGTACGGGCCAAGTCGGGGTGCTCCGGGCCCAGCGCCTTCTCCTTGATGACCAGTCCTCGCTCGTACAAAACCCTGGCCTCGTCGAGCTCGCCCGTGGCCCAGTGGACGATGCCGAGGTCGTTGAGAGATCGGGCCACCGTGGGGTGAGCCGGGCCGAGCGCCTTCTCGTGGATGGCCAGCCCCCGCTCCATCAGCGCCCTCGCCTCGGCGTGGTTGCCCATGGCCCAGTGGACGGAACCGAGGTTGCCGAGGGACTCGGCCACTTCGGGGTGTTCCGGGCCGAGCGCCTTTTCCCGGATAGCCACACTTCGCTCGAACAGCGCCCTCGCCTCGTCGTGGTCGCCCATCCTCCGGTGGACGAGACCGAGGTTGCTGAGGGTAACCGCCACGTGGGGGTGCTCCGGCCCCAACGCCTTCCCCCAGATGGCCAAGGCTCGTTCGTAGGCCGCCCTGGCCTCGGCATGGTCGCCGATGTTGCCGTGGACAACGCCGAGGTTGTTGAGCCGGGCCGCCTCGCGCAACTGCAGTGGGTCACCCAGCATCAGGATGGCTACCTCCGCATGTCCAGCCCACACCTTCCCCTCATCGTGTCGCGCCTGGTGTTCTCCGACGATGAACACGAGGTTCGTGGCCGCACGTGCAGCCACGTCCCATGCGCGCACCTTTGCCGCCTCCATGTACGCCGCGTAGCTCGCTGCCTCCGCGTCGGCGTATTCACCTGTCTCTTCGAGCAGCTTTCCTTCCAGGCGCCGGGCCGCGGCCGTGAGCGGTGGCCAGTCGAGGTCCTCAGCCTGCTCGAGTGCCGCCCGCGTCACCTCCAGCCCCTCGTCGTACTGACCCGCGGCTTGCAGTGCCCTTGCCCGCGACAGGTCTCGCCGCAGCTTTGCCACCTGCGCGCGCGACTCGGCAGGCGGCGGCTTGGGCAGCGCACCGAGTACCGAGGGGTCGGTGCACACCGCGGGCGACGACAGCCCAGCAGCTGCTGAGACTGCCTTTTGCACGGTCTTGTCCTGCGCCTGCGACAGCTCGGCAACTAGCGCATCGAGCTCATCCCGACGCTCGTCTAGGCACCACACCGCACGGTCGAGCATTTCCTCGCTCCACGCCCGCTCCACCCGCGTCGACATGCACGCACCCGTCCGCGCTTCCTGCCACGCCTGCGCCGCGTCGTCGAGCCACGGCATCACCTTGTGCGCCGTCGTCTCCGCGTTACTCACCTCAGTCGCTACTAACCCCTCGCGCACGGCCGTCCGCGCGTCCTCGTTCCACACCTGTGCCACCGTCGCCCCGTCGGCTTCGCATGCGGCAACTCGCTGTGCACGGTCATACGCTTGATACGCGACCGCCGATGCGCCGAGGACCGCCGCGGCTGTGACACCCGTCAACAACTTCCACACTCGCGCCCGTCGCCGTCCGCTTGCAAACGCCGCCAACAACTCCTGCATCGACGCGTAGCGGGCCTCCGGTGCAACTGCCAACCCACGCAGACACACGCGTCGCAACCATGTCGGAACGCTTTTCGAATGCATGTCCCTCGGGACAGGACGAACCGCTCCCGACATCACGTTTGTCGCAAGGTCCATCACCGTCGCCCCCGTGAATGGACGCTCCCCAAACAGCGCCTCCCACAGCGTCACGCACAGCGAAAAAACATCCGTGCGTGCGTCCGCAACCCGCCCCGCAAACTGCTCTGGGCTCATGTACGCCGGGGTTCCCAGCACCGCACCCGTCCGCGTCACGCTGGCCGCCAAGCGCTCGCCCCCGACGTCCGACTCCTCGTCGTAGGCCAACCCCCCGCCGCCGGCTGCCACGGTTTCGGCCTCGCCCCAGACTCGCCCGAGCCCGCCCGCAGTCCCGTCGAAAGCCCGTCCGGCCAAACCGTTGGGGGATGCGGTTTGGGGCGACGCACCTGAGTCGTCTGCGAGCGTGCGCGCAAGCCCCAAGTCCATCACCCGCACCCGACCGTCGCTCCCCAACATGATGTTCTCGGGTTTGATATCGCGGTGCACAAGTCCCGCCTCGTGCGCTGCCCCGAGGCCCCGTGCCGCGGGCGTCAGCACATCCAAAACCTCCCGCCAGCTGTGGCGCCGTGCCTTCATCCACCCGCCCAGGGTCTGTCCGTCGACAAACTCCATCGCCAACCACACCGCGCCCTCGTGCTCCCCTGCGTCGTGCACCGCGACAATGTTCGGATGGTTGAGTTTCGCCAGCGCCAACGCCTCACGCACCAACCGAGCCCGAGCTTCCTTCACCCGGCCCGGATCCGCTTGAGACTCGACAAGTGGGTGCAAGAGTTTGAGCGCAACTTTCCGATCTAACTCAGGATCGTGCACCGCATACACCACCCCCATACCGCCCGCGCCGAGTTTCGACAGCACCACATAACGGCCGATCAACGCACCTCGCCGCAGCATCGGTCGCATCGTCGGTGCGCTGGCAAACCCACTCAGCCCGTCCAACTCCGTCGATCCCGGCGTCGCCTCGAGCATCCCCGTATCCACACTTTCGGCAGACCAGTCGCTCAGGTCACTGTCGGACATTCGACCAGAGTGCGCGGCGAATTGCAGTTTATCGGCACGCGACCCATTGAACCTTGAATCATTCGCCCGCGAGTCGGCCTTGGGTTTCGGAGTTGGGTCTGTCACGTTGTACCTCCTGGCGAGTGCCCGGCGTCTCACGGCTATACAAAAAATGGCGTTTTCCGAGTACCACAGGCGACGACTCAACAGAACTCAAAAAATTTTAGCCTCGACACAACCGAGAGCGAAGCGACTGGAGAAACTATCACCCCTCATAAACGGGTGACCACGCCACCGATACAATGGACCTCTTTGACCCTGTATTTCTTATCGAACATAGCGACACACAGGCTAAAGCATGTAAACACCCATCAGCCGGCACGACTCGATCCAACAACCGTCTCTAGCTGCCAATGTTCGAGTTCACCCGCGATGCGGACGCTGACGTCACGGCTGAGGCCGCGCCGTCCGTGGTCAAGGAGGCGGTTCAGCGGGATTACGTGGTCGTGATTCCTCTCCCCGTTTTGCCAAGTCAGCCGGTCGGGTAGTCCTTCGGGTCCCGGACTTATGAACACAACG
>JAUIFF010000015.1 GCA_030429545.1 Polyangia bacterium
CCAGGTCAGCCTCCCGCTGGGCTGCTTCGAGTGCCTGTCGCTCCTTCGCCAGTTCAGCCTGTTGCCGCTGGGCTGTTTCGAGTGCCTGTCGCGCGGCCTCCTTCGCCAGTTCGGCCTGCTCCTGTGCAAGTTGGGCTGCGAGCTGAGCTTCACGTGCCCTTTGGGCCATCTCCTGAACATCTGCGAGAGTCACCTGCGGCGCTTGCCCGGGCTCGTCGGAGTCCGGACTGTCCTTCTCAGGGCATTCTGGCGAGGCTTCCTCGTCTGGGCGATCGGCCTCACAGCTCGGAGACGAAACAATGCACTCTGCGCCCTCGCTCGCGTTGATTCCTGCGAGATTGACTTGCAACGTGTCAGGTCCGCTCTCTTTCAGACTCTCGATGTCCCTCGACGATCTATTGGTAGTTGGCCAGCGAGCAGTTTCGGTGGAGGCCGGTTTTGGAAGAGAGAACCCCCGCGGAACATAGGCCATAGGGCCTGGCCCCCACGCTTCGGAAAGACTTCCTGAGAGACCGTGGGCGTCAGTTGTCACGCCACGGAAAGACATTGGTGCGTGGGTGACCGCCTCAGCCCGCACTCGAAGTGCATTCTTAAGGGTCTTGACCTCAGCCCTTAGTCGGTTGACGTGCCCCCGGAGAATGTCGTTATCAGTCATGTTGAGATCAGCTTTCCTCGTGGTGGCTGCCTGGCAAACCGACTCCCGGCGTGGCGGGGGAGTTTCTCGGCGGGGCTGTGGGTTGTCGACGACTCTTACTTCTAAGGGGATTGGTTCATTTACGTGGACAACCTTGCCTTGGTACGCGATTCCGATGCCTTTTGCACTCCGCAGGCTAGCTTGTGAAAGTCGGTCCAAATCAACCTGGCAGGACGAGCGAATTGTCTCCCCAATAATGAGCTCGCCATCACGGCAGTAAACCTTAACGACTTGAGCTTCTACCACGACACAAGCGTAGGGGGTTCCGAACAATCTTCAAGAGAAAAATCCAAGAAACCCAGGAAAAATCATAACTGCTCGAATTGTCTCATTGTTTAATTTGCACATGCAATTATATAAAGCTGTTCCGCCGGACGTTGTGCCGCGCATCGGCCCGTCCGCCCACTGTCTCATCGCGCATCGGCCCGTCCGCCTGCCGTGATGTCGCGCATATTTTGTATCTGCATGGTCCGTCGGACCTCGCCACGCGCATCGGCCTGTCCGCCTGCCGTTTTGCCGCGCATCAGGCTTGTCCGCCGGTTGAATCGCAGCGCATCGGCCCGTCCGCCCGTCGTTTTGCCGCGCATCAGGCTTGTCCGCCGGTTGAATCGCAGCGCATCGGCCCGTCCGCCCGTCGTTTTGCCGCGCATCAGGCTTGTCCGGCTGCTGAGTTCGACCCGTCCGCACCCTGGCTCACCGCGCGTAAGCTTTGTCCGTCGGCAGTTTGTCACACAACCGACCCGTCGAGCCCTGCAGAGCTGAGTTTAAGACGAGTTAGCAGCGGCACCACACGAGAAGACGCTCGTATGGATTGTATCCGAGTTGAATGAAGCACGCTCCATCACGACTCCGACGTCAAAGAAGCCCTGTCCCAACAAGCATGTTGTCTGCAGGCGTGGAACGCACCCGTTATAGAGGACGGATTGGATAAAGCGGAGGGGCAGGCCGGTCTTCTCGATAAGCCGGGAAATTTTTTCATCCTTGCACGCTTCCCGGAGGAAGATGTCGTGCAGCTCCTCAACCGAGGCGAAACGATAAGGGCCAAGTCGCAGGTGAAAGCGACAAATCGTTGCAATAGTGACGACGGTCTTCAGCACGGGGTCGAAGGAATAGGGGTCGCACTGATTCCATCGGTACCAAGTCCCTGGGGAGGTCGCGCACCTGATAGCTGATTTGTGCCGCTTGAGGAGTGGAAGAAGGAGTTGGATTATTTCGAACGCATACATTCGGAGAATTCCAACAAGAGTCTTCGTTTGAGAGGAGCATATTTGATTGTGGCAAAAGTCAGCACCCTTTCATCCTGGACCTTCGCCCCTCGGTCGAGGACGAGGGGCAGACCCCACCAGGCCCCGGGACCCGTGTATATTCTCGCTCGTGCTGAGGACTGCCTTGCAAAGCGTATGCTGCAAGACAGAGTGAACACCGGCGATCAACTTCACAACGTTCACATGACCTAAGAGGCAGGTTAAGCTGGCAGCTGAATGGTATCAGGTCAGCAAGCTACGGTTTGAGGATCACACCGTTACTGCAGTTGGCATGGGAGATCGCTCGGATCTTTTTGGCACTTTTTTGGCATTCTTGTCGAGCCACCTCAAAAAAACGCCGTAGCCCGCCACAGAATGGCCACACGAGTCGGATGACGGAGACGGGGATGGCGACGGTGACGGAGACGGAGACGGAGACGGAGATGGCGACGGCGACGGAGATGGAGACGGCGACGGCGACGGAGATGGAGATGGAGATGGAGATGGAGATGGAGATGGAGACGGAGACGGCGACGGCGACGGCGACGGCGACGGCGACACAACCGGAGGTCTATGCATCGAGTGTTCTATCGTCCTAGACACCACTCAAAGTGGTAGCTTTGAGCCAATCAATAATAATAGTTTTATCGCTGAAATGTACCTCGGAGATGAGACTGTCTATGCATTGGACGAAGTTGGCCCTGGTCGGGTCATTTACACTGGGGACTCCAACATCCTCAACGAGGAAATCACCGACTGTCCTCTCTACGAGTGGCTGGGAGCATCAGGGATGCAGCTGCCGAGCCTCGCTTCGTTTGGCTCAAACCTATGTGGTGGAACAGGCAATAGCTTACCTGATTACCAGGGGGAGTGGACGTTCCTCGGTTCCAGTTTGCCGGCTCAGTATCACAACAACCCAGGTGCTCTGGCGGCCGAGTTTGATGTTGTGATCTACTGCCCTGTGCGTTTCAATGCACCTCCACTGAGTCAGGGCGCGATCAATGCCCTTGTTGGGTTTGTCACCGAGCAGGGCGGCGGGCTCTACCTCGTGTCTGAGTACTTTGGTGGCGGAATCGACCAAAATGCACTCAACAACATCAACGCAGTGGCCAATCCTCTCGATGCGAACTTCCTGCCGACAAATCTCAACTGGGGGCAGGTCGATGGCGAGATCAACATCGACTGTTTTCCTGAGCCGCAGTAGATACAGGGTGGACGAAAGGCGGGCAAATTGCCCACCTACCGTCCTATCGAGACCACTGGTATCGGCAATGCTGTGTTCGTTTGCAGTAGCTTCTCCAAACTTGGGGCCATTGGTTTGGTCACTGGGATTTGCTAAAAGGGCTCATGTCCACCCCGCAACTCCCGAGGTCGATTGTCGAACAACACCATGGATGGTCGCGTTCGGTTGTTTGGCGCAACGAGATCGGAGGCGTGACCTATCGCCTGGTTTGTGGCGACCAGACGCGGTTTTGCAAGTGTGATAACCCGGACATGATTCGAGCAGAGGTCGCGCGACTACAGTGGGCTGGCGCGTATCTGCCGGTACCAGAAGTCATTACGCACGGCGCGGGATGGATGCTCACCCGGGGTCTTTCGGGGGTTAACGCAATCGCAGCACCACGACTCGCAAAACCTGCGGAAACGATACGATTGCTCGGTCGAGGCCTCCGTCGCTTTCACGCCGCTCCGGTGAAAAACTGTCCATTCGATTATCGGCTCGGGGCCGCCCTTGCGCATGTACGTCGTCGGGTCGCCACTGGTGTGATTGTGCCCGAACGGGACTTTCACCCAGAGTTTCGCCACCTCGATGTCGCCGCGGCGCTTCAGGAGCTAGAGCGTGCGCAGCCCGATTCTGAGGAGCTTGTGGTGACCCATGGTGACTACTGCTTCCCCAATGTACTACTCGAGGGCGACCGTGCGACTGGCTTTGTCGACCTGGGTGAGCTCGGGGTTGCTGACCGTTGGCGGGACTTGGCGGTCGCTACGTGGAGTGTTACCTGGAATACCGGTCCCGGTCATGAGGACATGTTCTTAGATGCCTATGAAATCGCGCCCGACCCGCAGCGGCTGTATTTCTATCGTTTGCTCTACATGCTCACATCTTGAGTTGTTCGTGGCAAGAGGTTGACCTCGCAGCGGGAACACCCGATCATCACCGCAGTGTCTAGCGAACATGATGCCTGTGTCAACCGACTCTTGTCCCTAAATGCGTGCCTAGTGGTGTTCCTATCGGTTTCCTGCGGTGAGGAGCAGCCCGAAACAAGCGACGGTGTCACGGGCTCAACTTCAGTTGCTGGGTCGACAACAACCGGAGGTGAAGGCGAACCTAATTGGCAACAAGCATTTGGTGAGCAGGGCGTGGGCCTCAAGTGTAGCCAGAGTCGTGCGGAGATGCTTGCAGCTGGTGCACCGAATCTGAGCATTGGCGATACGACGCTAATAGTCGGCTTTGAGCAGGATGGCAACAATCAAGATCCTGTGTTTGCGCGGTTCGACGGGGATACACAAACTTACTGCCAATATCACGAAACCGAGGGCCCCGACGGACGTGCTCTCGGGCTGACATGGGACGGTGGCGCCTATGCGTATGTCGTCTACACAATTGTCGGTGGAGGTACGGCTCTGGAGGGGAAAGGCGGTTGGATATCCTCGTATGCCCCAGGTTCGATAAGTGGTGGAGGGCCGAAAGTCTCCGTTGTTGGGCGTGTTGCGACCGCGACGGGTACCCTCGAGTCAGCGACATTTGTGATCGCGGTCAAGAGCGACAACAAGGTCAACTCCCACAGCCCCCGTAGCGCACCAAAAGTCCTAGCTGGCGGAGACGTCGAGTTCTTAGGGGCGTCGGCCCACAAACCAATCGACGCCGACATGCAGTCGATGGACTGCACTGACTACCCATTTGACTCTCGCTATGTGTTTAGCGAGGACCTCAGTCGCTTGACATGTGCCGAGTGCACGAACTGCGAAGCGCAGATGCCGTGCGAGTAGTGAATAGGTCTCGTTCGTTCGGGTAGGGCACGAACGGCTCCACAAATATTGCATCTACATGCTTCTGCTGTGAATGTCACCGGCATGATGGCAGGTATGCATGTGTATACAGTTTTATGGCAGTTGCGGTTGGTGCCCCCCTGTTGAACAAGCTGATACGGGGCTTTTTGAACGCGACCCACGAACTACTTAAAGGATCGAAGGCATTCGCCGGTCGCGAGGACGCACTCGAGATTCTGTACAAGCGCCTTCACGCGACTGTTCGGGTTGCACTTACGGTTGGCGCGTTGGTTGCGGTGGCTCATATCGCCACAGCTGTAGAGAAGGTACATTACACACTCGCGCTGCTCGCATATGTGACGATTGGCTTCTCGCTCGCACGTACGATCGTTGCCGGTGTTCACATCATTGTTGACCTGTGTTTCGACATCTCGGGAACGCTGGCGACCAAAAAAACGCCTCTGCGCTATCTCGGGCGGCTCAAGGGCCTGGCATCGTTGACCCGACGGGTGACCGACTACTTTGTTTATGTTGGCACTGCGACGCTAATTTCCCATCAAATTGCACCCGATACGCTGCTCGCGGATCTGGGCCAGGTGGTGATCCGCGTGTTGGCGATTTTGTACGTTGCGCGGGTGATCGTTGAATTGGTCGAAGTGGTGCTCCGGGAGGCCTTAGCTGGTAAGGAGGGCTCGGACGCACGGGCCAAGCAGCAGCGGGATACCCTGGTACCGGTGGCGACGAGTCTCGCGCGCTACGCCATCTACCTGTGTAGCATCACCATGGCTCTCGGGGAGCTTGGTGTCGACACAACGCCGTTGTTTGCCGCCGCCGGGTTGATGGGTATTGCCGTCGGCCTCGGTGCGCAGTCGATTGTCAGCGACTTGGTATCAGGGTTTTTCGTGCTGTTCGAGGGTATCTACTATGTCGGACATCGGGTGAAGATCGGAGATGACGTAGGAGTCGTCGAAGAAATTGGGGTCCGTGTTACCCGGATTCGTGACGAGTATGGGGTTGTCCACGCGATACCCAACGGGGAGATTCGCCGTGTGTCGAGTTATTCACAGGGTTACGTGAATGCAATTGTGGACTTCACAATTTCGTACGCAGAAGATCTGCGACACGTCCGAGAAGTTGTATCATCATGTTTTGAATCGCTCATTTCGGCGAATGAAGCACTTCTCGGACCGATTGAGCTCGACGCTGAGGAGGTGCGTGAGTTTTCCATTGTCCTACGTGTGACCGCTCGAGTCGCGCCCGGTACGGACAAGGAAATGTGTGACGTTCTAACCCTAGAAATTGCTTCGATCCTTGCGGCCGAGGGGATCAAAACCTCGTCGGCCGCGTGGCCGCTGACCCAGGGTTAAATGTGTATACAATCAAACTGTGCGTTAATAATCCTGTTAAATGTCTTGACTTAAGAACGCCTTGCCCATTAGCTTTCGTCTGTCTCTTTGAGCAGACTCGCCGGCTTCGCAGAAGACCGAGTGCGAACATTTATGTGTCCAAATGGTCATGTGACTAGTTGGTTGCGCCGGCTTGATTCATACGGTCAACATTTCAAACAAGTACAGGTCCATGATGTCGGAAGGCAAACCGGGGAACGAAACTGAACAGCAAATGAGCCACCACGCAGGCAGCACGGCAATTGGCGACAACGACCAAATCGCCGCCGCAGATGCAAGGAATCTCCTCGCGCTGGTTGCTCAAACTTCTTCCGTGGGTCCATGTAAATGGCGTGTTTCGGCTTAACCGACGTCTCAGTTACGCGGTTGGTGACGGTCGCGTAACGTTTTACAATACCGGGGCCAAGATCCAGGTTGTCCCCCAGGAGCTGTGTGAACTACCGCTATTTCGCGGTTTTGACGACGTCGAGGTGCTCAACGTGCTGGCCAATCGATTTGTCCAGCGCGACTTTAAGCCCGGGGATGTGCTGACGGAAAAGGGCAAAGAAGCCGATGAGATGGTGCTTGTCGCCCACGGTAAGATCAACAAGATCGGTACGGGTCCCTACGGCGACGAGGCCATTTTGGAGACTTTGGCCGGTGGCGATCATTACTCATACCAGGCGATTTTAGAGTCCCAGGACTACTGGACATTTACGGCCAAGGCGATCACAGCCGGGACGATTTTGTCACTCTCGCAATCAGCGTTCGAGGAGCTTGTCGAGCAACATCCATCGCTCAAGAAGCACGTGGACGAGTTCAAGGCGCTGTCCGCCAAGAAACAGGACAACACCGGGCAGGCGGCGATCGATGTTGTTGCCGGGCACAGTGGCGAGCCTGTACTTCCGGGCACGTTTGTCGACTACGAAACCTCGCCGCGGGAGTACGAGCTGAGTGTCGCGCAGACGGTCTTGCAGGTACACACGCGCGTCGCTGACCTGTTCAATGAGCCGATGAACCAAACGCAAGAGCAGTTGCGGCTCACAGTCGAAGCACTCAAGGAGACCCAGGAGCACGAGCTGGTCAATAACCGCGAGTTTGGTCTGCTTCACAACGCCGACGTTAAAAACCGCATTCACACACGCAAGGGGCCGCCGTCGCCGGACGATATGGACGAGTTGCTATCGGTGGTGTGGAAAGAACCATCGTTTTTCCTCGCACACCCGCGAGCGATCGCTGCCTTCGGCCAGGAGTGTAACCGGGCAGGGATTTACCCGACGCCTGTCGAAGTTGGTGGGCAACACCTTCCGTCGTGGCGTGGCGTCCCGATTTACCCGTGCAACAAGATTCCGGTGACCGACAAACGAACAACCTCGATCATGTTGATGCGCGTGGGCGAGAAAAACCAAGGGGTCGTCGGACTCCACCACAGGGGGATTCCAGACGAAATTGAGCCCAGTTTGTCGGTCCGGTTTATGGGGATCAACGAGAAGGCCATTATCTCCTATTTGGTGAGTTTGTACTACTCGTGTGCTGTCCAGATCCCCGATGCACTCGGCATTCTCGAAAATGTCGAGATCGGTCGCGGTAGCTAGTTCGCCGAGGGCAACATGACCAATCTAAAAAAGCCCGGACCACCGGGTGAGCAATCGATGAGCCTGAGTACGCGGGCCGCCCGTGTACTGGCTTCGACGACCAAAACGCCGCCGCGGATGCAGGGGATCAGCCCGCGGTGGCTATTGCGGGCACTCGAATGGGTGAACGTTACCGGGGGCACCTTTCGCGTCAACCGGCGGATGACCTACACCGTGGGTGATGGCCGCCTGGAGTTCACCAACATTGGCGCCAAAGCCCAGGTGATACCGGCCGAGTTGTGCGAGCTGCCATTGCTGCGCGGGTTTGAGGACGAGGAGGTGCTCAAGGAACTCGCTAGCCGTTTCGAGCAGTCGGAGTACCAGCCGGGTCAACTCATCGTCGAGCGCGGGAAACCGGCCGAGCATGTCTACTTACTTGTACACGGTAAGGCCGATGTTCTCGGCAGAGGTGAGTACGGTGCCCCCGTCAGGATCGATGTGCTTGCTGGCGGTGCGCACTTTGGCGACCGCGCGGTTGTTGAGGATAACGACTTTTGGGACTTTACGGTGAAGGCAATCACGCCGTGTATTGTCCTCGCATTAGAGCAATCCGTGTTCGAGGGCCTGATCGCACGGGTACCCGCCCTGCGGGCCCATGTTGAGCGTTATAAAGAGCAGTTGAGTCGACCGGTCGATAAAAAGGGGCAGGCTGCCATCAAGCTATCGGCCGGACACCAGGGCGAACCTGTACTTCCAGGCACGTTTGTCGATTACGAGCCGAAGCCGCGGGAGTATGAACTAAGCATTGCTCAAACAGTGTTGCGGGTCCATACGCGGGTCGACGATGTCTACCGTGAGCCCATGGACCAGGTCGAGGAGCAGCTGCGGCTGACAATCGAAGCCCTGCGCGAGACGCAAGAGTACGAAATACTCAACAACCGCGATTTTGGTCTGTTGCACAACGCCGACTATAAACAGCGGATCAATTCGCATACCGGACCTCCTACGCCTGATGACCTCGATAACCTCCTGTGTCGCCGGCGACGGACCAAGTTGTTCCTGGCGCATCCTCGCACGATTGCGGCATTTCGCCGGCAGTGCACGCGGCGTCGGATCGATCCTCCGGCCGTCGAGTTTGAGGGCGCACTGGTGCCCGGGTGGCGCGGGGTACCGATGTTTCCCTGCGACAAGATACCGATTTCAAAAAACAACACGAGCTCGATTCTCGCCATGCGGGTCGGGCAGGAAAACCAGGGTGTTGTCGGCCTGTATCGAACGGGGATTCCCGACGAGCGTGAACCCGGGTTGTCGGTCCGACAAATGGACATCAATGAGCGGGCCGTGTGCTCGTACCTCGTCACCACCTACTACTCCGCAGCCGTCCTTATCCCGGACGCGCTCGGGATTCTCGAAAATGTCGAACTCAGCGGCTGAAAAGCTCCGAAAGTGAAAGAAAGAGAGTGTTCAAAAATGAGCAAGCCAGTTCTACGCAGCGAATACCAAAAGTCGGTTGCCAACTACTGGAACACCAATCAAAACGATCCGGTCAACCTGCTGCTTGGCCATGTCGACGGTTACTACCATCATCACTATGGTATCGGCGACGTCGATTGGTCGGTGCTCGAAGCACCCGAAGCTGAACGTGACGACCGGATCATTCGTGAGCTCCACCGTCTCGAGCATGCTCAGGCCAACTATCTGCTCGACCAGATGGGCGAGGTCAAACCCGAGGCGTGTTTGCTCGACGCCGGCTCGGGCCGGGGTGGGACAAGTGTGATGGCCCATGAGCGGTTTGGCTGCCACGTCGATGGCGTATCGATTTCGCAGTACCAGGTCGACTTTGCTAACGGTCAGGCGGAAAAGCGCGGGATCCAAGAAAACGTCAAATACCACTTCTGCAACATGCTCGACACCGGCTTTGACGAGGCCTCGCGTGACGTGATCTGGACCAACGAGACCACGATGTACGTCGACCTCAATAAGCTGTTTACCGAGTTTGCTCGGTTGCTGAAGGATGGTGGGCGTTACGTTTGTATCACCGGCTGTTCCAACGACATCATTGGTGGTCGTTCACGCGCGGTCAGCCAGATCGATGCCAAGTACATTTGTAACATCCACCCGCGTAGTCACTACTTCAAGGCACTTGCGGCCAACGGTCTGGTACCGATCAAAGTTGAGGACCTGACCCCTACGACGATTCCATACTGGGAGCTGCGGGCGAAATCATCGGTGGCGACCGGTGTTGAAGACCCGTTCCTCACCGCCTACAAAGAGGGTAGTTTTCACTACCTGCTGATCGTTGCCGAGCGGATGGTCCGCTAGTCAAGCACACGGGTTTGTAACGAGGGCCACGAAACATGGCAGATCAAGAAACACGTTCTCGGACGGTGCTCGGCGGGCCGACTGGCCTCGGTACCTCCGCCGCCCGCCTCGCACAAACCCTTGCCCGAGCGAGCGAGCTTGCGGCCGGAAAATCGCCCGATGACGGCGGTTCGTCGGCCGTCGAGCTCGCCGCATCTGCGGTGACATCCGATGAGGATGGTCATCCTAAAGATGTTGATACAAGCAAAACAGTAGCCGAGCTTGCAGCCGACATCGCGCGTGAGTTCGCTAGCCAAGATGACATCGCCCCTCCGGCGTCAGACCCCGCCTATGCGATGCGCCCCTGGGGAGACGGTCGTGCCTCGCCACTTTATTGTCCGATCACCGAGCGTATCAATGATGCCCTCGCAGATATCGTTGACGATCGCCTAGCCCTGTGGGCAGGTGAGTGTGGGTTTGACGAGGACGAGATCGTCAAGATCCGCAAAACCAGATTCGGCCGGCTTGTGATGCTTGCACATCCGGATTGCGACGATCCTGACAGGCTGTTGATCGGTGCCAAACTCAACGCGGCTTGGTGGGCTGCGGACGACTACTACGCCGACGACAGTGCCTTAGGAGCAGTACCCGAGCAGCTTCCTCCGCGCCTCGTTTTGGCGATGGCAGCGATGGATCCGTTGCCTCCAGCGGGCGAGTTCACCCCCCCTTTAGAGACCGCGATAAATGATGAGCGTGTGCTGATTGCACTGCGTTCGGGGCTTGACCACATGCGCCGCTACGCGACGCCCGAGCAGGTCCAACGCACGTGCTACGCGACGTTTGCGATGTTTGTCTCGTGGTCATCCTATGCTGCGTGGCGGCATACCGGTGACTACCCGCCGGCGTGGAAATACCTCGCTGCCCGGCAGCACGACAGTTTCTACACGTCGATGACCCTGATCGATGCGATCGGCGGTTACCGATTGCCGGCCGACCTGTTTTACGACCCACGTGTTCGCGCGGCGGCCTTTCAAGCGGGTACCGCAGTCGTGTTGCTAAACGACCTCTACTCGGTCAAAAAAGACCTTCAAGATGAGAAGCCACCTGTCAACATGGTGTTGCAAGTAGCAGCTGACCGCGGATGTTCGATCGAGCAGGCCACCGAGATCACGGTTGAGCTCCACAATCAACTCGTGCGCGACTTCGAAAACGGGCACCGCGAGTTGAGGGCGGTCCCCAACCTCGAACTGCAGAAGTTTTTGCGAGGGATCCGCGGGTGGATGGGTGGAGCCTTCGAGTGGCACGACAGCAACCCACGTTACGCGGCGGCCAAGGGCGAATCCTAGCCGGCCCAAACATCGCCGAACAACTCGTAGGCCGCTCGGACTTGCGGTGAATCACATCTGCAAGATCAGTGGCTGGCGTGTTCGGTCGCGAGCAAAATTCTGTCCTTGCGAGCAGGTATAGAGGTCGTCCGATTGGCCCGGGACGGCGTCCGCAAATCTCGATGCAGTGTTATGTGGTTGCGGTTGGCCACCCAAGTGGGGGGCTGAGACCTCAAATGTCGGCCGCCGGTTGTCGACCAGATACCACATGGTCCGGCGCGTGACTGCGGCTGGGCGAAATTCAGTGGCGCCTTTCGCTACATGTGAATTGCGTGATGTGTATACATGGCTAAACATGTGTATACACGCGACGAGATGACAAAGAAAATGCTTGTGCATGGATAATGCTTCAGGGAGATCCTCAAGCACCCGCAATCACGTAGTACGAGCCACGTGCATGACCATGGCGAGTAAGTACACCCTTGGCCACCAGCAAGCTGACATGGGAGCGCAGCTTTCTACTCGGGATTTTCGTAGCGTGCCGTAGTTGGGCCATCGTCGCGCGGCCAAGTCGTTGGACAACCGGGGTAATGAGCGCCCTCGCAGTGGTGGCATCGAGTCGCGCCCCAATGACGGGCCGTGCACGTGATTGGTCAGCGGCGGTGAAATTTCGCTGGGGGGACCGTTGACGTGTACGTGTGGGCCCTGGAAGCCCCTTGGTCGAGATATCTCGTGAGTCGGTTTGATGGGCTTGTATCGTGGCACCGTCGCTGCGGGGCAGCTGGGGGATGCCAACGTTTGACTGCGGAGACTGTTGCAGCTCTGGCAGACTACGCGCAACGGTGGGTTGCGCGAACGGAATCTTGATATGCGTTTTGGTTACAACATTCGCAGCCTTGCGCGCCGCTTCGTGATCACTTTGAATATAGTTGATCGTGGTTTGTAGCGAACTGTGTCCGAGCAGCTTTTGAATGTGGGGAAGTGCGACGCCACTGCGAGCCAGGGTTGAAGCCCATGTGTGGCGCAAGCTGTGGAGGCATGGTGGACGCCCCTCGCGTGTGAAAATATTGAGGCGGGTACACTCCCGCTGAAACCAGGTGAGCAGCGAGTGACCATCAATATGCCCGGTTCGACTGCGCTTGCTCGGAAAGAAATAGCCGCCGCCCTCAGGGTAAATTGCTCGCAAGAAGTCGGCGGTAAAATTGGTCATTGGCAGCGGTTCGACCCGCCCCCCCTTGCGCATTCGAGTGATCACAAGCTGGTCAAAATTGACTTCGGACGTATGTAACTTAATACAGGCTTCCCGCCGCTCACCGGTGTTGAGAATCGTAATAACGGCCCAAAGGTGAGACGAAGGTTTTTCCACCAAGAGTCTATTGAGGTGGTCGACGAGTCGCGCAAGTTGATGCTCGCTCAAGCCCTCGCGTTTGTTGAGCCGAAATCGTTTGACCCGGAGTGTTGGCGCCTTGTCGAGTAATCCCTGGCGCTGAGCCTCCCGCAAAGCTCGTAGCAACAGGTCGCGGGCGGCATTCGCCGTCCGAGGGATATGGGCCAATCTCATGGTCCATGGAACGATCTGCTCGGCTGTAATGGTATGTACTTGGCACGCCCCGAAAGTCGGTGCGATGTAGCGATGCCAAATGCCGAAGTAGTGTTTGCGTGTCTGCTCAGCCAGGGTCTGCCAGTGCGGGGCGCAACACGTTTCAACGAAAGTCGCTAGTGTTGGACTGCTGCGGGCGCCCTGACCTGGTTTGAGCAGCTGTTTGAGGGCACTTTGGGCCGCGGGTGAACCTCCCAGAAGGCGGGCGAGGGAGCGGGTGATGTCTGGAGCCGGCAGTGCATGCGCTGGGGGGGATTGCGGGTCGAGCGATTGGGCAGCTGGTGCTAGGGCTTCGCTGGCGCCTGTGTGACCCGGAGCAGCGCCTGAGCGGGGGACAACCTCCCTCGGCTTGGGTACGTGGCACTCAGACGTACCTGTCGTGGCCATAGCGCTTAGTTGCTTTGCTGCGAGTGTCCGTGCTTCTCGGACCGACAGTTCGGGGTAGCTGCCAAGCGTGGTTCGCACATCCCGTGCGCCGACAACCTTTCGCGTAAAAAACCGGACCTGGCCGCGGGCTCCTTTGCGCACGCCAAAGCCGGTCAGCCGGCCGCACATTCTTACCTGACCCGGCTTCAATGCGCGAATCATTGCGACTGTAATGGGCAGTCTCATGCCAAAATCAGTGCCAAGTTTAGGTCGGATATCGTCACAAGTCAATTATGTCTCATGGGACATGTTTTTGTTGTTTGAGCCGAATAAGACCACTTGAAGGGGAACGCAGGTGATGACCTTACACTCGTTGGTACACGAGTCATCATTTTGGTTATTGCCGTCGTCACAACCCTCGAACGGGCCCTTGTCTCCGTCGCCACAGACATTGAGGGTGCAGTCTGACTTGCACATGCTGCCTGGCCCGTTGTTGTCGCCGATGTCACACTCCTCCCCATCCTGGACAACACCGTCGCCACAGCCGGGGCCCGCGGTGGTGGGGTCGGTCGAGTCGTCCGTGACATCCAGTGTATCTGCATCAGATTCAGCTGTGGTTGGGGTCCCAGTGGTTCCCAGCGTTGTTGCGGTATCGGTGGTTTCTTCAGTATTCCCACCGCAACCTGCGGCCACCATCACGAGAGCAAGCGGCATGCGTAGGTACGAAGAGCGCGGTATCGCCATCAAGTCCATGGATTTATCGTAACGCGGGGAGCTGCAAGTGGCCGAGAGAAATAGCTACCGCCTATGGGCTAGCCGGAATCGGAGCGTTTGTTGCCTGAGCTACGAGAAGGATATGCATGGTAATTGGGTGAAGTGTGCTGCTTCGGATCGCTTTTGCTGAGCTCGCGTGAAATGAATGCGTTCGCCACCGAAAAATAGACATGTGATACGTTGTCCGGATTCCGGCGGGATGGAATCTTTGGTTCTTAACGTTGTTTGGTCGAGGGTTTCGGCTGACTTCGGGCGTGAACGCTCAATCTTTTGTGTGGCGTATATTCAGATGAGGATTGTATGGTTGTATCCGGTAATCATGTAATATGTACATGTCTCAATGGTCATGTAGTTGTGATTTGTCGACGTAGATTTTAAATGTGTGGAGGCGGCTTTTAGAACCATGATATTCGTTTTGGTGGAGGGTGCATGACTCGCAACACTTTCAAACATCAAAAATTGACATGGGTATTGATAGGAGCCTGCTCTTTGGGACTCACCGCGTGTGGCGGTGGCGAGACAGAGACGGACACCGAGGGCAACACCACGACAACTTCGACGACGGATCCAACCACGACGACGACGGACCCGACTGCTGGGCCGACCGGCACCGATTCGGACACAGATGTGCTGACCACCGAAGACGCGCCGGACCCGGTTTGCGGTAATGGCTCGATCGAGGAGGGCGAAGAGTGCGACAACGGAGAGTCGAACGGGAACGACGGGCTTTGTAACGTCGACTGCACCGAAGCCCAGGCGATGTGTGGTGACGGGATTTTGTCGGGCGACGAAGAGTGCGACGACGGGGACGTTGGCCCCGACAAGCCGTGTACGCCTGACTGTAAGCCGAACGTCTGTGGCGATGGCTACCAAGGGCCAGACGAGGCTTGTGACGACGGTGACAACAACGACGACCAAGGGGCCTGTACAACCCAGTGTCAGGTCGCTGGCTGTGGTGACGGGATCGTCAACGGCGCTGAAGAGTGCGACCTCGGGCCTGACAACGGTCCCGACTCAGCCTGTACGCCAGACTGCCTCAACAACGTCTGTGGCGATGGCTACCAAGGCCCGGGTGAGGGCTGTGATGACGGCAACGACATTGATGATGACGGCTGCAGCAATGCATGTGCACTGGCCTCGTGTGGCGACGGACAGCTCAACATGGGCGAGGAGTGCGACGATGGCAACCTCGAGAACAACGACGGTTGCCTTGACACATGCGTGACCGCAGTTTGCGGCGACGGCTTTGTCCAAGAAGGGGTCGAGGCCTGCGACGATGGCAACGGCGACAACTCTGATGAATGTACAACGTTGTGTGGAGCACCTGCCTGCGACGACGGCATTCTCAGCGGCGATGAGGTCGATGTCGACTGCGGTGGCGACTCCTGCGGTTCGTGCTTCGGTCTTTACCAACACCGGTGGAAGGGTGAGCAGAACGTATCCTCGGGGCTGTGGCAGAAGATCGACGAAGCCGACTTCGAAATGACAACCCGCGGTGGACCCCTCGAGATCGAACTCAGTATCCCGATGGTTGGTGGCGCCGACTCGGCCTGTCGCCCGACGATCGATGGTGAGTGGGCAGGAACCGCGCAAATGCTACCCGAGGGGAACCCCTGGCATGAGGGTCGTGACCGGACGGGATGGAACAACCCCAACGGCTTCCGCATGTGGGACCGCGTACGCGTGTACTACGACATCGAGGCGGGAACCCACACCGTTGGTGTTCAGTGCCGTACGAGTACGGGAACGCTGAAGGTTGGTCGGGCCGAGAGCACCTCACTCATCATCACCCGTGAGTACGATGGCATGGACAATGAGGTTCACCAAAAAGTCTCGCTGATGGGTGGGCAGATTCCGAGTTCCGATCCGATGATTAAAATTCCGGGAACGGATCTTACTTTCGACGCCAAGGGCGGAGATATCGAAGTAGCGATCAGTGTGCCGATCGGTCTCGGTGGCCATGCAGGATGCCTGCCGTGGATGGATGGTGCTCCTATTCCATCAACAGCCCAGACCTACCAAAACACGCGTTGGCGCGCCGGGCTCACAAGCACATACAGTTCGTGGAACATGTGGACGCATTCACGTGTATATAAAAACATTTCCCCGGGGACACATACATTCTCGACTCGCTGTTATAACGACGCCAATCAGCTACGGATTGGTGAGGCCGATGCCGCCAGCGTGATTCTTGTGCGCGAGCTCGACAATGTCGCCGATAAGTATGGCCAGGGCATCGACGTCCACGGGAACGGCTGGGGTATCAATCAAGGTACCGACTCGTTCTGGTACAATATGCCGAACATGCAGGCGACCGTGAGTGTTACCCACGGCAGCGTTGAGGTCACCGAGTGGGTCGGCTACTACCACGTCAACAATGGTGCGTGGTTTACCTGTCGTCCGACCATCGACGGCACTTGGATGGGGAGTTACGCTGGGCTCGAGTTCACCTCGAACGAAGAAGAGGGCGTTATTCATCAACCGGCGAACAATGGCCACCACGGAGTTTGGCATCGTCGTCGTATCTACACAGATATACCTGCCGGCGATCACGTAGTCACCCTCCAGTGCTTGTCGAACGGCGATCACTTCTGGGCTGCATCCAATGGCCAGTCTTCGATCACCGCACGCGACGTTCAGCTCATCGCCGACGTGCCCTAATCGGCAACAAGATGAGTCGAGAAAGCTGCCCTCCGGGCAGCTTTTTTTTGGGTGTGCTCAGATCATCCTGCGACGATCCGAGGTCGCAATCACGCGAGCTTGAGTTCGCTCGGCCAACACATGCAGGCCTGGGTTATAGTCGCGCGTGGGCTTTATACACCGGTTTTTGTCCCGTCGAGCGGCTGCGATCTGGCAGGCTGAAACGCGACTATTGCATCGCCTCGGCTACGTTCGCCCGCCACACGCCGTTCAGTGGTTAGCGACCTCGCTGTGCGACCTGCGTTGTCCCCATTGCTACACCCAGGCCGGCCGGCGCACGGAAGGCGAACTCACGGCTTCCGAGGCCTGTCGGCACATCATCGACGAACTCGTAGTGCTCGGGCGGCCGACGTTTGTCATTGCCGGCGGTGAGGCCCTGTTACGCAAGGACTTTGGCGAGATTGTTGCTTATGCACATCGGTCGCAAGTACCCTGGGCACTGCACACCCACGGTGGCAGGGTTGAGCAGTTGTTGCCGGTGTTTGCCCGCTATCCACCGGCGATGGTGGCTGTGAGCGTAGATGGCCCACGTACCTACCACGACCAGTTTCGCGGGCGCGAGGGGAGTTTCGACGGGGCCTTGCGGGCCATTGCCGGGCTCAAACAACTCGGGTGCCCGGAGGTCGTTGCAGGTACAACAGTGAATCGTCACAACGCCGATCTTCTCGCCGACATGCTGCCGATTGTGCTCGACTCGGGCGCCGACAGCTGGGGGCTTCACCTAGTGACCCCCGAGGGGCGTGCCGGTGGTCACGACCTGTTGCCGACCGCCCCCCAGCTACGGCGAGTTGCCAGCTTCGCCCGACGTTTGCGGGGGCTGGTGCATGTCGAGCTCGACAACGAGTGGGGTTCGGCGGGCGAGGATGATTGCTTTTATCGCGACCAGCCGTTTTTGTGTGGGGCAGGGCGGTTCGTCTGTGTCGTCACACCTACGGGGGAGGTCACCCCGTGCACAACCACCGATCGTGGCGAGAGCGCGGGAAATGTGCGGACGACCAAGCTACGCGACATCTGGGCCCAGGGGTTCGCCGCGTTTCGTCAACCAGGCGACCCAACCCGCGGCGAAGGCCTTGATTGCTGGCTGCAAACCCGCCATGGGAAGTCCTGCCGTGGGGCGGCATTTTTTGGTGCAGACCACACCCACGACCCCCACAAACTTGTGCAAGTGAGCCGCCTGCGGGGTGATCAACATGTATAGGCAGCGAGTCCATCAAGTGTCACGCGCTCGCCTGCGCCGGTTTGTCGCGCGGGCAGCATTTTTTGGTGCAGACCACACCCACGACCCCCACAAACTTGTTCAAGTGAGCCGCCTGCGGGGTGATCAACATGTATAAGCAGCAAAATCACCGAGTGTTGCGGGGTCGGCTTCGCCGGTTTGTCGTGCGGGCCATGGCGATTGTGCAGGTGGCATGGGTCGGGGATGCCGAGGCGCGTCAGCCGGTGTTACCTGCAGATTCTCCGGCTGCACAGCCCGATGTGTTGGCCGAGTACTATCGCCGAGCAGCCGGTTCGAAGCTGAGCCCAAAACAGCGCCGTGCCCTCGCGCAGCTTCTGTACCACCCGGTGGCTCGCAGCCCGGCCGTGGTTGCGTTGGCGACGGGTTATCCCGTGCCAACAACATTTGCGGGGGTGTTGGCCACGGCCGGTCCGACGTCCGACCGCGAGTTGCTAGCTGCCCTCGACGAGGTTGAGAAAGTCGCGATTGTCGACACTTGGGTGGTTGCGCTGCTGTGGAATCGACTTGGCGATATACCTGAACCAAAGACCATGCCAGCCCGGTTGTTGCGCCGAAAACTACTGCACCGGCTGACGACCCATGCTCGCCTCGCGACCGCCTTGGTGCGTGCGCGGGCGGAGGTTTCGAGAATTGAGTTTGCCCCGTGGCGCAGCAAGGCCGCTCCCCCGCCGGGCTATCGCCGTGGTCCTTCGTCGTTGGAAATCGCCGTTGCCGTGGGGCGGCATTACAAGCGTGCAGACCCTGGGACGTGGACGAGCAGCGCTGTGAGTGAAGTTCGGGTGCGTCGCGGGAAGTCCGGTTTAGACTTAATTCGCGGGGGCCAAGCGGTCAAGCTGCACGCACGGTTCACACTCGGGCGGCTCGACCTACTCGAGACGACCAAAGAGGTTGTCCTACAAACATCGGTCGGGCCTGTGACCTTGCCGGCAGGTCGTCAACTCAGCGCGTGGCAGCTGCCAACACTGGTGGCTGGAGATACACAAAAAAATGTAGATGCACTAATATTATCGGCCCTCGCGGGTGACGAGCAAGCTCTGACAACGCTCAGCGAGGTCCTGCCGTTTGCCCACCTCAGCCTGCGTCGGGCGGTGCAAAAATCGCCCGAGGCGAAAGGTGCCCCGGGGCTGCGGATGCTGCTCGCACTTTTCGACGATGCAGTTGTCCGCACGGAGAACCCCAATCCCGCACCCAGTCCCGCGCCCTAACGCGCGCGGAACTCGGTCCCAGGCTGGTGGGTTAGGTTCCGAGCACCGAACCTCCGTCGACACTGATCACCGCACCGTTGATAAACCCGGCCGACTCGGCAGCCAAAAACAGGTAGGTGCGAGCGATGTCTTCGGGCTGGCCCATCCGTCCAACGGGTGTATGTGCAACCATGTGTTCAAGGACCTTGGGGGGAATCGACTTGACCATCTCGGTGGCGATAAACCCGGGCGCGACCGCATTGGCCGTGATCCCGTATTTCCCGAGTTCTCGGGCCCAAACCCGGGTCATGCCGATGACCCCAGATTTTGTTGCGACGTAGTTGGTTTGCCCGAAATTTCCGTACAGACCGACGACCGACGACGCGCTGAGAATGCGGCCGTATTTTTGCGAAATCATTGTAGGTACAACGGCCTGGGTGCAGTTGAATACGCCCTTGAGGTTGACCGAGACCACCGTGTCAAAGGCCTCCTGGCTCATTTGCTTGACGACCTCGCCGTTTTTCACCTTGACCAGCTGGCCGTCGCGGACGATGCCCGCGTTGTTCACGAGGATGTCAATTTGCCCGTGACGCTCGCAGATCGAGGCGACAGCCTCGTCGACCTGTTCGCGGTTGGCCACGTTGACCCGGGAAAACCCGGCGATGCCACCGGCGTTGACAATTGCAGTTGCGGTCGCGTCTCCAGCTTCTTGGTCGAGGTCCCACAGTTCCACCGTCGCGCCGGCAGCAGCAAATGCGTGGGCGGTGGCGCGGCCAATACCATTGGCGGCTCCGGTGATGATCGCTACGCGGTCCTTGAGACCCCCGGGAAATTCTGTTGACTGTTGATTGTCCACCGCCAACGAGTAGCGAATCTCCCGGTCCGGTTCAATGCTGCGAGCTCACACCCGACGCCGCAAACCAGGCGGCGGTTTGCTCGAGTCCAGCGGCCAGCGATGTGGGCGGGCCGAGTACCGTTTGCATGGGTGTGGGGTCGACCACGGATCGCTGTAGGTCGCCGATGCGGGGCGGGGCGTGTTCGATGTCCGGCACCTGCCCGAGCACGTCGGCGAGTTTTTGCGCAAGTTCGAGGGTGGTGGTTTCGAGCCCGGTGGCGATGTCGAGGGTTGTGGCCACAAGCTCGCCGCGATGGGCTGCGAGGTTGGCTCGCACAACATCTTGTACAAACACATAGTCACGCACGCAGCCGCCGTCATCCGCCCGCTGTCGGCCAAAAATTCGCATCGGCTTGCCGGCGAGGCTACGGCTGACAAAAATCGCAACCACCCCGCCTTCGGCGTGGGCACTTTGCCGTGGGCCGTAGACATTGGCGTAGCGAAGAATCCGCGTGTTGAGGCCACTGGCGTTCAGGTAGCACTCAGCAGCCATTTTGGAGCAACCGTACGGGCTTTGGGGTTGCTCGCGGCACTTACCAACCCCGGCTGTCGTACCTGCTGGGACTTCGCCATAGATTGCCCCTCCGGTACTTGCAAATACAAAGCTGTCAACCTCGTATTGTCGGCTCAACTCGATCAGGTTGATGGTTCCCAGAATGTTCGTCTCGGCATCGAGGGCAGGGTCTTCGACACTACGGCCAACGCTGGTTTGGGCCGCGTGGTGGTTGACCCACTGCGGTCGGTAGCGCTCAAATACGTGGAGAAGCCCGTGTTTGTCGCGCACATCACCTTCGATAAAGATCGCCCGCGGGGGAAGGTTTGCTCGCGTTCCGCTGCTGAGGTTGTCGAACACGACAACGCGATGACCACGCTCGAGAAGCGACTGTGCGAGGTGCGAGCCGATAAATCCAGCGCCACCGGTAACCAGCACGGTTTTGCCTGCGGACGGTTGCATGGGCATTATTCTTGCCGAAATTTCCCGGCGATCCAAGCTCGTGTTGGCTGGTGCTGTGCGAACGTGCAGTTACAGGCGTTAGGTGCTCGCGTGGATGGATGCAGATACATGGTCAAGCGCCGGGGCAATGACCTCACGCAGGCTGACAAGGCTAAGGTGCTGTTCGAGCGAGGGGCCCAGCAGGCCAAATTCAGGTCGCGCTGGGGTCACGTGGGCGTGAGTTGCTTGGAGCGTATGCTCGGCTTCTTGCAGGCGCCGGGTTGCGTAGCCAAGTATCTCGCGTCGCTGGCTGGGCGTCGCAGTGTCGACAAGCCACTTGAAGGTCTGCCAGGCGAGCTGTGCGTGGCGTTGTTCGTCGCCTGCGATTTGGCGGTAGACCTCGCGACTTTCAGGGTCGCGGGCCATACGATAGGACTCGTGAGCATGGCAAACGCCGATGGTCTCGCCCAGACAGGCTTCATCGAACAGTTGGCAGGCAACGCTGACACGGCCAACCGGGCCCATCTGTGCGCCACGCAGGTCAAATCTTCCGGGGCTTTGGCCTCCCCCAAACCGTTGGGACATTTGTAGGCACAACTTTGTGTGACGGACCTCGTCGGCCAGCGCTGCCCGGGCTTGAGAAAGCAATTGAGGGGGTGCTCCAAGGGCCAGAAGTTGGTCGATGAAGCGGGCAAAACTGGCGACTGAAGCATGTTCGAGTTCGGCGATACGTTGCCAATATTCTGCGAGTTGTGGGTCGCTTGTGCACTCAGCTACTTGGGTGTGCCAGGTGCCGCCTCCTTCACTCAAGGCCGCTACACGGGCCTGTCCGGCAACCAAAAATGGCCGGCCGATCATGCAGGACATACCTTGGCATTGCCAATCATGGCGCTCTTGCAGCGAACCCGGGTTTTGGACCATGGCAACACAGGAGTTGTCGCCGTCACAGGAGTCGTGGGAGCGGCAGCTATCGCCTTCGCCACGGCATGCCAGGGTGGCGTTTTCTGAGCAGCCGTTGAAATAGATCGCCGCCCCACACTCGCCCGACCCACAGTCGGCATCGGTGCGGCAACTCGCGGGTACGCATCGGGGTAGGCGGTCGTCGGCGTGCCCGCTCTTGAGGCTGAGGGCTCCTGTGCATAGGCATGCTTGGTTCGCCTCACAATCGTTGTCGGATTCGCAGGCGTAGTGGCAGCCACACCAGACCTTGTCGCTCGGGCGCATCATGCCGCGCTCGTATGTGATGCAGCGCCCATACGGTTTATCGGTGCAATCCGCATCGGTCGTGCATGGTCCCTCCGACTTGTCGCCACCCGGGCAGGCGTTTTGCAGGATTGGAGGAATTTGGCAGGCAACGGCTTCGCTGCGATGGACACTGCCATCTTCACATTTTGAGTAGCCAGTTGGTCGCTGATTGGCATCGACCAGCGCCTGGTCTCCTGCACATGCAAGTTTTTCCTGCGGGACCGGAGGTTGCTTTTCTGGTTTAGGCGGCGTGTCGGTTTTGGTCGACTGGTCGATGGGGGTCGGTTGCGCGGGGCGGTCGATCGGGGTGCATCCCGCGAGAGGAACGAGCGCGCTCACAATGGCGTAGCGAAGTCGCTGAATATGGTCCGACGGCATGCCACATCGTACCGGATTTGTCGTTTGTGCGCCCAGGCCTCGAATCTGTTCGCAGCTGGCTCAGGCGCCCGGTACCGTCAGTATTGCGATGTACTGGTAGGGAAGTAGATCGGTGTTGACCTCAACCCGAGCAAAGCCCAACGCTTCGAGTTTGGCGAACACGTCCTCGGCAGAAATGCGCATCTCGGGGGGTGGCCCTGGGGCATCCTCCGGCGCGTCGGGCTTGAAGTCGACGATCACCAGTTTGCCCCCGGGTTTGAGGTTACGTAGCACCGGCAGGAAAAACGCGTCAGGCTGTTCGATGTGGTGAAAAACGTTGCACATAAAAGCAACATCGACCGGCTCGGGAAGGGCCGGATCGATAGGCGAGCCCTTGACCGCGAACAGGTTGCTGACCCCGTCGCGTCGGGCACGACGGCTCAGGTAGGCCACCATGGCAGCTTCGATGTCGTTGGCAAACACCTTGCCGTTGGGCACCGCCTTGGCAAAGCGGATGGCGAAATAGCCGGTGCCTGCTCCGATGTCGGCAACCACCGCATCTTCGGCCAGCCCGAGTGAGGCAATCACCTCGTCGGGTTTTTGCCAGGCCGCGCGTTCGGGCGAGTCAAATTCCTTGGCCCAGGCTTCGGGGTCGTCGAATTTGTGATGGCCCCCGTGGTGCTTGTGGGTGCCGTGCATGGGTCCCTCGTTGCCAGCCTCGTGGTCGGCGTGACCATTTGGCGGGTTTGAGTTTTGCTTGGGCCCACAACCCGTGAAAGCCAACGCATATACACCAAACACCAGGGCGACCGAGCGGAGCATGCCCGGGAGGATACACGACCTGGCGCAGATATAGGGGTCTTGTACGCGGTTGCGCAACCGCGGATGGGCGCGGCGGAACTAAGGAATAAGGCCTGAAACCAGCTTGAGGAGGCCTGCACGACCACTTTGGGCAGTCTCGACCGCGGCTTGGTGGAGCGCCAACATGTCGTTGTAGTTGTCCTTCCCGGCTAGTGCCGCCCGGAAGTTGACGGTGTCGAAGTCTGCGTTGATCCGTGTGGCCGCAACCATCGTCAGCTCACCGCTACCGGGTTTGAACTTGTCCCAGTCGATCTCGCCGGTCTCACTGTCGATCGCCTGCGAAAGCGTACCGGTGTAGGTCGTCACCGTGAGCGTCGAGAGGTCTTTGATCTCGTCAGAAAACTTTTGGAGAGCGTCGCGGATACCCATTGTGGTGAGGAGTGTACAAAACGCAGGGGCGCGAAGGTGTTTATAAATGATGTCCGATTGGTCAGGTCGCGCGAAAATATTGCATGTACATTATTGCTCCGGAGCTGCCGATGTATGGTCGTGAACGATCTTCCAGCCGTCGGCCGTTCGCAGGCAGGCGAGCGAAAAAATACCCGAGCCGGCCTTGGGCGTTTCGCTGAGGTGCCAGCGGCCATACACGATTGCCCCATCTGCGCCTAGGTTGCGAATATCGAGGATGTCGAACGCGAGTTTCCCCATTGTGCTCGTGTCCTCGCCATAGCGCGCACGATATTTGTCGAACGTCTCTTGCCACCCCGTCCTGAGCTTGCCGCCCGAGGTAAACACGAGGTTCGGCGAGCGCTCGTAGCCGTCCATATAGCCCGTTAGGTCACCGCGATTCCAGGCGTCGCGCTGGCTTTGCAAAACCGCTCGAATCGCCTCTGCATCGGCTGGTTGAAACCTGTGCTGAGATTCGCCCGAACAGGATGGAAGCCACAGGAGTGCTGTGAGAACAAAGAGTCGAAACCGACCGGACATCGGTTGAGGATACATGTTTATTCGGTTGTTGTCGCAGTCAGATTGCCGCCGGATCAGTCGCCTGGGAGTTCTGGCCCCGGAACCGCCACGATTGCTGCCCGAAGGCGAATGCCTTGACCGGGCGGTAGTTGATATTTCGCCTGATACCGGGCATCGACAGGGGCGGTTTGTAGGGTTGTCTCGCCGTTGGCCCGCTTTCGCAGGTGGGCATCGACTCGCAGCTCAATCACGGTGTCGACGAATCGATAAAACGTTGCGACGAAGCCTAGGGCGGCTAAGGGGACCCGTTCTCCGGCAAACTCAATACGCGTGTCGGTGAGGGCCGGGTGGCTCGATGGTCGGCCATCCTCGTCAACCGTCACCCCGGTTGTCCGATCGCGGCGGGGGGCAAAGCCTGCGAGCGTTTCGGCTTGCAGGATGCTTGCATAATCAAGCATTTCCTGACCATCCGCGAGACCGCGGGCAACCGCTGCCAGCAGCTCACCAAATGGGACACTTGCGATGCCAAAGGGGGCTTCGGGCATGGCGGCTAGCCCTCGGAGGGTGGCTCTTCGGGCACGTGCTCTGGATCTTCAGGGGGCAGCGACTGTATTGGTTCTTCGGCCAGCACGTGAATCGTCACCGCCTGACCGGCAGCGAGCAGGGTTCCCGGTTTCGGCTCAACCCGCTGGATAAGGGCTTCGTCTGGCGGATCGTCGCCCTCGGCAAAGGCATAGGGAATCTGCAAGCGTTCGAGTTGCTCGGCATAGTCGCCGCAGGTCGGTGTATTGGCAAACCTCGGGACAACTCGTAACCCGGCCTGTTCGGGTGTCGGAGGGACGGCTACCACCGAAAACTTGAGTTTGCTGACCGCTTGTAGGTCGAACGCGTATTTGTTGGTGTAGCTCGCGTCGGTGGGGGCGGCATAGAGTTGCAGGCGACCGCCACGGGCCTCGCCACCGATTGTCAGCGACACGGTGAGGTCCGCCTCAACCTTGGGTATCTGGTACCAGTTCGGGCGATAACCGATCGAACGCATCACCGCACCGATATCTCCATTGACTTGGTGGAGCTCGCGTATGCTGGATATTGTAGATGCATCCATTGCCCGTTGAGCCTCCGCCACGCCGCGCCCGACTGCTGCAATTAGATCACCCAGCGGGGCAGAAAGTGCTTCGGTGAGATCCTCGGGAGCATTTCTATTTTTGGGCATCGATCATGCTTCCTTTCCGATAAACACCAAAATATTGGCGTTGACAGGAGCCTGCTCGCCTGCCGGTGGATGTTGGGTGAGTACGCGGCCGTAGTCCTCTGAACTGTCAGGGCCGACGGCTTGGGCGTGGGCTGTCATGGAGAAACCCGCCTCGGTCAGTACCCGCCGTGCCATCGCCTCGGTGTAGCCGCCAATGTTCGGTACCTGGCGAGTCGTGGGGGGTGCGGGGGGCGGTTCGTTGTCTTCGAACTCGACAGTCAAGTTGGACAGTTTGCCGGGCTCCAAGTCGACCAAGCCGGCACTATCGGCCAGTTTGGGAAACCGAAAGGCACGACCATCTTCGTCGGGTACGACCTTGAGGTCGATACTGACGCGTCCCAATCGCAGGTTGCGTTTATCCTGCGCGAGGCGGGCACGGGCCTGGCGAATTTGGTTATTGGTCAGGTCGATAAAGTCGTCGAGCGATACTGAAAGCGACTGCTGTGCCTGCTTGGCCTGGAGTTCGGCAATCAGTTTTTCACGGGCTTGAATTTGTTCTTGCAGGCCGGCGACTATCTGGGTGAGTTGCCCGACCTGTGGCGACAGCTTCTTCAGCTGGTTAATTTGTATTTGCAGGTTTTGGTTCTCAGTATTACGCGCTGCTAGCTGCCCGCGCAGTTGATTGCGTTCTTCCTCGAGCGCCTGGACGCGGCTCGAAAGTTCCTTGACCTCAATACTGACAGGCTCCATGCCGATGAGTTGCCAGCCAGCAGTGTCGAGGGGGGTCGCGCCCTTGTAGTAGCCCGGTGAGTCACCAGCAAAGTCCTTGGCAACCGCGGGTTCGATATCGTCGAGCGGCCACACATGTATAAGACCAGTGGCATCGACCCGCACGGTGCCGTCCTTGGTAAAGCCGCGCTCGAACATGTCGTGCAGAATCTCGGCGCTCGATCGTACCTTGGTGTAGAAGCGTACTTCACAAAGGCGGCCTTGAAAGTGACGCCCACCCCAATGGGCCTGGCGCCCGATCTCTAGCTCGTTGGCCCGGCTACGGGTGCCGTTGATGGCCTTTGAGGCCACCTCGAGACCGTTGACAAACAAGGTTGCGACCTTGCCTGTCCAGCTGGCTGCGACGTGGGTCCATGTGTTGAGGGCCGAGTGGTTGAACGACAACCGCTCGAACGCTCCACTTGCATCTGCAATGGTGAAGCTAGCTTCGGTCCCTGAGCACCCGAGCTCCCAGCCATACCCAGGTATGCGGAAGTTGACGATTGGGGCTTCGAGGGCAGTCGCACCATCTTTTTCGGGGCGAACCCACGCTTGGACAGTGAAGCTAGGCGCCCGGAAGGTCGAAGATGTGTGTACATTAATATGGGCCGTCTTCCCGTCGAAGTAACGGCATGACAGACCCTCGGGTGCCTGTTTGGCAAACAGCGGGAGCTCGTCGACCTCAACCCACTTGGCTGCAGAGGCCGTGGCCGGAAACCGTCCTGTGCAATCGGCAATGCGGTTACCCTCTGCGCCGGTGAGCGGCCAACAGGCCAACAGCCCGTTGTCTTCCTTGGCGGCGCGTACCAACATACGAGTGCGAATTTCAGATGGACTGAGGAGTCGGCCCCAAACCTGGACTTCGGCGAGTTGGTAGGATTTGTTGTATCTACCGCGATCGTGGCCAAGGTACATGGGCCATGAGCGCTGTTGCGAGCCCCAGCTCATACGGGAGGGGTTCCGGCTTTGCCCATCAAGGACGCCGTTGATATAGATTGTGCATTCGTTACTGGCACGGTTGTGTGTAAATGCAATGTGTACCCACACGCCCGTCGGGATTGTCTGTTTGCCCTGTACCGAACCTCCCAACATGATGGTCGCACGGTCGTTGACCACCGCGGGGCCAACGAATACGAGCACAGCCACACAAACGACAGGACCGACAACAGCGACGGACCCGACGACAGACCCGACGACGGGCCCGACGACGGACCCGACGACGGACCCGACGACGGACCCGACGACGGAGTCCGTGTGTCGGACTGTCTGTCCTCGAGTGGCGTCACCGAATGCTGTTGCGATGGTTTCTCGACGACCGTCCTCCGTCGCGTGTCAGTGTTGCGATTATCGACCCGAGTAGTGGTGAGCAGGACATCTGGGATCGCGGTGCCGGCGGTTTGTTTGGGCGCGGGGCCATTCGGGCTGTCGCAATGAACACTATCCGCTTGGCCGAAACCATCAAGGAGGTACTCGGTGGATAGGTCGGACCGGCTCGAACGGCAGTTGATGCGCCGACGGGACCCCCAGGCGTTAGCAACGATTCTTATCGGCCAACTGATGGCCTATCGGGCTTCGACAGTCTATGCGCCATCCACCGCAAAGCTCGATCAGTTTTTAGCTGAGGAGGTGTTTCCACGGCTCGAGCAGCAACTTGATGTGCGCAAGGTGGTCGTTGATGCGTGGGAAAAGCCTGGCCCAACGCTCGAGCAGCTTGTCGATGCACTCTATAGCCAGCTCGACATCGAACCGGTTGGTGTGCCCAAAAAGCCAAGTGCCGCCCTCGAAAATGTATTGCTTCGTGCCCAACGGCGCTCCGATCGTCCGTTGCTCATTGTCCTGTACAAGCTCGAAGGCTTGCTCAACGAGTCTCTACCGCCGGCTGATGCCCTACGATTTGTTGAAGCCCTGTCTCGGATGGCGACGCGTTCGATGCACGGTCTCCAGCTAATTTTGGGGGTCAAAGAGGAGCAGCTCGGGGCGTTTCGTGAGTTGTTGCGGGGGCACTGGCGATTGCTCGCCAACGATATTCGCATTCGACCCAAGGGCGAAAAATGGGTCCTTCCCCTGCCGGTTGGTGGGGTCACAAGTGTGGCAACCAGTGCCGCCGGTGCAGTGGTGGCGGGGGGCAAGGCCGTGATTGCAACACTCGCAGGGCTCGGCGGTTTGGGTGCTGGGGTGTTGGTGGGTGCGTCTTTGTTGACGGGTAACGGCGACCTCGAAACGTGTCGGGAACAACTCGCCGCGGCGCAGCAGCAAACCTGCCCTGAGTGCCCTGAGCCGCCCGAGATACAAATACCGGTCGAACCCCCGTTGCCCGTGACGACGGGGGAGCCCGAGAGTACAGGTGACGTCGAGACGGACAGCGATACCACGACGCTCGAGCTTGTTGGCGATGAAACAACCGGGGATTTGGAGACCGATCCGCAGATAACCCAAAACGTTGGCCTATGCTCAGCGGGCCCACGCGACAATGATTGTGCAAAGTGTGTCAAGCAGGAATGTTGCTCCCAGCTGCGGGCATGCAAGCGCAGGCGCTGGCGTAACTGTGTGCTCAAAAAGCGGATTGGCGAGGGGAGCTGCCAACCCGCCGCAATCGAGAAGCGTTGCCGGGGATTGGCGCTTTGTGCCCTCGAGTACCAGTGCCGGGCGAGTTGTTTTGAGAACTAGTTGTGGTGGTTCGGGAACCCGATGGTTGTCACCGCATGGTTGCCACGAACAACACGGAGTTGACCATCGCGTTGGGCCGCGTCGATAATCTGCGTGAGGTTTGCTTGTGGATACATCTTTAGCCGGTGCCGGAGGTCGTCTAGGCGGTGTACCTGATAACTCCAAAGGCCATCGGCTGCATCCCATTGCGGGCGGAACAGTGTGCGTAGGACAACGGCCTTCGGCCCGTCGAGCGCCTGCAGGTTTGCGGCAAACTGCGGGATGTCGGTCAACGACTCCTCAGCGTTGGACAGGTAAACGGTGCGAATGGGTGTACTGCGAGCTCGCGTGAGTTCGCCGATGGATCGAAGCGTTGCAGTGCCCTGCAAGTCGCCGGGCATCACGAACAGCTGGTCTTGAAGACACAGCGTGCGAATGTGCTGGTACATTTTGGGGTCGGCGAGCCAGGTTGGATAGGGACGTGTCGCCACGGTTTGGAGATGTCTCGACACGCGTGCACGCAGCGACTTCCACAGGGTAAATGCCGCCTGTTGGTCGTTCGTCGAGACCGCGAAAATCGCCCGTACGTGGTCCTGATCGGCAGCTGAGAAGCGCCGCAGCAGGTCGGCCGGGGTGGGGGAGGCTTTGACGAGGGCAATCAAGATTCGATGGTAGTCGAGGACCCGTGCATCGATGTCGACAATGAATGCAAGCGAGGCCGAACTCGCGGCAATAAGTGAGTAGTTTTGCTCGGAGCCCACACCCAAATAGGCGCCACCGCGGTCGTGGATGTACGGGTAAAAAATGTCATGGCGGGTTTCATTGCCGACCACAAAGTGACGCTCGGTCGTGGACAGCGGGTCGTACTTGGGCCCTGGGTCGTGCTTGGGAGCGATGGACTCGGCCGGCGAATTGCCTGTGCTGCGCGAGCTTGGCTCAGGCATCGGGTTGCACGCGAACAGGCCGTATAGGAGGCACACGGGCACGCGGGGGCGGTGCAGCTGTTGTCGACGACCCATCGGTTAGCAGGTAATTGTTAGCACGCTTGGTCGACAGCTACAGGTTAGCTATCGAGCGCCCAGAGGCCTTACGCGTACCTGTTGGCCTTCAGGCGAGAGGTCGTCGTCGGCCTTGTTGACGCAAGGGCCCCGGCGTGCCATGCAACACGCAATGTCGATGTTTCGCTCGATTCCCCAACTTGCAAAGATGCTCAACAACCTCTCGGCTTGGCTCGACAAGGCCGTGGCCGATGGTGAGGCCCGGGGTTACGACCCGGCGGTGTTGTTGAACAGTCGGCTGGCGCCCAACCAATACCCGCTCACCCGGCAAATCCAGGCCGCCTGTGACGCTGCCAAGTTCGCGGCCGCGCGGGCGAGTGGCAAACAACCACCGGCGCACCCCGACACCGAGACCACGCTCGACGAGCTACGGACGCGGTTGCGTTCGGTAGTCGAGTACCTTGGTACGTTTAAGCCGGAGGACTTTGAGGGCGCGGAGGACAACACCGTGGTGCTGCCGTTTTTGCCGGGTAAGGGCATCAAGGCCCACGAGTACCTCACGGCGATGGCAGTTCCCAACTTCTACTTTCACTGTGTCACGGCCTACGCGATTTTGCGGCACAACGGGGTCGACGTGGGCAAACGCGATTACATTGGCAGCCTGGAGCTGTTTGACCTCGAGGCCGCCAACTAACCACGAATTTGTAGTAGCAAGTATATGTGGCGGCCTACTTTCGGTCGCCACATGTTGTATCAGCAACTTACTTTGTGCGGGTCAGGACCGTCACCGGGACCCCCCCAGCTGGGGTAAGGGTGATCTTTGGCCGAGGAACCACCCGATGCCCAGGCGGCAGGCGAAACTGGACACGCTGGGCCAGCGTCGCTAGCACGAGTGCCATTTCCATTTTGGCAAAGGTCGCGCCGATACACATGCGGGCGCCGGCACCAAATGGCAGGTAGGCATCGCGCAGGTTGGGATCGTCGGCCTCAAACCGCTCGGGCTTGAAGACTTCGGGCTCAGGAAATAGCTTGGGATCGTGGTGGACCATGTAGATCCACGCGGTACAGGTAGAGCCGGCCTTGATTGTATATTCACCAATGTCGACATCTTCGTTGGCCTGGCGGGCGATCACGTAGGCCGGCGGATACAGGCGCATGGCTTCGGCAATGATGTTGCGCGTGTAGGGGAGATTTTCGAGATCGTCGAAGGTCGGTAACCGGCCGGCAAGCACGTGTTGCAGCTCTGCATGGAGACGGGCTTCGATGGCCGGATGTTGGGCGAGCAGGACAAATGCCCACGACAGGGCATTGCTGGTGGTCTCATGGCCAGCCAAAAACAGGGTGAGTAACTCGTCGCGCAGGGCCTTGCGTGGCAATCCGCCCTCGCCGTCGTCGATCTGTAGAAGCTGGGTGAGGAGGTCGGTCGATTCGGCGCGCGCGGGGTTGGCCCGCAGTTCCTCGCGGCGCTTGTCGATCAAACCATAGACGAGCCGGTCCATGGTTGTAAGTGCATGTTTTGCCCGGCGGTTGTGCCGGGTCGGGATCCACTCGGGCACCAGGTTGAGGGCGCCTAGGGTCTCTTGAAAGACCGTCATGCTGGCCCCGACCTCGTCGCTGTGGCCGCGAATGTTGTGGTCGAACAGCGCTGCGCAGACGATCCGCAGGGTCGTTCGCATCATCTCGGCGGCGAGGTCGAGCTGGGTGCCCGAGCGCCATGGCGCCGCCATTTCGCGGGTTTTTTCGACCATGATGTCGGCGTAACTTCGCAGCATTTTGCTGTGAAACGCCGGTTGGATCAGTCGCCGATTTTTACGCCAGATATCACCATTGGCGTTGAGCAAGCCGTTGCCTAGGACCTTTTCGAGACCGATCGAGGGCTTGCCAAAGGCGGCGGCCCGGGTGCGCAACATGATCCGGAGATGCTCCGGGTTTTTGGTGACGTAGGTGCGATCGGAGCCGGTTTTGATGAGGTAGATATCGCCGAACCGGGCAAATCGCCGACCGACAAATCCGAGGGGATCGCGGGCGTAACGGGTGAGGTAGGAGAGGCGAACAGCCGAGATTTTACCGGTGGGGCGGGGCCCCGGGGGATCGTGGGATAAACCTTGTGTATGCATATGATTCGCCCGAGTTTCTCCAAAACCCTACTGCATGTGCTCGGGTTCTCGACAGTACAATCCGGCAAAACTCCGGGCGAAGCGCGTGCGGGAGCTTTCACAAAAGTTGCCAGTCTGCTGCCTTGCAGCGGCTGCGAGCTGATAAAGTCGCCCCATGTTGCCCTGTCCCAAACACTCGATCGCGCGAGCCCAAGGCCCGGGTTTTTTGTCGATCGCTGTGTTGGTGAGCTTGAGCTGTGCCTGCCCCGGGTCCGCAAATACGAGCGCGACAACGGCCGCGACTACTGGCGAGACCACGGGCGAGACCACAGGGGGGACATTGGCCACGGGCACGACAGCGGGCGATACAGCAACATCTGCCGAGACCGACGGTACGCAGACAGGTGGAACCGCCGGCGAAACTGGCGAGCTGATGTGGCCGATCGATGTCCAAGGTCACCGGGGTAACCGCGGCAATGTGCCCCCGGGCAATACCATCGCCTCGTTTGAGTCGGCGCTTGCGCTCGGGGTCACGACGCTCGAGGGCGATATGCAGATCACTGCCGACATGGTGGTGGTGATGGGCCACGACGACGACCTCACCGAGACCGGATGTGCCTGGGCCGGGGGTGGGGATGCGCCGACCAATCTCGTTTCAAAAATGACTGCGGACGAAGTCGCGCAGTGGGATTGCCACCCGGAACTCGAGGGGGTTCAACCGCCACCGCGGCTGCCGCAGGCGCTCGCGCTCGATGATGCCGTGCACTTCAACTTTGAGTTCAAACGCACAGGTGAGCCCGAGGTCGACATCTACATGCCGGCGTTGCTGGCCTACAACGCGCAGTGTGGCAACTGCCTCGATGGTCGGATGACCGTGCAGAGCTTTAACTGGGGCGACCTTCAGTACGCGCGCAGCAGCTACGACGGGATTTGGGGCCCAAATAAGTTCCGCGTGGCGGCCCTGGGGCTCGCACCCAATATCGACGATATCGCCGAAGCGGCGGCCTACGCCGAGATTTGGTCGCCACACGAGGATATCGTGACGCCCGAGATCATTGTGCAGGTACAAGCGTTGGGGCTTCAGGTGATCCCCTGGACGGTGAACGATGCGCAGGCCATGCAGTCGTTTATCGATATGGGGGTCGACGGGATCATCACCGACTACCCCGACGTCCTGATTGGCCTGTTGAGCGGCTGAGCGTTCGCGTCGAAACCCTCACTCGGCAGCTCGAGTGGCATTCGTTGGCGGGATTTTTGTGCGAACCATGGGCGTCAATTTTGGCCCTTCGACCAGGCTCAGAGGCCAGCTTTGCAGCGCGTTTTGCGCTTGGTGTTCAGCCGGGTAAAACCATGGAATACGTAGGCGCCCTGCGGGTGCTCCTTGCGACCTGATTTGCGCGCGTACCGGCAGGCGATGGCCCAGGCATGCTGTTTCCCACCTTCGACTTTTTGCTGTTTGCCCTCCCGGTTTTGGCCGGGTTTTGGCTATTGGCGGATCGCAAGTGGGCGCGCGTGCTGCTGCTGCTGTTCGCCAGCTACTTCTTTTATATGGCAGGGCCCAAAACAGAGCCCCCGCCTGCGCCCTGGTACTTCGCCGGCCTGCTGCTGTTTTCCTCGGTCCTCGACTTTGTCTGCGGCAAGGCGATTTATCGCCTGTCCGAGGCCAGCGAATCCGAAGACGAAGCAGTCGCGGCCCCGGCCAAGCGCAAACGCAACCTGTGGTTGTACGCGAGCCTGATCGGCAACCTCGGGCTGCTTGGCTACTTCAAGTACTTCAACTTCTTTATGCAGGCGTTCGCCGACATGGCGGCGACGGTCGGCATTTCGGTCACGGCCTTGCACCTCGACGTGGTGCTGCCGCTCGGCATCAGCTTCTACACGTTCCAAAGCCTGAGCTACACGATCGATGTCTGGCGCGGGCGGTTGCAGCCCGAGACTTCGTTTGTCCGGTTCGCCCTGTTTGTCGCCTTCTTCCCGCAGCTGGTTGCGGGTCCGATCGTTCGCGCCAGCCAGTTTCTGCCGCAGCTGCAACGCGGGCCACGATTTACCCGTGAGGGCATTGAGACGGGTGTTTTTCGGATCGTCCGTGGGCTGTGCAAAAAAGTCATTCTGGGTGACTTCATCGCTGTTCACCTGACCGACCGGATCTTCGACAACCCCGAGACCTTTACCTCGCCGGAGCTGCTGGTCGCGCTCTACGGCTACACCCTGCAGATCTACGCCGACTTCTCCGGTTACTCCGATATCGCCATCGGTCTCGGACTGATGCTGGGCTTTCGCCTGCCGGAAAACTTCGATCGGCCGTACCAGTCGCGCGACATTGCCGAGTACTGGCGACGTTGGCACATGACGCTTTCGTCGTGGCTGCGCGACTACCTGTTTTTTCAACTTCTCGCGCGGTTTGGGGCCCGCGGGGGGTACCTCGCCGTGTGGCTCACGATGTTTTTGGTGGGCATGTGGCACGGCGCCAGCTGGAACTTTGTCATCTACGCCAACATCCACGCCGGGGCGATGGTGTTCAACCGTTGGAACCGGTTGCGCAAGCGCGAAGCATCGCTGGGCAAGCGTCTGGCCAAGTGGGGGCTGGGGCTTGCGATCGCCGGTGGGGCCTTTTTTGGCATCGGTTCGACCGTGTTGCAGCTGAGCATGTCGCAGTCGTTGGGCCTGGCCGGGTTTGTCGTGACCGCCGTGCTTATCTTGTGCGGGCTGCCACTTTTTACCCGCCGCAGCTCCAAGCTGATGGAAGTCGCCCACATCTTCATGACCTTCCACCTGCTGGTGATTTCGCGAATCTTCTTCCGCGCACCCGACCTCGAAACGGCGCGCGGCTATGTCTCGGGGCTGTTGCGGTTTGACGGCCGGTTTATCCGCCCCGACCTGGTCGATTGGCCGATTTGGGTGTTGCTCGGATTTGGCCTCGCCTACCACTTCACCCCCAAAAAATGGGTCGAAACCCACCTTTTGAACCTATTTCGCCGGACCCCAGGTGTTGTCATCGGACTCGGTTTTTTGGCACTTTGCTACGGCCTGATGAAGCTGCTCGAAGGAGCACCCCGGGCATTCATTTACTTCCAGTACTGACCGATAAGTGACCGACCCGTGAGTGATGCTCCCAAAGGCTTGATGGATGTCGATGGCCGCCTCAAACAAAAGGTGGCCGTGCAACGCGACGAGGAGACCTCGGGGATGAGCCTGTCGGCGCTGGCCAAGGTTGGGCCGGCGATGGCCGTGGTCGCGATCGGGATTGTCCTCGCCTATGTGGTGCCGGGCCTCGAAGCGATGCAGCCGTGGAAACCCGGCGACCCGGTACCGTTTTGGAACGTGGTCGGAAGGCCGTTTGAATCTGAAGCGTTTGCCCAGCAAATCGAGAGAACTAACGAGATCGATAGCTTTGCCGACGAGGTGCTCTCCGAACCCGATCCACCGCCGGTACCGGTTGCTCCCAAAAAAGTTGTGGTCCAAAAGCCCGGTGATGGCCTGCCGGCCTACACACCCAAAGAGGGGGACGACAAACCTGCAGTTCAGTCGATCGAGCTGTTCAAGGGCCAGGAACTCGACCGGTTTTTCGCCAGCCTGGCGCGCAGCGACAGCAGCCTAGAAGGTGCAATTACACGGGTTTCGCACTGGGGCGACTCGGCGATCGGGATCGACGGCATCCCCGGGGCGATTCGCCGGCGGATGCAGGCTCGATTTGGCGACGCTGGCCACGGATTTCACCTGATGGCCCCGCCCAACAGCTCCTATCGCCACGGTGAGGTTAAACTCAAAACCAGTGGGTGGAGCCATTGCTTCATCATCTTCCGCTGCCGCAAGTCTTCGGGGCTGTACGGCATGGGCGGCACCGTATTTACCTCGGCCGGCGGGGGCACAAGCACGTTCTCGATGCATCCCACCCGGAGTAGTGGGCAGGTGTCGAAGTTCGAGGTTTGGTATGCCGAGCACCCGCGCGGCGGGCAGTTTTCGGTGCGGGTCGACAAGGGTGAGAAGACCTTCGTCAACACCCGCGCCGAGGCCTACGAAGAACGCTGGCACGCGGTCGATGTCGAGGATGGGCCGCACACGTTCGAGGTGCGGGCAGCCGGCAAGGGTAAGGTCGAGCTGTTCGGGGTAACCCTTGAGCGCGACAATCCCGGCGTTGTTTGGGACGGGCTTTCACAGGTCGGAGCGTTCACCAACCGCATGTCGGGCTTCGACCCCGATCACCTCAAAGACCATCTCCAACACCGCAAGTCCGACCTCGCCGTGTTCACGTTTGGCGGCAACGACATGATCCGGAAGGTCACCATGGAGCAGTACGCGGCCGAGTACCGCGAGGTGATCCAACTGTTTCGCAAGGCCCGGCCCGAGATGGACTGCCTGATCATGGCGCCGCTTGACCACGGCGAGCGCAAGGGCGTGCGAATCGTCAGTCAGCCGATCGTCCCACTCATGATCGAGGCCCAGCGCCAGGTCGCCAAGAGCGAGGGCTGCGGGTTTTTCGACACGGTTGCAGCGATGGGCGGGGAGGGGTCGGCCGGCCGGTGGTTCAAACGCAAGCCGCGATTGATCGGCGGCGATCTGTCCCACGCGACCTCCAAGGGCCACCAGGTGATCGGCGAGCTGGTCTATCGGGCAATCGTCGAGGGCTATGTCGCCTATCGCAAGCGGACCAAGTAACTGCCGGATTGAACGCGAAAGTGCCACCAGTGGCTTGGGCACGGCTGAAGATCGACACGTAGAGGTCTGAAGTTGCGGCATCAGCAGCGGCTTGAAGCTGGCTTCAGGAGGTCGACGAACTCCCGAAGTTGCGGCTCCGGGAAAGTGAAGTTGCGTATCGTCCGCGAACCACGGTAGCCACACCCATCTATGGCGCTGCACCACGCGTTTTTAGCTATCGCCCGCACGTTTCCCCAGCGGATCGCCCTCGAAGTTGATGGCGAGCAGGTCAGCTACGCGGCGCTGCAAACCCAGTCTGCCCAGATCGCCGCGAGCTTGATGGCTCACCGGACCGAGGGGGCGCCGTTGACTGCAGTGCTGGGCCAGCGGAGCCGAGATTGCTTTGCCGGGATCCTGGGGGTGCTTTGCTCGGGTCACGGCTATGTGCCGATGATTCCGAGTTACCCGGCGGTGCGACTCGCGGACATGATTCGGCGAGCTGAAGTTCGGGCGCTGGTTGTCGACCGCTCGGGTGAGAAGGTTTTGCCCGAAGTGCTCGGCTTGGTCGAGCAACCACTCATCGTGATTCGTCTCGATCCACAGGGCAAACTCGAGTCGCGACACCACACCCTGCTGGGCCCACAAGAGCTGTTACCGGCCGAGCAATGGCAGCCACCGGAAGTTGCCGACGACGGCATCGCCTACATCCTCTTTACCTCGGGTAGCACTGGCCAGCCCAAGGGCGTGATGGTCGCACATCGGAACATCGAACGATTCTTAAAGGTCGTGACCGAGCGTTACGAGTTTGGCCGCGAGGACCGATTTAGCCACCTGTTTGAGACGACCTTCGACCTCTCGCTGCTCGACTTGTTTGCTCCCTGGAGCATTGGAGCCTGCCTGTGCGTGCCTGACGACCGGGCGCGGATGCTGCCTGCTCAATACGTCAATCAATCAAAAATTAGTGTTTGGTTTTCGGTACCTTCAGTTGCATTGTTAATGAAGAACATGCGCTTATTGGAGGCTGGAACATTCCCGGGTTTGCGGGTCTCGCTGTTTTGCGGCGAAGCTCTTCCAGTGCCTGTTGCCGAAGCGTGGGCCGCCGCTGCGCCAAACTCGCTTGTCGAAAATATCTATGGGCCGACCGAGCTGACGCTTGCCTGCACGACCTATCGCATTGGCGAGCGACTGCGGGATGAGGCTGCCAATGAGGTGGTCCCAATCGGCGAGCCGTTTCCGGCAATGCGGGCCAAGGTTGTCGACCCTGACCTGTGCGAAGTTGCGCCCGGGGAGACCGGTGAACTCATCATGGCAGGTCCCCAGGTCGCACTCGGCTACTGGCGTGACGCCGAACGCACAGCCGCGGCGTTTGTGGTGCCACCGGGGGAGTCTGAAACGTTTTACCGCACGGGCGATCGTGTGCGCCGGCCAGCGACACCCGGCGAACCTTTGATTTTTTTGGGCAGGCTCGATCATCAGGTCAAAATCCGCGGGCACCGGGTCGAGCTCGGTGAAGTCGAAGCCGCCGTGATGAACGCAGCCCACATCGATACCGCCGTTGCGCTTGGCTGGCCTGTGACGTCGGCCGGATGTGCCGAAGGCATCGTGGTGTGGGTCGAAGGTGAGGTTCCGAGCCGGGATATTCAGCGAGCCGTCCGCCAGCGGCTACCGCGGTACATGGTGCCCAAACAGTATCGGGCCGTGCCGGCGTTCCCCCTCAACCCCAACGGCAAAATCGATCGCAAGGCTCTCAAGGCGATGTTGGATAGCTAAATGAAGCAGCTTACACGACAAGATTTGATCGGATTTCTCGAAAACCATGCACGCGAGGACCTCTCCGAGGTCCGCGACGACACCGAGTTGTTCTCGACTGGGTTGGTCGACTCGTTTGCGATGATCGAGCTTTTGATGTTTCTCGAGAAGTACACCGGGACCCGTCTCGGGCCCGAGGATATCGACCTCGACAACCTCGACAGCATTGGCCGGATCATCAAGTACGTCGACAAACGCAAGGCTGGCAAGTAGCCCGCATGTCGACTGTTGCGACCACGCCTCCGGGCATCGTGATTTTGGGAGCACCGCGCTCGGGCACCACGCTTTTGCGCCGGCTGCTCGATGCCCATCCCAATCTCGCCTGTCCGCCCGAGACCTACCTGCTGTCGGCCTGCGCCCGGTTTTTACACGAAGAGACGTTTGCCCACGGGCTGCGAATTGGCGTGCTTTTGGGGCTGGGCTACGCCGGCATCGACGAGGCGACAACCCTCGCACGTCTGCGCGCGTTTGCGTTTGGGCTGTTGCAAGAACATGCGACGGCCAAGGGCAAGCCGAGGTGGGTCGAGAAGACCGCGTTCGATGCCTTTCACGTCAAGGCGATCCGCACGTTGTGCCAGGGCCATGTGCGATTTTTGTGCATACAACGACATGGCCTCGACGTGGTCCTCAGCCTCGAAGAGCTGGTCAAAAAGACCGGTGGGTTTGTCGACGAGCTGCATACCTACATCCGCCGTTATCCCGAGCCCTACGAGGCCTTTTGCCGGGCTTGGGCCGATGTTGCCAACGACTTGGCCGACCTCGTCGAGGCCGACGATATGGCGATGTCGATCCGTTACGAAGACCTGGTCGCCGACCCACAAGCCACGCTGCGCAGGGTCCTCGACTTTGTCGGCGAACCGTGGGAGCAGGGCCTCGTTGAACGTGCCCTCAACCAGACGGGCAGCGTTGGGTTTGGCGATTGGAAGACCTACGCCAAGTCCTCGATCGAAAACACCAGCGTCGGTCGCTACAAACGGCTACCGACCCCCGTGCGCAACCGATTGGCTGGACTGTGTAACCCCACGCTCGCGCGCCTAGGGTACCCAGAAGTTGCGATCGAACCAGAGGAAGACGCCGAAGCGGCACGGCGTCGTTACGAACTCGGGTTGCTCCTCAACCGCATGAAAGCGAACAAGAAGTCGTCGTGAAGTCGGGTTCCCGGCGGGGTGACGCTGTCGACCCAAATCTGCGTGTCCATGGTGGCGTGCGTGACCGGGCACACCCCAGCGGTGGTCGGGTTGGTGCACCGCTTGTTCAGCTGCTTGCCTCTACATGTTTATTGCTCGCCTGTCGTACCGAGTCGCCCCCGGCGACGACCACGATGCCGCCGACGGTCGCTGCCACGCCTGTCCAAGATACGGCCCCGCAGCCCATAGCCGAGCCTGAACCGGAGCCCCAGCCCACTGTCGACCCGGCCAAGCTGCCGGTGCTCAACCCAACCATCCAGGCCGCTCGCCAACATGCCCAAGAAGCGGTGTTGGCCAAGTCCCAACCCTTGCAACCCGATCTGCAGCCGTTGCCCGACGGGCCGCTGCCAGGTGCTGCGTTGGGCCCCGAGCCGATGCCCGGGTTTTTTACCCGGCTCGAACTGCCCGCCGGGCAAAACCCGCTCGCCAACTTTGAACAGGCGCTCGCCGAACTCGAAGACGGGACCCGCAAAGAGCCTGTCCGTCTGGCCATGTATGGGGCTTCGGGCACGGCCGTTGACCTGTGGACTGCCTATATGCGCGCCTACCTGCACAAGCGTTTTGGCGACGCCGGCCCCGGGATGATCGCCCCGGCACCCCACACCAAGTGGTACCGCCATCACGAGTTTGTCGTTTCGGCCTCGTCGCTCAAGCGCCACTGGACCAAACACAACTCCTATCGCCACAAAGACCCGGACACCAAGGGGTTGTTTGGGGCGATGGGGGTGGCCATGAGTGCCAAGTCGAAGCGTGCATATTCAATCATCAAGCCGAGCAAGCGCTCGACCAGCGCGCTCGCGGCCACGACCTTCGACTTTTTTCACCTCGTCAAACCCAAGGGCGGCAACTACATCATCAAGGTCGACGGCAAGCAGGTCGCCGAGGTCAAGACCAAGACCAAAAAGCGTAAGGACCCGCCCAAGCTCGGGGTCCATCGCATCGAGGTCGAGGCTGGCGAACACGAGATCCGCCTCGATATCAAGGGCAACGGCGAAGTCTGGCTGCTCGGCATTGCGGCTGAGACAGGCGAGCCTGGAGTGGTGGTCGACAACTTTGGGATCGATGGCGCACGGATTGCCAACCTCAAGCTCTGGGACCAAGACCTGTGGCAAGAGCACCTGCGGCTACGCGACCCGGAGCTGTACACCCTGCACTTTGGTACCAACTCGGCAGTCGACGAAGACGAGTCGATGACCAAGTACGAAAAGGATTACCGCGCTGCCCTCGACATGTTTCGGGCCGCCGTACCGCAGGCGAGTTGTGTGATCTTAGGCCCGAGCGACTACCCCAAGGTCGATGGCGAAGAAGTCAGCCCGCGCCCGCGAATCGGCGAAATCCGTGAACTCCAACGCAAGTTGGCGGTCGAATACGGATGTGCTTTTTGGGACATGCTCAAGTTTGTCGGCGGCGAAGGGGCCCAGACCGCGTGGGTCCAAGCCGAACTCACCCGCAAGGATTATCTCCACCTCACCCGCAACGGGTATGTACGCTGGGGGATCGGCCTGACCGATGCCCTGATGTACAACTACGATTGGTCCCGTCGCTCCCAAGGCGACCCTGGCACTGCAGCTAAACAGCAAAATGTTGCTCCGACTCAAGATCCCAACTCCCCCAATTCGATGTAACAGCAACGACTCTGCGACGGTTGCAAACCCCTGGCTCGCCAGCCTGTTTGGCGCCGTCATGGTGGCCTCGGGGTGCGCCCAGTCGACCGGTACGAGCAGTGCCGACGCCGAGACCCGGGTGGTCAGTGGCGAACAAATTGCTGCCGACAACGCCCCGCAGGCGCCCGCACAACAGCCGGCCCAAAAACAGGCCGAGCCCGCGCCTGAGCCCGAGCCCGAGCCCGTCTGGCAACCCCGCGAAGAGGACCGGGTCACACCCCATCGACCGCTTGAAAACCCCGAGGCCCTGGCCACGTTTTACGACCGTCTGGCCGAGATCGACGACGCTGCGGCCAAGGGCGACAAGTCGGTCGGGCTCGCCCGTGTTGTCCACCTGGGTGCCTCGATGCTCGGCACAGACGACCTCACCTCGATCCTACGCGAGAAGTTTCAAACCCGGTTTGGCGACGGCGGGGCGGGATTGGTGCTGATGCATCGATATATGTCGAACTATGTCCACCGCTGGGTCGAACTCAAGTCGAGTGGCTGGGACGACTGCTATATCGCCTACCTTTGCCTCAAAGACGGGCACTACGGCCTGGGCGGCACCGCGTTTTGGCCACGCAGCGGGTCGGCGACAACCAAGATTTCAACCCGCAAAGATGAGCTCGGCGACGAGGTGTCCAAGTTTGAGGTTTGGTACGCCGATTCGCCCCACGGCGGCAAAATCGAAGTCCAGGTGGATGGCGGCGAGAAGACGGTGCTCGATACCAATGCAGATGCACTGACCGATCGCTACCACGCTATCGATGTCGAGCAGGGGCCCCACACCATCGAAGTACGGGCGCGCCAGGGCAAACGCACGCGGGCCTACGGCGTGGTGTTGGAGACCGACGGACCGGGAATTGTCTGGGACCAATTTAGCTGGCTCGGGGCGTTTACCAAGCGCCTGCACGGCTATGATCCCGAACATATCAAGGGACAGATCGCCCACCGCGACCCGGACTTGATTGCATTTACATATGGTGGCAACGACCTGCGCCGGGTCGCCAACAAAAAGCTGACGATGGAGCAGTACAAAGACGAGTACCTCAAGGGGATCCAGCGGGTACGTGCGGGCAAGCCCGAGGCCTCATGCCTGGTAATTGGGATTACCGACCGTGGCAAGTCGCTGACATTTACGATCCTGCCAGAACATGTACAGACAATTGTTGACGGCCAACGTGCCGCGGCCAAGGAAGCCGGCTGTGCATTTTTTGACACCTATATGGCAATGGGTGGCCCAGGCAGCCTCAAGAAGTGGGTCAAGAAAAAGCCCCCGCTGGCGGCCAAGGACCTCAAGCACCTCAATCACCGTGGCCGGGTCGTCTTTGGCGGGTGGCTGTACGACGCGATTATGGCCGGCTATGTGGCCCATCGAACCGGTGGCGGTGCGGCTGCTGAGGGGTAAACTCAGTGCACATGCAAAAGCCCGGCACAGGCCGGGCTTTTTTTGATCCTCGCGCTCGCGTTAGCGGCGTCGAGTATTCACAAACGGCCCACGGCTGAGCAGGTGCGCTGCCCGGGCCAGGCTTGTCAGCGGCGTCGGGCGGTCACTGGCCTGGCCAATGCTGTGGGTGACGTGGCGGTAGGCGAGCAGTTGGGTCTCGCGCAGCGAGTTGGGCTCTAAGACCACCGGGTCGACGACAACCTTGGCCTGGCTCGCTTGTATTTGCACAGGTGTCGCCGGCGGGGCGGCAGGTGCCACGGAGGGCAGGGGCAACGGGGCAGGGGGGGCCTTGATGCTGGGTGCTGCATCGTCGGCAAACACATCGCCAAACGGGTCGTCGCCATCGTCGGCAAACGGGTCGTCTTCGTCGAGCTCTTCGGCTCCGGCATCGGTTGTAGCTTCGGCCACAAGCGTGTCTTCAGCGTTTTTGGTGGACGATTCTTCGGGCTCATCCGACTCCGAGATTTCGGCGAAAATGTCGGCATCGTCGGCTGTGAGGTCGTCGGCTTCGGGAGTCGTTTGTGCTACCTCGACATCGGCCACAGGGGCCTCGGCCTCAACCGGGGCATCGGTTTCAGCGTCGGCCTCGGCCTCAACCGGGGCATCGGTTTCAGCGTCGGCCGTAGCCTCGACGTCCGAATCGCTGGCGTCGGCCTCCGACTCGACATCCGAATCGGCAGCCTCGGTTTCAGCATCGGCAGCCTCAACCGCGGCATCAGTTTCAGCGTCGGCCTCGGCCTCAACCGGGGCATCGGTTTCAGCATCGGCCGCAGCCTCGACGCCCGAATCGCTGGCGCCGGCCTCCGCCTCGACGGCCTCGGTTTCGCCAGCGGTTTCGGCCTCGAGCTCAGCACCCGCATCGGTTTCAGCATCCGCGGTTGCGGCTTCAACAGCATCTTCAACAGCTGTGTCGGCGGCATCCTCGGTCGCAGCCGCGTCGGCGGCAACCTCATCCTCGGAGCCAGTCGCGTCGTCAGGAGCCCCATCGTTGGAGTCAGCCACGTCGGCGGCTATCTCCTCGGACTCGGTTGCTGTTTCGTCGCTCGCGTCTTCGATGTCGTTGGCCGCAGCTTCGATGTCTTCGGCAGTTTCCTCGGACTCCCTGGCAGCTTCGCCGTCGATGTCGTTGGGTGCAGCTTCGATGTCTTCGGCAGTTTCACCAGCGGCATCAGTTGCAGCATCATCGGTCTCGGCCGCTACTTCATCGGTAGCCTCAGTCGCCGCATCGTTGGCATCGCCCGGGTCTGCGACATTCTCGGCAGTCTCAGTCTCGGCTTCGCTAGCCTCGACATCGCCGTCTCCAGATGTATCTGCAAGATTCTCCGCGTCAGCTTCGGAGTCGTTGCCAGTGTCGTCTCCCGCAGCTTCAGCCTCGTCAGTGGCCTCGCCACTGGCTTCCACGGCAGCTTCGGCATCGTCATCCGTTTCGGCGTTGGCTTCCACGGCAGCTTCGGCATCATCGTCATCCGTTTCGGCGTTGGCTTGCTCGGCAGCTTCGGTATCGACATCAGTGTCGTCACCCGCGGCTTCGGCCTCCACGGCAGCTTCGGCATCGACATCAGCTTCGGCTTCGGCTTCGGCTTCGGCTTCGGTATCTTCACCAGCGTCGGCGTTGGCTTCAATGGCAGCTTCTTCGTCGCCACCCGCTGCGGTCTCGGCATCTTCTTCAGTTGATTCAGCGTCGGCTTCGGTCGGTGTTTCGAGCTCGTCGCTCGCGTCGGCAGCTGCCTCATCATTTGCAACGTCAGTGTCGACTCCCGAATCTCCGGCACGCGCTTCCTCGTCAGGCGCATCGTCGGCAGCGACGTCCGCATCCTCATCCGTCTCGTCCGCTGCTGAAATGTTTGCATCTGCATCCGAATCATCGGCAGCATCAGCGCTGGCGTGTTCGTCCGACACCTCAGCCGTTGGGTCATCATCGGGTTCGGACACGTCAGAAGCTTCGAGCGCCGCTGCGGCGTCGGCTTCGTCCGTCTGCTCATCCGATGAGGCTTCGAGAGCGTCTGCTGGGACTTCGGCTTCGGCGGCCTCAAGTGCTTCGCTAGCTTCGTCGGTCGGCGACTGCTGTGTTTCATCACCGGTCGATTGCTCCGTTGCAATCGCGTCCTCAGTATCCTCGGCTGTAGCTTCCTGTGCGTCGGCCTCGTCGCCAGCTTCAGCGTCAGATTCTACCGCTGGGTCGGCCGAGGGTGCTTGGCTTGCGTCATCGGCTTCGTCGCCACCGGCTGCCGCGATCTGCTCAGCGTCGTCGTCCCCGGGGCTTTCATCCGTGTTCGCCTCGGCCTCGGCAACGAGCTCATCGACAGCGTTGTCGCTCTCTGAGGAAGTTGCTTGTACATCGTTGCTGGCGGCCGCCTCGTCGGGTTCGGGAAATGCCGCTTCGGGGAGGGGCTCAAACGCTTCGTCGTCGTCGGTCATCGCCCCGTGTAGGAGGTCGTCGATCGCACTCGCTCCTGAGACTTCGCTGGGGGCGGACGAGTCAAGCACTCCAGCATCGTCATCGTCGTCGAGAAACGAGAAGACTGACTCGGATTGTTCTGGGTCGGGGTCGTCGACAGCGGGCGCCGGCTCCTCGGCCAAAAAGTCATCGTCGTCGTCGTCGTCTAGGAACACAAAGACGGGAGAGCGTTCGCTCGGCTCGGCCTGTTCGTCAGTGGGGGTCGGTACTTCGTCCTCGTCGCGATCGTCTCGGTCCATTGCAGTCTTCCTAACGCACCCGTCCGGACCCACCCGGACACCGAGCCGATCTTTCGTGTTCGGTCGCGGTTGTGTCAATCAAAACAGCCGCGCTGCATCGCTCATAGCTTGATGCTATTGCGCGCGCAGGCACGCTTGAGGCCTGAACGCGAGCGTTTGGGGAGCTTGTGCATCACCCATGAGGCCTTTGAGCGCTGCTTGTTCCTACACGCGGATACGCCCATCAACTTGAGTGCGGCGGTTGTTTTGTGCATGCGATAGCTTTTTCGCGCAAGCCGATAGGCTTGGGGGTGATGGCCCGCAACCGCTTGTTTGCGTGCATCAGCAAGGATTTGTCGCGCAGCTCGCCTGCGCTTTGCCGAGGTCGGTCGTTTTTTGTGCGCAGTCGAGGCGCGTTTTTTTTGGGGGGTGTTGGGGCTGACCTGGGGGACAGCCGATGCTTTCATCCCTGTGCTATTTGGCTCAAAATCAGGTTCTGTAGGGGCTAACGCTGGTTCTGACTCGCCCGTCTCCGGCCGCAACTGGGGCGTTGCTTGTCCCAGTTTTTCTTGGGTTGGCCCCGATGCGCGGGCTGTCGGCACGTCGACCGGCTGGCGCCAAATACCGAGCACTATCCAAGTGAGCAGAACACACGAGACGATGCCACTTGTGGCCCACGCGAGCCGCCGCCGAGAGAATGGTTGCTCGACATCTGCGAGCAGCGGCGCGATATTGCCAGCCTGGGTTTGCTGACTACTGACATCAACAAGCGTTGACCCCTCGGTTTCAAACAGCGCACTGTCGACGGCGAGGTCGAGTTCGCTGTCTGCCTCTGCGATCGCGTAGGTTGATGAGATCGCAGCATTGACAAGTTCTGGTAGCGCTAGAGCGGGCTCTGGCGCGGGCGTGGGTGACGAGCGAACAAGCTGAGGAATATAGAAGTCAGGAGTCGATGGGTCGGAAACAGAGTCATCAATCGTCGTGGCGGCCGAGCGCATCGCGCGAAAAATAGCCGGACTTCGGGCCGGACAACACCGGTGCAGAAAGATTCGCGGTCACCTGTGGGGAGCGGTCGGATCCTCTCCTTACGTGTGCGTACAACAATCTCGGATCGGGTACCGGCGTAAGCACGCGCTTGGCATGTAAATGCACATTCACCGAACCTGGCCGAGTTCGGGCATGGCCGGTTGCCAAACATTGAACGGTTTCGCCCATCTAGAATCCATTTGCGGGAATGACGCAAGTCCCACGGGGCGTAAAACGGCGGAACAGGTCGCACCTGTAGGCCTAAAATTTCGATACTCTGCCGGCGTGGCGAACGACGACAAACAACCCGGAAAGGGATCCCAGGGCCGACCTCCTGTGAAGCGCCCGAGTTCCGGAGCGAATCGGAAGATCACAATTCCCATCGACCTCGATATGGATGCATTGGTCGAGGATGTGTTTGCGGCTGCAACCGACGACGATGCAGGGCAAGCCGCTGATGCGGCCGAGCCGACAGTGCCGAGCCCGACGTCGAAAACAAGTGTGCCTACACCAAATCCACCCAGCCCTCCGGGGCGTACACGGGAGAAGTCGGGGGGCACGCCAAAACCTGTAAAACCGGCGTTTGGTGGCCTGCCAACCCGGTCGAAGCGGCCCGCGAAATCCGGGCCTTTGCCCGTGGGTGGATTGCCGGTCCGCGGACGGTCCCGTCCGGAGTCAGCCCCCGTGAAGTTTGGCGGGTTGCCCAAGCGTGACACCCCAAAAAAGTCGGCCGAACCCCAGCCGATCGCCACGGCAACAACCCAGCCAGCCGCTCCGGTGGTCAAACCGAGTGGACAGCCGCCAGCCAAGTCGGAGTTAAAACCCAGCGACAGCGGTTCACGTTCCCTGTTTGCCCGCGCCCGGCCTGCATCGGCACCCGTGACCCCGGCGGCCCGAGGACGTTCCGGGCCCGTGCTCGGTAAGCAGGCCGACACAGACACTCCTGCTGCCTCAACCCCGGCCAAGCCCCCCGTCAAACCGGCTGTGTTGTCGGCTTCGAGTAGTGGTTCGGGGCCGTTGCCGGTGCGCCCGGCGGAGGGAAGTGGGTCAGGTCCACTACCGGTTCGCAGGCCAACGACCGGGCCGTTGAAGCCAACGCTCACGACCGAGGGTAGTGGTTCGGGCCCGTTGCCGGTGCGAAAGCCAACAACCGGGTCGTTCAAGCCGACACCGAGTGGGGCAGCCCCGAGTCCGGCGAAGTTGCCCGGTTCGGTCAAGCCAGCAGCGGTGCCAAAGCCGATCAAGCCGGTCAAGCCGGTCAGTGGCCCAGGCTTGCCCGAAAAAGATGTAGCTACAAGCAAACCCGTGGTTGTGTCCAAGCGGATCCAGCCAAAGTCAGAGGCAAAGGACCCGTTCGCCCGCCAGGCGCTCGCCATGATTCACACGTTTCAGGACGAGCTTGACACCAAGCCCGACCTGTTTCGCGCCGCTCGCCTGTATTACGAGATCGCCAGGCTGCTCGAGTTTCCCCTCGGCGATTTGGAGCAGGCCCAGGCGGCCTACCAAAAATCCCTCGGCCTCGCCCCCGACCACCTGCCGACAATTCGTGGGACACGGCGTGTCCTGCTCGCCCGCAAACTCTTCAAAGATGCGCTGGGCCTGTTTGACGCCGAGATCAAGCTGACCTCCGACACACACCGCAAGGCCAGCCTCAACCTGCAAAAAGGTCGTTTGCTCGAGGATCGCCTGACGGATTCACTTGGTGCCCGGGCGAGCTATTGCGATGCCCGTAGTTTGCATGCCGGCGATGCCGGTGTGCTCAAGGCCCTCGAGCAGTCCTACCAGTCAGCCGAGGACTGGCGCGATCTTGCAGATACATACGGTCAGGTAGCCAGTGCCGTCGAGCGCGACCCCAAACACCGGGCCGCAGCCGTGGTTCGTCGGGCACACATCCGCGAGGTTCAACAAAAGGATATTCGCGGCGCGGTCGAACTCTACGAAATGGCGTTGCACCTCGACCCGCACGCGGCTGGGGCATTCGCAGCGCTCAAACGCCTGCACCACGCCGAGGGCCGTTGGCGCGACCTCATTCACGTGCTCGAGCGCGAGGCCCAGCAGACCGAGTCGGCGCAGTTGCGGGCGATGGCGTTTTACCGGATCTCGCGGATCCAGTCGGAGCGCCTAGGTGCCCGCGACAAGGCGATCTTGGCCCTCGAGCGTTCAGTTGCCGAGGCTCCCCACTACCGCCTCGTGTTTGAGGAGTTGATCCGTCTGTACGAAGCGGCGGAGCGCTACGACGACCTCGTGCGTTCGTATGAGCGGGTGCTCGAGCTTATCGAACAGCCACGCGAGCGCATCGGCGTGTTGTACCGGATAGGCGAGCTCTACGAACACCGCGTCCGCGACGACGAGACGGCGATTGCTCGCTACGAGGCCTCCCTGGCGATTGAGCCCACCTACCAGCCGGCATTGCGTGCACTTTCAAAGTTGTATGCCCGGCGCAAGGACTGGGATGCGCTGATCAAGATGAACATGAACGAGGCCGAGGCTGCGATCGACAATGTGCGGGTCGCTGCAGCCCATGCCCGGATAGCGGAGCTCTACGAACGTCACCACAACGATCGCGACGCAGCGATTAAACACCACTCGCGGGCGTTGACCATTCACCCCGGGTTGGCCGTCGCGTTTAAGGCCCTGGTGCGGCTGTTTACCGAGGTTGACCGCCACCATGAGCTTATCGAGCTGTATGAGCGGGGCATCGACCAAAGCAACGACAATGAGCGCAAGGTCGCCTACCTGTTTCGGATCGGCGACATCTACACAGATGCGTTGCATGAGCCTGTACAAGCCGCCCACGCCTATCGGCGCATTCTCAAAATAAATCCGCGTCACCTCGGGGCAATGCATGCACTTCAACGCGCGGCCGAGAGTGCCGGACGGTACAAAGACCTGGTTGAAGCCCTCGAACTCGAGGCCCGACACGCAAGTGATAGCAATCGGATTGTCCCGCTATTACACCGTGCTGGTGAAGTCCTCGACCGCGACCTCGACGACCGTGAAGGTGCCTTGGCACGTTACCGCAAGGTTCTCACGCTCGATCCAAAATACGAGCCCGCGCTCGCCAGTTGCGGTCGCCTCTACCACCGGATGGGTCGTTGGGAAGAGTTGCTCACAATCTACGAGCAGGAGCTTGCAATCTCTCCGGAGGGTCCGGCTGCGGTTGCCCTGCTGCAAGCAATGGGTGAGCTTTGTGAGTCCAAGCTCGGACGTGAGTCGCAGGCCATAAGTCTGTACCGGCGGGCTGTAGCGATCGACCCGCGGCACCGCCCGTCACTGCATGCACTCGCCCGAAGGTTGCGGATTCGCGGCGAATGGCGTGAGTTGGTCGAAGTCCTCGATCTCGAGCTGCGTGGGCTGAGCGAGACCAAGGCGAGGGCACTCACCGCCTACCGAATTGGTCGGGTCCACGAAGAGCACATCGGCGATACCGCGAAGGCCCTGGCGGCCTACCAACAATCGTTGGCATCGATGCCCGACTACCGGCCGGCCGTCGACGGTATCGCGCGCGTACGGGCGCAACGCAAAGAGTACAGCCAGATCGTCGAAGACCTCGCGCGTGAGGCCCAGTCGACCAGCGAGACTTCGTTTGCCATCTCCGCGTTGCTACGGGCGGGTGAGATCTGGACCGAACACCTGCAAAAACCCGAGCGGGCCATCGCGTGTTACGAGTCTGTGCTCGAGCGCGACCCGAACAACCTCGCTGGCCTGATGGCCATCGAGCCGCTGTATCGCGCCAAGTCGGCCTGGCGATCCCTATACGAGGTCTACCAAAGTCAGGCCGAGGCTCTCTCAGACAAGGGTGCACAAGTGGCTTGCTTGCGGGAGATGGCGCGGCTTGTCGAACTCCACGGGGTCGCCGAACTCAGCGACCTCGAGCAGGTCTATCGCCATATACTTGTACGTGCATCAGACGACGCGATCGCGTTGCAAGAACTCGAGTCGATGGCGCTCAGCAGCGACAACGAAGAGCTGCTGATGGCGGTTGAAACCCAGGCTCTCAAGGGTGACGAGGACCCATCGTTACTCGCCTCGTACCACGAGCGTATGGGCCAGGTTTACGAGCGTCGCGAACAGCTGGCGCAGGCCCTGGCCTCCTACGAGGCAGCCATTGCGGCCGACAGCGGTAGCCTGGGAGCGATGCACGCCCTGGTCCGGACGGCGACCGCCCTCGATGATCCACGGGCCATGGCAGCTGGCATGTCGCGTTTGGCCACCGCTGAGCGTTCAGGCGAGAAGGCGGCCGACCTGCTGCTGACGACTGCCAAGATTCGCCTCGAACGGCTCGACGACCCCGAGGGGGCAACCCGCGAACTCGAGTTTGCCCTCGAGCGTTGGCCCGACCACGAAGCGGTGGCCAAGCAGTTGCGTGTACATCTTTTGACCCTGCGCAAGCCCGAACGGCTGGTCGAGAAACTTTCGGCCGCCGCCGAATCGGCACGGTCGCAGGAACGTGCTGCCGGCCTGTGGATGATGGTTGCCGAGCTCTATGCCGACGACCTCGACAACCTCGCCGGTGGTATTGCCCTGCTGCGGCGAACCATGCGGGACTTCCCCGAAGACATCGAACTCCTGATGTTGCTGGCCAACTTTTACAGCCGCAACACCCAGTGGGCCGACGCCGCCGAGATGTTCGAGCGGGTTATCAAGCTGTCGTCGGATGTCGAGATTTTGTGTGACGCCAATTCGACGCTCGCGGTCATCTCGGCCGATCGTCTCAACAATCTCGAGCGCGCCCGCGGGTGCCTCGAGGCGGTGTTGCTGTTGCGTCCCGACGACCGCTCGACCCTGCGGATGTTGACGGACATTCACAGCCGTCGCGGCGACCCCGAGGCGGCGATGGAAAGCGCCCGGCAACTGCTACGCGCATCCTCAACCCTCGATGAGCGGATCTCCTCGATCATTCACCTCGCTGAGATCGAGTTTAAGGTCGGGCATCGAGCCGAGGCACTCGAAGTGCTGTTGAGTGCCGTGGCCATTGAAGGCCCTGGTGGGATGGCGGCCCGCGAATACAAAAACCACCTGACGCCCGATGACAGTTGGGAGGCCTACGAGGGGACACTCATTAAATACTTGCAGCAGCATGGAAATCGCGGAACGGCGCATACCTCGGCGGAGGATACCTATCTCGAACTTGCCCGGATCCAAGCCAACCAGCTCGGTCGCCCGAAGCGGGCCGTCGCCACCTTGGAGATGGGGATCGAGGACGTCCGCGACGACCGTCCGCTGCGGTTGGAGTACGGGGTTTTGCTGCGCAAGGCCGGGCGGTTTGCCGACGCCGTCCGTGCCTATCGCCAGCTGCTCGAACGCTCACCCGCCGATAGCGATGGGTGGAGTGGACTTGTGCAGTCATATATGGCGCTCAAGCAAAACGAAGAGGCCGCGCTTGCACTCGCGCCGATGTGTGTACTGGGTACCGCGTCGGAGTCGAATATGCGTAGTTTGGCGAAGTGCCTCCCCGAACCAGGTAGCGCGGCGCTCAACTCGATGCGGGTCGAACTGTTGCGAGTGTTGGTCGACCGCAAGCCCGAAATCGCAACTGCCGAAACACTACTCGCAGTTGTAGGTAGTGCGCTCGCCAAGCTCTATCCGGTGGATCTACAAAACTACGGGCTAACGACCCGCGACCGGATTTCAGCACGGACCAGCAGCCCGATTCGCAGCATTTGTGACCGGATTGCAGGCATTTTCTCGGTCGAGGACTTTGAGCTCTACGTGTACCGCGGGTCAGGGACTGTCGTCAGTATTGATTACGGTAGTTCGCCGATCATGTTGGTGCCGGCACCTGTGTTGCGGCTACCCGTGCCCCAACAAGTGTTTACAGTCAGCCGGGCGATGTTTGCCATTTCGCGCAACCTCGAGGCCCTTTATAAGTTCAAACCACAGGACCTCAAGTTGATTCTGGCCGCTGCCGCCCGCAGTGGGGCGCCATCGTTTGGGTCGAATCTCGCGGATGGCTCGGCCCTCGATGAACTGCAGCGGCGAATTATGCGGGCGATGCCACGTAAGGAGCGGCGTACACTTGAAGAAGTCGCCAAGCGTTACGCCGCCAACCCGACCGAGGACTTTGTTGCCTGGCTCAATGAAACCCGATTCTCGGCCACCCGCTCAGCGGCGGTGGTTTCGGGAGACCTGCCGTCCTGTGTTGCGTTGATGCGCCAGGAGGACCAGTCGCTCACCTACCTCGAGGGCGAGGACCTGGTGATCAACTCTGAGTTGGTCGCCGACCTCCTGCGGTTTTGGAGCAGCGAACAGGCGCTCGAGCTACGCCGTCGGGCCGGCCTGTTACCGGCGCGTTAGCATCCTCTTGACAGGCTCCGGCAGCCCGCTACACTCGGGCTGCTGGAGTTGACATGTGCAAGCGAACAGATAGCAAGCAAATCGACCGTCGCCGCCTCGGCGAGGGTAGTCGATGTGGTTTTGCCGCTTGGCATGGTTGACCGAAAGCACTGACTAAAAACACATGTCATTCGCACATCCGGTGCGCGTGATGATTGGTCGTCGGCGGACGAACGAGCACACACGCTCGAGGCCCGCCGGTTCGGATAGTTGTGCCAAAAAACAGATAGGAAAGTGTGATGAATAAGCAATACATTGTTGAGATACGTGCCGCTGAAGGCGGAAACGATGCCAAACTGTTGGTGATGGAACAGTTTGCGATTTACAAGAAACTCGCTGAGCGGGAGTGCCTTTGACCTCGAGCCCATCGATGTCCGGCCTGGGTTTTTGGTGTTCCGGATCGCGGGCAAGCATGCCCAGAAGTGGTTTGCCCACGAGGGGGGCGGGCATCGCTGGCAACGCATCCCACCGACCGAAAAACGCGGTCGTGTGCATACATCGACGGTGACCGTTGTCGTGCTCGAGCAGGCCCGGCCTACCGAGGTATCGATTTGTTCACGGGACCTCGAGATCACGTACTCGCGTGGCAGTGGACCGGGTGGGCAGCACCGCAACAAAACCGCGACGGCGGTGAGGATCCGTCACACGCCCTCGGGGTTGACCGTGCGTGTCGATGGCGGGCGTAGTCAAACCGACAACCGCGAGCAAGCGATGATGTTGTTGCGAACTCGATTGTTGGCGATGGCCCGCGAGCAGGGGCGGAAGACCCGCTCGCAGGCCCGACGACGCCAGGCAGGATCGGGCATGCGTGGCGATAAAATTCGGACGATCCAAGTACGAAACAACCTCGTGATCGACCACCGTCGCGGAACCCGTATGTCGTTTCGAAAGTACGCCCGAGGCCTGCTTGGCGAGTTGCAGCAATAGTTGGCCCGATACGGGCGGCCTGGTCGTTACCGGCATTTGGTGGCTGCGACCGCCCGTATCTTCGTCGCTATGGTTTTCACCGCAAGCCCGCTACAATTTGGGGCGTTTGGCAGTGGCCGAGGGCTGTGCTCTGGCAGACCTCTTGCGTATACAATGATAGCCTTAATGTTGATCGAGCTCGTGCGTGAGTTCGACTGGGAGTTGCGCGAGCGACCCAAGCGGTGGTTTCATGTACTCACGGGCGGACACGGGCGGCCGATCGGTCGTTTGCGGTTGGCCTACCGGCGCCGGGCTAGCAGGCGCGATGGTGCCCGGCCCGGCGTTTGATGGTCGATGTGGGTACATCGAGTTTTTCAACCTGCCCACGCGGGTCCCACATGGTTTCGACAATGATGTGAACAACCCCGTCGCGAGTGGCCTGAATTTTGCCACTTACACCCAACAGGCTGAGGGTCCGGCCGATTTTCTCAAACCGCTCAAAAACCGTGCCCCACACCACCAGGTTGACAAAGCCCGTCTCGTCTTCAAGGGTGTAAAACGTCACTCCACTCGCGGTCGCTGGGCGTTGTCGACACAGGACCATACCGACATAGTCGACACGCTGCCCGTCGCGTAGGGTGCGGACAGTGCGGGCGTCGATGAGGCCGAGCGCACGCAGGGTTCGTCGCAACAATGACATCGGGTGGCCACGGGTGCTATGGGCCGTGCGCTGATAGTCCCAAATAATCTCTTCGGCGCGGGAGAGCTTGGCAAACAGCTCCTGCTGACCGTGCTGATCTTCGCGTAGATCGAGGGTGTCGTCGACTTGGCTCGCCAGTCCGCGCAGCTTCCAGATCGCGCGTCGGCGATCGTCGCCAAAACATGTAAATGCACCCGATTCGGCGATTGCCTGCAGCGCGGGGGCACCGAGTTTGGTGGTGGCGACAAAGTGTTTGAGGTTGTGATAGGGGCCGGGTGCACGGGCGAGAGCAATTTGCTCGCGGGCGCCAATCCCCTGGATGTAGCGCAGACCCATGCGGATGGCATGGGGACCGCGAAACGAGTTGCTGGCCGGTTCGAGCGTGCAGTCCCAGGCGCTCGCCTGGACATCGATCGGCCGAACTTCGAGCCCTTGACGACGGGCGTCCTCGACAATGGTTGCGGGGCTGTAAAACCCCATGGGCTGGGCATTGAGCAGGGCGCACATAAACACAGCCGGATGGTGACAGCGCAGGTAGGCACTGACGTAGGCGATCAGGGCAAACGAGGCGGCGTGGCTTTCGGGGAACCCATATTCGCCAAATCCCCGAATCTGTGCAAATACACGTTCTGCAAACTCCGGGGCAATGCCATTGGCAATCATACGCGAGGTCAGGCGCTCGCGGTGTTGCTCGATCTTATTTTGCGACTGCCAAGCGGTCATATCGCGGCGGAGTTGGTCGGCCTCGCCAGGGCTGTAGCCGGCGGTCAACATGGCCAGACGCATCACCTGTTCCTGAAATAGGGGCACCCCCAGGGTTTTGCCGAGCACGCGTTCGAGGGTGGGGTGGGGGTACTCAACCGGCTCCTCACCCGCGCGCCGGCGCAGATACGGGTGGACCATCTCGCCCTGGATAGGCCCCGGGCGAACCAGGGCAATCTCAACCACGAGGTCATAAAACGTCCGCGGCTTGACCCGGGGAAGCATGGCCATTTGCGCGCGGCTTTCAACTTGAAACACACCAACGGTTTCGGCGCGGGTCAACATGGCGTAGGTCGCCGGGTCTTCCTGGGGCACACTGGCCATGTCGAGCTGGCAATTTTCATGCTGTTGCAATAAATCAAAACAGCCGTGGAGGTGGTGCAGAGCGCCTAAGCCGAGCAGGTCGACCTTAAACAGCCCGAGGTCTTCGACATCATTTTTGTCCCACTGAATGACAGTTCGGCCGGGCATGGCCGCAGGCTCGATCGGTACGAACGCGTCAACTGGTGTATGTCCAAGTATAAAACCGCCGGGGTGTGTCGCTAGGTGTCGGGGCGCGCCGAGCAGTTGTTGACCAAGCGTGAGCAGGTGTTGGCAGGCCGGGGTTTCGAGGTCAAGGCCGGCCTCGCGTAGGACTTCGGGCTGGAGCTCTGCGCTAAATCCGTTGTGTAACCGCGCTGCCCTGTCGATCGCTGCGGCAGGGAGGTCAAACACCTTGCCGAGGTCGCGTAACACCGAGCGCGGGCGGTAGCGGATAAAGGTGGCGACCATGGCGGCATTGCGCCGGCCATATTGTGTGTATACATGTTGAATAACCTCCTCGCGGCGATGGTGCTCGATGTCGAGGTCGATGTCGGGCGGCTCGGCCCGCTCACGACTGATAAACCGCTCAAACAGGAGGTCCATTCGCACGGGATCGACCGCGGTGATACCGAGACAAAAGCAGACTGCCGAGTTCGCCGCGCTCCCACGACCCTGGCATAAAATGCCCTGTTGGCGGCAAAATTGGACAATTTCCCACATCGTCAAAAAGTAGCCGCCGTAGTCGAGCTCATCGATCAGCGCGAGTTCACGGCGCAGTTGGGTTTCAACTTCGGGGGGGATGTGGCCACCGTAGCGCGCCCGGGCTCCGGCGTAGGTGAGCTCATGCAATTGTTTTGGCCCGGCATGCTCACCGAGCCCCCCGGCGGGGTAGCGGTAGTGGATATCAGAAAGTGTGAATGTGCATCTTTCTCGAATTTCGCAGGTGCGTGCCAGGGCTTGCAGGTCGTCGGCAAACAGTTGGGACATCGCCGCCGGCGACAACAGGTCGTGGTGATCGTTGGGGCGGGTGAGCCCACGGGCATGGTGGAGGCTCTTGCCATGGCGGATGCAGGTAACGACGTCTTGCAAAGGCCTGCGAGACCGGGTGTGGTAGAGGACTTCGGTCGCGGCTGCGATCGGAATATCGAGCCGGCCGGCAACCTCGCGAAGTTGCCGCTCGCGTGCCCAGTCACCGGCAACTTGATGGCGCGTACACAGGGCGTAGATCCGTCCGCTAAAACTCGGGGCAAGGGTCGGAAGCAGTTCAGGGTCGGGGACCAGGGCAATCACGCCCGGACCGACTTCGGCGAGCGCAGCCAGGCTCACACGTGATGTTCCCTTTTCGCCAGCGAGGTGGCCTTGGCTCAGGAGGTGGCACATATTGCCGTATCCGGCCAGCGACTCGGCGAGCAAAATAACAGGGCTTTGGTACGCAAGTGCGGGGGCGTGGGGGTCGTCAAAGCCAATTACTTGCGAGATATTGGCCGTGCCAAGAGTGACCTGGGCACCGGAGATAATGTGTATATTCAAATCTCGGGCGCGAACAAAGGCCCGGACGAGCCCGTACACGCCATCGCAGTCGGTGAGCGCGAGGCTATCGAGCCCGAGCAGGTGGGCCTGTTCGACAAGTTCTGCCGGGCTCGAGGCGCCGTGCAAAAACGAGTAGTGGCTCTTGACCCAAAGCGGGGTGTAGCGTTGCTGTGACCGTTGCATATCAATCGACTCGGCCGTGCCAAAACCACCGATCGCGTTGGCTGTCGTAGTAGATCCATCGCAGCTCGTCGTTGGCCATGAGGGCGTAGTAGTACGAACGGCTCACCTCGCGAGCCCACCAGCCGCCGCTTATCTCAAATGGCCCATACAGTCGCCGGACCGTGACAGGTGAGCGCTTGTCTTTGGGATTTGTGCTCGCGGGCAGGGACCACAGCCCCGTGTTGGGCGCGGGCCGAGGAGGGAGCGGCAACGGGCGGGCAAACACCTCCCGGACCATCGGCAGACCCTGTTCGTAGGGATTGTTGGCCGGGTATTGCGAAACTTTTGGCGCGACCACGGTTGTGATGGGCTCCCACTGAAAACTCGCCTCGGGCAGGTGCCCAGGGGTCAGGCTGGCCCGCGTAATTGATGTATCACCAAATAATGCCCGGAGTCGGGCGAGTGCCAGCCCGGCAGCCCGTGGGTCGCGTTTGGGGGGTGTATCGAGCAATCCAACTTGGGCGGCATCGGGGAGGGTTGCGGTGGCCTGCAGGCGCAGGTGCGCAACAGCTGCGGGCAACTCGATTTGGTCGAGTCGCAGTCGCAAAAGTTCGAGTACCTGCATGCTGTCGCAGGTTGGTTCGGCCGGTTCGAGTGTGGTTGTGACAGCTTCGTCGCGGGAAAGATGGTCGAGCTCAAACCCGACTGTGAGTGACTCGAGTTTTTGTGAACGTGCAACGATTTGGCCCATCAGAGCATGTAGGGCCCCCTTGGCGACAAACAACAGGCGTTGGCGATGGTCGTCGGGCGGGTCGATTTCGAGGGATACGGCCAGCGGAGGCTCCGGAATCGTCGGCTGCAGCGGTTGATAGGTCGCGCCGCGGTAATGGGCATGCAGTTGTGCAGCCTCGCGGCCAAAGCGTTTGCTGAGCTCAGCCGGGGGTAGGCGCAAAAACCCGCCGAGAGTGTGGACGCCGAGCATGCCGAGGCCACGCCGGAGTTTTCGCGGAAAGTCGAGATCGTCGAGTGCAACCGTTGCCGTTGCAGCCCGCTCCTCGGCCGGCGTGTTGAGAATCCAGATCGCCCGGGAAAAGCGACCACAACTGGCCAGTACCCGGGTTGCATGGCGGGTAAATCCAACCACAACCGAACATGTAAGTTCAGGCAGGTTGAGGGCGAGTCGCAGGGAATCGAGGATTTTACCGCTCCAGTTGTCGAGCGAGCCAAACAGTTTGCAAAGCCCCTGGGGGTCGAGCCAAAAAAGTCCGGGGGTGCTCGGGTGCGCCTCGACCCGGGGAGAGCAGGTCAGCAGCGCCTGGAGGATCGACTCTTGTGCTTGTACAAGAAGTTCGGGCGGGCACACGGCGGCACGCAATCCCGAGGCGAGGGTTGAGGCCGTGGCGTAGCGCATGCCGATTTGGATGCGTTCACGCAGGGCTGCTCGATTGGCCGCAAGTACGCGCCCGGTGGCAACTTCACGATCTAAAACCACAACCGGACAGGTGCGCCACGAGGGGTGTTCGCGCAGCAAGAGTTGAAGCGCGAGTGCGGGGATGCATACGCAGGCGAGCCGACGCGGAGTTGTCGTGCCGGTGGGGGAGTCGGGCATGTGTGGTCAGCCGAGCCCCCAGGGCCCACGCCGGGGACTGGGGGGGAGTGTTTGACGGTGTCCAGTTTTGTCCTTGAGGACCTTTGTTTGGACATCAAAACCCATGCTCATACAATTTTTACCCGAGGAGGGTGGACTGTGGCGGGCGACCCGGGTGGGGGCGACTCGGAGGTTGACCAATGGCCCGAGGGAGTCTGTGTGGTCGCGTTTGCGGGTCAGCACCACAAGCCGGCTTTGGTGCAGCCGCGCCAGCCCTTGCAACCGCGCTTGCCAGTTTGCCTTGGTACATGATTGCTCCGACAGGTCCATGACAACGAGGCCAAAGGCGCCCGAGCGAAGCAGGAGTTCGGCAGCCCGTGGGATGCCGCGGCGACCGTGTGTTGGCTCGATGTGGATGACCACAAGAGCATTGAGGTCGACGCCGCTGGCCGCGAAATCAGGGGGAAATAGCGGCCCATCGGATGGTTGAATCCAAGCAGTTGTCTCGCCTTCGAGTTGGGCTTGGCGAACAATCGCCACAGCTGTTGTGATGCGCGCAGACGCTCCATCGCCGGAGATTTCGAGCATCTTTCCCGGTTCAGCGAGGTGCGCGAGTTCGGTTTGTCTGTGGCTATTTTCGCGCTGACTCGCGCTCTCGTCACGCTCAAGCTCCAGGGCCCGAATCACCCCAGAAATAGCTAAATCACCACCCACGACACGTTTACCCGCCTCACCCATGATGCTTGGATGATACTGAATAAAAGGTCAGGTGTTAAGAAAAAGTAAGCTAAATTTCGTTAAAAACACAAAAATAAACGCGCGAAGGCTTGAAAACAGCCATTGCTCAAACCTGCGCTCAAGTGCTCGTTCTGGCTCTTTGGTCAGATTCGAACTGCGCGAAACTATCGCTATAGAATGTTCGAAAATACGTCACCTACATTCGCTAATGTGAGCACTTTTGCGCCGGTCGGCGTCACTTCAATTGTATGTTCAAACTGTGCCGATGGCGAACCGTCCCGTGTGACCACGGTCCATCCGTCATCGAGCACCACCAACTCCGGCCTGCCGATCGTCAACATCGGCTCAATCGTAAAGGTCATCCCCGGACGCAGTCGAACGCCACACCCCGCTCGGCCCACATGCGAAACATGTGGATACATGTGCATCTTGCGACCGATGCCGTGGCCACCGTACTGCTCGACCACCCCGCAGCCATGCTCTGCGGCAACTTTCATCACCGCCGCCGCGATGTCGCCCAACCGCGCTCCCGGTCGCACGGCCGCGATACCTGCATCGAGGCACGCCTTGGCCGCCTCCAGGACTCGGCGGGCTGCGGCCGGTACCTGGCCAATCGCCACCGTAACCGAGGTATCTCCGTGAAATCCGTTGAGGCAGCTGGTGACATCGACGTTGATGATGTCGCCATCTCCGAGCACGCGCGTCTCACTCGGAATCCCGTGGCAGACGACTTCGTTTACACTTGTACATACAGCGGCTGGAAAACCGTTGTACCCGAGTTGGCTCGGGCTGGCACCCCGCCTGCGCGTGTCTTCCCGAACCCATCGATCGATTTGCGCCGTTGTGACCCCCGGGGCGAGCCTGCTGGCCACACTCGCAAGTGTTCGCGCGGCACAGCGACCCGCTTGGGCCATGGCTTCAAGTTCGGCTGCGTTGTGACAAATAACTGGCATGGCGGGAGCTTCGTCAGCCCGCTACCTACCGGTCCAATACCAATTAAGTATGGCGCTTGTGCGCTCGCCTGCGGTACCTTGCTGGCATGTCCCTTGTGCAGCTCGAGTCGTTTGTCACCGTTGTCGAGGAGCGTCATATCGGCCGCGCGGCAAACCGACTGCATGTGACACAACCGCCGCTCACCCGCCGGATTCGGGCGCTAGAGGACGAACTCGGGGTCGAGCTTTTTCGCCGCACCCCACGTGGCATGGAGCCGCTACCCACCGCCGAAGCCATCTTGCCCGCGGCCAAACAGATTCTTGCCCGTGTCGCCGAAGTCCGTGGGCTCGCGCTCGGGGCCATCCATGCCGAGCCTCCAGAACCGACGTGCGTGGCCTCCGACTGACAACCGCGCCTGAGCCCGGTTGTTCTCATCGACGTATGTGGCCTCGGACTGACGCCTGAGCCCGGCTGTTTTCATCGCCTACCAGGACAGCGGTCGAACACGGGCAGCGGCGGCGAACGGGATGTACCCGCTGCCAGCTGCTAATTTTGTATCTACACTGAATCTATCGACCCGAGCCAGTTACTCGGCAGCATCGGCCAACTCATCACCAGTCGCCCGCAGGTCTGTGCTCACCAGTTGAATGAGCTCAGACGACAGGCTGATGATCTGATCGGTTGTATATCCCTGGTCACGCATGTGTCGAAACAACGAGCGCGCTAGAATGCTGACGGCCCGGGTCCCATGGTTTGCGACTTGTTGGGTTGCGGGTTGCATATCGACTTCTCACTTCCGTGGGCGCATTGCAGCGTCCGTCACGAGATGATGGAACAGGTCCGCAGGTAATCACCAGGGTAAATAAACGTCTAATTTTTACCCTGTGAGGTGGCTTACGGGTGAAAACAAGCCAGTTTGGGGCAATTCTTTGCACAGATAGGTGCGAAGCTTGTTGCACCATGGCTCCGAGAATTGCGTGTTGACGGTGTCACAATCGACCTAGCCGCGCAGCCAACTTCCCTGTGGTTTGAAACCCCCGTAATTCGTGTTGCATCGGGTTTAAACGATCCCTTTGATCCTTTGCAGATCACCTGTGCACGGCCCACGTTCGAAAACCGCATGGTTGCCCGCAAGTTCACGCGGCCGTCCGGCCGTCGCTCACCGACCCAGCGACCGAATATTGTTGCTTCTACATGCTTTTTTAGCGGCGGCGACCCGACGGGCTCGAAAGGTTGCTTCCGTCGAGCGCGAGTTCTCCGCGTAAAAACCGCAACAGAACATCGAGGTTTTGCCAGCGCGAGACGGGCATCTGATTAAACAGCACACCGATCTGAAAGTTATCCCCCACGGGGGTACACCACATCACGCGCCCCGAAAGCTGTAGCGTGTCACTCTCTGCCCAGTCGAGCAGCAGCCGCAGACCGAGGTTGACTTCGGTTCTCAGGGCCACCGGCCGGTCGGCTACCACGGAAATTCCGCTCCCGCTCAGGTCGTGCATGCGCCCGGTGATAGGCGAGCGACCAGGCTCCTCGAGTACGACTTCGAGGTCGCACACAAACTTCTTGGCAGGACGCTTTGGCAACCCCGGTAGCCTAGCAAACTCCGCCGCGGGATAGCGCGCAGCAGCCGGTTGAGGCGTCGGTTGTTTGATGACTTTCAAGACATGTCTGTAAGTCCCTGCCGATCAGCGCGCGCGAGTGGGCGGTGGTGTGGAGTCTGGAAAGTCCAGGCCGGTAAGAGCTTCTAGTAAGGCTGTTACGCGCTGTAATTCGAGCCACGTCGCAACCTGTTTTTCGGGCGTTAGAGAGCCTTGGTGCAGCGCTAAAAGCTGTTCGATGCGCTCAAAATAAAGACCGGTCACCTCGGCGAGCAGGCGCCGGCGCGCTGCTTGGACATCGAGACCGGTTTGGGCGACGCGTAGCTCACTGACATCAAAGATCAGCCGATCGAGGTGCCAGGTGGCGCGAACTTGCAACGCACGCCCCGAGCCCTGGTCTTCGGATAGTTCGTCGGCAGCACCCGCTTCTTGGCCAAGCTCCCACCCTCGGTCGTCGGAGAAGGTTACCTGCGCACGGATCTCTGGTGCGATTGCAGCGGCCCGAACCCGGCGCAGCCACTTGGCGGTTTGCCGCGGGGATATGTGCATCTGCATGATAGCCGCCTGCTGCACACGTTCGATCGGGGGCCCGACGTCGAGATCCTCGAGTAGCTCGTGTGCCGAGGTTTTGGCGGGCACAGTTGCCGGGGGCGGGATAACGCCGCGGCTACCGGGGCTGAGGGTGACAAGGAGACCAAAAAATAATTGTATCATCATGTTCAATCCTGTGGGCACACCGCCCGGCGTAGGGCAGCGGCTTCGAGTTGCTGGAGTGCTGGATGGATGGTGTGTAGGGGGAATTCGAGGTGCTCTCGGCGTCGCAACCGGGCTCTGGCAATCGCTGGGTTGATCCGCCCTCGCAGCCCGAACCCGAGGCCGATGTCGAAGCTAAGTGCGCGTTGCTTGCCGGCCATGGGCTTCGTCGACGACCAACGCAGGCCGATGGTCAGCGAGAGAAGCACAGGCGACGGACGCCGTAATCGCGGCGGAGGCGGAGCGCGGCAGGAAACGAAACGGTGGACCTCGCACGGCAACCACATCCATTTGGGGCCATGTGGTCCGAGTTGGGGCAGCCAGCCGGCAGGAGCACAGTCGACGCCGGTGAGCCGGGGAAGATCTACGAGATCGGCCCGCTCACGCTCGCCGAGTTCGGTTGCTACCGTGTCGTTGCGACGCAACAGGAACGCCGATGTAGATGATGATACAACGAACGTGTCGGGGCCGAAAAATCGCCCCCGCTGGAGGTTGGTCGCCGGCCCGAATACCCGGGTAAAGCAGGTTTGGCCAGGGCGGTGTCGCCAGCAGATCCAAAGAGCGCTGCCGTGGACGAGGGCCCAACTTCCGTCTGGCCCGGGAATCGCCGCGACAGCGTTGGCGCCGGGAATTGTCTGCAAAATGGTCAAGACGAGGGCGAGACATAGGGTTCCCACGGGGGGCTGGTTCGTCGCACCGGAGCCTGTGTTGCACCGACTTCTTCAGCGTATTTCCCGCATCCGGATGGTACGTGGCGCCCGTGTGTGGACAGGATCCACAGCTGTGGCGCGATTTATTCTCACAAACATCATCAAGCTGTTGTTTTGTGCTCGGCATCGCGTGCTCGAACGTTTGCAACAGTTCGCAGGGACGAGATTGGTTACCCGCGACGGTTGGCAGACACTGTTACACTCGTGCCGATTTCCCCCATGACCGCAGTCCGTGCGCCAAAAAGTCTCCACACGATCCGGCTCGCCGGGTTGGTGTCCTGTATCGCCATATCTGCCTGCGCCGGCGGCTGGCGCGGGCAGGGCGACACCTACTTCAAGGCCGACACCGACGAGGCGACCTATCGCGTCGGCAACCCCGGTGGGGATTGGAACCCGGTCAAGGAAAAGGGCTCGCAAGTCGCGTGGAGCCATCGCAGTTGGCCGGCGCTGATCCAGGTGCAGGCCCAGTGCGACCGCCACGGCGACAGTTCACTCGAGCAGTTTACCGACCACCTTCACATCGACTTTCGCGAATGGAAAATCGAGTCGCAAAAACCGGAGACGTTTCTCGGGCGGGAGGCTCTGCGGACGGTTGTTACCGCCTCCCTCGATGGCGGTTATTCGATGAAGCTCGAGTTGCTGGTCGTCAAGAAAAACGGGTGCCTGATCGATCTTCACCTCATGGCCGCGCCGTCGGCTTTTGAACAGGCCCGCCCAGCGTTTGCGCAGGTTGTTGCCGGCTTCCAATTTCCCGTGGAGTAGCGCGTGGCCGAGGCGTCCCAACCCGGATTTATCGAGCGCCTAGGCGGCAATATTGTCGCTGGCATTCAATGGGCCGGCGGGGTTGCGCGATTGCTCGGCATGGCGGTTTCCGTCGGTCTGCGACGGCCGTTTGGTACCTACGACATCTTCTATCAAGTTGTCGCGCTCGGCATCAAAAGCCTACCGCTGGCCAGTTTGATGTCGGTCTTTATTGGGCTCGTGCTGACCTGGCAATTTGGTGAAGCCCTGATGGACTTCGGGGCGAAAAATGCGATCGGATACGCGGCCGCGTTGGCACTTGTACGCGAGCTCGTACCCGGGATTTTGGCGCTGACGGTCGGTGCCAAGATGGCCACGGGGATCACCGCCGAGCTGGGTTCGATGAAGGTCTCTGAGCAGATCGACGCGATCGCGTCGCTCGGTGCCGATCCGATCAAAAAACTTGTGTGGCCACGCCTGGTGGCGGCAACCATCACGTTGCCGTTGTTGGCCGTGCTCGGCAACCTGCTCGCCCTAGGCGGCGGGGCGATGATCGCGGATCTCGTGTTCGATGTACCGATGGCCTATTTTTATGAGACCTACGTCGATGAGTTGTGGCCGATGGACTACCTCTCGGGGCTGATCAAGTCGACGGTGTTTGGCGCGTTGATCGGGTTGATCGGCTCGTACCAGGGTTTTACCACCAAGTTTGGGACCGAAGCTGTAGGTGTATCAACAACGAATACCGTGGTCGCTACCTCGGTGTCGATCCTGGTGGCGGACTTTATCCTCACCACAATTTTTCTCCCGGTATAGCTCCATGGTTGCGATTATCGAACTTCGAGGCATCCACAAGGCGTTTGGCGACAACGTCATTTACCGCGACATGAACCTGTCGATCCAGGAGGGCGAGACGCTCACGGTGATCGGTGGCAGTGGTCAGGGAAAAAGTGTGTGTCTCAAGTTGATGACCGGGTTGTTACATGCCGACAAGGGCGACGTACTTGTCCGCGGTCAAGAAGTTTCGGAGCTCGATCCCCACGGCCTCAGCCTGTTGCGGCGCAAGGTTTCGATGGTGTTTCAGGGGGGCGCGTTGTTTGACTCCATGTCGGTGGCCGACAATGTCAGCTACGCCCTGCGCGAGCACACCCAAATGGGGGACGAGGAGATTGCCGAGCGTGTGCGTGAATGCCTCGAAATGGTCGGGCTCGGTTACGATCCGCACCTGCCCGCGCGCATGCCAGCGAGCCTCTCGGGGGGGATGCGCAAACGCGTAGCTCTCGCCCGCTCGATCGCCATCAAGCCTGAGGTTATCCTCTACGACGAACCGACGACCGGGCTCGACCCGTACAACATTCGTCGGATCGGCGACATGATCAAGAAACTTCAACGCGAGCTAGGTGTGACCAGTGTGGTGGTGACCCACGAAATGCCGATGGCGTTTGAAGTATCCGACCGCCTCGCGATGTTGCACGACAAACATTTTGGGCATGTTGGGACGCCCGAGCAGTTTCACTGCAGCACCGCCCCCGAAGTACGGGATTTTATCGAAGGGAGAGTCTAGCCTATGGCCCGCAAGAGCGAAGCCAAACTCAATCTCCAGGTCGGCGTGTTCGTCATTGGCCTGGGCATCCTGTTCGTCGTCTCGCTGTTCGTGATTGGTCAGGGCAAGGGCGCGTGGAAGGAAAAGGTGCTGATCTACGCCGACTTCCGCAGTGTTTCGGGCCTCAAAAAGGGCAGCCCCGTGCAGCTCGAAGGTGTCGAAGTTGGGGTGGTCAAGGACCGTGCGTTTATCGAGCCCGACTATCGCTGTGACCCGCTCACCGAGGATCGTGGGCGTTATAGCCAAAACCGGACCGACAGCTGTGACCGCACCATGTTTTGCACGCCCGAGGGGCAGTGCGGCGAGCTCGAGCCGTACTCGGCCAACCGCGACCTCCACCCTCCTTGTACCGTCAACGAAGATTGCAACCAGGACGAAATTTGTATTACCAGCGAGTTTCGTCGCCGCTATCGCCGGGTGACTTGGACAGGTAACAATGGTGTATGTGCAAGTTATACGACGAGCCACAAACGCATCCGCGTGACGCTCGAGATCTTTAAAGATGCACTTGCACACATTCGCGAGGACAGCCGCGCGACAGTTTCTCAAAACGGCGTTTTGGGCGATCAGTTGGTCCAGGTAACGGTCGGCCGTGGCGACCCGATTCAGCCCGGCGGACGCATCCAAGCCAACCCCTCACTCATCGAAGATATCTACGCGGTCAAGGACCGGGTCGACGGGATGTTTGTGAAGGTCGAGGAAATCATCGGTGGTGTGGCCGAGCTGGCCCAGGCCGTGGGCGACGAAAAAACCATCCGCAACGTCCAGGGGCTACTGGCCAACGCCAACGAAGTCAGTCGCCAAATCGCCGAGGGGAAAGGGCTTGTGGGCGCGCTGCTCAACGACGAAGCCTACGTCAAGGATTTCGGCGGCACCCTGCGCTCCATTCGCGACACCGCCCGTGGCCTCGACCGTTTTGTCGCCACCGCCAACCGCAGCCTCGGCAAGATCGACAACAACATCCAACCCATCGTCGATGATGGCCGAAAGGTCATGTCCGAAATCTCCAAGGTACTCGAAGACCTCAAAGACCCGAACAACAAGAGCATCGGCTCCAAGCTGCTCTACGATGAGAAGGGCGAGATGGTCAAAGACATCGAGGAGACCCTCGACAACCTCAACAAGGTGATCGCCGCGCTCGAGGACGGGCAGGGCAGCGCCGGCAAGCTGCTCAAGGACCCAAAGGCCTACGACGATCTTGTCAAGATCCTCGGCAACATCGAACGCAACAACACACTCAAGCGTTTGGTGCGCTACGTGATGGAGAAGGACGAAGCGGCGAGTTCGGCAGCCCCGGGCAAGTAGGCGATCTTTTGTGTGTTGAGTCGCGCAGCGACAGTGTTCGCTGACCGCGTCCGCGCGTCCATTGACGGGTTTTGGGGTGTATACAGCGGTTGCGCCCATGACGAACGCTGTGGCCCTCGATACCAGTCGCGAACTGGCGTTTGAATTGCTCGACCTGCTGCGGGAACTCGACCCCGCTCGCTGGCGAGTCGAATTCGAGGCCGCTGCCCAGGCCCGGCTGCGCCGGATAAGCGATATGCTCGATGAGCTGCGGACCTCGGCTCTGTCCGAGTTCGATGGCTTGGGCGAACGCCTGCGCGAGCTGGTGGCCAAACTCGATGACTATACACCGGATGTCGGGTTGACGGCCCACGAGTGCACCGAGGCATGGGCCCGCTTTCGCGTACAAATCCAGCCCGCCTACGAGGCCTTTGCCGGCAAGCTGCGTGAGTTCGAGATCCACGTGCCGAGCCTGCGGCCGACCAACTACAAGCGCAACGCCTTTCATGTTGCATCTGCACTGTTCTCGCTGTGCCTTATCCAGATTGTGCTCGATCAGCCGGGCCTGTTTTGGGCTTCGGGTAGTTTCGCAGCGGCAGCGTGGACGATGGAAGCTTCGCGGCGGCGGTCGCCAGCCGTCAACCGAGCCATCATGCGGGTGTTTCAGCCGGTCGCTCACCCACACGAGACGTTTCGGATCAACTCCGCAACCTGGTATGCAACCGCGTTGGTGCTACTGGCCTGCACAGGTGAACCTATCGTGCAGACGGCCGCGGTGGTGATCTTGGGTGTGGGCGACCCAATCGCGGCCCTTATCGGGCGCCGGTTTGGTCGCCACAAATTGATAAACGGCCGCAGTGTTGAGGGCTCGGGGGCGTTTTTACTTGCAAGTACAATCGCCACAGTCGGGGTGCTGCTCAGCTTTCACGAGCTCTCACTGCTGGCAGCCCTCACGATCGCGCTGGCCGGTGCAGTTCCGGCAACGTTCGCTGAGCTAATCAGCAAGCGTGTCGACGACAACTTTACGATTCCGTTGAGCGCTGCCGCGGGAGCGATGGCGGCCCTGAGCTTTCTCGGGTTGGCTTCGTAGCTCGCCTGCGGGTTCGTAGCGTGGTTTAGAGGGCGAGTTCGAGGCCCGTGTGGGCCACGTGAAACCCACTTTCGTCGATCGTTCGCCGAGCAGCACTTGCCGGATCTAGGGCCGGGTTGGAATGGTTGAGGTGGATAAAGTAGACGGCGAGGGTGTGGTTGGCGACGAGTGGACGCAACAATTCGATCGAGTCGGTGATCAGTGGGTGGCCAATTTTGCTGAGGTCGCGCCCGGGCAGCTCACTACCCGAGAAAAACGTACCGTCGACCAGGGCAACATCGACCCCGTCAAATAGCTCGATCGGGTCGGACGACCAGCGAGCCCAGGGATCGGTATCGGGAATGTAAAGCACGGTTTGGCTCGGGCCGGCAAACCGAAACGCAACAGTATTTGCATATTCATCGCGGTGCGGGACCTGGATTGCCGTGACCTTGAGCCCTGCTGTGAGCTCGATTGCCTCGCCGGTGGTGAGGGGCCTGAGCGCAATATTGTTTGTTTGTACAAGTTGTTGCCAAGGCGCGTGGGTGGCGAGAAAGTCTCCGAGTTGAGGCGTGGCATAAACCGGAAGCTCGCGGCTGTTGAGCGCCTCGAAGCCAAAAAACGCAAGCCCGAGATAGTGCCCGATGTGGGCGTGTGTCAACAGCACACCGTCGACCGGTCGGCGGTTGACCCCAGTTTGGCCGGGTGTGTCGCCGGCGAGCAGGTCGAGCTGCAGGCGAATATCCGGAGTGGCATCGACCAGCAATGACTGGCCGTTTACAAGCACACCGACACTGGCAACATAGGAGCTGCGGTTGGCATGGGCCCGGGCGGCGGAGCAATTCGAGCAGTTACAGGCCACGTGCGGAAGGCCGCCATCCTGGGCGATACCGAGGACGCGAAGCCGCGGGCCGTCGCTAGCGGCAGCGGGTACAGCTATCGGACTTGATGCATGTACAAGTTTGTCAGCGGGAGGCGGGCTAGGTGCCGAGCTAGGTGCCGAGCTAGGTGTCGAACTAGGTGTCGGTTTCGGTTGGGCAGCCTGTTCACAGCCCGTCGCAGTTGCGAGCCACAGCGCGGCGAGCAAGAGCGGCGTGTCCAAGTGGAAATCGACTCGATGTCGCATAGGGTGCTAGGGAGATGCCGGGTCGAGTGCGGCAATGGCTGCTTCGACGTCCTTGACCGAGCTCTCAAAACCCGGGCCGGCTTCACGGTAACGCGCGAGCGCTTGCTGATACAAGCCAAGGACCCGCGGATTTTGTGGGGCGTGTTGGTGGAGGGCCGCAGCCAGCGACTGGGCCGATGCCGCAACTTCGTCGGGGGGTGCCTGGGCTGCCGACCGCAGCGCGAGTGCCCGCTCGAACTGGCTGATCGCCAGGGGCAGGTCGCCACGCTGCAAAGCGACCTGGCCGAGGCCCTCGAGCGGATAGCCGAGAGTGACGTGCTTTGGCCCGTACGTACCGGCCCAAATTTTCTCGGCGCGCTCGAACAAAGCTCGTGCCTCGTCGAACTTTTTTTGCTCGAGCAATACCGAGGCGAGATTGATGCTGGTGTACCCGAGGTTCGGGTGCTCATCGCCGTAGGCTGTTTGCCAGATATCGTCCGCTCGCTCGAACAAAGATAGCGCGCGGTCGAGCTCACCTTGCTTTTGAAACACATTGCCCAGGGCGTTGAGGGAGTAGCCGAGGCTCGGGTGGTTGGGGCCAAACACTTTTGTCCGCAGGTCTAAAACCCGCTCGAAAGCTGTGCGTGCCTCGCTGACCTTGCCCTGGGTCACGAGCGCATTGCCGAGGTTGTTGAGCGGGATGCCGAGGTCCGGGTGGCTGTTGCCGAGACTGTCGGTCAGCGATGTTATCGCCTCGTCAAAGTGGCGGACCGCCTCGTCGAGTTCACCTTGGGCCTGGTAGACAATGCCGAGGTTGTTGAGTGACCACGCGAGCTCGGGGTCGTCGCTGCGTAGCTCTCGGGTCAAGATCGTGCGGGCTTCAAGGTGCAGGGCTAGGGCGTTGGCCCGGTTACCGGCCTCAAACTCCAGGGCCCCGGTGGCGTCGAGAAAACGCGCGCGGTTGAGGCCGCGGTCGTCGAGGCGATCGAGCGTTGCCTTGGTCGCGCGGGCCCACTGCTGACCGCCGTCGAGTCGGGCTAGGCGAACGCCGACCAACTTGATCATGGTTGTTGCAGTTACAATTTTCTGAACATCGTCGTGTGCGGCTTCGGCAGTCCAATAGGCGTCGAGCAGTTTTTCCTCGGCCTCGGCGAATTTTCCGAGGTCCTGTAGAATTTGACCATGTTGCAGGGTCGCCTCGGCAATCGGACCGGGATAGCCGAGTTCACGGGCTGCCGTTTCGGCATCCTGTGCGAGTTTGAGGGCGAGCTCAAACAGGGCAGACTGCTGGCGAACATGTGCCTGTGCAAGTTTTTTACGGACTGCAGCCACAGCCGATTGGTCGGCCGTTGCAACCGGTAGTTGGCGTTGGGCGTGGAGGCGGGCGAGGTCTGTACAAAGCGCGTTGGGGCGCAGTGCGGCGGCCGATGAGACCGCGTGTTCGACAACATTTTCGTCGGCGGTTTGCAGCAACTCGGTGAGGGACGCGAGGTCGACGAGGTTGCGACTGAGGCAGGCCATCTGCAGGTCGAGCATGGCCTGCGACTGCTCCTGACGGATATTTGTGGCCCGGCACGCATCTTCGTGGAGCTGTACCCATTCGTGGCTGTACTGGGTCAGCCGCCGACTGACCCGCGACCAGGTCTCTTCGGCGTAGGGTACAGAGGCTGCGAGAAACTGGCGGCCGACGAGTTCGTCCTGCTCGGGGCCCCAAACGCCCTCTAACTTGGCCTGTGCGCCCGAACAACGCATATCTGGCGCGCTGTCCGATTGGCTCACAGCAAGTGCATAGGCACCGAATGCGGCGATTGCTGTGAGCAACAGCCCGGCAATGACGCGTTTGCGTTTGCGTGTCGGGTCGTTGGCTAGGGCCGATAGCAAGCTCGCCATGGTTGGCCAGCGGGCGTCGGGATCGGCCTCGAGCCCGCGCAGGAGGATTCGCCGGATCCACTGCGGCACCCGGGAGTCCTCTGGCGGGGGACGGATGCGTCCACGTAAGATTGCGTGTGCAACTTCTTTTTGGGTGCCGCCGGGAAACGGTCGCACACCATACAGAGCCTCGTGCAGGGCGACACAAAAACTAAACTGGTCGCTGCGGGCGTCGGCTGGCTGGCGGATGTGTTGCTCCGGGCTCATGTAGGCCGGGGTGCCAATCAGGGAGCCGTGGCGGGTGAGCGGGTCGCTCAGCGAGGGCCCGGTGTCGACGAGTTGGGAAAGCACCGCCGAGTCGTTGGCAAGTGGCAATGTTTCGGGGACATCCTGGGGGCGGGCGAGGCCGAAATCGAGGACGCGAGGACGGCTGTCGGCGTGCCCCACAAGTACGTTATCGGGTTTAAAGTCGCGGTGTATCAAGCCGGCCGCGTGGGCGGCAGCAAGCCCATGGCCTGCCTCAATAAACATGTTTAAACAGTCACGCCAGTCTTGGCCTGACTCGGAAACCCACTGCTTGAGGCTCACGCCGTCGACGTACTCCATAGCGATGTAGAGCTGCCCCTCGAGCGAGCCGACGTCGTAGACTTGGACCACGTTGGGGTGGTTGAGGCGTGCCAGCGCCTGGGCTTCTCGATGGATCCGAAGGGGTGCGTGGCCCTTGTCTTTGAGCTCCTTGCGCAGGACTTTGATCGCCAGTTTGCGGTCGAGCTCCTCGTCGTAGGCCGAGTACACGACTCCCATGCCTCCCGTACCCAGTTTGCGGAGAATGACGTAGCGGCCAACCCGATTTAGGGAAGGGCTATCGGGAGAGGTGTCCACCAGGGGCCAATCATAGGCCCCGGCTACCCGGAAGGCTATGTTGTAGGTGCATCAAAATTGTTGCGCGTCGGCTCACTTGGTCGCGTGTATCACAATGTGTGAGCTGCTTGAACGACGTACTTGCGACGATTGAGCCAACCTACATCCGCATGTAGAGGGCTAGGGCGAGCAGCACGGCGCTGACACACGCAAGGGCGATCAATGCTCCGATGATGATGGCCCGCCGATGGCCCTGACTCGTCGGCGATTGATCGCGCGTGGGTGGCGAGACGGTGGCGATCCGGTTGCCGCTTGACTCGAGCAGCGGATTGCTCCCCGATGTCAACTCAGCCCGGTGGTGTCCCGACGAACTCGCCGGCGAGACCCAACGCCGTTGCGACGACGATGACCGGGCCGAACTAGATGCTTCACTGACCGGTGTGGGCAGTGGTGTTTGAATGCGCGGGCGCCCTGTACTGAGGACCTTGTGGCTCTGCACGCCGATCACAGTCGCCTGGCTGGCCATACTTTGCTCGATCGCCTCGTACACGGCCTTGGCGGTGGGAAAGCGTTGGTTTGGGTCGCGGGCGAGGGCACGCATCACGACGTCCTGTGCCGGCATGGGGATGCGCAGGTGGGGCGCGACCTGACGGATCGGCATGGGGTCGGTGAGCGCCCGGGCGCGCAGCAATTCCATCGATACCTTGTCGGCATAGGGGCGTTTGCCAGACAACAATTGATAGAGGCTGACACCCAATGCGTATACATCAAATTTGGGATTGGGCGAGGTGCCGTCCACCGCTTCGGGCGGGATGTACAGCGGGGTACCCACAAGTTGCCCGGCAGAGGTGATCGGGCCGTTTTCCTCGTCACCGTAGAGAAGTTTGGCGACCCCAAAGTCGAGCAGCTTGATGTGGTCTGGATTGCCAGCGTGGCTTGTGCGGTAGCAATTGGCGGGTTTGAGGTCGCGGTGGATCACCCCAGCTTGATGGGCGGCGTGGAGGGCATCGCAGATCTGCAGTGCCATGGGGGCCAACCGCGCCCACGGCAATGGTCCCTCGCGGCGCACGGTTGCCAGCAGGTCCTCACCTTCGAGAAGTTCCATGGCGAGGTAGGCGATACCGTCGTGGGTGTGGCCAAAGTCGATGATGTCGATGATGTGCGGATGCTGGAGCTGGGACGCGACCTGTGCCTCGAGCTCAAAGCGGCGGATGATGCCGGTGCGGCGGGCGTAGATCGGGCGCAGGACTTTGAGCGCGAGCTGGCGGCCAAGGGTGGCGTGACGGACCCGGAAGATAGCTCCCATACCGCCCTGGGCGAGGGGCTCGAGCACTTCGTAACGATCGGCGATCACCGTGCCCACCAGATCGGGGAACGGAGATTTTTGGCCCGCCTGCAGCGGCGCGCCTAGGTTGCCACGCGGGTGGCTTCGGGCACTGGCGACGCCACTCGGGCGTGTTGGCTGGGCATCAAAGCTAACCATCCCAGTTGCGACTATAACCCGGGTGACCTGACAGACAGGTTTTTAGTTTTGTCGACGTCCCTGCACCGGGGAGCGCGGATGAACTTAGGGACTGGCGAAGTTGGCTAGCGAAACGTCGGCGGATGTAGGTGATTCGTTCCCTACCGCGGACGCATCGATGGGCGAGTGTGCCCGGTATCTACCACTCCCGGTAAATATGACTATACAACTTGAAGAGACAGGGGCGTTGCGCGCCGGCGACTGCGAAGGGACGTGCTCAGCGGGCGGGTGCGCGGGGATGAACCGGGCGAGCGTGCTCGTTTTGGTGGTGGGCGTCGGCGCGGAATAGATGCTGCTGCAACAATGGCGAGCCCCGGGGCGCCGACACCCGCAAGCTTGGTACGCTCGCGCGCGCCTGTAGACCTTTCACTCCATTGCGCGAAGCGATACTCTCGGGCCACAAAATCAGACCTCGAGCGGAGCCTCGGGCAGCGAAACGAGCAAGGGCACATGACGATCGGACATACGATTTTCGGAAGTGGCAAGCAGGGGGTCATCGTCCTGCACGGATGGTTTGGGGACTACAGCGTGTTTGACCCCATGCTGCCGTACCTCGACACCGAGACCTTCACCTACGCATTTGTTGATTACCGCGGCTACGGCAAGTCCCGACATCTCGAAGGCAAGCACACGATGGCCGAGATTTCGGCCGATACGCTGGCGCTGGCCGATCACCTCGGGTGGAAGCAGTTTCACCTCGTCGGCCACTCGATGGGTGGGATGGCTGTCCAGCGGGTGGCAGTTGACGCGCCCGACCGGGTGATTGCCGGCGCCTGCGTGACGCCGGTTCCGGCGTCTGGGGTCCCGTTCGACGAGCAGGGCTGGGGACTTTTCAGCGGTGCCGCCGAAAACGACGGCAATCGCCGGATCATCCTTGATGTCACCACCGGCAGCCGCAATTCGGGCAAGTGGCTCGACTACATGGTGCGTCGTTCGCGTGAGACGACCACCCAAAATGCGTTTGCCGACTACCTCATTGCGTGGGCCAAAACCAGCTTCGTCGAGGAGGCCAATGGCCTCAAAACGCCGCTGCTGGTGCTAGTTGGTGAGCACGACGGGGCGATCACAGAGGATGTTGTCAAACAGACATTCTTGCAGTGGTACGCCAACGCGTCGCACCAGGTCATCGTGAACGCGGGCCACTACCCGATGCAGGAGACCCCGGTTCAACTCGCAACTCTGGTCGAGAAATTCCTGGCGGAGCACGGCGGCAAGTCGGCGGCGAGCTGATCGACGCCGACATCCGGACTTGACGCGACGGGCGGGGGCACGCACCCTCGCCCGATGTCAATTCGCACAGCGGACACGCAACGCCCGCGGGCCGTTATCTTGCTCAGTGGTGGCCTCGACTCGGCCACAATTGCGGCGATCGCCCGCGAGCAGGGTTTTGATGTCTATGCAATGACGTTTCGCTACGGGCAGCGCCACAGCCACGAACTCGACGCTGCTCGGGCCGTGGCCAGGGCTGCCGGGGTTTGTGAGCATGTGTTTGTCGACATCGATCTGGCGACCTTTGGCGGCTCGGCCCTGACCGATGAAAACCTCGAAGTGCCCCAGGGCGACGACCCAACCGAAGGTATCCCGGTGACCTATGTGCCGGCACGCAACACCATATTTTTGTCGTTTGCCCTGGCCTGGGCCGAGGTCCTAGGCGCGGTCGATCTGTTTATCGGGGTCAATGCCGTCGACTACTCGGGTTACCCCGACTGCCGTCCAGAGTTTATCGCCGCGTTTGAACAGATGGCCAACCTCGCGACCAAGGTCGCAGTTGAGGGGGCCAAAATACGTGTACACACACCGTTGATCGCGTGGTCGAAGACCGAGATCATCCAGGCCGGTTTGGCCCGTGGGGTCGACTATGGGCTCACCAGCACCTGCTACGCCCCAGATGCCGAAGGGCGGGCCTGTGGTCGTTGCGACGCCTGCCATCTGCGACTGCGCGGCTTTGCCGGGGCAGGGGTGGAAGACCCAATCGCCTACCAGAAGCGACAATAGGCCGGCGCCGGGGAGTCCCGCGCGCACGGCCTATTTGTGTATACAAGTTGTGAGGGCTAGGGGAAGGTCACAACACTGCGGATCGACTTGCCCTCGTGCATCAGGTGCAGCGAGTCGTTGATGTTGTCGAGCGGCATGACGTGGGTGATGAGGTCGTCGATGTTGATCTTGCCCTCCATGTACCAGTCGACGATTTTGGGGACGTCGCGCCGGCCCTTGGCCCCGCCAAATGCCGTGCCTTTCCAGGTGCGACCGGTGACGAGTTGGAACGGGCGGGTGGCAATCTCTTCGCCGCTGCCAGCCACGCCGATGATCACGGAGGTGCCCCAACCTTTGTGGCAGCACTCGAGTGCCTGGCGCATGACCTCGACATTGCCGACACATTCAAACGAGTAGTCGGCTCCCCCGTCGGTCAGGTTGACGAGGTAGGGGACCAGGTCGTCGACTTCGCGGGCGTTGACAAAGTGGGTCATGCCGAACTTCTCGGCCAACTCGCGCCGGTTTGGATTGATATCGACACCGATGATCATGTTGGCACCGGCCAGCCGGGCACCCTGGATAACGTTGAGCCCGATGCCCCCAAGCCCAAACACGACCACGTTGGCGCCCACTTCGACCTTGGCCGTGTTGATGACCGCACCGATGCCGGTTGTAACGCCGCAGCCGACGTAGCAGACCTTGTCAAACGGGGCGTCCTCGCGGATCTTGGCGACTGCGATTTCGGGCACGACGGTGTAATTGGCGAAGGTCGAGGTCCCCATGTAATGGAAGATCGGGGTGCCGTCGATCGAGAACCTAGAGGACCCGTCGGGCATCAAACCCTTGCCCTGGGTTGCGCGGATGGCCTGGCACAGGTTGGTTTTTTCCGACAGGCAAAACTTGCACTGCCGACACTCTGGTACATACAACGGAATTACATGGTCGCCCGGTTGCAGGCTGGTCACGCCGGCACCCACTTCGACGACAACCCCGGCACCTTCGTGGCCCAAGACCGCGGGAAACAGGCCCTCGGGATCGGCCCCAGAAAGTGTATAGGCATCGGTATGGCAGACGCCGGTGGCCTTGATCTCAATAAGAACTTCGCCGGCCCGGGGTCCGTCGAGATCGACGGTTTCGATACTGAGGGGGGCTCCGGCTTTGTGGGCGAGTGCTGCTTTGACTTTCATCGCGGTAACTCCTGTGGGGCGCTGTGGGCCGAAACCTAACGCGAAAACCCCACACGGGGGGCGGAAACTTTGCAGCCAGGACGGATCCGCCCACGTACAACGACCGACGCCCGACGGGTGATCGATGTGTGTGCAAAGTCTTTTGTAGTGCCCCGCTCGCGTGCAACACGGCGGGCGACGTACCGATTTGGCCCGTGTGTACTGCACTCGCGAGATTTCTCCCCACGAGCTTGGCCTGCGGGGCAAGCGTTCGATGTTTTTGGCCGGTGACTTGCCACCGGCACCGCGGCTGGCGATTGTCGGAAGTCGGGCCGCGCACCGACGGTTCGCAACGGCCTGCGAAGCGCTGGTCAAAGCCGCCCACGGGCTCGGTTGGTCGGTTGTCTCCGGGGGCGCTCTCGGGATCGATGCTGCTGTGCACCGGGCCGCAGTCGCAGCCAGGGTGCCACAGTTGGCGGTGCTTCCCTGTGGCCCCGACCGCTGCTACCCACCGCATCACCGCGGCCTGTTTGCCGAGGTTTTGAGCCAGTCGTCGTGCGGTTCGGGGATCTTGTTTGCCCACCCGGCCGGCACCAAAACCGTGCGGGCGATGTTTGCCAGCCGCAATCGGATTGTCGTCGACCTGTGTGAAGCCGTGATCGTGGTCGAGGCTGCGCTGCGTTCGGGCTCGCTAGTCACCGCCTCGCTGGCCCGGCAAAAAAAACGAAAGTTGGCGGCGATTCCGGGGACTGACGGCTGCGGGAAGTTGTTGCAAGGGGGAGCCCACGGGCTGCCGCCAGTATCGGCAGGCGACAAAGCCCTCACGCAGGCAGTTCAAAGCTGGCTCACAGGCCAACCAAGACCGCGACAACAGGTCCTGTGGCCAGTGCATCTACAACAAGTGCGGGAGCTGTTTGACCCGCCAAAGCCACTCGAAGTCGAAACCCTCGACGACCCCTTGCAGTACGTGGGGGAGTTGCTCGAGGCGGAGATGTTGGGGTTGGTCGTCGAGGTCGGTCCAGGGCGCTACGTACTGACTGGTGGATAAACAAAAACCCGGCAGTGCCGGGCTTTTGGTACGTTCAAAAAGTTAGCCTTCTGTGCGGTAGGGATCGTCGGTCTCATCGCGTGCGAGCCGTCCGCGGCGTCGTAGCGCATCTTTGAGGAGATACTCGATTTGCGCGTTGACGCTGCGAAGTTCGTCGGCCGCCCAGCGTTCGATCGCGGCGTGTACCTTGGGGTCGACCCTCAGGAGAAATCGTTTGCGTGCCGCCATGTCGCGCTCAGTAGACGGTTCCCGTATTGATCACCGGCTGCGCTTCGCTGTCGGCGACCAGCGCCACCAGCAGGTTGTTGACCATCTGGGCCTTGCGTTCGGTGTCGAGTTCGACAATCCCGTACTCTTCGAGTTGCTCCAAGCCCATCTTAACCATGCCCACGGCACCCTCGACAATTTCGCGGCGGGCGGCGACGATGGCCTGCGCCTGTTGGCGGCGGAGCATGGCCTGGGCGATCTCTGTTGCATATGCAAGGTGAGACAGGCGGGCCTCGACCACTTCGACACCGGCGACGTCGAGGCGATCCTGGATTTCGGATTTGAGGGCTTCGCTCACGGCATCTGGGTCGCCGCGTAGGGAGGTCTCGTCCTCGTGGGGATCGTAGGGAAATCGGCTGGCAACCGCCCGGATCGCAGTTTCGCTTTGGATGGCGACAAATCCCGAGTAGTGCTCGACATCAAAAAGTGCGCGGGCCGAGTCGGTCACCCGCCACACGACCACGGCCGCGATTTCGATCGGGTTGCCGCGCGAGTCGTTGACCTTGAGCTTGTCGCTGTTGAAGTTGCGCACCCGCAGGCTCACCCGGATTTTTTGTGCAAACGGGTTGGCCCAGTAAAACCCCGATGTTCGGATGGTGCCGGAGTATTTGCCCAAAAACACGAGTACGCGGGCGTCGTTAGGCTGGACGACCAAAAACCCGGGTAGGGTAAAAAACGTGGCGATCCCAATGCCGACGGCAGGGATAAGGCTCATGCCCGAGGTCGCTTCGACCTGGGCGAGGAAGTAGATGGCGCCGCCGATAGCCGCCAACACAAGCAAGAGCATGGGGAACCCGGTGATGTGAAAAGCCGAGCGTTCTTGGATCGATTGCATGAAGCCTCCTGGTGACCTCAAAGTGATATCACTTTAATACCGATGTGCAAGCTTCGTGTGGAGAATTCCAGGTGTGCGTATAGCGCACACGCTCGGAGAGGCGCCTAGCGCCGTTCTTTAGCTGTTTTTGATCCAAATCTGTCGATTGCGCGTACCCTGGCGCATGGCCTCAAGCTCTGAACCTTGAGGTCGAAAATCCCAGGAGTACTGATGAAGATTACGAATTTCCTGCTCACCCTTTCCGTCGCGGCCACGGTGGCCGCATGCGGTACCGACGGCGAAAGCACGACGGACGCGACGGACTCCAACACTGGCAACGCCACTACTGAAAACGCCACCGACGCGACAACCGATGCTGGCACCGAAACCGATGCGTCCGAAACGGACGACACGACCGCAGGCCCAGCCTGTGCGGTTGATATCTGTGCCACCTACGGTGCCGCAGTGCCCCAGGTCTCCAGCGACATTGTCGACGCGGCGGCCACCGACCCCATGTTCATGGATGACTTTGCCCCGCTCGTCGCCCAGGGCGATGCCGCAGTGCAGGCGTTCAAGGACAGCCTCACCAACTTCATCTCCGACGCCTACGGCTGCTCATCTGGCCTCTACACCGGGCCGACGATGGAGGAGTCGCACGCCGGCCTGGGTATCACCCAGGAGGAGTACGATGCGTTCATTGGCCTGATCGCAGGTGTGTTGTCCAACAACGGCGTGCCCGACGAGGACATCGCCAACTGCTTCGCACCGCCGCTTGTTGACCCGGCATTTGCCAATACAATCATCGGACAATAACCATGGCTAAGCGTCTGTTTCGAGTGCTCAAATGGACCGCCGGGCTGAGCCTGGCATTTGTCGGGGTTGTGGGTTTTGCCCACACGGAGGCTGGGCGTGGCCTGCTGCGCTATCTTCCAAGCCCCGGGTCTGCGTGCCCGTTGGGGTACGACCAGAGCCTCGGAACGGAGCAACGCGATGTCATCCGGGCCTCGCTGCTTGCCCCACAGGCAGGTGAGGCCCCAGCTGGCTCGCGCGACGTCCTCGCTTTTTCCCTCGGGGAGACGTCGCGCGAGCAGATAACCGCTTGGATTGCCGAACAGGGGGTTGAGTGTGAGGCCGTCGAAGCCGGCAATGCGTTTCGCTGTCAAGATGTACCTGCAAGTTCTATCGCCCGGCCGACCGCGGCCACAAGCCTGCTACTCCGGTTTTCGGCAGCAGGGACGCTTGTGACCGTCGATGCGAGCTTTCGCGGCGAGGACCCAGAAGTTGCAGCTACACATGCTCGCCAGCAAAGTGCATCCCTGCGCTCGTCGATGGGTCCGCACGCAAGCCAAAAAGGTGAGTTCTCGGCCAGTTATCTCAGCAAGGGAGATCTGGCAACGGCCGGTGTCGAATTTCGGTTTTCAGATGTACGTGCAAACGTTTCGGCGACCAACCTCGGTCGCGGGCGTTACCTCGCACGCGAGAGCTACCAAGCCTTCGACGACCCCGCCTAAGTCTAAGTAGTCGCGGGCGTTACCTCGCACGCGAGAGCGACCAAGCCTTCGACAACCCCGCCTAAGTCTAAGTAGTCGCGGGCGTTACCTCGCGAGAGCGACCAAGCCTTCGACAACCCCCGCCTAAGTTGCCCAGGGTGTTACCTCGCATCCGTGGCGAGTCCTGCTGCGGTCTTGAAGAGTTGCGGGGAAGTTTCGTTAGCGGGTAGTCGGGCACCGAGGAGGTAACTCGGTCGTAGACCCAACAAAAACGCGGGAGCGGCCAAGCCTTCGGAAGTTCGCCCCGGGGTTTACGGGGCAAAGCGGCCGACCCAGAGATTGAACCCTTCGGTCAGGTTGGTGACCGCACCAACAACGGCAATATGGCCAGTGGCGTCGACGGTGACCCGGTGGCCAAGGTCTGCATCGCCCGCCGGCCCGTCGTGGGTTGTGGTCCAGACCTCGGAGCCGCCGCTGTCAAACCGCCGCACCCAAATGTCGCTGTCGGCCGTGGTTCCGGAGACGACCAGCGAATTTTCAAGGCTGACGGCAATTCCCCCGGGGGTGACTCCTTCGATGACTTTGGGATTGATCACCGGGTCGCCGTCGGTGAGTTCTAGGGTACGCAGATCGGTGGCATCGCCCCGGCGTGCCAGCACAAGGGCGTTGTTGCCAACAACTTCGCAATCGACCGCCGAGTCGTCGACATTGTCGGCGTCGGAGTATTGGTACTGCCACATCGGTTCGGTGCCCTGCGCTGGGTAACGTGCGAGCCAGACTTCAAGGTCGAGGTTGTCGGGGTCGGTCTGAAACCCGCAGGCGATCAGTCCCTGTTCGCCGGCAGGGTCGATCAAAGCCACGCCGCGGGCTTCTTCTTCAAACCCGCCACCAAGGAACTCAAAGTGCTCCCAAATCAGCTCGCCGGTCGGGTCGAAGGCCGCCACCCAGGCATCGTTGTCGTTGTTGTCGAAGGTCGAGCTACCCGCCACAAAGATGGTGCCGTCTTCGGCGACCACAACATCCTCTGGGAAGTATGTGCGCGAGTTCCCAGCGGCACGCAGGCTATCCCAAACTTCGGAGCCCTCGAGCGAGTAACCCTTCAAAAAGGTGTCGGTGCCATTGAGACCTTGCTGGGCACCAACGGCGACCAGTGTTGTGTCTTGCGAAATAGCGAGCCCGGTGACGACATCGTTGGCGTCGGGTAGCAAGGTACCAAAACTGGTGCTCCAACCCTCGGTACCCTCGGGGGTGTATTGTCGGATCAACGCCTCGCGGGCGAAGCCGTCGACCGTTTCGTAGCCGCCGGCAAAGACCATGCCTTCACTTGTAGATGCAACTGCGAAGCCCGCGTCGATACCATTTGCTGGCCCATTGTGGACATTGTCCCATAGCAACTCGCCCGGGAGCCGGCAGTCGTTGTGACACGCATCGTCGTCTTCGTCGTTGCCGTCGTCGCAACTTTCGCCCGGGTCGACCTCGCCATCTCCACAAAAACCCTCACCCTCCGGGATGCACAGGTCGTCGTCGCAGACGAGCCCATCGTCGCACACAGAACCGTTGCACATACAGTTTTCCTCGCCCGGCGTACAACTGATTGTGGTTGCATCGGTCGGATCGGTGGTGGGCGACTCGGTGGTTTCGGTGTCGGATGTCGTGGGATCTGTCGGTCCAGCGGTGGTTGATGGATCCGTTGTCGTATCCGTGGTCTCGCCGGTTTCGGTGGATTCGGTGGTGGCCTGGGTGACGGGGCCTAGGCTCTCGCCCATGCTGTCGTGAAAGCACCCGGAATAGAAAACGAAGAATGCTGCGACACAGACCGGTCGAAACCCGGTTGTGTTAAGTAAAGTGCCAGGCATAGCGCCGGGAGAGGTTAGCGCATTTCGGCACTTTCGCTCCCGTGGCGTGGCACTTTTCTGGTCGCGGTTACGGGTGTGTCGCGCGTTTTGCCAGGTTGTGAAAATGCGCGGTTGCCCGCTCGAGCAGGCGTTGTGACGGCTCTGGCAACACGGCGCCCTTGCGGGTGAAGGCGCCCGCAGTCAGTGGATCGGGCCCGTCGACAAGTCGCCGCACGTGCACGCCCTCGGGCAAAAAAGCCGCGCGAAAAGTCGAGACCACCGCCAGCCCAAACCCCCGGGCCACCCCCTCGACAACCCGCGGCGAAGACCCGACTTCGAATGTCGGGTCAAACGTCAACGGGCGCCCCTCATAGTTGGCAAAGTGTTGCTCCAACTGTTCTCGCGCCGGGCCCGAGCGCGTCACCACCAACGGTTTGCCTTCGAGATCGGCGAGCGTGACTTCGCTTGGGAGTGATGCGGCCAAGCGGTCGGCAAAGATCACGACCCAGGGCAGGGGGCCAATCGCCGTAAACTCGAGATGGCGAGGGAGCTCGACCGGTCCTAGCGTGCCGAATGCGAGATCGACTTCGCCGTCACCGAGCCCGCGCAACAACTCGTTGTCGGGGTATTCGATGACATGCAGCGACGGGGCGGGGTCTTGTTTGCAGATGTCGCTGAGGGCGTGGGCCAGGAGATCAAACGCGCCCGCCAACACGCCCACGCGTATAGCGCGCTCAGTCGTCGCCAGTGCATCGCGGGTGCCGACCAACCATCGGTCCCATTGGTGGAGAAACGTTCGCGCCCGGCGAGCGAGCTCTAAACCTGCTGGCGTCACACTTCCAGTGCGTTGGCCGGGAGCGCGCTGGATCAATTCGCACCCGGCAAACAGCTGCTCCAAATCGGTCAAGTAGCGTGCGTAAGTAGCGCGAGCGTGTCCTCGGTGACGGGCGGCAGCCTGGATCGAGCCACGCTCGACGATTTCGAGAAATGCCTCGAGATGCGCACGGGTCAGGGTTGTGGCGGACACCGTGGGACTCTACCAAAGCCAGCACCGTGGGCGCCCCGCCGTTGTTGGCCCCGGGATCTTGCACATGCCAGGTTTCCCTGGTCGACAGCCGACGACGGATGGCAACACGCTGCCGGATCCTGCATGATGGGACGATTCATGAAAGCCCCCCGACGAGCTGCGTTGTACCCCGTTGCCCTGTTGCTACTCGGCGCGTTGGGCCTTCCCGTCGATGTCGCAGTGGCGATGCCTTCGCCCGAAGATGCCTCGCCACAAACGATCTGGACCCCTGGTGTGCGCGATGCCAAAGCCGGTTTGCCGGGCCCGTGGGTGCGGGAGTTGGAGCGCCGGCGCGATGTCCTTCGGCGCAACGCCGGCCGCTCCCCCAATGCGATCACGGGCTTGCTTGGCATCTTGGTCGACCTCCACGGTGAAGTGCCCAGCGAGCAACTCGCCGAGCTGCTCGACGGTGTGGCCAAGGACAAACGCCGCGACCCGCTCGTCCGTAGTTATGCCGGGTATCTGCGGGCGCGACTTGCCGCCGCCGAAGGCGATCACAGCCGGGCCTACGAAGGGTATCGCCGCGAGGGCTACCTGCTCGACTGGCAAATCATCGGTCCGTTCGACAACGCCGGGCGTGTCGGTCACAGCCGGGTGCACCCACCCGAGCGCGAAGCCTTCGATGCCGACCAGCGGATGCTCGGCAAGCTTCCCGGCGAAACCCTCGAGTGGCGAAGTTTTCGCAACGAAGAGGTCCAAACCGAAACCTTTGTGTCGCTCGACGCACTGCTCGCGCCAAACTCTCAAGTCACTGGCTATGCAACAAAATGGGTCAAGGTCGCCAAGGATACCCGGGCGGCGATCCACGTGGGTGCCGGCGGTGCATACAAAGTTTGGGTCAATAGCGACTTCGTGGGCGAGTCGGATCTGTACCGCACACCACATGTCCTTCAAGACACCCATGCGGTCAAGCTGCGGGCTGGCTGGAACCGCATTTTGGTCAAGGTGAGTGCCGACGAGGGTCTGTGGGGATTTAGTGCCCGGCTCAGTCAGGTTTCGGGGGCACCGCTCAGTGGGCTGTTGACCTCCGCCGACCCCCAGGCGGGCGCGCTCGCAGCCCCCGGTGGCGAGGTGACTCCGGACGAGCCCGGAGCCAGGGCTGCCAAACCACCACATTCGCTGCGGGGCGTGCTCGACAGGAATGCCGACAAAAAGCGCCCCCGTAAACAAGATGTACTTGCACGTGTTGAGTTTGAGCGCTGGGTCCGGCTGTACTCGCCCGAAGACCGCACGCCAGCCGAGCACGCCGAGGCCGCGGATGAGCTGTCACAAACGGCCTACAGCGCCTACCTGCGTTACCTCGCCGACCCCGATCCAAACACCAGTCGAACCGCCCTCGCAGCCGGGATTGAGCGCGCGCGCAAGGAGGGGCCAAAAAGTGCACCGCTACTCGCCCGCCTGTTGCGGCAACAGGCCTGGCGCTACCAATCGCTCGGGTTTGACGACCGCGCCCGTCGGTTGCTCGATGAGTCGTTTCAAGTCGGGCCAGACGACGCCCACACCGAGCTGGCATTGGTCGAACGCCTGTCTGAAGATGGCTATACAATTACTTCGTTGAGCTGGCTCGAGAGCATGGTCCGGCGTTACCCCGAGTCGGGTATGTTGCGACGGGCCCACGCCAGCCGGCTCGCGGAGCTTGGGCGTACCCGCGACGCGCTCGCGGTCTACGAGTACCTGTTGGCCCACCACCAGGACGAGGGCTACGTCCACGGGCAAATGATCGAAGCCCTGCTCGATCTCGGTGAGCCTGAACGCGCGGCCAAACTCGCGGCTGCTCGAGTCAACACCGCCCCTGGTCTACCGGCAGCCTACGTCCAGCTCGCGCGTTTAGAGCAGGCCCGCGGCAATGACGATGCCGCCCGCGGTGCCCTGCAAAAAGCCGTTGAGTTGTCGCCGCAAAACGCCGAGTTGCACAACATGCTCGGGCGCATGCTCGCCCGCCATGGCGACACCGCCGGGGGCATCCACAGCCTCAAGCGCTCCCTCGCACTCAAACCCCAGCAACCCGATGTGCGCGACCTGCTGGCCTCGCTCGACACGTCGCAGACCGACGACCTGCTCACCCGCCACGACATCGATTTCGAGAAGATTGCAGCTACACCGAGCCCGACAAGCTGGAAGGGCAAGGATGCCGGCATTCTCCACCGTCGGGTGGCGGTCCACGTTCTCAAAAATGGCCTGACCGAGCGACTCGACCACCGCGTGATCCGGATCCTCGACGACCGTGGGGTCCGCAGCCAGTCGGTACAGGCGATCGCGTTTGACCCGGGGGAGAGCTATGTCGATGTCCGCCGCGCCAGGGTTCGCCGCAAAAACGGTTCGATCGAAGAAATCGGCACGCCGAGCGTGGTTTCGATGACCGAGGCCGGCTACCGAATGTTTTACGACCGACGGATCCAAAAAGTCACGTTCAACGGGCTGCGGCCGGGCGACACCCTCGAAGTTGCGTTTGTCCGCCGCGATGTGGCCGCCCGCAACAAGTTCGACGACTACTTTGGTGAGCTGATGCCCATGGAGGACACGCTACCGAGCCTGGTGACCGACTACGTGTTGGAGGTCCCGAGCTCGCGGCCATTGTACTTCAATCACAAGGTGCACAAGCAACAGAAAAAAGGTGCAGATACAGTTACCTACCGCTACACCCTCAAGGACCGACCGGGGATTTTGCCCGAGGCCCATATGCCGGGGTGGACCGAGGTCACCAACTTTCTGCACGTGAGCACCTACGCCAACTGGGACGATGTTGGCCGGTGGTATTGGAACCTCGTCAAAGAACAGCTGATCGTCGACAGCAAGATCAAGGCGGGGGTGGCCGAGGCCGTCGCTGACCTGGGCAAGGACGCCAGCGTGCGCGACAAGGTCCACGCGATCTATCGCCACGTGATCCGCTCGACGCGTTACGTCGGCCTGGAGTTTGGGATTCACGGCTACAAGCCCTATCGCACGACCGACGTCTACGACCGCAAATTTGGCGACTGCAAGGACAAGGCGAGCCTGCTCAAGGTCATGCTCGCAGAGGTTGGGATCAAGTCGCACCTGGTGCTGGTCCGCACCCGCGACCAGGGCACGATCGGCAAGACCCCGGCGAGTTTGTCCGCCTTCAATCACGCGATTGTCTACGTGCCCGAGCTCGATCTCTACCTCGACGGTACCGCCGAGTTTTCCGGCCCCGACGAGTTGCCTGCGGGTGACCAGGGGGCGAGCGTGTTGATCGTCAAAGACGGGGACGGTGCCGAGATGCGGCAAATCCCCATGAGTGAACCGGCGGCCAACAATCAGGTCACCACGCAAACTGTGCAGCTACAAGATACCGGAGGAGCCAAGGTCGAGTACAACCTCGTGTTGCGGGGGGCCAACGCGGCTTCGTGGCGGACCAACCTGCAATCGGCCGAGAGCCGTCAGGAGCGGTTAACGGCCGTCTGGGGGCGGTTTTTTCAAGGGGTTCGGGTTTCCGACATCGAAACGCCAGGAATCGACGACGTGCTCGCGCCGGTCAAGATTGGCGCCAAACTAGATGTGCCGCGCTGGGGGCAATCGCAACCCGGCTCCCTGAGGTTTCCACCGTTGGGGTATCGCACCAGTCTCGTTGGCAACCTAGCGGCCCAGGGCAAGCGTCGCCACGACCTCGTGCTGGCGATTCCTTCGGTCGAAGAGCAGACCATCGAGTATGAGCTACCCCGTGGCTATACATTTTCCCAGGTTCCGCAGTCCCGCAACATCGACAGTCCGATGGGGAAATTTGAACTGAAGGTCGAACACCAGGGGCGCAAGGCCAAGGTATACAGCCGCTTGCAGTACAGCGTGACTCGGGTTTCGCCGGACAAGTACCGCGAATTTCGTGAGTTCCTGCGCCAGGTCGATGCCTCCCTCCAACAGGTTTTTGAGGCCCAGCCGGGCCAGTAGCGATTTTAATGCGTATGCACAGAAAATCAGCCAACATCGTGTTTTCAAGTGGCACGGGTTTCGTGCGTGGCCTTCGTCATCTGCTCCTGCACGGGGCACTCGCCCTGGCGCTGGTCGCTTGTAAACCCACCGAGCCGCCGACGGAGCCGCTGAGCCGCGAGGATGCCCAGGTTCAGGTCGACAAGTTAGAGAGCTATCTCGCCAGCCATCCCGATGACCAAGCGGCCTGGCGCGACCTCGGGCACCTTTATTGGATTCACCTTGGAGATGTCGCCAAGGCCAGGCCAATTCTCGACCGCTTGGCCGATGCCGGCGACCCCATTTCGCTGGCCTCAGCGATTGTGTTGGCCGACTTTCGCCTCGACTTCCGCCGCGCCCGCGAACTCTCCATGCGGCTGATAGAGGTTGCCAAAAAACCGCCGGAGCCCCAACCACAATCGCGGCGCAGTCCGGGCAAGCCGGCTGTGCTCGACCGCGGCGCGTTGATGGGTTTTGCGGCCTTTGCCGCCCGGGTGCTCGCGCGCAACCACGGCGAGGTGCCCGACGACGACAAGGTCGTCACCGCCTACCTCGACAAACTCTCACTCGAGGGCTATCCGGTGGCTGTCAGCCAACCGCTGCTGAGCCTGCGGGCACAGATCGCCCGGCGCCACGGCGAGGACTATTTGTCGTACTACAACCGCCAGGGCTGCCTGCGCGAATGGGCAGCTGGCCCGGTCGAGGGGACGTTGGCGGCGCTCGAACTGCGCCACCTCGAACAGGATGCAGGTACAACGATTACCGCCGATCCGGATGCCAACGTCACGCCCCTTTCGTGTGTTGTACGTGCGTGGAACCCAACGCCGCGGGCGGGCGTGCGGCGGATGCAAACCGACCTCAAGGTCGCCGGCAACGTCGTCGACCTCGAGATCGCGGCCCAAACTCCCATGCGGATTTACGTCGATGGTCAGCTCGTGTACCGCGGGGATGTCACCACCCAGTGGCCGGCCGACCACGCCCAGATCCGGGTCGACACAACCCCCGGAACCCACCGCCTCGAAGCGCACCTGACTATCCCGGGGGAGCGCGCCTGGTTAATGATTCGCGCGACCGACGAGCAGGGCAAGGCGATCGCTAGCGGGCAACCGGCCAAGGGCAAGGCCAAAGCGAGCAAGGTTGAAGCCCACGTCCCCGAGCCGATGTTTGTCGGCCCCCGCATCGAGCGTCAACCGCCCGACACCCTCCTGCGTGACCCGTTATATCGGCCACTGCGACAGTTTTTTGACCTCGCCGATGCACTTGCCCAGGGAGATAGCGACCGCGCCGAGGAGGAGGCCCATGCGATCAAAGCCCAGGCGCCAAAATTTGCTGATGCACATATTTTGGTGGCGGCGTTTGAGATCGAAGACCCCAGCCGCGAGCGCACGGCCTCGGCCGCCCGCCAGCGCGCAGCTCTTGAATATGCACTCAACCTCGACAACTCGCTCGACAGCGCCCGTATTCGCCTGCTCGAAATGGACCTCGAGCGCAGCGAAGTTGCGGAGGTCTTAGAGCAGTTGCGGGGGTTGCCCAAGGGCAGCCTCGACCACGTCCAGGGGGAGCTGCTACGGTTTCGTGCACTGCTCGCCGCCGGGGATGAGCACGCGGCCCTCCAGGCACTCGAACGGGCGGCTGCCCGCGACCCCAACGGCTGCCAGATCCTCAAGGCCCAGCGCCTGATCGCCCGCGACCGCGACGACGTCAAACGCGAGGACGAACTCGTTGCCGGGCTCGAGCGGTGCTCGGGCACCCTTGGGCTACGGGCCAACCTCGCCCGTGTACGTGGCAATTTCAAACAGGCGCGCGAGCTTTTGGCCGAGCGGGTCAACCGGGCCGCCGACGATGTCGAAGCCATCGAGGCGCTTGCCGATGTTGCAGTCTCCGAGCAGGACTACGACCGGGCCCTGGTGCATCTACAAGATATTCTCAAGTACCGGCCCTATTCCGCCGGGGTGCTGCTGCGGGTGAGCGACTTGCAAGCAGACATGAACCGAGTGTCCGCGGCCCGCAGCTCGGTTGAACGGGCGATTGCCAAGTTACCAGCCAGCTCAGCGTTGCGGGTTGTCGGCGAAAATCTCGGGGTCCACGACGATCTCTACGACTTTCGCACCGACGGGGCCAAGGCGCTTGCCGCCTATCGCCAAGAGCAAGACCCATACCCGGGTGCCAACGAAGTGCTGGTGCTCGATCGCAGCGTCGCCCGGGTGTATCCAGATGGCAGCGTCCGACAAATTGTGCATACAATTTCTGAGCTGCGCACCAAAGACGCGATCGACAAGTACGGCGAAATCACCCCACCCGAAGGCGCCCGTGTGCTCACGCTACACAGCATCAAGCCGGATGGCACGATCGTCGAACCCGAGGTCATTCCCGGCAAAAGCGGCCTGAGCCTGCGTGGGCTCGCGCCCGGTGATGCGGTCGAATACGAGTTTGTCCTGGGGCAGGGGCCCGAAAGCATGATGCCCGGGTACATCGACATCTCGCGGTTCCGGTTTCAGTCGGCCGACACTCCGTTTCACGTGTCGGAGATGATGGTGGTGAGCCCCGAAGGCCTCGAGCTCAAGGCCGAGTCGCGACACAACGCCCCCAAACCCCAGGTTCGCGTTGAGAACGGGCTCAAGATTCAACACTGGCAGGTCAAGCGTTCGCAGCGTCTCGGTGTCGAGCCGATGATGCGATCGGCTATCGACGAAGTCCCCTCGGTCCGTGTATTTACACCTCCCGACACCCACGTTTGGCTCGAAAGCCTGGCGCTTCGGCTGTACCGCTCGCAACGGACCAACCCCGAGCTGCGCACGAAAGTCGCGGCCCTCACCGCCGACATCCCCCGTGGGCCAGATTATCGCTCGTTGGCCCTACGAGCCATCTACGACTGGGTTTTGGAGAACATTGAGGAGACCGGCGACCTCTCCGACGGGGCCACGCTCACGTTGTCGGCGGGCAAGGGCAGTCGCCTCATTTTGCTCAAAACCATGCTGCGCGAAGCTGGTATCTACACCGAGTTATGGGTTGGCCGCGACCGCTTTGGCCCACAAGACCAAAAGGGCGGACACCCCCTGCTCGAGGCCTACGCGGCTCCGGTATTGGCGGTGTGGGTCAACAGCGACGGGCCCAAGGGTCCGCCCGTGATTGTCCTGACCAACGCCAAGGTCATGCCGCTCGGGTTTATCCCCGTCAACCTGTCCGGGACCAAGGGCGTGCGGATTCGCCTCGACGACAGTGAACGCGCACCGGGCTTTATCACCTTCCCAACCACGCCCAAGTCGCTGCTCGATCGACGTAGCCACAAACTGGTGATGGAGCTCGACAAGCAAGGAAACGGCACGGTTTCGGGGACGATCGAACTTCAGGGAATGGAAGCCCTCGCCTGGCGCAACCAGCTGCAAGACATCGACCGCGCCCGCCTCAACGAAGGATTTGAACGGGCCGAGCTCGCCCACCTGTTTCAAGGGGCAACCATCGACCTCGACACCCTCGAACTTGTGCATGAGCACGAGACCAACAAGCCGTTCAAACTCAAGTTTCAGGCATCGATCCGCGGTGCCGCGGTGCGCCAGGGCGGCGATAGTTTGATGCGGGCGGCAACGGTGCCAATGAACATGGCACTCGGGTATGCCCAGCTACCCGAGCGCAAGACCGGGATGGCAATTGCGTATGCACCCAAAAAGACGGCGGAAGTGACCATCCGACTTACCGACGGCAAGTTTGTCGACGTGCCCAAGTCGGCCGAGGTCAAGGACGACTACGGGACCTACCGCCGCGAAGTCACCGGCCAAAGCGGCAGCAACGAAATCACCATCAAAACCGAGATGAGCCTGACGCTCGGCGTGATCGAGCCCGAGGATTACCCAGACCTCGTCAACTTTGCCCGCGAGCTCAAGGTGATAGAAGACGAGATTATCCGCCTGCGGTAGCGGGCTAGGTCAGTTGTTCGTCACCGGAAAGCACAGTTTGACCTTGAAATCTCCAGCGACAGGGTCGCCCCCGCAGGTGCAGACGAACTCACCAGGTGTTCTCTCGTATTGGGAGCAATGCCACAGGTCAAAATGGGTGTTGCGGGTCCCGCAGTAAAACCCCGGCTCGCAATCTTCGAGGGTTTCGCACACGGGCCGCATGCAGCCGTCCTCTTGCCAAAACGATTCTGGCTCGCCACACATATAGCCATGGTGTTCGCACGGCACCGGGTACGTGCAGGAGCTGTAGATGTTCTTTTGACAGATCGGTTGCGGAAGATCGGGCGGCGGTTCGCTCGAGGTCGTCGTTTCGTGCTCAGTGGTGGCCGCTAGTGTCTCCCCGGGAGATGTCGTTTGCGCAGTCGATGAGCCGCTCTGTGTCGTTTGCGAAGAACTTGATGTCGATACAACAGTACCCGACGCGCCTACGGTCGTTGCCGTTGTCGTGTCGCCACAGCTGGTCACCAGCAACAACACTACGAGAGTTTCAAGCCGCGGCACCGGTAAACGATACCACGCACGCCAAATGACACACTGATTGGTCAGCGAACGGAGTTCGTGATCGGCGGTTTAGACCACGGGCCCGGCACCGCGGTCGAGTGCCCGCTGGTAGGCGGGTCGGGCTTTGACCCGCTTCGACCAATCGCGTAGGTTGACCGTGCTTGCCTCGGACATGCGCCCGCGCTCGAGCAGGGCCTCGACCGGATAGGACATCATCATGTCAGCCGCTGTATATGCATCTCCGGCAAACCACTTGCGCTGGCCGAGCAGTCCGTTGAGATAGTTTGTCTGCAACGTCAGCTCCTTGTTGATGTAGCTGCCCTCAACCTGCTTGACGAGGCCCTTGATGATCGGCTTGATAAAAAACGGGACCTTGCTGCTGCCGACCATGTCGAAGATCAGGCGGACAAGTAGGGGCGGCATCAACGAGGCTTCGGCGTAGTGCATAAAGTAGCGGTACTGGGTCATTGCCTCGGTGCCACGTTCGGGCACGAATCGACCATTTCCGTAGGTCTCGAGCAGCTCCTCAAAAATCGCGCCGGTCTCCGCCAAAATCCGATCGCCGTCTTTGACCAGCGGAACTTTGCCGAGAGGATGGATTTTTTGCAGGCTCAGCGGGGCGCGAAAGGTCTTGGGGTCGCGCTTGTAGTTTTCGATGTCGTAGTCGAGCTCGAGTTCTTCGAGCAGCAACATGACACGGCGTGAACGGGATTTTTCGAGGTGATAGAGGGTGATACTCATGGCGTTTTGAGTGTAGCTGCAAGTGTTCGAATGTCGCGGTTTTCGAGGATCGGCGCCCGGTGGTTGCCGGTGCCGTGAAGCCCCGCATGGACCATGGCAGCGGCGAGGTCCGTCGAGGCGATACCGATGTTGGGGTAGATGCGCCGCAGCAGCGGATAGAGCCCACGAACTAGTCGGTAGCTCAAGCTGGGCTCTGTCCGCGGGGTGGTCGGGTAGATGTAGCCGGGGCGAAAAATATGGGTACGGGCAAACCCGTGGGCGAGCAGGGCGTTTTCGGCAATGCCCTTGTAACGCGCAAACGCCAGTCGGCTCGATTCTTTTGTATCTGCACCTTGGCCGCTGAGAAAGCAAACCGCCGCACCGGGGCTATGCTGGCCAAGCACGCCAAAAAACGCGGCTGGAACATCCACGGTGATTCGTCGAAACGCCTCGTCCGGCATGGAGCCGGTGTAGACACCAATGCAAAACAGGGCGGCGTCTTGGGTTGCAAAGCAGTGCTCGACACCGTTGTAGTTACAAAAATCCCGGTGGAGAACCTCGGTGAGCTTGGCGTGTTGCTGGCCGGTTGCCCGGCGCGTGAGCACCGTGACCTGGTCGATGGCCGGGGAGGCGAGGCACCGGGCAAGTGCCTCGCCACCGACCATCCCGGTCGCACCCACGAGCAACACGCGTTTGCCCATGTTAGGCCCGGTCGAGTGCCTGGCTGAGGTCGCCGAGCAAGTCGTCGATATGCTCGACACCCACGCTCACGCGGATAAAACCATCGTGGATCCCCAACTTCTCGCGGTTTTCCTTGGGAACCGAGGCGTGGGTCATGATCGCCGGGTGTTCGATCAGGCTCTCAACGCCGCCAAGGCTCTCGGCCAGCGAAAACACCTGAACCGCCGACAAAAACCGGCGGGCGGCCTCGAGGTCGCCGTTGAGATAAAACGAAATCATGCCGCCAAAGCCCGACATTTGCCGCTTGGCCAGCTCGTGCTGTGGGTGGCTGGCAAGGCCCGGGTAGATGACCTTTTGAACCTTTTTGTGGTCGCTCAAGAACTCGGCGACCTTGATGGCATTTTGCTGGTGCCGGTCCATTCGCAGGGCCAGGGTTTTGAGGCCACGAAGCGTGTAGTAGCAATCCTGCGGCCCGGGAACCGCCCCACAGGAGTTTTGCAAAAATGCCAGCCGGTCGTGGAGCTCCGCACTTTGGGTCACCACCATACCGCCGACGACATCCGAGTGGCCGCCGATGTACTTGGTGGTGCTGTGGACCACGAGGTCGGCACCGAGGGCCAGCGGTTGCTGGAACACCGGCGACATAAATGTATTATCAACGGCTAGCAGGATGCCGCGCTTGTGACAGATGTCGGCGATCGCTGCGATATCGCCGAGTTTGAGCATGGGGTTGGTCGGGGTTTCGAGCCAACACAGCTTGGTTTCGGGGCGAATCGCAGCCTCGACATGGGCCGGATCGGTCGGGTCGACGTAGCTAAAAAGCTGCCCGCGGCGCGACATCACCTTGTCGAACTGGCGAAACGTGCCGCCGTAGATGTCGTCGCCGGCAATCACATGGTCGCCGGCATCGAGCATTTGGATGACCGTCATGGTGGCGGCACAGCCCGAGGCAAACGCAAGCCCGTAGGTGCCGCCCTCGACCGCGGCCATGGCCCGTTCAAGGGCGTAGCGCGTGGGGTTGTGGGTTCGGCTGTACTCAAACCCCGTGTGTTCGCCGGGGCCCTTTTGGATGTATGTCGAGGATTGGGAAATCGGCGGCATCACGGCGCCGGTAACAGGCTCCGGGTGCTGCCCGCCGTGGATCACCAGGGTCTCGATTCGAGCGTCGGCCGGGATGTGGTCTTTGTCGCGTTCGTAGGTCGCCATATTACTTTGCTGCCGCCTGCTCCGAGGCGAGGTAGTCGATCAGGTCGATCTTGGTCAAAAGTCCGAGGAGGCGGTCGTTTTCAACAACCAGGACAACTTTGGCGTCGTTGAAAATGCTCTTGAGCAACTGGATCCGCGTGTGCGGTGAAACCGTTGCATAGTCACTGGTAATGAGTTCCTTGAGCGGTTGGTCGAGCTGCCCCTCGTTTTGCAAAAGGAAGTTGAGGAGGTCGAGCTCCGAGACGATGCCACAGTGACGCTGATGGTCGTCGAGCACCGGCAATTGGCTGATACCGTGCTTTTTGAGCAACTTGATGCCGTCGCGCACGGTGCTGCTGAGCTCCGCGGTAATCACCTGGCCGGGCTTTTGCTTGAGGATGTGGGCGACGGTGCCGGAGGTCTCGTCGACATCCAAAAACCCGTTTGAGCGCATCCACTCGTCGTTGAAAATTTTGCTGAGGTATTTTTGGGCGCTGTCGGGCAGCAGCACCAAAATCTTTTTGGGCTCCTTGAGCGTGCGGGCGTATTTGATGGCGCCCATCACCGCTGCGCCACACGAGCCTCCGCAAAAAATCCCCTCGCGGCGAACGAGGTCGCGGGTCATCAAAAAGCACTCACGGTCGTCGACCTGGACCACATCGTCGAGCAGGCTGAGGTTCATGGTCGAGGGCAAAAAGTCCTCGCCAATGCCTTCGACGTAGTAGCTAAACGCCTTGGTCAGGCGGCCCGTTTTGACGTACTCGTAGTACAGCGAGCCAATCGGGTCGACACCGATAAGTTGGACATCGGGGTTGCGCTCTTTGAAGTAGCGGCCACAACCCGAGATGGTGCCACCGGTGCCCATACCGGCAACAAACACATCAAAATCGCCGCCGGTTTGTTCCCAAATCTCGGGCGCAGTGTTGACGTAGTGGGCCTCGGGGTTGGCCGGGTTGTGGTACTGGTTGGCGTAAAACGCCCCCGGGGTTTCCTCGACGATCCGGCGGGAAACCGAGTAGTAGCTACGCGGATCGCTGGGTTCGACGGCGGTCGGACAAATCACAACCTTGGCCCCGTAGGCCCGCAGGCCGTCGATTTTTTCCTGGGACATCTTGTCGGGCATCACGAACACACACTTGTATCCGCGGATCGCCGCCACCATGGCCAAGCCGGCACCTGTGTTGCCGCTGGTGGCCTCAATGATGGTACCCCCCGGGCGCAACATCCCACGCTCTTCGGCATCGCGGATGATGTTCATCGCCACCCGGTCCTTCATTGAGCCGGCCGGGTTGAGGTACTCAACCTTCACATAGATTTCCGACTTGACCTCCTCGGCGACGTGGTTGAGTCGGACGATCGGAGTTTTGCCCACGGCCGCCGTGATATCCGCGACGGCACCTTTCATCAGCTGGTCTGCCATGTTTGTCCTTGTGTGGCGGACTCTAACAGGCAGGCACTCGCTATTTGCCTGTGGGCGACGAGAGTTTACGCCCGCAGGTTGGCAAAAGGCGCAGGTTCGCGGGGTGGCGACGTGAGTCGTTCATCGGCAAATCTTTGCGCAGCCGCGTTTTTATAGGTTTGCGAGCTCTCACACTTGCCACGACGGGCTTGGGTATCCGTCAAGAAAATGCATGTGCATGTTCCTTGGGACACCCGCACGTCGCTTCGCTTATTGCTGGAACTCGGTGTCCGGCAAGGCCACGCCGAGCTCGACTTTTTCGATCGTCTCCACAACTTTGCCATGCTGGCCGCGGGCTGTGATCTTGTGGGCAAACGGCACTCCCTTGACCTTGCGGTAGTCCTCAAACCGCATGGTTGTGCGGCTTTCAGCCCCATCTGCGGTCATTACCTGAAAGATTTCTAGCTTGAGTAGGCGCCAGGTTTTTTGCGAAACATGCATGATCAACGAGCCACCGGTCTTGATTTTTCGCCGCAGGACCACGGTCGGCTCATCGTCGACTGTGCCCGCACGCTGGAGCTCGGGCGGTTCGAGCATCGGATTTTGTGGGTCGAGTGAGTCGTAAATAGCCTCTAAGCGCAGGCTGTTGGCGTCTTCGTTGGTCAGTGGCAACGACTCGATAAAGTCGGAGCTACGCACCGGGGCCCCCTGGCCATCGGCGGTGACCAAGATGCTGCCGATGTCGCGGCCGAGCGCCTGAAACACGAGATTTTCCCGGAGCTTGTTGGGGTAGGCCCGGGACCGTACATGACGACCCTGAAGCCCCTGGTTTTTGAACTCGAGCTTGCCGGTGAGTTTGATGGTCCCGAGCTTGTTGAGCTTGTCGCTGGCGGCCGCTTTGCGCATCTTCTTGAGCACTTGGTCGGCCGTGATTTTGGGCAGCGTCACCTTGGACCGCAGCTTGAACTCGACGGTGTTATTCGGCTGAACCAGCTTGAGACCGGTCAGCTTTTTGCCTGCGCGAATCGGGCTCACGACGAATGTTTCGGGCATGCCATCGAGGCCAAAGGAGCCGTCTTTCCGGGCGACGAGTGGGGCCGGATCGTCGCCGGGCGGCAACAGGGCAACCCGACCTTCGCTGAGACCAACTTCGATCTCAAACCCGTTTTCGGGGTGGGCATAAAGCCCCATCAGCTCGCGTAGATTGTCGGGGATGCCCGCTTTTTTGACGGCCTCAAAGTCGGCGTCGGTGAGGCGCTGCAGCACCATTGGACCCTGGGGCTGCTCCAAAAACAACTCCTGGCGGTTGGGATCGTCTTTGCGCGGGCGAAACGTCGCGTAAAACCCAGCCGGGGCAGGGGGCCCAAGCCGGTACTTACGGGCAGCTGCGTCGTCGACCAGGAGGTCGTAGTCGGGTTGGCGCGGGACCTTGAGTTGGAGCTTGTTATCTGCAAATACAACTTCCATCGACATGCCGCCGACAACCCCGTAGCGACCGACCTCGTTTTGGGCCGAAGCCGGCAACGCAACCTCACCGGAGGTATCGGCCTTTTGCTTGCCCCAATTCTCGTCGAGCAGGGCCCCATAGACCTCCTCGGTGACATAGCCATGGATGTCGCCATTTTGGATGTTGGTGAACAGCGCAAACGCGACATTGTCCTTGGGCAATAGCGAAATCAGGGTGACGAACCCATCGATCCCGCCTCCGTGATGGAGCTGGCGGTGGGTCTTCCAGCGGTCGCGCATCCACCCGAGGGTGTAGGTCATGGGGCCGGCGATTTTTTGCTGGGACTTGGTAATCTCGCGAAAACTCGATGGTGATACAAATTGTTTGCCGTCGTACACACCGCCGGCGAGCATGAGTTGCAGCCACGGGGCGATATCTCGCAGTGAGGTGTTGATGGCACCGGCAGCCGCAACGTTGTCGATCGGTCGCATGGGGACCGGCATCAGGGTTTTTTCAGGCCCGGCCTTGGTGTAGCCAACCGCCCGCATAGGGTGCTTGAGCGTGGTCGAGACACTGAGGTTGGTGCCATTTGTCATGCCGAGCGGATTGAAAAACCGCTCCTGCATGAGTTCGGTGTACGACTTGCCAAACAGATTGGCGGCACACTCACCAGCGGCTGCGTACATCACGTTTTGGTATTGAAAGCGCTCGCGTAGATCTGCGGTTTTTTCGGCTTGCCCGGCTACGCGAATGGTCTCTTCGGTGGAGAGCCGACCGGTGTACCAGCCGAGGTCGGTGCGCATCAAGCCCGAGCTGTGGGTCAGGAGGTCGCGCACGGTGATGTTTTTGTCGGCCTCTTCGTCGGCGAGCTTGAAGTAGGGCACACACTTGCGCGGGTGGTCGTCGAGCGAGATTTTCCCCTCGTCGACGGCCATCATCACCAGCATCGCGGTGAATGCTTTGGTGGTTGAGCCAATTGCAAACAGGGTGTCCTCATCGACAGGTTGGTTGTTGGCCACGTCGCGCACACCAAAGCCGCGCGACAGCAAAACCTTGCCGTCTTTGACCACCACAAGCCCGAGGCCGGGGATACCGAGCTCCTTGCGTTTGGCTTCAATCCGAGCACTCAGCTCATCCATGCGCGCGGCTGCCGGGTCGCTGGCAGGTTGGCTCGCGGGCTCGGCCGGTGGCTGGCTAACATCGGACGACGAGTTCGTTGCACAGGCGAGGCTGAGGCACGACAACAACAGGAGGCGACGCATGGGCGGACCATAGCCGCAGACGGGTGGCTGCGAAAGGCCGACCGTCGAATTTCGCCTGTGACCTCACCCCGACTTCACGCCTGAAACCTCAAATAAACCCGATAGGGGGGTCAACCGAACTGATATCTTATGTTGATACAACTAAGCTGCCCGTTGGTGTCGCTGCAAAAGTGAGGCGAGCCGTTCGCAGGTCAGCTGGCGTCGGCGCAGGTAAATCGCCGGCCACTGGTTCGCCGGGACCCTGCCGTGGTCGATCATGGCCTGCGGATCCGCCCGGTCAACGAGCTGGGCATCGGCTTTACCGTATGCCTGCGGTCCGTCTAGGGGAAGTTTGTCGCCAGCCTTCGCCAATGCAAGGCGCAGCTTGCCGCCGCCGATGTCGATGCACCACTGGACAATCTCCCAGGCGAGCGCGGCGTGTTCGCGTTCGTCGCGGGCGATGATTTGCGCAAGTTGTTTGGCCGCCGGGTCGCGGGCATGGGCCGCGGCTTGTTCGGCGACATCGGCATTAAAGTCCTCCACGAGGCACCCATCGCGCAGGCTTTCAAGGGCGACCGCGAGCAGCGGATCGTTGCCCAACCCGAGCGGTGCACGCAAAAGCTCAGGGATAGGTTCGACGGTCAGGGTCTCGCCGGCATAGCCCCCAGCCAGGGCAAAGCACCGCTGCGCGTGGTCGATTTCTTGGAGCCCGGCATGATGTGTCTTGGCGAGCAGGTCTGCCGGTGCCCCGAGTCCGGCCAGCAGCCAGGCAACACGGCTAAACGCCGGCACACTGGCATGCTCTTTTTGGGCGTCGTGGTGCCACAGGGTCGCCAGTGCCGTGCGAGTGGGGAGGTCGAGGTTGTCGCAATTTGGCTGGGGGCCGGCTGCCCAACTCGATCCGCGGGCAAGCTCGGGGTGAATCATTTTTCCGTTGATCCGCAGGGGTCGGCCCCATGGGGCAATCGGTGCAGATGCAAGCGCTGAGATCACCGCGACAAATAGGTTTGCGGCACCCAGCAGCAGCGCGCCAACAAGCGAGCCCGCAAGGTAGGTACGGTCGTAGACCCCAGCCATCAGCCCGATGATCGCGGCCAACACGATCAGCCCGCAGATAAATGTAATTGCAAGTGCAATGAAGGCGATGCCGACAAACGCCTCGTCACCGGCCCCCGAAAACACGCCCGCGATTACAAACAGGCAGGCCGCGAGGGCGATGAGAGCCGCGATGATCCGCCAGGCAATCGGCAGATAAAACCGAGCCTTCAGCTTGTGTGGCGAGTTCTGTGGCTGTTTAGCAGTCGATGCTTCGGCGGGCTCCATCGCCGCAATGGTAACGCGACTTGTGAGCCCGCCCGCCGCTCGCCGGTTTGCTACGGGGCCAGCGCACTGTCGTACAGCTTGAAGTCGTCGATCGCTCCCGAAGCTGGCCAATCATTCATATTGAAAAAGCCGACGAAGATATTGCCCATGTTGCCCGGAGAGGGCATGTTTTGCGGGCCTAGGGGTGGATCGGGATCAATCAGTTCGACGCCGTCGAGATAGGCGCGGAGGTTTTGTTCGTTGCCGCCGACCGTAAAGTCCCAGCTCACAGTCACGCGAACCCACTCGCCGGCCGTCCACGCGTAGTCGTTGGCATCGATCGCCAACTCGCCAAACGTCGCCATGTTGCCGGCTTCTAAAAACAACACTTGGAACGAGTTGGCATTGTTCTGCGCGGCCTTGCGTACGCGAATAAAGCCACCGCCAGACATGTTGCTGCCGCGGGCCTCAAACAGGGCATGGTTTTCCCCATCGGTGTGGTCGTAGTCGGGGCGGTAACAAAAGTCGATGGTTCCCTGCTCAAAGTTGATGTTGTCGTTGCCGTTTGCCCGCTGCGGGAACCGGATAAATTCCGCACCAGCATCGATGTAAACCGCGTCGCCATCGAGTCCGGGGACAAAGTCATCGGCTGGCATCGTGAACACCTGGCCCATGCCGGCACCGACAGCAGGGTTCATGACCGCACCGGCATCGTCGAGGGTCGAGTGCAGCAGCAGCCCCTGGTCACCCAGGCCTTCGCAGCCGCCACCCATGCCGGTATCGGAGTCGGTCGTGTCCGAATCGGTCGTGTCGGTGGGGTCAGTGGTCGAAGGGTCGGTGGTCGACGGATCCGTTGTCGAGGGGTCAGTGGTCGAAGGATCCGTCGTTGAGGGGTCGGTAGTTGAAGGATCTGTGGTCGAGGGGTCCGTTGTCGGGGGATCGGTGGTCACTATGCCCGTGTCCGAATCGCTCTCGGAGCCCGTCGGACTGGTGCCGTTGGTTGTGGGTCCGGCAGTCGTGGGGTCGGTGTCCGAGCCACCCGTCGACTCGGTCGTGGTTTCCGTGTCGGTTGCACCCGAGCCCTCACCCGGGTCGCTGCCGCAGGCACACAGGCTCAAGCCAACGAGGCAACAAAGTGAGAGGTTGCGGAGGTAGTTGTCGTGCATGTCAGTCCATCCAAGTGAAACGCCGACATCATCGCGAAGCCGGGTGTGCAATCGCAAGTTTCGAAGGTTGAGCGGGAATGCGCCAGCACGCGAAAAGAACCTGAACAGGCGATCGGGCGCAGATGCGTGAATGTACAACGTACCTGCGGCGAGCCGGTATTAGAGGTTGCTCGGTGCAACGACTTTTCCGCCGTTGGGCCCACGGGCCTGTGGGGCTATCCCGACCTCGCGCGGCATGCCGAACACCCGGTCGGGATTTTTTTGGTGGCAGCCGATACAGCTTCGGATCTTGCCGGCCGCGGTAATGTTGCCGTCGGGTGTGATGGTGGCGTACACCCACCCAGCATCCGTTTCGAAGTCGACGTCGGTCGGTTTGAACATGACGTAGAGGCCAGCTGGGTCACCCTTGCCAAAGAACTTGCCATCACGGGTCGCGGGCGCGGGTTCGTGGAGACCCGCGGTCGGGCCGTCGACCTGTTTCGGGGCAAATGCTTCCTTCACAATCGCTTGACTCACGCCGACCAATTTGGGCGTGTCCTTGCCGTCCATCATCGGCATCATCATCGTCGGTGGGGCCCCATAGGCCACCGGGTCGAATGCGTACAGCGAGTAGATTTTTTGCCCGTGGGTGTTGCCGTCTTTGCTGCTAGAGAGCTCGTATTGGCCGGGGCGTGGGATTCGGCACAGGGTTGGGGCAAACCGCATTTCATCGTCGACACGACCCCACGAGGTGTACAGCTGCGCGATCGTTTGCAGCGTTGGGTGCCAGGCCGCATTGTTTTCGACCGTCGTCTCAGGCGCGGCGTTCGGCTCCGCGTGCGGGTGTTGACCGCTGTCAACCGGCGCGCTCTCAGGAGTGTCTGTTGGGACAGGTTTGGCGGGAGGCGTCGGTTGGGACTGATGTGAAGACTGACCCGAAGTACAGGATGCAAGTAAACATGCAAAGGTCACTGCGAGGGGTCGCTGCATGGTGACAGTGTGCCATGACCAGCCCGGCTCGAGCGGTTGTCGTGTTGGGTTCGCGTTTACGCCCCGGGGTCGCCGATGTGCGCAGGGGCTCGGCTGCGGGGCTGTACGTTGTTCCCTTTGCGTGTCACAGTGGCCGCCCCGTGAACCCGGAGCTCCCAGCCGCGACTTCAAACGTGCGCACAGGTATCTCGCTATCCCTGTTTGCAACCGTCTGCGCTGCGCTCTACTTCATCCCGTTCAAAGTCGCCTGCCAGGCTGTCCCGCGCGAACAGGCGGTGACCCTGGTGTTGCTTTCGGCCGCGGTCTTTAACTCGATTGCAGCTGTCCAAACTGGTTGGACTGGCCGGGCGGGCCGCACTGGCCACGGGCGACGGCTCAAACTCGACGCCGTCTCGCTCAAAACGATCCTCGTGTTCGGTATCGTCACGGTATTCGGCAACTACTGCGTCGCCCAGGCGCTGGTCCATGTAGATGCAGGTGTCACCAGTGTGTTGCACCAAACCCAGATCCTGTTTGTCGTACTCGGTGGATGGTTGTTTCTACAAGAACGGGTGTCGGCGCGATTTGGTGGGGCGATGTTGGTGGTCCTGGCCGGGATCGCGACCATGCAGCTACCAAGTGCCGGCGCAGCTCCTCTGTCGTCTGAGGGGATCGCCTGGGGGCTGGCGTCGTCGTTTTGGTTTGCCGTGATTCACCTGTGGACCCGCAATGTCGCGCAACGGGTCGATCTTGTGCAGGTCAACGCCCTTCGCCTGTGGCTCGCGGTCGTGATCATGCTGCTGATTCCCGGCAACGCTGCAGCACTGTTTTCGGTGGGCGGCGAGGTGTGGCTACTGTGTGCCCTCGGAGCGTTTGCCGGGCCATTTGTCTCGCGGCTCTCGATCATGTTTGCGGTGCGCCATATCACCGCCGCGCAATCGTCGATGATCACGCTCACCGGTCCGTTGTTTGCCTTTGTTCTCGACTTCGCGATTCTCGACGTGGTGCCTGAGCGCTGGCAGCTTATCGGGGCGGGCGTGGTCTTGTTGGGGGTGGCGATCCCGATCCTCGAGATGGTGCGGCTGGGCCCACGCCGGGCAGCCGTAGCTTCGAGCTAAGTGAAATCTTGGAGCGAACGAACGGTGGCGTGCGGTTGACCAACCGTTCATAGCGGTTGTGTATTCGCGATAGAACATAGTTTACGTCTGCATATGCATGTGCCAGTGAAGAGGCGAGACAGTGTAGTCTCGCTCCAGCTTCGGGGGACTCATGGTTAGTCGAACATACAAGCATCTTGCCATCTGGGCCCTTGGCACGGCAGTGGTCGTTGGCGGGTGCTCGGGCAACACACCGGCGCAGACGAGTGAAGGCAGCTCGTCGACAGCAGCCGAAACCTCTGAGACCGGCACCACCGGCACGACTGGGGAAAGTAGCGGGACCGACGACGACACCGGCGATCCGCCCAAGCCGTTTATCCCCGGCGACCCGGTGATGCCGCGGCTGACCGAGGTGCAGTACCGCAACTGTGTTGAGAGTCTGCTCGGCCTCGGGTTGCCAAGCCTCCCGCTCGAGCCCGACACCAACCCCTATTTGTTTTACAACATCGGTGCCGCCACGACGGTGCTCTCAGAGCTGGGCACCCAGCTCTACGAAGAGTCGGCGATGGCAGTTTCTGGGGCAGTATTTGCCGACGAGGCCCGGCGGCTCACACTCGTTGGGTGCAACCCCGAGGCCGATACTGAGTGTACACTCAACTTTATTACCCGGTTTGGACGCAAGGCGTTTCGCCGGCCACTGACCTCCGACGAGGTCGATCGTTGGGTCGGGATTGCCGAGGAACTTGCCGAGGGCGACCCGTGGCAGGGCCTGCGTTACGCGGTTGCCGGCATGCTGCAGTCCCCGTACTTCCTGTACCGAGTCGAGCGTGGCGAGCCCGATCCGCAAGACCCTACGCGCCGGCGATACACCGCCTGGGAGATGGCCACCCGCCTGTCGTTTTTGCTGTGGAACAGCCCGCCCGACGACATTCTCCTGGCGGCGGCCGAAAGCGGCGAGTTGCTAACAACCGAAGGTATCGAAGCCCAGGTCGAGCGGATGCTCGACAACCCGCGCACACGGATCGCAATTCAGAGTTTCTTTGCCCAATACCTCGACCTCTCGCGGCTCGATGGCGCCACCCGAGATCCAGAGGTTTACCCGCTGTACACCCCGAGCCTGATCGTGGCGATGCGCAAGGAAGTCGAGTTGCTGGTCGACGATTTGGTGTATCGGCAAGATACTGACGTGCGCCAGCTGTTCAGCACCCGCAACACGTTTGTCAACAGCGAGTTGGCCGCGTTGTACGAACTCGATGCCCCCGGTGCCAGCCCGATTGCCTATGTCCCGGTCGAATTACCCGAGGATGGTCCACGGGCCGGGCTGTTGACGCTTGGAGCGTTTTTAACAATGAACGCCCACGAGAGCTACAACTCGCCGACTGCACGCGGCAAGTACGTGCGCGAGCGGGTGCTGTGCCAGGAAGTCCCGCCGCCGCCGGACGATGTCGACCTCAACCTCGACCCCGACGACAGCGACCCCAAAACACTGCGAGAGACCCTCGAAGAACACCGCGAAAACCCGGTGTGCGCAGCCTGTCACGAGTTCATCGACCCGCCCGGGTTCTTGTTTGAGAACTTTGACCCGCTCGGGGGCTACCGCACCCTCGACAACGGATTTCCGGTCGATGCCTCGGGTGACCTCGACGGGGTACCGCTGGCCAATGCGCGCGAGCTCGCCGAGTTGCTCAAGGGCGACACGCGGATCGCAAGTTGTATGATCACGCAACTCTACCGCCACGCGATTGGCCGCAAAGAAGTGTTTACCGAACGCCCCGGGCTCAAACACATTGAGGGCGAGTTCGCCGATGCGGGTTACCGGTTCGGGGAGCTGCTGCGGGCGATGGCCGTGAGCGAAGCGTTTCGCTACGTCGGCGATGAGGAGGTGTTGCCATGAGTGCTGATACAAAGAAAAGGCGACCGGTGCCAAACATCGCGCAGGTGCGCAAGTCGGGGCGTGGCATTTCGCGGCGCACATTGCTGCGCGGGGCCATCGGTGGCAGTGCCGTGGGCCTGGCCCTTCCGTGGCTCGAGGCGATGTTTCCGGGTCGTTTCGCCCAGGCCAAGGCGGCTGCCCTCGAACCGATTTTTGGTGTGTTCTTTTGGGCCAATGGGTTGCCCTGGCATGCCAAACACGGTGAGGCGCAGGGGCAGGGGGGCCACCCCGATCTGTGGACACCGGCCGACGAGGGCCCCGGGTTCACGCCCACCCAACTCATGACGCCACTCGGTAGTCATCCGTTTAGCGTGGCGACCGGGCTCGAGCCCAAAACCGAAGTCCCCGGCGATCCACCGGGGCAGGGCGATGGGCACATGCGTGGCTTTATGGTCACGTTGACCGGCGACCGGATCAAGCCGGAGGGCTTTGACCATCCCTCGCACACGCTCACGGCATTGCGGCCCACACTCGATCAATATGTCGCCACCCACGAGGACTTTTACGGCGCCTTTCCAACCCGGTTTCGTTCGCTCGAGATCGGTGTTAGCTCGGCCCGGTTTCACGATTACGGGCACTGGAACAACATCTCGTACAACGGGCCAGACTCGCAAAACCCGGCGATCATGAGCCCGACCCAGCTTTACAACCTGCTGTTTGATGTCCCCGACGACCTCATTGCTGTCGGTCGGCGGGCCCGTTTGCTCGACGTGGTCATGGACGACGCTGCCGATCTACGGACCAAACTCGGGGCCAACGACCGCGACCGGCTCGATGCCCACCTCGACCATCTGTCGGAGATCCAGCGCCGGTTAGAGCTGACCTCGGGTACCTGCGACACCGCTCCGGAGCCCCCGGGAGACTCGAGCGACCTGCTGATCAAAACCGACATCATGGCGGAGCTACTCGCGGTGGCGCTTCAGTGCGGGTTGACGCGGGTGTTCTCGTTTATGTTGACCTCGCCGGCGACAACCCATGTATTTACAAACTTGGGAGTCAACAACGACATGCACGCAACCTGCCACGCCGGTGAGTGGGAGCAGGTGCGGGCGATAACCGACTACCAGATGCAAGCGTTTGGCCGCCTGCTCGACCGCTTTGCAGCCACGGTCGACCCGATGGGCGACACGCTACTCGATCGTGCCTGCATCTTTGGTACTTCCGAGTACGGCGAAGGCTGGCAACACAGTGTCAAGGAACTACCGGTGGTGCTCGCCGGCCGTTGCAACGGCAACCTCAACCCCGGCGTCCATGTTCGCGAGCAGGGGGGCAACATTTCCAAGGTGCATGTCACGATGTTGCGAGCACTCGGGCTCGAAACCCCGAGTTTTGGTTGGAACGGCGGGGAAACCAGCGAAGAGCTCCCTGGCCTTCGCGCGTGAGGCATGGCATTCGTTGTGCAAAACCGTCTGCTGATACAAGTTTTCCTGGCGGGTACCTGGCTCGCGGGTTGTGCCGGTGGCCAAACAGAGTCGAGCGACGGTTTGACCACGGTGGTCACTGCCACTGGGCCAGAGACATCTGAGTCGACAGCATCCGACACGGATGGCGAAACGACAGATGCCGAGTCGACAGATGCCGACACCACCGACACTGCCGACACGGGGGCACAGACCACCGCTGAGCCCGTTGATTGTGGCATGTACACGCAGTGCGGTGTGCTGTGCGTCGACCTCGAAAGCGACCCTGAAAACTGCGGTGTTTGCGGGGTGTCGTGCATTGTCCCCAATGCCTTGGCGACCTGTGTGGGCGGTAGCTGTGCATTGGGAGACTGCGATCCCGGGTACGCCGATTGTGATGCCGATATCAATAACGGTTGCGAAACAATGTTGTCGGAGGGGGAGGAGTGCCCCCTCGTATGCGACCCCAATACGCCCGAGGCCTGCAACCTCTTTGATGACAACTGCAACGAAAGTTGCGATGAAGCCGTCGAGGGGTGTCGGCACGGTGTGCACCGATCGAGTAGTCCGACATTAGGCCACTTCTATACAACCGATCTCGCCGAAGCGAGTTCGGGAGACTTTACGCTCGAGTCGGAGAACTACTTTTACATGTACAGCCAAGCTCAGGCTGGCGTTGTGCCGCTTTACCGCTGCCTGCTTGGCAACGGAAAACGTTTCTATACAACGAGTGGGAGCTGTGAAGGTGCCGGGCAAAGCGAGGGGGTATTGGGCCATCTCGCGGGCGAAGTCACCTGTGGGGCAACACCGTTGTTCCGGCTGTATCACTCGATGCGTGGCCACTTCTACACAACCAGTGCGGGCGAACGCGACAATGCTGTCGACAACTTGGGGTACAAGTTTGAGTCGACCATCGGCTACGTTTGGACATCTCCGTAGGCGACTGCGCATTTTACGTGCATGTCCAATAAGTCAGCTGATCGCCTGAACGTTCGGCTAGACAATTAGAATGTCGTGAGATTTCTTCCCACATTCTTGTAGGGGCAAGAAAGTCGGAATAAAAAAAAAATTCTCCCAAATCTAATTGACCTACGACCGCGCCAAGGGTTATGGAAATGCACATGCACGCACACGCTCATGTGCGTGGAAGTTGAGTTCCAGACCCCCTCAACGGCGGAGATAAACGAATGCGCAGGAGTGCTTGGATACCGATTTTGGGCGCCGTCGTGGCAACACAGGCGGTTGTCATCCAAAAGGCGGAGGCCAGTCCCAACGACGCGGTTTTGACTGGTGTCATCCGTGACCCCGGGACCGGTCAAACCGTTGAGGGTGCTGTCGTCATTGTTACCGGCGATAAGCTATTAGGCGAACGCACCATGGTGACAGACAGCAACGGTCTGTACCGTATTCCCAACCTGCCGCCAGGTACCTACATGGTCCAGGTTGTCCACCAGGACTCAGGAGCGGGCAAAAGGCGTGAAGGCTTGAAGTTGCGTGCCGGCAATACGACGCGGATCGACTTTCGCCTAGAGCTGTCTGGTGGCCTCAACCGCACGGTTGTTGTCGATGCTCCCCCGGTCGATGTCGGGTCGAGTTCGACGGGTCTGGCCATCGACAAAGAGATGTCCAAACGCGTTCCTATCGTCAATCCGACGGGGAAGGGCGGGGCAAATCGTTCGTTCGAGTCGATCGCCGAGGCAACTCCGGGTGCCAACAATGACACCTACGGTACCTCAATTGCAGGTACAACCTCGCCGGAGAACAAGTACTACGTCGACGGGCTTTCGGTAAACGACCCCGGCTTCGGTCTCAATGGTACGGCGCTGACCGTCGAGTTCCTCGAAGAGGTCCGGGTTGAGGCCGGTGGCTACATGCCGGAGTACGGGCGGGCCACTGGCGGTATCGTCAATGCCGTCACCAAAACCGGTTCTAACGAGTTCCACGGCGGTATTTGGGCATTTTACACACCTGGGCAATTGCAGGGCCGCCGCAAGCAACCGCAGCGTGAGGGCTCGACCATTCAGACCCAACGCAACCTCAACTGGTTGGGCGACGCCGGCTTCGATGTTGGTGGACGCATCATTAAAGACAAGTTGTGGTTTTACGGCGGTGTCAGCTTTTCGCGGACTGTCTACAACATCGATACTTCGTGGCACCGCCTGCGGCTCGATGACTCGGGCAATCCACAGACCGATCCCGACACCGAGTTCACCCTGACCGACTTTATTCCGGGGACTGAGGAGCGCCGCAAGGCCCACGCGACCACCATTCAGGCCCTGGGTAAGTTCACCTACGCACCGGCGAAAAACCACACCCTCGAGTTGTTGGGTATCTACGCCCCCACATTCTCGGGTGGCCGCGGTGCCTACGGCATGAATGCTCGTACAGGCAATCCTGAGATCGTCAATGCGCTCGGGACGTACGAAGCACTCGCCCACTCCTACAACGATAACGCCGGCGACTTGCAGTTCAGTTGGAATGCGCTCGCCGACAACAACCGTTGGGAAATCGACACGATCTTTGGCTGGCACCACCAGGTCAACCAACGCCTGCCGAACGATGGCAGCGCGGTCGGGTCTAGCAACGGCCTAGCTGGTACTCCAGGGGTCATTTGGCGGCAAAATAACCCCGACTTTCACAACGTTACAGATTTTATCGACCTCCCGGAGGCCGCCGATCAGTCCGCCTGTGACCCGGTGATGTCTGTCAACGTTTGCCCGGTAACTTCATTTTCGACGGGCGGGCCGGGCTTTATCTACGACCGCAACCTCGACCGCTTACACGCTCGGTCGATGGCTTCGCGCCTGGCCCAAGGTGCAGGTCACCACGTCATCAAGTTTGGTGTCGACTTTGAGTACATGCGTTACAACAGTCACCGCGGCTACACCGGTGGCACCCTGTACCGCGAGGCGACCAACGGGACCAACTTCCTCGACATTCGCCAGTACGGCTTTTTGACCGGCCCCGACGACCCCAACATCCTCAACAGTCTGCGGTGGAAGGTGTTCTCGACCACCATTGGCGGGTTTTTGCAGGACAGCTGGTCCATCATGGACAAGGTCACCCTCAACTTTGGCCTTCGCTACGATGCGCAGCACATGTTTGGTGGCGACGGCCAACTTTCGTTGGCCCTGCCCAACCAGCTCTCCCCGCGCGTAGGCTTGATTTGGGATCCGACCCAGGCCGGTAAGTCGAAGTTGTTTGTCAACTACGCCCGGTTTTACCAAAGCGTACCGCTCAACCTGGCTGACCGGGCAGGTTCGGGTGAACCTTCATTTGCGTCGATTCACGACGCCGATGTCTGTGACCCGACCAACCTCGATGATCATACAGGGATTTGCCGCGACGACGATAGCCGCCTGCAGGTTGGTGGCCCGACCGAGCCCGACCAACTCTGGCTGTTGTTCGGTGCTGGCAAGACGCCGATCGACCCCGACCTCAAGCCGCAGTCGAGCGATGAAATCGTGCTCGGTGGCGAGTACGAGATCGTGCCGGGTGGCCGGTTGGGGGTCAACTACACCCACCGCTGGCTCAATCGCGTGATCGAAGATATGAGCCGCGATGAGGCGACCACCTACTTCATCGGTAACCCCGGTTACGGCATCGCCTCAGACTTCCCCAAGGCCCGCCGAATCTACGACGCCGTCAACCTCTACTTCGACAAGCGCTTCTCGAAAAACTGGCTGGCAACCGCGAGCTACACGTTGGCGTTTTTGCGGGGTAACATCGCCGGTTTGTTCCGGCCTGAGACCGGCCAGCTCGACCCGAATATCAACTCTGACTTCGACTTGATTTCGCTGCTCGACAACCGGTTTGGTCGCCTTCCCGGCGATACGCGACATACTTTCAAGGTGTTCACCGCTGGCGAAGTCCCGCTGAAAAACGGGCACTCCATCCTCATGGGTGGTGCGTTCCGAGCCAACTCTGGCGCCCCGACCAACGTTTTGGGGTCGCACTCGATTTACGGCGCGGACGAGGTGTTCATCTTGCCTCGCGGCACCGGCGAGCAGCTGCCGTGGGTGTTCCGTATCGATACCAACGTCGGTTACACCAAACGCTTCCGCAAGGATCTTGCGTTGACCATCACCATGGATGTTTTCAATGTGATGAACTTCCAGCAGACCACGTTTATCGACCAGACCTACACCAACGACGATCTTCTGCCGATCGCCGGAGGGACGCCGGACGACCTCGAAGGTCTGGTAGGTACCAGCGGCGAACCGGTTGTCAAAAACCCCAACTTTGGCCGTCCAACTGCTTTCCAACGCCCGCGGATGTTCCGCTTTGGTGTCCGGCTCACGTTCTAAATCGGAGGTAGTGTCATGAACCGCCCCATTCAATTTGTACTTACACTCGCTGTCGCCCTGTCGGCCGGTGTCGCCACGACGATGTCGGGGTGTACCCAGCCGCTGATGAACTGCACCAGTGCGCACGGTACCTTTGGTGCCAAGTTTGAGCTCGTCGAGGGTGACCCCAACACCGCCTGTGGCAGCATTGCTGGCGATGTACTTGGGTTTCAGTCGTACTTCTACGAAGGTGGTGCCAACGGTACGCCCGACTACACCCGGGCCAAGGTCGCCATTCGCCCACAGCTCCTAGGAGAGCTGCTCGCTCGGGCAGATTCGCAGGGAGTCGAAGTCCCGGGTGCTGAGCCCAACGCCATTGGCGATTTTGCAGCTGGCCTCCCGACCGAGGAGGAGTTCTGTGAGGTGCCGAGGTTTCAGCAACATTCCGAGGCCACCATTCCGGTTGTCCCCGCCGTCGAGGACGATCCGGACACGCCTGATGACGATGAAAGCCTGCCGGAGCAACCTGCCACATACGTCAAGTACGAGTGGAAGAACGCCAAAATTCTAGTTTCGGCCAATGCCCAGGGCACGCAGTTTGCGGCTGACCTTCGGTTCACCCAGGACAACTGCACGGCTGACTATCGGGTTGTCGGTTTGTACCCCTTAGTCGGTTGCGAAACCGACGATGAGTGCACCGCTGATGACAACGGTATCAACCCCGACTTTTCCAAAGAGTGCGATGAAAATCTCGGATTCTGCGTATTGACCGGCGAGCCGCCGGCGTACAAGGACGAGTAAGCCAACCCCCAACCAACGAGGAACAGTACATGGGACTTTTCGCAAACAAAACTCGGGGACGGCACTCATTCGCCGCACAGGCTGGGGTGTTTGTCACGGCAGCCGCCTTGACGTTGGCTCCGACATCCTTTGCATATGCACAGGGAGCGCAGCCCGCTGCGAAACCGGTTCAACCCCAACCGGCACCAGCTCAGCCAGCACAACCGGCCCAGCCAGTGCAACCGGCCCAGCCAGTGCAGCCGGCCCAGCCAGCAAAACCGGCCCAGCCGGCTCCCGCTGCACAACCGCCGCAACCCGCCGCGCAACCTGCTGGACGCGGGGTCAGCCAACCCGCCACAGTCACTCCGGGAGCCGCCGCGGAGCCTGTGGTGACCCAACCTCCAGCCCCCGCAGCGCAGCCCGCTCAGCCGGCCCAACCAGCTCCGGCTGCCCAACCAGCTCCGGCTGCCCAACCGGCCCAGCCAGCTCAACCGGCCCAGCCAGCTCAGCCAGCTGAGGCCCCAGTTGACGACGCGATGCCAGCCCCGCTTACGCCACAGCAGATCGCAGCTGCCAAACGCCTTAAAGTCATTGGTGGCGGTGTGATGGTCGGCGGCGGTGTGGTTGCAGCAGCGGGCTTGGGATTGACCATCGGCTTCACCAGCAAGGTCAACAAGCTTACCGCCGACATGGCAGCCGTTGAGGAGATCGACAAGGCCAGCACGCTGTCCAACATTGGTGGTGTGTTGATCGCCAGCGGTATCGCCATTTTAGCGGTGGGTGGAATCATCCACCGCCGTGGTAGCAAGCGACTCGAGGTTCAACCCACCCTAGGTGGCGTGGTCTTGTCCGGGCGTTTTTAGGCGCGACCAAAACCGAACAAACTCAGGTCACAAACGTGGCCTGAGTTTGTGTTTAACCGGCGAGTTTGGCGGTACTCTCTGGCGATGAAAAAGACCCTAGGACTTCTCGTACCTGTCTTTGTGGCAAGTTTGTTTTTGGTTTCCGGCTGCGACGACGGCGGAGACGACACGATGACCGACAGCGCCGGTTCGGAGACGGGTGACACGGGTTCGGAGACGGCGGGACCGGGCCCCGACGCGACCTTCACCGACGACATCTACCCCAACATCATTAGCGCGAATTGCTCGTGTCACATCGGTGGTGATTCAGGTGGGTTGTCGATGCCCGATGCCGCTACTGCCTATACAAATTTAGTATCGGCACCGTCGAGTCAGTCGGATCTCAACCGGGTCGAGCCGGGTGACCCGATGAACAGCTACCTCATCCACAAGCTCCGGGGCACCCAGGCTGACGTCGGCAGCGGTGACCAGATGCCGCTTGGCGATATGTTGTCGGAGGAAGACATCGCCTCGGTCGAGTCCTGGATTTCGGGCCTGTAAACTCGACAACCACAAAAAAAGCGAGGCCACCCCAGGGCCTCGCTTTTTTGCGCAGGTGAGACTTTAAATCCCGCGACAGGAAACGCTTGTACCATCAAATGCCAGGGTGAAGCCGTCGCAAACTTGGTCTTGCGAACAGCCACAGGTACCGTCGTAGCAGCGATCGGCATAATCCAGCTCGGCGCAGTCGTTGTCGGTCGCACACTGACAGTAGCCGTCGAGACACACCGAAGCACCGGGCTGGTTGTTGGCACAGTCGGCATCCGTACCGCACTCACAGCGCTTGGTGTCGGTGTTGCAAACCGGGTACGCGGGGGCGAGACAGTCGGCGTTGGTCGAGCAGCCATCGAGGCAGTATTTGTCTTCCGTACAAATAGCTGTTGTATTGCCACACACCGTGATCGTGCCGCCCTCGATGGCGGGCATGGGAATCTCCTCTTGGTTGATATCTTCGCAACTGAGGAAGTCGGAGGGGATGTATACACACTTACCGACTCCGTCGAGATTGATACAACCCTGGGTAATGGCGCAGTCTCCCTGCGCGGCACAGTTGTCGCCAAATTCCCAACCGCTGTAGAGTACTCGGCACTCCTCATCGGTCGCACACTGACCGGTTTCGCTGGTACATAGGTTGTCGGCACTACACGTGTACCCTTGATTCTGACCGTTGATACTGCAGTCGGCATCCTGCTCACAGCTCTCGATGCAGTACATCCCGTCGCCTCCACCGGTGGTCGGGTCGTCGGTCGGGTCGTCGGTAGTCGACGAAGTTGTCGGCTCTCCGGTTGGCTCTCCGGTTGTGGGCTCGCCTGTTGTCGGCGAGGTTTCTCCTCCCGAGCTATCGGTATCGCTACCCGGGCCGGTGGTATCGTCGGTTTCCGCAGCGGTTTCGGCCGAAGTCGTGGGCGCGGTGGTTGGGCCCACAGTACCCGCGGTTGGGTTGGTCGAAGCATCGGTATCGGAGTCGCGTCCGTTGTCGTCGCCACAGGCGGTACACAGGAGCAGTCCGAGAAGGGAGCGGGAGAGCACGGCGCGCATGTCCATAGCCCGGGAGCATGTTGGTTTCGTCGATGGTTGTCAACGGGCTACCCGCGATTGGTATCAAAACACACATCGCCGGCCGACAATCGGCTGAAGGTGTAGCTACAAGAGCTATTGCAGCTTGGGGTTAGCCAGGCGAGTTGGCGATTGAGGGCTATCTAGAACAGTCGGACCTCACGAAAATTGTGTATACACTTACCCCGTGGGTCGACAAACCACACAAACGCGCCGCCGCGGCCGGGCGTGTAGGTACATTTGAGTATGCCCGCCATCGGAAACCCGGGGAAACGGCGGCCGAGCAGGTGGCTCGCCAGGGTCGACATCACCGGCTCGTGGCCGACAAATGCCAGGGTCGTCTCGTCGGTTTGCTCATCGGCATAGGCTAGGACTGCACCTGTTGTGCCCCCGGCAAGGGGGCGATGTACTGCAATCGCCTGGGTGTGCTGGCAGCCGGCAGCGAGGTGCTCGGCGGTTTGTACCGCCCGTACCAGCGGGCTTGTGACGATTTGGTCGACCTCACGATCGGGCATCAGGGCAGCAGTTTGGGCAATGGTGGCTCGTCCTGCGGTCGTCAGCCACCGGTAGTCGTCACCACCGGCAACGCGGGCCGGCACAGCCTCGGCATGGCGAACAAGAATAAGGTGCATATTCAAACTCCGTTGAGTGCGTCGACAACCTCGACGAGGTCACCCTGTTGAAAGAAGTCAATGCCGATAAAGTTTGGCAGCCGTCCGGTTTGGTCGAGGCAATCCATCGCCCGCCCGTAGAGGACATCAAACTGGTTGACGACCTGGGCGTCCGGCTCAGACGGCAGGTCCAGCAGGTTGTTGACCCAGTGGTTGATCAAAAACAGATCGTTGTCGAGCTTGCCGCGGTTGAGTTCGCAGGAGAAGTCGTCGGGGCTCATATGGCTGTAGGGCGTATCCCATATCAGGTCCCAGGCGTGGTGGTACCAACCGGGCGGCGGTGAGCCGTTTTCGGCGGTCACCAGCAACCGGGTATTGGCCGCGACCATCTCCCCAAGTGTCGGCCACGGCTCCCCATCTGGGTGCGTATACACGTACTCTGCGAGCCCCGCCTGCAAAAAGTCGGCCTCGATCGCCGAGGGCTCCACATCGTCTTGGTAGATGATCGTCAGGATTTCGCCGGGGTTTTCGGCGAGGAAGTCGCGAAGGATTTCGACAACTTCAATATGTGGCTGGTTACCGAGGCCGCAGGGTCCGTGGCACAGGGTTGTCTCGTCGTTAAAGATATAGACATCGAGCATCATGGCCCGAATACCGGCCTTGAGCTGGTCAGACACGCCCTTTTTGTGGTTGGCGTTGAGGCCATAGCCCTCGCTCGTGGCGGAGTGAGCATTGTGTGTACAAGCAAAGACAACCTCGTTAAACGGGCGGTCGCACAGCTCCTCGTGGCCGTTGCACTTGAGCGGTTCACCGCCGGTGGTCTCAGACTCGGAGCCGGTCCCTGAAATCTCGGTGGTGCTCGGGTCGGTTTCGCTTGCGGTTGTCGTTGGTCCCGCAGTGGTGTCGCCCGAGGTCGAGGAGGTTTCGCTACCGCTAGTGGTCTGCTCGCTCGCCGACGATGTGGAGCTTTGTGGTTGGTCGCCGCAACCTCCTACCAAGAGCACCACAGCACTGGCGCGCGCAATCTTGCGTATCGACATCTCGAGTGAGCCTATCAGGCCGTCGCGTTTGTTGCGGGCTCGCGCCACAGTTTTGTGGTCGACCGCTTCGCGTCGCTGAGACCATGGCGAAGAGTACAGGTGTTACCTGCGTCGGCAGACTGTGCGCCGATGCCTGAGCAAGGTTTTGCGCTCACTGGCGCTGCAACAACGCCAAAACCTCGGTTGCTGCCCGCTCGCCGCTTTCAAGGGCCCCCTCCATGTAGCCGCACCATTGCATCGCTGTTTCGGTGCCAGCCCAAAATAGCCGTCCAACCGGCTGGCGCAGTGCCGGGGCGAAGTGCCGGAAGTTTCCTGCCCCCATCACGCCGACAGGGCAACCCTGGGCCCAGGGGTCGGCCGACCAATTTTTTTCGATGTATCCGTTTGGATCGGCCGCCTGTGGCCCGAGGCAGCGGACGAGTTCTTGCACAACCATGTCGCGCCGCGCTTGCGCCCCGACGGCCGCGAATTCACGGGCTGCGTCACCGCCAATAAATGCAACAAGGGCAGGGGTTTGCCCGCTGTCGTCGGTGTTGTCGCAAACGAAACAAAGCGGGCCGTGTGTACTGACAACCTCGCCACTAAATCCCGCTTCGCGCCACCAGGCCCGGGAATAGGTGATGATACATTTAATTAGGGATCCCTGGGGCATCCGCTGGTTGAGCTGCGCGCGGACGGCCGGCAGGGACGGGTCAAACGCGATCCGGGCAGTCAGGGCAGGGGGGACCGCCACGATGCAGGCGCGAGCTTCGTGTACACCGGCGGTCGAGGTCACAACCACACGCTCGGCGGTTTGGTCGATGGCCTGCACCGGCGCACCCACAACGACCGAACCTTCGGGAAGCTGTGCCGCCAATCCCTGTGCGAGTTGCTGCGTTCCGCCGACAACTCGCTGTTCTTGTGCGCCCTCAGGAATTTCGGTGAGGGCCAGTAGCCCGCCACCACTTTGTATATAAAACAAAAAGTAGAGCAGCGAAATTTCGCTGGGCTCGGTGCCAAACACGACCCGAGTCAGAGCGTCGATAAGGCCGCGAACCGTCGGGTTGTGGAGGTTTCGACGTTTCCACGCCTCGAGCGAAACGCCGTCGAACATGCGTGCTCGGTCCTCGGCCCACGGGGTTGCCAACGGGACCTGTTGGCGAAGCCGGTCGAGGTGATTGAGCGCGCCATGGAGCTCGAGCAGCGCGAGCGGGGAGACTCTAGGGATCGAGCTGCGGTAGTGCGACAGCCGACCGCGGTCATCGAGACACTTGCGCCCCGTGTGAAAGGTTTGAAACGTCAAAAGCCCGAACTCGTTGATCAACTTGAGCACGCGGTGCTGCGTCGGGCCTACCCACTGCCCACCGAGATCAACCGGTGTCTTTGTAGGTACACCAAGTTGGTTGGCCGCCGGTTCGTTGTCGACATCGCCGGTGATGGTGCAGGTACGCCCACCGACACGCTCGCGGGCCTCCAAGACCCGCACGCGCAACCCCGCCGAATCCAGAACTCGCGCAGCCATGAGCCCTGCGAGGCCGGCTCCGACGATCGTGACATCTTGCTCGCCCATGACGAAAGACATACCAGAAATTTGCGAATGGCGGGTTCGCAGGCTGTTATCAGCGTGCACTGGAAAATTGCGCATACACAAAAAAGCCGCACAGAGGGTGCGGCTTTGTCGGAGCTTTGGGTGTCCTATTGGGGAATGGTTTGCTGCTTGAGGGCAACCCCGGTCATGTCCGAATAGGTGTATGGGGAGACCAACCCGGTGACGGTTGAGACAACCTCGTAGGTGTCGGGGTCGACCTTGAACGCGATGTTGCCCTTGTCGACAACCCAGACATAGCCCTGGTAGTCAATGCTGACGCCCCACGGGTTGCTGCAACCGGGTAGTGGAATGTTGTTGTTGACGTAGGTCTTTGTCTCGACATCGAGGTGAACGAGGCGACAGCCGTTGCTGCCCGCACCCCAGACATTGCCGTCGGCGTCGGCCATGATGCCGTTGACCCGGGTTCCCCCAGAGTTGGGCAGGGTGGTCCAAATGTTCGACTCGTGATCCCAGTGGTAGACGCCTTCGCCAAAACACGCGCCCGACCAGATGTCGCCGTTGGTGTCGAGGGTCATGCCGTACTTGCACCCGTTGGGGTTGCCCAAGTCTGTCAGTTGCATGGTCTCAAAGTCGATCTTGATGGTTGGTGCCTGGTTGAGGCCGGTGACGTAGAAGTTGCCATCGGCATCGACCGCACCGCCATAGGGGCTGTAGCCCGACCACGGGTAGGTTGTTTCATCGAGCGTGGTTCCGTCATTGCCATCGATCTTGAGGAACCGGGCCGTGCCGCCGTCGAGCCAGGCAACCCACAGTACGGGATCGGGGTATTCGCAGGTCACGGGGTCCTGTTGGCCCGCGACCCAGGCAGTCGCCCGTGGACCAAACCCATAGCCCGCCGATGCAATCGGCTTGCGCCAAACTACGCACTCATCGCTACCGAGCGGGAGAATGTCGTTGGGCCCGGTCGAGGTCTCGATCATGCCGTTGTTATTTGCGTCTACACAGTTTTCCTCTTCGGCGGCGATTTTGGTCACCCCACCCGGGTGGCGGCTCGAAACGGCGACATCGCCAAACAGGTTGACCGAGGTGCGCGAGGGTTGGGCTCCCTCGACGTAGTAGCGGCCGACCTCGATCGCCGTTTCTGTTTCGATCTTTGAGACCGTGCCCTGGCCCGAGTTGGCGATCCAGATGTAACTGAGTGCCTCGTCCTGATTGCCACCCTGCTGGTCGCAGGGCACGAGTTCGCAGGCGTTGGAGCAGGCGTTGTCATCAATAGGATCGCCGTCGTCGCATTCCTCGCCGGGGTCGACATTGCCGTCACCACAAAAAGGTCCGGGGTCGGTCGTACTCGTTGGATCGGTGGGGTCGGTGGTCGAGGGGTCGGTGGTCGAGGGGTCGGTGGTGGTGGTCGGATCAGTCGTGTTCGGGCCCGTCGTCGGGTCGGTTGTCGAGGGATCAGTGGTCGAGGGGTCGGTGGTCGAGGGATCGGTCGTTGGCCCCTCCGTGGTGTCCGTTCCAACCTCCGACTCTCCGCCGGTTGGGTTCGACGTTTCGCTCGCGCTTTGCGACTCACCCCCTGATTCGGTTGTATCTACAGTTGTTCCGGCGGTCAGTGATTCCCCGGCAGTGGCTGAACCATCGGTCTCTCCTTCACCTCCACCGCCACAGGCCGATATGACGAAAGGGACACAAACAGCAAAACAATAGGTGAGCGTGCGCGACGACATGGGGGTAGTTGACCGATTTTTTGCAGTTTGCGCAAGGAGTGAGTCGCCGGCCTGTGAGCAGGTTTGGCCGGCGCTGTTTTCAACTTTTGTGTTCCGGCGCGGGGTTACCGATGCCGATGTGGTGAATCTCGCACGGGTAGAAGAAAGTTTCATCGGGCACAAACAAGCAATCGTGCGTGGTCTCCCGTCGATGCTCTAGCGCGGCCCGTCAACCCTGCTAGGGTGCGCCGGATGCAGCAGCACGAACAGGCAGGTTCGGCGACCGCCGACTTTGGTCTCCGCACACTTTTGGTGTTGGCGTGGCCGGTCGTTGTTGCCCGTTCCACCCAGGCCGTGATCGGGTTTTGTGATGCCTTGATGACCGCACCACTCGGTGAGGCCGCGATGGCAGCAACGACCACCGGAGCGATGAATGCGTTCTCGTTGATCATCCTGCCGATGGGGACGGTGTTCATTGTCCAGAGCATGGCTTCGCAGTTCAAGGGTAAGGGGAATTATGCCGCTGCCCGCCGCTACGCCTACTACGGCCTGATTCTCACGCTCATCACCGGCTTGCTTGCAGTTGTGGCGACAGACGCTGTCGGCCCGGTGTTGGGGTTGCTCGACCTCGAACCACTTGTGCATACACTTATGACGGATTACCTGGTGATCCGACTGTTTGCGATCACCCCGTTGCTAGGCATTGAAGTGCTCGGTAACTGGTACGGTGGCCTCGGCAAAACCTGGATTCACATGGTCTCTGGGTTGGTGGCCATGGTCTTCAATATCTTCTTTAACTGGTTGCTGATTCAGGGCAACTGGGGGGCCCCCGCACTTGGAGTTGAGGGGGCGGCCTATGCCAGTGCGATCGCCAGTTGGGTGAGCTTTTTTGGTTTGATCGTGATTTTTGCCGGGCAGCGATTTGTCCCGCAAAAAGTCACGGGGCCAGTCAAGTTGCGTATGCATGAGTTTTGGCGAATGCTGCGATTTGGCGTACCCAACGGGATCAACTGGTTTTTCGAGTTTGCCGCGTTCACCCTGTTTATCAATATTATCGTGGCTGACCTCGGGACGACCGTGTTGGCGGCGATGATGGCTGTGATGGCGATCAACTCGGTTTCGTTTATGCCCGCCTTTGGCCTCTCGTCGTCTGGCGCTATCTTGGTGGGTCAGGCGATAGGTTCGGGAATGGCCGACCAGGTCCGCGGTATCGTGCGGCGCACGGCCCTTGTGACGATGGTCTGGCAAGGAGTTGTTGGCCTGATTTACCTGGCCATTCCCGGGTTGTTGATGGCCCTGTTTGCCCCTCCCGGTGAGCAGACAACCGAGTTGCTCGAGATCGGCACCGTGCTGTTGATGATCAGCGTGGCGTGGCAGGTCTTTGATGCCGTGGGCATGAGTGTGGGCGAGGCCCTGCGCGGCGCCGGGGATACTGCGTGGCCAATGTGGGCACGCCTGGCCGTCGCCTGGTTTGTATTTATGCCAGTGAGCTACTGGACCGTTTCACTGCGGGGTGGGGGCCACGTCGCGGCGATGTTGTGCGTGGTGGGCTACCTCGCGCTGCTTTCGGTCCTGCTGGGGTACCGGTTTTTGTCGGGCGCGTGGCGCAAGATCGACCTCACCGGGACCGCGCCGAGCTAGACGTTGCGACCCGGTGTATGCGCAATCAAGTTGCCAGTTGGGCTAGGTGCTACCGGGCGGGGGCAGCAGCTCGCCCGGGCTCAGGTCGAACGTAAACGGGTGGGTCACTGGCTTGGCCGCGCCGGTGTCGTCAAACTTCCACCCGCGGACGTCGGCATCGATGCACTTGTTGAGGGCCTCGTCGTTGAGCGTACTACCCTCGGTAAACTTGAAGTCCGTCACCGCACCGTCGCCGTCGATTGTGAACTCGACATTGACCTTGCCGTAGGGCGGCTTTTTTTGTTGGCCGACGGTGCTGTTGAAGCAGTCGATGACCGTGTGGGTGCGGTAGTCGGCGGTCTCTTGAAAGTCCTCAAAGGCCAGAGGTTCGGCCGCCTCGTCGGCGTCGTCGTCGTCCCCATCGCCGGCGTCGTCGTTGCTTTGTTCTGCGGTTGTCTGCTCGTCGGTCGGGGGAGTCGATTCCTCAACTTTTTTGCAGGCGAGCAGGGTTGCGAGGGGGATGACAAGAATTCCAGCCAGCGCTCGAAAAAGCATGGCCCAGAGCCTACCACAGGTTATCTAGGGGGCCGGGCAGACTATGCCGACGATGCCGGTGCCCACACCCCGTGAAATGTTGTAGGTACATGGTGATCAAACCACAACCGGGCGACCGGTCCATCCTCGAAGCTTTCGGCGGCAAACACTGCCCAGTAGCTGGTTCGCGATGCCGGGTCGAACACGAGGCTGAGGACATGGCCATCGCGTGGATTGGGTTGTTGCTCATTTGCACGGGGAACAAACACGGGCTCGGAGGTGCGTTGGCCGTCGGCAAATTGGAAGCGACGCTGGTGACCCGAAGCGATATCTAGACATACGAGTTGGTCGGCATCGGGGGCATCGCCGACCGGGTTTTCGGATTGGGAGACCATCCACACGTGGCTGTGTTCTCGCCCCTGTTGTGCCGGGTGTAGGCGGGGGAATTCGCAGCGTTTGGCCAGGGGTTCGCTGCGGTAGGCCATGGTGCTTGGGGTAATTGTTGCACGTACATATGATGTGTCGAGGTCAACCTCCTCGACTCCGAGCCCCGATAGCACGTCGAAATTTTTGTAGCGAACGAAGTCGACGACGATGTCGTCGCCAACATCGAAGGCGTTGGCAAAGTGAAACTGAAAAAACGGGTCGGTGTGAAACCGAACCGTGCGCTCAGGCTCATCGATCGGCACGACTATCACCTCGGTACCCTCGCGCGGGTCCCAGCGAAAGAGCTTCTCAAACGGTGGGATCGACAGCATGGCGCGCAGCGGGTTGACCTTGACCGGCGAGACCAAAAACACCAGGTAACGCTCGCTGGCGATAAAATCGTGGAGCATCACCGGATACTTGAGCGGGACACTGTGGAGCAGCCGGGCGCGTCCAGATGCGGGAAGTTCGTAGATGTCGAGGAGTGTTTGCCGGCCGTAACGCAGACCAAAATTGTAGATGGCCCGGCGGGCAGGTACTTCGTGCGGGTGGGCAGAGAAGGCCGCCGTCACGGCTCCAAGGTCGGTTTCGCCGATCGTGGCGAGGTCGGCCTGGGAGATTTCGATCGGCAGTGCAGCCTCCATCAGGGCGTAGAGCTTGTCTTGCCAGACAACAACACTTGTATTGCCAGTGTTTTTGAGTTTCTTTTGGAAATTGGCGGCGACCCGGCGCCACCACGGTGCATTGAAGCCATACAGGGGTTTTTGTGCGAGCCGCTCCTGGCGAAGCCCCTCACCAACTACAACGCGATGGGCCCCAAGGGCCTGGCCGTGCTCGAGGCGTAGGGCACACACGGCACCATCACCCTCAAACAGGTGAGAGTAGGGATGGCCAAAACACTCATACAACCCAGGCCCGTTGCGGTACAGGGTGCCGGCTAGTTCCTCGGGAATGTCACCTTCGACCCGCAGGGGTTCAAACCCGTGTTCTCGGGTGAGACTTTGGCGGAGCAACGACGCAGGCTTGGGCGGGGTGGACCGGGAAAACAACTTTGGCACAGCAACCTCGGCCCATCTTGACGGGAGCTGCGTACCGAAGCAAGTGTTTGTCGGCCCGGCGGCGAGTTGTCACAGCCGTGACACCCGAAATATTTCGTGCGGCCCGATAGCCAGGCGCAGTGCATGCAACCGGCCGTCCGGCGGTGCCGAGAGGTATGTCCCGCGTTCCGAGAGCAACGCAACCTGCCCATCCGTGGCAATGTCCGCCGTCGCGCCAGGCCACCGGGGGTGCACCACCTGCCAACAATGTCCCGTCCCGGTAACTCGGGTGACACGTTCGTTGCCATCAACAACAAGCACCTCGCCGTGGGCAGCACGCAGGAAGACCTGGTCTGTATATGCAATCGTTTGACACGTTCGTGGGCGCGCAGGAGCAAGCCAGATGTCGGCAAGTTGTGCAGGGGGCCTCGACTCGCCGGTTGCCAGTGAAATGCGTTGCCCCGACCTCAGCGGAGCCAACGGCTGGTAGTCGACAAGCGAAAGGGTGTATGCGAACAACTCGTGGGACGGGTGATTCTCGATGGGGTGCAGCCGTATCTGGCTATCGCGTTGGAGCGTTGAGCCCGGGGTGTTGTCGGCGGCGACAATACAGGCAAACCCGGCTGTAGATGTTTTGCCGACGTGGACGATGACGGGTGTACGCAGGGGGATCGCAGCCAGGCTTTGGGGATCGGCCGGATTCTCAAAGTGTATATGCACATCGATCGGGTTGCGGTTGTCCACCACCCGGTAGCGCAGTTGCCCGCGGTACTGCAATCGCTCGCTCGGTTTGTCGGGATGGCCAGCCATCAACACACGCTCCCGCAATTATTGGAGCTTGATTGATAAATGTCCAATGGGACATGTTTGTTATCTGCTCAGATCGTGAAATAAATGCCCAATCGCTGCGCAGTAGCGATACCATGTGCGCCCATGCCACAGCCCGCAGCTTCGCTTTCTCGAGAGCAGTTACGTCCACTTCTACAGCGGACCAACGGGCCAGGGCTTGTGCATCTTGCGGTGCAGTCAACACTGCTGCTTACGTCGGCAAGCGCGACTCTGGCACTCGCTCAGCAAGGACATTGGGCATGGATCGTGGCGGTGACGGTGTGTGGATTTGCGGTGGCGTTGTTTTTTCCGTCGCTACACGAGTCTGGGCATAAGACCGCGTTTGCCAGCAACTGGCTCAATTCAGCAACGTGCTGGGTGAGTGCGATCTTGATGTTGCAGGCGCCGAGCTTTTTTCGCGAGTTTCACTGGGCGCATCACCGGCACACACAGGATCGTGAACACGACCCTGAAATCTCAGCTGCGCCCGAGATGTTGGCCGCTTGGCCACGCAACCCCGTCGTGTACTTGGCGTTGGTCTCAGGGCAGCTGCTGTGGAGTGGGAAGCTGATGTTCACCCTGAGCTGCGCCGTCCTACCGACTGGCCTGTGGGAGCGAATCTACCCGTTTATTCGCCCGCCGTTGCGCAGTCGAATCGCCTGGGAAAGTCGCTTTGTGGTGATCCTATTAGCTGCGTTCGTCGGCTTGGGACTGCAGTATTTACCGGGGTTTGCCGAGCTACTTTTGGCCTGGCCGATCGCTCATGTCGTGCTCGGTTTTTACCTGATGACCGAGCATACAGGACTGCCCCACGATGGCTCGCAGGCCCATCGAACCCGTAGCGTTCGCTCGTCTCGTGGGTTTGAATGGCTGATGTGGAATATGCCGTATCACGCCGAGCATCATTCGCATCCGGCGGTTCCCTTCCACGCCTTACCGGCGCTTAAGGACAAACTCGCACCCGAGCTTGAACACGAGGTTGCGGGCTATGTTCGCTTTCATGTCGGGGCGATTGCCCGCGCGTTCGCGGGCGGACGGGTACCAACTCGTTAGCGAAGCGAACGGGTTGACTCGCTGCAAACTGCCCCGCTGGTCGACAACACGTGTATAGTCGACGGGGATCGGGAGGTGGAGTTTGGCCGATCAAAAACAGCGCCGACCGCTGAGTGAATGGATCACACAACGTGGCCTCGATGCCATGCAAGACCCGGTTTATGTCTACGACGAAGCCAGCACGCTGGTCGCAGGCAATACCTGTGCCGAGGTTTTTTGGAAGGTGCCCAACTCGGTGCTCATCAATCAGTTCAACCTCCGGGAGAACGCGGCGAGCCTCGGCCAGGCCCTGGTAGATTTGTTCTTTAGTGCCGTTGAGGGGGGAAAACCCGTACCGTCGCCCCCGTTGCCCTTGCACGTGAGCAAGGACGATGACTTGCCTGTACAACAAAATATGGAGGTGTGGTTGCAGATCGACTACATCCCACTCGCCGATGAATCTGGTCGCGTGCATTACGTGTTGGCGATCGGTCGCAATGTCACCAGCGATGTGCACCGCGATCAGGAGATCAAAGCCGCGGAAGCTCAGATCACGGCTCAGCGCGAAACCATTGTGGCTTTAGAGGCGGCCAACGAGGAGATCGAGCGGCAGCGGGCAATGATCCATGAGTTGTCGAGCCCGGTTATCGATGTTTGGGGGAGTGTGTTGCTGATTCCGCTCGTTGGCTCGCTCGGCCAGGAGCGGGCAGGGGTTGTCGCCGAGCGGGTGCTGGCTGCGATCACCGAGCGTCAGTCTGTTTTTGCGATCATGGACCTCACCGGCGTGCCCGATCTCGACACGGGGACCGCGGATCACCTCCTGCGGATTGCCCGGATGATTCGGCTACTGGGCGCGGAATGCATCCTGGCAGGTATCCAGCCGATGGTGGCCCAAACCATTACAACGCTCGAACTCAGCCTCGACGAAATGCAGGTATTTCAGTCGCTGCGCGACGCCCTGCGGTACTGCATGGGCAAGGTCCGCGAGTAGTCCGCATACATTTGTATGAGCATTGATAGGGTCGTTCAGGCCCCGAGGGTTACGGCGAGTTTCTCGACCAGCGTCCAAACCACTCGAGGCCAGCTCGACTCGGCAGGCTGCGAGCGACAGGCCGCAGTTCGGCGGCCGCGAAGCCAAGCGGGGCAAGTAGTGCTTGGACGTCTTGCGGCGTGAGCCGGTAGGGCGGTCCTTCGTCGTCCCGGCGACCGCCAACGGCCTTGATTGGGAAGATCAGGGTGAGCAGCTCTCCGTCGGCGGCGAGTAGTTGGGTCATGTGCTCGGCCCAAACCGGGCGGCTGGCGAGCGGGAGAGCACACAGAAACGTGTAGTCCCAGATCGCCTCAAACTCCCCTAGGGTGGTGATAAAGCCAGGATCTAGGAAGTCGCCCGCATGTGCTTGGAGGTTGTCGAGCTCCATTTTTCTTGCTTGTGCAAGGAGTTGCTCGACTGCGGTTGGGGAGATGTCGAGGGCCGTCACTTGCCAACCAGCTTTGGCCAAAGCGAAGGCATCGTGACCACCCCCAGCTCCCGGTACGAGTACGCGTTGAGGTTTGCGGCGTGTCGCTTGCAGCCAGTCACAAAGGGCAGGTGCCGGCACGCCGGTGTCCCACGGAGTTTGCTCAGCCAGCCATTTCGTTTCCCAGTCCATCGCGCAGTTCTCCCGGTTTCGTCAATCGTCGTGGCTTTTGTCCCACTGGCGGATCAGCTGGGCAGTAGTAGCTACCAAGCGCCCGTCGCGGGTAAACACGCGACCGCGGGCAAGCCCGCGAAGGGCAGGTGCGGGCACGCCGGTGTCCCACGGAGTTTGCTCAGCCAGCCATTTCGTTTCCCAGTCCGTCGCGCAGTTCTCCCGGTTTCGTCAGTCGTCGCGGCTTTTGTCCCACTGGCGGATCAGCCCCTCCTGGGCAGTGGTCGCTACCAAGCGCCCGTCGCGGGTAAACACGCGACCGCGGGCAAGCCCGCGAGCGTGGCTCGCCGAGGGGCTGTCGATGACATACAGCATCCAGTCGTCGATGCGAAAGTCGCGGTGAAACCACATCGCATGGTCGAGGCTGGCGACCTGCATACCCGGACTGAGCCATGAGACACCATGCGGCTGCATGGTGGTGATCAGAAAATGGAAGTCACTTGCATAGGCAAGCAAAAACCGATGCAGGGCTGGGTCGTCGGGTAATGGCGAGGTCGCCCGCCACCACACCGCCCGCTGCGGGGGCCGGACAACCGGTTTGAGCACACCCGAGGGGTTGACCGGACGGATCTCGATGGGACGCGGTGCGATCGCCTGCTCGCGTAGTCGCTTGGGGATTTTATCGGCGACCTTGAGCGCGATTTGCTGCTCGGACAACAAGCCCTCTGGGCCAGGTACCTCCGGCATCGTGTCCTGGTGTTCAAACCCATCCTCCTCGCGCTGAAACGAAGCTGCGAGGTTGAAGATCGCCTTGCCGTTTTGGATGGCGACGACCCGGCGGGTGGTGAAGCTACGGCCGTCGCGAATACAGTCGACGTCGTAGACGATGGGCTTGCTGGCGTCGCCGGTCCGCAAAAAGTAGCCATGCAGCGAGTGTACGACCCGCTCGGCCGGGACGGTTTGGGTGGCGGCCGACAACGCCTGTCCCAGGACTTGCCCGCCAAACACGTTGCCCCAGCCCAGGTCTTGGCTCTGCCCGCGAAACAGGTTGGCCTCGATGCGTTCGAGGCGGAGAAGCTTGACCAGATCGACTAATACGTCACTCACGCGCTCGACTTAGCATCGATTGGACCGCATGCCCGGAATAAATGAGAAACCCGCGAACGAACCCAGGTTTTTGGGACTTGTCGAGCCGCGAACCGGGCTTCGCGGCCAGGTGGGGAGTTTGATCGCACCGCGCAGCCTGGTTATCGTCGCCCCATGGTTTGTTCTTTCCGCTTGGGGTCTGTGCTGGCTTTGGTAGGTGTTGTCGCGTCGGGGTGTGGCACCGAGTCTGGGACTTCGACCGAAGCGACCGACACCATGCCCTCGTCGGTCGGCACCGATGCGACCGATGTCACCGAAGCCAGCGAAGGTCCGGGGAGTGAAACTGAGACTGGCAGCGAAACGTCATCGACCGACTCCGACGTGGGCACCGAGTCCGAAAGTATGGATTCCGTCGATACCGAGGATACCGCGGATACCGAGGCGCCTGGCCAACCACTGGCCGGCGGGGTGTCGTTGACGGACATCGAAGTCAATCAAGGGGTGGGCATTACGGTCGCGTCGGGCGGAGCATTTTTACATCCCGACGGTTTTGTTGCCCCGGTGATCGGACGCCGGCCCGCGTTGGTGCGGGCTACCTACACGCTCGATCCGGAGTTTGTACCCCGTGAGCTCGAGGCCCACCTGCACATCACGACAGCTGGAACGACGAAAACCATTGTTGATACACGTATGGTCGACGGCCCGGCAGACCCGACAATGCTTGATGGTACATTTACTTGGCAGCTCGATGCCGAGGCCCTCGATACCGGCAGTGAAATCCAAATTACGCTCCATGAGATCGAGGGGACACCCGAGCCTGTGGGCACGCCGGTAGCTCCGAGCCTTCCAGGTGACGGGGCCGCGGATATCGGGGTGTGGGGTGAGCCGATGGTGATCGACCTCGTGTTGGTGCCGTTTTCATGTGACGGCTTTGGCAGCGTGGAGATAAGCGACGCTGACCTAGAGGAGTTTGAGGCGTACCTGTTCAATACGTTTCCGGTGCAGGCGATCAACATCGAGGTCCACGGGCTCGAGTACTCGTCGAGTTGTAGCGAGGTCGATGCCGCCGAGTTCGATTTGCCGGCCCTGCGCGAGGCCGAACAGGCGGCGCCCTATGTCTACTACGGCGGCCTATTGCCCGGTGATGGCGGGGGCTACTCGGTGGCGATCGAAAACAGCGACCAGATGGATTTTCGCCGGACCTTTGCCAACCACACCTGGCGTTGGTACGGACTTACGTTTGATCTTTTTGCCCACGAACTCGGCCACAGCCACGGCCGTAACCACACCTTCGAAGACCCGCAATACCCCCTGCAAAACCAGGGTTTTTGCGGAACGCGCGAGACCTACGGGTACGGCCTACGCCCGGGTTTGATGCCGCAATGCGGGTATTCCAACGACAAGGATATCGGCATCGAGTGGATAAGTCCCAACGAGCAGCTTGTGCCGCCAACCAATGTCGACCCGTGCGACGGGTTGCCCGAGGCCAACCGCGGAAGTTGGAGCGACATGATGAGCTACGCCTATCCCTACTGGGTGAGTGCGTATACATATAAGCATGCAGCCGAACGGGTGCGCCTGATCAGCTCCTGGCGAAACGGCGACGCCCAACCCCCAGCACCCGTGCCGGGGGTGCGCGTGGTGTTGGATGGTGAGGGCAAGCAAACGTCCAAGCGTGTCGCGCTGTCGGGAGCCCGAACCGGTGGGAAGCATGTACTTGCACACTGTGACGTCGCGGGCGTGCCTCAGACGTTGCCGGGCACGTTATTTGCGACCCACATCGACCATCCGAACGGCGCCGGTAGGTTGCATGCGATACCCCAGCAGGTGGTCGAGATACGCAATGTTGCGGCGAGCGTCGACACCTGTCGCGTCGAGCTGCCAGGCGGCGAGGTTGTCGATATCGAAGTCGGCAGCTAGCTGTGCGTACACAGCTCGTCTGTGGCCGCGACTGGGCAGGTTCGATGTCGCGGTCGAGAACTGTTGCGTGGAGCTGCCAAACGGTGAGGTTGTCGATATCGAAATCGGCAGCTAGCTCTGGGCAGGTTTCGATGTCGTGTCGAGCTGCCAAACGGTGAGGTTGTCGATATCGAAGTCGGCAGCTAGCCGTGCCGACAGCTCGTTTGTCGTAGCCGCGCCTGGGCAGGCTTCGATGTCGCGTCGAGCTGCCAGGCGGTGAGGTTGTCGATATTGAAGCCGGCAGCTAGCTGTGCCGTGAACTCAGCAGCTAGCCGTGCCGACAGCTCGTTTGTCGTAGCCGCGACTGGGCAGGTTTCGATATCGCGGTCGAGAACTGTCGCGTCGAAAGTCGGCAGCTAGCTGCCAGACGCAAGGTTCGATAGCGAGGTTGTTGCTCACGCGACACTCGGGCGTCGGGTAAGCAAAGCTACTGGAGAGGTTGTTCAGCGGCAGCCGCTACATGCCTCAACACCGGCGTTGTCCGGGGTTTGTCGTAGCCGCTAGCTACTGGGCAGGTTGTTCAGCGGCAGTCTCGCTGCACGCCTCAGCGCCGACATAGTCGGGGTGACACGGGTCGGTTATCGCTTGGGTCTCGGCGCCCTCGGGCGCTGCCGGAGCTTGCTCAACGCAGTCTTGCGCACCGACGTAATCGGGGTGGCACGGGTCGTCGATCGCCTGGGTTTCGGGCTTTGTTTGGAGAGCTTGTTTCTCGGCTTTTTGCCAGGTGACGTCGACCTTGGTGTGGGTGGTCGAGTTTCCGGCGTCGAACGTCCGCAGCTCGCTTTGGGTACTTGCCAGGTAGCCGCCGTCGGTCGCAAAAAGGATCACACTCTCGCCCTCGCGCCGGACTTCGTGACTCCCGGACTTGGCCGTGGTGACCTCGTCCTCTTCGGTTTTGCTAATGAGCTTGGCGACCGGAGCCCCGGTTTTTGGGTCGGCAAACAGGCCGTCGAAGGTGGTCGCAACCTTGCCCTCGAGATAGCGGCCGAGCTTGCCCTTGCGACCACGTTTTTTGTCGTCTTGCCAGCTTTCTCCGGGCTTGAGTGCACGCTCGGGCACGGTATAAAACGCGCTTTCGAGGGCGTCGAGCGCCTGCTGAATGACGAGGCCGAGCTCCTGCGAAACACCTTCGGGGATCGGGGGGACGTAGATGATCTTGCCGGTTGTATCTACATTGAATGTGATCTCCGTACCGTCGAGGGCTTCGCGCGCCTGCTTGGTGAGGTCGGAGACGTTGACGATTGCTGCAATCGCGGGGGGCAGGGCCCAGTTGAGGTTGATATTGGCGATCGTCGCCCGAACCTTGGTGCCGCCGCGTTCGTCGTCGGGACCGAGCACCACGAGATTGGCGGTGAAGTCGATCGAACGGTTGACGCTGCCACCGGCCCGCGAGTTGATAACCTCGCTGCGATGGATCCGGCCGTTGTAAACCTGTCCCGGGGCGAGGTCGTAGGCCAGCGTCACACCGGCGGCGGGGGTCTCGAGTTTGGCGAGTTTGGGACCCGAGTCGCACCCCTGGGCCAGCGGCAGCGCGAGCAGACTAGCAGCGAGCAGCCACCCGCATCGAAGTGAAACGAGACCTGTGAACCGGCGACCGAGCATGGGCGCGAGAGTACGTGGGATGACCCGGCGACTCAACCGTTGACCCGGTTCTAAATGCGAGGCCTGAAACGACTGAGAAATGGCTGCAACCGCTACTGTCGATGTACAGGCACGGTTTGCGCTCACACTGCGAGAACGGGAACAGTCGCTCGATAGGTGCTAAGGACGTGTGGGGACAAGCCTGGGGATCGACTCAGGGCCCGAGGGAATCGCCGGGGTGGCTTCGGCGGCTTCGGCTTCGGCTGCCTCGGCGGCTTCGGCTTCTGCGGCTGCGGCCCGGCGTTTTTCGGCTTCTTCGAGGCGGCGCTGCTCCTCTTCGCGGTCGGGCGGACCGAGCTTGCGCTCCTGGACAAACTGCTCCCCTTCGGGCTTGCTCGAGTCGCGTACATGTACAGTCACGCTTCGCTCGAGGTCGGAGGGCAGGTAGCCGGTCCAACCGGCGGGCATCGGGGGACTCACCCAGTCAAACAGCCAGCGCGCGTCGTGGGGGGCGAGATTGACACAACCGTGGCTTTTTCGCCGGCCAAAGCGGTTGTGCCAATAGGCTCCGTGGATCGCGTTGTGGCCCTGAAAGAGCATGACCCATGGCACATGTTCGACCATGTACGGATTGTCTTCGTAGGCCTGGTTGGCCATGGTCATGCTCGCGACCTTGGCCCAAATTGGATAGTTGCCAAGCGGTGTCGGATGGCCGCGGCCGCTCGACACGAGGGTGGCAAACACTGGGGTTTTGCCACGGTAGGCCACCAAGACCTGTTCGCCGGTATCGACGTCGATCCACTGGTCGTTGCCCCGTTGTTCCAGCCGCGTTTTGCCGAGCACACCCGCGGGCGGATCGATAAACACAACTTCGTTGAGGCGGCTCGCCTGCACCCACCGATCTTTGCCGATCCGGCGCCAGCGGTCTTTCCCGTGTTTGCCGTTGTCCTCAAAGATACGCACACGCTGGCGGTTTTTGAGCGTGTCGATGCGATCACTTGTGGGATCAGCCTTTGCATATACAGGAGTTTTGTCACCAAACACCCAGGCAAATGCTGGCCCAGGGCGGCCGCCAGTGAGGGCAACGCCTGAGAGGTCAGAACCCTGTCCCATCCAGCCGGTGCCTTCCTTGGGAACGAGACGTCCCTCCATGGTTTCTAGGTACTCGACCCCGTCGACTTCGCGGGTGCGACGAATAGCGAGGCTCATACCTTTTTTGAGCGTGCGCGAGGGCGTTGCCTGCTCGAGCGCCTCGAGGTTGTTGTACATCGCAATGTCGTCGGTGCGGACCAGCGCGTAGTCGTAGGGGAGACGGCGGTCGCCCGAGACCGGGAGGGCCGTACCCGTTTCGGGAGGGGTTTTGGCGGTCCGGACCTGCTCGGAACAGACATAGCCGTAGGGATAGACCGCGTACCAGCGCTTGCCGTGGCAGCCCTTGTTGTCGCGGCTTTCGACCTCACCCCGGACAACGAGATGGGTGCCGCGCGTAATCGTGGCGATGCGGTGGTGCGGCACCCAGGGGCGGGCGTGGATCGAGGTTTCCAGCCACGAGGCTTCGACATACGAGACCTCCGAGGGAAGCACTTCGATCGTTTCGTCGGTGGCGTGGGCCGGCTCGACGGCTTGCAGCCCTGCAACGAGGGTCAGTGTGCGTATGGCGATGAGGACCTGCACGGCGGCACATTAACACCACCCACCCGGATGGCTCGAACAATCGGAGTACGCCCACACGGGCCCATCTGTTTCAAGTTGCCGAACTTCGTGTTGGCGCATTTTCCGCGGGTGTGAAGTTGTGTGGCGGGACCAATAATGTGCGGTTTTGCTCGGGGGCGAGAAAGGTGTTGGTACACCGAAATAAGGATGTATGCACATGATGTCCAGGCGACCTAGCATTCCACGACAACGGGCCACGACAACGGGCCACAACCACTAGGCCACCACCATGGGTTAGGCCACCACCGGAAGTCGCGGGCGATCCTTGGCAAAGCCCGTGCGGCGTGCCCGGCTTTTCTCGTCGCCGTAGCGCAGTGTTCGGGTTTGACGAGGGGTTTGCTCGAACGCCCGAACCCAGTCGGCATAGCGCGCCCCGGCATGGACAGCCTTGATAGCCGCGTGCCCGGCTTCAGGGCCCCACTGGGCTAAAAAGTATTCGATGTGGGCCCAGCGCGGCGACTGCGGGCGGAGCTCGACCTTGCCGGCGAGTCCCTGACGGATCTTCTTGAGCCGTTGCTCGGCTGCCTTCACGCCCATAAACGGCAGACCATCGAGGGGGGTGTACCGCTTGGCCACGAAGGTTGAAAAGGTGAGGGTGAGTCGCTGGATCGAGGCCAGTTCACGGGCAAAGCGGATCAGCTCATCGACATCTTCGTCGGTCTCACCGGGTGCGCCCATCATCTGGTAGACCTTCATGCGATGGTAGTTGTGGGCGCGAATCAGCTTGGCCGCCCGCAGCAGGTGCTCCTCTTTGATCCCGCGGTTGAGGGCCTTGCGCATGCGCTCACTGATCCCGTCGGAGGCCACGGTAATGGTTCGGTGGCCGCTTTTGGCGAGGGCGTTGAGGAGGTCGGGGTTGAGGCGATCGGCACGCAGGCTCGAGATGCCGACGCCGCGACCGGATTCGACAATTGCTGATACAAGTTGTTCGAGTTTGGGATGGTCGGTCACAGCCGCGCCGACTAGGCCCACACGGGGGGCGTAATCAGGCACGAGCGAGAGCGGAGTTTGGTAGTCGAGAAGGCGCATGCCGCCACCGTCGGCCCCACGCATCACACAAAATGTACAACGCCGCGAACATCCACGCTCCGGCTCCACCAAAAACATGTTGGCGAGTTCGGTGTCGGGGCTGACAATTTGCGAGTGGGCCGGCAACAGGGATTTGTCGGCACGGGCCGGCTCGGGAAGCTCAGGCCACTTACCCGGCGTCAGCTCGCCGGTGCACGTGTGTGGCAGGGCGGCGGCCAATTCGATTGCATCTACACGTTTTGCTGTCGACTCAATGCGGTGAATCGCCTCGGGCAGCAGCGCCTCGGCCTCGCCGACGATCAACAAGTCGACAAACGGGAGGATGCTACTTGGGTTTGAAAAGGTCAGCGGACCGCCGCCGATGATGATGGGGTCACGCGGGCCACGGTCGGCGGCCAACAGTGGGATACCTGACCCTTCGAGCATCCGGATGAGGCCGGCGATCTCGAGTTCGTAGGCCACAGAAACGCCGATGATCGGGTAATCGGAGAGCGGCCGTTCGTCCTCGTAGCTCAACAACGGGCGGCGGGGTTGTGGCCACGGGAGGGCCATGCGTTCCCACGCATCGGGCAAAAATACGCGGTGTGTCGGGATCCCGTTGGTGTTGAGCTGGCGATAGAGGGTTTGGAAGCCTAGGCTCGACATCCCAGCGCGGTAGGGGCTGGGATAGGCGAGGGCGACGCGAGCGTGGCCGACTTGGAGCGCGCCCTTCTCACGACTTCGTCGGGCCCGAACCAGCGAGCGTTCGTCTCCTCGGGACGGGCCTCGTGCCATCACCGACCTCGTGCGTATTGGTTGATGATACACATTGTGTACCAGCAAGAATCATGGGAGCGGCGGAAACAAGGAAGGCGCACCATCGGTGCGCCACCTTGAACGGCATAGCTTGTCGCAGCTGCCATAGGGCCTAGAACTTCAGGGTCATCGAAGCCGCTGCGCCGCCGCCACGTGTGGGGCCAATGCCCAGGCCGGTGAGTTTGGCCTTCTTGGTGTTGGCGTAGTGGCCCTTACCCTTCTTTTTGTTGCTCCGGTCGAGCACGATCATGGTGACGCCGCCTGCGAGCATGAGGCCACCGGCGATCAGCAGGACCGGGTTGACCACGTTGAGTGTCTTCAGCGATTTCTCGTCGCTGCGCAGGTCGCCGTAGTAGTCGTCGGCAAAGCTGGTTGGGCTGGGTTGGGTGGCATCCATCAACGTTGTGTGTTTGCCCTTGGCGATAATCGTGGTCGCTACCCCGGCACCAAGTGCACCTACACCTAAAACGGCGAGCACAGAGCCGCCGATAAGGAGGCCCGAAGGTTTCTTCTTGGGCCCGGAGTCTCCCGTCAGCTCGTCTCCAGGACGGGTTTTGGCGGTCAGCTCAGGTCCGTCTTCGTCTTCGACGGGCTCGGCTTGGGTCGGCCCCGTCGCAGTTGTGGTGCCGCTGCCCCCGGAGGTCACACACTCGGCGTTACCGTCGGCTTGTTCGAGGATATCCTTGGCCGTCTTGCGCAGGTCGGGGTGCGAGTCGTCCTTGATCATGAACAACTGCAGGTACTGCTTGACGCGGGCACAGTCCCGAAGCTCCCACGCATCGATGCCCAGGTTGTAGGCGAAGATGTGCTTGTCCGGCGCGTAGCGGTAGGCCTCTTCGTACTTGATAACCGAGTTATAGTAATCCTCGGCATCGTGGTACGCTTTTGCTTTTAGATACAACTTTTTGGCCCACTCGAGTTTCTCCTCGTCGGAGAGGGTGTCGGGTGGCGGCGGAGTCTCGTCGTCGCCTTCGCCTTCAGCTGCCTCTTGAGTCAGGTTGACGTTGGCGAACGCCTGGGTCGGCAGGGCTAGGCTGGCACAGAGAACAAGGGATGTAGCTACTCGCAACATGGTCATGGCCGGTCTTTTGAGGGGTAAAGGAAGTCCGCCTAGGCAAACGGATCGACAGAAGCTTTCTTCTTTTTAGACGGGGCAGCTTTTTTGGTGCCCGACGGCTTTGAAGTCTTCTTCTTTTTCTTTCTCTTCTTTTTCTTTTTGGTGGACGTCGCAGGCTTTTCTGCTCCATCCGTATCGCCGTCGGTCTCGCCTTCGGTTCCACCTTCGGTTCCACCGTCAGTCCCACCTTCGGTCGCAGCGGCATCGGCAGCAGCCTTGGCGTCAGCAGCCGCTTTGGCATCGGCGGCAGCCTTTTCGTCGGCAGCTTTTTTCTCGTCGGCAGCTTTCTTCTCGTCGGCCTTCTTAGCGGGGGCTGCGACCTGCTGCTTCGGTTGAGGTTGGGGGGGAGGGTCCCCACCCATTGCCATCACGATTGCGACTGCGATGCCGGCAACCGCAATTCCCCCACCGATAGCCAGAGGCATCATGTTGGATTGCTGCGGAGCAGGCTCGTAGATAACTTGTGGTTGGGGCGGGGGCTCGGGCTCGGGCTCGGGCTCGGGCTCGGGCTCGGGCTCGGGCTCAGGCTCCATGGTTGGAGTCATCGCCAGTTCGTCGACGAGTTGACCGAGGAGGTCGTCAAACGCATCGGCGTTGTTGCCTTGAGTGTTCACTGCCGTGAATCCTTTCATTCGCGCCGAGGTTGGCTCGCCGCGATTCTAGCCCCTGGATCTCGGGGGAGACAAGCGAGGCCCGGAGGAACCTGCGTTTCCAACGACATCGCCCGCCGACTGTCGGGTGAGGTCCGATGCCGATGCGCGATGTGGAAGTTGGGAAATGTCTCCACAAGCAAATGGTGAAGCCAGAGTTTGGGTGAGGGAACGAAGACGGTAGAGGAGGGCTGCGAGGGTTGCCCGGCGCCGTTTTTCGGGGCGCGACGCCGCGCTAGTGGAACGATGCAGGGAAGACCTGCTGGAGTCAACAAGGTCACCTGTGTGGGGATGGGACCACAGTGTGAGTGTGTTCTCATTCATATACAGCGACCGATTCACCTCGAGTTGCAACGCGTGGATACCCCGCTCGGGTTTACCAAAATGACGAACCAATTCGCCGCCGCGGTACGGGTTGTTGAGACGGACATCGAGGGCATTTTTGGGCCCGCCCTGGCGCAGGGCTGCAAGCGCGTTTTTTTCGACCTCGAGGCGACACGAACCACCTTCGAGGGTGCCGAGAATGAGGTCGCCCTCGACGATGCCAGGCATGCTGTGGGCGTCGAGCAAAATGGCGTAGCCAAACCGGCGAACCCGGCGTTCGAGCAAAACCTCGAGGGCCCGGTAGTAGGGCCGGTGAAATCGGGCGATACGGTCCTGGAACTCTTTATAAGGAAGCGGAGGGGTCAGGATCGGGATGTTGCCGACTGCGACCGACCACACAACACCGCGGTTCGGCACATTGGAGCCATTCACCAGCGAGCCCCGTGCCCGCGGAGCCGGGTGGTCGGGCACCAAGTGCTGGGAGATGTCGTCGCTGGCCCGGTTGAGGTCGACCACCAGTCGGGTAAACCGTGCCTGGATGCATGCAGCCCCTTGCTTGGCGGCATTTGGGTACAGGGTATGGACCCCGAGATCTGCATTGCGACGAAAGTCGACCTGGGGACGCGGACGGCTAAACCGGGGTGGCCAAGCAAGCCCGACATGGGGAAAGCTGATCACCAGCGGAGTGACAAACGCCGGTGGCGTAAACTCGAATGGCAAGTCGTCGAGCTCGATCCCAAGGTCCTTAGCTGTGAGGGCCTCCGGAGCTGCTCTGGCATCAATCATTCGCGAGTTGGTGCGAACGCTCGATCGCTGCGCCGCAGTTGATCTTCTGCCATAAAAAATCCTCAAAAAAAAATAAATCTCCCCGGAAATTCCCGAGAAGCTGGCGTCTATAGATCAGTACGCGCTTTTTTGGCGCAGGCCGTGGTTGGTCTCGCGCGCCCCCGACCAAGTCGGGTGAGTTGCCAATCCGCCTGCGGATCCTCCGCACCTCAGTCGCCGCAGCACCACTAGCCCGGGTGCTGCGGCGGTTTCTTTTGATCGCTCGAGTGGGCGCGCGGGCTATTTTGGCCGAAGTGCGGTCGGGAGAGCCTCGCAGTAGGCGCCCACCACAGCTTCGGCTTTTGGTCTCTCGAGTGGGCGCGCGGGCTATTTTGGCCGAGGTGCGGCCGGGAGAGCCTCGCAGTAGGCGCCCACTACAGCTTCGGCTTTTGGTCTCTCGAGTGGGCGCGCGGGCTATTTTGGACGAGGTGCGGCCGGGAGGGCCTCGCAGTAGTCCACTACAGCTTCGGCGCTCACGACTCGCAACTCGGCCAAAATATCACCGCGAATCGCTGGTGGCTTGGTGGTTTCGATTGGGATAGGCGCGGGGGTATTTTTGGCGAGTTGCGGCCGTCTGAGCCTCGCCCCACTACAACTTCGGCTTTTGGTCTATCGAGTGGGCGCGCGGGCTATTTTGGCAGAGGCGAGAGAGCCTCGCAGTAGCCGACTACAGCTTCGGCGCTCACGACTCGCACCTCGGCCGAAGTATCACCGCGAATCGCGGGTGCGGTTGTTGGTGCGAGACATCTCCGGTCGAAAATCACTGCGAGTAGTGCGGGAAACCCACGCTCTCTCTCGCGGAGAAAATTTCGGGCCTACCGCGATTCTCCCAGCCGCTCTCGCATCGGACCGCGGCGATTCTCCCAGGGCCGCTCTCGCATCGGATCACCGCGTCGGATCGCGGAGACTCTCGCATCGGATCGCGGAGAAATTTTTGGGCTGGAGCGAGTCCTGAAGGAAGAAGCTGTAGCGGGCCTACCGCGATTGCTTCAGGGCCGCTCTCTCGCATCGGATCGGAGACTCTCGCATCGGATCGGAGACTCTCGCATCGGATCGGAGACTCTCGCATCGGATCGGAGACTCTCGCATCGGATCGCGGAGACTCTCGCACCGGATCGCGGAGAAATTTTTGGGCTGGAGCGAGTCCTGAAGGAAGAAGCTGTAGCGGGCCTACCGCGATTGCTTCAGGGCCGCTCCAGCCCAAAAATAGCCCGCGCGCCACTTCAACTAGAAAATAAAGCCCTCGCATCGGGCGTGACACGAGGGCAAGTGACCCCACCGGGAATTGAACCCGGGATTTTGGCGTGAGAGGCCAACGTCCTAACCGCTAGACCATGGGGCCGAAGATATGAAGTTGTAGATGACCCCACCGGGAATTGAACCCGGGATTTTGGCGTGAGAGGCCAACGTCCTAACCGCTAGACCATGGGGCCGGAGTTCGGGGACAAGGATTCGAACCTTGATTAGCGAAACCAGAATCCGCGGTCCTACCATTAGACGATCCCCGAACAGGAAGGAAGTAAGACGGCGTCTGGGGGAGGGAAGATGGAGCAGCCGCCCGCGGATGTCAAGATGAATTTGAGCCGAACTTGGGTGCTGACGTGGACGCTTCAAGTCAATTTGTGAGCTGTCCCTCGTGCGTTGGATCCGTGATCTCAGCCTGCTTTAGAGCCTCCGAGGCACTTGGGTGAGGGGGGGAAGGCTCCTCTGCGTTGGCGCCAAATATCCGGTGTCCATGCAACGATCGAGAGGGCGTGAACGGGTCCGGCGAGCTCGTCTTTGAGGAGCGCGTGGACTTGCCGATGCCGGGCGACGGGTGACTTCCCGGCAAACGCTTCGCTTGCAATTACAACTTTGAAGTGGGTTTCACTCCCGGGCGCCACACTGTGCATGTGGCTTTCGTTGATCACCTCTAGGGCTGCCGGGTTGAGGGCCTCGGCGAGTTTGCGGGTGATCGCCTGGGCGACCGGGCCTGGTTCACTCATGCCGAGGCCTCATTTGTTGTAGATGCAGCTGTTTTCGGGAGGGCATCGGCCACGACCTGGGCGAGGTCGAGCACCTGGATGTCCTCGTCCTTGCCTAGGTTTTTCATGCCGTCGCTGAGCATCACGTTGCAGAAGGGACAGGCGACGGCCACGGCTTGGGCCCCGCTCTCGACGACTTCCTTGGCGCGGTTGATGTTGACGCGCTTTTCGGGCTCCTCCTCGACCCACATCCGGCCACCACCGGCACCGCAGCAAAAGCCGTGCTCCTTGTTGCGCTTGAGTTCGGTGAACGAGCCTCCACCCGAGGTGACCTTGCCGAGGATCGAGCGCGGAGCGTCGTAGATGCCATTCCAACGGCCGATGTAGCAGCTGTCGTGGTAGGTGACGCGCTTTTGCAGCGGCGAGTCGACCTTGAGTTTGCCGCTCTCGAGCAGGTGGGTGATGAGCTGGCTGTGGTGGATAACTTCGTATTCGCCACCAAACTGCGGGTACTCGTTTTTGATGATGTGGAAGCAGTGGGGACACGAGGCGATGACCTTGGTGACCTTGTGCTCGTTGAACAACTCGACCTGCTCGGCCGCCATCATCTGGAAGTTCATCTCGTCGCCTAGGCGGCGCACGGTGTCGCCAGTGCACTTCTCTTGCTTGCCCAAAACCGCAAAGCTGACGCCGGCGGCGTTGAGCACGGTGACAAGTGCCCGTGTGGTCTTTTTGGCGTTGTCGTCGAAGGCACCCGCACAGCCGACGAACAGCAGGTACTCGGCATCGGGTTTTTCCTCGATGGTGGGAACCTCGAAGTCGAGCGACTCGGCCCATTGCATGCGGTCGTCCTCGGGCAGGCTCCAGGGGTTGCCCGAGCCGGTGATATTGCCGAGCACGCGGGTGACCTCGCCAGGGGTACGCCCGGTTTCGTCGTTGAGCACGATGTGCTGGCGCATCTGCAAAATCTTGAGTGGGTGGTCGATGAACACCGGGCAGACCTCTTGGCAGGCACCACAGGTGGTGCACGCCCACAGGGTTTCATCTTTCACGCGACCGCCGACCAACGGGTCCATCCCGTTGAGTTCTTCTTTGATCTTGTCGATCAGGTTTTGGTTGGGGTTTGCAGCTGCCTCTTGGGACTCCTCGCCCTCATCCTCGTCTTCTTCCGGCTCGGCTAGGGTGCCGCCGAGCTTTTTGAGTTCGAGCAACAGTTTGCCGCGGTCTTTCATCTCATCCTTGAGGTCGTGGATGAGGTGCATCGGGCTGAGGGGCTTATCGGTGGCAAACGCCGGGCAGTAGCTGGTGCAGCGGGCACACTCGGTGCACGAGTAGTTGTCGATCAGGCTCTTCCAGGTGAAGTCCTCGATCTTGCCAACGCCCCAGTTGTCGAACAGCGGCTCGGCATCGGGATCGTCCGGGTCGCCGTCGAACAGGGCGACCTTGGGCATGATGCCGCGTTGCCCCTGGTTGCGGAAAAAGATGTTGGGGCCCGAGCCCAAAACGTGAATGTGTTTGGAAAACGGGAGGTAGTTCAAAAACGCCAGCAGGATGCCGATGTGCACCCACCAAAACGCTTCGCTGATGATGTGGGCGACATCTGGGTCGATATGCGCCTGGTAGGTCGCACCCAGTGTATGTGCACCGAGTAGCTGGGCGAAGTAGGCCGACACCGGGTTGCTGCCGTGGTAGTGGGCCTCGGCGGCCATGTGAAACCCGTGGTGCCCAAAGTGGCTGATCGTCAGCAGCGTGATGGCCCCCAAAATCAACATCGCATCGAGGCTGAGGGGGACGAAGGCGGGCCGGATGAAACGCCGCGTAAACGCGTAGATCATCACCAAAAACACAATGAAGTTGGCCCAGTCGATCACCCATTGCAGGTGGGCGTAGACCGAATCGCCTAGCAGCACGCCGAAGTTGAACCATTCGCCCAACAGGCCGCTGAGAATCATGTCGGCCGAGGCGATGCTCAGGACCAGAAAACCCCAGTAGATCGCGAGGTGGTGCCAGCTTCGACGCTCCTCGGCGACTTTGCGCTGGCCGAAGAAGAACTTGAGCAGGCTCCCGATGCGCTCGCCGGTGGTCTCGGGCAGCTTCTGCTCCCGGCCGAGCAGCGCGATCTTGATAAAGTGCGTGAGGTTGTACGCAAAAAGCCCAAACGAGAAGGCTGCGAGGATGGCAAAGACGATCTGTTTCATGGCTGGGAAAAGCTGGTCCCGGGTATTCCAGCGAACTCCGGCTATACCATTCAGGCAACCCGCGGTACAGCGTCATGGTGGTCTTGGCACGGATCGTCGCGGTCGCCACGGCGGTGTGTTCGTCGGCTAAAATTTTGACGACAAAAGGCGGGCTTGCAACGACGCGCTAAGCTTGGCCACACGTCGTCAGTACTTTTGCGTAGATGACGCCTGTTAGCCGATGGCGCGCCAGATCAACAGCTTCTTCAACCTCTTGCTGATCAGCGATCTGCACTTGGGCTCACACCTCAAGCCACGCTTGCGCGGCGAGACGGTTCACCTCGCGGCCCGCGTCGACCAACAGTTACCGCGGTTTTTAGACCACTATTTGCAGACTGGTGAGCGCTGGCAGCTGATTATCAACGGCGACTTCATTGATTTTTGGAACATCGTCTTGGATGGCGAGCAACGGTTAGAGGGCGAGGCGCTGGCGGTGCGTCGACTCAACACAGCGCTCGATGCCTACCCGGGCATCGAAGATGGCCTGCAGCGATTTTTGCAAGCCGGAAACGGCATTGTGTTTGTGACCGGCAACCACGACGCCGAGCTGCTGTATCCGGGGGTGCGAAGAGCGATTGTCGAACGACTTCAGACCGGCGGGGACCCTGCCGCTTCCGGTGCCTTTGCGACCACGGGGGCAACCCACATGACCCAGCTCGCGGCCGGCAAAGTGCAGTTTGTTCCCTGGTTTTTGCGCGAGGACGGCGGCGTGTGGATCGAGCACGGCCACAACTTTGACCCGCCGTGTGCGACCACCGATGTGCTGTCGCCCACCCGCGGCGATCGTCTCGTGATGTCATTGGCCGAGGTGGCGACACGCAGCTTCACCAACCTCATGCCGGAGATCGACTACGACGCTCCCGACCGCTACACAACCCTCGACTACATCCGCTGGGCTGGGGCGCGGGGCCTGCGATTTGTGTTGTTGGTCGTCACCCTCTACCTGCGGATGGTTGGTCGCATGCTCAAGTTGTGGGCACGCAGCGGCCGTGTCGACCGGGTTGGCCGAGAGCGGCACAACGAGCGGTTGTCCCGGGTTGCGCAAAACACCGGCTTGCAGATGAGCACATTGACGGCGATTGCCGGGATGGCACCACCTCCGTCTTCGGCAACCGTTGGCGGGGTCCTCAGTGTCACAGCCCTCGACGGCATCCTTTCGTTTCTTGCCGGCGCCGGAATTTGTGCGGCCCTCACGTGGTGGGCAAGCGGTCGCTTCGGGCTCACGCTGGCCGTCGGTTTGGTTGCCGGATTGGTCGCCGCACGCGGTGTGTTGCACCGGCGCCGTCGTCGAGCTGTACATGAGGACATGGCCGAAGTCGCAGCATCGGTCGGCCGTGTCGCCGAGACCCCGCTGGTGTTGATGGGCCACAGCCATCACGGCGAGCTGTGCCTGCGCGATGGTGTGATTTACGGAAACAGTGGGTGTTGGCTCGATGGGTCACACTTGGTCGTCCGACGCGACCCGGTGACACGCCGGCTCGCCAGCGTCGAGTTGTGTAACTGGCGAAACCACGGGGTTGTGGTTCGCAAACAGCTCGACGTGCCCGAGAAGATCGAGGCGTCGCCGATACCCGCCATGGTTACCGAGTCTGGTTGAGCCTGGCCGATGCTAGCGCGGTGGGTAGTTTGCGTCCTTGCGCGCGAGCGTGTCTAGGCCGGCACGGGCATCGGCAACGGCCTCGCGGACACTGGCGTGTCGACTGTGTTCGAGGCGTTGGAGCAGTGGCATCCCCACGGCTGGATCGATCCGAGAAAGTGCATATGCACATCGAACCCGGGTGCTACCCGAGATCAACCACTTGTGTGCGAGGCTGTGAATCACGGCGGCTGCCTGCGGTGGGGCTGCGGGGCCCAACACAGCGAGGGCTTCGAGTGCCCGGTCGCGAAACGGTCGTTGTTGGCTCGAGCGCACGGCCTGCAGTAGGCGGGGTCCGGCAGCCGGATCGCGGGCCGCTACCAGGCCGAGTGCCGCGGCAAACGTCGTCTGCGCCGGCATGTTGGGATCTTCGAGGAGATTGCGGAGCAGCCGGCACGACTCCGGGTTGGGTGGGTCCATGCCGGCGAGAGCCTCGGCCAACCCGGCTGCAACTTGCGGATTTTTTTCGCCGGCGAGGGCCCGGGCAAGCAGGGGTTCGGCGCGGTCGCCAATCACATCGAGCAGGCCAGTTGCCGCCTGGAAACGTACCTCGGGAAACTCCGAGTCGAGTAGGGCGGTGAGCTGCTCGGCGACCGCCCGGTGGGATTTTTGTGCATCTACATGTTGTTGGCAGGCCGCGGCTGCAGCTTCACCAAGCACGGTCATGGCGATCACCGCACACTCCCGCAGGTAGCGGCGGGCATCGTCGTCGAGTTTGTCGCTGTGCTCAAACACCGAGGTTGACCAGGCAATCGCCGTTGGCAACAGATCCGGGTCGCCGAGTTGCGCCAGCGAAGCCGTCGCGACGGCCCGGTTGGCGGGAGCACTGTCTTCACGCATCGCGGTGCGCAGGATTTGCTGGATTTCAGGACCTCTGGCATCGAGCGACTCAGCTCGCCAAATCGGCGATGGGGCTGCCCGCGAACCCGGGGCGACCTCCTGTAGGTACACGAGGCCTAGGTGCTGCAATGCGAGATTGCGAACGCGCGGATCTGCCGAAGTCGCATCTCGTATGGCTGCGTCGAGCGAGAGCGGGATTTGATCGCCGCGTTTGCGCCGCCAACTACCGAGAAGATCGAACACGAAGTGGTGCGTCCGGTGGAGGGTTAGCGCTGCCGTACAGGCGAATGACTTCGTCGGCCATGCGCCCACGCAAGGCCAAACTCAGCATGCGAAAGTCACTCGCCAGCGACCACAGCGGGTGGCCAAACGTCGCTGGGCGGTTGCCTTCGACCACGAAATGGGCAAACCAGGCGGGGCCGTAGCCGAGTAGCGGGGCCACCAACATCCACAGGTAGGTGCCCGAGGCGAGCCCGTAGATAAACGCGCTCAGGGCCATGGTTGTGCCGAGATAGTGTAGCCCGCGGGACACGGGATGGCGGTGGGCCCCGACATATATCGGCCAAAACTCGGCATAGGTACGCGGTTGCATGGGGGCGGAGTATACAGGACGCCGCCGGCGACCCGACCGACCCGACGATAACGGCCAACAAGCCGCTACACGGAATCCTTGACCAGGTTGCGAGAACCGCGCGATGATGGAGCTCTACCCTCGCTGAGGTTTTGTGATGTCTATGCCACTTGTTTACCGAGCTACCCGCGCCTTGCTGTTGGTCGCCTTGGCAGTCCCGTGTTTGCAGGCCTGCTCCGACGACTCGACCATGGTCACCGACACCGCGACCGAGTCGGAGTCGGACACCCGTTACGACTACGACTTCGAGTACGACGTCATCGTCGACTACGACTACGACGGCTACGAGTATGTCACCGACTACGATGCCGGACCGGCCGAGAGCTGCCTCGACTATTGCGATGTCGACTACGACATCGACTACGACTACGACTACGTCACCGACTACGATTTTGAGATCGACTACGACGTCGATTACGACATCGACTACGAGATCGATTACGACGTCGATACGCTGACGATCACCGATACCGATACCGACTCAGATACCGACACGTGGACAGACACGGACACGGACACCACAACCGATACCGATTCGTGGACAGATACAGATACGGATTCGACAGATACGTGGTCGACCGATACCGACGGCACCGATACCTGGGGGACTGAGACGGACACGGACACGGATACCGACACGGATACCGACACGGACACCGGCGGTGAGGAGGGCTTTCCTCCACCTGGAGACTTTGGCGACGATGTCCAAGAGACCGACCTCGTGGGCACCTGGACCCTCAACTGGGTGTATGATCAAGAAAACCAGCTGTTTGTTTGGGACCCTGACGCCGGTTGGAACTCTGAGCTCACGATCACCGAAACCGGCGATTTCGTCTGGCGTGAGCTCGACGCCAACTGCATGAACGAAACCATTGGCTCGGGCTTTTTGTGGGTCGAAGGCTCGCAGATCGTGATGCACATCGATGTCTGGGAGCGCGAGTTGCCGTGGGATTCGATGCCGGTTCTCGGCGAAGTTTTTGACCCGCCATTTCGCGTGCGCCTGAGCTACTCGCTGCAAGGGCCCAACCTGAGCTTTTCGGCTCCCCCGGCGATTACGGCCACGCAGACCTACGACGGTCGCTCCGAAACCCGCCAGACGTTCGAAGGCGAGTTCCTCGGCGGTTGGTGGTACGGCGAGACCGAGTTGTGGGCGATTCCCGAGGGCCAGCTCGCGGCCCATCTGATTGTTCGTGATGTGTTTCGCACCTACTTGGAGCCGCACTGGCCCAACCCCGATCCCGACAACATTCCCTACGAGGGTGGCGGCAGTGCCAGCTACCAACGTATTTGGTGGTACAACGATCCCGTACTGTACGAAGACGTGCAGTACTCCGGTGCCAACTGGACCTGCCTCAATGGCTGTGCCCAGCCGGCTGGAACGGCACTTATCGACGGTGGCAACCTCCACGCCTACGGGCCCTATGCCGGGTTCTCACACCTCATGAGTTTTCAGTCGGGGCGTGCGTTTAAAGCCACGGTCGAGCCCCTTTGCCCGTAGCTGAGCTCCGGCGCACAACCACAAAAAATGGGATGGCGGTTTGCCATCCCATTTGCATGTGCAACGAGATTCGGATTAGATACCGAGCAGGTCGCGGACACTGCCCGTGACGGCAGCTGTCGGCAGGCACATTCGGCCACCGGCCGAGCGCACGGCGTCACGCATTTCGCTGGTGGGCTGGTCGTGAACCGCAATAATCGTCGGTTTGGCCGCCGAGCTCGCCAGCTTAGAAATCGCTGCGGACTTTTCGATATCGGGGATATTGAGGCTGACAATCACGTACTTCGGCGGTGCGGCCTGCGACACTAGCAGCGAGTCGGCCCCGGTTTGGGCGGTCAAAACTTCGACCGGGTCGCCATTGGCGAGCTCGTCCTTGACCCGTGCCCGGAAGTCCGCGTTTTGGGTGACAATGAGCACCCGCGGCACGGTATTTTTTGCCGCCGGTTTTTCCGGCTCGTCGCGCAGGTTGAACGAGTCTAAAACCCGTGTCCGCACGGCGCTGACATCGAGGGGTTTGCGTAGGCAACCCGCGGCACCAGCCGCCAAAATCCGCTCCGTGTTGGCTTCGGTGTAGTAACCGGTGATCGCCACAACCTCGGTATGTGTCGTTGTCGCATCGCGCTTGAGCCGGGTACAGACTTCAAACCCATCGACGCCGGGCATCATGAGGTCCAAAAAGATCAGCTGCGGGCGGAACACCGCGACCAGGCGGCCGGCATCAAAGGCGTCGCGGGCAACCTCGATCTCAAACGGATGGGGCAGGTCTTTGACGACATCGCGGACCAGGTCGAGCACGACGGGCTCATCGTCGACCACAAGGATCCTGCCGACTTCGTTGCCGGTCTGGGTAGTAAACGGAATCCCGCGTTCGGCACATACGCGCTCGAGGTCCTCACGGCGAACGCGGCGGTGGCCACCGACGGTTTTAAACGCCGGGATCAGGCCATCTTCGATCCAGCGGATGACAGTCGTCGGGGTGACGCAGCAAATCTTTGCAACGTCGTGGGTGGAGTAGGTGTCTTTGACGGGTGTACGTGCGCGGCTCATTCGTGGCTCGTGGACTTTGGTGACTGCGAAGGAGGTTGCGTTGATTGATGATACACAGAGTTCTTGGAATCTATGGGCAAGAGAATAGTAAACGTTGTTCCTCGGTGGGGACGAGAGTCGACAAGAATATCGCCGCCGTGATCTTTGATGATCCCGTAGGAGATTGCGAGGCCGAGGCCCGTACCCTTACCGATTTCTTTGGTACTGAAGAACGGGTCGAAAATACGCGCTTTGACCTCGTCTGGGATACCGTGACCGTCGTCTGTGACCGAAAGTCGCAGCATTTCGTCGTTTTGGCGCGTAAGGGCAATTTGCAGCGTGCCACCGCGCGGCATCGCGTCGACAGCATTGCTGCACAGGTTGAGTAGAACTTGCTCGAGTTGGTCTGCATCTGCAACCAACTCAATGGGACCCGGGTCGGTCTGGCGCAGGACCGTCACGTTGTGCATACGCCACTGGTACTCACCGATCGCAACCACACGGTCGATCAGTTGGCCGAGATCGAACCGCCGCCGGACCCCATCTTTTTGGCGGGCAAACAGCAGCACGCCCTCGACAATCTTGCGGCAGCGTTCTCCGCTGACGGAGATTTTCTCGACCATTTCACGGATCCGCGGTTCGAGCGGTTTTTCGAGCAGGAGTTTGGCATAGCCGACCACGCCTGTGAGTGGGTTGTTGATCTCGTGGGCGATGCCGGCAGCGAGCAACCCGACGGCGGCGAGCTTTTGACTTTTGAGGACCTGATCTTCGAGGGCGCGCCGGTGCCGGAGATCGAGGCCGACGAGCACGGCTCCGCGGACGGCTGCCGAGTCGCTATCTCGCAGCACCCGCGCCTCGACATGCAGTGGCACGGCCTTGCCCTGGGCATCTGTCACCACCAGTTCGCGGGCGATGGCCCCGCGCTCGAGCAGCTCGAGCCACAGCTCGCGCCAGTGTTCCGGATCGGTCGACGCTGCGACCTCAATACCAAAGCGTTGACCGTGTGCCTGGTCTTCGCTGATGCCTAACAACTGTTCGCTGGCCCGGTTCCAGCGCACGATCCGGCCGTCGGCGTCGAGCGAGTTGAGCATCACCGTGGTCTGGTCGAGCAACATCGCTTGGTAGGAGGCGAGCGCCTCTGTTTCGACGACGAGCAAACCGTTGGCGAGCCCCAGCCCGAGCTGCGACGCGAGCTGGGTAAGCAGCGTCCGCTCCTGAACTGTGAGCTCGCCGGCGCGGCGCAACAACAGGTAACCAACCACCCCAGACGGAGCTGCTAGCAACACCCGCACCGCGCTGTTGGTCGGGTCGCGCGGCACTCCAAAAAGCGCCGCATCGGTCGGGTCATCGCCCGGTCGTGACTCGACAACCATCGCGCTCGCCCAGGCCTCGGGTGGGGCGACCTCGAGTTCTTCGATATACACCGAATGATCGGGCTCGACCCGCCAGCGCTCCCACTTGCCGCCGACCTTGGTGATGATCGATGCATGGTCACACTCGAGGGCGTCCATCAGCGCCGTACAGGCAGCAGGGACACTTTCGTGGGGTAGTACAGAGGAGACCAACCGACGGTCGATCAGGGCTGTGAGTCGTTGTTCAAACTCGCGGTTGCGGTGGGCCGAAAGGTCGCGCAGGAGGGCGACTGTCGACTGGGCCGACCCGCGACCCGCGGCCAGCGAAAGCTCGACCGGGAGGCGGTTGCCCTCCGGCGTCGTCAGGTCGATTTCGCCGTACCAACTTCCCGCCGAGGCGAGGTCGAGGGCCTCTGAAAGTTTGGTGACGCTCTCGGAGTCGGCGAACTCGAGCAGGCTGCGCCCGATCAACGGACTGGCGAGCAACTGGCGTGCTGCGGGGTTGGCGTGGACGATTTGCCCGGCGTTGTCGAGCAGCACCATGCCGTGGTCGAGCGCCTCGAGACAGCGGCTGATTGCCTGGCCCATCGAGCGCTCTGGCGCGTCTTCAAAGGCACCGACCGGGGGGCGACACGTAACCAGAACTTGGCCCCCAGACAGTTTGTTGGCACGGACCTGGCACACGAACGGTGCGGCTCGTTTGGGGGTGAGCGTGAGTTCGAGGGAGAAACTGTGGCCCTTTGCCCGGTGGCGCAGGTCGATAAATGCCCGACCAAAGGCCCCGGCATCGCGGACGCGCCGGATCCACAGCAGCAGCGGTTGGCCGACGACCTGCTCGGGCGTGACTTGCAACCGCTCGCTTAGGGCGTGGTTGGCCGCGAGCACAAGTCCGTTGGCATCGAGCAGCGCCGCCGGTTGCGCGAGGCCATCGAGCAATTCTTGGAACACATCGAGCCTGTCGTGGTGACCGCGCGACGGGTCCACGAGTTGAAATGTCGTCGTTGGGTATCCTCTAGTGCTCACGTGTGTCCACTCGTTGGGTCCAGGCCAGACCCCTGCGCAGGGGTACTACTATAAAATCCAACATCCGCCCGGAGCGGCGCCAGACCCGTGCGTGTGCTCTGTCACTGTTGCTATTTGACACATCCAACACGGCCCTTGGCTGTCCCTGAGACACAACAAATGCCCACTGTGTTTTGTTCGCGCCGTTGCAGATGCAACCTGCGTGCACGGGTCGTCGGGATGGCGTTTGGGCACGGACCACGGTTCGGTGTATCAATCGCTCACCCCAACTGATGCCTAGCTCCGACCGTTCTTCCCGTTCGTCTGCCCACAAAAAAGCGGCTCCCCGGCTCGCTGCAACCGTCGTTGTGTTGCGACCGAGCGGCCAGGGTGACGAAATTTTTATGCTGCGGCGAAGCAGTCGCAGTCCGTTTATGCCGGATGCGCTGGTGTTTCCGGGGGGCAAGGTCGACCCCTCCGACGGCGAGCCTGGCTCGGATGCGGCATTTGAGGCGGCCGCCCGGCGCGAATGTGTCGAGGAGAGTCGGATCGATTTGGGCGGGCGAAGCCTTCGCTGGTTTGACACGTGGACCACACCATCCGCAGAGCCCCGGCGTTTTACTGCGAGGTTTTACCTGGTCCGACTCGCGGCCGGCTCGGGCCAACGCGCCCGCGCCGATGGCCACGAGACCCACGACGGACAATGGGCGACGGCGGCCCAGGTGCTCGAGCAGTGGGAGCGCGAGGAAGTCGACTTGCCGCCACCAACCCTGTGCACGTTGCTGCGCCTGCGCGACCCAGCATGGATCGATGCGGTCGCCACATCGAGTGCATATGCAATCGAATCCCTGCGCGAGACGATTCTGCCAAAATGGGAGTTGCGTCCGCCCGGCGAGCTTCCCCAGTTCGAGCTCCCGGAGGGCGACTGCCACCATGTGTTTTTGCCACACGATCGTGAATATGCAACGATTGCCGGTGAGGCGGGTGGAAGCCCCGAGCGTGTGCATGGGCTGCCAACCCGAATGATTCGGCTCGAAAAAGTATGGAGGCCGCTACCGTGATTCGCCTGACCAAATACCTCGCCAATCTCGTGCCTGCTGCCGCGCTCGCCCTGGTTTGTGGCTGCGGCAGTCAGGCGCCCAAGGGCGATCAGCCAGCCAAGCCAGCAACCCAGGCAGGTGGCGAGCCGCAGGCGGTAGCCTCCGACAAAAACATTGCTGATACACCCACTGCAACAGGCGACGGAACACTGCTGTCGTGGATCGACCCCGACGCGGTCGGCGTGCTCTACCGCAGTGGTGGGGACAACCCGGTCGACACGTTCGACGCGGCAGCTGTCGTCACCTTGTTTGGCTTGCCGCCACGGGCCGAGCAGGTTTTGCACGACCACGAGGGGGTACTCAACGGCCTGGCGATGCTCCTCGGTGTTGAGCGCGACGGACTGAGCGAATGGCTCTCGGGCGAGGCCGTGGCCATGCTCCCAGTGATGTCTCGAGGGACATATGTTGTCCTGCGCACCACCAAGCCAACCGCCGACCTCGCCAAAAAACTCGCCGAAGCGGGGATGCTCGAGCGCGAGCTCGAGGGGATGAAGGTGTTGGAGCCGACCGGTTCGTTTGTGTGGCGCGCCGTCCTACTCGAGGAGCAGACCATCGCCTTTGTGCCGGCGACCGAAGTTGGCTCGGGGCTCGGCCCCTTGACGGCCGCCCGCGACCTCCCGCCATCGGAAATCGAAACCCAACTCGTGCAACTCAAGCAACAGGACCACCTGATGCTCTCCGAGCTGTTTTTACAGGGCCCGATGATGCACATCGATCTCGACGATCCGATCGGGATCGTGCGTTTTACCCTCCGACGTTGGCAACAAACCGGGGTTGAGGGAATTGTGATGATGCAACCATTGGGCGACCCGGCGGCCGCTGCCAAGACCCTCGAAGACCGTGACGGCTCCCTCGAAACCGACCAGATGAAGTTGTTGATGGATCGGGTGGCATTTGTTGCCGAGGGCCCGGTGGTGCAGGGGCGCTTGCAGATGCCGGCCGAAGACCTGCGCCACCTGCAAGGGCACCACTGATGTCGCGGGGCCAAAATGGTGCATATGCATGCGTACTGATACTCGGGGCCTTGGCCCTGGGTTGCACCAAACAGCCCCCGTTCCCAAATCAGTCTACGCAGCAAAACCACCAGGGAGGTTCGACAGCAGCGCCAGCAGCCACCCAGCTAGCATCGAGCTCGGGTGGGGCGGCGGCGACGAGCTCGGATACAGACGGGCTGCAGGGGTCTGTCGAGGTACCCGGGTGCAGCCCTGGGGCGGGGCTTGTACTCACCGAAGTTGTCCCCGAAGACACCCGCCTGGCGATCTGGCTCGACCTCACAAATGCCGAACTTGCGCGCGAGATGGCCGCATTGGCGACCAAGCTCGACGAGCGTCCCGACCTAGGGTTGCCGATCGTGGTCGATCTCAACCTGCGCCAACTCGGTTATCAGTACGCCCACGTTCGCCAGATGATCACGCCCTTGGGAATGGCACCGAGCGAGCTGTTGTGGTTGCATCGCAAGGACGGGAGCTCGCTGTGGCTGTGGCAAGCCCGATGTGATCTTGCCGATGTCCAAACTGCCGCCCAGACCCGCTGGAATTTGCGAACACGCTCGACAGTTGAGGGTGTTGTGATGGAGCCGATGCGCTCGTTGTCTGGGGTCGTTGCCGACGATCCATTTCCCCACGACATCGTCGGCCTTCCGGGGGATCGGTGGTTACTCACACCCGCACAGGCGGGTACAGCGAGCGCCCGGTGGCTGCTCGAAGGGTCACCTGCAATCGAGGCCGCGGGAGACCAGCCAAAATTGGGAGAATTGCTGGCCAAGCGGTCCAAACACGCAGGTCCGATCCAGGTAGCTGCGAGCGCGACAGGTCTGCTCACCGGGTCGGCAGATGCAAAAGTTGGGACTGCGATCGTGCTGGGCGTCGATGCTGGCAGGGTCGAATTTTTACATCAGTGAGCCTGCACCTATTGTCTGTGGGTGGAAGTGCCACGCGTGCGGCACAATCGCGCCCTTGCAACCCGGTGTGTCGCGGTGCTACGAGAGGTTTGCTGTACACCGAAATTTGATTTGATGCGTAGTCCGAGGGGACTTTGTGATACGGTCCCCCGCACCTCCAGGAGATCCTGAAACCGTGAAGACCCTGTTTTCTACAGTTGCCGTCAGCTGCCTTTCCATTTTGCTCGCCACCGGATGCGGGCCCAAAAACCAAGACACCACCACTCCACCCGAAGACTCGGCCAGCGCCGATGCGGGTGACGGAGATAGCGGGTCCGACGAGGCCGACGGTGGCGACGGCGACGCAGACGGTGGCGACGGCGACGGAGATGCCGAGAGCTCGGGCGATGCTCCGCCGGCCGGCGTCAAGGAGTGCGACGCCCAGGTTTCTGACACTCCGTCCGCCTACTTCGCCGACCGCGTCCTCGTGCGCTTGCCCAAGGGCATCGAGATCATCGAGCGCAACGAAGTTTTCGCCCAGGTCCCCAACCGCAACCAAGAGTCTGTTTGCGAGGTTATCGTCAGCAATGGTGCCCTCGGGTACTTCCAGGCCGATCCCTCCAAGGAGCCGACGACCGTGCGTGACGAGATCATGACCCAGGTTGGGTACGATCCCGGCCAGGCCAGCTGGTCCGATGAGAGCCCGAACGGCCGCAACTACGCCGGGCACTACGAGGTCCCGGGGGACGACAAGGGCAACCCGCCCGTCGCTGGGTACATGACCCTCAAAGAGGTCGATGGCACCCTGTTTTGGTACATCCTCGAGACCCACCCCAACGCCTACCCCGCGATCAAGAAGACGTTCATGGAGTCGGGTAAGCGCCTGTTTGTCGTCCCGGCCAAGTAAGCCGCATCGATTCCGCAAAAACGCCCTTTCGGGGGCGTTTTTTGGTGGTTCAAGCCACCGGCGCGTGGCAGCAGCCGAACAAAACACCTCGCCCCGGTAGCGACTCATGAGAAAGTGAGTGCGGGTATGCAGATGACGGGAAAATCGCTGTGGCTTTTGAGCTTGGTGCTGATGTGCGGCGGCTGCGACAAGCCGGCCCAGACCCAGGGGGCCACGCCTCCCGGAGGTCAACCGCCGGGTCAGGCAGCTCCGGTTGCAGGAGCACCCGGCCAGCCAGCAACGTCAGCGGCACCGGGTAGTGCACAGGCGGGGCAACCGGCAGCCGGCCAACCGGCAGCTGCTCCCGCGGCCGAGGCCTGCACCGTCCAGTTAGATGCACTACCAACTTCATTTTTCACCCACCGCATGATCCTGTCGTTGCCGCGTGGGCTCAAACTCGTTGAGCAAAACCCATATTTTGCCCGGGCCGAGACCGCCAACCAAACTGCATCCTGCGGTGGAACCGTGACATTCGCAGCCCTTGGGTATGTGCGGGCAGGGGGCTCGGGCGAAGAACTGCGCACCCATATTTTGGCCCTGCGAGGACTGCCCGAAGGGTCCTACACGTGGGAGCAGCCGAGCTCTTCCCGGCAATATGATGGTATATACAACGTCCCTGCGGGGGAGAAGGGCGAGCCGGCACTCAAGGGCTGGATGCACACCGAGGACCTAGGCGGCGTGATGTTCTTCGTGTTTTTTGAGACCTCGCCCGAAGGCTGGGCAACCCTCGAGCCGAGCTTTCGTGCGTCGACAGCCGAGCTCAAGGTCCGGGCCGTTACCAAATACGCCGAAGAGCGCTAGTCGCTGTTTTCCAACTCGGGCGAGGCTTCGGCGTCGTCGAGAACACAGCGCACACCGTTGCGATCCATCTCGACCATACATTCGTTGCAGTGGGTACAGCGGCTGCGCCCAGCCGTACCGGCAACAAAGTCCTGAATCAACGTCGGTTGGGCGATCAGGGCGCGGCCGAGGGCGACAAAATCAAAGCCCTCGCGCATGGCTTGGTCGAGGTTTTGCCGCGAGACAATCCCACCTAGCAAAACCAGCGGGAGTTGTAGGGCCGCTCGCAGCTTGCGCGCCTGGTCGAGAAAAAACAGTTCCTCAAACGGGTAAGTGCGCATCACAAACGGACCAGCTGTGGCGATCGCCAGCTTTTGCAACGGGTGCTTCTCGACCGCGATCATCCCGCGTAGGGGCCGTGCGCCACGCAATAAATAAAGCGGCGTTTTGCTGACAAAACCTCCGCTCATTAAGATTGCATCTACACCGGCCCGCTCGAGTGCCCGACCGATCTCGATGGCCTCGCTAACCTCTAGCCCACCCTTAAACCCGTCGCTGAGGTTGGTTTTGGCGACCAGCGCGATATCTTGCCCAACGGCCCGGCGAACCGCTTCGACGACCGCAAGCGGCAGTCGAAGGCGTCGGTCTAAGTCGCCACCCCAGGCATCGGTTCGCCGATTGACCGCTGGACTCAGCCACTGGCTCAACAGGTAACCATGCCCCAGGTGTAGTTCAAGGGCATCAAACCCAGCATCGACGGCGAGTCGGGCAGCGGTCGCAAAGTCGTCGATAACCTGCTGAATGTCGGCCAAGCTCATTGCATGTACACGCGGTAGCCCCTGCATCAGCCCGTAGGTATTCCACCCGGGCGAGGGCCCCCGCGGGTGCGGCCGCGGTGCGGTGCGGTCCTTACTAAAACCGCCGCAGTGTCCCAGTTGCAACGATACCCTGGCCCCGTGGGCATGCACCGCGTCGGTCAGCCGCCGCAGCCCCGGGACAACCTCCGGGACGACTGTCAGTTGCTCGGCAAAGGTACGCCCGCGGGCTGAGACCGCACCGTAGGCGACCGTTGTCATACCAACCCCACCGGCGGCGAGTTGGGTGTGGTGATCGATCAGTTGTTGCGAAGGCTTTCCCCCGGGCGTCATGCCCTCATAGGTCGCAGTTTTGATAATGCGATTGCGCAGTTGCAATGGCCCCAGGGTTGCCGGGGCATAGGCCCGGGCCTCAAACGCACTCAACGGGCGAAAGCTGCTGGTATCGCTCATGGGACCTGCTTAGGCTGCTCAAAGCGCGAGGCAAGGCGGTCGATCACCACCATCGATCGGCGCACAAGTGACGGACAAAGTCGATGCAATTGGTACATCAACTCACAGCTGATTGTCAGGCGAATCTCACCGCGATTGCGTTCGATACCACGGATGAGTTTTTGGGCAGCCCGCTGTGGCGACAGCCCACGGCGTTTGAGCAGGGGCCCCAAACGGGTTGTCACCCGCCCATTGGACGAACCTGCGTGGTTGAGAATATCCGTCGCAATTGGGCCAGCGACCATCCAGCTGACACGGATCCCACGAGTGCGAAGTTCCGCCGCGAGGGCCTCCGAGAATGCTCGCACAGCTGCTTTGGCAGCACTATAGGCACTTTGGCGCGGCATTCCCGAGATCGCCGCCATCGACGACATGTTGACAATATGTCCGGATTTACTGGCCTGTAAAAGTGGCAAGAAAGTATGGCAACCGCGAACGACTCCGCGGCAATTGACCTCGAGTACGCGCTCGATATCCGCGAGTTCGAGTTGGTCAAAGCGCCCATAGTGGGTCATACCGGCGTTGTTGAGCAGAATATCGAGGCCTCCGTGGGCTTCGAGAATCTCGTTGCGCACGCGCTGCAGCTGGTGGTGGTCGGCGACATCGAGTTGATGGGTGGTGATCCTCTGTTGGTGATGCGCGCGTAGATCGGTGGCTGCACACTCGAGCGTATCGCCGCGAACATCGGCCAGGGCGAGGTGGGCCCCACGGGCTGCAGACGCGTGGGCGAGGGCGAGGCCAAGCCCGCCTGCTGCCCCGGTTATCAAAACCCGTGAACCTGCATTGATCGCCGTCACCGTGGTGTGTTTAGCAGAAAACAGCCTGTCGAGGAATGCCCGTGATCGCCCGTGCACCCGATGCAATTGGGTGTGCACTGAGTGCCGGGAGGACGGTGCCAGCAAAGCTTGTCAGTTGCCACGTGATCGGCGTGACAGACCAAGAAGTGGCAGCAGCACCATCCAAGCCAGGCTATCGGGCGTGCCCGTACGACAGCTGCAACCCTCGCCCTCAGCATCGCCACCGGTTGCGCTGTCACCTGGTTCGGGCAAGACCCGGTCGGGGCAGGTGCCATCGGCTACGAGGTCCTCCGTCGTCCAGTCGGGGCTCGGGGGAGCGCCGAGGTCTGAGAACGTGTCGTCGGTCCGGTGCAGGCACAACCCACAGGTTTCGCGGGATTCGCTCAGGTTGTTGGCACGGTCAAAAGCGGTGACACGAACACAAATATCGGCCGGCTCGCCAAACTCCCACACAGGAAAGCCCACCGTCCGCTCGGTCTCTTCAAACAAGAACGCATCCTCGGCCAGCAGCGTTGTCGGGTCACTCGGTCGGTAGAGCTCGGCATGCATGTAGCGCAGTTCTTCCTCAGCACTGAACGTCACATCGAGCCAGTAGGTGTGGCGGTACGACGGGTAGCAGGTGCCGGGCTCGTTGTCGTAGTCAGGGTAGTCGTGGAGGCTCAGCACAACACTCTCAACCGGCTCCGGAGGCGTGGTGTCGTGCTCTCCCGCTGTATATACAAGGTCGACTTCGCAGTCGGTTGGGCAGGCATTCCCTTGAATATGCACTTGTTGGCCTGGCAGTGGGGCAGGCTCGATACTTTGGGAGTAGTCGACGAGCAGCATCGGGGAGGGGGCCGGTACCAGCGACGCCTCGGCCCCGTCAACGGTCACGGTGAGGTCGTTAAACGAGACCAACGAGCCCTTAAACACGACGGCTGCATTGCCCGGGTAGGTTCCGCCGTCGGGGCTGGTGCCCGACAGCGAATTCCCGGGAAAGCAAGCGTTGGCAACGGCCGGGACTAGACTTCCAACCACCGCGCTACACAGGAGCCATCGCCACGTCATGGGGTGATGGTAGCCGACCGGTGCCAGCCCGTGAACTGTCTTTTACGACAGGGCTTGAACTACTTGAACTACTTGACCTACTTGACCTTGGCAACCCAGTCGGCAAAGTTCTCCATGTAGCTCGCAAGTCGCCGGCGGGTGGCCTCGTCGGTCAGTACTCCGTTTTCAAACAGCTTGGCAGCACTTGGTAGCAGCAGCTCCGGCCACGGGAATACTTGGGCAGCCATTCCCAGCAAAATTGCCTTGGTGTGTTGCTGGCCCCGGGCACCCCCGACAAAACTCGCCGCGGCCGACATCACGCCGGTCGGTTTGTTGCGGAACACCGATTGGTAGGCGGGACGACTCGCCCAGTCGAGGGCATTTTTGAGGACGCCGGGGAGGCTGTAGTTGTACTCGGGGACAGCCAGCAACAGGCCATCCGCAGCCGCAATCGCCTCGTTGAGACGAACGACGCCCTCGGGCTTGTCGGCGATGTCCCCATTGTACAGCGGAACATCGCTATAGTCGTGAATCGACAGTCGCACATGTTCGGGGGCGAGTTGACCGGCAGCCTGCAACAACGCCGTGTTGAAGCTCGACTTCCGTAGTGAACCAGAGATTGCGAGGATCTGCATTTCCTTCATGGGAGTGCCTTTCGAGATGGATGGTTGCTACGGCAGGTCAAACACGAGGGCTTCGAGCGTATCGTCGGTCCGTAGTTTGAGCGATGGGTGATTTGTCAGGGCCAGTCCGTCGCCCTCACGCAGTTGATGTTGTGCCACGTCGGCGTGGCCTCGAACCACCTGAATCCAGCCACGGGAGCCGCGAAAGTCGATGGTGGCTTGCTCGTCACCAGACAGGAGCACGCGGTAGATATCGACATCTTGACCAATACGCAGGCTTCCCGCACGGGCGTCGGGGCTGGCCAGTAGCACCACCCCGGGCGCTTGGCCAAAGTCGTGGTCGATGTAACTCGGCGCAGTGCCACGTTTTGCCGGTATGACCCACACCTGCAAAAATCGCAAACCCTCCGACTCGCTGCCGTTGAACTCACTGTGCCGGATCCCGCGACCAGCACTCATCAGCTGGACTTGGCCCGGGCGCAACACACCACCGCCACCGGTGCTGTCGCGGTGGGCAAGCGCCCCGTCGACAACATAGGAGAGAATCTCCATATCGGTGTGTCCGTGGGTAGGAAAGCCCGCACCTGGAATCACGCGATCGTCGTTGATCACCCGCAGCGGACCGTGCCCCATATGCCGGGGGTCGTGGTAGCTGCCGAAGCTGAATGTATGCTGGCTTTTAAGCCAGCCCATGTCGACATGCCCACGCGAGTCACTCGGGCGAAGTTGGGTAAGGGGGGTGTTGGTGTCTACGGCTTGCATGGCGTTTCCTCCGATGCCTTCAACTCTAGAGCTTTATTTTTGAAAGAAAAGATCGATTTTTGCCAGATTATCTTGCATTATTGCAAGATGTTGGAACGCTGGGACGACCTCCGAATTTTCCTCGCAGTGGCGCGAGCGGGCACACTCGCGGCCGCTGCCGATGTTCTTAAGGTCAACGCGTCGACACTACATCGGCGAATTTCGAGCCTCGAGCACAGCTTGGACGTGGTGCTGTTTGACCGGGCGCCCCGCGGGTACGCCCTCACCACGCTCGGCGCGGAGTTGGTTGCCCACGCCGAGGAAGTCGAAGAAGCTGTGTTCGCGCTTCGCCGCGCAGCTGTGGGGCACGACCGCAGTGCCCGGGGCCACGTGAGTGTGACATTGCCGGGCACGATGGTACCGATTGTCGCCGAGGCCCTCGCCGGTCTCAGCGAGGTTTGCCCGGATGTACGGCCGGTGTTGATTGCCGACGACCGGCCCCTTTCCCTTGGCGAAGATGCAGACATTGCCCTTCGAGCAGGTTCGAACCCACCCGAAGCTGCGGTCGGCCGGCGAGTTGCACGAATAGGTTGGGGGCTGTATTGCGTCAAGCGTAGGCGGGTCAAACCCGAAAACGGGAGCTGGGCTGTTTACACAGACAACGCAGGCCCAGCAACCGCGATTGCCTGGCGGCAAAGCCAGTACCCCGGGATCGATGTCCATTTTGTCGTCAACTCGGTTGGTGCAATGGTAGATGCCCTGAGAGCCGAAGCGGTCGAGTTTGGCATGTTGCCGTGCTACGCCGGGGACCGAACTGCCGCCCTGCGTCGGGTTGTGGGGCCGATAGCCGAGGCCGAGGTCGACCTGTGGATGTTGATCCACGCCGACTTGCGGCGCAGTGCCAGGGTACGTGCATTGCTCGACTACTTAGGGCCAAAACTCGAGGGTCTGCGCCCACAATTGGCCGGAGTTTAGGGGATCCGGGGTCGCCCTTCGAGCACAAGCAATGCCAGTCCCATGACTTCGAGGTGGCCATGAAAGTGGGCCATCCGAAAATAGCCCTGGTGCGCCCCGAGGATATCAACCAAGGCCCAAAGCGTGACACCCAGCGAAAGTAGGGCCGCGACCACCAACCCTGGGCCTCCGAGGTCTGCCCGTAGGCTGTCAACACTCGCGCGAAACGTCTGGGGGGTTGCCCGCAAGCGATCCTCGTCAGGCAGCAGGGTGAGCCACATGGCGTAGTGGAGCGACTGGCTAAAACAAAACAGCAGGACCAGGCGCATGCCCCAGGCGGGATCGAGACCAGTAGCGAGTCGCCAGGTCTGTTGCTCGGGTCCCATTCCCTGCATATACCAATCGAGCCCTCCGGTTGCCCGCGCGACTTCAAGGCCCCAGCCGCTCAGCAAAAAACATGTGCATACAATCAGGAGGAACAGTGGAATCCAGTGCAAATGGCCGTGACGCCTGCGCCACAGCCACCACAGGACAACTGGCATAAAGTTATGGGAGTGGGCAAACACCAGCTCACCCGTGTAGCCCAGGCTATCCAAACCGAAGGCACTGGCGACGATTAGTCCAGAAACGACGAGCTTGGGCCCGAGCCGTGAGCGCGCCGCCAGGGCCACGCCAGCGACCCCGATGAGCCCCCAAAACAAAGGCCCGCCAATGCCCATCCACAGAAGTGTTATCCCGGCCAACAGCCCCATCACTCGTCGCCGATGATAGCCGCTGCGGAGCACCAGGTAGCGAATGTCGGCAACCACATGTGGCACACCCCAAACCACGGGTCCAAGCACAAGCAGCCAAAAAGGTGCCACCAATGCACCGATAAACGCAGTTGTGATGACCAGCGAAAATAGCGTTGCAACCCTGAGTTCACGCCTGCGAATCAGCGCTCGCCCAGGGGCTCCAAGCGCCCGAAACCACCGTCGGCGCAGCCAATCGAGCGATGCAATGACATCGACGAATGGGCGGGGAAGCGGTGGCGCAGACGGTTGCATGTGTGAGTGGAGGCAGATCCGTGGTCGACTATGTCACCGTGCGCATCTGGTCTTGGCTGAGGTTGAGGGTAAAATCAATGTAGACCGTGTCCCCGGCCTCCACGGTGGCGACCTGGGTACGTTCGGAGGTGGCGGCGAGTACCTGTACCGTGTAGGACCCAGGTGGCAGGTTGGTAAATCGATAGATTCCCGCCGGCGTTGTTCGTGTTTCCCGTGTCCCCTCGATACAGCTACACTGCAAGATAACCAGTGCCTCATCAAACCGGCCGTAGCGGTCGATCAAGTGTACAACTCCCCGCAATGTTCCGTGCTCACCTCCACCAGGGACATACTCAACCCGAACGCCTCCCGGGTGATAGTTATGCCGAAAACTACCGGAGGCACAGGCAATCGCCAATGTGCCGAGTATCAGGGTAGGAAGCATTCGGGGTAGCATGGTGTTTCACTGCCCACTATGTCACGGTATAGCCGCGGTCGAAGTCGAGGGTAAAGTCTGCACGCACTTTGAACCCAGCTTTGACCGTGGCTTGGCGGCTGATATCGGCCTGGCCCGACAGTACTTGAATGGTGTACTCGCCCGGGGGGAGGTCGGGAAAGTTGTAGATACCATCGAGGTTCGTTTTAACTTCTCGGGCTTCGGGTAGGCACGAGCACTGAATCACCACAAGCGCACCATCAAACTTCCCCGCGCTGTCTTTGACCCGAATCACTCCCTGGAGCTTGCCGAGCGGACCTCCGTTGGGGAGTGGCTCCGTTCGCACCGTGGGTGGCTGGTAGCCATCGTCGAACGTACCTGTTGCACAGGCGACAGCAAACAGGCCGACAACAACCGCAGGTCCGACACGCCTAGCAAATGGGGTGCAAAGTTGGGAGGGCACGCCAGAGTCATTGACCGGCGTCGCAAAGATCTTACACACCCCGATGATTTTCACCGCGGGTCAACTTTGAGCAAGCGCCTGGTACGTCAGTCGGGGCTACTGGCTGAGGGCATTGACATAATTGAGCGGACCCTCGTGGACACCGTCGGCGATCAGCCGAATGATGTGGTAGTAGGTGAGGTCGACGTGGCTATCGGCACGCCCAACAATCGTTTCATTTGGCTTGTCCGCATTAAACTTCACGGAAAAACCCGCACCTGAGAACATGACTTCATCGCCTCGGCGGATGCAGTTGAACTCGCGCCCAGCGATTCGCGCGAGCACGGTTTCGCTCACAGCTGTCCGCAGAATATAAAATCCGTCGTGTTCGGCAAATGTGTGCCAATCCTCGGGCGAGCCAAAAAACCTCGGCTTGATAACATAGGGCCCACCGTCCTCCGGGCAAAACACATCACAGTTGCCACACTCATTACAAAAGTCGGCAAAGTTACCGATCTGATGTTTCTTGGTGATCTCAATCGGCGTACCAATCTCCCGGGTCCAGCTGCCCTCGGCGTTGGGAAATAGGCGCTCAACCGGCACGGTTTGCTTGGGTACGCGAAACCGAAAGTTGGCGTCGTTGGGACACACCGGAATGCACTTGTCGCAGGTTAGGCAGTCAAACAACACGAGCTTTGAGCCGACTTTACGCGGCGGTTTGTTGGTCTGTTCGCGGCGATACCTGGGGTTCTCAGCGAGTTGCGCGAGGTAGTGCTCGGTGTTTTGTTGCCGGGCAAAGGAGACGGCCTGTCGCCACCAACCTGCGCCGGCGTCGACCTCGGGTGTATGGCCATTGGCCAGTGCGGTGCGAGCCTGCTCAATAGCCGGGTGTTCGCTCGTTGGGGCATGGCGCTGTGCGTGGTCGAGCGCGCCGCACTGCTGCCCAAACGCCTTCAGTGTATAGGCATCGATTGTCGATGCGCCGAGTTTACCCATGCGGCCCGTAAGCTCGCGAAAGTACGTTTGAGCACGGCCATAGCCGCCAGCGCGCAAAAGGTCAGAGCACACCGTGATCGGGGTGAGGCCCAGGGCGACGGCATCGGCGAAGTTGTGCCGGTCGATCCCAGCGGAAAACGAAATTGGATAGGTGTCGCCAAAGGTTTGGCGAAATTGGCCCACGAGATTCATTGCAAGTACATGCAAAGGTTGCCCCGAGAGGTACATTTGCTGCTCTTTTTTGGGGAAAAACTCGCGGTGGTTGTCGACGATCAGGGTGTTGGAAAACTTGACGCCAAATCCCAACCCGCGGGCTTTTGCTTGCTCACCTAGGCGGCCGACAAAGTCGACGGCCTGGTTCCACTTGGTGTCTTCGACAAACGCCTTGTCGGGCACGTGAAGCTCGCTGTAGCCGAGTTGTTCGTTGAGCAACGCGCGCACACGCTGCGGGCCGAGCAGGGTGGGGTTGAGTTTGACGATGCAGTGGAGACCGACCTCGTCGAGCAAAAACGAGATGATCGACTCGATCTCGTCAGGCGGGCACCCGTGGAAGGTGCTGAGGGTAAGGGTGTCGGACAGCTTGGTGCGAAAGTCGAGGTCGCGCAGGTGGGCAAACCCATCGGGAATTTGCATACGCAAACGTTCGACAATTGGCGAAGCGTCCATCATGCCGCGGACAAACGCCTGCACCCGCTCACTGCGAATCCCGGCGAGGTCGTAGCCCACACTCATGTCGTAGACGGTGTTGGCAAACCCGGGCGCGAGCTGTAGCTCGCCCGAAGCAACCAGCATATCGATTAGCATCGACGCCTTGACGTACTCCTCGAGCGACTCCTCTAACTTGAGTTCCTGCGACCACTCGACGTTGTAGCCGACGGTTTGCATGTCGATACAAGGGCGTGGAATGTCGAGCTCGTCGAGGATCTGGACGGTTTTAAGTTCGATCACCCGACAACCCGCGAGCCAGGCCAACACGATATTTTGGCTCATTTGGCTGTGTGGGCCGGCAGCGGGCCCAAGAGCTGTCGCCGGCCGGTGGCCTTGAAAGTCGACCGCGAGATCGAGCTCGGGATAGCCGAGGACAAACTTTCGCTCAGGTAGGTCGAAGATCGAGCGCTGTTCGGCGAGTTCGCGGAACATGCGGGTGATGAGGGCGGCAAAGGGATAGGGGCGCAGGTCAGCCATATTCGATGCTCCTACAAGCAGGGCGTCCGCCCGTTATACACCAATCGCGGTGGTGTCGAAGAGATCGGCAAACCTCGGTTGGTCGTGATAGATCGGGGAGTGCATGGCAAAGCGTGTCGTCGTCATCACCGGAAGTTCCCGCGGAATCGGCCGTGGTCTGGCAGCTGAATTTTTGCGAAGAAACTGCGAGGTCGTGGTCAGCGGCCGAACCGAGCAAAGCGTGGCAAAGGGCCTCGAAACCCTCCATACGCAGGTGCCAGGTTGCGACCCGCGGGTTCGCGGTGTGGCCTGTGAGGTCACCGAGCCGAGGCAGGTTCAAAGGCTGTGGGATGCGAGCTGTGAGGCATTCGGCCGGGTCGATATCTGGATCAACAACGCGGGCATTGTCGGCGAGACGCCGACTGTACCCGTTGTCAAAATGTCGGCGGAAGACCTCCGCAAGATCGTCGACGTCAACCTCACAGGCTCACTTTATGGGTCGAAGGTGGCGCTTGCCGGGATGCAAGCCCAGGGCAGTGGGCAACTCTACAACTTCGAAGGGTTTGGCAGCAACGGCAAGATGTTTCGCACCGGCCTGACGCCCTATGGTGCCACCAAAGTTGCGATCCGCTATTTGAGCCGTGCCTTGGCCAAAGAGGTTGCGGATACATCTATTGTGGTCGGTACCATCAACCCGGGTATTGTCGTCACCGACCTGTTGCTTGCGCCATACCGCGACAAACCCAAGCAGTTTGCCGAGGCGCGCCGCATCTTCAATATCCTTGCCGACCGTGTTGAGGATGTCACGCCGTTTATTGTCGACGGGGTGATGCGCAAACAACCACACATCGAGTGGCTGCCGGCCTGGAAAGTGATGGGGCGGTTTGCGATGGCACCGTTTCGCAAGCGCGAGCTGTTTGCCGGGATCGAGTTATGACCCGTGGCCCGAGACAACCTCCGGCCCCTCGTCGCGCAGGCGCACCGGGCAGGTTTTCTCCGGGTGCTTGCCGACCTTGTCGGCATAAAACGCCCGAAACTTGTCCATGTCGGCTCGGATGTCGCCGGTTGGCATGATCGTGGGGCCAAACCCACCCTTGCGGGTTTTGAAGTCGATGTATCCGCAAACAATCGGGACACCCGCCGTGCGGGCAATATGGTAAAATCCCGATTTCCAAAACTCCGTGCGCGAGCGGGTGCCAACCGGGGCAACCACGAGCACGAGTTTGTCGTAGTGTTGAAAGGTCTCAGCCATCCTCTCGACCATGTTCTTGCGTTCATGTCGAATCACAGGAATCCCACCGAGGAACCGAAACCACCAGCCAAACGGGCCCTCAAACAGGGTGTGCTTGCCCATCCAGTTGATTTTGACTTCGTAGACAAACGACATCGCCAGCATCACGGGAAGGTCCCAGTTGCTGGTGTGCGGGGCCGCGATCAGGACGTATTGCTCGAGCTCTGGTGGCCGGCCGGCGATCTCGAACCGCGTGGCCTTGAGCAAGAAGTTGCCAAAGGCCCGACGGGCGCGCTGTTTGAGGCTGGGCTTGGAGCTGGTCACGTCGGGCGCACTGTACACCAAGCGACCGGTTGCCACGCGACCAGGTATCGGTCGCCAGCCCGAGGGCTCGCGGGAACGATCACATCGTTGGAAGAACCGTCAACACGCGGGAAGGGTGCATCTGCAACCTGGCCGAGGACCGCCGCGACCCGACCAACGGAGGTGGTATGACTGGGGTCCTGCGATGACTGACGGCCGCCAACGTTTGGTCCGATTTTGCCGAGCGTTTGTCGAGCGGGCTTCCCAAACGTGCGACCTCAAAAGCGCGTCGCCACGAACAATTTATAAAGAACTGCTCGCCCGGACTTATCGCACGATCGTTGTGGAGATCATGTGCGGGCGGGGTGTGCTCCCGGTCACCTCCGATCGTCCCGACAACCTGTTTGCAGGGTCGCTTCTGTGGTCTCCGATCTTGGGTTGCCCCGACCTAGCGCGCACGCTCGAATGCGTGGATAGCAGCATCCCGCGGCCAGACTGGAAGTCTGTTACCGGAGCGGAACTTGCCCGGACACATGAGCAACTTCTCGGCTTAGAGCCCACGATCGTGCGGGGTCGGTTGCATTTGCAAGTATGCCCGGGAAATCAGCGACGGACCCAGGGCAGCTACTACTCACCACCTGCGTTGGTCGAGCGTTTAGTTGCCGAGGTGCTGCAGCCAAAAATAGCGACGATCCTGGCCAAGTTTCAGGAACCGGAGACACGCACCAAAGCCCTGCTGGCGCTGCGAATCTGCGACCCTGCCTGTGGGGCCGGGGCGTTTTTACTGGCTGGCGGTTGGCGGTTGGCAGCGGCGATCGCCAGGCAATTTAACAAGAAACCTACGGCTGAGGACGTGCGCAAGTGGTTGAGGCAGGTCGCCCAGCAGTGCCTATTTGGAGTGGACCTCGACCCCTTGGCACTCGCCCTCACCCAAACCTGTAGCTGGCTCGAAGCCCAGGTGCTGCCACATGCTGGGATCCCGAGCGAACACCTCGGGTTCGGCAATGCCCTGCTTTTTGCACCCCATGACCAGCTCGGTGTATCAGCAAGTAAATGGCAGCATGACGTTCGGGTTGCGGCCACAATGTGGCCCCGCTCGACCACCGCAGGGGCGCTAGGCCCAAGGCGAGCCGACAACCTCGCCGACAACCCCGAGCACGACCCAGCCGCTGCGAAGGTTGTCCGCGAGCGAACAGGTGCATACCATTTCTTGCATTGGCATCACGTTTTTGCAGAGGTTTTCGAAAACGGTGGGTTTGATCTCGTGGTCGGCAATCCCCCGTGGGAGCGACTCAAGTTCCAGGAGAAGGAGTTCTTGGCCGGGCACACAAGTCAACGCCTGCCGACCGCAGCGGCCCGCCGGCGCTACATCGAAACGCGTTGTCGCGAAGATGCCGCGTTTGCCCGAGCGCTTGCGGTCGCTCGCGCTCGCAGTGCAGACGTGACGGCCGCGATTCGAGCAAATCCAACGTTTAAACACAGTGCCCGCGGGGATATAAATGCTTATACACTTTTTGTCGAGCTAGGCCAGTGGCTACTAGCCCCACAAGGACGTTTGGGGATGATCGTGCCTTCTGGGTTGCTAACCGAGGCGACGACTTCGCGGCTGCGCAAGTTTTTACTGCAAAATTACGCGATTGTTGCCGCCTACGAGTTCGAGAATCTAGAGAGCATGTTCCCCGGGGTCGATCGCCGGTTTCGCTTTTGCCTACTGCACACCTGCCACCACGACACACGTGCCCCAAACCAGATTGTGGCGAACTATGTGTTGGGAGCCCGCAAAATCGCTGAACTCGACCAACAGGGTAGGCGCCTCGCACTCACGACCGAGGAGGTTGCCCGGCAAAGCCCACAAACGTGGAGTATTCCGATTGTACGCAACCGGGTCGACGCTGAGCTGTCGGCACGTCTGCACCGACTGATGCCGTCGCCGCCGACCTGTGAGCGCAACTCGTGGGGCCTACAGTTCACGCGGCTGTTTGACATGTCCCGCGATGCGAGTCTTTTTTGTGCATACAACAAGCTCACGAGAAGCGGTGCCAAGCCAACCACAAATGGTTTGCTAGTGGACCGGGCAGGAGAGCTGTGGGCCCCGGTCTACGAGGGGAAAATGGTCGACATGCTCGACCACCGAGCAGCCGATATCCGCCTGTCACCCGACAACATTCACCGCCCACAGCAACCCGTGCCCCTAGCCAACGAGGACAAGCTCGACCCAAAGCGCCGTGCACAGGCATTTTTGTGGTGTCGCCTGGCGGAGGTGCGAGCAAAACAGCTGGCCTGGGACAGGCCGTGGCTCACCGTGGCCAAGCGCGTAACCTCGGTGACCAACTCGAGAACCCTACGAGTCGCCGTCATCCCCTGGGGAGACGTCGCCCTGAGCTACACGCTCTACGCAGTGACCTGTGCAAAAAGACACCACAAACAAGCACCCCTGGTCGCAGCATGTATGTGCAACCTCATCACCGACTACCTCGTGCGCCAAAAAACCACGCAGACGTCGCTCACCGTCGGTGTGCTGAGCCAAACCCCAATCCTGGGGCCTCAAGCCTGGGCAAGCCCGTGCCCATGGCAACCCGAACAGTCGCTCGCAGACTGGGCACACCCGATCCTCGCCAAGCTCGTGTACACCGCCGACGCGACCAAAGCCTACGCACAAGATCTCAACCAAAAAACAGACGCGCCCTATGCGTGGAACGCCCGCGAGCACGCAACCCTGCTAGCCGATCTCGACGCCGGCGTGATGGCGTTTTTACAGCTGAAACCCGACGAAGTAGGGCACATCCTCGAAACGTTTCCAGCCCTCCACCGACGAGACCAGCGAGCCTTCGGCACACCCCTAACTAGGCAAGCAGTCACAAAGCTGCACCAACAACGACTCGAAGAATCAAGCCGGCGCAAAACGCTGTGAGCAAAACCTCCAACACCCCCTTGCGACCCGAGATAAGGTCGGCTACATAAGGCCACCTCGCTCGGCACCAATCAGACCCCATCGTCTAGAGGCCTAGGACAGCGGCCTTTCACGCCGCCAACACGGGTTCGAATCCCGTTGGGGTCGTCGCCGAGCAAACTAAGGGCTCGTAGCTCAGTTGGTAGAGCAGCGGACTTTTAATCCGCTTGTCGCAGGTTCGATCCCTGCCGGGCTCATGCTCAGAACGCCGTTTAGCAGTCGCTAGACGGCGTTTTCGTTTTTGTTGACTGCAGTGTTGACTGCAGAACCACGTTTGCTGGTTTTTAATACTGGTTTTTGGGACATGTTGAGACTGTTCTCACGATCGCGCGAAACCGAAAATTTCATGGATCGTACGTACTGATCCCCGGTCGAAGGGGACAAGTGCGCGTAACGCTCAGTGGTTGAGATGTTCGCGTGGCCGAGCCACTCCTGAACGACTGCGAGTGGCGCACCCCGCTGCAGTGCGAGCGAGGCGAACGTGTGTCGCAGCAGATGCGGATGGACGTGGCGACGGATCCCCGCGGCTTGGGCAGCCGCGTCGACAGTCTCCCAGATCACCCGCTCCCGCAGGTGGCCCGAGGCTGTCCGTGCCGGTTGCTCGGTGAAGACCAGGTCGTCCAGATCGAAGCACGCAGGCCGATGCTCATGGAGCAGCGGCAGCAGATCTGGAAAGCAGGGGACCGACCGACACGCGTTCCCCTTGGTCTCCTTGATGATGTACGCCCCCTTGTCGATATCGATCGCCCGCCGCACCCGGATGTACGGCATGACGGCATCGAGATAGATGTCCTTCCAGCGAAGCTCGAGCAGCTCACCACGACGCAGGCCAGCAAACACAGCCACGGCGACAAGCACCCGAAACTCGGGGGGCGTCGCAGCGACGAGATCGCAAGCTTGCTCTTCGGTCAGGAACTCAGGGTCACGTTTGGGAACCTTCTCCATGCGAATCACCGGCACGCGATCGATGAGCTCATACTCAAACGCAACGTTGAGCATGGTCTTGAGCGTGCCGAGGATGTTGTTGATCGACTTCGGCCGCAACGTCTGTTGTTTCCACCGACCAGCCGGCTTGACCCGAAGGTGAGCCTTGAGCTTGTCGATGTGCAGGCGGTTGATAGCCTTGAGCGGGGTCGCATCAAAAAACGGTGCGAGGTGACGTTCGAGGTCACGACGCTTGTTACGAAAATCGGGGCGAGACGCGTCTTGCAGCGCAAGAAACTGCTTTGAGAACATCCGAAACGTCACAGGCGCCTCGGAAAACCCCCCGCCACCGCGGTTGATGCATTGGCCAATTCCTTTCTCCAGTTGGTCAACAATCCGCGCTTCAAGCTCCCGGGCATCCGCTTTCAGGAACTGCCGTCGATCGAGATAACGCCGAATGTTCTTGCCGTGTTTACACACTTGCACCACCCAGACCTTGCGGCCCCGGTGGCTTCCAGTTCTGACACTCATGGTCGGAAAACTTCCCTTCCGCCTGTCGTCACCAGAGAGCACGGCCGCGACCCTATCAGATCGCGCATCCGAAACCGCCATAATCGCCCCACCCGAAAACCAGGAATTTTGCCCCGCCGAGCCCATGTATAAAGAGTGTTGCGAGAGACCCTTAAGTAGTCCATCGCTTCACGAGCGGTTAAAATGATGTCATCAGGATCGAAAGTGTACTGAATATCATCGCACCGAGCATCCCCAAACTCCACTACCCACCTCCAGCCGATTGAGGGTACTATAGATTTGGAGCGGGTGGGGGAGAATGTTGTGAGTCGGTCGGCCGGTTTGTTTGGAGGTTAGATTCGCTCGCCAAACCTTCCGTTTGCTCGTAAGTACTCCGAACGAACGCCGGGTATTCGCGGCGGTTTTAAAGTCCTGAAGGGCGGTTCTGGGCGGAGAGACAGAAGGACAGACTACGGGCATGTTCCATTGTACCCAGCAAGGTTACCGTTGATCTGGGTGGTACAATATGTCGTCGAATCTGAGTTGAGTACATTGCAATAACAGGGGGTCCCGGGTGGATATCCGTATGCCGGTAAAATACAGAAGTCGGCGGCACGCGAGCAAAACGAACCAGGGTCGTCAGGCAAACAACACAAGGTACCCGCTTGGCACAACCCGTCGATACAAAGATATCCGTAGGGGCAAGCTCCACAAGCTCCTCCACACATACCTAATTCACATTCGACACACTCACCTTCTGCGTTGCAAGTCGAGCCCGAGAGACAGCCCGGAGGAGGCGTTGTGCACTTTGAGCTACAACCGGGAGGCACACACTCCATGGTATCGCAATCTGCCGGACAATCAACACATTGAACGAAGTTGCTGGTAAGCAATTGCCCGTCCTCGCAAATGCATGCTTTACCATTCCCATCTTGGGAGTTGCATGCGGCACAGGGAGATTGGTTTTGGCTGATCATCAACCTGTCAAGCGGGTCCTTCTCTTCGCATGTGCACAACCCGGTATCATGACGGACGATGCCATTTGCAGGACATGGCCACCGATCAGCTTCATTACTGGAGAAACATCCATTCTCCATTCCAGAAACTACGCCGACTAGGAAGGCATAGAAAACGAGCTTTCGTCTTCTCATGGTTCTGTTACGCTAAACTGATCACTTTCGACAGGATCATTGCCGCCCTCTTGGGCACGTACGAGGTGTGAGCCTGCCGCTTGTGCATGGATATCTCCCCAGTCAGCCATCATCATATTGGCACCACCTGGAATGTCGACGACGTGTATTACCTCATCAACAACGTTCCCAAGACCTTCAACCAACTTCGTCGCAACTTCGAGACGAGTCATCGAACTCGAAGGATTATTAACAACAAATGCTCCGCGAATCTCTTCGATGATTTTGAATGCGGCCTTTGCTAGCTCAATTGCTGTTAGAATAAATTGTTGCGCGTCACAACCTGAGGATGGGGCGAGCGCGATAGGGGCGACCGTTGTTGCGAGTAGTCCATGAAGTATCATACGACGAGGTAGGAGAAGTGGGCGAATCATCGGACGGGGGGACTGAGATGCTTGCAGGGTTTGCAGATGCAGAGCAATCGAAGGGTGGATAGGTCGAACTTTACAATAGACTCGGCGCATTGCTCTCTCCAGCTGATTTCTACCGATAAAGGTTAGGCGATGTATGACTGTTGAGCAAGGACAAACATGAGCTGTTCTCGATTATGCGTTGCCAAGATGGGTGGGGGCGCGGACTTGCTCGTCTACTACTATGGGCTTCCTTGAGCGGATAAGATTGCACCGTTGTCTTAGTGAGACGCAGTTAAGGAAAACCAAGAGTATCCGAACATCCTGAATTCTTGGAGCGTCTGTTGCAAAATTGCGCGATGCTGTGGCCAACTCTGGAATATTTCCCAATAGGAGATCTCCAAGAACGAGGATACTTCACGCCCGATTGAGGTCAGTCCCCGACATGGGGGAATCCCCCATGTCAGAAACGTAGTGCACCGCAGATCGAGACTCCCCACAAGCCAGCCAACCGAACCCGAAAGCCGGCCCCAACCGGCCAACCGTATGCGGCCCACAAACCCCGCGACACACCCCGACAACCTCCCCACCCTCATCGGATGGATATAGAAGACATCATCCAAGCCATCGCCGAAGCCCTCCAAAACCCAAGCATCCTGAAACGAGCGCAGCGCGACCTATCTCCCTCCTGCCTCGAAAAGTTCCGCTGGCCTGCGCCGTCGTTCAACCCAGTATTACCCCCCGCACTACGCGTCCTATCAATCTGCGAACTCCTCCTCACCTGGATTGCCCCGATCCGGCGATGCCAACACTTTATCGCCCAGCTCACGACCGTCAGCGACACCATCGACACCCTATCCGCCCACGACCTCGGCCGCTCGCGCCGTCAAGTAAACCGCATCCTAAAAGCCAAGTGCCGTCCCAAGCTAGGCACCCTGTGCATACTTGCTCGCCAAATCCCGGGCACACCTCCGCTCTCGCTGCAGCCGAACACCAGCACGTGCATGCGCATAAATAGCTACCCTCGCGGGCCGAAGCTCGGCACTGAGCCTCCTTTCGAGCTCAGCATATTTCAGCGGACATAAGTACCTAGTCGACCTGGCCGGTATGGACATAAATGCCTAGTCGACCTGGCCGGTTGGACATGGGTGCCTAGTCGGCCTGGCCGGTATGGACATAAGTACCTAGTCGCCGAGACTAGTACGCCGAAATTCTGGGCCGTGAATAGCTACACCCGGGAGCCGGCCGGACATAAGTACCTAGTCGTGTTGGCCGGTGTCCGAAAATAGCTGCACTTGCTAGCCGGAAGTACCTGCACTTCCGGGCCTGCTGCTATTGGTTAAACGGCAGATGCCTATGTTTTCAGGCCGTTGCCCACCGCTTGTTAACTATTAGTAGAAGGCGAGAGCGCCACCACGACGTGCGATAAAAAGTTCGTACTTTTAAGTTGTCGAATGTCGAAAGTCTGGTACACCGAAAGCGATGGCGTATGGACATGTATATGAGGTCCAGGTGAAGGACCTTCAGATCTCTGTTGGTCGTTTCGTGCGTGAGGCCAAGTTCCGCAAGGGCTCACCACGTAGGTTCATCGAAAAGAACGTGTTGGCCCCTGGGCAGTGCCTGGTTGTCGGTAAGGAGATTGTTGCAATCACGTTTATCGACAGCATCGTGCGCCGCGGGAATACGCATTCCACAAAGGAGGCCGCCTCCGAGGGCTTTATGCTGACTTCAAGCGTGCCCGAGCTCCGCGAGGAGCCAGCAGCCGATGGGGCCATTGCGGTCGAAGTTATCGATGGGGCCACTCAGAACACCGCCGAGCTGGCGAGTGAAGTCGTGGACAACGAAGCTACGGCCCAAACCATTGAGGTCACCGAGGATGGTGACGAGTTAGTTACCGACGAAGCTGTCGAGCTCGAGGAGGTTGGCACCCACGAGGCCGACGTCGAGGTCGAGGCCGAGGCCGAGGGTGTTGACACCCACGAGGCCGACGTCGGGGTCGAGGTCGAGGCCGAGGAAGTCGTCGAGGACGAAGCGGAGGAAGCCGTCGAGCGGGCCATTTACCAGCCTGGAGCACAAACATCCGCAGCATCTAGCCGCGAACTCGACGATGGGGCCACGCGCCCTGAGCCGGCCGAACTCGCCTACAGCGATGCCGACTCCGAGCAAACCGAAGTCGACAGTGCCGAACCCGAGCTGACCCAAGCGGCAGCCGGTGGGTGGTTCAGAAGTCCGCCGAGTTCGATCACCCGTCGCCCCCAAAAATCTCGCAAGGTGTTCAAAGCGACAGGTCTCCGGCCCAGCCGCATCATCGCAAGCTCGCTACCCGTCACTCGCGTCGCCGACCGAGCCATCACCCGAGGCCAGGTTCCCGGCATGCACGCAACGCAAACTCGAGTCGCCGACCAAACCATCACCCGAGGTCAGGTTCCCGGCATGCACGCGACGCAAACAGTGATGTACGGCGCACCGCTGCAACAGGGTGGGGCACCAAAGCTCGCACTTGTGCAACAACCCGAGCCGGCTCAACAGGCCCCTTCGGCCACATCGCAAAATCCTTACCGCCGGCGACGCTCATGGCACGAGCTCGAAGCTCAGCGGGCCCGCGAGAATGAACTCGACTTCGACGATGTCCTCGCCGAATACGGCATCTTTCCGGGTGACCCTGGGGACAGCATTGGGTTTCGCCCATGCTCGGTCGACAATCCCTACCCAGGCGCGCCTAGGCCCGCGGCGACCCCCCAGCCCGGCCCTGATGTGGCCACCGCCGATCCTGCTCTGGCCAGCATTGGCGATGTCCTCCGCGATTTTGCCCAGTGTAACCGCAAGCTGCTCGAAACCAATCAACAGTTACAGTCAGCACTTCTCGAGGGCCAGCGGACAACCACGCCGCCTTCGCAGTCGCAAGCTTCGAGCCCGCCAAAGGCCGCCACGGACAACCGCGCGCTCGTATACGAGGTTGCAAGTGCAATCATTTACCTCGCCGACTTTGTAGTGAATGGAGGATTGACCACATGAACACCATGTCTCCAACCCAGGACGTGTTTTTGCAATACCAACGCAAGTTGCACGCCGAAAACCAGTCCAAACTCGAGGAGCTCGTCCGCGAGCGCGACCAGGTCCAGGCAATCGCCGAGCAGCTCGAGGGTGAGCGCGACGAGGTCCAAGCGACGGCCGAGCAAATCGAGGTTGAGCGCGATGAGATCGAGGCTGAGCGCGATCAGGCGATGGCGACGGTCGAGGAGTTGCAGGCCGAGCTCGAGGCGATCAACCGCGCCCGTCAGGCCGAGGAGTCGCGGTTGCGGGAAGCCCTCGACAAGGCGGCCGACCACGAGCGCCAGGCTGCGCAAACCGAGGCGGAGGCGGCCAAGCAACTCGCCGAAAAAGACAGTGTGTGCGCGCTTGCCATCGACGAAGCGACCCAGGCTGTCAGCCAGGCCAAGGACGACCGATTTCGTGAACTGCTGCTCGTTGGTGGGATCGGCTTTGCCTCGATGATCGGCGGTGTGTATCTACAACGGAAGTACGACCTGCGGTTCCCGTGGATCCTCGGGGTCGGGGTGATTGCTGGGATCGCCGGATACCGCAAAAAATCGTGGTCGCTCAATACCCGCCGCGCATTGCTGGGTACCGGTGGTGGCCTGATGCTAGCGACAGGTGTCGTGTGGTTTATCGACGCCCTCCCAGGCTACGCGCGCAGCTAGGTTTCAACAAACGATAGGTAGCCCGTCGACGGGCATGTGACAGTAACAACGGCCGATGTGGCCAACAATGCATAGACAACAATCGGGCATGCCCCGAGGAGGTGACCAATGGAAAATTCAGTCAAGTTCATCGGCAAAGCCCATGACACAACCACCCAAATTGTACAGCCAAATGAGCAGCAGGAGATGTTTTTACGCCTGTGCACCGAACTCGGATTTAAACCGCGGACGATGTTCATGCTCGCACAATATGCCGAACAGCTGATTGAGTGTGTGCCGACGCTGCAAAAGTGCCAGCCCACACTCGAGCGGCTGCAGACCTGTGCCCCCGCGCTCGAGCGTTTCCCACAGGAGTGCAGCCGGCTCGAGGAGTTGGTGGCCCAGTGCAATCGCTTTGAGAAGCTCATGAAATACCTGTCGTGTTGCCCACAGCAGCAACAATTCGGGAATGTCACGACCGACTACTACTCATCGATCACCACCGTCGACCTCGAAAAAATCACCACGGGCTTGGGTGATCCATATGTCGATCAGTTCCCGGTGCCCACCAGCAAGATCATTCGGCTCGTCCAGACCGCTCCACGCCCTGGCTACGTCCCCGAGCAGATCGAAATCAATATGGTGATGGCCAATAATGCCACCAATTACCTAAACCTAACGGTCCAGTTCTACGTTGGCGAGCGAAAAATCGGGTCTGCTTGGAAGGGGAGCCACTTCCTTGACCAAGACGGTCGGACCAAAAAAGTTCCTTTCCCAACGTTTCGCGATGAGGTGATTGTGATCGGATCTGACGACACACTCGCGGTCGAGATTTCGGTCAGCGGCCCCAACTCACTCGAGTACGCGGCTGTCACCATCCATATCGACGGTCGTGGCACCTATGCACTGTGCACCCCCTGCACCTAATTAATCGAATCGTAGGTGTATCATGGCAGAACCTCATACATTTGTGATTGAGTCGGAGACCGACTTGGACGGGCATACCCCGTTTACAGCTCGTGTGTCCGACTTCGCTACTGGCCGACCCAACGGCCGACTTCACTACCTCAAGGTAGACCAGCCGTTTGGGCTCGTCGACACCACAATCTTTGGTCTGTTGGCCGAAGACTCGCCCAAGCGGGTGGGGATTGCGAGCAAGTTTAACAACCCGTTTAGCGTGGCTCGAGTCATTCCTGCGGACGACCCCGATGCCTTTCGCCAGGAACTCGACCTCACACCCGACGTTCAATACGTCACGATGTACCCCGGCGACAAGCTCGGGATCCTGACCAAAGACGGGGGCCGAACATCGGTCACGATCGTCGTCAATGAAATGGGCGAGCGCGACCACATGGCCCATGCACTGGCCAAACCGCCGGGTTTGCATTGGCGACGCTATCGGATCATTCGCGAGGACCCCACCGGGTTTGTGCCTGCGGTCAAACAAGAAGCGTGGCGGCCAAACTTCGTGTTTAGTCGCAACGATCACCTGCTCGTCGCCAACGAGGTCAACAAGGGACCTATCCCGCTCGATGCGTTTTGCACGTTCCCGGAGTTTGCCGGGTGTTTGGTGCGGGCTCGGTTTGCCAACATCAACGACGAAGGCAATCTCTTGATTGTCGAGCCTATCGAGCACAATCGGCGGGGTGTCGGTAAGGTCCAAAACATGCAGTGGACAAAAGTCGCGTGGGTCTCCCACGACGACCATATCGCCCTGCGGTCGGACCCTCCGATCGCCAATGGTGTGGTGATTTGCGACCTCATGATCGCCAAGATCCAGGCCGAGAACGCGTTGCAGGGCCTCTACGACCGAGGAAAGTAGACCCATGGCCACAATCAACGGAGTTGCTGAGGACCACTTGCAGATCGCGGCCGAGGTCTTCGAGATCATCGAACAGGGCCGCGAGTTGCCCACCGAGAATGTCCAGTGGTTTGTCGACGCGGCCTACCAGGATGCCACGGACAAGGGGCGTGGCCTCTATGACATGCAGATGGCATTTCGCGATCGCAAGGACCTCACAGCTCCGTTCAAGGCCGCAACCAAGGGCGAAGTCATCCCGATTTTCACCCTGTTGTTTTCCCGCCGCGACGACCTCGAGTCCGAGCCGTTTTACGACGTTGCCCAATGGGGCGTGACCCTGTCCGACGCCGCAACCTGGGTGAATGCCAACAAACTCGCCGAAGAGTTTGGCAAGGGCAACCGGCCGCGCGAATGGTTTGATCCCGACTATCAAAAAGTCGGCCCCGAGCCACCGCCCGAGGACGACGAAGACGAAGATGGTGAATCCGCGGATAAGCCCAAGCCCGCCAAACCGCCGGCGATGGTCCCCGACCCAGTCGACCGCGAACTCGTCGTCGACGACAGCGGGGCCGTGCAGGTCAGCGACCAGGCTCTATTTGAAGAAAAAGCCTACCTCATCGGAGCCGGCCTTACAGCTGCCACCGGGATTCTCGGCTTCATCGCCTACAAACTGATCACAGGTAAATGATGTATATCAATACAGATCACATCGAGCTGCTGATTCAATACGGACAGCTTGACGAAGAAGGGGCACACGGAGAAGCCGAGACCGCGGACGTGCACCTGCTGCTCGACGCCCTCAAAGAAGACGCCACGCTTCGCGCGATCACGTTGTATGAGCATGTTCTCAAGACAACCCATCCCAGCCTATACCCGTTTTCGGCTGTGCGTCCGCTGCCGTTCCCCGAGTTGACCGACAAGGCCACCGATTTCGAACGCGAGATCGTCAAGGCCCCGCCGGCCCTGCTGTTGGCGCTCGGTCGCAAAACCTACTTGCCGAAGGACAAGCCCGGCGATGAGGTTGACCTCGATACCCCAGGGTTTTCCGGGTTGCGAAAAGCACTACTCGAGTGGAACCCCGGAGAGATTCGGCGCTGGGTCTCAGAGTCTGGGTGGGTCAAGCGTGCCTATGTCATCTTCCCGCAACCGGCCCCACCCAAGCTCTCGCAGCCACCCAAGCCCAAGCCACCGGGCCCGGTCGTCGAAACACCTGAGCCTGAGCCCGAGCCCGAGCCCGAACTCGATTTCGACCTCGACGAGCCCGACCCGAACCCCGACGACATCGACGATTTGCCGCCCGAGGAGCCCCCACAAGACTCTTCAGACAGCCTCGACGATACGCCACTTACCGAGCCACCCGGCGAGGGTCCAAGCGATTCACAGCCCCCACAGGAGCCGGCCCCCGGGCCTGGCCCATCGACCATGAACTGGCGGCAAACCGCATTGCAAACGGCTGGCGTGGCCGTGGCAGGTGTCATCGCCTGGTTTGCGTTCTCGGAGGAATGAGCCATGAAAGCCAAAACAGTCCTCGGAATTGGTGCGGCCCTCGGTGCCGTCGCAGTCGGCACGCTGGGTGTGATTGCTTTTCGCAACATCGACCCAGATTTTTCAAGTGGCCCACTCGAACCGCCAAAACAGCCATGGGAACCCAGCTACGACCTCGACCTCCCCACGCGGTCCGAACTCGAAGATCCAAACTCCGACCTCGATTCTAACTGGGGCACCACCCCCGAAAACCTCCGCCCGCTGTTTATGCGGATGGAAGAGATCAGCACGATCAAGGGCGCTGGGCGAATCTTCTCGCTAATTGCCTTCGGCGAATCGCGGTGGAACCCCGAGGCGCAAAACAACCGTGACAACGAAGTCGCAGCATCACGCAACGCCATCAAAAACAGGGCCAGTAAAAACCCAAAACTCGCCTACGCAGACGAGGCCGCCAAGTTTGGATCGGGCGGGTTATTCGGTGCACTTGCACCTTATTTTCTGTGGATAGGTGTCACCGAAGTCGGCAAGCGGGCACCGTTTTTAAACGATCACCCCTCAGAGATGTTCTCCCCGCGTAAGTCGGCATTCTTTGGCATGTACTACCTGCAACGCCTGTTGCGGTTTTACGACATCCGCGACCATCTCGACATCAAAGCCGGGTGGGCTGGCCTCACGCTGCTCACAGAAAACGGCCGCAAGTCGCAACGCTACGACACCGCGACCCGGGCGTTCTCCCAGCACGCCCAGGCGGTTGGCATCGACCTGCGCGACGAGTCGACCATTCCCAAACAACTCACCGTCGCCGACTGGCCCGGCGCATTAGATGCATATGAAAGGATCCGACCATGAGTTCACTACTCCTCTACGGCCTCGAAATCGACGACCTTGCCGACCTTGCCGGCGACTTCAATGCCACAAAGTTCGAGGAAAACGAGCAATGGATCCTTCGTCAGTGGCGGCGATACGCCGATGTCCTGGGGTTTCGCCGCGCCCTCGACCGTCACCTACAGCGCAAGTCGCCGCGCAAACGCATGGTCAACGCGGATGCCCTCCAGGCGTTCAAACAATGGCACCGTCAACAGTCCCACGATGGCCGTGACCCCGAGCTTGCGCGTGTGCGGGCCGGGGCGCTCAAACACCTGCGAAAGTTGAGCCCGAGCAACCTGTGGTTGCCAGCCATCGACTCGGCAGACCTGCCCGAAAGTGCCTGTTACACCCCCTACGATCTTCGGGGCGAAGCGGTCTCGGGCGACCCGTTGGTGCGTGTCCTCGGGATGCGTCCGGCCGTTCAGCCGCGCAAACGCGTGTTTCGGCCGGATGTAACAGCAAGTTTCTACCACGAGCAAGACCCAAGGCGGCCGCCAGAAGGCTGCTCGTACCTTGTCAAGCTCAGCCTCGGCACGTTTCCATATGTCTACGGCCGCCAGCTTGCGCAACCACCCGGCATGCAGTGGGCACCCACCGGCAACTTCGACCCCGCCGCAATCGCCATGCGCTTCGCCGCGTCGATGTGGTCGCAAACCGGCAACCTCAGCCAGGACGCCCGCGTGGTCGCCAAGCAATACCAACACTTTCGCCGATGGACCGCGAAAGCACTCGACCGCCACACCAGGGACGCCCGCGACCCCAAAACTGGCAAGCTCAAACGAGCCATCCCCAGGGTTGTCGACGCCCGCGGCAGCCTCAACGCCAAGGGGTACACGTTAGTACTCAAAGCCTTCGCAGCCTTCTTTGCCGCCCGGCGAGCATACCTGCGGTCGCCACGAACCTTCACTCCCGCGACCTACAGGGCAATCCGCCAAAACCCCGACCCACTGCTACGTGATGCATTGGGCATGTCCGAAAGTTGAGAACAGCCATGGCCGAACCACAGACACTGCAAGAATCCCTACAAAAGCTGCGCAAGGAGGTCGATGGGGCCAAGTCGGCGGCGCTTTGGGCCGGTAGCCTATCGAGCCTGGTAAGCGCAGGTAGTTGCATTTTCATGTACTTCGCAGCCGTGCGAGCCGTCGACAAAAGCAACTCGTGCTCATGCAAGGTAACCAAGTCGACGCGGGCCGCTGTACGTCGCCGGAGGTAGGGAGATGGAGCCGAGCAACAGACCCGCGAACTGGGACAAGACACGAGCACTCAATACGGGTGTTTGGGTCGCGGCCAAGCCCGAGGATGTCCCCTTGTTAAGCTTGCGGGCACGGGTCGCCGAACTCGACGGTATCTACCTGCAGGTGCCTGGTGGCCAGGGATTGTTTGCGGCCCATAGCGAAACCCATGGCCAGGAGATAACAATCTTGAAAGGACGCTATCAGCCGAGGCGGTCCCACCAGCTCATTGAGGAGCTTGTTGCACAAGGGATCGAGGGCGACGGCGTCAAGGCGGCACAACAGGCGCTTGCGCGAAAAGCCGGTAAGAACCCGAGTGATGAGGCTGTTCTCATAAGCCGTTACCTCGATGCACTAGCAGCTGCGCAAGCGGAGGACAGCCTGCCGCTCAATGGCAAGACATGGGGTAAGGGCGAAGGTTTGTTGCACAAGCTCAGCCCGGCTGAATGTCTCATGCTGGTGGCCAGGCACTGGAAATATGGCGATGCCGGACTCCAAAACTTTTTGTGGGAGTACCGCGACCGACCACAACTCAAACTGAACGACATTCGGGCAAAGGTCAAACAGCTCCAAGCGGCCGCGAAGAAGTCGGATACACGCCCGACTGCAAAGAAGGCCGCAAAGAAGCGAGTGGCAAAGAAGACGACGGCGAAGAAGGCCACCGCGAAGACGACGGCGAAGAAGACCACTGCGAAGACGACGGCGAAGAAGACCACCGCGAAGACGACGGTGAAGAAGGCCACCGCGAAGACGCCGGCGAAGAAGGCCACCGCAAAGTCGGTGGAAAAGCAGACGACAGCGAAGAAGGCAACCGCCAAGAAAACAACCGCAAGTTCGACGGACAAGAAGGACACGGCCGCGAAGAACCCCGAGCCGACCTCGCCCGCAACACGTCAGACCTTGACCTGGAAGGCGACGACCAAGGGCAAGGCCACCCGCTACCGGGCAGCGTTGCCAGATGGTTCCAAGCTGGTGATCGAAAAGCACGAGGCCTCGAAGATTTCCGTGTTGTTCATCATTGAGGGCGAGAGCAGGCAACCATTGGCCTGTGGCACGGTCGACGAAATGAAGCAGTTTGCCGAGGAACTTGCAGCTGCATCGAGTCGAGATCAGCGCTTTGAGCAGGCCCGCAAACGGGCCGACGATCGCAAGAGTGTTGGCTATGTCGATCCCTACAAAGCTTACAACGCAGTACGAAAAATGCGGGAGGTCGCCACCCGCGAGTTCGCCAATCGATTCGGGGTACATTATGACGTTTAGGTTGTTCACATACGGCCGGTTGGGCAATCCTCCCGCAGGCCTGGGCTTTTGGGTGTATGTCAACGAGCAGCCGCGTTACCAGTTTAGTGTCCGACATGGCGAGGGATGGTTCGCGCGTAGTCGGTCCGCGATACGGCTCCCCTATGAGACCGAGGGCGGCGAGCACCGGGTTGCCACGCTCCCCGACTATGAACGATTTGAGGCTGTGTATGGGGCAGTCGAAGCAGTCGACCTCGAGTTCTGGTTTGAGTCCGAAGTCAAAGCTGCAGATATCCCAAAGATCGAGCTGCGTACACGCGTGCTGGATCGCGTTGCCGGGTCACAGGAGGTCGATGTCGTTCCGTTGAACGTCCAGTTACCGCAGCGGCCAGACAGCACAACCGAGCCCACCGAGGTTTCACTTGCATTATCTCGATACCCGCACTCGTTTACTTTTTTCCCAAAAAAGCTCGAAGAACAACGGGACCTAGAGCCTAGGGTTGGTTACGAGCACGCGTTGCGAGGTATTGGTACATACAACCTTCCTTCGGTGTCGCGGTTTTTGAAGCGGCGCCAACAGGTTGAGGGATATCGCGGGCTCAAACATAAGTCTGACTTTTTGCAAAAAATGACGCGCCGAAAACGGCCAAAGCGGGACACCGGGACCAGTGCCGGGAACATTGCGAGTGAACTACTGAGTGAGGCGGTGCAAAAGCAAGGGTACGAACGCAACGAGGTCGAGCTTGCGTATCTGTACCTCGATATCCTTCGACATTTTCAGAAGGCCGGCCACCGACAGGAGTTGTCGATGGGTGAGAGCGCCAAGTTCATTCTCGAGAATTGGCATCTCGGCGACCGAGGTTTTTTCGACAAACTGGTAGGTGAGTTCGGGCGCGACCCCGTGCAGCCACGAACGCCACCGCCTTCGCCGAAGACGAGCGCAACGAAGTCGCCAAAGGGGAAAGCAGCCGCAAAGAAGCCGGCAAAGACAAGCGCGAAGAAACCAGCGAAGACGGCTGCAAAAGCGAAGAGCACTGCCGATAGTAAGGCAACAGCGAAGAAGCCTGACGCGAAAACAACCGCAAAAACGAAGTTCGAGAGTAAGGCAACAACGAAGAAGACCAACAAGAAAACGACGGCCAAGAAGTCCGCCCAAAAGGCGACTGTCAAAAAGACGACGGACAAGAACCCGACGGCCAAAAAGCCCGACCAAAAGACCACCGCGAACAAGACCACCGAGGCGAAACCGATTGAGCCACCCTCGACGGGCTCGACAGAGACGGTTGGGGGGATTGTGTGGCAAACGCAAGAACTCGCCGACGAGGTTCGACATACGGCCAGGCTTGGCGACGGGACACACTTTTTGATTCTCCACACTCCTAAGTCGAATGTTGCGGTTTTGTTTATGTTCGACCAGGACGAAAACCGCCAGCCAATGGCCTGCGGCTCGGTCGACGAACTCAAGCGGTATGCGGTGACACTCGCCGAGCAGACACAGGTAAAGGAACGCTACAACCAGGCACGTGCCCGTTTGCAAGGGGGAAAACGCGGGCTTGATGACTCGAATATGACAGGGGTGATGCAGCGCCTCATGGCGCACTATCGGAGGGGGCTGCTGTGAAATACTCCCTACTTATCAGCGGCTTCGCAACCGAGCGTAGCGATGCAACACGCCCGCAAATGTTAGAAGTCCGTCGTCGGGCGGGAATTCTCTACACAGTCGAATCGACCGATCGTGGGCTTGTAGCCCATCGTGATCCCTACAAAAAGTTAATCGGTGAAGTTCGCACGCCCAAAAAAATTGCACGACTTGACCTGTTTTTGACCGGGTATGACTCGTTTCTACCGTTCCCCCACAAGAAGGTTAGCGAAGCTGTCGACATTCTCGACAAGCGGGAACTCAAGCCCGGCGAGGTCCACCGTGCTTTCGAGGGCTTGAAGAGTATGGTCGATATCCTCGGTGCGGGTTTTGGGGCGCGTAATGCCCTGTTGGACCACGTGCTGATGTACCTCGACCCGTTGAAGGAGCATGAGACCCTCCTTGGCTTTCCGACGGCTGGCCGGGTGATGAAATTTGTCGAGCACAATTGGGCCCGCGGCGACGAGGGGTTTCGCCAGTGGCTCGCGGCCTCGAGTACCGATGTCATTCGCGCGGTGTTTCACGCGGTGACGACGGAGGGAGCTGACCCCTGGGTGAAAGCCGAACGTGGGCGACTCCTCGGCCTGGTCGACGGGAGTGCGCTGCAGGTGTCGAGCGTTGACGGGGGTGATGTCCTCTCCCGTGAGGTCGGTGATACGCAGGAGTTTATTGCCCTGGGAGCCGCAAAGGAGCTGCGCAAACAGGCCGAAATCCTCGCCCGCGAATATAACGAGCGCTATTTAGCAGCCCCAAAGAGGCCAGAAGAGCGCCCGCTTGTATTGACATACAAGTTACTTCGCAGCACCTGGGAGAGGGCCGAACGTGCCGTGATTCGAGCGCGTGCGATGGGGCTGCCTGTCCTGCAAGGCTCGTTGATTCAACTGTCCCGCGACTGCCCAGGGACCATGATACCGAACGACGAGCAACTGGCACTCATCGAAGCCAAGATCCTCGGCCGGCGAGCTGCAATCCCGCCACCGGGTCCGCTGCTGGGGGCAGCTCTCAATTTTACGCCCGATCCAAAACTAACCGGGCTGCAAAACCTCGAGCGAATGGTCAAGCGCTCGCCACTGCTCGAGTCGGTTCGCCCCATCATCATGCTGTACTTGGAGGCCGTCCGTCGGCGGACGGTGCCGATGAAAAACGGCCATCGCGTCAAGCCCGAACAACTCGACGAAGACGAGCGTAAGTTCTACAACCTGTTTTTTAGGTCATCAGAAGCCGAAACCCTGCTACGCGTCATCCTGTTTAACTGGGACCGTGGCGACCGCGGCCTCGAAACGTGGATGGCGGACAATGTCAACGGGGCCGAGGCCATCGCGGTTTTTCTCGCCGTCAAACAAACAGAGTTGATTTGGGTGACGAGCGTCGAGGATGAAATCGAAGACCATCTTGAGGTTCAAATCGCAGCTTTGCCTGGTGGGGTGTTTTTGCGGCGCACGAAGGGGTTGCAAACCGGGGTCACGATGTTGACCTACGAAAACCAGGTCACCGGTGAGTTTGAGATCGTCGCCTGTGGAAATGACGACAAGGGCAAAATCACCGCGATTGCTGAGAAGCGGGCCAAGCAGGTCAAACGCACCGCACTGCCATCGTTCAGGCAGTCAGAGCCCACTCGAAGTGTCCAAACAGACATGTTGATGTCCAAGCTGCACCAAACCCTCACGGCCGCGGGGGCAGCATGAACCCGGATGTTGTCGCGCGAGCGCTTGCCCAGTGGCGAGCTGCTGCCGTCGCCGAGGTTGGCGAGGAGGCGTTTTATGACTTCCTGCTCGAAAACCACGAAGCCGTGTTGCAGGTTGCTTCCGAGGCGGTTCGAGGACCGTCGACGCAACCGGCCGCAAGTGACTCGAAACCGGCAACACGGCGAGTCAGCAAGCCACGCGCAAAGAAATCAAGTGCCCGCCAGAACCAGCGCATCACCAACAATCTCGCGGCCATCGCAGCCCTCGAGCAACAGGGCCCGCGCGCGACACTTCTCAAATACACGGGCTGGGGTGGCATCCCGGCCGACGAACTCGCGGCACACAACATCGCTCCAGGCGTCGACGAACACTACACGCCCCCGGTCGTCGCCGATGCCCTCGGCCGTGCACTTGCCCCGCTACTGCCTGGCCTCACAGACATTCACGGGCATGTGCACGCGCTCGAGCCCGCGGCCGGGACTGGGGTGTTGATTCGCAGCCTCGAAGCACACGCGAGCGTGCCCGTCGTATGGTCGGCTGTCGAGGTCGAGCCAACGGCCGCGGCGATCCTCGGCCGCCTCCACCCCGAGATCAAGGTGTATCAGCAACCGTTTGAGGACTGGGTGCACGAACATGGGGCCAGTCTTCGCGGCTCCCTGCGCCTGGTGCTAGGCAACCCGCCGTTTTACCGCAACGGACTCACGCCAACCGACGATGATCCCGACTACCGCGAAGCCCACTCGCACGCGTATTTTCTCCGCCGTAGCCTCGACCTGCTCGCACCCGGTGGCCTGCTCGTGATGCTGATGCCGCGGTCGTTCTTACACGCGGCGAAGTATGGCGAGCTTCGTCGGCGGGTATTGCAAGCGGCTCACCTCGTCGCCGCGTTCCGGTTGCCACAACGGGTGTTTGATGGGGCCGCCATGCAGGTCGATATTGTCGTGTTGCGGGCCCGACAGTCGCAGCTGTCCGCGGTGCTACCCGAGGATCAATACATCATCGAACCCGATGGCTACTTTCAGAAGCACCCAAATCATGGACTTACACTGAAAGCCGGGCAGCTCGACATCCCGCTTGCGGCTAGCTGTTGTGCAGCCTGCAAAAAGTCACCGGCCGAGCCAAAACTACCGACCGTCAAGCCCATCAAACCGGCGCCCGGTTGCTGCCTGGTTGCCGCCGCGTGTCACCTGGGCATGCGGCTGCAAACCCTCCGCCAGAAAGTCGCCGCGCATCAACCCGAGGCGCGCGCGTTGTGGGCCGAGCTCCGCCGCGATGTTGCCGACTTTCAACAGCACCAGCCCAACCCGTGGACCTGGGCCGGCCTCACGCGAGCGGCCAAACGCAGCACGGGGGCACAGGCGTATTTGCAGGCATTTACCAAGTCGGGAGGCTATTCCGAATGGTTTGAGCGAACACCCGCGACCCAGCCATACCGCGGCCGGCCACACGCGATCGTTGACCAGGCCACATGGTTGTATGAGCAATCAAATGAACCCATTCCGGTCGACGAGTTGCTGGACGTGCACAAGAGTGTTGGCGGGAAGCTCTCGGAAGAGCAAGCAACCTCGCAGCTGTTTGCCAGCGGTTGGGTACGTACATCGACCAACACCGTCGAGCCCGAGGAGGCCTACTACCGCGGGGACCTGTGGGAAAAACGCGACAACCTGCATGGGGCGTTGATCGTTGAGCAGGTGCAGAAGCAGGCGCGCAAGCTCGATGAGTTGATCGCCGCGGTACCGATCGAAGATGTCGACCTGTCGCCCCGGGCAGGTTGGCTACCCGTTGCCGCAATCTCGAACTGGGCGAACACCTATTTCGGCCGGCGAGTAACGCTGCAAAAAACCGACGGGGTGCTACTAGCCCGCGGATTGCAATACGACGAGCTCGACGACGCCGAAGAACTTCACCGCCTGTTGCGATGGCTCAACCACGACCCCAAAACTCGACCCAGCGCCGAGAATATCCAGCGTTGGTGTCAGCACTTCCAAACCTGGGCCACCGCGCAAAAGCAGCGACGCCACCAACTCGCCGAGGCCTACAACCGGGCCGCCCGTGGGTATCGCTGCACCGAGGCGCCCGGCCGCTACAACTATGCGCCGCGGTGGAATCGAGAAGTCCCGTTGCACAGTTTTCAGGAACCCGTGGTGCGCGGGGTGGTCGAGCAGATGCAGGGCCTTGTTGCCCTCGACACCGGCCTTGGCAAAACCTACGTCGCCCTGGCAGCGCTGGCGACCGCACGTAGCCGCGGTCTGGTTCGTCGCCCGGTTGTTGTCGTCCCCAAATCGTTGGTGTGGAAATGGTTTGATGCATTTGCAACGGTCCTGCCAGACTACCGGGTTGCGGTCCTGGGTTCGCACCGCGTCGAACTCCGTGGGGCCGACCTCGAACGTCTCCAGGCCGAGCATCGGGCGGGCACCATCACCGACCTCGAGTACGAAAACCGCCGCGTGCGGTCGATGGTCGACAGCCCCGTGTCCCGCATCGCCAAATGGAAAGCGTTCGCGGCAGGGGCCTACGACGCGGTGTTGATGACAACTTCGGTGATGGAACATTGCACCGTCGGCCCGGAAACCCTCGCGGCCTACAACAAGTCGCCGGCGATCAGTCGGATGCACGCGATGGGCCGTGGTTTTGAGGAAGTGGCTGGCGACACCACGATGATGTGGGACCAGGTCGGGGACTTCCTCGTCGTCGACGAGGCGGCCGACTACCGCAACCTATTTATGCCCCATCGGCCACCCAAGTATTTAGGTGCGGGTACAAGTTCACGGCGAGCACGGGCGCTACACCTGCGGGCGTTTGCCACCCGGCGAAAAGCCGAGCGCGGGGGCGTGGTGCTGTTGACGGCAACGCCCGGCAAAAATAGCCCGGTCGATGTCTTCAACCTCCTACACATCATGAACCCACAGGTGTGGGAGCGAGCCGGGATTGCGCACCACGAGGCGTTTATCGGCCGCTACATGCGGGTCGAGACGGTGCCCACGCTGACGACCGCACTCGCCATTGTCGAGAAGCCCGCGGTGGTCGGGTTTCGCAACATGGCCGAGCTGCGTGGCCTGTTGTGTCGCCACATGTATCACCGGACAGCCGAAGAAGTCGGCGGTGAGTTGCAGCTCCCAAGCCCGCGCAGGCATTTGGTCGAGGTCGAGCTCGATGCCCGCCAGCGGGAGAAATACGCCCACTACCGGCGCAACGCAAAGGACAGTTTGGGCACCCAGGTCAAGCTTTCGCTCGTGGCCGTGCACAGTGAACTCGATGTGCATACATGGGAAACCGCCCACGGAGTCGACCCGATGTCGCCCAAGTTTGCGGCCATCGCCGAGCGGATCGCCAGCAACATCGACTGTGGCCACATCGTGTTTCTCGAAAACCTGGCCGCGCACAAGTGGTTGCGGCAGGTACTGGTGAACACCGGCATTCCGAGCGAGCGGATCGCCATGATGAACGGTCGGACCGCGCACAAGTCGAGTGCGCGGCTCAAGATCGCCGAGGCGTTTAACCGGGGGACGGTCGCGGTGGTGATTGCCAACCGGGTCGCCTACGAAGGCCTCGACCTGCAGATCCGAACCTGCGCCGTCCACCATGGCGACCTGCCGTGGTTGCCCGAGGACCTGCGCCAACGCAACGGGCGAGCATGGCGATACGGCAACCGCCGCAACGTGCTCGAAATCTACTACTACCTGGCAAAGGACTCGCTCGACGGCTACCGGCTCGCGCAAATCGATGGCAAAGAAAACTCCTGGTTGCGAGAACTCATCGCCGGTAAGGACATTATTCGCAACCCAGCCGCTGCCCTGTTTTTAGACTCGGGCGAACTCATCCGCGCTCTAGCGGTCGACACCCAAGATGCAGATACACAAAGTCTGCTCGAAGATGCCGACCGGTCCGCACAGGCGCGGCAGCGGCAGCGAGCACGCCAGGCCGCAAACCGACTTGTGTACCGAGCCGCGGCCCGTTTCCGAGATGCTCGCGAGGGAACCGGCGACCCGTTGCTCGACCGTCGAAGGCGGCGCGAAGCCGAAGAACTACAAGGCCAACTCAACCAGGTCGACCGAAATATCTGGCCATGGGCGAGGTGGATGGCAGCGATTGAACACGTGATGCCGCTGGTCCCTGAGGATGGCTCGATGCCCGTCTATGAGGGGCTACGCATCACGAGAATGGTGCAGGGGCAACGACAAGCCATTGAGTTTGGGCGGTTGTCGACGGTCGAAGGGCAACCCGTGATCGGCATGCGAGATGCCGGCCAAGCGACGTGGTCGCCAGCAACCATCAAGGAGGTTACAGGCCTCGGGATCACGCCGGAGCATCTACCAGGCAACACACCCACGCCGTGGCCGGAGTCTGACGCCGCGAAGGCAGCCGAGCACGCGAAGGCACTCGCCGCCAAGCTAGCGACCACACCCTGGCCGGAGCTGTACGCCTGGCACCTGGCCGCCGACCAGTTTGTCGATGTCGTGTGGCCACAGATTTGCGCAAACGTCATCGAGGAGCTTCGCAAGCACGACAGTGAACAGTTCTACCCGGTGATCACCTCCAATGGCGAAACACTCGCGCTGGTACCCGGGGCGAAATTGGGCGAAGGGGCCCTCCTGGCGCCATCGTTGTCGGGGTGGAGAATGTATCTACAACGGGTTGGCGAAAGTAACTACCCACTTGAAGCACTCGAAACGGCCGCCGCGTTTTGGTGGGGGCGTAGCCTAGGAGGCATCGATGTCAGCTAACTCAGCATTTCTAAAAGACCCCGTATGGGATGGGGCGTACCTGCTTGACTTCGCGAACACGCGCAAGATGCTGCACTACTACAAACGGGTCGAAAGTGGCGAGTTACCGGCCGCAGATGAGTTGGTCGCGTGGATCGATAAGTTGTACGAAGGTGCAACAGAGCACGGGCGTACGCACTACAAGCAACAGCTCGAGAACAACTCCGGCAAGACACCCTTAGAGTTTCCATATTCTGTGTTCTGGAACGATCCACAAAGTATGTGGGGGCCCGCAATTACCCTGTTGGTGGCGTATCAGCGCGTCGAGCAACTCAAAGACGAACCGCTCAACCGGATTGCCAACCAGCGATATTACAGCAAGGCGGAAGACGCCATTCTTCTCTTTCTCCTTGACCGACTCGAGATCATGGTCTCGCACGATGAGGGGTGGTGGGTGATAGACCGCGAGCGTGGTCCGGTGCCCGCATGGTCCAAGCCTGAGAAGTCTCCAGAGCCTCTGAGCCCGTCGCCTGTACCGCTGGCCCTACCATCACTTTTCTGGCCAATCGTCGTCGGTGCATCATCACTGCTCGGTGTCGGGGTTGCGATTCACCGAAGTTTAAGCAGCAGGAGACGCGATGCCGACTCGATATAAAAACTATCAACAAATCGAGATGGCCCAGGGCGACCCCGAGCCAGTGTGGTTGTTACAGGGCATCAAGCCGCGGTTTGCCGACTGGAGTTTTGCCGGCGGCCGCCCGTTCAACTGCCCCATGGGGGCATGCGAGCGCTGGCACTGCGGGATCGATGCGATTGGCGCACGACAGGGGACGGTGGTTGTTGTACCCGAGCGGTGCGAGATTGAAGCGGTCGATCGCGGGTGGAGTAAGGGCTCGAAAGCTGTATTTGCAAGGACTGAGACCGGTTTGTTTTTGGTGTTTGGCGGTACGATTCGCGGGTCGGGCATTGAGTGGGGGATCGCCAAGGGGCAAGTGATCGACAAGGGGCGGCCGATCGGGCGTGTGCTCGGTAGCTACGGGATGATTCACTTTGAGACCTACGTCGACAGTGTGCGGGCCTCGAACTCGCGATGGTATGTCGGCGAGGAGCCTCCCGTGGGCCTACTCAATCCGCTCAACTACCTGCAGCGAGCAGCTGGCCGCCAGGTGACGTTGCAAACCTGGTCGCAGATTCGGTCCGCCCTCGCCAAGCTCGGCTATGTGCCCGGGGATTCCGGTCCCTGGGGACAGGACGACAAGGCGGCACTTTTGGCCGCACAGGATGACCTCGACCTCGATACAGACGGCCTGTGGGGGCCAGCGACCGAGGAAAAGATCCGGTCGGAACTCAAACGCCGCGGGTTGTCTGTCGAGCCACCGCGAACGTCTTCGCCATCCACCGAGGATGATGTGTCTACACCAAAATTCCCAACGTTGCCCGTAGCGCTCGCTAGCGCGGGTTTGCTGGCGTTCGCCGGCTGGATGTTTCACCGCTCGCAAGTCCAGGAGGGTGCCTAACATGTGGATGCTAGCGACTCGTTTGGCTCAGTATTCGGTCGAGCCGCTGATCCTCGGCAAGGGGGCGGTGGTGCTTGAGATTCTCAACCCAGGGCAGGCGCTGGTGATCAGCCCGCTGTTTGGTGATGCCCGGGTCAAACGCGAGGACCGCAAGACGTTTGACCAAACAGCATCGCCAGGACGGCCAGTGTTTTTGTGGGTGCCAGGGCGCTACAGCGTTCGCGCAGTCACGCGGTTGTGGGGAGTAAGGGGAGAACGATGCAGGATGATGTAAATACACCAAGCTTTGGCAATGTGCTGCGTATGCTGGCGAACGTTTGCCGGGTGATTGACCGCAAGCACAGCGACCGCGAGCGGACAATTCCCGACTTTAGCTCGATATCAAAGCACGGTTTTGGGGCCGCAATGGGCGATGACACAGGTTTTGGCTCGGCCATGGGTGCCCCCGGTATCGACGTGACCTATGCGCCCGACCACACAACAGCCGAGCGAGCACAAGCGGATTTCAATCGCCAGGTCGGCCGGTTTTCTCGCAGGAAGCGGCGAGGGTCGTGACCTGGTACGACAAAACCCGCAACGGCTACAACCAGCCGCAGTACGAGTTTGCCGGCTTTCCGCTGTGGGCACTGGCCATCTGGGAACCTGAGGACCTCGATGCCGTTGTCATTCGGGCCAAAGCTGCGGGCTGGCACTACTGGGATCGATACGATGACCATGCATCCGAGCGTGTCATTTTGGTGATGGTCCCCGAGGTGATGCACCTGCCGCAGGCGCACTATCCCGACCCTGCGAGCGTTCGGGATACGCGGCTGCGGATGAAGGGGCTGCAGGAGATCGATGAGCTTCCCCGTATGCTCAAAAAAGCTGCACGTGAGAAGTCGATCGAGGTCAGCGACCTTCCGGATGGTTTGATCGCAAATCCAAACACGCCTGCACAGGTTGCCGAGGCGTATTTGCGTACGCAAGTTTTGGACGATGAGGACAGCCAGCTGATCGACTTGATCGGTCTGTACCTTCGGCATCTTTCCCGCTGGCAAAATGTAAAAGACCACAGCCAGAACATCATGTACGAGTTCGTACCGGTAGAGATCCGGTCGATGACCCCGCAGGGGTGCCTAGCATTCGTCGCGGAACACTGGGAGATGGGCGACGGCGCGTTCGATGAGTGGCTGCGTCGGAATATGCTGCAAAACTCGACCCTTGTCCGCTTGAGTGTGGCGAGGGCACTTGCACGGAGTAAGAAGAAACCTGTTTGGGTGAAGGGAACCAGCGAGAACCGAAGTGGGGCGATTGTTGGGACTGAAACCTATGTCGAAATCGAGGAGGGCCCAGATACAGGTGTTTGCGTGTTGTCGATGACAAGCCCGAGCGTGCGAGACCGACAGATAGCGTGTGGGAGCGCTCCGAAACTCAAGGACCGCGCCGAGAAAATATTCGAGAAGTGGAAGCATTACGACCCCCCGAGGATTCGGCCTGCCCATCCATTTTCCCGAGGTTTTGGCATGGAGGTGGAGGTGAGCGATGACGCAATGCCGTTTGCGCTCATCCAGGACAATGCGTTTGTCGACAACGACCACGTCGAATCATTCGACGACGGCAAGGCCATGATGGAACGACTGTTCTTCAATGGCTATGAGCATACAATTTCGTTGTCACGCGAAGGGCAACATAGAGTCGCGGTGATTCTCTCCCCAGGTGTGAGCTGGTACGGCGTCGACCTTCCGTCAGGCCCCGAACTTCTCCGACTCGAGCGGATCATTCACGGGCACCTAAACTACTCGCAAGCACCCACAGACCTTCGCAAACTAGCGATCGGGGGCTGGCGACAGGCTCGGCCCGAAAGCGAGGTAGCATCGCAGCACGGGACACCTGCGGCACAGGCTGAAATGCACTATCCCGGGGTCAATGTCCCGACACAGTTTTTTCGAGCCCTGTCGGATTATCAACACAAGAACGGGAAGTTCGCCGACCTAACACCACGCGAGTCGGCGTTGCTAATCTACAATTTTTGGCACCTTGGCGATGTTCGGTTTCGACGCTGGCTCAAGCAAAAGGCAAAGCCGACCCAAGCCTACTTTGACCATATCGCGGAAGCTGCCAGCAGCTTCGGTTTGCCCATTGCACAGACCCAGCCACTTTCATGGCATGTAGATCCAGTCTATGTACCGCATGAGCGACGAGAGTTTGCAATCTTGACCGAGACGGTGATTGCAGCGGTACGAACAGGCGAGCACAGCAATATCGCGGTCCTGTGGTTCAAAGAGGGCAACGATGTCGTCGCAGCAGCATGCGGCACACCGCGAGAGATGCACCAGATTGTCGAGCAACTGTACAAGGACCGCCACAAGTGGCGCAACGAACCGTCGCCGATGGTGTACCTGCAACAAAGGAGGTCGGCATGAGTCGCAACGATACTGTCGAGTTGTTTCAAAAGGCCATGATGTGGTCAGGCAGCGCGTTTGTCCTCGGGGCCATGTTTGGGTTTGCCATCGGGCTGCACATCACAAAGGAACCCACACCATGAGTGAACGGCCCAAATACCTGTACCTGGGTCTCGCTGGCCTCGGGATGGCCGGGGCATTTTTTGCCCTGCAAGAAATGTTTGGTTCGTCGGCCAAGCCGGTCGCCGAGCCAAATATAAAGAAACTCGCCGCGGTCGGCCCGATTGTGATTGCCCCACCCAAGGGGTTGATCACCGGTGAGGATACCCACCGCGTCCAGGCGAAGCTACGCGAAGCAACCGGCCCGGTCGACATGGTGATCCACGCCTACGGCGGATTTCTGGCCGCGGTCGATCCGATTGTACATGCAGTCAAATCGTACAACCGCGGCAAGGTCCGGGCATTCGTCCCATACTTCGCCTACTCGGGCGGCACCATGGTCGCGCTGGCGGCCGACCAAATCGGCATGGGCGAAGGCGCAGTGTTAGGGCCCGTCGACCCGCAAATATCCGGTTTTGCAGCCGCAGACCTGATCGGCCTGAGCAACCGCAAAAGCGCCGATGCAATCGACGACGCGTTCGTGTTGATGGCCGGCCTGGCTGAGAAGACATACAACGAAACCCGCACCCTGGTCGAGCAACTGGTCAAGAGTCGAGCCGCCCTCGACAGGCTCACCAGCGGGTCAACCTCGCACGCCAAGCCAATCACGTTCGCCGAGGCCAAGACGTTGCAGCTACCGGTATCCGAGGGGGTGCCCGAGGCGTATTACCGGTTGTTAGAGGGACGGCTCAAGCGGCCGCGGATTTTGTGGGAGTTGTAGGAGGTCACGATGGGTGTCGTAAAAGATGTAGTTACAATCGCAGGTGCAGGCATCGTTGTCGCCGGAGGAGTGCTGTGGTTTCTCAACAAACGCCGAGGCGGTAGCGGGTTTGGCTTGTCGCTGTTTGGCGGGGGTGGCCACGAAGGCGGCACCGAACTCGATGGAGTCGAAGAATCCGGCCCGCTCGACGAAGACGGCGGCGACGGGGGCAAGGGCAAGGGAAAGACCGAGGACGGGACAAGCAAGGACGGAGGGGCAACCGGCTCGACAGGCGAAGGCAAGAACGCGTCATCTGGCTCAGGAGGAAAGTCTCAAGGGTCAGGTAAGGGAAGCAAAAAAGACGGCGAAGGAGGCACGAGTAAGGGCGGCGAGGGCCTCGGAGGGGGCTCAGGCGGCGGCATCGGGCACGGCGAAGGCTCGGGGAGTTCCGGGGGCGTCGACGAGGTCGCAGGCGACGGTGAAGTCGAGGAGGGCGGCGGTGACGGGGGCGAAATGGACCCGTTGCACGGTTGGGGCGATGTCATGATCGAGGTCGACCTACCCAAGCCCGACACCAGCTCGAAGAAGCTCGAAGCGGTAGCGAACACAATCTATACGCTTGTCGAACAAGCTGTATTTGCAACAAACCTACCGGGGCCATTGGCGAAGTTTAACCCCGAGCTCGGCTCGGTCCTTCACTACTGGGCTGATGTGGCGCTGCACTCCAACTACAAGTTACCGCCGGGTCGGCTCGACCCCGAGAACAAGACCCACGTGCCGTGGATCAACCTGTGGCTGGATATCCGGCATTTGGTTATCCGAGTTGAAAACGAAGTGAACGGTTAGGGAAGGAAGTGATGGGATGACACTCAACCAAGAACTCAAGAACCTTGCAGCGTCAACGCTCGGCATCGACATCGACGATGAGATAGATGAAATCGCGGGCGTGCTCGGTCCACTGGTCGATGAGCTACACGCGTTCGTCCAAGCAAAAGATGTTGGTACCGCAAGTATTTTGGAGTACCCACGCCTGGGCTACGTGAGAATGGCGATGTGGCCATTCAAACAGGTCGTGCGCACGTCTTCGTTCAAGACACGACTCGCACTGTATGACAAATACGCGCGTGCACTCGACGAATTCTACAAGTCCAGCGACTCGTTGGAGAAGTATGGGATAGAGTGGGATTCGCGGTTAGGATCGGTCGTGCGCTACTTCCTGGGGCAGGCTCAGACGTTGAGCCGAGATGTCCTGACGCCGCGGGAGCGGCTGCATATGGCCGAAAGTGAGAACGCGCGACTTCGAAAAACAATCGACTCACTCAAGGACATGTTGGCCGAGGAGGTGTCGCGTCTTTCGGGCGAGCGTTTGGGCAAACAAGACCCCGCCGAATCGCCTCGGTCAGTTGAATCCGATCTTGTCGGTCCCTCGCCGGCTGTACTCGCGCAACTGGAGGCCAGTGGCGTCGTGAAACGTAACCTGGTGCCTCTAGAGGTTGAGGCCCCAGACAAATCGGTAGTCGAACCTACAGTAAGACCACGTGAGCCGAGTACTTCAAACCTTGAAGCGTCGCGCTCCCCGGATCGCCCAAGTCAACAGTCAAACGTTTTCGCCAGGGTCGAACAGTCTGCACGTGACTCCCTTCAAGCCATGACTGACGAGGACCGGGATCGTCTCTTGGCGGCTGCCCTGGCTGCCAGAGACATCAACCTTGATGTGCTGACCTCACCACCAAAACCGCGTGAGACGAGTACAACAAGTCGGCTTTTGTCGTTGCTCAAGGCGCGGCGAAACGGCGAGTACATCGACGAGTTGCTGACATCGCGGTTGCAGTCACAGACCTACGCAAAGGTTGTTCGACAGCTGCGGAGCGAGGGGACGACTTTGCGAACTCCCGAGGAGTTGCTCGAGCAACAGGTCCAGGAGATTCGGCGCGGGTTCGCCGAGTCCGGAATGTCTTTCGAGGAACTCGCACGGAAATCCTGTGTGAACCCAGGGTCGTTGCGGAAACTCTTGGAGGGAACGCCGAGCACCCGAGTGCGTGTAGGTACACTCATTCGAGTGATCGTAGCGCTTCGCATCTCGTTCACCGGGCTGCTTTGGTACAAAGAAACTCCGGCTCAACGCGCCGGGGCCAAGCGGGTGCATTAACCGAGAGGAGGCTGCGAGATGAAACTAGTCCCGAAAAAACTAAACATGGGAACCGTGGGCAGCGTCTGGCTCGAATTCCTAACCGACAACTGGATGATAGAAGCTCACAAAGCCAGGGCCGAGGCCGCAGGATTTCGTGAATTGACCGACTACGCATTTCACGACGGGGCTTCAAAGGTTCTACTGGTTCGCGTCAACGCAAGCTCGTTCGAAGATGTCTCGAAGTGGGGCCTAAGCACCGAGGCAGTCGAAGTGATGAAGGTCGCCCGCGAGGTCATCGACGGCACACGGGAGGCAATCCCGGTGCCCACGAGGATGCTGCGAGACCTCGAGCAAGCGCTCCGCGACACCACCGACTCTGACCCCGTAGCGGCGATAACCCGAGCTTTGCCCGACCATGAGCCGCAGCCCGTTGTGCGCAAGTTGGTTGAGTTGTACGCACACAGGGTTATGGATGTATTTGCAAGGTACCAAAGGCGCACAGGAGGGCAGGCGCCGAAGTTCAGCGAGCGGGGGCTAGTGGCGTTCGTTCGTGAACACTGGGCCCGGGGCGATGCCGGGATTTTCAAGGCGGCAGATAGGCATTTCAAAAAGCGAACCGCGAAGATGAGGAAGCCGAACGACTCCGTTGGTACTGAGGCGCGAACCCCAAAACACGGGCCCAAAACCACGGCGAGCCTTCAAATGCTGCGCCGGGCCTGTCGACTCTAGGAACCGGACAATGCTGATCGACTCAACCAGCGAGGAGTTCAAGAAACTGTTTGCGGGAATGGACCTGCACGCAGCATTTCAAAGCCGTTTGCCATCACACGATTTGATCGTCGCGTCACTGTCGGACCCGTCGATCGATCCCTACGGTACGGAGTCGCCCGTCAACCTCAACCTGGTGAACTTCCAAAACGTGACCGACCTAAAAGTCGGAACGAAACACATGCTCAAGCAAATCGTGTTGCCAGGTCAGGACGACGGGACGTTCGGATTCTTGAAGTCATCAACGGCTGCGTTGGAGAACATCATGTTGTTTGAGAGCGTGCCGGAGCTCCTCACGAATGACGGGGTGTTTGAAAAACTCGGGGTGGCGACGGGTGGCAAAAAACCTGCGGACGCGATCAAGGGGGTGGCGTACGCGGTTGGGATGTCTGCTCTCAGTGCGATGGGGCCAGTGGGGGCCGCTGCCGCGGCGATCATCGGGTTTGGGATTGCGTTGGCGAACGCGTTCAAGAGTATCAAGCGAAAGAACGCGGAGGAGGAAGAACAGAAGATTTTGAATGCATATGCAGAGTTTCCGCCGCTGAGTGAGCCGGGGTCCGATTTAGATAATCATGAGATTAATACGCGGTTGTTGCCGACGCTTCAGACTGGGGACTGGACTTCTATTTTTTCGCCTCGGTTTTCGGGGTCGTCGTGGACGGGTATCCCGCGACTCGGTGGATTTGCTCTGGCTCCGGGCGAGAAAACTGGTGGCGTCAATCCGCTTGGGGCACCGGAGGAACGGTTTGTGCCGACCGGTGGGGTTGGATTTTGGCCTGGTGAGAATCGGATTGCGTCGATTCTTCAGGTGAAGCTGGACCCCCGGGCTAAGCTGGTTCGTGACTATCACTCATCAGGCTTTGCGCCTAACAACGCCTTCTCTCAGGGGGTGGTGCAAGATGTGGGGGATTTTCTTGTTTCTACAACCAAGCTTGCCGCGATTGCTTGGAGCTGGGTCACTGAGTTGGATGACAGTCCACATCTCTACAAGGTGGATGTTGGTGCCCTCCATGAGCGGTGGGCGAACTACTGTCGTTCTGGTATTGAGTTGGTTACAAACGGAGACCTTGCTAAGGTCGATGTAAATTTCTACAAAGGTGCAATCGCTTGTTCGGTGGGATCTTGGCAGTGTTGGTATGAAGAGGGTCGATATAAGAATGTAAACAATCGAGTGTATGGCTGGGACATGCTCAAAAAGGCCGGGCCGAATGCGTTTCACCCAAACCGCGAGAAAGGGCAGGGGTGTGTGATCGGACCATTCGATGCAAAGTCTGGGTGTCTCAGCAATATTTATGACGAGAAGACGAAGCTAGTTTTGGATGAAGTGTACAATCGTCAACGTTGGTTCCTCCGTCACTCGTTATTGTGCGCCTATGTTCGGAGGTCATGGGCAGCTTTCCGAGATCCGGGGCTACGTAGTCTTCTCGACGAGATGCGTATGCTGCTGCTCGAACACCACGACCGGAGATACGTGGTGCTCGAGGATGTTCCCGACGGGGAGAAGCTCCCGAACGGACTAGATCTGCGGGGCGAGCTAATCAAGCGCGGCGTCGGCAAAGGAGCAGGCCGACTCGCGTTCGCGGCGAGGCCAGCTATTCGGCGACCGAAAGACCAGGCGCCGACCCTTCCGCCCAGCTCGGCAATGCCGTTTGAACTCGCTGGCTCAGTTCCTAGCATCACGCCGTGGTGGAAACACCAGGGAGCTGTTGCCGTTGGGCTTTGTGCCCTTGTGGGCGGGGGGCTGTACTTGGTAAACCGCCGCTGAGTTGACGAAATCGAACATGGTTGCTACCGTGCTCGCGTGCGCGCAATTCTCGCAGCCGCTTTTATCTTTTCGCTCTCGGGGTGCAAAGGCAAAACCGGTGATATTTGTTCCGAGTCGAGCGAGTGCCAGAGCGATAACTGCCGAAGCACGACGAGCGAGTCGGCCATAAGCCAGTGCACTTCGGACTGTCCGTGCTCTGACGGCGAGGTGTGTTGGGCGGGGCTTTGGTGCGTGGTCGAGTGTTCCGCTGGCTGCCCTGCTGCCACTGTATGCGAACCATCGTCAAACATTTGCGTCCCAGAGTGCACGGCGGATTCCGATTGTAGTGCCGACCTGGTTTGTGCTGAGGGACTGTGTGTTTCTCCTGGGATGTGATGTGGCGGCGAGTGAAGTGCGTGTTCCCCCTGATGATGGTTGTCGGCTGTGCGGTCGAACCGGTCCAGGGAACGTCGAGCACCGGAGTTCCTGACGACCCGACGCCCGAGCAACCAACACCGACCACGAGCACGACCACCAATGCGGTGACCACCGAGCCGGAACCGGACATGGCCGGTGGGGCGACCTCGACGACTGGAACCGGAACGACAACCGGCATGTTGCCGGACTTCGGCGAGGGTGAAGGTTGCGACAAGATCGACGTTGTTTACGTGGTGTCGCCGTTCGTGCCCAAGGAACATCGGGCCACCGTCCGGGAAGGTGTCCTGCACTTCAATGAGCGATTGGTCGAAACGTTCACGCCAAACATCGACCTTCACATCATGGTCACCGACGAGATGATCGAGTGGACAGGTGAACAGTGCGAGTCAGAGTGCACGAGCAACGGATCGTGCGAAGCGAGCGGAAACCCGGAGTTCCCGTGCGGGGATCTGTTCAATGTACACCGGTGCGAGAAACTAGCAGGCGCGGCACACATGTTTCCGATTGGTCTTGGAGCGGCAAACAGAATGTGCGGTGAGACGAAGCACATGCGGTTCCTCGATACGCAGACGCCAGATTTGCTAGGGAAACTTGATTGTGCAACAAATAAGCGTCCATTCGATGGTGTGCTTGCTGGGCATCCAACGGATGCTTTGGTAACGGCTGTAACTGGCCAAGGACCCGACGACTGTAACCAGGGGTTTCTCCGCGATGACGCGATACTGTTCATCGTTTACATCACGAACCTGGCTGAACCATGGGACTGGCCGGGAACTCCGTCGCCTGAAGAGACTGCCGCATTACTGTTTAGCGTGAAGAGCAAAGACCAGCTTGGGATCGCGGCATTACTCGGGGACAACACGCAACCGAACCCCACTTGTCAGCCGGGGTACAACGTTGAACATAAGAAAAAAATCTTTACGCTTGTCGAAGATCTGATTCCGCATCACGTTTGGGGAAGTATTTGCGCACCAGATGTGCGCCCAGTTTTCGACGATGCGATCGAACTCATGCTCGACATGTGTATTAGCTACGTTCCGCAGTAGTCACGGGTTCACAGCCTCGACCGCGGCTAGTGTCGTGTTGTTGCCTGCACGTTCACCGACGAGGTAAACCCTGCCGAACCTATCGACGGTGCTTCCAAGAATTCGGGAGAAGGCGACTGGAGAACTATATGGTTGGCCCCACAGATCGAGTGTCGCCGCTCCGCTCGGTAAGTACTCGCCGGCAAAGATTGGCGTGTTCTCCGGGTGAATTGAGGCGGTGCTGTAACTCCCGCTTGGGGTATCCAGAATCGTCGACTGGATGGGAGAAAAGTCAGTCTTGAAGGTTGATGTGTGTACATGTTCTTCATTATCGACGGAACCGGCCAGCCACCCTCCTGCGAAGAGTCTGGTTTGCGTAGCTGAAATAGTTGCAAAAGATGATTGCGTAAGCTCATCTTCCCCCCATGTCGGAACGTGGAATTTCTCAACCAGTGAGAAGTTTTCATATGCAAACAGGCTTCCTCGGGAAGGGCACCACTCTTCTGGTGAGTCGACGGTCGTGGTCCCTGAGAGAATGATACGGCCATCAGCAAGTACAAGGACGTCACTCGCTTGATTCCAAGCTTGCTTGACAACGCCATCAGCCGTACAAGTACTTGCATAGTCAGTCGCCCCAGTAACCTCACCATCTTGGACAATCCACAGACGAGCATTCGACCCCTGATCTAGCTCGCGCCACCCCGATAAAAACACCCGCTGCTCAAACTCCGTATCAACTGCGACCCCGGTCACGTGCCCGTTGGGCAACTTGATCGCCGACGGCCAAACCGGTTGCCCGCTCACATCAAATTTCATGAGCCACGCCTGCCCGTTGAAATCGTTCCCGGCCACGAACACGTGACCCTGATTCGCCCGGTCAACCGCCATCGCTACCGGTGCCCAAGCACAGATCCCGTCGCCACAGAACGCATGCACCGCGCTCCGCAGGTTTAACTGCGTATCAAAACGATGTAGCCACAGCTCGCCGCCGATGGCCATTGCAACCAGTGCTCCGTCTTCGGCTGCGAGGTCTCCCGCGACGACCGGGACGACGGCCGCGGCTGTCGACGGTATTACTCCCGGTTCCTGCCACTGTGCCCGTAGTGTTCCCCCGGTCGGTAAGTCTATGATTGTATCAGCATGTTTTTCGGACATCGCCCCGGTACTTGCCCAAGCTCGAAGCGTCACGGTGTAGTTGCCATCAAACGTCTTCTCGCTCGTGATCGGCAGCTTCCACGGGAGCGAGGGATTTTTGACGCGCTCGACTTCCTCGCCATCGCGCTCGAGCACCAGCTCGGTTTTCGTGGCGCCGATGATTTCCGCGTCGACCACCAGGGGGCCGGCTGCGTTGACGGTCAGTGGGGCGAAGAAATCGGCGATGGTTGGCGGCCGTCCGATGTCGAACTCGCCACCTCCTGACGTTTCGCTAGATTCCTCCGGCTCGCCGGTCGTGCCGGTTGTCGGCATTGGCGTAGTGTCCTCGGGCTCGGCCCCGGTGGTTGTGTCGGAGTCTGAGAGTGCCGCGAGTTTGTCGTCGCGGATTTGGTCGACCAGGCTGCACCCGGCGAGGAGGAAGATGGGGAGGAGGGCGCGGTGTGTCATTAGAACGATCCTTGTAGGGTGAAACCGGCGAGACCTGGCCGGAGTGCTAGTTTTCGTTTTTGGTGGGCGAGGGTCAGGAGCGCGACGCCTGTGGCCAGCGATACGGAGGTCGCAATCCCGGTGCCGATCATCGCCCACTCTGCGGCCTTGGCCCGTTGGTAGAGCTGTTCATCGTGGCCTGGGGTGTCCCGGTAGGTCGTGAGGCGGTGGTTGAACACGATGCCTTCGGCTGCTAGGGCGAGCACTCCGGCGCCTGCTAGCGAGGTTGCTACGATTCCCGCGACCTTGGGTTTTCGAATCGCTGGAGTGCGGCCGTAGTCGACTTCTGGCTGGGGTACGAAGTTGCTGGCACCGATTGGGCGTTCGGTTTTTGGTTCGGTGAGTTCGTGTGTCGGTGGGGCGACTTCCTCGGCAACATCTTCCACGGGCTCCTCGGCGACATCTTCCACGGCCTCGGTCTCCTGACACGCACCGAGCGAGTCTGTCGTCGCCTCAAACCATTCTTGCTGGGCGACAATCTCCGGCTCATCGGTTTTGGTCGCCGCAAGCAACTCGAGGCCGAGGCACAAATGTTGTGGCTCGCCCGTTGTCTCGTAAGCTCGCCGCCAGTTGCCCGCAGCGGCGAACACCATGGGCAAACGCGCGGGGCCGTCGGTGTTGTTGGCGAGCTCGGCCAGGGCCTCGGCCGCTTCTGCAAAGTTGCCCGCTGCTCCGGCCGTGCGTGCTTTGTCGAGGAGCTGCTCGGCTTCGGTCGGCGACGCGACGAGTAGATAGGCGAACGCGATTGCGCTTGTCATTGGCTTTCACCCTTGTAGTTGAAGGTTCCGCGGAAGTTGCCGGCGGTTGGCAGCATGAGGAGGAGGCATCTCCTTGGCATCGATGCGAGTGCAGGCCCGGCGATGCGTACCTCGCCCCCTCGCACGCGGTAGGACAGTTTCTGCGGTGGCACCTGGCACGAAGGCAAGGCGGCCGCGAGTGCCTGGCGAAACCGCTGCTTGGCCAGGTTGCGGCCCGATGGTTTGCGTGGCTTGGGCTTTGCTGGTGTCGAAGTGACCGAAGGGCTAGGTCGACTCGTAGGTGTGTCGGTTGGCTTGACTAGGTTGCGGGTCGAGGAGCTGTCCGGTTGATTTGTGACTGAAGGGCTAGGTTGGTTATCCGGTGGATCCGCAAGTTGCTCGGCTAGGTTGTGGGTCGAGGAGCTACTCGGCTGACTTGTGACCGCAGGGCTAGGCTCGATCATCGGTTCGGTTGCAGGTTTCTCGGCCAGTACTCGGGTCGACGTTGCCGTTGTTGCTTCGCTTGTAGAGGCGATCGGGCTTGTCTCTAACACTCTAGGTTCAGTCTGAGTCACGGTCTCAGTCGAGCCGCTTTGTTGCGGCACGAGCGTTGTGGGCGGTGCCACGGTGGCCGCTGGTGCCGAGCTTCCTGAGTCGAGCAACGACGCCGTAAGCACGACGAGCAACGGAAACAGTGCAAATGCAAGAAATATCAGCCACCGCGATTTCAGTCCCCACCGCGGAAGTCGTGCGGGCACTTGGCGGATCCACGGGCGTAGCCTTGTTTGGTAGGCAAGGAGCCAGTCTTCGCGCACCCGCGTGAGCCACGGTGTATCGGTGGCGAGTTCGTAGGAGGTTGAGGGCTCGACCCCGAAGCAGCGGGCGAGGTCGTCGAGTTCCTGGGCGGCCACGGCCGCGCTTCGGTATCGGTGACTCAGCAACGAGTTTGTTGCATGTACTAGAAAATTACGAATCTGCCGGTCGAGACTACGTGCTGGTCCATGGCCAGGATCGTAAAGCCGTCCGGTTAGCAACTTGTGCATAACGGCCCCCAGGGCGTAGATATCGGCAGCTTCGGTCGCCGGTTGGCCCGCTATCACTTCGGGGGCGCCGTAGCCCGGCGAGTGCAGCACGCTGGTCGTGACCACCCGCAGCTCGGGGTCGGTCATCGAGCCGAGGAGGTCGTAAAACTTTGGCAGGCGGCGGGCAATCCCGAGGTCGATGATAGTGATTCGTCCGTCGGCACTGCGAATCAGGTTGCGAGGGTTGATGTCACGGTGGACCACGCCCACGCGGTGGAGGTCCTGAAGGCCAGCACAGATTTGCCGACAAATGTCGATAGCCTCGGCGATGTCGAGTTTGTCCTTGGCCGCGATGTAGTCGTGCAGCGTGGTGCCGTGAATGTGGTCCATGACGTAGTGCGGGACCGGCTCGGTGCCATAGTTGTGTACGCGGACGACGTGAGGGCTGCGGACCTGGCGAAGCGAGCGGTACTCGGCCTGAAACCGGCGCGCGCCCTCGGGCCGCGTGAGCACTTTGACGGCGACCCGTGAGCGACTCACCGAACACAGGCCGCTGTAAACGACGGCGAAGTTGCCATAACCGAGTTGCCGATTGATAGCGATGGTGCCGATTGTTTTGCCCACCAACGACCGCTCGCGGTGTTCTGCGGCGAGTTTGTGAAAGGCGGTGACAATGACTGCATCGGATGTCATGGCGCCCCCGGTGGCAAGATCGGGAGGCTGCGCAGAAGCGAGTTCGCTTCGCGCCTGCGCAACACCCTGGGCAGCTCGTCCGGCAGTGGGAGCGTAGGCGGCCCGACAATCTCAGCACGAATCGCACTGCCGAGGCGGTTTGTGCAGATACATAGGTTTTCCGGATCGAGGTAGGAGCAGCGAGCCCCGAGTAAACGAGAAACGTCCTGACGAGCCCGGCAAACGCGGGTACGCACGGCAGACTCCTTGATGTCCAGCAGGGTTGTCGCCGCAGCAATGTCGAGGCCGAGGACTTCAGTCAGCAGGTAGGCGAGCCGGCGAGCGGGGGTCACAGATTGGAGGGTCATGGCAAGACACCGATGGGCAAGCTCCCAAACCAGGACGCGCTGCTTAGGTGTATCTGCATTGACCGGGATCGTGGTGCCAGCCCGCAGCGCAAACTCGAGGTCGTAGAAATCGGCAGGAGGCGGGAGTGCGTCACGGAGCTTGCCGACGAGGTGGGCAAGCGGCGAGGATGTCTGTGAAGCCAGGCGGACAAGCTCGACCGAGGCGCGAGCGTCGGAGGTGGCGAGGTAGGCGAGCTTGAACAGCTGCGGATCGAGTTCGCGGTCGATCGAGGGGGACGGGGTGTTGGCGATGGCGACCATGGTTGGGTGGACCTTTCGTCCCAGTAACTGTTTGCGAAGGAACTTTCTGAGTTTTCTCAGTGGAATGCTGTTTAGTGAGAAAATGGAGGTGCCATCGCGTTGTTCACGCGCAAGCGGGAGGCCGAGGGCCTGCAGCAGATCGAGAAGCCGGTAGATCGTGGCGCGACTCATCGACATGCGATCGGCCAAGACGGTGGCAGGCAGCGGGCTCTCCATGAGGAGGTAAGAAAGGCGGGTCAGCTTGTCGAGCTGCCGCACTTCGAGTGGTTTCAGGTGGATGTACATGTGGTTCCCCAGGAGGTGCCCGCTGAAAGCTCAGCTTGAGTTTGGGGCTTGCTCGTCCTTGAGGAAGGCCGTGGTTGGTTCGGCTAGGGTAGGGGATTTTGGTTTCGATGTATAGACATCGAGTTGGTATATTACCCAGCGCTCCTAGTGGGTAGGTTATTTCGCTAGTCAATGCGTGCTCTGAGCAAGCGAGAGCGACGTGCTCGGGAAAGTGAGCATGGCCAGCGGCCCAAGTTGGGAGTACTCCTGAACAGTCCTGACTCATGGACCTGCTAACATTGTTAGGGTTTGTGGTTTTTCGCACGATTTTTTTTGGTCAGTTATAGTTTTCAGGGTATCGAACGGTGTGCCAACGGTACTAACGTCCATGAGTCAGGGAGCGAAACTGACAATTCCCCGGTAACCTTTTATCGTCCGCCTTCTTCTATGAAGTTACGAACACAAGTTCTAATCGTAACCCTAGCCGGACTAGGGGTGAACGAGGGATGCTATCTGCAATGTTGCGCGGGTGGTGGGATCGCTGTTAACGAGGAGGGGGCATGTCCTGGCGTATCGGCGAGCACGACTGTTGGATCGACGACATCGGTGGGGGGGCCAACAACAAGTTCAATAACGAACGATCCAACGACCGGTGAGCCGACAACAACGGGTGAACCGACAACGGGTGAACCGACCGTCTCTACAACTGGGACCGAGGGGTCAACGGGGACGACTGGGCCAGAGTGTGGCAACGGCATGCGCGAGACAGACGAGGAGTGTGACTACGAAACCGACGGCGACAGCGACGGCTGCACGTTCTGCAACAATGATTGTAAGTGTGTCCACGTCTTGTCGATCGCAGCAGGTGAGGCACATGCCTGTGCGAGGATGGATGACGGCAGCCTTTGGTGTTGGGGCGACAACACGTATGGCCAGCTAGGATTTGGAACGGATACTGATACGGGGACCGAAGACCCGGTGCCCGTTTCTCTCGCGGGCTGCACGGACACGGACGACTTTCCATTCGACGGCGAATACGAAGTCGTTGCCGGTGGCTTGGAGACCTGTGTTTTAAGTAACGAAGACGATGGAACGGCATGTTGTTGGGGGACGCGTTTCAAGACCGAAGAGAACGACTCACTAGTCAAAGGTGAACGAAAAATTCTTGAGCGAAAATATGACAATCTTGTACTCGGCGACGTCCGCGATTCCGATGGTGATTCTGGAAACGTCGGTATTATTTGTGGAGTAGATAAAATGAAAGAGAATACATATTGCTGGGGGAGGTATGGCAGTTTTCTCGCGGATACTGATACTGGCTCGGATACGGACGATTGGGATTGTGTCGATAGTGATCAACTAGTAGTAGTAGCCGAAAGCGATAGCAAGGCTCATCTTCATGGAGAAGCTGTCGAGTCTCTCGCGGTTGGGGATCGGCATGTGTGTTTCTCAACTAAAGATTCAACGATCTGTCGCGGCCGGAGGACGAGCAAGCAGGTTGCCCTTGGCAAACTTTGCAATAGTGCTACCGAACGATGCGCGGTAGTCGAGGTCGATGGATTCTCGAATCCTATCAAGACCTTCCGTTCTAGGAACAGCGTTTTTTCTGGATCGGATTTGTTTTTTTGGGGTGAGGGTATTTGTGAAGCAACAGGTATGGATGTGAGCGGCGAGCTATTAGCGCTGTCGGAGATGTGTATATGCTGGCGGGATTTAAATGATAGCAAGGTAAAGTGTTCAGTCACAGTTAATGAGATGCCTAAAGAGTGCGGGGATTCAGACGGAGCATCTCAATTAGTGGCATCGGCAACGGCTCTCTATACACGGGACGGTGTGTACGTGGTGAAGCACAAGTTGAACGACAACTGTGAGTGTAGTAGCGAAGAAATACTTGTTTTTCAACCAGAAACGAAGGAGTGATAATGACTACCAAGAGCATAGTTAAAGTTGTCCCAACTGGCCAGCGCGTACCACTAATAAATGACAGCCAACCCATCGGTCACAAGTGGTTTGACGACCAGGCAACTCCGTCAAAGAGAACAATTATCCCATTTGTTGTTGTTCTCGGCGAGGGACAAGATCAGCCAACGATCGAGTACGGGATTGCTAGCCCCGCCGACGACCCCGAGCTCCCCCTCCCCAACCCAGCCACTGTTGAAGAACACGAAAATGGTCGAGTGTATTATGGTGTGGTAGAGCTGGAAGGTTTCCTAAGTCCCTATTCCGACAAGGAGATTTTTGTGAAGCCAACGGAAGGCTCTGGCTTCGTATTGTTTATGTACTATGGGGACGTGGACCTCGATTATCTCAAAAATGGGGGATTTGGCACACTTAATCAGAGTTTTTTTCCGGATTTTTTCCTTAAGCAGATTTGCGTCGAGCCGGTTGAGCGTGAGATTTCTCTAGATAAATTGCAACCCTTAATAGCGTCACAAGAACGAACATACGGGAACGTCAATTCGACCGAAAACCTGCTGCCTCTTGTACTTCAGAATAAAGGACCGAAGGCAGCTAGTGGGTTCTGGGGATTCGCAGATGACTCCGTAAGCGTAAACGTAACATTCTCTCTGGATCCTGGGGAGTCGGCTAATTTCACACCGGAAGGATTTGCTGAGGTTGCAGGCGGAAATAAGAAGTTTGGTGATATAGCTAAGTCGACCTATTCAGTTGAAACATCTGACAACAACACGCTGGCATGTAAGGACGTTGTGTTCACGAGGACGCTCGGGCAGCTAGATATTATTATTTTTGTAGACACATCAGGGAGCATGCTTCGCAAAAGAAGGTGTGTGTTTTCAATTGTTGAAAGGATAGTGAAGTCTGTCGTCGCCGCAGCCGGCGAGCCGGATCAGGAAGCGTGGGCAAAGTGCGCAAGGATTGCAATTGCCGTTTTCGATGGCGAGGGGAAGGCTCACAAGCTCGCTTACAACTACATCGATAGTGAAACTGAGTTCGCACCACAGATAGATTGGTGGGAATCGCCTCCGACCTTAAGCACAGAGTACAATCTCGACTTTTCTCCGCTGTGGAATACACTAGAATATCTGGCGATTGATAGTGAACTCTACTATAAAATACCGGTGGATGGTGAGGAGCAGCCAAAGCCAAATCCGAATGACGTGCGACTGCTCTATTTTATCTCCGACATGAAGGATAGTACTGAAACAAACTTGTCGGAACTAACGGGTAAAATTCAGTCCGAAGACCCAAACTTGCTCTTTGCTCCGATAAATGTGGGCTTCGGAAATTCCGATTCTGAGGCTCTCGTAGCTCTATTGAATAAGGTAACAACTATTCACCACCCGATAACTTCTGTCCCATATGAGTATGGTTATCCCTGTTGGGTAAAAGCAGTACCTTGCTTTCCAGGTATACTCTTGCCAGAGTGTGCGTATTTAAAAGCCATCAGTGGAAATTTACCGAAAGATCTTCAAGGTGCAATCGCATTCCAAGCATTGGCTCCCCACGGGGAAGATGAGGAGCCGTATCAGCTACTTTGCTCGCTGCCTCCGAATCAGGGATCATTGCAGCTCCACTTGGTGATGTTAGAGTCGAGCGAGTCGCCGCGATTGATACCACTCCAAGCGGGGAGGTATGCTACGCTCCCGCGACTCGTCAGCTCACCCCAACGGCAGTGGTATAAATTTTTGCTGACTCGAAAAGGTGCGGATGTCGAAGAGATTGTCCGCAGGCTTCCGTGGAAACGAGTTGACAAGGTCACTCCCTATATTTTTGGTGAACCGGATGTCAGAAATTCTACGGTATGGCACGCCAACCTTGTGACGCGTTCGACGACAACACTCACTACCCGACGCTATCATCGCTTCGCGGCAGGGGAGGACAGTTGGGTTGACTTGGGTGCGCGTCGTCAAGGAGACCGAGTCTCCATCGGTTCGCTGATTGTCGACGTCTCGGCGCCGCCGAAACTTGACCTCGATAGTCGCGCCGTCGCCGAATACCGCTCATTCAAGGACTGGCTCGTTGAGGCCAATAAGAAAGCTCCCACTCCCACCCTCAGGGATAGGCGTTTTTGGAGATTGTCCGGTCCCGATGCGGAGCGCGCGTCGCTCGACCGTGAGGACCTCGCCCAAGGACTCCTCGAGTCAAAATTGGTGACGATGGAGGACTTGGCACGACGGAAATTCCGGCTCCCGGTAAAGCCGGGAACGTTGCGTGTCAAACTACCGGGTGAAAAATTCAAGACACCCGGTATCTACGACGTGATGGTACATGCTCTTGTCGGTGACGATGCCGTGCCGCGAGTCACCTGGACTCAAGTTCACGTTTACCCGAAAGCGTTTGCGGCTCATACAAAAGTTTCGACGAAAGTGAAAATCTCGGGTAGGCGTTACCTCGTCGAATTCAAAGTTTTGGCGCACGACCGTTATGGACACTCATGTGTTGTCTACGATCCACAGCAGTTTAAGCTCGACTTAGGTGATGGCCTCAAACTTGTCAAAAAACCCTACCCGCGGGCCGATGGCAGTCTTTACTTTGTTGTCTCGGCGTCCTTGGAGGATGCGAGTTGCGATGACCTTTATATTCGTCGCCTCGAGATCAACGATGGGGTTGCGCTTGAAAAATTTAGATTACCGAAGCCCTATGCCCGAGGGGCTGAGGGGGAACTTTTTTCCTGTGAGGGAATCGATGAAATGGATGGGGCGTGCCGGGTTGAAGCGGTCAGTCCATTCTCAGACCGGATTGTGAAGGTAAAACGCAGCGGAGAGCCGCTTGTTGTCTCGATACCCAGAAAGCACGGGGGGAAGGTTTCGGTCCATGCTCGTGGTCGTATCCACTCTCCACTCTACGTGGTGGAGCTCGTCAAAGCTGACTGTTCGGCTTCCGTGATAGGTGTTGGCTGGGGTACGCGTGAATTTAAGCTTGGCAGGCGAACGCAACGGGGAGATACGATACGGATTTCGGTGCCGACCGACATCCACAAGATGAACCTCGATCCTGCGGTGCGACGTTGGCTGTCCGTTCTCCACCAACCTTTGCTCGGCCGCCAAAAACCGGTGCTGTATGTCAGGGGAGTAACGTTTAGCCGGCTGCGCGCCTAGCCCGGATTTCTCACCAATTTCGGCTACGACCGCCAAATGCACGTACTCATTTGGCGGTCTCAAAACTTGGTGAAATATCCAGGCTAGAAGTTCCATGTTAGCGAGAGAAAAGTCGAGCGGCTCCCGAACGAGAATCCGGCCTTTGGGGTAAGATTGCTCATTCGGGCTTTTCGAAGGCTATGTGCGACGAGGGCCGTTCCGACAATTGTAGCGGCCCCCCCGATGATTATCAGGCTGACTCCTGCATTCCCCACAGCGTTTCGTGTGTCTACGCCTTTATTAAAGGGCCACTTCTTGCCTAGATAGTCGGGTAATATATCACAATCACCGTTTGTGCAGTTATAGTATCCGACGTCCAGGCGACCAAGGAACCCGGCTCCGGTGGCGAGAGCTGCAAGTCCGACGCTTCCGATCGCTACACCTGTTTTGAACAGGGGACCAAATGAAGGCCGAGTAATCTCCTCGCCATCAGGGTCCAAGACGGCTTGGTACTTCCTAAGTTTGCGGTAAAGCTGCAGGTTACTCTGCGTACGGGGTACCAAGCGAACACTCGTGTAAGCACGAACCCCCTTCCGGAGAGTGTCGACCCGCCATTGACTAACTTCGTTGGGGCTAAGTTTTGAATCGTCGGTCAGGAGTTTCCGGCGTTGTTCCGTTTGTGTTTGATCAACGAGGACGAGGGCTTCGGCGTAGTGTTTGGCTGCTTCTAGGAAGTCTTTATTCTGGGTGTCGACCCGTGCCTGGCACAGGTGCAGATCGATCTGTGCGCGTGTGTAGAACAAGGAAAGGGATGGGAACGCCACGACTTCATCCCCGAGCTTGTGCATGGCTTCTTCAGCTTCTGCGCAGTTGGGGGTGACTCCTTCGCGGAGCATCACTGACACGGAACGTTGCATCACACGCGCATAGGCGATGAGCAACTTGGGCTCTTTGTCGGGCTCGTGCTCGATGGCGAGTTTTCGCCAGGCGTCGAGCGCACTACTGAAATGCACGGCGGCAGCGCTGAGCTCAGAAATAGCTGCCGTTAACTCCCGACTGTCTTGGTTGCTGCGAGCAGCGTTGAGTTTGGTATTCGCCTCACCTTCCAAAAACTTAGCGAAGTCGATTTTTACTTCGACGTATGCGCGGTCCAAGGCTAACCGCTTCTTCGAGTCGATTTTTTTGCTAGGTAATTTCGTCCTGAAACCGTCAAGGAACTGTAGTTGCGCTTCCCATGTGGCGCGTGTAAGAGGTTTGTAGGAAGTGACCGAGTCAACGGCGAATCCAACGGCATTGTTGGCATGAACGACGGAGGCTCCATCAAGGAATCCGCGGAGATAGGCTTCCGCGGCAACTTTGTAGTTGCGCGCTCTCTCTGAGGGCTGTGAGGCTTCCTGTGCTCGATCTTCAGCACAACGACCCTTGGCCAAACTCCCGGCGATGACAGAGTCTTCCCCTTCGTGATTTAGTTCGCACTCGATGCGTGCTTCGCAAGAGACCGAAATGGCACACGGGTTGGTAACCGGGTCTTGGACCAAGGTTGCGTATAGGGTGGTAAGTAGGAGAAAATGACTCATTTAATAAAGACCCAGTTATGAAACTTCCCGTCGCTAGAGTTGTAAGTCACCCTAAACAATGTGAAGTCGGTGCCCGTGTATTTTGAGATTTCGTCGGTAAGCCGCCTCTTGACACAGTTGCACAAGGGGCGTTCTTCGCAACGATTGTCTGATACTACTTTCTTAGTGGTACGAATTACTTTAAAGTTTTCGCGTCTTGAACCGTTTTTTTCGTCTCCTGAAGGATCGTTGTTACGGCAGTTGTCGACGGCCTTGGATAATGCTGTTTTTAGTGCATTGCGAGTGCGAGGTTCGTTACCTTTCCTGGGGTCTTTTCCCGTGTCGGAGCCCTTTCCTGTGTCGGAGTCTTCTGTAGTGCCTTCCGTGGTGTCGGAGCTTGCCGTGTCGGTGCCATTCGTCGTGTTGGTGTCGGATGTCTTCTCGGTGCCCGGTGTCGTGTCGGAGTCCCGTCCCGTGTCAGTCCCCGGCGTTGTGTCGGCGGTGTCGGTGCCATCCGCCGTTCCCGAAGCTGCCGGCGAGCCCCATCTGCCAACATGAAGTGAGACACCATCAACCCAACATTTAGAGAAGGAGGGGCGGACGAGGAAGCTCAAACATGACCATTCAGACATCTTTTCTGCCAGTGCCGAGTTTGCCACCGAGGCGA
>JAUIFF010000003.1 GCA_030429545.1 Polyangia bacterium
CCCCCATCTCACTGCTTACCCGCCAACTCCCTCTCAACCGCAACACCCCGCCAACACCTACCCCGCCCAAGATTCCCGCCCCAACTCACTCCCTGCCAACCGCAACACCTACCCCGCCAACCGCAACAACCCTGCCACCCGCCTAAGCTTCCCGCCCCAACTCACTCCCTGCCAACCGCAACAACCCCGCCAACCGCCTAAGCTTCCCGCCCCAACTCACTCCCTGCCAACCGCAACACCTACCCTGCCATCACGCCCGCCCAAAGGTTCGCGGAGGATTTTTGGCTGTGAACCGAGCCCTGGGTGGCGAAGCTGTAGTGGGCCTACTGCGAGCCGCCCAGGGCCGGTCTCACAGCCAAAAAGACCCGCGCCCTACTCCGCTCGGTACCACCCGCGTACTACTCCGCCCTGTACCGAGCAAAATACTGCCGCATTAAAAACCGGCGAAACCACACCGCCAGCGGTCCGAGCTCCAAGGCGATCGGCCCGTAGGTAATCATTGAATATGCACCTACACTGACCCCGTGAAAAAAGTCTGTTCGCAACTTGTGTGGAACGAGCGGCGGGACCCCGTGCGGGTAGCCGGCTGGTTCAGCCGCGAGTGTTGCGATGTTTTTGACAACCGTTTGGGCCTGCCACAGGCACTCGATTGCGCGTTGCATGGTGGGCCATTGGCCTTTTCCGCCGAAAACTCTTGGCGCATCTCCGCAGGCGAAAATTTCGGGCATGCGGGGCTTGACCTCGGCGAAGCATTGTAGGGTTGGGCCGACGCGCAGCCACCCTTCTTCTGTCAGTGGCAGTCCGAGCTTTGCCAAAATTGGCGCGGGTTGTAGGCCACCTGTCCACAGTGCTAGGTCGCAGGCGATCGTCTCGGAGCCAGCTCCCCCTGCCGTTTGTAGACTGACATTGTTGGACTGGGCACTGAGTAGCCGGGTTTGCAGGCGCACGTCCACACCTTGTGCGCGCAACTTTTTGAGGGCTTTGGCCCCCGCCGAGCGACCGAGTTTTGGCAACAATCGCTCCCGACTCTGTACCAACGTAACCCTGGGTACCTGCCATCCTACTGGCTTTTGTCGGCGCAAATGGGCGAGGTCGCCGGCGAGTTCGACCCCCGAAATTCCCCCGCCGACAATGACGATCGAACTCGCGGGTTTGCGATTGTCGAGCAGGGCGTTGAGCCTGGCTCGCAGCTGCTCAAAGTCTGGCTCAAACTTGAGACAGGCCAGGAATTGGTGTCCCTCAATACCCGTTGGCGGGGCCACACTGGAGCCGAGCGCGACGATGATAAACCGCGCCTTGATAGCCTGACTTGCTTGTAAGTGCACCAATCCCCGCTCGGGCTCCATGCCAACCACGGTGTCGGTGACAAACTTGGCTCGCGGGTCACGCTCGATCCACTTTCGCGTCGGCAGGCTCGATGTGCCCGCCGGGATCCGCCCACACACCCGCTCGTGGACCAGTGGGATGTAGCCGTGGTCAGGAAGCCGGTCGACGACCACCACGCGCAGCTTGCGGGTGACGGGGTTTCGCCGCAACAGTCGGTAGGCCTCGATCCCGGCAAAGCTCGCCCCTAGGATCACGACATCGGCGAACGTCGCCCCTGGGCCTGGCTGTTGCTTGCTCGACTCGTCCATGTATGGGGTCTCGACAGAAGGTGTATTACCAACCAAATACGTGAATTCGGTCGCGCATGGCCGCCGGGAATTTTTGGGCGACGACCTCCTCGGCCTGCTTGCGAGAGTGTCGCGCGCTGCGGTGAACGAGCACGAGGGCCTCGCCGGTAAATTGCTCGGCGACCTCGACCAACTCATCGATGTGGGTATGGCCCCAATGCCGGGTACGCTCGACATCGCAGCGGTCGTCGTAACTGGTGACTTCGTGGACGAGCACGCGACAGCGACGGACGATCTCGTGCTCCTTGAAGAACTCGATTTTGGTGTCGCCTGTGACACACAAAAGTGGCTCCTGGTGGGTACTGGTAATCGTCACCCCCTGCCTGCGCTTTTCCCCGATCTCCGGCCCGGTGAGGTCGGCAAACTCGGGTAGCAATCGCTGGCTGCGGCGCTCGATCACCCAGCCGAGCGAGGGGACGCGATGGGCTGTGCGCAGGGGGGTGGCCGTGATCGACTTACCACTGTCGAAGGCCTCGCCCGGTGCATGACCATACAAATGAAATGGCGGCTCGTGGCCCTCGATCTCTGCCCAGGCCGCCAGGATGCGGCGCACGGGCTCCACCACTTCAACCGGCACATGCAACCGCGGCGGCCGGGCCCCGACCATGCGCCGGTGACTAATGAGGTAGCCGATCCCGCCCATGTGGTCGGCATGCCCGTGGGAGACCAACACATCACGGTACTTTTGAAACCCCGGCGGACACATCCCGATGTCGAACATCAGCCGCAGTTCCTTCACCATCAGACAGGTTTCGATACCCCCACGGGTGATGCCGTGCAGGGTCAGCCCCGCAACTTCGAGGGTGTCGAGATCTTTTTGATAGGCGGACATCGGCAGCGGCTGGAGTGTACCCGAAGCCGCGTGCGAGCTCTCCGACACGGCTCAGGGCCCCAAGAACTATCGAGTACAGGCAAACGAGCGATTCAGGCGGTCGACCTGCGGCTATCGCATCGCCGCCAATTGGTCGAACCCCCGGTTTCGCTCGCGTGCCGTCGGGTGCAGCCGGCGGGCCAGCTCAGCGGTCCACGACGGGTCCGAGCCGCAACACGAGCCGACGATCTGCAGTCCCGGGTCGTGTGCCACACAGGCTTCGACCCGCTCGGCAAACCACCTGGCATCGCCAGCGTGGGTGACAAACTGGTTCGGGTCGTTGCGCCCGGTATGCGGATACAACCCGCGGATCGGCCCGTCGGAGGTCGCCGCCTTCAGGGCCGGCAACGCCTGGCCCAAAAACTCTGTGTCTGTACAATTGATTAACAGGGCCGCAAGTGGCAGCTGGCGGCACGCCTCGATCAGGGTCCTCAGCGACTCCCCGCCGAGTAGGTTGCCGGCAGCGTCGCAGACAACGGCGAGCCAAATCGGTTTGCCCAGGCCACTGGCTGCTCGCACGGCTGCGGTCGCCTCATCGATTTTCGACATCGTCTCGATCAGCAGCAGGTCGCAGCCGGCGGCCACCAGCGACTGCGCCATCACTCGGTGGGGCCCATGGGCACCCTGCCCGGGGGGTGAGCTCTCGGGCTCGAAACAATCGTACAGCGGACTGATCGAGCCCGCGACCTGCACCGGATCCGGGCATTGTTGTTGATACAAGCGCCTCGCCTCGTGGGCGAGTTCCACACTTTTGCGTGTCAGCTCATCGGCCCGTACTGCCATCTCAGGGCCGGCAGCGGCCAAATTTTGCGCGTGGGTGCGAAAGCTGTTGGTGGTGATGACCTGGGCACCTGCACGCAGGTAGTCGAGATGAATGTTGCAGATACAATCAGGAGCCTCGAGCAGAGCGTGGGCCGACCACAGGGGCGCGTCCATCCGGGCACCGCGGCGTTCGAGCTCGGTGCCCATGGCTCCGTCGAGCAAGATCATCGCCGGCTCACGGAGGAGGTGCGTCGGAAGCCACGCACTCGTCGACCATCAGGCAAAACTTGGGCTCGCCCTCGGCACCGACAATCGGCAGCAGGCGGCACTCGTAGCCATCGCGCTGGCACTGGTCGTTGCTTGTACACTCGAGTGAACAGGCCTCAAAAAAGCCCTTGACGCCAAGGCACGTCACGCCGGCACCACAAATCGGGTCGTCGGCGACGTACTTGGTGTTGCCGTCGGGGAGGTCGCAGTCACGCGAGCAGTACCCAGCAGGCGCGTGGGCAACATCCAAAATCGTGTGGACACACTTGGCGCCGTCACCCAGGAATTCACAATCGGTATCGACTTCGCAGGGTCGCCCGTAGTCCTCCATGAGGTTCTCGCCACCGTCGGACGCTGGGGCGCCGTCGGGGCAGCCGGGGAAGTCCGTGTCGCCGCCGTCGGTCTCGGACCCGGCCGTACCGTCCGTTGTCTCGCCATCGGTGGTCTCGCCACCACTGGTGTCATTGGTATCGGAGCTGTTGCTGCTGGTCTCGGTATTTTTGGAAACCGTTCCGCACCCGGACGCGAGAGCCGTAGCGAGGAATAACGAAGCAACCCCGACGGTAAGCGGGAATTGTATGTTCATGGGCATCGGCCGCAGCCTATCGCTAAATCGATCGTTGCCGGGTCATGAATCCCGGCCGCCAATTGTGATGGTTGTCATTTCGGTGCGGGTCGCCTACGTGCGCTCGAGCACACAGGCAATACCCTGGCCTACACCGATGCACATGGTCGCAAGCCCGTAGCGCCCGCGGCTGCGCTGAAGGCCATGTACCAACGTGGTCACGATCCGGGCCCCCGAGCAGCCAAGTGGGTGGCCCAAGGCAATCGCCCCACCGGCCGGATTGACGATTTTCGGGTCGAGTCCGAGTTCGCGGACCGAGGCAATTGTCTGGCTGGCAAAGGCTTCGTTGAGTTCGGCGAGGTCGATGTCGGCAACCTTGAGACCGCCGCGGGAAAGGGCTGTGCGACTCGACGGGATGGGGCCAATACCCATGACCGAGGGATCCACCCCGGCATGCCCCCACGAGACCACGCGGGCCAGGGGTTTGACGGAGAGTTTGTTGGCCCGTTCCTCGCTCATCAATAACAGTGCACATGCACCGTCGTTGAGAGGCGAGCAGTTGCCCGCGGTCACGGTGCCGCCCTCGCGAAACACCGGGCGCAGTTTGGCAAGCTTTTCAAGCGAGGTGTCACGCCGCAGGCTCTCATCGGTCTTCACCCGAATCGATGGTTTGCGCTTGCCCTGCGGTACATCGATGCCGACAACTTCGGTGTCAAACCAGCCCTCGTCCCAGGCATGTGCGGCCCGGCGATGGCTCTCGAGTGCCCAGGCGTCCTGATCTTCGCGGTTGACCTTGTAGCGCTCAGCCACATTTTCGGCGGTCGAACCCAGACCTTCAACCGGGTACAGGGCGTCCATCTTGGGGTTGATCATCCGCCATCCGAGGGCCGTGTCGTAGAGTTTGGCATTGCGGTCGAAGGCCTCGGTCGACTTGGGCATGACATAGGGTGCCCGCGACATGCTCTCGACACCGCCGGCGATATAGACCTCGCCCTCCCCCACCATGATCGACTTGGCCGCCTGCAACACAGCCTCCATGCCCGAGCCACACAGGCGATTGACTGTCACACCGGGGACCTCAACTGGCAACCCGGCGAGCAACGAACCCATGCGGGCGACGTTGCGATTGTCTTCGCCAGCCTGGTTAGCTGCCCCAAAGTACACATCGACAAGATGCTCCATCGACGCCGGATGCCGCTCGGCAATATGGCGAATCACATGGCCCGCGAGGTCGTCGGGACGAACGTTGGCGAGTGCACCGCGAAACCGGCCAATCGGGGTACGCAACGCAGCGACAATCACAGGGGTACGGGCAGCAGACATGTCATTGGCGTATCACGGCGTCAGATGGCCTGAGCCGGAATTGCGATTGTGCGATCTCACAGGGGTTTGGCCGCCATCTGGGCAAATCGTGAGGAAAGTCTTTAGAGCCCTCGTATCCACCGGGATTGTGTTTGCGTGTACAGGTATTTCGTCGCGTTTGGGGCCGAGTTGCGCACTGGCGATACCGCGACCTCACCGGCGTCCCGACCAAAACCCCAGGCAGCGTTGTGTCTCAACGGGGAAGATGCCCACCGCGGGCGATACCGACGCGGGCCAATCGGAATCAACAGTCGCGGGCCGCTCGAGCCCCGGAGGATCTCAGCCAACACCGAGGCCTGGCGAGCAGACAAATCGTCGGCTGTACAATCGCCGGTAGGGGCCCGTTCTTTCCCGACGTAGGAGGGTCAAAAAGCGTGTATCGACGGGGTGGTTGGCGTCGACTCGATAAAACCTATGTATGTGCAAAATTCCCGCGATACAAACGAGCGCGGACGCGCAAACACGCGCGCCTGACAGGCTGCCACGCTCCGTGCACACCCGGTATCGTCACGGTCTGTGACCCCCCAACCCGTTTACCTAGACGGCAGCTTGGCATAGGCTCTCGCCACGGAGACAGGCTTGGCCGCGGTGGCTGGGCGTGCCGCCGGCCGTGAGGAGTTTGAGAGCTGCGCCATGGATAGTCCCACCCCGCGTACCCTTCGCCACGATCTGAGCACCCTCGACAGGTTTCCCAACCTCACCCCCGAACTTTTGCGGCTGGCCTACCGCGAGATGTGCATGGCGCGTTGCCACGTCGAACGGGTGGTTCAAGAGTGTGCAAAGGGCACGGTCAAGTTCGCAATTTGGGGGTCGGGCGAAGAGGTCCACGGGGCCGCCGAGGCCCTCGCGCTCAGCGAAGTTGTCAACCCCGAGGCGTTTGGGATCTGTGCCCACTACCGGTCGGCCGGGCTGCTATCGACCTGGGCCCGCCTGCGCGGCTACCAGGACTTCCACCTCGACCATATGCGCCAGCAGTTGTCGAAAACCACCGATCCGTGGAGCGGTGGTCGGCAGATGACAGCCCACTTCAACGACATGCGCTACAACGTGCTGCCGGTGCAAAGCGCCCTCGGGATGCAACTTGGCAAGGCCGTTGGCTACGCCCAGGGTCTGCGGTTTAAGGGTGTCAAAGACGGCATGGTGCTCGCGGTCATCGGCGACGGGACCTGTGCCGAGAGCGATCTGCACGAGGGCATGACGGGCGCCTCGGTGCTCGAGTTGCCGGTGCTCATCATGGTCACCGACAACAACATCGCCATCAGCGTCGGGCCCGAGGACGGCCGCGGCCTCAAGGACTTCTCCGCCTATGCCGAGGCCTTCGGGTTTGCGTTTTACGAGTGCGAGGGCAACGACTTTTTGGAGACCTACGAGGTCACCCGCAACGCCGCCCGGTATTGTGTGCAACAGCAACGACCGGCATTGATGTGGGTGAAAAACCTGTCGCGCCTCAACAACCACAGCTCGGCCGCCGACTTCACGTTTGAGTTTGACAGCTACGACCCGCTGCTCGACTTTGGTGAGGCGCTTGTGCAGGCTGGCATTTTGGCGCCCAACGAAATCCTGCGGCGCAACCAGGTCACCAAGGGCAACGACTTTTTCCGCCGCCACGACTGGGGCACGATCGCGGCCGAGGCCGACGCCTACATCGTCAAAACCCAGGAGATTTCCCAGGGCGAGCCCGACCCCACACCGGAGTCGGCCCTAGAGGACATCTACGCCCCCTACCCTGAAGTTGTCGAGGCCCCCACGGTTGGGCGCAACACCTGCATCTCGCTCAACGGCGCGGTCCGGGCTGCACTTCGGGCCATCCTCCGCGACAACCCCATGACCTGGCTCTACGGTCAGGACGTGGCCAAAAAGGGCGGCGTGATGCAGGCCACCCGCGGGTTGTATGAGCAATTTCCCAGCCAGGTCCGCGACGCTCCGATCAACGAGCCGCTGATTATGGGCAGTGCTGTTGGGTTTGCCCTCCACAGCGGCGCCACGGCGATCCCCGAAATTCAGTTTTCCGACTACAGCCTCAACACCCTGCACTGGCTGGTGTTGATGGGCAATCAACTGTGGTGCTCAGGGGGCCGCACGGGGATCAACACCATCGTCCGCCTCCCGGTCGAGCCCCTCCACGGCGGCTCGGTGTACCACTCGATGTGCATGGAGGGTTTTTACGGAGCGATTCCCGGGCTCACAATCATTGCACCCACAACTTCCCGCGACATGTACGGCCTGTTGCGCAGCGCCGCCGACTACAACGGCCCCGTCGTGGTGTTCGAGTCCAAGGGGTTGTACCGCATGACCCTGGGCGATGCGTTCCCCGGCGAACCGACTGACGCCAAGGAAATCGCCGCCCTCAAGCGCAAAATCGGGTTTCAGGGCTACATCCCCGACTTGCCCGAGGACTTCCGCGTACCGCTGGGCAAGGCCGCGGTCCGGCGCGAGGGCAAGGACCTCACAATCGTGACCTGGGGCCGCTGCACGCTGTTTTGCAACAAGGCTGTCGCGGAGTTGACCGAAGCCGGTATCGACTGTGAGCTCATCGACCTGCGCACCATCGTCCCGCCCGACATGGACACCATCCTCACCTCGGTCCGCAAAACCGGGCGCCTGTTGGTGGTCCACGAAGACCGGGTGTTCTCGAGTTTGGGCCGCGAAATCCAAGGGGCAGTCCACGAGGCGATCGTCGACGAGCAGGTGATAACCCGCGTGCTCGGCCAGGACCCAAGCCCCGGCATTCCCTCGCCGATCCACGTCGAGGAGGCGATCGTTGTGAGCCCCGAAAAAGTCGTTGCAGCTGCAAAAGAAGTGATGGCACGCAAGCACGTGGGCGGCCCTGCCGTGGCCCAACCGGCGCCGGCGAGCCCGCTCGCCACCCAGGTGCTGTGGACACCCAACCGCAACTTTGTCGCCTAGCCCAAAGCGCCAAATATCGCCTAAAACCCCGGCCACCGAGCCGGGGTTTTTGTTGCGCCCCAAACAAAGTGTACCTGCATATACTTGTCGGGAGTACGGTCCGGGCCCTGGCAAACACCGCCAAAACACCCTACTCTGTGCCCATGCGCTGGCTTGTCGGCGACCTCCAGGGATGTGCTCGGGCTCTCGACCGCCTGCTGCAAACTATCCGGTTTGACCCGGCCCACGACGAGCTGTGGTGCCTAGGTGATCTTCTCAACCGCGGCCCCGACACGCTCGCTTGCCTCCGGCTTTGGCGGGATGTCGGCGGGCATGGGGTGATCGGCAACCACGAGGTCTATGCCCTGCTCGCGCATGCGGGCGTGTGGCCGCGCAAGCACGATACCTTGCAACCGCTGTTTGACGCGCCCGATGGCCCGGCCCTGTTGCAGCAACTGCGCGAACTCCCGGCACTGACCTACCTGCCCGGTGACACCGGGTTTGCGCCGTGTTGGGCCGTCCATGCCGGGCTCGATCCACGCTGGCAAGACCTCCACAAACAGGCCGCACGGATCAATGCAGGGCCCCACGACAACGCCTGGCTCGACAGCGAGGACATCCGGTTTGTCACTCGCGTGCGCTGCTGCACCGCCGACGGCCAACGCACCCGCTACGACCGCGAACCCGAGGGCTGTCCGCCACCTTACAAACCCTGGGATGCTCTTTACCCGGGCCCGGTCCGCGTGGTCCACGGGCACTGGGCCCGCCGCGGCTACTACCGGGGCAAGTACACCATCGGCCTCGATTCAGGTTGCGTATATGGGGGCCCGCTGACGGCGTGGTGTCAACAGGAAGACCGCATCGTCCAGGTCGATACCCCGACAACCGTCGCCGTTTGATGGCGTTTTACGTGTTCAATACCGCGGGCGAAATCGTTGCAATGTAAACAATCTCGCGGTGGCTCGCCGCCGGCAAGTCGAGCAAAATCGACCCTCATATTTGTATTGACACGAGACTTTCGGCGGCTTGCACTCGGGTCAGGCAACGTCGCGAGGTAAGCATGGCAACAAAAAAGAAGACCGCGAAGAAGAAAACTGCCACCAAAAAGAAGGTCGCCAAGAAAAAGGCCACCAAAAAGAAGGTCGCCAAGAAAAAGACCACTGCCAAAAAGGCCACCAAGAAAACGGCTAAAAAGAAGGCCGCCAAAAAGGCCACCAAGAAAGCCGCCAAGAAGAAGGTCGCCAAGAAGAAGGCCACCAAAAAGGTCGCCAAACAGGCCGCGGTCAAGCAGGTCAAGCGCTCGACCAAACACTCGCTTCCAGTCGATAGCCACTGCCCCCTCGCCAGCACTGCGAGCGTGCATCTCGATTGGGATTGCATGCTCAACCAAACCAACATCGGGGCCAACAACAACAAGTTCTATGTCATTCAAGTGCTGCTCAAGGGCGGCAAATTCTATGTCTGGAACCGTTGGGGCCGTGTCGGCGAAACCGGCCAAAGTGCACTCAAGGGGCCGTTTGACGAGGCCAAGGCCGGGGCGGAGTTCGAGAAAAAATTCCGTAGTAAAACGAGCAACAAGTGGGCCGACCGGGCCAACTTTAAGGCCAAGTCGGGCAAGTACACGCTTATCGAGGTTGAGGCCTCGACCGACGAGGATGCCCAGGACTTAGAGGACAAACTCAAGGCCGTCGACAAGGCCCGCCCGGTTACCAAAACCCCCAAAAAGTTCAAGGCCTCGACCCTCGACAGCGCGACCCAGGCGTTCATCAAACTCATCTTCAACCGCAAGATGTTTACCGACGCCATGGCCGACTTTGAGATCGACGTCAAAAAGATGCCGCTGGGCAAACTCAGCAAAAACCAGGTCGGCCGCGGATTTGATGTGCTCGAGCAAATCGAAGACGCACTCAAGAAAGGCAGCTCGACCAACAAACTAGCAACCCTGAGCTCGACGTTTTACACCCTCATTCCCCACTCGTTTGGCCGCCGCAAGCCAACCATCATTCACTCCGACGAGTTGCTGCAAAAAAAGAAGGACATGCTCAATGTCCTCAGCGACATCGAGGTTGCCCTCGGCATGCAAAAGAAGGCCGACGCCAAGAAGTCGACGGCCAAGCTCGCTCCGAACCCCCTCGACCAGCAGTACACAACCCTCAAGACCAACATGGAGCTGCTCGACACCAAGTCGACGGAATACAAGTTTATCGAGCGCTATCTCAATGCCACGCGTTCCAACTCAAGCCATCGCATCGTTCACGCGTGGCGGGTCGATCGCAACGGCGAGGGCGACCGCTATGCCGCACACAACAAGTTAGACAACCGCAGGTTGCTGTGGCACGGGACCAACGTGGCTGTGGTCGCGGCGATTTTGGGCAGCGGTCTGCGGATCATGCCGCACTCGGGTGGCCGGGTCGGTCGCGGGATTTACCTGGCCTCTGAGCAGGCCAAGTCGGCGTGGTATGTGGGCCGTTCGGGTCGCACGGGCATCATGTTTTTGTGCGAGGCCGTCCTCGGCAAGGAAAACCACATCCAGCGCGACAACTCGCGCCTGCGCGCAGCTCCCAAGGGCTTTCACAGCGTCGTTGCCCTCGGCCATACCGAGCCCGATCCGGCCAAGGACATCGTCTACAAATTCGATGGCCGGCCGGTGACGATTCCCCAGGGCAAACCCATCAAAATGAAGGGCCGGGGCCGCAGCAGTTTTAGCCACAGCGAGTACCTGCTGTACAAAGAAAGCCAGGTGCGGATCCGCTACGTGCTCAAAATGCACATGTAGCCCGGGACCGCTCGCCCCAACAACCACCGCTCGCCCGCAACAGGGCGGGCGTTTTTTGTATCTACAGTTATATCCGCGTGTGCCGAGGATGCCCGCATCGAGTGCTTGTAACAGCACCCACATGCAATCGTTCGATGGTACGCTCAAGTTGTTGGGAGGCTGGATGACGCGACGATTGATACCCGCAGCACTACTGCTCGTTGGTGCCTGCTCGACTCCATTCACCGTTGTCGAGCACCCTCTCCCACAGGAGCAAGCGGCGTCTACGGCCACCGCGAGCGAGGCGGGCAATGTCTACTGGTCGGCCTATGCCTTTTTAGACCCCACCCACCTGCCCCAGCTTTGGCAGGCCAATCCACGTACCGACTACCTACTGGTGATGGCCCATGCCCAGCTGCCGACCTACGGGCAACCGATGGTTCGCGACTTCCCGCTCTACACGATCGACCACGGCTCGGTTTCGACGCACGCCGGGGTTGATTTACTATACAAGTACCCCGTGGCGACCGATGCCCGCGACCAAATCGCGGTGACGATCGAGATCAAATACCTCAAAAACCAGCGTGCCCTCGATATTACACGCACGATCCTGCGACAGACCGAGGCGGCGGCCAAACCTTTTGCCGGAAACTTTGAGGTCGCCAGCCAAATGCTCAGTGGGGCCACGGGGTTGATCGATGCCCTGGTCGAACAGGCCCAATCGCCCAACTCGTTTCGCTTCTCATTTCACCCCGACGATTTTGCTGCGGGCCCGATGACCAAGGTGTTTGTGCTGCACGCCAACGCCCGCGGCCGTGGCCAGGAGAGCCAGCAACTCGACCTCCAAACCGTCGTTGCCTGTGCCGACAAGCCGGGCGCGTTATGTCGGCAAACCGGCTCGACAAGGCCGCCGATGTACACGCGCGACCACGTCCGCGAGTTTGCCTATTTGACCCTGCGGCTCGAACCGACGACCGAACTCTACGACCCGTTGTTGCTTGTACATGCAGGTTCGTTGACCTGTGGCAGCCTCAATGTCCGCGCGATCGATGCCGCCCGCAACCACCTGCAAACCTACCGCCCGCTGTACAAGCCCGAAGATGTCACCGCAGCGTTGGCCGCCTACGACCTCGCCCAGAGTATCGTCGACGCCCGGGAGCTCGCCCACAAGCGGCGGTTTGGCGAGTTACTCGACCTGCTCAATGTCTACGGCCGAGGCGAGCTCCAACACCCCCACGCATCGGCGAGCTTGCAGGCACACATCGACGACCTGCACACCTGCTACCGCAAGTTATGGAGCGAGGCGTCTCCGGGCCGTGAAATCTTGGCCGCCTATACGCTGTATACCGAGGGCAACAGTCCAGCCCAACAGACGTCCGAGCCACACCGGGACGAGCGCAAACGGCTCAACCATATCGCCTACTTTTTGGGGGCGGTCGCCGAGCTCAAGGGGGTGTTGTACGACCCGGCCGACCCGCGCTCATGGGCCGGCGAAGGCGGAGCCCTGCTGGCGCTGTTGCGCTCCGAGGCGCTCGTGCTCAGCAAACGTCAGCAGGACCTCACGGCATCACGCATCAATGCCCGTGGCAAGGAGTTGTGCACGTCGGCAGAGCTGGCAACCCTACTGCGCGAGCGCGTGAGTACGTTTTGCGCCCCATGCCTGTTGCAGGTACAAAAATTCTGCGGACCCAAAGCCAACATCGACGAAGTCGTCGAAGAGGTCCACACGGGAGCCTGCAAGGTGATGCGCGAGGAGCTCAACGAGCTGTCAAAGTGGCCCGCAGGCAAAAAATAACGACTCCCGCGCGCCGGGAGCCGTATTGCTTGTGTAGGTACACCTACTCTAGACGTCAAAGCTCATCTTGATCATCTCGGGCATAAACGTGCCCCGGATTTTAATGAGGCTCTTGAACGTCGCCCCAGTCGAACCCGGAACGGTGGTGCCGTCGGGGCTCAGGACCTCACCATCGACATTGTCGTTTTCAAAGTCGAGGACAGTGGTGCCGGCGGCGTTTGTACGTGCATTGGCCCGGGCACGGTCATCGGCATCCTGGTCGCTGACAGTGGGAGCAGGAGCTTTTGCGGCCTGGTTGGGCGCGGGCGCCATGGTCAATGCGACAATAAAAGCTGAAATGAATGTGTTCATCGGGTCCTCCAAAGTTGGGTGGCCACACCTCACCGGGCCACTCCTTCGAGTCACGCACGGGCCGACAAAAAGTTTTGTTCAAGTTTTGAGTTGTTGACTGCAACAGGTCCGGCTTGGGAGCTGGACAAATGTCGTGCGGTCGCGCGTCGCCAGGCGGCAAGGTCATTGGGGATGGCCCAAGGTACTGGCACAATATGTAGTACCTGCGGATGTTCAGTGTCGTGTGAACGCCGCGTAGCCGCGGATTCTCGCCAAATTCTGGAGACGATCGCCGGGATCTGATAGCGCCATCTTCGGTGGCTACCAAGTCCAACCGCCGGGTCTCAGGCACTCGGGCTGGCAAGCGGAAGAAGTCGCGGGCGACCCCTCGCAAGCGCTCGCGAAACCGTGCCAATTCGCGGGCCAATTCGCGGGCCAAGACCGGGTCGCGACGCCGTCGCAAGCCCCCCGTCGATCCGGCCGAACGCAAGATTCGCAACCGCATTCTCGCGCTGATGAGCTTGCTGGTGTTGGTCAATGCCTACGTATTTATCTGGCAGGGCGACGGACTGCTCGACGCGGTCGGCAACCCGCGCTCGACCGCGATTGCTTCGGGACATGGCCCTTTGGGCACCTACGCAGATACGCCCGACCATGCGTGCGGCAAGCAGCCCGTGCGCATGATGGGGGAACTCGACCACCTCATTACCCTGGCCAACGACCTCGACGAGGACCGCACATTGCGGCTCGCACTGTTGGAGCTCGGGCTCGCCAGCTCGCAAATCGATGCCATCGAAGCCGCCGCCCGGCCAACGATCGACCTCGGGTTGCTGGCAGGCAGCGGCGCCCCGCTACAGGTAGCAATCGACCGCCACGGCGGGATTCAAGCCCTCGAGTTGCAACTGGTCGAAGGCCACTTGCTGCAGATCTGTAACGACGGCGAGGGCTACACGGTTCGCACGCTTCAACATCCCGCCAGCCCTGAGGTTGCGACCGTCAGCATCGAACTCGGGGCCGAAGTCGACTTGTTCGCGGCGGTTCAAGCCGCGGGGGAGCAACCCGAGCTCGCCCAAAAAATCGCCGAGACCCTGGCCTACGACCTCGACTTTGCAACCGAAGCAAGGCCGGGAGACCGCGTGGCCGTGCTGGTTGAAAAACGACTTCTCGGCCAACAGTTTCATCGCTATGGCCACATTCTCGCGATTCGCTACCGCGGCGCCGCCGGCCGGTTTGGCTACTACCGCTACCAGCCGCGTGGCCAAAAGCCGGCCTACTACAACAGCGATGGTAAGCCGATGCGTCGCGGTTATCGACGCACGCCGATTCGCTTCCATCGCTACCCACCAAGCGCTCGGGCATTGATGGAGCCGACCCTTGAGGTCGTTGCCGGCCGCGTCGGCCTGATGTTTCGCCAGCCCGAAGGTGCGCCCATTGTCGCCCTTGCCGATGGCAAGGTGACGAGTGTCGAGGAGCATGAAACCGCCGGCCTCGTCGTGAGCATCGAGCACACCGACGGCATGATCTCCAGTTACAGCCACCTCGCGCAGACCCTCGGCGGCATCGATCGCGGAGTCCTTGTTCGCGCCGGCGAGCTCGTTGGCCTCGCTGGACACTCCGGCCAAACACCGACCGATCGGGTGCGGATCGAACTCCACAAAGCAGGCGAGCAAACAACCTCCGATCCTCTGATGATTCGAGCCCACGGCGCTCGTCGTCCACCCCGGCTCGGCACAAACCTCGGTGAATCGCAGCTGGCAGACTTCCGCGAAACAATCGCCCCGTGGAAAAAACTCCTGCGGTGACCGGAATCGTTGGCCCTGGGTGCCGCAACCTGGGGCAGCACGACTCAACCTAAGTCACACAGTCGACTCCTTCTGCACGATGGTGGTACCTGGCTAGCCAGCCGGCTATCATAGGTTGCCGGACGACGTGTCCCATCGCGCATGGCCTTCGAACACAAAACCCCTGTCCCCTCGGTGAAGCCGTGCATCATTTTGGCCGATGACGAGCCCGCAATTCGCAGAATTGGCCAGCGGGTGCTCAGCCGTGAGGGTGTTGAGGTGTTGACCGCGGCCAACGGGAAAGAGGCCTCCGAACTCGTCGACCAACACCCCCACGCAGCCCTGGTGATCCTCGACTTGGTGATGCCGGTGATGTCGGGTGAGCAGGCCTATGCCCATATCCGCAAGCGTCACCCAGATCCGTGGATTTTGTTGGTCACAGGTCATGCCGTGACCCGGGGATTGCAGCACATCCTGCGGGACCCGCGGGTGAGCCTATTTCAAAAACCCTACGCCATTGCCGACCTTATCGAGGTCGTCAACCAGGCGTTGGCCGACCATCGCTCGCTCGCCACATAGCTTGTCGAGCTTGGCATCGGCAAGTCATGTAGCTACATGTAAACTTCGAGGCAGGTTAGCCCGAGGCGAGGTCTTCGCGCTCTGTCTCGACCTGTTCGTCGTAGAGCTCGTCCTCGTCGATGTCGGCGTACTCGTCGTACTCGCCATACTCGTCGGTCCCACCATCAGCCGCGTCTTCGCCATCGAGTTCTTCGTCGTCGAACTCGTCGTCGTACCCGGCAAACTGGTCGGTGGTATCAGGCGCCGGAGCTGGGCTGTAGGGAGCCGTGAGTACACTGGTGTCCATAACCTCGGCCGGCAGGTCGAGGAGGACCCGTGGGGCATCACTCCACATGCTCTCCAGGTCGTAGTACTCGCGGACCGGGTGGTAGAACACGTGAACGATAAAATCGTCGTAGTCGAGCAGTGCCCACATATGGTCGGTGAGTCCGTCGGTGCCAAGCGGACGGCACCCACGGCCACGGAGCCCACGGATAATCGCATCGGTGATTCCCTGGGCGTGGCGCTGCGAGCTGGCCGACAAAATCACAACCCAATCGGTGTAACCGGCGAGTTGTGTCACCTGCAAAATCACCGGACCCAGACCTTTACGGTCGAGGGCGAACTCGAGCGCAGATTGAACGTGCTCGGGAAGATCGGCGAGCTTGATGGTCGGCTGTGACACGGGGGCCGGGTTGTAGCGCTCATCCAACAATTTGCCAAGCCCTCCGCGACACCCGGCAAATAGCTGTCGGTGATCTCACAGGTGTATCAATCCCTTTAGAATTTCACGTTTTTCGAGTTCGTAACGGGTTCTCGTCGGCGTCGGCTCAACCTCGGTTGGGACCGCACGCACGGCTTCCTCGGCGCTGAGCCCGGTTTGCAGCTCGCCGCGAAAGTTGATCGACCCGGTGACTCGCTGTCCGCGAACATCCTCGAACGAGTAGCCCACGTCGATGGTCGCGCGCCGCCACAGCCCGGTTGTGCGCTCGAGCTCAATCGTCCCGTCGATACGCGTAAACACGACGGAGCGCCGCCACTTGCGTTGTTGACCCTGGGCGACCAGGGTGCCGTCGACCGAACCGGCAAGGCGCAGCGAAACCTCCACCGTCGACTCGGCGGTCGCCAGCGACACCTCGAGCGCTGGGGCGGCGAACTCGACCACATCATGGGGCCCGCGAATCGCCTCGTCGAGCCACAGCTGGTGGGCTCCGGCTTCGAGCGGATGGGTCAGCCAGCCGCGGTGGGGAAGCTTTGTATATACAGTTTTATCGGCGACCATATACTCATGGCACGCCGGTGGATCCTCGCCACCCTGCCGCAGGTACAGTCGCTCGGGATTGCCCGGTGCCCACTCGAGTATCAGCTTGTCGCTGACCTCCTGAACCGCGGGAGCGGGTTCACCAACCGGAACAAGCGAAGGGACCTCAGCCGGCGTGGTGACGTACTTCGCCTCCCAGGTGAGTCGGTGGGGACCCGCCGTTTGGGCGACCTGGTGTGGCTGTCGCAACACCGTAAGCAACGCCGGCACACTCGGCTGCTCGACTAGTTGGTCAACGACATTGGCAGCTGCTTGTTGGGCAGCCACCGGCACGATTTCGACCGGGGCAGCTGGACTGTCGTCACTCCCACAGCCTGCGCTCAACACACCCACAAGTGTCCACAACGAAGTGCCGAGCAAGCGCACAGCCGGCAGCATAACAGCGCCGTCACCCAGCCCAAGAGATTGGTCCGTGGCTTTTCTCGCGTCGATCAACCGGCCGAGTTCCCTGGTGATGGCGACCGGCTCGCAAAACCACGGGCGCACGTTGCAGACCACACCTGACCAACTGGCGCGACTTTTGCTTCGAACAACACCGTGCTATCGACCGATCCGTTGTTTGGCATCGTGCCCCTGCGAACCATCGTCCCCGAGGCGGTCGATCCGGCCCTGCTCATGGTCCTGCTGGGGCCCTGGTCTGGCGCCTTCGCATTTTTGTTTGGGCTGCTGTGGGGCAGTTTTGCCAATGTGGTGATCTACCGGGTGCCGCGGGGACAAAGTGTCATCCGTCCGCGCTCGCGTTGCCCGTCGTGCAGCGAGCCGATCGCCTGGTACGACAACATCCCGCTGCTGTCTTACCTCTGGCTGCGCGGAGCCTGCCGCAACTGCAAACACCCGATAGGGGTGCGCTACCTGGTGATCGAACTGTTGGCCGGCGTGCTCTCGTTCTCACTGTATATGCAATTTATTGTTCAGCCGCTGGCCGAGGGCGGCGGGCTTGGCCTGATGGCCTGGCTCCTGTGGTTTGTGTTTGGCCTCGCCCTGCTGATTGTCACCTACACCGACCTCGACCTGTGGGTCATACCCAACGCGGTGGTGCTCCCGGTTTCGGCCCTCGGACTGCTCGCCGCCGTGGTCGAACCGAACTGGCTCGGCGTCCCCGCAGCCGAGGCAGGAATCGCGGCAGCGCTCGGCTACGGGCTGATTTGGGGCATGCGGTGGTTGTACAAAAAACTGCGCAACCTCGAAGCCCTCGGGCTCGGCGACGCCAAACTCCTACTGATGGTCGGAGCGTTTTGCGGCCTCCAGGGGCTTGTCTGGACGGTCGCAGCCGGGGCGATCCAGGGGTTGTTGGTTGCGATTCCGGCGGTTGCCAGCGGCCGTAGTCTCACGCGGCACAGCCTCACCGAAGTCCACGGAGACGACCCCGAACTCGGCACTGAGACTCCGGGGTCGGTGATGGGCGCACGGGTCCCGTTTGGCCCCTTTTTAGCGCTGGCAGCCCTCGAGTTTGTGCTCCTGCGCGACAGCATCGAGGCCTGGATCGTCGCCCTGTTGCTGTGACGTACGAGAGCGACGACAACCGAAAATCTACGAGGTATGGGCCCAAGCAGCGTTTGCTGATATGCTCCATGCATATGCATAGTTTATAGGTTCAGACTCGCCCACGGTGTGACCCTCCCCACTCGGCTGTATCGCGGCCGGTACCGCGACCGAACACCCGTTGGTGCTCGAACGCACTTCGCCACTGACATTGCCGCCCCGAACTTCGGTACCCTGCGCTCGAGTATCGCGATGTCGACCCAAGGACCCACCCTTCGCCAACTTCAGCGCAGCACCCGGCGCCTGCGCAAGCGTTTTCGTCGAACCTATACCGGGGCGCGCAATGCCGTTCGTCTCGTCCGTGGCGGCCGGTTTACACCCCCCTACGAAACGCCCTATGCCCTGCGCCTACGCCAGGGATTTTTGCGGCTGCGCCACTACCCGCTGGCCGACGCTGAAAAACATGTAACCGCAACAAAAGCCCCCGACCCGGTCCTGCTCGTTCCCCCACTCATGGTCACCTCGCAGGTCTACGACATCTCGCCGCCCATGAGTGTCGTCAAGTTTCTGCGCGACCAGGGGCTCGATGTATGGCTGGCCGACTTTGGTGCCCCCGAAGCCGAAACCGACGGTATGGGGCGAACCCTCGACGATCATATCCTGGCGATCGACGCCAGCATTCAGCACATTGTCGAAACCACCGGACGTCCCGTCCACCTCGCGGGCTACTCGCAGGGCGGCATGTTTGTCTACCAGGTCGCGGCCTATCGCGGCTGTGCCGACATCCGCTCGCTGATCACCTTTGGCAGCCCGGTCGACCTCCAAAAAAACACGCCAACCGAGATCAATCGCAACCTCATCGCCAACGTCACCGGGGCCGTGCGCTCGCTCGCCGACGGGGCCCTGCATGCGCTCCCGGGAATACCCGGCATCTTCTCGAGCCTGGGCTTCAAACTCATGAGCCCGACCCAAGAAATTCGCTACCTGCGGATGATGCTGGGCATTTTGGACGACCGCGAGGCTCTCGAACGGCTCGAGCCCATGCGCCGATTTTTGGGCGGCGAAGGATTTGTCGCCTGGCCCGGCCCCGCGTTTCGCACGTTCGTCGACGACATGATTGTCCACAACCGGATGATGTCCGGCGGCCTGGTTGTCGGTGGTAAAACCGTGAGCCTCGCGGCCATCAACATTCCGGTTTTGGCGTTTTACGGCGCGCGTGACCAGTTTGCCCAACCCCGGGCTGTCCGCGCAATCGCCCGCGTCGTTGGTGCCGAGGCTTCTGTGTATGAGCAAATGGTTGATGCCGGCCACTTCGGTCTGGTCGTCGGCTCGCGGGCGGTCCAAGAGGTCTGGCCAAACGTGGTGCGCTGGGTGCTGTGGCACGCCGACCGCGGCCCGGCCCCGGTCAATATCGTCGAGGCCAAACCGGCCGGCCACAGTGCCGTACGTACCTATCCAACAGCGCCTGTCCAACGCCCGACCGACAGCCTCGACACCGTCACCCACGAGGTCCTCAGCGGGCTGTGGAATGTCGCCGGCGTGGCCATGCGAGACGTCACCCAAAGTGCCCGGTGGCTGCGGTGGCAAGTCCCGCGACTCGCCAACCTCCTCCACCGGCGCAAGGGCACAACCATTGCGGCGATCCTCGACGACCTCGCCGCCCGCGATCCCAACCGCACGTTCTTTTTGTTTGAGGGTCGCGCCTACTCCCGGCTCGAAGCCAACGTCCGCGTCAACCAGTTACTCGACGTGCTCCTGCGCCAGGGCCTAGGCCCGGGCGACCGCGTCGGCTTGATGATGGAGAACCACCCCGACTACCTGACCGCCTTGACGGCGATCAACCGCATGGGCGGCGTCGCGGTGTTGCTCAACCCCAGCGCCCGCGGGCGGGTGTTGGAGCACGCACTCAACGTCGGCCGGGTACGGTTTTTGCTCGCCACCGCGACCCAGGCGGCGGTCGCCCGCAAAGTATTTGAGCATACAAAATTAATGGTTGTCGGCCGGGGTACCGAGCAGACCGATGGGCTCAGCGAACTCAACACGGCGATCAACCCCGACATCCGCGAGCCGCCGCAGCTCCCGAGCCACACCACCGGCCCCGACGACCTGGCCCTGTTGATCTTCACCTCGGGGACCACGGGCCTGCCCAAGGCCGCCAAGATCACCAATCGCCGGTGGTTGCTGGCGGCCACCCTCGCCGCCACCGCAGGCAGCCTCACCCCCGCCGACACCGTCTATTGTTGCCTCCCGCTGTACCACGCAACCGGGTTGCTGCTCGGGGTCGGCGGAGCCCTGATCGGCGAGAGCCGGCTTGTACTTGCACGTAAATTTTCAGCGAGCCGGTTTTGGGCCGACGTCCGCCGCCACGGGGTGACGGTGGTGTTTTATGTCGGCGAGCTGCTGCGCTACCTGACCTCCATGCCCGAGACCGCCAACGAAAAGACCCACCCGGTGCGGTTGTTTTTTGGCAACGGGCTGCGGGCCCCGGTCTGGCGCGATGTCCTGCGCCGATTTGGCCGGGTCCAAATCCTCGAATTCTATGCCTCGACCGAGGGCAACGTGATGCTCGCCAACCTCACAGGCGAGAAGGTCGGCAGTGTTGGGCGGGCACCGCTACCCATACTCGATGTCGAACTCGTGCGGTACAACCCCGAAACCGCCGAGCTCGAACGCGGCCCCGACGGGATGGCCATTGCCTGCGAAGATGGCGAGCCTGGCCTGATGATCGTGCAGATACATCCACTCAACCCGTTCTCGCGGTTCGACGGCTACACCGACGCCAAGGCCACGGCAGCCAAAATTCTCAACAATGTGTTTCGCGTGGGCGATGCCTGGTTTTCGACCGGCGACATGCTGCACCGCGACGCCGACGGGGATTTTTGGTTTGTCGACCGCCTAGGCGACACCTTTCGCTGGAAAGGCGAAAACGTGTCGACCCAGGAAGTCGCCGAGGTCCTGCGCGAAGCCAAGGGGATTGCCGATATCGCCGTCTACGGGGTTGAGGTCGTGGGCCACGAGGGCCGCGCTGGCATGGCCGCCGTCGTGCTCGCGCCCGGTCAAAAAGAGCTCGATACCGAGGCCCTGCGTGCCGCCTGTGAGCCGCTGCCCGATGCCGCCTGGCCGCGCTATGTCCGGGTTGTCGAGAAGCTTGAATACACAAGTAGTTTTAAGGTGATCAAGCACCAGCTCCAACGCCAAGGTATCGCCGACGTACCCGACCTTTATACCCTCAACCCCGCCACCGGCGAGTACGTCCGGGCGACCACGAGCCACGCCAAAAACCCGACCTGAGCACCATGTTACGCCCTATCCCTGTCTTCGCCCTCGCGCTCCTCTCACTTTCCACTGCCTGTGGCGGTGGGCAAACCCAGCCTGCCCCAGTGGGCAAGGCAAGCCCACCGAAGTCAGCAAAGTCAGCACAGCCGAACCCTGCTCAGCCGGCCTCGCCACCCGCCGAAAGCCCCAGTACGACGGGTGTCAAATGGCCCGACGGCGTGCCACCACACCTCACCCGCGATACCCTGAAAACCCGCGGCCTAACCTCCCGCGAGGTCGACTCGTTGATCTTTTCGGGCGGCAAGTATGTCCTCGACCACACCGCAATTGAAACGTTCGACGAGCACGGTGAGATTTTGACCCGGAGGTCCGAAACCCCGGCCCGCAAGGTCACCTCGGCCTGGGAAATCACCTACGAGCGCGCGCACCTGCCCAAAAAATCTGCTTATACAACAAACTCAAACACCCACGAGCGCAGCTACACCTACGAGTTTGACCAACAAAAAAACCTGCTGCGCACAACCGCGGTCACCGACGACGGCAAAACCCTGGTCGACACGATCAAGCATGGGCCAGACGGGACCTACCGGGTGGTGCACGAGCTGCAACAAAACGGCAAGACTGAGGTCATCGGCCACGATCTCTACAATCGCCAGGGCCTGCGAATCAAAAAATGCCCACCCACGGGTGACTGCGCCTCATACACCTACGATGCGCACGGGAACCTCATCGGCGAGCAGCCCCCTGAAGGCGAGGCAAAATCCTTCGAGATAGAGGTCGACGCCGAGGGCCGCGAACTTGCCCGCGAGGACCCCCCGGCTGCCTGGAAAACAACCTACGACGACCAGGGCCGCCCCTCGCAGGTGCTCCACACCAGTGCCGGCAAAGCCTACGAGAAGCTGGTGTATCGCTACACGTTGCGCACCAACGACCCGGCCAAGCCGGCCGACTAGCGTCTAACTCACCGAGCCGGGGACAATCAGTGTATACACACCCGTCTTGCGATTAATTTCGTGCCCGGGTACCTGCCGGTGCTCCTCAAAATACTGAAAAAAAGGTTGAAGTTCCTGCCACACCTGCAGCAAGTCGCTGCCGTTTGGCGAGGTACTGGCAACGTTTTTGAGGTAGGCCATGCCGGCGTCGTCCATGCGCGTCGGAAAAATATGTATCGGCACTTTTTCTCGGGCCTTCCGGCTGGCGTCGAGGGTTGCGAGAAAGACCTCTTCAATCGGCTGATTTTGAATCGGGATACAACCAATCGTCACACAATCGCCATGGACCATAATCGCCCCACCGAGGTTCCAGCGGTTGCCACGGACCCGGTCTGAAGCGTTGGGGTAATTCACCCGCAATGACATGTGGTAGCCACTCCAGGCGTTGTAGCGGTGAATCTGGTAAAGCCCCTCGGGAACCTGCTCATCCCCCTGCCGCCGCTTGGGCCCGAGCACACCCGAGGCGGCACAAATCGGATAGCTGGCAACGAGCACCATCGGCTCATCGCCGTTGGCCGCCCACATCTCAAACACCCCCTCGCGCTTAAATGCCCGTAGATAAAGCCGCTTGGGCGGATAGGCGACACCCACCGCTTTGAACTTGGCTTCGACCCTGGGCTGGGCACGGCGACGTATCTTGGCCAACCGCGGGATATCACCCCGGGCCTTGCCCGCCACCAGCCCGGCTACAGCTCCTGTCAACACACGCAACGCAGTTCGCCGGGTCCAGTCCATAAACACCCAGTACGCGCCAGCGCAGGAGCAGGTCTGTTTGTTGCGACGATTGCCACAGGCACGTCAACGTTTTGTTGCGGCGATTGCCACAGGCGCGTCAACGTTTGTCCGACTTCGCTTCGCCGGTTTTCGCTTTTGCCCGTCGCCCGCGGGCCTTCGGCTCGCCGAAATGCCGCCGCCAAAACACATCCACCCCACCCTTGGCAGCATCGCCAAAGTAGGTGTCGAGCGACCACTCGGGGCGAAAGTTGTATTGCACATCGAGCTGGACCGTATTCTCACCAGTCGGGGCATTTTGCTTATACGAGGCTTCTGTGTAGACCTTCTTGGACACCCGCTTGCCGACTGAGAGCACAGGTTGCATCAAACTCTCGCCAAAACTCAAACGGATGCGGTCGATGCCCAGGTTCTTTCGCATGCTGCGTTGCAAACCCGGGCTGGCAACCACGGCCAGCAGCGAAGCCGCCTTGGCCTCGACCTCATCGCGGGTGGTGTCATCGACCTCCGCGTTGCCGGTGATCAACAGCGCCAACACCTGGTAGGCGGGCAGCGGCGGCTCCGAAGTAAACTCGATCTCCGGGCTGCTGGCTCGCCCGCGCAACACCGCGGTTACGCGAAACCCGGCGATGTCGGAGCTGGCCACGAGGTTGAGGTAGGGGTCGACACCTTCTGGTCCTTCGACCAGGGTCACCTCGCCGTTTTCGATCTCGAGCTTGGTGCCAAACAGGTCAACAAACCCGCGGTTGGCCGAGAGCCCACCTGAAATTGTTTGGCGGTCTGCGGCGATTGTTGCCTTGACCGTCCCGCCCCAGTTCATCTCGACCAGTTCGCCGCGCAAAAAGATTGGGTCGTGGAGCTTGAGCTCAAAGTCGAGGGTGCCGCTCTCGTCCGGTGTGCCGCTTTCGGCCTGCGCTGCGGCCTTACGAGCGGCACGCTTGCCCTTGGCATCGACAAATGCCACGTGTTCACTGCGGGGAATCGACTTCGCCCCGCCGGTCTGACTGTCGTCGAGCCAAATGGTTGTGTCCCGCACCCCCACAGAAACTTTTGTATCAGCATCTTTTGCCCGGGCGTCGGTGTGGACCCGCGACGAAATCTGGATCTCCGGTAGCCCCGGTGGCGCAATCGTAAACTTGTCGAGCTCGAGATCGGCCTCGGCACGCACACCGGTTTGCGGGTCAAAGCTCGCCTTGGCCGTCACCGCCCCCTTGCCCGCACCGCCCTCAAACACGAGTTGGCGCAGCTCAACAGTCTGGCCGGTGGCAGCGAGGTCCATATTGATCCCGCGAATCCGTTGCTGCAGCGGCACCACCGAAATCGCCGCATCCTTCAGCTCGAGCCCACCATTGACCTTGGGCATCGCGACCGTACCAGACACGGCAATCTGTCCCTGGGCGTAGCCTTCAGGCTCCGCTACAGCCGCTGGCAGCCAGGGGTTGAGCGTCTGCAAGGGAAAGTACGGGATCGTTAGCTCGGCGGTTGCCGGTGCTTCGCCGGCATCGTAGGCACCCGTCACGACATCGGCCACCGGTATATTTGTACTTGCATGAAGTTCGACACGACTCGCCGTCCCCCCCGGGTCGAAGGCAAAATCAACTCCCTGGCGAGTCGGCCCCACCTCGACGGCAATATCCAGGGCCTGCCGAGTTTTTTGATGGGTCCGCACCTCGCCGTGGACCTGGCTGGTCGCCGTAAACTCCTGGAGATTGCCCGTGGCATCAACCTGGGCCCGCAAGCTCGCCCGTTTACCCAGGGCTTTTTCGGGCACAACCATAGCCAGCAGCTCGCGGCCAAGCTGGGCATCGACCTTGAGCGAATGGGGTTGCGCCTGTAGCCACTCGGGCGGACCTTCCAGCGAAACTGCGAGTGGGACATGACCTTCGAGTTCCACCCGCGAACGACCAGCGCCCTTGAGTTTGGCGACGAGCTGCGCGCCCGAGCTGTCGACATCGAAACCAACAGCCCCCTGGACCAAATCCTTCTCAACATATGTAAGCGCACCGATTTCGGCAACTGCTCGCAGCTCGGGTGCCCCCTGGGTTACCGCGGCGTCGAGCCGCAGGTCAATATCACCGGCGACATCGTGCTCAACCCCGAGAAGTTTTGTGTTTGCCGGGTCAAATCCCTGGGCCTGCACCATCAGCCGGTGCGGTGCAGTCGGTTGCCAGGCGAACTTCGAACTTTGTGTATCAACAACAAATGGCACCTCAGCAACGACATCGAGCTGCTCGAGCAATCCGCCACGATGTTGCAGCGAGGCCGCCAGGACGTCGTCTCGGTGCCCAACGTCGACACGCAGGTCACCCAGGCCGTTGTCGCCAAATCGCAACCCACGGGTTGCAGCCTGGAGGTCGAGCTGTGGCTCTGCAAACGAGCCCGCGAGCTTGACATCAACGTCGACTTTGCCCCCCACTGGAACACTCGGCGTCGGCCCTTCGGGGCCACTGAGTTGCGCCAACACACCGAGCAGCGGCTCTATCGTCACCAGGTCAAACCCGACAACCTCGGCATGGACCGCCAACTCGCGGTTTTTATGTACATTCACTAAAAATGGCGAGACCTGCACGGTTGCCGGCACTTCAGCGTTCAGCCGCAGGGCATCGGCAAACCCCTGCTCCATCGAAAATTCAGCGGTGACATGCCGGTTGTCGTAGGCCCCCGTCAGGGTTGGGTCACCCAGGGCCAGAGGGCCAAATGCGAGGTCCTCCCCGCGAACTTCGTAGTTCAGCCGCGGCTGCCTGCCTGTTCCAGCGAGTTCGACCTCGCCGGTAACCTCTCCGGCGAGTTGTGGGCCGTCGGCTGGCAAAAACCGATTGGCCCACGCCAGGTCAAAAGGATGTAACTGCACACTTGCCATGTGCTTCCCGGCAAGCTGTGCGAACTCGCCAGACTCGAGATCGAGCCGCACCGGCACCACGGCCTCGGCGACCACGGTTGGCTGTTGGGTACCCGCCAACGTCACCGAAGTCGCGGCCCGCAAACGTTGCCCTGAAAGCGACGTATCAACCGAGATATCACCTAAGTCCTGGCCAGCGACCGCGAGTTTGTCGGCCCGAACCGAAGCCTCGATCGCCGGCTTGTCGGCCTGCCCCTTGAGACTTGCTTGTACATTCACATACCCCCGAGCGGGGAAGCTGGGGACGACCCCGCGCAGGCGACCGAGGTCGAAGTTTTCGACGGCGACATCGATGTTACTGCGTCCGGCGCGGTTGAAGGTGCCGTCGGCGAGCAACTTCCCCCCGGCGACATCAAGATCAATTTGCTTGACCACCACCTTGGGTCCGTCGACAACAACAACCCCCGGACGATTGAGTTTAGAGGTAAAGGTCCCGAGCTCACTGTCGAGATTCTCGAGCACCAATTTGAGTGGGGGCCCCGGCTCGACCCGCGCGGCTGCGTGGAACGTTTCACCGGGGCTGCGCGTAACCTTGACATCGCCCTTGAGCTTTTTGGGGGTTCCACTTGCACGAACAACTATTTTGTCGAACGACTGGTCGGCAGCCCGAAGCCCACGCAGGCCAACCCGAGCATCAAAACCCAGCTCGACCGTGTCGTCGAGCGGAACCTCGGCATCGGCCTTGAGGTCCATCCGCTCAAACCCAATCCCGACCCCAGAAAATTGCCGGACCTCCCCCTGGGCCTTACACGGCAGGTGTGAGCCGTTTTTTTGGCAATCGACACGCATGTCCACACCACCTCGCAGCGGTGGTACGCCGTCGACGGGAAGTTTGAGCCGACTGAGTTTTGCAACCGCAACCTCGACCGAAGCCGAAATTGGCTGTCCTTCGACAACCATTGCAGATGCATGTACTTTGCCGCCGTCGAGTGTGAGGTCGACATCTGCGGTGAGCGATTGCTGCTCGATGTCTCCCGCAACATCGAGCGCAAGCTGGCTGTTGAATGCCCCGCAACGGCTGCAGTCGAGGTTGAGCGCAAGCTGGGCATCGCTCAGGGGGCCCGTGTAGGTCGCCCGAAGCTCAGGTACAAGAGATGTCCCTGGGGCCAGCCCCAACAACGTCGGCGCGAGCTCACCGGATAGCGAGGCCTGAACTTCACGGTCGAGCTGGCCTTGAAGCTGTAAAATCGCAGCGACCTGCGAGCCCACACCAGTGTCGAGATACAGCTGGGTACCGTCGGCGTTGCGCAACGCTGCTAGCACGAGCTGGCCGTCACCTTCGAGCCCGGCGAGCGCAGCAGTCGTTGCAGGCACATCAAAATTGGCGAGAATATGCCCCCGCAGGCTTTCGAGGTTGATCCGGGCATGACGGATGGTCCCGCCGCCCAGGCTTGTTCGAAGGTCGAGTACCCGGATATCGGCTCGGGGATCGGCCCAGTCGATGATCAAGCCGAGGTGCTCCAGCTCGACCTCGGGTTGGCGAAGACGCCCCGAAATCCCAGCGATCTCCACACGTGCACGCCGGCCACCGGCCCGGGCTGCCAGGGAAAGATCGAGTGCTTCGACCAGTGGAGTGGTGCCCCCTTCGTTGGTTTGCAGTAGGTTTGTATCTGCAATTGTAAATGAGGCCACAACGATCTCGAGGGGCAAATCTGGGCCAAATCCAGCGTCGGGCTCTGGCTCGGGCGGCGGCTCGTCGGAGACCGGTGCCAGGTCCCCCCAGGCCCCATCGACAAGCACCTCTCCGGTAGTCAGCGAGAGTTCTTCGATGTGGGCTGTGCCCGTTAGCAGGGCCCACGGATGTAGCCGCAGCACCAGGGAGTCAACCCGCGCAATCGTAGCGTTTTGACCATCTCGAATCTCGAGGCCGTCGAGCTGTAGCCGGGTCCCCAACCGGCCCTCCACCCGTGCAATTGTCACCTCGCCGGGGATCATATCGTTGTAGATACCAATACCCACAGAAAGCACCAGGCGGATGGCGGCCTGTGAGTAGAGCAACACCAAAATGAGGCCAAACAAGCCTGCGAGTGACCAGGCGACCCCCCTAAGCAGCCTGCGCGGCCAGCTTCGCTTCGCCTTTTTTTGGGGTGGCTTTTGAGCCACCTCTTGGGGGGTCTCGCCGGTCAAAACGACTCCCCCAAGCCAAAGTGAAAGGCAGCTCGTGGCTCGCCAACTGAAAGTGGCGTGTCGCCTATGCGGACACCGACATCAAACCGAAACACCCCAATCGGCGTGTTGAGCCGCAAGCCCGGACCTACGGCATGGTTCCACTCCGAGGGGACAAACTCAGACAGCTGCTCACGCACATCGCCGACGTCGTAAAACCCCACGAGATGGAGCGGACCAACGATTTTAAACCGAGCTTCGAGGCTCGCGGTAAACATCGAGTTGCCACCCACTGGGATCGACCGCAGCACCCCATTTTCGTCGGCGAGTTCGATCTTGGGCGACAACCGGCGAAAGCCCCAACCCCGCACACTGTTGGTGCCACCGAGGTAATACTTGAGGTCAAACGGCGCCCCCGGCTTGTCGCCGTAGGGCCGAATAATCCCGAGTTCGACGCGACCCGCGAGCTGAATGTGCTCAATGATTCGCCAGTACACCCGCAGGTTGGGCGTGATCTTGTGGTAGTCGTAGTCGCCACCAAGACCGGCTAAATCATATGTAACACCAAAGACTGTGCCGTTATTTGGATTGACGATTTCGTCGGTGAAATAGAAGTTGTTGACAAACGACAGGTAGCTCAGCAGGTAGGGGTCGCGAAAGTCGAGACCGAGAAGCGACAGCTGGCTGTCAAACTCGGGCAACAGGTTGAAAAAATTGACGTAGCGCAGGTTGTGGCTAACCCCAACCTCCATAAAACGAAAGAAAAACCGCGACACGCCAATGCGATTGGTCGGCGAAAAAAACTGGTACCCCTCATTGATCCCCAGCTCAAACCCCGGCTCCCAGGTCCACACCAAGCGCCGCTCCAACAGGCCCTTTTTTCGTAGTCGCGGCAGAAACTTAAAGATTGGCCCGTGGGCGACCGGGGCAAATGGGTGGGGCAGCTCCGCGTAGCCGCCGATCATCCGCAGGTCGAGGCGGGTGAGATGACCAAATAGATTCCGATGGGTATAGACGGCGGTACCGCGTTGCTCCCAGCGGTTTGTCTCGACACCCAGGCCAACCCCCAGCTTGATCGACTGGGTCTTGCTCTCCCGCACCGAGACCTTGAGCGGCAAGGTCCCATCGGACTTGAGCTCGGGAGCCTCGGTGACATTGACAACCTGGAACACGTCGAGTGCATATACAGACTTCTCGACCTGCTTGACCCGCGCCGGCGAATAGGGCTTGCCGCGAAGGTCATCGATCTCGTTGCGAACCAGATATTTGGGCACGCCGACCAGGCCGTCGATTTCGATCGGGCCGATGGTCGCGTAGGGCCCAGGCGTGATCGCAAACGCAACCTTGGCCCGCTGACGATCACGGTTGACCGAGGCTTTTGGCTCGACCTTGGCAAACGGGTACCCCCTCGCCCGGATCGCAGCACGCAGACGTTGTGCGGCCGCGTCGAGCCCGGGCTCATCAAACCGGTCGCCCGCTTTAAGACCAACTTTCTTGATGGTTGCTGATGCAACTGATTCGGCTGATGGACCGCTGGGGAGCCCGGCGGGCCAGCTAAAGTCGATGTCGGTGATCTTGGTTGAGGGGCCCTCATCCACCGTCACAACCAGATTCACTCGGTCTCGCCGGCGATGGCGTTGGACCTCGATCGACACGACCTTCGCCCGGTAGTAGCCGTGGGCGTGGTAGAGCTCGACAATCCGGTTGCGGTCGAGCTCAAGGACCGCATCGCGAAAGTAGTAACGGGTTCCAAACCACAGCCGAGAACTCTCCCCGACGTTGAGATAGCTGAGGAACTCGTCTTTTTTAAACCGCTCCACGCCGACCAACTTGATCCGGTGGATCCGCGTCGTTACCCCACGAAGTTGCTGCGTTTGCTTGCGCCGGCTGTGACCACACGCGACCGCACTCAGCCCCATAACGAGCGAAAGCGCGATTGGCAGGTTGCGTGAAATCGCCGTGTTGCGGATGAAAGGCACTCCAGTTGCCACGTTAGAGGGCTTGCACAACGGACCGGGTGCACCAGGAGCTACCCGTCCGTCAGCACAAAAAGGCAGTGCTCGTCAGTATACCGATGGTTTTTAGGTTGGCGAGTCAACCTGCTTGAGCTCGTCGACCTTGGTCTTGAGCACTTCGATCTCATCGAGGACTTTGTCCTCAAGCGCCAAAATTGCCCCACTCGCGTCACCCTCTCGCACCAGCAACGAGGTCAGGGTTGCGGTAAATATCCCCACAACAACCATGCCGGCGATCACCAAAGCTGCCGTGAGAACACGTCCGCCGAGGCTGTCTGGGTTGTAAATATCACCAAACCCACCCGTGACAACCGTGGTGAAACTCCACCACATGCTCTGGCCAAAATCCTCGACCCCCTCGGCGGTTGGAGCCCCCTCGACCAGCCAAATCCCGAGCGCACCGACAAACAGGATCGCCAGCAAAATATTGACCGATCGCCGCATTAGGTGGACGTCGAAGGCGGCCGAAAGCTTGTCCATCCCCCGCCAAAAGAACAACACCACCCGCAGGATTCGGGCGAGCCGTGCAACCCGTAACATCCGCACCAGTCGGACCAGGCGAACTGTCCGTCCGAGTCGCAGGGTTTGCGCCGAGGGCATCGGGATCGAGGTCAAAAAATCAAGCCAGTAGCGGCGCCAGTACCAGGCCTTGGACTCCGCGAGTTTGTGTCGCCAAAAAAAGTCGCCCAAAAACAGGCAGCAGGCACAGATGTCGATCCAGTCGAGCACGATACGAACGTCGCGCGGCGGGTTGGCGATGAGTTCGTAGAGCATCATGCCAACCACCAACACAATCAGGATCATGATCCCGGCGTCGTAGAGCTTGCGGCGTTTGTGGCTGCCGAGCCGTTCAGCGAGGGCGTTGTTGAGAGCGCGCTCGTAGCGGGCCTCTAAAACCGTTTTTCGCAGGTCCTGGATTTCTTCAAAGTCGCGGGCGGCCTCGGCCGCTTCGCCGCGCAGCAACTGGTAGCGCTGCCAGTCGCCATCCTCGATCGCCTCGTTGCCCTTGGCCTCGTATTCCTCGAGCTTCTCAACGATGTACGTCGCGGTATCGGTCAGCCGCCGGTCAATCGCATCGAGGCGATCGAGCGGAAGGTCGGCGAGGCGGCGATTGACGGTCGATTGGCGGACCTTGCGGACACGGGTTGAGAGTTGTCCCAACAGTTGCTTGCGCCCGAGAATTGTGTCGAGTGTTGCTTGGGCCAGATCTTCCACAGCGCGGCGCGCAGAGTACCCTACTCGTTCAAGTCAGTACACGGTCCAAAATTTCCCAAACCGTGGTTTTTCTCGCGTTCGCCGGCCTTTCGCAGGCCATCCATCCACGCAAAACCATGCGCAAAATCACGCCCACATAGTTGTAGGATCAACGAATCTGAAGGGCATCGCGGGCGCCGCGAAACTGGGCCGACAAATCGGCCAGCAGCGTGCGGTTGATGATGTCCCGCATCGCCGGCTCGATCTCTGTAAACTCAACGACAATCCTGTCGCCCGCAGTCCGCACGACGTTCGCTGTCGCCTTGAGAGGTAGCATCCCACTCACACGAAAAAACAGGGTGATGGCATCCCCTTGCCCCAACAAGAAATCGCCGGTGAGCTCGGCCGAAACCATGGAAATCCGTTGGACCACAGCCACGCCAAGGTTGGCGCGCCCTTGCTGTACAAGCGCAGAAATACCCGTAGACCTCGCCATATAGGTGTTGGCGCGGGAGGGTGAGCTGACATTGCGTACACAGGCGGCTTGCATGATGTTCTCCTAAACCGGTTGCATTTCCCGGTGTAGACCCGCGAGCCGTCCGATAAAAATTTTTCTCAAATTTTCGCCGGCAGCGACCCTAGGCCACCGGCGTTGAGATTTCGCGCACGGCCGGACCACTGCTGAGCCCCGTAGGCAACTCGGCTATTTGCACATACAACCCACTGTCTACGACAGACCGACCACCCGCCCGGTCTGCAGATCGATGTCGATGTTGTAGTAGCCAGGCCGTGTCGGCAGCCCGGGCATCGTGCTCATTTCGCCCAGTAGCGGGTACAAAAACCCGGCGCCCACGCTCGCGCGGATCTCCCGAACCGGCACGCGAAAACCCGTGGGTGCGCCCTTGAGCTTGGGGTCGTGGCTGAGACTGAGGTGGGTCTTGGCCATGCAGATTGGCAGGTCGGCAAAGCCCTGCCGGGTGTAGCGTTCAATCTGCTCCTCGGCCTCCGGCGAAAAATCGACTCCGGCGGATCCGTACATTTGCTTGGCGATCGTCTCGATTTTTTCTTTGATCGACGCCTCGAGTGGGTAAAGCGGTTTGAAGTCCGGTTGCTGCTGACAGGCCGCGATCACGGCCTCACCGAGTTCAACTGCACCCGCGCCCCCCTTGGCCCAGTGCTGGCAAACAACCGCCTGCGAAGCACCTGCTGCCAATGCCTGCTCGCGGATAAGGGCATGTTCTTCGTCGGTGTCGCCGGTGAAGTGATTGATCGCTACCACCACAGGCACCCCGAACGACCGGGCATTTTCGATGTGCTTGCGCAGGTTGGCACACCCGCTGAGCAGCTCAGCCTTCGAGTTCGATGCATCTTCACTGGTTTCGGTTGCATGTGCACGAAGCGCTCGGACGGTCGCCACCAACACAGCACAATTCGGCACCAGGCCACTTGTGCGGCACTTGATGTTGAAGAATTTCTCCATCCCGATATCGGCACCAAAGCCCGCCTCGGTGATCACAAATCCGGACTCACCCACCAACTTCAGGGCGATCTGGTCGGCGACGATCGAGGAGTTGCCGTGGGCAATGTTGGCAAACGGACCGGCGTGGACAAACGCTGGCGTGCCCTCGAGCGTCTGCATGAGGTTGGGCATCAGGGCATCCTTCATCAGCACCGTCAGGGCACCACCGGCACCGAGGTCGTCGGCGGTGATCGGCTCGCCCTGCTTGTTGCTGCCGATCACCATTCGCCCGAGTCGTGCACGCATGTCCGCCAAGTCGGTGGTGAGGGCGAGAATCGCCATAATCTCACTGGCGACGGCGATGTCAAAACCGGTCTCTCGGGTGCGCCCCTTCTCCTTGCGACCGCGACCCACGGTGATACCCCGCAAAAACCGGTCGCTGGTATCGAGCACCCGTCGCCAAGTAATGGTTTCGGGGTCGATGTCGAGGCGGGCAAACGCCCGTTTTTGTTCGGCCGTCAACGCATCTGGGTCGCTGGCTTCGATCCCCAACTTCTCGAGGCGCCGCTGCATGATCGGGGCGAAGGTCCGCTTGCCGTCCTTGTCTTTGGGACATAGCCGGGCAAACAGGCGCTCATCGCTTTGGGTCGACTCGTGGAACATCCGGGTGTCAATGGCCGCAGCCAGCAGGTTGTTGGCCGCCGTGATCGCGTGAATGTCCCCCGTCAGGTGGAGGTTGAACTCCTCCATCGGAATGATCTGGCTGTAGCCGCCACCAGCCGCCCCGCCCTTGATGCCAAACGTCGGTCCCTGGCTTGGCTGGCGCACGCATGTGAACACGCGACGACCGAGGTGTGCACCGAGTGCCTGACTCAGGCCGACCGTCGTCGTCGTCTTGCCCTCACCAAAGCGCGTGGGCGTGATCGCGGTGACCACCACGTATTTTCCGTTTGTCCGTTCGGACAGGCGTTCACGGACCGCGAGCGAGACCTTGGCCTTGGTGTTGCCGTAGGGAATCAGCTCCTCGGGTCGAAGGCCGACCTGGGCAGCGATCTCTTGGATCGGCAGACACTCGACAGATTGGGCAATGTCGATGTCCGAGGGCACCGGGTCGAGGAGGGAAGCGAGCTTGCGGTACATCGCCAACGATGGTCGCAGCCAGCAGCGGTTTGAGGTATGTGCAATCTATTTCACTACTGCATCTGTGTAGCGACGCCGCGGCCTTAGATGCACGATCACGGTGTTTCGCCGGAGGCAGTCCCCACTCTCCCGAAAACGTGGGCAAACGCTCGAGGTCGGAGTTGGAGGCCAATGATCTCGCGAGCACTATTGCGCGCCATAGAAACCACACAAAGTCGGCCAGATGGAGACTTTCGCACTAGCACGCGCGGTCGTGGTTGGCATATCTTCCCGCCATGTCCGAGAGCTACTACAAGACCATCAACGGGGTGAAGTACGATCGTGGAATTCTGGAAGCGGCAGACAAAGCGGTCGCTGGCCAGGGTGACGGCCGGATTTCCATTGGTGATGCACAGAAAATGATGGAGTCCGTCAAAGACGGTGGCAAATACACCGACGTCGAGAAGACGACCATGGCCTACGTCCGCGACAACTACAAGTTCACCAGCGAGGCCGACACTTGGTTCCGCACCGAGATCCGCAAGTGGGCCGCCAGCAAGTAATCGCCAATCTCATCGACCAAAACGCCGCCTCGATGCGGCGTTTCGCTTTTTAAACGGTCGTCGTTTCACCCTACGAATCATGTAGGCACAACAACCCCACAGGCTACCAACGATATCGCCGACGCAGCGGCAGTAGGAACAACAACCCGAACAAACCGGACCACCCGGGCAGTTGTTGCCCTGCCCCGCTGCGACACCCGCACCCCCCATCATCCTGTCCGGCTGTCGTCCCGGCGGTGGGCCCTTCGCCTGTCGAAGTCAGTGTGTCTACATCTATTGTGGTCTCGGTATCGCTGTCGTCACCTGTGGTCCCAGTCTCCATGGGCCCGGTCGTCCCCACACCCGGGGGGCCCACCACGATGGTAATGGGCTCGGACAAACCCGAGTTACCGGCATAGTCCGTGGCCTTGGCCCGGAGTTCCCACGTCCCATGGGGAAACACCACTTGCCCGAGCTCGAGCGGCGAGCTCGGACTGTGGACCGGCAGCTCCTGCCCGTCGATCATCAACGTGTGCTGCTTGAGCCCCCAGCCATCCTGGTCGTCCGAGTCGATGCGCACGTAGATCTTGGCGGTGTCGCCCTCGACCTCAAACACGCTGCCATCACCCGGTGCGGTCACCATCGTCAGAGGCGGCTCGGTGTCTTCGGGGGCGGGAAACGGCTCGCCGCAGGTCGCCTGCCAACCCGAGAGCTCACCACCGCTACAGCCCGCATTCCATGTACTTACAGATTGTTCGGGGGCGAGCGGCACGTTGCCGCACAACGCAGTCGGGTTCCAGGTGCCGTCGGTATCGTGGCAGGGTGTGACATCGATCCCGGTCGCCTGTTCGAGCCACTCAATGTTCGGGTGGATCATCGAGTAGTAGGTACTCCCGCCACAGCTCTTGCCATAGGAGGTAATGCCAAACACCCGCCAGCTGCCGTCACCACCGGGAAACGTATCGGGGTCGAGGCGAATCAGTCCAGGGCCACCCGAGTCGCCGTTGCAGGCATCTTTGCCATCACCCCCTAGGAGGATTTCGTTGTTATCGGCAAACCCTTCGATGATCGTCGTGACCTCGTGCTTGACCCCGTAGACGTCATCTTCGGTAAACCCGTAGCCAACGAGGGTGCTCTTTCGACCAGGTTGAAGGGCATCGACTTCACACCCCATCAGGATTGGGATAATCGGGACATCCTCGACCGGCTCCGCCAGCACACAGGCGGCGATATCCTTGCCGGCTCCGATACTGGGTGGTGGGTGTGTTCGGCAAAATTTGGTGGGTACCTTGCGACTGGGGTTGAGCGCGACTTCACCAAACCACACCTCAGTGTATTCGGCACCACAGTGGGCCGCATAGACCACAACCTCGGGGTGGACCAGGGTTCCCGTGCAATTGTTTTCCATACTGACGATCGTCGGGTAGCCGCAGGTCGCCGTTGGCTCACCACCGTAGATCGGGGTGACGGCATCGCCAACCGGGGTAGCGAGCTCGCCATTGGCAAACGCAAGGCGAGAAACTGCCAGCAGACTGACTGCGAGGGTCAGTCCCCGACAACCGTGGCGCAAACAAGGTTGATAATACATCTAGCAGTCCTCCGCGTCGGTGCCCTCGGCACACAGGTCGTTACCCTCGGGCTCGTCGCAATCGCCATCGTTGGTCCACGGACAATAGCCGCAGTCGTGTAAATCGGTTGTCGGTGGACACTCACCACCCATGCCCTGCTCCTCGCAGATGCCGTTTTGTTGCACCGCACAACAATCGTAGAAATCCGAGCCCTCTGGGCAGAGGTCGGTTCCTTCGGGTTCGTCGCAGTAACCGTCGTTGGTAAACGGGCAGCCACCACAGTCGGCATTGTCGCTTCCGACCGGGCACTCCCCGCCCTGCCCAAGTTCCTCGCAGACACCTTCCATTGTCGGGCAACAGTCAAACGGGTCGGAACCCTCTGGGCACAGGTCCAAGTCTTCCGGCTCGTCACAGTAGCCATCTGCCGCCCAGTGTTCGGGGCACTTGCCACAGTCGTACAAGTCGCTGCCGTCGGGGCACATTCCCCCCATCGAGACCTCTTCGCACACACCGTTTCGCTCGGTCGCACAGCAGTCTTCGGGGTCGCTGCCAGCCGGGCAGGTATCGCCCTGTTGTGGCTCATCGCAGGTACCGTCATTGCGTGTTGGACAGGCGGCTTCGCAAATTCCGTTGCTGGCACATATATTTACGGGAGCGTTGCACCCACCGTCCGCACAGACACAACCAACATCCCCGGGTGTGCACTCGAGCGGTAGGCATACGAGGTTGACACAAACCAGCCCCGCATCGCAGACGCCAGCCGCACAGGGGCAGTACTGAGTTGCTGGCGGACACCCCGGAGCTGCGGTCGTCTCCCCTGTGGAGGTCGACGGATCGGCCGTAGTCGATCCCGTCGATACCTCACCGGTCGTCGTTTCTGTCCCGGTCGTTGCTGTCGCCTCGGTCTCCCCCGCGTTGTTCCCACAGGCCAACGCCGATAACCCGAGCAAACACGTCAGCCCGATTGCGAGTCGCACACAAAAAATCTTCACTGCCCGATCATACATGTCTGCAGGCGGCCGCGACAGCTGTATGTAACTACTTGTAAAGGCATTCCTGGGAGTTTTGCAACGAGTCTCGAGCTGGGCAACTACGTTTTCTCGCTTGCGTCTCCCTAACGCGGACGGCCCGGTAGCCACAGACCGATCCCCAGCCCAAATGCTGCTTCGATGCCTCCCACACGAAAGCCCGAGTCCGACTCCGAAATCGAGAGCTCCACTGCGCGTAGGCCCTCGTCGATCACCCCGACGGCCGCCAGCTCTCCCCAGGCGAACAGTCGAACAGCCCCACGCTTTGTTTGTATACGCAAGCCGGGTTCGACCCGAACGTTGACCCCGAGACTGAAATTGGGCAACTCCTCCTCATTATCGCCCTGAAACACCGCGAGCTCGGAGCCACCTCGAAGCTGCCAGGGTTCGACAAACACACCGGCCGCCGTTGACAACTCAAAACGTTTAGCCCGCAGGTTGTAGCCACCAAGCACGCCAATCCTGTAGCGAACAAGCGCAAGCCTGGACCGGGAGAGCCCCATGGCCCCGGCACCCACGCCGAGCAGCCCGCCCCGACCCCAGCGGACATCAACCCGCAGCGTGCCACCACCCCCTAAAAACGGCGACTCGATCGTCGGAGGACCGATGCCCACAGCGACCCCACCAAGTAGTATCGGTCCCCAGTCGACGGCAGCCTGTTTGGCCGGAGGAGGCTTGGACTCCGAAGCCACCGGTTCGGGCGCGGGCTCGGGTTCGGGTTCGGGTTCGGGAAGGTGCTGAACTTCGGGCTCGGGCTCGGGTTCGGACTCGGCTATCGGCAACGGTTGTGGCGGGGCGATTTCATGGCGATCGGCGACAACCCGTTGCTCTTCGATGGCCGCGAGGAGATTGGCGATCCCAACTGCGGTCGCCCGTGGCAGCTCCTGAACCTCTCCCGGCTCGATGGTGCGGTCGAAGGCCCGCCCATCCTCGAGAATCAGGGTTAGCAGCACCCCATTGGAACCACTTGCATCTACATTTATATAGACCCATTGCTCGGGTGTCGTGACCTGGGTTTTGCTTTGCAAACCGACCCGCGGATGTTTGGGCGCACGCAGGGCCAGGGCCTCGAGTAACGCCTGCTCGCTCATGCCATCGGTTGCCACAAACAAAACTCGCGGCGTATCCACGCTAGGCTGGCTTTGTTCTTCGACGGCACCCGGCTGGGCAGACGATGTACCGGGCGCCAACAAAACCGCCGTCGCTGCCACGATTGCTGCGAGTTCGGTCACCAGGGCGGTGGTACGTGGTTCACGCATAAAATGCAACTAGAGAGCGAGATACCGACACTAGCCGGCGATACATGCCTGATACTCGCACTCACACTCTGCTTCGGGCTCCTGCTCGTCTAGGCAGGCCTGATAGGCCTCCCCACACCCGGGGTCGTCATGGTCCGTCGCTGTGACCTCCCCGGTACACAAAAAGTAGATGCATGAGCATATTTCCTGCTCATCGCCCGACTGTTCGTCGAGCACACAGGTGTCGTAGGCGTCGTAACAGTTGACGTCCTGACCACTACACTGACGAAATCCATGGTCGCAGGCGACTTCGTCATCGGGATCTTGAGCCGCTGCCAGGCAACTCGCCTGCTCATCTTCGCACTGTTCACACTCGGCATCACAGTCCGCCTCGGTATCATCGTGCTGGTTGCACTCCCCCTGCTCACCGTCACCGTCGAGTTCCTCGCAAACGTCATCCCGGCCATCGGGATAGATCACGTAGTTAGATGTACATGCAGATAAGCCAAGCACGAGCCCGGCGAGCATCCGCCATCCGCCCGCGGTCATGGCAACTCTCCCGGTGAATCGAGCGCTTGTTTGGCCTGTTGCCGGTGTGCTCCATTGGGGTGGTGTTTGATGTAGTCGCGCCAGCAATCGGCGGCAGCGGCCGGTTGGGCCCGCCGGCAAAGTCCCGCCCGGGCGTCGTCTGCATGGGGTCCCTTCGGAAAGTCCTTGAGGTACGCACGCCACAGGCTTTGTTCTCCGGAGGGACCATCGAGTTGACGAGCGAGGGTAAAAAGGTCGCCGTAGGCCAGTTGTACCCGACGGCCGCGACGACCCTTGGCGACAACTTTTCGCAGCAGTTGTTGGGCCCTACGCAAGTCTCCCTGTCGCCATTTCTCCTGGGCCGCCGCATCGAGTTGCGCGAGGGCGTCGCCAACGGACCGGTTGCTGTCGACACGCTTGCGTTTTGGTGAGCGCTTGGGAGTGTTCTCGGCAATATCGACCTCGGCCGCCGGCTCAGTAACCTGCTGTTGCTCAGGTTGTTCCTCCGGCTCCTTTGTCACAGCGGAGGTTGGTGCCGGTTCATCCTTGGTCATGCCCTCGCCGAGATGACTGAAGCTAGGTTTTTTGTGTACCTGCACACTGTGATGCTCGCCCCCGGTCGTCCCAGCGCGAACTGCCGCTGAGGGTGTGGGACTTGAATACTGCTGCAACAAACCCACGCCACTGCCTGAAATCCACAACAACATGGCAGCGGCCACCGCCAAACATGCCGCGACCGCTACGGTTGCCCCAACTCGGCGGGCACGGCTTGGGCGGACCACATCAATTGTATCTACATCCTGAGCATGAGATCTTTGCAAGTGGGCTGCACTTGCCCGAATCCCCTCCTCACGCACCTCGGCCAAAAAGCTGTCGAGCTCGGGGTCTGGCGCTGTTGTGCTGTTGACCGTGGGTTCTGAGCTTGCCTGGAGAAGCCGCGCGCGTTCAACCTGGCGACTGTCAACGACCCCCGGGTCCATGCCGTGCGCACGTGTCACAACCTCAACGAAATCTGGGGTTGGGAGCCCATCGCTTTGGACATGGTCGACAACGTGCGCAAGCAGTTGCTCAAACTCGGCCCGCGGCAGCCGCTCGAGTACATCGGCAAAATCCGGATTCGGGGTAGCTGTAGACTCAACGAACTTCGTTGTATCTTCAATTAAACTGGTAAGCTCGGGGTCGGTAGGCGCGGTCATGACGAGCCTCCCCGCTTCGACAACCAGCCGAGTTTTTCGAGTTCCTTGCGGATCCGGGCGCGCGCCCGCGTGGCTCGAACCGCCACATTGCCGCGGGAAATTGCCAGTTCTTCGGCGATCTCCCGCTCGCTACGCCCCTCCAAATCGCGGAGGATAAACACCTCGCGCAAATTGTCAGGCAGCTGGTCGAGGACGGCGTAGAGGGCTTGCGCCCGGGCTTTTTGCAGGTTGCGACGATCGGGGTCGTGGGATGCCGGCGGAGCCTTGCGAGCCGCAACTTGCTCGAGCCTTTCATGGGCCTTCGAAGTGTTTTTTTGCCATCGCCGATGGCGGCGAAACACGTTAATTGCGACCCCGTGCAGCCAGGTTGAAAACGAAGACCGCCCAGAGAAATCCTTGAGAGCCACCATTGCCGTGGCAAAACACTCCTGGGTGAGGTCCTCGGCGACCGCCGAATCCCCACTCAAAAATCGCAGGTGGCGAAAGATTCGCGGGTGAAACTCCTGGTAGAGCTCAGACCATGCTTCGACATTGCCCGAAGCCGCGCGGGTTACGAGCGCATCACGGCTGTCGCCAGCTGCTGGCGAAGGTACGATTCGCAGCGAGGCACTTCGCGCGCTTTGGGATGTCGGGCGGTTCATGGCACTCGCAGGTGAGGGACGCGACGCGGCAAAACCTTACAGACTTTTTTGCGGCAGCGTTTTCGCCCGTGCGGCAAGCACCAACGCTGACTCCTCAAAGCAAGAAACCCTGTACCCCGTAAACCCCCAAATGGGTTGCAACCGACCTCCCAGCCAGACGCAGCCAAAGTTCGCAGATCCGCCCGCCACGCTCGTCGAGCTCCATCAAGACACCGTACCGCGAGGCCCCGGGCATGAGCGCTGCCTCGTCGACCAATGTTGTACCCACAAATGTTTGGACCAGCGGTTGCCTGTGTGCATACAAGCAAAACAGCAGCAGAACCTGGCGACCGGGTGCCAGCCCACCAACCGCCACCCGCAGCCGCACACTGCACTGGGCCCGCAACTGTCGGCGAAATTTACCAACATCCGATTCGGCTGGACTGCCGGGCATCACCGGATGCCCACCCAAGACCACAGCATCCTGCCCGGGAAGTTTGCGCAGAGGCCCCGGCAACAGCCCTGCCACACCGCCAAAACATTCGAGCGCAGCGGTAACCCCCGGACCGTCGTCGAGCCGGCCATCGATCGCAGGTGAACCGGGCGAGAGCTCAAACCACGGCCCCAGCGGACCCTGCGGGCGCCGGGCCATCCAGTCACCAACGGCGGTCGGCGGCTGCTCCATGTTGGGAGCCGCCCGCACTAACACGGCGGGGTCGATGCGGATCAGGTGAGCCATGTCGCCCACAAAGTGTACCCCGGGGCCGAATTCAGCGACCTCCGGATTGCGGCGCGAGCAATATCGGTCAGCAATTTTTTTGCCGGGTCCGGGAACCAAATACCTGCGGCACCGTGGCACCTCGTGTGAACCTTGCAGCGCCCATGATCACCCCCGATCGACCCGCGCCGCCCAGACGCCCTGCGGAACTCGACGACCTCACGCTCGCGCGGGCGCAACGGGGCGATCGGGACGCGCGGCGGAAGTTGGTCCAGCGATATCAACGGCCGGTCTTTGCCCTGCTTTCGCGCATGCTCCATAGCCGCGATCGCAGCCTCGTCGAAGACATGGCCCAGGAGACGTTTTTGCGCGTATTTCGAGCGCTCAAGACCTATCGCATTGGCGGACCCGCCCGGCTGTCGACATGGATCTTAACCATCGCCAGCAACCGGGCGATCGACGAACTCCGGCGCAAGCGGCCAGACATTCCCCAGACCGATGTCGACTTTGACCGGCTCGCCCACAAGCGAGCTGCGACCGATCAGGCGACTGAGCGGCGGATGTTGGCCGAGCTCATTCGCCGGGCAGTCGACGAGTTGTCGCCGGAATATCGGGCCGCCTTCCTCCTACGTGAATACCACCATATGAGCTACGCCGAGATCGCCGATGCCCTCGCGATCGACCTCGGCACTGTGAAGTCTCGCATCGGGCGAGCACGCAAGGCTCTGCGCAGCAAACTTGCGGAGGTTTACTATGCATCCTAATCGCCATCACGACCTCGAAAACCTGGCCCAAAAGGCAACTGAAGCATGGGACCCTCTGACCCCACCAGATGACTTTGCCGAGCGTGTATTGACAGCTCTTGACAGCGAAGCGACTCCCGGTGTGGCCCCGCCCGCGAGCCCTCACACCGAGGCGACCAACCTGTCGATGCTGTATCGCGGACCGGTCCTCCAAGCAGCAGTTGCACTTGCACTGATCGGGGCGGCGATTGCTGTGGCACTGGTGCTCAAATCCCCCGAAGGCGAAGATTCCGAGCACCAGCCCCAGCGCCCACACGTCAGTCAAAACGCACCGATGGAGGTCCAGCCCAAGGCTGAAAAACAAGCTCTCGAGCGCAAGGTCACCAAATTGCCGGCCGACCTCCCGCAGAAAATCGAGGCTTTCATCCAGAGTTTTGGCCGCCACTACGGCGATACATTTGAGTTTCACGGAACGGTCCTGGTGGCCCGCGATGGTGAGGTTGTGTTTGCCCGCGGCTATGGGTTTGCCGACCGCGAGCAACACCGGGCCCACGGACCCGAAACCATCTTTCCGATCGGTTCGCTGACCCAACAGTTCACGGCGACAGCGGTGTTACAGCTTGCCGAACGCAAAAAGCTGGGGCTCGATGATCCTGTGCGTATGCATCTACCGGAGCTGCCGGAGTCGTTTGACCAGGTTACCCTGCGACAGCTTTTGTCACACACGGCCGGACTCAACAACTTTACCGACCTACCGGAATGGATCGAGCACCGGGCTGAGCCACACACGACTGAACAGCTGCTTGCACGGTTTACAAGCCAACCACCGACCATGCCCGGCACCGAATTTGAGCCGACAAACTCCGGCTACGCCCTGCTCGGCGCGGTGATCGAGCGGGTCAGCAAGCTCCCCTACGGCATCTACCTCCAACGCAATATCTTCGAGCCGGCTGGCATGCGTGACTCCGCCTACAAAGATGTACAGGCAACTTCGCGGGCGGCCCACGGCTATACGCTACTCGACGACGACACCCTCGGGGCAGCGCCAGCGATCGACCTTTCGGCCTACGGTGCGGCCGCAGGTGTGGTGTCGACCGCCAACGACCTGCTGGCGTGGGACCGCGCACTGTACAGCGAACAGCTGCTGTCAAAGGCGGCAATCGAGCGGATGTATATCCCCACCGAAACCGATGGCTATGCCCTCGGGTGGGTCGTGGAGGAGGTTTACAACCAAAAGATGGTCTCGCACCCTGGCGGGGTGGAGGGGTTCAATGCTTCGATCCTGCGACTGCTCGACGACCGTACTCTGATTGTCGCGCTCGCCAACAACGACGGTGTCGACTGCCGGGATATCACCACTGGGGTTGCGCAAATCGTGTATGGGCACAAACCCACAGAGCCTATCGAATACGAACAGGGCGAGCCTATCGCACCGGCCCAACTCAAGCGCTACACCGGGCTTTACACCCTCAGCGCGGCCTCGCGGGAGAAACTCGCCAAGTCGATCGACCCGACGTTCCTCGACCAACTCGCCTCGGTCAACCTCGAGTACAAAGACGGGAAGATGTGGATGCATATCCCCGTCCACGGCTCGCATTTGATGTACCCACGCAAGGGACACAACCACACCTTCTTCTTTAAAGATGGTCCGGGTACCCAGGCTGAGTTTCACGACAAACCCGGAGAACCGGCCCCGTGGTTGACCCTCAAGCAGGGGGCGACGGAGTTCGTACTCAAACGCGTGAACGACCCGCACACGCGAAAATAGATTCACAGGTTTCGTGGGTGATGATTGGGGGTAGCATCTCCCCCCATGGCATGGATCGAAACCATCGCACCCGAGCACGCCGAAGGCCTGCTTGCCCGGCTCTATAAAGGCGCGATCAAACGCGCTGGCAAGGTCTACAACGTTATTCGGATCCAAAGTTTGTATCCGAAAGTTTTGCAGATCTCGACCCAGCTTTATAACGAGCTGATGTTTGGCAAGGGGCCTCTGACCCGGGTACAACGCGAAATGCTCGCAACGGCTGTTTCGCGGGAAAATGCCTGCTCCTATTGAACGCGTGCCCACGCCGACGACCTCCGTGCTGAGGTCGCAGACAACACCCAGGCCCAAAACCTCGCAGATGCGATGATGCGAAACTACCGCGCGGCTTCGCTGACTCCGGCCGACCGGGCAATGTTGGACTATGCAACTAAATTAACGCGTACGCCGGGTACAATGTCTCAAACTGACATTCAAACCCTGCGGCAACACGCATTTAGCGACGCCGCCATTCACCACATCACCCAGATCACCGCACTTTTTAATTACTACAACCGTCTCGCCGACGGGCTCGGTATCCAAGCGGAGCCCGAGTGGCAAAGTGACCCCACATGACCACCACCAAACACCCAACAAAACCTGTTGCCATTATCACCGGAGCCTCCAGTGGAATCGGCGCTGCGACAGCACGCAAACTCGCCGAAACCGGCTATCGCCTCACACTCGCGGCCCGTCGACGCCAACGTCTCGAACAACTTCGCGACGAGCTCAAACCCACCAACGCCGAGGTCGAGTTAGCCGTCACCGACGTGACCCAACGCGACCAGGTCGAAGCCATGGCCAGGGCCACACTCGACCGTTTCGGCACGATCGATGTGCTCGTCAACAATGCCGGCATCATGCCACTTTCGTTCATCAAAAACCTCCATGTCGACGAGTGGATGCAGATGATCGATGTCAACCTCAAGGGCTCACTCCACGCCATCGCAGCCTGTTTACCCACCATGCTCGAACGTGGTCGGGGGCACATCATCAACGTCTCGAGCATCGCCGGGCGCAAGCACTTTCCCGCAGGGACGATCTACTGCGGTACCAAACATGCCCTCAACGCTATCGCGGAGGGGCTGCGCAACGAGTTGACCGCGGACCACAACATTCGAGTCACGACCATCGAGCCCGGGGCCGTCGCCACTGAGCTCACCAAAACCATCTCCGACCCCGAAGTTGGCAAACTGCTCGGCCCCAAATTTGCCGACCTTAAAATGCTCGACTCTATGGATATTGCAAATGCAATTAGTTATGCGCTGAGTCAGCCGGCCAATGTTGTGATCGACGACATCATGGTCACCCCCCGGGGCCAGCGCTAACCGCAGTCGGCACCGCGCTCGAGGCACTCACCAAAATTGCACCTACACCTAATGCTCGAACCGTCGGGCATTCGGGTTTCCCAACCGCGGGTGTAACACTCGGAGAACTCGCAACGGGTGCGTGCCGTCGTGCCATCTGGCAACCGGGTTTCCCACCCTCTCGTTGCACATTCACCGAATTCACAGCGCGTTCGCGCGGTGGTGCCGTCGGGAAACCTCGTCTCCCACCCCCGAGTCATGCACTCGGAAAACTCGCAGCGTGTCTGGGCCGTGGTGCCATCGGGGAACCTCGCCTCCCACCCCCGGGTCAGACATTCTCCAAATTCACACCGTACTCGCACGTCGCCATCTGGCGTCCGGGCGGTCCAGCCCCGGTGGACACAGTCACCAAACTCGCAGCGCCCAGCAGCAAAGACCGCGGCGTAGGCATAGCGATCGCGCATCTGGGCCAACTTCTTTTCCTCAGCCTCGCGCTTGGCCTCCTCAACCGCTCGCTGCGCCGCCTCGCGGGCGCGTTGCTTTTCTTGACGGTCGCGCTCGAGTGCACGCTGCGTGAGGACAACATCGAGCTTGGCATAGTCGGCCTCGATCCCCGGCCAACTCAGCGCACTGCGGTCGCCCTGTGTCCGCGCGAGACAGTCCTCAACAAATCGCACAACATCACTTGCAAGCACGGCCGGCCGCGCGATGCGACAGGCTGCAACAACTGCCGCATCGGTAGCCGATGTCGGTGGCAGTTCGTAGAGCCTGCGAAATACCTGCAGGTCGGGGTGAACCTCGAGCATTCCAACATACAATTGCGCGGCACGGTCGACTTGCCCGTCGAGCACGAGCAGTCGTGTTTGTACCTGCAATAATTGGCTGCGGGCCACAGCATCTTCTGGAGATTCTCCCGCGTTTGCAGCTGTGAGGAATTCGAGCGCCTGTTGGCGGTGAAATGCCCCATCGATCAGGCCGCGATTGCTCGCGCCAACCTGGTGCACCCGCTCGACAAGCTCGGCATATTGCAACGCGGCCTCGACCTCCACGGCACCAGCCTCATACTGCGCACCGACAAGCGCTCGCTGCTGTTCGAGCTTGGCGGCGAGTCGCTCGTCTTCACTTGCAACCTCGCGACGATGTTGTTCGGCGAGTTTTTGTGCCCGCTGGTGTTGGGCCTGCTGTTGGAGCGCGCGTTCATCCGCGTCGAGTGCTTGGGCAAGCCATGTGCACCCACCGAGCAAACACATTGCCAGGGGGTACAACAGCAGGCGTCGGTCGCTCACGCCCACAGCATACAATCAGCCACAACAAAGCGCGACACCATCGGCATCGCGCAGGTCGTTCGATTTTGCTTATTTTGCCTAGCCAGAATTTGTATCAGCACATACCTGTGCCGATCGCACTCGGTGTTTAGGCCTGGGCCTGGTCTTCGTCGAACAGGTCGCGGGGCAGCCGTCCGGTTGCTCGGTCAACGGCCCGGGCCTCGGCCCACAGGGTCAGCATGAGGGCGCCGCGCTCCGAGTCATCGAGCAACTGTGCTTGGTGGGGAAAATCGACCACCTCACGGGCTTGCCAAGCCGGGCCGTCGGCGGCCTGCTCCATGACAAATACCCGCGAGAGGCTGACGTAGTAAAGCTCGCCGCGGTGGCGGTAGAAGCCATCTTCGATACGCTCGGACTCGAGGGCATCGGCGGCTTCGGCCAGCAGGCACAGTTCGCGGTCGCAGGCCTCGTCGGCAAGTAACTCGCCGTTGAGCACAATGGCATCGGCGTTGTCGGCCGGTACCAGCAATGCGCGGCAACTCGGCGAGCGCAGGAGGTACGCATGCCCGGACGCGGCCACGTAGTAGATGGAGGTACCTTGCTCATCGCGGTAAAATCCGGGCTCTGGAGTCGGGCGCACATTTGCCGCTGTGGGTAGGGCAAAGCGCTGGAGTTCCAAACCGGAGATGACGCGAGTCCGAGCAAGCGTACGAGATGATGCGAGCGGGGTGGTGTGGGTCGGCATACTGCATCCTCGAGTCAGCATGTGTTGACACAGCGCAAAACCGTGCCTTGTTTGTTGACGAACCTGACCTGGACTCAGGAGCATCAAACACATGCAGCTACAATGTTGGTCGACCGTGGGTCGATGTTGAATGTCTATCAGACCAAAGCACTTCGTGCCAGCGCTGACTCGAAATTCGCGATGGATGTGAGGATGGTGTGGTGTGCCTGTGGAAAAAGTGACCAGTGCTGTGGAAAAGCGATCACGGACAAGAAAAAATTGTGGGCCACATTACAAAAAAAACATTTGCATGTGCAAATACATCGGTTTCGCGCAGACCCTCAACTAAAGAACCGCGCATGTCTGGCACAATCGTGCGCACGGCAAGCGCGAAGTTGAGATGTGAAACCTTGTTCCTGTGGTGGTATCGCGCACCTGCGCGGAAAAAATCTTAGATCCCCGTATTTTTTTTGTGTGCTCTTCCTCCCGGCGAGAGCTCACGGTTGCTGACCAACACCCCGGTGATGCAAAGGTCCTGTGCATGAAAATGCCGAGTCTACAGTTGTACACCATATAAGATATGTACATGCACCTTGATCGCAGGCTATCGTCCAAGCGTGCCCCTGAGCCGCCGTACATCACTTGTCTGTACAGTTTCCTGGCTGGCTCTGCTCGCTATCTACTTACTTGTTCAACGTCGCCTGCAGCCCCCAGATAGTTCGCGTGTCAGTACACAATTTTCAGTTTCCTATGCATTGAATGCACTCGCTCAGGTCCTTGGCCCCCAACACCCGCACCCGGTGGGGAGTGCAGCGGGACAACTCGTTGCCCAACGGATCGCCGACCAACTTTCGCAGCATGGACTCACCACAAACGTAATTGTGGACACTGCATGTAGCCGCAAGAAAGCCACCTGTGGCCGGGTCGCCAACGTGGTTGGATACCTTGCGCCACCCGACCCTGGGGACAGAATGCGAGAAGGTGTGCTGGTGTCGGCGCACCACGATTCGGTGCCCGCCGGGCCCGGTGCTGGCGATGACGGGGCCGGAGTGGCAACGCTCATCGAACTCGCCCACCAACTCGCCAACGATCCAAATCGTCGCAACCCGATCTACTTTGTCGCGGTCGACGGCGAGGAAGAGGGACTTTTGGGGGCCCACGCGCTGATGGCTTCAAAGCCATGGCCGCAGGACCTTGGAGCACCGACCGTCGCCGTCAACCTCGATGCTGGGGGTACGCGCGGGGTCACTTCGGTCACGCGTACAACCCCCGGCAATGCTCGCCTGATCAATGTATTTGCACGGAGTGTTGCGCGGCCCCACGGTTCATCGGTGATCGCCGCGGCCTATGGCCTCACGCCCTACGATACCGACTTTAGTGCCTACGAAGAAGGCGGACTCGACACGCTCGACCTCGCGTTTGGCGAGGATAAAACCCACTACCACACCCCGCTTGACCGGCTTGAAAACCTCGATGCAGACAGTGTCGCCCACCTTGGGGATACCGCCCTTAGCGTGCTCACAAACCTGGCCCAGGCAGATTTGACTGGCTTTCACAACGCCGCCGAGGTCGTGCATGTCGATGCCCTCGGGTGGGTGTATGCACACATCCCCAGCTACCTCGCCCGTGTACTGGCGGGTTTATGTTTGCTTGTCTGGGTCGCAGCTGCCGGTCGCCTGTGTCGCCGCCAACATGGTGTACAAGCAATTTTTTTGCGGGCACTGGCTTGCTGGCCACTGTGGATCGCGGGATGTACGGCGGTCGCAGCTGGGCTGTGTGCCGCAGCCGCCTGGCTCGTTGAGCAACCGACCCCAGCCGGGGCATCCCCACTCGTTCTCCGTGCGGCGATGTGGGGCCTTACAACGGTCGCCACCGCCTTTGTCGGTGTTCGGCTCGCCCGTAAACTCGATGGCGAACCAGCGAAACTTCAAACACCTGCGAGCGAGATACTGTGGTGGGCCGGATGGCTGTGGCTCGCCACAATTACGGCGGTTTTGGGGTTGTTCGCACCCGCGGCTTGCATCGCGACACTCCCACCGGTGGCTATCGGTGCAGGTGCGGCGATGATTTGCAGTCGGACCACAAGCCGCGTGGTCACGCTTGTGGCGATGGCGGCGGCCAACCTCGTGGCTGCCGTTGTCCTCATTCAAGGTGCACTACGGATGGAGTGGATCTTTGGCCTAAAAACCCAAACTGCGGCGATTGTCCTGGCACCATTGTGCATCTTGATTGGTTTGCAGCTGCCGATGTGGCGTAACTTTCATGTACGCACACGAAAATTCATCGGGCGGCCGATGACCGGCCTAGCCTGCCTCGCCTACCTGACCTGCCTCGGGCTCCCCGCGAGTTCAGCAGCCCATCCCCGGCGCTTGAATATCGTGGTCCATCAGGACCACCCCACGGAGGATGCGCCCAACACGCGTGTCATGCTGGCCGCCGACCGTGGACATGTCCCCCAGGCCATCAAAGAACTTGCAGAGTTCTCGCCCGAACCAGAGCGGATGTATCCGTGGTTGCGGGAGCAGGAGCAGGCCTGGATTGCGCCGTTGAGCGGGCTGCTGCTCAAAGCCCCTACTGTTCAGGTGATGTCCGACGAGCGCGGGCCCTGGGGTCGCCGGCTCAGATTTCAGCTGGCCCCGGGGCAAGATGCCCATAGCCTCAACCTCGCAATCGCCAACGACGCGGATGTCCGGCTGGTGCGAATGGACGGGGAGACGGTGCAGGGTTACCCCGCCCGCAAGCACAAGTGGTTTCCCGACCACCTCCATTATCGGTTTGTCGCGCCACCTTTGCAGGGGATTGAGGTTGAGCTTGTGGTGCGTTCGGCCGACCCGGTCTCGCTCATCGTGTGGGAAGTGGCCACCGGTGTACCCGAGGTGGCAAGCTCCCTCGTCGCCGCCCGCCCGGCCTCGGCGGTCCAAAGCGGCGGTGGAGATCGGACACTGGTGTCGATGCATACCGAGCTCTAGTGCCCGGTGACCGGCATTGGCAATACCCCCTCCACACGTTGAGGTGCATGCACAAACGATTGGCCGAGACATCGTTGCATGAACAACCGCGATGTCTGCTAACGCGCCCCTGCGTAGTCATGCCCGTACAGTTATCGCCGTTCACCGGCCACAGCCGCAGGCCGCTTTGCTAGGCTGTAGTCCTTGTGATGGGCAAAATCAAAACCTCGGCCGTGGTAACGGGTGTTGCCCTCTTGGTGTCTGTTCCTACAGGTTGCTTCGATCAGATCAGCAAACTTCCCGACCCGAGCGAAACAGCCGGCGAGACCACGACTGCGGGGGACACAACCACAACCCTAGGTGAGACCGCGGGCCATGACAGCACCATGGATGTCGACCAAACCGAGACCGCTGGCCCCGAAACCACCGAATCGCCCTCGCCCTATGAAGGACTACTCGGCTGTGGGAGTGAACAACTCTGTGCCCTATGGCAACTACCAGACTGCGGGGGCGGGTGCAGCCTCGGCGAAACTGGGGCATGTGTGCTCGACGCGCTCGCAGCCCGGGGGCACGGGATGGTGCAGCTTCAGGACTGTCCCAACTGCGCCCACCAGGTGATGCTGTTTCGCGGCGCTTCCACGCCCGACGTGTTGGTTCAGGATGTAACGTTTGAAGGCGGCGAGCCTGTGAGCTACGGGCCAATCACCCACTGTCAGCTCGTCGAGCCGGCGTTTTTTCAGGCGTGCCAGGCCATGCCCAATGCCGACTGCTTGGCGACCTCGGCGTGGATGGCCGACTGCGTCGACGTGGCGGAGCTCGTTTGCCCCAAGGACCAGTAGCTACTTGTTGAACGGATCTTTGAGCCGCAGCCCCGCACCGGTCTTGCGCGAGCTCGACTTCTTGGTCTTTTTCTTGCCGCGGCGCCGACGGTTCCGCTTTTTTGTCAGTGTATAGTCAAACTCTCCATCGCCCCCGCTGGCAACCTCGATTTCCATCTCCTCGTGCCCCTCAGCTACAAGTAGGAGCTTGACCGGTTGCTCGCCGCGTTTGAGTTTGACGCCACCTGCGTTGGTCTGGCCGAGCTTGGCCCGGTCGCGGGCATCGAGAATATCTGCATCTACATTTGTTGTGATGGTTAGGGTCACGTGGTCGGGCTCGGGTTCGGGTTCGGCCTCGAGCGGTACCACGGGTGCGGCGACAACAACTTTTTCAACTTTCGGTTCGGGGGCCGGGGGCGGCTCGTCGCGACTGCCCGCGACCCAAAGCCCAACGAGCATGGCAAGTGCAACCACACTCGCACCACCGAGCAAAACGCCGGTGTTGCGCCGAGCACCCGGAACAAACGGTTCAGAGCCATCCGCCCCGGGCAGCAACCGGTGCTGCTCGGTCACTGCGCCCTCTGAAAGGTTCATCATGGTTTCCATCGTTGGCCGCGGCAGGTCCTCATCGACAACCGCGACTGGCGGTGCCCCGGTACCGACAGATGCAATTGCAGATGCAAATTCATCCATGGATTGAAACCGCAGATCACGGTCTTTTTGCATGGCCTTGAGGACAACTGCCTCGGCACCCGCGGGAATCTCGGCCTCGGGGGTGCGCACCCGCGGCGCAACCGGAGCCTCAAACATGTGTTTGGCCAACACCCCCATGTAATTCTCGGCTGAAAACGGCGGGAATCCGGTGAGCAACTCGTAGAGAATCACGCCGAGCGAGTAGATATCGGCCCGGTGGTCGACCTTCTCGCCCGCAGCTTGCTCGGGGGACATGTACTCGGGCGTGCCAAAAATCGAACCGGTCCGGGTGAGGCCCTTTCCGCCGTCACCGACCTCGCTGATGATCTTGGCGATGCCAAAGTCGAGTACCTTGACGAAGTCAGGGTTGCCCGCGCGACTGAGTCGAAAGCAGTTTTCGGGCTTGAGGTCGCGGTGGACGATACCTTTGGCATGGGCGGCGGCGAGGGCCTGGCACAGCTGGGTGGCCAACACACGAACCCGGTACCACGGCAGCCTGCCCTCGCGCGCGAGCGTGTCTGCGAGGTCCTCTCCGGCGAGGTACTCCATGGCGAAATAGACCGAGCCATTGGGAGCACGCCCAAAGTCGGTTATCTCGACAACATTTTCGTGTTCAATCGCCGAGGCGGCACGAGCTTCCTGAAGGAACCTGTCGATAAGGTCCTGTTTGTGGTTGTGCTCGGCAAACATCAATTTGATTGCACAACGTTTGCCAATGGCGATGTGCTCAGCGAGGTAAACCTCGGCCATGCCCCCCTCACCGAGCTTCTTGACCAGGCGATAGCGATCGTTGAGCACTTCGCCGGTGAGGTCGACAGGCGCATCGGCGAGGTACGACACATCATCACCCAAAAAGCCTTTTGGGCGCTCAGAAGACTCGCCAAGACCCTCAACTAGGGTAGGCGCCTCGGTGATGGGCACGGCGTTTGACATCAATGAATCGCGCAGGAAGTCTACCGCACTCACCGGTCTGATGTGAGCAGCTTGCCCGCGCGTTGAAGCGCGCGTGCGCGATGAATGGTGTTTTATGGGCGTGCAAAAAGTGCTCGCCCCCAACGGAGCAACTACCCTGCTGTTGGGCTACCATAGTCGTTGGCGAGGGATCCGATGTTTGCTTCACCGACACTTGTGCTGCCAACTTTTCTTGTCGTCGCAGGTTTGGCGGCGCAGCCAGCTCCTGGTGACTCTGAACCGGTGACCCCCATCGATCGCGGTTTATCAAGCGACCTACCAGCCGACGTCCCGGCCCCGCCCGAGCCTGCCGAACCTGAACAGACGCCCGAGCAGCGGGCCCAGGCCCAGTTTGAAACTGGCAAGCAGGCGTTCTTGGTCGGTGACTTTGACCGCGCCATCGTAGCGTTTGAAGAGGCCTACAACCTGTCCCAAGTTTCTGATCTGCTCTACAACATCAGCCTTTCGTATCTTCGTCGCTACGAAGTTTCGCACCAACGCTCGGACCTCGACCGGGCGCGTGTCGTCGCCCAAAACCTCCGCGATGAACTCTCGCAGGACCCCGAGGCCGATCTCTCAGGGGCCGATCAGTTGCTCGCCGAGATTTCGCGAAAGATGGACGAAGTGGAGGCCGCCAACAAGGTTGAACCCCCCCAACAACCCCCGCCTGAGCAGGCGCAGACCCCTGTCGACGATACAACTGTGTGTCCCGAACCCGAGGTTTTGCCCACCGGCGATCGCAAGCGACGAGTTGGTGGGTCCGTGACGATGGGCCTCGGCGGCGGGTTACTGGCCGGTGGTGCCGCTTCGGTCGCGTACTTTGCTCTCAAGGGCCGCGAGTTCAAATCGACGCTGGTCGACCTGCAAAATCAGCACGATGCCGATGGCTGTGCGACGTCTTCGTCGGCCCGCTGCGAGGCGATCGATGCGTCGATCGAAACCACCATTGCCAACGGTCGCCAGGCCAACATTTTGGCGGGCACACTCGGCGCCGGGCTCATGACCCTTGGGGCAGCTGGCTTGGTCACCGGTGCCATTCTCTACGACCGTGGTAAGCCGCCGACAACCCGGGCGAAACTTCGTCTCAGCCCCACGGTCCGCGGCGTTGTCCTGACCGGAAGATTTTAGCTGAGGCCGGGTGCCAGGCGCTAACGCTCGACACAAAATGCAAATACAACTTGTTCTTCAATGGTCTCGGCCGCGCCCCCGCCGGGCATGGTGAAGTTGAGTCGAACTTCCCACAGCCCGGCCATAAATAGGTCGATGGGTTTTAGCTGAAACTCTCCGGGCGTCCCGGTGGGGGTGACCTCGACCACCACAGACGAGCCATGACCGTGGTCTGGCATCCAAGGGACCACCTCGAGCTCAGCCTCGGTCACCGCCTGCCCACCGGCGTCGGTCACCATCACCGTCCACGTGTTTTCGCCGCGATCGGGCGGCGCCGGGCTGGCGTCGACAAACGTGACGGTCAAGCTCTCACCGGTTTTCGCCAGGCCCACTGCGTATTCGTCGTTGCGGCTCTCGCCGGCACACACGGCATCGCCTTCGCTCCCGCTACTCGCGGATTCAGACTCGCCAGACTCGGACATGTTGCCGGAGTCGCAACCGATGAGACAGGCACACGCCAGGGTGACAACAAGATATAAACTACGCGACATCATGGGACCTTTGGACGATATCGCATCCCCACCGGTGTCTACAGGGGACCGTTCGTCGCAGGCAAAACGCCACACAGGTGCCGGTGTTACGCCGACAGCGCTATTCGTCAAACAGCCCGGGGGCCTGGCACCCGGGGGCCGTGACCACGCAGCTGCCGTACATCAACGAAGGTTCGGCAATGTCGGGCTCCCACCGTAGCTCTGCTCCCGGGACGCTGTCGGTGACAAACGCGTCGAGCAACGCCGGGTCCAAATCGCCGGAGTCGACCAGGTCTTGCAACACATCAAAGCCAATCGCGCGCAGATGGACAGACATCTCAACCCGATCGACGATATCAGCTACGAAGCCGTAGCTGCGGTACTGCCAGGTCGTTGCGTCCCCGCCAACATCGTCGGGCACCGGCAACAGTGACGACTCGTAATCTCGCACATCCCAAAACATGTGGGCTTCGTCGCCGTTTTCGTCGAACGTGCGGTCGCGTATGAGCCACAGATCGGGGTCGTCGAGCTCGGCTACCGGCTCGCCAGGGCCAACGACTCCGGTCTGGTAGACCACCGAATCCATTGTATAGGCATTGAGTTCGAGCCAAGCCCGGCGATCAGCAGCCGCCCCGCTGGGCCAGGCATGGCCGGCTCCCTCGTTGTGCAGCCAGACATGGGCCTGATAATTTCCGGCGTCGCCAGACACACACAAACTGGCACACAGGGCTGTTATGCGGGCGGTGGCGATGGCTTCGTCCTGTTCGGCCCGCAGCTGCGCCCCGAGCTCGGCATTGGGGAAGTCGGTGATTGCCCGATCGACACCAACCATCTTGTGGTCGTGCAGGCGGCGATCGGCGCGGACATCTGGAGCATCCGCAATGGGGCCTGTACTACCGGGCAAGTGGCAGGCATTGCAGGTTTGGGCGTAGAAATACGGCTCGCTCGGGTCGTCGGGATCGGGGTCGGAGTAAAACGACGCCTGCCATTCGGCGAAGGTCCGCTCCAAGTGAACACCCGCCGGCGTCACGATATCGTGGCAGGTCCCACACATCGCTCCAGATTCGAGCTTGCCCCCGTCGAGCAGCGATGAATAGGCAGCCCCGTGGGCGGTGGTTGGCACCGGGTCTGAAATGCCGCCGCGCATGGTCGTATCCATGGCGAGGACCAGCGGGTTGTTATGTGTACCTGCAATCTCGCTGACGTTGTGGCAAAAGTAACAGGTCACGCCCTGCAGATGCCGGGGCACTTCGTCGAGGTTGAGGCCATCCTCGGTCAAACCCAGGGCGGTCGCCAGGGGAGCGTGGCAGCGGACACAAAAATCCCCGAGCTCGCCGTTGGTTTCCCGCTGGCCACGGGCATTCATGGCACGGAACACCGGATCTTCGGCTGCATATGCATGCATACTGCCCTGCCACTGGCGAAAGTGCTGGGGGTGACACTCGGCGCACGTCTGCGGGTCCATCAGGGCCTCGCGATCGTGCTCGGGACCGGAATTGCACGCCGTTGCCAAAACCACCGCGATGGCGCAATAGCCCGTGATTTTCATGGCATGGCCCCCTCGGCGATCCAGTGGCGAATGCTGCAGCGTTCGCGTGGGTCGAGCGGTTCCTGGCCGGGTGGCATTCGCAGATTTTCGTCGTCGGTTTCGATCCTCACGACCACCGGGCTGCAAACCGCATCCTGCGCAACCACCCACTCGCCGGCGAGCAAACGCGCATGGCTAGCCGCGGGCGTGTCAAAAAACAATCCGCCGCCCGCACCTGTTGCATCGCTCGACGTATGGCACGCACCTGAACCGGCGGCGCACTTGGGTATCAATGTATTTGTATACACATTTTCCCAAGTCGGTGGGTAAAGCTCGTCGCAGGGCTCAACAGTGACCTCGACACAGCGGGGGGCCCCTGGTTCACCGCCACACCCTGAAACGGTCAGTCCAACCAACGCACACCCGGCGGCAAAGCTGGGTGGCCGGGCGAATCGTCGCCAGACCGCCATCCGGCGCCACAACCTCAAGGTCGACTCACTCAACCGTAACCAGTGCGTGGGCTGAGATATGCGGATCCGCATCGACGTGTGTATACCCAACAACCGTCCAGGTGCCCGCGCTGTCGAGGGTGAGTTCACCCTCGTATCCCTCGCCAGCTGCTGGTGCCGGTACCGAGACATCAAATGTCTCCTCACCACCTAGGCCGCACATATGGTTCTCGCCCATGCATGCGCGCAACTCGGTGTCGACTTTAAAGCTGGCGGTAAAGGGAGTTCCCACGGCCGCGGTCGCCGGCGGCATGGCATCCCAGGTGACCTCCGCTTCGGCGCTATGTGAGTCGTGCGAGTGCGAGTCGTGCGAGTCGTGCGAGTCGTGCGTCCCATGGGTGTCGTGGGTATCGCTCTCCGTCGCCCCATCGCCCGAGTCGCAGGCGGCCATGGCCACGGCGAAACCACAGGCGAGCAAGAAAGTTGCAATGCGTGTCATGGGAACATGCTACCGGCCGAACTGTTGTCCTTATGCGACGATTGGTCGCGCACACGCAGAGCCGCCGTAGCCGGCGATCTACGGCAAGTCTGGGCCAAATCGAGGCTGCACGGGAACCAACCGTTCGGCCGTCATCGACTCATGCCGGCGCCACAGCAGCGGGCATACGAATAGATGTTTGTGCAAGTAACTCAGCAAAGCCGTCGACGATGGCTTCGTTGGCGACTGCGGCTGCCTTGACCACGCCGTCGAAGCAGATGAACCCGTGGATCAGTCGGTCAAACGCCAACAGCTTGGCGTGGTTGCCCGCTTCAGACAGCACCCGGTGGTAACGTTCGCCCTCGTCGCGCAGGGGATCAAACCCGGCTGTGATCACCAGTGCTGGCGGCAGGTTTCGATGGTGCTCGGCAAACAGTGGCGACAATCGGGGCTGCCGACGGTCGACCCCCTCGGGTATGTAGCAGCGGCAAAAAAACTCGATCATCGACTGCGACAGCAAAAATCCCTTGCCCAGGGAAATCCGCGACAACTCCTGACCCGTTTGCTCGACAACAGGATAGATCAGCAGCTGCGCGCACGGAGGGCGCTTGCCGCTGTCGCGTGCCACCAAGCTGACGACCGCTGCGAGGTTGCCCCCTGCACTGTCACCGGCGACTGCAACCCGGCGCGTGTCCCCACCGAATTGAGCTGCATGTATCTGCACCCATTCAAACACGGCGACCGAGTCGTCGACCGCTGCCGGAAATGGATGCTCGGGGGCGAGCCGGTAATCGACGCTCACAACCACCACCCGGGCACGACTGGCCAACAGCCCGCAAAAACGTGTGTATATACGCGAGTTGCCAACAGCAAAGCCGCCCCCGTGGTAGTAGACGACCACAGGCAGGCGCTGGGGCAGGCCCTTGGGGCGAAAAATCCGGACCGGAATCGCCACCCCGTCGGCGCCAACGATCTCGCGTTTATCCACGCTGATGCCCGAAACGTCGGGACCCGCGTAGGCCGTGGTGGCGAGGTCCATCAACCGCCGAGCACGGACGATCGAACCGCGCTCGGGTGAGAGCCAGGGCGTGCCAACAACTTTGAGCAGAGCCTGGCAATCGCGGTCGAGTTCCGCCCCGCGATCGGAAACTACGGGCTTGTGCGAACGTGCCCGAGCGACACGAACCGGGCTCCGCAGCAGGGTTCGGACCGCAGCTTTGGCGAGGCGGGTGGGATACATACCCCCTCGTACCGCAGATCACCCGGCGGGTGAAACGATTCTTTTCAAGCTGCTGTCCGGCCGGTTTGCGACCTTCGCTAGCGGGAGGTCCGACGCCGCACTCCCGCAAGCCCGAGGAGCAATAGGCCACCCCAGGCGCTGCCAGGTTCGTTTGAGCGGCAGCCACAGCCGTCTTCGCTCGCACCCGCAGTCCCGGAATCACTATCCGAATCGGACTCGGGTTCGGGCTCCGGTTCGGGCTCGGGCTCGGGGGGACCGGCAGTTGTATCGTCACCGGTATCCGTATCTGAGTCGGTCTCGGGTTCGGGCTCGGGCTCGGGCTCGGGTTCGGGTTCGGGCTCGGGCTCAGGAGGGGCGTCAAACACCATCTCCTCACTCGTTAGCACCACTTCGACATCCTGGGTAATGGGAAATGGGGCCACCAACTCCTCGGAGATCTGGATGCCCATGATGTCGACGGTCGGGATAAATTTGATCGCCGCCTCGACATCAACTTCGCCATAGGTCGCGCCCCACAACGAGGCCGTTTCGCCAGGAGCCGGCTCGGTCAACGCGATCGCAGCCTGCTCGCCGGCCTCGGTCATCGAGTATTCGACCGTGCCCTCTTCGCTGTACGAGAGGTCGACGGCGGTCGAACGATAGGCTGCGCCGTAGAGCTCAAATACCACATCGAGCGTGATGGTCCCCGTCAACCCAGCCAGCGAGAATTCCTGATCGAGGACGTTGAGTGGAATGTCCTGGGCAATCTCAACCGGGGCCCCGGGGGCGCCGCTGAGCAGGTAGGGGTCGAACGTACCGGCGACAGGAATTGCGATCTCGAGTGGTTGCCCACCTAGGAGTTGCTCGATGATGTTGACCTCGACCGGAAACCCCATGATCTCGAGCTTGACGCTGATTTCGGTGTTCGCGACCGCGGCATAACCGATCTCGCCGGCACCCGGTTGACCCACCAGTTCGAGGGTTTGGGCTTCCCAATCGTAATTGCCATTTCCTGGCATATACAACGAAAATGCGTCATGGATGCCGGCCTGCAAGCGGATCTGCAGGGGCGAGTTGTTGGGGACATAGCCAGAGTCGTAGGGAAAGTCGACCAGCACCACGTCGGTCGCCGACGGGGCAAACGGCGCACTGGTTTCGGCGGCCTGGGCTTGCGCCGGCCATGCGAGCAGGACGACGGCGAGGGGCAACATTCGGCGAAACGTACAGGTCATACTTTCTGTCCCTTTGAACATGTTTGTGGAAGGTACACCCACAAAACCTGCACAAAAAGACATGCAAACTCACAACCGGCCAGCCGACCGTCTCCGGCCGGAGGTTCAATGGCGGCCAGAGGTTACTCGGGGAGATCGGGGTCGACTTCGACGGCACGACCCGCCAGCCCACGGACCAGGCACACGCCCAACACGACAAACCCGTAGGTCAAACCAGCAACAACCCCGCCATCGATGATCCCGCGCCACGGTTGCCCGAGGTTGCGAACCAACATCACCACCGAGACGATCCCAATCAGCAGCGACCACGAAGCGATCAGGCGCCGCCTGGTGGCGTGGATAAGCCCCATGCAGTAAAGCGGCGCCAAAAGTAGGAGCCACCAACGCGGGCGCTTGGCCAGATGGATCGCCCGCACAACCACCCGTGGCGAGAACCCCTTTTGAAAACCCCGGTAGCCCTCAACAAACGTGTTGAACACAACCCAGGCGAAATACGCAAACCACTGAAAGTCCGTCATGGTGCCCGCGAGGACGGGCTCGATCGCCAAGGGGTAGAGGCGGATGATCCCCTGGGCGACCAACAACATCACGCCGCCCGTACCCCACAACACCACCGACACGACAAACCATGGCTGGCTCGAGAGGGGTCGGCGCGGGGATACAGTTGGGTGCATGTGGCTGTTACCTACCGTAGTTGGTACGCGGCAACCAATGCAACCGGTGCGCTTGATTGCGCATACATGTCCGGAATTGCACCTAGGTAGTTGGGCCAGGGCACCACAAAAACCACTTCTCGTGCACGACAGGGACTCACGTCGCCGGGCTCACATCAAGGATCGACGCTTGAACTCTCGCCGCAACTTGCTGAGCGCACGCTCCTGCAACTGGCGAATCCGTTCGCGGGATAACGAGTAGCGCTCACCCAATTCCTTGAGTGTCATTTCCCGATTGTCACCAAAACCCATACGGCTGCGCAGGATGTCGGCCTCGATCGGCGCGAGGGCGTCGAGCAGCTCTTGCAGCGAGTGCAGGAGGATCTGGGCATCCAACACCGATGAAGGCTCGACGGCATCGTCGTCTTCGAGCAGGTCGAGCAGGCTCATGGCCGAGTCGCGTGAGATCGGTTGGCTGAGGCTTTGCGGGGCTTCGACCAACGAGGCGTACATCCGCCGGATCCGTTCGACCGGCAACTCGACTTTTTCGGCGAGCTCGGCATCGGTCGGCTTGCGCCCGTGTTGGGTCTCAAACTCGCGACTGGCCCGTTTGACCTTGCCGTAGGCCTCTAGCATGTGTACAGGCAAACGAACCTCGCGGGCCTTGTCGGCGATCGCCCGGCTGATGGCGTGGCGGATCCACCAGGTGCCGTAGGTCGAAAACCGAAACCCACGCCGGTGATCGAAGCGGTCAACCGCCTTCATCAGCCCGATGTTCCCCTCCTGAATGAGGTCCTGCAGCGGCATCCGGCCGTTGTTGAAGCGTTTGGCGAGGGTCACCACCAGCCGTAAATTTGCTAATACAAACTCGCTTTTGGCCTGGAGCAGAGCCGAGTTGTCGCGCTGGGCCTGTTGGACATACTGGGCGTAGGGAGCACTACCACGGCGTGGCAGCTTGACCCGCAGCTGCAAGCCTTCGCGTTTTCCCTCATGGATCGCCAGCAAGTCGGCAAGGATTCGGTCGCTGGCCACCGCGTCGACATCGAGATAGCTCAGGGCATCGGCCGCGGCTTCGCGGGCAGCTGCGAAGGCCTGTTGGTGCGCCACCAAGTCGCGGTCACGCAGGTCTCGGGACGTCTTTTTGAGCTGCTCTAAAACGTCGATCGGTGTCTTATCTGGGGGGTGACACTCACAGACCGTTTCGACGATTGCCTCGATAAACGGCGGGTAGCCCAACAATGATCGCCAAAAAGCCGTTCTCAGGTTGGCGATGTTGGTCGCGGCCTTGAGTTCCTCCTCCGCAGTCATGACGTTGGAGTGGCTCATGTCGCGGAAATAGTGTTGCAAACCGCCGTCCTCTCGGTGACCGCGGGTGTCCTTCGATTTTTCGGGAGCTCGATCTGACTTGCGTCTCGGCATCGGACAAACCGTCGTGGCACGACGGACTTCAAGGGTCTCGTAGACACCGAAATTATGTCAATGCCGCTTTAATGCCACGGAACCGCTCGTACCCACCCGTTTGCAGACACAACCCACTGACGACGCTGCGGTTATCGCGGGTGATGATTGCTGGCGAGTTACGTGCAGCTGCAAACCGACCACGAAGTTGAGGATGGTTTGTGGCCAGCCAGATACACTTTTGTCATGCCGCGCCTGCTGATGTCCTCCATTCAACCACGAACACCTTCATTGTCAGACATTGGTCGTTCCCTCGTATATACACTTCTACTCGTCGGTTGCGATCAGCAACCCGAGGCCAAAACCAAGCCCGTTGCCAGCGCACCGGCTGCCCCTGCCCCTGCCCCGGCTCCTACCGCTGCGAAGGCCCCTCCCCCGGCCTCGCCCCAGTTGTTTGACGCCAGCATGGTCGATCGAGCGGCAACCGTGACGGGCCTGCGCAAGGTCAAGCTCGAGGTCGACAGCAATGGGACGCCGGTCCACGTTTCGTTGTATCATCAACAAGCCCAGGCGATTCCCCAGGCAGTCCGCGACCAGCAGACCAAGCACTACCCCGGTAGCACGGCTCGCGAATACGAAACTGAAAAGACCGTGGCCGAGGGCGAGGTGTTTGAGGTCGAGGTCGAAACCGCCGAGGGTGAGCACTGCGAGTACAGTGCCAAAGCGGATGGCACGCTGGTGTATACCGAGTGCCAGTTGCCCGCGGACAAACTCCCCCCTCCGGTGGCAAACACTGTCAAAACAACGCTCCCCTCGGGAAAAATTGAAGAAGCCGAAGTCGTGCGTCGCGTGGGTGGGCCCGAGACCTACGAAGTCGAGGTTGTCGATGGCGAGCGAAAACACAAGCTTCGGCTGACAGCAGATGGCAAAATCAATGCCCACCTGTTGGTGCTTCCAGCCGAGCTTGTGGTCCCGCTTTCACCGGTCGATTAGGTTGTACCAGCATATATTTTTTTGTATGCACATGTACTATTGTGGTGCACAATTGAAAACGGCGGGGTTGATCCCCGCCGTGCCAATGGTGTGACGGACTGCTAGTCCCAGTCGTCCCACTGTTTCCAACGGCCTCCGCCGCCTTTTTGAGCGCCCGCACCGGGGCCTCCTCGGCCTCCACCACGACGATCGTTGCGACGGCTTCCCTTGCCGCGGCCACGGCCTCCGCCGCCTCCGCCGCCTCCGCCACGGCGATCATCGCTGTAGCCTCCGCCACCTCCACGGAAGCCACCGCCTCCGCCTCCGCCTCGGGGACCATCGGAGAAGCCACGGCCTCCGCCGCCTCCTCCACCGAATCCACCCGGACGACCGCCGCCACCAGGGCCGCCTCCGCCAGGACGAGGACCACGCGGGGGACCTCGACGGGGACTACGCTCAACGGCTTCGTTGCAACGAATGTGTCGCCCATCGAGCTCCGAACCATTCATCACTCGCATCGCTTCTTTACCTGCGTCCGCGTCTGCAAACGTCACAAACCCAAATCCCCGACTACGGCCGGTTTCTCGATCCAGGATGACGACCGCATCGGTCACGCTACCAAACTGCTCGAACGCAGCGCGCAACGACGCGTTGTCCGTCGCCCACGCAAGCCCACCAACAAAAAGTTTCACTTTGTCCTCGTTCCAAAATGTCCCGTGCACGGGTGACCAATCCCGCCGGGACGATGCATGTTGTCTTCGACGAGCATGCGGGTGGAGAAGTTGTGTCCTTCAACCATGCGGATGAAAACATCATCCCCGCAGCCGTGCATGCTCGCCATGTCAGTAAGAGAAGTACCAGCGATCTGAGCAGGTGTCGACACAAGCTTTGCCTTGGCGCGTAGCCTCACGCACTAAACCCGCGACTGGGAGATTCCGCCCGGGTGTGAGTTGCCGATGTAGACCAGACCGTCATTCGCCGTTGCGCGCGCGTTGACCCAAGGCCCCAGACCCCGGGTAGGCTGCCACTTGTGCCGCTCGTCAGTGCCAAGAACCTCCAGCGCAGCTTCGGTGTTCGGACAATCCTCAATGGAATCGATGTCTCGCTCGAGGCCGGCGAGCGCGTCGGCCTCGTCGGCCGAAATGGCTCCGGGAAAAGCACCCTCGCCAAACTCCTGTGTGGCCACGACCAACCCGACGGCGGCGAAGTTGTCCTGCAACGCGGTATCCGGGCGATGTACCTCGAACAGCAACCCATACTCGAGCCAGGCTTTACCGCCCGCGAAACCGTTTTGAGAGGACTCGGCGAGTGGAGCCAAGCCCACACGCAGTACCTCGAAAGCTCCGCTGCCCTCGAGCGCGGTGGCGACGCTGCGGTCCTCGACCGGCTCATTCAGCAGCAGGCCGAGGCCGCCGCCGAAGTCGAGCGGCTCGGGGGGTGGGAACGGGCACACGAAGCCGAGGCGATCCTCGACAAGCTCGGCGTGGAGGACCCAGATGCGGTTGTGACCCACTTTAGCGGTGGTGAGCGAAGACGTGTCGCCCTCGCCCGCCTGTTGGTCGCCCGCCCGGATCTCGCGATCCTCGACGAACCGACCAACCACCTCGATGTCGCCGCGATCGAGTGGCTCGAGCAATTCCTGTGTGAGCAGTACACCGGCACAGTCCTACTGATCACCCACGACCGCTACGTGCTCAACCGCGTGGCAACCCGGACCCTCGAAATCGACCAAGGGACGATCTACAGCTACGACGGCGGGTATGAGACCTATTTGGAGGCTCGTGCCGAACGCCTCGCCCACGCCCAGCGAACCGAGCAAAACCGGCAGAATTTTTTGCGCCGTGAATTGGATTGGCTCCGTCGCCAACCCAAGGCCAGGACCGGCAAACAAAAAGCCAGGATCCAACGGATCCACTCGCAAGTGGCCAACGCCCCTTCTCGCCGCGACCACGACATCAACCTCGAAGTCTCGGGAGCCCGGCTCGGCAACTCGATCCTCGAGTTGCGCGACGTCGACAAGAGCCTTGGCGACCGCCAACTGATAGCAGGCCTGACGCTGTTGCTTCGCAAGGGCGAGCGCATTGGCATTTTGGGGCCCAACGGATGTGGCAAGACAACGCTGCTACGGACGATCACCGGCGACTTGGCACCCGATGCTGGCACCGTGCAGCGCGGCAAGAACACAAAGATTGCCTACCTCGACCAAAAGCGGTCGGACCTCGACGACAGCAAAACGGTCTACGACAACGTCGCCGATGGGCGCAGCCATATTGAACTGGGCAAGCGGACCCTCGACATTGGCCGCTACCTCGAACGGTTTTTGTTTACGCCCCATGCATATGCACAAAAAGTGGGCAGCCTGTCCGGGGGTGAACGGGCCCGGGTTGCCCTCGCCCGCATCCTACGCGACGCGACCAACCTCGTGATCCTCGACGAGCCGACCAACGACCTCGACACAACCACGCTCGCGGCCGTCGAAGATCTGCTGCAATCGTTTACCGGTTCAGCGCTTGTTGTCACCCACGACCGCTGGTTTTTAGACCGGGTGGCGACCTCGATCCTCGCGTTTGAGGGCGCCGGAAAAATCGTGCACTACCAAGGAAATTACAGCACCTACCTGCGTCTCAAGGCCAAACAGCCGAAGTCATCGCCCGCAAAAACGACCCCTCAACCGCGCAAACCCGCCGACCTCACGGACGAGCCCACGGCCAAGCCGCGCAAGCTGACCTACGCTGAAAAAATTGAGTTAGATGGCCTTATGGACAGGATCTGTGAGGTCGAAGAACAGGTTGCGCAGCTCGAGCAACAACTCGCGTCCCCCGACCTCTACGCCACCAAAGACGGGGCTGAGCAGGCCCAAAAGCTTGCCGAGCAACGCGACCGTGCCCGCGACCAGGCCGGCCAGCTTACGGCGCGATGGGAGCTGCTAGAAAGCCTCAACGACGACTCGTAACACGTCTGTCACGGCGTCGAATCAACCGACGATAGGCCGTAGTAACGCTCGTGCTGTCGTGCCCAACGTTCGACTGAGAACTCGGCAAAGTCTGCATATACACCCGACTCGCCCTCGATGATCCGCGCCAGGATCCCGGCCGCCAGCGGATGTGTCGACGACGCCAAAAACCGCTTGGTTTCGGTCAGCCCTCGCCCACACAGCAACTGGACATCGATCGACACCGCGGCATCCATGCTCGCCCGTTTGGCCCGCCAAATCAAAAACACATCGGCGAGCGTGCCAACCAAAAACAGCTGCACGCAGCAAAGGCGCATGCGTTCGGTGTCTCCGCGGCCCTGGGCCTGCTCTTCTTTTTCGGTCTCGGACAACAGGCACGCGCGCACCTTGTCGAGGTCTCGACCCGCGGGCCGCAGTCCGTAGGTGGCGAGCCAGGTTGTCTCGCTTACAATTGCCATCGCGCCAATCAGTGTACCTACAAAAAGGGGTGGCCACACGGGCCACCCCCCTATGCTCAATGTCGGTCGGCTAGCGCTTGTGGCCGATTTCCAACAGGTGGGTCAAACGCGATGCCCGCTCGTCGAACGTGACAATCTCGTCGTGGCTCAAGCGCGGGTTGCCGAACGCCTGGGCGTAGATGTAGTCGTACCCCTTGGCCGGACGCGGACGGTCCCAGCAGGCAGTCAGGTGAATCTCGGGCACACCGAGCGAGATTTCCTCGAGGTACATATAACCCCGCCGCCCGGTGTTGGAGGTCCCGTAGTAGGCACCTGACAGGCTGGTGTAGTTCATGCTCTTGAGCGCACCGTTGTAGCGCTTGTAGGTCTTGCCGTCCTTGGCCTTGCGGTTTTCACCGGCATCGGGCCAGCACGGCGCATGGTAGATGCCCTTACCGAAGGCCTTGCCGGTGATATGCACACCCTTTGGCAGGTTTTCAGGCATCAACAGGCCGGACTTTGAGATACCCATGAGGTTCTCGGTTCGGGTGCCGTGCCAGCCAACAATCCGGCCGGTTGCTCCCTTACGGGCCTCGGTGGCCTTTGCATACTCAAGGAACTTGTCGAGCTTGTTCTTGCGCTCGAGCTTCCACACCTTGAAGACCTTGAGCTTGTTGTAGAAGTTGGAGTTGCGCGGGGACTGGCCCTTGTCGAAGTAGCCGGCAACGCGCTTGAACTCGTCGGAGCCCACCTCGACCCAATCGAGGTCGCAGCCCAAACCGTCGTACCAGACCTCGACCGGGTGATCGGCCTCGGCTGCCTGTTTGAACACGTCCTTTTGCAAGTGAAGGTCGCGCAGCAGGGTGAGGAACTTGCGCTGCTCCGCCACCCGCTCCTCGTTGTTGAGCAAAATGGCGTCGATGTCTAACCGCCCGCCCTTGCGCGCATGGTCGATGTTACGCGGGATGTTCGACAGGTAGTCGTTGGTCAGATTGATAAACTGATTCTTGGAGGCCTGATTCCTTTTGAGGAGTTTCTCAATGTCGTCGAGAATGTCGGCTCCCTTGTCGAGTTGGGTGTCGCTGAGGTTGCCGAGCGGCGAGGCCTTGCTGGCACCCGCGGCCGAGCTCAGGCCTTTGCGCACTGCCGAACCGGTCGCGTTGTACATCAACTTCAGCAGGCCCTCGACCTCGGGGTGGAACGTCCGCGAGGGCTTGGTCTTTTTCTTCTTCTTCTCGCCTTCGACCTGAACGCCCTTGGCCTTGGCCTTGGCCCGTTCTTCGGCCTCGCTGCGGATCTCGACCTTGCGATAGCCCTTGGCCATCTTCTTGCGAACCTTCGACTGCAAGATCCGGCGCGCGCTGTCGACAGTGCCGGCCCACTCGATTTTGGTTTGACCGCGTTGGCCCACACGCCCGTAGTTAAACGTGATGCGAAAGCGGCCCCCGACCTCTTCGATCCAGGCCTTGTAAAACTTGTTCGAGCCAAACTTGCTGGCGCCGGTACGGGCACCGGTGAGGTCCGTCCAGTTGAGTACCGTCTCCTCGATGATGCCGTTTTGATCGGCCACCGGAGGGCTGGCAACAACGACCTTTTTGGCTGGCGCCTTTTTGGCAACGGTCTTCTTGGCGGCTTTCTTTGTCGCCTTTTTCGCGGCCGTCTTTTTGGTCGCCGTCTTTTTGGCCGCGGTCTTTTTGGTCGCGGTCTTTTTGGTCGCCTTTTTTGCGGTCTTCTTTGTGGCTGCCTTCTTCGTCGTTTTTTTGGCTGCCTTCTTTGTCGTCTTCTTTGCGGCCTTCTTTTTGGTCGCCTTCTTCGTCGTCTTCTTGGTCGTGGTTTTCTTGGTCGCCATGCTTCAACCCCTAAAGAACAGACCGCCCGTCGCGGCTCGCGTAGTGTTCACCAAAATCCCGCAGCAGGTCTAGCCCGGATATCCCTGCCGCGAAGATGGTGCTCACGGGATTGGCGGTCCATGCCTCTACAACTGTCAGCAAACGCGCGATTATGCACCACGCAAGCTCACACCTCAAACCGGGTGGTCGCTAGCCGTCGAGGTCCTCTGAAATCGGGGCCGTCGCCTGCTCGCGCTGGTCGACGATCTGCGGGCGCTTGGCCAACAGCGACCGGGCCTGGGCGTCAAGCCGGTTGCGCAGCTCCGCGTCGGGCTTTTCGAGGTAGATCGACTGGCTGGGGAACGCTGCAGATACACCGATCTCCTCGATCCGTTCGAGGATCTTGAGGTTGATCTCCTCGCGGATTGCCAGGTAGCGCTCCCAGTTGGTCGTCTCGGTAAAAAAGTAAATCAAGATCCCGAGTGCGCTGTCGCCAAAATCATTGAATTTGACCAGCCAAAACGACTGGTCGACATCTGGATGCCCGCGCAGGATGTCTTTGATCCGCTCGAGTGTCTCCCGCATCATCGACGGCGTGGTCGAGTAGGTCACACCAAAGTTGAAGTAGATCCGGCGCTTGGGCATACGCGAGAAGTTCTCGATGACATCACCCGCGAGCTGGCTGTTGGGGATCGAGACCACGGTTTTCGAGAACGTCCGGACCTTCGTCGAACGAAGACCGATCTCCTCGACCACCCCCTCGAGTTCCCGGGTTTTGATCCAATCGCCAACGTCGAACGGGCGGTCGGTATAGATCATGAGGGCGCCAAACCAGTTGGCCAGGGTGTCCTTGGCCGCCAGCGCAAACGCCATGCCGGCAACCCCGAGCCCAGCCAGCAACCCGCCGACGTTAAACCCGAGTTCCTGGGCCAGGAACACCGCGACCAAAATCACCAGCAGTACGCGAATGATCCGCCCGATCAGTGGGACCAGGTGATTGTCTAAATCCGACTTGGTCCGCTCGGCGACATTGGCCAACACACTCGTCAAAATCGATGCGCTACGCATCAACGCCCAGCCGATGATCACGATCACCGCCATGCGGTAGAGCGTGATGATGACCCCTTGCACCCCAAACGGTAGTTGTAGCCACAACGTTCCCAGGTAGAAGCCGAAGGCCGCCACAAACCAGCCGACCGGCGGGTCGAGGGCCTCGACCAGCTCATCGTCGAAACGTGTTTTGGTGCGCGAGGACAGCTTGCGAAGCGCCCGCATAAAAATGCCCATCAGCATCTTGCGCAGCCCGTAAAACAGGGCAAACGTCAAAAGTGCCGCGACATAGCACCAGGCCTCGCGGCCAAATAGCTTGTTGGTGACCAACCATGGTGTTGTATCTGCAACAAAATCGCGGATCGAGTCCGACCAATTCTCATCGATCGACGGCAACGCAACGAGCTCCACGCCTCCCGTGTCTTCGGGGGGCTCACTTGCCCGCGCGAATTTGGACCCCCAAAGGCCGGCAATGAGGGCGAGCGAAGCTGTGAGCGCGAGATAGATACGTCGGGCAGGGTTCGGCATGGGACTCCAGCGCCTGTGACCTCTACCGAAATCCCCATGGGTGTTCAACTGGCGCAGCACCAAACAGCCCAATTTTGAGGGATTTGGCGCGTTCTAGGCCTTTACCGGGGCGTGAGCTAGCCAAAACTGTGGTTGGACAGGTCAAATCGAAACACAGGTATCGCGCCCTGCTTCCAACCTGGCTCAAACATCAGGTTTTTGACGCTCAGGCCACGTGCCTCGCTGACCTCAAAGGCGGCATCAAAGACTGCCTGTGTGCACACGACCTGATGCGCACCCACGAGGGACTGCAGCTTGGCCGCGAGATTGACGGTTCGGCCAAAATAGTCGATGCCGGCGTTGAGGTTGACGGCAATACACGGCCCGTGGTGCAGACTGGCTCGCAGGCGAATGGGAGAATCTTCGCGCTCGGGGCCAAAGGCAGCAATCAACTCTAATGCACATGCAAGTCCATCGCGGGGGTTGCCAAAAGCCGCCATCGCCGCATCGCCAATGGTCTTGACGACCGCGCCGCCATGGGCCCGCACAAGCGCGTAGATCTCAACAAAATGATTGCGGACAGCGGCAAAAGCATCGGCATCCCCAGCCCGCTCATAGAACGCGGTCGAGCCGACGATGTCGGTAAATACAATCGTCTGCATCCCGATTTCGAGCTGCATGTTGATGGCCAAGGCCTGCTCGCTAAAGAGTTCGCGAAAGCTCTGGTTCGAGAACAGGTCGACTGGCCGCAATGCGTCCTGGTCGATGCTGTGCTGCTCTATCACAAAGGTTTCGCAGGACTCCCCAGAATTGTGGAGTTCGAGGGTGCCCGTTGCCGACAGCACTTCGCCGTCGGGCCCCAAACTCGATGTCCATACAACATGATCGAGCCCATCGTCGCCAACCGTCAACAGCTGGTAGCCCATCTCCCCACGCAGGCGCAATCGCACGGGCGCCTCCGGCAACGCCGGCATAACGGTTGTTCGCTGGCCTGGGTCCACTTGCTTTTGCAACAAAATGTGGGGCTTGGCCGCCGGCTCGGCGCTGCAATAAAGTCGCTTGTCGACAACCCTGATCGACTCGTGAATTGTAAAAATGACTTCGATCGAATCGGGACCGGTGGCATGAAACTCGATCCCACAGGGGTCGCACGAAGCCCGCTCCGGTAAATCTCCAAGGTGTGCGAGGGCTTCGCGGGCGCCCCGACAGTGGGGACAAATCACATCCCAGCTCAGGCGCAGCACACCGGCCTTGGTCGCAGCCAGGCAAATATCGACGAGAGTGCCCACCTCAACGTCCCACTTACGTGCAAGTACACGAACTCGGATCCGCTCGACCTCGGCATCGGATCCGCGGCGAATCCAGGCGAACAGGCGGTCGACAACCTCCTGGTCGAGGTCGGTTTGCCGCAATTCGGCCCGCGCTCTTGCGAGCCGGGGCTTGGCCTCGGCTGACAACTCCGTCAACCCGACCACCTCGCCGGGCAACCGCTTCTCACGGACCAGCCGGCGCAGTTCTTCAGCAGCCTGGGCATGTCGCTTTGAAATCATGCGCTCCGACAGCCATACCGCCACACGCCCCTGGGCCCCGCGCCCGATCATGCCAAAATGTATGTACACACGTGTGCGACCGGCGGGCAGCTCCTGCAACAGGTAGCGCACCCGGTTGTACAGCATTGGACCTCGGCTATAGACGCGAACAAACCGAAACCCGCGGCCAAACTCCCATTCCCACGGCAGCTCTTCCCACTCGTTGACAACCCCGGCCGTGGAGCTCTTGCCAAACCTCCGGCCATCGCGTTCTTCAAACGTCATGGTCGGCATCCGCATGAGCCCGCTAAACGCCGAGGTGTCGGCTAGGTAGGGCCACAACTCCTCCGGCGTGCAATCGAACTCGTAGCAGTACAACTGATCAACCGGCTTGCCCTGGGCACGCCAAGCCTCGGGCCATGGGTCTTTGACGAGCAGATCGTCAACTGTCCATACGGGCACGTTTTCGCTTACCGACACATTCATGTGCGACCGATATCCTACCGGTTCGGCCCCACCCTGTCCCGGTGGTCATGCCTGCTCGTATGCGAGCAAACGTGGTCTCACGCCAGGGCGCGCGACACGATTTCGTAAACATCTCGCGACAATCCATCGTGGCCGACAATGCGCTCGAGCTCGGCCTGCATCCGTGCCCGCCGGACCGGCTCAAACCGTTTCCAATGGTTGAACGAGCGGACGATCCGCGCAGCAACCGAGGGGTTGATGGCATCCAACGCGAGGATCTGATCGGCGAGAAGTGTATATGCAGCCCCGTCGGCCCGGTGAAACCGAACCTGGTTCGTCGCGCTAAACACCCCCAACAGCGAGCGGGCACGATTGGGATTTTTGAGGGTGAAGTCGGGGTGCTGCAACAACGCGCGCACGTTGTCGAGGGTCGAGGGAAGCTGCGAGCTGGCCTGGATGGCAAACCATTTGTCGATCACCAACGGATGCTTGTGCCAACGGGCGTGAAACGCCTGGAGGGCCTGCTCGCGCTCCGGCGCATCGGTATTTGCAAGCACAACGAGTGCCGCCTGGGCATCGGTCATGTTGTTGGCGGCGGCGAGTTGGTCGGCAGCGAGTTTGGTGGTCTCGGGCTCACCTAGGCAGGCGAGATAGGCAAGCGCAGTATTTTTGAGACTACGGCGATCGACCGATACCGAATCGGCACGGTAGGGCCCACGGTCGTGGTGCTCGTGATAGCAGGCCCACAACGCATCGCGCAGCGAAGTGGCCAGGGTGCGGCGCATCGTCGTACGTGCTTGGTGGAGGCCATCGACATCAATCACGTTTTGACGTTGGGCGAGTTGTCGCTCGGCCGGCAGGGTCAGCGCCAGCGACTTGAGATAGCCGTCGAGTTCGCCATCGCCCAAGGTCTTTGCAAATGCATCGATAAACGCCGGGTCGACAACGAGCTGCTCACCGCGAGCGGCTGCGTCAGAAAGCTCGAGCAACAACCCGGTCGCCAGCGTCTGCCCGGCTTCCCACCGGTTAAACGCATCGCTGTCGTGGGCCATCAAAAAGCACAGCTGCTCGCGCGAGCGCTCGATCTCCAACTTGACCGGGGCCGAAAATCCGCGCAGCAGCGAGGGCACAGGCGGCTCACTGACATTCTCAAACGCAAACACCTCGCGCGCCTGCTTGAGGTGCACCACGGCCGTCGTTGGCCGCCCCTGGATTTTTGCCATGTTCAATGGGATGTCACTGCCATCGGCCCCCAACAGCCCCATGCGCACGGGTATATGCAAGGGTTTGTAATCAGCCGGCTCGACATTGTCGGGGGCACGCTGCTCCAAGGTCAACTCGTAGCGCTTGGCCGCGGCATCGTAGCGACCGCTGGCACGAACATTGGGGGTCCCTTTTTGCGAATACCAGCGGCCAAACTGCTCGAGGTCGGCGTTGTTGGCATCGGCCATGGCAGCCCGAAAATCATCGCAGGTCACGGCCTGACCGTCGTGGCGCTCAAAATAGAGGTCCATTCCCCGGCGAAAGCCATCGCGCCCAAGGATGGCCTCGTACATGCCGATGACCTCGGCACCTTTTTCGTACACGGTCGCGGTGTAGAAGTTGTTCATCTCGATGTACGACTCCGGCCGGATCGGGTGGGCCATCGGGCCCGCATCCTCGGCAAACTGAGCCAGGCGGAGGCCACGAACGTCGCTTATCCGCTTGACTGCCTCTGAGGTCATGTCTGCGGTGAACCGACGGTCGCGGTAAACCGTGAGTCCCTCCTTCAGTGTGAGCTGAAACCAATCGCGGCAGGTCACCCGGTTGCCGGTCCAGTTGTGGAAGTACTCGTGGGCAATCACCGCTTCGATCGCCTCGTAGTCGTCGTCGGTCGCGGTCTGGGGCAGGGCCAGCACGTACTTGGCGTTGAACACGTTGAGCCCCTTGTTCTCCATGGCCCCCATGTTGAAGTCAGACACGGCGACGATCATATAGATGTCGAGGTCGTACTCGCGGCCAAACTGCTGCTCATCCCAGGCCATCGATTTTTGCAGCGAGCGCAGGGCGTGCTCGCAGGCATCGATATTTTGCGGCTCCACCCAAATCTCGAGGCGAACCTCTCGCCCCGACATTGTTGTAAATGCACCGGCATGGCAACGCAGGTCACCGGCCACCAGCGCAAACAGGTAGCTCGGTTTGGGGTGGGGATCGACCCAACGGACCCAGGTGAGCCCCTCCGCGGTTTGCCCCTTGGCTTCGAGGTTGCCGTTGGACAACATCACTGGGTAGCGCGAGGCATCCCCAACGATCGTCGTTGTGTACCTCGCCATCACGTCGGGGCGGTCCAAAAAGTAGGTAATCCGGCGAAAACCCTCGGCTTCGCATTGGGTGCAATATGTATCGTTTGAGCGGTACAGTCCCGAAAGGGCTGTGTTTTCCTGGGGCTTGATCCGGACCTTGGTCTTCAATGTACATGCATCCGGAATACCCGGCAGCACCAGGGCTTTGTCGTCCACCTGGTAACTGGCCGCGGTCAATCGCTTGCCATCCACACACACCTCGAGCAGTTCCATCTCCTCGCCCGTGAGGCGCAGGTCGCCAGCAGGCCCGGCCGGGTTGCGACGAATTGCCAGCGTGGCCTCGACAATGGTTGCTTCCTCACCCAACGTCACTCGAAGCTCGACCGTGTCGATCAGGTGGGTCGGGGGCGTGTAGTCCTTGCGATAGATGGGGCGGCGTTGCTCAGCTTGGGTCATGGGATTGGGGGATCATATACCCAGCTGTCGTCGCAGTTGCCCACTACCACTCGTGGTTTTTCTCGCAGCCGCGCCTTCACAGCCCTCAATGCGCGCGTGGTTCCTGCGGAAGGCTGTTACCGTGGACCCATGACCAGGTTGACTTGTACTGCACGTGGGCTGCTCCCCGCACTTTTTATAGCTCACCTCGCGGGCTGCGGCGGTGGCGAAGATGGCACGGAGACGGAGGCGACGACCAACCCGACCAACCCGACCACCGAGGTTGCGACCACCGAAAACAATACGACCGATGAGACTGCCGGACCAAGTACCGGCGATGGCGATGGCGACGGTGATGGTGACGGTGACGGTGATGGTGACGGTGATGGTGACGGTGACGGCGATGGTGATGGAGATGGCGACCTATTTCCCCCGTGCCCCTACGAAGCGGTCGACGGCATGCCGCCCGTGACATGGGAACGCCTCGCAGGCGGCTTTGTTCGCCCCGTGTTTGTCGTTGGCCACCCACGCGAGCCCGACACGCTGTACATCACCGAGCAGACAGGTACCATCCGCATCCTGCAACCCGGCCAAGACGTCGCGCCTGCGGATGCCTTTTTGGACATCCCGGTAAGTCAGGGCCCTAACGAGATGGGTCTACTCGGCTTTGCCTTTCACCCGGATTTCCCCGACGACCCGCGGGTCTATGTCAACTACAACCCGCCGAGTAGCGACCGCACGATCGTCAGTGAATTCTCGCTCGACCCGATGGACGAAACCCAAGTCGACCCCGGCAGCGAGCGCGTGGTGCTGGAGTTTGACCAACCGTTTGGCAACCACAACGGCGGGATGATCGAGTTTGGCAGCGACGGATACTTGTATATCGGAACAGGTGATGGCGGCGATGCCAACGATCCGCTCAACGCCGGGCAAGACCCCAACACCCTGTTAGGCAAAATCCTGCGCATCGACATCACCCCCAACGGCGACCAACAATACACGGTGCCCGCCGACAACCCATTTGTAGATACACCGGGTACCCGGCCCGAAATCTGGGCGACCGGCCTGCGCAACCCGTGGCGGTTTTGCTTCGACCCGGTCACCGATGTGATGTATGCGGGCGATGTCGGCCAGGGCCAGTGGGAGGAGGTCTCTGTGATTGAAAAGGGCAAAAACTACGGTTGGAAGCCGATGGAGGGATTTCACTGTTTTGCCCAAAACGACTGCGACGACCAGGCCGGGCCAAATGCGGTCAATGCCGATGGATATTCGATGCCGATCGCCGAGTACGATCACGGCGACATGGGTGGTAAATCGATCACCGGCGGCAATGTCTATCGCAGCTGTCAGGTGCCAGGCTGGCACGGCAAATACCTCTACGCCGACTTTGTCTCAAACCGGGTGTGGTGGCTCGACTGGAACGGCCAGGATGTCAACGTCGATATCCTCGGGTTTTCGGCCGGCGACAATCCGAGCAGTTTTGGGACCAACGCCTGGGGCGATGTCTACATGACCGTTTTCGGCGGACTCGGAGGAGGCGAAGTCTACCGCCTGGCACCGGGTTAGTCCGAAGGCTCGGACGCTCGCCACCGCCTCGCGCAGTTGGTCTCCGCATGCGGAGCCGCCGGTCGAATCCGCGGCTCCCATGCACCCTGTGCCCTTGTTGAGCGGGATCCCGCGCCGACAGGTTGTGGGCTTCGACCAAGAATTTGAGCGACGATTACCGGTTTTTTTTGTTAGACAACGGGCGTGACGCAAACGCCATCGACACTCCCCATCACTTTAGTCGACGACCTCCAAGCGTGGCTCGAATCGCAACAGCCACGGGTTGCAAACTGGGTCAAGCAGGTCGATTTTCAGGCCAAGCCGGGCGACGTTTGTCCGATTCCCGGGGCCGATGGCACGATCGAACAGGTCCTCGCGGGCTGCCAGGACCGCGAAAATCCCTACCAGTACGCGGCCCTACCCCAGCGTTTGCCACCCGGCGCCTATCACTTTGCAGATACACTCACCACCGCCCAGGCCAACGCCGCCGCGCTTGGCTGGTCGCTGGGCTCCTATGTCTTTCGCCGCTACGGGAAGTCGCAAACATTTGCCACCCTGCGCTGGCCCGAGGCCGCCGAGCAAGAGCGTGTACAAGCAATTGTCGACGGCGTGTACCTCGGCCGCGACCTCATCACCACCCCTGCCAACGACATGGGTCCGGCCCAGCTGGCCGAGGCTGCCGTGGCCCTGGCCGACAAACACGGGGCTGAGGTCTCACTGATTGTCGGCGACGACCTCCTCGCCCAAAACTACCCTGCCGTGCATGCTGTCGGGCGGGCTGCCGGCCCAGCTGCCGCCCCGCGATTGATCGACCTGACCTGGGGGCAAGCTGACCATCCCAAGGTAACCCTGGTCGGCAAGGGTGTTTGCTTTGACTCCGGTGGCCTCGATATCAAAAGCGCCGCCGGTATGTTGCTGATGAAAAAAGACATGGGTGGAGCTGCAACAGTGCTTGCCCTCGCCCAGATGGTGATGGCCGATCGCTTGCCCATCCGCTTGCGCGTGTTGATTCCGGCGGTCGAAAATAGCGTGTCGGGCAACGCCATGCGCCCACTCGATGTCCTCCAAACCCGCAAGGGCCTGACCGTGGAAGTTGGCAATACCGACGCAGAAGGCCGCCTGATTCTGTCCGACGCACTGGCCGAAGCCGACAGCGAAAAACCCGACCTGCTGATCGACTTTGCCACGCTCACGGGGGCAGCGCGGGTGGCCCTGGGCACCGAGCTTCCGGCCCTCTACGCCACCGATGATGAAGTTGCAGATGCAATTTTGTCGGCTGGCCTACAAGCCCACGACCCGTTGTGGCGGATGCCATTGCATACCCCATACCGCCGACATCTCGACAGCCAAGTCGCCGACATTCACAACATTTCCAAGGGCTCCTACGGCGGCTCGATTACAGCTGCGCTGTTCCTCAAGGAGTTTGTCACCCACACCACCGCGTGGGTCCACATCGACACGATGGCCTACAACCTCGACTCGCGCCCGGGCAAACCTGCAGGTGGGGAGCCAATCGGAGCCCGGGCCCTCGCCGCGATGCTCCGCGCCCGCTATCGCAAGTAGCGGGTTTTCCTGCCAACAAATGGTCTATCGCGACAATCCTACGACCAGACAACAACGCACGATTGCGCTGACAACCTGACGCAGGCACGAGTTTTTACCGGCACGGGTCCAAGAATCCGGCATACTCCGCAGAGTATGGGCAAATTACCTCCTGGACCCCGTGGCCGCCTGCTAACAACCTACCGCTGTCTCGCCAAGCCTTTTGAGTTTATGCCCAAATGGCTGGCGCAATATGGCGACCCGTTTTTGGTCTCTGCGGTCAACGGCAAGGTCGCTGTCACCGGTGATCCCAAACTCATTCGCCAGATTTTTTCGGCCAACCCCAACAACTTCGACCCGTTCGCCCCCGAAGCCACCGCACCGCTTGTCGGCCCAAAATCTGTGTTTTTGCTGACAGGCGACGAGCACAAGCGCGAGCGCAAGCTGTTGATGCCGCCATTTCACGGCGAGCGCATGCGGGCGTACGGCGATATTATTGTCAATACAACAAAGTCTCATCTGCAACAGGCCTGCGATGGCAAGCCCATCAAGGCCATCGACATCACCCAGGCGATTTCCCTAGAGGTCATCATTCGGGCGGTGTTTGGCGTGCAAGACGACGTGCTTGCCGATTCGTTTGCCGAGGCTGTACGGCGGCTGACCGGTTCTGTCAGCCCGCTGTTTATTTTTGCCCCGTTTATGCAGCGTCGTTTTTTTGGCATCGGCCCCTACGACCGATACCTCGCTGCTTACGACCACCTCGACAAATTGTTGCAGCAACAAATCGAGCGTACCCGCGAAAATCCCGGCGAGGACATTTTGAGCCTGCTGCTCAGTGCTCGCTACGAAGACGACACGCCCATGCCCGACAGCTCAATTCGCGACGAGCTGCGCACCCTGTTGTTTGCTGGCCACGAAAGCACGGCGCTGACGCTCGCGTGGCTGGTCGACCTGACGCACCGGACACCTGGGGTGCTCGACAAGCTTCGCCACGAAATCGCCGAGCTTGGCGAGGCCCCGGCGCCCGACCAACTCGCCCGGCTTACCTACCTCGAAGCGGCCTGTAAAGAAGCCATGCGGATGTACCCGATCACCACCGAGGTCCTTCGCAGTTTGCGAGAGCCGATGGAGCTTGGCGGCTACACCATGCCCGCGGGGACAGCTGTTTCTCCAAGCATCTTGCTGGCGCACTACAGCGAAGACCTCTACCCGGAGCCCACGCGGTTTCGGCCCGAGCGATTTTTGGAGCGGCGCTATTCAGCCTTCGAGTTTTTACCGTTTGGCGGGGGTATGCGTCGCTGCATCGGGGCGGCGTTTGCCATGTATGAGCTCAAACTTGTAACAGCAACAATTCTGGCCAACTTCGACATCGAACTCTGCGACGCCAATCCACCCAAGGCCATCCGTCGCAGCGTTACGTTGGCGCCCAAGGGCGGCGTCCCGATCCGCGTGAAACAGCGCAAAACCGGTTAGCGACGGGTTCGATTCCCACCGAAATTAAGAACGTCTAAACAGCCATCGCTTGCCGAATTTTGTGGCTAGGCAACTCCGAGAGTCCGGTCTACACTGGTTTCGATGGTTGGCCACGTTCTCCTCCTCGCGGCGTTGTTTGGGTCTAGTCCCACGGGCACGGGCCCTGCCCTGCCGCCGTCGGTCCATGAGAACCTCGCCGAGCCGCCACAGGATGTCCGGCTGCGATTTTGGCTGCTCGAGCAAAAAAACCAGGGCGCCCCGCTGCCCGTTTCGCAAGCACCTTCGAGTTGGAACCTTGGGCGCTGGTACGAAGTCCTCACAATCGGCAATCTGCCGGCGGGTACGCTGGCATTGGCGGGTACGGCCCAGCGCGGTGTCGCCGGGTGCGATGAGTTTGCCAATCCGTTTATGTGTCCGGCGGTTGCCTCGGTGACGATCGCTCCCCAGTTCAAGCCCAAAAACCGTAAACTCGCGGTGTTTACCGGGGTCTTGCTCAATCTCGCAGCCGATGCCGTACGTTCGACTCTGCCGACGATCGGCATGCGTTGGTAACCGAAAACCCCGTGCATCATCAACCATCACAGCACAGTACGCGGGGGTGATACCCTCGCCGCGATGCGGGAACCCCAAGCACACGAAGTCGTCGCCGAAACGGTGAGTTGGGTTCGCAACTTTGTCGTCGGGCACGGGCTTTGCCCGTTTGCCGCGGCCCCGCTCGCTGCCGGTCAGGTACGGTTTGCGGTGAGCGAAGCCCGCGAGCCCAGCCAACTGCTCGCCGACCTCGATATCGAGCTCGATAGATTATGCGCCTGCTCCCCCGATGTGCTCGACACAACCGTCTTGATCCACCCATGGCTGTTACACGGGTTTCCCGACTACCTCGAGTTTGTCGAGCGGGCGACGCAACACCTCGAAGCTCGGCAGCTGACAGGCGTGTTTCAGCTGGCGAGCTTTCACCCGGACTACTGCTTTGCCGACGCACCGGCGGACGACCCTGCGAACGCCAGCAATCGCTCGCCCTACCCCATGCTTCACATCCTGCGCGAGGCCAGTGTCACCCGAGCCGTCGACTGCCACCCAAACCCCGACACCATCTGGCGGCGCAACGTCGCCCACCTCCGGGCTCTCGCAGCAGGCCCAAAATAAATGACTGTACATGTAGTTAGGAGCCCACTGCCGTGTTCGGCTTGCGGAACTTCAGCACAAACTTGTCGCTGAGCTGGCCATCTCCCTCGCCACGCCACGGCAGCGCATTAAAATCGCGGGTATCGGCTGGGTTGCGCAGGAACTCGGCGGACTCAACAAACTCAAATCCCGCGGCCTCAACCTCGCTACGCAACACCGACTCCTCGATCCGGTGGAGGGTTTTAGACCCACTCACACCGGCCCCTGCAGCTGCCGAGTGGTCGATAACTACATACAACCCACCGGGCTTGAGCGCGGCAAATACGTCGCTGTTGTGGGCGGCGCGGTCGGTCTCCATCCACACAAAGTCGTGATAAAAAAGCACATTGATCACGCGGTCGAGGGAGCCGTGGAGCTCGTCTGGAAATGGGTCGCTAAACTCCCGATCGAGCCGCGTCGTTTGGGCCATGACCGGTTTTTGCAAACGCTCGGTCCACGGTTTTTCGGCAAATTTCTCGAGCACAAAAGCCGGATTTTGCCCGTACACATGGCCGGTTTGCCCAACCGCGCGCGCCAGCAATTCTGTTGTATAGCCAAATCCAGCCCCGATATCGGCAACGCGCATGCCCTCATAAAGTTGCAAAAATGCTAGGGTCTGGGCTGGCTTTCTGCGCTCATCAGTCTTGCGGTCGTCGGCACTGCGGTCTGTGGCGTCAACGATTGCCTGGGCCTGCGCTAGCGACAGCTCCGCGACCTCGGTGCCAGACTTCGGGGCAGGTTGCTCGGCTGCTGGTGACTCAATTCCCGCAGGTTCGACGTTCGGTTTCGGCTCGTTGGCAGGTACCTGCGTGGGACCGTCACAAGCGATAGCCAGGCCAACGCTGGCGAACAAACTGAGAATTAATAGTCGCTGTTGCCGAACAACAAGATGTATGCACATGTGCACCGAGGTTAGCACACCCACCGCTACCCGCACAGTTTGCGCCTCAGATCTACCGCGGCAAACTCCGAATCAATTGACCTCGCTCCCCACACTCGCCTACGATCAAGGTGACTGCCAACTTGGATGTGCCGATGCTCGAGCGCCTACCGTTTTTCCGCCGCACGCTTCCCTACCAGATGTTCGACCGGCAACGGTTTGGGCTCGAGGCCAACAGCGCCAAGATCCTCGAACGGATCTATCACAAGGGACAGGCACTCGCGTGGGATGGGCAACAGTTGCTCGGCGACCTGGTCGAGCAACACGGTGTACCCGACCTCGACCGCGATCGGAAGCTCGCACTCGGGCGTCTGTTTGCGGTGATCATGTGGGGAGAGCTGGCAGCCTGGAAAGTCAGTGCTGCGCTCGCCGAGGAGCTCGACGCGTTCGAGGCCAAGATGGCAGCCACAAGCCAAGCGCACGACGAGGCCCGCCATTTTTATGTGATGCACGACTACCTCACCCTGCTCGATGCCATGCCAGATCGCCTCGATCGCGGTGCCGAAACCCTGCTGTCCGAAGTCATCGGTGCCGACCATCTCGCCAAAAAGTTGTTGGGTATGCAACTAATGGTCGAGCCAATCGCCCTCAGCCTGTTTCACGTGGTCCGCCGCCTCAATATCGAGCCTGTACTGACAGGCCTGATGCCCTACTACGAGCGCGACGAAGCCCGACATGTCGCCCTCGGTATCAAATACCTGCCAGCCATGCTCAAAACCATGACAACGCGCGAGCGCATCGAGCTCTATGCGTTTCAGCTGCGTCTTGTCACCTGCGAGATGTGGAGTTCGTTTGGCATGATGCGCGATCTCAAGACCCTCGGCGTCGATCCGCGAATGATGGCCAATGTTGGACGGGCCAAGCAATTGTCCGCACTCGAGATGCTGCTGCGCGAGCTCAATGTCGATTCTGACCTGCCGCTGCAGGTGCTCGACCGCTACGGCTTGGCGCTACTCGAGGCGACCATCCCCGAGGGCGGACCGCTGCGCCAACGCCTGCGTAGGGTGGCGCAGGTTGCCCTACGTGGCGCGACGGTGACCGAAGCCGGGATCGAGTTTACCCACTAGCGGTGTGTTCATCCTACGCAAACGGCCGCTGTCTGCCGCGATCGATCGTTGTATAGGCTGATACCGCCCGACGCGTGCGTCCTCGCGAAACCCCGTTACGACTTTTCTCCAGCGCCAGCGTCCCGTACCGTAGGTGGGCCGCGCAACCCCAGTGTGCGGCGAGGAGATTGCCATGACGCTGGTACAAGTTCGTACCGATCACCGGGTAAAGGTCGCGACCTTTAGCGAGCTTCAAGATCGCCAACCCACCCATGCGCTCGTCGAAGAAATTGACCTCGTTGTGGTCCGCTACGACGACAACGTTTCAGTCCTGTACGGGCGATGTGCCCACCGCCGAGCCCTGATGTCCGATGGCCACGTCGACGGCCTCAACCTGATTTGTGGCGTTCATATGTGGGACTACCGGCTCGATACCGGTGTCAGCGAGTACAACAATCACGAAGCCCTGCACAAGTTTACCGCCGAGATCGACGAGGCGACCGACGCCGTCTACATCGACCTTCGCGAAGTACATGCATTTGCACAAAAACATCCGCAGGAGTTTAAGCGCGATCAGTACCTCGGCACCTACGCCGACATTCACGGAACCCCCGACGAAGAAAAAAACGGCTACATCCAGTCGCTCGCCCGCGATGGCCTCACCAAGGTTGGACACCACGGCCATGCCTCGGCCATGGGGATCGCCCGTCGCAACCTCCCGAGTTGGGACACCCTGCAACTGGTCACCGCCCAGCTCGCAACCAAGCCCCTACTCGACGATGCCCCGGTTGGCACCGATGTCGTGATTGGCCCCTCGGCCAAAAAACCCCTCACCCTCAAAATCCCGGTTTTCGTCAGTGATATGAGCTTTGGCGCCCTCAGTGCCGAAGCCAAGACTGCGCTGGCCATCGGAGCCGAACGGGCGGGCACCGGCATCTGCTCGGGCGAAGGCGGCATGCTGCCCGCGGAGCAACAGGCAAACTCACGCTACTTCTACGAACTTGCATCTGCAAAGTTTGGCTGGGGCCTCGACCGTGTCGCCAAGTGCCAAGCTTTTCACTTTAAGGGCGGCCAAGGGGCCAAAACAGGCACTGGCGGGCACCTGCCCGGGGCCAAGGTGACGGGGCAAATCGCCGAGGTTCGCGGACTGACCCCAGGGACACCAGCGATCAGTCCGGCGACCTTTGCCGAACTCCACACCCCGGCCGACTACCGCAAAATTGCCGACGAGGTCCGCGAAGTCACCGGTGGTATCCCCATCGGCTTTAAACTCTCCGCCCAGCACATCGAGGCCGATATCGACTTCGCCCTGGCGATCGGGGTCGAGTACATCATTTTGGACGGTCGGGGTGGCGGCACCGGGGCGGCACCCAACATCTTCAAACACAACATTTCGGTGCCGACGATTCCGGCCCTGGCCCGCGCGCGTAAACATCTCGACGCCCGCCGTCGCGGCGATGTCACGTTGGTGATCACCGGCGGTTTGCGGACCGAGTCTGACTTTGTCAAGGCGCTTGCACTCGGGGCCGATGCCGTTGCAATTGCAAACTCCGCGATGCAGGCGATCGGTTGTGTGGCAATGCGAGCCTGTCACACCAACAACTGCCCGGTTGGGATCGCCACGCAAAAACCCCATTTGCGCAAACGCCTTGAAATCGAGCGCTCGGCCACCCAGCTGTACAACTACCTTCATGCCACCACCGAGCTCATGCAGGTGTTGGCACGCGCCTGTGGCCATCGCCATCTCAACCAGTTTCAGGTTTCAGACCTCACCACCTACGACCGCGACATGGCCTATCTTGCGGGGGTGGCCTACGGTGGGGTCACGCCGCTTTAGTCAAAAACTTGTAGACACATCTAGAGGACGCCATGACAACCGACGACAAAAAACCCACTCCCTCGGTCACCGAAAACGGCAAGGTACATCTGCGCTGGTACCGGGTGGCCAGCCCCGAAGACCTCCCCGAGGGTCGGGTGAAAACCGTGAGTTGTGGCGAGACCTCCGTATGTCTCACCCATCACGACGGACAGTTTGCCGCGCTCGACAACCACTGCCCACACCAGCGTGGCCCCCTGGGCGAGGGCTCGATCGAAAACGGCTGGCTACGTTGCCCGTGGCACGGTTGGGACTTTCACCCGCTCACCGGTAAACCGCCAGGAGGGTTTGACGACGGGGTCGAGACCTACGCCATCGAACAGCGCGAAGACGGCATCTATGTCGGCATTGAGGAGGCAATCCCCCATGTCCGCAACATCTCCGACCTCATGACCGACACCATGGTCAACTGGGGTGTGAAGTGGGTGTTTGGCATGGTCGGGCATTCCAACCTCGGCCTCGCCGACGCACTTCGCCGGCAGGAACAAAACAATCGTTTGACATACATCGGTGTCCGCCACGAAGGCGCTGCCGCGTTTGCGATTTCGGCCTACGGCAAACTCACCGGGCGCCCGGCGGCGGCCCTGACCATCGCAGGGCCCGGAGCCACCAACCTCCTCACCGGGCTGTGGGATGCCAATGTCGACCGAGCCCCAGCGCTTGCGCTTACAGGGCAGGTTCAAACCCAGGTACTCGGCCCGGGAGCATTTCAAGAGGTCGACTTGCAGGCCGCATTTGGCAAGGTCGCGCAGTGGAGTCAATCTGTCTTAACGACCAGCAAACACGCCGAGTTGATGAACCTCGCCTGCAAATCGGCCATTTTAAACCGCGGCGTTTCCCACCTGATTTTTCCCGACGAGGTCACCGAGATCCCGGTGGCAGCCGATGCCAAGCCAGGGGGCCCGCAAGGCCGCCTCACACCGCAAACCATCGCCCCGCCGGGCGAAACACTCGCCGAAGCCGTGCAAAAACTACGTGCGGCCAAACGCCCGGTGATCATCGTCGGTCATGGGGCGCGCTTCAACATGCCGGCGATTGTCAAACTCGCCGAACGCCTCAACTGCCCGGTGCTCACCACCTTCAAGGCCAAGGGGCAAATTGCCGACAGCCACCCGCTGGGGTGCGGTGTACTCGGCCGCAGCGGCACCCCGATCGCCAGCTGGTTTATGAACGAATCGGACCTCCTCGTGGTGTTTGGGGCCAGCTTCTCGAATCACACCGGTATCTCGGCGAAGGTCCCGATCATCCAGGTTGACTTTGACGCCATGGCACTTGGCAAATTCCACCCGGTAACCGTGCCCGTATGGGGTGAGATCGGCGTCACAGTTTCGTTGTTTATGCAACATCTTGGCGAGGGTGAGCTCGCAGCTACAGACCAGCGCGACGAAATTAAACAACGCTGGCAAATCTGGCTCGACGAAAAGCGCAGCCGCCTACCCGACGACCGCGGCCGTGGACTCAACTCGGCGACCATCTTTGAGGCCATGACGCGGCTTGTCCCAGACGATGCGATCATCGCCGTCGATGTCGGCAACAACACCTACTCCTTTGGCCGCTACTTCGAGTGCGAGCGCCAATCCGTATTGATGTCGGGGTACCTCGGTTCGATTGGATTTTCCCTGCCCGCGGCCATCGGCGCGTGGGCAGCCACCCAGGAACAGGACCCGCGGTTTGCCGGGCGCAAGGTCGTGTCGGTTTCGGGCGACGGCGGATTTGGCCAGTACATGGCCGAGCTGACAACCGCAGTCAAATACAACATGAACATTACCCATGTGCTGCTCAACAACTCCGAACTTGGGAAGATCAGCAAGGAGCAACGTGCCGGTAATTGGGAGGTCTGGCAGACCTCGCTCAAAAACCCCAACTTCGCCGAGTTTGCCACGGCCTGTGGTGCACTGGGGATCCGCGTGACAACTCGTGAGCAACTCGATGCAGCACTCGAGCGGGCCCTCGCCCATCCCGGCCCGGCCTTGGTTGAGATCATTTCCGACGTCGAGCTCGTCTAGGTGGCCTGCCCAAAAGCCAATGTATATTCATACAAACCACGAAGGCCGCAACCTAGATGTACCATCAACATCTTTGTACGCCCTGCGCATCGGCTACAGTGCACGACATCACGCTCGCTGCAAAACCGCGCACTTCGCAAACCGCGCGAGCTAGTACTGGCCGATCTTTGCGCCCGAGGGAACAACTTCCTATGCCGGTGTGTCATGAATCAGGGTCGGCGAAACAAACCATCTAGGACACCGGCGCGTTCGACCTCTGACCACTCACACCCACGTAGGTGGCCCCGCGGCGTGACCGGGGCTAACCTCGTGTATCCTCAGCAAGCATCCGTATGACGACCTCCCAGATTCAGGCCGAACTCAACGCTCTCCACCAACATCTCGACGCGCTCGTCAGCGAGATTCACCAGGTGATTGTCGGCCAAGATGCAATCATCCGCGGGGTAATGACCTGCCTGCTCGCCGGCGGTCACGGACTGTTAGAGGGCGTTCCCGGGCTGGGTAAAACGCTGCTGATCCGTACACTCGCCAGTGCCGTCGACCTCTCGTTTGCCCGGGTTCAGTTCACCCCCGACCTCATGCCCGCCGACATTGTTGGGACCTCGGTGCTCGTCGATGTCCCCGGTGGTGGGCGTCAACTCGAGTACCAACCAGGTCCTATTTTTAGCCATATCGTGCTCGCCGACGAGGTCAACCGCGCGACCCCCAAAACCCAGTCGGCACTGCTCGAGGCGATGGCCGAGGCCCAGGTGACGGCCGCCGGAAAAACCCGCCCCCTGCCCGACCCATTTCTTGTATTAGCAACGCAAAACCCACTCGAGATGGAGGGCACCTACCCCCTGCCCGAGGCACAGCTCGACCGGTTTATGCTCAAAATCAACGTCGAGTTCCCCGGCGAAGATGACCTCATGACCATCTTAGACCGAACGACTGGCGGACAAAAACAACAGGCGCGCCCGGTGCTCGACGGCAACAAGATCCTGTCGATGCGTCAACTTATCCGCTCGCTGCCAGTCACCGAATCACTCACCCGCTACGTGGTTCGCGTGTTGCGGGCAACCCATCCAAACGACCGCAATGCGCCCGAGCTCGTCAAACGCTACGTCCGTTTTGGTGGCAGCCCACGCGGAGCCCAGTCGATTTTGCTGGCCGCTCGCGTCAACTGTGTGCTCGAACGCCGCAGGTCGCCCGCAGTCGACGATGTGCGGGCGATTGCCCATGCCGCCCTGCGTCACCGCGTCATCCTCAACTTTGAGGGCGAGGCCGAAGGCGTTCGCATCGACGATGTCTTAGACCAAATTCTCGCCACGGTTCCCACCGACTAAGTTCCCGGCAATGGGCCTGCGCACGCGACTTTTTGGCAATAAACAACCTGACCGCGACAGCGGACAGGACAGTGAAAACCTGTTCGATGAGGCATTTTTAAAACAACTCGAACTGTTGCAGGTTATCGCCCGCAGGTTGTTTCGCGGCCGCAACCGAGCCGAGCGAAAAACCCGAAAAGTCGGCAGTGGCCTCGAGTTTGCCGACCACCGCGAATACTCCCCCGGCGACGATATCCGCAACCTCGACTGGAATGTGTTGATGCGGCTCGAGCAGACACTCGTGCGGCTGTTTGAGGAGGACGAGGATCTGCCGATCCGCGTGGTAGTCGACGTCAGCGACTCGATGCAGACACGCAGTGGTGACAAACTCCGCCAGGCCCAAAAAATCGCCGCGGCCCTCGCCTATGTCGGCCTCAGCAACCTCGATCGCGTCGGACTCGTGTGTATGTCGGGCAAGGTCCACGCAACCCTTCCGGCTGTGCGCGGCAAGGGGCGTATCTTTCGGATCTTCGAGTTTCTCAAGTCCGCCCCGCGAGGTGGCCCAACGGACATCCGCTCGGCCTGTAAGCGCATCGCCGCGGAGGCCGGCCAACCAGGCCTGACGATCGTACTCAGCGACTTTTATGACATGGAGGGGGCGTTTGATGGCCTCAACCTCCTGCGGTTTCGCAAACACGAACCTGTCGCCATCCAAGTGCTCGACCCAGTCGAGGCCGACCCAACCGCCAGCGGACTGCGGGGCGATGTCAAAATCGTCGACTGCGAAGGTGGAGACGGCCTCGATGTCACGCTCAGTGCAGCCACACTCAAGGCCTACACAGAAGCTCACAAACGCTTTTGTGCCCACCTCGAGGCCAGCTGCCGCTCGCGCGGAATCCCCTACTTCCGTGCAGATACAACCACACCGTTTGACGACCTTGTCCTGCGGATGTTTCGCCTGGGAGGCATCCTTCGGTGAACTTCGCCGGCTTCGCGGCGGCCGAGGTGGCCACCCTGTTTGCCGTGGGTGCGGCGGTGATCACCGGCCTGTACCTGCTGCGAATGCGCAGGCGTCAGGTCGTTGTGCCCTTTGCCGACCTTTGGCAACGGGTGACCGCCGAAAGCGACACGCGGCGACTGTGGAAAAAACTCCGGCGCATGTTCTCGTGGCTGATTCAGCTGCTGCTGCTCGCGCTGATCTGCCTTGCCCTCGGCGACCCACGGCCCGACGCCTGGCTGCGCGAACCCGTGACCCTGGCAATCGTGGTCGACGCATCTGCGAGCATGGCGGGCGTCTATACCGACGAGCAGGATGACGCCCAGGCCGAACCGCGGACCCGCCTGCAAGCTGCTGTCTCGCGAGCACGCGCCGAGGTTGCGGCGCTTGGCCCCGCCGACCGGGCGCTTGTGATCTCCGCCGGTACGGAAATACGTGTACCTGCACCTTTGAGCCGCGATGCCGGAGCGCTGTTGCGCGGGCTCGACAACGTCAGCACCACGGAGCCGGGCGAGGCCGACCTCGGACGTGCCCTTGACCTTGCCGCCAACGCGGTCAGCGACCAGCCCGGTGGGCAAATCTTGATTCTCACAGACGGCGCGCTCGACCGTGCCTCGCTGGCAGCGATAGACCGCTGCATCGCCGGGCCCGTGACCTGCCAAGTCAAACAGTTTGGTGGACCGGCGCCAAACGTTGCAATTACAGCTTTTGCCGCTCGCCGCTATCCGGACGACCGCGAGCATGTCGAGGTCCTCGCAGAGGTGCAAAACCTCGGAGAGGCACCCGTGTCGCTCACCCTCGACATCGCCGCCGACGGTGTCAGTGTTGGCAAGAACACCCTGCAACTGCAACCCGGTGCCCGGCAAACGTCGACCATTCGCGATGTCGATGCCGCCCGTACCAAACTCGTTGCCCGGCTATTGCCGCCGCCAAGCACAGAACTCGATCCCGACGACCCAACCCGCGGCGGGCTCGGCCCAGCCGACGATGATATTGCCTATGCAATTGTTCCACCGCTGCGGCCCCTAAAAGTCGCGCTGGTGACCGACGGTACCAACCTGTTTTTAGAAGCAGCACTGCTCACGCTCGAGGACCACATCGATCTTTCAGGGGTTGCGATGCCGGAGGCGCGCCCGGACCATCCGATTCTCGCCGAGGCGGATGTCGTGCTCTACGATGTTGGCGACAATCCGCTCCCGGCTCTGCCCGAACGCAACCTGGTGGTGTTTGACCCCTGGCGCCGGGTCGATGCGAACTTTTTGATCCCACGCCAAAACGACATCACCCGGCCGTTTTTAACCGAGCAGCTCAAGGACCACCCGCTGCTCGACTCGATTGTCCTCAAAGACGTCAATATCCGCCGTGGTACCAGCTTTGCCCTTGATCAGGGCGACCAGGCGCTGGTCCGTAGTATCGGTGAGCCGGTTGTTGTCCTGCGCACGGGTAGTTATCAAACCGTTGCCTTTGGCTTTGACCTGCGCCAGTCCGACCTGCCGCTTCGGGTGGCTTTTCCGGTGCTGGTCGCCAACATCATCAACTATTTCGAGCAGTCCATGCCGGGTTTTGTGGCGAGCGTGCCTGTGGGTGCGCGGCGTCCGGTCAAGGTTGCGGCCGTGGGGCTCAACGCCGACGGGCTATCCTCGGTCGAGGTCCTCGGTCCCGAGCCCGGCGAAAATGATGCATCAACAACAATCCCGAGCGAGGTTGTCCCCCTACAAGATGGGATCTTTCGCATGCGGGCCACTCAACCGGGCTTTTATCGGGTCGTTGCTGCCGACGGACCCCATGCCGGCACCGAGGTGCGGCTCGCCGTCAACCAGGCCAGCGCGTCCGCCTCGGACCTGCGTTCGCGACTACCTGAGCTCGGCCCCGAGGTGGTCAAGGACGAAGCTCCGACCCCGGTTCCCCTGAGCGAAGGCCCGTTGTGGACACTGCTCATTTTGGTCGCGGCGGGCCTTATCGCGGTCGAGTGGATCAGCTACCACCGGAGGGTAACCGTATGAGTCGCCCAGCCAAGCCAACGCGGCTGCCCCTGTTGCTGCTACTTTTGGGGATCGCTGGCGGGGTTGTGCTCCACCGTGTGCTTGGCGACCCCGGTCCGCTGTCGCTCGAGCTGCCGGCGTGGCTTGCAGATACACTTTCTTCGACGGGCGATCGCAACCTCGTGCTCAGTCAGCCGCGAGTTTTGTGGCTGCTACCGCTCTCGCTCGTCCCCTACCTCCTGATCACTGCGCGTCGTTCCCTTGTCGATGTCCCGGCGGTTCAGGTGGTGTTTCAGGTGTTGATCCGCCTGTTGGTGCTCGTGGCCCTCGCCCTCGCCCTCGCCCTTCCCAACCTCGAGAGCCCGATTCGCGGCAAAACGGTTGTCATGGCGATCGATGTCTCTGCAAGTATCGACGATGCCCAACTCGCCGAAGCTGCAAAACTCGTTGACCAAGCACGGACATTTGTCGAACAAGAAGCCCAGCAGGACCTCGCCCGTGAGGATCGCACGCGCCTCAGGGTGATAACCTACGCGCAAGAGGCCAAGATTCTCGCCGACCCAAGCGGCGGGGAGCAGGGCTCAAAGGCCGTACTCGAACGTCATCAAAACGGCCTTGCCAGTCAGCACGGCTCGGCTTTACACCTCGCCTCCGCCCTGCTCGACCCCGACACCGAGGGACGCATTGTGTTGCTGACCGACGGTGGCGGCTCGTTGGCGGAGCGCGGCGACCTGGTGGCGACGGCCCGTGAGCTGCAAGGCCGTGGTGTGAAGGTTCATACCCGTAGTTTCCCGGCGGCAGTCCGCGGCGATGTGATGGTCGCCGGCATTCACCTGCCCGAAGAGCTGCGGGTGAGCCAGACCTTCGACGTCGTGATCGATCTGGTTGCAAGTGCGCCGGTTGAGCTCACACTCACGCTCGACAAAAACGGCGAACCCAACCCGCTTGCGCCATCCAAACAGGTCAAACTCCGCGCGGGCTCAACCCAGCTCAAGCTGCCAGCCCGCGTCTTAGAGCCCGGACCGGTTGTGTTTTCGGCCCAGCTGCAAACCGAAGGACTTTCGCAGCAGCAAAACCGCAGCTCACAAAACGACAAGGCCGCGGTGGTCGGCGAAGTTCGGGGTCGACCCCGGGTGTTGCTCGCCGACCAAAGCGACAAAACAAATGCACTTGCAAGGGCTTTGCGCTCCGATCACCTCCATGTTGAGATCGTCCCGGCCTCCGAGCTACCGGCGACGGCCGAGGAACTGCGCCCCTACGATCTGGTCATCTTCTCGGACATTCCGGCCGGCTCGGTCAACGCAGCCCAGCGCGCGGCGGTGGTCTCCCACGTCACCGACGGCGGTGCCGGCTTCATCATGGTTGGTGGCGAGAAATCCTTTGGCGTCGGCGGCTGGGGAGGCTCGACTATCGAGAGCATTTTGCCCGTCAAGTTTGAGGGTGAGCGCCAACGCGAGCAACCAACCCTCGCCCTGGTGCTGGTCATCGACAAAAGCGGTTCGATGTCGTCCGAAGATCGGCTTGACCTGGTCAAAGAGGCAGCACGGGCAACGGCCGCAACGCTCGACCCGAGTGACGAACTCGGTGTAATTGCATTTGACTCGCGCCCCTACGTGCTGGTGCGCCTCCAACCGGCCAAAAACCGCCTGCGGATCGCCGGCAACATCCGGCGGCTGTCGGCCGGCGGGGGTACCAATGCGATTCCTGCCCTGCGTGAGAGTTACCTACAACTCGCTGGCTCGCGGGCGTTGGTCAAGCACGTCATTTTGCTCAGCGACGGGCAATCGCCGGAGTCGGGCATGGCCTCGCTGCTCGGTGACATGCGCGACGCCGACATTACGGTCTCGACCGTTGGTGTGGGAGCTGGTGCCGGCAAAGACTTTCTTGCCCGTGTCGCCCGCAGTGGTCGTGGCCGCTACTACTTTAGCCAGGACGGCACCGACGTTCCGCGGATCTTCAGCCGTGAAACACGCGAGGTCACCCGCAACGCGGTTGTCGAGCGGCGGCTGTACCCGCGGGTCGCCAAGCCCGTGCAGGCGCTGCGAGGTATCGACTTTGGGCGCGCGCCCGGGTTGTTGGGACTGGTCCCCACCAAACCCAAAAAACTCTCCGAGGTACTGTTGCGAACCCATTTGGGCGATCCGTTGCTGGTGCGTGGCCGCCGGGGCCTTGGCCGAACAGTTGCATTTGCAAGTGATGCCAAACCCAGGTGGGCGACCCACTGGGTCTCGTGGACCGGGTTCGCCAAGCTCTGGAGTCAGGTTGCCCGGGACACCCTGCGCCAGGGAGCCGGGCTCGTCGGTGGCGCGCGTATCGAAGTTGCGCCAGCGTCCGACCGTGGGGCCTACCGCATCATTGTCGATGTCGAGTCGGCCCAGGGGTTTGCCAATGACCTGCGCGGCAGCGTCGAAGTTATCGACCCGGCAACGCTCGCCAAGGGTGGCGAGACGACGGACTCGAGCGTTGAGCTACCGCTCGAGCTATCGGCCCCGGGGCGCTACGAGGCCACGCTGTTGGGGGTTGAGACCGGTCAGCGGCTGTTGCGGGCCAAGCTCTACGACGAACACGAAACCCCACGGCGGCTCGCAGCCGAAGCCGTTACCCATGTCTCGGTGCCCTACCCCAACGAACTTGCGCCCGATCAACTCTCGCCCGACCCGGCGTGGTTGGCAGAGCTCAGCGAAGGTTCCCACAACGGCGACATCGGTCCGATTCTTGAAACACCCGGGGATGCCGGTGGGCGCACCCACGCCCAGGCGATTTGGCCACTGGTGTTATGGGGGTTGGTCCTGCCGTTGCTGCTCCTCGACCTGCTCCTGCGGCGGGTAGCATTTGGCAACCGCAAACTCACAACATAGTGTATTTGCAATTATGCCCGGCCGGTGGCGATTGACGACCGACCTGCTTCGCTTACAATCGAGCTATGCGATTTTCACGTTGGCACCGGCTCGCGCAGCTCCCCAACGACCTTCCGCGTTACGCCGGTGTATTTCAGGTGCGGCTCGAGACCGGCCTTGTCGATTATCCGAGCGGGCGCTCGGCGATGGTGTTTTATGGCCACGCCGAGGATCTCAAACTTGCAATTACAAGATTTTCTAGCCAACACGCAGGCATGGCCTGGCTGGTCCGCTACAACCGCGAAGCTGTCACCTCGGCGCAGGCGCGTTGCGAACGGCTCGTCGATGACTTCAAATCGCGATTTGGCAGTGTCCCCCATCCGCCGTAACCCATGCGCGCCCTAGGGGGTGGTGTTTTGACCAATCCAAGAGGCTGCGAACTCGGCAAATGCGCGGAGCTTGGCTGGCACATAGGCACGACTTGGGTATACGAGATGCAGTGGCGCCGACTGGACCCGCCAGCTCGGTAATACCCGTATCAGCTCGCCGCGTTCGAGCTCCTGTTGTATAAGCAACTCTGGCACCAGGGCAATACCTGCCCCGGCCAGGGCGGCATCGCGGACAAAGTTAAAATCGTCGGCTATGAGCTGCCCCGAAACCACAACCTCGCGCTTTTGTTTGCGCCGCAGGTTTTCGAGTTGGTAGCGTCGTTGCCCGCGGTGTTGCGCCCGGCGAAACAAAATTGCCTGGTGGTGCCCGAGGTCGGCCGGACGCCGGGGCTTGCCATGTTCTTGCAAGTACATGTCAGATGCGACCAGGATCGCCGAAATCTTGAGGAGTGGCCGCGCAATCAGGGCGGAGTCTCGCAAATACCCTGCCCGGATGGCGGCGTCGAAGCCCTCACCCACCAAGTCGACAGCCCGTTGGGTCAACTCGATCTGCACCGCGACCTGGGGATAGGCCCGGCGAAAACCAACGATGAGCCCGGCGAGCCAGCGCCCGAGGTCGACCGGCGCGGTCATCCGCAATAGCCCGCGGGCGAGCCCCTGCTGCTCGCGCACAGCAGCCGCGGCCTCGCGCAACCCACCAACGGCAGTCATCACCCGTTCGTGGTAGGCGTGCCCCAACTCTGTCAGTGCCAGGTTACGGGTACTGCGTTGCAGCAGTCGCACGCCAAGCTTGTCCTCGAGCGATCCGATCCGGCGGCTCACGGTGGACTTGCTCAACCCGAGAGCTCGCGCCGCGGCCCCGTAACTTCGCCGCTCGACCACCGCGAGCAAGGCGGCGATCTCCGAAATTTCGGGCTCGGAGTCCGTTGCATTTTTTGCAACACTGTCTTGCATCTGTGTAGTCTAGCGCACCCACGATTGTGACCTATGCTTTCGTCAAATCGAGGTTCCCATGAACATTCAACGCATTCTCGTCACCATCGCCCGGGTCTCTCTCGGTCTCATTTTTCTCGTGTTTGGCCTCAACGGGTTTTTGAACTTCATCCCGATGGAGCCCATCGAGGGGGTGCAGGCGCATTTTTGGGCGCACTCGCAGCCACCGGCTACATGTTTCCGGTGATCAAGGGAACCGAGGTTTTGAGCGGTGCCCTGCTGCTTAGTGGTCGGTTTGTCCCGCTCGCGCTGGTCTTGCTCGCGCCGGTGATCGTCAACATCGCGCTATTTCACTTCATTCTCACCCCGCCCAACCCGATGACGTTTGTCCTGCTGGGCCTAGAGGTCTTCCTCGCGTGGAGTTACCGCGAATCGTTTCGCGGGTTACTGGCGGCCCGGGCAACACCGACAACGGAGTGAGCCTCGCGTCGGCAATCGCATGTATGCACAACAAATGTCGGGCAGCGGCTACACAGCTGCCCGACATTCAATTTTGCTAAAAACCTGCCACGGGCCATCTGAGCCGGGTTTGGCGGCTTCGAGCTGCCAGCTAAAGGACGCTCGCGTCATCTGCGAAAACGTGATCTTGGCGCTGTACTGGGGAAATGGTGCGTTGGCGGCGATTTCCCCCCGCATCACCAAGGTCTCGCCGACCTGTTTGGCCTCGTAGTGGTCGTAGCGCTGCAACGCCGGCGTGGTCCAACTCAACACCCAGTCGTTGGTTTCGGGACGGTACACCCGAAGATTGATGCCAACCGGGCCACCAGAACCTTGCGGGGGCTCAAACACGTCGCCAATGGCCTGGCCCCCTAGGGTGTAAAAAAATGTCCAGCGCGACTCTCCCGGACCTGGCTTAAAGGTCCCGTCTGGCTGCCGCGACTCACCCTTGCACATCCACACACCGACCAACTTGCCAAACTGCTCGCGTACACCTGCTGGCGTGGTTGGGGACGGCTCAAACGACACTGCGGCAGTGATGTCTGGGGTGTTGGCAACCGCCTGCTCGAGCGTGCCCGCTGGAGCTGTCGTTTGTGGCGGCCCGGCCTGGGCGTTGGTTGGCACCACTACGTCGGGGCAGGTGTGCGTTGTACATGCTGGTACAACAAATGCGAATGCGAGGAGAATGCGTGCCCGCGACATTGCCCGCATCATACCGGGCTTTGGCTTTGTTGTACCCACAAAAGTCGGGGATTTGCCAATCACCCAGGGGGGTTGGGGTTGATCTTCCCCGTCCCGGTGCCGCCGAGGTAGGCGTAGCTGTCCCATGTGTCATAGCCGACAATCACCACCCCAAACGGGTCCATCCCGCCGTCGAGCACGTGCACGCCATCGGGAATCGCCACACGTGCGACCTCAAACCCCGAATCGCCCACCGGGTTGAACTCGGCATCGCTAATCGGCACATCGTCGATCGTAATCGTGGCCCCAGCTGGGCGGGTCACCACGGCCACATCGTTGACCCACGTCCCCGGCACCAACACGACATAGCGCGGCAGGTATTGCTCAACCGGGCTGTGCTGCACCATGGCGGGGTCGCCCACGCTGCCGCCCCCGAGGTTTTCCGAGCCGATCATGTAGTTGATGACATTGATCGGTTTGCTCGCCTCAACCTCGAAATCGCCGGGCTCATTGGCGGGACCCGTGACATAGACCTGGGCCATCTCGCCTTGATTGAGCACCAGGTTGGGCCCGGGAAGTCCGGTGACGCCAGGGTCGTAGGTGAACGTCAGTTGGGTGCCATCCTCGGAGGCGTAAATCTGCCACAGGCTTGTCTCTGGCATGTTGACGTCTCGCACCGGCATCCGGGCGGCGATAAAGTGGGTGCCCCACTGGCGCAGCCCCGCGAGCTGTTCTTCCATATGGTCGCAGCAGCAAACGTTCTCCGGAATGAGTGCACACTCCTGCCCCGACAACACGGCCACCGGGTGGCCTTCGTTGCTCGTAATCTTGGTCCCGGTCATCGAGGTTCCGAGGTTTTGCACGGCCACGCTGGCGACGTCTCCCTCCCCTAAGTTGATTTGAAACGGCACACCGGGGCTACCAGCCGGGATGCCGTTGCCAGCCGCAGTTGCGACACTCGGCGTCACCGTGACAACCGTGCCGTCGGAGGTGCCGATAATCGTTGCATATCCATGTTGAAACACATTGGTGTTATCCATCATCGATGTCCAGCCAATCACGTCGTTGATGGTGTCAAGCGACGGCACCGGAAACAGCATGGAAGCATCGGAAAGATAGGAAGATGCACCATCGACCGGATTGAACTGGTAGGCGATGACCGGCACATCCGAGGTCACGCGATAGGCCCCACCCACAAACAGCTGGGTATCGTCGGTGTTGCGAGCGGGCAGGTTAAACGTATACAGGTCGAGCGCGGCGATCGGCTGTGGCCCGGCGACCGTCGACCAATTGTTGTTTTGATCCTTGACCTCGATCGTGACGGTCGCCTGCTGGGCGAGCTGGACGTTGGCAATCGCCACGGCGTACTGTTGATTTTCGACGTTGTCGTGCGAGTCCATGTCGACGGCAAAAAACCGACAGCCAACGGTGCTTTCACCCGCGAGCGCCTGATCGCAGGTTTCGGGAATAATCGGACCTGACTCTTCAGGAAGATCTGGAGGCGGCGGGGCATCGCCCACGTCGAACTTGATCCCGGTGGTGTTGCCCGTTGTCCCCGTGGTCGTCCCATCCGAATCGGTCCCGCCAGAACTCGACTCCGTGGCTCCGCTCGAGTTGCCCGTGGACGACCCGGTGGAACCGCTGTCGCTTGTGACCGTGCCGGAGACCGAGATGCCACTGCCGGCCGACGTGTCACACCGCGCGCCTTCGCAGTCTTCACCGTTGCTCCCGCAGCCCATCAAGGGCAGTAAGACTGATGTGGCGAGTGCTCCCAAAAACCGAACGTGCCGATGCATGGCCGCACGGTAGCGAAATCGGCCGACCAGCAACTATCTGCACATGCAGACAAATTCGCAAAACCCCGGCTATCGCCACCCCAGGAGCGAAACGCTAGGCTCTTACCATACTTGCGGTTACACACGTCTTCGAGCGCCGTCAGGCGGCGTGCGTCAGATCGATGATGATACATCAATAGCCTATCGCAATAACGGCGCTGCGAAGCGGGTCAACAACCCGGCGATCGGCGGGAGAAATAGGCAGGTCACAAACCGTACCGTTGCCAACTTACCGCCGACAAACCCGATCTCGAGGGGAAGCCGAATAACTGAGAGCAACGAAATCGAGGCGAGGTAGGTGACCAAGACGGCTGCCCCCACGCCCGCGCGATGCAGCCCAGCGGCCAGCGGCAGACCAATGAGACTACCGCCTGGGGTCAATATCCCGGCCAGCCAGGCGATCCCAATACCGCGAAATCCCGAGGCATCGGACATCCACTTTTCGACCCACTCGCGCGAGAGCAACACCTCGGTGCAGCCCACAACCACCATTGCGATCAGCAACAGTGGCACAAAGTTCCCGGCCTGGGACCACGAAGCCTTGGCGGCCTCGGCCCATAGACCGCGGTGGATCACCATGGCCACCGCGATCGCCAATACGACCAACATCATGATTAACGCGGACTTCATCGAACTACTCCCCCTCGCCCCGCAAAATTGTGACCCACCCCTTCTCGCCATCCACGCGAATGTGGTCGCCGGTCTTGATCCGCTGTAGCGCCTGTTCGACGCTGACAACCGCCGGAATTCCGTATTCGCGGGCGACAACCGAACCGTGGGTCATCATGCCACCAACTTGCATCACCAAACCCGATGCATGCACAAATAAAGGAGTCCACCCGGGGTCCGTAAACGGCGCGACCAAGACCTCGCCGGCGTGCAGTACCTCGCGGGTCGGATCGGTGATGACACGGGCAACCCCCTCGATAACCCCGGCCGACACGCCCTGCCCGGTCAGGACATTACTTGGGATGTCTTTTTCGACAGGCAGTGGGGGAATCTCGCCGTCGTTGGTGAGCACCGGCGGTGGCTGGCGCTCGGCATCTCGGGCCATTTGCTCCCGTCGTTGACGAACCAGGGTTTGCCAGTGTTCCGGTTGGTCACTCGCAAGGGCTTCTCGCAACTCGTCAAAGTCGAACAAAAACGCGTCGTCTGCCCGCTCAAACACCCCCTGGGCAACACCGCGCTCACCACACTCGAGCGCACACATTCGAACCGCGGTAAAAGCCCGAACCATCAAGAACTTGCCGTGCTCCCGCAGCCCAAGGTATTTGCGCATGCATTTAATAAGCCGGGACACGAGGCGGTGGCGAAGCCACCCAAACATGCCCCTGCGAGCCTCCTGCTCGATCAACTCGATCGCGGCGTGTGCCTGGGCTCGAGCCTCCTGCTCGCGGCGACGGTGCTGGCCCGGCTCGCCACCACGAAGCATCCCGACGATACTGGTCACGAGGCTCGACGGGTCCTCGGACCACCGGCGTACCGCGATATCGATTTCGCCGGGACAACGGTGCCCGTAGCGGGCAATAAAGTGGTCCCATTGGTGTAAAAACGCGGCTGCGCTGGGGCGCGTGCGCAGCTGGTCAATCGCCTGATTAGGGGGATATTGCGCGAGCACGTCGGCGATTTCAGTCCCGCGGGCAAGGTCGGCGAGGTCACCCAATTCGAGGTCCATTTCGGTGGTGACGTTGCCCTCAAACCCACGGTTGAGCGCATCGACGGTACCCGGCGGCAGGCGTTTGCCAACGAGTCGTTCGAGGATTTTCCACGCCAGCATGCCCGCCACGACTACGGGAGGATGGGCCGCGAGCAGCTGTTGCTCAAACACCTCGGAGAGTTTGCTGATAAGCGCTTGCAGCCGCTCTACACCAGCTGCGTGAGAGTTGCGAGCACGCTCGACAGTGGTGGCCAGCGCCCGATCGAGCCGTTCAAACCGCCGGTCGGCGGCATCGAGATTGCGCCACCACAGGTTGAGTTGGGCGTGCCACAGGATCGGCAGAAAAAATATTGCAAGTGCATATACTCGCGCCCGATCATGTGGACCCCGGTGAAACGCCGGGCGCGAGCACACCTCCTGCAACCGACCGGCGATGGTCTGGTCCATGTTGGTGAGGACCTTGGGTAGAAGTTTGGAGGTCGGAAACCGTGTGAGTGCCGGGGTCGCGTCGACAAACACCCGCCCGCCGATCGCATGAAAGATCGTGGAGTCCTCGGTAAGTCCCCCGCGCAGCGACGGCTTACCGACCGGGAGAATGCGGCGGATGAAGTGATGGGTCAGCGGAGGAAACGGCACCGTGTTGACCTGTAGGTGACCAAAGCTGACAAATACACGCAGGCGGTCACCGGCTCGGCGCCGCAGTTTTTCCGGCAGCGGGTACAGCGAGGTAATCGCTCGCGACTGCACCAAGTACAGCTTGCTGCCCTCAAAACACCACTCGAGATCCTGCGGGCAACCGTAGTGGGCTTCGACCTTGTCGATGAGTCGCACCAACTCGGTAAGCTGCGCGGGCGTGAGGGCTTCGCGTGCTCTATCGTGATCTGGCACATCTTCGGTCCTGGTACCCCCGCCTGGCACCGGCCGAATGGCGATTGCCTTGTCGCCGAGTGTGCGCGACAGGACCTCGCCCGACTGCCGGTCGACCCGGTAGTTGTCGGCGTTGACAAGCCCCGAGACCAGCGCCTCCCCGAGCCCGTAACTCGCATCAATTGCACATACACCCCGATGCTGGGTGACCGGATCGGCCGTAAACGCGATCCCCGAGATGTCTGCTGGAATCATCCGCTGGACGACAACCGAGAGCCGGGCTCCCTGTGAACCATAGCCCTGGCGTCGGCGATAGATCACCGCCCGGTCGGTGAACAACGAAGCAAAACAGGCGCGGACCTTGTTGCTGATCTCGTCGACCCCCACGACGTTGAGGTAGGTGTCCTGTTGTCCGGCAAACGACGCTCCGGGCAGGTCTTCGAGGGTTGCGCTGGAGCGCACGGCATAGGCCCCCGTCAGATCAGTTGCATGCACAAATTTCTTGATTGCGTTGCCTAGCTCCTCGGGCATGGCGGCTTCATGCATCGCCCGCCGCATTTCACCGGCATGTTCGGCTACCCCTGCGAGGTCATCGGGTGCGAGTTGGTCGAGCCTGGCCAGGCGTTCGCGGTAACCGGGCACCTCCTCGACAAACCGGCAAAAGGCCTCGGTCGTCAGGCAAAAGCCCGGAGGAACCGGCAAATCGAGTGCTAGCATTTCACCGAGGTTGGCCCCTTTGCCGCCCACAAGCGGCAGGTCGGACGCACCGACACGGGACAACTCGATTGCCAGGGGTATGGATTGTTGTTGATACATGAACTATGCTCCCGTTTTCATGCGACCAAAGAGGAATGTCTCCACCACGCGAGCGGCCCGGTCCCGCACCGAAACTTGGGCTGGAGCATCTCCGTGGGCTTGTAGACGCTGGTCGAGGAGGGCACTCCCGGCGACGGCACCCATCAGATCGGCGGCGAGTAGATGCGGGGGCTCAGCCACCAAACAACCCGTGTTTGCGTGGTGCTCCATGAATGCCACCAACCGCACGTAGGTCCCCTTGTTGTCTCGCCGCAACATCTGCAACATGGCCGCGGCTTCGCCCTCGACAAACATCATTGCCCGCCACAGTCCAGGGTGGGCACAGGCCCAGGACAATGCGGTTTCGACAAACTCAGTCAGTACTTCTTGAAGTGGTTTGCCGTGCTGTTCGAGAATTCTGCCCGCGTCTTTTCGCGGCGACCGCTCGTCGATAAAATGTATAAGCAAATTTTCCCGGGTCTCGAACATCCGATAGACAGTGACCGGTGAAACGCCGGCTCGTTTGGCGATCTGCTCGATACTCGTGTGTTGAAATCCGCGTTGGCAGATATCCTCAGCCGTGGCATCCATGATGCGTTCGCGTGTCGATGCAAGTGCCCGTTTGCTGACGTCCCCTAGTTGCTCCAACACCCGCAGCAACTCGAGCTTTGACGGGCCCCGGCGGTAGAGGGTTGCCCGCGAAACCCCGAGCTCATCCGCGAGTTGTCCCATTGTGAAGTCGGGACCGTGACGCCGGACCAGCCGCTGGGCCGCAAGCACCACGATTTCATCGATTTCACGCGACTGAGACATATGTAATGATATTGTTGCATATGTTTCAAATGATGCAAGAGAAGAATGTTTTGCGCACCTTGCACCAGTAACAATATCGAACTTATGGAAAGATTTGCGCCGCGCTCTGGCGCTCATAAGCTGGTATCCTCGCCTCCATGCCTGCACCACGCCCGCCCGGTTTTTGGCTTCTCGCCAGCTGTTTGTCGGCAAGCGTCGCGTTTACCGGATGCATCGAGTACGGGCACCCTTGCGCATCGGGGCAATGCCAAGTGAGTGCGAGTTCGGGCGATATCGTCCCTGAGACCGGCTCAACCGGAAACATGTCTGTTGGGACATCCATCGATCCAGACACCAGCGATTCCGACGACACCGACGACACGGGCGAAACCGCGGGCCCCCCCAATCCGCCGGCGTTTTGGCCAGGTGTCGACTGCCAGGATCCCGACGAGGAGCAGCTTGCAGCCGGTCAGCCAAAAATCTACTTCGATCTGCAGGCTGGCCGCACCGAGGGCTCGGACTTTTATCGCCTGCCGTTTCCCAACGACTTGCGAATCGTGGCCAACCGTATCGACCTCGAGGGATTCCCGTTGCCGCCACCAGAATATACGGGGGAGTTTGGCCCGCTGGTCGAGCGCTGGGTTGAGGCGGTTTCCCAAAACCGTGCATTTGCACTGAACGGCACCACCCTGTTTCGCGCCAGCCACCCGTTTGTGTTTGACCACGGCGCCAACATCTTGCCGCTGTACCTCGTCAACATCGACCCGGAGAGTCCAAACTATGGCAAACGCAAGCCGACGATGTACCTCGGGCAAAGTGGTGCGACCAGTGTTGGCAACTACATCTGCTCCAACTGGATCGGCGTGCAGAGCCACGAGGGGTTCCCCCTCGAGCCTCAGACGCAGTACGCAGTACTGTTGACAGGCGCTATCAAACCCGCCGAGGGGGGCAAGTTTCAGCGCGACGCGGACCTCGAGCTTTTGCTGTCCGACACGCCTCCAAGCGATGCTTCAAAAAAATGGGCATGGGAGCGCTACGCCAACCTACGGGCATTTTACGCCTCGCCGCAAAACACCGGCGGCATCGATGTCTCGATAGCCGAAACCATCGGGGCGACGGTGTTCACCACCTCGGATGCGCCCAACATCATGCAACACGCGGTCGAGGCCTCGGTCATGGAGCCGAAGCATGTGTCGTTGTACGAGTGCGATGCCGAGGGTGACTCGCCGTGTTCGACGGCCCCTGGCCTGACCCCGGAAGAACGTGCGGCACGACGCTGTCCCGCTCCCAACCCGAACGTCATCGAACTGCACGGGCGGGCCTCGTTTCAGCAGTTTCAAGAGGGCCTTCCCCCATTCGCCGAGTCGGGCGGCGCCCTCGTCTACGAGCATCAACTGCTCGAGCAACGCCGGGAGGATGTCTGCTACTCACTCACAATCCCGCGGGCGGTGACGATGCCCGAAGACGGTTGGCCGGTCGTCGTGTTTGCCCACGGCACCGGCGGCTCGTTTCGCGACGGTGTCGCACTTGCGGAGTACGCCGCCGCCAGGGGTATGGCCGTTCTCTCGTTTGAAGGGCATCTACACGGAGAGCGTCGACACGACGACGACGACGATGGCCTGGTGGCTGGCCGTTCCCTCGACGAGTTGGTGTTCAACCTGCGCAATCCCGATGCCGCGCGTGACAACCTGATCCAAGGGGCAGCTGACATCAAATCTGGGCTCGCCTACATCGACGTCCTCAACGCACCGCAAACCCTCAAGCCCCCCGGGCTCGATCTCAACCTCGACCCAGACAACATCTTTTTGTTTGGTCACAGCCAGGGCGCCCAACAGGTCGCACTCGTCTTTGGCTATACAAATAGAACGCAGACAGCCGTGCTCAGCGGTGCCGGGGCCAATACTCCGCGGTCGTTGGTCGACAAGCAGATGCCCAAATACACGGTCCCGGGTGTCGAAGGAGAACTCGGCCCGGCCGAGCTTTTACACCTGGCGCTCATGGTCCGTCCGGATCGCAAAATCACCTCGTTTCACCCGGTTGTGGCGATGCTCAATACCCACATCAACCGGTCTGACCCCGAGCTTTACGCCCACCATCTGGTCGACGACCCGTTTTACGAGCTGTCGTATGGCCCCAAAAACATCCTGCACTACATCGGCCACTTCGACCCGTACACGCCCCTGCGCACAGGCGGGGCCCTGGCCATGGCGATGGACCTGCGGATCGCCGATGCCACGTTATTTACACCTCCGTGCAGTCAATACACCGACAGGGCTGAGTGGACGCTGTGTAACAACACCGACTCGGGACTGCTCAAAACGATTGAGTTGCCAGTAAGTGGCAACATCCCCTGGCTCGGTCCGCCGCGGACGGCTGCCGCTGTCATGCTCGAAGCCTCAACTCCGGAGGGGGGCCACAGCGTGATCTACACGCAAAAAGAACTCAATCGCGTGTTCGACTTCTTCTACTCGGCACTCGATGGTCAAACCCCGGTGCTCAACGAGTAGCGGGATTAACTTGATTTACTTGATTTCGACAACCTCGCCCGTGGACCGCCCGTAGACTTCGGGCATATACATGGCTGCAATCTGGGTTGGTGGCATCGCATAGCGCCCCGGCGTTGTCGCCCGTAGCGGTACGCTGTGGCGCAGCGTGCCCGACGGCAGATTATCTGCAAATACAAGTGCACGGTCGCGCCGTTGTTCCTCGTGCGAGACCCAATACCCCCGCGGGCCGCCGATTGCCGTGACCGCTTGGCCCTTGCCGAGGTTGCGATGCACGACCTCCAACCCCGCCGGGATCGGTGCATCGATGACGACATAGGGAACCCGTGTATCAGCATGGACCTCGAGGTCGAGCGCGACCAACTCGCCGGGTTTGAGTGCTCGCCCGCCGAGCGGTTGACCATCCTCTCCCCGCAGGGACCGCGCAACGCCCAACCCATGGGCTGCTGCTGGCAACTGGGTGGCAGCTGGGGCCCACTCGACACCCAACCGATAGTACATCCGGCCCCGGCCAATTCGTTGTAGAATCATCGATATTGGCGATGCTGCGGGTGCTCCCCCATCCCCTGTTGTCTGGTTTCCCCGTGCATTGGCCAGCAGGTCAACCATCGCAACCTTTGTGGTCCCCTGCTCAAACGTCCGCCCGACAAAACTGTGGTCGAGCACCGGCTTACGACCCACCCACCCACGGGCAACGAAATCGGGTGTTTCGCGCTCATAGACCTTGGCATAGGCAGCCAGGGCAAGCACGGCGTAGGCGTTTTCCTGGGTGTTGCGCCAACGGCCACCCACACGTCCACCAAGCAGGCCTCGGGCGAGCTTTTCGACCACCGGGTGGTCGGGCACGACCTCTAATAACCCGAGCAAAACGATCGCATCGCTGCGCGTTGACGAGTGAAACACCTCTTGCAAGTCGTAGGCTATCCGCTCGTTGACATGGGCGGTCCCGGGCTGCTCGGCAAGCTCGCCCAAAATTTCACTGGCCATCGCCATCGCCCGCGGATCGTTGGGCCGCGCGTGGTGTAGCGCCATCCACACAAAGGCCCGGGCAAAAATTGGCATCGCGTTGCGGCGGCTATGGAGGCGCTCGAGGACGGTTTCGACGTTTCGCCCAGCCCGTGCAAGTGTATATGCAGCGATCGCCTGGCGGACATAGCTGTAGAGCCGTTGGTGGGCCAGCTCGCCGTCGCTTTCGCGGCTGAGTTGGTGTTCGAGGTAGGTCAGTGCGCGGTCGATTGCGGCGGCCGGGACATTGTGACCACCATCGCGGGCGAGCAGCAACACCCAGGTCGCGTAGGCGGTTGCATAGGCATGGGGGCGGGTTCCCCCGGGCCAGTAGGCAAAGCCGCCACCATGTGTTTGCATACTCAATATTCTCTCGACCCCGGCGCGCACAAACTCGTCGACATTGTCGATGCCGAGGGGATACCGCGCCGATAGGTCGGCCAACGCGACCAGCGGCAACAACCGGCTCGATGTTTGCTCGATACAGCCGTAGGGATAGTGCACGAGGTCCGCGACCGCATCCTGGAGCCCGGCCAAAAGCGACGAGCTGGTACTGAGGTCGAGCCCGCCGTGCTCGGGTAAGACATCGGCCGGCAAGGCCACCGGGATGGCAATTGGGCGATCGGCCGCGAGCGAGCCATAGGTCGCCACCCGCTCGGTGAGCGTTGCCTCCGGGGCGATCGGTACCGGCACTTGCACGCGGTCAGCATGGTTGGTCTTGCCGACGAAGCGCGCGTCAAACTCGACATAAGGTGTAGCTGCACGTAGTGCGTCGACCTCAAACGGAATGCGCAACTGCTGCCCAGCTGCCACCGGGAGGGTGACCCGTTGTTGGCCTCGCAAACCGAGGGCAGCACGCGACGCGGCGACAGGCTTGGCCCGGTCGCCAGGCTTTGCCAACTCGCGCACCGAAACTGTCACCTCACCGGCATCAGAGGTGTTGTTTTGGACGATCGCCGCCAGCTGTGCCCGATCGTTTGGACGCAGGGTACGCGGCAGTGCCGGCCGCACCATCAACGGTGTCGACACCTGAATTCGGGCCTCCCCCACACCAAAACGCCCTGGGCTTTTGCCGTCGCTCAGGCGCGCTGAGGCAACCGCAAACACGCGGTAGGTCGTGAGGTTATCCGGGAGCTCAACCTTGGCCGTGGCCCGCCCCTTGCGAACCGCGACATCACCTAAAAACAACGGTGTCGTCTCAAATTTTTGCCGAGCTGGTGGCGGGCCCCCACTGCCGCGTTTACCCCGGCCACCAAAACCGGCCCCACTGCCATAGCCAACCCCACTGCCAAACCCGCGGTTCCACAGCCAAGGATCGCCGTGGGGCGTAAACGAAGCAACGATATGGCGGTAATCATCGCCGGTGTAAACGCCTGAATCCTTTGCAGGTACAAACTCTTTGAGGATGTCGGGTACTTCGTAGTCGGTGAGTGACAGCACCGCCTCGTCGACTGCCCACAGGGCGAGACGCCCATCGATCGGTTGCTGATTCGCGGCGCGAACGTCCACGGCGATATCCACTTTTTCCCGCGGGCGGGCCGTGGCGGCGGCTTCGACAGCCACGTTGAGCACCCGGTGATTGGTCCCCTGGGAGACCCATTGTTGGCGCGCACGCACGAGCTTGGGCCAACCGGCATCGCGTCCCAACGCGACCGTGGCATTGAGGGCGACACCGGGCGACCACGAGTCGTCGCTGGTCAACGAAACTTCGGCTCGGTGATCTTGCAGGACAAACGGAAAGCTATCTCGCACGCCGGCACGTGAGGCGACAAGCACACCCGCGGCGTCCTCCCACGGGCCACGCACGGTCACGGTGACCTGCTCACCCGGGCGCACAACCGTGCGGCTCGCCTCGATCTCGAGGGTTTTTGGCGGTGCCTGGCGAGCGACGGTTTTGCTGGTGCGGCTACGCCAAACATGCACGTCGGCCTCGGTCCGTGCCAACTGTCCCGCGAACGTCCCCTCGGCCACGATCTTGTACTCGCCGGCTTTCAGGGTTTTTAGTGTACACACATCGTCCTTGCCGACTGCCGAGGTCGTCCACCGGCAGGTCTTGACGACCTTCTCCCGCGTCTGCTCGCCGTCGTAGACACGCTTGCCGCCGACGTGCTTGTACACCGGCTCCTCGTAGCGCCGAATGATCTGCAGCGAGACATCGCCCGACCCGCGGGTTCCTTGCCAATCGACAACCCGGACCGGGACCGCGAGTTGGTCGTTGGTCCACAGGTAGCGACTCGGCAGCTCGATCGCCACATAGTGGCTGGCCGGGTGAACCGTAAAACTCGTCTCGGCACCTATCTCCTGGCGGGTAATGTCCTGCACGCCAATGCTGACCTGACAGCGATTTGTCTCGATCTCGGCAACTAGCGGCGGGGCGACGGACATGGTGTACGAACCACTGCTGCGGTCTTTTTGGCTCAACGGATGGACCACACTGGGCCCACCGCCACGGCTGTAGCGCCACTTTCGGATGCCGACATACCATCCGGAGCCGAGCCCTGGCGGGCGGTAGTTCATCGCCCGGCAAGCTGTCCTTGAACGCAGCTTGGTGAGCGGCACAGAGCCACCAAAAAAGTAATTTGCATGCACATTTACAGTTGCAGCTTGCCCCTTGAGCCAGTCGGACTTTGGCGTGGTTGCCGATACTTCAAACGCTGGCGTGCGGTAATCTTCGACCTTTACCCGGGCGACAAACTCCTTCCCCGAAACAGTTGCATGCACACGGTAGTAGCCGAGTTTGGCGGCTTTTGGCAGGATGAGCTCGGCCCAGTATTTCCCCTCCTTGGTGACGGCAACCTGCTTTTTGGCCACGGTCTCGTTGCGCGAGTCGGTCAGCCACAGCTCGACAGTCTGTCCGGGTTTGAGCCGGCGCAATCCGGTGCGGGCGTAGGGTGTTTCGACACCGGTCCAACCGACCACGCGAATCAGCTCTCCGGGCCGGTAGGCTCCACGCTCGCTAATTAGCTTGCCCAACACCCGCTCTCCGGGGCGGACCTCCTTGTCCGTGTCGGTGGCAAAACTTCCCTTGAGCTGCGAAAACCCATCGGCGGTTAACACCGCAACCTCGGACTGGCTGCGGGCCACAAGAACCCCAGGACTATCGCTCGCCCGCACAGGTGGCATGGCCGAACTCGATAGGTCGAGCAACCCGTGGTTGTCGGTCTGGCCCAGCATGGTGGGCGTGGCACTCCCGACCAACCTTGAGATCGTTGCATTTGCAACCGGTTTGCCATTGCGCAGGTCGTGCACCCCAACCACAGTACGCGCCTGGCTGGCAAACACATGGGGACCTAGGTTGGTCACCCGGTACACAGCCCGCACGGCTGAGGGGAGTGGTTCGCCATCGGCCCTATCGGTCAGCTCGACTGCCGAAACTTCGATGGCGACCGGACGTTTTTGGTCGCCGACAAGCGACTTGAGGTCGATGGGGAGCGCAGACCACTTGGTCGGCCCCTTGGGGTCAAGGCTCAACTCCTTGCGCGCCGTCGCCAACGGGTTTTGCGGCCATGGCTGCTTGCGCCAACGCTGGTTTTGCGGGGCGAGCTGGGCGAGGTCGGAGTCGGAGAACACCGCCGCGCGAACGGAAACCTTTTGCACCTCGCGGCTCACGACACCAATGGTCCGCTTGGAGTCCGCCAGCAACACCCCAGACTCCGGGCTCAAGCCAAGCGTCGGTACAAAACCAAACTCTGCCCGATGTCGCCAGGTCTTGCCGAGCCGTTCGCCCCAGCGGTCGCGCAGTCCGGCTGGCAGCTCCACCGTGTAGGTTTGCCCAGGCAAGAACATGCCTTCGAGCAACAACTCATGGCCACCATCGTCGCCCCAATCGTCGACGAGATCGATCCGGAAGTTTTTGGGACGTGGCGTGACCCGCACCTGACGAAGCGCACGCTTGTCGATGGGGTTGTTGAGTTCGATCGAGATCGGTTCGAGCCCACAGGGATCTTTGCTTGTACAATTGACGGACTCGACGGCGAGCGGCCGAACGGTCTCAAATTCACCCGTCCAACTATTCTCGGCGGCAACTGGGCCGCGCATGCCGACAACCCCGGAACGAATGGTTGTATAGACATGGGCTCCACGGGGCCACGGCTGGCGCGGCCGGACTGTGAACCACCGGTCCTTGTACGTGCTGTCCCACTCGAGCTCGTGGCGCTTGGTATCACGCGGGGTGGTATGGGTAACCCGAACGTCAGCAGGGGCTCGCTTGCCTTCGCCGAGCTTGGTTTCAACCTGTAAATGCTTGCGCACCTGGTCGATCGCTACGGGCTGGTCAAACTCGAGAATAATCGGCTGCAACCGCCGTACATTGTTGGCACCGTCGCCAGGATAGGATGTATACACACTCGGACTGCGGGTTTTGAGCTCCCAACTCAGCGGCCCTGCCCAGGTGGTCCCTGCCGGCGTTTTGACAGTTCCACGAACTGTCACGGTGTAGCGGTGAGCATCTTCGAGGGGTTTTTCGGGGACAAATACCAGGAGCTCTGGCGTCTTCCACTCGGTCCGTCCGGCAACCTCGGGTTGCACTTCGATGCGCAGGTCGGTTGCTTCACGAACCCCGAGCGGCTTGATGGGCTGGTCAAAACGAACGTGGATCTCACCACCACCGCTGGTTGCCTGGGGCCCGTAGCCCCGCACGCTGGGCGGTGCCGCGGGAACCGATGGTGGGGGAGCACCCGGCCCGATCGACGCCGGGTCAAACACATCGAGTTGCGCGACATTGCCCGGGGGCTCGTCGCCAGGTGCCACTGACGTCTTTGGGCTGCAGACACACAGCAACAAGGCAGCGGCCGCCCACCAGCCGCACGGTTGCCTGCTCGCGTACCAAAGTTGTCGAGAGCTAGTCATGCGTGCCTGTTGGGACAGCCGCGCGACGACAATGTTCCGCCTGCCACACCGAGCTTGCCACCGGTGAATCATCGCCCAGCTCACCGCGGGTTTTCAACACCGGGGCGTGTTAGCTCGCACTGGCATCGAGCATTGCCCGCAACCGACTTCGGACCGCCCGCAGGACATTGCGGCGGGTCAACAATCCGAGCAGGTGCCCGCCCTCCACCACCGGCAGGCTGCGAAACGGGTGTTTGATGAGCATCCCGGCCGCGTAGTAGATGTCCATTTTTGGCGGAATCGAGATGACGTTGCGGGTCATAAAGTCGCTGACACGACCGGTCACAGGCTCACCGCCGGTGCCCGCCGACAGCAACTTGAGCAGGTCTTTTTGTGAGATCATGCCTACCAACATATTACTTGCATCTACAACAGGTGCGCCCGGTAGGTTGTGATCGAGCAGGAAATTGACGGCGGCAAACACATCGACATCGGGGCCTAGGGTCTTGACTTCGGCGTCCATATGCGAACGCACCGTGGGTGTTGCTGCGAACGCAGACCAATCGGCTCCAGGAGCACGGGGGGCATCAGTGTTGGCACTCATCGCTCACCTCCACAGGTCGCTACCTGCAGCAACAGTGTAACCGGACAGGCGCGCTGTCGCTTGTTTGCGCAGAACATCCGCGGGACATGCGTGAAGACAACGTACATACATGATTCGCGTCGACTTCGATGTACTGCCAAAGGTCGCGCTGATCGGTCAAGGGGTCGCACACTCGACCCAGGTACTTGCCTGCGCCCCGCCGTCGATCGTGAGGTTGTCGGCTTCGGTCAGCACGACCCCCTCGGCGTCGAGCTGCCAACTCCGAAGTTTGCCGTCTTGACTGAGTGCGAGCAGCAACGAGTCTTCGTAGGCGAGCTTGAGGTGGCTGCGTTTTCCGGGCGCGGGGACACTGTCGTAAAACATCACCTGGTCGCCCAAAAACTCGGCCACACGAATCGTCCCGGTCGTCCCACCCGTTTGCGCGTAGTAGAAGTGTTCATCGCTCGAGGGGTCGGTGCGAATCGCCATATCCACCCCACCCTGCCACTCAGCGCCGTTGATCACAGTGAGGGCGTTGCCCGACGGAACATCCCCCGACACCGGCATGTTGTGCCAGGCGAGCACGCCATTGTAGCTGGAAAACGCCATCTCATCGCCGCTGGGGGCCATGTGGATGCCAAACAGGAGGTTGCCGCCGGTCTGATTGACATCGTCGGACACGAGCTGGCCGTTGTCGCCGTAGTCGACAGCATGGATCTCGAGGTCGGAGCCCGCAGTCGCCCCGGCGAGGTAGAGGATGTTGAGTTCGGGGTGCAAGACGGCGTAGAGCTGGAGCCCGTCGAGGTTGGCAAAGGGCAGATCGATATCGAATTGGGGATCAAGCGTGCCGTCGTCGCCAACAATAAATGTACGTACATGGGCCTCACCTCCGGCGCGGCCAAACGCAAACAGCAGGTTTTTGCTGGGGTCGCACAACACCCCCTCGATGTTGGGCACTGAAATTGGCGCACCAACCGGGGTCAGCTCGCCAAAAAACCCAACTTCGACGCTCGCTAGCTGGGCGTCGGCTTCGAGCGCATAGTGGGCAAAGCGGCCGCCGCAGGTCACCACGCCCTCGCGGCGATAATCGGTTGTCGCCGGGTTGTGATCGCCGGGCAACTCCAACGCCTCGCCGATGCTCAACGCCCCATCTGGTTGTACATGCACAACAGAGGTGGTCGCCGGCGTTCCACCGTGATGGGCCACCAGGCACATGGCATCGAGCGGAGGCGGCGGTCCGGTGGTATCCGAGTCGGAATCGGACTCCGAATCGGTTTCGCTGTCGGTTGGGCCAGTCGTTTGGTCAGTCGTTTGGTCAGTCGTTTGGTCGGTCGTTTGGTCAGTCGTCGCGTCGCTGTCGGTCGGGTCCGGCTCGGTCGTCATTCCCGTAGGATCGGTGGTTGTGGTGGGCTGCGATGTCGTCGGGCCTGTCGACGGGTCCTCGGTGTCTGTCGGCTCCTCGGTCGGGCCTGCGGTTTCACTGGTGGTCGTGGTTTGAACCCCAGTTGTCGGCGATGTTGTGGTGGTTGCCGAATCTTCACGGCCATCACCTCCACAGGCGATTGTGCATACACTTACAAGGACGGCGAGTGGCCGGCGGCGAAACATGGTGGTGATTGTAGGGCCAAGAGTTTGGCGAGCGACACCTGTTTCTCGACCTCTGCGACGATTGTGCGTTCAACGACTGCGTACGATCCGCACCGTCGGCAGGCTGTCGGTTTGCAGGCCGACGCGGCCCGACTCGTAGATGTACGCCATCGGGTCTACCGTGGGGTTGTGGGCGAGCGCAGCCCGTACTCGCGCCCTCCTGCCCGAACGCCAACCGGCCAGGTTTTGGCATTGGGGTGTGGGCACCCCACCGGCGACGAGCGGGCCACACCGCGACCCCGGTAAAAACCGTCGCAACGGGCGTTGGACCGCCAACAGGAACTGGGCGGGGCCGAGAAAGGTTGGCACCCGACCGAGTTTGGCACAGCGGGCCCGCACGCGTCGCATCGCCTCTTCGAGGAGGCCAAGTGCATCCGGCCGCGGGACGTCGGCGTCGTACCAACACACTACGGCCAGGGCACACAACTTTTCGGTGGCGGCCAACGGGAGCGAACGGGCGTCGGATTCGGGCGACATGGCTTCCCAGAATCGAACATCGAAAATGCACAATCTGTAATGAGGCATACATTTTCCCTGTTTTCCTTACGCCACACACTGAACATACAAACATTTTCATGTGTGGGTAGGCCTAGCTCGGTGCACAAACAACAAACCCGCAGCTTGCATATGCAGGCTGCGGGCCATGTTGGCGTGCACTTGGACTACTCGAGGGGATTGATCTTCTCGAGCACAAGGCCGCCGGGGTAGGCATAGCTGGCCGCCAGCGATTGGCCACTGACGATGATGCCAAACTTCTCGTCGCTGCTGGCCTCGTTGGTCCCGATTGTGCAGTTGGCCTCGCCAGGGTTCATGTTGATGGTCGCAACTTCGTAGCCGCTGTTACCGACAGCTTCCCACCGGTTTTCGGGAACAACCCCCAAACAACCGACCTCGACGGCCGCACCCGAGGGCCGGATCAACTTGGCAAAGTCCTCGGTGTAGGAGTCGTCAATCAAAAACACGTAGTCGGTCTTGAACTGCTCGCGCGGCACCATCAGCACCATGTAGGGGTCACCCTTGCAGTTGTTGCCGACACCGTTGGACTTGCACCCCAGCATGTAGCCGGCGACCAAAATCGGCTCGTCGGCGGAGATCGAGAAGTCGTCGTTGTCGTCGAACTCGACCACCTCGCCGGCATCGAGGTTGACGCTGTTACCCAGCGAAACCGGCGGGCTGAAGTTGACCGTGGTGTTGTCCTTGGAAGCGACAATCCGCCACCGCATCGGCTCCGATTCGCGTTGCGGGTTCCTGGCAGCGATGTAGTTCTTACCCCAGGTTTCGAGGGGTAAGATTTGCTCTTCAAGGTGATCACACCAGGCCGTCGAAACACTCGGGACGTACCCACAACTGTGGCCGCCAAACACCGCGACCGGCTTGTTGCTTTCGATCTGCGAGCCGGTGAGGTCTTGGTTGCCGTTGGCGACCACCTGGATGTAGTCGTATTTGTCGACCGTCACCTCGGTAAACACCCCCTGTGGAAGTGCCGGCAATCCACCCATACCCGGGTTTGAACCCACGGTTGGCTTGATCCGCACATCGGTGTTGTTTTCGGTGGCCATGATCACCATCACCGAGCCCACACCGGCACCGTTGGCCCATGCGAGGTGGTAGTAATCCTCGCCTAGGGCGTGGGTTGGCAACAGCAGCGATGCCTCGGTCGTGAACCCGGCAGAACCGCCTAGCGGGTTGAACTGGGTGGCGATGACAGGCAGGTCCGACTCGATCCTAAACCCGCGGCCGTGGGCGATGCCCAGCCCGTTGAACCCGGCGTCGTCGTTGTAGTACCCGGTGCTTTGCCCCTGGGTACCGGAGAGCTTGATCACTCGAACATCACGGGGCTGAATCACCTGGGTGACCAACAGTTGCTCGTTGCCGTTGTTGTTGCCGTCGTAGACCTTGACCTCGACGGGGTACTTGTCGCTGGGGTTAGAAATCGCGACTGCGTAGACCAGCTGGGCCTGGTTTGCGAGGTTGGGCATGTCGACCGCCCAAAACTCACAGCCGACACTCGACTTGGTTTGGGCAGCCACCGAGCAGGCGCTGACGCATTGGCCAGCATCACAAACGTCGCCCGGGGTGCACGGAACCGGGTCTTCGTAACCTGTCCCTTGGGCATTGCACTCCTGGAAGCTCTCGTCGTCGCTGCAAACCGTGCTGCCCGGGTTGCAGTCCTTGGGCACACAGGCTCCATCGGCACAGATTTCGTTGAGCCCACAAGCTTCGGGGACGTAGCCCGAGCAATCCTCCGAGCACACCTCGATATTGTCCTCGTCGACGCACATGCCGTAGGCACCCGGCGAGCAGCTACACACCGTACAGGTACCTGTATCTGCATCACAAAACTCGCCATCGGCACAGGGGCTGTCGACCCATTGTCCGGCTTCGCATAACTGATGGCCCCCCTCGACGCACTGTTCTTCACCGTCGTTGCACACCGGCTCGAGGGTGGTCGAAGGATCTTCGGTCGTCGTCGTTGGGTCTTCGGTGGTCGACGGATCTTCGGTCGTCGGCTCTTCGGTCGTCGGACCGGCTGTCGTCGGATCGGTTGTGGGGCCAACCGTCGTCGTCGGACTGGAGGTGCTCGGATCGGACGCGCTGTCGGAAGTCCCATCCTCCTCGCCTGTGCATGCACTTAGGGACAGCCCTAAGAGCAAAGTTGTAACGCTCACGTAACTCGGATTCCGGTAGGCCATACTCCGATGTTGCAGGCTTTGCCGCGGTTCTACAAGTCTTTGACGACTAGCGGACCCGGGGCCGGCGTCAGCGCCAGCGGTCGTTCGATCACATACAAAGTTCCAAAGTTCACCAAGCCTCATATCGACAGTACGTCGAAGCCTGCCAACGGATCGACGAGCCCCGGCAAATCCCCGCGCAGACTCGCTCCCCCGTGCGAACAGCTGGATAGGCTCTTGAAATAACTGAACAATCCTGAAGCTTGTGAACAGTACCGTATGTACCTACACGTCGGGCGAGGGGCGAACAGATCGATTTGACAGCACTGTTTTTTGCAAAACCCGGCCGCGGGCGAAAATTTTGGCCCGTCGCGGGTCGGTGTTGTTCGGCGGCGACCCAGGCCCGAGATTTCAGCGCCCGACGAGCGCCAGGGCCTGGTGGACGTTGCGGCGAACGTGCTTTTGCTTGATGGGCTCGTGCAAAAACCGATTGAGGGCGGCAACGGCTCGACTCGCGGCCTGCGGGGATAACTCTGTCAACTCCGCGCGCACAGCCAGCGTGGTCTTGAGCAGGTGACAGGCGTGAATCGGTCGGACCATGCCGTGGTCGAGCAACTGCTGGACCGCTTCCGTAAAAAATGCAGATACATCTTTAACCCGCCAGCGCTCGCCCTGGCTGTCGCCGAGATAGCGGCGGTTGCGGGCCACGAAACAGCCGAGTTGCAACAGGCCAGCACCCCACAAACCGGGGGAGGTTTGACAGGTGGTATGGACCGCGTTGGCAAATGTCAGCCCGTGGGTGAAGTCTAGCCAGCCGACATTGTTGGCAACCTTGACCCGGCTGGCCATGCTGTGCGCCGTATCAAACCGCAGCATGTTGGTCGCTAGGGCCCACACCAAGGCATCGTAGATGGCCTCGGGCCGATGGTTTGTCGCCTGCTCGCAAACCCACCCCAACACCGTCGACAGCGGCGCACCGACAATCCGCTCGGCATTGGGTGGACTGAGCGTTGGGCCAAACTCCGGCGGAAGCTGACCCACGTAACTTGCATAGTCACGAAATTCGGGAATCAAGTCTTCGCGGGTGGCATAGGCGAGGTAGCGGACAACGGCCGCGGCAACGGGCTCGGCCACCCGCGGTCCGAGTGTATCGACAAGTTCCCCAGCCTTGACCACATAGATAAGCCCGTGGCCAAACCCGAGGTAGTGGCCAAGCGCCGCCCGGGCCAAACAGGGTTGCAACTCGCCGTAGGACATCCCGTCGGCCAGTGCCCGGCGAACCATGGCAATCGCCGGATCCGCCTGTTCGGCTTCGATCGCCGCGGCCAACTGCTCCGGGGTAAACGGATCTGAGCTCGGCTCGGCAAACGCGTAGGTTGGCCGTCGCAGCGAATCGTCGGCAATGTGCTCGATCGCTTCGGTGAGACAGATCAGGCGATCTTCGAGGTCCGCCCCCTGCTCACCGAATTCCGCGTACAAAGCCAGCCAATCGGCTGTCGCGGCGAGGCAGTGGGTGGCCCCGTACTCGAGCCGGTCGAGGCGGTCTTGGAGGGTTTGGCAAACACCCACTCGCGGGTCGATGCCGGCGCGTTGGAGGCGGGCAAGTTCGCGGGCGATCCACCCGTGGTCGGCATCTTCGACGGCGTTTCGCAACCCGGCCAACACCTGTTGTTCGACCTGCTCGCGCGGTGGGTCTTGAACATCGACCCATACCGTGCCATCGCGGACCTCAACCGGGTACGTCCGCAGCCCATCGCCGCCATAAAGATTTTGCCCCTTTTCGAGGGTGAACTTCCAGTTGTGCCAATTACACGTGAGTATACAATCTTTATCGACCGTCCCCTGGGACAGGGGGTAGCCCTCGTGCGGGCAGCGGTTGTCGACCGCAAAGCAACGCCCCTGATGGTGAAACAGCGCCAGCTGGTGGCGCCCGTCGGGGTTTTTGTAGACGAGTTGTCCACGTTGCTGAAGGGTTTGGAGGTCGACGGTGGACTGCCACTTGGCCATGCTGCGAGCATAGCCCATGCTGGCTGAACATACATGTATCGGCATCGATTGCCGGTGGTCACTGGCGCGCGCGGGCGTGGGGTGTCATGCGAGCGCGCCCCAACACGCGGGTCAACAGGGTGTCGACTTCCCACGCTTGGGTGGGTACCAGCTCGGTTCGATGGGTGTTTTGACCGCCCTCGCGGGCGGCGATGACCTCCCCGTTTTTAAAGATGATGCGATTGCCGAGAATCGCCGCGACACGGGGCCCGGGCAAAATGCTACCCGTGAGATTGAGGGGATCTGTTGCATCCACACAGATCAGGCGATCGTCGGGCGCGGCGTCCCGTTGATTGCGCAACGGCGCCACGGCTTCGGGCAGTGCGTATTGCTCACCACCGCACAGGGCTCCGTCGACAAACCGGCCGCCACGGACCTCTCCCCGGGCTTCGAGCCGTCGCAACACCCGGACCAGGTCGCGCCAGGGCGGGAGGTTGCGCTCGCGGGTGATCAGCCGGCGAAACACCACCCCGTAGCGACGTAACAGCACACGGGCGACGTAGGTCACCGCGTCTTCGTAGCTCCGCGGGTCGTCGGGATCGGCCGCCTGTTCGGGCACCTGTTGAACAAGCAAAAACCACCGACCCGCCCGGTCCATCGGCGAGATCGCCGGACGTCGGCCCCGGGCTCGGCGGCGCACCGCCGAACGTGGCGGCTGGGGTGCAAGTAGGGCCCGCAGGCCGGCAAACCCATCGGAGCTCACCCGCCCGACCGCGACCAACTCACCCAGGGCGCGCTCGACCTCGGCGGCCAGTAAACGAGTGTTGCGCACCAGCTCGTTAAAAAACTGGGCGCCGCGGGAGGCCAACATCTCCTCGACTCGCCGCGCTTGCGAGGACAACTCGCCAACCTCGCTAAACTCGAGCAGGTGGGCACGGTTGTATGGTTCGGTCGCCTCGCGCGTGATCACGGCGATGGGCGTGGTCTTGACAGGTCCCGACGCGGGCCGTTCACCACCTGTCCTCGAAGTCATACGGCCCCAGAGCAATTGCCCAGACTGGCACAGCAGATCGATCCAACTCGGCTGGTAACGCGCCATTCGGGCCGGCAAGATCGCCGACTCCCAGGCTGCCGCCGCCGCCTCAAAGCCCTCTAGTTGGTGAAGACGGGCCAGTAACGAGTCGGGACCGTCGGCCTCGTCAGCATCGCTGACACCCTGCCAATCGAGCAAAAACCGCACGAATGCCGAGGTTGTCACCGGGGCCACAGCCCGCCGCAGCGTCCGCAATGTCTGGCGACCGATCCGGGCCAACAGCCCGCGTTCGCACCATTGCACACCGGCCTCCGGTTCGAACAGTCCACGGACGGCGTACCCTTCGTTTTCGAGGGCGAGACAGGCGGCATCTATTGTATGAACATGTATTCCCAGCTCCGAGGCCAGCTGCTGTGCTGTGACCGGGCCGAGCCCACTCAAGCGCGCGCGAACCAACTCGATCGCGGCCCGGTCAGGTTCCCACGGTTTGGTCAGAGACTCAGGGAGCGTCAGTGGCGGCCGACACTCGGCATCTGGCCGAAGCGCCTGCACGAGCTGGAGTCGCTCGGCAGCGAGCCAAAGATCGATGCTGTCCCCAACAACATGTGTCGCGCGCCCGGTTTGTACCAACTCGGCTGCGAATGTCTGCCAGCACTCCCCGGTGCGAGATGTCGAGGTCGCCAGCTCGGAGGCGGTGAGGTACCCGAGCTGCGAGAGGGCATCGTGCAACTCCTCGGCCCGGTCGGCGATCGGCCACGCCTGTTCCCGCACCGCCGCAATCGCGGCCGGGTCGAGTCGGCTCAACTCATCGGCATGGTCCGGGTCGAGGTATCGTCGGGTCCGAACCGCCTGGGTCCTGCGCTCTTCAAGTGGGGCATCGTCTAAAAACGCGTAGGGCCTGGCGTTGAGAATTTCGTGGGCAAGCGGCGAGGGCTCGGTAAGTTCGACCGCATGTAAACGCTTCTTTCCCGCCGTAATCGCGCCGATCAACGCACAAAAACCTTGTATATCCATCGCCTCGGTCAGGCAGTCGTGAATGGTCTGGCGAACCAGCGGATGGTCGGGAACTTCGCGAGCACCGGCAATGTTTTCGAGACAGGCGGCCTGGTCGGGAAACACCACGGAGGCGAGGTCGTCGGCCTGCATGCGTTGAAGCTGGGGCGCGACCCGTTTGCCGGCATAAAACCGCGGTACCGCCAGCGAGCGGTTGGCATTCCACCGCCAACGCACGGCAAACATCGGCGAATCGAGCAGCGCTTGGATCAGCAGGTGGCGCAGCCCCTGGGTGCGCAGGTACGAAAACACCTCGCGCAGGGGAAAGCTGTGGACCTCACCCAGGGAAATCACGATTGCGTCATCGGTGGCCGCGGCCTGGAGTTCAAAGTTAAACTTCCGGCAAAACCGCTTGCGCAGGCTCAGGCCCCAGGCCCGGTTGATCCGCGTGCCAAACGGTGCATGCACAACCAATTGCATGCCCCCACTACCGTCAAAAAACCGTTCGAGCACCAGGTCGTCACGGCTTGGCATCACCCCCAATGCCGCCATCGCGGCCGCCAGATATTCGACCGCCTGAAGGGCAACCTCGCGGCCGACCCCGAGCTTGGCCTGCAACCATTCGGTTGTATCATCACGGTTTTGGGGGCCGGGAGCACGCGCGAGCCGGGCCCCGATCTCACAGCGCAGGCGGTCGACGGCCTGGGATAGCTCCTCGCTGCGCCCCGGCACTTCGCCGATCCAAAACGGCAGGGACGGCGGCTGCCCGGCCGCGTCTTCGACCCGGACCTTGCCCGGCTCGACCTTTAGGATGCGCCACGAGGTGTTGCCGAGCTGAAAGACGTCGCCGGCCAAACTCTCCACGGCAAAGTCCTCGTGCACCGAGCCAATGGTCGTTCCCGAGGGCTCGACAACCACGCTGTAGTCGGCATTGTCGGGTATCGCCCCGCCCGAGGTTACGGCTGTGAGCCGAGCGTTTCGTCGCGGCCGGACGCGGCCATGTACACGGTCGCGGTGGAGGTACGCCCCCCGTCGCCCCCGGCGGGTTGCCACCCCCTCCGACAACATCGAGATGACCTCGTCAAAGTCTTCGGCTGAGAGCCCGTTGAAGGGCGCCGCCCGGGTCATCATTGTATATAAATCCTGTTCGGACCAGCCGTCGTCGCCACTGTTGGCAACCGTTGCAACCACCTGCTGGGCGAGGATGTCGAGCGGGGCCTCGGGCCAGGTGACCACATCGAGTTCTCCCCGCAGGATACTGTCTTTGAGCGCGAGGCAGGTAATCAGGTCGTCGCGGGTCAGGGGAAACAGCACTCCCTTCGAGGTCGCGCCGACCTGGTGCCCCGCCCGACCGACTCGCTGCAACATGCTGGCGATCGAACGGGTCGGTCCAAGTTGGCACACAAGGTCGACAGCCCCAACATCGATCCCGAGTTCCATCGAGGCGGTTGCCACCAGGGCCTGGAGCTCGCCGCGTTTGAGTTGTTGCTCACTCAACAATCGTTGCTTGCGCGACAGCGAACCGTGGTGGGCCGCAACTGCCCCGGGGCCGAGCCGCTCCTGCAAATGCCTGGCAATGCGCTCGGTCATGCGCCGGGCATTGACGAAGATCAGCGTTGTCTGATGGGCACGCACCAGGTCGGCGAGTTGGTCGTAAATTTCGTCCCAAACCTCATTGGAAATCACGGCCTGTAGGGGTGAGGCAGGAATCGAGATCGAGAGGTCGAGCGCCCGTCGGTGCCCGGTGTCGACAATGACGCAGCCATCTGTCGTCGCCGCGCCGGTCAAAAACCGGGCGACCCGCTCGATCGGGCGTTGGGTGGCCGACAGGCCAATTCGTTTGACGCGCCCGCCGGCGATGTGGTCGAGGCGTTCAAGTGTCAGGGCCAAATGGGCACCTCGTTTGTCGCCGACGACTGCGTGGATCTCATCGACGATCACAGTTTTTGTATGAGCAAGCATTTTTTGCCCACCGCGGGTCGTCAGCAGGATGTACAGCGACTCGGGCGTGGTGACCAAAATATGCGGGGGACGTTTGACCATCGCCGCGCGGGCCGAGGCCGGGGTATCGCCGGTGCGCACAGCCACGCGGATCGGCGCAGCCCCGTGCCCGAGGCGTTCAAGTTGTTCGGCAATGCCCGCAAGCGGCAACTGGAGGTTGCGCTCGATGTCGTTGCTCAAGGCCTTGAGCGGCGAGACATAGACAACACGAGTTTGGTCGGGCAATGCCCCCTCGCGGGTACCCTCGGTCACCAAATCGTCGATCGCCGACAAAAATGCCGCGAGTGTTTTGCCCGACCCGGTCGGGGCAGCAATCAGGGTGTGGCGACCGGCTCCAATCGCCGCCCAGCCCTCGACCTGGGCACGGGTGGGCGCGGCAAACTGGTGGCGAAACCAGGTCGTGACCGCAGTGTGAAATGCAGGGAAACCGGCGCCGTCCATGGCACGACCGTACCATTCCCGCGCCGGGTTCTCACGCCTACCCGGCTATCACGCGGACAGGTTTTGTCCGCGAATTTTTCGGGGCTATCCACCCAGATCTACTGCGGCAACTCAAATCGGTGGTGGATCCGGCCCACACGTGGCCCCGCAACCTCGACCTCGACTTCGCCATGGCCACGCACGACAAACCGCAGGAGCTTGCGCCCGGTCGACCCCCGGCTTCGTTGGTAATACAAACATGCATTGTCGCCAAACGGGCCCCGCCCCCAGCCGTCGAGGTGACCGACCTCGGTGTAGGTGCTATCCGGCGCCACAACTTTGGCATCGGCGAGCGGACGGCACCAGGCCGTCAGCCCCTCGTTCCACGGCAATTCGCGGGCAGATTCGAGGCCGTAGGTCGGTAGGTAGCCGTGGTTTTCGACATCGAGCGACAGGGCAAAGCGGTTGTCGCCAAGCTCCTCGATCGTGGGGTTGGCGAGGACCACACGCGGAGCCATTGCAGCTACATGCAAAACAAACGCGGACTGTTGGCGGCAGACCTCGGCGAGTTTGTCTTCGGGTGGGTTCCACAGACCAAACCGCGGATCGACGCCGCCAACCTCCACGGGACCGAGTTGCGGGTGGTCAAACGCGACCCACGGGCGGACACAGCGACCGCGGTTTTCGCGTTGGTCCCACAGTGCAATCGCCTCTAGCTCAGCCCGGGTCATCGACGCATAGCGGTCGACAAAGCGCTCCCGCGGGCCGATCCCGGCGCGTTCAAACACATCCCACAATTCGATGGCGACCGCGAGACAACCGCGTTGATGGTAGGCGTAGTCAACCGCGTCGCCATGCAACGGTTTGCCGGGGACGTAGGTAAATTCCTTGTACCCACAAACAGTTGGGTAGCCGGTGTGGCGACTTGCAATGTCCTCGACCTCGCGAAACATCATATAGTCGTGGGTCGCCATCTCGGTGTCGTGGGCGTGCCCGAGCGGGCGGATCACGACACCGCCAAAGGTGTGGTAGTTGATCCAGGCAAAGACCGACGGCAGCTTTGATGTATAGTCAATCACACTGGCGACCTCGGGTTCACTGCCCGGGTACGCGCCGGCGCCCGCCTGCCGGGGTTCGGGAGCCCACGACCACGGGAAATTGCGGTTGTAATCCACACCACCGTCCTCGGGCCCGCCCGGGGTCGGGATGGTGTGTCCGTCAAACCCGTCGATCACCCCCTCGGGATAGACCTTATAAAATGGCCCTGGGTCGCCGAGCCCCCGGGGCACGAGCAGCCCGGGCACAATTGTCGATACACAAAACTCACCGGTCGGGTCCTGTTTGCGCATTACCAGGGCGAGCCCGTCGCCATTGACATCGGTGATTCGCCACCGCGGGCGGTGACTCGGGCGACGGTTGTTGTAGGGTGACGAACGCACCTGTCCAGCCCCCGAAACCACCAGCTCGGCACCGTCGGGTGAAATCCGAGGCACACAGTAAAACCGCAGTTTCCGCAGCTGTGCACACAACTCGCGGCTCAGACCATGGAGAGGCTGGTCGGGATGCATGTGCAAGGAAATCAGGTCTTCGATCACGGCCAAGGTCACCGCGCAGCCAGCCAGTTCACCTGCGTGCATGTTGCCGTCGACCCACACCGAAGGACGCTCGCGCTCGGGTTCCTCGCCCACGACAACCAACCACACATCCCTGCCCTCACGGCTGCTAGCAAGGCTTTGCAGGTGAATGACATCTGGATACTCAGCAGCCCAAGCCTGCAGCTGTTGCGTGAGCTCCTGGTGGGTGACGTAGGTATTTCGGTGCCGCGCGCCGGCTCGATTGTCGGGGTTGACCATCGGGCCCACTGTACCGGTTCACGACCACCCACTCACGTTGACAGATACTTCCGGACAGGTTGTGACAGTAGGTCTGTGGCCCCCACACACAGAGGCTCAAGCACAACAGTCACATTGGACATGTCGTGGCAGACCACCCCAACTGGGGTAGCCTTCCCTATCTAAAAACCGTCGTAAAACCCCTTCTGAGGGGGTTGTGGCGGGTGGAGAAGCTCACGTAAAATCTCATCATCGATACGCGATCCGGTGAGACCCGAAGTGTCACTACCGCGTTGAACCCCCCCTGTTGCACCTGCTTCCCCCCGCGGTTTTTCGCGCTTTGGGGCGAAGCCTCAAGCCGCTATGTCTGCCGAAGAAACCTGGGACCTGTTTTTAGCGCTCGATGAGCTCGAACCGCCAGAGCCTGCTGCGGTCTCGACTGTCGAGCGCCGCGAGCTGGTTGCGATTGAGCCGGCCGGGGGCTTTGAGGTCCGCGATGGGCGGATACTTGTACGGACAACAATGGTGTTTCGCGACGGCTTTGGCTTTCAACATCGCCAGAACTGTCTGACCTCCTAGACCGACCCGCGGCGCGCCCGAGCCTGCGCGGGTTTTGTTTGCTAGCTGGCGACCCCGGTCGCAACCGCCTCGCGCATGTCCTGGTTGTGGCGAATCGATGGTCTGGTGACCTCCTAGCCGGAAAAAACCGTTGCCGTGGCGCGGACCGGCAAATTCTGGTGAGATGGCAGCGATGCCGGACTATCAGGCCGCGCTCTCGAGCGCTCACAGGCGAGCCCTCGCGGCGGGCCAACACGAAACGGTTGCGGCCGAGCTCGTGGCCGCTGGTGAGTTTGGTGCCGCCGGTTGGGTACTCGAACAGATCTGGGACTTCGAACCGGCGACGGCCCATTTTCTACGGGCGGGGGCCTACCTCGATGCCCTGCGCTGTGCCCTTGAAGTCAGCCCACCGGGTGTCCTGCATCAGGTGCTGCTCGCCCTGCAAAAGGCTGACTCCGCCGATCTTCAGGCTGCGGTTGCGATGCTTGAACGCCGCGGCCGACACCTCGAGGCAGCTTCGTTGCTCGAGCATCAATCGGACGACCCGCGGGCCCGGGCCCGCGCGCTTTGCCGTGGGGGTGCCGAGCTCGAAGCAGCAACACTCCTCGCCAAGGAGGGCCTTGCCCGGGAAGCACTCGATGTCCTGCCCCTGCGCCCGGTCGAGCGCCGCCCGGATGCACCCGCCCTCGCTCCCCGCCAGGTCCATGCCCATGCCCTGGCCGCTGAGCTGTGCTGGGAGCTCGGCGATGCCGAAGCAACTGTGCGCCATGCACAGACGGCCCTGCGAAGCGGCTACGCTGAACGCGGCCGTGACAACCTCGTGCGTCTACTCGCCCGTGCCCTTGAATCTCTCGGTCACGACTTCGCCGCCCAGGTCGCGCTTAAGGAGCTCGGCGAGGCCAATGTCCACGCCGACGAGACCAATCCCTTACGCGGACGTTACCACCTCACGACTCCGCTTCCCGCGTGCTTTGCCGGGGCGGCCTATGCCGGGATCGACCGGGCCAACCTGCGCGAGGTCGAGGTTCATTTGCTGTTACATGATATTGAGAGTGGAGGTGGTCCGAGCCTTGAGGTTCGCGAAAAACTGCAGGCGTTTGCCCAGGTCGCCCTCGCAGCAGCCCGGCTTCAACACCCGGCGATCCGAGAAATCATTCACCTCGACCCGCGTGCGGGTCTGTTGATTCTTCCGCGGGCCGCCAATCCCCCGTTGCGGCACCTCATTCGCCCTCCTGGCATGCACGAAACCCCGGCCCGTCCGCGTGCGCTGGTTTCATTTTTGTTGGAAGGCCTGGTTGCCGGCCATCACCGTGGCCTGGTCCATGGGTCATTGCTCCCAAGCCAGATTGTTTGCGACGCGGTTGGCCGCCCCTGCCTCGGCCCGTTTGGCGCCCATCACTTAGCAGGCCTGGTCGCCACCCAAACGGGCACGCTCGAGGAGCTTCTTGTATACACAGCTCCGGAAGTGCGTGCCGGAGCGCCCCCTACCACCAAGAGCGACGTCTACAGCATTTGTGCGGTCTATCGGGCATTACTCGTTGGAGAACACGGCGGCGAAATTGGCGAACAACACGAACTGCCCGAGCACACGCGCACAACGTTGCAACGTGGACTGTGTGAGACGCCGAACGAGCGCCCAACCGCACGGGCTCTGTTGGATGCGCTGCGCGGCAACGTGGCCGACATCCGCGAGCTTGAACGCCGCGATGCCAGCAGCTCAAGTAGCGGGATGCGGCTGCTCGACGAGCGGCGCATTGAGCTGCCCGGGGTGTTTGTCGAGGCCCATCCGAGCTGGTCCGACGAGCTACTCAATGCCCTGCTGGCGTGCGAGCACCCTATCTTTCAGCCAGTACTCGACCGCGATGGCAATACGTATGTACTTGCAAGTTGGCCCGAGGGCACCCGCCGGCTCGACCATCGGGTCGACTACCGCCGAATGGCCCCGATCTCGGTCCTCGATGAGTTACCGGCTCCGATTGCGGCGGCCATTGGCCAGCGGTTAGCCGTCAGCTCGTGGGTCGTCACCCCGGGCGATGCGTGGATGCTCGCGCTTGACGACCTACTTACGCGATAGATGTAACAGCAGGTTTATGGGAGAAAACTTCGGATCACGCTATCAGTGAAGTTTTTCAAAAACGCCTGTTGGTCGGACACCGGAAACGCGGGGTGATTTTCATCGATGCGGCCCGAGAGCAACATCGAGGACAGGCCGTGAAGGGCCGCCCACATGCGGATTGCTGCCATTTGAGGGTCGATGTCTGACTTGATCTTTCCCAGCTCGAGACCCCTGGTGAACAGCTTATGAGTCGCCGCCAGCGATACGAGCATGCGGTCAACTTCTTCTTTGGACATGCTCTCCCATTCAGGTTCGTCATGTTCGACGAGCACCGAATAGAGCCACGGATTGGACCTCGCAAACAGGATGTAGTTCTCGGCGATACCCCGCAGGCACTCAACAGGATCCTCTGAACTCGCAATTGCGGTCTCGATCACCTCTTCGTGAAGGCGCTGCGTACCCCAAAAACGGATCTCGCGGAGAATCGCGGCCTTGCTATCAAAGTGCTGATACAACGCTGTCGCACTCACGCCGAGGCGCGAGGCGATTCCACGCATTGTCAGCCCCTCCTCGCCGAGTTCACTGCCCAGCTGAAGGCTGGCCTGGATGATGGCATTTCGAAGTCCTGCACGTTGATTCCGCGACATATCTCGATCTCCTATCACGTTCCGACCTGCCGGGCAGCAGGCGAACTTTGTTTACTAATTGCTGATTTGAAACACCGATCTGACGGATCGACGTTACAACTCAGTTCAATGCATCGACGACACTTTTAACAAAGTTATGGACGAATTGATCTTGGTTTGTGATCGGCATTACCGGGTGGTTCTCTGAAATACGTCCACGGAAAATCAGAGAACACAGTCCGTGCAGTGCCGCCCACAAGCGGATCGATCCCATCTCCGGGTCGACCGATTGCTCCCAACAATTTTTGGCAACGCCCTCTTTCATCCACGCACGAACCGTCGTCAGCGGGCGCAAAATTTCTGCACTCTCATCGCTTGTGAGCTCCGACCACTCGAGCTGTTTTGACTCGGTCAAAACCGAGTACAGCCAGGGGTGCCGGCGGGCAAAATCAACGTAACGGCAGCCCATTTGCTCGAGTCGCTCGCGTGGGTTTTCGGTGGCGCGACAGGTCTCGAGAACTTCAGCCTGCAACAACTGCGAACAATAGATACGGATTTCGCGAAGAATTGCCGCCTTGCTTTCAAAGTGCTGGTAAAGCGCTGTCGCACTCACACCTAGGCGCGAGGCAATCCCGCGCATCGTGAGTCCTGACTCGCCGTGTTCGGTGCCGATTGCGATGCTCGCATCGACAATTGCCTTACGGAGTGCCGCCCGGTTCATGCGTGACATTCCTCATAGATATCATTCCGCGCAAAGCTTGAACACTCGTGACCTCAAATCTTCGGCGGAAGGGGCCCCTTTCCATCAAGTTTTCTTACCAAAGGCGTGTCAATCGGACGCACCATGTCAACATCGTTCAAACGACGTTTTTCAGATCTTACTTCAGGAAAATTGGTTCGTTTTGCCACTTTTGGAGAGCCAACTCACTTAAAAATTGAATATTGCATCCGAGATCACCCAGAACAGGATTCCCTCGCGAATCTGAAGTACAAGCCGGCAATGCGATTTTCACGGGAACTCGAAGTCGTTCGCCCCTTAGCACTCCGATGTGGTCAACTGGCTCTCGATGTACGCGCCCGCGGGACGGCGGCCCTCGCTGCGAGCGACAAACCCGATGATCAAGGGCTCGTAACGGCGGCCGACACGGCGATCAACCGAATCATTGTGGATACATTGATATCCGAGTTTCCCGACGATGCGATTGTGGCCGAGGAAACAACGGAAGACGTCTGTCCCGGGCAAGCTATCGCCAATCCACGCTGCTGGTTTATCGATCCGATCGATGGCACCCGGGACTACGCCGATGGCGACCCGGGGTGGGCCATCCAAATTGGCCTGTGTCTGGCCGGCAAGGTCGCGTTTGGCCTGATTTACGAGCCGACGGTCGAACGCCTGAGCTGGGGCGGCCCCGGGATTGGCTCGACCACGCAGCTACGCGGAGAGCAACCCAAGCCACTGAGCCGCGGCGTACGAGCACTCGACAAACTCGAGCTCGTCAGCAGTAAAAACCACGCCTCCCCCCGCACACTCCAACTGATGGACACCCTCTCCATCCCACCTTCGCGCAACCACCGAATCGGCTCGGTTGGGGTCAAGATCTCGACCATCGCCCGGGGCCAGGCAGATGTGTACATACATCCTCGTTCGGGAACCAAGAGTTGGGATACCTGCGCACCACAGGCGATTTTGGAGGGTGTCGGCGGCATCATGTCAGACCTCGCTGGCCGACCGCTGCGCTACGACGGGGCTGACCTGGTCAACCGGGGCGGCCTACTGGCATGCCGTGGCCATCACCGCGCCATTGTCGAGAAAATCTCTGCGCTCGCGTCGACGTGGTTTCCAACACCGTAAATCGTCAACCGAGGCGGCCTATTGGCCTGTCGAGAAAACCTCGGAGCTCACGTCGACGTGGTTTCCAACCCCCGTCGAAACTGATGCAGCCTACTGGGCCGTGGCCATCACCGCGCCATTGTCGAGAAAATCTCCGCGCTCGCGTCGACGTGGTTTCCAACACCGTAAATCGTCAACCGAGGCGGCCTATTGGCTTGTCGAGAAAATCTCCGCGCTCGCGTCGACGTGGTTTCCAACACCGTCGAGATACCGATGCAGATACAAAAAAAGCTCCCGAGTGGGAGCTTTTTTGCGGTCGCGTGGCGACTAGTTTTTCTTGAGGCCGTAGCGACGGCGGAAGCGGTCCATCCGACCCTCGGTATCGACCTCGCGGGCCTGGCCAGTCCAAAACGGATGGCTGTGCGAGGAGATTTCGAGGCGGACAACAGGCAGCTCTTCGCCCTCGAACTCACCTTTGTCGGAGGTACGGATGGTCGAGTAGGTGACCCAACGATCGCCGGTCGCAGAGTCGACAAACAACACCCGGCGGTATTCAGGATGAATCCCAGTCTTCATGGTTGTGGCTCCTTTTCGCTGATTACCAGCTGGATTTGGTGACGCCCGGAAGCTCGCCGCGAAGGGCCAGCTCGCGCAGGGCGATACGGCTGAGGCCAAACTTGCGGTAGACACCGCGGGCACGGCCGGAGAGCACACAACGACGGGTGTGACGGGTGGGACAGGAGTTGCGCGGCAACCGGGTGAGCTCAGCCGAGACCGCGAGCTTCTCCTCGATATCGAGGGAGGGGTCCTTGAGCTTGGCGCGCAGGGCAGCACGCCGCTCGGCGTACTTCTTGATCATCTTGATGCGCTTTTGGTCGCGCAGAACTTGGGAGTGCTTGGCCATTGTGGCTTCCTCGGGTACAGCCCCCGGGTGACACGGGGCTGGCTGAATGGACGCGGAAGCTACCGTAGACACCTGAGCGAGTCTAGTTGTCTTGCTCCCATTCAGTTGCGGTGAAGTGTGAGACAAGTCCTCGCTCACCTGCCCGCAACAGGTGGTGCAACAAAACGCAACAAACCGACGCGTGCGCGATTTTCTACACCGACACTCATCGTATTGAATTATTTTAGCTTTGCTAAATAGATAGGATCGAGACACGGGCTCCGATCGCTTGGTACTGATGCTGCAACACCCAAGTGCACCATGCTTTTCCGCCAACTCATCGACCGCGAATCCTCGACATTTACCTATTTGCTCGCTGATCCCGCAACCGGCGAAGCAGTTTTGATCGACCCGGTCCGCGACCAGATCGAACGCGACGTCGAGCTGCTCGGTGAGCTCAACCTGCGGCTGAAATACGTGTTCGACACCCATGTCCACGCCGATCACATCACCGCCTCGGGGCTGCTGCGTGCCCGCCTTGGGGCCAAAACCGTGGTCTCGCGCGAGGGCGGAGCGCCCTGTGCCGATGTCCTCGTGGGCGACGGCGACATCTTGGCAGTCGGCAGCCTGCGCTTTGAGGTTCGGGCAACGCCTGGTCACACCAATGGTTGCGTCACCTACGTCGTCACCGATGGCGAGCAAACATTTGCGTTTACCGGCGACACCCTGCTGATCCGAGGGTGTGGACGGACCGACTTTCAACAGGGCGATCCCCACAAGCTCTATCACTCGGTCCACACCAAGATCTTTTCGCTGCCACCGCAGACGCTGCTGTACCCGGGGCACGATTACCGCGGGCGGACCGTGACAACCGTGGGCGAAGAGGTGCGACTCAACCGGCGGTTGGGCGGGGGAAAGACCGAGGCTGAGTTTGTCGAGATCATGAATCACTTGCACCTACAATATCCGGCGAAAATCGATCAGGCCCTGCCCGCCAACCTCTCCTGTGGACTCCTGCCGTCCGACACGGTCGACGGCGAGCCACCGCCCGAGCGCGGCTGGGCGCCGATTTGCCGGACCGACTCAGGGGTGCCCGAAGTCGATCCGTCGTGGGTCGCCGAACACCGGCAGGAGTGCCAGGTGGTCGACGTCCGCGAGCCGGCCGAGCTGCGAGGCGACCTCGGAGCGATTCCCGAGGTCGACAATGTCCCGCTCGCACAACTCGCAGATGTCGCCAAAAACTGGGATCGGCACCGGGCAATCGTCACGGTCTGTCGCTCTGGAGGGCGTTCGGGCCGGGCAGCTCGTTTGCTCGAAGACCTCGGATTTGTCCGGGTGGCCTCGATGTCGGGCGGCATGGCGAGGTGGCAAAAGCTGGGCGCTTGATGGCGCTTGTCCCCCGTGTCCTCAAAGTCGGCAGCATGGCTGGTTGCCACGAGCTGGGCGCTTGACGGCCGCAGTACCCCGGGCTAATGCGGCGCCATGACGCCGGCTACTTCGATGAACTTTCGCAACCGCTGGGTGCTGGTCACCGGGGCCTCCTCTGGCCTTGGCCGTGAGCTCGCCCGGGACCTCGCCATTCGCCACAAAGCCAATGTCGTGGTTGTCGCGCGCCGACTCGGGCGGCTCGAAGAACTGGCTGCGCAGCTGCGTCAAGAAGCGGGCGTTGAGGTCTTGCCGTTGGCCGCCGACCTCTCGATCGAGTCAGAGGTCGAGAACCTATTTGCCCAGGCGACCGATGGCCGAGACATCTACGGTGTGGTCCTCAATGCCGGCGTGACCCACTTTGGCGAGCAAACCAACCTCGAGTGGTCGCGGTTTAAAACCATGCTGGCGACCAACGTGACCAGCCTGGTCCACCTGGTCCATCTGTTTCTCCCCTACCTCATCAGCAAGCAGCAAGAAGGCGGCATTATGCTGGTTTCGAGCCTCGCGAGCCTGGTGCCCGTGCCGTTTCAGTCGGCCTACTCGGGCACCAAGGGGTTTGTCACCAACTTCGGCCAGGGGTTGTGGCACGAAACCCGCGACCAGCCGATCTCGGTCACCACCTTTGTCCCCGGGGGTATCTCGACTGAGATGGTCGACAGCAGCGGGTTGTCAAAATACTTCAAATCCGATGGCCCGGGTATGATGGCTGCCGATGTATGTGCACAAAAAGCGGTCGATGGCTTTGCTGCCCGCAAGTACATCTGTGTCCCTGGGGCGATGAACCGCTTGGCCCTGTTTATGAGCTCGTTTTTGCCGCGCAAGACCCTTAGCGGGATGCTTGGTAGTGAGTACCGCAAGGCCCTTGCAGCCCTGCGTGCCGACGACCCGAGCTAACCGGGCAAACGCTGCCTATACATCTTGTTTGAGGTCGACAATCGTCGCCCCCCAGCTTCCCTCACCCGAACGACCGAGGCGAAACCCGGCGACCCGGTTGTCGCGCTCGAGCAGGGCATGGACCGTCCGCCGCAGGGTCCCCTTGCCCTTGCCGTGAATGATCCGGACCTCCGTCACCCCGGCCTCGGCACACGCGTCGAGATAGCTGCGCACAACCGCCTTGACCTGATTGGGCTTGTATTGGTGCAGGTCGAGCACCCCGTCGATCGCCACGGCAACTTCCCCCGCCCCCGAACGGTTCCACACCGGACCATCGCTGTGCCAAAAGCCGGCGATACCCGCCCATCGTGCCCAGGCCAGCCCGGTCTTGGCGACATCGCTTGGGGCATACCTCGAAGGCGCATCGAGAGCATTGACATACAACTGTCGACGCCCAGCAAACGCCCCCCGCAGGCGAGCCAGGAGCGGCCCAGGTTGGTGGTCGAGGGCGATCGTTTGGCCGCGGCTTTGCACGGTTGCCGTGGCACTTGCCACCCGACCATCAACTTCGACCTGGGACACACGCACCCGCCCAAACAATGCCCCGCCGACCAGGTCGAGCCCGAGCGCGAGCCACTCCTCGGCCGCTTCGAGGTCATCGTCTTGGTCGTGGGCTCGGTGCACGTACTGCCAAGTTGCAAGTACAACTTGTAAGTCGCGATCGAACTCAACCCGGACCCCTAAGCCCGTGGGGCTGTGGGGGCGAAACGACCACGAGGAATCGGTGTGGGCGACCACGCCGTGTTGGCTGACAACCTGTGAAAGCCCGTCGAGCTCGGCACCCAAACGCTGGCGAATCGCGGGGAGTGTCATGGTTCACTCCGAAAGCGTGGTCGCCAACGACCGCAACGCGGCTTCCCGCTCGGTGGCGACCCGCAGGCGCTCACCCAACACCGAAATCACCGTCAGACCGATCTCAGCATTTTCCCGCACAAGTTGCGAGAACGCGGTCGCGTCGAGGGCCAGGCAGGTTGCATCTCCGTGGGCGACGACTCCCGCCGTCCGCGTTGTCTCCGAAAAAATCGCAACCTCGCCAAAGCAGTCGCCGCGGTGGAGCTCGTTGATCGTCGCACCGTCACGGACGACCCGCACAGTTCCGTGGGTCAGCACATAAAGTGCATCGCCGCGGTCGCCCTGGTTGAAAATCGCCTCGCGGTCGCGGCACTGAAGCTCGCGGCAGGCCTCGGCAACGGCGAGTAGTCCGGCACTTTTTAGGCTCGCAAACAACGGCACGCGGTTTAAAAATGCGATCCGTTCGGCCAGCACACCCAGTCGTGATGGCGCGAGCTCGCCGGTCGATACACCCCCGGAGATTGCGCGGACCACTGCGAGCCATGGATCTTCGGTTCCCTCAATAATTGTATAGCCAAGCTTGTGGGCGAACCGCCGGCCGACCCGGGCAACCGCGAGAGGTGCGAGCTCATGGAGCTCACGCAAAAGCTCGGAGCTCGCCTCGCGCACACCTGTGGTCCGGTGAAACGTCGACGGATAGACCCGCGTGAATAGCCGCCAGTACAGGTCGCCAGCACGGTCGCGCAGTTCCGAATTTGGTGATTGTGCACGTAATCCGCGCAACAAGGCCCGCCCTGCCCGGCGATAGCCCGACAGCAATTGCTCGCGCAACTCGTCGATTTCACCGATGATCGCCGCCCGCGATTCGGGATGGCTCAACGCCGGTGATTTTTCGTCGTAGGCCCGCTCCAGCGGCTGCATGAGGGCAAACTGCTCCTTCACCCGGGTGAGTGCGTGGCGCACGAGCTCGGCGAGGTACAGGCGTTCACGGGTCCCCTCGAGATAGGATTCGACATCGTCGAGCAGGCAAGTGACGGCGTCGTAGCGATCGTCACGGTCACGCACCAACGCCCGCAGGCAAATCTGCTCCAAGCCCGGGGCCACGGCCCGTTCCGGGGCGCGCTCCGAGGGAGGCTCGATCGGTTCGATCAGCACCCGCATGCCCGTCTCCTGCGGGTTTTGGCCCAAAAATGGGACCGTGAGCGTGAGCAGCTCATAGAGGATAACCCCGAGCGACCAAATATCTGTACGTACATCGAGCCCGTTCACAGGTCCGCTGAGTTGCTCGGGAGAGATGTACTCCGGTGTACCTGCATGCAATCGCGCGCGCGCCTGGCGGGCCCCCTCCGGCCCGAGGACCATCGCCAGCCCCCAATCGACCACCACAACTTCGTGGTGCTCGCCGATCAACACGTTGCTGGGTTTGAGGTCTGTGTGAATGACACCGCGGGCATGGGCGTGGGCCACTGCCCGGCAAATCTCAACGAAATAACCCAGTAACCGGGTCACCGTGAAGGTTTGTAGGGCCTGGGCCTCGCCGTCGCGCAGGCGGTCGAGGATGTGCTCGAGCGACTCACCCGACAACCGCTTCATGGTGTAGTAGGGCCCGTGACGATCGCTCCAGCCCATGTCGTAGGCGGGCACGATGTTGGGGTGTTCAAGCCCACCGGTAACGATCGCTTCTTCTAAAAAAGCTTGTACACGCACCGGATCTCGAACGTGTTCTTCAGGCAAGGTTTTGAGGGCGACCGAGCGCCGCAAATGGCGGTCGACGGCGAGGTGTACTGTGCCACCACCCCCGCGGCCAAGCTCATCGCCGAGTGCGTAACGGTTGTCACCATCGTCGTCTAGGTGCGGGTCTCCGGGCTCGAGCCCGGGGCTGACTTCGGGTTCGACACCCAGGGTCGAGCAAAAAATTGTTAAAGGAGAGCGTACGCCTGGACGGGAATCCCGACGCTTACGACCCCGCGCTGGTTCGTCGTTACCCACGCTACCCCCTTACCCGCGAGAGGCTACCACAGGCACAACCCAAGCGGATTGTGCCTGGAAGCTATCGAGCACTTAGTTGCAAACGGCTGCCCACAGGGCGCCATTGACATCGTGACCATCGGTCACGGACGCGCCCGAAATGACTGCGCCAAAACAGCTGTCGTCGTTCGCCATAATTTCGATCGACCCGTCCTCAATCGAAACGGTGTCGCCCGCACATGTTTTTACCGACACCTTGACGTCAATGCCGACCTGGTAGGTACCAGGGGCACGATTGGCCTCAACGATCTGCAACAGGACATAGGGCTCGCCGGCACACTCACCGCCGCAGGTAAACGACTCGGCACCCCACGAAACTTCCTGGAACGGGCCGTTGATCATCGCGGCACCTTCGCCGTTGCCACCAAAGATCGGTGTGCCATCAATTGCACATGCACTTTGACTGCCGGTATCGGTCGTATCCGGACCCGCGGTCTCAGTGTCGGTCTCACCACCAGTTGTCTCGCTACCGGTGGTGTTGTTTGCGGTATCGGTACCCGAATCGTCCCCGCCATCACAGGCCAAGCAAACAGGGGCCAGCAGGCCCAGCGAAAAAAGTAGATTGCGAAGTTTCATCGCCGGGAACCTACGATATTCGTCAGGCGGCGAGAAGACACTGTTTTTGCCCAAAAGACCAACCGGCCGATCAGCACGCAGCTGTGCTTGTGATGACCTGTGTGGACCCTCTCGCCTACCCACGAAACAAATATTGAAGGTTCAATGATGTGACCACATAAACCCAATTGGCAATTGCTAGGGGCTGGCGTTTTGTTCTTCCGCCGACTGCTCAGCAACGGTCGCGGTCGCCAAAACCGTGGCGTACAGACGCGGTGCGCGGTCGAGAATTTCCGCAGGCGCCAACACGATCGCGGCGGTGTGCCCAGCGAACTGGCGAGTCAACACCCGAGCCACAACATCGCCGTTGCGTTGCAAGACATGGGTCGACCACGTGCCCTCGGCGGCGTTGAGGATCTCCTCGGCCGCCGCCGGGATGTTGTCATTGCGTCGCGGGCTCAGTTGATATTTGAGGGTCGGATTGATCTCTAACGGCAATGAGCGCGCGGGTTGCCCGGGGTTTTGTTGCTCGCCTTGTTGCTCGGCCCCAGGGCCCGCAGCTTCGGCTTGGGCGGTCTCGGGCACGTCGGCCATGGCAAGCCCGACAACCTGTCCCCCGGACTGTTGCGCCTGAAGATCGACCCAGCCCTCGGCATCTCCAAGGCTGACCACTTCGTTGCTACCAGCAGTGCGCGGGGCGAAACCGGCTGGCACCTGAAAGCTCACGCCCGTGACCTGAAGTTGTTGCTCGCGGTGCCGCAGGACAAACTCTTCGACGTCCTCACGGCCGACCTCGGTGGCCAAAAACCCGGCACCCACCACTACCAACGTGGCGGCGACCTGGAAAATACGTGCCCCCCAACGCCGTGCTCCGGGGCCCTGTAGGGCCGCAAAAAAGATGCCGATACAACTTGCGACCACAAGTGAAAGCGGCGTGACAACAACACCATGCTCGCTCGGGAGACAGGCGAGTAGCTGGGCGCCCATCAGTAGGACGAGCGTGAGGTTGAGCCGCCGCCGGGCACCGTCCTGTACACCCGGGGTCCGCGAGGGATGCAGCGACCACAACGCAGCGACGAGCACAGCCACCGCCGTGGTATGGCCGCCGCCGACAATGTCCCCGGAACTCGCGGCCACCAACGCCCCACTCGCCAGGCCAACACTCCCGCCGACAAGCGCGACCAACAGCAACCGGGCACTTCCACACAAGCGCTCAAAGACATGTCCACCAAGCCATATTGCGTAGGCGGACAGCAGCAGGCCAAGTAGATCTGTCTGCACAAACACGGCAGTGATCGCCCGCCCCCAACTGCCGGCATGCCACAGCTCCGGGGTAAAAGCACCGATCTGTAACAGCCCAATTCCCCCCTGGCCGGCGACCTGCGTCAGCACATAGCCGCCAGCGAGCAGCACAACCATGCAAATCGTGCCCCACATGGTGCCGCGGTGCAGCGCCAAACGCTCGGTTTGCAAAAATGCTTCGAGCCGTTTGGTCACCAACGAGACATAGCGCTGGGTTTCGGGCCCGAGTTCGATCGGTTCGGCAGCGGGTCGCTTGAGCGCGAGTTTTGACGCTGCAACTTCCCGTTGGTCACGCGGGCCCGCCAACCGGCCGACCTTGCTCCACACGTCGAGTGCACGCTGGCGATGCCCGGCCCGGGCCAGGGCAATGCCCTCAAACAATGCCCCACGGGCGGGGCTCAACCCGAGTTCGTGGCCATGCTCGCCGGCGATCGCCCGCTGGACGATTTGGGCCGCACCGGCGTAGGCCAAAAACGTGAGCCGGGCCTGGCTGAGAATCAAGGTTGAGTTGGGGTCGGTCCCGAGGTTTTCCTCGAGAATGTTGAGCAGGTTGGCGGCGTGTTCAAAACGTTGGGCCTCGCCGTAGGCACGCATCAGGTCGAGGGCCAGACGCGGGTGGACAACCGCATAACCCAGTGGGAATCGCCGCTCAAAATGGGCGATGCCCTCGTCCCAACGCATGTCGTAAAACAGCATGGTCACGATCTGTTCGTGGACAAACAGCTCGCCGCCCTCGTCCTGCCCCTCCTCTTCACGCTGGCGGGCGAGGGAGTGGAGGTAGTGCAGCGCGGTGTCGACCCCTCGTGTTTGCATGAGCAACAAACTCCGCAGGACCTTGTGATCGCTGCCGAGCCCGGCCCCTGGCATTAACGTTGCCTGTACACCAATCACGCGGACAAACGCCGCCAGGTGCCCGCGCGCAAGCAGCCAACGGGCGATGGTCTGGAGGCACCATGGCACGACCACCGTCGCCACACACAACAGGATCGTGACCGCGGCCAAGAAGTCGTCGTTGCGGGCCATGGCCGCAAACCCCAGTACGATCTCGCCGGCGAGGACCGTCATGTACCCCCGGGTGCGGCCGTCGAACCTCCTAAACAACCGCAATAGCGCCATCCCGAGAATGATGAGCGCGATCAGAAGGACGTGGGTCAACACGGTTGGCTCACTCGTCTGTTGGCGGGGTGCCGGTTTGTGCAGCTACTTCGAGGTGCCCGATGCTTCGGTATTTTTTGTACCGGGCATTGAGCCTGTCCTCCTCCGACATACTTGCAAGTTCATCGAAGTGGCGGGACAGCGCTGTCCGCATCGCGTTAGCGGTCACGGTTAGCCCGCGATGGGCCCCGCCAACGGCCTCGGGAATCCGTTCGTCACAGATGCCCAAGTTCGACAGGTCCTCCGCCGTCATCCGCAACTGCTCGGCCGCGGTTCGCTCGGCTTCGGGATTTTTCCACAAAATCGAGGCGCATCCGCGGGGCGAAATCACCGAGTACACAGCGTGCTCGAGCATCAAGATCCGGTCGGTGACGCCAATCGCCAGGGCACCGCCCGAACCGCCCTCACCTATCACCACCGAGATGGTTGGCACCCGCAGACGAGTCATGAGCTCGAGCGAGGTGGCGATCGCCTCCGACTGCCCACGCTCCTCAGCACCGATCCCCGGGTAGGCCCCGGTGGTGTCGATCAGGCACAACAACGGCAGGCGAAACTGGTCGGCGAGCCGCATCAGTCGCTGGCATTTGCGGTAGCCCTCGGGCCGCGCCATGCCGAAATTGCGGTAGACGTTTTCCTTGGTGTTGCGACCTTTTTGGTGCCCCATCACAACGATGCTGCGCCCGGCAAAACGACCGATTCCCGAGACGATTGCAGGGTCGTCGGCGTAGGCTCGGTCGCCGCGTAGCTCGACGAAGTCGTCGATCAGCTCACCGATATAGTCGAGGGTGTAGGGCCGGTCGGGGTGCTTGGCCAGCTGGAACTGTTCCCACCGCGACAGCTTGGCAAACCGCTCTTTTTGCAGTTGCTGGGCCTTGCGCTCGAGCTTGGAAATTTCAGACGCCATCTCTTCGCTGCCAGCACTCAGCAGCTTGAGTTCGCGAATCTTGCCTTCGAGCTCAAGTATGGGTCGCTCGAAGTCCAAAACCTTGTTTGTCACGGACAGACGCCTCCGCGGAGAAATGCTTGGACCTCCGACCACGGGCACGCCTCGGGCGTGGAAATGTGGATCGCCGGCACCCCGGAAAATTGGGTGCGAAAAAAGGTCCGCTGACGCCGTGCGTATCGCCGGGTTTCGTACTTGATCTCAGCGACCGCCGCGTCGAGCGAAGTGTCGCCGGCGAGGTGGTGGAGAAGTTGTCGATAACCGAGACTGCGCATGGCCTTGTGGCGGGTATCATAACCAGCCCGCACCAGGTTCTCCACCTCGGCCACAAAGCCGGCTTCGATCATGGCGTCGCAACGGCGATCGATCGCACGATCGACGACCTCCACACCAGGGTCTAAGACCACCAGGAGCAGTTCAACACGCTTGCGCGGCGGGTCGAGGCGTCGCAACGCACTCACGGGCATACCCGCCTGCTCACACAGCCACAACGTACGCAGAGCGCGAACAAAGTTGCGCGGGTGGACCAACGCCGCGGTCTCCGGATCGACACGCTGAAGCTCGCGGTAGGTGGCCCCCGGTTCACGTTTTTCGGTTTCCTCCCACAGCTGTTCGAACGCCAGTCGCTTGGGATCGTCGCGCTGCGAGTGGGCGCCCGAACCGCTGTAGGTCCACTGCACGCCCCGCAAATAAAACCCCGTGCCCCCGACAAACAGCCCCGGTCCGTCGGTGAGCAACGCATGGGCGGCGCGGGCGTACTCACCCGAGCTAAACACCTCTCCGGGCGACACCAAATCAAGCAGGTGATGTGGCACACGGCCGCGGTCCTCGGCTGTCGGTTTGGCGCTGCCGATGTCGAGCCCGACATAAATCTGGACGGAGTCACAACACAAAATTGGGAGCTCGAGCCGCGTTGCCATTTCTAGACCAAGCCGTGACTTTCCCGACGCGGTAGGTCCGACAATCGCAATAGCTCGCGGAAGACTGTTCGCTCCATTCATGTCGATTCACCCGGCGCCAACATTGTACAGACAATGATTGGCAACCCTCTCGGAAAATAATGCATGTGCATCACGAGTCGCGTCGGCGTCAACATGCGCAAGGACCTGCTCACTGCGGCATAGACGCTCCTAGCCGACGTTGGAGCGACTGACTGAACTTGCCTTTGGGACCTGTTTTAAGAGTTCAACGGCCGTCCAGCGCACGACCCCGGGCACGCTTGAAATGTCTTCGGTCAACTCATAGGCCTCGGCGATCCAACGACGCGCCAGCCTCGGGGCCGGGTCACCACCGCGGGTTTCGGCGATCGCCGTCAGCAGCGTCACACGATCCTCGGTGTTGTTGTTTTCGCGGGCCCGCAGCCGCAGCCACGGAATCACCCGGTCGACCAAATCGGCGACATCGGCATCGTCGATACAATTGCGCAGGTGGGCCGGGACACCGCGCACCACCAGGGCGTCGTCGCCAAACGCATCGAGGTCGATACCGAGGGTCAACAGCTGCTCGCGCGCTGCCACACACAACCGAATTTCGTCCTTGGGCCGCCGGACGATCGCCGGTGACAGCAGCCGTTGCACACCCACCTCACGCCGCCACGAAATCTCGCGGGTCAGCCGTTGAAACACCAGCCATGAGCGCAGACGACGGAGGTCGACCGCCAAAATCGCATCGGGCTCGGCAAACACGGCGACTGGCCCCGGCAGGCAATTCACAAGTTGGGGAATCGCTCGACCGTCGCTGGCTCGCAGTTCCGAATTATTTGTATAGACACTCTCTGCGGCGTCGACCCGGGCGGCGAAGTCCGTGGCCGGTGGGGTCGCAGCCGACTCGGTGGCCGCCGCAGTTGGCAGCAGGGTTGGTTGGTGGCCCTGGCCGACAGTATTGGGCACCGACGATGGGCTCCTGCCCGGCCCTTGGCTGGTGTTCCCGTCGTTTTCGGCTTTCGCGTCCTTCATCCAGGCGACCACATTCATCACGGCCTTTTTGTGGTCGGAATAGTCGCCGTCGAGGGCACGGGTGGTCAACTTGTAGGGGCCACGGCGGCGCGGGGGCGGATCTTGTGTATCTGCAACTTGCTCGTCGGAGTCCCCGGCCTCGACCGACTCGGGTTCGAGCTCGGGAACATGCTCCTCCGCGGGCTGGTCGTCGCGCGACGGGACCGCTGCATGCTCCTCCGCGGGCTGGTCGTCGCGCGACGGGACCGCTGCATGCTCCTCCTCGGGCTGATCGTCGCGCGGGACCGGTGCATGCTGTTCTTGGTCGAGGCGCGCCGGGACCGGAACATCGCCGTCGCCTCGCCGCGAACGAGCTGGTGACTTGCGGGCACCAACCTTCGCCTCGACCGCGACGTCGGGCGACACCTCCGGTGACCTGCTCGCTGCAGGTTCAGACACGACATCGCCAGTTCCCGCTGGAGCCGACGCAACGTCATCGCGCGATCGACCAACCTCCTCGGGTTGATGTGCGTCGAGCTCGGGAATCTCTGCCCGCAGCGGGACCGCGGGCTCGCGCGGTGCGTGCCAGGCCGTCGCGGCCGGTTGCGCAGGGTTCCATGGAGCGCCCTGAACTTGTTGTAGCAGCACCGAACGCACGGCGGCATAGACCTGCTGTGGCCGTTGAAACCGAACCTCGGCCTTTTGCGGATGGACATTGACGTCGACATCTCCGACCGGCGGCTCGACCATCAAACACGCGACCGGGTAGTGCCCCGACGGCAGCAGGTCGCCGTAGGCCTGGCTGACGATCTGGGCCAGGCTCCGCTCGCGGACAACCCGTCGTCGAACGACCAAAACAATGCCCGATCGCCCGCGAATCGCTGCTTTCGGGTGACCGAGCCAGGCCGAAACTTCGACCCCTTCCGAGCTGCCGGCGAGCTGAAAAAACGGACCGCTGCCGCGCCGCATCAACACCTGCTCGACCCGCTTCCCGGGGTCGGCGGGACGAAAGTTCAAAAGCTCGCGCCGACCGTGTTTGAGGGTGATGTGCACCTCGGGATGCACCAGCGCAATCCGGATGAGCGCCTCGCTGCAGTGGCCAACTTCGGTGGCTTCAGACCGCATGAACTTGCGACGCGCGGGCACACAGGCAAACAGACTGCGGACTTCGACCTGGGTGCCAAAGGGCATCCCGACCGGGATTTTTTGCAGGTCGGTGCCGGGTAACGAACGCAATTCGTGGCCGACCTCATCGCCCGCGCGACGGCTGCGAAGGGTGACATGCGCGACCGCGGCGATGCTTGCCAGGGCCTCCCCGCGAAACCCCAACGAGTGGATTTCGACCAGGTCCTCGGGCCGCACCACTTTACTGGTGGCGTGCCGCAAAAGGGCGAGCTCGAGCTCCTCCCCCCGGATTCCGCGGCCGTTGTCGATCACGCGGATACTCGTGAGCCCGCCGTCGACCAACTCGACATCCACTCTCGTTGCACCTGCATCGATCGCGTTCTCGACCAACTCCTTGACCACCGACGCCGGGCGCTCGACGACTTCACCGGCGGCGATTTGATCGGCGAGGGATTGGTTGAGTCGCGTGATGGAACGATCAGGTGCAGCGACCGAGTTGAGTGCGGTGTTCACCCGTGGCACTTTGTCCGAAATCGCCCCACCGGGCAAGCGACTCCAGAACCGTTGCCTGTGCATCCATCGCAAACGGGTTCTGCGATAACCGACAACGCTGTGCGCACCGCCGAAACGCTAGGTGCTCACAACCCGATTGCGACCATTGTTTTTGGCTTTGTAGAGGTTGGCGTCGGCTGCCCGAATCAGATCGTCGGCGTTGGCGATATTCGGCGTGAGCTCGGCGACCCCGACGGAGATCGTGATGGGAATGTGGTGCCCCTCAAACACAAACTTGGCCTGCTCGATCATCGAACGAATCTTCTCGCCGAAAATCGCGGCGCCCTTCGACTCGACCTCGGGCAGGATCAGCGAGAACTCCTCGCCGCCGTAACGGGCCAAGACATCGACTTTGCGGGCCCGGTCACGAACGATGCTGGCAATCTCTCGCAGCACGTAGTCACCGGCGCGATGGCCGTAGGTGTCGTTGCAAACCTTGAAGTGATCAATGTCGAACATCAGCAACGCCAGCGGACGGTCATAGCGCCGGGCCCGGCTGAGTTCGCGGTCGATCGTCTCCAAGAAGTAGCGCTTGTTGAAAATCTCCGTCAGCCCGTCGACCGTCGAGAGCCGGTAAATCTCTTCGTGGTACGAGCTTTCGATGTTGTCGCCGGTGAGGAACTTGAAAATCGAACGCCCAACCTTGATGAGGTCGCCGTCCTTGAGCCACGTTTCGTGGATCTTGTGGTCGTTGACGTAGGTCCCGTTGGTCGACTCGTTGTCCCGAATACGAACACCCGTGTCGTCGACACCTAAGGTCGCGTGGGTCCGCGACACAGAGTCCTGACTGACGCAGATATCGTTGGTCGTGGCTCGGCCGATGGTGAGCTCAACGCCGGCTATCGTGTACTTACGGCCGAGTTCCGCACCGTAAATGACAACCAGGCAAGCGTCTTTCTTCGCTCGACCCGTACCCGATTCCTCGGACTTATTGATGACCGTGACAACCGTTTCGTCCTTCATCGGACACTTGCCTCACCAGCCGCTTCTCGGGCACAGGGTACCAGACACTGTGTCCGTCGCGAGCCCTCTTACCTCAACCAGGTAACCGTTTATCGGATGATGTGCGCCATCCTCAAATCAAGGGGGTAATCGTGGTTCACCTCACTGGATTTCCGGCTTGGCGACCGCAAACGCCCCGAGATTCCCAAGCCTGTCGACGACCCTGCAGTTTTCCGTTCGAATTTGACTCTTGTCATTGAGCGACAAGCGCGCAGGTAGCGAATCACACGCGATCTCGTGATCTCTGTTTTTGCCATCCCGCGAGAAGTTTGGCGAGGTCGGGTGCCACTGCTATCACCGGGCCATGGAGGCGTCGAACCGAAGGCTCAGCGGATTTGGAGCGGTGTTCTTTCTCGCCAGTCTCGGCGCGATCGCTCTGTATGCGCAAAACCAGGTGGTCCCCGAGGAACACGACGCCATCCGGACCTCGGCCACCATCGTTCCCGAGAAGGTCGAGACCGTCAAACCCAAGGTCCTGCCGTGGCGCGACCGACTCGACCTCGCGGCGATGGCCCCCGTCGCCCTGCCGACCGCAGCTCCGCCCGAGGCCGAAACTGGCGGGACCGAGGCCGGGGCGACCGAGGACGTGCCGCCGGAACTCGACAAAAGCCTGTATGTGCAAGATCTCGGTGACGGGAATCGGATCCGCTTTACCCTCGACCCGGTGTTGCAAGACTCTGCGCTGCAGATCTTCCGCAACCGCGAAGTCCCCTATGCCGCCGCAGTCATGCTCGATGTCGAAGACAACGCGGTTTTGGCAATGGCGGGGCACTCGACCATGGACCCCCAGGTCGACCCGCTCGAGGTCCTCACCACCGCCTGGGCCCCCGCCGCTTCGACCTTTAAAGTTGTTACCGCGGCTTCGTTGCTCGCCCACAAGCGGGCCAATGCCCGCACCAAAGAGTGCTTTTCGGGGGGCTTGAGTGGGATCACCGACGACCTGCTGACCGACGACAAGGCCCGCGACACGCGTTGCGCCACCCTCAGTGCCGCCGTTGCCCATAGCCACAACATCGTCATCGCCAAGCTGGCGCTCAAACACCTCGGCAAGGGTGACCTCATGGAGACCGCCCGCGACCTCGGGTTTGAGCGCGAGATTCCGTTTGAGTTTCCGGTTGAGGTCAGCCCGGCCCACATCCCCTCCGACGCGCGCGAGCGGGCCAAGGTCGCGGCCGGGTTTTGGCACATCGACATGAGCCCGATCCACGGAGCCGTGTTGGCCTCGACCATTGCCCGCGGCGGTATCTTTCAGCCGCCCCACATCGTTGCCGAGGTCCGCGACAGCGATGGCAAGGACCTGACCCCCCCGCTACCCAAGGCCGAACGTGTACTCACGGCCACCACGGCCCGCGAAGTTGGCAAGATGATGGTCGGGACCACGACCGAGGGCACCGCCCGCAAGAGCTTTCGCGACCGCAACGGCGTCGAGTTTATCTCGGGAGTCGAGGTCGCCGGCAAAACCGGGAGCCTCACAGGCAAGCGGGCCCCCGCGCTCAACTACAACTGGTTTGTCGGGTTTGCCCCGGCGGACAAGCCGGAAATCGCGTTTGCGGTGTTGATCGCCAACGAACCCAAGTGGCGGATCAAGGCCCACTACGCGGCCCGTCGACTGATTCAGATCTATCTCAAGCGGCGCGCCGCGATCGTCGACAACAAACGTGTACGCCTGGGCGAATCTGGGTTGGTGATGCCCGGGGCGCCAGAACCCAAAAAAGTTGCTGCTGCAACTGATTCGCCCACAAAAGCTCCAGAAGCCACGCCCACACCAGCTCCCGAACCGGCGCCCGAGGCTGACGACGAGCTGCCCCCGGTTCCCGGCCCGCTGCCCAAGCCACCGGCGGGTTGAGCCCGCCTGCGCTCGCGTGGGCCTACAGGCAGCCCTGAGCAGCGAAGTTTAGACTACGAGCCGCCCCCCCCAATCATGCCAACCAGCCCGACGACTCGGTGATATTTTGGCCGGGTGCGAGTCCTGAGCGTGTGCCTACAGGCGCATGTGCATACATGCTGTTTGGGCGATCATGTACATACACAACGTTTGACGCGACGACACCCGTAAGCGCAGTTGAACCGGGCAATTTATGTATACACAATACAAACTGCCCGGCACCCGCCGACGACATCCCGCAAAAAGCTGCGTCAGTCGGCGAAGATATCGATGCCGCGGCTTTTGAGGGCTTCGACCGCCTCGCGTACCGGGCAGCGGTCGAGCAGGAGTCGCTCGCGGATGACGTCTTCGAGCTCTTGCAAACTCCGGAGCTCGGTCACCGTTGTGACGTTGTGCGAGGTCGTCAGCAATTTGTTGTTTTGAATCTCGTAGGCGCGGCTGTCGAAAAACCGAGTGATGTGGAGCCTGTCCAAAAACGGACCACCCTCGGCGAGCGAGGCGCGGGCAGCTTCGTCGAATGCCTCGGGCCCAACCTTGGCAGCCTGGGCAAAGCTGTAGGTCAGCGCCTTGTTGCCCTTGACCGTTTTCGTCATTTCAAACTGGCTCGAAAACAGCGGGTGGCGGCGCAGCTCGTAAACGGTATCGCCGTGCTCCACTTTGTAGGGCAAGTTGTCGAGCTCGATGAGGTCGTAAAACGGCGCCCCAAAACCAACGTCGACGAGGTATTTTTTGTCCTCAAAGTCGACCATGAGCACGACATGGGCCCGCTCGCGCCCGTCGATTTTGGCCGCTCGCAGCTCGACATCGTAGTCGAGAAATTGCAGCAACTCGGCGAGGTAGCGGTTGAGGGCATAGCAGGTCCCACCAAGGTCCTTGGTCTCGATGCCCGAGACAAACTCGTCCATCGTAAACGGCTCGCTTGCCTGGTCTGAGGCCACGCGCAGCAGCTTCGATACGTTCTCAAACGGAACTTTGATGAGGTGGCTGCGCACCAACTCGTGCAGACCAGGATCACCGACCCAGCCAAGTGCGCTCAAATACCGTCGATAGAGCTTGTCCGATCCTGTCGTCATGGCTTGGTGTCGGATGGTAGCAGCCGGACCGCGCTGCACGCGAATGCCCGGCATTTACATCACTCACATGCTTCCGACCATTTCCGCCCGTTATTGTGAAAACGCCAGCTAGCAGCTTCCTAGCCGACAAACCGTTCCCAGACGCGCGAGCGGCCTTCGTACTCCACTTCGCGGTTTTCCCCCGCGATTTTCGTGCTACCCCTCCCCTGAGGTTTCGAAATGACAGCTGTATCGACATCGCCGACGACCCCCTCCCCCGCCCGCGTGATTGAGAAGTTCAGTCCCGTGTCCGGGGAAAAGCTCCAGGAGTTTCCCATTTCGAGTGCGGAGGACGTCGAGGCTGCAGTCGCGCGTGCACGGGCGGCGTTTGTCGGTTGGCGCGACCTCGGGTTGACACGCCGGCTCGAAATCCTCGATCGCGTCCGCGAAGTCCTGCTCAAAAAAGGCGAAGAGTACGCCCGCGAGATCAGCCGCGATACCGGCAAACCCTACCAAGATTCGCTGTCGACCGAGATCCTCGCGGTCGCCCTCCTGCTCGAGTACAACCGCAAAAAAGCGCCAAAAATCCTGGCCCGCCGGCGCGCCAAAACCCCGATCGTGTTTGCCGGCAAGAGCAGCCTTATCGAGTATTTCCCGCGCGGTGTTGTCGGCGTGATCTCGCCGTGGAACTTCCCGTTTCAGCTAGGAGTCGCCCCGGTGATCTCGGCCCTCGTCGGGGGCAACACCGTGGTCCTCAAGCCCTCCGAAGTCACGCCGATCACCGGCGAGGTCGTCCGTGACCTGTTTGCGCAGGCAGGTCTTCCCGAAGGTGTCGTCGAAGTTATCCAGGGCGATGGCAGCACCGGTGCGGCGCTTTGCCAGGCCGATGTCGACATGCTGTTTTTCACCGGTTCGGTGGCGACCGGACGCAAGGTGATGGCGGCCGCGGCCAAGCGTCCGATCCCGGTCGAGTTAGAGCTCGGGGGCAAGGACGCAATGATTGTCTGTGCAGATGCAAACATCAAGCGCGCCGCCAAAGCTGCCGCCTGGGGAGCGTTTGCCAACTGTGGGCAGGTCTGTGTCTCGGTCGAGCGCCTGTTTGTGGTCGAGTCGATCCACGACAAGTTTGTCGAGCTCGTGCGCGAGGAGGTCGAGAACATCCGGGTTGGTGGCCCCGACGACGATGCCGATGTCGGTCCGATGATCTTTGCCCCCCAGCTCAAAACCGTTACGCGGCACATCGCCGATGCCATCGAGCGCGGGGCCAAGGTCCTGACCGGTGGCGAGCAACTGCGCCGCGACGGCCAGTTCTTCGCCCCCACCATGCTCACCGACATCACCCCCGAGATGGAAATCTACCGCGAAGAGACGTTTGGGCCGGTACTGCCGATCATCAAGGTCCGCGACGAAGAAGAGGCCCTGCGCCTGGCCAACGATCACAAGTACGGGCTCAATGCCAGCGTATGGACCCAGAACATCAAAAAAGGTATCTCCCTGGCCTCGCGGCTCGAGTGTGGGCAGGCCACCGTCAACGATGTGATCAACTCGGTCGGCAATCCCAGCCTGCCGTTTGGCGGGGTCAAAAGCAGTGGCATCGGCCGCTACCACGGGCCCGACGGGCTGCGGGCTTTTATGCACACCAAAGCCATCATGGTCGACCGTGGCATTCTCAACAACGAGCCCCTGTGGTTTCCCTATGCCGGAAAATACCCGGCGGTCGCCCAGCTGTTTCGCGGCCTCCTCGGGCGCAAGGTGCCGCAGATGGCCGGCGGGATGATCAAGCTCCTGCGCGGCGGCAAATCCAAGAAAAAGCGCTAGCCACCGCGGTGTACATCATCAAGGGTCGCACCGCGGCCCTTTTTGTATAGCCAACTTTTCTACGGTGCGGCGACAGCCTAAACGCTGCCAAACACGCCCGGATGGCGCCGGTGACCACGTGCGAGATCAAAGCGAATCAGCCCACGCTCGACAAAGTGTTCGTAGGCCTCGCGCACAGCCGACGTAATACCCGTGGGCTCAAAGCCGAGTTCCTGGCGGGCCTTGGCAATGTCGGCATGGCGCCGCAGCTGCATCAACCGCCAGATCCCCGACGAGGCCCACCCGTGGATCCGCTCGGACAGGCCTAGGGCTTCGAGGGTTCGCGAGTAGCTGCCCATCACCGGACCGGGCATCCGCAACTTTGGTCGCGGAACCTGGGTGACCTCTTCAAACAGCTCCATCAAGCCATCTGAAGTCATATATTCGGTCGACAACAGGTACTTCTCACCCCGCCGTCCGCGTTTCATTGCAAGGATATGGCCCTCGCAAATATCCCGCGTCGACGCGAACTCGACCCCTCCAGGTGCATATGCACGCAACCGCTGATGGGCGAAGTCACAGAGCAACCCGCCAAACCGCGAAAGCTTGTAGTCGTGGGGCCCGATCAACACTGTGGAGGTCGCCACGACCACATGCAAACCGCTGGCGGCCGCCTTCCAACACTCCTGTTCGGCAAACGCCTTGGTGGTTTGGTAGGGCATGTTGCGGGCAAACGGATCATAGGGAACCGCCTCGTTGACCGGCAGCAATGGGTCGGACCGCTCACTGCCCACGGCGGCGAACGAACCGGTGACAACCGCCCGTTCGACGCCCGCACCAATCGCAGCCTGCAGCACGTTGCGGGTACCGATCACATTGATCTCAAACAACTCGCGGCGTTGGTCAGCATTGCCCGCCGTCCACAGGGTCTTGGCGGCGCAGTGATAGATCCGGGTGACCCCACGGACAGCTGCGTGCACGGCTTCGGCATCGCGCAGGTCGCCATAGACGCGCTCGACTTCAAGGCCGGCAAGCGACTCCGAACCACTCCCGTGACGCAACAACACGCGAACGTCCTCGCCGTCGGCGAGGAGCCGTCGCAACAGGTTTGCGCCCAAGTACCCGGTCGCCCCCGTCAACAGGATCCGCCCCCGGGTTGGCGAGTTCGCCAGCGTCATCTCAAACACGTTAGGTCGGTTTGGCTCGCTAGGCAATCACTACCCTGATCGCCGCCGATTCTCGCGTTTAGCGAAAAAGGCGCGAGGCGAAAGTACACCCACAAGTGCGTCAATCGTAGAGTTTTGCCTCGGGCACGCAGATTGTCATGCGTGCTCGCAGGCAGCAAACGCAGGCACAACGACGGTGCACATACAAGAGAATCCGGTCAGACCCGGCGGTAGCGTACCCGGCACGGCTGGCTCGGGGCCGCGATCAGATTGGTGTAGTCGACACTGTAGTGCGGGTCGACCAGCTCAAAGTCGAAGTTGCGCAAAAGGTGGCTCCAAAGCGCCCGCAACTGTAGCTGGGCAAATACCATCCCCATGCACCGGTGCCGTCCCGCACCAAACGCGATATGTCCGTAGGGGGATTTACGGTCCTCCTCGCGGTCGGGCCCAAACCGCGCCGGGTCGAAGGAGTGGGGGTTGGCAAAGATCTCAGGGATCCGCTGGCCGACCGCAGGTGATGCCATCAACATCGAGCCGGCCGGGATGTGAAAGTCGCGAAACGAGATGTCCTTGAGGGCACGTCGGGCCACCAAGATGATCGGCGGATACAGGCGCAGGGCCTCCTTGATCGTCCACTCGAGTTTGGACATTTTTCGCAGCTCGTCGAGGGTGAGCTGCTCGCGGTCACCTACCACCTCGCGCTGTTCTTGCTTGAGCTCCCGCATCACCTGGGGGTGGCGCGCCAACAACAGCGCGATCCACGAAAACGTCACGCCGCTGGTGTGGTGGCCGGCAAACATGATCGTCAAAATAAGGCCTGTGATCTCGTCTTCGGTGAGGCTGCGGCCGTCCTTGTACTTGGACTCCATCAACGTCTGCAGCACATCTTCGCAACGCTCTCCCGAAGCCCGCCGCTCGGCGACGATTTTGGTGATAAGCGCCACCATCTTGGCCCGGGCACGGTCGCGGCGACGCATCGCCGGCAGCGGCAGATGGGGGGCAAAAAACGCCACCAGGTTCATGCCAGCTTCTAAGTCGGTGTAGAGCTCGGCAAACTCCTCGCTGAGGTTGTCGCGAAAGCGCGGGCCCAACAGGCTGCGCGACGACGTGTACAGCGTCACCTCGTTGCCAACCTCGAGCATGTTGGCCACACCTTCGTCGCCCCAGCTGCCAAACATCCGCTCGGCCTCTTCGACGAACCCCTCACAATAGGTGCGCAGTCGCGACTCGCGCAGTGCGGCGTGAAAAAACCCGAGCTGCTCGCGCATAATGTGGGGCTCGGCATCGTAGGCGATGCCCTTGCCAAACACCGGGATCGTCAACTTGTAGACTTCGCGCTGCGAGACTTCCTCATCGCGCAGGCGGAAAAATTTCTCCTGGGCCTCGTGCCCGGTCATGACCACCGTGTAGTTGCCGGCGGGCATCCGCATCGCAAACACATCCCCGTGCTCGGCTCGACCGCGGCGAATCACGCGGGTCGGATCGCCGCGCATCTCGAGCGCATGGCCTAGGCCGGGCACGCCACCTGAAAGCATGGGCGGAAGTTGTTTTCCCGCGGGGGCCTGGACGGTGCTGCGGCGAAACGGCAGTTTGAACTTCGACGACTCGGCGGACAATGTTGCAGTGGGCACGACGCCTACTGCTTACACCCGGGACGACCGCGGCTAGTGTGATCGGGAGCACCGGGACGGGTCTGGCACTGCACGTTTTTGCGATCGTCACGGATAATCCCGGCCGTGGAAGCCTTCGCCATCCATCCGCTCACCCTCGAAACTTTTGGTATCGCGCTACTGGGCTACCTGGGATTCGTCGCCGCCCTGTTTGTCGCCGCCCGGTTTTTGCCCGGCCGGATGCTGCGCGGCTTCCCGCAAAAAGACGGCACACGCCAGCTCTACCGCATCAACGGCATGTCGCTTTGGGTGTTGACCCACATGGTTGTGATCGCCGGGACGATCCACTGCGGCCTGACCCTCACGCCCCTACTCGAACACTTTTGGGCGCTGTTCATGGCCGCCAACGCCGTCAGTGTAATCGGCTCGCTGTGGCTGTGGCTGCGCGCCAAGCCGACCGAAGAAGAGCGCACCACCGGGTTCGGCGGAGCGCGATCGTTTTGGATGGGCCGCGAGCTCAACCCGCAATTCGGCGGCGTCGACCTCAAGACGTTTGCCTACCAACCATCGCTCATTGGCCTGTGGCTGCTCATACTCGCGTTTGGCTACGCGCAGTTCGAGCAACTCGGCACGCTCACCCCGCAGATGTTGCTGTTTCAACTATTTTGGTGGTTGTACCTCACCACCCACTACGTGTTCGAAGATGGCATTTTGTCGATGTGGGACATCATTGCCGAGCGTTTCGGGTTCATGCTCGTTTGGGGTGACCTCGCCGTCGTCCCGTTTTTTTACTCGATCGGCGGTTGGGCGCTGGTAAGCCTATGCGAGCCAATCTCGCCAGTTTCAGCGCTGGCGCTGGTCGTGTTGTTTGTCGGTGGGCTGTGGATCTTCCGCGAAGCGAACGCGCAAAAACACCGGTTCAAACGCGACCGCGATCGACCCATCTGGGGGCAAGCGCCGCGCTTGGTCGGCGGCCGCCTGTTGATCTCCGGTTGGTGGGGAATTGGTCGAAAACTCAATTACACTGGCGAAATCTGTGTATATCTCGCGATCGCCCTCACCGCCGGATCTGTCTCTTGGGTCCCCTACCTCGTGGTCGTGTGGTTGTGCATCTTGCTGCCGCAGCGGGCCTACCGCGACGAGGTTCGGTGCCGGGCGAAATATGGTGAGTTGTGGGACGAGTACTGCAAACACGCCCGATTTCGCATGATCCCCTTCATCTATTGATACTTCTGATAGTTCTCGACACTGTCGGCATGCGCGCCAATCACCACACATTGCCGCGCATCGGTGGTTTGCACCTTCACGATTAAAACGCACCTCGCAGTTGTCCGCGTAGGTCTGCGTTTTGGCACGGCGAAGTGGGTTATGCTCGAGCACCCACGATTTGATGATGATGGTTGCATGCGGACAATCGGTGACCTTCCGAGGTGACCGCAAGGACAGTTCATTGGCGGCCCGCTGGCCCAATTGCTATCGCGTATCCCACCCGTTGCCCGAGGGGGATGCCCGATGAGTGCCGGAGCCCAGTTGTGCAAGGGTCGCTACACGCTCGTGCGGCAGCTCGGAAAGACCGGGACTGCCAACGCCTGGCGGGCCACCAACAACGAGACCGGTGCGAGTGTCATTGTCAAGGCGCTGCACAAGCATGTCGCCGACGATGCCGACCTGCGCGAACGGATCTTTGCCCACGTGGCCAAGCTCGCCACCTTCGATCACCCCGGGTTTTTGTGGGTGTTGGAGCCGCGGATCGAAGAGGACGAGGGTGTATATGCATTCGTCACCGAGTTTGTCGAGGGCGAGTCCCTGCGCGACGCGGTGTTAGACGGCCATCTCAGCGCCGAGGATGCCCTGTCGATCGTCCTCCAAGTCGGTGACGCCCTCGCCTTTGCCCACGAGCAGGGTGTGGTCCACCGCGACATCAACCCGAGCAACATATTGATCGACGCGACCGACACGCCGCGCCTGATTGAGTTTGGGCCACCGCGTCCGCGGACGACCGAAGCGGCCATGGAAAAGGACCGTTTGACGGACATCTATGGCCTCGCCATGACGGTTGTATTTGCACTTTATCGCGACGACCTGCCCATGCTCGAGGTCGTCCGCGATGCCGCCGGGTTTATCGGCTCGCTCCCCTGCACACCGGCACTCAAGGACGTACTGTGTGAAGCCGCCAATATCGATGCCAACCATCGCTACCGCAGCGCCCGGAGTTTTTGCGACGCCCTCGAGCAGGCCGCCGCCGAGGGAGTGGTCGACACGACCCCGGAAGCACCCCACGCCCCCCACGGCGTCGAACTCGAAGCTGGCCCAAACGAAGAATACTCAGACCCGCTAATCCGCTCGGTCGAGATTTTGCCGGCGTCGTCGGTCAAACTCGCGGCGAAAGCTGGGGCCGCAACCCGGGATCCGCTCGATGCCGTGGTCGCCACGGCCCGCAGTGCGCCGACAATGTCCCCGGCAAAGCCCCCGGTCGAGGACTCCGGCTCCCTGCACATTAGCGTCGACGATCCGGCCCCGGCTCGCCCGGTTTCAAAGCCCGTGCCTGCAGCCCGCGAACCGTCGCGGCCCACCCACGCCGCGACAACCGCAGCCATCTCCACAAACAGGCCGGTCGATGTTTCACAGTTACACGTCACCCCGGCCCAACCCCCCGAGTCGGAACGCTCCCGCGGCATCTTCATCGCCGTCGGCCTAGCCCTGGTGGTCGCGGTCTTGCTGTTTGTGTCGTTCAAGGGCTCGGGTGGCGACCCGGTCGAGCCCCGCCAGGCCCTGGCGGCAGCCCCATCGCCGCAACACCAGGGCCAGGATGTGGCAGCGTCGGCCAACCAGCCACCAAAAAAAGTGCATACACAACAAATCCCCGAGGCGACCACCAGCGATGGGGACGATGGTTCCAAGTCGACCGACGATGGCGAGGATGAGACGGCAGCAGGTGACCCGAGCAACGCGTCCGGTGAAAGTGGTGAAACCGAGGTTGCGACGGTCAAACCGACCGCGGAACCCAAGCCCGAACCTATCAAGGTCGAGGTACCGACCCAGCCGGAGCAACCCAAAACAAAAAACCCGCCGAAGCCCGCCACCAAGCCCAAAAAACGCGAGCCTGAACCACGGACCCTGCGCGAAACCCTCAACCTCCTCAAAACCAAGGCAAAGAAAGCCTGTTCCGACATGACCGGAAGTACATCTGTTTCGGCCAGCCTCACGCTCGATGGCGACGCCGGTACGGTCAAGGCCAAGGCAACGGGCTCACACGCACGCACCAACCTCGGTCGCTGTGTCACCAAGGCGATCCACGCCACATCTCTCAAACCGTTTAAGACCGAACAAACACAGGTCACCCTAACGATCGACTTTGGCTGAGGCACCATGGCACTGACTCGACTCCGTTTGGCCCCCATTGCCATTTTTGTTGCAACTACACTGAGTGCGGCGAGTGTGCCCTCACCGGCCCTCGCCCTCGCCCGCGCCTCCGCTGACGACGAGGCTCGCAAACTGTCGGAGGCCGCCGAACAGGCCCTTGCATCGGGGGATAGCCTGGCAGCTTCGGGCGACGACCTCGCGGCCGTCGACCAGTACCTCGAAGCGGCCCGCCTATTTACCGAACTCGCCGAGTCGATACCCGCCTCCGATCCGTACCGTGGCGTCAAACAGTCCGACCGTGCCAACCAGGCGTTATTTGCCTACGAACAGGCCAACGCCGCACACAAACGGGCCAAGCAACAACCGTTGCAAGACACCGAGTTGTTGACGCTGCTCAACTCCCTGCTCGGCATGCTCGACGCCCGGCTTACCGAGGTCGAAGCCGGCTCCGAAGAAGCCACGATGCTCGGCGAGTCCCGCTCGGCACTCGAAGCCGAACGCACGCGCCTCGACGCCCTCAAAAACCCGGTGCCCGAGCCCGCGCCGGTGCCCGAGCCGGAACCCGAACCCGAACCCGAGCCCGAACCTGAGCTGGCCCCCGAGCCAGCTCCGACGCCCGAACCAGCTCCCGAGCCCGAGCCCAACGAGCGCGGCACGGCAGGTCTCTCCGCTGGCCTTTGGACCAGTGTGGGGCTCACACTCGCCGCCGGGGCCACAGGGACTGCCCTGGTGTTGATCACCCGCACAGGCGGAAAATCCCACGGCGAGATCGTCGAGGCGGCCACCACCAGCAACACCTACGACCCGTTTAGCGGCAACCTTTGTGACGACCCGCTCGACCTCTCGGTCAACGACCTGTGCAAGCGCCACAAAACCCTATCGACCACCGGTTACGCGATGCTCGGGGTTGCCGGGGCCTTCGCCGTGTCGAGCATCATTTTTGGCAGCCTACTCGCCCGCAAAAATAAACGCCTGCGCTCGCAGCGAGCAGCCGCTTATAACCTCCGATTTGCAGTTGCCCCCGGTCGCCACGGCCTGGGCGTGGCCGGCAGTTGGCGGTTTTAGAGCCAGAGCCGGAGCCAGATCCAGAGCCAGATCCAGAACCACACTCAGGAGTGGGTAATGCCGGGCGTCGACTCGCTCAACGGCTCAATCGTTGCAACCAGCCGAATACACTCGATCTCGCCAGGGCCTGCGAAGTTCGGGACGACTCCAAGAGTTGTTCCTTTCGCCCCGAATATATGTGTGCTTGCAACATTCTTAGAATCGTGCCCCGCACCAAACTCGGGTTTGGCAGCACGTTCACTCGAGCGGCAAGCCCAATGCCGATGGAGCGAACCATGCAGATGCATGGAATCTAGCCTGACTAGCAGTGCGAACTGGCAAGCCCAAGCAGGTATGTCGATGGAGGTTGCCAAACATACAAATACATCGAGTTTGCCTGGCCGGACCGTACCACCGGGCCACCGTACCACCGGGCCACCGCACGACTGCCACGACCTCAAACGCGGTCAGGGCTGGGCACGATCGCATCGAAGTCCGCCGGCAATAGCCCCTGCCCCCGGGCCTCGTCGATACTGAGGGTCCGAACCTCTGCCGTCTCATCGATTCGCAGCGCCTGCACCCGATCGTAGGTGTGGTCGGGGAGCGTGACGACGTGGTTACCAACAATCGCCCAGGCATTCTCGATTTTGCGGAAATCTCCCCAGCCTTCCCAGCGTTCTGGCTCGTTCCACTCGTCTTCCCAAGTCCGACCGTCATCGGCCGCCTCATCGCCACCGAGTTCCCCGGCCGCTGCGAGCACCTCGTTGACATTGAGGCGCAGGGCATAGGTATCGGATTTCGAGCCGTAGATCGCTACCAGTGTATCTGCAAAAAAATCGAGGAACTCAACCGAGCAACCGAAATACGGGTTGTAACTGGCGATCGAGCGCTCCCACACCTCTTTGCCAGCAACCTCAAGACTCACCCAAATCCGGACATCGGTTACCGGATAGCCATTTTTGACAGCCGATTTGGCCCGCCGCAAAAACGCCACATTCCACGGCTGTTGCGGGTGCGAGACGGCGGCGAGCAGCTCGCAGGTGTAGCCCTGGTCGTCGGTGTACACAACCGGGTGCCGGCGGGCGTTGGCAACTTCGACCACCTCCGGAGTTTGGTGTGTATACACCTGAAAGTAATGGATATCGGCGCGGCTTGGCTGTCCCATGTCAAAGTCCAATGATGCGATCGAGCAGCTTCTCTTCGGCCCAAAACGGTAACAACCGGCGCATCCACAGGCGGGCTTGCGTCGATGGTCCCAACGGGTAGCGCAGCTTGGGATTGGCGTCGTCAAGCAGGCGAACGATCAGCTCGGAAACTTCGTTGGGGTCGCCCATTCCGCCCTTGGCAAACCGTTTTTCCATAAACGCTTCGAGCTTGGTTTGGACCGCGGCGTACTCCCCTTCGCGAGCTTGTGCCCCCCGGCACATGCGCCGGTTACGGCTAAAAATATCGGTTTCGTAGGGACCCGGTTCGACCAACACCACGCGGATCCCAAACGGCCGCAGCTCGTGGCGCAGCGATTCACTCATGCCCTCGACCGCAAACTTGCTCGACGCGTAGATTCCCAAACCGGGCATGGCCATGCGCCCAGCCATCGACGACACGTTGACGACCACGCCCGACTTTTGCTCCCGCATTGTTGGCAATACACATTTTGTCAGGGCCCACAGGCCAAACACATTGACCTCAAACACCTGGCGCAGCTCATCCTCGGCAACCTGCTCCTGAAAACCACCGAGAGCAACACCGGCGTTGTTGACCAGGGCATCGATCCGTCCCTCGCGCTCGAGAATCGAAGCCACCACCTGCTCGCGCTGCTCGGCGTTGGTAACATCGAGTTGCACCGGTTCGACCGCGAGGCCCTTGGCTGCGGCGCGCAGGCCATCGGCAGTTGAAACGTCGCGCAGGCCCGCGTACACGCGGTGGCCCGCCTTGGCCGCTGCAACCGCGGTGAGCAAGCCAAAGCCCGAGCGGCATCCAGTGATAAGAACGATCATGGCGGCCGGTGTACCACGCTCCGCCAACGGCACTCGGGTTTTCTCGCGGGACGACCCAGGATGACGTTCTTACCCATATATCTCGCAGTAGGTCGCCGTTTAGACCACTTCTCGAACCTCGCGTTGGAGCTGGTCAGGGTCGCACAAACTCTGGCAACCGTCGTAACTGCAGCGCTTCGGCAATGTCTCGGGTGCTCAGCGGGGCATCTGGTTGACGCGCGGGGTCGAGGTCGGCGATTGTCCGGGCAACCCGGCGCAACCGATGCTGTGCCCGCGGGCTCAAGCAACTGCGACGGGCCGCGGCCGTCAACACCCGCTGGGCCGCGGGCGTTAGCTCGCACCACTTGCCCATCCACTCACCCGAGGCCGGAATATCGGCATTGAGTCGCCACGGGGTTTGCCGCAGCCGCTGCGCCTGCCGGGCCCGGGCTTGGCTCACACGCTCGCGGATGGTCTCACTGCACTCCGACGGTTTGCGCCTGGCCAGCTCGTCGGCCGAAATTGGTTGTACCTGCACAACTAAATCCATGCGGTCGAGCAACGGCCCCGAGACCTTGTTTTGATAGCGGGCGACCTGGCCAGGGCCATCTGTACATATCCGCTCAGGATGCCCGAGATACCCGCAGGGACACGGATTCATGGTTGCCATCAGCTGAAACCGGGCCGGGAATGCGATGTTGTAGTTGGCCCGGACAACCTGCACGCGACCGTCCTCAAGCGGCTCGCGCAAACCCTCTAAACACCGGCGACTAAACTCGGGGAGCTCGTCTAAAAACAGTAAACCGTGATGGGCGAGGCTGACTTCGCCGGGCCGTGGCGGCGAGCCACCGCCGAGCAATCCGGCCGGTGAAATCGTGTGGTGGGGCGAACGAATCGGCACGTTTTTCATCAGCGCCGCCGCCTGCTTTGCCACCGCGACACTGTGCACCCGTGTCACCTCGAGCGAAGCCTCGGCCGAGAGTTCGGGAAAAAGCGTTGCGGCACGCCGCGCCAACATCGTCTTGCCAACGCCCGGAGGTCCGTGCAGCAGCAAGTTGTGGCCACCGGCAACCATGACCTCGAGCCCCCGCCGGGCGATCGCCAAGCCGCGGATGTCCGACATATCGAGGGCTTCACCACGGTGCCACAGCATTGGTAAATGAGTGTTGATACATCTTTTTTGGGAGACATAGTCCTCGGCCCTTACCAACGGCTGCTCGCCCCGTAAGTGCCGAATAAGCTCGCCTAGGTGGTCGCAGGCCAAAACCTCGAGTTCGGGCACTAAACGGGCTTCGCGGGCCGACTCGCCGGCAACGATGATGGTTTTAAACCCGTGGCGGCGGGCACAGTCGGCGACGATCAGCGTCCCGGACACACCACGCAAGGAGCCGTCGAGCCCGATTTCTCCCCACATCATGGTTTGCTCGAGCGAAGCCACCGGCACCACCTCGTGGGCACCGAGGAGCCCGGCCGCGATCGCTAAGTCGATACCTGGACTTTGCTTGCGTTCGCTAGCCGGTGCGAGGTTGACGACCTGCCGCCGCGGCGGCACCGGGTGCCCACAGTTCGACAGGGCAATCCGTACGCGGTCACGAGCCTCGGCCACCGCACCACTTGTCTGCCCGACCACCATCATCGACGGCAGGCCCAAGCCAACATCGACTTCGACCGTGATCAGGTATCCCTCGACCCCACGCACACCCGCAGAAAAGCTTTGCGACAACATGCCGGGCACGTGTGCACAACCCGTGCACAAAAAACCCCAATCATCTCAGCCAAGCCTCGCGGGTCCTGGACCGCTGTCCGGACAGCGTACAAACCATCGGGCCAACGCCACCATACGGCCACTGTCACATTCGACGGCCTACGCGGCCTGACCTACTACGGAGGATATGTATATATCCTCGATGGCTCGCAACACGTGTTGCGGCGCTTCGATGTCCAAACCCAGGAGGTCACCACCATCGCCGGCCAGGCGGGAGTTGCCGGCAATGATGGCCCCGGTAACCAAGCGACGTTCAACAGCCCGCGCTACATGGCCTCGGACAACTCGGGCCTGTTGTTTATCTCCGACACCCAGGGCGCAAAGGTTCGGACATACAACATCAATACCGATACGGTCGGCACCTTCGTCGGCAACGGCACCCAGGGGTATACCGAGGGGATTGGACAATCTGCGCAAATCCACCGACCCCGCGGGCTGACGTCCGATGGCACGAGCCTATACATCGCCGAGTTCAACCAACACACCATCCGCCAGGGGGTGATCGCTACCCAGGAGCTTTCGACCAACATCGGGCAGCATTGCGGTGGAAACATGCCGTGTGCCGGTGGCTACCAAGAGGGTCAGGGAACCGCGAATACCCAGCTCAACAACCCGGTCGGCCTGGCTTGGCACGGGCCATCTGGGTCGATGTTTGTGTGTGATACGGGCAACCACGTCATCCGCCGCGTGCGCTAGAAATAGATGAGTATGCAATCACTCGAAATGCGGGTGATTGCTGCTCACTCGCCGCGACCGCAAACGCCCCTAGACCCACGATACTTTTCTATATTTCTCGGAACGCTTGTGCCTCGGTCTTCCGGAGTTTCGCTGGGAGTCGAGCCTGCGCGGCTTCGAGCTTGGTAACGCTCTGAAAAAAATTCTGCTCGGGGTGTCACATCGCAAGACCGCCGCATCTACCCCCACGATGCAACGCAAGACCAACACCTGTCTCCTCGCCCGTGTCCTCCCGGTCCTCGCCTGTGCCAGTGCGATCTATCTGCCGACATCCGAGGCCGCGGCGTACCCCGATGTTTTTTACCCTGTCCCCCCGAAGTGCTTTGGAGGCGAGGCGAAGGAGCGCTTTGTCGAGATTGGCCTGTTGGACATGCATGTGGTGAGCACGACCCAGGAACTGTTAGACGACGCAGCGGACGAAGTCTACATCGAAACCGCAACCTCGTTACCAAACCCGAGCAACTGGCAAGATATGCCTTTTTTTCCGGACCGCTGGCCCGGGGGAAACACCATGATCGAGAGCGAAGCCAACAGCGATTGGCAATGGCATCCGCCCATCTTTAGTGGTTGGCTCGAGCACGATGAGGAATACGAGATCGCCGTCGCGGTGTTGGAAGATGACAACTGGGTCAGCAGCAACTTCGAGACGGCGATTGTCGATGGCCTGCACGAACTCATAGACGAGCTCGAGCAAACGCCCGGGGACGAGGCTGAAACCACGGCCGAAATGTTGGAGGTATTGGCGGACTTGGTACCGGATATGTTTCCCAATCCACCGGACGATGTGATCGGTCTGTTGCGGTTACGCGTGCGCAACCACTGCGGGGTTCATGTCACCCTGGTGACGCCGCAAATCGACGAAGTCTTTGGGATTCTTGGCAACGGCTGGCCGTTTCAGGATTTCCGCGAGTTCCGGCTAACCGACACCGTCTATTCGGTACCGTGGACGACCTTTGGGTCGGGGGGTTCACACTATCGGTCTCGAATCGAGGTCTATAGCCCCACGCCGTAGCCGCAACAACCCCGCTACGGCTTGGCACCCATCAGGGTCGATGTTTGTGTGTGACGCACTGGGAAATAAATGAGTATGCAATCACTCGAATCGTGGGTGATTGCTGCTGCTAACTCGCCGCAACTGCAAACACCCGGAGAAAGTGCTCGGCGAGGGCATCGGCCGCCGGCTCGATCCGCTCCGGGCGGTCGTAAAAATCGATCTGTCCCTCAGACTCGACCCACAGGGCCTGTTTGGGCCCGGCGAGCTTGTCGAAAAAACTGCGGGCAAGGCTCGGCGCCAGGGCTTTTTCGGAGTGGATCATCAATGTCGGTACATCGATCTCAGGTGCCGCCGACATCGAGTCCCACGGCAGGGTGTGGGCCCGGCTCATCACGGCAAATGCGTTTGTGTAATTTGGGACAGCTCCGCGCGGGGTCCCGTAGTAGGTGAACGCTTCGTCTAGGGGCATCGCCACATCGCCCTTGCCGACCGCCGGAATCTGCTCGCTGTGCCCCGATTGCTCGTAGGTCACGCGGGCGGCCTCGGCCCGCTCGATGGCCGCCTGGTAGCGCTCACCCATCCACTGGCGTTGCATGGCGTTGTCGTGAAAAAACCCGGCAACCGTGGCAAACGCACGAATGCGTTTGTCCTGGGCGACCGCGTGCGACAGGTAACCAGCACCTGCACATACACCGACTGCACCGAGTCGGGCGCTGTCGACTTCGCTGCGCTCGGCCAAAAACCCAAGCCCTGCGCGGATGTCCTCAACTTTTTGGGCCGGGTCCTCGAGCTGCCGCGGCTGCCCTTCGCTCTCGCCAAAGTAGCGATGATCAATTGCCAGGGTGACAAATCCCCGTGCCACCATGGCCCTGGCGTAGTTCCCGGGGACCTGTTCTTTTACACAGGTCAATGGCCCGTCAAAGATCAGGGCCGGATGCGGGCCCTCGCCGTCGGGTACGTGCAAGACCCCGACAACTTCACACCCGCCCACTTGAAACGTTACCCGCTGTGTCTGCGCCATGGCCCGAGGATAGCGGAGAACCCCCGTGGCCCGGTAGCTACAGCACGTATGAAGTGAAGTACCCGTCGATGTCTTGCCCCGGCTTGCACGCCGGAATCGGACATTGGAGAACTGTCGCGGGGTCGCGAACTTGCACAAGGCAGGCCGCGCCCGACTCATCCCAAACCGCCTCAAATCCGTCGAGGTTCTCCGGGACCTTGGCGGGACCGGGGATAAACGGCGTCCCCTCGTGTGTATGCGACGAACCGGTGCCACAATAGTCCGCCCGGATCATGCGAATCGCCGCCTCGTAGCGCGTGCGTTGCGTATCGTCGAGCTCCGGGTCGGCGAAATCAAGCGCCTTGCCGGCCGCGCCCTCGTTGCAGGCGACCAACAGATGTGCCCGTCGCCGCGAGACCTCGCCGTGGGCATCGATATTGAGCCCCATGAGCAGACGTGCCCGGGTGTCCTCGCCGTGGCACAGCGGTTCCCCGCTATCGCGATCGCGAAATGTCACCGAATTTTGTGTATAGGCACGAAGTGTCAACACGTGGGTACCGTCAACCGTCGACAATAACCACTGCGAACCGACCCATGGCAAGTCCGCGTGCCCGGAGACCGTCGGATAGCCATTTTCGACACCGATCATCGCGCCAGCGAATGTCTTGCCAATCCGCGGAAAGTACACCTGAACCAGCACCGATGTCTGGTTGTCGGGCTCGGTCTTATCGGTTCCGGCACGCCAGTTGAAACCGTCAATAAGGTCAGAGTTTTGGCGCACCGTCCCCATCACGCTGCCCTTCCCGCGAAAAGACGTCGTGTCGCTAAAATCGCTAGCACCCGGATCGCAGCCGCAAAGTGCCGAGCACAGTAGGCATGTCAAACTGATCGCTCTAAGAGTCATCGCAAGCTCCGTTGAGGTAGTACCCCTGGAACCAAACTGGGATTAACTCGATATAATTATTTTTTCCGTCATCCGAAACGCCGTTGCGCCCTACTGCCACATGGGTGCACCGATGTCGCGCAACGAAAATACGCATAACTCCGTAGGTAACCTGTCGACCGAGGTGCGGGTGACCTTTACGCCCAGCCAGCACGACTCTGGGCTGCGGGATGCCGGTGAGCACCCCGAACTACAACTAGAGACCTGGCAACGCGATGTCATCAAGTCGAGTCTATTTGGCACGCCGCTCGACGTCGCCAAGATCGGTCGTTTCAGCATCCTAGGCCAGGTGGGGAAAGGTGGCATGGGTGTGGTCTATGCCGCCTACGACGACCAATTAGAGCGCAAGGTAGCCGTGAAAGTGCTGCGCCCGTGTGAACGCTCGGACCCTCAGCAGAGCATCCAGATGTTGCACGAGGCCCGGGCCATGGCCCGCCTCAACCACCCGAATAACGTGATTGTACATGAAGTTGGTCACCACGCGGGGGAGGTGTTCATCGCCATGGAATTTGTCCGCGGTATGAACTTTCATGAGTGGCTAAAAACGGCCCGCCCGTGGCGCGAAGTCGTCAGTAAGTTCATCGAGGCCGGGCGCGGGCTCGCTGCTGCCCATGCTGCCGGCATCGTTCACCGCGACTTCAAACCGCAAAACGTCATGATCACCCGTTCGGGCCTGGTCAAGGTGATGGACTTTGGCCTCGCCAACTTTTTTGCCGCACCAACTGTCCACGACTCTGAACTCATCTCCCTGAGGCGTGTCCAGCAGCAGGCGCCGCAAACCGGGAAAATTGCAGGAACCCCCGCCTATATGGCACCAGAGCAGATCCGCGGCCAAACGACCGACGCCCGTTCTGACCAGTTTAGTTTTTGTGTGGCCCTCCACGAAGCGCTGTACGGCTACCGCCCGTTCCACGGCAAAAACGTGGTGATGCTGTTTGAGAGTGTGCTGCACGACCACCTCGACCCTGAGCCCCCGGCCCACACGAGTGTACCTACATGGATTTACGATGTGATTGTCCGTGGTCTCGCCCGCGATCCGACCAAGCGCTGGCCCAATATGCACGCCCTGCTCGAGGCACTTGCCAACGACCCGGCTACAACCCTGCGGCAGCGAACACTGTGGACCGTTGGCCCACTCGCGTGCCTGGGCATCGCAGCATTATTTGCAGGCACAAATATTACGCCGCAAACCCCACTCGAAACCTGCCGCAACCAAGCCCAAGAGGAGATCCACGAAGTTTGGTCACCGCGTCACCGCGGCGAGCTTGAACGCGCGGCCCGGCTCGAACCCGGGCGCTCCTACGCCCGCCAAGCAAGTGCACACCTCGACAGGTTTAGCGACGCGTGGCAGGCAATGCGCACAGACACCTGTGTTGCCCACGCCCAGCAAACCCAGTCGGACTATCTGTTTGACCTCCGTATGGCCTGCCTTGGCCACGCAAAGGACAAAGCCTCGGCGGCTGTCGAGCATATGTTGTGGGTTGGCGCGCCGGGCCTCGATACCGCCTTTGATGCGGTCGCCAACTTCTCCGACATTCAAGCCTGTGGCGACGTTTCGGCCCTGCTCGCCGAGATTCCACCGCCGCGGGATCCCGCGGTTGCGGTACAGGTCAAGGGTATTCGCCGCGAGCTTGCCACGATCGAGGCGTTGATCGGAGCCGCCGAGTATGTACGCGCCGATGCCAGGCTACACCCGTTGCAAGCACGTGCTGAGCAACTGCACTACAGCCCGGTGACCGCCGAAGTATGGCTCATGAGTGGTCAATCCGCGTTGATGCAAACGCAGGCACAGCTCGCAACCGACAGCCTCGAACGGGCCCGTCACCTCGCACTCGAGACCGGCTCAGACCAGGTTCTTGTGAAGGCCCTGGCCATGCTGATGTATGTACACTCGGAACTCGATCGCAACACCGAAAGGGCGGCCGGTTACGCCGATCATCTGCTCGCGATCATGCCGCGGCTACACCTTGCGAGTGACGTGCGTTGGCTGGTCGAGAACAACCTCGCTATCTATTACGAACGCCTGGGCGACTCGGCCCGGGCCCAGGCCCGCTACCACCACGCGATCGAAGCCCGTGCGCAACACCAGGACCTCCTACTTGCGCGCACCTACCTCAACCTGAGCGCCCTGTTGCTGGGACAATCGCAACACCGTCAGGCCCTCGAGTACGCCGAGCGGGCCCGTGATATATCCGTTGCTTATACAACTCCACTACATCCCGCGACCCTGCCATTTCGCCAGCACCTCGCCTATGCCCTTGAACAATCCGGGTTTGCCGATGAGGCACGTGAGGAACTCGAAACGCTGGTCGCCGCAGCCACCAAAACTGGACGGCGGCGGACGGTGGTCTCGGCCGTCGGGCTACGTATGTTGGCCGACCTTGAACTTGGGCGCGCACCGACGGCGGCGGCCCGCGATGCCCGCGAATCGCTCGACATTCTGCGAGAACTCAACCTCGAGGCCAGTCAGTTTGCGGTCGCCACCCACCACACCCTCGGTGATTCGCTGCTGGCCGAGGACCCAGACCGGGCACTTGCCCACCACCGCCGGGCCGTGGTTTTGGCGCAGGACTTTGTCGAGGAGCCGGAGCTGGCCTATCACCGCCGTCGCCTCGACCGTGCCCAGGCGGCCGCACTTTAGATGTATCAACAATAAGTTACGTGGAAAACAGGCGACCGAGCTTGAGTGACACACTGGTGTCACCTGTGATCTCGAGTTGGCCGTTGAGATAGGCCGCGGTCGGGTTGATGGTCCCCTGCAGCATCCCAGCCAGGACATCGGCACCAACTTTGACCGTACACTGAGCGGTACGATCCTCGTTTGTCACCGTATGCGGGCTCGTCTTGGTATCGACGTGGATCACCCCGTGGTCGAGGACAAATTTAATGGTTGCATCAAGGCCTGAAGCTCGGCCCACACGGTCGCTTATTTGGGAGGTGAATTCTTCGAGCCCCATGGTTGTACGGGTCCTTATCGGCGATGTTGAGGAAGATAGGACGATCCGTAACACACTCACACAGACGCGAAAACTGCCTGTACACTGTGCGCGCTGTCCATGTCCGAAACATCTCCGCCCGAACGTTCACAAGCCACCACCTTTCGCTCGGTCTTTCGCCCCGACCTGTTTGCCGGACAAACCGTGATTGTCACCGGAGGTGGCAGCGGGATCGGGCGATGTTGTGCACATGAACTCGCGGTCCTCGGCGCGCATGTGGTGTTGGTCGGGCGAAAACCCGACAAGCTCGAGCGCACCGCTGCGGAACTGCGCGACGACCATGGCGAAGACTGCGTGAGCTGGCATAGCTGCGACATCCGTGACGAGGCCCGGGTCGCCGAGGTCGTCGGCGCGGTCGTCAAGGCCCGCGGTCGGATTCACGGGCTCGTCAACAACGCCGGCGGGCAGTTTCCCGCTCCCCTGTGCGCAATTACCAAAAACGGCTTTGAAGCGGTCGTTCGAACCAATCTCGTGGGCGGGTTTTTGATGGCCCGCGAGGTCTACAACCAGTCGATGCAGCGCCACGGCGGCGCTATTGTCAACATCGTCGCCGACATGTGGCGCAGCATGCCGGGAATGGGACACTCGGGTGCTGCCCGGGCGGGGATGGTCAACTTTACGCAAACTGCCGCGGTCGAATGGGCGCACAGCGGGGTCCGGGTCAACGCGATTGCGCCCGGCTGGATCATCTCGAGTGGACTCGACACCTATAAAGGTGCGGTCCGCGAGATGATCCCCATGCTCAAAAAGTCGGTGCCACTGCACCGCCTCGGTACCGAATCTGAAGTCAGTGCCGGGATCTGTTTTCTCCTGTCCGAAGGGGCAGCTTTCATCAGCGGTACGACCCTGCGCATCGATGGCGCTGCGCCAAACGTGACCCCCCAGTGGCCGCTGCAAGAACACGACCGCGCACCCGCCTTCGATGGGTTTCACCGCGCGGTCGTCCCCGACGTCTTCAAGCAATCCTCCTGACTCGCTGTTCCCCCAACTACTGAGCAACCATGCCGATCCTCGAATCGAATATCGATGTCCAGAGCCAAACGTTTTGCGAGCAGCGAGAAGCCCAACTTGCGGCCCTCGCTGAAATCCGCAAACACGAGCGTGCCGTCGTCCAAAACTCCGCCAGCAAGGCTGCCAAATTTGCCAAACGCGGCCAGCTCCTCCCGCGCGAGCGCCTGGCCCGGTTGCTCGACCCGGGGGCCCCGTTTATTGAGCTGTCGAGCCTCGCCGGCTTTGGCATGCACGATGACAACGGCAAGCAGTCGGTCTCGGGGGGCAACAACATCTCCGGCATCGGCTATGTCTCCGGTATCCGCTGTGTGGTCGGTGCCAGCGACAGCGCGATCAAAGGTGGTTCGATCCCACCCATGGGGCTGCGCAAAAGCCTGCGTGCCCAACAGATCGCCCTCGAAAACAAACTCCCGCTGATCACCCTGGCCGAAAGTGCAGGCGCAAACCTACTCTACCAAGCCGAGGTGTTCGTCGACGGCGGGCGCGTGTTTGCCAACATGGCCCGGTTGTCGGCCGCCGGCATTCCGCAAATTACCGTGGTCCACGGCTCGTCAACGGCGGGAGGAGCCTACCTCCCGGGGCTGTCGGATTATGTCATCGCCGTGCGTGGCAAGGCCAAGGTGTTCCTCGCCGGTCCACCGCTGGTCGCCGCAGCCACGGGCGAGCAGGCCACCGACGAGCAACTCGGCGGGGCTGAACTCCACGCCCAGGTCACAGGCACCGCCGAATACCTCGCCGAAAATGATGCACATGCACTCGAAATGTGCCGCGAGCTGATGGCAACCCTGCCCTGGGATCGCCGGGCCAACACCCCGCGACAGGTCCGTCCGCCGCGCTACGACGTCGAGGAGTTGCTCGGCATCGTCCCCACCGACTTTCGCCAACCCTACGACGTCCGCGAAGTGATTGCCCGGATCGTCGACGACTCGGAATTTCTCGAGTTCAAGGCGCTGTACGACCAATTCACGATTTGTGGGCACGCGACCATCTCCGGACATCGCGTTGGCATCATCGCCAACAACGGGCCGATTTACCCCGCCGGCGCGACCAAGGCCGGACAGTTTATCCAGCTGTGCTGCCAATCCCGCACGCCGATCGTGTACCTGCAAAATACCACCGGCTATATGGTGGGGACCGATGCCGAGCACGGCGGCATGGTCAAGCACGGCTCCAAAATGATCCAGGCGGTTGCAAATGCAACTGTTCCGCAGATCACCCTGATCATCGGCGCCTCGTTTGGTGCCGGCAACTACGGGATGTGCGGGCGCGCATTCAATCCGCGGTTTTTGTTTGCCTGGCCGGCGAGTCGGATCGCGGTCATGGGTGGGCAGCAGGCAGCCAAGGTCATGGAGATTATTACCCTTGCCAAGTTCAAACGTATGGGGGTTGAGGGCGACCCCCAGGCGATTGCGGCGATGACCAAGGTTGTCCGCGATCAACTCGAACGCGAATCCCATCCACTATTTGCAACTGCACGGATTTGGGACGATGGCATCATCGACCCCCGTGACAGCCGGCGGGTGCTCACCGAGGCCCTCGACATGTGCCGCGAAGCCGACGGCCGCACCCTCGCACCCAACACCTTTGGGGTTGCGCGCTTCTAACGTTGCGCGGCCCTTCCCGACCGGACAGACGCGACCATGACCACGCTTCCCGAAGTCACCACCCTCCTCGTTCGCCGCGACCACTGGCGCCTGCACATCACGCTCAACCGACCGCAGGTACGCAACGCCATGAGCTTTGCCATGGTCCGCGAGCTGACAGATGTATTTGCAGCGATCGCCAACGACCGCAGTATTCGCGCCGTGATTTTGCGGGGTGCTGGCGGCCACTTCTGTGCCGGTGGTGATATTCGCGACATGGCCAGTGCCCGCAGTGCCGAGCCCGGCCCCGATGGCCGCGACCCGGTCGCCGCCACCAACCGTACGTTTGGCACGATGCTGGCGACCCTCAACCGGGCACCACAGGCAGTCATCGCTGTGCTCGAAGGTGCGGTGATGGGTGGAGGGTTTGGCCTCGCCTGTATCAGCGATGTTGCAATCACCGACCAGACGGCCTCGTTTCGCCTGCCCGAAACGAGTTTGGGGCTCCCTCCTGCCCAGATCGCACCGTTTATCGTCGAGCGTTTGGGGCTGACGGCCGCCCGCCGCTTGGCGGTCACCGGCGGGCGCCTCAATGGCACACAGGCCCACCAGATCGGCCTGGTTCACTTTGTCGAGCCCAATACCGAAGCCCTCGAACAGCGGCTTGGTGACGTCCTCGAGCAGGTCCGGCGCTGTGCTCCGGAGGCGGTCGCAGTGACCAAATCGCTGATGCTCGCAACCCGTGCGAGTGACCGCGAAGCCCTGCTCGACCAGGCCGCCGACAGCTTTGCGGTCGCCGTGCGCGAGGGTGAAGGGATGGCCGGTATGATGGCGTTTTTGCAAAAAACACCGGCCCCGTGGGCTGCCCCCGACCCGGAAACAGGCGAGCACGCCAGCTAGTACTTGCATACACACTCTTGTCACGATCTTCACTTGAGTCGATCTTGCCCGCCACCTGCCACGCATCCAAGGATTGCACATGCATACAATTTTAGTTGCCAACCGCGGTGAAATCGCCTGCCGAATCATCCGGACCGCCCGTGCCGAGGGTTACAAAACCGTCGCCGTCTTTAGCGATGCCGATAGCGATGCCCCCCACGTCGCCGCCGCAGACCTCGCCGTTGCCATCGGCGGGACGCTGGCGAGCGAGAGCTATCTTTGTATCGACAAGATTCTCGACGCGGCCGCGCGCACGGGTGCCGATGCCATCCATCCGGGTTACGGGTTTTTGTCGGAACGCAGCGAGTTTGCCCGCGCCTGCGCCGATGCGGGGCTCACGTTTATCGGGCCCCCGGCAGCCGCGATCGAGCTCATGGGCAACAAGGCGGCCGCAAAACGCAAGATGATCGCCGCCGGTGTCCCCTGCGTGCCGGGCTATCACGCATCCGAAGGCTCGCCCGACGATGCGACGTTGGCCGCCGCGGCCGAGCGTGTCGGCTACCCCCTGCTGGTCAAGGCCGCCGCCGGGGGTGGTGGCCGGGGTATGCGACTGGTCGAACGCGCCGAAGACCTCCCCGCGGCACTCCAATCGGCCCGCTCCGAGGCAGGCAATGCGTTTGGCAGCGACGAACTACTGCTCGAGCGCGCGATTGTCAACGGCCGGCATATCGAGATCCAAGTTTTTGCAGATACACATGGGCAAACAATCCACCTCGGGGAGCGCGATTGTTCGGTCCAGCGCCGCCATCAAAAAGTCGTCGAAGAGGCCCCCTCACCCGCCGTCGATGAACTGCTGCGGGCGCGTATGGGGGCCGCTGCCGTCGACGCGGCCGCTGCCATTGGCTACGTCGGCGCAGGTACGGTTGAGTTTTTGCTCGGGGATGATGGCGAGTTTTACTTTCTCGAGATGAACACGCGGTTGCAGGTTGAGCACCCCGTGACCGAGCTGGTGTACGGCGTCGATTTGGTCGCCTGGCAGCTCGCAATCGCCGAAGGTGCGCCGCTGCCATTCGACCAATCGCAGGTGGAGGCCAACGGGCACGCGATTGAAGTTCGCCTCTATGCCGAAGATCCCTACGCCGGCTACCTCCCGCAATCCGGGCCGATCGCCCTGTGGGAGCCCGCCTGTGCAGCTGGCGTTCGCATCGACCACGGCATTCGCTCAGGCCTGGCGGTCACGCCCTACTACGACCCAATGGTGGCCAAGGTCATTGCCCACGGCGCATCGCGTGAACAGGCGAGGCGGCGGCTTTGTCGGGCACTCGAGCGCTCCGTTTTACTCGGGCTCCGGCACAACCGCGGTTTTTTGATCGATGTACTATCACACAAAACCTTTATCTCAGGCGGGGCGACGACCCAGTTTCTCGACCACGCTGGCGACGAGCTCACGAGCCCCCGTACCCCGCCGCCACTGGTTTGGGCCGCCGCCGCACTCGCGTGGGCGATGCGTGGTCAGACCAACCTCGATGGCTGGCGCACCAGCACGCCGCTTCAAAGCACACTCGAACTCCAATGCGGCGACAAACGGGCAGCGCTGCAATGGACGATTGCCGCCGGTGGAATTGAACTTTCGGGCATCCCGCAGGCCGATGCCGCCACCCACATTCGTCCCCACTCACGCGACGGCGCGTGGTTGTGGGTCGAACACGACGGCATCCGCCAACAGATTTGCACATACATTGATAGCGACGAGCAGATCCATGTCCACGTGGCACAGGGTAGCTTTATCCTGTCCCGCCCACCGCCGGCACAGGCCGCCGACGAAGCCCAAAGCGGAACCCTGCGTGCGCCTACCGGAGGCCGGGTGCTCGCGGTTCATGTCGGAGTGGGCGACGAGGTCACAGCCGGCCAGGCACTCGTGGTGCTCGAGGCCATGAAAATCGAAACCACCATCGCCGCGCCATTTGCCGGCAAGGTCGTGGAGATCGCGGCCAAAGCCGGCGGACAGGTGCGCCAGCGGAGCGTGCTGGTCACGCTCGCGCCCCATGCCAAGACCGCTGACTGAACACAGCAAACTTGTACACACAAAAATCGATTCGAGGTTAGCCGATGTCCGATAAAGCGATCATTACCTGTGCCCTCACTGGCGTTCTCACCGATCCCAAACGCTACCCGGTTCCGGTCACGGTTGACGAAATGGCCACCGCGGCGCGCCAGGCCTACGACGCCGGCGCAGCAATCGTGCATGTACACTTTCGTGACCAGTCGCCCGGGATGGGCCACATGCCCACCTGGGATCCCGACGTCGCCCATGCCGTCGACCAGGCGATCCGCGAGGCCTGCCCGGGGATCATTTTCAACATGAGCACCGGGGTCATGGGCGCGGATATTTCCGGCCCACTCGCCTGTATGCGCAGGATCCGACCTGAGATCGCTGCCTGCAACTCGGGTTCACTCAACTACCTCAAGGCCCGGCGCACGGGCACATGGGCGTGGCCGCCACTTTTGTTCGACAACCCCGTAAGCAAGGTCCAAGCCTACCTGGATGTGATGGCCGAAACCGGCTCGCGCCCCGAGTTCGAGTGCTTCGATGTGGGCATCGTGCGCTCGGTCGGGCTATTTGTCGATGTTGGGATGGCGACAGATCCCCACTACAACTTTGTGATGGGTGTCGCCTCGGGCATGCCCCTCGACACCGACCTACTCGCGTTGCTGCAGCGCTACATCAAGCCCAACTCGTCGTGGGAGGTGACCGCTATCGGGCGCGCGGATGTGTGGCCACTGCACCAGCGCGCGGCCGAACTCGGCGGGGCGCTTCGCACCGGGCTCGAGGACACATTTTATTTGCCCAACGGCGAGCGGGCGCAAAACAACGGCCAATTGATCGAGGCGCTTGCGACCTGTGCCCGCAATGCCGGGCGCGAACCAGCATCGCCGGCCGAGGCCCGCGCAATGCTGGGACTATCCCCGCGCGCCTGACAGTGTTTGCGGTGTGTGCATCTGCAATCCTGCGCGATAATCCGGCATCCACATACGCTTACTGTCCGGACAGTGTGTGTGTATGCAATCGCCGCCACAACAACGCGCCCGACAGCGCAGCACATGTGTGGCATAGCCTTGGGGTTGCAGGCGCGAAACCACTGAGCTGTCGCGCGATAGCAACACTTGCCGATGCACAGGCCGCAATCCCGCGCTGCCCCGCGCGAACTTTGGTGGCTTGGGCGAAAACCATCGGTCCGGCCAATGGGACGGTCTTGCTATAGTTCGCCCGCCCCGTGAGGGCCCGCCCATGGCGGATTGGAGGCGCTAGGCGATGAGTCCTGCTGATAACGACCCCGGTATTGAACGATCTTTTCTCGCGGCCCTCGGAGCAGCCGAGCGTTCGCCCGAGAGCGACGACGCATGGGACCACCTCGAAGAACTCGCCGATCAACTACAGCGGCCCGAGGAGGTCGCAAATTTGTATCAGCAAATTCTCCGGAGCGGGTTGTCGCAGAGCCTCCACGACCACCTCGCCAATCGCGCGGTCAACTTTCATGAGGAGTGGTTTGGCGACAATCCCAAGGCGACTGCCAAACTCCTTGGCGAAATTGTCGAGCGTGACCCACAGGCCAGGTGGGCGTTTGACCGTCTCACCGTTGTCTTGACCTCGGCGGAGCAGTGGGGCGACCTCCTCGGCGTCTACGACCGGGCGATGGCCGAGACCCGCGACAAGAAGTTGCGTAAGCAACTGCTTACCGACGCCGCCCACGTCGCCAAGGACTTTGCCAACGAGGCCGATCGCGCCGCCGACTACATGACCGAGCTTTTGTTGCTCGACTCCGACAACCAAAAACTCGAGGGCTCGCTGGCACGACTGCTCGAGCGGCAGTCGCGGTGGGAAGACCTGATCGCCCTGTGGCGGCGCAAACTCGACTCGCTCGCCCCGGTCGAGGCCCGCCAGTTGCGGGTTCAAATTGCCCGCTGTTATCGCGAGCAGCTTTCACAATTCGACCGCACGCTCCACGAACTCGACTCCGTCCTGACCGAGAGCCCGGGACACGAGGAGTCGTGCAAGGAACTCGAGCAGGTACTCACGCTCGAAAAGGCCAAGGTCGAGCAGCGCAAATCGGCGCTTGCGATGTTGCGAAAAAACTACGACGCGGCCGAACGTCCCCGCGATGTTGTCCGTGTGCTCGAGCGGGCCCTGGGGTTTTTAGAGGCCGAAGACCGCCGAGCTGCTCACCGAGAGCTCGGCGCTCGCCTGGCGATCCTTGGCGACGATGAGGAGGCGATGCGCCACTACGGCGCGTTGCTCGAGGGCGACCCCGCCGACGCCGATGCCCTCAAGCAACTGCGACAGATCGCCCAGCGTTCGGGCCACCACGACCTGCATGTCAAAGCTCTGGTGGCGGCTGCCGACCTCGCACTAGATGGTGGCCTTCAGGTCATGTTGCTGCTCGAAGCGGCCCACCGTACACGCGACATTCTAAAAGATGCAGACACATCTATTTCGCTGTACCAACGTGTCCTCAACTCGGAAGATGCCGACCCGGTCGCGGCCCTGACCGCTGCCCATATCCTCAACGAGCTGTTGGCGGCTGCCGGCCGCGCTGAAGAGCGCCTTGCCGTGCTCGAGCGCCTGGCAAAAATCGAAAAAGTCACCGCGATTCGCCGCGCTGTCCTGGGCGAGGCCGCGGTCCTAGCCGCGGAGCTCGGCGACGTCGACCGCTCACTTCATGATTGGCGTCGCCGCCTCAAACTCGACCCCAACGACCTCGAATCGCTCAATGCCCTCGTCCAGCTGCTGGCCGGGGAGAACCGACATGGCGAGCTCGTCGAAGTGTTGAGCATGCGGGCCGACGCGCCGGTCGTTGCTCAACAACGCCGGATGGACCTGGTGTGGATCGCCCGCCTGCAGGCCGAAAAACTCGGGCGTCTCGGCGATGCGATCGATACCTGGCTCAAGATTCGCCAGGAGTTTGGCGAGGACGACGACATGCTCGACGCACTCGACGAACTACTTTCGGTCGAGAACCGGTTTGAGGAGCTCGTCACCCTGCTCGACGGCTCGGCGGCGGAAGGCCGCGGACGCACAGCCGACCTCCTCGCGCGGGTCGGCGACATCCTGCGCTGCGAGCTTCAACGTGCGGAGCAGGCTGCGGTCTGCTACGCCCAATCCCTCGCAGTCGTCCCCGAGCACAATGTCGCCCGGGTCGGCCTGCGCGAGCTTTTGCAGGTCAAGGCCTGCCGCGAAGCCTCGGTCACGGCCCTGGTCCGTGCATATGAAACGACTGATGATTGGGGCCAGATCCTCGAAGTCGTTGAGCCCCGACTTTCGGTGACCAACGACCCGGTGCGCCGGGCCAGCATTTTGCGCGAGTCGGCCAATCTCTGGCTCGACCGGGCAGACGATGCCGACGCGGCTCTTCGAGCACTGGTCCGCGCCTTCCCCCTCGACCCGACCAACGTCGCACTCGAGCATGAGATGCTGCGCCTCGCCTCCGTGGTGGGACTGTGGGGCGAAACCGCCGACGCGTTAGCTGCCGGGGCCGAGCGGGCAGTCGACAATCCGTCGCGCTCTGCTCAGTTGAGCTTTGCCGAGGGTGGCATTCGCGAACACGAACTGCGCGACCCAATGGGAGCAACGGATGCCTATCTTGCGGCCGCCCGGCTCGACCCCCAACGCCTCGAGATCCACGAGGCTGTCGCGCGCTGTGCTGCCCAGGCCGCGCGCTGGGGCGAGGCCGCGGCTGCGGCTGTCCACTCGCTGCAAGTCCGCGAGCGCCTCGAAGGTTCGATTGTTGAAAACCTCGAAGACACCGCCCAAACACAAAATGCCTGGCATGAGCTGGCCAACGCGTTTGAACGCACCGTCCTCGAAAACGCCGCACTGCTGCGCCCCACCCTGACGTGGGCGTTGGAGATGAAACTCGCTAGCTGGTTTGTCCGCGCCGAAGACTTGGACGGGGCCGAACGTTCGGCCCGGCGGGCTGTCACCGGGGAACCGACCAACATCGATTCGCTCAACCTGTTGGCCGGCCTGCAACGAGAGCGCGTCCCTGCCCGGCTCGTCGATACCCTGTTGCAACTCGACAGCCTCAACGACAACGACCTCGACACCCTGCGCGAGGCCTGTGACGTCACCCGGGAGCTCGGCAACGAGTCGAAGCTGCAGGGCATTTTGGTGCGACTGTTTCGCAAATCCGCACGCATGTGGGCCCGCAACGACCCGGCCAGTGGCGAGCACCAAGTGGAGGATTGTGCCAAGTGGGCGCTTGAAAACTTGGTGGCACTACAACTATCGAAGCGTTCGATCGAGCAGGCCGTGCGTACCCTTCTCGACGGCGCAACCCTACCGGTCGCACCCGAGGAATCCCGCAGTATTCGCCGCCGCGCTGCCGAGCTGCTGGCCGAGGATGGTCAGCGCGACCGGGCGATCGGACTGTTGCTCGGGATTTTCGCCGAGCAGCCCGACGACCTGCAAATCCTGACGCGACTGGCCAGCCTGTGCGACGAGGCCGGCCGCACAACCGAGCTTTTGAGCCTGCGTCGCCAGGAACTCGAACTCACCGACGACCAGGACCGTCGGCTCGAACTCCGCCTCGAGATTTCCCAACTCACCGGCAGCATCGAGGCCCAACGCGGGCGGGTCGACAGCCTCAAGGACAACCTGGCTGAGATGCCAGGCCACCCTGAGTCGGTCACGGCCCTCGAAAAGTTGCTGACACAACGAAACAAGCTTCCCGAACTCACGGCGATCCTCGAGCAGCAGGCTGGGTTTTTGGGCAAGTCCAATCCGGCGGCCAGTGCTGACCTCTGGACCCGCTCGGCCGTGTACGCCGAAAAATCACTCGACGATGCCAACCGGGCCATCGCCGACCTTGAAAAGGCAGTGGCCCTCGAACCCAAGCCTCGACGTCTCGACGACCTCGCTCGCCTGTGCTTGGCCCAATCTCGCCCGGCCGAGGCTGCACAGTGGTTGCTCGCCCGCCTCAACGACGCCGCCGAAAACGAACGGGTTGCGATTCGTATCAAGCTCGCCCGCGCCCAAGTGCGTGCGGGCCAGGAAGAGGCGGCTATCGAAACCCTGGAGCAGGCCTTTACCGAGGCTCCTCGCAACGGCGAAGTCCGCAAGCTGCTGCTTGGACTCTACCGTCAACGCGAAGACTGGCCAGCCCTGGCATCCACCCTTTCCCGGGCAGCAGGACACATCGGCGACACCGCAACGATCCTGGGATATGCCCGCGAGTCCGCCGAAATCTACGCCCGTCTTGGGACGCCGGAGCAGTCGGTTCCGGTGCTGCGCAAGGCCGTCGAACTCGCCCCCGCCGACCGCCCGCTGCGGGGCATGCTCGCCGAGGGCCTGTTGGCAGCCGGCGAACTCGACGAGGCGCAGTCGTTGCTCGAGCAACTGATCAAGGACTTCGGCCGCCGGCGCTCCGCCGCCCGAGCTTTGGTGCACTTACAACTAGCTCGGGTGTTTCATGCCCAGGGCAAGGTCCAGGAGGCGATCGAGTCACTCGAAACTGCCTCGCGCATGGACTCGGCCAACACCAAAATCCTGCGCACCCTGGCCGAACTCGCCCAGGCCGACGGTCAGTACGATCGGGCCGAACGGGCCTACCGCACACTCCTGGTCAATGTCCGGCGCAGCAGTCAAAACGAGACGCCTTCGGACATCGGCCCGTGCGAAGTCATGCTCGAGCTGTCGCGGATCGCCGCCGAGCGTGGAGATGCCGACCGCGCGGCGGAGCTCATCGAGTCGGCGCTCGAGGTCCTGGGCTCAGGCGACGATGAACTCGAGCGACTCAAGACCGACCTCGCGGCCCGCAACGAGCATGAGTTGTTGCGCCGCGTGCTCAAAACCCGGCTTGAACATGTCGAAGAAGGCACCACCCGGGCCGACCTCCTCAACGATCTCGCGGGCGTACTCGAAGGACCGCTCGAGCGCCCGAGCGACGCGTTTGCCATGCGCCTCGACGCCATTGCCAGCGACCCGGGCAGCCCACCGCGCTACGAGCCGGCCCGCAAACTGGCTGAGACCCTCGACAAGACCGAGGCGTACCGCAAACACCTGCAGGACCTATTGGCCGCGTCTCGCCGCGAAAGCGATGCCCACATCCGCTGTGAGCTTCTGCTGCGACTCGGCGAGGTTTCGGAGCACGCCGAGGCGTTCGACGAGGCCGCAGACTTGTATTTGCAAGCCGAGGCCACTGGCGTGCGCAAGGTCGATGTCTGGCGTGCCCAGGCCCGTCTCGCCGCTGCCCGTGGCGACCGCGAGCTACAAATGGTGCTGCTCGAGCAACTCGTGAGCCTCGGCGCCGACCAGGCCGAGACCCGTGCAGATGCATTTTATCGGATGGCCGAGGTCCATCTCGCCGATGCTACTGCGGTCGGCGAGGGTGTCGAAGCCCTGCGCCAGGCCCTCGACGAATCGCCCCACTACGAACGTGCCGGCATGATTCTCCGCCGCGCCTGTGAGGCCCATCCCCCGCACAACGACCTCCTCGACCTCTATGAGTTGGTCGCGCGCAAGTCGACCGATCAGGGCATGCTCCTGCACTACCTCGAGCGTCGCGCCAACCAGGCCAACCGCAACGTGCTCGAGACCATCGCCGTGGCCCGCGAAGGCGTCGACCTCGGTATCGAACTCTACGAATGGGAGCGGGCCGAAGCGCTGTTGATGCGGGCGATCGAACTCGGCGAAGATGCCCCCGGCGGGCTCGCAGCTGTCGATTGGGCCATGTTGACCCTGGCCCGTCGCCGCCATGAAACCGGTGATGCAGCGGGCGCCGTCAAGTGGCTGGGTGAAGCCATCGACGTGGCGGTGTCCGACGAGGTTTTGGCACTCGCGCGAGAGGTCGCCAAACAGGCAGGAGGCCCGGATGGCGACCTGACGTTGGCCGCCAAGCTCTACGAGCGGATGGTCGAGCGCGAACCGACGGCGCGGGAGGGCTGGGCTCCGTTGGCGGCTATCTACCGCCAGCTCGGCGACCTCGACAGTCTCGACCGCTTGGTCCTCGAAACCCTCGATGGCCTCCAGACCGCCGGCGAACGCAACGAACTGCGCCTCGAACTCGCCCAAGCCCTGCTGGCGACCGACGGGCGCGGCGAGGATGCGGTCCGCGTCCTCAACGACATCCTGTTTGATCAGCCAGATCATGCCGAGGCCCAACACCTGCTGGCCGAGCACCTCGAAGCCAGCGGCGATACCGACGGCCTTCTCAACCTGTTGCGTACGCAACGAATGGCAGCCCAGGAACGCGGCGATACAGCTGCGCTCAAGACCATTTCGATGGAGCTCGCTCGCCGTCTGCGCGGCCGGGACATCAGCGAGGCCCGGTCGGTATGCGAGTCGGCGCTTGCGTATACACCTGAGGATGTTGAGCTCCTGCGTATGATGCTCGACCTCGACGAGGGCGCCTACGAAGTTCACGAGCGAGCAGCCCTGCTCGAGCGCTTACTCAAGGTCGAAGAGGTGCAACGCGTACCTGCCCTCGCACTCGCGCTGGTCGACCTACGAGAGCAGCAAGGCGACAAGATGGGGGCACTGCAAGCTTTGCAACACGGTTATCGCCGCGTGCCCGGACATCCCGATCTCCACGGTCCACTCGAGCAGCGCTACCGCGACGCCGAGGACTTCGACGGCCTGTTCTCGATGCTGGTCGACGCCGCCGGGGCCGAGGGTACGTCTGACAACAATGCTGCCAACCTCCTGTGTCAGGCCGCTGTGGTCAAGCGCGACCTCCTCGACGACCCGGCCAATGCCGTCGATTTACTTGTACGAGCATGTAAGCTCGGCGATGGCGCCCACAACCTGCAACTCGAACTCGCGCAGACCCAGGCACGTGCACGTCGGTTCGCCGACGCGATTGCCACGTTGACCGCCTGTCTCGAGCAGGTGGGCGACGAACCGGCCATGCGGCTCGACCTGTTGCGCCGCCGTGCTGCGGTACACAACAGTGCCGGCGACCGTGTCGATGCCGTGGCCGATCTCGACGCCGCCCACAAAATCGACGCGGCCGCCGTGGCCGACGACCTGATGCACGCCCTCAACGGTTTGCGTATCGACTCGGGTATCGCCGGAGACAATGAAACCGAACGCACCCTGACCCTGCGTCTGTATGACCTGCGGTTGGCGTCACAGCAACGGGTCGAGGCCCGCGAGCTGTTGGTCGGTTGGGTACGTGAACATACAAATGATGTCGAAGCCCTCCAACGCCTGCGCTCGCTCGACCGCAGCTCGGGCCGCTGGGAGGATGTCGTCAAGACCTGCCAACAACTGTGCCGCCTACTCGAAGGCCAGGCACAGATCGATGCCGCACTCGGGCTGGTCGAGGCTTGCGGCTCCCTGCAACGCCTGCCAGATGCCCGCGAAACGCTCGAGCAGGTTCGGGAGCAACAACCTCAAAGCCAGGCAATTCGTGATCACCTGCGGGTGATTTACCGAACCGCCGGCGGTGAGTCGGCCCGCGAACTTGCGGGTGTCCTGCTCGACGATGCACGCTCCGGAAAAAGCAGTCAGCCACGCTTGGCACTGTTGCGTGAGGCCGGAGACCTCTACCTCGGTTGCGGTGACCACAAAGCCGCGATCCCGGTGCTGCGCGAGGTCTTGGCCGATGCCCCCGACGACCGCGAGACCATCCAGTTGCTCGCGCGGGCCCTGAGCGAGGCCGGCGACTTGGATGGTGCACGGACACTGGTGGGCGAGCAACTTCAGCGCGCCGACGACTCGCAGTGGCAACTCTCGCTGCTCAAACTGCGGGCCACCTACCATCAAGCAGCCGGAGCCTTGGCCGATGCCGTCGCCGATCTTGAAAGTGCATATGCAATCGATCCGGCGACGGTAGCCGAGCCACTTGTCGAAGCCCTAGCAGCGATGCGCGGGCAGGCCGACAACGCCGCCGAGCGCACGGTCGTGATGCGGCTTTACCAGGTCCAACTCGAACGCGGAGCCCGCGATGCCGCCCGCGATCTGTTGGTCGGGTGGACACAGACCGCGAGCGACGATGTCGACGCCCTCCAGCTGCTGCGGAAACATCGGGCCAAGGATGGCGACTGGACCGAAGTCGCCGATATCTGCCGCCAACTCCTCACCCTGGTGACGGGCGAGGACCAGGCCGAGGCTGCCATTGGGCTATTTGATGCGTGTACAAAGATGGCGAGCCCAGATGCCGCCCGCGATGGTCTTGAAACCGTCCAGTCGGCGCAGCCTGAGCACCAGGGTGTCCGCTCGCGCCTACGGTCGATCTACGAGGCCAACGGAGCCGACATCGAACTCGCCAAGCTGGTGCTGCTCGACGCCGCCGAGGCGACCGACGACGCGACCCGACTCGAGCACCTGCGGCGGGCCAGCACCCTCCTGCTCGGCGGGGGCGAGACTGAGACCGCGATCCCGGTGCTCTTGCAGATCATTGAACTCGACCAACTCGACACCGAGACTGTGTTTGCACTGACCGACGCCTACCTCGCGACCGGGCAACACGAGCAGGCTGCAAAGACCCTTGGTCGGGCGATGGAGGCCCTCACCGCTGCCGAACAGCCCGTGCTCGAGCTGCTGCGTCGTCGGGCCGCTGTCCGCCAGGAAGGTGGGGACGGCGAGGGTGGACTCGAGGATCTTGAAGCTGCCTATAAACTTGATGCTGCAACGGTTTCAGCAGAACTCGAGGATGCGATCTTGGACCTGCGGGCCGCCGCTGCGGATGCCGGTGACACGGCCAAACAACGCGACCTCAGCCTCCGGCTGTGCGAGGTCCGACTCGACCGCGGCGACCGGGCGGATGCCCGCGACATCCTCACGGAACTCGCCGAGCGGGCCCCCGATGATCTGGAAGTCCTCCACCGCCTGCGCGCGGTCGATACTGCCGACGAGAACTGGGCAGGTGTCGCCGAGGTTTGTCGGCGCTTGGCGGAGGTCGACGAAGGCCCACGACAGATCGAGGCTGCACTCTCGCTGCTGCAAGCCTGTAGTGAACTCGGACACCCCGAGGACGCCCGCGAAGGCCTGGAGGTCGCCCGCCGGGCCCAACCGGAAGCCGCCGGAGAACTCCGTGATGCCCTCCGCGAAATCTACGAAGCGCTGGAGGCCGATCGCGAGCTCGCCGACATCCTGCTCGACGATGCCCAGTACGCCGCCGACGATGCCCTCCGGCTCGATTTCTTGCGCCGCGCGGGAGAGCTGCTGCTCAATGTCGAGGACACGGAGGCAGCGATTCCCGTGCTCGAAGAGGTGTACAAGCTCGACCCCACCGATCACGACACCGTCGTAATTCTTGCAGATGCACATATGATGACGGGAAACCTCGACAAGGCCGACGCCCTGCTCGACCAGGTCATCGGCAGTTTCCGCAAAAAACGATCGCCGGAGATCGCATTTTTCCACCACTGCAAAGCCCGGGTCGCCAGTGCCCGCGGCGATCGCCAAGCCGAACTTGAGCATCTTCAAACCGCCTTCTCGTGCGACAAAAACAACGGCTCCGTAGCCGCGGAACTCGCGGATCTTGCCGAGGAACTCGAGAACTGGGATGTCGCCACCAAAGTCCTTCGCACAATCGCGCTGATGGAGGGTGATTGTCCGATCTCCCGGGCGGAGGCGTACTTGCGTCAGGGCTACATCTGCCAACGCCAGGGCGATACCAAGCGCGCGCTGTTTTGGGCACGCCGGGCCCACCAGGAGGATCACGACCTCGAGGCGGCCCAGGAATTGATCGACGATCTCAGTAGCTGAGCGCGATCTAATTGCATATTCAAACGCCTCAACAACCGGTGTTGGGGTGGTAGACTCCCCGCGTGAACCCGCCGGCCAAACTTCTCGCCTGCTGTCTGGCACTCGGCGGTTGCGGTAGCGATCCCGGGGTCACGACGACCACGGCTCCCAAACCTCCGGCGACCCCTGCTCCCGTCGCCCCACGGCCTTTGACACAACTCCTCGAAGGGCCGGTGGCGCTGCCACAACCCGTGCGCGCAATCGACTTCAAGATGGATGAGCAGATGGTGCGCCGCCGTGTAAAGCAGTTTGCCGCGACCAACGAATTCGAGCCTGCGGGATTTTCCGGCGTCCGCCTGCGCGTGCAGTTTTTTAAACGGTCACGAAAAGTTCGGGTGCTCCAGGCGATTGTCCCGGGTGGTGCGCAATCGTTGTTGACACAAGTTTGGGGTGAGCCCATCCGTCCCGCGCACACAAACCTCGCATGCTGGCTCAACCCCCAGGCCGGACTGCAAGCGACGGTCCAGCCCGAGGATGACACTGCGCTGTTCCACGCCTATCGCCCCGCCGCCTCGTTGCTCGGCACCGACAGACAACTCGGATTTGTCACTACACCACTTTTGGGGATGGAAATCGCGGACATTCAGTCGGCCTATCCCGACTACCTCCTCGACAGTATCCCAGCGACAGACACGCGGGCGGTGTTGATGTTGCCGCCGACCGAATGTTCCCGCGAACCGACGTTTGTCGACCTGCGGCTGGCCCGCGGTCGGGTCGACCGTATCCACCTAAAGCTGCCATATCTCGGCGACCCTCAACGAAAAGAAACATTGTTGGGTATGATCAGAACAAAGTACGGGGACCCAGTCGCGCAGCGTGATGCGGTCGTGACCTACCGCCTCAACGGTCCCAAAGTACTGGTCGCCGACGATCCGCAATCGGGAGTGCTGTCCCTGTTCATTTCGCAGGACCTACAAAACTAAAAACAAGTGCACTACCAACAGGGTCTGCGCCTGCTGACACATCGACGTGTAACCAGAAAATGGGGTGGCAGGGTGGCATCGACGATTCCGACAGCTGTACGATAAGTCAGTCTTGTGCTCCGGTTTGGGTTTTGGGAGTACAACGGGTCAAGGCATGTCAGCACGCGACGCATCTGACCAGAACAGCAAGGTCCTGGTTGTCGACGACCAAGGCACCAGTCAAATTCTGCTGACGCGAATGCTCGCGGATTTGGGGGCGGACCTGTTCCGTGTAGGCTCAGGTGAACGCGCTCTCGAATTGATGCAGAAGCACCGTTTTGCCGTTGTTCTGCTTGACGTCGAGATGGCCGGTATGAGTGGCATCGAGACGGCGCAAGCCATGCGTGCACAGGAAGTGACGCGCTACGTCCCGCTGATTTTTGTGACCGGGCTCGAGGAGGACCGCTCGCGGCGGTTCGATGGCTACGACGCAGGTGCGGTCGACTATTTGTTTAAGCCAGTTGAACGCGAGGTCCTGCGCAGCAAAGTTCGCGTGTTTCTCGAGCTCGATCGCAACAAGCGTGCCCTCGAAGCGGCCCTGCGACGCCTCGCCGACGCCAATCGCCAGCTTGCCCGGCTCGGCGTGATCGATCCTCTGACGGGGCTGTACAACCGCCGAGGCCTCGAAGCTGAGCTACAACGCCAACTGATTGTCGCCCGGCGTGTGGGCGCTGGTCTAACTGCTTGTATTATCAACTGCGAGAACTTCCGGGCCATCAATTCGGCCTACGGCCACGGTGCCGGCGACATGGTCCTGCGAACCGTCGCCCGCCGGATCGAGGGAGCCCTGCGTGCCAGCGATACCCTCGGCCGGATCGGTGGCGATGAGTTTTTGGCCCTGTTCCCGCAAACTCGCCTCGCCCAGGCCCATGTCCTCGCAGAACAGGCGCGGCTGGCCGTCGGTACCGGCCCCATCCTCCTCGCGCCGGGCTCAGTCGAGGTTCGCGTACGCATCGGGGTCGCGTCGCTGCCGTGGGACACCAGTTCACTTGCCGAACTGGTCGCCCGCACCCGGCTCGCACTCAACGACAGACGCGCCCTCGACAGCCCCCGCGACGAGAATAACGGCGTGTCCGACCTGTTTCGCAACCTCATGCTCGGCACCGGCTTACGCGCTGTCGGCCAACCGATCATCGACCTCGAAGATGAACATGTCGAGGGCTACGAGTTGCTGGCCCGCGGGCCACGGGGACCCCTGAGCAAGCCCTACCAGTTTTTACAGCTCGCCCGCGAACAACACGTGTTAACGATGATCGACCTGCAGTGTCTCAAGACCTGCCTCGCCGCGGCTGCCGGTCTTCCCAGCGATATGCAGGTACACGTAAATGTGTTTCCGACAACCCTGCTCGATGTCTCGATCGACGAGCTCCAACAGTTGTTCGCCAACTCCCGCGGAGCCCGTGTTTGCGTTGAGCTGAGCGAAGAACAATTTGTCGGCGACCCCGAGGAGCTGGTCGAGCGGATCGCCGCCCTACGCGAAGTCGGTGTAGCGATCGCCGTCGACGACGTGGGCAAAGGGACAGGTACTCTCGACAGCGTCATCCTGCTCGAGCCGGACGTCGTGAAAATCGATCGGGACCTCGTCCATGGCGCTTTCGACGATGTCCGCAAGGAACGTCTGTTGCGGCGTCTCGTCAGTCTCTCCGATGTATTGGGGTGTGAGCTCGTGGCCGAAGGTGTCGAAGATCCGCGGGATGCCACACTTTTACGTTCCATCGGCATTCGCCGAGCTCAAGGGTTTTTGTGGTCGCGACCGCGGGAACTCGAGGATTTGCGGGCGGTCAAGCGTGTCTTGATTTGACCGCGACAAAGGGGTTTGCAGCCGGGTCGAGCAGTGAGATATTCGGGGCCATGTCCGGGGATACGCCAGCAGCCAGTCAGCTGATCGTCTCCTCGGAGTTTGACCCCCGCGGTTGGCCGCTGCCAGACGATGCCTACCTGCGTGTGGCAACCCCAAACCTGCTCGCCGAACTGCTCGCGCCCTGTCGCCACGGCGTACCGACCCTGTTGCTGCTCGACAGCGCATTGGTGGCACACTTCACGCCGACAACCGTGGGCACAATCGCCTACCACAATCCGTTGCGAGTGCTCGCGCCTGTCGGCCTTGTCGTCGACGATACCTACAGTCCGTTTGTCGTCCACTATCTTCCTTCGACAAACCAGGACTGCATCCGCGCGCTCACGCTAGCCATGACCCAGATTCGGGTGATCGCCGACGGCCTCGAACAGGCTAACCCCGAAGAAATTGCCTATGCAAGGTTTTCCGAAATCGGGCGCCTGGCTGCCGGGATGATCCACGAGCTCAACAACCCGTTGGCGTTTAGCCGCAACAACCTGATGTTGCTCGGTGAGCGCCTTGCCGCCGGTAGCGTGCGCCTGCAGGCGAAGGCCTGGGTTGCCGCCGGCCGCCCCCCCGAGCACATCGCCGAACTCGTCAAACACCTCGATCAACTACCCTCGCACAGTGAGGACATCGCCGATCTCCGCCGGGAACTCGCCCCCCTCGCAGCTGCGGAAAAAGCTGCCCTACTCGCCGATTTTCTGGCCTACTTCGAGGCCCGCGAGCAGGACTGCAACGGTTCGATTGTAGATACACTCGATAGTGCTGAGCCACTCCTGCGCGAAAGCATTCGCGGACTCGAGCGCATGGGCCTGGTGATCGCAGGCGTCCGCACGCTCAACCGGCCGCCCCAACCTGGTGAAATACCCGTCGACATCGATCGGATTATTCGGGAGTCGCTCGCGGTCCTCCGCGATCGGGCGCGCTCACGGCAGGTCACGATTCATGTCAAACAACGCCTGTCGCAGCCATACCCCTGCGACAGTGCAGCTATCGCCCACATCGTGCTCGCTATCGGTGCCAGGATCCTCGAAGCCGCGCCCGTTGCCAGCGAGATTCGGGTCGCGACCCGGGAACAGGCCGGGCAAATTGAAATTTCGGTCGACCGTCCTGTCGGTGTCAGCCAAGGGCTCGACGAGCTCCTCACCGGAACGGTGTGTCACCGCCTCGCCCGCCAACTCGGTGGGGCGCTGTTGCTCGAAGACGTCGAAGATGCACGTACAAGAATCTGCCTGCGGATCCCGCTGTCGCGGTTGCAGGCGGTGGGCATGGCCGGTTGTTATCCCAGCGACTGCGCCGAGCCGTCTGCCTAGGCCCAAACAGCGTTCGGGCCTCAATCGGTTGCTGAACGCGATTTTTTCGCGGAACTTGAATCCGAACATTTATTGTCTATACAGGCTCCGTAGTCGCACGCCCCTACCTTGTCTCTCAATCGCCTGAGAAAAAAATACTTGACGTAGCAAACGAATCTCGTAAATGATCCTGCTGCGGTCGTTCTTCGGACGTCGCCTTCACCGGCTCACGACATCTGAACAGCCAACAAGGATCTTACGTGTTGATACAAGTTGCACTTTTGGTTCTCAGTATGTCGTCAATAGAGGGGACGCCTGAAAAAACGTGTGACGACGGCACTTCCCCGTGGAAGGACGATGGAGAGCCAAACTGGCGCTGTACACTTGAAGGGTGCTCCTCCTCCGATAACGTATGTTGGCCCGAACGTCTCAACCTCGACATCTGCGATGAAGACGGCGTTCAATGTGAAGTCACCGACGAAGACTGTGAGGGGTGGCTCGCGTGTCACATTCTTTGGTGGAACTGCGACGGGAAATACACATGTAACGACACAGATCCCCGGACTTGCCTGTGCGAGACTCAGCTTGTCCTCAACCCCGCAGAAGAAGCCCTCACCACGGTTTACTCGGACCAATGGGTGATTTCGTCACCAACCACAACCCATCCAGCCGGAATCGCCCCTAGGACGCAACGAGAACGCTCATTCCGGAGTGCTCTTGATCTCACTTCCTACACCAACGGTGTTCCCCCTCGCATCTTTCCTACCAATTAGCTTATTAATTCTCTTCAGGAGTAGATTTTATGATCGGCGAAGAAAACTCTTCATGGGAACCCACAAGCAAGTTTGGGTTCCGCGATGCTGATGGCCGATTCATTTTGACGAAACAACGAGCTTGGGCACTTCTGACCGTTTGCTTTGCCCTCATCGGATGCATCTTCACCTATATCATCGGACAGGTAACTATCGATGGAGATGAGCGCGCGCCGGTTGTCCTCGGAGCCCTCCTCGCAGCAACGGCTATCGGTTGGCTCATCACCCTGGTGAGAACTCGCCATCTCTAGTGTATACTCATTGAGTATGTCCCATGGCTAAAGATGGTAGTTCGACAACGCCTCCTGCCAACCTAGATAACCAACCCGTAAACTCCATTGATAGTACATCGAGTACGGGTCCATCCAAGAAGATTTCCGACGCCGTCGAGGCTGTAAAGGGTGCCATACCCGAGGTTTATCGAGAGTCGTCGATCGCGGCGGCGAAGGCCATTCGCAACAGCCAACGCAAGCCCGGCGGAGACGCTCGGTTCGCCGTGTTCGCCCTGTTTGGGCTCGTACTTTTTGCTGCCGTTACCACGGCCTTGGCACCATGGGTTCCGATGAACCCACCGTCGATCGCGGTCGTAGCAGTCGTGTTCGCAGTAGCTAGCGGCATTCTTGGCGCCCGCGCCAACTGGGCCCAAAAGCTACTCGTAACCGGCAAAGAAGTCAGACTCAAAGAGATTTCACAACAAAAGAAACTTGAATTGCGCTCCGCCGAGGAGCACCGCGATCGTCAAGTTGCGGCCGGCGTCCCCGAAAGTGATGCTAACCGGGAGTATCTCGCCGCGGCGAACGACATCGAACAGTGGTTTTCAGCCGAGTTACGTGCACTCCGAGAACCTGGAACACCGCGACCCGCCCTGCCGTCCAAGACCCGGGCAAAGAAACTCGAAACTTCCAAACGACCACACACGGATAATTAGTTGCTGATACACTAAACATAAAGCGCGGCACTGCGACGGTCCGATGCAATGGCAACCCGCAACAGGCGCCTCCGTCCGCGCACGGCAGTGCGCCATCCACGAACTGCGATCACCATCCGCCGACCTGAGATCTGTGATGTGACCACAGGTCAGGTTCGCGCAAACAGGCGTAACGAAAGGTAGGTGGCTTCTCAACCGCCCGCGGCATGTACCTCTACGGGTGATTTAGAGACGAATTGCGGAAACTGCGTGGTGAATCTTGCGTTCCAACCGGTCGAGCCCCTGCGTATACTGTGGCTCCAACGAGGGGACCCGTGCCCATGGGATGGAAGGATTTCAAAAAGACCGGTCAGGTCCAAACAGACAGCATGTTCGGTGACATGAACCTGCTGATCGTCGACGACGAGCAGGGGATTTTAAAGACCCTGGCTGAGAGCTTTCGCGGGTTGTTCACGGTTTATACGGCCGACTCCGGCGAAAAAGCCCTCCGGATCTTCAAGGAAAAGGAGATTCAGATCGTCCTCAGTGACCAACGGATGCCGGTCATGAGTGGTGTTGAGTTGTTCGCCATCCTCAAGGCGATAAACCCCCTACCCGTGCGGATCCTGCTGACAGGCTATTCCGACATCAACGTGGTGATTCGGGGGCTCAACGACGGTTTGATGTGGAAGTACGTCACCAAACCGTGGAACACCGAGGACCTCAAGGCGCTCGTCCGCCAGGGTGCCCGTCACTACATCAAACTGGTGGCGGCAGCCGAGCGCGAGCGCGAGGCGATGAAGGCCGAGCAAAACTCCTAAACAACATGTACACACAAATGGCTGCGACGATCGCAGCCGTTTGCAATTTAGGTGTTGATACAACCGCTAGCGATCACGCGATGCCGTAATCCCCAGCTGTCCCAGCCAGTAGAGCACGATAATCGGGTAACGGACCAGGGCGATCGGCTCGTGAAACTTGTTGAGGGCGATCAAACTATCGCTCGCGGCAAAGGCCACCGCGCCCAAAAAGGCAAACCGTCCGAGTGCGGTTGGAGGCCTCCCGAGCAGCGCGCCAGCTCGCCACAGCATCACGCAAATAGCGACCGTGTAGAGCGTGACCGGCACCAGCATGGCGCCGAGCCCCGGGCGCAAAAACATCACCATACTCAGGCCATAGCCAGCAAAGCCCAATCCCCACAGCGGAGCCGGTCGTCGCGTGCGCTTGAGGTACGCGATAATGTAAAAAACATGTCCGATGAGAAAGGCAACAAGACCCGCAGTAAATGTGCTCGGGCTCACTTCGAGTAGGACATCACCGATGACGCAAGCGACAAGACCCCTGCGCAGCTGCCGGTTGTAGGGCGTCTTGGCCCCGCAGGCGACAATCATCATGATGACGGGCAGCGGCTTGCACAGCATCCGCAACCAGTAGGCGTCTGCCACGATACCCGCGATAAAGCCGAGGGCGGCGAGTCCACCGACGATCCAAAGCGGCCTACTGTGCAACTGTCCCATCGACCCCACGATACCGCGACCTCGTTTGCCCGTGCACGCCGGCGGCAGCGCGCTATCTTCGCTATTTGTCGCAGTTTCGCAGGCTCGCGGTGAGTTGACGAACTTGCACCCCACCTACAGGGGTTGCTACCACGTACGCTGTCACAACCCCCCGTTCTCGCGGATGCCGCAAACTCCCAGTCACTCCCAAAGTTCCCCGAAGGCCAGCACGGTCTCGCTGCTTTGGCGTTTGATGTTGCGGGTCTTTTCCCACTTCTCCCGCAACAAGGGGTTTTTGCTGGCAAGTGGCATCGCCTACAACATGCTGCTGTCGCTGATTCCGCTGCTAGCAGTGTTCTTGGCGTGGTTTTCCCGGGTCATCGACCGCGACAAACTCCTCGGCATCGTCCACACCGAGCTCGACCTGTTTTTGCCGGGCCAAGCCGAGCGCTTAACCGAGGACATCAGCAGCTTCCTCGACCACCCCAACCTGTTTGGCGGCATTGGTCTCATCGTCCTGCTGTTTTTTAGCTCGTTAGCGTTTCGGATGTTGCAAGACGCCCTCGAGGTTATCTTTGCGCGGCCCCGTGCCCGCGTAAAACAGCGGTCGTTTTGGCTTTCTGTGGCGCTCCCCTACATCTACGTCGCAGTTGTCGGCGTGGTGTTGTTGGCCCTCACGGTGGTCGTGATCGGCGTCGAAGCGCTCGCAGGTACCGAAACAGCAATTTTCGGGATCGAAGTCGGCAACATCCCCGGGATCATCCTCTACATCAGCGGCATTGTCGGTGAGGTTGTCCTGTTTTCGTCGCTGTACCGGGTGATGCCGGTGTCGAAAGTCCGGTTTCGGCGGGCTCTTATTGGCGGGGTGACGGCCACCGTCCTCTGGGAAGTTGTGCGCCGCGGTCTGATTTGGTGGTTGGCCAAAATGAGCTTGATCAGCGTGGTCTATGGCTCGCTTGCGGCCGTCATCGTGGTGCTGCTGACCCTCGAGATCGCCGCCATCATCGTCCTGCTGTCGGGACAGATCATCGCCGAGCTGCAACACAGCGAGGATGCCGGGCTCCCGTGGTACGAAGCTGCGCCGTTTGAACGCACCGGCAACACCGGCAGCCACCCCGCGATCGGGTTTGAGCGCTCGCAAAGCGGTGAGCTGGCGATCGACGATGAACGGCTTGTCCGGGAGGTTTAGTGCAGATGCAATCACCTCCCCGGCCAGTGCCCGCTGCTGCCCCCTGGGCCAGTGATTGGCTGACAACAGGGATCACTGGGACCAACGGCAAAACCTCGACCGCCACCATGCTCTCGGCGATTTTAACCGCCGCCGACAAGCCGGTTTTTACGGTCACAACCCTCGGCTTTTTTTTTCGCCAGCTGCCGATCCCAAGCTCGACCACTTGGAATGGGTTTATGGCTGCCGGCGAACAGGCCAGTGCCGATGGCTGCCGTCACGGGGTCGTTGAGCTGACCAGCCAAGCACTCGCCCGCGGGCATGCCCAACGGTTTCGCTTTGACATTGGTGTATTTACAAACTTGTCGCGCGACCACCTCAACCTCCACGGCAGCCCCGAGGCCTACCTCGCGGCCAAGGCCCAGTTGTTTGTGTTTTTGGGGCCTGGGCAAACTGCGGTCCTCAACGCCCGAGATCCCGCCGCCGACCTGCTCGACCGCGCCATTCCCAACGACGTCAAGCGCCTGTGGTACGGGGCGCCACACCGTGGTCCGGCACACCACCAAGAACAACTCGCCGCCCGGGCGATTGAGCTATCACCGACACGAACAACCGTTTTGTTGGAAGATTCGCCGCTCGCCCGTTGCCTAGATGGCAAGCTCGAGGTCCCGCTGATCGGCGAGGTGTTTGGCGAAAATGCTCTGGCAGCTGCACTCGCTGCATATGCAATGGAAATTGATCCCCTCGCTATCCGACGCGGCCTGGCAACCACACCGGCGGTTCCCGGACGATTCGAAATTGTTGGCCAACACCCACTGGTAGCGATCGACTACGCCCACTGCCCACGGGCACTCCAACACACCTGCGGCACGGCCAGGGCGTTGTGCGGACCGGCCGGGCAAACGTGGATTGTGTTTGGTGCCGGAGGCGATACCGACCCGAGCAAGCGCGAGCCCATGGGCATGGCCGTGGGACAGGCGGCTGACCACGCGATCGTGACCAACGACAACCCGCGAAACGAAAACCCGCAAACCATTGCAGATACACTTAGCCGTGCCTGTCGCGAGGCCGGGTGCCGCCACGTCACCACCATCCTCGACCGCGCAGCCGCGATCGACCACGCACTCACCCACGCCGGGCCCAACGACGTTGTTGTGGTCGCCGGCAAGGGCCACGAGACCGGCCAAATCATTTCCGGCCAAATACTGCCGTTTAGCGACCGCGAGACCGTTCAGCAGTGGCTCGCACAGCACGCACCCGGGTGATCGCCCCCCCTACTTCAACTGACCACGAATCTTCTCGGCCATGTCCTGGCCATCGCTGTCGCCGAGTTTTTGCGCCGGCCAGCCAATCCCCAGCCCGGCCTCGGCCGAGGGTTTGGGAATGATGTGAAAATGGACATGAAACACTGCTTGATGGGCCGCAGCCCCGTTGTTTTGCAGGATGTTGTAGTCCGACACCCCAGTCGCTGCCATCACGGCACGGCACAGTCGCGGCAACACCCGACCAATCGCAGCACTTGCATCGTCACTGAGTTGGTCGAGCGTCGCCACAGCTTGCTTGGGAATCACCAACGTGTGCCCGGGGCTCAGGGGAAAAATGTCGAGGAATGCCAGAACGTGCTCGTCTTCGTAGAGCCGGTGGCACGGCAGTTCGCCGCGAATGATGCGTGAGAAAATCGTCTCTGACATGGCTGCGAGTATGCGCCGTAATCCGGCGAAAACTCAACCTCCGGGCTATCAAGGCCGCGACGTCGGTACCGCTGACCGTGACAACCAGTAAAACATCGCCGCGGTTGGGCGTGACCTCCCTGGAGCCTTCGGGCAATGAATGTAACTACATCTTACCCCCGGCAGGTGGGTCCACTAGGCAGCCCGTCGCCGTCGCCATCGCAGGCCGAGCACCAACATACCCAGGGCCATACCACCCGCGAGGCCGGATGGCTCTGCAACTCGACAGCCACCGGCCTCGGGGTCGCCCTGATCCTCGCAGTCTGAAATCGACTCGAGTTCGGTCGACCGCCACTGAGCTTCGGGCGGAAGATCCGTCGGCGGCAACAATATCTCGGGGTCCTCTTCGCCAATGGTGACAACGAGGGTGTAGTCGCAGGCCATGTCGCCGTCGTGACAGAAATTGCCGGTCAGCGTGACTTCTTTGCCGATATCGGGCTGGGGCTCGAGCACGACGACCACGGTCTCGCCGTCGGTCACGCCCATGCGCGGACCTAGGGTGGCGATCGTCACAGCCTCGTAGCGGATCCCGAGATTGTCGGTGATATCGACCTGTTCGAGCGAAACGTGGCGTCCCGTTAGGTAGACCGCGCCGTTGTGCGCGAGGGTTTCGTTGGTCCCGGGAATCGTGGCGGTCAGCTGGCCGGGAGCGAAGCATGAGCTAGCACGCGCCGGCAGGGGGGCAAATACCCCGGCCACGAGGCTTAAACAAAAACATGTATACACACACCAACTGAGTTTGCGCGCCATGGTCTGGCCAGCATAGTCGAACATCGCCCGCGTGGATACGACCACGGATGTGACCTTGAGGTAACAATCTGCGACTGCAAAGCGCAGGGATTGGCGTTCTGGCCTTTAACATGTAGGATAACGTGCGATGAAATCGCGCGGTGCATGGATTGTGCTGGGGTTGCTCAGCGGCTGTAGTTTTGACGGTTCGGGGGCCGGCTCAACCACTCAGAACACGTCGGCGAGCGACACGAGTGGCAACCCCTGTAGCGAGCTCGAGTGTCCGACCGACGGTCAGTGCGAGGTGCTCGATGGCCTGGCACAATGCATGTGCAACGATACCGATGTGCCCGACGGCGACACCTGCCCAGAAGACACGGGGAGCGCGACGGCTGTGAGTGGCAGCGAGACCGCGGGTACCGACACGGGTGATTCGACGACGGAGGACACCACCGCTGGAGTCACCGAGGGTATGACGTCTGGTTCGACTTCCGAATCGACCGACGCGACTACCGACGCGACTACCGACGCGACTACCGATGCAACTACCGACGCGACTACCGACGCGACTACCGATGCAACTACCGATGCAACTAGCGACGCCACCACTGAAGACCCGAACACGACCGACGACACCGGCGATTCGACCAGTACAACGGGACAGATGAAACTCCCCGACGGGGCTGACTGCGACAACGATGGCGAGTGTGAAAGCGACTACTGCTACGCCGAGAAAAACCCAAACTTCCCGGTTCCCACCAAACAGACCTGCCACGCGACCTGCATCGCGCCCAATGACCCACAGATGTGGTGCTACGAGCAAGACGACTGTTGCGACGGCTGGTGTAACCCGGTGACGGGCCGGTGCAACAACTGAGGTGGGCCTACATCCCGGCAGTCGCCGGAGGTTGGGTAACGGTCGGTGCAACAACTGCGGTGGGCCTACGTCCCGGCAGTCCCCGGACGTTGGCGAAACGGTCGGTGGCGGTAATATTTGGGACGGCTGTCGAGTCGTATATGCAACCAATGTACGCCTAGGCCGGCCGTGCTCAGCCATACTGGCCCATCGGTTTGTGCCCACCATTGCTGGAGTTCCTCGGCAACCGCAACCCACAAAGCCTCAACCTGGGCCGCGGGAGCTGTGCGAACAAACGCGGCCAGATGCGGATACCCGGGCCCCTGTGGGCGTGGGCACGGCACGATCAACCGCGCGTCACGCCCGAGGTTGGAGAAACGGACGACATCGCTGCCCGCGGTAAAATGCCCTGAAAACGGCTCGGGGTCGGCACGGACGCGGGCGAGGCTCGGGCTGTCGAGCACAATATCTGTATATTCACCTTCGAGGTCGTCACCACGGGTTGGTGGGTGTTCCCAAAAAAACGCAGCAAACGGAGCCCCGGCCAAACGGGTTGTCAAAGCTCTACGGGCGTGGGCATCGTGGCGCAGTTGCTCCGCCCAAACGCGCCAGCTGTGAGCCTGTCTTCCCATGTATACACATCTAACTAGCGGACAGCCTTGGTCAGCGCGGTCGACTTTTTGGACTTTGGGCGAATCGCGTCGAACCGCTTGGCCTGCTGGCGTGCGGAGCGTTTTTTGCCGAGTCGCTTGTTGGCGACCGCGAGGTTGTAGATCGCCGGGGCAAAGTCGGGCTCCTGCTTGAGCACCTTCTCAAACCGTGCCTTAGCAGCCTTGTAGTCGCCCTGCTGCAGCTCGCACAATCCGAGGTTGTTGTTGGCGGCCGGAAGATCCGGATCGAGAACCAACACCCGCACAAGTACGGCCTCGGCCTCGGCCCACTTGTTTTCCTGCATCAATACCCGCCCGAGCAGGCTCAGGGCCTCGACGTTGTCGGGCTGGGCATCGGTCACCTCGCGCAACAGTTTTTCGGCCCGGCCATCCTGCTTGAGACGTACGGCCTCACGGGCCTGGGCAAACAGTTCGTCGGCGGTCGGAGGCGGCTTGGGCACGGGGGTGCTGGGAATGGTTTTTTGTTGAACCTGCACCTTTTTTTCGAGGGCCGTGTTGCCCGACTGGGCAAACATCTTGCCAGCCTTTTCGAGACTTTCGCCAGCGGCCTTGTGCTCTCCGCGGGCCAACTGCAACTTGCCCATCGCCGCCGTCACGCCAGCCACACCATCGCGGTCACCGAGTTCGCGATAGAGCTCGAGCGCCTTTTGGTAGTGCCCCTCGGCCACATCAAACTGGTCTTGTTTGGTCGCGACATCACCCTGGAGCAGCTCGGTCGATGCCAACCCGGCCTTTTGTCCGTGGGTGCGGTAGACCTCGGCGGCCTGAAGGAGAGCTTTTTCCCCCTCCTCGATGTTGCCGGCGAGCAGTTGCAAGTCGGCACGGCGCAGCCAAATGTTGGCCTGGCCAACCGGGTCCTCGGCCTTGCCGTAGGCGGTGTAGGCCTGGTCGAGGGCCTGGGCAGCGGCATCGCGGGCCTGCGGATCGCCGTGCTCGGCCGCACGCGCTGCATTGAGTTCGATCCGGGCGCGCATCTCCTGAACATTGCCAACAAGCGCCGGGTCGTCGGGGAGTCGCTTGAGCGCCCCGGCGATCGCCTTGCGGGCGCTGTCGAGTTGCAGGCTGCGCAGGGCTGCCTCGGCGAGCTGCAGCGAACACTGTGTATACGCATGATTATCGCCGGCCTCGGCGAACAACGGACACTGGTTGGTAAAAAACTCGTAGGCCCCGGCAAAGTCCCCCGTGCGCATCTTTTCGACCCCCTGGGCCGCGACCTCGTCGTAGGTCACCTGTGGCCGCTCACTACCGCGGGCAGTCCATTGCAGGGCGGGAATCACCCATAGGTCGAGCGAGAAAAACCCGACGGCCAAAAACAACACGCGGGTCAAAAGCTGCAGGTTTTGGGTGAGCGACGAGGCAAAAAACTGCTGGACGGCGTGGGCCGCAAGGCTGCTCACGGCGATCGCCGAGACCAGACGCAGGATCATCATTTGCAACTTGGTCGGCTCGGGGACGATCACCAGGATCACCACGGGCACCAGCAAAGCGGCTCCCATCCAGCCGACATCGGCAAAAAACCGGGCTTTGGAAAGGCCGCTCATCTGCCGCCTCGCGGTTCGAGGGGGGCAAACAGGGCATCACTATCGGCCGGGTCGTCCGAACCTAGGGGCCCGGCAGTCTCTGCCCCGTCGTCACCACCGGTCGCCCCAGCGTCGGTCTCACCGGTCAGTCCGGCATCATCGGTTTCGGCCTCGCCGGGCAAACCTGTTGTATCTGCACCTGTTCCAGATTCGTCGCCATCGTTGTTGGTGACCGGCGCGGGTTGACTGAGTAGGTCGAGGGCCCGCTCACCACCGGCAATCGCAACGCTGGGGCCAGGGCGCTCGGGTATCTCGCTATAAAACACCCAAAACACCACGGCAAACACCGCGAGGGCCCCACCGGCTTTGATCTGTTTGGACTCGACCTCCAAAAACCCTGAAAGCACGGTCGCGATGCAGGCGCCCCCGAGTGCCGCGAGCATGCCAAACACCAGCCATTGGTAGCGGTTGGGGTTGGGCAGCAGGACCGTAAACAAAATGACGATGAGCAACAGCGAGACCCCGACGATCAGTGTCACCCGGCCCTTGTGCTCGTGCTTCGCCGTTGGCTTGTCGGCCTGGGAGCTGTCCCCGGGTGCAGGCTCGGGTGTGGCCTCAGTCGCGGGTTTTTGTGGGGCTGGCTCAGCGACTTCTTCGGGCTTGGTCTTCGCTTCAACCTCGGGCTTGGCCTCCGCGGCAACCGGCTTGCCGTCGGGAGTCGGAGGAATCAGCTCCGAGTCCACCTGAATGCCCAGTCCGTCCGAAGGCAGGGCTTCTTCTAAGCTCTCGCCCGCGAGTCCGGCATCGGGTCGAGCTTCGACACCTATGAGCGAACCACTCACGGTAAACCGATCTGAGGGCAGCGGCGGCTCCTCGTCGTTTGCCGACGGGTGTGGAGGCTTGGCGCTCACCCGTCGATGTTACCCCAATGGTTGTGCGCTCACCGCCGATTTAGTGGAGAAGCGATGGGCAGCGTTGCATCCGAGCGATGCAACCCCGCGCGAAAACATATTTTTCAAAAAATAATTTTCGTCGTGTAAGCGACCCGCGTCGGTCCGCGTTCCGCCGGTGAACTCGCCAAGGAACCCCGACGATGAAGACTCCCATTCGCACCACCCTTACTGTGATGTCCCTTCTGTGCCTCCCGCTCGTCGGTTGTGCAGCCCCGAAACACGCGACCTACGCTCCCGAGTCGGTGAGCCTGGCTGGCGGTGCTGCCCCAGCCGATCCCGGTGCCAGCTACAACTACGCGGCCGACGATGCCGGTGGCGACACTGCTGTCGACGCGACCTCGGTGGCCCAAGCAATGCCCATCGAAGCCGAGGCCGGCGAAATGGCTCCCCCCGCCCCCGCGGACGAGCCCGATGCCGAAGAAGCTCCGGCGATGGCCCCCGCCCGCGACTATGCGCCCCAGTCCGCGCCGGTAGCCGGAGTCGCCTCGAAAGTCGCCTCTCGCTCGTCTCGCCGGGCCGAACGCAAAGCCCGACGCGCGGCTAAAAAAGCCGCCAAACACAAAAGCGAAGCCGCCCCGTCCAAGCCGCTCACTGCATCTGCAACGACCACTAGCCAGCAACCGATCCAAGCTCCGCCGCAGAACACCCGCAAGGACAACAGCAACGAGGGCTACGACCGGATCGCCGAGCAAAACTTTACAGCTGTCGCCCAAAAGCCGCTGTCGACCTTTTCGATTGATGTCGACACTGCCTCCTACAGCAATGTCCGTCGCTACCTCCAAAGCGGCAGCCTGCCCCCGGCCGACGCTGTCCGCATCGAGGAGATGGTCAACTATTTCTCATACAACTATCCCCAACCCCGCGGCAATCGTCCGTTCTCGGTGACCACCGAAGTCGCCGACTGTCCCTGGGACCAGAGCCATCGCCTTGTCCACATTGGCCTCAAGGGCAAGGAAATCGCCAAAAATGCCATCCCGCCGCGCAACCTCGTGTTCCTGCTCGACGTCTCGGGTTCGATGAACGCCCACGACAAACTCCCGCTGCTCAAGCAGGCCCTGGGGATGGTTGTCAAACAACTCGACAGCCGTGACCGCGTCTCGATTGTTGTCTATGCAGGTGCCTCGGGTGTGGTGCTCAAGCCGACCGCCGGCAACCTCCACAATCAAATCCTCGGCGCGCTCGACCGGCTCTCGGCCGGCGGCTCGACCAACGGCGGCCAGGGCATCAAGCTCGCCTACAAGCTGGCCCAAAAGTCGTTCGTCCGCGGCGGCATCAACCGCGTGATCTTGGCGACCGATGGCGACTTCAATGTCGGCGTCACCTCGCGCGGCAGCCTGGAGCGCCTGATCGAACGCAAGCGGCGTAGCGGCGTGTTCCTCTCGGTCCTGGGCTTTGGCACCGGCAACCTCAAGGACTCGCAAATGGAAATGTTGGCCGACAAGGGCAATGGCAACTACGCCTACATCGACTCGACCCGCGAGGCCCACAAAGTCCTCGTCGACGAGCTCGGCTCAACCCTGGTCACCATCGCCAAGGATGTGAAGATCCAAGTTGAGTTCAACCCCAACATGGTCCAGTCCTACCGCCTGATCGGCTACGAAAACCGGGCCCTGGCCGACCGCGATTTCAACGACGATCGCAAAGACGCCGGCGAGATCGGTGCCGGCCACACGGTGACAGCCCTCTACGAAGTCGTGCCCCGGGGTGCCGGTGGGACCGGCGTCGACCCCCTGCGCTACCAACAGGAAGGTGATCATACACTGACCGCGGCTGCCAACTCGGGCGAGATGATGTACCTCAAGCTGCGCTACAAACAACCGCAGGGCAGCCGCAGCACGCTGGTGACCTACCCCATCCAAGAGTCCGACCACACGCTCTCGCAGAGCTCGCAAAACTTCCGGTTCTCGGCCGCCGTCGCCGGATTTGGCATGCTCCTGCGCAACTCGGAACACTCGGGCGAGACCAGCTTCTCGCAGATTCACGGCCTGGCCCAAAGTGCACTTGGGCGTGATACCAAGGGCTACCGCCGCGAGTTTTTGAACCTCGTGAAAAAAGCCGGTCACCTGCGCGGTGAGCAGCCGAGCGTGGCGATTGCCCGCTAGTCCCGGTAGCGAGAGAATTGCGAAAGCCCGACTTCGGTCGGGCTTTTTGTATGTGCATCATCAATCTAACCCGGCCAAGGCGATGATTTTTTACGGACGTAGCCGGCCAATGAACGACCGAGACCTATCCCGTAAAATGGGATAAAACGCAATATCCGGCCGTAACCCAGCAGTCGAATGTACGCTTGGGTGCTGCAAATATCGCGTCCGGTGCACACCCGAAATGCTTTGAGCCGACTGCGAAACGGCTCGGAGATTTCATCGAGATTCATGGTGGTGTCGAGGCTCTCCCCCCAATGGTTGAATGCCCGGTAAGTTACGAATAACCCCACGATGCAATAGCGGTCGCGCGATGCAGGTCGACGGATCAATCGTGGGAGGTCGTTGCGAATCCGCCGTGTGTAGTCGTCTAAAAACGGATAGGTGGAACGAGCCGACTCGTCGAACGAGAACGTCTCAATGATCTCGAAACTGTTCACACACCCTCATGTCCTTTTGTACATCTCGAACGCAGCGAGTTCTCCGCCACGGAGGTCGGAGTACAAACCTGTGATTGTCACAATTTCGACCGGCAAAGTTTTTCTTGACAACCGGCGACCGACTCCGTCACGCTCTCGAGTAACTCATGGCCGTTTTCCAAACCATGCCGCACATGCTGATGCGCCTGATGCCCAAGCCGGGTGTCGAGGCCGCTCGCTAGTTGCAGCTTGTTTGGCGTCCACACCCGGCACTTCACCCGAATCCCTGTGATTTGGCCTGTGAACTAGGCCGCCGTTTGTGCACGTAACCCATCGAGTTTCAACATGTTTTCCGCTCCCATTGTGCCCCCAAGTCCGACTTGTGTCGGGCCGTCGTTTCTCCAATCCCGTTCCAATCGCCTCCGGCCGCAAACCCGCACCGTCGACTTTGCGTCGTACGAGCTCGCCGGCCACACTGTCAAAGACCTCGCCCTTCGTGGGCTGCAATATGGTCGCCCCCTCGGGACTGCTCCGGTCGTTGTCGTGATGGGGGGTATTACCTCGCGCCCCCATGCCCTCGGCGATGGTTCGGGCCCCGGCTGGTGGTCTGCGCTGGTGACTTCGGGCCTGCTCGACCCGACCCGCCAAACCATTTTGTGCCCGGCGATGCTCGGCAATGGCAGTGGCTGGCAGGCACTCGAGCGGGCGAGTTGGCAGCAGCCGTTTACGCTGCCGCCGGTCTGCGTGAGCGACCTGGCCAAACTCGTCGAAGCCTGGCTGGAGGGCATTGGTGTCGATCGCCCGGTGACGTTTATCGGGGCCTCGCTCGGTGGATTTATTGGGCTCGCCCTAGCGCTGCGCCACCCGGGTCGCGTCGAACACCTGATCTCGGTTTCGGCCGGCTTCGGTCCCGATGGTTGGGGCACGGGTGTTCGCCACCTGCAACGCCAACTCGTGCGCGACGGGATCGCCACGGGCGTGGTCCGGCTGGCGATGAACCGCGCCCGCCAACTCGGGATGCTGACCTACCGTGGGCGGACCGAGTTGTGCCAACGCTTCGCGCCACTCGAGCCCTCACAAGACGCCCCCGAGGTCGCTTCCTACCTGCAATATAACGGCCGCAAGTTTGCCGACACCTTTTCGCCGCACGCATTTTTGCTGCTGAGCGAAGCTATCGATCGCTGTGCCCTAGGCCGCGATCCCGAGCAGCTGCGCCGTGAAATCGCGGCATTCGATGGGCGGATCGATGTTGTTGGCGTCCCCGAAGATCTGCTGTTTCCACTCGATCTTCAACTCGAGCTCGACCGCACGCTCCGCAAAAGCCGGATTGCCGGCCAGCTGCTTGTACTACCAAGCAAATATGGCCACGATGCGTTTTTGGCCGACCAGCAAGCCCTCGCCGACTTGTTGGTGTGGAATGGGGTTCGCGTCGCCAGGGTGTAACGACAAAGCGCACGACCAACTCAAGTCGAGGAGGTCGTGCGCCTGTGTGTCGCTTATCGACGCAACACGGACTTATTGTAGCTGCATCGTGTAGGTTACACGGGCGGCATCACCCGCACCAAAGCGAAAACCCCGGACCACGCGGGCGACACAGCCACCGAGCATGCGAGCCTTGGTGGTGTTGCGCACGATGTCGACATCTTCGACCGAGCCGTCGGCGGCGATTTCAAACGTCACAGAGAGCTTGCCCGCAAGCCGGGGACGCAAGCGCTTGGCCCGATCTTGGCAGGTTCGCAGGGCCGGGCCGTGATTGTTGGCAACCCGATAGACAGCTGACTTGTCCCGCCCACCCGACGTAATCGACACGGCAGATCCCGCCGGATGTTTGCGCATGAGTTTTTCGCGGGCACCACTGCGGTCGCGCTGCTTGGGCGCATCAAACTTGGCCCGGTCGTCGCCAACGTGCCGGTCGACAGCTCGGTTGCCACCCATCCCAGTCATTGCAAGTACATTTTCCCGGCGAAGATCGACGGCCCCACGGGCATCCCCACCACCGCCGCGGCCAGTGCTCTTGAGTTCCAAAATCATGCCGCCCGAAGTGTCGACCGGGCTGGCCTTGAGCGACTGCCACAACTCGTCGTCGCTGGCGTTCGGCATGTAGACCTTGGCACTCTCTTCGCTGATAGCAACCATTTCATCGGCCGCTTCCCAGGCGTCTTCGACCGACATCACCCCGGATTTGCGAGCGGCGTCGAGCCCCTGTGAATCACCGCGTCGGCGCTTTCTGATGGCCTTTGCGAGTTTGGGACCCACCGGCGGGGCGAGATCGGTTTCGGGTTGTTCGGGCTTGGGTTTGGGCGTGCGCTTGGGTTTGGGTTTGTGCTTGGGAGCCTTGCGCGCGCGCTCAACTTGCTTGTCGACCTGCTTCTCGGCCGCGGTCTTTGGCAGGGGCGCTTCGAGCTTGCTTACCAGCATTGTTGTATAATCATCATTGACAAGATCGTCGAGGTCGATCGGCGAGTTGTGTTTGACCGCCGAGACCGAGATAAAAAGTGAGCCCAAAATCGCCAACGAGCACACTTGGCTCCACAGCGCCGGGCGGTCGACCGTTCGTCGTGAAACCGCGAGGTGCTCTTTGGTCGAGGGGCGCACGGTAAATGCGAGGTCGCCGAGCTCTAGCTGTGCCTGGCCTCCGGCGCGAAGCGGCACCGAGGTTCGGTGGCGTCCGTGCAGGCCGGCCACCGTCTCACGCCCGAGCGTGGTGTCGACTGTCCCCGTCATTTCGGGTGTAAATGCAACGATAACTTCGTCGCCAAGTAGGCGCACAAGTGGCAGGGCACCGTCGTCGTGCTCAACCGCCGCGGGAAACGAAACCCCATGGGCCTGGCCAATGGTGTAGCGCTCGGGAGCATGTTTGCGGCGCCCACTGACACCGGCGACAAACGGGACGAGGCCCAAAAGTGCCAACGCGGCACCGAGCGAGCCAAGGTCGAATCCCCGAGGGGTCGAGCGCAGATCCTCCTCGTAGCGCTCGACCCCCCGTTGACTCGGCTCCTCCACAACGCGGGTTGCCTGCGCGGCTGCCCGCTCAGGGGTGCTTTGCACTGCATGTACAAACAACCCTAGACCGACCACACTGATGAGCGAACCAGCCACTACCCACGTTGAAGAAGAGGAACGCCGGCCCGCTGCCACCTGCTGCACGTCGAGGACGGTGCCACGATAGGTTGCGACAACCTCGACCACTGCCGGGCCACCACTGGGGGGGACGCGTGACCAGCCCTCTTGGTCATGTGTGGATGTCCCATTGCGGAGCTTCGTGGTGGCGAGTTGCATAACAGCGGCAACCGGCACAGCGCCGGCGTTCGCCCCCCTTATTTGCAAATCCCGGGACAGCTGAGAAAGCTAGTGATTTCAACGGGGGCACGAAAACCTGGCCGGTGGTGATGGGTACCGGCTGCCACCCGGTGGCAGGTTGGGTTGCCACCCGTTGGCCCCTAACTTTCTCCGGCGACCACCAACTGCTCAACAATCACCCGCAGGTCAGTTGACCTGCCGCAACTTGGCCAGCGCCTCGCCCATGTGGAGCTCGACAACCCCGCGGTCTTCTGCCTTGGGGTGGACTTCGAGGTACAGCTGAAAGTCGCCTAGGGCTTCGCGGTAGGCGTGGGCGTTGAGGTGGATAAGTCCGCGGTCGCGCAGGTGGCTCACGGCTGTTGGTTGTAGCAGCAACAGCCGATCGATGGCTGCGAGCGCCCGCCTCGACTCGCGCCGACGCAGGTAGCAGCCCTTGAGGTTGGCCAGCATCCGCACCAAGATCGCCCGGTTGGACACCGGCTCGAGCATCTCATCTGTGAGGGCGAGTTGGCCCTTGCTCATTTCCTGCAACATGTCGTTGCAGTCGTCGCGGTCGAGCAACACGCCGCCGTGAAACGGGTCGGAGTAGACCCCGGGGACATCTTGGTTGCCGACCAAAAAATGCCCGGGAAAGCCGATCCCCTCGAGCGGTAAGCCGACCCGATGGCCGAGTTCGATGGCGATCACCGAGAGGCTGATGGGAATGCCCTTGCGCCGTCGCAACACCAGGTGCAGCAGGCTGTTGGCCGGATCGTAGTAATCCTTGCGGTTGCCCGTGAGCCCGAGGTCGTTGGCACAGTAGGCGACCAGCTCGACAAATTTTTGCCGCTCGTCGTGGGCAGCTTCGATCCGCGGTTGTACCCGGTTTGCGAGGGCGTCGAGTAGTTGCAGCTGACTGGGGATGTCGAGCCCGTTGAGCGGGTCGGGAGCATCCTCGGCGGCTATCAAAAATGCCGCTTCGGCCAGGTTGATGTCGGCGTCACGACCCTCGGCAATCTCGACAAACCGGGCCCGGGCACGGGCCTGTGGCGACTTAGCAGCCATATCGCCCCCTCGCCGTGGGTTTGGAGCTGTCGCATCGGGTGGCTACAAAAATATGCATATAAAAGTTTGCCTAGGCCGACTCGACAACCACAGCTGTCCCATAGGCAAGAATCTCGGCTGCCCCAGCCATGACAGTGGAAGTCGTGATCCGCAAACCGACCACGGCATTTGCCCCCAGCGCCAGGGCCTCGGCCCGCATCCGGTCGAGCGACTGCTCGCGGCTTTGTGCCAGCATCTGCGTGTAGCTGCCAACCTCGCCACCCACGAGGTTGCGAAAGCTCGCCAAAAAGTCATGCCCGATGTTGCGGGTCCGCACGGTGTTGCCACGCACAAGCCCAAGCACTCGGACGATTCGCATGCCGGGCACAAGGTCCGTCGTGACCACCAACATCTCGCCCTGGGGGCGGTTTTTGAGGTCGGCTCCGTGGCGGACGGCGGGCAGGTTCATCGTTTGACTTTCCGGTAGGGGTCGTCGCGAAAGGTTTGCAGGCGCACGCGTACCACCGACCAAATGGTCAGCGCAAGCCCGAGTAACACGATGACCGTTCCAGCGACGGGCGCGACAAACGTCAATGCCATCCCGCCGAAGGTCAGGGCCACACCTGCACCCTGCTCGACGCGGGCCAGGCGACCGTGCTCGACCTTGGCGATCTTTGCATCGGCATCGAGTCGCTGCAGCCAGGCCCCGCCCAGCCGCGCCTGCTCGGCCATTTTGTCGACTTCGCCAGCGAGTTCGGGGTGCTCTGCACAATAAAGTGCCAGTTCCTGACGCTCGGCTTCGGTGGCCGTGCCCAGGCCCTCGCGCTCGAGAAGTTCACGAACACGTCGGGTTTCTGGGCTATCCGCAGGGTCAACTATCGACATTGATTGTATCGACAAATAGGCCGAACCCGAACATCGGGCCCGGCCGTGATGGGATTACATCTTGCTGGCAAATGCCCGAACTTGGTCGATCAACTGTTGACCGATCACGAACTCACCACCCGACTCCCCATTTTTGTGCATGTGGAAGGTGATGTAGACATCGGCGAGGTTGGTGCCGACCGGCCCCGGGATTTTGTTGAGATCCTTGGCCGGCTCGGGGAAGCTCTTGAGCCACTCGATTCCGGCGTGGATGTCGAGGGCGAAAAAGCCGGAGGCCTCGGGGGCGTTGCGCAGGATGGTGTCGAGCCCGGCGTCGCCCTTGAGCGAGTCCTTGCCGCGACGGGCTGCGATCGCCCGCTTGATAATTGCATCTTCAACTTTTGGACCGACGGTGTTGACCACGTGGCCATCGAACTCGGCGCGGTCGATGGTGAGCTTGAGCCCGCCGAGCCATTTGTCGATCTCGGCCTGGTCGGAGGGGGAAATCTTCATCAGCCCCTTGGCCTTTTCGGTCGGCTCGATCACCCAGCGGTCGACGGTGACGCCATCGGCTGTGAGCGCACCGGTTTGGTACTTCCAGGTGACGTACTGCGAAAACTCAGGGCCGAGCACGGCTTCGGGGGTGAACGTTTGGGTCCACTTTTTCCACAGGTCGTTGCCCGACTTACCAGGCATGAGCGCGGCGTCGACCACAATGCCGCCAACCCCTCCGGGCTGATGGACAAACGCAAACACCGACTCGCCGGTGTACAGCCCGCGGTGTTCCTGGACGTAGGTGTTGAGGGCGTTGACAGCCGTGGCCTTGTCGCCACCGGTGAGCCCGGCCCAGGCACCGCCGAGCATCTCAAACGCCTGCTTGACCTCGGGCATATCGACCGAGTTCGGGTCGCTGTTGCCCGCGATCATCATGATGGTGCCCTTGGGCATGCCTTCGAGCATGGCCTTTGAGACACTTCGGCCACCGTATTTGGCCGCTTCTTCGGCGGCCCGGGTGCCCGGCTTGGCGACCAGTGACATACCGAACCCGAGGCCCTTGGCCCCGACATCGCCGGTAAAGGTCATTTGCGAGTACTCGGCCAGGCGGTTGATGCTCTGTTTGGTCATGCCCTTTTGGGTCGACTGAATCGACTGCAAGGCGGCATCGAGCTTGGGGTCGCCGGTCTTGGGAGCTTCGGCCGAGGCGGCCTCGATCAGCGCCAACAAACCGTCGAGCTCACTGCGGTAGCGCTCAAACGTGCTGCCGATCAACACGGCAAATTCAAAGTCGGCATTGAGATTGGCTGCGCGACCGACCATGTTGGTTTTGAGGTACCCCTTGGCCTTGTCGAACATGCCGTCGTCGAGGGTGATGGCAACGGCACCTTCGAGGTCGTCGAAATACACGACCTGGCCCTCAAACTTGTAGGCGGCAGCGTGCTTGCCCGCTTCAGCGGCGTTGTTCTTGCCGAGGTCCTGGATCAGTTGGTTGACCCCACCCTTGTAGCCGGCGATACAGGCCACGGCTTTTTGCTGATACACCTTTACGTCGCCAACGGCACAGCCAAACGGCTTGTCGAGTTCGATATTTTGGGCCAGGTTGCCGCGGGACTCCAGGGCCATCATCGCCATGCTGCGCAGGGTGCTTTCGTTAAGCATCCCTTCGACCATTGGCGTGCTCATGTAGCTGCGAATGTCAGCCAATAGCTTGGTGGCGTTGGGCACCATGAAGTGGCCCAAAACTTCGGTCGACGGCTCGAGCAATTTGCCCGCAGCAAGCGGGGTTGCTGGCGCGGTGGCGACGACATTTTGTTGCCCCTGGTCTGTCGGGCTGGCAGTCTTGCCGCCAGCAGGTTGTTCACCCGCGTTGGCTGCGGTCTTGCTGTCGGCCGCGGCCGTGTCGTTTTGCGCCTCGGGTTTTTTCTCGCCAGTACAGGCGCCCATCGGCAGGATAAATGCTCCGAGCGAGAGGCAAGCAAACGCGTGCTTCCACCCCCGTGGGCGCGAACGATTGGAACGATCAAATTTGTTGAGCTGGTCGCGTTTCATGATCCGGTCGCCCATGCTACTGCAATCCGCGACGATTTACTCCACAGGTGGAGGTGTCCCCCCTCGGGGGCCGTGGCACCCAGCCTGGGCAGTCATCGGTATTTCGCTAGGCTTCGCTGGCAAACCGAGTTTTGGTGGCAGCAAAGTGTGCGGAAATACAAGTATCCCGGCCAACTCGAATTTCGTGTGCATTTGCAATCCAAGCGCACAAATCAGACAGGCTGTCGTGTAGCATGACGCCGTCATGCGCCGCTCCGATTCGCTAATTGCCCAGCTCACCGCGCGCCTGACCTCCCCCGAAGTAGCTGAACTCGTCGAGCGCATTCCCAAGCCGGTCGGCAGTTTTGGTTACGACCCGTGGGGCTACCACGCCGACTCCCTCGGAGCCGCGATTTCGGTGTTTAAGTGGCTCTACGACCACTATTTTAGGGTGCAGGCGATCGGTTTGGAGCACGTGCCGAAGACCGGCCGGGTGTTGCTCATCGCCAATCACAGTGGACAGCTTCCGCTCGATGGTGTGCTGATTGGGATCGCACTGGCGACCAATCCCCACGGCCCCCGGGCCCCGCGGGCGATGGTCGAGCGGTTTTTGCCAACCGTGCCCTGGGTCGGCAACCTGCTCAACCGTTGGGGAGCCGTGCTCGGCGACCCGCAAAACTGCATCAAGATGCTCGAGCGCGACGAGCCGGTGATCGTGTTTCCCGAGGGGGTCCGCGGCTCGGGCAAACCGTTTGCCGAGCGTTACCGGCTCAAGCGCTTTGGCAGCGGATTCGTGCACATGGCGATGCGGACAGGTGCACCGATCGTCCCGGTGGGAGTTGTCGGCTGCGAAGAGACCATGCCTTCGTTTGGCAACCTCAAGCCCGTGGCCCGGCTGCTCGGCCTGCCGTACTTGCCAATGATGGTCCCCGTTCCCCTCCCCGCCCGGGTTTCACTGCATTTTGGCGAACCTATCGTATTTGCCGACGATGCCAAAAGTGAGCGGGAGATCGATGAGCGGGCGGCCCTGGTGAAACGCAGTGTCCGCGACCTGATCGATCGTGGTCTGTCCGAACGGACATCTATTTTTTAGGAGCGAGTGGTGCCAGCGCAGGACGCAACGAAACCCACGATTTTGGTGACCGGGGCCTGCGGAGCCCTGGCCCGCCTGGTCATCGCGCGGTTGCATAGTCAAGCAAATCTCGTGGCTGTCGACTTCCGCCGCAAGCCCGACTTTCCCGCGTTTACGGCCGCCCAGATTCCGGCCTATAAGGTCGACTTTAACCGGCGCTGGAGCGAGGACCTGTTTCGCCGACACCCGATCTCCGGGGTGATCCACCTAGGCCGCCTCACCCCCACGCGCAGCTCGAAAAACCGCCGCTACCACGCCAATATTTTGGGCACACAAAAGCTCTACGGGCTGTGTGCCAAATACGAGGTCAGCCGGATCGTCGTGATGTCGACCTACTATGTCTACGGGGCCAGCCCGTACAACCCGGCGCTGCTCAGCGAACGCGCACCACTCAAGGCCGCCGAGCTGACCCATGAGCTGGTCAACTCGGTCGAGCTCGAAAACCTCACGCAGATTTTCTTGTGGCGACGCCCTGAGCTCGGGATCACGATTTTGCGGCCGTGCAACATCATCGGGCCCGGGGTCCGCAACACCATCAGCCGGCTGTTGTCCCAGCGCTACGCCCCGTGTCTGGCCGGGTTTTCGCCGATGATGCAGTTTATCCATGTCGACGATATGGCCGACGCGATCGTCACGGCCTACCACCAGCAACACCGCGGAATTTTCAACGTCGCGCCCGACGACTTCATCGGGTTTCACGACGCCCTGAGGGCCTGCGGGGCCACTCCCGTGCCGCTGCCATCGATCCCGCCAATGCTGCCGCAACTGTTGAGCCACCTGCTCGAAAATCGGGGGTTTCCCCGGCACCTGGTGAACTATTTTAAGTATCCGGTCATCATCGACGGCAAGCTGTTTCGCCAGACGTTTGGGTTTCGCGAGAGTCGACCGATCGCCGAGGCGTTTGCCTATTACCGGGCGTTACCGCGATAGCCGCCAAATCGCTTGTATCGGCAATGTGTGTCGGCTCGCATCCAGTGGTCCGGCGAACTTGTGACGCGGCCTGCTGTCTGCGGCACAATCTCGCCCGATCATGCAGCTTTCCAAGTTTTCCCCACTTGCTTTCCTTTTGACTGGCATGCTCGCGTTCACCGGCTGTGATGACGGCGACGGCGGTTCCGATACCGACACCCACGAGTCTGATACCCACAGCCACGAAAGCGATACCGAAAGCCACGAGACCGAGACGGGCTCAGAGACCGATGGCACGGATACCGCGGCACCTTCGGTCGATTACGACGCCGATATCCAGCCGATCTGGACCGCGAGCTGCTCCTGCCACATCTCCGGCGGCGACGGCACCATGTCGGCACCATACCTCACGCTCAACGATGGCATGTCGCTCGACGAACTCGTCGCTGTCGACTCGACCCAGCTCGCCGGCATGGCCCGTGTGACAGCTGGCGACCCGAGCAACAGCTACCTGTGGCTCAAACTCAACAACATCCACCTCGACGCCGGCGGTTCGGGCAATGTCATGCCCCCGGCCGGGATGCTCGCCCAGGACGACCTCGACAAGATCGAAGCCTGGATCAACTCGCTGTAAGCGACTGCGGGCACGAAAACACCCGCGCTTCACAGGCTCATGTTCCCGTCGTATCGTGGGGCATGAGCCGTTTACTTGGTTTAGTGTGCGCGGGTGGCTTGTTGCTCGCGGGTTGTGCCGACCGCGATCTTTCGGGGCAGACCGACAGCGACGATTCTGATACCAGCGACACGCAGTCGACTGCAGCCGAAAGCGACTCGGACCCGACCGTTGATCCAACCGGTGATCCGAGCGTCGACCCAACCAGCGATCCGACGGACCCGACGGACCCGACGGACCCGACGGTCGACCCGACGGACCCAACGGGTGACCCCACCGAAGGCCCGGTCGTCGATGGCGTGTGGGAGCTGCGGATGCCCGACTACTCGCCCCCGCAGGTTCAAACCTGGTACTCGTGCTACGCGTTTAACATCCCGGTCGAGCAGGCCCTGCACATCACTGGCTTTCGCCCACAGGTCGACGACCCGCACATCCATCACTACGTGGTCGGGGTTTACGACACCCCGCAAAACCTCGACCCCAATGCATTTTGTGGGCAGTGGGTCGAGGACATGATCTGGGGTTGGGCCCCCGGTGGCGAAGAGCTCAACTTGCCACCCGATGTCGGCTTTCGCGTAGGTGACAGCGGCACGGTTACGTTTGTCGTGCAGATCCACTACAACAATCCGCTGCAGGAGCCATTTGTCGACAACGACGGATTTGACGTGTTCTACACCTCCAACCTGCGCCCCAACGAGGCCGGGATTTTACGGATTGGCGACATCTTTGGCATCAACATTCCCGCTGGCGAGCCCGCCCACGAGCACATCGCCACCTGTCCGTCGTGGGCGACACAAAATGCCCTCAAAAACGACATCAACGTCGTCGGCACTTGGTTGCATGCACATGAAATCGGTAGCCGGCTGTGGACCGAGGTCTACCGCGACGGCAACATGGTCGGCGAGCTCGGGCGCGAGGATCCGTTCTTCTTTGACTACCAGACGTTCAAGCCCCAATCGGCGGTGATCAAGCCTGGCGATGAACTGCGGACCCACTGTGTCTACGACGCCTCGGGCCGCGACTTCCCGACCTCGGGCGGCGAGGGAACCGATGACGAGATGTGCATCAACTTCCTCCTGTACTACCCGCACGATCCGAGCCTTGTCAGCTGCGGTGCGCTGTAGATCGGCCAACCCATGCGAATCCATGTAGACACATTGATTCGCACGACCACAGTGGTTGTTGGACTCACCTGCCTGGGCTCGGCACCCTCGGCCCAGGCTGGTGATGGACCACGCCCACGCACCCCTGCCGAGTTTCCCGAGCCTGCCTGTATGACGGTGGTCGACCGCAGTAGCGACCCGACTTTTGCCGTGACCTACACAGTCGCGCTCGACGAACCCGAGCCGACGCCCGACGAGGTCCCAGACGGGCGACGACTCCAATTTTTGGCCTTTGAGCCCCCGTTTCGCACCCTGCCCCTGTGGATCACCACCGAGGATGTTGTCGCCGCCGAAGCGGTCGGCCTGGTCGATGCCAGCAAGATTCCCGACCGCGAAATCCTGGCCAACAGTTCCGACTGGCCAGCCGATGCGTGGGCCCGCATCACGCCCGACGACGCGCGAATCCCAATTTCGCAGGCCGAGGCCGAAAAAGGTGTCGTTTGGGACACCTCTCTGGTCGCCCCCGGTACCTACGTGATCTCCGGCTATACCTGGGATCCGGCGTTTAACCACCACAGCCTGCGCTGGGGGGCCATCAAGGTCGTCGACAACCTCGTCGAGCCGGCCGCCAACCTGCCAAGTGTGTTTTTGCCTCCGGCCGCGGTCGATGTCGTGACCGCTGGCAACGAAATCATGCTCGAGGGTTGTGGCGACGCCCTCGACGGCAGCGTCTTACAACTGAGTTGGGCCGAAGTTGACTATGCAAATGAACCGACCTGGAACCCCGTCGACGGGGCCTTCCCCCTCGAGTCAGGCGCGTTTGTCATCCCATTTGTTCCGCCCACGCCCGCAAAAGATGCCATCAATTTTGCGGTTTGGCTGCGGATCGAACTCGAAGATCCCCTCGGGCGCCGGGCGATTGCCGAGTCGCCAAACTCGTTTTTGATCCTGCCCGGCCAAACCGAGTCGACGGACACAACCGGCGGCTCGACAACGACTGCCGACACCGAGACAACCGAAACAACCGGGACCCAAGGCGAAACCGGGGGGTGCAATTGCCAAACCGGCAACCCGAGCAACCCATGGCAATGGCTATTTGTCCTCGTGATTATCGGCTGTACACGCAATAGGCGCGCGCGAGCTCGACCGATGTGCACCGACACGTAGCACTTCGCCCCAAACGTCTGGTGAGGTCCGCTATGCGCACAGTTGCGCGTATGCCCTGTTCGACAGGTCTATGGGGTCACCACACAGTGATTTCGCTTCGGCTCCCACGGGGTACCGACCGTGTGGTCGACCGCAGGTGTCGTTTTGTATGATGCCTCTACATGGGGGCGAGTACCAAAACCACATCAGGCGCCTTCCCGCCGCTCAGCACCAGCACCCTGACGAAGGTCGCCAGTGACGAATGGATCGAACGATCGCTTGCCCGACTCGAGGTCTATGAAGAACTTCGTGACGAGTTCAAGGGCAAGCTCGAGGCGGTGCCTGAGGGCGACGGGCAGATGGTGTTGCTCGACCTCATCGTCCAACTCGAGCGTCGTGTCGCCAAACTCTATCGCCAACTCGAGGTGATCGCCGAGGCCCGGGAGGGTGCTCGCGCGTCGAAGGAAGCCCAATCCGAACCGGCCCCACAAGCACAACCGACGGTGCAACCCAAACCGTCCGAGAAGTCGGGCCCCCAAAAAACCCCGGCGGTGCAAGCTGTTCGCCCCTCGCACATTCCCGCGGACCTACCCCCGCCACCACTCGCCCCCGGCCTCGATCCCAACGAAATTCCCCCGCCGCCGCTGCGCATGGCCGACATGGCCAAACGCAAACCCAGTGGCCCCCACCTCGCGTCGCCGCCGGAGTGGGCAGCGGATGTGCCAACGGCCTCGCCCGATGCCGTCACCCGCCCCGAATCTGCCTCTTGGCACATCTCCAAACTCACCCGCGACAAGGTCTCGCAAACCCCCTCCGGCACCCACTCGATCCAGCACACGCCGGAGGCGGGAGAGCTCGTGGAGGGCAAGCCGCGAAAAGGCCGTGGCGAACGTTACCGGACCATGCGGGAGGTTCCACAGTTCAAGGCCGGCGACGAAAGTCCGCAGGCCGACAAGCTGCAGACCGCAAGCGGCGGTTGGAAACGGCCCGAGGCGGACCCCAAAACGCCGCAGGCGACGATTCCAAAACTCTCGACCGGTGCGCACGCGGCCGTTGGCCAGGCGACCCCACAGCCGGCGATCACGGCAACGCCCACACAGCCGCCAACAGGCAGTTGGAAGCGGCCCGAACTCAACCAAAAACCCACCCAACCGGCTGCGACCCCGTCGCCAGCCGCATCGTCACCGTCGACACAAGGTCCGGCGACCGGCAGCTGGCAGCGGCCCCAACCTACGCAACCCGTTGCTGGGGCACCTGGAACACCGACAACTGGCAGCTGGCAACGGCCGCAGGCCCAACCTGCCCCTGCACATACACAAAAACCTGTCGCCAATCCCCTCAACCAAACCCGGGCCGGTCACCCGGCCAACGCACCCGCGTCGCCGCGAAACCCATTCTCGGCTCCCTACGCCGGCAATCCCCTCAACCGCCCCAACGCGAGCCCGGTCAACAACCCGCTCAACCAGGCCCAACTCGATCCCCACCCGGCGGCCTTTCCCGCGGTCAACAATCCGCTCAACAACCCACTCAATGCCGTCAGGCGTGCAGGTACATCGAGTGCTGCCACCCCGCGTCTCGGACAACCATTTCCGTTTCGCGCGGTTGCTAGCGAGTACGACGAGCGCGGCTCGAAGTGGGCCCAAACAGAGACCTTCGAAGACGACGACATCGATTTTCCGACCAGCAGCCGCGGTCTGTGGTTTTTCGTCTTCCTACTGTTCGCGGCCGCGGGTGCCGGTGGCTATTACTGGTACACACACGGGGGTCGAGCGTTCCTACAACCGGCTGCGGCAACGCCCGAGACCACAGCTCCAGCGGCTCCGCCACGGGTGATCAAGGCCCGTCCCGTGCTCCCCGATACCCAGGGCCCGGCGGTCAAAGACGGTGGCTCGGTCGACCAATCCCGCGGCACCACCTTCAAAAAGCGAAAGTACCGAGGGCGTGCTGGCGGCGGCTCAATCTCGTCGAGTGTCGAGCCTGGTGACGATGCGATCGATGCCGATTCGCTTCGCAAGTCCGACCCGAGCACCAAGGTTGTCAAAACCGACGATCCGTTTGAGGGCGCCGACCAATAGGTGCGGCGCCAACTCCATGCAGATACAAAAACTAATTGAGCAACTGCGAAGGGATTCGGCTGGCCTCGCGCACCTGCAACAGTAGGCGTGAGACTTCGTCGATCAGCAACTCACAGCGAAAATTCGGGTTGTCGGCCACGAGGCACGCCTGCTGGAGCGGTGCGTAGCGACGAAGTTTTGGATGGCCTCCCACGGTCGCCGCCACCAGTACCTGGGCGGTGGGCAACAGGGCTGCAATTGTATATAAAAATACTCTGTCGTCGTCGATCGACAACAGCATGTCCAACACCTCCGCCTGCTCGCGGGCACAGGCGCGACCGAGCCGTTCAACCTGGGCGCGGAAGATCGCTACGAGGTGACCATCGCTGGGATAGTCTTCATTGAGGATCTCGACATCGACGGCGCGAAACGGACTGCTCTCGACCTCGCGTAGCTGGCGGACCCGACCGACCCCGAGCACCTGAATCAGGCGGCGCCCGTCGGCGAGGGTTTGGTGTTGGTGCAGCCGACCCAGGCCAAATACCGGCTCGATACAGGGTCGCAAGGGGTCGTGGCCCCGGTCGTCGGCGAGCATCGGCACCCCGAAGTACGGGCTCGCTCCGCGAATGTGGTCGACAAGTGCGAGGTAGCGCGGCTCAAACACATTGAGGGGCAAAACCATCCCCGGAAACAACACGATATTCGGCAACGGAAAAATCGGTAGCGCCTCTAGGACATCCGGTTCGGGTAGGAACTTTTCGAACAGCATGGGCACCCACCAGTCTGCATCCGGATCGGGAATTCGTCCACACACCCACCCTTGGCGAGCGTCCTTGTCCCCCGATTAGGCTCGGCTCAAAGCTGCCCAGTTGGTCAGTGAACCGTGCGCAACAGGCTGCTGCGCTTGGGACCCGTCGCACTACGCTTGCTCACCGCCAACGCTGCCTTGGCGGCAACTTCGGTGAGCGCCTTGGCATGCTCCCCGTTGGGCACGGCCTCGACGACCGGCTTCCCAGCCTCACCACCAAAACTAATTTGGTTGTGAATTGGAATTTGTCCAAGCAGTTCGACACCGAGTTCCTTGGCGAGGTTGGCCCCACCGCCGCTGGCAAAAATATGGTCGTGGTGACCACAGGCCGGGCAGGTGTAGTAGCTCATGTTCTCGACCACACCGACGATCGGGACCTCTAACTTCTCAAACATGTTGACCGCCCGACGGACGTCGATCAGCGCCACTTCTTGCGGGGTTGTGACCATCACCGCACCGGTCAGCGGAATCAACTGGGCGAGCGAGAGCTGGGCGTCGCCGGTGCCCGGCGGCAGGTCGACGATCATGTAGTCGACCTCACCCCACTGCACATCCTCCAAAAATTGCTTAAGCAACTTATGGATCATGGGGCCGCGCCAGATCACGGCGTTACCCGGCTCGACAAAGTAGGCCACGCTCATCGCCACAATCCCGCGGTAAATCGCCGGCGCGATGCGGTCGCCGTCGGCGGTGGTGGTGGTTTCGCGGTCGGGCTTACCCAACATCTTGGGCACAGAAGGCCCGTAGATGTCGGCGTCGAGCAATGCCACCCGGGCACCTAGGCGCTTGAGTGCGAGGGCGAGGTTGACACTAACGGTGCTCTTGCCAACGCCGCCCTTACCCGCAGCCACGGCGATGATGTTTTTGACCGTCGGCATCCGGTTGAGGTCCTGGCGGGCCGGTTTTTTGGGTACGCGCAGGCGGTAGTCGATGTCGACGATGGCGCCCAAAGGTTCGACCGCGGCTCGCAGGGCGGCATCGAGTTCGTCGCGCAGGGGGTACCCGGGGCTGATCAGGTCGATGGTCATTTTTACAGACCCGTCGTCGCCCACACTTACGTCGGCCAACTGCCCCTTGACGATCGGACGCTCGGTCGCCGGGTCCTGAACGTGTTTGATAGCTTCCGTCACCTGCTCGACTGTGATGCTCATCCGTCGCAACTCCTCGGCCGCGCTTGTGGGCCGGTAGTACGGGGGTTTTACAGGGAAGCCGGGCCAGGGGCCATCATCGCTACCGGAGGATTTGGCCGGCTGTGGTGTTTCTCTCGCCTCCTCGCACAGGCTTGAGTAGGTTGGCGGCTAGCTCACACAGCTGCACACAGCGCTTGGCGCATGGCGCTCCGTGGGAGCCCGTGGCAAACACCCGTTGAATCGGCTACCCTCGCCGACAATTCGCTGCGTTGGATGGCCCGACGCGCGGAGTTTCCACACGCCATGGCTATCCTCGACATTGTCACCTATCCCGACCCCCGACTGCGCGAAGCGACGTTTGACGTCAAGGAAGTCGACGACAACATCCGCGAACTCGTCCGCGATTTGCGGGACACGATGTACTCGCTCAACGCCGCGGGCATTGCCGCGATCCAAGTCGGCCGGCTCGAGCGGATCTTTTTGATCGACGGCAAGGTTGCCGGTGGCGACGACGATTCCCCCCCGCTGGTGTTTATCAACCCCGAAGTCGTCGAGACCGGCAAGGGCACGGTTGTTGGCGAGGAGGGCTGCCTGAGCTTTCCCAACGTGTTTGTCGACGTCAAGCGCCCGCGTTACGCCAAGGTCCGGGCCATGAACCTCGAGGGGCAGATGTTCGAGGCCGAGGGCGATGAGCTGTTTGGCCGCGCGCTCCAACACGAGCACGACCACCTCACCGGCAAATTGATGATCGACCTCGTCGGCATGGTCAAAAAAGAGGTCATCAAGCGCAAGATGAAGCGCTATCACAACGAACAAAAGCGCGAAGCTGCCAGCTAGCAAGGGCGCACTCGCGTCCGTTACGAGGGGGGTTACACACGTAACTCCCCTTTGTACATACATGCTCATCGACGGCAGACAAGGCAGTGGACGGACCCCCGGCTGCGTGGCACCCTCCACCGATGCAACCGGCAGCCAAACCGCGAATTTTGTCCGGTATCCAACCCTCGGGCATCTTGCACCTCGGCAATTACTTTGGCGCGATTGCTCAACACCTCGAGCTCCAGCACGCCCACCCAGGCGAGTGCCTCTACTTTATTGCCGACTACCACGCACTGACCACGCTGCGCGACGCCGACGCCCTGCGTGCGAACGTCCAAGACGTTGCCCGCACCTACCTCGCCCTCGGCCTCGACCCGCAAAAAGCCACGCTATTTCGCCAGTCCGATGTCCCCGAGGTCACCGAACTCACCTGGCTGCTGAGTACCGTCACCGGGGTCGGCCTGCTCGAGCGCGCCCACTCCTATAAAGACAAGGTCGCCAACAACATCCGCCCGTCGGTCGGACTGTTTACCTACCCGATCCTGATGGCCGCCGACATCGTGCTGTACCGGTCGACCCACGTCCCCGTGGGCAAGGACCAGCTCCAACACATCGAGATGGCGCAGGACATGGTGACCCACTTCAACCAGGCGTTTTGCCCCGACGCCCCAGTGTTGCAGCGGCCTGAGCCCCGCCTGTCGAAGTACCCCTACGTCCCGGGGATCGACGGCCGCAAGATGAGCAAGAGCTACGGCAACACCATCACCCTGTTTTTGAGCGGGAAAAAGCTGCGCAAACGGGTTGGTCAAATCGTCACCGACTCCACCGAGTTTGGCCAGCCACTGCCACTAAAAACCTGCACGGTCTACAAGTTCTTAGAGCTGTTTTACACGCCAAAAGAACTCGAAGACATCGCCGAGTACTACCGCACCGGGCGTCGCGACGGCGAACCGTTTGGCTATGGTCATGCCAAGAAACTGCTGATCGAACGCATGACAAGCCACTTTGCTGACGCGCGCGTGCGTTACGAGCAACTCGTAAAAGCCCCGGAGGAAGTCGAAAATGTGCTGCGCGAGGGGGCCGTGCGTGCACGAAAGCTTGCACGTGCAACCATCGCTGACTGCAAGCGGGCCTGCGGGCTGCTGTGAGTGCAAACCCGGTCGGCAGCGAGGTGTACCCGGCCGCCGAGGCGCTCAACCTCCTCGGATGCGGCCGGGCCGATCAACAGGCACAAAGCTTCAGCGACAGTCTGCAGGCAGCGGCACACCTCGGTACCCACCTGGCATCGCTCGCCGGCGAAATATTTGGTCATACACAAACCCGCGAACCCGGGTGGCTGGCCCGCAAGTGTGTCCGCGAAGGTGTCGACCCAGGCCTTTCACAGGTCGCCGTCTCGACATCCCCCACCCCGCAGGCGCTCGGGTATTTTCTCATTGGACGGCGACCGACAACCCCCGAAACCGCGTGGACGGCCGGCCTAGGCGTACACCCGAATTGGCGCGGCCAGGGCATCGGTTCGCGGCTGTTGGCGGCCGGGGAGCAGGCTGTTGCCGCGGCTGGCATGACCAAACTCGTGTTGCCGGCCCCCCGCGAACGGCTCGGGTTTTACCGCGGTCGCGGCTTTGCCAGGCAAAGATGTATACGCACGTGGATGGGGTTCGCCCACGGTCCGAGCGATTCGCCGTGCGTCACGTCAGCCCCATGGGAGTTGCCGCAAGCACCGGTGTGCGAGCTGCTCGCCTGGTCTGCCGACGTCTGGCGACGCATGTCCGCATCCCGGCGCCTGCGCTACACCCTCGGACCGGCCAACAATCCCGTCGGCTTTGCCCTGTGCTCCCCCGAGGGTCGGGCCCTGTTGTGCCATCGGTTGGTAGCCGTGCAGCCGGTCGCCGCCAGCGTGGTGATCAACCTGCTACTACAAGCGATACCCGTGGGTACGCCCGTCCTACTGTACCCTGTGGCACAAGTGAGTTCCTTCACCGAAGTCCTCGACGACAGCTGCTTTGCCCCCATCCAAACGGCCGAAGAACTCATCAAGACAGTGTTGGTGACCGCCGCTCAACCCTGAAGCCCCGCCCCACCGTTGGGGGTCCCGGTGACGATCGCCGATGCAAATCCCGATTCGAACTTTACAGGTGATTGAGCCAACCGCCATGATGGCGCCGGTGGTGGCTTCGGATGCCCGGCGTCCCGCCATGGAGGTCTCAATGGTTTTTTCCCGGTTTACCAAGCTTAGTGCCACTGCGGTGGCGACACTCCTGATGACTTCGATGCCCGGCTGTGCCGACCGGGAGACAACCTCGAGCGGTACAGAATCGGAAACGGGTTCGGCGTCTGAGACCTCGGGCACAACCGGCACCTCGGGTGAGACCACGGCCGGTCCGACCGACACCGACACCTCGACCTCCAGCACCACCGAAGAACCGACGACATCCACGGGCCAGGACTTTTTGACCACCGGCCCCGACAGCACCTCCACCGGTCCCGACGGGCCGCTGCCCAACGGTGCCCAATGCATGGCCGACTCGGAATGCGAGTCTGGCAACTGCTACATCATCCCAATGGTCCTCGGCGTGTGCTCGGAGTGCAACGAGGACAGCGACTGCCCACCCGAAAAAGCCTCGTGCAGCCTCGACGTCCTGTCGATGCAAGCCCAGTGCGTGGTCCCAGAGCCCGGAGCCCAGTGCGAAAGCGACGCGACCTGCATGGCCGGCGGCGAGGAGCTCTACTGTGAGGGTGTCATCCCGGGCCTAGAGCTGTTTTTGCCCAACACCTGTGGCGAGTGCCGCGACGACAACGACTGCGAAAACGGCCAGCTGTGTAACTCCAACATCGACATCATGAGCTTTGGTGGCTACAAGGCCTGCGTCGATCCGGGCTCGGTCGACAACGACGGTTTTTGCAGCAGCAACGAAGTTTGTTCGTCGGGCCACTGCAACGAAACCGCCTTTGAGGGGCTGCCCATCCCGATCTCGTTTGAGATCTGCGGCGAGTGTTCGACCGACGAAGACTGCATGGGTGGCACCTGCGTGCCCGGCTCGGTCAGCATGGGCGGGGCCATGGGCTCAACCTGCCAATAACGAATCCTGTTGCACCTGCAACAATTGCAAAACGCGGACTTCAGGTCCGCGTTTTTTGTACCGTAGGCGCGAGCGTCAGTCGGTCAACTCGAGCTCACCGCAGACCAGCTCCTCGGCAAAAAAGTACGAGAAGTGACGGATATCGGCCGAAACCGGGTCAACCATCATCACGGCTACCGGCCGACCACCTGCCGGCGCCTGGCAAAGTGGGCGCCCAAGGGCAAACTCCCGCAGGCCGCGGGCCTGACCAATAATTTGGCTATACACAGATGCGTGACCCGGATCGAAGTGGGCCAACTGCCGCACGGGCCCCACTCCCGGAACCTGCAGCACGGTTTCGTCGACGAGCCAGTGCGCATGGGGTGAGGGCTGGGGCGCCTGGGTGAGTAGCGTGCCCAAACGCCCAAGCCGGGCTTGAATTTCCTCGAGGTCGGATTGGGCAAACCGCCGCCGTCGGGGCGCACACATGTCTTCGAGAGCAGCATGAACCTCGGCCACGGCCCCCAGCCGCGCGGCCAGGTCACCCCACTGGCGATCGAGGTGGGGCCCGGCTATCGATACGGTTTCAAACCCGAGTTCGCGAATCTCCCCGAGATAATCCCGGCCAAGCCGTTGTGCACAACCGTCGGGAATGTAGACCGAGGGCTCACGCATCCCGATCTGTGCACCACCAACTAAGTACACCCGTGGCGCTCCCGGGCACCGGGTTTTGTTGCTGTCACAGCCGTCGAGCGTCTGCAGGTACTTCCAATAGGCGTGACCACACTGGTGGTCCTCAAAACTATCGACATCGCCAAAGGCACTGCGATCCCGAGGTTCGGCGTAGCGTCCAAGTTGCTTTTTGAGACGCGGCCCGTGCTCTGCCACCATCCGCCGGTAGACCTGCCAAAGCGTCTCATCGGCGTGGTCTAAAAACGGGGCGAGCATCGCCAGCGAAAGCTCCTGACCGGCGGCGAGGCGTTGCAACGCCGGCATACATGTCCCTTCGGTAATGGCCGGTAGGGCACGCCAACTTGCCAAATCGATCGGTGCTTCGTCGATCGCCATCAACATGTTGCCGCCGGCTCGCGCCTGAACGGTGGCCGGGTCCGTCGCCAAGTCGCCGAGCTGATAGCGCGGAGCATCGGCCTGAGCTCGCTGCACGGGCATCGAGCCTGTGCCTTTGAGTAGGTCGGCCAAACCGCCCGTCGGTCCCAGCTCGACCTTTTTGGCGCCGAGTTGTGTCAGCAAGTTGGGGCCGGCCTGGTCCCACCCACCGGCTGCCAATCGCGGTCCGAGTGACAGCGTCAGTGCGCCGGCATTGGCAACGGCCTGCCGCAGTCCAGCAACGTCGCCCGCAATCACCCGCGGGGGTTGCCAGTCGTCACTTTGCAACTCGGGCATCGGCAGCCCGAGCGTCGGCGGCGGCGGACCCTCGGGCAGTGATCCCGTCGAGATTTTCGCGGGCTTGGCACCGGTGCCAGAAACATGTTGGGGCCCACAACCTACAGCGCTCACTCCGCAGGCCAACGTGAACAAAGCGACCCACGGCCGGTGCCCAACACCTCGCCCATGCTCGCCAACGTCCGCCTGCTCCCGCAATTTTCCCAAGTGACAGTCTCCAAGTTGCATGCTAGCGGCGAGTTGAGGCAAATGAGCGTGATCTGAGGCACCGCATCCGATCCCTGTGACAACCGCGCAGCATGTGTATACTGGGGCCGAGGTGCCTTCCTTGCTGCGACAAACTATGCTCCCAGCCCTCCTATTCTCGGGAATTTTTGCCTTATTTGCCGGGTCGACCCAGGCGGCCGCTGCTGAGCCAGCCGCCGAAGCCGAGGATGTACTCCTCGAGTTTCACTACTACCCGGTCCCCAATGCCCAGATCGCCATCTGGATTGAGGATGCCAACCACGAGCACGTACAAGACGTACTCGTCACCCAGGCCACAGGCAAACTCGGGATTGGCAACCGTCCTGGCCGCTCCGACTTCCTGTCGAGTTGGCGCGCCCCGTACGGTGCACGCCCGGCAGCCCTACCCATTTGGGCCCATCGGCGTGGGGTCAAATATCCCAAAATCGTGTTTTTCGATGACGACCCGCAGGACCAAGACTCCCTCGGTTGGCACGAAAATGCGTCTTCGCCCGAGAGTTACTTTTGCCGTCCGCTGACACCCGATGAGCACGAGACCATCTCGCTCGACACCATGACCTGCCCATCGCCGGCGACTTTTCAGTCGGACAAGGGGCGGTTTGCCGACGACAACCTCACGAGTTTTTACCCGCCGCGCAACGACCTCATCAGCTTTGAGGCCAGCCACGACTCCGACGACGCGCGGATGTTCTCAAAAATCAACGACCTCGATGCATATACAGCGGCCACCCCCGCTGGCAACAAGGCCGAGTTTGTCACGGCCGTGGTGCCGGCCGAGGTGCTCGAGCGCGGGCCGATTGCCGCCTGGATCGAGATCAACCTCGAGGCCGACCAAAACGCCGACTTCACGTTCGACCGTGAAAACGACCACTTTGTCGACCCGCGGCTGTCGTCCTACGGCGTGGCCTACTACGGCCAACCCTCAGTCGTCTACCGCGTCGCCTTCTCCGGCCAGGACCAGGGCTTTTACAGCACCTCCGACTACTACGGCTACGGCATGTGGGACGGCTCGACGGGCAAGATCAACTCGCCCGACAACACCATCTCAACGGGCGGAGGCAGCGGTGCCGATCGGCTGCAAAGCTACACCCTCAACGACGAGACCTTCCGCTGGGGCGTGTATAGTCATGGAAATGACGAGGGTGGCCCGATCGATCCGACCGACGACGGCGGCTGGGGTCAGTGCGAGGCGATGGAGTTACCTCCCATCGAAAACCTCGAAATCGAAAGTACAAACTTCGACACCGCCGAAGTCCGGTTTACGATTCCACAGCTGCCGACAAGCCCCAACGGCGAAACGCCCGAGGTTTCGCGCGTCAAGGTCTACTACATCACCGGCGAAAACGAGCTCACCGACGAGCTGCTCGGCGCCGCGATTGAGCGTAGCTACCCCGGCGATGTCGTCACCCCCGGGGAGCAGGCCTCCGTCGAGGTCGACCAACTTTGGGGTACATACACCTATCACTTTGGTGTGACCTACGAAGACAAGTGTGCCAACGAGAGCACGCTGGTAACCGAATCTGCAACCACTCCGGCGCAGGAGTTCCAAACCGTCGAGGGCTTTTGTTTTATGGCAACGGCCGCCTACGGTGCCGCCTGGCACAGCGAAGTTTTGGGGCTGCGACTGTTTCGCGATGTCTACCTGCGAAGCAACCCAGTCGGCCGTGATTTGGTCCGGTTTTACTACACCTACAGCCCGCCGCTGGCCGACATTGTCGCTCGACAACCGCTGTTGCGGTCGATGGTTCGCAGCGTGGTCCAACCGGTCGCCGACCTTGCCCGCGTCAGCACCAACCGCTACCGCTAGGCCGGCAGGCGCCAAATGGGGTCGCCGTGTGGTTGCAACGACACTGGTCCTCAGCCTCGCCGGAGCCAGTCCGGCCGAGGCCGCTGAGTTGCAAACCACACCGAGCAGGGTCGAGGGCCCCACCCCACCACCAAACGTCGATGCGCCCAGCCACAGCTCGTGCCGGGCAAGCAAGTCGTGCGTCCGGGCAGCCACCCTCAGTGGCGTCACCGGAGGCCTCGGGCTTTCAGCAACGATTGTAGGTGCAACATTTCTTGCGACCCCCGACCGGGTCGACCCCGAGATGCCACTCCAAGCCCGCTCACTGCGTCGCCCCGGGATTGTCACCCTCTCCCTCGGAATCAGTGTACTTGCAATGAGTGTGGTCATGGCCATCGCCGCAGGCCGGGCGGCCAAGCAACGACGCTCGAGCTTGGCATCCCGCCTCGGGCTGCGCTTGCGCCCTTAGATGGCAAAGTCACGAGCGGCCAAACGGGCCCGACTGCTAGCGAGCTTCCGGTCGTCGAGCTCCCCGGTGAGTTGGGCGCGAATAAGCCGATGAAGCACGTCGTAGACAAGGTCGGTATCGTAGGCAATGAGCACGAGGTCAGCACCGTGGTTGAGAGCTTCGACCGCGGCCAACCCCGCCCCACCCTCGCGCAGCGCTATCGGCAACATGCTGAGGTCGTCGGTCATCACGAGCCCACCAAACCCGAGTTCGTCACGCAGCACCCCCTCGAGCACCGGTTGTGAGACCGATGACGGGGTGTGGGGGTCGACCTCTGAAATCATTGTATGACCAACCATCACAGTGGCTCCCGCCCGCTCGGCACCGGCAAACGGTAGCCAATCCCGCTGGGCCAACTCCGTTCGTGGCTGGGTAACCTGGCCCGCGCGCCAGTGGGTGTCCTGGACAACGCTGCCGAGGCCCGGAAAGTGCTTGAAGGTACAACCGACGTTGTGTTTTTGCAGACCACGGCAGTAAACCGTAGCGATCTGCGTGACCTGCCGTGGGTCGTCGGCCAATGCACGTGTGGCCAGTACCGCCCCCAAAACCCGAAGATCGACGACCGGGGCAAAGTTGAGGTTCACCCCCACGCGTTTGAGTTCGCGGGCATGCTCCTGTGCATACACATCAACTTCGTTGGCCCAGGCTGTGCCGGCATGTTCGACGACCTCACGCAGTGGTGGTGTCCGTGACAACGGCGGCGCAAGGTGGGCCACGGGGCCGCCCTCGTGATCTGTGGCAACGATCAGCGGCGGCACCCCCTGACGCTCGCGCAACGCCTGCAAGGCCGCAATTTCGCGGGCGAGTTGTTCGACTCCATTGTCTTGAATGTTTCGCTGGGTCACATAGATCCCGGCAATCGCTTGGCGTTCGACAAGGGCCTGCACCGCGACAGGATCGCGGTAGCCAACCACCACATGCGACCCGACCCGTGCGAGGGTTTGTCCCGGCGCCGCCAGTACAGCCCGCACAGCGCCCCGAACCTTAAACGCCTTGCCGACAACTGCGAATGTTGCAACCACCGAAATCACGGCAACGCCCACACGAAACCACCGCCAGCGGCTGCCAAACCGGGCCCACCCGAGGATGCCGAGTGCTGCCGTGGGCACGGCAACGAATAATATACCCCGGATCGAGGCGAGCAGCGGCGTATCGTAATAAAGCGCAGCCACGACCAGCGCCCCGACGAGCCCGACAAGGCCGACAAGGCCCAACACCCAAAGTGCTCGCAAGACCGGTCGCATGCCCTACCTACGCCCGACAACCCGGATTTGGTCCAACTTTGTGCGAGCAGAAGTTTTTCGCTTCGGGCCCGGCACAAAACAGTTGGCACCGCTCAGTTGCTGCGAACGCGCGTGTTCACACGGGCAGCGAGGCCTCGGGCAGCTGCTTGTAGGCCTTTGCATCCTTTAGTTTGCGTGTAGATGCAAAAACGTTGGCGGGCTGCGTCAAGTCAGCCCCCTCGAGTTGGCGGGCAACCTGCGCCTGTAGCTCCTCGCTATCGACCCGCAAAAACGGATTGGTGGCCCGCTCGAGTCCGATGCTCGAGGGCACGGTCGACTCACCGCGTGCGCGCCGAGCCCAAACATCAGCGATGCGCCGCCGCAGCTCGGGGTTTTGCGGCTCGACGGAAAACGCAAATCGCAGGTTGTCCTGGGTGTACTCGTGGGCACAGCAAACCCGGGTTTCGGGCGGCAGTTGCCCAAGTCGCTGCAAACTCGCATGCATCTTCTCGGCTGGCCCATCAAACAGGTAACCGCAGCCGCCGGCGAACATTGTGTCGCCACAAAACAAGATGTCCTCAAAAATATATGAGACATGCCCGTTTTGATGACCCTCCGTCAGCATCACGCGCCCGTCGACTCCACCAAACCGAACAGTGTCGCCCTCACCCACGGGCTCGCTCAGCCCCGGGATGGGATTTTTGGCCCGCGACGAACCGACAACCCGCATGTCCTTGAGCAGGCCGCGACGTTCGAGGTCGCTGTTGATGCCGATATGGTCGGGGTGGGTATGGGTGTTGAGAATCGTCGTGAGCCGCACCCCTAAGCGGGCACAAAGCTCGAGGGTACCGCCGGCATCGGGGCCGTCGACAGCCGCCGCCTCGCCGATATTGCGATCGACCATCACCCACACAAAGTTGTCTTGCCAGGCACACACCTGGTGGATTTCGAGGGCACCAGACCGCGAGTGAAATACCGGGAAGGGTCGCTTTACAACGTGCTGCATCGGGGCTACTCCAGTGCGCGCGAGTGTAACCGAACCGGGAGAACATGATGGCCCAACCGCAACGCGTTTTATTTGTTTGCCTAGGCAACATCTGCCGCAGCCCGCTGGCCGAGGGCGTGTTTCGCCAACTGTGTGAGCGGCAAGGCGCAAATGTTGAAATCGAGTCTGCGGGGACAGGGGCCTACCACGTGGGAGAAGCCCCGGATCGACGGATGCGACAGACAGCGCGCCGCCACGGCGTCGACATCGAACACCTGCGTGCGCGCCAGGCCGTCGCCGCGGACTTTGACCGGTTCGACCTCATCCTCGCGATGGACCGCAACAACCTGCAAAACCTCAAGGCGATTGCCCCAACCAACGCCCGGGCCACGCTCAAGCTCTTTCGCGACTTTGACCCCACCCCGGGCGATGGCGATGTCCCCGATCCTTATTATGGCAGTGGTGACGGATTTGAACATGTATACACAATCGTCGAGCGAACGTCGCAGGCACTCCTGCGGCAGCTGAGCTGATGGACCACCCGCCGCGCAATCGCCTTGCCGAGCTCCTTGGGCAGCAGCCAACGGCGATCAAACCAATCTCCGGCGGCTCTATCTCCAGCGCCTATTGTCTGGATATGCCCGATGGCCTACGGCTGTTTGCCAAAACCGGCTCACCCCAGGCCACCCAAACGTTCGCCGCCGAGGCTGCCGGCCTTAACCTTATTGCATCTACAATCAAATCCTCGGCCTCGCCCGACCGCCTGCGGGTCCCACGGGTGTATCACATCAGCCGTGATTGGCTCGTGTTGCAGTGGCTACCCCCAGACCCGGGTGGGCACCGCGATTGGCTCGCACTTGCGCGGGGGCTCGGGGCCCTGCACCACAGCGACCAGCACGCCGGGCAGGCATTTCGCTACGGGCTCGACACCGACAATTTCATTGGCGCTTCGCCCCAGCTAAATCGCGGCAGCGACCATTGGCCAACATTTTTTGCCAACGCCCGTCTGCGCCCCCAGGTTGCGGCTGCCCGGCGTCACAACCTGTGGGACCGAAGTTGGGACCGCCCGTGGGAGCGTCTTGTCGACGCGCTGCCCAACGAGCTGCCGGCCGACCCCCTGCCCTCGCTGGTCCACGGCGATCTGTGGTCGGGAAATGTCGTGTGGACCGAAGGGGGCCAACCAGCACTCATCGACCCTGCCGTGTATTGGGGCGATCGCGAGGTCGACCTCGCCATGACCCGGATGTTTGGCGGGTTTGCCAGCGAGTTTGAGCAGGCCTACTGCCAACGGTGGCCACTTTTACCGGGGTTTGAACACCGGTTTCGCATCTACAACCTCTACCACGAGCTCAACCACCTCAACCTATTTGGCCACAGCTACGCGGGTATGGTCGGGGCAACCCTGCGCCGGCTGACGTAGGCAGCACTATTGTATAAACATGTACTTTTAGGACTACGAACCCGCGATTTCGCTGCTGTAGCGGCGTTCCCAATGGCGCTCGCGGTTGTCCTCAAAGTCGTAGTGTAGCGCGCGGTCACAACCTGGCTCACGGGTGATCAGGCCGACCTGCGCACGCCCGTAGGGGTACCCCAGGCCGCCGACATTCATGCACAAGCAATTACCCAAAATCTCGACCGCCGGCGACTCGTGGATGTGTCCGCACACCAAGAAGCCTTGGTGGCGCAACGCTAGCTCGCGGACGGCTTCGCTACCGGCATGGACCTTGTGGTTGGGTACAAAGTCGAGGGCGGTGCGGGCCGGCGGACAGTGGCTCAACAGCACGTCGCACGGGGGCACGGTTCGAGCACGAATGTCGTCCTCGTCCCACTCGTAGGCAAACCCAAACCGGTGAGGTCCCGCCCCGCCAATGCCTGCCACCCGCAGGCCAGCAATCGTCGTTGTCCGGTAGTCGAGGTTGCCCGGCCAAACCTCGGGGTCCCAATCGGGAAGGTCGTGATTGCCGGGCACCCAGGCAACTGGCAGACCGAGCGCACGTACGGCGTCGAGGACCTTGGCCACCGTTTTGCGATAGCGTTCACGCCGTTTGTCCGTGGGTTCACCACGGCCAAGACCTCGCCCGAGGTCACCGACAAGAAGGATGCCATCCGGGCGCCGAACATCGATCCATTGCAGCACGCGGGCGAGCACCGACATCCGGGCGTGGATATCTCCAATAACCGCGAGCTGCACGTTGCTGTGCAGTTGTACACACGCATCCACGGCCACAATCTAGCAGTTCGCCGCTGATTTTGCCTACACCCGCGCTCCCCCGCTCGCCCCCCGCCGACTCTGAAAGCCCCGTCCGGACGGCCGCTTCGTGCGTTACACTGCGGGCGGCACGACGAACTCGCCCCGAGACGACATGACCAACGCAAGCGACGACCAGGCCTCCAAATCTGCGACCTCTAAAAAAGCTGACTCAAAAGACAGCTCAAAGAAGAAGTCGACAAGTAGCAAAAAGAAGACCTCGAAATCGAAGACGACGGGCAAGAAAAAAGCGCGTTCGCGGGCACGCGTGTCCGCCTCGGTGCACGAAGAAGTCAAGGCCCAACGCGATCGGCTCGAGACCGAAGTCGCGGAGGCCCGCAAACAGCTCGACGAACTTCGCCAGGGCAGCGAGCGCCTGACCAAAGAACGCGATGATGCCCTGGCTACAGCCGCGCAAACACAAACATCCCTCGATGCCGCACAGTCGCAGCAGGCTTCGTTGCGCGAACAGCTCGATCGCCACGAGCAACAACTCGGGCAAACCAATGCCGACCTCGAAGCCGCGCGTGCACAACACGCGGCCGCGCGCCAACAGGCGAGCCGGCTCGAGGCACAGCTCGCAAGCGAACGCGATGCCCACGGCAAAACCCGGTCCTCACTCGAGGAGCTACAACAGTCGACCCGCGAGGTGCGATCGCTACAGGCCGACCTCGCCGCCGCAACTGGGGCCCGCGACAAGCTTGCCAACGAACTTGCCCAGGCCCGTGCCCAGGTTGCCAAACTCCGCGAGAGCAAGCAGGCCAGCGACGATCTCCAACAAACCGCCGCCCGCGAAACCGAGGCGCTCAAAGATCGGCTCAAGGCCGCCCGCAAACGCCTCGCCGACGAAGAAGCCGCCCACGCCGACACCCGCAACGAGTTGAGAAAGTTGCAGGAGCAACAACAGCAACAGGCCGAGCAACCCCGCAAGTCCAACCGCGGAGTCAAGTTGCTCACCGGTGCGGCCGCGGCTATCGCCGCCGGCCTGTTGTTACGCCGCTAAACTTCGCAGAGGTTTCGCAGCCGACAAGTCCTGAGCGGTGTTCATACACAACCGAGTCGGTTGACCACCGCAGCCGTGGCCCTCGCCATCGGCCTGTTGCTACGCCGCTCAACTTCCTGGGAACTCTTCGGGCGACAACTCCTGCTCGGTGCACATACACAGACGAGTCGGTTACCACCGCAGCCGTGGCCATCGCCGCCGGATGGGGAGCATCTCGGGCGATAGGTTCTGAGCGGTACTCACACACAGACGAGTTGATGGACGACAGCGACCGGGGGCATATCGGCTACAAGTCCTGATTGGTGCTGATACACAGACGATCGGGCGTGACCGCCCCGGAGTCGGCGTCGACCCTGGCGTGGCAGCTCGCCTGTGCAGTCTCGTCCTCCATCTCACAGGTCACGGACCATGCGTGTTTTTTGGCCCACCAGGCAACCGACCAGCGGGCGTTGGCCCAACAGCGATCTCCTATCTTCGCACGAGCGCCCGCAAGTGCCTGCTCGCGGGAAACAGCGACCGGGATCTCAGGCTCGCGGGTCTCGTCACCGGGAGGTCCGCAACCCAACGTGCTCAACACCAGGCAAAGCCAGCAGGTTTTTCGCCACACACGGTGCCCCGACATGGCCGCAGCCTACCAGTAGGGCGCCACGACTTGCCCCGCCGAAACCGGTGCGAACGCTGCCGCAGTTTCACCGCCCTGCAGGAGCAGTGTCACGCGTGGCGACAAATCTCCGGCCTGACATTCGAGCGATCGCCGGACTCCTGCGTTACCCTACTCCGACCGATTTGACGGGTTCCGGCATCGGCGAATTCTAATGGCCAGCGACCAGCGCGAGCAATCCGAGTCGACCGCACCCGACACCCCACTCGCCGGCGAGACCGTCGCCAGCCAAAGCCGGTATCGCAAGATCCTGATTCTCGCCCTGCCGATCGTCGGGGGCATGATCTCGCAAAATGTCCTCAACGTGGTCGACACCGCGATGGTGGGCACCCTGGGAGCGACCGCTCTGGGTGCCGTCGGCCTGGCGAGCATGGTCAACTTTATGTCGCAGGCCTTTATTACTGGCCTAGGCAGCGGCGTGCAGGCGATGGCGGCCCGGCGCAAGGGCGAGGGCGACGAGCAAAACCTCGCCCGGCCACTCAATGGTGGGTTGCTGCTAGCCTGTGCAATTGGCCTACCACTTGCAATTACACTTTTCTTTGTCGCCCCCTACGTGTTTCCGATTGTCGCCCACGACCCCGAGGTTGTGGCGCTAGGCGTTCCCTACTGGCAAGCCCGCCTGGTCGGCATGCTGGCTGTGGGCATGAACTTTGCGTTTCGCGGCTACTGGAATGGCGTCAATCTCTCGGGGCTGTACCTGCGCACGCTGTTGGTGATGCACGCGTGCAATATTTTCTTTAACTGGGTCCTGATTTTCGGTCACCTCGGATTTCCGGCCCTGGGCTCGACTGGGGCCGGCATCGGCACAACCGTCGCCACCTGGATAGGCACCGTCTACTACTTTGTGCTCGCCCGTAAACACGCCGGGCATGCCGGGTTTTTGCGCGAGCTTCCGCGGCCAACAACCATCCGCACAATGTTGCGTTTATCGGTCCCAAGCGGCATTCAGAGCCTGTTTTTTGCCGCGGGATATACAACTTTATTCGCGATCGTCGGGCTGGTTGGCACCGCGGCGTTGGGTGCCGCCAATGTCCTCATCAACATCACCATGGTCGCGATTTTGCCGGGTATTGGTCTCGGGATCACAGCGGCCTCGTTGGTCGGTCAAGCACTTGGGCGCAAAAACCCCGATGATGCACACCAGTGGGGTTGGGACGTCGTCAAGCTTGCCGTTGTGGTGATGGGTGGCCTCGGCTTGCCGATGCTACTCACACCCGACCTCCTGCTTGGATTGTTTCTCCACGAGCCCGAAGCACTCGAGTTGGCCCGTCTGCCACTGCGGATCGTCGGGGCGGGGATTGCCCTTGACGCCGTTGGCATGGTGCTACTCAACGGCATGATCGGTGCCGGGTATACCCGTACCGTCATGGTTGTATCAGTGGCCCTGCAATGGCTGGTGTTCCTCCCCATCGCCTACCTTGTGGGTCCCTATCTCGGGTTCGGCCTCACCGGCATCTGGGTCTCGCAGGTGGGATACCGGGCACTGCTCGCCCTGTTTATGGCCATGTTGTGGCAAAAACGGACGTGGTCGACTGTCAAGGTTTAGCCATCGCTGCCGGTGTAACAGTGTTGGCCTAGCGAAACCCATGTAGACACAACCATCTGTGGAGGGCATTGGGCGTCTGCGGCATCTAGCCTGACCGCGGCACTGTGCATCACAACACGAAATGCCCGCGCGGCTTAGCTCGGAGGGTGATAGCCTCGGCTCGGTGGCTCAAGACGCTGACGACTTGGGGGTCAAACTCTACCACTACCCCCTCAGCCTATGTTCGCAACAGGTACGGCTGGCCCTTGTTGAAAAGGGTGTGCCGTTTACTACCCAAATCGTCGACATCGGCCGCGCCTGCGAGAACTACCAACCCTGGTACATGCGTCTCAACACCCGCGGGGTGGTCCCGACCCTCGTCCACGACGGCGAGGTGATGACCTGCTCTGCCCGGATTGTCGGCTATATCGACGAACATTTTCCCGGGCCACCACTGCAACCCGACGACCCGGATGCGCGCGCCGTGATGGAAGACTGGATTGCCCGGCAAGACGCGTTCCCCATCCAGGTGCTCACCTATGGGGCCCTCGGAGGGTTTATCGGCTTCCTCGCGCGACTTGGCCTACGCGCCCGGGTCCGCGTGCTCAAGGTCTACCGCCGGCGCGCGCCCGACCTTGAACATGCCTATACACAAAAAATCATTGATGTCCGCAGCTGGCGCAGAACCCTGCGAAATCCCCACGCGCTCGAGGCTATCCGCCGCGATCTCGAAGTCCAACTCGGGGCCCTCGACGACCGCCTGACAAGCCAGCAAACGCCCTACCTCGTCGGCGACGAATACACCCTGGCCGATGCCATCTGGACGCCCATGCTCGCCCGTGTACATGCACTTTATGGCGACAGGCTTTGGGCCGCGGGCCGTCTTCCACAGGTTGCCGCGTACTATGCGAGAATGCGTGCTCGCCCGAGTTTTCGCCTGGCCCATGTCCACGACACCCTGCGACCAACAACGATTGTCGGGCACCTACCACCAACCATCTTGCTGCGGGTTACGCTCCTGCTGCTGGCGATCGCAGGGGTTGTGCTGCTGCTGCTGTGGCTGGTCGGACTGGTGTGATCAGGCCACGGGCGCAAGCTAACGAAACACCATCACCAACACGTCGTACAATGCGTGTGTATATACAGCAACGGCAAAGCCCCGCACCTGGAAGATCAACGCCAGCAATACCCCGGCAAACAGGCGGTAGAAGAACACGCCAAACCCAAATGGGTCACCAACCGGGCCAATGTGGTGGACCGCACTAAAAATCGCACTCGACAGGAGAATTGCCAGGGCACCCGCGACCACCGGAGGTTGCCGAGCAAACCGCTTGAGCAGATAAAACAGGCCGCTCAAGAGCCCCAGGCGAAATACGATCTCCTCGTGGACCCCCGCGCCGATGCTGGCAACCACCGCACTCCAGCCCTCGGGACCCCCGCCTGCGGCGAGCTCGGGGCCGCCGATCAACAGCAGGCGATCGAGGCCAAACACCGACATCATGCTGGTGACGACCCCACCAAACAGCAGGGCGTAAATCGAACTTTCGAGCAACAACTTGGGCCACAGGTTCATGCGAAAGTGGCCGCGTTTGCGCAACCGCCAGATCGCAACGGCGATGACCGCCAACAGCACAAAGTTGACCCCGAGGTAGGCTTGGTAGACCTGCTCGGGCTCGACGACGACACGCCCCGAAGCATCGGCCGGCATCACTTGCAACAACACCCATTGCAGCAACCGGACAAGACCTCCCGAAATAAAGTCGACCCCGTTGTTGGCGTTGTCGACCAGCAAAATCCCGACCTGGTAGGCGACCAGCAGCGGAGCCACCAGCACGACACTGGTGCTCAGCTCCCGGCTCGCGGCAAAGTAGTCCTGTTCGGGCTCCCCGGGGTTTCGAACTTTGTCGAGTAGCGACACTGTTTGCCTTTCTGTGTGACCTGGCGGCCTTGATGGATCGCTCGCGGGTCTGCGCCGTTGGAGCATAGCGAGACTCCGGCCCGTTTCCACTACCCGCGCGAATGTACCCACAATGCCGACCCTGCCCCCCTCCCGAGACTTGCCCAAACACCCTGGACTGCGGCACCGTAACGCAGTGGGTCGCGTTGGCACCTTTGTCGTTGAGAAGTTGCCGACCGGTGGCGAGCGTTGGCGGCCGTCGCCAGAGAGTTCATCTCAACAACTGCAACAACTCACGGCCTTGGTCGGAACTGGGGTCGGTGGCTTTGTCGAGCACGGCGACGACGCGGACGGACCGTACCTCGCACGCGCCAGCGCCTCGCCAACCCTGCGAACCTACCTCAAAGAGCTTGCAGGTCCGCTCCCGTGGCGAGAGGCGGTCGCCCTCGTACTTCCGCTGTTCTCGGCCCTCAAACACGCTGAGCAGGCCAAGCTCAAACTCGGCCCGCTCACGCCAAAGATGATCTCGATGGCCGGCGCCCCCCACCTGCGCGCCGACTCGATGCTGTTACACATTGTCGGGCAAGCTGAGCCCACCGGGCCACAAACCGCACCCAGGCTTTCGCGCTATCTCCCGCCCGCCCAGGCCGACGGTGCCGCCTGGGATGCTTCGGCCCGCCGCTATGTCTTGGGCCTTGTGCTCTATCGACTACTCGCCGGAGAAGATGCATTTACATATCAAGCCCAGGGCCTTCGGCATGCGCTTGCCCAGGCTCGTCAGGGGGCACCACCCATGCCCGAACGCCTGGTACAGACGTTTCCCGCCGGCCTCCAGGCCCTGGTGCTGCGGCTGCTCGCCCCGACGCCGAGCGAGCGCCCAACTTCCGCGAGCCAGGTGGTCGAGCGCCTGCAACAATTCAGCCACACTCCCGCGCCCCAGGCCGATGCGGCCCCGGCCCCACAACCGGACACCACGACAACTCGCCCGAGCACCCGGCCAACAACCACGACCGCAGGCAAAAGTCGTGCCGCTGCACCACATAAAAGTAGCCTGACACCACTGTTTGCAGCCATCGTCTTGGGGGTTGTCGGGTCATACTTGCTCATACAAAAAATTCCCGAGGCTCCCGAGCCCAAGCCCTCGCCGGCCAAACCATCGATCTCGGCCGTGTCCCCACTGACACCCGAGCACACCGGTGCCAACGATTGCCAAACATGTCACCCAAGACAGGTACAGGAATGGCGTCGCTCGGTCATGGGGCACTCGGCCAAAAGCCCGCTGTTTCAAGCCCTCGAGATACTCATTGAGGAACAGGTCGCGCGCTCCAACGATTGCCCGCATGGGGCCGGCATCCTGCGGCGAGCCGGCAGTGTTGGAGCCTGCCGCGACCCCAACACAGGCATCGCAATCACCGGCTCAGGTGGCGCCCTGTGGTGTGTCAACTGCCATACGCCCCGGGAAAATCTCGAGCAAACACTGGCCGCTTGGGACGGACTTTCCCCGGTCAGTGCCAGCCGCAACCCCCTGCGCGACAGCCTACCCGAGGAGGCAATGCAAGGGATCGACTGTGGGTTTTGCCACCAGGTGCGAGGGCCAGTATTGCCAGGAAACACCCGCAGCGGTCGCTACGAGGGCAATCCGTTTTGGACCTCGACCCAAACTGGGCAACAGTTTTCGATGCGCCCCGAGGACCGTGCGGGCAAGCCCGGCATTGCCAACAGTGGCTACTTTCTTGATCCTACAATTTTTTTGGCGGGGCTCGGCGGGGCAACCGAGCGACTCGCCGGTGGCGTCCACCAGCAACTGACCGACCCGGCTGCGCGCGAATACCTACGCTCGAGCGAGTTTTGCGGCTCGTGCCACGATGTTCGTATTTTTGGGAGCGACGCGATCGCTGCCCGCCGTGGTGAGAACTTCAAACGCCTGCGCAACGCCTACAGCGAGTGGCAACAGTGGGCCCAAACCGAGCGAGCGGCCGGACGCGAACCTGCCTCGTGCCAGGACTGCCACATGAGCACCTACCCCGGCGTCTGCCTGCCGACAAAAGATGCAGATGCAATCGACTCCTCCAATTCGGCACTTGCCCGGGCCTGCCCACCTGGCACCACATTTTCAGCCCGCACACCCGGCAGTTACCCCGAAGCCGGTGCAGCAACCGGTTCTGGGCAGGGTCGTCCGGTCACCACCCACTACTTCAGCGGTGTCGACATCCCTCTCGCCGACGAGTTCCCCGACGACCTGATCGAACACCACGGCCTCGATGCAGCGGGCGTTCCCCTCGGCGCAGCCGCGCGCCGGGACCTGTTGTTGGGAAAAACCTTCCGCTTTGAAGTCGACAACCCACGTCGCCAGGGCGATGCACTCCAAATTCCGATCGTGCTCGAGAACACCGGTGCTGGCCACCGCGTCCCCGCCGGCTTTAGCCAGGAGCGCGAGTTTTGGGTGCACCTGCGGGTGACAGACAACTCGGGCGCGACGGTCTATGAAGTCGGCAAAATCGATCGTGGCGACGAGGACCTGCGCGACAAAATTTTCCTGCGGATCAATACCGACGACCGCCTGCGCGACGCCCAGGGTCGGCCCCTCGGGATGTTTGGCGCAGATGTGGCCGACGGTCCAGATGTCGGCCTGTGGGACCCACCCCCGGACCACGGCGGCACCGAGTTTCGCGGGCGCGGACTTATCAACCTGCAAAATGGATTTTTGCGGTGTGTTAGCTGTATCGGCACCATCGACCGAGAGGGTCGGTGCCAGCCCTTACCTGGCCAAGAGGGCACCCGGGCAGCGCGGTTTACCGAGGGCAAGTTTGACATCGACACGGGTATTTGTACATCCAACCTAATTGGCGAGAATGCCCTGTTTGAGGTGTACTTTCCGGTTGGTTCACTCGACGCCTCCCGCGGGGCCGTAAGTGGCCCCGACGCCATCATCGACACCCGCTCGGCCCCGCCAAATGTGCCGCTGCGCTATACCTATGAGCTCAATACCAACGGCCGGCAGGGTCCGTTTACGGTCGAAGCCCGACTGATGTTTCGCGCCTTCCCGCCGTTTTTGATTCGGGCTTTCGCCGACTACGAGCGCCGTCAGGCCGCGGCCGGCTTGCGCCCCTCCGGGCCGCTTGTCACCCTCGACATGCTCGAGCGTCTGCAGGCGATCGAACTCCACAACGTCACCACCCAAATTCCATGACGACGCCCTGGCCCGACGACCTGTTCCAGGCCCCACTATTGCGCGGGCTCTCAGAACATGCACGTACACGGATTGAGCAGGCCGGACGCCTGCGGCGGTGGACCGCCGGCGAAACAATCTTTTCTGCGCAAACCCCTGGTGATAGCCTGTTTATCGTCCATAGCGGGGTTGTTGCGCTTATCGCTACGCGCCGGGGCGACGACCACCTCGACGTCGTCCGCAGCGTGCGTCGCGGCGAGAGTTTTGGTGAAGGAGCGACCCTTCCCGGGGGCATGTACCGACTCACAGCCAGGGTCGATGAAGATGCAACGATTGCGGCGATTCCGGTGGGCGTGCTTACCCGCGAGACCGCCAGGCACGGGCGCGATACCCAGGGTTCGGGGTCGACCGTCGCTGCGCGGCAACAACGGTTGCTGGCCCGTCAAGCGACCTCGGACCTCCTCGCCACAGTGGCCCTAACCCGCGACCTCTCACGCGACGACATCGACCTGTTGCTCGACGCCGTCGAAGTCCGCGGGGTCGACCGCGGGCAGCGGATGTACGACGTCGGTGACCCGGCCGATGGCCTGTACCTCCTCGCCAGTGGATTGGTGCAGCTACAAACTATCAACGACGGCATGCTGCACGTGAGCGCCTACCTTTCGGGTGGGGATTTTTTTGGCGACCGCGAATTGTTGACCCACGAACCGCGCCAAACCGCCGCAGTCGCCATGGGAGCGTGCCAAGTCCTCTTTATACCGGCAAGGGCTTACCGCAGCCTCCGCGACCGCAACCCGGGCCTTGTCAAACGCATGCGCCGGATCATCGATGACCGCGAGCAGCACCAACAGGCGGCTGTCGAAAAAGCCGGTGTACACACAACCAGACATGTGTTTGCCGACCTGTACCGCATGCAGATGGCGCAGTCGCTCCTGACCATCGACCAGGATACCTGTGTCCGCTGTGGCCACTGTGCCTGGAGTTGTGCCGCAACCCATGGTGTGGCCCGACTTGTCCGCCGCGGAGACAAGGTCCTGACAACTGTCGACGGACAACACAGCAACCTGTTGTTACCCAACTCCTGCCAACACTGTAAAAACCCCGCCTGCATGATCGACTGCCCGACCGGAGCGATCGGCCGTGACCCCCGCGGCGAGGTGTTTATCCGCGAGGAACTGTGCACCGGCTGTGGTGCATGTGCAAAGGCCTGTCCCTGGGAGAACATTCGCATGGCTCCGCGCGAGCCACAAACCAGCCTTATCCCGCTGGGCCGCCTACGCAAAAAGGGCCCGCATAAGCCCCAGGACACACAACCGGGCACCTCACTCGAGGTCGCCACCAAGTGCGACCTATGCCGCCAATATGAAGCGCCCGCCTGTGTCCAAGCCTGCCCCACGGGCTCACTTGTCCGCCTCGACCCCAAACAGGCATTCGAAGAGGTCGCCACGCTCCTCAATCAGCCGAGTACGTCGAAGGCATCTGCCACGGGCCGCAATTTTGATGTAGGAACAACTATTGTCCTAGCTGCGGCGCTCCTCAGCTGGGTGGCCGCCGCAACCCTACGCAGTCGAGACCTGCTGCAACCCGGCACCGGAGTAGGGCTGTGGTTGGGTCTTGGTGCGACCGTTGTCATGCTGGCGCTGGTCGGCCACAGCCTGCCCAAACGCATCGTTCGCCTGTGGATGCGTCGCCGGGCCAAGGGGGCCCGCGGTCCAAGTCGTTCGCCGGCCCGCAGCCGCCTCCGGATATTTGTGCGCATACATATTTTACTGGGCCTGATTCTCCCGGCACTTGTCCTCGGCCACGCAGGCACCCACGTTGCTGGTACCCTCGCGGGCCTTCTCAATATTGCAGTCTGGCTCGTTGTTGGGCTTGGACTGGTCGGGGCGTTGGTCTACCGGCAGCTACCACGGGTACTCGGCCGGCTCGAACGTCGCGGCGACCTTCCGGAGGACCTCGACAACCGGCGGCAATACCTGCTCGACCGGATGCAGCGCGAACTCAGTGGGCGAACGGTCGAGCTCAAACGGGCTGCGCGGGCGGTCCTGCTGCCCTATGCCCACGCACGTGTGGGATGGCTTGTGTTGCTGCTGTCGGGGCGTTCACTGACGCAGGAGCAGCAGCGACTCAAACAACAGGTTACTGCACTGTTTGCACCTGCGGTCCACCCACGCCTGCATGGTCTCGACGAGGTCATCAAAACCGCCATCGATATCCGTGCCCTGACGGCGCGTCGCGTACTCACGGCCTGCCTGCGCGGATGGTTGATCCCTCATATTCTGCTGAGTGCACTCGCCCTCACCCTGCTGTCGCTACACATCTTCGGCATGCGCTACGCCCTGGTCGGGGGTGCCCCGTGAACCGGTTGGTCACCTTGCTTGCTTGCGTGGGGGCATCTCATGTCTAGCCCAGGACCCTTGCTGCAACTTCGCCAGCCGCAATCGCTCGGTCGCCGACGCAGTGTGCAAGCGGCCGAGCAAACCAGCGATGTCACGCGATTTACCGGCGTGCTGGCGGCGACGCTGGTCGGGGTTTTGACCCTGGCTATCGGCGTGTGGGCAAGTCCAGAGCTCGTCGTCTCGAGCCAGCGGTCGGTGTCGCTTCCCCATCACCAGGCGGGCCTGAGCTGCCAGTCCTGCCACACCGACGACCAACCGCGCAGCGCTGGTGTTGCAGATACAACTTGCTTGGGGTGTCACCCCGGCCAGGTGTCGACCCGGTCGGCACACCGCGAGCTCAGCACGAACGGCCAACTGGGTTGTACGACCTGTCACAAAAGTCATACATCCGAGGCGGGCTTTGTTTTTTCGACAACTGGCGAGGTCACTCGCTACACCCTCGATACCCCGTCGCCGCCACTGGCTGCCGGGCTCGCGCTACCTGCCCGCGTTACGCTGCCGTTGGTTGCGAGCGAGCACTGCGGTACATGCCACAACCTCCAAAGCCCAACCGACCCGGTCGCCCGCTGCATCCCCGCCGGTGGCGAAGTGAGCCAGTGTTTCGACGAGCACCACACACCCCAGCAAGTCGCACCCCATCGCTTCGCCGCCGCCGAACTAGGCCGCTCGCTGCTCCAGCGAGGCCTGCTCGCGGCCCCCGAGCAAAGTCAACCCGACCATCCAACATCCCCTGCCTGGCTTGTGTTTTTGCTCGCCTGCATGACTTCTGGCCTCACGCTTGTCGGCGTTCGACAACTGCGTCGCCGCAGCTCAACCACTGCCACGCCGACCGCCGGACCCCAGCTGCGTGCCCCGGAGGTCCGCCGGCTTCCGCAAATAGATGTCAATACATGTTTAGGCTGTAACGCCTGTGTCGACGCCTGCCCGTACGATGTGCTCGAAGTCCGTCAGTACACGGCCCGCGTGGTCCGGCCCGATGACTGCTGTGGGCTCACGCTGTGTGAGCAGCGCTGCCCCAACGGCTCGCTCAAAATCACCGAGGGCGAGCCTGTAACCGATTTGCCGCGGCTCGACGACAACCTCCAATCACGCGACACCCCCGGGATCTATCTCGCCGGGGACCTCACCGGGTTGCCACTTATCCGCAACGCGATAAACCAGGGAGCCCACGCCGTTCGATGTATGGCCAAGGACCTTGGCAAGCGCACACCGGACGATCCCGAACTCGACGTCGTGATTGTGGGTGCGGGACCGGCCGGAATCAGTGCCGCGCTCGCGGCCAAGGAGCTCGGGCTGCGCTACACGGTGCTCGAGCAAAGTAGCGTTGCCGCCAGTATTCGTTCGTTTCCCCGCGGTAAACTCGTGTTTGACCAGCCCCTCGGCATGCCGCTGCTGGGCGACCTTTGGCTGCGCGAAAGCACCAAGGAGGAGCTGCTGGCAAAATGGTTGCAAATTGTCCATCGGGAAAACTTGCAGATTCAAGAGTCTACCCGGGTCACCGGGGCACAACGGGCCGCCAACGGGTTTGTCCTGTCGACCACAAACCCAACGGGTGGTGCGCAGGAAGTCCACGCCCGGCGGGTGGTGTTGGCGTTTGGCCGCCGCGGGACCCCACGCAAGCTCGATGTCCCGATCAACCCGCAGTTTGCCAACCATGTCCACTACTCACTTGCCGATGCACATAGTTTTCAGGGCAAGCGGCTACTTGTTGTTGGCCTTGGCGATGTCGCCATGGAAGCTGCGATTGCCCTGGCCCACCAACCCGGCACCGAGGTGACCGTGGCCTACCGCGGCGACGGGTTTCGCCGGGGCAAGCAACGCAACATCGACGAGGTCAAGCGACTGCAAAGCCGCGGACGGGTCGACCTTCGCCTGCAAACCGTGGTCGCCAAGATCGAGGCCACCACCGTTGTCCTCAGGCACAACAACGCCGAGTCGCGCGAGCCGTTCGACGCGGTGTTTGTCATGATCGGTAACCTCCCGCCCTGGCCCCTGATGGAATCGATGGGGGTCAAGCGGGTCAAGGCTGTCGCCCAACTGCACGCGCCATAAAAACAGCCGAGCATCCTCGAAGTGCTCGGCTGGTTAGAGTTCAAGCAGTTTCATCGGTGAACGCCAGGGTTTCCCAGGCTGCATGGGCAACGAGAACACCCGCACGTTCGACCACATCGGCCTCAACCTCCATCCCTTCGTCGGTCAGGCGCACGCGCTGACCGGCGTCGATGGGAGCTCCGGCAATCGAACGCACCACCGCACCCAACACGATGCTGTGGTCGGCCGCACGCCGCTTGAAGTTGGCAGATACTGTACGCATGATGATACTCCTTGATTTACATGTTGTTACAACTAGTTGAGAGCAGTTTTTGTAGAACCTGTTCGAGGCGCAGCTCAACGTGGTCGCACCACGGCCGACCGTGGACATCACTCACGGCCTGGACAATCCGCGCCTTGGTCGTGCCCAGGTTCCAGCCGTAGGCCTGAGCTTCGCGCAAAAAATTGATCCAATCGGGGACATAGCCCCGCTGCCAAAGCCCATGAATCAAAATATCGAGGGCAATACCCTCGGAGTTGACGAGGGGAAACAGTCCGGCAACAACCCGATAGCCGTTATCGGTTTTGCCAACAATTTGGAGGTCGCGAAAGTTCCTTCGCCGATACCTCCCACCTTTCGATCGATCGGTCCCCATGGCGGGACCTCCTTACAAACGTACGAGCGAACTTGCACATCACATCAAATTTGATGTGTATGCATACTTACCAGCGGTTGGCACGGGCGGGTGCCACAGGCATCGCCACCACAGCAAAACCACAGGTGCTCGACGCCCGAAAATCGCTATGGGCGCAGCTGTGGAGATATGTGGTTGGCGATGTCATTTGCGACCTCGTAAATTTGTTACGCGCCGTGGGACAATCTACCCAGCGAATTGTTCACACCACGCTTGTGATTTTTTTATCAACGCTTTCGCTCGCTGTACAAGCGAAAGCATAGGCAAACGAATAAACGAGCTTCGCCGGGCTAACCGGCCTGTTCGAGCAGTTGCTGCAACACCCTATCGATCGCGGCCTTATCTGGCTTTTTGGGCAACTTCGAGGCCGAAAGCGCGGTGCCCATCTCGGCTTCAAGGCGCTCGGCCTCAACGATGAGTTGCTCGTAGGAGTAGGCCCCATCGCGGATGGCCGAGAGTTCGGCCGCATCGGGTCGACGCACCCGCAAGACCCCCTCGCGCAGGACTTCAAGGCCCGTCCGCATCAGGCGAATCAGGTGCATGCCGTGCTTGGTGTCGTAGCCGTGTTGCGCTTCAAGGGCCGCGCGCTTGGGATTGCGCTCGCGTTCCCAGCGTTTGAATTGGTCCCACTGCTTGCGCGCCGACCGGTAGCGTCGCTCCTGGCGAAGCGCCGCGAGGACATCCTTGCTCAGGCCAATCGATGTAGCTGCAAGCTCATAGACCCGTTCGTCGAGCACTTCGGGCTGGCAACTCAGGGTTGTCGCCCAAAACTCGCGCATGTTGTCGCGCAGCACGTCACGCTCCGCCCCCTGCATTTCCATGTCCTCAACTCCCCAGCTGCGGATGATCTTTGTGATCGCTTCGTCGATCCGGTTGCGGTCATCGGCGCTGAGTACCGTCGACTCAGGCAACCCAAACTCCGCCCGTGTCGGCGCGGCCGTGGGTGGGTTGAGCAACCACGCGCGATGACCCTTGATCCGTTTGAGTTGGCTGTTGGCATAGCCCAGGTATGTAAATTTGACCTTCTGCGTCAAAAATAGCTCTCGATGCGCGCGCAGCTGTTCCCACAACGGCGAGGCAAACAACACATCGTCGGGGTGTAAAAACAGCAACTCCAACATGTTGGGGTTGGCGTTGGCACAGAGGTTGACGAGCTTGCTGAGGTCGTAGATCACCAGGTCGAGCTCATCGGCACCGGTCTTGGCAGCAATCGGCCCGGCGGTTTCATGCTTATGCATATTTTCCATGGCAGTGCGCCAGTTCGGTCCCCCCGGAGGGGCCTTGCCCATCGCCTGAAACTGCTCAAAGTTGCGATAAAACGAGAGCCGAACGGCAAGTGGTGCGATGCAACAGCCGCGAATATCAATATCTGAGGTCGCCCGCGCAGTCCCGTAGGCATGGGACCCCGTCACCGCCAACATAATCGTGCGTCTATCCAGGTCAAAATCCATGGCCGGCATCCTACCGACTTTTACCCGAGAAACAAACTGTCAGTTTCGGGCCGGCCTCGGGCCGCTAAAGAATCTCGCAAGCTGGTGGATCTCGGCAATACAGATGGTTTTGTGCACGTGCAAACCTCCCTCGGGCCGATGCGAGTTGACACAAAATTGATTGTCCAATATCGAGAGGAACGGGCGAAAGGAGTGCCATGACAGTCAAGCCGACACGACGGGGTCTTCTCAAGGGAACGCTCGGTGGAACCCTGACAGCAGCGTTGACCGGGTGCCGTAGTGAGCAGGCGCGTGGCGAGCTCAGCCAACTCACAGCTCCCGGCGAGAAAATTGTAGATGCAATCCCCGTCGATGTGACAGTCAACCGCACCGCAACACAGATCGCAGCCGGCCCAGACACCACCGCGCTCGAAGCCGTACGCAACCAACTCGGTCTCACCGGGACCAAGCTCGCCTGCGGACACGGGGCCTGTGGGGCCTGCACGATTCAAGTCGACGGCAAGCCGGTGGCGAGCTGCCTGTTGCCCGCAACATCACTGCACCGGCGCCGCGTGACCACAGTCGAAGGCTTGGCGACCGATCTTCGGGGCCTTCACCCGGTGCAGCGAGCGTTTATCGGCGAAGACGCGATGCAGTGTGGCTACTGCACGCCGGGCTTTGTCGTTGAGGCGGCTGCGTTTTTTGACGCTTGGCGAGCCGAACACGGCAAACAACCACCGAGCCGTGAGGTCATTGCAGATGCACTTTCTGGGCATCTTTGTCGGTGTGGTGCCTATACACAAATTTACGCCGCTATCGCCAGGGCGTGCGAGGGCGCCTACGACAATGCCGGCGAGCGTGGTCCGCGGTACGACGCCCGCGAAAAGGTTACCGGGCAGGCCAAGTACACGGTTGATGTCCAGCTCCCCAACATGGTCTATGGAGCGATCGGTCGGGCCCACGTCGCCCATGCCACAATTCGTCGGATCGACTGGTCGCGCGCACTCAAACACCCGGGCGTTTACGCGGCTGTCGACCTGACCATGGGCGTGCGAACGATTCGCTTCGCCGGCCAGGAACTTGTGGCGATTGCTGCCGAGAGCGAGGCCATTGCCCGGCATGCGCTCACCCTGGTCGACTACGATTTAGATGTATACACACCGATTATCGGAATTGAGGCGGGGCGGACAGCAAAAGACCACGTTTACACCAGCCGGGCGACCCGCAAGCAGGCTCCAAATGCCAACGAAGCGCCGTTGCTGCCCCTCAAGTGGAGAGGCAACCTGCGCGGCCCGTTTCAGCTGTTCTCCAAAAGTCGAGGCAAAGCGCGGCGTGCCGTAACCGAAGCCAAAGACTCCGGCGATGCAAAACGCCTGGCAGGAGGGCAGTTTTCGACGCAGACACAGTGCCACAGCACGCTCGAGCCCCACGCCTGTGTCGCCGATTGGCGTGACGATTTGTTGGTTGTACATCTATCAACCCAGGGTGTGCACCAGGCCGCCGAGGATATCGCCAAACGCTTTGACCTGCCTGCGGAGCGGGTGCAGGTCCTGGCACAACACGTCGGCGGCGGTTTTGGTGGCAAGGCGGTGCTGAGCCTCGAACTCGTGGCGGCTGTCGAACTTTCGCGCCAACTCGGGCGACCTGTTCGGGTTGTGCTCGATCGCCACGAAGAACTGGCCACCGGAGGCAACCGTCCGGCCCAGGAAATTGACCTCGCGCTCGCGGCTGACACGGAGGGCAAATTCACGGGTGTTCAGGTCAAGTCGTTTGCCGATGCCGGCGTCGCGGTTGGCTCGGCACCGAGCATTTTGTTTCGCATCATGTATGCCAAAACGCCCAAGAAGCTCGAGGATTGGGATGTGGTGACCCATGCGGCGCCCGGCAAACCACTGCGGGCTCCCGGCGGGCCGCCGGCATTTTGGGCACTCGAGCAGGCGGTCGACGAACTTGCACATGCACGGAGTGAAGATCCCATCGCCCTGCGCCGCCGCAACGACCCCAACCCAGCGCGCAAGGAACTGTATACCTGGGCCGAATCCCTGCCACTGTGGCGCGACCGGGCAACATCGATAGCTGCCGATAGTGGTCGCTACCGCCGTGGCGTGGGCCTTGCTGTCGGTGGGTGGTTCTACTTTGTCCAACCCAGCGCACGCGTACAGGTCGACACAACCCCCGGAGGTTTTGTTGTCTCGACGGCGTGCCAGGACATCGGCAACGGCTCAAAATCCGTGCTGGCCCAGGCGGTCGCCAATGTCTTTGGTATCGACCCGGGCATGGTCGCCATCCGGGTTGGCGACTCCAAACTCGTCCCCGGGCCAATGTCGGCCGGGAGTCGAACCGCCACGACCATCGGCCCGGCCGCCACGCAGGCTGCCGAAAATCTGCGCGAAGAGTTGCTCGAAATCGCCGAGGCCCAGCTCGGGTACCGCGGAGCCCAGGCGATCCCCGGGGGGCTGCGCCACAGCGCCGGCGAAACCTCGTGGGGCGAAGTACTTGCACGTGCACCGAGATTGACGACAATCGGCCGGCGCAAGCGCGACCGCAAGGGCTATGTGTTTGGCATAGGAGGGTTAGCAGCCGGGCGGTATGTCTCGGGTTCGTTGCAGGTGAGCGAAGTCGAGGTCGATACTCGGCTCGGCACGGTACGCGTGTTGCAATCGCAGGTCGGACTCGGGGTCGGCAAAATCTTCACGCCGGTGCTCGCCCGCAGCCAGGCAACGGGAGGCGTGATTCAAGGTATCAGCTACGCACTCTATGAGGAACGCCGCCTCGATCCAAACACCGGAGCTGTGCTCACCGGCAACCTCGAAGACTACCGCATTGCCGGGCTCGGGGATGTGGGAACCATTGATATACATTTTATGCAAAAGGGCTTTGAGAACGTGACCGGCGGCGGTGTTGGCCTGGCGGAACTCGTCAAACTCGCACCGGCGGCTGCGCTCGGCAACGCGGTATTTCACGCCACCGGGTACCGCCCTCGCCACTTGCCCCTGCGCCCCGACCGGGTGCTGAAAGGATTGCGCACATGATGCTGTTCCCACGGACCCTCGAAGAGCTGGCGGGCCAGCGTGGCACGCCGCGAGCCGGCGGCACCGACCTCCAAGACCGCCGGAGGTTGGGACTGTCGACGGGGCCCATCGTCGACCTGCGCGACCTCACCGGGCTCGATGCCATCACCTGGAATCCGGACGGTTCGGTCGCGATTGGTGCACGCACAACAATTGCCCAACTCGCCGCCGACGACCAACTGAAAGCGCGCTACCCTGGATTTGCTGCGGCAGCCGGCGGACTGGCGACACCACAGATCCGGGAGGTTGCAACCCTCGGGGGAAACTTGCTGCAGCAAGTTCGTTGCTGGTACTACCGCCATCCCAACCTGCGTTGCCTGCGTTCCGGGGGCACGAGTTGCCTCGCACGCGAGGGCGATCACCTGTTTCACGCCTGTTTCGACCAGGGCCCGTGTGCCGCCCCCCACCCGTCGACGATGGCGGCGGCACTACTCGCCTACGACGCAACCGTCGAACTGCGCGACGGCCAACGACTGACTGCGGCCGAATTGGTTGGGAACGGCAGCGACCCAACCCAGAGTCACAGCCTGCAGCCCGGGCAGCTGTTGACGCGCGTACACTTGCCACCAGCTGTGCCTGGGGAGCTCGGGGCCTACCTTCGGGCAACCAACCGCACCCGGGCTGAATGGCCGCTGGTCGAAGCTGTTGTCCGTGTGCGCTTGGCTGGGGGCTCGTTTGAGCAGGTCGCTATTGCCCTGGGTGGTGTCGCCAATACCCCGTTGCGCATACAAGCACTCGAGGCGGCGCTGGCCGGTCAACCGGCAACCCTCAAGGTGATCGACGACCGCTCAAAAGTGGCTGTCAACGGGGCCAAGCCACTGCCCGGAACTGGTTATAAACTCGACTTGATTCCAGGAGTGATCGCCAGCGCACTGGTCCTGGCACTCAAGCAACAGCCGGGGGACAAACCCGCGGGAGGTGCCCTGTGAAACTCTGCAAAATGTTACGGTGGAAGGGGTTTAGCCGCGACGCGGCCGAACTCGACGCCTTTGAATTTGTATTTGCACGTAATCAGGTGCAGTACTCCTGCCTGCGAACCTGCCAGCCCTGGGGTACCGACGGCGAGCTCGCAGCCCCCGAATGCTGCAACGACGCGCGAACTTGTTTTGAGCCGTCGAGACTGGTACGGCCACCCAAACTGAGTTAGGCCCCCACCGAAAAACATGTATCGACATAGGATTTGCCAGCTAGCTCGGGCCAACTGTCGAGGCCGGCTGTCAACCAATTGGCGAGGCCTGTCGTCGCGTCCTACTGTCGCCTGCTTGAGCGGGAGCACTCGCCAAAGCGCTCGCACCTAGTTGTCGAGGGGACTTGTGGTCGTGGTCGTGGCCGGGTCGTCGACCGCGGGCGTTGCTTGGCTCGGGTCTTTTTTCGCGTTTTTCTTGTCCCCTGGCAGGCGAATCGGCCCAGCACTCGGAATCCGCACACTGCCGACGTCGGGTCGACCCGAGCGGGTAGGACGTTTTTTGGGGCGCTTTTTGGGACGCTTTTTCTTGCGCGCCTCAGCCCGTTTACGCCGACGCTCAGCCGCTGCTTTTTGGGCTGCTTCGGCCGCCGCAAAGTGGTCGGCCGCCTCGACACCAAGACCCGGAGGCAGCAACTTCACAGGCTTGTTGCGTTTGGGATGCCCCGGCGGATAGATGACCTCGTATAGCCGCCACGTCGAGTGCCACGAGCGAAACCCGGCGACCTGGCCAATCTCGATCAACTGGTCCTCGCTCCAGTTTTTGGTGTTGCGCTTGATGTACGTGGTGTTGGTCCGCCAGCCGACGACGTAGTCGATGTTCTCGCTGCGGATGTACTCCATGTTGCGGCCAGCCATGATCTCGGTTATCGCCTCTGAGTTGACGACGCCGTCTAGGTTGACGTAGTGCACGTTGCGCGCGTAGTAGGCCAGCGCACCGGTTTGGCTCGAGCCAACAACTGTCCCCCGCGGGAAGTAGGCGTCGGCCCAGATCCCCAGGTTGCGATAACCCGTGTCCACGCTCGCCGGCCAGAACATCATGATCTGAAATCGCCGCGAGGCAAAGCAGACAAACCCGAGGTAAACGGCAACGGCAATGTACAGCACCGGGCGGGAAAGCAGGCGAAACCGCGTGCGATAGTTGTCTGCCCACGCAACCAAACAGCCGAGCGCGACCGCTGAGATCGCGATCATGGCCGGGTTGACGACGTAGAGGTAGCGTTTAAAAAACCACGGCGCAAAGATGTAGCATGTATATGCAAAGTACAGGCAGATGCCGTGAATCACCGGGAGCGCCAACCACCGCAGGGGGGTCTCCTGCAGGGTTTGATAGGCCTTCCACGTGCGTAGCTGCTTAAACTTGCGCGAGACAAGCCACAGCCCGAGGGCGATCAGCACGAAGATGCCGACGATGTACAGGAGATGGGCCGAGTTGCTGCGGATAGCCTTGTAGCCAACGCGAAACTTCGAGATGTAAAATGCGGTCGTGATATTGAAGTTGGCGTTGGTCAGGCTGATCCAACGCACCGCTTTGCCGCTGATCGGAAACCACTCGCCGGTGTAGTAAAGCGAGTAAAAAAACCAAGGTGCATACCCGGCGACCGTGCCAACAAGCAGGGCGAGGTTTCGCAAAAACCATGCTTTAACCGGCGAGGCCAGCCCCTGGCCCTGCGCCCGAGCTCGCCACACAAGCGTGGCGAGAGCCCACAGCGAAGCCAGGGCAAAAAACACGCCGAGGACAAGGACGTCGATGCGAGCCATCCCGCCAATACCCACGACGAGCCCGAGGACGACAAAATGGCGGGCTTTGGTCGAGGTGAACGAACGTGTCAAGGACAGTCGCCAGGCGATCAACAAAAACAAAATTGCCAGGCTTGTCTCGAGGCCGTTGGTCGCCGCCCGCAGCGTGGCCGGATGCATCGCCCACATCAGCCCGGCGATCGCGGCCGTGACTTCGCCGACCCACGGCTCACGATGCTTGCGAAATGCCAGCCGGACAATGTGCATGATGAGCAGCACGCTCAACAGGTCAAACAACACACAAAAGCCCAACGCGACCTTCACCATGGCGTCGAGGGTGTCGACCTGGGTCAGCGCGTCCGCATCTAAAAATGCAAATACACTGGATGTGCACCACACAAACAGCGGCTGAAACCCGTTGGTGTAGCGGTCGATGAACACCGGACCATTGCCCTGGCCGATTTGCTTGGCGATCTCGAGCGAGATATAGGTGTCGTCGGGAATGGTGCGCCCGTCGAGTGCCGGGAGCGGGCGCATCATCAACCACAGGCGCAGGGCGATTGCCACCAGCATCACCCCGAATACCAACCATTTGTATATACTTCGAGTTGGTGGCTTGGCGTCGCTAGCGGGGGCGAGTGAACTCGCAGCTGCGTCGGGCTGTGGCGGGGTTTGCATGCAAATGTCGGGCGCGGGCGAGCGGCACACCGTAGCCAGTGTTTGCCCGGCTTGGCAACTGCCTGAGCGCAGGTCAGGCACCTCACAGGGCGGTCTTTGGCAAACCGACATTGCGAGCCGGCACACATTCCCCGGCCGCCCTGCCCCGACCACCCGGCGAGATGCGAGAAACACCACGATCTTTGACCAGAGTCGCAGGCTCGCGCATCCATGCGCGAAGCGGTAAACCCCACCCGATGGCCGACGAAATCGTCATTTTCCACAACCCGCGATGCAGCAAGTCGCGCGAGACCCTCAAGCTCCTGCGCGACCGCGGAATCGAGCCAACGGTGGTTCGCTACCTCGACAACCCGCCCGACGCGAAGGCGATTCGTGCGTTGCTCGGCAAACTCCAGATCGAGGCCCACGCGCTGATGCGCCGCAAGGAGAAACGCTACCGAGAGCTCGGACTCTCTCCCGAGAAGTCGGCCCGCGAACTCGTCGACGCGATGGCCGAAAATCCCTTCCTGATCGAGCGCCCGATTGTGGTGGTCGGCCAACGGGCGGCGATCGGCCGGCCCCCCGAAGCCGTCTTAGAGATCCTACCCACGCGCTAGGACAGCGCTCGCTCGCGGTCAGATATGGTAGTTTCCGCCTGTGTCTATCGGTGAAGTTGCGGTTTCCCAAGGTTTCCTAGGCGCCCAAAACTGGCGCCGCTCGTTCGCGGGATATGTGTTGATACATGGACTTGTCGTGGCCACGGGTTGTAGCTCCGGGGCCGCAACTTCACGTGGCACCGACACCTCGATCACCACGGCAACCACCGCACCGACAACCACATCACCCAGCGAAACCGAGGGAACGACCGAGGCGACCGTGGGTCCAACCGGTGACGGCAGCGACTCCGACAGCGGCGAGACGACCTCGACAACCGATCCGACAACTGGTTCGACCACGGTCAAATATGATGTAGGTGCACCGGATGCCGGCGACACCGAAGGCAACGCCTGCGAAGTCGCCGACCACACTGCCTGCGACCTCGAACCAGATGACCCGTTTCGAGCGATTGGGCTCAATTGCCCGGGCGAGGTAACCGTCGCCGGCTCGTGGCAAACCGATCCCGTCGGCATGGAAGTGATCGCCTCGTGGGGCGAGGGCACAACCTACACGCCACGCGAAGGTTCGCATTTTTTGGTGCTGTCCTCCGGCGACTTGGGTGAACGCCTAGACGTCCCCGACAGCCCGGGCGATGCGGCCTTTCACTGCAACTCGACACACATGCTCGACGGCATGGATACGAGCAAATTTCCGGCGCCCATTCAGGCCAAAGATGTCGGCGGCGACTGCCTGCAAAACCCCGCACTCGTCGGTACCGGCGACTGCTCCAACACGATCGAGTCACAGTTTCAACAAAGCGGCTGGAAATACGACTACCAGGAGCTGCGGTTTTCAACCACGGTGCCGGAGGGGGCCTCGACACTGAGCTTTGATGTCGCCTTCTTGACCAAGGAATACCCTGTGTGGCTCGACATGCCTTTCAACGACATGTTCATCGCGTGGGTCGAGTCGAGCACATGGAGTGGAAATGTCTCATTCGACCAGAACGGTAAGGCCCTATCGCTCAACGCTGCCTTCCTCGAGTACTTCGACGAAAATGGTGACCTCCCCCAATTTGCCGGCACGTGCATGCGCTATAGCGCGGGCACAGGTTGGCTGACGACGACGGTCGCTGTCGAGCCCGGGGACGACATCGAGGTTGTGTTTGCCGTGTTTGATCTCGACGACGCCAACTGGGACAGCTTTGTGTTTTTGGATAATGTCCGCTGGGGATGCGACGAGATCGACGAACCTGAGACCGAACCTATCGGGTGACTGAGCGTACAGGTTGGGCGGAAGAGGCGCGCTGCCACAACCGCGGCCAGATGCGGCGGCCCGTCGTCCTCCCACAAAACACGCAGCATTTGCAGGTGCTCCTAGCAAAGCTGCTGTCTCATCCCTGGATGCAACTGGCCCATGTAGCGAATCGACCCGGTACCCGCGGCAGTAGTTGGGGTAGCATCACCAAAGCACGGACCCGGGTCCGTGGAGCCTGAGACCTTGTCCGCCCATCCGCATCCCCAAGCCACGCAACCCCGCGTAGACTTGATCCATCGCGCGTTTGCAACGACCTACCCCCCGGCCCGTGCCGTCGCCGTTTGGCTCGGCGTACCAGCCCCGCGGGTGGCCGAGGTTGTTTCTCTTGCACATACAAACACAATTAAGACCGGTGCCCCGTGGCATGAGCCGCGGTCAGTCGTCGCCGCGATTTGCTTTGAGGTGTGGCAGGCTGCCCAGTCTGAGTCGAGAACGCCACACCGCCCGGCGGCCACGCTCGTCGGCCATGGTCAACCCGGCCACGCGCGTTCGATCAAGATTGTAGATACATTTCTTTCGAAGCTCGACCCCCGGCTGCGCGACGGTTTTATCCTCTCGGAACTCGGACAACTTCCGCTGCCGCTGCTAGCCCGTGCGCTCAACCAGACGCCACGGGCCGCCGGGGCGATCCAGCAAAATCTGCGGCAACGATTTGCTGCCGGGGTCACCAAGGCCAAGGCCGACCCGCGGCAATTGCTTGCCGCGTGCATCCAGCACACGCAACCACCCGCGGGAGAATATGCTCGTACATGGAGTTTGGTGATATCTGGTGCTTCGCTACACGCGGCCGGCAACCTCGCCCAGCCCCCTGCACTCGCCGGAGCCTCGCCTAGGCTCGCTCCGCCCGTCTCGCCCCTCAATCGAGTGCCCTCGGTTGCTCCTCCGGTTGTTGCTCCTCCGGTTGTCGCACCCCCGGCAATTGGCAATCCGCTCAATCGGCCACCGACACTCGCCGCCCCGCCAACCGTTGGCGCTCCGCCAAAAATCGCCGCTCCGCCAACAATATCGGCCCCCGCGGTGCGTGCTCCTTCGGTGTCGCCACCATCCATCGCAGCACCCCCGGCAGTTGGTGCTCCGCCGTCGATCGGTGCTCCTCCGGCAGTCGGCTCACCCCTGCGGCGTCCCGCAGTGCCCAGTGTCCCATCCGTCGGCCCAGTCTCAAACGTTTCGCGCACCAATCCTCTCAACCTCGCACCCCGTTCAAATCCCCTTGCGGCACCTGCGAGCACAACACCTGCGGTCACCGTGCCGCAGCCGGCCACCGCCAACCCGCTCAACCGCCTGCGCCAAGCGAGTCCGAAGATCGGTGCGCAGGTTCCCACCCCGGGTTCGAGTGCACATACATCCTTTACGCCCACGCCGGCCAAGCCAGGAGCTTCCGGACCAACGGGTGGCAAGCCTGGGAAAACACTGATCGCCTCGGGGCCCCCGCCGGGATTGCGCACGCCCACGCCTACGCCTACGCCCACGCCCACGCCCACGCCCACGCCCACGCTAGTCCCGCAGAAAACCCCGCTCACTGCCGGTCCGCCGAAGGTCCAGCCAACGCCACAGGGCCCGGGCAAAACCCTCATTACCGACACGCCTCCGCCTGGCGTTCAACCGGCCAAAACAGCCTCTGGCCCAGGCAAAACCCTCATTACCGACACTCCGCCACCTGGCGTTCAGCCGGCAAAGACGGCCGGGCCTGGCAAAACCCTGATCACCAGCTCGCCGCCTCCGGGCCTGCAACAACCCGCTCCCGCGCCTCGCCCAGGCATGGGTTCGGGCCCGGGCAAGACTGTTATTGAGTCGTCCCCACCCCCGGGAATGCGACAGCCTTCACCGGTGCCGCACGCGGGCGGACGGGTTCCCGCGCCCGTTCCTGCTCCTGGTGTATCTACACCTTTAACCCATGCACCTGCAACTTCAGCCTCGCGGTACTCCGGCCCGGCTCGGACCGGGGCGACTGTCGTCTCGGCGCCACCAACCGGCCCCAGCACGCATCAAGTCCCTCCGTCGCGCACCGGAGCAACCGTTGTTTCACCGCCGCCACAGGCTCCTGCCGGGTATCCAGCGCCGGTCCAAAATCCACTGGCGCAGCCCCTCCAAGCCAAATCGGCGCATGTGGCCCAACCAGCGCCCTCCCAATCCCAGCCGCTCAACCGCGTCGGTTCGCAGCCGGCACAACAACCGCAGTCCCAGTCGTACAACCAGCCTGGCTCCCAACCTGCGCACAAGCAGCCCGGCTCCCAACCTGCACACCAGCACCAGTACAACCAGCCCGGCTCCCAACCTGCACACCAACCGCAGCCTTTCAACCGAGCTGCACATCAGCCGCAACAGGCCCAGCAGTACCAGCCGCATAACCGAGCCGGCGCCCAACCTGTACAACCGCAACGGCAACCTGCACAGAGGCCACATCCCGGCGCCCAACCTGCACAACGGCAACCTGCACAGAGGCCGCAGCAACCCCGTCCCGGCTCGCACCAACAGCAACCGGCGACTCACCAGCAGCAGGCCCAACAGCCATCTGCGGCCGTGCACCGGGCTCCACATGCTCCGGCTCCGCGACGCTCGACACCACAAAACCATCAGCAACCTGCCCAACCAACCACCTCACGCAAGGCCGCTGCCGCTGCTGCCGTTCCGCAAACATTTGTACAGTCAAAGGCTGCTGCCCCGCGCAGCAACACGATCGTACCAGAGCTCGGTAGTGCTGCCGACTACAGCTACGAACCCGAGGTTCTACTCGAGCGACGCTCACCAGTCGCAACCATCGGCGTTCTGGGGCTCATTGGCGCCGCACTCGTAGCTGTTTTTCTGGTCTTTCAGGCAGGTGATCCGGTTGAGGTCGAGGCTGCCGAGGAGGCCCCCGCGGTCGCACAAAACGACGGCAACGATGCGATCGAAGACGACGCCCCAGAGGCTGAGGGGACCACTGGCGGTGGCGAAACCGAGGCTCCCGACGAGGCTGCTGCCACGGCTGGTGAGGAAGCCGCTGCCGCGAATAGCGGTAAGGCCGGCGAATCGGGCGGCAAGTCGGCGGTCGAATCTGCTGGCAAAACAAAAAAACCGAGTCGCGGCTCATCGCGCGGAAGTTCCCGCGGGACCACAAAAAAGAAAAAGAAAAAAACCAAAAAGAAGTCGAGCAAAGCCGACCGCGACTCGGCACGCGACTCCGGCCAAGTCATCCACGAACTCATGATGCTCAGCGCTGCCAGCAAGGCTCTGAAGGCCGGCAACCCATCCCAGGCCCTCGCCTACGCCAATCAGCACGCCCGCGAGTTTCCGGTGAGTCAGGTCAAAAGCAAGCGCAACGCCATCAAAATCGAGGCCCTTTGCAAACTCGGGCGCAAGGCCCAGGCCCAAAACGAGAGTTCCAAGATGGGTTCAACGGCACGGGCGGCCTTCTCGAAGCATTGCCGCTAGGTGTAGTTTGTATAGACATATAGTTGGGCGACGACAACGCTCGTTTCTACGCACCCTCGCGCGCGAACAGTAACGGCGGTAACCAGAAATTGCATATTTGCAAATGCACGAGCTTGACGTTTGGTCGAAAACTGCCGACGCTTTGGCAACCTCGGAAGGCTGACAACCATGAAAAATCGTATCTGTGGTCCATGGGCCCCATTCGTTGTGCTGTCGACAACTTTGACACTCGCGGCCTGTGGCGACGACTCAACCGCGACCGGCTCAGACTCGGGCAGCGACGGGTCGACAACAACAACCGCAACCAACACATCGGGCGATCCGGGCACGGACACTGGCACCGAGTCTTCCGGCGAGCCAACTGCCGGTAGCGAGTCTGAAAGCCAGGGCTCGACGGAGGAGCCAACAACCGAAGGCCCGACAACCGAGGAACCGACCACGACCGACCAGACCACGGACGACCCAACCGACCAGACCACGGACCCAACCGAGGCGACCACGGACGACCCAACCACGACGACCGACGACCCGACCACCACAACCGACGATCCGACCGACGACCCGACCGACGACACCACAACAACCGGCAATCAGTGCGAGCAACAGTGTGGCAACGACGAGTGGAGCTACGCGTGGATCGCCAACAGTGGCGAGCACACGGTGACCAAACTCGACACCCGGACGTTGGTCGAGGAAGGCCGCTATCGCACCAGGCCCGACGGTAGTGGCAGCCCTTCGCGAACTTCGGTGAGCATCGACGGACGTGCGGTCGTCATCGCCAATCGGTTTGGCGGGCTCACCAAGATCTGGGCCCGTCAGGAAGATTGTATCGACAAGAATAACGACGGCATCATCCAAACATCGACGGGTAAAAACGATGTCTTGCCGTTCGACCAGGATGAGTGCATCGCCTGGCACAACCCGTTTAGTGACTACACAGTGCAACGCCCGGTGGCCTGGACTTCGGGGGTCTACAACGAAGAAACCTGTGAGTACGACGACCAGAAGATTTGGACGACAACGGGCAACAGCGGGTCACCGGGGCAATGCGGACAGACGGGTATCTGGGTTCACCGGGTCAACGGGGATAGCGGAGAGGTCGAAGACACCATTCACATCCCGCATGCCGAAGTCCCGTGCACCATCGGCAACATCGAGTGGGGCCTAGGTCCCTACGGAGCGGCTGTCGACCCCGACAACAACATGTGGTTTTTTGTGTGGGCCCAAAGCAAGATGGTCCGCGTCGACCACGAAACCCTCGAGTACGAGGTCTTCTCGGGCGGCTCATACGGGCTGACCGTCGACACCATGGGCCGGGTTTGGGATGATATCCCGCGGCGGTTTGACTACCAGAGCCAAACGTGGTCCAGCCCGATTGGCGACATCCCGGGCGCCGGAGGTTCGGGCGTTGCCGAGGACTTGCAAGGCCGGATCTGGAGCGCGACCCAGGGCGGCGTTGGCTGGGTCGACATGGAAACGATGGTCGTTGGCGACATCATCCCGCTGCCCGGAAACAACCTCTACCGGGGCATCAGTGTCGATATCGACGGTTTCATTTGGGCGATTCAACTCGGCGGCACATCGGCCTACAAAATCGATCCCGAAACCTACGAGTACGAGTTTTATGACGGGCTCAACTCGCCGTATACCTACTCGGACATGACCGGTGGGCAGCTCAACAAGGTCACCTGCATCCCGATGTAACGCATACTCGTTGCATACACATCAAGCCCCAGCACGTTCATGCCGGGGCTTTTGGTGGCCAAACCAACGTAAAAAGCACCCGTGCAGGGTGCTTTTTTACTGGCAGCGCGGACTACTCTTCGCTGACCTCTTCTTGGTGGACCTTGACTTCGATCTTGCGATGGCCCTCGTCGTCCTCGGAAACCTCGACGTGAATCGCATCCTCGGGAATCCCCTGGGCCTTGAGTTGTTCGATGATCTCCTGGGCTGCCTCATCCGGGTCCTCGGCATCGGAGTGGACCATGGGCATGTTGTTGGCACCCGGGTCGGCCTCGGTCACCGCGATATTTGCATCTGCAAGCACAGGGAAGGCGCCGCGGAGGTCGTCGGCGATCCCGGCTCCGTCACCCAGGTTGCTACCCATCAAGGTGACCTGAATCGAGGCACCTTGCTCGTCGCCGGCGGTCTTGTTGACCGCGACCTGGGCACCGGCAATCTCGCCCGGGCCATTTTGCTCGACGTGTTGGGCGATTGCGTGGATCTGCTCTTTGCTGACCTCTCCACTGATTTCAATCGAAACTTGCAGGGCTTCGTTGGCTTGAAGCGGGGCTGAACGATCGGCTGTCACGGAATCCTCCTGGGCGGGCTGACAGGCTGCGAGGCTTACGCCAAGAATGAGGCTCGTGCCGAGCGTGAGGGCTGCGAGGCTGCGAAAACTGGTGAGCTTACGAATGGACATGGTTGGGGTTCCTTGCGGGGTGATGGGTGAACGTGTGGATTTCCCGGTCGTCGTGCGGCGCTTGTGCGCGGCGTGCTCAACCGGGATTACGAGCGCGGGAAAGAAAGGTGACAACCCCCGCCGATTTTTTTTGAGGTTCACTCAACCCGAAGGCGTGCACATCGGCTCACTCGGGGCACAATCGACAAACCAGTTCTCGACCACCATGCAGCCGAGTTGGGCTTTTCGCTCCGTGGCCTCTAAACAGCTGAGAAAACTCTCACTCGAAATCAACGTGCAGATATCGAGCCCACCCCATTGCGTCTCGCTACCGCAGGCGCAGCTCGAGCACGGACGTGTTTCGGAACTCGTCAACATCGCGACGCCCGGGCCTAGAACGAACACAGTCCGCGACGACGTCAGGCCATCACAGGTCTCACGCACGGTGATTTGCCCAGGGGTCCCTTCGGCCAGCCGCTGCAAGATGCAAAGCTCCTCGGGCGAGTAACCGTCGTCGAAGTCGACCCCCTCGAGCGGACCGATGCAGGCGTTGGGGTTGTTGTAGAGATAGCCCTCGGGACAGCTCGATAGCGGGCAGGCGAACATCGCCGACACGTCCTCCGGCGGCCCTTCGCACGGAGTTGTGTCGCGGGTCTCCCCGACTGTGCCCGACGTTGTGGTCGTGCCACCGGGCTGGCAGGCACAGAGCAAACCGAAGGCATATACAAGTATTCGAGTGGTCACGTCGCTGCCGCTGGCGCTTCTACTATGGCACAGCCGTCGTCCGGCCGTCCCACTGCGACAACCTCCCTCGCCGGATGGGGGCTTGCCATGGGCCCATTTTCGAGCCCTTCGCCAATTCCCAAAGGCCAAGGACGAAGCTCGTGCGTTGACCTGACCCGGAGCCCCCACATGAAGCCCTTTGCCCTGACCCTGCTCACCGCCACCTGTATGACGCTGACAAGTGCCTCGGTGTGGAGCCTGACCACGCCCGATGCCGCAGCCCTACCCGCCGCCGATCCCCCGGCACCAGCCGTTGCGGCCGACATTTCGACTCCGGAGGCGACTCCCACCACCGAGTCGACACCCGAGCCAACCAAAGTAGTCGATAGCTCGCGGTTTACCGCCGGCGAAACGCTCATGATCGACGGCACGCTCGGCCACCGAGTGCTCCCGGCGAACCGCACAAATGAGACCTTTGTCCTGCTCGAAGTCCACCCCCCAGATCGAATCGAGGCAGCTCCCCCCACCCCGGTCAACCTCGCGATTGTGATCGACCACTCAGGTTCGATGCGAGGTGCCCGGCTGCAAAATGCCATCCGCGCGGCCAGGGGCATGGTCGAGCGCCTGCGCGAGGGGGATACCGTGAGTGTGGTTGGCTACAACAACGCCACTCACATCATTGTACCAGCAACAAAATTGACAGCGAGTACCCGCGCCCAGGTTCTGGCCCGCATCACGCCAATGGCGACCCGTGGCAACACCTGTATGAGCTGCGGGATCGAAGCCGGGCTCGAGATGCTGCGGTTTACCAGCGGTGGGGTCAACCGCATGCTCGTGCTCAGCGACGGGGAGGCCAATCGGGGCATCCGCGACGTTGCTGGACTGCGCTCACTGGCCGCCAAGGCCCGAACCCGCGGCATTGCCATCAGCTCGATCGGGGTCGACGTCGACTACAACGAGCGAGCGATGCTCGCCCTGGCGCAGGAATCCAACGGCCGCCATCACTTTGTTGAACATGCATCAGATATGGCTCGCGTGTTCGAAAAGGAGTTTCAGTCGTTGGTCAAAACCCTCGCCACCAACACCAGCCTCAGCCTTCAGCTCGCTCCCGGAGTTGAGCTCGACCACGTGTTTGACCGCAGCTTCTCGCAGGCGGGTAACTTCCTGACGATACCAATGGGCTCGTTTACCGCTGGCGAAACGAAAACCGTACTCGCCCGCCTGCGCACTCCGATAGGACATAGCGGGACCCAACCGGTTGTCGACGTGACCATGACCTACGACGACCTGCTCACCGCCAAACCCGGAAGTTGCACAGGCAAATTGGCCACAACCCTCACGAGTAGTCCGGGCGAAGTGGCAGAGCTCGACCCGGTCGTGCTCGCCCGTCTGACCCGAGCCGAGACCGCGGAGGCATTGCGCACGGCCAACCACATGTTTGCCAGCGGCCGGGCCGAAGATGCCCGAAACCACATCAATACGCAGATGCATCGGGTCAAACGCCGCAAAAAGAAGTGGCAAAACGACCGCAAACGACGGCCCGATCGCAAATGGTCCCACGACCCGTTCGCCGACATGGAGGCGCCACTAGCCAAGGCAAACTCGGGATTTGTTGCGCCGACCCAGAGTCGAGGGGGCAAGGCGCAAGTGCGTAAAAATGCCGAAGTGATCGATGCGTTTAGCCTGTGAGCCTCGCGCAGGCTAATGGGCATAGGGGGTTGACCGCAACTGCGCCACGGCCTCGAGCAGGGCCGTGCGCTCGTCCACGCTGTCGGCGATACGCGTCAGGGTCCAGGCCACCGCCTCCGCAGTTTCTTTGAATATGCAACACGGACACGGTCGGCGCGAGACGAGAAAGATTGTCGAGAGCGCCGAGCGTACTGCGACCCCGCGAAACCCCTGGTCTTCGAGCACAATGGCACAACACAGGGTATCTGGCCCACTTTCGCGAAAGGACCGAACCGCCTCTGCCCGCACATTTGTCGACGGAACTTTGGCGGCCTCGATCACACATAAAACCGCCGAGCCCTCGGGGTACAGCGTCCGCAGGTTGGCATGAACCTGGTCGGTATAGCGGATGTCCACAGGCGTAAGCATCCCGCGGGTGACGACCAAGTGTACATTTCGCCACGAACCAATCGCGAACCGTTCGTTGGAACACACGATCCGCAGGCCCTTGCCAGGGTCGACCACAACAGGAGTATACGCGGTTCGCCGCCAAAATTGCGGCTCCTATTCGACGTCGATCTGAACGCCCACGCGCGATCGCTTACATGTCTCAAAAAACATACAAAAACTCGCGCCCTATCGCCCGCACTGTGTGTCGGAGTGGGACCTAGAGCATGTATCTACATATTATAGAACGCGCACCAACGTGCCTATGGGTACAGGCTCGGTTGGCGTTGTACACGGTAGACAAGTCGTTGCGTTGGGTCCTGACTGGCTCCGCGCACGTTGAGTTCAAACACCTTGTCCCCGGTGGCCGGGTCAACTTCGACAATATGGGCCCACGCGCCCGCGAGGTCGAGCGTCTGTGGGTCAGGGTCGATCGCGCCAAAGTCGACCAGCACGTTGTTGTTAGCCAGCCGGTCGGCATCTCCGATGATCGCCGAAAACAGCGGCGGGTCGAAATCAGGATCGGTGTAGCTCCACACCTGGGTTAGGGTTTTGCCCGCACGATCGATTGCATACTCAACAGCCCGCGACATCCCCGAGGCATTGGCGTTGTCAAACATGATCACGTGATCGTCAGCTAGCATCTTTGCCGCGTGCATATGGTTGGGCAGGCTCCCCTCGCCCACCAGGGTGAGATAGGGCCAGTCGTCGTCTCCTGGCGTCTTCGGGTCATCTTGGCCAATTACCCAGATCAACTCGCCAGTGCGCGACACCAAAAACACAATGTCCTGGTGGCGCGCCGAGACGAGGTAGGCATCGTCCTGCGCGACATAGCTGACCGCGTTGACATGGCTCCAGTCCTTCGACCCAAGGCCATAGAGCCCGGCCCAAAACCCCGCATGAAAATCGGGCGTGACAATCCGGTAGGGGTCGAGAATGTCCAACAATGAGAGGCTATGGACAATCTCGCCACTGCGGGAAAACTCGATGATTGTATCACCAACAACTGTGTAGGTCTTGTCGCCTGGGTAGCCCGCAATTTCCCGAACTTCGAGGCCGGCTGTCAAAATCGGGCTGTCGAGCTCGGGTCGGACCTCGGCCAGATCCGCATGGGCTGCTCCGATTCCGAGGTCATCGCTGTTCCAAACCCCATGGATCTCACCGAGCATGTCGATCTCAACCGCCCGCGTGGAAAGCCCGTCGGGACCGATCCCGAGGAACATGAGGTGGCCGTTTTGCAACCGGCGGATATCGCAGGGCTGCTGCACCTCTGGACCTGTGTAGTACCAAACAACTTCGCCGTGGGCATCGACCGCAACTAAAAACCCCCCGCGCGAAGCAAACCCTTCGCGCGCCGTACTATCAAACAACGTGATGCCGGGCTGCATCCGCTGCGGGTCGCTGGCCACAAACTCGAGCGGGACAAACGGCTCAGGCAAGGGGTCGGTGGTGTGCTGGAAGGCATCGCGGACCTCGGTCCCCATGTCGTTGTGCACGACGACCTCGATCGCATAGTCCTGCTCGGCCCGTAAACCCAGGATCATCGCTGAGAGTTCGGTACCTGGCCCGGCGTTGAGCAACCCCGATGCGGGGACAACCTGTTCGCCTTCAGGGCCCATCACACGGACTTCGTGCAGCACACCTGGCATACTTAGATGCACCTGCAAAGTTCCCCCCAACACGTGTTTGGCCGGCTTCCAGCTAAGTTCTTGTATCATCAACTCTTGGTCGGTCTCGCCACTGGCCGAATCGGTCTCGCCCGCGGTTGGGGCACAGGCGAGGACCAAAGCTCCCGCGAGGGCCAATACGCCCAGGCCCCAACAATGGTGGGGTTTGGACTTCGCAGCGGTTTTGCAGCTCAACATCATATCCGGGCGGCGACAGCTTGGCCGTCTGTCCTATCTTACCGGCAAAGCCAGCGAGTTGAACGCGGCTACGCGGCGAGGCAACGCTGGGCGAGGGCAGCGTTGAGCTGGCGGTAGCTGGCAAATAACGTTGGCGCGAGGACGGTGAGGGTCGGCGCAACGGCAACGCCCGCCCAGCGCTCGCCGTGGATGAGCCGGGAGTGCGCGCCGCGTTGCTCAACAATAAAGTAGTGCTCGCCCGTTTGGAGGCCGGGAATACCACCCTTCCACGCCAGCACCCGACCGATGTCAAACCGCGAAATTTTGGCCGGAATGGGCGGCAACGACAAGCCACGGACGTGTAGGTGCAGGCTCACCGGCGCGCCACAAAAAAGACCCTTCGGACAGGTAAGTGCGCGAACCATCGGATTCCACTCGGCGTAGCCCTCAGTGTCTGAGAGAACCTCCCACACGCGCGTTGGCGGAGCGTTGATATCGATGACAGTTCGGAGGTCGCGGCGAAACATGCCGCCCGATTGTGCCGCACCACCGTATGGTTGTGGTTGGATTCCCACGCGAAAGACTCGCTTCGCTACCGTCTTGAGATCTCGTGAGTTCGCCGCTGTTCGGGCCAGCCGGTTGTTACGAACCGATCCAAACGAGCAAACTCAACGCCGAACATTGGTGCCAAAACCGAGATCCGACCGGCAACTCCGAGCCTCCGGGCGAAGGCTCTAGGCTCCGCCAAAGGGCATCGCATCCGAGTTTCTGCTACATGCCGAGCCCATGAACTTCCGCCAGGCAATTGCCCTTGTTCCGTTTGTGTTTGTCACGGGCTGTGCAGACGCGACCACTTCGACCGCGACCGACAGCGACCCGACCACAACCCAAGGAGACCCGACCACAACGGACGGACCTGCGACCGAATCAACCACGGACGCGGAGACCGACGCCAGTGAAACCGAGGCCTCGACCGCTGGTCCGACCGAGACAAGTGAGTCGGAAACCACCGACGCAACGACGGACATGACCACCGACGCGACGACGGACATGACCACCGACGCGACCACCGACATGACGACCGACGTCACGACCGATGCGAGCGAAACGGGTGTCGACACCGATCCCGATCCCCTCGAAATTAGTGGTACATACACCGATAGTTTTGATGGCACCCACGACATCGATGACAACGAGTGGCTGCAAACCTACGGAGACTCCTCGCTGAGCTTTGTGATCAGCTGGTACGACAACGATGCCGCCTATCTCGTGGCCCAAAATGGCGAAGCCAACGAGTTCAACCCGGGGCTGTGGTCGAAGTTTGAGTGGACCACAACCCAGGACGACCGCCTGTGGTACTGCCAAACTGCATTCGATGCTGCGTCCGCCGAGGAAGCCGAAGCGGCGCCAGAGGCCGACCCGAACGACCCTGAAACCACGGGATGTAGCGGTTTTCCCTGGACCGAGCTGATTCCGGGCTAAACGCAAACTCGCGGCGCGACCCCTGACCTATTGCAGTCGAATTGTCCGCGTCGCCGAGCGCCCCCCACGAAGGTAGGTCACGCGAAACAACCGCGTGCCGGACAACCCAAAGTACAAGGCCATCGCATCAGCATCGTCGCTGAGGCGGTGGCCGTTGACCGTGGTAATGACATCGCCGTTGCGAAACCCGAGTTTACCCACCGGGCCATTTGCCCGTACACCGCTGAGGCGATAGCCCTGGGACACCCGCGAAACCTGAGCTTCGCGCATGAGTGATGAGGGGTTGTTGGTATAGCGGGTAAACTCCTGCAGACTCACCGAGCAACTCGTCCCCTGGCACCGGGCCGAGGTGGTCGGCGAGGTCGGCCTGCCACCACTCGATTTAGGTGTAGCTGCATGATTTTGCCCACGACCCGACGACGGCTGCGGCGATCGCCCACCACCGGCTCGCCCAGGCGATCGCCCGACTCCCCCGCTCGCCGCCCCTTGAGCAACAGCAAACGGATCCGGCGCATCGGGCATCTCGACCGAAAGGTCGGGAACCGGCGCGGCACTTGTGGGCTTGTTGAGTTCGTCGCCATAGCGCGCGAGCCCCTCGATTACCCGGTACGCATAGGTCTGGGAGATGCCGTCGCGCTCAACTGAAAACTCCAGGACCGGGGCGTCGGCAAGAAGGCCACGGATCTGCTTGGCATCGAGCCCGGCCAGGTCGCGGCCATTGACCGCCAACAAACGATCTCCCGGGCTCAGGCCGAGCTTCGCCAATAGCGTGTCTGCACCTGCGTCGAGCTGCATGCCACGCTCATCGACCGGTTGCCGCGACAGGTGCTGTTGCAACAAAACTGCGACAAAACCATCGATGCGAAAACTTCCACTGTTGTCCGAGTCTCGCACCACCCCGCGCTCGAGGCTGGCGAGCCAGGTTGCCGCGTCAATGCCGGCCACCTGTGCCTGCCCACGTTGCTGTGCCAATTTTGGCGTCGGACTCGGGGACTCGCGCTGACACCCCAACGCGAGAAAAAAAGCGACCCACACAACCCGGTGGGCCGGCTTTCGGCGTAGGTTTGGGCATGTCATCGCCGACATCGTATCAGGGCGCCCAACCGCACCGGGGATGTGCTCATTTCGCTAGGACTGATACGCTCGCGGGCCCGACCTGCTCCCCTTGGGATCACCTGCGCATTCCACACTAGTACGCGACAAAGGAGTTGTTCGATGTCGATCTCTGCCCCCCACCCCGCACCTGGCCACCCGGGCCACCACCTCCTTCGCCGCCTGCGTGTCGATGGCGGGTTTTTGTCTGGGCTCGACCTCCCGTTATGCGACGGTCTCAACTGTCTCATTGGCGGGCGCGGCAGTGGCAAAACAACTGTCCTCGAGTTCATCCGTTTTGCCCTCGGCCGCGAACCGGCTGCGAGTGGTCGTCGCGGCAGCCAAACCCCCGAGGATCGAATTCGTCAACTGATCGAGCACAACCTCACCCGCGACGGCCAGGTTGAACTCGAGGTCGAGTCCCGCGACGGCGCGACCTATACGATCCGCCGCAAGCTAGGTGAGGCGCCGACCCTGCGCAACCATCGGGGAGAACAACTCGACTCAAACCTGTTGCACTCACATGTATTTTTTGATGTCGCGCTGTTTAGCCACAACCAAATCGAAGCCATCTGCAACGACCCCAAGGCCCAGCGTGAACTGTTGGATCGCCTGTGTGACCACAAACTCAAAAACCTCACCGAGGAACTGGCCGCGGCTCGTACGGCGCTCGTCGACAACGCCCAAAAACAGGTGAATCTACAACAAAAACTGGCCGCGGCCGACCGCGAACTCATCGAGCTCGCCAGTTGGGAACGCCGGCTCGAAGCTGCCGACGCAGCCCTCGCGCGTGGGGGTCTTTCGCCCAAACTCAAGGCCGCGACCCAACACCGCAGTCAACGTGAACGCGAGCAAAAGGGCCTTGCCCGCCAATCAGACGCCCTCGGTGCCCTCGAAAAACTTCTGGGCGACACGGCCCCAGCTCACCTTCAAGACCTCGGCAGAGCTCTCCCGGAGGCCAAAGGCCCCAACGCCGAGGCGCTGGCCAGCCTCCAACAATCGGTCGACCGCCTGCGCACCGAAATCGAAATTTTGCTGTCGCCTGCGGTCGAGCGCCTAGCCCAGTTGCGGGGGACCCACACGCAACTTCGCCAACAACTCGAACAGGCCCATCGGCAACAACAACAGGAATACGAGGCACTCACAACCGAAGCCCAGGCCCACCAGGCACGGTTGCAGGCGCGCGACGAAGCCGCTGCCCAGGTTTCCCGCCTCACCCAGGCCAAGCAGGCGATCCAAACCCACCGCGACGAGGCCGCTGCCGCCCAGAAATTGCGTCTACAACTAAGCCAGCAATTTCACGAGCTGCGTCGGCAACGGTTTGAAGCACGAAACACCCAAGCTGAGCGCATCAGCCAAAAACTCGGTGGCCGCGTACGCGTGCGGTTTGAGAAAGACGGCGCCCGCGAACAATTTCGCGAGTTTCTCGTGGGACTGATGCGCCGCTCAGGCCGTCAGTACAACGCCCCGATCGACCGCCTGATCGCAACTGTCACACCCAGCCAACTAGCGATCTTCTGCGATAGCGGCGACCACGAAGCCCTCGCCGGCATGGCCGATGTCACCCCAGATTTTGCCCAGGCACTCGTCGAGCAGGTCCGCGAGAAACTCGCGCGCCGACTCTCGCTCGACAGTCTCGACCTAGAGGAGGTCCCGCAAATCGAATTGCGGCTCGGCCAGGTTTGGCGACAGACACAGCAACTTTCGACCGGCCAAAAAAGCGCCGCCCTGCTGCCGATCTTATTGCTCGAAAGTGAGGCTCCGCTGCTCATCGACCAACCCGAGGACAACCTCGACAACCGCTACATCTCCGACGCGATCGTGCCCCAGATGCGCGAGGTCAAGACCGATCGTCAGCTGCTGTGTATCACCCACAATCCCAACCTCCCGGTGTTGGGTGATGCCGAAAACGTGTGCGTGCTCGCAGCCGACGGCCAGCGCAGTGAACTCGTCGGTCGCGGCACCGTACCCGATGTCCGCGACCATATTCTGCGGTTGATGGAGGGCGGTTTAGAGGCGTTTCGCCGGCGCCAGCAAGAGTACGAGCGCACGCCGACCGCAGGCTAGCTTGCGCGAGTCAAGTGCCCACAAACTGGGTGCTACCATCGATCCATGTCGACTTTGCGGGTGCTCGTCGAGCATGGGTTTTCGCGCCGATGGGACAAACTCGCGGCCGCGCTCGAAGGCGATGTCTCGGCCGTGCAACTCGCAGCCCGCGATAGCTACGGGGCGACAGCCCTGCATTATACAACCATGGGTGCGAAGCCCGAGTTGTCCCAACGACTTATCGATGTAGGTGCACCGGTATCAGCCAAGGACAGCCACGGCCGCACACCCCTGCACAGTGCTGCCTACCGCGGGCGTTTGGAGATTTGCCGGATCTTGGTCGGCGGCGGTGCAGACCTCCATGCCCGCGATCATGCCGGTGACACGCCGTACCACTACGGGAGCGAACACCCCGAAGTTCTCCACTGTTTTCTCGATGCCGGCTTTGATGTTCATACAACCAACTCGGCCGGCGTTGCCCCGGTTCATCTCGTTGGCAAGGCTCGGCAAGCTGCCACGGGCCTGCTCGAACAACTCTTGCTCGCGGGTGCTGACCCACGCGCCCGGACAGCCAAACAGTGGACACCACTGCTCTACGCGATACACACCCGGACCCTCACCACCTCGCTTTTAGATGCCCTGCTCGACGCTGGCGCACGGCTCGACGACCGCGAGGACGAGGGCAACACAGCGACCCATCTACTTGCACTCGACCGCCGCCCTACCCTGCTCGAACAACTATTTGCCCATGCCTATGGTGTCGATCGAGTATCACTGCTCACGGCGCAATCAAACGCCGGCGACCAACCCGTGCACTTTGCCGCTCGCGGTGGTTGTTGCGCCTGCCTGCAATACTTACACACGCATGGCGCCCGGTTGCAGGTCACCAACCGAGCGGGTGAAACACCCCTGCATATCGCCGCCCGCCACGGCCGCACCGAAGTCGTCACCTGGCTACTCAACCACGGGCCTGCCCATGGTTTAGACATTTGTACACGCACGGTTTTGGGTAAATCCGCGCTCGAGGTTGCCCGCCCAAAAACCGCACCTCTCGTGATGGCTGCCCTGCGAAACCGGCGTACACAGGCCGACACCAACCATGCCACAGAAGCTTGTGTCGCCGGCCGCCAGTCGCTGACAACCGGGCAACTCGAGCTGGCCAGCGAGCACCTCTCACGGGCGCTTGCACGCGACCCCACACACGTCGTCGCGTTGGCGTTGCGCGGAGAGCTTGAGCACCGCCAGGGTGCGCTAGAGGCTGCGCAGTCCACCCTCAACCTGGCACTTGCGCTCGAACCAAACAATCCCGATGTCCTCTGTGCACTCGGCTTTGTCGAGTCCGATAGGCGCCGGTTTTCACGGGCCCGTCGCCATTTCTCGCAGGCCCTACAGCACGCCCCCCAACACCTCCTGAGCTTACTTCGCCGGGGATATGTGCACCTGCGATTGGGTGATCGAAAAGCCGCACTGTCCGACTACCGCGCCTATCTCCAGGCAGGTGGGGGCGAGTTATTTGGTGATACACAGGAAGTCGAGAACGCTATTGCCGAGCTGACAAGCGCGAGCGAGTAGTCGCGCACCCGAGCCTTTCTAGTGCGGATGATCGGGCGGGACATGACTTAGGAGACACATAGAGACGGACACTTGCTGACAATGTTTTTTGCTCGAGGGGTTTGATTTATCGCGGTTTTTTGCAACACTGACAGACTATGGGTGACGGGAGGTGGTTTCACAGCGGACCACACCCCGCTGTGTCAACGCAGCGGGGTGACATCCTCGATCACCGTCTCGAGCCCCACGATGCCAACCAGCTCGAGCTCAAACTCGGCTACCTGATCAAGCCCGGGGCTCGCAAGGTTCGCTACCAGGTCGAAACCTTCTTGTTTGTCCCGCGGACCCTAGGCATCGACCGGCACTCATATAAAGCGAGTCACTTTTTTGCCGATACGGCCGCGTTTCTCCGCTTTAAAACCCCTTCCGTACGCCTGGCAACATTGGCCGCCTGCTCCGAGGGCTCACCGTGGTTTGCCCGCATTTATGAGGGACTCAATGCATGTGCACAGGGGTCGGCGAGTTCCGAGCCCCAGCTGTTGCGCCGGCTCAAACTACTGGGGTGTATCTACCGCTCCACCCTGCGCGACACCACGGCGGAGCTCCTCGAGTTGCTCGATGACCTGCGCGGGTTTGATGACGAGCGCCGTCGCCTCGTGAGTGCGTCGCGGGTCTCGACCGCGTTGAGCGAGTTTGCCGACAATCTCGGACTGGCCCTCAATCGCCTGCGCTCGCTCGAAGTTCCCTGTACCCAACAGGCGCTCAGTGGCGATGTTGTCGCCACCTGGCGGGTGGTGGATGAATATACAACACTCGTGGGCGAAAATCTGTGTACGGACCTCGTGGAAGAGCTCGATCGCCTGTGCCATGACCACCGCGCACTCGGGCCCATCTTGCAGGGCAATCGCGACGCGCTCGCCAACCTCGCGGTCGAGGCATTTGCCTACCGCCGGCGCCACGGGTATCGCAGCCATGTCAGCGTGGGAGCCGAAAACGAATCGTTCCCCCACTGGCGACGGGTGCTCAAGCGAATCACATTTAGCGCCCTTTATCTCGATGTGCGTCACGCCGAAGTCGGGCGCTGGACCAACGACCTCGTCGCCATGGCGGCAGCCGCCGCGGCCATGCTGTTTGCCGTGTTGATCGGCATGTGGGCCCAGCTCGAATGGGACATCTTTAGCGGGACCTTTGTCGTCATCATGGTGTGCTCGTACATGATCAAGGACCGGATCAAAGACTGGGGCAAGCGCTACCTCGGTCGTCGTGCCGCCCGTTTCCACCCCGACGCGGCCAGTGAGATTCGAACCCTCGACAACCGGGTCATCGGCCGCTGTCGCGAGTCGTTTTGGCTGACGCGCCCACGCCAACTCAGCCCGTCGATCCAAAAGGTGCGCTACGGCTCACGCCGCCTGATCGGTGATGGTCACCCCGAAACGGTCCTGCGCTACGCCAAAGAGGTCACGCTCTACCCCAATTCCCTGCGGCAGGACCTAGAGGGTCTCGACGGTCTCAACGACATCATCCGCTTCAACTTTAGCCGCCTGCGCGACCGCATGGACCTGCCCTCGGAGGATTACCGGTTGGTCCATCCCGAAACCCGCAAGCTCGTGGTGGTGCCCTGTGCCCGCGTCTACCATGTCAACCTCGTGTTGCGGATGACGGTCGGTCGCGGCCACAACCGCAGCACGCGGACCGAGCGAGTCCGGGTGGTGATGGACCAACGCGGAATCAAGCGCGTCGAATTTCCGCCGTCAGGAGAGGTGGCAAGCGGCGGCGATGAACTTTGGTCACTCGAGCAGTCGCGGCTTGTGAGTAGCCAAGACGGACCGACATAGGTCGGTGCGGGCCGGTTGCATCTGCACAGGGTTTCGCCCTGTGGCTACAACGCTCACATGAGCCCCGTTCAGGTGCTTCGCGCGAGCTGCTTGCGAAGGTCGCCCGCCCAAAAGCTGAAATTGTCGAGCGTACTTTTGAGCAACTCCGGCGACTCGCTCAGCGACTGCAGGTGTCGCTCGAGCTGTTGCCGGGCCCGTTGCAACCGGCGTTTGATCGTGCCGGAAGGCACGTCGAGAATTTCGGCGATCTCGCGAACCTTCAAGTCTTCCCAGTAGTGCAACTCGAGCGCGATCTGCATGTCGACTGGCAACTGACGAAGGGCCCGCAACAACATCTGTTGCTCCTCTCGTTCGGCCAGTAAAGCCGTTGGAGAGGGCCGCGCGAGGTCGGCTACCGAGACCTGATCGAAGACGAGTTCCGACCCTTGCCTACGCCGATCACGATAGTGTGTATACAAACGTTTTCGGGCAATAGAGAACACGTAGGTGCGAAAACTGGCGTCTCCACGAAATTTTTCTCGGCCCTTGAGACATCCCAAAAAGGTTTGTTGGGTGAGGTCTTCGGCAACCCCGTCGACCTTGTTTCGAAAGAACCGAAAAACAGAATCAAAGTGGCGCGCGAACAGTTCGCGACCGGCATGCTCGTCTCCCTCCCGCCAAGCATGCAGCAGCTCCATGTCCGCGCGCATGTCCGGATGATAGCACCGCTATCAGCAACTCAAAGCGATCGTGCCAAGCGATTTTTTATGACGGAGCTTGGCCGGCGACCAACTACCGCTGCAGCTTTGCGAGCACCGACTGCACGTCGCCCGGCCGGGTAGCGGGATAGGCCGACGCAAGTTGTTGTGCCAACCATTCGCTGCATTCGGACTGTTCTGCAAAAACCCGCATCGGGTAGCCCGGCCGGGCAGCGAGCAACACCCCACTGAGCACAGCTCGCGTCGCCGATGCAAAGAAACCACTGCCGCGAACGAGTTGGCCCAGGGCGATCGTATGTGGTTGCATCTCGGCCGCTAGCTCCGTCGCCTGCTTACGCGTCGCCTCATCGACCCGCAAGCCGGCCGAAGCCTCCAACACCGAGAGCACGACATGTCGCCCATCCCCGAGTGTCGCTACGAATTTTCGCTGGTACTCAATGAGGATCAATAACGCTTCGAGCGAAGGTCGCGAAAACCAACGGTTGCCGAACACCCGACCACTGGTTGCGATCTCGATGACATCATCGCAGTAGTGCAGCGACTCGGGCATGGCGACGTGAAAGTGTAACCCCACGTCACGACATACGTGGATTTTCTCGATCCGCCAGCGATAGGCCGCAAAACGACACCGTGAGCCGCCTCATCGTAAATTGCTGTCGCCGTCGTTTCCCGCGTGCTGTGGCTTTGCTACTCACGCGTGATGCGACGTGCATGTACATTTGGACTTTTTCTCTGCGGTGTTCTGGCCCTGGGCTGCGACGGCGGTGGCGATGACACGACCGGCACGGACAGCGCAACCGGGGAGACCGGGACCGAGACTGGTGAAACCGGGACCGAGACCGGCGAAACTGCCGGGCCGAGCTGCGTCGAGACGGAGCCCGTCACCTGCGACGCGGCCGGTAGCATCTGTCTGCAAGCGACGGTGCCCGGCGATTTTGATGCCACGGTTACCGGGCTGACCCTCGGGATTTATCCCGCCGGTAGCACCTTCCCGCCGACCGAGCCTCCCAAGGCCGTGTCGGTGAGTTCGATTGTCCCCTGCGCAACCGCAGGTGGCACCATCCACGCACAATTTACCGACCTCAACTACACCCAACTCGGGCTCCCGGCTGACCAAGCGGTTTTGTACCTCGCGCTGCTCGTCGAGGGTGGTGGCATGGGCTCGCCGGTCTCGGGTGTCGACTATCAAGCGATCGTCACGGCCGACATCGATGCCGACGGCAACGCAGTCAACGTGACCGAGCCTGCGCCGTTGATGCTCGTTCCGTGATTCATGTATCCGCAACGTTCCCGGAGGCGCGTTAGCGGACATACAGGGCGATAGAGTTCTCGCCCGTTCCCTCGACCCCGGTGTTGAGTTCTAACAGGCCGCCATAACCGCGGCCTGGAGCTTCCGACGTGGCCGCAGTGTCTCCGCACTCCGGGCAGGGAAACCGCGGGCCTAAACTCGCCCCGGCGGGGTCATCAAACGGGCACCCGCCGTTGTTGGCCGAGTTCCACACCGGTCCAAACGTCGCATTGTTTTGCGGGTGCATTTCGTCCTCGCAGGTTGCGAGGTCCCCCTCGTGGTCGCCGCGATTGAAGTAGAGATTTGTGTCGCAAAGCCGCGGCCCTGCTGCAAGGCTACCGGCGGACAGCGGCACGCCATCGCCCGGAAGGCTAAAGTCGCAAATGCGCTCGGCCTTGGTCGCCACGAATGCGCCGAAGTCGTTGGTGCCACTACCGACATCGGCGTAGCTGGCCCACACGCCACTTGGTGTATGTACAAAAAGAGCGTCGCGAAATGGCAGGGTGTGATACGCGGGCGACTTAAAGTCCTGCTCGCGCTGGCTGAGCGCACCAACGAGTTGCTCGTTGGTCGTCAGCAGCTCCCGGTTTTCGTAGGTCCAGGTATCCTGACCATCGTCGGACGACACCAGCAACAGGGTCCAACCACCGCCGTCGTGGGTCATGTCGCAGTAGACATCAAACGGCACCACGCCACCTGGCCCGTCGGGATTGATGGTGTATACCCCATCCTCGGCAAACGGCATCGCCTCGAGAATCTCCCGGCAACTAAATGCGTTCACACAGGTTTGTTGTAGACACACTTGGCTGACGCAGTCGCTGCCCTGTTCGCAACTCGCCCCCTCGACACAGGCCTTGCACCCACCCCCGCAGTCGATATCGGTCTCGTCACCACTCCAAAGCCCGTCGGTACAACTTGGAAACCGACATTGAATGGTGCACTGGTCGAAGTTATTTGTATTTGCATCGTCGCAGGCTTCACCGGGGTCGATCTGGCCGTTACCACACCCTCCCGCGGTTTCGCTGCCGTTTGGCTCACCCGTCTCAGTTTGCGGCGCAATCGTCGGCTCGCCGCTTGTCGAGGTTGTCATGTCCGCGGTTGTGGCCTGTGTCGTCGCTACGGTGCCAGCGCTGTCGACCGGCTTTTCGCCATCACACCCCAACAACAACAGTGCATAGACCAGGCCCGTACCTGCACGATCGTACAAACACTTGCGCTGCTGTCTCACTGGCAAACCGGCACCTGTGCAACTACCACAACTTCGTCCCAACGTCGGCGTTAGCGTAGCATGTTGGCCAAATCACTGCGACATCTGCAGGGGTTTGGCGAACTTCCGCGTATCGCCCGACACTTACACACCTGTCCCCGGTAACAGGCAGTAGCGTTCTACCCCATCGGTGGCGAAACAAACGACGGGTCGTCCCATCCTGCTGCGAATGATTCTCACCCGAGGTTTCCTCCGATCGTCGAACAAGCTGCGATGTTCCTGCTAGGATGTCTGCGCGAGCATGAAACAGGTGACCGAGTGAAACGATCGCGGATCCTACCCAGAAGCGGACGGCTACTGGTTCATACCGATCTTCACGGTAACGGCGAGGATTTTCGCCGGCTCAAGCAACGCTTCTTTGAGATGCGCCGCGAAAATGCGGAGACCCATTGGGTCATCCTAGGTGACATCGTGCACGGCCCCTGCAACGAAGCCGGCGAGGTCCATCCGGAGGTCTATCGCTACCCCGATGAATCCTGGGAAATCGTCTCGGAGATTAGCCAGCTACTACGGGAGTACCCCGAGCACATTCACTTTGTGCTCGGCAACCACGACTTCTCGCACATCGGTGGGCCACGTACCGGCCGGTTTTATCGCGACGAAGCCAAGGCACTCGAATCCCGCCTCACCCCGCAGCAGGTGATGGTTTTACACGACCTGATGCACAGTGCGTTGTTTGCCATCATCGCCCCGTGCGGCATCTTGATGACCCACGGCTGCCCTTCAGATGCGTTGACCGACCTCGCCCAACTCGAGGACATCGAGCTGCCACCAAACCCCGATGACATCGCCGGGCGCCGTATCCTCGGCGGCTTGTTGTTCCCGTACAGCCAGCGACCCGAGGTCACCGATCGTCTGCTCATCAACCTCTCGCGCGACGACCTCGAGCTCTCCATGGTTGTCTACGGCCACGACCGCGACCCGGACGGTTGGTTTTCGGAGTGGGACAATCAGTTGTGCATCATCCTGTTTGGCGCCGAACCAGCGGCGAGGCGTTACCTCGAACTGGATTTGGCGGCCCGCTACCGCAGCGTCCGCGAGCTGCGACACGGCATCGAGATCAAACGGCTTTACCCCGAACTCGACCCCCTTCCCTGAGCCGATTGTAAATACACTTAGTCGAGGGGCGCCCACACACTAAACGGCTCGCGCAGGGTGACCACCCGAGCGACCAGTTGCAGTCGGCGAATCAACGACGGGGTCGCCCGAGCCCCGCCGACCACCACGGTCAGCCCATCAAGTGTCTGTACGCCGTCGACAAAGACCATGCCCGGGCGCAGGTCGGTGAGCTCCACAAACTCATCGATCCCCGAAAGCTCGGTCGCCGCCCGTTCGATCGCCTGGCCCAGGATCATCACGAGATCAGGGTCGTAAATCCCATCGCGCTGCCGCAGGCGTGCAAGTGCCCACTCCGGCTCGTAGCTGCCATTTGCCAGCATCTCATCAAAGTCGTTGGCGAGCTTGAGAATACGTGCTCCGAGGGGAATCGCGTGCCCTCGCAGGCCTGAGCTGTCACCGCTAAACGGCAGGTCTTGGTGGGTGATCGCTGCATGTACACCAGAAAGGCGAGGTATCGAGCCGAGCAGATGGTCGTTGAGGGTCTGCCAAACGTCGTTGTCGCGTTCGCCCGCGAGTACATCGAGGCGAGACAGCAGGGCGGCGGCCTCGATCTCCCAGTTACCGGCCATCCCCAACCCCTGCAACATGTCGCAGACCCAGCGATACACCCGCAAAAGCTCGGCAAACTTCTCGGGGCGCGCCATGGCTAGCATGTCGATCATCGAGTTGGTCGCCGCCGACAACATCCGCTCGATCGCGATTCGGTTGGCCAGCTCTTGCCTGTAGTAGCTAACCGACTCCTGGATGGCGGCTATCAGCCGCTCGATCTGCCAGTTTTTCGACAACACGCGATAGACCGCACCGTTGTTGATCGCCCGGGCAGCGACGTTGAAGTCCATCGACCCCGAAATCAAAACCCGAACGACGTCGGGCCAACCGTCGCGCACGGTTTGCAAAAACTCGACGCCCTCGGTGCCCGGCATATAGAGATCGGAAATCACAACCGCAAACGGACCCTTGCGCTGCAACGCCGTGAGTGCGGCCTTGGCCGAGTTGGCGACCTCGATCTGAAATTTCCCTCCGAGCAGTCGCCGAAGGATGACCTGGTCGCTCACCTCGTCATCAACGACAAGGAGCTGATGTGGTGGTGATTCCATCGCCTTCAACCAAGTGTCTCGAAGGACAGCTAACTTGCAAGCCCAAGATTGATGATTGTGCCATCTACCTGCGGTGGAAGCATTGTGGGTCTGTGAGGCCTTTCGATACACTTACAGAGCCCATGTCCGAGCCCACCGACTCCTCTATCTCGCCGCTTGACTCCGCCAACCCGCGCGCACTCGAGGCATACGCAACTGTTGAGGCTCGCTACCGCGAAGATGTCCGAACGCATCTGCAAGAAGTCGCTGCCCGAGACCCGATTTTTCGCCATCTGATGGAGTCGACCCCAGAGGAGGTCCAAAAGGAGCAGCAGGCACGCGCGACTGCGTTACTCGAGGGCGCACTTCGTCGCGGTGAGTGGGAACCCTACCTCGCAGACCTTCGCATGCAGGGTGCGATCTATGCCCAGATGGGGATCCCAACAGCGAGTTGGTATCAGATACTCAGCGAATTTCGTGCGCACCTCACCATGAAACTCGCGCGTGAACCGGGCATTACGGTCGAGCGGGTGTGCACAGCACTCGAAGGCATGAACTGGGTCGCCGACCTCGGCATGTCGCAGATCATTGAGGCATATCTCTCCACGAAAGAGGCGAGCATCCGGGCCGAGCAGGAACGCCAACGACAAATTTTTGCCGGGGCCCCGGATGCGATTATTACCTTTGACCAAAGCGGCGCGGTTACCGGTGCCAATCCGGAGGCCGAGCGGACGTTCGGCTGGTCGGTCGCCGATGCACTCGGCCGTCCCTGGCATGAACTCCTGTTCCCCGACGATATCTCCGGCGCAATGGCGGAGGTTGTCAACGACAACTCGAGCACCGGCATCATGTGCTCTGGGCTCAACACCCAGGGCAGGCGATTTGACCAGCTGATCTTTCCCCTCGAGCTGACGGTCGTCGCCCTGCCCCGTGGTGATCACCGCGAGTACTGTGCGTTTATTCGCGACCTCAGCGGCCAGACCAAAGCCCAATCCGACCAGCGGTTACTGGCCTCGATCGTCCAGGCATCGACCGACGCGATTGTCAGCGTAGACCGTCTAGGCACGGTTTTGAGCTGGAATCCGGGTGCCGAAAACATGTATGGCCATGCTTCTGAGGAGGCACTCGGCGCTGATTTTTGGACGCTTGTCGGGACTGGTAGCCACCGCCCCACATGGCTGGTCGAACCGACCGACCAGCGCCGGGAAATCGAGATGGTCCACCGCCGGCGCGATGGTTCGCGGGTCGATGTTTCGGTCGCGCTTGCCCCCCTTTGTGCCGCTGATGGTCACACCATCGGCACCGCGCTGATCGCCCGGGACATCGGCGAACGGATCCAGGCGGCCAAGGCCCTCGCCGAAAAAACCCAGCAGCTCGAACGCTCCAACCGCGAGCTCCAGGACTTTGTATATGCAGCTTCGCATGATCTCCGCGCCCCACTGCGCGCCGTCGACCACCTCAGTAGCTTTCTCGCCGAAGATCTCGAACAGGTCGCCACCGGCGATTCCCTCGAGCACCTAGCACTGCTGCGCCGACGGGTGCAGCACATGAGCAAGATGATCACCGACTTGCTCGAGTATTCGCGAATTGGCCACCGACAGCAGGCCCGCGAACACGTCGACTGCAACACACTGGTCGCGGATATTCTCAACGCCATCGAAATTCCAAGCACCTTCACGTATGTCGTGAAAACCAGGTTGCCGGTGTTGCACACCCAACGAGCACCGCTTCAACAGGTGTTTGCCAACGTTCTTGAAAATGCGCTCAAGCACCACGACCGCCAGGATGGCCGGGTCGAAGTCTCTGCCCAACAGCTCAGCGACCAACTCTACGAGTTCACGATTAGCGACGACGGCCCAGGGATCGTCCCGCGACACCGCGAACGTGCATTTCGCATGTTTCAGACACTCGGCGGCAAGGAAAAACCCCACAGTAGCGGCATCGGCCTCGCCATGGTCAAAAAAACCATCGAAAGCGCTGGCGGGACCGTCGAGCTACGCGAGAGTCCGGCCGGCGGTGTGGAGTTTGTATTTACATGGCCAACCGTGCCCGGGTGACGCCCAGCTCGCGGGCTGCGAGCCTCACTCAGACCTGTCTGATTGATCCTGTGAGTCCTCGGTTGTGAGCCGGGTTGGCTGGCGGGACCGTCGAGCTACGCGAGAGTCCGGCCGGCGGTGTGGAGTTTGTATTTACATGGCCAACCGTGCCCGGGTGACACCCAGCTCGCGGGCCGCGAGCCTCACTCAGACCTGCCCGATTGATCCTGTGAGTCCTCGGTTGTGAGCCGGGTCGGGATGACAGCTCCCGGTGGTGGTGGCGGTGGTGACCAGGACCGCTTGGGTCGGTCAACCTCCTCGATCTCGCCCTCGTATTCCTCGCCATCAGGCTCACCAGTGGTCATCGGTTTGATCGGTCCCGACATCCCGCTGAGACTGCGCGTCAGCTTGCCTAGGGGGGATTCTCCGCGGTTGCGCTCGGCGAGCGACGGCCCGTCCCCCAGGGTCAATCCCGGCGATTCGCCGCTTCCCGAGGCGCCCGGCTGGTACGGCATCCCGCTGCGGGGATTTGACCGGGGCCCGTCGTTGTTGGGCCGGGGGTTGAACGGAGGATTGAAGTTGAAGGGTTTCCACAGGCTCCCACCCGAAAACGATTGCCACACCCATGGCAACCACTTGACCAGGGCCCAGGCCAACCACAGCGCCCACACCAGCATCAGCCCGCGGTACCAAAGGATCGGTACCGAGTAGACCGTTGGCCGTGCGAGTTTGCCCTGGACGCGATCTTGAAACCACACCAGGTGACGGTCATACGAACCGTTGCCCTCAACTTGCATGTCGGGTTGCAACAACAACCCGGCATGGATGGCCCCGATCAAGCAGCCAATGGCGGCGATCGTCCACCCCGCGAGGGCGAGCTGCCGGAGGTTGAACCAAGCTGGGCTCAGGCCGGTGTTGCTTCGCCGCCAGCCGAGGGCGAGAAACCACAACACCACAACCATGGCTGCTGGGACAGGTAGTGGCGAAAGCCCGATGCCCAGCAAAAACCAGTGATGGGTTCGCAATGGAGTTTGCACCCGGCGAACTTGACCGAGGATCAACGCGGCCAGGATCACCATCACGATGTAGCTCCAAAACAGCACCGCTGGTCCGAGTAACGGCCCACGGACCCACAACACCCAGCGGTCGCGCGGGAACTCAATCGTGGTCTCCACGTTGACGGCAGCGGTCCCGAGGTCGACGACCGGAGCGGTGTAACGCGGACGCAACTGATGGGGCTCGCGCCAATCGAGTTGGACCGACTGACTGCCCGGGACAACAGGAATCCGCACCTCCTGGCCATCCTGACCAATCGATTTTTCCGAGCCGTTGATCCGCACCGTCTGCAGCGAGGCCTCGGCCGGGAGCGTCAGGGTGTGATGTCCACCGCGACTGCTGCGAAGTTGCATTGTCAAGGTGGCATCGGTCGCCCGGCGCCCGGGGTTGAGTGAAAGATGCACACGGTCGACAGTGAGAGTCTGTCCGGGGACCCCCTCGGGTCGCGTGACTGCCAGAGCAACCTGTTCGCCGGGCCAGGGCTGCCACACGCGCAGTCCCTGGTCGCCATTTTCAACCACCGGAATCCCCTCGGCCTCAACGTGCCACAGGGGGCCGACCTCGAGCCGCCAAACCTCTACCCAGGGTTGGTTTTCGGCGGCGACCAACGCAATCGACGGGCTGACTTCGAGTACTGAAGTCCACTCGATTTCGCGGGCATCCGGGCCCATGTTGACGAGCACCTTGCCGTCCTCAACCCGCATTTCATCGGTGGTCACCGACTCGCTCGGCAGCAGCGGGATTGCCAACACAACCGCCGAGCCGGGCGGTGTCATGCGCTCGACCCTGGTGTTGACCTCCCACGAGAGCCCGAGTTGAAGCGAGCGCTCAACCCGGACAAACGCCGGCAACGGCCCCATCTCGAGGGTTTGCTTGGCATCGCCCTCGCGGTGGATCTTGGTCAGTTGCAGGTTGTCGTCGGCCAGGCCGTCTTCGTGGATCCCCTCGATCGTCCAACCGGCAGCCTGGGCCTCGATGTAATGTGGTTTGAGCGGCATCGCCAACTGCACGGTCTCGCGACTCGGCAACGGTCCGCGCAACACCACCCGGTGACGGCCGGGTGAAAGTTGTACCCACAACCTTCCTTCGGCATCGCGGGCAAGTGCACGCTTGGCCGCGGGTGTCGACTCCGACGGTTCCCCGGGGGCGACTTCGGGTTCGACCTGTGCGCCGTCGACCACGACCGAGGTCGGCAACCATTGGCTAGCACTCCCGGGCAGGGGCACGCCGGTCTCGCTGGCGACATGCAGCTCTAGTTGCAGCTGCAAACTTTCTGGCGTGACATTGATCCGCATACGCGGGCTTTGGGCGCAGTTGGGCAAACACGTGGGGTTGGCCTGAACCCGAGCCCGCAGGGTCTCGAGCAACTCCGGCGAGGGGAAGTCGGCACGGGCTGTTCCCGGCACCAACGCGGTACCAAAAAATGCCAGGATCAGCGCGATTGCTGCGGCCGCTCCCGACTTTGCGCCCGCCTGCGGAGGCCGTTTTCGCCGCCCCGCACGAAACACACCCAAAACCGCGAGACCGAGGGTGATCATAAACAGCACCCGGACAAAGGCCATGGCGGTGTTGAGCCGCGGCGGCGCCATGTAGAGCACAACTTCGTGGGTCCGATCGACCGGGCCTTGCCACCGCACGGGGATCGACTTCCACTGCCAACCGGGAATCCCAGGGCCCGTTTGCACAACTGTATTTGCGTCGTACTCACGTAGTTTTTTGCGCTGAAGCTGGCGTTGCATCGCCTTGTAGCTCCCGCCCTTTTTGTTCTTGGTACGTCCACGGGTAATACTGCTACTCGTGTCGAGGTTGGCGATGTCGACCGGCTTGTCGTCGGCCTGCTGCTGCTCGACCCAGCCGTCACCATCGGCCTCGTCTTTTTTGAGTTCATCGCGATACTCCTCATCCTCTGCGAGAGGTTCGGGCTCCATCGCCGCAAACTCTGTATTTGCAACTTTTTGTACGGCCATGTCCGCCCCCGGAGCCATCGCCCCGAGCACAAACGAATCACTGCCGTGCCGCTCGAGCGCCGGGTAGAGGCCCTGGCGCACTTGCTGGACGACAAACCCCAGCACCAACCCAGCCAACGTAATCAACACGACACCCCGGTAGGCCCGCACGACCAGGCGCAACTTGCCCTCCGGCAACGCGCGGTTGAGGGCCTCACCGACCAGCACAAATATCCACACCAGTCGCGGCGCCCCCCATTCAGGGAAACACAGACCGAGTGATAGCAGCGACAGCAACCCCCAGGCCCAACCGTAGAGACGACCGATGGCGATGCTGATCACCAGCACCAGGAAAATGTCGAGGAGGGTCCAGCTCTGCACCCAGGTGTTGCGAACCTCGTCGATGCCTTCGGCGTGGAGCAACCTCCAACCTGGCGGCAAGTGCAGATTGCCCGAGACCTCGTGGAAGTCGTGGTCCCAGTCGACAGCCGACATCCGCAGCACACCATTGCCGTCGTGCCCCGGAACGCGCAGGTCTGCGCTTAGGTTGAGTTCGCGCGAACGCAGCTCAACGCCGGCCTGGGGCGACCCCTCGCGGTAGGTGATGAACTGGTCCTTACCCGAGATGTTGACATGGCCGAGGGTGCCACGCGGCTGCATGTCGAGCCGCCAACCGCTGTGGACCTGACCGTGGATACGGTCGTGCACGGTGACTTCGCGGCCGTCGAAGTCGAGCCACCAATCCCGTTGTAGCTGCAAGCGATCGGGCCCGCGATCGACCTCGCCACGACGGCGTTCGGTCAACACCATGGCCTCTCCCGCACGCAGGCGGTAGGCCGGCAAGCTCTTCCACTCATCGGGCAGCAGGGTTTGCTGCGGGTCGACCGAAGCCACGCCAGTGATATCGACCTGGTGCAGCCTCGGGTCGGCAGCAAATACCCAGACCTCCTCTTCGGCCCACGGACCCCCGGGCTCCCCGGGTTGCAGGCTTTCGACCGGCCCTTCGTGGCGGGCGGTGATGTCGACAACCCACCGCCCCGGCCGTAGTTGTACACGCAACTTGCCATCGGGCTCGATCCTTGCGGGCACCTGCGAGTCGACAGCCATGGCGACAAACCCAGGTAACAGGGTCTTGCCGAGCAGTTCCTCACGGTTTTTCCCCGACGCGTGGAGCTCGACCCGGGTCACCACCTGCAGCGGCAAACCGTCGTTGACCCGCCGGTGCACCACAAGATCGAGGTGGTCGGCCTCGGTGCCCTCATCGCGGGTGCGGTTGAGCCACAGGGTCCCGTCGTCGTCGCGTTGGGGAGCTGCCACGGGCGCGCCATCTACTTGTACACGCAACAGCCCCGTCGCCGCGGGCACCCGCAGCTTTTCGGGCAATGCATCCCACAAAAATCGGCCGGCGAGGGTGTGCGAGCCGGGGGTGAGTTCAACGCCCGGCATCCCACCGCGGTTGAGCACAACCACTGCAGCGCCATCGATCGTCACCTCTTGCGGCCATCGGCGATCGTCGCCCGGCAGCGGTACCCAAGTTGGCCGATACACCCGCCAGGTCTGCGAAAACTTGCCGCCCTTGCCGGTCAGCTCGAGTGCCAGCTCGGAGGGCCACTCGCAGCGACGGGCCGACGTTTCTCCCTGTAGAAAAGGACAGCCGGCCTGGGGCTGGTCGTGCGTGACCCATGGAATCCATGCTCGTAACGACTCGGGAACATCGTCGGGATCGATAGGCTCGGCCCGCACCGACGCCGGTACCAACATGAGTGCAACAAATACGAGGAAGATGTAGGACGACAAAGTACGCGGCATGGACCCTCGAACGGGACCAAGAGTAACGCGACCCATATGGCCTTTAGCAAGCACTGTTCGCGCGCGATAAACATCGCAACGACACCGCGGTCGCCATAAAATCACTGCACATGCATCGATATCGCGCTTGAGCGCTAGTTGTGCACGGTTGTACCGCTACGCGGTTGCAAGCGCTGTTCCGCAATACTTGCAGTTGACCAGCTCCCCAGCAAACACAATCTCGTGGCCTGCTGCCGCCCCGCATGCGTGGCAACGGTCGATCACTTGATGGGTGCGGCGGATCCGATTGCGATGCAGGTACTGACCGGTCTTGCGGTGAAAGACGAGGTCGAGCCCATGCTCGTCGATCGCCCGGGCGACAAGTCCACTGGTTTCCATTTCGCTGCGCCCGATCTTTGCTGCCAGTTCGGCCGGTGTAAACGCATCGAGACTCATCAGGTAGCCGCGAAACTCCGCCTCAAACGTCTCGCGTTTAACCGCGAGCCCTACCCGCCAGCGAATGACCGCGCCGGGAATACCAAACAGGGCCGCGAGAATGATGCCACCGAGAGCTGGGTCGGGCTCCTCTTCGGCGCCGGCGAGCATCGACAACACAAACACCACCGTAAAAAACAGCCACACGCCACCGAGTGCGAGGAGCAACCAACCGACAGCCGACACAAGTTTGCGCATCGCCGTCCCAGTGTACTGCATGACGGCGGCCTGCTCGATATCAAGTTCGCGCACGCCACCTCTCCCACCCGTCATTTTGCCTTCGCCGGCTCGCTGGCTCACAACCTTCCGACATGTTTTTGACTATACATATGTCTCCCAATGTTCACTGGCGAGAACGCTAGCCCCGGTGTGGTATGAAGCCGGCATGGACACACAGGCCAGTGCTTCTGTTTTTGACCTCTCCGGCCAGGTGGCGATCGTCACCGGCTCGAGTCGCGGCATCGGGCGTTCGATCGCGCATCATCTCGCCGCCGCCGGAGCCAAGGTGGTGATCTCGAGTCGAAAACGCCCCGGGTGCGAAGCGGTTGCCACCGAGATCCGTGCGCGCGGAGGCACGGCAACGGTGGTCCCGTGCAACATTTCCGAGCCGGAGCAACTCAAAGACTTGTATGAGCAAACGATGTCGGCATTTGGCCGGGTCGACACGCTCGTGTGCAATGCCGCGAGCAATCCCTATTTTGGCCCGATGTCGGGGCTCGACCAGGGTGCGTTTGACAAAATCATGCACAACAATGTGTTTCGCAACCTTCAGCTGATAAACCACGTCACCCCGCAGATGGCCGCACAGGGTGGTGGCAGCATCATCGTCATTTCCAGCGTTGGCGGGCTGCGAGGCGATGCCCATATTGGCGCTTACAACATGTCCAAGGCCGCCGATATGCAGCTGGTGCGCAACCTCGCGGTCGAGCTTGGGCCCAAGAACATTCGTTGCAATACGATTGCCCCCGGGCTTATCAAAACCGACTTTGCTCGGGCACTTTGGCAAAATCCCAAGCTCGCGGCGAGCATCGAACGCAACACGCCCCTCGGGCGCATTGGTGAGCCCGATGACATCGGTCCGATCGCGGTGTTTCTCGCCTCCAAAGCTGCCGTGTACATGACCGGTCAGGTGCTCGTTGCCGACGGCGGCATGACGACGCGAGCAGCCTGGTAAGCGACAACGCACAGCACATACCCCAAGCAACTCACCTCACCATGCCGGTTCATACCCACAAACAACATGCTGTTACAACCATTGTCCTCAACCGCCCAACGCGGCGAAATGCCGTCGATGGGGACACCGCCGCTGCCCTTCGCCAGGCGTTTGTCGAGTTCGACAAAGATGTAGATGCAAAAGTGGCCGTACTGTGGGGCCAAGGGGGTAATTTCTGTGCCGGCGCCGACCTCAAAGCGCTGGCCGACGGCACTGCAAACTTTGTCCTCGACCCACAGGGACCGGGCCCAATGGGCCCTACACGCATGTTTTTGAGCAAACCGGTGATCGCGGCAATCAGTGGCTACGCGGTCGCGGGCGGGCTAGAACTCGCGCTGTGGTGCGACCTGCGTGTCGCCGAGCAGGGCGCGACTTTGGGTGTGTTTTGCCGGCGGTTTGGTGTCCCGCTGATCGACGGTGGAACGGTCCGCCTCCCGCGAATTGTCGGCATGGGACGGGCGATGGATCTGATTCTCACCGGCCGTGCTGTCGATGCCCAAGAGGCCCTCTCGATGGGTTTGGTCAACCGGGTGGTCGCCAATGGAACCTCGCGCAGCGAAGCCGAAGCCCTTGCCCACCAGCTCGCGCAACATCCCCAGCTGTGCATGCGGGCCGATCGTCAGTCTGCCTATTGCCAATGGGACATGTCGCTAGCGTCAGCCCTGCACGCAGAGGGTCGCGCCGGACAACAGGTGCTGGCGAGCGAATCATTGCCGGGGGCCAAGCGTTTTGCCGCGGGAGCCGGTCGCCACGGTCGAGCCGTCGCCTCGCAACCTGGCGTTGACAAGCCCACAGACGACTGATATAGCGGTGTCACTATTGTTGGTGGTGCCGGTGAATCTACGATTTCACCGAGCTTGTATAGTGTATCGGGTGGGTGGACGATGTCCGACAAACTCCTAAAGTATCCTAGAACGCGGCATATCGAGGGTTCTCGCCTGCAAACGGGTGACCACGACCTCGAGAGTGTGCGGTTTTCTGATGTTCGCGGCTGTCACCTCGTGGTCGAGGAGAAGATGGACGGGGCCAACTCCGGGGTCAGCTTTGACACCACGGGAAAGTTGCAATTACAAAGTCGTGGCCACTACCTCACCGGAGGGCCGCGCGAGCGTCATTTTTCGATGTTCAAGCAGTGGGCCAACGTCCACCAAGATGCCCTGCGCGGTGCCCTAGGCTCGCGCTACGTGATGTACGGCGAATGGATGTACGCCAAGCACACATGCTTTTACGACCAGCTTCCCCACTACTTCATGGAGTTCGACATCTTCGATCGACAAACGGGCGTGTTTTTGTCGACGCCACGGCGCCACGAGATGCTCGCCGAGCTTCCAATTGTCTCGGTCGCCGTCCTTCGTCAGGGTGTGTTTAAACGTTTAGGCGAGCTCACCGAGCTTGTCGGCCCCTCGCTTTTTAAGTCTGAGACCTGGCGAGATGCCCTCGACGAAGGCGCCCGTACAGCTGGCGTCGATCCGGTTGTCGCCCGCCGACAAACCGATGCCGAGGACGCGATGGAGGGCCTTTACATCAAGGTCGAACAACGGGGTGAAGTGACGATGCGAATCAAGTGGGTACGCGCCTCGTTTATGAATGCGATTTTGGATGCGGGCGACCACTGGCTCGACCGTCCCATCATCGAAAACAAACTCGCCCCCGGTGTCGACCTGTGGGGCCCAGATGTGCTGCCAACGGTCGTCCGATGAAACTCCCATTTGCTTGCCCGGGGCCCAATACCGGGTGGAAAATCGATTGGGACGCGATCGACTCACCGCCACATACGGCGTGGATCGAGCCGATGAAAACCTGTCCCCAGGATCCGGTTTACCACGCGGAGGGCGATGTCTGGACCCACACGAAAATGGTTTGTGAGGCCCTCGCTGGCTCTGCGAGCTGGCGAGCGCTGCCCGCACACGCACGCGAAGTTGTATTTGCAGCTTGTCTGTTGCACGACATCGCCAAGCCGCTGTGTACCCGGGTTGAAAATGGCCGCATTCGCCAACCGGGGCATTCGCCCAAGGGGGCGTTGATGACCCGTACCCTGCTGTGGCGGCACCATGTCCCTTTTGCGTTGCGCGAGCAGGTTGTGGCGCTTGTACGCACCCACCAGGTGCCGTTTTTTTTGATCGACTCCCCCTCGCCCACCCGCCGACTCATCATCATGAGCCAAACGGCCCGCTGCGATCACCTGGCACAGGTCACGCGGGCCGATGCCCTGGGGCGGATCTGCGAGGACCAGCAGACGCTACTCGACAACATCGAACTGTTTGAGACCCTCAGCCGCGAACAGGACTGTGCAGACCACCCGTGGGCATTCGCCAATCCACACGCGCGGTTTTTGTATATGCGAAGAAAACACCGGGATCCGCACTACGCCGCCCACGTCGAACACCGCTGCGAGGTGGTGATGACCGCGGGCCTGCCGGGCTGTGGCAAGACCCACTTTGCCGAGCACGAACTCGACCTTCCTCTGATCTCGCTCGACGCGATTCGCCGCGAGCTCAAGCACCAACGAACCGGCGACCAGGGGCCGGTCTTGCGCCTCGCCCGGGAGCGCGCACGCGAATACTTGCGCAAGGGGCAATCTTTTATTTGGGGTGCGACCAACCTGCGCCGCGATCTTCGGGCGCGACTCATCGACCTGTTTGCCAATTACGGAGCTCGGATCCGCATCATTCATGTCGAGGCGCCGCCCGAGCGACTGCACCGACAAAACAACGCGCGCACGGGCGACGACCGGGTGCCGGCCAAGGCGATTGAGCGGATGTTGAACATCTGGGAGCTGCCCGATATCACTGAGGCCCACCAGGTCGACTACGTCGTCTATGGCGAGCGCGGAGCCCCTCAGGTCATCTCGCGAATTTAGATTGTCTATACACTTAACTGAAACCCGTTAGAGATGCTCGTAAAGACACCTTTTGATGGTGTCGACCCACGCGCACGACTGCGATAAAACCTGTTGGTGCCGTACTGCAACATCCGCCGCCTCGCCTGGGTTTTGCTGCTCGCCAGCTGTGACACCCAGCCAAAAGCCCAAACGGCCGCGCCCGCACCCGACGAGGGCGCCCACGTAGGGAATCAAGTGAAACAAACGCAGCCCGCAGCCAAGACCCGCCTGTATCCCCGTGAGGGGACAACCGTCGATCTGTCGAGCCTCGAGTTTGAGCGTGAGGAGGACCGTCGCCGGCATCGACGACTGCGCGAGATGATCGTGATGCAGGCCAACAACAAAGACTGGGCCTATGCGCGGCCGCTGGTTTTGGGCAACTTTATCGGTGAATACTGGACGCGGGGCGACGGCAACCTGAGCTCGGGCCACGGCGTGGGCTCGGCGTTTACCGGCAGCCCTGGGGTCGCCTGGTACACGCTCGACCTCCTCCATTATGAGCTGCCCAACGTGTTTGGCCTGTCATTTGGCGCCGGCAACAGCCCCGCGGGTGACGGGCTTTATGTATCTGCAAGCTACGCCGTGCGCGGTAAGAGAATCCTCGGGAGCAACTGCCAAATATCGTTTGCCCCGACCACCGCGGGAAAGCGCGGTGAGGTCGTGCCGATTGTCGGGGCCTACTTGCCGCTGCCGCAGGGGTATGTCGTTCAGGGCCCGAACCACTCGGGTGAGAACCTCGTCCCGCCACAACCGACTGAACTCTCGTGTGAGCAGCGGTTTGCCGCCGCCCTCAACGACCCGGGAGCCCGCGCCCTATCCGAGTTGAGCCTGCTCGAGCCAGTGATCGACGAGGTGTTCGCCAAACATCAGATTAAGCGGGTGGAGTATGGCGAGTACGAGGGACGCGGGATTCCGCCGACCAAGACCTTTGTCGACCTCAAACAAGACGAGGAGGCTGCGGTCCGCCGGCAACTGCTCGAAAAGCTCGGAGCCTGGACCACACAGGTCACAACCCACCGCGACGACCTCAAGACCTCACTGCTCGAGCTCATGCCCCACACCCAAATTTGGGACGGGGCGTGACTGCCGTTGCCTGACTACATGTATCAACAACAATATTGACTACTCGGTCTGGTCGGCCTCGGTTGCAGGTGTCTGGGCTGCCTGGCGCAGGGCAGCAGCCTCCTCGGGCGAGGCCGCACAGCGAAAGCTAAAGTGGTGGAACGGGTCGTTTTTGGGGTAGTGCGGCCGGCGATAAATCGCGGTGGCGTAGCGGGCAACCCAGTACCACGAGCCACCGCGCACAAGTTTTTGGTCGTGGCCTTTACAGGTCTCTGCACCATCGCACGGGCCCTTGGGATCGACTCCCAGGCAGGCTTCGCCACAACTCGCGTAGTCCTCGCTGTACCAGTCGGCGACCCACTCCCAGGAGTTTCCTGACATGTCGTAAAGGCCATAAACACCGGGTGGCCGCGAGCCGACGACAAACGGCTTGCCCTTGTCGGGATGTTCCTTTTTCTTTTTAACGCCGCAGCTACGCCCGCGTTTATCTTTGATCACCGCACGCTCACAGGTGGCCTTTTCGTCGCCCCAGGGGTGCAGCATGCCGTCGGGGCCACGCGCGGCTTTTTCCCACTGAGCCTCGGTTGGCAGATGTTTGCCGTGAACCTCGCAGTAGGTTTTGGCGGCGTACCAATTGATGCCATTGATCGGTTGTTTGGGATGGCTGAAGTCGTTGTACAACGGCCCACCCTTGGGGCACTTTTTGGCCTTCTGGCAGGCCTTGTACTCGGAGTAGGTCACCTCGTAGAGGTCCATGTAGTAGGTCTGTAGCCATACCTCCGCCTGGGGTCGGGTGTTGTCCGGGCCGTCGTCGGAGCCGCGGATAAACTTGCCCCCGTCGATACAGGCCATGCCCTCGGGAGCGGCCTCGCAGGCGAGGATTTCCTGCCCGTCCGGTAGGGTCGGCCGGGCGGGCTCGGGTTCCGGCTCGGGCTCCGGCTCGGGCTCCGGTGCTGGCTTCACATCTATAGCTTTTGCATCTACATCCTGCTCGCCACTCGGGGTCACGGCGGTCGCAGGAGCTTGGTCGGGGGGCTGCGCCTGTGCCTCGGCATCCTTGTTGTGGGCCTGCGAACAGCCCACACAACTGGCGAGCAACAGCACAGCGACACCGCGAGTTGAGCACTTCAGCATGCCCCGGTGATAGCACGCCTGCTGCCATCTGAGGCAGGTTTTGCCCACTCAAGTGCGGGCTTTCGCCGCTTTCGAAGCCCCTTGTCGACAGTCCCAGGTACCCGGGTACGAGGCTGTTAGCGAACGACTCCCGCAGCCCGGATCTCCCCCGCCGCTGGCCCGACGTTGCGGATATCAAGCTTGAGGCTCGCCCCCCGTGGAACAGCTGGCGAAAGTGATTGCAACGGCAACTCTGGCATCGGCACGCTGGCCAATGTCCCTTGGAACATCTCGAGCAGCCGGCCACTGATAAGCCCGAGCGCCGACTCGACAAACGCCGCCCGTTCAGGAGGTGCAGGTTTGCCGGCAACCCGCACACCTACGACTTCAAAATCAAGCACGTGGGCAGGGTCGAGGGAGAGCCCGAGCTCGCGGACACCGGATTTCGGGTTGACCCGTGCCGTCGCAGCTCCGTGGGCAGCAACGTGGAGCACGACATCGACTTCGAGTTGCTCCCCCCCAAGTTCGGTCTTGATCGCCCCGCGGATCTCACCAGCTTGTAATTGCAACTTTCCTGAGGGGCCGCAATCGCTGAGCAACGGCGGGAGCCCAAGGTCGACACCCACCTTGAGGTTTTTGAGTCGGTAAAGTCCACCGGCGAGTTCGACATCGCCGATCTCGAGCCCAACCTGGCGAAACCCACCGCCCTGCCACACGCTGGTAAGAACCTGGTTGGCGAGGTCGAGGCTGAGACCAACCTCGAACGGCTGTTTGCCGACGAGACGGTTCGGCTGGGCGGTTGTGGTGCGACAGTTTCCCCGCATGGGTGAGCCGGGAATTGTGCGGCCGAGCCGGCTCGGTCCCGTCACCCCCGCTCGCAGGGCAACTTCGATCCCGGGCTTGCGCCCACTTTCCCCCCGGTCGATCAGCAGTTGTTCGAGACTCGAGTGCAGCTGCAACTTTGTCGGCCAGCTGCCGTAGACACCTGGCACCACAAACTCGCGATTGACCGCCAACTGTTGAAGAGCTCCCGCGAGTGGACGGTCGAAGGCGGTCGCCAAGCGCTTGGCCAAACGCTCCTCAAGCGTGTTGGTAATCCGCTGTTTGAAGGCGTCGAGCACCGGATTGAGCACACTGGAGAGGTTGCCAGAAACCTCGATATCGAGCCCATGAAGCTCGATTTTTACATTCTGGGTTTTGACCAAGACCTTTTGGTTGGCGAGCATCACCACCGAAATCTTGGCGCCGATCGAGGCTGATTCGGCGGTGATCGTTGCGCGCATACCAATCTTTGACAGCAGCATTTTGCCGCTGATCTTTGCTTGCACACGCATGTTTCTGAGGGTGGCCCGCATGTCGAGCCCGCCGCGGACCGCCTCTAGTTTGATTTCGGGATAGCCGTGGTTGCGGCTCGCCTGGCCGTGGCGAAAATCGGTGAGTGTGACCGAGCCATTAAACCCGTGGCGGTTGACCGGGAAGCTTTGCCCGGCGATGGCACTGCCTTGAAAACCCCCGAGCACCAGCTCCATCACAGTCGCGAGGTCACGGGGGTTGCGATGGCTACGCGCGCCTGCATCGAGTGCAGCCTGTCCTAAAAATGCCTGGAGTCCGTGTTCGATGGTGGTGGCCTGGCCACGCCCAGTCGTCGGTTGATAGCCCGTGGCAGCATACACGCCCCGCAGGCCCTTGCGCTGATTCCCCGCTCGGTCAGTTGCCTGTACATGAAAGACGTTGAGCCCAAACTTCGGGGTCACACGCACACTTCCCCGCCCCTGGTCATCGAGGGTTACGGGCTTGCCGTCGACCGTCACCTGGTCGATGCCGGCGATCTTGTCGGTTGCCCGCACCTCGACGGTGAGTGGATTCGCCAGAGACAACATCGAACCGGCGGGTGGCTGGACAATTTCCAGGGCTGGTGCGGTTTGGTCGACGACAACCTCGAGCGAGCCGAGCAGCGGTGCACCGGTGGCCGGTTGTAGCTCAGCCGTCACCGAGTAGCGGCCCTCCGCGGCAAACTTGAGTTTTTGTGGACCTGTGCGCTCAGACTCGGGAAAACTGTGCAGGTTCAAGTTGTCGAGCGGTAGCTCGACGGCCTGCCCCTTGGCATCCACGGGTTGAATGCGAAAGCTCAGCGGCTGTCCAGGCCTTGGCTTGCCCTGAAGTTCGAGTTTGAGTGCAGTCGCAACCGGCTTGACCGGGCTGGCTAACATCGGCGGGATCTTGGTATCCGGTGTAGGTACATTTTTTTTGACGGCCAAGGCCTCGGCCGGTTGCGGCGGTTTGTCAGCGACAGGCCCGTCGCTGTCACACCCGACGAGCAACGACCAGCAAACAAGCGCGAGGGACAGGTTGCGACCAGTCACCCCGCAACCATACCCAAACATTGGCGGACATGGCTTGCCAGAGCGGGATTGACCGTGATACCGCCGGTTTGATGGATCCCAGCCTACGTCCGTACCTCCACATTCGGCCAAACATCGCCCGCGCGCTGGCGGCTGGCGGCCCGATCGTGGCCCTCGAAACCGCGGTGCTGACCCACGGACTCGCCCACCCGACCAACCTCTCAGTCGTCCGTGAGATGATGGCCGATGTCCGCGAAACAGGGGCCGAGCCAGCTGTGGTCGGTGTTGTCGATGGACGAATCGAGGTTGGTCTCGACGGTGCCAAGCTGGAGGCGCTCAGCCACAACCCCGACACCGTCAAACTCAGTGCCCGCGATCTCCCGTGGGCGCTCGCCTGCCGTAAAAGTGGTGGGACAACCGTCGCGGCAACGCTAGCTGTTTGCCAGGCGGTCGGACTGTCGGTGTTTGCCACCGGTGGTATCGGCGGGGTCCACCGGCACTGGACGGTCGATCGGGACATCTCGGCGGATCTCACAGAACTCGCACGGTCCCGCTGCTGTGTGGTGAGTGCCGGGGCAAAGTCGGTCCTCGACCTGCCGGCAACGCTGCAGGCACTCGAGTCCCACAGCGTGAGCGTGGTCGGTTGGCAAACCGATTGGTTTCCCCAGTTTCACAGCCGAGGCGAGGGCGACCTGGCGATTTCCCGACGTGTCAACGACCTCGACACACTCGCCAAACTCTGCCTGATCCGCTGGCACGGCCTGAAACAAGGTGGCGTGCTGCTTGCGAATCCGATTCCAAAACACGCTGCGCTTCCGCAAAAAAACGTGGACCACGCGGTTGCCCAGGCTGTTGCCAAGGCCGACGCCGAAGGGATCCGCGGCGCCGCGGTGACGCCGTTTTTGTTGGCAGAACTCGAGCGCCTGACCGATGGCCAGAGCGTCCGCGCCAATTTGGCACTGCTGCGCAACAATGCGGTGCTCGCCGGGCAACTTGCGGTCGCCCTGGCGAACGCGACGTAGGCTATCGACCCCAACCAACGCCAACGCCCGGCAAAACCGGGCGTCGTCTGGTGACCTCAAGTGCACCTACAAATTACTGGGGCACGGTCACGCTCTTGGCCTGGGCACCGGTCATGTCGGAGTAGGTGTAGTGATTGCCCGCGATCATCACCTGCTGCATGGCCGGGACATTGTCGGGATCGATCTTCCAGGCCCAACCTGCCTGATCGACCAGCCACACGAAATCCTCGTCGTCGATGCTGACACCGACCGGGGTCGAGCACTGGGGCAGCGTGTGGAACTGGACCAGCTGGTTGGTCTCGTAGTCGATCTGCACGAGGCCGCAGGGGCTGTTCGACGCGACCCAAACGTTGCCCTGCTGGTCGGCCCCGACCCCGCGGTGGCAGGCCGAGGTGCCGGCGATTTCGGTAAAGACGCCCGTCTCTGGGTCGAGGGTGGAAACCGGGCCCGAACATCCACCAAACCAGGGGTGGCCATTGGGGTCGACCGTCATGCCGTAGAACTGGAGGTTGCTCGGCGGATTCCAGCGGTCAAAAGTCGGCGGGTCGTTGGCGACGTTGATCCGAAATGCCTCGCCACGCAGGCCGCTAAACCACACGTTGAGTTCCTTGTCGAGTGCGGCACCGTAGGGGCCGTAGTCGTTCCAACCGACGAGCCACTGATCGATTGTGACGGTTTGCTCGACAACCCCAGTTCCGCCGTTGAGCATGACCATGTGTGACACGCTCGCCTGGGCCGGGAGGTAGCCGACCCAGACCTTGGGATTGATGAAGCTACAAGTATCGACATCCCATTCGCCGGGGGTCCAGGTCACGCCGCGTGGGCCTGAGCCAATGCTGCCCTGGATCGGCAGGACCGTCGACCAGATGATGCACTCCTCGGCATCCCAGGACAGCAGGTCGTCTTTGTTTTGCGAGGTGTCGATCACCCCGTTGTTGTTTTTGTCGATACAGTCCTCTTCGATCGCGGCGATCATGGTGGTTCGCCCGGTCCCGCGGTTGTTGACCACAACAAACCGGCCGTCGATGCTCACCGCAGTCCGCGACGGACTCTCGCTCCCGCCACCGGGGCCACTGGGGTAGCGGGCCTCTTCGATCAGCGTTTGGGTGTTGACCTTGGAGATGCTGCCCTGGGTGGTGTTGGCGACCCACAGGTAGCTCTTGTCGATGTCGCCCATGTTGCCATCACCAGGCTCGCAGGGCTCGCCTGTGGTGGTCGTTGGGTCGGTCGGGTCGTCGGTTGGATCGGTCGTCGTCGTCGGGTCGGTCGTCGTCGTCGGGTCGTCGGTCGTTGGCCCATCGGTCGTCGGTCCATCGGTCGTCGGTCCATCCGTGGTTGGCCCGTCGGTGGTCGGCTCCTCGGTGGTCGCGTCTGATTCCGATTCGGAGCCGGTGGGGTTGCCACTACTCTCGCTTTCAGACTCGGTCTCGCCTGCCGTCGCGGTGGTCGACGGTCCAGTGATCGTAATACCGCCGGTTGTGGTTGTGGTTGCGGTGTCGGTATCTCGCGTGTCTTCTTCGCCGCTACCACAAGCCGTTGTGCTCAGTGCAAATGCACCTGCAATGAGCCAATACGTTGCCAACCCATGTCGTGCCATCGCCATACTCCCGCTGTATCACGCGGCAACCGGCCCCACAAGCTCAAAAGTGCCCGCGAGACCGGCCCGATGGGTGCAACGGCAACTACCAACCGAGCTGGCGGGCGGCGAGTTCCTTCATGATTTCCTCGGCCCCCCCACCGATCGATAAAACCTTGGTTTCTCGGTAGATCCGCTCGACTTTGGTGCCACGCATGTAGCCCGAGCCACCGAAGATCTGCACGGCTTCCTTGGCACAGTGTTCGAGGCATTGCGTCGCCACATTTTTGAGCATGCAAACATCGGCTATCGGGTGTTCCCCGCGATCGATACGGGAACCGATGTCCCGTAAAAAACTCGCCAACGGAGCGATCTTGGTGGCCATGTCGACCAACTTGTGCCGCACCACTTGGCGGGCGATCAGCGGGCGACCAAAGGTCTTGCGTTCGCGGGCGTAGGCGACAGCCTCATCGAGGCAAACCTTGGAAAAGGCGTAGGCCATGGCCGCGATAAACAGACGTTCGCGGTTGAAGTTTTGCATGAGGCCCAAAAACCCCATGCCCTCCTGCCCGATCAGATTGTTGGCTGGCACCCGGCAGTCGTCGAAGTACAGGGCCGCCGTGTCGGAGCACCACCAACCCATCTTCTTGAGGGGCGTGCGGGACAGCCCGGGGGCATCGCCAGGGATCAACAACATCGAGATCCCCTCCATCCCGGGCCCGCCAGTGCGCACCGCGGTGGTGATGTAATCGGCGCGCATGCCCGAGGTGATGAACATTTTGGAGCCGTTGACGATGTACGCATCGCCCTCGCGCCGGGCGGTCGTCGCCAGATTCGCGACATCGGAGCCGCCACCTGGCTCGGTCACGGCGAGTGCCGAAATCCGCTCGCCGCTGAGGATCTCGGGCAAGACCCGGGCCTTGAGTTGGGCAGACCCGAGCGCCTCGATCGGCGGCGCGCCAATACTGTGGCTCAGGAGTCCGGCGATCAGCCCTCCCGAACCGACGGCCGCGAGTTCCTGGGTGAGTTCGATGATCATCGAGCAATCGCCCGGTAGCCCGCCGTACGCCGGGTCGAACCCGACCGCGAGGATCCCCAAGTCGCCCGCCCGTCGGTAGAGCTCGCGCGGAAAACTGTGCGCTTCTTCCCAAGCCTCGATGTGTGGAGCTATCTCGCCCGCGACGAACTTGCGAACAGATCGGCGAAACGCATCGCGGCTTTGGTTATCGATTTCGGCACGCGCCATCGCCCGCGAGCCTACCACGCAATACCGCCCTGTTGCCCGCACAGCCCGTTTGCGGTCCAATCATCCCGTCTGTGCTGTCACAACTCGCGCCCTTTGTTTTGCCGACGCTCGTGCGAAGCTTGCTCGCCGATCGCGGCGCTGTACTGCGACCGGTGGTCCGTGGAGTTCGCGGGGTCGCGGTGTGCATCGACATCGCCGCCCTGATCACAACTTCCGGTGCCCACCGCATCATCCGAGTCGGTCCACCCGCGGCGGTGAGCCATGCCCTCAACCCCAAGCTCGGCACCATCATCGCCCAACTAGAGGCTGAGGGGGCTGAGATTTGCAAACTCAACGCCACTCGGATCGAGGCAATATTTGTACCTGCAAACTTAACCCAACAGACCCCAACCGACGCGTGCCAGCGGGCGTGGCAAGCCGTGCAAACGCTGAAGCAGCGGTTTGAAACCGATCCGGACATGCCGATTCGGATCGCCATTGCCAGCGGCGATCTCTACACGCTACAGCTCGGCGGGAGTTTTAACCGCTGGCATTTTTTGATGACCGGCCCCGCCCTGTGGGCCGCCGCCACGGCCCTGAGCGAGCAGTCGGGATTTGCCGTTTGTAGCCCGGCATTTGCTGCCATGCTCCCGCTCGAACCGATCTCGCCGCGACCGTTGGCACAACCCCACTATTCCTCGGTCGACGACCACGGCCCCGAGATCGAGTCGATCCGGCGATTTTTGCCGAGGCCGGTGCTCGACTGGACCCAACACGGGCTCGATGAGTGGTTTGTGGTGTGCCGCCCGTTAACGGTCCTCAACATCGGAATTCGCGGGTTGCCAGCCGGCAAAAATCATGCACTTGCAACGATTCACCCGCTGACGCGAGTCGTTCAGGAAAGTCTCGCCGAGGCTGAGGGCACGCTGGTGTCGCTCGACTTCGACGGCAACGAGCTGCGCTACCTGGCCGTGTTTGGCCTTCCGCCCCTGGGTCGGGACGAGGATCCGCAACAGGCCATTAGCTGTTGCCAGCGACTGGTCCAACAGTTTGCCGACCATGAGGTCTGGCAGACGGAGGGGTTGCACTGCGCCTTTGGCATCGCCAGCGGGCCGGTGTTTGCGGGACCGTTGGGCACACCTAGCCTGAGTGCATATACACTTGTTGGCCAGCCAGCAACCGCAGCTGGGGCTTTGATGCGGCGGGCTGGAGACGGCGAAATCCTGTGTGATGCCGAAACCCATCGCCTGGCGCGCGGCAGTTTTGGATTTGACATGCTGCGCCAACCCAGCGGCGACCAAACCTCCTCGCACACGGTCTATCGCCCCTATGGAGCTTTGCGGGAGCGTTCGTCGGGGCGCCTCGTTGGACGCATGTCTGAGCGCGCGGCGTTTGCCGAACAGCTCACCCAACTTCGCCAGGGAGGACCGGGCGGGGTGATGTTGGTCGAGGGCGAGGCCGGGGTTGGCAAGTCGACCCTGTTGCGCGAGCTTGTGCGAACCGCCCGGCGAAGCGGCGTGTTTGTGCTGTCGGGCGCGGGCACCCAACGCCACCAACGCTCGCCCTACCAAGTACTCACGCCGATGTTGTGTGAGCTGCTCTCGATCGACCCCCAGGCCCCGCCCAGCCAACAACGAAAGCGGGCGAAGCTCAGCCTGAGTGAGCTTGCCGAGCATGTCGGAGAAGGCTACCCGGAGCTTGCCCAGCACGCGACACTGCTCAACGACATCCTCCCGCTCGGGCTGCCCCCGACACGCCATAGCCAGCTGCTCGATGGAGGCGATCGGGCCGCGTGTACCCGACAGTTTCTGATTGAGCTGGTCCGCTGGGGCGTGACGCGGGGTTTTTCTTGCCTGGCGGTCGACAATTGCCAGTGGCTTGATTCACTTGCATGGTCACTGATTTTGGCGCTGGTGGACAACGTCGAAGGCATGCTGTTTGTACTGGTCGCCACACCCGAGACACGTCCCAACCCGATCCTCAAGCAACTCAAATCGTTGCCCGCGACCTCGGTCCTGCGCCTGCGCGGGATGTCGCCCCAGGAGATCACCAACATGGTGTGCCAAGGGTTGGGTGTCGGCGACTTACCACCGTCCTTGCAGGCAATGGTACGGGCCCGCAGCGATGGTTCGCCGCTGCTGAGCGAAGCGTTTACAGCTGTCGTCAGGGGCGAGGGTTTGGTCGCCGTCGAAAACGGGGTCTGCACCGTGAAGTCGGATCTCGAGCGGACCCTGTTGCCGCGAAACCCTCGCGAAATCATCGCCCGGCGACTCGACCAACTGACCCCCGAGCAACGCTCCGTACTCCAAACGGCGAGTGTGGTGGGCTTTTCGTTTGAGCTCGCCGAACTCGAGGAGGTTCACCTCGAAACCTCGAAACGCACGCAGATCGCCCCCATTCTGGTCGAGCTTGAAAACCTGGGGCTCACGACCGAGGTCGAGTCGGGCAGCGGGCAAACCTATCGTTTTCACCACGAACTCAGCCAACAGCTCGCCTATCGCCTGCTCACACCGGAGCGTCGGCAGGCGCTTCACCGGCAGGTTGGTGAGTTGCTCGAGCGCACCTGTGGCGAGACCCCAACCCATAGCCTCGAACAGCTCGCCTATCACTGGCGCGAGGCTGGTTATCTGTGGAAGTACATCGATTATCGCGAACGGTTTGGCGCCCAAGCACTCCGCCTCGGTGCCTTTGCCGAGGCATCCCTGACGTTTGCCGAGTTGCTCGAGCTCAGCCATGGCGACCTCAAAAAACCGCTGGAAATCAAACGGCTCCGGCGGGCCCGCTGGGAGTGGCAACTGGCGCGCGCGCAGACGGGACTCGAGCTCCATGTCGAGGCTCGCAGCAACCTTTTACACGCGCTTAGCCTACTGGGGCGACCGCTCCCTCCGGCGACCCGGGTTGGCTCTGCGGGTCTTGTCAAACAGTTGGCGATACAACTTAAACATCGGGCGTTTCACCGCCGCAATCGCCGGGTTCGCGGCAACCGGGACAAACTCGAGGCTGCACTCGCCGTCTACCGCGACCTGATCGAGCTCGACCTTGTACTCGGGTCGGCCGAGTCGATACCGTACTGTGCGCTCGCCCTGCTCAACGCCGCGGAGCAGCTCGGTGCGGGCCCAGCAATCATTGCACAGGCATCTTGTTATTTGGGCCACGTGGCCGCTGTTGCTGGCCTAGGTGACATTTCAAATCAGTATGCCAGGTTGGCCAAGCACCACCTGAAAACCCTCTCTGACCATCCGTCGTCGGTTGGGTTGGTCACCGCCCTCGCCCAACACCACGCCGGGCACGGGCGCTTTGATGCGGCCGAGGCCCTGCTCGACCCAGCCCTCGCCCGCCATCCGTGCCGGACCTCGGGGAGCTACCACGATATGTTGGCAGCCCGAATCCAACTCGATCTGTTGCGCGGTCGGTTTGCCGCGGCCCAGGAGCGGATGGTCGAACAACAGGCGCTCGCCGGCCGCGACCCAAACTCGACAGGAACTGCGTGGAGCCTGACATGGAAGCTGACCACGGATCTCCTAACCGGTGAACTCGACGACGCCGAAACCCAGTTACAGCAGGCGCTTGCCCTCTATGCCGGGCCGCAACACCCGACGTGGCATCTGCGGTTTTTGGCATTCGCGGCTCGCCTGGCGATCCGCCGCGGACGATTCCTGTATGCGCGTGATTGCGTCAAACGCGGGCTCGACTCGTCGACCTACGTCCGCCCACTCACGTTTTTGTCATTGCCGGCCCACCTCGAATTTTCCCGGGTGGCGATTTCGCTATGGGAAATTCAGCCCACCCGCGACAATCGCGGGCTCGCCCGCGCGGCCTGCAAACACCTGCGCAAGCTGGCGCGGGTGTTTCCCGTGTCGCTGGCAACCGCGTGGTTGTGGCGGGGAATTTACAACTGGAAGGCCGGGCATCCAAGCCGGGCCCGACGCAGTTGGTCACAGGCAATCGAGCGTGCGACCCACCTCGAAATGTACCACGCGATGGGCCAAATCGACTTGGAAGTCGGACGGCGAATTGGCGGCCCAGAGGGCCTGACACAACTCAAGCGGGCGTACGCGCGATTCAAAACCATGGGGGCCGAACACGAACTTTTGCAGGTCCACAGCCTCCTCGTTGAACTTGGCGCACTCGAGCCCGCTTCGTAACCTGTTTCAAAAAGCGTGCATTTGCAACCCGTCCGCTCGGCAGCACACATGTCGCCGGCGATCGGTGTAACTGCACGGCGCGATAACGACAAACCGGGCGGGCCGGGCAATGGTGTTAGCCTGAGTTCTTCACATCCGAGTGCCAGATCGGATACACCCGTTGAACACGGCGACGTGTCGACTTTTTGCCCCAACCGGGAAGACTAGATAGACGATGGCCAACAAACCTCCGGCTTCAGGGTACAGAACACCTCCCCCCTCGGATCGCGACAACGGCTCGAGACGGCAACCCCTGTTTGCCACCGAAGTTCCGTTGCTCGGTGCGGTGACCGTTGACCTGCCGCTGTCCGAGCCCCTGGTTGTTCGCCTCAACCGGGACCGCCTCGACCTCGGCCTCGGCCTCGGCTTGCATATACACTTCTCGACCCCGCTCCCGCCACTCGATATCCGCAAGGTTGGGCTCGACCTCCACAGCTTCGAGGTTTGTTTGACGGCCGAGAGCCTCGGGCCGCTGGCCGAACAACTGGTATCGATCGGCGTCCGCGAAGTGAGTGGGCGGCTTTTGGGTATCGACCCGGTCGGCTACCAGGGGCCCGGCGACTCGCTGCTTTCGGCATTCTTAGACGGACTCGACGGCGACGAACTCGGCCGGCGAAAGTTCTACGAAGCCGCCCTGCCACTGGGGTTTGACCTCGGCGTGTGGATGGCCCCGACCTCGGAGCTCGGCCTCGAACTCACCGGCGAGCAACTCGACCTCACCCTCACCCAGCCGCTGGTGCTAGAGGCTCCATTGATTCGACTTGGGTTGGGGGGGCTCACCTATCGGTTTTCAGACGGGCACCTGCTCCTGCGCGAGCGCACCCCCGATGCGATGTTCCTGCGCCGGTGGTTCAACGTGGCCCTGATTTTTGTCCTCGGCTTTTACGCCCGCCGAATGCTGCGCAGCTACCTGCCACCGACGATGGCGACCCCGGGCTACAACCTGTTTACCGACCCCGATCTCAAAACCAACCTCGCGGCCCTTCGCAGCCGGCTCCAACCTCAATCAGCACGGGCGGATGATACGGCGTCTCGCCGGATGTTTGCCGACCTGTTCGAGGCTGGCCTGACCTGCGATGAGCCGCCTGCGGGTGCACGCGTGCTCCATCGGCTGTCGCCCCGACCAGGCATCAACCTGGCGGTTTGCAGCGGCGAGCTCGCAGTTCATGTCGAAAAAGATGCCACCCACGTGGGAGTGGCCGCCCCCGCTGGCATCTTTGTGCACTGCGACCAGATCCCCGACCTCGCCAGTTTACGCCTGCGCGGCGCGGAGCTTGGACTTCCCGACGGCCGCCTCAGCCTCGACCTCGAACCGAAGCCCGGTCCATTTATCGAGGCCCTGATCCTCCACCTCGGCAATGAACTTGTACTACCACGTATTCCGACAACGGTGCGCCCACACCTCGGGATTTGGGTGGACAGTCCCGGTGCCGCCCACGTCCTGTTTGAGCGTGCCCTCGGCGATCGCCTGTTTAGCGTGCGCGCCCGGGCCAACACCCGACTCGACCTCGACTACACACCACAGGCCATCGTCGCCAAAATCGAACCGCCGCTCGATCTACTTGTCGATGGCAGCCTCGAGTTTTTGCCCAACCTCGAAGTGTCGGGAGTGCGCTACTCGCTGACCGACGGTTCGGTCGAGCTTGTGACCTCGCCAGAGGTTGGTGCCCTTGAACAAACGGTGTTGTCGGCCGCGGTCCTGCTCGCGTCACCGATGATGCCCGCGGTGATTCGGCCGTCCAAGCCCACGCCCCGGACACCCCCGCCAGACCTCGAAAAAACCCATGCACGTGTGCTGTTGAGCCGAGCCACGCCTGCCGGCCCGGTCGCCGTGCGGCTCGCCGAGTCCGACCAACTGACCGTGCGCCTAACCCCGACCTGTGTCGAGGTGACCAGTGCCCAGCACATTGTTGTGCATGCACCGATTTTTGGACTTGCGATCGAGTTTTCGCGGGCCACCGTCGACCTACAAACCGGCAAAGTTGCCCTCGATCTCAACCCCCAAAGCGGAGACTTGGTCGCCGATGTTGTGTCGTCGCTCGTGCGTAGGCTGGCGCTCGAGCAGCTTCGTCGGCTGCTACCTGCCGAGCCGAAGGCCGGCGAGCCGTGGGTGCTGCGGACCGTCGAGCTTCGTCCGGGTGAACAACTGAGCCTCAGCCTCCCTCCGGAGGGCTCATTGACGGTTGTACGCACAACAAACCATTTGACGCTACGGGCCGAACGTGGCCTGCGGGTGACAACCGATGCGAGCCTGCCCACGCCGGAGTTCTCGGTTCACGAGCTCGACTGGGACCTCGCCAACAACAAGTTTTCGGTGACGACGTCACCCCGCGTCGGGCCGCTGACCCAGCAGCTGACCAACCGCCTACTCGATCGACTGATACCTGCGGCGTTCACCCAGTGGCTGACCTACCTCGGACTTCCCAAGCCTCCAGAACGCACTGCAAAGTCGCCTCCGCCCCTGCACGGGCCAATTGTCGTCGAGCACACAGTCCCCCAACTCGGGGCCACGCGAGTTGCTCTCGACCTCGATCACTCGGCCCGCGTCGCAGTCTCGCGGGAGTTCATCGAGCTGACGTTTGGTCGCGGCCTCACCCTGCGGAGCCTCAGCCTCGACTTCACCGTGAAACTCGTATGCGCGCGCCTCAACCTCGCGACTCGCTCGCTCGATGTGGCCACCGAACCCGCGCTTGGCGATCTCGAGCATCAGATCTTACGTCGGGCAGCAGGAAAATTTTTAGAACATGTACTTACGAACATCCTGCCGGACAACGCCGCCAACACAGACGAGTACGAAGTCGTGCTGACCGTCGGTCGGCAATCGCCCGCAGGCCCCATCCATGTCTGCCTGCCCCCGGGGCGCAATTTTGAGTTCGCCCTCGACAAGAAGGGTTGTGGTCTGCGCTCGACCGCCGGGATTCGCCTGCGCGGCAACCCGGAGGTGTTGTCGTGGCTACCAGCGTTCTCACTGCACGAGTTGCGCTACGCGTTTGCCAGCGGCGATATGAGCATCGACATCAGCGGTATCGAGGAACGCTACTACCACGAGGAAGACGACGTTAGCCCGATTACCGAAGCGATTTGTGCGCATCTGTTTCGCCTGTTCGTCGGCCCCCGTGTCCCTGCCCTGACCGAACGACTAGGTTTTGTCCGCCACCCGGCACCGCCCGAAATTCAACTTCCTAGCGACCGCATTGGCCTGTTCGCCGGTGAGGTCGGGGCAATCGGAGCACTGTTTATCACCATGGATCCCGACGATACGTTGACGATTCGGGCCAGTGGTGAGGAGGTCTCGATCAACTGTTTGCTCGGTCTTCAGCTCGCCATGCCCAAACTGCGACTGCAGCTCGAAATCCGGCATGCCCGATATCATCCGCAATCTGGAGAAGTCCAACTCGGGGGCCTCGGACAACTTGAAAATGCAATTATCGAGGGCGTTTTACGAAAAAGATTCGCCGCAAAGAAGCCCGACAGCGGCACTCTCGAACCGCTCGGCGCAATGCTGGAAAATTTACCCATCACCCCCGACGGCAAGCGCAAGTTGTATGAGAGTTCGGTCGTTACGCTGTACATGCATCCTAAGGCCAGGTTCACTGTTCGCTGCGGTGCCGAAGGTCTGGAGTTGCTCGCCGACCCACCGATTACCGTCGATGGTCCCTCAATTGTTGACTACCACTTTGAAGGACTCACTTTTGAGTTCAGCGAAGGCAAGTTCCACGTTGAAATGGCCAACGAGGGCAAGGTTCCCGACATCCTCACGGACATCCTGATCTCCAAAATTGAGAAAAAGCTCGGTCAGCTATTTCTCCCATTACTACCGGCTCCGATGCGAAAACGGAGTTACAACCTGGCCGAAGACCCCAACTCGGTGGAGACAATCGCTACACTCTTCGCAAATGTGAGCAGCGCGAAGACGAAGCGCGGCTAAAGCCACCGAGTTCGCACTTGCGGCTGATGTTCTATCGGTCATATTTGCGAAATTTGTGCGGCAAAACTACACGCTCAAAAGATGAAATTACATTCATTGCGCGTGCACACGTTTTGCCTCATTGTGCACCATTGAACTCCAGCTGTACACAATGTGCTCACTGCCACGCGGCGGTTTTCAACTATGGACAGCTATTAACTTTTCGGTAAAGTGGGCCGTGTTGCGCGGCCCACCTTGTGCGTGTGGCTAGCAACCCAGTCGCCGAAAAAACACGGTAAATCATTACAACTTCCCATTTGTACGGGCACAAACCATGACGACGAACCTGACCAAGGTAACCGCATCTCTCGCATCCATTCTCATGCTTGCTCTCACCTCTGCGGACGCCCGTGCGGCGGAGCCAGAAGCCGAGGCTCCTGCAGGAAACGACGCCGCCGCCGAGGGCTCCATCAGCCTCTCGGGTGACGGCGTCAAAACTGAAGGTGACGCCAGCAGCAAGAAGAAGAAAAACAAAAACAACGACGGGACCCCGTGGATCAAACGCCACCGTCCCGAGCGCAACATGATGGAAGTCGGCATCTTCGGCGGCATCTTGCTGCCACCGGCCGGCCACGAACTCTACGTGCCCGACAACAACAACCCGCCGGGCTTTGGCCACCAACCCTACAACGCCATTGCCCCAGACATCGGGCTCCGGTTTGGCTACTACCCGCTGTCCTTCTTGGGCGTTGAGGTCGAAGGTGCTGTCATGCCGACCAAGGTCGAGGACGGTAGTGGCGCGACCATGTTTGGCTTCCGCGGCTACGGTTTGGCCCAGCTCCCCTACCGCATCGCCCCGTTTGTGGTCTTGGGTTACGGGCTCCTAGGCGCCTCCTCAGACGCCCTGGGCACCGATGTCGACCCGGCGCTCCACTTCGGTGGTGGTGTCAAGTTCTACGTCAACCGCTGGCTGGCGCTGCGCCTCGATGTCCGTGACAGCGTGTCGGCGGCCCACATGATCGACAACGGCCGCACCAACTACCTCGAAATCCTGCTCGGCCTGTCGGTCACGCTCAACCGCAAAAAGCAGGAGCTTCCGCCCGAGATTATCGACACCGATAAGGACGGCCTCCCCGATCCCGGCCAGGGCCAAGCCAACGAAGACGAGTGCCCCAACACCCCGGGACCTGCCGACAACAACGGCTGCCCGTACGGTGACCGCGATGGCGACGGGTTCAAGGACGACGTCGACAAGTGTCCCGACGAAGCGGGTATCGAACCCGATGGCTGCCCGCCGCCCGACACCGATGGCGACGGCCTGGTCGACCCCGAGGACGACTGCCCGAACGAGCCCGGCCCAATGTCCAACAAGGGCTGCCCGATCCCCGACACCGACGGCGACGGCATCCTCGACCCCGACGATCAGTGCATCAAGGAGCCGGAGACCAAAAACGGCTACCAAGACACCGACGGTTGTCCCGACGAGGTTCCCAAAACCCTCAAGAAGTTCACCGGCGTCATCAAGGGCATCTACTTCGACGTCAACAAGGACACCATCAAGAAGAAATCGCTGCCGATCCTGCGCAAGGCCGTCAAGGTACTCAAAGAGTTCCCCGACACCCGCGTCGAGATCAGTGGTCACACCGACTCCGACGGCAGCCGCGACTACAACATCGACCTCTCGAAGCGCCGCGCCAACTCGGTCAAGACCTTCCTCTCCGAGAACGGCATCGACGCTGGGCGTATCGAGACTGTTGGCTACGGCCCAGACAAGCCAATCGCCGACAACAAATCCCGCAAGGGCAAGGCCAAGAACCGTCGTATCGAGTTCCGCCTGCTCACCGGCAAGATGGAAAAATAGTCCACCCCCGGGTGACAAAAACGGCTCGCTTTGCGGGCCGTTTTTTTGTGCCTGCCGTTACTATGCATATGCATAAATATCCAACAACCACAACTGCGAACCGGTGGTGACCCGGCCTCCACCTGCGTATTGTAAATACATCGATAGCAGCTCGCTGACACCACAACCAAATCAAAACGGCGTGCCCAACCTGAGCACGCCGCACCATGCTGCCGACCGACTAGCTAGCCTGTGGGTTGCGCTTGAGTCCGTAGCGATCGAGTTTGCGATATAGGGTTTTGCGGTCGAATCCAAGGATTTTGGCGGCGAGGGATTTGTTGCCTGCGGCCGCCTCCATCACCCGGGCTATGTAACGACGCTCGACCTCCGACATCGATACAAGCTCGGTCGGGTTGTCACTGGCTACCACGACGTGTGAGCTGCGGTAGTTGCGGACCTTGGCCGGCAGGTCCTCGAGCCCGATCAGGTTGAACTGGGTGAGTGCTACCGCATGCTCGACACAGTTGTGCAACTCGCGGATATTGCCGGGCCAGTTGTAGGCCAGCATCCGCTCAGCGGCCTGGCGCTGAAACCCGCGAACGGGTTTGCCCGACAGCGGTGCAACCCGCTCCAAAAACGCCTGGGCGAGTAGCAGGACATCATTGCCGCGGGCGCGTAGCGGCGGCATCTCGATGTGGATGACATTGATCCGAAAAAACAGGTCCTCGCGGAAGGCTCCATCGGCGACCGCCGAGTCGAGGTCGATGTTTGTAGCAGCAATGATTCGGACATCGAGGGCATTGCCCTCGGCGTCGGCCGCCACCCCGCGCTCGAGCGCCTGCAGCAACTGTGGTTGCAGTGCCAGGGGTAAACGCCCGAGTTCCTCTAAAAACAGGGTACCGCCACGGGCTCGTAAAAGTGGGCTGTCATCGCCGGTGAGGTCGGCCTCGGACAGGGTTGGACAGTGCAGCGGGACAAATGGCTGGTCGCGCCGGCTACTGCGGTCATGCAAGGCCCAGGCAACCTTCTCCTTACCCGTGCCGGATTCGCCGGTGAGCAGGACCGAGGCCAGCGAGTCGGCAACCCGCTCGATGAGCTGCAAGACCCCTTTCATCGGTTTGCTCTCGCCCAATATCCCGGTGATGTTTGGGGCTCCTGTCAGGGCGCTGCGCAGGCGCTTGACTTCTTCACGCAGGGCCCGTTGTTCGATCAGCCGACGCAGGCGGTGGCTAGTTGCATGCACATGCAACGGCTTTTGGATGTAATCGTAGGCACCCACGCGAATCGCCGCGATTGCGGATTCGAGGGTGGCGTAGCCGGTCATCACGATAACCGGGGTGTCGGGCCGTGACTGCGCGAGTTGGCGACACAGGTCGATACCATCGGTGCCGGGCATGTTGAGGTCGGTGAGCACAACATCGGCGTTGCTGGCATCGAGCTTGGCCTGGGCTGCGTCGGCATCCCGGCAGGTAATGACCTCAAATCCCTGCTTTGAAAACCCAGAAGTGAGGACCTCGAGCAGGTCCTCGTCGTCGTCTACGATCAGGATTCGGTGTGACAAGATGTCCCGAAATACCCCAGGTAGGGAATTTCCGCAATCCGGCGACTGCAGACCCTCGACAATCAATGTCCAGCAATCCTCGCTGGGGCGAGTACGCCTGGGAGCAAGTGTTTCGCAGTCTTGTGATATCGAGCGCAACTTGCCTGCCGGAACCACGACTGAGGGCCGGCCGCAAGCGACCGACCCTCGGTGCTAACAAGTATGCGTTACTCGCAGGATCCGCTGGCAAACCCGGAGAAGCAGCTCTCCGCTTGGGATGCTGAGAAGATACCAAACTGCCCGTCGGGGTACGTCATGTCCTCCGAGTCGATGACCGCAACCGTCTCGTCGGTCTCAGCGTTTGTAATCGTCAGGATGAAGCCCTGGTCCACCGACATATCGAGGTTGAACAGATAGGTGGTGTTCTCTTCCCACCCAACATTGGTATCGGGGCTATCGCCGGGCGACCAAATCAGCTCCGAGTGCAGGGTATTGGCATTTTCATGCATATCCCGGCAGTTGACATCGCCTTCGACAATGGCGTCGATGGCCTTGACCATCATGCCCCCGGGGAACGTACCGATCGGGAGACAATCGAGGTTACCTAGGTCGACCAGCTGCGGACCCTTCTTCCATGTAAACGAGTAGAAGTGTCCCCAGTCCTGCCAACCGAAGACAAACCCGATCCAGTCGTTGTCGGCCTCGGTCTTGACCTCGAAAACAACGTTGGCCTTGGCGTCTTGGTCGAGTTCCCAACCGTCGCAAACCAGGGCTGTGGCCGGGCCGTTGTTGGGTTCGCAAACCTCGTCGTTGCCGTCGCTAAACACCCACTCGGGGTCTGGCGTCCCGAGCAAAATGTCGATCAACACATAACCCCAGTCCGGCGTTGAACATACCGGGTCTTCGCCGTCGATAATCGGCTCGCACAGGCAGTCCTCAAAGATGATCGGATTGTTGTCGTTGCAATCATTGCCCGGGTCGACGCCAGGCGGAGGGTCGCTGTCGCCCCAGCCATCGTCGTCGTCGTCGTTGGTGCACAGGTCGGGCTCATTCTCGGCGGCACCCGGATGGGTGTTCTCGTCGTCGTCGTCGCAGTCATCGTCGTTGTTGACGGTGCCGTCTGGGGGATCCTCCCCGGGCGGAACGTCGACACAGCCCTCGCCGTCACCAAACCCGTCCATATCGTTGTCCGGACACCACAGGTTGCCACCGTTGGTATCGGAGTCGGTGTTCGAATCGGTATTGGTGTTGGAGTCGGTGTCCGTATTGGAGTCGGTATTCGTATTTGAATCGGTATCAGTATTGGAGTTTGTGTTGGTATCGGTGTTGCTATCGGTCGGCCCAGCAGTTGTGTCTGTCATCCCACTATCGCTATTGGAGTCGGACATACTTCCGCTCGGGCTACTGTCACTATTACTATCGGTTCCCATCGTCCCCTGGGAATCCGTCTCGGTTTCTGTATTGCTGTTGCTGTCGGTCTCCGAAGCTGACTCACTGGCTGACGCAATGTTGCACTCGTGCTGTGCACCTGCGACGCCGTCGTCACCGCAGGGAATATTACAACCTGCGGCTAGAATGAGCGCTGTCGAGACAGTCAGAGAAAGGTGAAAGCTGCGGTAGGACATGGCTCCTGTATAAGTTGTCTCGCCCGAGAGAGCCACCGGAAAAAACGCGCTATGCAGCTGAAAACACTTGGATTTTGTAGAACTGGGGTCTGCACACCTGTGGCTTGACGCAACAGTCACAGTGTGGGGTCGACGACCAATGTCGCACAAAATATTCTTAGTACTACATTGGTAATTTCTCTGACTTTTTTTGATATTCTCACAGCTTACTTGCATAAGCATATACGTATACATGTGCGGTGTACAAGCATCTAGCTCGACATCTCCCACAATCAGACATAGACATGAGTTTTCTCTCATCAGCATTAAGTGAGGCTCACTGGCGACAGCAAGCTGGCCGGCCAGTTTTCTCTACAAACGGGAACTATGCATATGCAAGATACCCAAAATATTACATACGATGCTATCTTTTCTGTTGACATTTCACTGGCAAACGAATGTTCATAAACCAGTGGCTCGGTAGTGGTACTTGCAGGCTCACGAGGCTCCGTGTACATCGATCGAGCCCATGAACTCCCGGTTTGAGCTCGAACCCCTGCGCGCGCGGATCGACCCACACCCGAGGCGTGCCGCCGTCGCGGTCGTCCTGCGGCGCAACCAAGACGACCCCGAAGTCTTGCTGATGAAACGGGCCGAAGCTCCCGGCGACCGCTGGTCGGGGCATGTTTCGTTTCCGGGCGGTCGCGAGGAACCCGCCGACGACTCGATGTTTGTCACCGCAGTCCGGGAAACGCGCGAGGAGGTCGGGCTAGATCTCCTACAGGCTGCACGCCCACTCGGCCGGCTGACGACCACCAACACACGCCCGCGCACGCCGGTCCGTCCGCTTGTGATTGTTCCCTACGTCTTTGAGCTGCAAAAACCCGTCACACTCGAGCTCAACGCCGAGGCGCAAGAAGCTTTTTGGTTGCCTCTGGGCGCGGCCTTTACCGGTCAATTCGACGGGATTCACCCCTATCGCATGGGACCTGTGCGGATGAACTTCCCGTGCTTCCACTACGCCGGCAAGACGATTTGGGGGCTGACATACAAGATGCTGATGGACCTCAAAGCGCGACAGACCTGATCAGTCGAATAGCCGAACACTTGCTCCGTAGCGCGGTTTTATGCCTAAAAATAGTTAGACTACGACTCCCGGACTACGGGCCGGAGTTGATACCCTTGGCCCATGCCCCGGCACGACGCCTACCGGCACCCGCAGATTCCGCCGGATAGGCACATTCCCGAGGTCCCGGATTGGTATGTCGACCTCGACGACGCCCGGGTCCAGTTTGGCGAGCTTGTCGAACGCGTCGGTCCCTACTTTATGCAGGGCGACCCACTGGCCGATGAGCTGATCGCCACGCTCAACACCATGCGTGCCGGCAAGGGCACCCGGATGTTTAACAAGGCCTTAGAGGAGGGGATCGATGCGGTCCGCCGCCCGCCCCCCGCACTCGTTGAGTTTTTTCGCGAGGTCGACCGGGTGCCACTGTGGGTCGACTGGAACCAGATTGATCGGGGGGGTCGCATCCTCCTGCGGGCCGGTCCCCTCGGCGCCCTCGTACTGCTCGGCTACTCACTGCCGTTGGCCTACTCGTCACCGGACGGCAACAAACCCCTGGTGTTTTCCGGTCGGCTGGTGGAACGCGCCCACCGACGCATGACGGAGACGGCCCGCTACGTGGTCGAGACCTGTAAACCCGGTGGCCTCGAACGATTTTCCCCCGGCTTCAAAATCACCATCAAGGTTCGCCTGATGCACGCCCAGGTCCGGCGACTTTTGTTGCAGCATCAACGATGGGACTTGGGGCAATGGGGGATGCCCATCAACCAAGCCTACCTGGCGGGTACCAACACGCTGTTCGCCGGGATGTTTATCCACGGCCTGCGCAAACTCGGCCTCAAGTTCACCGCCTCCGAAGAGGCCGACCTGGTCACGCTGTGGCGCTACGCCGGCAAACTCATCGGAGTCGACGACGACCTGTGTGCGGTCACGGTCGAAGACGGCATCCGTCTGATCGAGCTGATCCTCGCCGTCCAAAAACAACCCGACGAAGATGCCCAGGCCCTGTGTCGCGCGCTCATGGAGGTGCCGTTGTCGATGGCCCGCAACGAAGCCGAGCGAATGATCGCCCGCTCGACAACGGAGTTTTTGTATGCCGTGTCTCGCTACCTAGTCGGTGACAGCCTCGCCGACCAACTCGGATATCCGCGCAGCACCTGGCGCATGGCGATCCCGCCAATACGCGCAAGTATGGGGTTTATGTCGATGTGGCAGCGCCTGATTCCGCAAAACCGCGAGATGCTCGAGAAGGCCGGGATCGATGTTTGGGAGCATTTCATCGAACACGGCCTCAAAGATATCCCCGCGACCTTTCAGCTACCGACCCAACTCGCCAACCTGTCGCGTATGATGGGCCGGCCTACCGTCACAGACGGAGAGTAACGATGGAGACTGTCAAGCTCAGCTTCCTCAGCGCCGAGGACCGTGAACTCCTGCTCGACCAGGCGAGTACCAAACGGGTGACCCGCGGCGACATTATTATCCGCGAGGGCGAGGGCCTCGGTGCCATTTTTATCGTCCGCGAAGGGTTTATCTCGGTCCGTAAAGGCGACATCACCCTCGCCTACTACGGCCCCGGTGCGGTGTTCGGCGAGCTCTCATTTCTCGATCACCGGCCCGCCAGCGCCACGGTTGTGGCCGAGCGCGAGGCGATTTTAGACCGTATCGAAAGCGGTCAGCTCGACAGTTTGTTGCATACACACCGAGGTTTTGCGGTCCGGTTTTACCGCTCGCTGGCAACGATTTTGTCGCTGCGCGTGCGCGACCTCAACTCGACCGTTTCCCGCCACCGCAGCCAACAACAGGCCGCCGGCCAGATGCACACCCGTCGCACCCAGGCCGGGCAGCTGTCGGCGCGTCATCTCCAACAGGGGTTGGGACGCAAGATGGCCGCCCTGCGCCAACGTCTCGAACGCACCGAGATGTCCCTGCACCGGCGCGAGATGACCAACGAACAGGCTGCGCCCCACGTGGGTGAGGTCCTCGACGAAATCGTCGAGCTGCTCGAAGACCAGACCTCCGAGGATTCGCTGGTGCAGATGGGCTACAACGACTTGCTGTCGTTTCGCGATACCGACCAACTCTCCGATGGCGTCGGTAGCTACATCTTCCGCGAGAGCTTTTCGTTGGTGATGTCGAGCGCCGTGATGGCCCGACTGTTTTGCAAACCCCACGGGCACCCCGAGGACTACGCGGCGACCGAGGCCATCCTCGAAAACGAGCCTCTCGGCGACGGTCTACTCGGCCCCCTTGTCGATCGCTGGTTTTTAGACCGCCACATCTGTCGGACGGTTCGGGCCACCCGTGAGAGCCTTGCCGACCTGCTTGTCGAGCAGGCCCAGGGCCTAGGTGAGCCGCTGCGCGTGTGCGAGTTGGGCAGCGGTACTTCGGCCGAGCTGTTCGACGCACTCGACCGGGTCGCCGACGAACCGACCTCTTCGATCCGCGCTATTTGTATCGACAAAGACCCCGATGCCCTGCGCCAAGCGGACGCCGAGGCCGACGAGCTCGGTCACCACGAGCATGTTCGGTTTGTCTGTGCCGACGTCGTCGCCATGGTCCGCAACCCCGATCTCTACCTCGAGCCGCAGCATCTGTTTGTCGCCGGAGGGTTGTTCAACTACGTCGACGACGACGATGTCCTGAGCGTCCTCGATTGGGTGTATAAGCATTTGATCGACGGTGGCAGCTTTGTGTTTACCTGCACCTCGCCGGCCATCCCCGACCTCAAACTCATGGAGCACCTGCTCGAGTGGGAGATCATCACCCGAACCTCCTCCGACATCCAGCGGCTCGTCGAGCGCTCGCGGTTTGGCACCGGAGTGCGGATCACCGGCATCAGCGACGGCCTGGTCCACATGGCGACCTGCCGCCGGGCCTTCAAAAGCAAGGGAAGCTAAACACGCGCCATGAAACCGCCGTTTGTACCCTCCGGGGTCATCACCCTCACCACCGACTTTGGCCACAAGGGCCCATTTGTCGCCACCATGAAGGGGATGATGCTGCGACAGTTTGCAGCGGCCAAGATCATCGACCTCACCCACGAAATCGTGGTCCATTGGCCGGCGGAGGCTGCATTTTGGCTCAAACACGCCTACCGGTTTTTTCCCGAGGGCACCGTCCACGTCGCGGTTGTCGACCCGGGCGTCGGGACCGAGCGGGACATTATTGCCGGGCTTTACCGCGGGCATGCATTTATCGCCCCGGACAACGGACAACTCGCGCCAATTCTCGGGTCGTCGAGTGCCGAAGCTGTCCACCGGGTCGACCTCGAGGGCCTCGCAGCGTTTGGCATCCATAACCCGAGTGCCACCTTCCACGGCCGAGACATCATTGCCCCGCTCGCCGCCCAACTCGCATCGGGGGCTCGTAGCGTCCGCGACCTCGGCCCCGCCACCCGCGAAATTGTGCCCTCGTGGGTCGACGAGCCGGTGGCGACGGCATCCCGGCTCTCGGGCGTTGTGATTACCGTCGACAATTTTGGCAACCTGTTTACCAACATCGACCGCCCCCTGCTGCGCCGCTTCAAAAACCCGGTCATCCATGCCGGAGGCCACGACATCCCGCTGCGTCGGACCTACGCCGATGTCGAGCCCGGGACCTACCTCGCGCTGCTCAACTCGTTTGATGTCCTCGAAATCGCCCGTGCCGAGCAAAGTGCCGCCCGTGGCCTCGGGCTCTCTCGCGGGGCCCCCGTGGTTGTCACCGAGGGTTAACCCGCAATCGTTGCACGTGCATGGACTGCGCGGTTACCCCACAGCAACCGCGTGTGAGCCGGCAAAGTTGCACTCCCGTGTAGATCCTGCAAACTCGTACAACAATGGATGCCCCGGACCTGCTCGAGCGCTTACAACACGACCACGGCCCACTGACCCGGGCGATCGATCAGCTGCACACGCTCCTGCAGGCCCCACCGGATGCACATACACTCGCCGACTGTTGGGAGCAGTTTGGTGACCTGTGCGAATACCTCAGCGACGAACTGCTCGAACACTTTGGCCGCGAAGAAGAGGCCCTGTTCCCGTTTGTCCTCGACGCGCTGCCCCACCTCGAGGCCCAGGTCTCCCAACTAGAAGAAGAACACGACAGTTTGTGTGGGGCCGTCACCCGACTCGGGCACCTGGCCCAGCGCGGGCAAGATGCGTTCGAAGAGCACTTTACCCTTGCACAGGCTACGTTTGGCCGATTTGAGGCCAACTACCTGCGGCATGCCGAACAGGAGCGAGACCTCCTGCACGCGGTCGCTACTGGGCTCTCGCCCGAACAACGCATCGCCCTCGACACGGCCACCCGCGGCCTGCTCTAACGCCGGTCAGCCCAGGCCACCGGAAAAACATGTAGACACACCTAAATTACCGGTGTGTCGACGACGGCTCCACCACCGTCACCGGGGAGCGGGTCAAAAACCCCACGAGGGCGTCGACAAAGTAGTCATGGGCCTGCTCGAGATGGGCGGCGTGATCACCATGGGGAACAACCACCCAGCGGCGGTCTTCGTTGGCGATCATCCGGATCAACCGGGCCTGGTTGACAGGCGGCGCATACGGGTCGTGACGCCCGTGAATCACCAGGGTTGGAACCGTGACCTTGGCCGGGTCGAGCACCCCAAATTGGTACATCGCCCGCCAGTCCATCCGCACCGGATCGGCCGCCACCGCAGCCTCCGAAAACGCCTCGACCGTTTGTCGATGCACATACTTTGGCAGGCGAAAATCCTCAGCGGCCGCAGCCTTCGTCGTCGGTCGCCGGGCTGGTGAACGCGTTGAGGGTTTGGGAGCTTTGGGATTGGTCCGTCCCGCCTTTCGCGGATCGCGGGGGTAGCCGTACAACACCAGTTCACCGACAAGCTCCGGCTGATTTTGGGCCGCGAGCTGGGCCACCAACGAGCCCAGCGACCAGCCAAACAGCGCCGGCTTACCGATGTCTGGGTGGCGTTTGGCGATCCACTGCATGGTCTGCACCACATCGGCCGCCGCGCGGTCGGGGGTTAAAAACCCGGTTTCATCCCGGGCGGTCTTGCCATAGCCACGCAGGTCAATTGCATATGCAGCGATATTGTGGCGAGCCAACGCATCCATCAGCGACCGCTTTGGCCCGCCAGGCACCTGCAAGTCGAAGTCGGGTAGGCTACTCCACGTCCGTCCGTGTATCAGCAAGATTATCCTGGTGGGTGCTTGCGGAACCTTCGCCCACACCGCGAGCGTATGTCCGTCATCGGCTGTGACCCTGTGCTCAACGAGCTCCGCTGCGACTTCGGTAGCCGGTTCGTCAGGCACCGGCGCCGCCAACGGTTCGGCTTCTTGGGCGGGCTTGACCTCGGGCGCCGCGTGCACGGCCTGGACCGGCGCGGACGGCTGGTCGTCCTCCGACTCCGGCGCCATGCGACAAGCGACGCTCAAACTCAAAAGTGCCAACGACAAAACTGCCCAACGTCCCGCGGATCTGGCCATCGCAGCCAGCATAGGCATGTCCCGCAAACTTTTGCAATTTCAGCATTTTATCGATCAAGTCGATTTTTTTCGGCACCCGCTGCAACACCCGAGTGCCGCGGCCGATAGGGCGGAACATGGCCCATACGTCCCCATCCTATTTCGAATCACCGGCCGAAGCGCTACGCGCCGACGCCGATATCTTCGCCGCTTTGGTCGCCGACAGCACCAAGCGAAACATCCCCTACGAGACGATAGCCGACTCCGAAAAAAGCTGGGAGGAGCGGGTCGCGGCATTCGGCTCAACCCTGCTAGCCCTCCCCAAACTCGGAACCGCGATCCTCGAAGATAGTGTCTTCGCAACTGTCTATAGCAAGATTCCATATACCGCACCGGCGGCCCACCGCCTGACATGTACGACCTCAAATCTACACGTCCATGCGCCCAACATTGTTTCGGCAAATATTGGCACTGCCGCACTCACTGCAACTCCCTCCGTGCTGCTCGGAGGGGAGCCTGCGCTACGTTGCGGGGACGTCGGGTTTGCCTTCGGGGCATGCCCACCGAAGGGTGTTGTCCCGTTCACCGTCGAAACCGGCTCGAGTACCGTCTTTATTGGCGGAGCCCGTGCCAGCCGTATCCTTGATTTTACCTCGAGCTGCCCACTTGCGCCGAAAGATATGAGGTCGCGTTCAACCGTGAGCAGGCGTCAACTCGCCGAAGTCGCAGCCAAAAAGCGACAGTCGGCTGCAGCCAGCCTCGGGACAGCAATGGCATACACAACTCTTAGCAAAGTGTTCGCCTACCCAAGTGTCAAAAATGACTATTGGGCATTGGTCGAACTTCGCAGACAACTTGCTCACACAAAAGATCCTGAAGCGGCCTCGATCCTGCGGTCACGGATCGAGGCCTACGAGGCCAAGGAGAGCAAGCGTCGGTCTGGCGCTGTTCGGAGCTTGACAGCGATGCTTCCCGCACTTCTCACCGCAAGTGGTTTGTGCGGCACTTCGCCGGCAATGAGTTCGGCACGCGGCATCTTGTGGAACTGGAAATCCGCAAGCTGCCTCATCGGAGGCTTTCCGAAGGCGACCCTCCCCATCCCATGGCCGCGCATCGAACAGGTCATCACCACCTCTATCCGCCACACCAGCCTCGCCCGGATTGCGTTTCGTACCCAGGGTTGGCGGCCTGGTCGTCAGCAAAATTTCTTACCCCCGTCGCGCGCGGTCTGTGTCGGCGACCCCGTCGACGTTGGCACCGGTCGGGTCCTTCTCGACTTTATTGTATGCACACTCAATGCGCCCACTCCCTTTACCCTGAAAGCGCGCTACAGTTCGGGCTGGGCCGGCCGCGACAGTGCGCTGGGTTTCGGCTGGTCCCACAACCTCGAAGTCCGTGCGTGGATCGAGCCGGGCCAGGTTGTGGTTTTCGATGAGCAGGGCTGTGAGGTCGAGTTTGAGCTACCGCAGGGCAACACCGACGTTGGCAGCCTAGCGGTCGGCACACGCCTGTTTCAGCCATTTGCTCGCCGCACGCTCATCCGTGGGCGCGACAACACCTGGGAGCTTTGTGGCCCGCCCGGTGTCCGTCGCTTTTTGGCCGCCCACCCACAACAACCCAACCAATGGCTGCTGACTTCGGTGGTCGCTGCTGGCCAAACTGCCTACCGCTGCCACCGCGGGCCCAAAGGCCGATTGCTCGCCGCGGTCTTGCCCAAAAACCGCCGTATTGCGTTTCACTACGACCACCACGGCCACCTCAAACAGATCACCACGCCCGCTCCCGATGGTCGTTCCCAACAGATTTGCATAAAATTTGTATACACAAACGAGAGACTCCTTGCGGGCGCCCGTGAACCAGGAGGAAAAATCCGTGAATTTCAATACAAGGGCAGTTTGTTAGCCGCCCACACCCTCCCCACCGGCGTGACCTATCGCTACGAGTACGACGGTGATCATCCCACATCAAAATGTACATACACCAGTGGCGATGAGGGCCGGCTCGAGCGCGCGATCGAGTACACGAAGGATGGCCGCAAGACATTTGTGACCGACGGAGCCGGCAATATCGCGGCCTACCACATCAACGAACTCGGAGCGGTGACCTCGATCGTCGACTGTCAGGGCGGGACCACCAAAATCACCTACAACGACACCCTGTGGCCAACCACCTACCAGGATGCCCATGGCAACACCCACCACTACAGCTACGATGATGCGGGCAATCTGGTTGCCCATACCGACCCTGCCGGTATCACCACCCGCTATCACCGTGACCAGCGAGGGCTGATTGTCGCCCGCGTTTGCGAGGGCCGGCGCTGGGCATGGCAACGCAACTACGCGGGTCAAATCACCCGGGTAACGGACCCCTCCGGCCGCGAAACCCTGCTCGAGCGCAACGACGATGGCAGGGTCATTGCAGTTACATTTTCTCCGACCAAGGTCTTTCGATTTTCCCATACACCTGCGGGTCTGCTCGCGGCGATGCGCAGCCCGGATGGCGCCCGTCATCGTTGGTCTTACAACTATACCGGCCAGTTGATCCGTATGGAGGACCCAGTCGGCCGCGCGACAAGCTACAGTCGAGATGCGCGAGGGCGCGTACTGTCGGTAACCCTGCCAGATGCGACCCGCGAGAGTTTTCGCTGGGCCACTTCGGGGCTGCTCACCCGTTATTGTGGGCCCGCGACCCAGTTAGAGTGCTTATACAACAAGTCTGGACAGCCTGTGCTTGTGCGATTGCCAACCTCCCACTGGCGCCTGGCCTACGATGCCGAGGGGCGCCTGCAGTCCTGGGAAAACTCCCGGGGACAGCGGCTTTGTTACACGCGCGATCGTCTAGGCGCCATTGTCGAAGAGCAGCTCGCGGGTGTTTCACGGGCGTTTCGCCGCAACCTCCTGGGCCAGATTTACCAGGTCGACTACGCCGACGGTGCTGTGCACCTCGAATACGACCCATGTGGACGGGTTAGCGATATCCGCGGGGACAACAGGCTTCACCACCGGTTTCGCTACAACGCCCACGGTCAACTCGTGTGGGCCAGCAACCATCAAACCCCGGTCGAACTTGTACGCGACCAGCTCGGGCGTATCACCGAGGAACGCGTGGGTGAGCAGTGGGTCCGGCAGCAATACGACCTCGTTGGCGAACTCATGCTTGTACAAACATCAGCGGGGTTGACCCTGCGCTACGGGTACAACGACCGCGGCCGACTGGTCTCGACCACGTTCGAGCAACAGGGGCACCCCCTTGGGCTGTGGGCCTTCCACGACCACTATACGGCCTGTGGCCGGCTCCGGCGGCGGGAGCTGGTTTATGAGCCACCCGGCCCACCACGATTTCTTCAGTTTTCCCATACCCCGTCGGGCACCCTCGCACAGATCGACGATGTCCGAAGCTCAAACACACAGGCACTTCCGCATATACAACAACTGTGGCCAACTGCCGGCGGGTTTGCCCGCGTGCCGCACGACGAAACCAAGAGCTTGTCGCTGCGAACTGCCGACATCGAGCCAACCTACGAGGACTGCGAACGTGACGAACGCGGTCGAGTTTGTACGCTCGACAACCGGACCGCAAAAACCCAACTTCGCTACGACGCGCTCAATCGCGTGGTGGAGGTCGCCAGCCCACAACAGACCTACCAACTTACCTACGATGCGCTCGGTCGCTGCTTCTCGACCACGGGTGCAACGCAACGCCTCGACTGGTCCTGGCATGGCCCACACCGGTTGGCTCAGACGCACAGCCAACGATCCCCCTCGGCCGGCCCAAACGAGCCAACAAACGATTTGAGTGTCGCCACTACGCCGACCGCCTGTGGGGCACAACCCCGCGAACCGGCGACGCACTGCAACAGCGCTACTAAGTTGGCTACGAACACTCCGGCCACGGCTAGGGTCGAGTTCGCTACGAACACTCCTGCCCGCAAAATCCCTGCTACGGTCGAGTTGCCTACGAACACCCGTGCCAATCTGGCTACGAACACTCCTGCGGCCACATCTACGGTCGAGTTGTCGACGACCCCCCGTGCCAGCGAGCCCACATCTACGCTCGAGTTGCCTACGACCACCCGTGCCAGTGCGCCCACACCTACGGTCGAGTTGCCTACGAATACTCCTGCAAGCGCGACCGCTGCTAGGGTCGAGATGGCTACAAATACGCCTGCCAGCGCGACCGCTGCTAGGGTCGAGATGGCTACGAACAGCCGTGCCAGCGAGCCCACATCTACGGTCGAGCCGTTCGAGGCACCGGCAACCGACACGAGTACCCCAGCGAATAGCTCGTTGACCTGGGTGTTTACCCCCGGCGCCAACCTGCCTGTTGCATGTCTTGAAAGACACCCAGATGCCGCCCGGGTCGCCATCTTACTTGCCGCCAACGTGCCTCGGTTACCCGCAACCGGCGACACCATCGTTGACTGGATGCAGTGGTATCTCGCCCCATCGGCGACAGAGGCCTCCCTCGCCGTCTCCGACAATCCATCGCAGGACCACGGTCATCTGCGAAATGCACTCACAGGTTTTGTACATACATCGACGAAGGTACGCACGCCCGTCAACCGAACGCCACTTATTCCCTCACGCTCGCTTCCCTGGAGTCGCCCGGCACGTTTGTTCCAACAGCCCGATGTCGACGAGCCAACCATCTTTCAGCCGCTCGCCACACTCGACTTGCCCACCGACAGGCCCGTGACGCTCCCGGTTCGCGTACCAGGCGAGGCGCCCGAACTACCGCCGCAGGCCACGGCACTCGAACGTCGGGCGCTTGCCATTGCTCTGCACGACGAAGCGCACTGGCACGTCCAAGGCCATCTCCTAGGCGCACTGCGTCGTATACGCTTTACCGACACTCTTTGCTAGGCGCCGGTTCGACCACGGGCGGTTGGTCTACACCAGCACTCGCACTCGCAAAACCGACTCAACCGTGGTCGGCGAACCACTTCTCGAGCTTGTCAATGTCCTTTTTGGCCAGCCCATCGAGCTGCTTATACAACGATATCGCCTCGCGCTTGCGTTTGCCGGCCTCCTGCTTGTCGCCCTTGAGCCAGGCAATTTTTGCCTCGATCCCGCGAAAGTCACCGAGGGCATCGGGCCGTTGTTCCTTGCCGTCGTCGAGCGCGAGGACCTTAGAAAACTCCTTTTCGGCAACGTGGGCCTCCCCGTCATCGAGGGCGAGATTTGTCAGCACCAAGTGTGCCTCGGCCAAATCGGGATGGGTTTCGTACCCCGTCTTGACTAACATGTTGATACATGTATCGAGGGCCTCCCGGGCCGCCGCTGGGTCGCCCGAGTCGGCCTCGATCCGCGCCATCATGAGGTAGGACTTGGCAACCTCGGGGTGGTCTTTTTTGTGTACCTTGCGCAAAATCTCGCGCGATTGTAGTGCGGCATCACGGGCAACCTCGAGGTTGCCGAGCTGACGGTTGACACTCGAGACGTTGCCTAGGGCCCAGCCGACATAGCGGTTGTCAGCACCTAGGTATCGCTTGCGATTTTCTAAAACCGTATCGAACTCACGCCGGGCATCTTCGTACCGCCTGGCAGAGAGGTAGGCTGTGCCGAGGGCTTCGCGCGTGTCATCGATCGATCGGTGGTCGGCCCCGTACAACGCGATGCGCCGCTCGAGCACCAACTCTAAGTCGGCGACGGCCTGCTTGTAGCGCCCCCGGCGAATCGCAATCACCCCCCCGGCACTGAGGGCCGATATGGCTGTGGGGTGGGTCTCACCGATTCGCTCCGGCCACCTCGAGACCACATAGTTGAACTGTTTTTCAACGTCGTCGAAATTGCCAACCTGCCAATGTGCAGCCCCGAGATTGTAGTGACTCACCAGGGTGTTGTAGTGGTCGGGACCCACGAGCCGTTCGTGCATCTCGACAGCGAGTTTGTGGGCCTCGAGTGCCCGCGGACCCTCCCCGACGCGGCGAAGTGCCGACCCATAACGGCGGATGAGCTTGAGCTCCAAGTCGACATCCTGCCCATGACGCGCCAAGAACCCCTTGGCGACCTGATGCCACTGGTCGATCAGTTTGACGTTCGTCTCATAGGTACTGTGCAGGTCCATAAACCCGATAGCGACCCTCGCGGCCTCGCCTGCATCGCCGCTAGCACTTGTATCTGCAAGGGCTGCAAACAGTAATTCCTCGGCCTTCTCGTCCTCGTTAAAGTGCGAGCGTACACTCGCAAGATGCCGGCGATAGACGGCGTGGACCACCCGGTCGTCAGTGGCAAAAATCTCCTCTTCCATCGCCTCGTAGCGGTCCCGTGCATCCTTGACATGCCCGAGCTGGCGCAACGCCCGGGCGGCATTGAGCTTGTGCAACAACTGCTTGCGCAGGGCCACGACCTCGGGCTCCGGCAGGTTGAGGGACGCCGCACGCATGGCCGCGATGTTGTGACACCGTTCAATCCTGGGCAGGGTTTCAGCGGCAATTACCGACTTCTCAACCGTGCGGTCGTCGGCTTCGAGCATCAGTTCGACCAGGGTACCTAGACTGTCTAGGCGCTCTTCCAAGCAAATCATGCGCTGGTCGAGCATGGCCTCGGACAGTTCGCCACGCACGCGGGTGTCCTCGCAGACATCTGTATGTGCATCGAGCCAAGTATCGGTGTAGCGATCGAGCGACTCGGCCACACTTGACCAGGCACGTTCGCGGTAGGGAAGCGGCGACTGGGAAAATTGCTGATGCATTTTTTCCTGGACCTTTGCTCCCCACACCTGCTCGATCCGATCGTTGACTCGCGGACACGGATCGGGGGTGTCCGCGGCCAGAAAATAGCCCCCCACGAGCGCCGCCGCTGCCACCCCGGAGATTGCAAAAACGGGCACCTTTCGGGCCTTACGCGCAGGTTTTAGCTGTTCTAGGAGGGCGGCGAGAGAGGGGTGTCGATCGCTCGGGTCAACCTGGAGCCCCTGGAGTAGCGCGCGTCGGGCTGGGGCACTGACGACACTGGTTGGAGGCTCGCGCAACATCCCGGACAGCAGGTTCATACGTAGCTCAGCCACGGTATCGCCTCCGAACGGATGTTGCTTATACAAAGCGTCGTAGAGGGCAACGCAAAATGCAAACTGGTCGGCGGCAGCATCGACCTGGCTGTCGAGAAATTGCTCGGGAGCCATGTAGTACGGCGTCCCGACAGCTCGCCCCGTGACCGTGAGCTTGTGTTCGAGGGAGCGATTGAGGCTCTCTTCGAGGGCGTCGCGCGAGCCCGTCGAGGAGCTGCCACGACCGACCGCAAGCCCGAAGTCGGCAACCCGCGGGCGCCCATCCTCGCCGACGAGCACGTTGTCGGGTTTGAAGTCCCGGTGCACCAAGCCAACATCGTGGGCCGCCACGAGCCCCTGACCGGCGGTGACAAACATGTTGAGAATAGCTTCTGGGGAGCGTTCCTCGCGGGCGAGCCAATCGGTCAAGGTCCCCCCCTCGACAAACTCCATGGCTAAAAAGACATGTCCGGAGTGCACCCCAACATCGTGAATGGTGAGGACATTGGGGTGGGTGAGGCGAGCGAGTGCCTGTGCCTCCCGCTGCATCCGGGTGACGCCCTCGGTGTGTGGGCCACGATCGCGCTCTTCGACGTGCAGCAGTTTGACCGCGACCTTGCGGTCGAGTTCGGGGTCGTAGGCGGCGTAGACAATCCCCATGCCCCCCTCTCCGAGCACCGACAGGATCACGTAGCGCCCGATCTCATCGCCCCTGGTGTATTCACGGCGTGGAGCCGTGATCCGCGTGGAACCGGCGATCGTCGCGGCGTGGCTGGCGAGTTGGGTCGCCATTTCCGAAACTCGGTTGTGCTCGTCCAACGCAGCTGATCCTCGCCCATGGTCGGCGCAGTTGCAACTTCTACAACCGCCCCTCCAAGAACAATGTGTATGCATCCATTATGTGCCCCAACTTTCGCGCGAGATCGAACAAAACCGCATCCGTGGGCTGCTAGGCCACTAAACTAGATGTAGAAGCATACTTTGACTCAGCCGGATACACGTTCGATGACCAGGGCGACGGCAAGACCTGCTCCCGCACACATGGCCACCACACCAAAGCGTTCGCCCGCCGCCTCCATCCCATCGAGCAGGATCTGGGTAAGAACAGCTCCAGTCGCGCCTAGGGGGTGCCCCATCGCAATCGCTCCACCGTGGACGTTCACGCGCTCAGCTGCAATCCCCAACGCCTGTTGGCAGGCCAAAACCGGCGCCGCAAACGATTCGTTGATCTCAAACCTATCGACCTCGGCAAGCTCGACCCCGGCCTGCTTGAGAGCTTTTTGCGTGGCCAGGGCTGGCCCGGTGAGCATGACGACCGGTTCGACACTCGCGGTCGCAAAACCTCGGATCCGAGCCCGTGGGCGCAACCCAGCATGCTCCCCGGCCCGCCGGTGACCGATCAGTACAAGCGCCGCCCCATCGACGATTCCCGGGCTATTGCCACTGTGATGCAGATGCTGAAGCGGGAGCTGGTCGGGGTATCGCTGCTGTAGAATTTTGGCACAGGTCCCGTGGACCATCTTTGAGAACGCAGGCTCGCGTTGGTTGAGATCTGCCATCGTCAGCTGCGGTCGGATCCGTTCGTCGCGGGCGAGAAGTACGTGCCCATCGTCGCCAACTACCGGGATCAACGAGCGGGCAAACGCACCGCTGTCGCTGGCAGCACTTGCTCGTTGGTGTGAGCGCAGGGCGAAGGTGTCGAGCTGCTCGCGGGTAAACCCGTGCATGGTTGCAATCAGGTCGGCCGAGATTCCCATGTGGATAAACCCGGTCCGCGCCGCAACCTCCGGGTCGCTAAACCACGCGCCACGATCGCTGAGCATCGGCACCCGCGACATCGACTCGACCCCACCGGCGACCACGAGGTCCTGCATACCTGCATGTACATGGGCTGCTGCGTTGGCGATCGCCGATAGTCCCGAGGCACAAAATCGATTGAGTGTGACGCCCGATACCGAATATGGCCAACCGGCATGCAGCGCCGCGATCTTGGCGATGTTTGCCCCCTGCTCACCAACCTGGGTCACGCATCCGAGTTGGATATCCCCCACGAGCGCAGGGTCGAACGCGTTGCGCGAGACCAACGCGGCAAATAGCGGCTGAAGGAGTTCGACGGGTTTCACCCCCGCGAGTGCACCTCCCTGCCGCCCTCGGCCCCGCGGTGTCCGTACTCCGTCAAAAATAAACGCATCCATGGCTATCCTCGCAGGCAACCTCGAATATCAATGTATACACACTGATCCCAACCGGTTGGGTAGTGAGCAGCCGCTCCCGCGAACTGGCTTGACTGGCTAGGCATCGTCGTCGCCCGCCGAAATGATGGTACATACACATGTTGTCGCCGAACCACCGAGGTTGAGCGTTGCCACCGGCCCGCCGAGGGCTGCCGGGACCTGGTAGTTGCCCGCAGTGCCGCCAACTTGGCGCCAAGCATCGACCACCATCCGCACGCCTGTTGCCCCCACCGGGTGGCCTCCCCCCATGAGCCCGCCACTCGGGTTGACCGGCAGGGCACCATCGAACAACACCGTGCCGTCTTCGACAAGGCGATAGGCATGCCCGCGCGTGGTCAGACCGAAGTGGTCGATGGCCATCAAGTGTGTCGGTGTAAAGCAGTCGTGGACTTCGAGCGCACGTAACTGTTTTGCCGGCTCGGCGATCGCGGCCCGGTTGAGGGCATCGGTAATCGCCCCGCGAACCTGGGGAAACAAATACCCACAGCCCCCGCCTGCACGAAAGCGTTCAACCTTGCTGGCAAACGACAACCTATCGGTACGGTGCCCCCAACCGCGTATTCGCGGGACGTGAGCGAGGGTGTGCCCACGTTGCTTGGCCCATATCGAAGCAAACCTAGGGCTCGCCAGCAGCAGGGCTGCGGCCCCATCTGTGAGTTGGCTACAGTCGTGGCGACGGATCCCCGGCACAATCGTGGGGTTGGCCCCGTCGCTGGTCGAAAAATGTGTATCATCAAGCTTCCAACGGCGGGTTTGGGCCCGTGGGTTGCGGCGGGCATTGGCAAAATTAGATCGCGCCAGGGCGACAAGGTGTTCGCGCCGCAGTCCGCCAAATTCCCGGTAAAGCTCACCAACTTCGCCAAATACCCGCGGCCACACAAACTCGACCCCGGCAGTCTCCTGCGGCACCAGGGCGGCGGCGTCGAGGAGGGCCTGGGCCTCGCGCCCGGGCAGGTTTCGCATCATCTCCACGCCCACAACCAGTGCCAGGTCTGCCCGACCCGACTCGATGCTCGCCATTGCGGCCATCAACGCGACACCACCCGAGGCACAGGCGGCCTCGTGGCGCCAGGTTGGTGTACCAACAAGTTCAGGGCACGCCTCGACAAGGGCACCACCCAAATGACCCTGGCCGCAAAACCGTTCGCCAACAAAATTACCGATGTGGGCCGCCCCCACCTGGGTCGCTTCGACCTGGGCTGAGGTGAGCGCCTCCTGGCTGACCTCGCGCAGCATGTCGACAAGCCCCAGGCCCTCGACCGCCCATTTGCGGGCAAAATCCGTTTGCGCCCCGGCGAGTATGTAGGTCGTTGCCATGGTTCTTGTATCGACAACTAGAGTGGACGGGAAAATGCCGCGGTGGTCGCCGGAACCCACTCGGCGTGAAATCCCTCGGGGACACGCTGGGGTAAGACCACACGGGCAATCGGTCCATCCGCCGGGCGTTTGGCATCAAACACATGGACCTCAGAACGCCCGCTCGCAAACTCACTGACATACGACAGCAGGTAGCCATCATCCTCGGCCGTGGCTCCGTCGCGCGGGGCAAACACAACTTCGCCACCGTGCCATCCCTGTGTATACACATGTGATTCGCTGGCACCGCGCTCGAGGTCGTACTTGACAAAGCCGTCGAACAACAGGGTGTTCCCGGCCTGAACCCGTGGGTTGTAGCTATAGCGCGAGCGTGCCCCGAGGTAGCGGTCGTTGATCCGCGGAAACTCGGTGAGCGTGTCGTCGAGCCGCCCCTCGGAGACCTGGCCGGTCTTGCGGTTGAGAACCCAGCGGTAGAGGTAGGGCTCGATTCGCAGGTGGGCAAGGGTTGGAACTTTCGGTGCATCTGCACGGATATTTGGATCGCCCGCCAACGGGTCGGCGATGCGACAACCCACCAGGACAACCTCGTCCCCCTGCTCCCAGGCGTTGATCGTATGGTACATATAGCAGGGCTTGGCGGCAAACCAGGTGACGTCGGCACGCTCGTCCGGGGTTGCGCCTCGCTTTGGAGCTGTCCGTGAAACCAGGCCAAATCGGGTTGGTTGATCGCGCTCAAACACAACCTTCTCGTGACCTGTCCCCGGGCGCGAACGATCGACGCGCATGGCCGGGTCGATCAACACCGCGAAGTTCTCGGTGATCGCCAGGTCGTGTTGCAGGCTCGGTCCCGGTAGATCGACGGCGACCTGGTACTCGAGTTCCCCCGTGGCGTCGACACTGCCCACCGTCAAAAATGGCGGACGCGGACCGTAGTCGATAAACACCATCTGGCCGCTGCGCGGATCGATTTTGGGATGGGCCGTCATGCCCCGCCGCAGCTTGCCGCGATAATCTTGTATACCCATCGTATTGAGATCGGGCAGCGACAGCGCGTAGACATCTCCGCCCATCCACCATAGCGCGAGCAGTTGCCCGGCGTGGTAGACGATGTCGGTATTGCCCGTGTTTTTAAACGGACCGCCCGGCAACTTGGGATTGGGTCGCTCGAGCAGTCCGGCGTAAACCGCCTCACCAGCTTCGCGCTCGACCGCGAGCCCACGGGTTTGGACCAGACGATTGCGATAGGTCGCTTGCCCGCCCCCAATGGTCAGCGCGTGGATCATTCCGTCGCCGTCAAACCAGTGGTAGCGGCCCTTGGGCCGATAGACCGGGTTCGCGCCGGTCCGCACAAACACCCCGGCGAAGTCGGTCGGCAACTCGCCAATCACCTGCAGGTCGCTGGCGTCGCACTCACGCTCGACCGGTGCGAAGTTTCCGAGCAGATAGGGGTTTTTTCCTGGGGATGTGGGGAGGTCGGGCACCTGCGCAGTATACCGGAGACCCGGGTTGTCGCGCAGGTGAACACCTGATCTCCCCGGACCATATACATGTCTTTTTAGACAGGTATTATAGACGAGGGAGTTGGCCGTGGATCTACGTTTGCAATCGTCTTCGCTTGTCCTGTTTATCGGGCTGTTTGCCCTCGGTGTCGCCTGTTCGGGCGATGGCACCGCAACTGGCGGAACCGACTCGGATACCCAGTCGTCGGCAACCATGGGCTCGACCGTCGATCCGACCTCGAGCAATACCGACGCGACCGATCCCACCGGGACCATGACGACCGCGGGTCCAGGTACCGATTCGATCGGCACAATGGGCACCGACTCAGACACCACCGACGGCACCGACACCTCGATGCCGACGACCATGGACCCGACCACTGCAGGTACCACCGTAACTAGCTCGGGGACCGATACCGAGGACGACCCGGTGGTGGCCGTGTCGATCGAACCTGTTGATCCCGTGTTGCATATCTACGACGGTATGCTGCCCGACCCCGTCGACTTTAAGGCGATTGGCATGACGATGGGTGGCGACGAGGTCGAGCTCAGCGGTACTTGGACATACACCAACCTCGACATCGCTACGATCGGTGAGCAGACCGGGCAGTTTGCCGCCAACGGGCAGGCGGGTGGCGTGGGTACGGTTGCCTTTGATGCCGGTGGCGGGCTCCAAGCCGCGACCTCGGCCACCATCAAGATGCACATTACCGACGACCCGGGCATCGATCCGGAGATCAAAGACGACTTTGGTGGTGCTGTCGATCCGGACCCGTCGATGACCCTGGTGTACCCCTACAACGAAACCGTTTTCCCGCGCGGGCTGACCGGGCCGGTGATTCAGTGGAACGGCGGCAATCCAAACGACACCTATTACATCCACGCCGAGAGCGAGACGTTTGAGTTCGAGGGCTGGGGCCAGGTTCCGCCACCTTCGCGGTACAGCTTTCCGGCGATGCCGACAGACGTTTGGCTCAAGCTGACGGCCTCGACGGAGGGCACGATCCAGGTCGATATCCAGCGTCACGATGGCAACCAAGCCTACCTCGCCGAGACCCAAACCTGGACGATTGCCCCCGCCAACCTGACCGGGACGATTTACTACTGGGAGATCAATACTGGCAACGTGGTGCGGCTCAAGCCCGGCGACACCGGCCCCGAAAACTTTATCCAAAAACCCCCAGGTATCTCCTGTGTGGCCTGTCACTCGGTGTCGAAAGACGGCTCGACGATCGCCGCGTCGTTTCACGGAGGCTGGAGCCCGTGGGGCACGATCGACTCGGGCTCCGGTGAAGTCCTGCACAACTCCGAAATATCGTCTGGCTTTCAGGCCATCTCACCCAACGGCTCGCACGTGCTGTGGGGACACTGGGACAACGGCGGGTTTGGGACCGACAACAAGCTCTCGCTCAGCGAGTACAACTCGAATACCGAGCTCGCGGCCCTCACGGTCAATGCCCCCGGCACCCCGAGCCACCCGGCGTGGTCGGGCGACGGCGAGAAGGTTGCGTTTAGCATGCGCACCGATGGCAACGGCCTCGACTTTACCCAAAGCAACCTGTGGATCACCGGCGTCGATCTGATGAACCCGAGCTTTTTCGACGCCACCGAAATCGTCGTGAAATCCCAGGACTTGCCAACCACGACCTTCCCGACGTTTAGCCCAGACTCGCAGTGGATCGCCTTTGAACGCGCCAGCCAAGCGCGTGCCCGCGGTGGCCGGGGCGAGATTTGGATGACCAACCTCGACGGCTCGACGATGATGCGCCTCGACCGGGCCAACGGACTCGGTGCAATTACACCGGAACAGCAGCAGACCAACTTTGAGCCGACGTTTATGCCGGTGTCGGTGGGCGGCTATTTTTGGCTGGTGGTCGGTTCGGAGCGGCAGTACGGCAACATCCTGACCGACACCAACCCGAACTCGCGGCGCAAGCAGCTGTGGGTGACGGCGATCAAGGCCAATCCGGAGCCGGGCGAGGACCCGAGCAACCCGGCGTTTTGGCTGCCGGGCCAGGAGCTCGACAACCAAAACATGCGCGGTGAGTGGGCCCTGAGTCCGTGTAAAAACCTCGGTGAGTCGTGCCAAGCCGGGTTCGATTGCTGCGATGGATTTTGCTACTCGGAGCAGGAGGGCGAGGATCCGATGTGCCAGGAGACGCCGATGGGATGTTCGCAACTCGGCGATGCCTGTGAGGAGGCCAGCGACTGCTGTGACGAGCAGGCGACCTGTACGTTTGGGTTTTGCACGATCATCCCGGGTTAGTCCCGAGCGACTCGGGAGGCGGCTTCGGGTGTACCAGCTTGCGCCCGAAGATCGCCACGTCGTAGCGCTGCCCGTCCATTTCGACCACACCGGGCAACAGCCCCCAGCGGTCAAAGCCAAACTTTTGGTTGAGCCGGATACTCGCCGCATTATGTGCAAATACAAGCGAGATCACCGTGTCAACGCCGACGCCGGGAGCACGCTCCAAAATCGCCGCACGCAGCTGTGAGCCCAACCCGCGGCCGTGGTAGCGCGTGGCGATATACGTGCTGACCTCGGCGGTCGGCCGGTAACCGGCGCGACTGTGGTAGGGCGCCAGGCTGGTCCAACCGACGACCTCCGCATTTGGTGTATAGGCAACGACTATGGACAGTTGGCGCGCGAACCACTCGCGCCGGGCGTCAACCGTAACTTCGCTGAGGTCGGCCGAAGCCTGGCGGCCCGCAATCGCTTGATTGTAAATACCGACAATTGCCGGGAGGTCCACACGTGTCGCATCTCGCAGGTGAAACATCGGTTTTGTCACGCAGCGACGATACCGGACACAGGGCCGGGAAGCATGGTTGGCGAACACCGCACAAACGGGCTTTTGTAACCACTTCGGCCGCTTCAACTTGTCACAATCGGTACACATCAACGTGGTAGCCTGCCCGCCATGGATAGGCGCAGCTTATTGTTCATCGTCGGGTTTGCAGTTGCTTGTGGGGACGGCGACGTCACCTCCGAATCTGCAAGTGAGAGCCAAACAGGGGCCGAAACAAGCACCTCCGATTCGGCCTCTGACACCGATTCATTGACCGGCACGATGTCGGCTTCGGAAACCGAAGACCCCACTGCCGGTACCGAAGGCATGACCGATTCGGGATCGACCGACCCAACCACGGAAGGGCCGACCACCGACCCTTCGACCACCGATCCTTCGACCACCGATCCCTCGACCACCGACCCCTCGACCACCGATCCCTCGACCACCGATCCCTCGACCACAACGTCGAGTGACCTGTGTGAACTCACCCCACCCGAGGCCGGCGATATCCCGGTTGTCGAGGCCTGTGAGGGCGAAGAGGTGATGGAGGTCATCGACCCGTGGAACTTTAGTGTGGAGTGGCAGTACACCATCGCCGGCAACGGCTCGATCACCATGCCGGCGGTTGGCAACGTCACCGACGACAACAACGACGGCATGATCAACGGTGACGACTTGCCAGACATCGCCATCACCGGCTGGACCTCGGGCACACTGGTCCTGCTCCATGGTGACGGCAGCGGGGTGATCTACACGCTCAACGGCATCAAGGGCAACGCCGGGGCGGCGATTGCCGATGTCGACAGCGATGGCGAACCCGAGGTCCTGGCGTTCTTGTCGAACAACTCGGTCATTGCGGTCGACCACAGTGGCAACATTGAGTGGACCTCACCGGCCCTCCCCAACATCTCGAATTACCCGCAAATCGCCGTGGGCGACCTCGACATGGATGGCGACCCCGAGGTTATTGCAGATACAGCGATTCTCGAGGGGGCCACCGGGGCGCTCAAGACCTCACTCAACGCGACCGGACCGTGGCGTACCCCGGTTGTCGCCGACATCGACCTCGACGGCCACCAGGAAATCATCCTCCACAGCGGCGTGTTCTCGAGTACGGGGGCCAACCTGTGGACTATCCCGGGCTCGGGTTCGGCTTCGTTTGCCGCGGTCGCCAACATCGACGACGACGACTTTGCCGAGGTGTTTGTCAACTACGGCAACAACATGTACGTGCATGAGCACGACGGCACGCCGATCACCAACTGGCCGATCCCCAACAACACCAACCTGTCGGGCCCGCCATGTATGGCCGACTTCGACGGCGACGGCGAGGTCGAGATCGCGGTCCCGGCCGGCTCGCAGTTTGACATGATGGAGGTCGACGGCACGCTTATCTGGCAATCGCCGATCAACGACTCCTCGGGTGCGGCCGGTTGCTCGGGCTACGATGTCAACGGCGACGGCACCTACGAGGTGATGTTTGCCGACCAGCAGTTTTTGCGGATCTACGACGGGCCCACAGGTACGGTCGTCTACGAAAATGGCACGCACAACTCGGGCACCGTGTGGGAATACCCGGTGGTGGCCGATGTCGACGGCGACGGTTCGGGTGAAATCATCGTGGTGTCCAACGGCGGCCAGGTCTTGGGCGTGACGATTTTTGGCCACGATGGCGACGGTTGGGCAGCCGCCGGACCGGCCTGGCCGATCCACGACTTCGCCGTGACCAACATCGGTGCCGATTGCAGCATCCCGCAGGAGCCCGAGCCCTCGTGGCTGACCCACAATGTGTTTCGCGCGCGGCCGGTTGTCGACAAACCGGCCCTACCCGACCTCCTGGTGACGATCCACGAGATTTGCAAGTCCTGCTCGACCGACGAAGTTCACGTGACCTACCAGGTTTGTAACCAAGGTGGGCTCGATGTCGACGCCGGCCAAATCCTCAGCCTGTTTGCCGTCGACATGGGCATGGAGACACTGATTGAAACCCAGACACTTCCGGCCATCGGCTCGGGTGTATGTGCAACGGGTGACATGTTTGTGTTCGACCCCGCCCTGCTCGGCGACGGTGGCATTGTGGCTCGCCTGTACGACGATGGCATGGGCAGCGAGCCCGACATCGAGTGCGACCTGACCAACGACCAAGACGCGGCCGAGCTCACTGGCTGCGACGATGCTCCGGGCTAGCAGCTCACCGCACCAACCAAAACAACAAGACCCGGCCATGTCGCAGTGGCCGGGTCTTATTGTTGGGCGAACCGAATGACTAGCTGGCGCGCGCTTGCCGGGCCATGTCCATGAAGTTCTCGGGGATCTGGCCCTGCTGGCTCAGGGCCATGAGGGTGCTAAAAATCTGCATGCCATAAAGCCGCACAACCCAGGGGAGCTGCTCGGGGGTGTCGCTTTGGCGCAGCTGGGTGGCGAGCTCGAGCACAGCCTTTGCATCTGCATCTTTTTCGTCGAGCCACAGGCCGATCGCGGCGTCGTCGAGCAGGTTGGCGACCGCCCCGGCGAGGCTTTTGCGGATCTCCTCGTTGCCCTTGGCGTTTTCCATGAGCAGGCTTTCACGCTCGGTCTCCGGGGTTTCCTGGTCGAGGTCGGGCTTTTGCTCGTTGACCTTCTCGAGCACCGGCTGCATGTCGAGCACCGGCGGCCAACGGTTGACACCGGCAGCCATCAGCAGGGCGTCGGTTTTGTCGGCGATCGGGGTGGCTTCGATGTCGGCAAGCAGCTCGCCAATGAAGTTTTTCGGGCGCTCGCTCGGGTCGTCGCCGAGTTGCTCGAGCAGGTCGTTGAGGTCGCTGCTCACCGGGTTGCCGCCGGCGATCGTCTGGTTGCGACCCCAACGCACACGGGCCTTGGCCCAGTCGACGGGGACCTTGCGGTTGGGAAACCGCCGTGTCCAATCGCGGGTGAGCCGGGTGCGCTGGCCGTCGGTTTGCACGTAGCCACCGAAGTCGGCGATCTGGTCGGCACCGTTGAGTGTACACAGAACCAAAATGCCGCGGCTGTCGGGGTCGGGAAGCGTGAGCATGATGCGGGTCATGCCGGGCATGCCCATCAGGTCGACCATGGCCGTCGGCTCGAGCTCGCCGCGAAGGTCGTCGAGCGATCCGGTTTGCCAGGCGCGGGCAGTCGCGGCATCGGGAATCTCAACCCCGCGCGAGCGCAGCTTGTGGATGGCCTTGCGCGCGGCCTTGCGTACCTTCTTGTCGCTGTGGTCCTGCAACGTCACCAGGGCAGCGGCATCCTGGGCTTTGACGAGGTTGGGAATCGACTCGAGAATTTGCTTGGGGCTATCGGCCATGTCGACCGCGGCTTTTACTACATTCCGTGGTCGAGCGCGAACGCGGGCAAGAGATGTACACCACTTCCCCAGCGAGCCCGCTTCCATTGGCTCTCAAACGCCAATTCCCAGATCAGGGAGGTCCGCAGGACCCGCAGCGCCACCCCGCCCCGGCCGGTCGTCACCAGGTTTTTTTGCTCGGTCGGGTCGGCCCGCAGGTCGAACAACTGCTGGGCATCGGGCCCGCGCCCGCCGTTGTAGATGAGTTTGTGGTGGCCGACCACCACCGCCCGTGAACCATCTCCGCGCACCGCCACGGTCATGTGCGGCGGCGGGTTGGGATCGTCGACGACCTGCAACAGGCTGGTGCCCTCCCACGCCGGCGGCAACTCGAGGCCGAGCAGGTCGACGATCGTCGGTGCCAGATCCATGAGGTCGACGGGCACCCGCACACGTCCCGGGGCGAGCAAACTCGGGGCACGGATCACAAGTGGCACCCGCAGGCTCTCCTCGTAGAGCGTAAACCCGTGCCCGGCACCCCCGTGTTCGTAAAATTCCTCGCCATGGAGCCCCATCAGCATGACGATCGATTCGTCGAGCTCACCGCGTTGCTCCAACTGGCTCAACAACATCCCCAGGGCCTGGTCGACGACTTCGAGCTCGCCACGGTAGAGGTCGTGGACATAGCCCCGCGCAGCCGCAGACGGTTCGGACTTGCCGAGGCGGACCTTGCCGATCCACAGGTGGGTCAGGTGCGGCAGTGGGACGTCGTCGCCATTGGGACGGTCGAGGTGTTCAATCGCCTCGCGCGGGGGGTCGTAGGGGGCCTGTGGGTCGTTGACATTGAGGTAGACAAACCGCGGCTTGGGTTTGCCGACAAGTTGCTCCTCGGCGATCTTGAGCACGGCCGTGGCATCGTTGCCGTCGGAGCTGCCGCGGGCCAGCGCGAGGATGTGATCGACGCCCTGGGTCAGCCCGCGCTCGACATTGAAGTCGGCGTTGGCCGTGACCACCAGGGTGTAGTAACCGGCCCGGTCGAGCACCTCGGGTAACAGCGTGACGCCATCGGCGACGTAGGTGCCACGCAGGGTTTTGTGGCGCATCGGCGACGACGACGACAACCAACCCGCGTGGCTGGGAATGGCCCAGGGCGCAAGCGTGTAGGCGCGCTCAAACACCATACCCTCGCGGACCATTCGCTCGACAGCCGGCAGCGGCCGCCCTCCCGGATTTTGATGTAGACGCAACAAATCGGACGGCCTCGCACCTTCGATCGCCACGATGTAGACATTGCGAAGTTGTCGCGGCCGTCGGTCCTGGGGTGTCGACCGGTTGACCACAACATCGAGGCCTTCGATCCGCGCCTTCACATCGTCGCCCGAGCCCTCGACCGCGATCTCCAAGCGGATGGGGACATCGCCATGCCCGGAGAGGTCGACCTCAAACTCCTGCCCCGTGGGCCGCAACGGTTTGGAGGCCAGCTCAACCGGGGCGGTGCCAGCCCGATGGTCGGCATCGGTACTGACGCGCACGACCAGCTTGCCGCGCCCGCGGGCCGCCACCCGCAAATAGCCACGCCGCGGGGCCTGGAGATAGTAGGCCCAGCTACTGTCCCGATGCAGCTCGAGCGCGACCCCGTTGTCGGTCGGGACAATCCGATAGGACCCGCGCAGGTTGGGCGGCGGACCCTCGCGGATCTGCTCGACCGGGCCGACTTCGACGGTGCGCACAGCTGCCGAGACAACATCTTCGCCGCGGGGCGCGGTGTGGCGAAAGTGCAGCCGGATCCGGTTGTCGCCCGGGTGAATCATCTCGGCCGGGAGTGTGAAGGTTCGGCGTTGCCAGGTCGACGACAGCCGGAGGTTGGCGAGGACATGCTCGTTGACCAGCACCGTCATCGATTGTTCCCCGTCGGCGGGGGCGAGTGGCAGGAGGTCGATCGCCATCCCGAGTGTCGAAGACCCATCGTCTGCCCGGTGTAACCCCGGGGCCAACGGCCCGTCGAGCGGCACCACAAAAGTCGCACCCTTGCCGCGGATCACCCCGGCGGACTGCCCCTGGACATCCTCCCCCAACATCCACGGCGAGTTGGTGGTGAGGTCGGTATGAATCGTTGCACGTACATGACCAAAGTCGGCGACGAGGCGCCCGCCAGCATGGACCACGGCACTCGGGCGCTGGGCCAACAGGTCGAGCCAGACGTCGGCGGCCGCGATCCGCGAGACCGGTGCGGGTGGCCCCAACACCGGAGCCTCCGGCACGTTCGCCGGCCCAGCTGTTGTCGTCGCCGGCTGTTGGGTTGGACATCCGGCAGCCAACCCGACCCCGAGTACGGCCGCGCAGGTTTGTCGACAGGCCCGGGCTATCCGTCGTGCAAGCGTGCTTGGGTTTGTCCGTTCGGCAGTCACGGGATGCGCTCCGCCTACCCAGGCTTCGGCGCAACCGCGGCCATTAGCAGGCGGCGCCGATCCGTGAAAATGGGTTGTGGCGGCTGGTCTGGGCCGACCGAGGCGACAAGTCCATCGAGCAACAGCGCCAGAACCCGCTCGCGTTGGGCGGTACTTTTGGACTGCGCCAAATCTTGTAACAGCAACAAAATTGCGGTTTCGCGCTGGGCCGGGGTGCCGGTGGTCGCCACAGCGATCGCCGCCGTCCGACGAACCTCGGGTTGGCCGGCATGCTTGGCGAGAACCAACCGACCCTCACGAACCTCGTGGGCGGGACACAGCAACCCCATCTTGCTCGGTAGTTGCTCGGGTTTGGCGTGACGCACCGCGGCCGCCCACTGCACCGGGGCGAGGGGGTCTGGGGTCAACTCGATCATCGGTTGGCCGCGGGCTTGCTCGAGCGCCGCCATGGCTGCCGGATGCCGCATCATGGCCATCGACTCGGGCCACAGCGCCTGGCGGATAAGCGACAGCGCAGTGTCGTCGAGTGGCCCACGGGCGGCGACCGAGCGGGCGACATCTTCGCGGGCATGCCAGCGTTCGGCGGCCGACAGCCCATCAAAGTATTCCGCGGTCTGGTGCATCAGGGCCTCGCGCGCAGCCGGGACTTCGGGGTCGCGTAGGGACTCGCCCATGGTTGTGTCGAGCAGTGCACGGACAACCAGTGCTTGCCGCAGGTCGTTGCTGTGTTCGGGCGGAAGATGCAAAATCGCCTGACGCAGACTGTGGGCCTCAAACTCGCGGTTGTCGGCGAGCCGACCAAAAGCCGCCGCCCGCCGCCAGTAGGCCTGGGGCTGGACCGAGGCGCCACCTGCAGCCTTGCTCAACATCTCGGCCTGCTCGCGCCGACCGGCGATCACCGCAAGCTCGGCTTGGAGCTCTAGCTGTGCACTCGAGAGGATCTGCGGGGCCTGGGACAACTCGTCGGCGAGGACTTCGGCGGTGACTTTGTGCCCGGCCTTGAGCATCACGGCCACCGAGTAACGCCCGGCACATGACAGCGAAATATCAGACTCAATCGCGGTGCGCAGTTTTTGGGCCACCCCCGGGGAAATCGCGTCGGTCCGCGCCGCTCGCAGGGCCTTGGCCAAAGGACCGACGGCATCGCCGACCATCAACTCGCGCAGGGTTGGGCAGGCACCCGGGTCGGGGCCTGGCTGCACCCGGGTGCGGGCAGCCTGCATCAGCAGTTTTTGTTGCTGTTGCACCCATTTTTCGCCCATGACGCGAACGGCGACGCCACGGTCTTCGGTGCCCGAACAATTCTCGCTACACAGCGCGGTGTGGAGGGCAATCGCACTCCCGGCGGCGCGTTCAATCCCGACATCGCGGGCTGCTGCAACTGCGTCCATCACCGCGATCGCCTGCCACGGTTTGCCCGACGCGAGCCGGTGCCATGCCTCCTGGCGGGCCAAATCCTGGGCCTGCGCAACTCCGCCGGCATCGGCGTTGGTCAGGGCAAAGCGGGCAATTTCTAGGGCCTGATCGGCATTGTCGCCATTGCTACGCAGTCGCGCCAAGGTCAGCAGGTCGACCAATTTGACCTGGTCGACAGGACCGGTCGCAGCCCAGTGAACTGGCGCGGGCGCGGAAGCCCTTGCACCTACATCGATATCGCTGGCTTCAGCTCCCTGCGCGCCGGAGTCGGCGACCGTCGGCTTGGCTGGTGCCCGGTTGCGCAACCCCGTTCCCAACTCAAACTCGACCGCCCGCAAATCGCCGACCAACGCGAGCACACGCCAGCCGTTGGACGCTGGAATCTCGGATTGCTCGCTCAGTCGCTCGAGTACGTTGGACAGGGCAATGCCGGCACTGTCGGTGGTCGTCGGACGCGCGCTGTCGGTCCGCCCGAGCACATCTTGGTTGACCTGGGGCCCCTTGGCTTCGCCGAGGGTATAGGCCGGCCCGAGTAGCGAAAACCGCAGTCGAACATAGGCTTGCACGGCTGGCGAGTAGGCTGGGAGCGCCTTGTCGATACCATCGATCGGTTGGTTGCCGACCCACGCCCGTAGCGTGTCGTGGGTGACGAGGTCGACACCGAGCTCGCCGGCTAGGTCGGCGCGCAGCAACTCGACAACATCCTGGGGCGGCAGCTCAAACCCACGTAGGTGGGCGAGCCGAGCCACCGCAAGCGGCCCCTTGGCCTTGGCCTGCGCGAGGGCCTGCGCGATCGGGGCTGGTTGTGGTGGACAGTCGCTACACTCGGCCAAAGTCCGTTGCCCGCGGGCTTGCGCGGCGGCGGCCTGACCTATCTCGGTCACGAGCCGGGCATCTTCTGGCGCCGCCTCACACACACTCGCTACTCGGCGCATGTCCTGGTCGGCGGCGAGGCCCTCATCCTCAGCCAAGAACTGACGGGCACGCTCACGCAGCAAGTCGCAGACATCGGTCCGCCCCTTGAGCGCCCGACTATTGAGCGAGTGGGCGCGACTAAACCGGGTGAGTGCGATCCCACGAAGGCCCTGTTGAACCTCTAAATCGGCCAGGGCGACGAGCGAACGGACGTCGCCGGTGTGGCGAAAGTCGTGCATCAAAAATGCTCGGGCTTCGTCGATGCGACCGACCGCCGCCAGCGATGTTGCATATGCACGCCCGGGCTTGCCCTTGGGGACACGCCGACTGCCCTGAACATGCTCGATGACCTCGACGTGTTTACCCGCGGCTGCCAGTTTGGGAAGTTTGTGGTGGCACCCCGGCAACACCAGGGCAAACATCGCCCCGGTCAGCAGCCATTGGCGGGCGCGCCTAGCCACCACAGCCCAACGCCTCCTCGCCGCCAACTTCGTCGACGAGGCGTCCGAGCAGTCGCTGGTTGTCGCCGCCAAAGCTGGTGCGATTTTGAATGCATGCACACAGGTGTGGGAACGAAGGTTCGGGATCTCCGAGGGCGACATAGGCCTCGGCCAACCGCAGCCGGCTCTCGACCCGGTCGGGATGCCCCGAGACTTCTTTTTCGAGCATCTCGAGCCCGGTCTCGGAGTCGCCGTGTTTGACCAGGCGTGCCGGGGCGTTGACGTACAGCGAGCCCAACATCCGGACCACCGCACCTTCGCCATAGTCGGGCTCGGCTTCGAGGACTCGGCGGGCGTAGCTCTCGGCTTCGGTCACCAACTTGCCGGCCTTGACCCCCCGCGCCTGGGCGAGGCGACCGGCCAGGGCTGCGCGGGCAAACGCGTAGTCATTGGAGCCGTCGTCGAGCTCGACCACCTTGTTGTAGGCATCCTTGCGGTCGGCCTTGCTGTCTTCACCGGCGTCGATCTTGGCTTCGAGCGCCCGGTAGATCTCGAGGGCCTGCTCCCCGCCCGAAACCTTCGGTGCGGCATCCCCCTCACCCGAGGACTCGACACCACCGGTCTCGCCGGGCGGCTTGGGCGGAGTCGTGTCCACCGGGGAGGTCTTGCAACCTGCGACCAACATCAGACACGCGAACGCTGAAATGAGCCTGTTCACAGACACGAGGCTTACCATACCCATGTGCGGCCGATAAGTGGACAGCTCAGCGACTCGCGCGCTCGTAGGCCCGAACTTCGCGGCGCAACCCGCCCCGCCGCAGGGGCATAAACCCCTGCAGACCAGCGGCTTCACACAATCCGTCGCGCCCACTACAAATTTCGGGAAGATGGGTGCGAAACGAAGCCCGCTCACGGGCCGAGGTCCGGGCAAATGCGACAACCACGGCGCGCGGGAAGTCTCGTGAGCTGCGCACGATCTCGAAGTGGTGTTGCAACCCAGAAAACCGGGCCATCTCGTGTTGTTCGACCATGGCGCACGGGACCGCTCCGGTCAGGACATCGGCCAGCGGCGTCGCTGACTCGACCATTCGCACGCGCTGGCCGGCCAACAACTCGGGGGCGACGACCCGGTTCACAAACGTTTGGTCGGCCGCTGGAGAGATCGCGACCGACTGCGCCGGGCAGTGGTTTCTCCCGGCATGGCTGACCAACACAAATCGCGTGCGGGCCTGCGACGAGCCGATTAGTTCAACATCCTGTGAGCCCTGCAGCCGCAGGTACGTCGCCAACGGCAACACGCCAAAGCTCGGCTGCTCGCGCACGGCCGCGGCCAAGCGTTGGGGGTCGGTCCCCTGTGTCCCGGTCAACACCAGCGGATCGGCCGGCATGCGATTGACCTCACCGGCGCGTGCAACCAAGTCTCGCGCGATCGCGGGATGCTGCGTGGGCGCCACCACCATCATGCGGCTAGGTGGGGAAGCCACGAGCGCACTCGGTACCGCCATGATCAGTGCCAAAAACCCGAGTTTGAGCAGCGCAGTCCATCCGTGAATCGCGTGGGGTTCGAGCATGACCCCACCATGCTAAAGCAAAATCTTACATCTACCTACATATGGTAAATTCTGAACCGCCGGCACATCGTTGTGTACAAAAACTCAGTTTTCTTCGATGCTTCCCGGGTGTTGCCCCGGTCTGTTCGCACTGCCCTGCTCGCCAGCTTGCTGCTGGTCGGCGGCTCGGCTGCCTGCAAGCTCCGTCCGCAAACCGCGGGCTCGGCTGCAGTCCAGCGCGACATTGCTCCGGGTTTTTCGCTCGTCGACGAGCAGGGGCAGCAAGTCACCTTAGCGTCGGCAACCACAAACGGGCCGGTCGTACTCGTCTTCTATCGCGGCTTTTGGTGACCGTTTTGTCGCCGCCAGTTGGGCGCGCTTAGCAAACGCGATGCAGAGCTCAAGGCCCGTGGTGCCACAGTCTTGGGGATCAGCGTCGACAAACCCGGGACCTCCAAAAACTTTCGCGCCAAGCAAAACCTCACCATGCCGCTACTGCACGACCCGCAGGCAGGGGTGGCCGATCAGTACGGCGTGAAGATGCTCGAGATGCCACTGGCGATCCCTTCGGTGTTTGTCATCGACAAAAACCGGCAGATCATTTGGAAGCACGTTGGCGAGAACGTGCCCGACCGGCCGACCGTCGACGCCATCTTGGAGGCGCTCGACAGCTCTGCAAAATCGCCTCCCGGGTAGCTCGTTGTTGCGATGGCCCCCCGCGGTGTTTGGCGATCGCTCGCCTGTCGGGTATGCACGGCCTGTGAACCCACCACGGCTGTGGCCCCTTCCGGGTCTGTCTCGCTATCCGCACCTCGCAAGCGCGGTGGTCGTGGCCGTGCTGTTGGCAACGCGGTTGGCGTGTTTACCCGACGGTCCATGGGAGCAGGACGAGGCCATCTTTGCCGGAGCGGTCTTCGACTTTGACCTCGCCGCCCACCGTCCCCACCCTCCGGGGTTTCCCGGGTGGGTAGGTCTGGCCCGCGTACTTCATCCGTTGACGGGTGATGCCATCGTGTCGATGCAACTGCTGGCGAGCGTGGCCTCCGTGGCTGGACTTGTTGTACTTGCAGGTATTTTGGCGACCATGGTGTCCGGGCCGGTCGCACTTGCCGTCACCGTACTCACGGCTTTTTTACCCGGCGTGTGGTTTCATGCACCGCGGGCGTTGACCACAACCCCCGCCCTCACCGTACTTTTGTTGGCGCTGTGGTGTTGGTGGCCGACCGCGGTCAGCCGAACACGCGTGGGCTTGGGCTGGGCACTTATGGGGTTTGCCGTACTCGTTCGGCCACACTTCCTGCCGATCGTTGCCATCTGTGCTCCGCTGGCCCTCCACCGCAAGCGCTTTGAGCCGGCAACTGCTGTCGCGCTGAGTTACATCGCGTTGTTCGTGTTTATGATCGGCTTCGCGTTCGTGGTCGCCGACACCGGTGGGGTCGAAAAAACCCTCGGCCTCATGCTCTCGCATGCTCGCCGGGCCGTCGCCCACGAGCCGATTGCCGGGCCGAACGACCTCGGCTTTATCCGGGCGCTAGGCGGCATCGTCCCAACAGTGGCGTGGTTGGGCGCGGGCCTCACGGGATTATTGTTTATACAAAAAAAATGGAGTCGACTGTGGGGCCTGCTGGTGTTTGTCACCACCCTGGTTGTGATTGTCCTGCTCCACCCACCCCACCCTCGCTACGCGGTCCTGTTGCTGATCGCCGCGGCCCCCGGGGTTGCGCTGCTCGCCCAACGCGTGATCGACATCGGCCGCGGCCGGGTGTGGTGGTCGCGGGCCGTCATTTTCGTATTGCTCGTGCTCGCCGGGGTCAGTGCCGGTGCCACGCTACCGGCCATGATGGCCATGCGCGGGCAGGCGATCCCGCCGGTTCAGGCCCTGCGAGCGCTGGCGCGGGAGCCCGGCCGGCGGATCGTTGTGACCGCGCCCGGCATGACCCCGTATGCCCGTTACACCGCACTCGCAGGTCAACTCGAGGCATCGGTGTATACGCATCGTTCCCTGATCCGCGACCACGACCCCCGACCGGTCCCGGGCGGCCATACGCTTTCGATGTTGTCGCTGCGCCACCGTGGACTGCCCGGGGCAACAGTTCGTTACGAACGGATCACCGGCTATCCGCCGGCGGCCTGGGAGCTATCACAGCGGCGCTACTCCGAGATTCACCGGGTCGACAATCCGATTTTGCTCGGCGACGGCGTCTCGACCCCGGAGGTCAACAGCCGCGGCGAACCGTTTGCCTGGCTCGGCAAAAATGCGGCACTCACCGTCCCTGCCCCCGCCGAGACTCTCGTGCTCCTGCTCGACGTCGACGAACGCCGGGCACCGCTGCAACTGCGCGCCACCATCGGCCGGGCGCCTGTCCACAATCAGCGGCTCAAACACGGCACCCACCGGGTAGCTATCGGCCTCGACAAGTGCGAACTTTTCCCTTGTACAGTCAAATTAAAGTTTGATCGCGCGCTCGCAGCCGAGGGCAAAACTCGCCAGCTGTCCGCCCGGCTTTACGGTACCTGGTCTGAAGGCCCGCTACTGACCGCCTACGCCCAGCGCTGGAACCCGGGCCAGCCGCTTTTAACCCGGGCCCGCGGGGTCAACCTGACCCAGGGGTTTCACGGCGCGGAGATGTTTGGCGACCCCAAGATGCCCGGCTCCTGGCTCGACGACACCGCCACAGCCAAGTTCTATGCTGTTGCCGGTAGCCTCGAAGTCACGCTCGCCCTGCCCCCGCCGCGCGAAGGGGTTGTCACCCTCGAGACCACCGGGCACGCCCGCACCGTAGCCGCAACGGGCACGCCGCAGACGTTTACGATTCCGGTCGATGCTCCCCAGGGCAAGGACTTTCTGCGGATCACCAGCCACACCCTGGTGCCGGCCGAGCGCGATCCTAAAAACCCCGACAAGCGGCGCCTAGGTGCGATCCTGTTTGATGTCGTATTAAAGCCCGAGGGTTAGCTCGGGCCGCTCCACGACATGTTGGTAAACAGCTCGATCCGATTTTCGGGAATGTCTTTTACGCTGCGGTACCCGGCAACCACCCCCGTCGCGCGCAACCCAAATGGCGCGAACGTGCCAATGAGGTCACTGGCCCTGTCCGCTGGCCATGCCAGCAACAGTGGCTGGGCAAACGATCCTCTTGCAAGTACACGGATGGCGGTAAACAGCTGGGACAGCAACACCCGGTTAAACGGCGGGTCGCACAGGATCAGGTCAAAGCGACGTTCCACTGAGCGCGGGCGATAGAGGTCGTACTCGGTAAACCCCGGGATATCGGCAAACCGTTTGTCGGCCTCGAGCAGGGTCACGGCGCGCCCACGGGCGTTGAGTTCCCGGGCAACCATCGGCACACATAGGCAACACGGCTCATCGACCTGAACCAGAACATCCGCCAGCATATCGATTGTCGGGCGATCAAAAAAATACTGTTCGAGCTGGTGATTTTCGTCGATACGCATCTGCTACCCTACCGTCATCACTATACAACTACGGGGCGATTCGTAACACAGCACATGCCCATGGCCAAGACCGGGTTTTTGCAGTACAAGCGCCATGAATGCACTGGCACAATCGGCGTCGAAGCGGCCCGTTGCCCGTGCTCTTGTTGCGCTAGATTGTTGATAACGAGCTTGTCATGGTTTCCAAACGCAAATCGCCAAAGGGGCGTGTCGCCCAATTGCGCACCAGTCGCGAGGTCTACGACCGACTGCGCTGGGACCCGGCGTTTGACCTCTCACCGTTTATCGTTGGCTACGAAGAGCGGTTTTCCGGCATGCGCGAAGCTCCACTGGCCAAGTTCGCCGGCGAGGGTGAAATCCCGTGGCACCGGGTTTGGTACATCCGCGTTGGCGACCTCCAGGTGTGGGACCGCAAGGCTCGGGTTGACCTGCTCTTTGGTTCAGGTAGTACGCAAACTACTCAGCACGAGGATATCCAACGGGCGATCGCCGGCCAGACGGCTCCGCCACTGTCGACGAAGCCCAAAAAACCCGTGTCCAAGCGCTCAAAAGGCCAACTCCCGCGCGGAGCCCAGGCGAGTTACCACTACGATCAAACGCGCGACGAATGGCTCATAAGCGCGGCTATCGGCCAATCAGCACCCCCCAAGGACAGCCTGACGCTTGTCACCTACAACCTCCTATTTGACCTCTACGAGCCTGAAAAACTGGCAACCGAAGTTCGTGTACCAGCACTGATTGCGCTACTTGTCGAAGCCGATGCGGACCTCGTTGCACTTGTCGAAGTCACGCCAAGCCTGCTCACCACCCTCCTCGAGCACCCGTGGATCCGCAACCACTACTTTGTGAGTGAACGCCCCGACGGCCCGAGCATTGCCCCCTATGGCCAGGTGCTGCTGGCCCGGGCACCCATGCACATACATTTTTATCAACTGGCGGGGCACAAACGCATTGTCGCCGGTTTTGTCACGCTTGCGGGTATCGAGCTGTGTTGCCTCGCCATCCACCTCACATCTAACCGGGCCGAGGGTGCCCGCCAGATCAGGGCCGATGAGTTTGCCCAACTGCGCACATGGGTCGACTCGCTCGACCCAGTCGATGCCACAATTGTGCTGGGCGACTTCAATGTCTACCAAAACGAGCTCGATGGGGCGATCGCCGATGCCGGGTTTGTCGACCTGTGGCCCGCCGTCTACCCCGATGAGCCGGGGTATACGTTTCATCCCCAACACAATGCACTGGCTGCATTTTCGAGTCGCACGCAAACGCCTCGCCGGCTCGATCGCTGCCTGATCCGCGCCCGCGAAAACCTCCTCACCCCGGTCGATGTGGCGTTGTTGGGTACAGCTCCGCTGCCCCAAACCGTTGACGGTGCAATCACGCCGCTGTTTGCCTCCGACCATTACGGCCTGTGGTGTTTATTGCAGGTGCAACAAGCCCCGGAGGGCACCGAGATTGATCTCGCCACCCTCGAACCGACGCACCACTGCGCCGTTGTGCTGTTGCCCCACCGCGACCTCTGGCCGGCGATCGAAGCCGTCCGCCAGGAGCACGACCGCCATCACGACCGGTGGATGCCCCACATCACCCTCCTTTACCCGTTTGTACCGCACCAGCACCTTCCCGCCGCCGTGGCTCGGCTCGACCAGGTCGCAGCCACGGTCGAGCCCTTTGCGCTGGCGTTTGACGATGTCGGGCACTTTACCCACGGGCGCTCGCGGACCGGATTTTTGGCGCCAACAAGCACACCAACATCCGCACTTATCGCCCTCCAGCAGGCTCTTGTCGCGGCCTTCCCACGTTGCCACCCAACCCCCGATGGCGGGCAATTTGTCCCGCACCTGACCCTTGGGCAACTCTCGCGTGGCGACGACTTTCGCCGCCAGCTCAACGACTGGCGCGACCGGGCCTGCTCGGGCGCCGCCCACAACGTCGGCGAAATCGTTGTGATTGGGCGCGATGCAGATAGCCCGTTTCGCCTGCTCAAGCGCATCGCGCTGGGGTCTCGACCCCAGGTGTTGGACCGTGGCCAGCTGCTCGCCGATCTCGAAGCTATTTGTACAGACATTATTTTGGGGGGCATCCGACCCGACCATGTCCGCCTGGTCCACCCGATCGGTTCCGAACGCCTCGGTGTGTCGACGCCAGATAGCGACCTCGATGCCGTGGTCATCGGACCGGCCTGGCAAACACCCGAACAACTGTTTGCCCACCTCCCAACCGCACTCGCCCAGCACGGGTACAAAGTTTTGCTCGCCCACCAACCTGGCCGCGAAAGTATGCGGCTGCAGCTCAACGACCAGGCCGGGGCCACACTCGACCTCGACCTCCAGTATGTCCGCTGGCCCTCGGGTGTGCCGCTTTGTCCACCCGCGAACCTCACCCAAGCCCAGCGCAGTACGCTCAACAAGGCGGAGGTGTTGTCGCTAACCGCGATTTTAGATGCTGATACAATTATATCGCGGGCGGCCAACCACATCTCACCCGCGGTATTCTTGGCGACGCTTCGCTGGCTGCGAGTGTTTGCCCGTGCGCGCGGGATCTACGGCAATGCCCGTACCTATCCCGGCGGGATTTCCTGGGCCCTGCTGCTACTTTCGACCATCCCGCAGGGCGACGAGCTCGACGCGACCGAATCAGTCGAAGCGTGTCTAGCCCGCTGTTTACAAACCCTGCATGCCGGCAAACTCGCGGCGGTTGGCGAGCCGGGGCCCGGGCCTTCGCCGGCCAAGCTCCACGTGTGGACCCCGACCAAGCCGGCGGTCAACAGCACGCGCAACAGCACGGCTTCGACCGCGTCTCGCCTGCGTGAAGAACTGGCAAGAGGAGCAAAGCTCGCAAAGGATCGGTCTGACCACTGGCTCCAAGATCTGTGTGTAGCTACAGATTTAAGGACGGTGTATCCACAATTACTTGCGGTCCAACTCAGAGAGCAGGACGCTCGGGGCACACTCGACCAACGGTTTGTCGGGCTCGTGCTCGAACTCGAAGCAAGCCTGGGGACAACCATTGCCATCGATAGCCAACCCCATAAAAACAGTCGTGGAGACCTCATTTGGGTGATCGGCCTGCCAGCTCTCAACCGCGAACAACTGGCCGCAGTCCACACGGCTGCCCAGGCATGGTCGGATGGTTGTGGGACCGCGATCGAAGTCGTCGGCCCTGCCCCGCCACAGGTTTTTTCTGAGCTGTCGCGTGTGACGATTTGTCTACCGTAGCAGCCCGTAGACTTTCTCGACGCCACACCTCACTTGCCGATTTTATCGAGGTTGGGTCCCGCGAATCTTCCAGTCGCCCTCACGACAGCTGCGATTGACGAAGCCCAACCTCGACAAACACTTCGGCGCGAGGCGACACGCGAGAAAAACCACGGGCTGCTAGCCGGAGCGCCAACCGCAGGCTGTGGTAAGTACCCGTAGGATGATTTGGAGGTCGTCAACCCGATCGCTTGCGATGCTAGTGTGCCTGGTGATCTCCGCGTGCCAGTCGCAACCCGGCGAGACCTCCGAAACCTGGCTGCTCGACCACGAAAAGTGGCAACCCCTGCACCAGGCCGACGACCCATTTGCCGAACATCGCCCCGAGCAGGTCGACTGCAGTGGGTTTTTGCCCGAGCGCGAAAACCTCGAAGTCCACACCAGCCACTGCAACTACGCGGGCCTCGGGCAGCCAACCCTCACCGCACTCGAGCCAGGCGACCAAATCGAAACGGCCCTATCGTACCAAGCGCTGTTTCCCCCGCCAGGGGTCGAGTCGGCCCAGGCCCATGTTGCGCTGATCGTCGGCGAGGATGTGGTGTTTGAGATGGACCTCGACCTGCCGATCGATCGCCACGACTACCACCCTATCGCATTCACAGTCGACACGTCCTACCCTGCGGGTACGCCAGCGGTGCTGCACCTCCACAATCACGGGAGCAACGTCTACAACGTGCTGCCGGTCCTGCGGGTGACACAGCTCGACTAGCCACCGCGATCTTGTTGCATAGACAACAGTTGCCAGCGCTCGGCCCTTGCCAAAACCCCAAGACCTGTGGCCAACTGCGGGCAATGCAGGCCACTTCGATCACTGTCGAGCCGCATCCGCTATTTTGCCCGCTCGGGTTTGCGGTGACCCTTCCGCGTGTCCTCGGCGACATCGCGACGCCAAGCTCGGTCACAGACCTTTTTGACCCCGAGGCAGCCGCACCAATCGCCCGCAGCGAAGCGGTCCGCAAGGCCGTGCGCGACCTGCTGCGACATGGGGGGTACAAGCCCTCGGGTCGCGGTAAACCGGCGTCAGAGTATCTCGTGGGCGCGGCCAGCCGGGGTCGCCTGGCGACCATCAACCTCCTCGTCGACGCCTGCAATGCCGTCTCCCTCCACAGTGGGCTGCCGATCAGCGTCGTTGACCTCGACCGCGTCGATCCCCCACTTTCGATTGGGTTGGCCGAACCGACGGCGAGTTATGTGTTTAACGCATCTGGCCAAGAGATCCGCCTCGGTGGGCTGTTGTGTCTCGGCGATCGCCACGGCCCCTGTGCCAATGGGGTCAAAGATGCCCAACGCAGCAAAACCCACCCTCAAACCCGGCGGGCGCTGACGGTGATGTGGGCCCCAAGCAGTTTGTCCGACCATGCCGAGGCTGCCCAGCGGTGGTACCGGTCGCTGCTGACCGCAGCAGGAGCAACGCTCGGCGCGATCACGTGGACCCCTGCGGCCGCGAGCTGACTGCCGGGGTGCCGGGGGCAACTCATTGACACTACAAGCATCACGCGAGTACACACCCGGAACAGCTCACCCTAAGCCTGTGGTTTCTCGCCGGTCTCACCTACGGAGAGTTGGTCAGGTCGCGTTTGTAGGGGTTGAAAACCGTGGCCTGGCCAAACAGACCAAACGAGCCGGCGTGTCGACCCTCGCCACGGCTAGGGTTGCTTCGGCGTCGTCACATACAGGGCTGCGACGCACATTTCGTCGTTGGTACCTTCCCCCCAATAGACATCGTGGGGTTCGCTCGGCGTCACCCCGGCCTTGATCCGCCCGGCCTCCGTATTATCCCAACGGCACCGCAAAACAAGCTCATCGAGCCCGTCAAACCTGACCGGCTCGACAAATGCATAGTCGCGTTGCCAGTGAAAGTCGTAGGCGGGAATGCGCAGCAGTGTCTCCTCGACCCCGCCCGAACGCTTGCTCAGGGATATCTCGCGCCCGAGCCTGTGCATGTGGGGCAGCGCCGCGTGGATCTCCGCCCCTTCGCGAAACGGCGAGTTCCCCATGGTCGTTAAAAACTTATTGTCGTAGATGTGCTCGACAATCTCGCCGGCGGGAATCTCCATCCCGTAGTCCCCGAGGTACCACTCGGCGTTGAGGTAGGCGAACATTTGCCCCTCGCGCTCCACACTGTCCTCAACCGCGAACTCGATCATCGACTGGTCGGGCGCCGTCCCCCGCTCAGTGTTGTAGTGCACCTGCAATACCGCCTTGGAGCCGGGCTCAACACGCACGCCGGTACCGGGCGTGAACTGCTGCCCTCGCAGACCCGGCGCCCACTGACCAATGAGTTGTCCATTGGCCATTGTCACGTCCTCACGCGGCTCGCCGTCCTTGGTCGGGGTCAACCCGCCGTAGCAGGGATAGCCGGGCTCCTCGTCGGTATCGTAGTTCTCTAGTTTATCGACCTCTCCCGGTCCCACCATAAAAATCACCAGGTGGTGCACGACCTTGAGGTTGCCGGGAACGCCGCGGTAGCCGGTGATGAACTTGGTCTGGTCCTCGGGCCAGTCGACCACAAAGCAGCGATAATCGTCGGGCACGCCAGTCGGCTCGTAGGGCTGCGCCATCTTGATTTGGACATCGGAACGCTCGAGCTTGCCAAGGTCGAGTTCGAGTGGCGCACCGACATCTTCGGGGTTGCCCTCGGGTGTTCCCTCGGCCACCCAGGTGGCAAACATTTCGATTTGCTCGTCGCTCAGCGAGGGGTCGTAGCGCAGGTCTCGATGCCCGGGCTCGGCCCCCCACGGCGGCATGGTGCGACTTTCGATGGCCGACAGCAGTAGTTTTGCCGGCACCGCGACGTCTTCGTATGTCTCGAGTTTAAACGGGGCAATCCCACCTTCGTTGTGGCAATGACCACAGTGAGCCGCGATCATTGGCTGAATATCTCGGTGGTACTCCACGGTGTGAAGACTGGTTTCCGGGCTATCCGAATCCTGACAGTTGGTGGCTGCCACGGCACCCACGACACTCAAACCAATGACCAACACACGATGTGTCCCGATGTTCATGAAATCTCCTTTTATGCCACGACGGACAGGCCGCGACAGGACAATCTAAAGAACTGGTCCCCGAGACACAACTACCCCTAGGCGCCAATTCTCGTGCATTTAGGACGCACTTGGAGACTGTTGCCCGCGGGCCCGATAGTGTGCAGGAGTCTCACCTGTCCAGCGTTTGAAGGCCCTATAAAATCCACTTGTATTTGCAAATCCGCAGCGGTCTGCAATCTCCGGAATCGACAGTTGCAGACCAACGACCTGTTCAATCGACCAGCGCATGCGCTCTTCGTCGACCACACAATGAAAACTCGTCGCGGCAGCGCTCAGGCGCCGTTGGAGGGTTCGCCGGCTCACGCCGAGGGCCCGGGCAACCACATCGAGAGAAGCACCTTTGGCCAGGTGTTTGCGTATCTCTTGCCGCAGTCGCGTGAGTAAGTCGCAGTGGTGCATGGCCGCGAGCTGGCGCTGGGCTGCGGCCTCGACGCTTCGACACAATTCGGGTTCGGCGTGCAAAGACTTTCGCCCGAGTTCCTCGGCGGCAAACACCAGGGCATTGAGGGACTGTCCAAATTGCGGCGTACACCCCCATCGCGCTTTGTAGGCCTCGGTCCCCGCAGTCGATTCATGCATCAATTGAACTGTCTGCAAAACCAGATGCGTCCCGGTGAGCCAACCACAAAGGCGATGGAGTATTCCGAGGGCAAAGTCGATCTCGTGGGCGGAGCGATGCCACGGCACCTCGGCAAACGAAACAATCGCTTGCCGGTCGCGCACCTGGAGGTCCAAAAGTCGTCCAAGCCGCGGGTTGATGAGACCCTGGTAACGCACCAGCCGTCGCAAGCTGTGCCCCAGGGTCGGGCTACTCATGGCCAGGTACGTCAACTGGTTGAAGGCCCGCAGCCGAATGCTCCCCGACAGTTCGAGCCCCAACACCGGGCTGCTGAGCTGTTTGGCGATCGACTCCCAGTCGACCCACGACTCGACGTGGCCGTGGCAATCCACGCTGTCCCGTAGCGCAGCTGCGGGTATCGTGTGCCCAGCTTGCCCGAGTGCTTCGATCATCAGCTGCGTCAGAACACGATGTCGTTGTGACTCTGGTGGCGAGGACACGACATCACGAACCTAGCACAAATAAACTTGCAGGTACATTGTCGCGATTGTACCCGCTACGGCAACGATGTCGGTGCAACACCACGTACCCATGTGTTAGCGGACTGCGCGCGTCGTGCTCAACACCCGACCCCCATCGCTTGGCATACCAACCAACTAGCGACGGTTGGCGTAGATGCTCGCGCGCAACCGCCTCACGCGACGCCGGTGGTGCTGCAAGGCGTGGACAAACTCGCTGATCGCCAGGCATACCGCCGGGCCCAGCAGGGCGATCAACACGATCAATGCCGTGGGATCCATGACCCGTGTACGCTGCCAGTGGCGTGCCAGGTGCGCGCAGCAATTCCTTCGTGCTACCCCGCGAAACAACTTCTAAATCCCAGTGCGCGGATAACTGCCACATGATGAATCTGTCGCAGAAGTCAACGCCCCCCTGACAAACATGTCCGACTCGAGGCAGATGTGCGTGTGTTGCTGCACACCTTTGCGCACTTGGCGATGGCCGCAGGTCGTGTAGACTGAAACCGATGTACGCAGTCAAAGCAATCTACGCAATGACTACCGCCGGCTGATGCCGGGGGTCATGTGCGTACAGACAAACCCCCGGAGCCTGCGCGCGGGGGTTTTTTCGTTGGTTTTTTGCGATCCTCCGGCCGGCCTAGGGCGATGTCGAACCCGCAACCCCAACAGTCAAAAGGAACCCCAGCATGAGTATCTCGGTCAAACTCCCCGACGGTTCGAGCAAACAACTCGACGACGGTGCCAGTGTATTGGACCTCGCCAAAGCGATTAGCCCAGGGCTTGCCAAAAGCACGGTCATCGGCCTCGTCAACGGCGACCAAGTCGACGTGAGCCACAAACTCACCGACGGCGACGACGTCAAGTTGGTCACCGACCGCGACCCGTTAGGTCTCGAAACCCTGCGCCACTCGGCCGCCCACCTGATGGCCGCGGCCATCCTTGCCGAATATCCCCACGCCCAACTGACGATCGGTCCCGTGACCGACGACGGGTTTTACTACGACCTCTACATGGGCGACGGGCCCACCATCACCCCCGCGGACTTCCCCAAGATCGAAGCCCGGATGAAGAAGTTGGCCAAGGCGGCCGATCCGTTCGTTCGCTGCGTCGCCGCCAACGAGCAGGACAAGGTCTATCAGGACTACCGGGCGATCGACGGCGGGCAAAACAAGTTCAAGGCGGAGATCATCGACGACCTCAAACAGGGCGGAGCGTTCTCCGAAGCCGACGATGCCCCTGAGCTCAGCTTCTATCGCAGCGGCGAATTTATCGACCTGTGCCGCGGCCCACATGTGCCGCACACCGGTTGGCTCAAGCACACCAAGCTCATGCGGGTCTCTGGTTCGTACTGGCGTGCCGATGCCAACCGCGAACCACTCACGCGTGTGTACGGCACGGCCTTCTTCAAAAAGAAGGACCTATCTGCCTATTTGCACATGTTGGAAGAGGCAAAAAAACGCGACCACCGGATCCTCGGCGAGCAGCTCGACCTGTTTCACTTTGTCGACGACGCCCCCGGCTTTCCGTTTTTACACCCCAAGGGCGCTGCGGTGTACAACCTGCTGCAGGACTTTATGCGCGCGCAGCTTCACCGTCGCGGCTACAACGAAGTGCGCACGCCACTGATCCTCTCCGAGAGTATGTGGCACCGCTCGGGGCACTACGACAACTACATGGAGAACATGTTCTTCACCCGTCGCAAGCTGCGTGACCCCAAGGTCGAGGGTGGGATCAACAACGACGCACCCGAAGAGCGGCCGATGGCGGTCAAGCCGATGAACTGCCCGGGTCACCTGCTGATCTACAAGCACCGCCTGCGCAGCCACAACGAGTTCCCCCTGCGGATCGCCGAGATGGGACTTGTCCACCGGCGCGAGATGTCGGGCGTGCGCCACGGGCTATTTCGTGTACAGGCATTTACCCAGGACGACGCCCACCACTTTTGTACGCCCGAGCAAATCACCGACGAGATCAACATGCTGATCGACTTCTTCTTTGAGGTCTACGGCGCGTTTGACCTCAACGAAGTCACGCTCGAGCTGTCGACCCGGCCAGACAAATCGATCGGTTCCGACGAGATGTGGGAGCGGGCCGAGACCGCGCTCAAGGGAGCACTCGACAAGAGCTCCCGCCCCTATAAGCTCAACCCCGGCGACGGTGCGTTTTACGGGCCCAAAATCGACTTCCACATCCGCGACTGTATCGGCCGCACGTGGCAGTGCGGGACCATCCAGCTCGACTTCTCGATGCCCGAGCGATTTGGCCTGGAGTACGTGGGTCACGACGGGGCCCGGCACACCCCGGTGATGATTCACCGCGCCTGCTACGGTTCGCTCGAGCGGTTTTTTGGGGTGATCACCGAGCACTTTGCTGGCGCCTTCCCGCTGTGGCTGGCCCCGGTCCAGGTCCGGCTTTTGCCGGTCTCCGAAAAGTATGTCGAATACGCCCACAAAATCGCGGCCGAGCTGCGCAGCCACGAGTTGCGGGTCGAAGTCGACGACGGCGACGATCGCCTGGGCTACAAAATCCGCAAGTCGACGCTCGACAAGGTGCCCTACGGCATCGTTGTGGGGAGCAAAGAGCAGGAAGCCGGCACCATCAACGTGCGCACGCGCGAGGGCAAGGAGCTCGGGGCCATGTCGGTGCAAGCATTTGTCGACAACCTGGCCCCGGCCACGGTCAAGGGGCTGATCGCCTCGTTCAACCGCAAGGAATCGGCCGCCTAACTCGGTCAGCGAGCCGGTCGAACACACAGGCTGGCCACAATCCAACCGGGCACGCGTATGGCGTGCTCGGTTTTTGTATGCACATACAATCCGAAAGCTCCCGCTCACACTCCAGCTAGCCACCCAAGCTACGTGCTAGCGTGAACCGTGCCCCCCGAAGCCCTGCGCCAACTCGCCGACCTCGCCTCGCAGTTTTGCCGGCGCGACGACCTCGAACTACCCCCGAGTGCCGTCGCCATCGTGCTGAGGCTCGGGCTATGGACCGGCCAACAGGCTCTCGCCCACACCCGTCGTACCCGTGGCGACTGGCCAGCTGCCACGATCGCCGCGATTGCACCCTACCTCGACGCCCCCGAGATTGAGCGGCTGCTCATCGACAAACATGTATATCCACTTTTTCCGTGGATCTCGCTGCGGATAGGTGTCGAACGGCTGCTTGTTCGGCTCGCGCAGCTCGCCGGCAATGCGCGGGCCCTGGCCGCCTACAAACAATTTCCCGCCAGCTTGCGGGCCCTGCTCGCACCGACTGCACGGGCACTCATCGAAGCTAGTGTTGACGACCACGCACACCAGCTCGCCGAGCTCGTTGCCGATACGGCGCGCCACTGCCATCTCATTGACCGGGTGTACGAACAGGCCGATGTTGTGTTTGAAGTGCTACCGGCGGTGACCGACACGGCAACCCAGCAACAGCTGATCGCCCGCACCATCGAGCGTGTCTACGACGAAGATTTCCCCCTGAGCCCGGAGGTCTGGCGCAAGCTCGCGGCAGTCGATGAGCCCCGGGTGCGGGCCGAAGCACTGCGCACCCAATCCGACTACCCGCGGGCCTGGAAGCTGGCGGCGGTCTCTTTTCATCAGGGCAAAGACCTGCGCAACGCCACCCTCGATGCCTGGCTCGCTGCCTGTGAGCGACTCGTGGCCAAGGGCTTTGCCCTGCGAGGCAACCTGATCCCCTACCCGTTGCCGCCACGGCTCCTGCGGGCGACCCAAACATTTCTCCACACGACCAGTCCGGCCGACCGTGCCTACGTGCTCATTCAGCTGTCCAAAGGGCATCCCGAGCTGGTTTCGACCGCGGTCGACAACCTCCAAACACTCCCAAATGTCGCGCAGGCGCTCGCGTGGGTCACGTTTGCCAGTGGCCTATCGCCCGACCACCAGCTCACTCGCCAGGCCGTCACGACGTTTCGTCAACGGCTCGGCACAAGCCTGTTTAACGAACAACGCGCGTGGATCGGCTGGTGGGGGGAGACCGAATCGACCCCGCAATGGTGCGCCCGCGCGATCGCGATGTTGCCAACACCAGAGCAACCGCCCGCGCTAGCCGGGCTCCTGCGCCAACTCCTCGAACGTCACAAGCCCACGCAGTAGCCCACGATTTGTTGCAGTACCAACGATTTGCGCGGATTTACTCAACGCTGAAACACACACATCTTCCGACCCGCCGCGGGCAGTTTTGCTCCCGGGAATCCGCCCTAACTGAGTTTTAGCTATCGACTCAGATCTTTCGATATCCTGCCTGTGAGGACAGGTTCCACGTGACGACGTATTCGCTCCATATTCAATACCACGACCGCCCCGCAGAAATCCGCGAGTTCTCCAAACCCGAAGTCATTATCGGGCGCGAGGCTGCCGACATTTCCCTTGGTGACCCACTGGCCTCCGGCCACCACGGCAAGCTTGTCCTCGACCCTCGCTCACAAACATTGACATACACCGATCTCAACTCGAGCAACGGGTCGAGATTTCTCAATGGCCAACCGATCACCGCGCCCGCCCAGTTTGGCCCGGGGCATGCGGTCCGTATTGGTAATTGTATCATCACAGTTCGTAGCATCGGCGGTACCCAACAACGGGCCAACCCCAATCGTGGGGGCACCGTGCTCGGCGGGGTATCACCACTCGCCGGGGGTCTCCCAAGTGCAGCCAAACCGCCCCCAGCTTCGGTTCCGGTCGCGGCGCCTGTGATGCCCCCGGTCGCCGCTCCCGTGGCTGCTCCTGTGGTCGCTGTGGCTGCTGCTGCCGGGGCCGGTAAAACCCCGAACGAAGTGCCGATGGCAACCGTCAACCCGGCGCCTATTTCGTTTAACGCAGCGACCGAACCTGTCCCGCAGGCAAATGTTCCTGTCCCACAAGACAGTCCCGCTACACCGGCGAGCGAGCCCAGCCTTCCACCGTCACAGCCGGTTGGCGACCTGCTCGACCCCAAGCGCACAACCAGCTTTGGCGAAGCCTGGGGCCTGCTCATGAAAACCTGGCCGTATCTGGTTGCGCGCTGGACCGTTTACGGCCTGTACGCCCTTGGCTGCCTGGTGTGGTTTTGCGTGTGGGGTGGGCTCGCCTATCTGTTTCGCGAAAGCGGCTCGGTCGTCACGGTGTTGCTCATCATTGCTGTCGGCGGATTTGGAGCTATCGCCTACTGGCTCAAACGCTATGTCCTGTACCTGCTCAAGGCCGGGCACATTGCAGTGATCACCGAGCTCATCAAACACGGAACCCTGCCCGAGGGCAAAAACCAGGTCGAGTACGGCAAGGGCATTGTCACCGAGCGGTTTGGCGAGGTCACGGCCCTGTTTGCCGTCGATGCGCTTGTCACCGGCATTTTGCGGATGATCAGCCGCACCATCATTGGCATCACCAACCTCATTCCGATTCCGGGGCTCGACAAGATTGGTCGCATCGTCACCGCGATCATCAACCGCGCGCTCACCTATATCGACGAAGCCATCTTCAGCTACACCCTGCTGACCGGCAGCACCAACCCGTGGGCCAGCGCGCGGACCGGGATTGTCCTGTACGGACAGTCGTGGAAACCCCTCCTCAAAAGCGCCTTCAAGGTCTGGCTGCTGGGACAGGTCGCCTGGTTTGTCGCATTTTTGGTCATCCTGCTGCCGACCTACGGGCTCATGGCGCTCATGCCCGATGCCAGCCTCATTCTCGGCATCATGGCTGTGATCCTCGCGCTTTTGGTTGTATCTGCATTTTATGAGCCCCTCGCGTTGGTCTACATGATTCTGACCTACAACCGGGCGATCCAGGGCCAAACGCCGAGCGCCGAGTGGGAGGAGAAAATCGGCAAGGTCTCGAGCAAATTCCGCTCAATGTCGGAAAAAGCGGCCAACTGGGTTTCGCAAAAGAAGTCGCCACAACCGACGCCACCAGCCGCCTAACCGTAGGTTGGTGAACTGCTGCGGCGCACGTCCGCGGCACTTCAAAGCCGGCTCACAACCCCCAAGCCTCAACGGTGCCGCAGCCTCGCCTGCCGCCCCGACGCTGCTGCGGACAGGCTTCCCCCACCTCACCCAAGCCCTGGCTCAACAACGGGCGGCCCCGGCACAACAACGCGTCGGCGGTTGGCCTGCCAACCCGAACGCTGCGAGCTGGCGGCGAGCTGGCTGTTGGTCGCCGTTTGTCCTCGTCTGCCAACCCGAACGTGGCGACGAACAAGCTCAACCTCGCCAGGCCCTGGTACAACACCGCTGCCTGCCCGATACAGGCGTGTTGCGGTTGGTACGGTCGACGCCGCAACCAAAAATCTGCCCCCGCCTCGACGCAGACGGGGGCTTTGAGACCACTGCTTTGACTATTGCTGGAAGCAATAAATCGGCAGCTGTAGCGCACACCCACCGATCGAGGTGCAGTCACTTGTCCACTGATTGTCGGTCACGTCCCAACGCCCCATGTGTCCGGTGCCGAGCAGCTCGTCGGTCCAGCCGGCACAGTCCCCGGCGCCATCTAGGTCGCCGAAGGTGTTGGTATTGCTCCACACATGCTTGGTCGAATCGCACGACTCACCGCTTTCTGGCGGTGTTTGGCCGTTGGCGGTCATGTCGATGGCGTGCAGCAACGCACCGTCGACGAGGTCATCCCAGTTGTCGGCAACCTTTGTACCATCAATGAGAATATATGGCTCATCAGACAGGGTGAAGCGTAGCAGTGGCGAATCGAGGCCAGAGCTTACCCACGAGAGATAGGTCCCTGGCAGGTTGACGGCTTCGGCCTCGCCTTGGCACTTGGCGTCGGCCCCTGCCACACCTCCGAGGTTACCTGTATACGCATTGATGGTGACGAACACGAACTTTCCGGGGAACAGACATTCGGCGCTGCACAGGTCGCCGTCGTCGTTGTTGCCGTCGTCGCATTGCTCGCCAGCTAGGTCGTTGAGCGTGCCGTCGCCGCAGGCTGCATCGGTGCAGTCGGCATCGCAGTTCTCGGTGTTGACCCCACCTTCATCGCAGGTCTCGTTGGCCGCCTGGTTGACGATAAGGTCGCCGCAGGCCGCCATCGTACAGTTGGCGTTGCAATCCGCCGACTCGCCCCCGTCGTCACACTCTTCACCGGGTTGGATCTGACCGTCGCCACACGAGGCGAGCGCACACTCGTTTGTACACTCATCATCGTTGTTGTTGTTGCCGTCGTCGCAGCCTTCGCCGGGTCCGACAAAACCGTCGCCGCACACTTGTAACGTGCAGTCGCTCTTGCAGGTGGCCGTATCGGCATTGTCACCGCCGTTGTCACACTCCTCTGGGCCTTCGACGACGCCGTTGCCACACTCAAAGTTGGCGCACCCGCTGCTGTCGATCGTACAGCTATCTGTACAGTCTAGGTCTCCACCGTCAAAACCGAGTCCAACACAGCTCTGGTCACCAAAGTTACTGAGGTCGCACTCCTCACCGTCGTCGAGCGAGCCATTGCCGCAGGTCTTACAGCCCGATGTACTGATTGTGCAGTCATCGTTACACGAGAGGGTCCCTGGTTCTTCGCCAAGCCCCTCACAGGTCTGGTCGCCAACATCGGCACCATCGCACTCCTCGCCATCGTCGATCACCCCGTTGCCACATCCCGGAGGCGTGTCCGTTGGGTCGGTCGTGGGTCCTTCGGTCGGGTCAGTTGGATCGGTCGGGTCGGTCGGGTCGGTCGGGTCGGTCGGGTTCGTCGTTGGCTCCTCGGTCGGATCCGAGGTCTCCGTGCCTGGATTTTCGGTCCCCTGGGTTTCCGACGGATCACCAGTTGTCGTTACAACCATGGGGTCTGTGTCCGAATCTGTCTCGGAATCTCCCCCTCCGCCACCACAGGCGCCTGCAAATGCAAGCATCGTTAAACATGAACAAAGAGACACTCCAAATCGAATCCGAGATTTCATATGTCCTATTGTGCATGTCAAACAACTGTCGATTCCAGCACGAAGTTCCCTCACATTTTTTGCGTCCTCACATACGACCCCCTCCCCAGCCTACAACATGTGACATTCAGCGCCCTCAATCTAGTTGTACAGACATTTTACTACCGAAACGTGGCACCGCGCTACATTGCATATACAAAACGCGCACAATTTGTGTGGCCAAATATCGGGGTCGAACATAGGCGTGTGCACCTGTCAACATCTGTCGACAAAATGGCCCAACACCTACGTGTTGAGCCATGCCGTACCAGGTGGGTATACACATACCCAAACGCGCGATTTACCCGGGGTAGATGTCCTCGGGGACACAAAATGCCCCGCCACAGTCGTCGGTTGAGCCGCAGGAGCACATGTCCCCCTCTTGGCCACAAAATACGTCCGACGGCAGGCAATCGCCAAAGTCCTGACCGAGGTAACAGCGATCACTTCCCTTGCAGTCGGCGTCGGACTTGCACGATGGACGCAGGCATCCATTGGCATCAAATGGAGAGCTCAACTCACCGCAGGCAAAGCCCTGGTTGCAGTTGACCGGGCCATCGCATTCAAACCCGGGAACGGGCGGACACTCGTCAATCCCGTCGGTGTCAGAGGTTGAGCCAGAGTCCGTGGTCGTGGCGTCAGTCTCGGATGTCGTGTCGGGGTCGGTCGTGCTCGAGTCGGTCGTCGCGTCGGTCGTGCCGTCTGTTGTGCCTTCTGTTTCTGTTGTCGGCTCGGAGGTTGTCGCATCGGTCGTCTCGGTGGTGCCCTCGGTGGTTTCCGAATCGGAGGTTCCATCGGTACTCGCCTCCGAAGCACTACCGTCAGTCGCATCGGTGGTGGCCTCCGTCGTCTCTCCCGATCCTTCGCTGGTTTGCGCCTCGGTTGTCGCCTCGGTTGTCGCCTCAGACGTGCCCTCGCTGGTGCTGGCGTCGGTTGTCCCATTCATGCCAGGGCAGCCACCGAGAACAACCGTAGCCAGTAACAAAGTAGATAAAGTGCAGTGTCGATGCATACGGCCTTGTAGCACGCCCGGCAATAGATGCCTACACAAGTATCCTATGGGCAATACGTCACCCGTGGCGGGCGGGTCCCCAGCCCAACGGCCGGTGCCGGCTCTTCGTGTCCGAACCAGGCCGGGTGTCGCGGGAGTCCTCCCGGCGAGTTCGACAGCTGGCAGCAATGACCCCAACGGAGGGCACAGGGGAAGCCCGGTACACCGATTCAACCGGTTCGACCATCGCGTCGTCGGTGGGATCGACCGTGGTTTCGGTCATGGTCGGGCACGCTCGGGTCATGGTCGGACACGCTCGGTTCTTGTCGAGGAGGTCGTGATCGGGTCGGTGGTCTCGACGTCGCTAGTAGCAGCTTGTCGACCGATGTTCCTGCCAACAAGCCGCTGCCCAACACCTTCGACCCCGTGGTGTTTGGGCCACGCACACTGGCGTTAGGGCAAGCCCCGAAATCGGCCAGAAGCGAGTTCTCGCCACGATAAGGACGACCCAACGGTGATTTCAAACCGACAACTCAGGCCCGCCGCGCGAGCACCCAGGTTGTAAACGGCAGGGCGAGGTAGCACAAAGCCCCGAGCGACAGCGTGGTCGAGATCCCCCAAATCATCGAACAGGCGACCGCCAACCCGCTTGCACATACACCAAAAGCGCCGTTGATACCCCACATCCATGGTCCCAAATCGGAACGCCTGGTTTTTTCGCCGCGCTGACGACAGCGCGCGAGCAGTTCGAGCCCAAGCGGGAAGCACAACCCCATCCCGAGGGCCGGAGGGGTGAGCAATGCGAGGCACACCGCGATCCGCATGGGGATTGCGGCGGCACCCGTCGCTGCCATCACCGGGCCCTGCACGGCGTGTACGAGCACGACAAGTGCCCCGGGAATTAACGGATACAACCGGGCCCACATGCCCCGGTGCAGCGGTACGCGCTGGCTCAACCAACTGCCGAGCCCAGTCGCCAGGATCAATCCGCCCAAGACCACTGCCAACGCCAATGTCGGATGCCCGAGGTAGACGTTGAGCTGCGAAAGCAGGCCAATCTCCACGAGCATAAAGCCAAACCCAATCAGCGCGAAGTAGCTACACGCGGCCACCACAACCGTCGGCCGGTAGGCCCGTAAGTCCTCGCGCCGGCGCCACAGGGGAACCACAATGGCTGTCACGGTCAGCAGCAGGCTCGCTAAAATTGCATAGACAAGTGTTTGGGTGGCCCGCAGGTTCCCCAAAAACGCGAGGTCGAGGGCACCGACGGCCTTCGGATCTTGCAACCATGCCCCGGGCCGGAGCATGTTGAAGAAAAACGGGCGATCGTCGGTTGGCGGGGTCAGGTCGAGCGGCTGTTGCTGGCCCCACCGCCAAAGCTCGGCCGACGACGTGATTTCACAGAGCTCGCGCAACAACGCCTGCCTAGGCAACCTGCGTGGGGTGAGCATCATGTTGACACCCAGGCGCACGGCCTCGCGCTGCATCCGATCCTGGTCGGCCGCCGAAAACGGCTGTGGCGAGACCAGCAACGTTGCGATGTTGTGATGTTGCAACACCATCAAATGCTCGCGCGGCGACTTCACACCACGGTTGAACAGGGCCTGCATCGCCACCGCGATCATGCGGGCCGTCTCCCCGGGCGAGTCGGCTTTGAACCACCGTGAGACCGTAAAAATCCCGTCGGGCTGCAGTCGCGCCAAAAACAACTCCCAGGCCTCCACCGTGTACAAACCGTTTTCAGACAGGCTGTAGGCACCGGCACCAGTCGAGGCCCAGGTGTCGATAAGCGACATCGTGAGGACCGAAAATTGCCGTGTTTCGCGGGCGAGGTAGCTACGGGCTTCGTCGTGAACCAGCTCGACACCGGGCAATCCGGCAAGCCCAGAAAACCCGGCAAAGCGCTTGGTGTGGAGGTCGACGATCGCCTTGTTGAGTTCAATGCCGACGACCGGCTTGTGCCCAACCCGCACCGCCTCGAGCACGTCCCGACCGCCACCGACACCGATGATTGCAGCAGGCCCCGAGGGCCGCATGCGATGGGCAAACGAGGTCACGTCCCACTCGAGGTAGCCGTGGCTATGGGGGCCCGCGGCGATGTGGGCCATGTTGGTGCCGGCCGCCCCGTCGATCAGGATGGCCCGTTGGGGAATCGGACGCCGAAACTCGTTGGGCATGAGCCGCCCCGGCCCCCACAACATCGGTGGCGCCGGAACAGTTTTCGACACCGTCACCCGCGAGTGGGTATTCCATGCAGTTACATCGAATAGCTCGGGGTTTTCCCGCAGCCCCTTGACCCACGCCGGACGCAGCCATGGCTGGGCCTGACTGGCGTGGACCACCGTGACCAAAATCAGCGCGATCGGGAGTACCGCGTGGCGCCACAGGTTGCCAGCTGCCCGTTGTTGGGCTGCCGCGACCATGGCAAAGCACAGGCCGGCCACCGAGATCAATGTACTCACAAGTAAAATCGCAGACCCGGCATCGAGCAGGTCGAGCACCCAGACGATCGCTACACACCCTGCTGCGGCACCAATCAGGTCAGCCGCGTAGATCCGGCCAGCGGGTAGCCCGGCACGGGTCAGCCCGAGGGTCAGGGCAATACCGGTGCAGACAAACGGCAGCGCGAGGCCACAACCCACCCCGAGCAGCCCGGCAAACGACATGAAGTCGGTCACCGGCAACAACGGGTTGGCCATCACCCACATCAGGGCAAGTGGGGTCACGACGGCCGCGGCGATCGTCGAGCTGGCCATCCGCGCAACGACGGCCTCGCGCCCAAACCACCGCGCCCCGACAAACACCAACACCGCGCCCACGGTCATTCCGAGCATCGCCAGCGCGATGACGAAAAATGCCAGGTGGTACCAGGCAATGACGCTGATAATTCGCGTCATCAGGATCTCGAGCATGAGGCTGGCAGCGGCGAGTAAGAACACCCCGACGTACAGCCCGATGCCCTGACTGCGCGGCTCAGCCATTGGGGTCGTTGCAGGTGACGTTGTTGATCTGCCCTCCGCTCATGTCGGAGTAGGTATACGGGCTGTTGAGACCTTCGTAAAAGTCAAACTCATAGGTCTCGGGATGGATGCGATAGGCCCGGGTACCGCCTAGGGGCACGGCCCAGATGTAGCCGTCGATGTCGACACCAATGCCGCGGTAGTTCGCCTGGTCGGGCAAGAGCACGGTATCTCCGACCTCCATCGTCTCCATGTCGACCCAGCCGACCCCGCCCGAGGTCGCCGACCAGATCCGGCCCTGGAGATCCTGGGCGACCCCCGAACCACCGCTGCCGGGCAATGAGCCAATGATGTTTGCCCACTGCTTGGTCTCGTAGTCAAAGCGCCGCGGCGAGTCGTCCCACACCCGGCCGTTGGTGTCGACTGTGATGCCATACGAGCCCCCGGAGAAAATCTCGTATTCGAGGGTTTCGTAGTCGACCCGGGCGATCCGCCCCTGGCCAAACACGTAAAACCACATGTTGTTCTCGGGGTCGACCGCGGCTCCGTAGGCGCCAAATCCCGGTGTATTTGCACCGAACAGGCACGACAGATCCGACTCGGGGATGTGGGTCGACGCCAGGGTCTCACCGGTATCGCCCGAGATCCGGTGGACGTAGATCCCCGACGGCCCGCAACGCCCGGGCATGTCCCCCATGGCCCCCGTCATGGTCCAGATTTCTTGGTTGTCGTACTCGCAGGTTTCTTCGTTGTAGACACCCGAGGTCCAGGCCACGGGCCGCTGGACTGTCATGTCGGGGAAGTCTTGAAACCACGCGATGCACTCATCCTCGGCAAACGGCAAGACGTCGTCCTTGCCGGTCGATGTGTCGATCACGCCGTTGTTGTTGCGGTCCTCGCAAAACTCCTCGCGCGACCAAATTTTGGTGAGGCCGACATAGCGGTTGGCGACCACCACGGCCTTGCCATCGACACTCACCGAAGTGCGGGAGGGGCTGCCGCTTTGGTCGGCACGGGTGTAGTAGCGGCCCTCCTCCTCGAGGGTGCGGGTGTTGAGTTTGGTCACCGTGTGTTCGGCGCTGTTTGCCAACCACACATAGCTCCAGTCGGTGTTGCCACACTTGGCTTGACAGGCGTCCTGGCCAAAGTCGATGTCGGTGCCGACATCAAACTTGATGGTTGTGCTGCTGTCGGAGGTCGAGCTTGTCGAGTCCTCGGTCGGGTCGCTGGTTGTTGTCGTCGTGGCATCCGAGTCGCTGGCGGTCTCGCTGCCGGATGGGTCGGTCGAACCAGACGAGCTATCAGAGCCGGCACTTGTCGGCCCCGCACTCGTTGGCACCACGGTTGCCGAGGCGGACTCGCTGCCGGACTCCGTGGCTGCCGGCTCCCCGCTACCGCACCCGACCAACAGACCACAGGCGAGGATGCATCCGAGCTTTTTACCCCTCGGTTCGCGGCACAATTGTATGTTCATTGGGTAGCGCATCTTCAACCTCCAGCCTGTCGTATCGAACCACACACAGCTGAGACACACACCTCCCACAAACGAGGACATTTCCGGTATATGCACCCAAACTACCGCGCCATCTACATGACCGTGCAACGAATCCCCCCGGGAAAGGTCGCTTCGTATGGGCAAATTGCCCGGCTCGCTGGGCTTCCAGGGCGGGCTCGCCAGGTCGGCTACGCCCTGCATGCACTGCCACCCGGCAGCCCGGTGCCGTGGTTTCGCGTGGTCAATGCCCGTGGGCAGATCAGCCAGCGGGAGACCACGGGCGCGGCCAATCGCCAACGCGACGCCCTCGAAGCCGACGGCGTCGATGTCGACGACCGCGGGCGTATCGACCTCAAACAGTTTGGCTGGCGCGCCTAGCCCGGGGAACTTGATGTAACTACAACCTCCTTACGACGCAGCAAAACTCCGCGGCGATGCTCGGGTTTGCCCGTGACTGGCGATAAGCAGGCCACGGCAGGCCGCAGGCAGACCGCAGGCAGCGTGTCAGTGATCCGATCGGGATCACCCCGCGTTTTTCTCGCGTGAATCGCTTGCGAGCCCGACCCCGAACCGGGCATCCTTCCCCCGCGCGCTGCGACCATCACGGCGCCAGCCAGCGAGGGGAAATCGACGTGTCATCAAGTGTCTCTACCAACGTACTCATGGGTGTCACCCGCCGTGTTGTCGACCAGTTCACCCAGCAGGGCCTGTTGTTCACCGCGCTCGATGTCTCCAACGTCGTCAAAAAAAGCCTGCGCCAGGTTCGTCACCGCGAAGTCGCCCCACTCGTGCGCGAGTTGTTCGACGAAAAATCGATGGGTACCGACTACACGCGCACGTTGATCGATGTGATGGCCGGTGGCACGAAACGTGTACAAGCATATTTGTACCACCTGCGCCAGGATCAACCGACCCAATACGACCAGGCCCAACGGTCAAAAATCGCCATGGCGCCGGTCGTGAGTACGGCTGTCGGCGACGATACCGTACTCGACCCCAACATCCGCGAGCTCGAACTCAAACCCGGTGCCGACGGACGCCTGCGGGTGCCCAAAAAGCTGATTGAGCGCGCCGGGATCAACACCGACCGGGTCGCCGTGTACCTGGTCGCCGACGGCCCCGACCTGCAGCTGACCAACCCCGGAGGCGGCGACCCCAACGAGCAGCCAATCGCGGTGTTGAGCTATGCCCACCCGTCGCTGCTGCACATTCCCCGCCAGTTCGTCTACCCGTTCGACCCAGACTCCGAAATCCTCGCCCGGGTCGACGACGATGGATTGTTTATCGAGGGCATGCCGCGCTAGCGGGGAGCACCAACACAAGCCGACTTCGGGGTCGACGTCGCAGTGACGGTCGCGTCGACTTCGATTGAGGACCGGCACGCTGCTTGCGAGTACGGGGTTTTGCCACGCCAGTTACGTACGCCTCGGGGAGCTGACTTTGGGCTACGCTTGGAGCTGTTGGCAGTCACCGGAGCATCGCCACGTTCGACATGAGGAGTCGAGCACCCGTGGTTTAGGACCCGAGTACGACCACCAACTTCAGGTTTTACCGTCCGAGTTCCACGCAACTCCTACAACCGGTTAGGGCCCGAGCCCAGCTTCCGCGCTAGACCGGTTTTTTTAGAAGTGGCTCCAACGCGTGCGTATCTGACGGCGAAGTAGTCGGGAGCGTTGTGCTCGGGTCCTAAACCGGCGTGCGTAACGCGCCGAGGTGGGTAGCCTTGACCGCCTCGGAAACCGTTGCATGTCCACTGATCAAGATCACCGGCAGTGCCCCGAGCACACGGTTCCCAAACGACTGCTCGCCGTCCCAGTTACACGCCCTTCGAGTGGTGGGTCGCGCCCACTACCAAGGTCCCGCTAGAGCGGGAACTGCCCGCCCTGCTTCAAAAACTGATCCCAGTTGCGCACGCGTTGGAGCAACTCGCTGACGCGGGTTTCGAGCGTGCTCACATCGTGGAGTTTGTCGGTTGCCGCCCGCACCATGGGCACGAGCGTGCGTTCGATGATCGCTACCTGTTGGGCAAGCAACTCGGTCACACCTGGCGGCGGCTCGTTTTTTACTTGCACCTGCAAGTTTGGCTGGGACAGGGATTGCAGTGCCCGGGTGAGCTGGGCGAGCTGTGGACGCAACCAGTCGGGCATACCCGTGGCTGCCGGCTTTTGCTCGACGGTTGCCAGTTGCTTGGTCTGGGCCTGGGCCTGCTCGCTTTGGATCCGCGCGAGGTTTGCCATCTCTTGCTGATGCACACGGTTTTGCTCGTGCGATTTGGCCGAGGTCTCGGCCGCCTCGTTGAGCGCACCGCGGATGTTGTCGAGGCGCTCGGCGAGGATACTGAGCTGGCCGAGCACACGCACGGCCGGGTCGTCCTCGTTGCCGCCTAGGGATTGGGTGCGGGTGAACTCTTTTTTGATGAATGCCCACCGCTCTTGTTGCTCGGGCGTCATGCGGTTGCGCATCTCGGCGAGCTTGAGCAGGTTGGGTTCGGCCTCGGTCGTGAGGGTTTGCGCCTCGCCCATGTAGTGGTCGTCGATCAGGGCTTCGACCTCGGCCTCGGTCATCGCCGCCACGACCTTCTCCGCCAACTTGTTCATGTTGCGGTAGCTGCCCTGCAACTTGAACGACGGCTCGGTCCGGTAGGAGTCGTCCATGGCTGCCGAGGCGATGTACTGCAGGTTGACGGACAGCAACACGTCTTGGCAGCGCTTGAGGTGGCGCAACACCGCCAGGATCTCTTGAATCTCGGCGCCTGAGTAGTTGTGCGAGAACTCCGAGGATTGGACCTCCTCGCCATTGGCCATGCGGACAAACTTGTAGAGGTCTTTTTGGTCGCGGCTCGACAACGGTGCCAGCGTGGGGTTGCTGGTGACCGAGTTTTCGATGTAGCTGAGGGCAAATGCCTCTTCTTTGCCGCCGAGGATGTCACCGAGGTTGTATGTATCTGCACGGTTGGCGAGCATGTCGGGGATTTGGAAGGCCTCGCCCGACTCGGTGTACGGGTTGCCGGCCATGACCACACAAAATTTCTTGCCGCGCAGGTCGTAGGTTTTGGTCTCGCCATTCCACACGCCCTCGATCCGGCGGGTGCCGTCACACAGCGAGATGAACTTTTGCAGCAACTCCGGGTGGGTGTGCTGAATGTCGTCGAGGTAGAGCATGACGTTGTTGCCCATCTCGAGCGCGAGGCCGATTTTTTTGACCTCCTGGGCGGCCGTGGCGTTGGGCGCCTCGTCGGGGTCGAGCGAGACCACGCTGTGACCCAGGGCCGGGCCGTTGACTTTCATAAACACCAGGCCGAGGCGGTTGGCGACGTACTCCATAAGGGTCGTCTTGCCGTAGCCCGGTGGCGAGATCAGCAGCAACAGGCCCATTTGGTCGGTGCGTTTGTTGTCTCCGGCGGCCCCGAGCTGCTTGGCCAGGTTGTCGCCGACGATCGGCAGGTAGACCTCGTTGACCAAGCGGTTGCGGACAAACGAACTCAGGATTTTGGGCTTGAACTCCTCGAGCCGCAGGCGCTTGCGCTCGCGGTCGACCAGCTGTTGGCGGAGCTTGCGGTAGTTGCGAAACCCGGGCACGCGGACCCGGCAAAACTCGCCCAAACGGTCGAGAAACTCGTCGATTCGCAACGGTAGCGTGCGCTCGCGGATCCGTGGATGTTGTCCGAGGAGGCCGCTGACCTCGGTGGCTGCCAGTGCGGTTTGCACTTCGCGGTCGAGCTTGCGCTCGGTACACAAAAGCACCGCAGCCTCGACGTTGGCAAACTCGGCATCGGCCGGGGCGTGGTCACTACTTGCAAATGCATTGATCCAGGCAAGTGCCAGGGCATAGCGCTCACGCAGGTTGCCCTCGAGGCTGCGCATGTCGTCCTCGAACGCGCGCCGTTTCCCTGCCCCCTCAAGGGTGTGCATCATCGCGTCGACAAGGTCCTGGGCCACGGCACTGGTCGTAAACCGTGGCCGGTCGGCGTGGAGTTCTTCGATCAGGTAGACACCGGCACGGGCGGCATCACCATCGCTAAAGTCGAGTTCGTGTGCCTGACAAAAGGCATAGACAGCTTCGCCGAGTTCCTTGGCCAAGTCGGCGATCGCGTGGGTGTGGTGAAACGCGTCCTTGAGGCGGCCCAGGCTGTGGGCCCGGATCTGCCAGGACTTCTTGGCTTTTTTATCGTCGACAAATGCCCAAAACAGGCAACCCAGGGCACGTGGCGTCGGTGAAATCCGGAGCACCCCGGCGGTCGCCCACATGCGCAACAGCTTGTCGAGAATCAGGGTTGCGTCCTGGTCGTGGAGGCCGCGGTCGTAGCCCTCGTCGTAGCGGTTGGCCGCGTACTTGCGCACGATCGCCAACAGCCCGTCTTCGGACCGCCCGGCCTCGTACAGTTGCCCCAACGAGAGCCCCTGCTCACCGGCATCGGCGGCAAACAGGATCGACGCGGCGAGGTACTCCCCGCGGTAGACCTCGGGGGTTTCCGAAACGATTTGCTGGCGCCAAAACGGCTGGGTGGCCTCAAAATCCTTGTCTTGGATGGTCTCGTAGAAGTCGGTACCGCCGAGGTGGATCGCCATTTGCTCGCCGCGCGGCAAAATGGTGAGGTCTAAAACCTGTGTATTGACACTAAACCGGTGGCGCCCGAACTTGATGATGTTGGCGCCGTCTTCAAACAGCTCGGTTTTGTCGCGCAGCGCCCGGAGGGCGTTTTGCTTGGACGACTTGAGCTTGGCGAGAATCTCCTCGGCTTTGACACTACCGCCGAGTTCGTTGAGACGCTCGACCAGCTCGCGGACCTTGAGCACCATCGCATCGGCGGCGAAATAGGCGTTGAGGTCGTCTGGATTGTCGAAACTCTGGGCCCGGCGAGCGATGCCTTCGAGGATTCGGGTTGCCGCCGACAGCAGGTTTTGGACCCGCGTCTGGCGTTCGTCGAGCAGCGTCTGCTTGCGGGCCCCGAGGGCGTCGTGGACCTCCTCGCGCTTGGCTGCGAGGTCGCCCAAAAACTCGTCGAACTCGCTAAACCTGCCCTCTAGCTCCTCTAACTGAACAAGCAGGTGGGTGAGTTGCTCGTCACACTTTTCGGGTGTATCTGCAACAGAAATTGCCGAGGCAACGGTCTGCGAAAATAGTTTGAACTGGGCGCTAAACTCCGCCCTGCCCTCGCGTGTGAGCAGCTCCTTGCGGGTGGCCTGAAACGTTGCACGTACACGGCCCTGGTGGGCCATGACCTCGGAGATGTTTTCGAGGATTGTCGTGCGGGCGACGGCATCGCCAACCTGCAACCCGCTGACCACCTCGGCGAGTACGGTGAGACCGTTGCCGAGGGCTTCGATTTCCTTTTCGAGCGGCTCTAAATCGGCGGCATTGTCGACGGCCTCGACCCGGGCGAGGACATCGTCGAGCTGGCCCTCGAGTGGCGACAGTGCGTCGCCCTTGACCAAAAACTCAACGCAGGCCTTGCTGATCCGCTCAAACTCTTCGACGGTCTCCTGCTCTAGGACATCGAGCGCAGCCAGGTCGATCGCGCGAATGTCCCGCAGGGTAATGATGTGACCACGCTGGGTCCGCAGGGAGGTCAACGCCTCCATGTACTTGTCGACTGTTTTCCAGTCTTCGGGGCGCAGCCCCTTGAGCAACAACGCGTGTTGGGCCTGGGCCTCGGCCAGGGACTCGCGCGCCCGCTTGCGGATGGCGACGACCTTCTCGAACTCGTCGATGATCAGCTCACCGGTCGAACGAACTTCGCGCAACACCTCGGCGAGGTGCAGGGTTTCGTCGTGGTCGAGCCAGTAGTAGTTGTCTAACAGCCGCGAAGTCGAGGCGATCAGGTCCTCGTAGGTCTCGCGCCGGGGATCTTCGTGGTTGATCAAGCGAACGACGCTAAACGCCTCGGAGATGCCACTGACAAGCTCACTGTTGCCGACCTTTGCCAGGTACGAACCATCAGTTGGAGCCGCGGCGGCGAACTCTGGGCTGACAAACGGGGTCTGCCAAACCTGCATCGGGTGCACCCGGGTTTGGGCATCGGCGGCGCGAAACACCACCAACTTGCCGTTGGCAAACAGCGAGTAGCCGTGGCACGTGATCGGGTTTTGCACTTCCTTGCGGATCAGGTTGTAGGGCAACAGGACATAGCGACCCTCGTCGCGGCGGTGGTAGACGTAGAGAACGTCTTCGCCGTTGGGTGAATCGAGCCGTCGCTCAAACTCCAGGCCATCGATGTCGCCGGCAAACTGCTTGTAATCGCCGGTTGTCAGGTAATAACCCCCGGGAAACACAATCCCGTGGTCCTGGGGAAGTTGTTGGCACGCCTGGCCGAGCGAGTCGATCCGGACCACGTGTTTGGTCCGCTCGTTGAACACGAAGTAGCGCCAGTCGGTCTCGCGGTAGGGCAGCACCCGGATTAAAATAAGCGGCCCGACACATGCATATTCAATCTTTGCATCATCAAGTACCTGGTCGGCCTCCTGCACCGGCTCGCGGTACATGCCGAGGCCGTCTTCGGTGTTGTCCTCGACCTTGATGGTGAGGTCGCCGCCCACGGTTTCGACAAACACGCGGTCTTGAATCGACACGTGGGGGTGGGCACCACCGCGTTGATCATCGCGGCCGGTCTTGAGCCACTCGATTTCGTGGGACGGCGGTTGCGTGTACTCGCGGTCACCGCGGTTGTCGACGTAGGCGATGCTGCCGTCGGGCAGGAGGTTCCAGTGGAAAACCTTGATGTCGGTCGCCTGCTCGCCGATCTGAAACACCGCGAGGAGCTTGGTGTCGGTGGTCTTGAGCCGCAGCAGCCGGGTCGACTTGGTGTAGCGGTAGAGCTCGTCGAACTCCTTTTGAAAGTTCGGATCGTCGAGCAGACCGGGCACGACCTCGCTCGGCAGGGCATCGAACGAATGGCCATCTTCGCTGGGGGCAAAGCTTTGCAGCGAGAACACATCGGCGACGCTGGGGACCTCTTTGAGCCCCATCTTGACGTTGTACGAAAACAGCAGTTTGCCGCCGATTTGGGCGAGGTCGCAGGGTACGCAGGCGTTTTCGGTGCGGACGCGTTCGTTGCCGACAACCGTCAACTCGGTGCCGCCAAATGCCTCCTTGCGGGCCTCGTTGAGGGCGGTCGAACGCTTGGAGAGTTCCTTGCCCTGCTCGATCAGGCGGGCGCGGATAACCTCGTAGCTACCACCTTCGAGGGTTTCGCCCTCTGCTTCTTCTGCGGCCGGGTTCTCCTTGATGTTCGACTCCGCCATGGGACTACCTACCGTGTGCGCATCGCCCGGGGAGATACTGCCCATCGCCCCGCTGCCGGTTTATGTGCTGATACAACATGTTGAAACGCAGCCCTCGCAGACCCTATCGCGGGGGCCGTGGCGATCGCCCGATGTGCACTCAGTGTTTGGCGACAACGCCGCACGAAGGCGGCGTTGGGGCTGGAAATGCATGTGCATGCACCGAGTTTGTCCATCGGATGATCGCCTGAGCGACGACTAGTCGATCCCGAGTTCTTTGGCCTTTTTGAGCAACGAGGCCAACTTGCCGCGATCCTCTGGGCCGGCGCCCGCCATGATTTTGGCGAGCAGAGCCGAGGTTGTGAGTTGCTGGACACCCTCGGGCGAGAGCGCCGACTTGGTGAGAACCTGCTTGAGATCGGCAGGAAGATCGGCCGAGCCGTCGAGGTAGCTGCTGAGCGCCGTCTTGAGCGAATCGCTGTTGTCGAGCATGCCGTCGATCGATTGGCCCGAACCCACGGCGTGGATGAAGCGCTCGAAGAACTTGCCGTCGCCACCAACGATGTTGAACTTGGCGTTGCTGAAGGCCTTGGACAGGGTTTGAGCCTGGTACTCGGCCATCTTCTCGCGGGCTGCGATCCCGGCGAGTTGAACTTCGCGTTGCTTCTCCAAGCGCATGCGGAACTCTTCGTGCTCGCGGCCGCCGGCGGGGATGGTCTCCATGACCTTGGCCTTGAGTTCCAAACCGGTCGCCTCGGCAGCGAGCCGTTTTTCGATGGCCATGGCGTTGGCGATGCCCTGCTTTTCGACTGCGATCGCGTCGGCCTCTTTGACCCGCGCCTGGGCCATACCCGAGGCTTCGATGCCCGAGGCTTCGACCTTGTGGCGCTCGTGGAGGACGACATTTTCGGCTTGGCCACGCTTTTCGATGGCGGAGGCTTCGGCCTCTTGCACCCGGACATCGGCCATTCCGAGTTTCTCCTTGGCGACGGCCTCGGCCTCTTTGACCCGCGCCTGGGCGAGCCCGGCAGCGGCCTCTTGGGCTTGGACACCTTCGGCAAGGCGAATCTTGGCCTGGGCCTCCTTGTCCGAAGCTTCGAGGCTGGCCTCGGCGAGCACCAGCTTGCGCTTGGCCTCGAAGGTCGCGCGTTCGGCCTCGCCCTCGGCGACCTTGACCATCTTGATCTTCTTTTCTTCGGCTTCGCCCTCGGCCTGGACCACCGTGGACTCTTTGACACGTTTGGCCTCGGCGATCACCCGCAGATCCTTGATGTACTCCTCTTGCTCGGCGACAGTTTTCTCGACGGCGACACGGTCGCGGACGACCTCGGCGATGTTCTTGCGCTCGACCTCTAGGGCCTTCTCTTTTTCGATGCGCTGAAGCTCGACCGCACGTTCGCGGGCGATCTGCTCCATTTGGCGGGCCTTCGAGACACGCTCGTGCTCGACACCAATCTCGCGCTCGCGGGCCTTCTCGGCGATGGCGATGGCGCGGATTTTGTCTTCGTTGGCCTTGCCGGTTTCAGCCTCGTTGGCTGTTTGTACAAGCATCGTCTTTTTGGACTCGTCGCTGGCCACACGGGCGGCCTCCTGCGACTCGCGGGTGCGGGCAATCGCAATCTCTTTGTCCTTTTTGGCTTCGGCCTCGGCCCGCTGTTGGTCGAACCGGAAAATCGCTTCGTCGGCGGTCAGGTTTTGCGAGCCCAACTCCATCCGCTCTTTTTGCTTGAGCTCGTTGGTGCGGACATTGTGGGCCGCGGTGATCTCGGTGATCTTGCGAATACCCTGGGCGTCGAGGATGTTTTGCGCATCGAGCTTCTCGACCGGGGTCTGCTCGAGGTAGTCGATGGCGGCGTCGTCGAGGACATAGCCGTTGAGGTCGCGGCCGATAACCTCGATGATCTGGTCTTTGAAATCCTCGCGGCGGGTGTACAGCTGCTCAAACTCGAGGCGCTTACCGACGGTCTTGAGGGCCTCGGAGAACTTGGCGTTGAACAGGGCTTCTAACGTCTCTTGGTCCGAGGCACGGTTACAGCCGATCGCCTGGGCGACCTTCAACACGTCGTCTTTGGTCTTGTTGACGCGCACGAAGAACGTGACCTTGATGTCGGCACGGATGTTGTCGGCACAGATCAGACCTTCGTGACCGCGGCGATCGATCTCGATGGTCTTGACCGAGATTTCCATGACCTCGGCGCGGTGCACCACCGGCAACACCAGTCCACCGGTGAACGTAACCTCGGGCTCTTTGCCCATCTTGTTGACGATAAGGGCTTTGCCCTGATCGACTTTGCGGTAGAGCTTGAAGACGATGTACAGGGCACCGAAGGCGAATAGCACCACGGAACCGACGATGATCGCGAACAGGACGGGGGGCATCGATAGGGACTCCTCGAGTTGAATGGGGCCGCAAGCTGGCCCTTGGCGCGCAACACTAGCAGGTTTTCTTGCCCTCGCACATCACCTGAAACGCGCATCATGAATCTTGGCAGATGCACGAAAATGCCTTGTTTCGGGATCTCTTCACTCCTGAGCGATTTGTTCGTAGCTGCAACAATCGCCCATCATCACATGTCGGCGTGCACAATCACGCGAGGGTTTCGAAGATCCACCGCACACCCGCGCGCCCATCCGGTTAAATGCGAAAGCCCGCAGATTGCGGGCTCGATGCATAAGCAAGAGTGTTTAAGCGCCGGGCGGGAGTAGGTTGTCGAGGCCCTCGACCTGAAACTCCCCATGTTCGCGGTCATAGCCCAAAATCACGGCCTGGGACCCGCGGCGAAGGGTGTTGGGGGTCTCAGCCCGCACCTGAATCAGCAGCTCACCACCCTCTTCGCTTTTAAGCACGGCCTGGCCAAATCGACCGTCGACCCGACCCGTCGAAATTTCACAGGTCTTACCCACGAGATCCCGATTTTGTGTGGCCAGATGCACCTTGAACAGCGGAAACAATGGGCGGACAGCGACCGAGGTGATCATTGAGGAGACAAACAACGCACCGACGAACACGCCCGTACTAATGATGACACCATCGCCCAAACCGAGCGTGCCGCTCAGCGACATTCCGGCGTAACAAAGAGCCCACGAAAACAGGACCAGGAGGCTGAGCACGACCGTCGCCGGAACCCGTCCGATCCCAAGGAAGTTCATAAACCCGATTCCGCCAGCTCCTTCGGCGACACCGTCCATCGCCCCCTCGGCTGCGCCCTCGGCCGCGCCCTCAGCCACGCCTTCGACCGCCCCTTCGGCGAGCCCTTCTGCAACCCCTTCTGCAACCCCTTCTGCTGCACCTTCGGCGAGCCCTTCGACCCCCCCGTCGATCAGTCCGTCGGCGTCGATATCAAAGTCTAAAACGTCGAGACCGAGCGCGCCGACGATCACAAAGCCCCAGTAGATGAACACAACCGAGAGCAGGATTGTGTAGAGGACTGTGGGAAAGGCGAGAGCAGCAGAAAAGAATTCTTCCATCGTGTTCGAACATGAGAATATCCACCCCGGGGCTGAGCACAATCCCCGAACCGGAGATTACGCGGCCGATCTGACGTTTTTCGGGGGGCGATGTGGCTCCGCTGGCCGACCCCATCGCGATAACGTTGTACCGGGTGGATCGCCGGCGGTTTTTAAACGGGCGCACGGGCGATTTTTAGCAAAACAGCACTGGCTAGATCACACGCCACGCGCGGACCCGGAACCTGCCCCACTTTCGTCTGAGCCCCTCGGCGCGAAAGTTCTCCCACCTGCCATCACATTCCCCCGAGATCTCCCTCGGCAATGGTTTCGCGCCCGGCCTGCGGTCACCTGTGGGCAGGACCCGAGCGTTTGCAAAACATGACTCTTTAAACATGTCTATAGTTGCACATCGATTCGGCAAAACAAGCGCAGACCGAATGATATGTTGTCTTTGAGGACAGGTTGAAGCGGCTGCGTGCGGCCGCCTGCGTTGGCATGAACGAGGCAAACCGATCACTTGGGGACGAACATGCAGCGGTCGTCCGGGGCCTGCAGCTACGCCACCTCCTCACCCTGCTGTTGATCGCGGCGATCGGAGCCGGGGCATTTGTCGGTCGTCGGTTTTTGACCGAACGCGACTTCACATCGACCAGCCAAGCAGCCGCCGTCGGCCGCCAGCGCGTGCTCGTTGTCCAGGTTGCCGACTATTCGCGACAGCTGTTTTTGGAGCGCGACCCGGCGGCGAAAAAACTCTACCGCGAAGCCCTGACCGGTGCCATTGCCCAGCTCGAGCACCTCCATCGCGGGCTTGTATATGGCGACCCTCAACTCGGTATTGCATATGCACTCGACCCCCAACTGCGCCCGCTGTACTTTGAGGAACCGGTCCTTCTCGACCCCAAGCTCAAGCGGTTTTTGGCCGCTGCCAGCTCGGTCGCTCAAAACGCCACAACAAACCACGACGCCCCAGACCCGAAAAATGCGGCCTATGTCACCGGTGAGGCCAGTGGCGAATTGGTCGACGCCCTCGACCAGGCACTGACCCGCATTACCGACGATGCCCAATCACAGCAGGCCCGCGCCCTCGCCCTCGACCGGGCGCTGTTGGCCCTGATGCTCGCCTCGGTGCTGATGGTGTGGCTCTTGTTGTTGCGCAGCAGTACCGGCGGGTTGCGCCGGACCCTCGCCGACATGCGCCGGACCCTGGCTGAGTTGCGCAGCTCGGAGGAACGCTTTCGCAACATCGCCGAGGTCTCCAACGACTGGTTTTGGGAGCAGGATGCCGGCCTGCGGTTTACCTACGTCTCCGCCGGTTTTACCAATGCCGCGGCGGTCGAAGAGACCGACCTGTTGGGTAAGCGCTGGCGCGACCTGTCCGATCCGGAAGGTCGATTTATCGCCGAGCTCGACGAGCGGATGGCCAAGCGGGTGGCCTTTAGCGATGTCACGTGCCACGTGCGCGTGGGCGATGGCAAGGGTCAGTTCTGGCGCTTGAGCGGTGCCCCGTTGTTTCGCCAAGATGGTGAGTTCTTGGGCTATCGCGGGTCGGGTACCAACATTACGGACCTCGTTGAGGGCGAGATGCAACTACAACAAGCCAACCGCGAGGCCGCCCGGGCCAACCAAGAGCTCGCCACCCTCAATGCCGACCTCAATGCTCGGGTCGAAGAGCGAACCTTTAACCTGGCCCAGGCCAACATTGTCCTGCGCTCGCGCGAGACGGCCCTGCGTCAGGCCAAGGAACAGGCCGTGTTGGCCAATCGCGCCAAGTCGACGTTCTTGGCCAACATGAGCCACGAGCTGCGAACCCCACTCAACGCCATCATCGGCTACAGCAACCTCATGGTCGAGCTGCTCGAGGACGACGAGTTTGAAGCCGAGGGCTTTCACCAGGACCTCAGCAAAATTCGCAGTTCGGGCGAGCACCTGTTGCGACTGATCAACGAAATCCTCGACCTTTCAAAAATCGAAGCTGGGAAGATGGAAGTCGACCCCGAGGTGTTTGACCTGCGCCACCTGATCGACAGCGTGTGTGCCGGCGTTGCCCCGCTGGTGGCCAACAACTCCAACAAGCTCGACCTCAAGCTAGAAGGTGAGCTCGGCGAGATGTACACCGACGCCACCAAGCTGCGCCAGAGCCTCTACAACCTGTTGAGCAACGCCTCGAAGTTTACGGGTAACGGCACCATCACCCTCGCGGTTCGCCGATTTGAACGCGACGACGTCGAGTGGGTCGAGTTTAAGGTGCGCGACACCGGAATTGGCATGACGCCGGAGCAAGTCGACAAACTGTTTGAGGCATTTGTCCAGGCCGACGCCTCGACCACGCGCAAGTATGGCGGCACCGGCCTAGGCCTCACGATCACCCGCAAGTTTTGTCGGATGCTCGGCGGCGATATTGAGGCCAAAAGCTTCTATGGCAAGGGTTCGCAGTTTAAAATCGAACTGCCTGCCAACTACGAACCGCCGGCCATGCAGTCGAGCCTCCAGGCCATATAGCTTGCTGATACATCTTTATTGTCGACACGGGCGACGGCCAGTCGGCTACACTCGCTGTCCGTGGACAGCCGCACCAGGACCGCCTACCACGAGGCTGGGCATTTTGTTGTCGCAATGTTGCGACCGTGCCGGGCCCTCGAGTTCACGGCGGTCAGTATTGCCGACGATGGCGACTACGCGGGCCGGCTTTCGCTCAAGCCGATTCACTCGCTGCATGAGCGCGAGGTCTGGGCCCTGTGCGGGATTTTGGTTGCCGGCTACGAAGCCGAATCCAAGGCTGTCGGTTCGCCCGCGGCCGCCCATGCCAAAACCGACCTTCGCCAGGTCCGTGACTGGTTAGAGCAGCTAGCGGAGCCCGGGGTTGCGCCTGCCGACCCCCGCTCGGTGATTTCGCTGTCGCGCCGTCTACACCTCGAGATCCGCGAGCTCGTCACGGGCCACTGGCCCCGGATCGAACGTTTGGCCACCGGGCTCCTGCGCCACGAAACCCTCACCGCCGACCGGGCTCGGCAGCTCGTGGTCCCCCCACCTGCTTCCGGCTGAGCCCGTTTTTATTGTATTTACAAACGCCCAGGCGCGACACGTGCCGGGGCGTTGGTGGTTGTTGTGTGGTGGTCGTGGTCGGCAATGAACGGTCAAGCCGGATGGCCGGAACCACCCAATATCGTCCTCAATCTTCTCCAAACGAGCGCTCAGTTTTGAGCCGCAAAAACTTTCTTTAAAAAAACTTCTTCGCGGTTGAACCAAAATCCAGGGCCCGGGACTACCGGGATGAAAGAGACGCAAGATGTCCCGTAAATGCCTTAGTAAAGCCACTTTGAACCCCGGCCAAGCGCTTTTGACCCCTGCCTGGTTGCTCTCGCTTTCGGCCATGGCCCTCAACGACCACGTGCTCAAGGGTGCTGGGCTGCTGCCCGATGCCCTGACCGGCAAGCTCAGTGACATCGCCGGGATGATGGTCGCCCCCTCGCTGCTGGCGGTGCTCACCGGGACCAAGACAACCCGCGGCCTGCTGGCCTGTCACGCCGCCGTCGCGGCCGTGTTTGCCGGGATCAACGTCTCCCATGGGTTTGCCAACCTGTGGTCGAATGTCATGGGTTTGGTGGGTATGCCCTGGTCGATCACCACCGACCCCACCGACTTACTTGTATTGCCATTGATGCCACTTTGCTGGGCGCTCACGGTCCCCGCCATGCGCAAGGGTTACCGCGCCTGGCACGACGCTTCGGTTGTCGGCCCGGCCGCTCGCCACGCGCTCACAGGCCTTGGTGCGCTGGCCTGCATTGCCACCAGCCCGCCCGACGACGGTTGGAACGGCGAGGTGTTTTACGAGGACATTCAGGCCGACGTCTACATCCACAACTCCAACATCGACCAATCCCTGACAGTCCGTGTTCGCCACCTCAAGCAGGGCGTTGAACTCGACTGCGCCGACGTGGTCCAAAACCCCGGCAAATACCTCCAAGCGCCTGTGTTCGGCGAAGCCTTTACCTGGACGATGCCGCCGGAAACCACCGCCGCGGTCTACCCCTCGGCTCCGTCTGCCCGCGAGTGCCACGCGGTCTTGCTCGAAAGCGATGTGATGGAGCCGGCAGTTGTGTTTTGGCGTAGCGACAACATTTATCGCTCGAGCGTGCCCGGGCAGATCACCTCTGAAAGCCAATACACCGGTGGTGCAGTGATTGCCGACTTTGGCGACGAAGGCGAACTCGGCACCTTTTCCGGCTACACCTCGCCGACCATCGTGTTTCCACAAACCGGTATCGACGAAGAGACGGACCCCCTGTGCGAGCGCGTGGATCCGGGCAACCGCCTGGCCTGGTCGGTCCCGCCGGCCGGCTCGCGCGAGCTCATCGAAGTCGAGGCCGGCCTCGACGGTTGCTACGCCATCAAAACGGCCCTGCCCGGCCAGGAACCCGACGCCAACCCGTTTTACCTGTGCCTCCCTGAAATCGAGTTCCCGTTTGTCGCCGGTGACATCGTCGGCATCAGCACGCTGCACGCACTTTCGATCGACTTGCAAAGCCGCGATGGTGTGCCGGTTGAAGAGGGCGCCGAGCTCAGCCTGCATGTCGCTACCGGTTCGCCCTCCTACAACCTGCGCGGGATGCAGATCAGCAGCGTGACCGAGCAAAGCTGTGCCCCGGTCCCCGAGGACGAGTGCGGAACCGTTGCTGGCAAGGTCAATGTATCTGCACGTTACCTCGGCGCTGACCAAACCGACCTGACGCTGGGCGTCAACGGCGAAGTCGTGGGGAACGATGGCAACACCGCAACCGTGCATGTCACCTACGCCGAGGACTTCGCGGTGACCCACAGCTCCTGCTACCAGGGCCCCGATGCGCCCGCCACCGAAATCGAGTTTGCCGCGGTCATGCGTGGCCCGCTGGCCCCCTAACCCACCCCATAGAACTTGTACCCACACCTTTCTTACAGGAACAAACCAATGTCGATTTTCAAACTTCAACGTGCACCCCTCGCAACACTCGCCCTCTGCCTCGCCACTGTCATGGCGCCCGGATGTGGTGGTAGCGACAGTGGTGGCTACGGCGAGCAGGGTGAAGGTGCCGGGCTCGGCCAGGGTGGCGCCCAGGACTTTGGCCTGTTTCGCCAGATCCTCGAAGCCGGCGAGCTGCCCAACCCCAACACCCTCGACGATGTCGGGTTTTTCAACGAGCACAAACTCGAACTCCCGGCGGCCGACTGTGGCGAAGATGTGTGTCTACACGGACTGTTTGGCCGGATGGACAACATGATCAACGGCTCGGCCTGCACCACGGTACTGCTCGGCATGAACACGCCGATCAACCCCGAGGACCTCGAGCGTCCGCCGCTCAATCTGGCTATCGCGATTGACACCAGTGGCTCGATGCAGGGGCCCAACATGGACTACACCCGCGAGGGACTGATCCGGATGGTGTCTGCGTTGCAACCTGGCGATCAGGTCAGCTTGGTGAGTTTTTCCGACGACGCCGTGATCATGACCGACGCCGCGGCCTACAACGACCCGGCCCTGAGCGTGGCGATAAACGACCTCGCCCCGGCCGGCAGCACCAACATCTATGCCGGCCTGCGCACTGCGTTTGAGCAGGTTGCGCTGCACCAGGACCCGACCAGGCAAAACCGCGTGATCCTGCTGAGCGACGGCATGGCCACCACCGGGATCACGGCCGACCATCAACTCCTCGACCTCACCACCGCCTACAGCAGCGAGGGCATTGGCCTGACCACGATCGGCATGGGCACAGAGTTTAATGTCACGCTCATGCGCGACCTCAGCGAACTCGGCAGCGGCAGCTTTTACTTCTTGGAAGATCCGATGGCAGTACAAGAAGTTTTTGTCGACGAGGTCGAGGCGTTTTTGGTGCCCCTGGCCGAGGATGTCGAAATCGATATCCAAGCCTCCACCGACTACCACCTGCGTGGGGTTTATGGGACCAAACAGGCGGAGTTCACCAGCGGGTCGGGGAGCATCTATATCCCCAGTTTGCACATCGCCCACCGCACCTCGGCCAGCGATCAAGAGGGCGGACGTCGTGGTGGCGGCGGCGGGATTGTGCTCGAGTTGCTCGAGTCGGCAACCGCCCCGGGTCAGGGCCTCGAAGTCGGTCAACTGACCCTGCGCTACCGCAGGCCGGGCACCGAGGAGATTGTTGAGCAACACGTCGACATCAGCTCTCCCTACGGCTTTAACGACCCCCAGGCGTTTTTCGACAACCTCACCGCCGAAAAATCGTTTGTCACGCTCAACATCTTTGTCGGCTTTCAGCTCGCGTCCCAACGGGCGACCTCCGGCGACCTAACCGGTGCCCTCAACGTGCTCGACGGCCTCGCCTCGAATGTCCGCGGCTGGCTCGAACAACACGCCGACGCCGACATCCAAGATGACCTCCGCTACATCGACATGTTCCGCGACAACCTGGTCGCCCACGGAGCGCTTGCGCCGGCGCCCGGCCAGGCCAAGCCGCAACCCTGGCCCCAGGACTAGTTTTGTGTATCGGCATCTATTGCCGATACCCACTGCACACCAAACACGACCGTGCCCCGAAACCGGGGCCGGTCAACTCGCCTATGACCCCTATGGAGGACGCCATGTTCCGCGACTATTTGACGTCTATGATTGTTGCTGCTGCACTGACCGGACTCACCGGGTGTGGCGACGCCGGTACCGAGGCGTTTGACGACTACCGGGTACCGATCTTTGCCGATGCATTTTTGCACAATGCCAGCGGCGATGGGATCGAAATACAACTCCAGCTGTTGCAACCCGATGCCGAGCTCGACTGCGACGCGTTGGCACTCGACCCCGGTCAGCTGACCTCCCCGGGTGTCCTAGCCCCCGCCGATACGATCTTTCTTCCCACCGACGCAACCGCGACCCTGCGCGACATGACCCTCGAACACGCCTGCTATGCCGCGGTTGTGACCCCGCTTGGGGGCGACTCCTATGCAATCGTATGGTGGGCAGATACCCTACCCGAGGACTGGATCGACGGCGAGATCGCAGACCCACAACAACTGCGACCGGGGGCTGTGTCCCTCGAGTACCTCGGTGGTGTGTACGGCTATCGCCCCCGGGGACCCGTGTCGCTACATCAACTCGAGTGACCGCGCGAAACCGGCACCCGACAAGCCCCGCCTTTGCGGGGTTTTTTTTGGCTCTTGAGCCTGCGGGATGCACACGTTTTTTGGTTCTGCTCGAGATTCGTGTTTTTTGGAAGCTGGCAGCAAGTCACGCGCCGCTACCATGGCCATGGGTAATTTTGTACCGTAGATGTGTCGGCCGTTTTTGCCATGAAGATGCTCCAAACCGACGATGACAGCCAGACCCCTCGGGAGTGGGGAGAGCCCGAGCGGTTTGAGTTGGTTGCCCGGGTACTCGCCGGCGAGATCGATCTCGATACCGCGGCCGCGAAATACTGGATTTCGATCGCTGACTTGGAGCAGTGGATGATCGACTACGTCATCGACGCGCGTCACCGCGGCGGCGAAGAAGTTCCGTTTGGCACCACATTTTGGGCCCAAATCGCCGACCGCCCGACAACCCGCCTGCTCGAGCTTATCGAGGAACACAAACAAACGTGCATGCTCGAGGTTGTCGGCAAGGGGGTCAAGGGCCGGCTGTGGACGCTCAACGGCCAGGTTGTCGATGCCCGCACCGATTTTCAAGACGGCTTGGAGGCGGCCGTCACCCTGTTGGAGCTGACCAAGGGCTCGGTTGGAATTCGGTTTGACGACCGCGAGCCCGAACGCACGATCAAGCGCTCCGACGCCGTGCAGGTTGAGCTCGCCCGTCGCAAGCAACGCAAAAAAACCCTGCTGCGGATGCTCGGCAAGCTCGACCGCGTGGTCAAACCGGTGGCCGGGGCCTCGCAGGCTGAGCTGTCTGACGAGCACCGCAAGCTGCTCGAGAGCATCGACGGCACCAAAACATTGCAGCACATCATTGACCATGCAAAAGATGTATTTGCAACGTTAGAAGGGCTCGTCTACCTCAATCAGGGTGGCTACATCGAGCGCGTCACCGAGGACCTCCCAGCCGTAGCACCCGGAAATCCGGGCGCCTCCGGCACCCCGAGACTGCCCGAAACACCCAAGGACGGACCCTCGCGGATGCTGGTTGCGCTTGGGATTACGTTTGTCCTGTTTGGCTGGCTCGCCCTGACCTTTTGCGATGTCACCGGCGGCGACGAGGATCCAGCCAACAGTGCTCGGGTTGAGGCTCCGTGACATCGCCACGCTGGCTGGCAAGCGCGGCGGCGGTGTTATGTGCATGCACATGTAGTGGTGAGATCAACGGCGTCGACCTCGATGCGATCAACCTGCCACCGGGCTACACCATCTCGGTGTTTGCCGAGGTCGAGGCTGCCCGCTCATTGTGCCGCGCCCCCGGGGGAACGATTTTTGTCGGCTCACGAAAGACCGGCAAGGTCGTCGCCCTGACCGATGCCGATGGCGATGGCAGGGCCGAACGCACGCGCACGGTGGCCGAGGGCCTGCACGTGCCCAACGGGGTCGCGGTGCACAACGGCGACCTCTACATCGCCGAGCAATCCCGGGTAATCAAGCTCCCCGCTATCGAACAACACCTCGACGACCCGCCCGCCCCGGTGGTGATCCGCGACGACCTCCCGACCGACGACCACCACGGGTGGAAATTTTTGGCATTTGGCCCCGACGGTTGGTTGTATGTACCAGTAGGTGCACCGTGCAATGTCTGCCTACGCGAGGACGACCCGCGCTACGCCAGCATCTTGCGCATGCGCCCCGACGGCAGTGAGCTCGAGATCTTCGCCGAGGGCGTGCGCAACACCGTGGGCTTTACCTGGCATCCCGAGACCGGCGAGATGTGGTTTACCGACAATGGCCGCGACCACCTAGGCGACGACCTCCCGCCCGACGAGCTCAACCATGCTCCGACCGCAGGCCTGCATTTTGGCTTTCCCAACTGTCACGGCACCGACATCCGCGACGAGCAGTTCGGCGAGCTTGCGTGTTCGGAGTTTACCCCGGCGGCCCAGGAGCTCGGGCCCCATGTCGCCGCCCTCGGCCTGCGGTTTTACACCGGCGCAAACGTGCCACAGGAGCACCACGGCAAGTTGTTGATCGCCGAACATGGCTCGTGGAACCGCAGCGTGCCGATCGGCTATCGCATCACCGAGGTTCAACTCGATGGTGATACACCGATTTCCTACGACGTGTTCGCCGATGGCTGGCTGCGTGCCGATGGCAGTGCGTTGGGCCGCCCGGTCGACCTCGAGGTGCTGCCCGATGGCGCGCTGCTGGTTAGCGACGACGGTGCCGGATTGATCTACCGAATCGCCCCTCCGAGTGCCTAGGGATGTCTCAACCTCCAACACCAAGCGTTGAAGCCCCGAACACCCTGACTGCGAGCGGGCTGACCCGCAGCTACGGTAACCAGTGCTTGTACAAGGAAATCGCGGTTTCGCTGCACCGCGGTGAGCTGCTCGCATTGGTCGGCCCCAACGGGGCTGGCAAATCGAGCCTGTTGCGGGAACTCGCCGGTTTGACGCCGGTCAGCCACGGACAGGTGACCCTTGGAAAAGACCCGCTCGACGCCTGGCCGCTCAAACATCGCGCGCAAATCCTCGCCTACCTCCCCCAGCAAACCCCGGTCGATCCGGAGCTGTTGGTGATCGATGTGGTCTCGCTCGGGCGCGCCCCGTACTGGCGCCCGCTCGCCCAACCAACCCCGGCCGACCAACGTGCGATTGCCGGCGCACTCGAGGCGGTGGGTATCACCTCGCTGCAACAACGGTCCGTCGGCAGCCTCAGCGGGGGCGAGCGCAAGCGGGTGATGCTGGCACGCATGCTGGCCACCCAGGCCGCGTTTTGCCTGCTCGACGAACCGACGGCGGCGCTCGACATCGGTCATGCGATCGACTTTCTCGCGCTTTGCCGCAGTCTGTGCACGCGAAAAATCGGCATGCTGATCGCCCTACACGACCTCGATCTCGCGCGGCAGTTCGCCGACCGGGTGGTTTTGCTCCACGCCGATCGTGACGGCACCGCAACCGTTGGGACCGTGGCTCAAGTACTCACGCCCGAACGGATTGGCGAGGTATTCGGCGTACAGACACGGTTGCTCGCAGGCCATCTGGTTTTTTCGCCGCGCCGAGAAGACCGTTGAGACAGCTTTGAACGTGTCCCCACCGACGCGTTTGCCCGAGACCGCCCACGGGTGAATCCACAGACAAGCCGTCGTATGCTCTGGTCGCCACAGCCGCTTCGTCACCGACCGCGATTCCATGCCTGCAGATAAAAAAACTCTCCTGGCCCAGGGTGGTTTGCCAGCACCCGCCGCACCGAGCTCGCCCGCCTCGCCCGCGATTGCCTCGACAATGGTCGCGCCCAACGGACCAGCCGCCATGCCGCTGCAAGCCACGGTTGCGCCGGCACGCGAGCCAACCCAGCGCGGTGCACCCAAGGTCAACGCGGCGAAAACCATGGCCGCCCCCCAGGCGACGCGCACGGTCCTTCGCACCGAAGTTGCGACCAACAAAACCGTGGCCCGCGTAGGCGGTGTCGACGGGGTGACGACCGTTCCCGAGGCGGGTTTTGACGCCACGGTTGTCAGCTCCGAAAACCCCCCGATGGCCGATGTCGATCCGAGCTTGTACGGCCACAACCTCGAAGCCCGGCTCATGCAAAACCGCGGCGAGCCGATGCGAATCAACCGCTATGCCGTGTTGCGCAAACTCGGCGAGGGCGGCATGGGGATTGTGTTCTCCGCCTACGACGAGGAACTCGACCGGCGCGTGGCCATCAAGCTGCTGTTGACGGCCGACCAACCGGGCACCCACGGACGCACGCGAATGATGCGTGAGGCCCAGGCCATGGCCAAACTCTCACACCCCAATGTCGTGCAGGTTTACGACGTCGGTGTGTTCGAAAACCAGATCTTCCTGGCCATGGAGTTCGTCAAGGGTCAGGACCTCGAGACCTGGTCTGAGCAGGGGCACCACAGCTGGCAGAGCATTTTAGAGATGCATCTACAAGCAGCTCGCGGGCTTGCGGCCGCCCACGCTGTCGGCCTGGTCCACCGCGATTACAAGCCCGAAAATGTGCTGGTTGGCAACGATGGGCGGGCCCGCGTTCTCGACTTTGGCCTCGCCCGGGCGACCCGCGAACTCGACGACCCGAGCCCGTCCTCCTCGATCGTTGGGGCCGTCAGCCTCACCCGCACCAGCGAACTCGAAACCGAACTGACGATCGCCGGGACGGTGATGGGCACCCCGGCCTATATGTCGCCGGAGCAACACACCGGGGCGCCGACCGATGCCCGCAGCGACCAGTTTTCATTTTGCGTGGCGCTCTACAAAACCTTGTATCAGCAATCACCATTCGACGGAGATACACTGACCGAGCTGGCGATGAACGTGTGTGAGGGCGAGCTCAAGCCCCCGCCGAAGGACAGCCAGGTCCCCGCTTGGCTGTTTGACGTGCTCAAAAAGGGCATGGCAACCGACCCGGATGAGCGCTACCCGTCGATGGACACGCTGATCGCTGCCCTGGCCCGCGACCTCGACGACGGGGTTGCCCTCACCGGCACGGTGCGCTGGCGCTGGCCCCTGATCGCGGCCGCCAGCCTGTTGGTCGCTGCGTTCTCCGTCTACACGCTACTCACCCAACCCGATCCGACGCCCGAGGAAATCACGATTGTCGAGCAACTGGTCCGCGAAGCCCGGGAGGCGGGCTCCCGCGCCCACTGGGTCTACCCCGACCCCGACGCGCTCGACGAAACCTCGCTGCTCAAGATCTACGCCCTCGAAAATCTCGAAGGGGCGGCCGACGAACTCGGTGACGAGGAGGCCCTGGCCCTACGTCAGGACTTTGCCACGACCCTCAAATCGCTTGGCGATCGCTACTGGGAAGACGAACGCACGCGGTCGATCGCCCGTGCCTATTACACGCAGTCGCTGATGTTCGACGAGCAAAACGAGGAACTTCGCCGGCGCACTGGAGCGTTGCTGACCCAGGTCGCAGCCGACCGCGAGCGGGCACTTCGCGGGGAGTTTACGCCCGAGGAACTCCAACACCTCGGCCTGCTGGCAGTCATGGCGATGCCCGAAGAAAAGCGGGACGAAGCACTCGATGCCTGGGAGCAACAACAGGGACCCGACATCTTGCTTTCGGAGCAGGTCATGCTTGCCAGTGCGATGCCCAGCCGCAAACGTCGCAGGGGTTCGCGTGGCTCCGGCGTGGCAAAAACGGCTCCGGGAACCGACACCGATGCCGGTGAAGAGGCCGACGCCGAGCCAGATACAGACGCCAAAAGTGACGCGGTCGAACAGGAAATCGCCGATCCGCCCGAGACTCCGCCCACGACTGGCGGACACAAGGCCAAAACGTCGATCAAGATCGACCGCAAGCCCAAGAAAAAGAAGGCGAGCGGAGATAGCAGCGAAGAGCCCGAGCAGGTGGTCGACGTCGGCCTCTCGAACGAACTGGCTGACAAGGGCGAGGCCGCTTTTGCCCGCGGCGCTTTCTCGGAGGCCGAGAAGCTGTTCAATCAATCGCTGAGCTACAACAACAAAAACGCCAGGTCGCTGATGGGCTTGAGCGATATCTCGTTTGAGCGCGGCAAACATCGGCAGTCTGTCAGTTACGCCAAAAAGGCCGTGCGCGCTGCTCCGCAAAACGCCAACTACCGCATCAAACTCGGCGACGCCTACTTCAAAACCCTGCGCTATGAGGACGCCCGCAAGGCCTACGAAAAAGCCAAGAGCCTGGGCTCGACCAAGGCCGACGGGCGACTTCGCAAGGTCGAGGAACGGCTCGGCGGGTAGCGTCCATTTGCCACTGCAACTTCTTCCGTAGCGACTGCCATGGCTGCCGTGTTACCGTCCTTGAAGATGCGTCGATTGTTCTCGCTCGCGCTGACAACCTCACTCCTGTGTACGTGGTCGTTGCCGACTGCGCTGGCACAGGGCGTCGAATCTGTCCAACCAGACACGGCGGAGCCGGGCGCTGACGAAGGCGATGATGTCGAAGCAGATGTCAGCGATGACGGGGGTGAAGACGCTGGCGAGGACAGTAGCGAAGATGATGTATCTACAGATTCTTCGGAGGCCAGCCCAACCCCAACCGCGACGACCGCCCCAGCGACCACCGGCGAAAGCGACATCACGATTGCCGTGTTGCCGATCCTGGTCAGTGGCGAACTCGCCGAAGCTGTCCGCCAGCGCCTGTTTGAGTCGTTGCGTCGGGGCCTGCAACGCGGACAATTTGGTCTGGCCAACCAAGCCACCATCGACGAAGTCGCCCGCACCGGTTGTGCCGACCAAATCTGCTACCGCAAGATCCGCAACCGCACCAAAAGCTCCTATATCGTCCGTACGTTCGTCACCATCTCAGACCGCGACTACATCATTCACCTCGACCTCGTCGACGTTGAGGAGAACGAGGTCGTCGCCTCGAGCGAAGAAACCTGTGAGGTCTGTGGTGCGTCCGAGGTCGGTGCCGTGCTCGATGCTCAGGCCGCGCAGTTTCGGACCAAACTAGAGGCGCTGATCAAAGAGCCGCCGATGGTCGTCGTCAACTCGGACCCCAAGGGAGCGTTGGTCACGATCGACAACGTCGTCGTTGGTGTGACCCCACTCGAGCGCAAGGTCTTGCCCGGCGAGCATGTCATTCGCGTGTCGACCGACGGGTTTGTCCCCGAAGAGCGCGAGCTTGTATCGGTCGCGGGGGTGCGTGAGACCGTGGCCGTTGAGATGGCCCGCACACCCCAGAGCATTCGCAACCGCAAACTCGGCGTTGGGTTTGTCGCCTCGGGTGTCCCGATTTTGGTCGGGGGCATTGTCACCACCGCACTCGACATCCAATTTTGCCACCCCGACAACATGGGCCTAGCCCCGGACAACGCAGGAAACTGCCCGTTCTTGGCTCGAACCGCCGTGTTTGGAGCCCCAATTATTGGTGTTGGTGCGGTCCTCACAACCCTTGGTGCGGTATTGTTGTATCGGCAAAAAAATCGGCAAAAAGGCAAGAAAAGCCTACGTGCTGGCGTCTCACCCACGGGTGTTTCGCTCAGTGGCCGATTCTAGGCCGGCAAACGTGTGGTCGGCCTAGATCGCATCGTCGGTGTATACACATGGACACCGGTGAGCTAGTCGCCCGGTAAGATGCCACAAACGGTGACCTCGCCACCGAGCTCGATCAAGCGGTCGCAGGCAAACCCGCAAAAGATCAGGCGCGTGCCGTCGGGCGTCTCGTCGATCTCGACCCCATCAGCCTCGGCGCACGACTCGTCTTCGCCGAGAAACACGTCGTTTTCAAACATAAACGAGATGTCGAAATCGGGGGCAAACGGCGGGAAAAACGGCAGACGGATGTCGCAATAAAGTTGGCGCGCGAGCTTGTGGGCTTGGATCGATATGTCGTTGTGACCGGCGATCAGGCGGTACTCACCGGTCCCACCAGCGTCGGCGAGTGTCATCAGTGCGTCCTCGGAGGGCCACGACGCTTCGATTTCTGGGTGCATGTACTCGGCCGCGGGTTTGTTCGTCCCGATACCGACGACGAAGGTGCGAATGCCTTCGTTATCGGCGTGCTCTTCGACGATGCCTTCGACCTCGTAGTCGGGCATCATAAACGCCTGCATGCTGTCATCCGGATCTACGTTCTTCGGACAGTTGGGTGCGCCATCGGTGATCACAATCGCTGCGTTGCGGTGAGATGGGCCGGTTTCGAGTAACGGGTAGACATCCTCTTCTAGGGCCTTGCGCAACGGCGAGGCGCCGGCGAGGGGCTGTCCTCCGAGTGCGTTGAGGGCAACATCACCATCTTCTGGCAGGCGCTCCGGGGGACCTTCGACGTCGCAGTACTCTTCAAAATATGAGGGTGTAATCGGCGGATCTTCCTGGGGATAGCTGCGCAGGCCTGTTTCGACGAGGTCACCATAGTTACCGTGGAGCGTATCGCCGAGCTCTTCGGCAAACATCGTCGTCAACTCCCAATGGGTAAACTGGCCGATGTATTCGGTCCCCATCGACTTGGAACGATCGACCACCAACATCACCTTGGGCGTCGGCAGCGGAATCGTTTGGCAATCTTCGACCCAGCCCTCGGTCTCCGTCTCCGTCTCCGTCGAGTCGACATTCGTCTCGCCAGACGAGCTCGAACCGGTCGTCTCATCGATGGTGGCAACCTCAGTGGTCGAGATATCGGTGGTCGAGATGTCGGAGGTTGAGACGTCGGTCGTGACATCCGTCGGGCGCTCGCCGGTCTCGTCGGCACCATGGGAGGGATTTTTAACGGCACAGCCAGCAATAAAGCTAAACGTTAGGCATAAAAATGTTCGGTCATGTAACACCGTGCGAGACTATCAAACCCTCCACATATGTGACATTCTCAATAATCAAATTCGCGCACACCGAAAATATTTCGTCAACCCTACATAAAACTACACCCAGAAAATATATGATTTTTATATGCTTTTACGATCAAAAATTTTCGAACATATTTTTTACCTATTAAATGCATTTTTTGCGTTAACACATTGCGGCTTTCCCGTGCATCTTGGGTTCGCACACTCCACCCCTGGTAGCCCACCAACCTGACCAAACAAACAGGTCACGAAAGCAGCACTGTTCTATGTCTTCCTCCCACCAACCAGTCCGCGTACTCGTCTGTGACGACGAGCCAGCCGCCCGCTCCGCCCTGGCGGAAATGTTGCGCGATGAGGGCTACGAAGTGCAGTCAGCCGCCGATGGCTACAAGGCACTCGGCAAAACCGACTCCTGGGAACCCGATGTCCTGATCACCGACGTGCATATGCCCGCACTCGGCGGCATCGAGCTCATGACCAAGCTGCGCGAGAAGTTCCCAGATGTCGCCGTGGTGGTCATGACCGGCTTTGGCTCGGTCGAGGGGGCCGTCGAGGCCATGCACCTCGGTGCCGACGACTACCTCAGCAAACCGATCCACTTTCCCCAGCTGCTGATGGTCCTGCGCCGGGTGATTCAACACCGGGCACTGCAACGCGAAACCCAACAGCTGCGCGACGCCCTGCGCGAGCGCACGGCCGAGGAATCGTCGGAACTTATTGGCCAGTCGCGGGCATTTCGCGAGCTGCTCGACCTCGTCCGACAAATTGCAGATGCACCGGCCTCGGTGTTGATCCTCGGCGAAACCGGTACCGGCAAACGCACCCTCGCCGAACTCGTCCACCGCTGGAGCCCACGCAAGGACGCTGCCTTTACAACCCTGCGCTGCTCCGCCGGCGACGAAAAAACCCTCGAACGCGAGCTGTTTGGCGAAGAGTCGGCCGGCAATACGATCTACGCCGGAGCGATCGAGAAGTCCGAGGGCGGCACCCTGTACCTCCCAGACATCACGGCGCTGCCCATGTCGCTGCAGGCCCGGCTGTTGCAGTTTGTTCAGGAGCGCCGGTTTAAGCGGGTTGGGGGAAGCGAGTATATACAAGCAGATGTCCGGATCGTCAGCGCCTCCGACCAGGAACTCGGGCGTGCGGTACAAAACGGAACCTTCCGCGAAGACCTGTCCTACCGCCTCAATGTCGTCACCCTGCGCACGCCTTCGCTGCGGGAGCGGCGTGAGGACATCGCCCTGCTCGCCACCAAATTCCTGCGAAAGTTTGCCCGCCAAAGCGGCAAGGCGATCGCCGGGTTTAGCGAGCGCACCCTCGGGATCCTCCTCGACTTCGATTGGCCGGGCAACATCCGCCAACTAGAGCAGTCGATCGAACGTGCGGTGGTGATGGCACGCAGTGCCGAACTCGCCCCCCGCGACCTCCCACGCGAGCTTTTGACCCGCAGCCGCGACAACGGTTCGGTGCCGGTGATCCCCGGCTCGTCGCTGCGAGAGATCGAACGCTACGCAATCTTGCGAACCCTCGAGCATGTCGGCGGAAGCACCAGCAAAGCCGCCAAAATCCTCGGCATCTCGCCCCGCAAAATTCAATACCGTCTCAACGAGTATCGCATCACCCCGCAATCTGGCCTGCCCTCGGTCACGCGCCCGTCGGCGAGTAGCTAGGCAATCATTGTATCAACAACTTCAAACCGCGGGCTTCGGCTCGCGGTTTTGTTGTCGCCGCAGGTAGCCGATTTCAAACCGCGGGCTTCGGCTCGCGGCTTTGTTGTCGCCGCTGGCAAACCGCTGAATTCAGATCGCGGGGTCGTTGTCGCCGCAAGTAACCAACTTCAAACCGCTGACCTCGGCTCGCGGCTTTGTTGTCGCCGCAAGTAACCAACTTCAAACCGCTGGCTTCGGCTCGTGGGTTCGCGGCTTTAACACCCGTTGGCCACTCCCTGTTACCATCGCCGGCATGCGGGTTTTTTTGGGCATCGACCTTCCCGACCTGGTGGACACCCAGCTCTCGCTCGTTGGCGGCGGCCTGCCGGGTGCGCGCTGGGAACCCCCGGAGAAGATCCACCTGACGCTGCGTTTTTTAGATGAGCTCGACGGCGGCCAGGTCCGTCGGTTAATCGCGTGTATGAACAAGTTTCGCAACCCGGCGTTTGAGTTGCAGATCCGTGGCACCGGGGTTTTCCCGCCCCGCAAAACCCCGCGAAGCATCTGGGCCGGCGTCACCCCGGCAAACCCGGTCCACCGTCTCAAGCGGGATGTCGACCTTCAGATCGCCTCGCTAGGCCTCGACCTCGACACCCGTAAGTTCGCCCCCCACGTCACCCTCGCGCGCCTCAAAAACACACCCACACCGTTGGTCGCCGAGTTCTTGGCCCGCCACGCGCTGCTGCGTTCCGAACCGTTTTGGGTCGACGCCGTGACCCTGTATTCGAGTGTGCTCACGCCGACCGGCTCGAAGTACCGCAAGGAGGCTGTGTTTGCGCTCGATCGTCCCGGCCCAAGCTCCGGTGGTTGAGGGCTGAGCCAGTGCGCCGGAGGAACACTCGCCCTGCTCCAACCCGATGTGCGGCAAACACGTTGGGCCGACCGACCGCGGTGGCCAGGGACTATCTGGTAGGCTCCGTCCATGCTTTGCCCCAGCCGGCACCCCGGAGGTTTTGCGATTCGCCACGGCGTTGCCGCGCTGCTGCTCGCGCTCTCGCTTCCCAGCTGTGACAACGACGGCGGCCGCTCGGTGCAGTCGGCCCCGCAACCTGCCACCCAAGTAGATGCAGATGCACAAAACTCCGGCCCGAAGAGCGGGCAGCAGCCGGCGGCACAGGGTCCGATCGCGCCCACCACCCCCCACGGTTTTTCGGCCCGCGACCTCCTGGCAATGGATCGGATTTCGAGCCCGGTGGTCTCGCCCGACGGCACCAGGGTTGTATTTGTCCGCCGCGCGACCGATATGGTTGCCAACAAAGGGCGCACGAGTTTGTGGGTTGTCCCGACTGCAGGCGGCACACCCAAGCAACTGGTCGATGGGGCAGATGGCGACCACGAGCCGCGGTTTTCACCCGACGGCGCAACCGTGTACTTTGTCTCAAAACGCAGCGGCACGCCGCAGATCTGGGCAGTCGCCGCCAACAGCGATCCACCCCCTGCCCCCCACCAAGTCACGGACTTGCCGGTGGCTGTCAGCGGCCTCAAAATCTCCCCCGACGGCAAGCACCTCGCGACCTCGGCGATGCTGGTGCCCGAGTGCGAGAACATTGCATGTACAGTTGAACGCAACAAAAAAGCCGAGGCCGACAAGACCACCGGGCAGCTCTACGACCGCCTGTTTGTCCGCCATTGGGATACCTGGAAAGACGGACGACGGGCGCACCTTTTGGTCGCCCAGATAGGCTCCACCCCCACCCGCGACGCTGCGATTATTAGCCGCGGGCTCGATGCCGATGTCCCGTCGATGCCGTTTGGTGGTAGCGAGGAATACACGTTCACCCCCGATAGTCGGCAGATTGTCTTTACCGCCCGCGAAGCCGGGGGCCCGGGGCCAAAGTTAGAGGCGCTGTCGACCAACTTCGACCTGTTTGTCGCCACCCTAGACGGCGCCCAACCGCCGCGCCGGCTCACCCAAAATCCGGCCTGGGACACCCACCCGGTGTTTTCCCCCGACGGCAAAACCCTGGCCTATGTGGCGATGGAGCGGGCCGGGTTTGAGGCCGACAAGTTCACGGTGATGCTGCAAACCTGGCCCGCCGGCGAGTTGCGTGCACTTACAAAAGAATGGGATCGCTCGGTGCGAAACCTGGCGTTTGCCAACGACAACGAGCTGTTGGTGACCGCCAATGACCTGGGCCATACGCCGCTGTTTTCCGTCGATACCCAAACCGGGGCGGTGACCAAGCGCGTTGGCGATGGCACGGTTGGCTCGCCGGCCGCCACGGCCGACAAGTTGGTGTTTGTCCACGACGACCTGCAACACCCGGCCGAGCTGTGGACCGCCAAGCGCGATGGCAGCGAGCTCAAGCCGCTGACCGCGATCAACAAAAAGACGCTCGAGCTGGCCCACCGCGGCGAGGCCGAGCAGTTTTCGTTTGCAGGGCACAACGGCGAAAAGGTCTATGGCTGGGTCGTCAAACCAGCAGACTTCAAGCCCGGCGAGAAGTATCCGGTTGCGTTCCTGATCCACGGCGGTCCGCAGGGGTCGTTTGGCAATCATTTTCACTACCGCTGGAATCCCCAGACCTATGCCGGTGCCGGCTACGCCGCTGTGTTTATCGACTTCCACGGCTCGACCGGGTACGGCCAGGCGTTTACCGATTCGATCTCGGGGGACTGGGGCGGCAAACCACTCGAAGATCTGCAAAAGGGTCTGGCCTACGCAACCGAGCACTACGACTTCCTCGACAAAGAGCGCGTATGTGCCCTGGGGGCCTCCTACGGCGGTTTTATGATCAACTGGATCGCCGGCAAGTGGCCCGACAGGTTCCGCTGCCTAGTCAACCACGACGGGATCTTCGACCAGCGCATGATGTACTACGCGACCGAGGAGCTGTGGTTTCCGGAGTGGGAAAACGGCGGGCCCTACTACGCCAAACCCGACGCCTATGAGCGCTTCAACCCGGCCCACCTCGTGACCCGTTGGCAGACGCCGATGTTGGTGATCCATGGGTCACTCGACTACCGCGTACCGCTAGAGCAGGGTCTGGCGACGTTTACCGCCCTCCAACGCCGTGGGATCGAAAGTCAGCTGTTGCACTTCCCCGACGAAAACCACTGGGTGCTCAAGCCGGCCAACAGTTTGCAATGGCACGAGACCGTCAACGCCTGGCTCGACAAACATTTGGGCAAATAGCTGCGTTCGCCAGCCCGACCTGGCGTGGCATTCGGGCGGGCGAAAAGCCCCGTGATGTGGGTAGAGGCATACACACCATCGCTCGTGTACTCGCAGTAAACTGCGGTCACGCCGGTATCCGGCCGACCACATCGCCATGGCCTTGTCTCGCTTAAAAACCCTACACATGTCAGCTCGGATTGGCGGAGGTCTCGTACTGCTGCTCGCAAGTGGTGGATGTACAAGTACTCCTGGCCACTGCCACACCGGGGGCGTCGATGTTCCTGGGGCCGACCCGTCGCAGTGCGACACCACGGCCGCGACCGAGTCCGACTCTGAAACGACCGAGGGCCCGACCACAGGCCCGACCACGGCGACCACCGAGCCGACAACCGGTCCCACCGCAACCGTGGATCCGACATCGGAATCACAGACGGTCGACCCGACTTCGGAAACCGACCCGACCTCCGAAACCGACCCGACCACCACCGATCCTTCCGAGACCGACCCGACCTCCGAAACCGATCCGACCACCACCGATCCGACCACCACCGACCCGACCGACCCGACCGATACCATGGGTGAAATGTGCGGCGACGGCTCGGTCGACGATGGCGAAGATTGCGACGACGGTAACCTCGTCAATGGTGACGGCTGCGAAAACTCCTGTGTATTTACACCGGGCGCGGTCGCCCTCGCCCTCGGTGACGATCACAGCTGTGCCCTGCTACACAGTGGTGCCGTCCGTTGTTGGGGGCGCGGTCAGGTTGGCGAGCTCGGACATGCAAGTACAACGAATATTGGTGATACCCCAGACACCCTGGCGTTTGATGCCGCCGACATCGACCTCGGCGGCACGGTGGTCGAACTCGCAGCCGGTGGCCGCCATACCTGTGCACGCCTCGAAGACAACACCCTGCGTTGCTGGGGTGATAACTCCAACGGCCAACTCGGTTACGGCCACACCGACCCGATAGGCGACGATGAAACGCCAGACTCCGAAGGTCCGGTCCCAGTCGGTGAGCCGGTGCTGCACGTAGCCGCCGGTGGGCTACATACCTGTGCGCTGCTCGAGTCGGGGCTTGTAAAATGCTGGGGCGACAGCGAGTCGGGCCAGCTCGGCCAGGGGGCAGTGAGTGACTTGGGCGACGATGAGCCGGCCGATACGATCGTTGGCTTTGAAGTGGCCGAAAACCTCGACACCGTGCAACTCACGGCCGGCGACCAACACTCGTGCGCCCTGCAAAGCGACGGCTCGGTCCATTGCTGGGGTCGCAACACCAGTGGCCAACTCGGGCTCGGCAACACCGACGACATCGTCCTGGCCAGCGAGAGCCAGGCGGCCAAACTGCTCGGTACCGTGTCGGAGCGGGTGTCGGCTGGCATTGAGTTTACCTGTGCGCAACTTCAGGTCGGCATGGATGCCGAGTCCCATGTCCAATGCTGGGGCCTCGGCGACAACGGCCGCCTAGGTTATGGCAACCCCGGCAACGTCGGCGACGATGAACAGGTCGACAGCTTTCCGGTGCTCGACATCGGGGCCGAGGTCACGACGATTTCCAGCGGTAGTGCACATACATGTGTTTTGCTCAAGGACAGCAGCGAGGTCCTGTGTTGGGGGCTGGGCAGCGCCGGGCAGCTCGGCCACGGCAACGTCAGCAATGTCGGTGAGTTCGATACCCCGAACAATGGCGGCATCACCCTGCTGCCCAACACCAACGAGGCGATTGCCGTCGCTGCCGGCGGCCGACACTCCTGTGTGATCCAGCCCGGCGGCGCGGTGGTGTGCTGGGGTGCAAGCGACTTTGGTCAACTCGGCTATGGCTCGACCGAGGCGGTCGGCGACAACGAACTACCGGCAACCGTCGATGACCTCGGATTTTTGCTCGTGCCCTAGCGAGGCCATTTCTCGCGCGACGTCGGTAAGAGTTGGCGTGCAAATTCCAGCCGCTACCCGTGTTGGCCTGATGCGGCGGCCCGCAAAACTCGCTCAAGCAAGTTGATTGCGACTACTCACCCGTGGTCGGACGCCCGCGGGCCAACTTGCGTTGCAAACTCCGGCGATGCATCCCCAGCCGTCGCGCGGCCTCCGAAATATTGCCCTGGCAATCGGTCAACACCCGCTGCAAGTGTTCCCACTCGAGCTCGCCTAGGGGCGTGGCCGGCAACTCGCTCGGTTTTTCAATGAGCGATGCCTCGGTGCGGGTAAATCCCGCGAGGACCTCGTCGGGTTCGGCTGGCTTGGTGAGGTAGTGGATCGCCCCGAGCTTGATGGCCTCGACTGCGGTGGCGATGCTGCCGTAGCCGGTGAGGACGACGATCGCGATGTTGGGATCTTGCTTGCGCAGGGCCACGATCAACTCGAGCCCACTGCGACCGGGCATCCGCAGGTCGACGACGGCGCGGCTGGGTTTCCACGCCTGGGCCTCTGTCAGTGCCTCCTCGTAGCCGTGGGCGACAATCGCCGCGTAGCCACGGCGCCGGATCGAACCAGCGAGTGCCTGGCAAAAGTTCTTGTCGTCGTCGACAACCAAAACTGTTTCGCGCGGGGTCTCGCTGTGTTCGTGCATCTATTGCCTCCACCGACAGCTTGCGCCTCTGTGTCGCAGGCGGCAAGTCGCGCGGCAAACGGCCGCAGACCGCCAAATTTCCGATTTCGTGGTGTCAGGTACGCCGATTGCTGCGGCGAACTGTCTCGCTGGGGCCGCGTGTCGCACGGGCACCGCCTGATCGTCGTTAGTCTGCGATAGGCTCGCCGCCGATTTTGCGAGGTACCTGGCCGATTGTTTGTGTGGCCAACAACTTGAAATCGCGTTCGCATGCAACAGGTAGGTCACACCGGTGCGGTTCGTGGCACCATGCTCGAGATGTCGAGCTCGTCCGCCAACATTACCCTGCGAACGTTTGTGTTTGCCCGCTGGGTACTGCTCGCGCTGATCTGTTTGGGGTGGGGATTTCAGTTGCTCGACCCAAAGGCGTTTCAGATGATCCTCAGTTGGTTTCCGCCACCGCCCGAGCCGCGGGGGACGGCGGCTGTGGTCATCGTCTTGGCGCTTTGCAACCTCGCCACCATGCGCTGGGTGCTCAAACCCGGACGCGCCACCCCCAATATCGCCGGTATCCACCTGCTGATCGATGCAACCGCGTTGACGGCCCTGCTGGCGCTGTCGGGCGGGGTGATGAACTCGTTCACGACCATGCTGTTTGTGCCGATCACCCTGGCGACCCAAATCTCGCCACGGTGGACCTGGGGGCTGGCGATTTACTGCTTGGCGGGGTTTGCCGGACTGTTTTTTGTCGCCCCGCAAAGCGGCCACCACACCCACGGTCATGACTTTGTCGGCCATGTCCGCGGGATGTGGGTGGCGTTTGGTATCTCCGGCACGTTTATGACCTACTTCGTCCAGCGCATCGCGCAATCGCTGGCACGTCAACGGGCCGAGCTCACCCGCCTGCGCGACCAGGCCAACCAAGACCGCCATCTCGCGGCCATGGGCACACTCGCAGCTGGGGCGGCCCACGAGCTGGGCTCACCGCTCGGGACCATTGGCATGTTGACCTCCGACCTCAAGTACATGGACGAGGACGAACGCAACGAGGCGGTCGCCACCATCAAACAGGAGGTCAAACGTTGCAAACACATCATTCACCAGATGGCATCCCCCGAGCTGCGGCTTCCCACCCTGCCGGCCGAGGCCCCTTCGTGGGAAGTTGGCGAGTTGGCCACTGAACTGCGCAGCATGTCGATCGATTGCGCGTTGCAGGTCACCTGCACCGACGATGTCTGCGGCATCGAAACGACATTGCCACGTGAGGTCCTAGGCCAGATTTTGCGCGAGTTGGTGCTCAATGCCGCCGAGGCCTGCCGCCGCCGCCCGGGCAGTTCGGGCGTTGAAGTCTCGTGTTCCCGCCGCGGCGAGCAACTGCGGATCAAAGTTGTCGACGACGGTGTGGGGATGGACCCGGAAGCTGTGCAAGCCGCGTTTGATCCGTTTTATTCGACCAAGCCCGAGGGCGAAGGTATGGGCCTGGGCTTGTATTTGGCCCGCGCCCACCTGCGCCAGCTCGGCGGCAAAATCTCGCTGCAGTCGACTCCGGCACGGGGCACGAGCATCGAGATCATTGCCCCATTGTGGCCAACTATGGGCAAGTGACGCCACCGCTAGGCCGCGGGCTTGCGGCTGCGCGCCCGTTTTTGCCGGGTCACCTTGGCCGCCCGTTTTTCCTCGGCGATCCGGCGTTTGGTCGCCGCCCACCCGCAGATCATGCAGGCCTCGAGGTCGTGGCCACGGGCCGGGCAGTGCTCGCGGCCAAAGAAAATAATTTGTAGGTGCAAACGGTTCCAGGCCTCGCGCGGGAACACGGCCTTGAGGTCGCGCTCGGTGTGCTCAACCGTGGTCCCGCGGGTCAGTCCCCAACGCCCGGCGAGTCGGTGAATGTGTGTATCTACAGGAAAGGCCGGCACACCAAACGCCTGGGCCATGACCACGCTCGCGGTCTTGTGCCCGACCCCGGGCAGTGCCTCCAACTCGGCAAAACTCTGGGGCACTTCGCCGCCGTGACGCTCGAGCAACAGGTGGGCGAGTTTGTGCAGGTTTTTCGCCTTGGCGGGGGCGAGCCCCAGGCTGCGAATGATCGTGAGGATGTCGGCGACGGGCAGCTGGGCCAGGGCCTCGGGTGTGGGCGCCCGGCGAAACAGCTCCGGGGTGACCATGTTGACGCGAACATCGGTTGTCTGCGCCGACAACAACACCGCCACCAGCAGGGTAAACGGATCGCTGTGGTCCAACGGGATCGGTTGCGTCGGATAGAGTTTGTCCAGAATCTGGTGAATGCGGACAGCCTTGTCAGCGCGTTTCATCCCAACCACTGTAGTCGAAGGTTCAAGATCACCCACAGCTGTCGCACCAGGACATGGCATTCCAGCCCCACGGGGAAGGTGAACGTGACCCGACACGGGTGTCTATCCCCCCATCTTTGTCGGGATACTCGCGCTCGTCGGCGTCGGGCTGGTGCGTTGTGCCCCGATCGGTTGCCAACTCACGAGCTGTGTCGGGCCGATCGACGACCGTGTGGTGAAATGCAGCTTTCAGCGCGGGATGGGCAACCATCGGTTACAATCCCCCCGCAATGTCGAAGGCTGTTTATCTCGGAGCGTTCGCCCTCGCTGCTTTGTGCATCGGATGCGACAAACCCCCAGAACAGACGAACCCTCCGGGCCAAACGGGACAACCGGTTGCCGGACAACCGGGTCAGCCGGGCGCCGTCGCCCAACCGGGTCAACCGGGCGCTGTCGCCCAACCGGGGCAACCGGGGCAACCAGTCGCCCAGCCGGGACCGACTGAGCCGGTGCGCAATGCCCAGGGCGTGGTTCCGGGTAGCCTCGAGGACCCCAACTACACCGGCAAGCACGTCGCCCGCTCGCGCGGGGATCAAAACGGTGTGGTCGTGTTGTGGCCGCGGATTATCCCGAGTGCGATCGCCGATCAAAACCAAGCGTTGGCGGCCTCGATGCAACAACACATGCAGGCCCTGGCCCAAAAGGCGCTGCCCGGGCGCACGGTCGATGTCCGCCCGGCCCCCGAACGGGTGTGCCCGCGGGGAGGGTGTGTGGCCCCGTCGATCAACGTGCTGTTCACCCGCACCAGCAACGCCTGTATCGCCATTGCCCTGGTCAACAGCCCGGGTGAGTCGAACACCAAGTTGGTGCCGTGGGCAGGTACCGTTGAGCTCAAAGCCGACTCCGTGCCGTTTCGCGACCCCCCCGAGAACCACGTCAAGATCAAGGACTACGTTCCCTGTGATGCCTTGATGGGTGAACTCGGTAAACAGGACGCGTTTATCGAAGCTGCCCTGCGTGCCGCGGCCTCCCAGGGGCCATCGGCCCCGCCCGGACCGACCGGCTAACATCGACAAACGGCTGCCCACGCGCAGCCGTTTTTGTGTGGTTCCCTCCCATCGGCACCGGCGGCAAACGACCGGCGTCGGTGCCGTGATAGAGTGCTTGGCTGTGAACGACCTGCCCATGCAAACACCCGCGCGTGGTTCGGGGTTTGACCTCGAGGCCGACCGGCTGCGGGCGCTGATGAAGGCCAGCGTGTTCAAGCAGAAGTTTCAACCGGTCACCGTCGACCGGTTTGAAATCGTGCGGCTTTTGGGTTCGGGCGCCATGGGTATTGTCTACGAGGCGATCGACCCGCGAGACGGCGAACACGTCGCGCTCAAGACCTTGCGCAACCACAACCCGCGGGCACTTGCGCTGTTCAAAAAAGAGTTCCGAGCCCTGTCGCAACTCAGCCACCCCAACCTCGTGACCCTCTACGAGCTCGGCCGGGAGCAGCACAAGTATTTCTTTACGATGGAGCTGGTCCGCGGGATCGCCCTGCAAAAGTACCTGTGGGGCCTCGACGTCGAGGAAAACCCGGCCGACTCGGGCATGAGTGCTTCGGCCAGTTTGACTGGCCTAACCGCCTCGCCGGTGACCGACTTTGTCCGCCTGCGTGATGTGTTTGGCCAGCTCGCCGCCGGGCTGTTGGCACTGCACCACGCGGGCCGGTTACACCGCGACATCAAACCCACCAACGTGCTTGTCACCTCCCGCGGGCGGGTGGTGTTGATGGACTTTGGGTTTGTCAGCGAGCAGGGCTTTGGTGCGCTCGAGTCGACCCACAGCAACGTGGTCGTTGGGACACCTGCGTTCATGGCCCCCGAGCAGGCCCGGGCCGCACCACCCTCACCCGCGAGCGACTGGTACAGCTTTGGCGCCACGCTTTATATGGTGTTGACCGGGTCGCCGCCGTTTTCGGGTATGCCGCTGCCAGAGATGCTCCACGCCAAGCAGTCGAGCGTTCCGGCCAGCCCCCGCAAACTCGTGCGCGGTGTCCCGGCCGACCTCGACGACCTGTGTTCGAGCCTGCTCGACCCGGAGCCGAGCAAACGCCCAGCCGAGCAACAAATCATCGATGTCCTGCTGGGCAAAGGAGCTTCGGTCCGGCCGGCTGCCGTCCGCGGGGCACTGGCCCATCCGGTCCAAACCAAGGGCAGCGATGTCCTCGGCCGCACCGCAGAACTCGAGCAACTCGGGCAACAACTCGCGCAAACCCAAGATGGGCCCCGGGCGGTGTTGATAAGTGGCCGCGCCGGCGTGGGCAAGACTGCGATCCTACGAAAATTTACCAACGACCTGCGGGATAGCGGCCAGGCCCTCGTCCTCAAAACCCGTTGCTACGAACGCGACTCACTCGAGTTCAAAGCCATCGATGGGCTGGTCGACGCCCTGATCCGATCGTTGCGGCAAATCGATGTTGAGACCGTCAAGCGGTGTCTGCCCAAGGACAGCGAGGCGCTCGTCGGCATGTTCCCGGCACTGCTGCAGGTCCGCGCGTTCACACCAGCAGCCGAGACAGACCGCGGTGCCCTGCGCAACCGGGCGATGGTGGCGTTGCGCGAGTTTATCGACAGCATCTCGGGCGCCAAGCCGATCGTGTTGTGGGTCGACGACCTGCACTGGAGTGACAGTGCAAGCATCGGCGGCCTGATGGGTTTGATGCAAGGAGATGGCGCGAGGCTCCTGCTCGCCAGCTACCGGGCCGACAGCGTACACCTCCCGCTCACCCATTTTTTGCGCAAGCTCGACAACAGCCGGCTCCCGGTTGTCCGCCTAGAGCTCGGGGCGATGACGGCCGACGACGCACTCGCCCTCAGCCAAAAATTGCTCGCCCGCCACGCCCCCGACGCGGCCGCCGACCTGGCCCAAACCATCGCCTCGGAGTCGCTCGGCAACCCGTTGTATATCCATGAAATGGTCCGATTTTTCTCGCGGCCGACCGCCCCCGGGGCCGATGCCCCGGAGCTGACACTCGCGGGATTGTTGCATATACGTGTTGCCCAACTACCCCTCGATACCCGCTACCTGATCGAGCTTGTGGCCGTGGCCGGGCGTCCGATTGCCCTCGGCCGGTTGTTGGCCGCAGCCGGGCTCGACGGCGATGTCCGCCCGGCCCTGCAACACCTCGTCAACGCCGAACTGTTGCATATCAAACAGGTTGAGGATGACCACCTGCTTTCGTGTAGCGACGAGCGGGCCTCGACCGCCGTGCTCGCGCAACTCGACGGCCATACCCTGCGCGGCTATCACGAGCGCTTGGCCCACTGCTTTGAGCAGGCCGGTGATATCGACCCCGAACAGTTGGCGTTTCACTACCGGGCCGCCCGCCACTTTGAGCGCGCCTATCACTACACAGTCGAAGCTGCCGATCGGGCGATGCAGGCCGGACGGTTTGACGACGCTGCCCGTCACTACGCGACCGCGGTCGAACTCAACACCCTCGATCCCGAGGTCTCCCACGACCTCCGGCTCAAACAGGCCAAGGCCCTACGAGCTGCTCGACGCGACTACGAGGCCGCCGGGGTACTGCTCGAGGCCGCCGACGATGTCGACTCGGGGCGGGCCGATCCGAGCCAGCGGGTCGAGGCAGGGATCGCCCTGCTGCTCACCGGGGACGTCGATCGCGGGCAGGAAGTGTTACTCGCGGTCGCCAACCAACTCGACATCGTCCCGACCACACCCGGTGGCCGCCTCGGGCAGTGGGTACGCAAGGGTCGACTGCGCCTTCGCGGCCTGCGGTTTACCGCACGGACCCAGGGGTTTGCCCCGTTTGCATGTACACGTGTTGACCTGTTTTGGAGCGCGAGCCTGGCCCGCCTGTTGCTCGCGCCCGATACCGCCAACGATGCCCAGCTACGCCACCTCAAGGCCGCCCTAGACCTCGGCGAGCCGGCCCGGGTCGCCCGTGCGATCGCCTGCGAGGCCTGGCGGGTTGCGCTGGCCGGCACGCGCCACGTGTTGCGCGTGGACGAACTTATTGCATCTGCATTTAATGTCCTGCACCAGGTCGACGATGCCGAGGTCCGGGGGCATGTTGCGCTCGCCCAAACCCGGGCCCAGATGGCCCGGGGTGCCTGGCCGCAGGCCGTCCAGGTGGCGACTTCGGCCCACACCCGGCTGTCGCGCGAGGACCCGACCTGTGGCCGCCTGCTGTGGGAACTCGAGTGGCTCACCTCGCTGGCGACCCAGCTCATGGGCCGGGCCCAACCGGCCCCTGCCCCGTGGCTTATGCACATGCAACTTCACGAGCGCCGCCGCGACTTCCGGGCCAGCACCTCCTGTGGCCTGCTCGCCACCTGGCAGTCACTGTGCGAGGGCAACCTCGAAGTCGCCCGCGAAACCCTCACCCGGGCCAAGGCGATATGCCCCCCCTCGCAGGAATTGCAACTTCGGCTCGCCGTCATCGAAACCCAACTGCGGTTGTTTGCCGGCGAACGAACCCGTGCCCGCGAGATCATCGAGGGCTGTGAACGGGCGTTTCGCAGGCTCCTAGCCGGCGACCAACAACTCCGCTGCCTCGCCGCTGCAGTTCGCGTGACCTCGGCGATCCACGACATCCTTGCCGGCGCGCCGGAAATGAGCCGAAGCCGGTGTATGCGCATGTTGTCCCATCTCTCGGCCGAGGATTTTCCCGGTGCCGAGGCCACGGTGACCATGCTCCACGGCTGCCTCGCCTACGTCTCGGACGACCCGGAAACCGCGCGATCGAACTTTGAGCAGGCCCAAAAACAGTTCTCCGATGTGTCGATGGCACTACACGCGGCGGTCGTGGGCCTGCGGGCCGCGCAGGTCGGGGGCGATCGCCCCGGCGTCGACAGCCTTCGGTTTGAGTTGGCCGAATTGGGTGTCTTTCGCCAGGCGATCGATGGCCTGGCCCAGATGCTGTGCCCCCTCCCCACCGTATGACGGGGTGACCATTCGCGTGACGGGACCGGCAAACCAGGGTAGCCTCCCGGGCAATGGCGGACGATTTTGAGCTCCTCGACGCATGGCGAGCCGGCGACATGGATGCTGGCAGCCAACTCTTCGACCGTCACTTCGACAGCATCCATCGATTTTTGCGCAACAAGGTGGGCGACGACACCGACGAGGTGATGCAACGTACCCTGCTCGCCTGTGTCGAGTCGCGCGACCGCTTTCGCCGGGCGTCGAGTTTTCGCACCTTTTTGTTTGGCGTCGCCCGGCTCGAGTTGCTGACCTTTTACCGGCGCAAACGCAAGCTCGCCCGCAACGTCGCCCTCGAAAACCACTCGTTGTACGACCTCGACCCCTCGCCCAGCACCGTTGTCGCCCAGCACATGGAACAACGGCTGCTCCACGAGGCCCTGCGGCGGTTGCCGATCGACCTGCAAATCGCGTTGGAGCTCCACTACTGGGAGAGCATGTCCGCCACCGAAATCGCCACGGTGTTGGAGATTCCGCCGGGCACCGTCAAAAGCCGGTTGCGGCGCGCCAAGGAGCTGTTGCGCGAGTCGATGCGGGTGCTGGCACTGACCAAAGAACAGCTCGAGAGCACCCTTGGCGACCTCGAGGGCTGGGCCAAGTCGCTCGGCCAGGCCTTGCGCGACGGGGCCGGCGGGGCGCGTAAGCCCAAGTCGAAGTCGAAATAACCGGGGGCTTGAACACTGTTTTAGATCGGGGTCGCGCACAGGCGCGAGGCGACCTATTTATCTGTCTATTTGAACATGCTCAAATAGACATGTGGACAATATCCTCCTCTATCAACAGCTCGCCCATTGGTATCACCTACTGATTCCGCCGCAGGCTGCCCAAAACGAAGGACTTGCCTACAACAAACTGCTCTGTGACGCCGTCGCCGGACGCCCGCGACCGTGGTCGCTGCTCGAACTCGGGTGCGGCGGCGGCCTGGTGGCGATGTTTCTCAAGCAATCGTTTGTGGTCACGCTCACCGATATTTCGCCGACGATGCTCGATGTCTCGCGGCAACTCAACCCCGACATCGAACACCTTCCCGGCGATATGCGAACCCTTCGACTCGGGCGTGTGTTTGATGTTGTCTATGCACAGGACGCGTTGTGTTATCTCAGCTCAGCCGAGGAAGTACGCCAAACGGTCGCCACGGTCGCCGCCCATACCCACCGCCAAAGCGTCGTGCTGTTGTGTCCCGACGCCATGGCTGAATCGTTTGCTGAGTATCGTACCTGCACGGGTGCGGTCGGCCCCGATGCCCGGCGCGGTCGCCTCGATGAATGGAACCATCGCCTGCCCGGCTATCGCTCAGGCCCCGACTACGTCTGTGATTTCGTCTACGAACTGACACAGGCCGATGGCACCGTGTCCACCTTTCAAGAGCGCCACCACCTCAAGGCCTACTCCCGCGAGCTGTGGATCGGGCTGCTGCGCGAGGCCGGATTTCACACCGAACTCATCGAGTTTGACCGCCGTTGCTACCCGCGCCAGGGACTCATCGCCCGGCGCCATTGATCACACCGTGTGGCTAGCAAAGGTGGCATGATCGGAGGGTGACCCTTCGGCAAGCATCCCCCTGGTTTGTGTGGTTCGGCCTGCTGACAGGTTGCGGTGGCGAGCCCAACCAGACGGCAGGCAGTGACGGCACGTCGACCGCCGGGAGCGCAACGACTTTCGAGCCGGCCACAGCCACCGACCCCACGGGTGAAACCGACGGGCCAACCACCAGTGGGCCCGAGACCGCAACGGGAGACCCGACCAGCGGGATGCCAACATCTTCGACCGGCGAGCCGACAACCTCGGCGACGGGCCCCACAACTGATTCGACAACTAATTCGACGACGGACACGACTGGCCCGACGACTGGCGACTGTGAGGACCCGTGCCCGGTCGCTGGCGGTATCCCGTGGCAATGCCAACAACGGTTTTTGTATGGCATCAACTACGCGTGGCGAAACTTCGGAGCCGACTTTGGCGGCATCGAGGCGTGGGGGCAACCCGGCGTGTCGACAGCGCCCACGCCGGTTTTAGATGACCTAAAAGACATGCGTGCGCATGGGGTCCGTGTGGTTCGCTGGTGGATCTGGCCCGACTTTCGCGGCGATGCGATCGAGGTCGACAACGGAGGCTATGTCGTCGGGCTCGGCGGGACCGCCCTCGCCGATATGCAAGCTGCGCTCGAGCTCGCCGAGCAGGCCGATGTCTACCTGATGCCGTGCCTGTTCTCGTTCGATGCGTTTCGCCCGGGCCAGGACATGGGCGGGATCTGGGTGCCGGGCATGACGGGCATGGTGACCGACGCCGACAAGCAACAGACGCTGCTCGATGTCGCCGTGCGTCCCCTGATTGAGGCCGCGGCCCAAAGTCCCTACAGCCATCGGGTGCTGGCCTGGGATGTCATCAACGAACCCGAGTGGGCACTTTGGGGGCAAAACCCCTACGGCGACCCGCCCTACGATCCGATTGGCGACTTGCAACCGGTGAGCCACGAGCAGATGGAAGCATTTTTGGCGGCCACGATCGCGGTGATCCGCGAGCACTCGACAGCCCCGGTCACCGTGGGCGCTGCGGCCTTCAAGTGGGCCCGGGCCTGGCATCAACTCGACCTCGACTTCGACCAGTTCCACATGTACGACTGGGTCGATGAGTTTTGGCCCTACGACCAACCACCGGGGTCCTACGGCCTCGACGACCGGCCGGTGGTGATGGGCGAGTTTTACCTCACCGGGGTCGGTGGCGACGACTACGCAACAGTTGTCGATTCGTGGTTACAAACTGGCTACGCGGGGGCACTTGGTTGGCAATACAACGAAGCCTCGCAGGCGCAACTCGATGCGATGGCAGCGGTTGCCGAGCAAATCGAGTGCCAGATCGACCTCTGAGCAGACACACAAAGCGGGAGCACGCTCCCGTGACATCTTTGTATCATCAACTTATGCCGGAACGCCCGCGAGGGCGACTCCGATGCGAGATCCCGCACCCGCACGCAGGTCCATTTGCACCCACATTGCCGGCGATCCCAGGCATCCTCGGGTCACGGAGGCCCGCCGATGTCATTTGGTCAGTTCAGTGTTCCCAAACCCACAAACCAACCCGTAATCGACTATGCCCCGGGTAGCCCCGCACGTGCGTCGCTCAAGGCAGAACTCGGTCGCCAGGCCGAAACCACCGTCGAGATCATGCCGCGGATCGGCGGCCGTAGTATCGCCACCAACGCGACCGCCCAGATCACCATGCCCCACGACCACGGGCATGTGCTCGGCACCTACCACAAGGCCGGTGCAGCCGAGGTCGCCCAGGCGATCGCCGCGGCCCAGGACGCGCGCAAGGACTGGGGAGCACTTCCCTGGGAGCAACGGGCCGCCGTGTTTTTGCGGGCAGCCACCCTGCTCGAAGGCCCCTTTCGCGACCGGCTCAATGCCGCGACCATGCTGGGTCAATCCAAAACAGCCCACCAGGCCGAGATCGATGCGGCCGCCGAGCTGATCGACTTCTTTCGCTTCAATGTCGCCTACCTCTCGCAGCTGTACGCCGACCAGCCGATCTCCGGCCCGGGGATGTGGAACCGGCTGGAGTACCGCCCGCTCGACGGGTTTGTGTTTGCCGTCAGTCCGTTCAACTTCACCTCGATCGCTGGCAACCTGACCTCGGCCCCGGCCCTGTGTGGCAACACGGTGGTGTGGAAGCCGGCCTCGACCGCGATCTTGTCGGGTCAGGTGTTGATGGAGTTGTTTGAAGCCGCCGGCCTGCCGCCGGGCGTCATCAACTTTGTCCCGGGTTCCGGCGCGACGGTTGGCGACCCCGTGATGGCCCACCGCGACCTCGCCGGTGTCCACTTTACCGGCAGTACCGGGGTTTTTCGTGGCATGTGGCGCACGATCGGCGAGCGGATCGCCCACTACCGCAGCTACCCGCGGGTGGTCGGCGAGACCGGCGGCAAGGACTTTGTGTTTGCCCACCCGAGTGCCGACGCCAACTCGCTGGCCAACAACCTCCTGCGCGGCGCGTTTGAATACCAGGGCCAAAAGTGTTCGGCGGCCTCCCGCGCCTATATCCCCGAAAGCCTGTGGCCCGCGGTCCGCGAGCACCTCGCCGACAACATCCGGGCGATGACCGTTGGCGATGTTCGCGACTTTCGCAACTTCATGGGCGCGGTCATCGACAAGTCGAGTTTTCAAAACCTCAAGGGCGCCATCGACGAGGCCCGGGCCAACACCGGCTCGACCATCGCTGAGGTCATTGGCGGTGAGTGCGATGACAGCAAGGGCTGGTTTGTCCGCCCGACCCTGATCGTGTCCAACACGCCCGACTCGCGGACCATGTGCGAGGAGCTGTTTGGCCCGGTTTTGACGGTCCACGTCTACAAAGACGCCGAGTTGGATCAGGCCTACGAGGCCTGTGCGACCGGCAGCGAATACGCGTTGACAGGGGCCATCTTTGCCGAGGATCGGGTGGCGATCAACGACGCCGTCGAACGCCTGCGGTTTGCCGCCGGCAACTTCTACATCAACGACAAACCCACCGGCGCGGTCGTCGGCCAGCAGCCGTTTGGCGGCAGCCGGGCCAGCGGGACCAACGACAAGGCAGGCAGTGTCCTCAACCTGATCCGCTGGATCTCACCGCGGACGATCAAGGAGAACTTCGTCGCTTTGCGCAACACACGCTACCCATTTATGGACGCGGAGTAGCGGTCCAAGCATCGGCATCTGCGGCCGATCTTACGAATGATCACGGGCGTTTGTCGACCAATTGCGCCCCGCCGATCAAGCTGTTCCGGCCACCCGGGTCACCCGGCCCCCAATTTAGTCGTTGTAGTGGGTTTTCGAGTCCGCTAGCTTTGACAACGCTCCCCTCAACCACGGAAGACCAACATGCGAAAGACCAGCGCAACCCTCGTAGCCCTGGGGCTATGTGCCTCATTCACCCTCCCCGCGTGCGGGGCCAAGCCCACCAAAGAAGAGTGTGAAAAACACGCTGACCACTACGCCGAGCTGATGGGCAAAGGCCAGGAAGGTCCCCAAGCCGAAATCGCGAAGTCGGTCGCCGCCGAAATGCGCCCCGAACTCATCCGCGAGTGCCAGGAAGAGCGGACCAAAAAAGAGATCGAGTGCATGATGAAAGCCGAGACCATGGAGACCCTAGAGGCCTGTCTCAGCGGCAAGAAGTAGGACTTTTGGTCCGCCATGCAAAAAGCCACCCTCGCGGTGGCTTTTTTGTTGCGCATGCAATGAGTTTGCAGCTAGCGCCCGAGCAAGCGGTCGAAGAACCCCTTCTCGCCACCGGTTTTGTCGCCCATGCTTTCGGCGAGCTCGGTCAACAACTCGACCTGTCGCTCATCGAGTTTCTTGGGCACGGTCACCCGGACATGGATGTGTTGGTCGCCGTGGCCACGGCCGCCTAGGACCGGAATCCCCTTGCCGCGCCGGACGATCACATCGCCGGGTTGGGTGCCGGGGTCGAGCGTAATCTCGATTTCCCCGTCGAGTGCAGGAGCATCGACGGTACACCCGAGGGCAGCCTGGAACATCGAGATCGAAACTTCGCTGTGGATGTCGAACTCGTCGCGCTCAAACCGGTCGTCGGTTTGCACCCGCACCACGACATAGAGATTGCCGGGGGGGCCACCCTTTTCACCGGCCTGTCCGCGGCCCGGGATGCGCAGGGCCTGGCCGTCGTCGACACCGGCGGGGATATTGATTTTGAGGGTCGACTCGCGTTGGACAACACCGGTCCCCGAACACGTGCCGCAGGGGTTGCGGATGATCGTGCCCTCGCCACGGCATCGCGGACATGTTGTCTGTACAACAAAAAAGCCCTGGCGATGGACGACCTGGCCGCTCCCGCCACACTGGCTGCATGTCTCCGGTTTGGACCCCTCGGCCGCCCCGGTGCCACCACAGTCGTCGCAGGGCTCGCGCCGGGGCACAGCGATCTCGCGTTCGGCCCCAGACACCGCTTCTAAAAACGGAATCTCGACTTCGAGTTTGATGTCGCCGCCGCGGCGGGGCCCGTTGCGGCCGCCACCACCAAAGCCAAATTGGCCAAAGAGATCTCCGAACAGGTCTCCGAACCGGCTGAAGACTTCGTCGGTTCCTTGGAACCCGCTGAACCCAGCACGTGACGGACCTTCGTGACCATAACGGTCATAAAGTTGGCGCTTTTGTTCATCGCTGAGGACTTCGAAAGCCTCGGCCGCCTCTTTGAATCGCTCCTCCGCCTCGGGGTCCCCCGGGTTGCGGTCCGGGTGGAACTTCATCGCCGCCTTGCGATAGGCGCGCTTGATCTCATTGGGCTGGGCCTCCTTTGAGACCCCTAGGATTTCGTAATAATCACGTTTCGCGGTCACCGCGCGCGGAAACTAAGCACACCGGACCAATGTGTCAACGACCCAAAACCAAGTAACCTCACCAACTTCCCCCCGCGGATCGTTTGTTTCTCCCATTTGAAGGGGCTGTCGAAGGCTGCGCGACTTTTCGAAAAGTTGAGTGGCAATTGGCGCAGGTGTTAGCTTTCGAGCTGCCCAACCTGCGCACCTGGTTGTGACCAAGGAGATTTTCCGTGCATCAACGCCTCCTCTCTCGTTTTCGTGTCCCCCTCCTCGGCATCTTTGCCTTCGCCTCGGCCCTCGCTTCGTCCGGCTGCGAAGAAGAAGTTGTCGAGTTGCTGTTTGAGGAGGAAGGCGTCTGGGAAATGACCCACCAAGACGTGGGCGGCTCAGGCCAAATGTTGCGACTTGAGCAGGGGCGCCAGGGCAAGTTCTTTTTGAAGTTTGCGCGCGCCTCCATCGATGCCAACGAGGCCAAGGGCACGTTGATGGCGGCGGCCTGCATCGATTCGGACAACACCATCTCACCCGCACTCGGCACGACCTGTGGTGAGAACTACTGCTGTCGTTGTTACTCCTACTCCTACAACAACAACTTCATGCGGATCGCCGACTCAACCCCCGAGGGTGGCCAAGCTTGCGACGTCAACCCCGGCGACCCGACCGACATCAGTCTCGAGCCGCTCGGCGAGTTCAGCAACACGTTTACATTCACACCTTTCCAGGAAGGCATGTTTGCGTGTGAGGGCGACACCTGCAGCTTTGGATTCCAGGGTGGCCGCGCCAACTCGAAATTTGAAGTCACCGGCTGCGAAGAGTTCTGCGCCGGCGGCTAGCTATCCCGCCCGACGTCGTCGGGTTTGAGGAGGTGCTCGGTGTGCTGGTGCAGCCCCCGGTCTTCAAAACCGGTGTGGGGTGCGAGGAGCTCCCCAGGCAGGTTCGATTCCTGTGCACTTCCGTTTGTTCCCGTGAACATCTGATGTACACACAATAAACGCGGCTCCGGTTACCGGGCCGCGTTTTGTTTGTGGCGATTGGGTGCTGCTACATGTTTTGCGACGGGCGCGATGCGACCTGCGAAAACTTGCGTTGGGCGTCGCGAACCTTCTCGACATACGACTGGCTGCGTGTCGACAGCCCCTGCCCCTTGCGCAGACGTTTGCGAATCGACCCCGGACCGGCGTTGTAGGCTGCGATCGCGTGGGTGAGGTTGCCGTCGAAGGCCCGCATCATCCGCGCGAGGTAGTAGCTACCGGCTTGGATGTTGAACTCGGGGTCGTAGGGGCGCGGCCGCTGGCCAATTTGTTTGCCGATCTCTCGCGCAGTCGCAGGCATCAACTGCATCAGCCCGCGTGACCCGCTCGGACCCTTGGCCCGCGAGTTGAACCGGCTCTCGACCCAGATCATCGCGTTGATCAGACTCGGATCGAGGTGGTATTTGCGCGCGGCCTGCTCGACAAGCGGCTGGACGGCGGCGATTTTCTCACCCTGGGCCTGTCCAAATTCGTTGGAGTAGCTCGCCGGGGGACGGGTCGGTTTTGCCGTCGACTGGGTCGATGCGCAGGCCGACGTTGTCATCGCAGCCCCGGCCAACACCGGCAATGCCGCATGGCGAGTTCGGAGTGTGAGCCACGTAAGACCCACACGAGCGAGGGGGAGATTGGAGTGAGAACGACGGGCCGACATGTAGGTCAAGATAGGATACAACCATCAGACCTCAAATTTTCAGCCGGATCCATCGCGCGCTCGGACCACCTGTGGCTCCCAGACCTCGCCCGGTGGCGCTACACGCCCGATCGAATGGAATGATCGGACAGGTCACAATTTCGATTCCCCCTGCGTGCACCCAAAATCTGCGATTTATGACATAACTACAGGCGTGGTGCCAAGACCACATGACCCGGGGGACTTTGTGATGCGAACGTTACGTGGGAATCGAACTCGTGTGTGGGCAATAAGCGCGGTTTGGGCAACCTGTGCCCTGCTGACGAGCGCGAGTGCTGCGGCCGACGAAGACGAACACTACAGCCCGTACGAACGCCCGCGCTCCGGCGTCACCGTGTACGACATGCCGGCGATCATCAATGGCGACGACTCCCATATCGCCGCCCCGGTCCGCCAACCCAACTTCGACGCGCTCGATTCCTTCAAGGGGCCCGCGCCCGAGCCAGACCTCGAAAACAAAGGCCAGACGCCCGAGGGTTGGGTGCAGATGGGCAACGTCGTGATGCCCGAGGATGTCGCCCTGGGCCTCAAACAGGTCGACCCCGAGCCGAGCCCCGCCTGGGAGGACATCGAGGGCAACCAGTACCCGCGCAAGCACACCGTTTACCTCAACTTTCAGGGCTCGCCACTGTTGGCCGGTGGCCCCGACAACTCGGCCGAGGACCGCTCGACACTCGCCCGCTGGGAACCGTACCCCGCCTACACCGGTGGCAACAACAACGCCCTGGCGATCATCCAATCGGTCGAGGAGGACCTCGGCCCATTTGGCCTGCGGGTCAAGTACCTCGAACGCCCCAACAAAACCGTCCCCTACACCATGGCGATGATCGGCGGCAGTTGGACCGATATCAACCTCGACTCGCCCGCCGGTGGCGTGGCCCCGGGTGCCGACTGTGAGGCCCGTGGTCAACGGCATGTTGTCTATGCATTTGGTTTGACCTCGTCATCGACCGTCAATCAGGAGCTCGCCCACGCCTGGGGGCTCGACCACATCTTCGGCAGCGACATGATCATGAGCTACCAGGGCACGGGCAATAAGGACTTTGGCACCTCCTGCCGAACCCTGTGCGAAGAAGCCTGCCAGGGGCCCAACTCGATCGGCTGCAACGCGATCCACCAAAAGTACTGCCCGGTCGGCGAACAACACGACACCGTCGAACTCAACTTTGTATTCGGCAGCAACGAGCCCGACACTGAGCCGCCGGTTGTCGACATTGTCGAGCCCGCCGACGGCAACACATACCCGATTGGCAGCTCCGTACCCATCGTGGGTGATGTCGCCGACAACTACGGCGGCGTCGGCTGGAAACTCTACGTGTGGCACAACGAGAACATTGTCATCGACGAGGTCGACTACGAGCGCAATCTGTCGTGGATTCTCAGCAATGCACCCGAAGGCACCTACCGCATCCGGGTCGAGGCTGAGGACCACGCCGACCATATCGTCGGCAAGGAAGTGACCATCACCGTCACCGACGATGCTCCGGCCACCACCGGCGATCCCGACACTGAAGGAGACACCGATGCCATGACCGACGGGGGTGAAACCGCGGGCCCAACCTCGGGCGACCCGACGATCGACGGTACCGACAGCGATTCGGATACCGGCATCGATGTCGACGAGGGAGGCTGCAACTGCAGCGTCGAGCACGACCCAACCTCACCGCTGGCAGCAGGCCTCGCCCTGTTTGCTCTCCTGGGATTGCGTCGACGTCGCGCCTAGGACTCTGCCCTCACAGCGAACAACCCGGGTCCACGGACTCGGGTTTTTTGTTGCCGCCTGGGCGAAGTTGCCGACCATTCAACCGCAGCCGCCAAATCGGGTAGTATCCGCGGGCCTTACCTATGCCGCTCCCACTGCTCGATCCCTCGCCCGTACAGGTCACGTTTCGCACGGTCCTGTTCGCCCTCATCCTCGGGGGCGGCGGATTGGTTTGGATGTTGCGGTTTGGCGACCTGTTGCGCCAACTTCCGCGGGGCATTGCTGCCGGTTTGCAACACGGCGCAACGCGTTTGGGCAACGCGCTCACAAGTGGCCTGGGGTTTGCTTCGATTGGTCTGACGGTATTGGCTGTCGAGTCCGGCGGCCCTGGAGCCCTGGTCTGGATGTGGATCGCGGGCGTGGCCGGGGTCGCCCTGCAAAGCGCCCACAACGACATCGCCCGCAGCCACCAAGGCACCAAAGACGGCCTTCTCGCGGCCATCGCTAGTCGCTTTGGTGCGCTCGGCCCCATGCTCGCGCTCGCCTGTGGCCTCGGCCTGACAGCGATTGCCGTGCTGCTCGGCGGCGCATTTACGGCCCAGCAAACCAGCCAACTGCTTGCATCTACAACTTCGATCGGTCGGGTTTGGGTCGGGTTGTTGCTGGTGCCCGCGATCGTGTGGGCGGTTGTTCGCCGGGGCAAGGCCTCGGGTGCGGCCGGCAAGCTCGCGCTGCTCGCCACCGCCGGTTATAGCCTCGGCACCCTGTGGATTGTGCTCGGCGATACCGCGGCCACCGGTACCGCCCTCGCCAGTATCTTTGCAGATGCATTTACCCCGGGGGCGACGGTTGCCGGAACAGCAGGAGGCTCCCTGCTCGCGGTGGCCGAAGTTGCGATCCTGCGGGCGACCGAGGCCACCGGCGCCGGGTTGGGTGTGACCGCCGGCGAAGTCGGCAGCGATACCGCGGCCGACAACGATGCGACTGCGGTCGCCACCGTCATGCCGCTGGTCTACACCGGTGTGCTCGGAACACTGACCACCCTCGCACTACTTGTACACACACAGGATGCCCAACCCGCGGTCGTGTCCTCGCGCGCCCTGCAACCGCTGGCAACGATCCAACGCACCGCGACCCAACCCTCGATCTACGGGCAAACGTTTACCCTCCCGGCCGACAACCAGATGGCGCCCAACACCCGCTACCCGATGTGGATGTACCCACATCCCCGCGGGCACAAACTCGGTCAAATCGCCGACGACAACCGCACCGTCGGGCTTGTCGCCTGGGACAACACCCGCGAGATCGATACCCTGTTGTTCCACCCCAACGGCGAGCACCGCAAAAACCCGGGCTACGACGTGGTTGTTCCATGTACACGCAAGGAAACCACGCGGCAGGGCGTTCCCTGGCTCGAGCTCAGCCCGATCGATCCCGAGCTCGACCTCACGGTGCTGATGAACGCCCACGACCTCGATGGCCCCTACATCCCCCTCGGACCCATCCTGTTTACCGGCACGGCCCTGAGCACCCTGGCCCACGACGGCACCAAGGGGATGAACATGATCGAGGAGCCCCGCGACCCGGCCGGACCGCTGTACCCATCGCTTGCAAATGCAACAAAACTCCGGTTTGCCGGGCCGTTTGTCCGCCATCACGAACCACCACAACTCGCCTGGGGGTTGGCGAGTGCGCCTGAAAGTACGTTTGCCCACAACACCCTCGAACACCTCCGCCTAGACCCTGCTCCCCGTGGGATTTCACTTGGCTATATGACCGAGTCTGGGTATCTCGTGGTCCCGGCGTGGGACTTTTTGGCCGACACCCGGGCCGCGGTGATCCGCCACAAAACCGACCCCGCCCAGGACCTGATGATTCCGGTGCGCTCCGAGCTGCACCGCGGCAACCTGCGGTTTGTCAGTGCCCTCAGCGACTTTGAGCTGGGCAAGCTCCAGTTTTTGGTCGACTACGAGGCGCGCCCGTACCTACTGCCGCCCCCCTACCGCTTTGATGTCGAGGTCCACAGTGGCCAGCGCCTGCAACAGTCCGAGCCCGATGCCGTGGCCCTGGTGCCGACCATCGACTATGCCCACCGCCGGACCGACCCACAAAGTGTATACACACCGAGCCCACGCGAGGTTTTGGCCGAGGCGGACATGCGCGGGCCGGTGCTCGACCGCGAAGGTGTCGGCCGCCTGCGCGAGGCCTTTGCCAACCGGATCCCCGGCGGCAACTGGCTGTTGCTGCTCAGCCTGCTGCCGCTGGCCGTGCTCACGCTTGGAGCCTGGCTGCGCCGAGGTACAGCCGCCGCGAGCTATGCGTTGCGCAGCCACCCAGCCACCGCCAGGGCAGTTGTCGGCGGCCTGATGGTCGCAGCTGTGGTCAGCGCATGTGGCCTGAGCCTACAAAGCCTCCTACCCGCGCTCGACCTCTCGGTGATGGCCCTCGCCGAAATCAATGTATTGGCACTGATCGCGTTTATTCCGCTACTGCGCGCAGGCGGCCGGTCCGGCTAGGCAGCGAGTTCCACCATTTGTTCACAACGGACCTCTGGCCGAAGGGATCGCCCGCTATCCCTGGCCGTAGGCGAGACCATCCGCAAAGCCCGGGGGGCCTACTGCTGGCCCGCACCTTCCCTCTCAACGCCACCAAGCCTCACCTCAGGATCGCGGTGAACATTTGGCTGTGAACTGAGCTTTGGGAGGCGACGCTGTAGTGGACCTACTGCTAGCCTCCCAGAGCCGGTTCACAGCCAAATGGGCCCGCGCGCCCCCTCCTGGAACACGCTTGTATCTACAATGAACCTTTGGTCGACGGCACCGCCCCCGCCATCAGTGGGTCGTAGGCGCAGGCCATCCGCAGGGCCCGGGCAAACCCTTTAAACGCGGCCTCGACCACGTGGTGGGTATTGCCGCCGGCACGTAGGTGTAGGTGCAAGTTCATCCGCGACTGGACAACTAAGGCCTGGAAAAACTCGACGACCAAGTCGCAGTCGAAGGTGCCGATCCGGCGCCCGGCGATCACCGGCAGGTCGCAGACAAGGTAGGGTCGCCCGCCCAAATCGAGCGCACAGTCGACCAGGGTCTCGTCCATCGCCAACGAGAAGTGACCAAACCGGACAATCCCCTTGCGGTCGCCGAGGGCCTTGTCGAGGGCAGCCCCGAGGACCAGGCCGATGTCTTCGACGGTATGGTGGTCGTCGATTTCGGTGTCGCCTTTTGCTTGTACCTGCAACTGCATCGCACCATGGCGCGAGACGGCATCGAGCATGTGCGACAAGAACGGTACCGGCGTGTCGATCTGTGCCTGTGGCGGGGCGTCGCCGGGCAGCGTCAGCGCAACCTCGATTTGGGTCTCACGCGTGGTTCGGTTGACACGGGCTGTGCGGGGAGCGGGCATCGGCGGGATAATAGCCAGGGTATGGTGGATTGACGACTTTGCAACGCGGTCGCCGCTAGCAACCCGTGGTTTTTCTCGCGCGGCGTCTCGTGCTGAAGATGTTTCCGTCAGCCGCGATTCGTGAAGCGCAGTTGCACGGGTGCAACAGCACGTTTTGCGAAGCGTGGGCGAGGCACAATCGGCAAGTGGAGTGGCGTAACTATCCGAACTGGCAAATCCGAGGTGACAAAATCCGAGGTGGCAAAGCCCGAGGTGGCAAATCCGAGGTGGCAATCCTCTGCCACGCCACCTCGACCTGCGTCGAGGACGTCTACGGGCTGCTAGATCCGCGACTCCGGCACAAACACGATGTCGCCGGGCTGCAACACCAGGTCGTCGCGGCGGCCGTCGATGATCTCCTTGAGCGAGAGCTCAATGGTTTTGGTCGAACCATCGGTCCCCACCCGGCGCGTGAGCTTGACGCGGGTCGGGGCGGCAAACGGTGTGAGCCCACCGGCCAGCGACACGGCTTGGACAAGGGTGAGACGGCCCTGCCATTTGAACGACCCAGGCTCCTTGACCTGGCCCAACACACTCACTTCACGATTTTGCCGGGCCTTCACCAGCACCGTCACACTCGGGTTGTGGAGGTACCCGTCGGCGAGCTTGGTCTCGATCGCGGTCGCCACTTCGGAGGCTGTTTTGCCCGCCACAGCAACCTCGCCAACAAACGGAAAGTTGATGGCTCCGGCCTCGTTGACCGGGTAATCGCCAGCGAATCGGTCCTCGTCGAACACGCGAATTGTCAGCTCATCCCCCGGGCGCAGGGCCCCGCTATCGGCCTCTGAAACCGCTGGCGGGAGGGTGACCTGCTGGTTGCGGTCGCACCCCGGCCCCACGGCAAGGCAGACCGACAGGAATGCCCAGGTGGCAAAGTTACCCAGCTGCGCGACTTGCCCTCCAAAAAATGCATCTACATGATTTTCAATGTATCGACATCTACCTGAACCCGGCATCGGGCGACGCAGGGTCGCGCTCGATTCGTCAGGACTGGAGCTCAGGTCACGCATGGCAGTGGTCTGCGGCTAAAACCTTACCGCACCGATCAGCATGACGATGTTTTTAACAAACCGGCCGTAGTCGCGATCGGGCGTGTTGGGATCGATGCCAGGCCCGGGGACGATGCCGTAGCGCACCGCAAATGGGGTCAGGGCGGCGACGAGCTCGTAACGCAGTGCAAGTACAAAGAAGCGACCAAAGGGCTGCTCGACCTTGGCATTGAGCCCCATCACCGTGTCCTTGCGGACAAATCCCGGGGCGTTGTCATACCCGGCGATAAACACCCCCCCGGGCCCCGTACCACCCGGGCCGGAAAGGTCCTGCCCCGGGATCGGGATCCCGGCATAGCGCCGGCCATAGACCTCGAACTTCAAGAACGCCAGCATGTTCCAGCGAAACAGGTGACTGGCCCCGATCTGCCCGCCGGTGTCGACGTAGTAATTGCCAAACAGCGAGTCCTGGAAATCGCGGTTGAACAGGGCAAATAGTTGCGTACGCAAGGTCGGGAAATAGGTCAGCCCGATCTGGGCAATCGGCCCCTTAAAATTCGGCCCGTTGTTGTCGTAGTAATACTTGCCGCTGCCGTACCCGGCCATCGCCGTCAACAACATCCGCTGGCCAATCTGCCCGCGGTAGCCAGCCATCACGCGGTGGTGGTCGGAGTCTTCGTTGCGGCCGGTCCCGGTCGTGCCGCAGCACAGGTAGTAGGTGTTGCGGTAGGTATAGGTAATCGCAAGTGACGACCGGGGCTTTATCCGGTATTTGATTTCGGCCCCGGCACCATTGACCAACCTATCGGCGTTCACAATGTCCGCAGCTTCGTAGTAGAGCACTTCGCTGAGGTACGAGGCCGCCAGACTCAGGCGGCCACCACCTGGCCGTAGCGTGAACGTGAGGGCCCCTCGGTGGTCGAGGCGATTGAAGTTGAAGTCGGGTGCGGCCTCGTAGTTGCGCGGCTCGGCCAGCCGCGAAAACTTCTCGTCAAACGAAAAACTGAACTTGCGGCCGGGCGCAAAGTTGACGTGGGCGTCGAGAACAAAGTTAAAGCGGCTTTGCCTGATGACGTTTTCTTTGCGCGAGAGGTAGGCGCGATAGGCCGCTGTCGCCCGCAGGTTGTAGTCGACCTTGCGATCACTGCGTTCGGGGGTCGACTGCAAAACCCCGTCGCGAACCTCGCGATTGCCGATACCCAGCCACCCCACAGGCGTCATCATGGCTGCAGGGCTCACGCCCCCATTGTCGCGGCGGTCGGTCCAAAAAACGTTGCTGTCAGCCCCCACCACTAACGCGATGCCGGGGTGAAAGGTCGAGCGCCGTCCAACTTTGACACCCGCACCGTCTTCGGTTCGCGGCAAGTCGGCCTGTGCCTCCGCAGCCAAACCTAACGTTGCTGACACAACAATCCCCAACGAGACCAGTGATCGCGTTATCCGACTCGCCACAAAGCGTGACCGTCCGTGCACACGGGAGAGAAACTCCCGGGCGAAGTTGGGGGATGTAGAGCCCAAAATAAATGCCAGGTGTGGGTACTAAGCGTAGCGAATCTACCCCCCATGACGCCAAAAGACTGCAGTTTATGGCTGCGCCTGTTCGCCCGTACAGCCGCCTGCGCACTGTTGCAAAGATGATCTTTGGAACAGTTTCATCACATCCGTGACCTGCACAGTTGTTCCTACGGCAAATCCACGCAGTTCAAGATGTGTGGACAACTGTGCCCGCAGACCCACGCGTGGGTATGAAACTAGCGCAATCAGCCGATATTCGCGTTGTGGTGGAGAACCGTCCTTCGCTCGCAAGTCGCAACTCACTACGACCCTGAACTTTTGATCGGTCAACCAAGCCTCACGTTCGATCCTGCGAGATTGGTGCATTTACAACCATAAAGCTGCGACTTCACCGCAGCTACGATCGCGTGCAGGTACACATGCAACAGGGCATGCACGTGCATGCAACCAGACCGCTAGTGGACCGCGCTCGACACAATCGGACGACCCGGATCGAGCGGTGGCGGCACACCTGGATTGCCAGGTGGCACCGAAGTCGGGTCGTTGTGCGGCACCAGATCTTCGCGTTCTAGCTGATTTTCGGTGGCATTGAGCGAACGTGGGCCCGCATCACCTGCACATTGCCGCGCCTGGACCACCAGCTCTTCGAGCTTGCCCGAGGCGGCATTGAGCTTTTGCATGGCAAACGACTTTTCCTGGGGTTGTGCCGCCCCCTCGAGCACAATGAGCTCGCCAGTTGCGAGCTCCATCACCCGATCGGCACGTTGGCGCTTGTCGAGTACACAGGCGATCCGCGACGCATCGCCCTGTTTGCGGGCTTTTGTCAGCACCGTGTTGATCTCGGTGACGCCCTTTTCCATCGACTGCCGCACCTTTGAGGCTTCGCCAGGAACCACCGCGTCTTCAGCTTTTGACTGCTCACCCGATTTGGTTTCGGCTTTGGCCGCCGGCTTGTCCGACGTGGCCGGTGCAGGCTCTGCCTGGCTTTGCCCGGCGAGAAACACAACTCCAGCGACAAGTGCAACCCCAGCCGTAAATCGAGTCGCGTTGTCGAACCAAGCAGCCATCGCGCGCACCTACTGACTTCCTGAAAATACCACAGAAAAGTTGACCTCCGAGGCCTCCTCGGCCCCATCGCTGGGGAAGCGCCACCCGGAGATCTTCTTTTTTGTGCAGTCTGCAACACTGTTGTCACCCACCGAGTCATCCTCGATTCGCACCCCGGTCACAGTTCCCATCGGACTAATTGTGATCGAGTAGGAGATCTTCCCGGCAAGATCTGGACGCGTCCGCAGCGCCTTGTTGTAGCAATTTTGTAGCGCACTCATCTTCCGGCGAATCACACCTTTGATCGCCCGCTTGTCGTGGTCGCCGTGAATCTCGGTGTCCTTGGCCTTGACCTTGGTCTCCCGTTTCTTGATTTTGGCGACTTCGGGGCCGCCATCGGTGACGTCAAAACCTTTTGTATCAACAACTTCTCCCGAGCGACCCATGCCCTCGGCACCCGGCGTGAGGGCCCCAAAGTCGCCACCGTCGGCATTGCCGATCCCCATTCCGTTTTCAAACACCTCGCCCAGGTTGTTTTCGGTCGACTGGATGACATCGAAAACCGAGCCCTCCCCCTCTCCACCGTAGGTTCCGAGTGCACGGGCAAGCGCCATGCCACGGGCCTTCGCAACTGCCTTTTCAGACAGCTCCTTGGGACGCTCCTTGAGTTCCTTGGTCTCCTCGGGCTTGTCCTCTTCCTCTTCTTTTTCCTCTTCCTCGTCTTCTTGGGCGAGGACCTCTTCTTCGGACTCTTCCTCGGGCTCTTCCTCTTCTTCGGGCTCGTAGACCCCCATCACAATTTTAAACCGGTCGTCGACCTCGGGCTGATAGTCGGGGTCGCGCTCCTGGTTGGCCACCCAGGTGAAGTAGGGGCCAAACAACAACAGTGCCGCCAGCATCGTCGACAGGTCGAGGCGCGTGTACATGGTCCGCACCGTGGGTTTGAACTCCACGGGAAACGGCGGTTTGGGAACGATCGGGGCCGGCTTGGTAAAGCGAAACAACAGCGTGGTTTCGCCGAACCGGAGTTTGCCACGGGCGGTCGAATCGAGCGGAAGGCGAAGCGTCTCGCCCTGGGCAGCATTGCGGCGCAGCTTTTTGACCGAAGTCTTGCGCCCACGCATCTGCACGCCACCCTTTGTATGTGCAGGTAAATCGAGAAAGTAGGAGCCGTCGCGGTACTCGAACAGTGTGTGCCGCAGGGGAACCCGGCGACCAAACAGCATCAAACGATTATCGAGCGCCGAACCGGCCGTGACCGACTCAGGTGCTGTTTGGTGGAGCTCATCGGAGGCGATGCCATCGACAATGACGGCAATGCGGAGCACCTTACGTCTCGAACGTGTCCCCTGGGGCATTCTCGGATTCGAATCCTACCTATGGTTGTAGCCGATCGTCGGGGGCCCTGGCCAATTACTCGCAGTTCGTTTGTGCACCCAAACTACCGTGAAACGCATGTGAGGGGGGAAACTCCACAACTCGTGGTGTTTCTCGCGTCAACCCCACAGCCGCGCAATAGGGCCAATGGAACGACGATTGTGCAGGCACTCCCGCTGACCTGCACATCACCGCACAAATGGGCTCACGAGCGTCAAGATGACGACCAGCAAGACTCGGAGCACCCGTCTCACGAAGTCGTCTCGCAGTGAAGCTTTCCGAACGAAGCAACACCCTCAGTGCATCGCTACCGAATGAAACAGGGTGCTTGAAAACACCATCCAGATGAAACGACCAGCACGTGTCGCCCCGACTCAAGTACCGAACGAACCGAGGGCCACAGTCCGAGCGGGCTTCTTGGCTGGTGTTCGGACGACTGTCTACCCCCGAATACCGACCGAACTCCTGCCCAAATGGTCGGAGTTGTACCGATCGAACCGAGACGTATCTGTGGCCCGAACGCGCGGGCCTTTTTGGCCGTGACGCGGCCCTGAGAAGACTGTAGGCGGCTACAGCAATTTCTCAAGAACCGCGTCACGACCAAAAATTCTCCGCGAACCTTGGAAGACGACACAACCCCAAGGGAGCCTGCGAGGTGCCGCTGTACTTCGCCTCCCATAGACGACACAACCCAGCCACCAAAGGATCGCGGTGATAGTTTGGCCTGGGTGCGAGCCCTGAGCGGCGACGCTGTACTTCACGTACTGGTCGCTCAGAACCTGCCCACCCCGCACTTCCCAACCCACACTTCCCAGCGCACAACCACGCCACCCCAAAGGATCGCGGTGATAGTTTGGCCTGGTGCGAGCCCTGAGCGCGACGCTGTACTTCACGTACTCGTCGCTCAGAACCTGCCCACCCCGCACACTCCCACCCCGCACACTTCTTTCCAGACGAACAACCCACGCCACCCAAAGGATCGCGGTGATAGTTTGGCCTGGATGCGAGCCCTGAGCGGCGACGCTGTACTTCGCGTACTCGTCGCTCAGAACCTGCCCACCCCGCACACTTCCCACCCCGCACACTTCTTTCCAGACGAACCCACGCCACCCCAAAGGATCGCGGTGATAGTTTGGCCTGGATGCGAGCCCTGAGCGGCGACGCTGTACACTTCCCACCCCGCACACTTCTTTCCAGACGAACAACCCACGCCCCCCTAAAGGATCGCGGTGATAGTTTGGCCTGGGTGCGAGCCCTGAGCGGCGACGCTGTACTTCGCGTACTCGTGCTCAGAGAACCTGCCCAGCCCGCACTTCCCAACCCACACTTCCCAGCGCACAACCACGCCACCCCAAAGGATCGCGGTGATAGTTTGGCCTGGATGCGAGCCCTGAGCGGCGACGCTGTACTTCGCGTACTGCAAGCCGCTCAGGGCCGCAGCCAGGCCAAACTAGCCCGCGCACCACTTCGAAAAGAACAAGGAGTGTCGCCCAAAGCGACACTCCTTGTATTCACATCAATCCGTAACTAGCCCTTACGGATGACGCAGAACGCGTACTGGACAAACTCGGCGCGACCGGCCGTGTACATCACATCGACCAGGGTGCTGAACTTGAGTCGCTCATCTCCGACGAGGATCAGGCGACCTTCCCATTCACGGTTTTGGCGTTCGGCCATTGCTTTGGCCTTATCGACTTCTTCGGCCATGGCGTCGAACAGGGGGCCGATCAGGTGGTTTTCCACCTGGGCCTTGTCGACTTCGCCGTCGGCGTTCATCGTGACGACCTTCTTATCCATGAAGGTAATCCCGCGGAGCGTAACGAAGATTGGCATGCCGTCTTGCAGTGAAGCGTCTGCTTTCGACATTGGGATCTTCTGACCCGCGGTGGGGTTGATGACGACGGGATCGGAAGCGTAGCTCTTGAGCAGGTAGACGACGATGATGGAGACGATGTCCATCAGCGAGGTCATGCCAAGCTCGCCCTCTTCTTCTTCCTTGCCGCGGCGGGCAGCAGCCTTGGCCTTCTTCTTGGCCAAGAATGCTTTTTGTTCTGGCGTCATGTTATCCATCAGCCTGCACCTGCCTCCACGATCGGTTGCCAGAAGTAGCAGTCCTCCGGTGGATCCTCGCCTTTGTAGTACTTGCCGATCTTGCAAGTTGTACCTGCGAGTGCATCCATGGTCCCAATCAGCACCTGCATTGGGATGTCAGGCTCTGCGCTGATTTTGACGGTGACGTCGTTGGGGAACAGGCCTTTGTACTCCTTGGCCTTGGCCTCGAGCGCGTCGTAGTCGTAGCGCTCGTAGTCGTCGAGTTCCGACCCTGGCTTTGCCAAGCCGATGGTCGGTCGGTTGGAGTCAGCCGATTTACCTGCATCAGCACCTTCTTGCTGACCGCTGGCAGTGACCCGGTATCCATCAGTCATGATGAACACTTTGAGGTCGAGTGGCTTCTCCTCTTTTTTGTCTTCTTGCTTCTTTTGGTCAGCCGCCGCAGCGAACTTTGGCGGAGACACATTGATAGCCGCCATGCTGGCGAACTCCATGGCCATCAGCAGCGCCGGGATGAGCAGGAACATGATGTTCATGACCGGCAGCATGTTTGCTTTGACCTCGGCTTCGTCAGCGCCTTTCTTTTTGCGTGCCATGCTCTACCTCCTTTCTGCGTTGGGATACGTGTTTCGGACTCCATCTAAGCCCAACGGTATGGGCTGGGCGAAGACAGTGTGATTAGCCCTGACGGACCCGAGCAGCGAGAAGGTTCTCGAGCTTGACGGCGTAGAGGTCGACCTCGTCGGAGATTTTCTTGGCCAGGTTGGCGATGAAAATCTGCGCCGAGAGCAGCGGGATGGCGACCATCAGACCGAAGCCTGTGGTGTTGATGGCGATCGAGATGCCCTTTGCAAGAGCTTGCGAACGTTGGTCAGCGGCAACCGTTGCAACAGCATTGAATGCGTCGATCATACCGAAAATGGTACCGAGCAGACCGAGGAGGGTTGCGACGTTGGCAACCGCGGCGATCATCGGGACGCGCTTGGAGATGGCCGGAGAAACTTCCAGCATCGACTCCTCGATCGCGGCGGCGATGTCAGCCTCGCTCTTGTTGGCACGGGTAAGACCAGCCTTGACCACGCGGGCCAGAGCAGCCTTATCGGCAGCGTTGCACAGCTTGATGGCACGATCGATGTTGTTTGCCATTACAAGCTTTTGGATTTGGTTGAAGAACTGCCCGCCGTTGATGTTGAAACGGAAAAACAGAAAGATGAAGCGCTCAATCATCACGCCCACACCGATGATGGCGCAGATCGCGATGAAGTGCATGAACTTCCCGCCTTCTTGGTAGAATGACGCGAAATCGAATTCCATGGCTGATGATCCTCCTCAGTTGCGGGCTTACCCGCTTTTTCTTTTGCCCCGGACAAGTTGGTCCGAATCGGGTTTGACGTGTTTGTCAGGTTGGTTGCGGTGAAACAAACGTCTCGCGCGCGCAGGGCGCTTGTTTCGGGTTGTGACTCTTCGAGTCTCTCAAAAGTGACGCAGATTAAAACAGAGGATCCTGAACAGATTCAAGCACGAGCGGGGTGAACCGCGCGTCCAACCTCTCCCAATCGAAGTCGAGCGAGGACCTGCGCAGGACGTAAAAAGCACTGGGCTTTTCGAGTTTGCCGAAGATCTCAAACTCGCCGTCCAGTGAAATGACTTTCTTGCCCGAGTCGGAGCGACCCGAAGTTTTGGGCGATCTCGCCTTGTCGTCTTTGGAAGTTTCCTCGGACGATTTCGGCGATGACTCCTTGGGTGGCGCAGCCGCAGCCGGAGTCGAAGCCCACAACGATGCACACCACACAAGTGTTGTCGCGACACAGACAAACCGAGTTTTGCTCGGGCCCTTCGGATGTCGTCGACTCAACTTGCGCATCGGCTGACTTTCCAACGTTCGTGGTGTGACGACCCCGATGGGGTCACGTGTCACCCAACTCCTTATACAGTGATCCGGCTCTCAAACTCCACGACTCATTTCGCATCGGAGATGATTTTTCTTGTGGGCTTGGCGGCCGTGACGGCGTCGTAACGCATTCCCAAACGCAGCCGGTCTATCCCTCGCCGGTTTTTATTGGCGCGATGTGGTTTGGGCAGCGGCACCAGACCTACCCACCAGGGCGCTGCACCTTGGGCTTTTGTGGCGCGGGCTTGGACTTTGGCGACCCGGGTTTTTGCACGCCAGGCTTTTGCGGACTTTGAGGCGACTGCGGCTTCTGAGCGGGTTTTTGTGGTGACTTGGGCTTTTGCGTGGGCTTGCTCGGCGCCTGGGCCCCGGGCTTTTTCGGCTCCTGCGGCTTACTCGCCGGCTTGTCAGCAGGTTTTGAATCGGCCGCTGGTTTGCCCCCCGGCTTTTGCGCACCGGGCTTCTGCGCACCGGGTTTTTGTGCGGGCTGCTCAGGCGCCGGTTGGTTTTCGGGTGTTGGCTTGGCCGCGTCGGACTTCGCCTTGTCCTTACGCTTCTGCTCGCGCTCGCTGCGGCGACGCTCCTTGTCCAAACCTTTTTGGGCCAACTCGATATAGAGATCTGCCTGGGCCGGGCTCACCAGCTCCTTGCCTATCCGCCTGACTTGGGCCTCCTTGGCTTTTTTGGGATCGACCTTCTTGGTCTTGCCGCGCCGCTTTTTTACCCGGGCAACATCGTCGCCGATCTTGGTCGCCGCCTGGTCGCCCCCGGCCGCAACTGCGAGTTCACGATATTTGCTGAGGTGGGCGATCGCCTTTTGCAGCCGTGCCTCGGTACTGAGCTTGGGATAGGGCTGGGCATCGAGGTACAGCACGCCCAGGTTGAAGTAGGCCTCGGGATAGTTCGGTCGCAGCCGCAACGCCTGGTTGAAGCTGGCCTCGGCCTTGTCCCAATCGCGGGTCGCCCGGTAGGCGCTGCCGAGGTTGAGGTGGGCCTTGTAAAACCGCGAGTCCAACCTCGTTGCATATGCAAAGCAATCGATGGCGCTCTTGGTGTTTCCGGTGCGGATGTACTGGGCCCCGAGGTTGTTCCACGCGGTCGCGTTTTTGACATCGGTCTCGGCCGCCTTGCGAAACGCCCGGGTCGCCATGGTTTGCTTGTCCATGGCCAACAGGGCAAAGCCCTTGAGGTTGTAGGCCCGCGAGCTGTCAACTTTGGTCAGCACCTTGGGGTCGATCGACTGCACCGAAGTCGTCACACTCAGGGACAGCTCGTACTTGCCCTGCTTGTAAAACACCTCGGCCAACACCAACATCGCCTCGGCGTTTTGCTCGTGGACACGCAGGGCTTCGCGGGCATGTTTGACGGCCCCTGGCATGTCGCCGCCCTTGAGCGCCTGCACGGCCTTGGCACTCACCTTGCGCGAGGCGGCCATTTTGCGGCGCTCGACCTCCGGGTCGCGATCGCGGTTTTTGGCCATCACCTTTTTGGCCTCGGCCTTGGTTTTGGCATCGACCTCGTCGGGGTCGCCGGGCTTGGGTTGTTTGCTCGGCTTTTTACCGGCCGCTTCGTCGTCTCCCAGGTCCACGTCGGCGAGCGGGTCCTCCTCGGGGGTGGTCGTCTCGGGCGTCGGCTTTGTTGCACAAGCAACTAAAACAGCACCGAGGGCAAGCGCCGGGACAAACCGGTGCGCATACACTTGTTTGGACAACCAGCTCATCGCCTGTCCTCCACCTGCAACTCGACGGCCGGCTCACGCAACAGCGGATACTCGGCGGGCTTGTACACGTTGAGGCGCTCTAGGGCCTTGCGCGTCCACTCGTTGGCAACCCCGTATTGCTTGGCGCGCTTGATCGTCTCTTCGTACAGCGGGATCGCCATCGACTCAAACCGGGCCGCGCCCTTCTCGACCTCTTCTTTGTAGGCAAACCAGACTTCGGTGTAGGGCTTGAGCGAGCGCGGGACCGGGGCCTTGCGCATCTTGATGGCGGTGGTCTCAAACGCGTAGCCGCGGCGGTACATCGCCGCCAGCACCCACTCCAGGCGACGGTAGGGAATCACCGAGTCGTAGGCCTTCGAGGCCTCGACAACCTGGTCAAACAACTTCATCGCGCTCTTGGCCAGGGCCTTGCCCCGGCCCTTGAGTTCAAACTCCAACAGGTCGGCCAGGGCGTACTCGCTGAGCAAAAACTGGGCTTCGGAGGGGAAGTCGGCCGCGTCGCTACCGTTTTTGAGTTTGCGGGCCGAGAACGTGGCAATGCAATCGCGGTAGGCGGACTCGGCCCCCTTGCGATCACCCCGGGCTGCCCGCGATTGCCCGATCCGCAGGTAGCCCTCGACAACCTTATCGGCCTGGCTCTCATTGCCGCCGTACTTCGAGATAAACCCGCCGTAGGCCGCTTCGATGGCCTTGTAGTCGCCGGTCTTGCGCAGCACCTTGGCCCGGCGAAATGCTGCATCTGCAACTTCTGCCGGGTCTTCGACCTTGTTGGCATACTTTTGGTACATCGCGGCCGAACGGTTGTACTGCTGCAAACTGTCCAAAAGGTCAGCCGCATTTTTGAGCGCCAACAGGCGGTGCTCACTGTCTTTGTAACGCTCGTCCTCGGCGAGTTTGAGGTAGGTCGTGACCGCGTCTTCAAACTCAAAAAACCGCACGTGGTTGAGCCCGCTGCGCAACAGGGCATCGTCGGCAAACTCGCTGTCGGGATATTCGTTGTAGATCCGCTGGTAGGTCTTGCCGGCGCTGCCAAACCGCCCGATCTTCTCATATGCAACGGCTGCATTGTTGAGCGCGCGGTCGGCATTTTTATCCTTGGGCTCCTCCTCGACCAGGGCGACGTAACGATCGGCCGCAGCCTCGTACTCACCTGCCTCTAACAACAGGTTGGCCTCTTGAAACCGGGCCGCCAGGCCCAGGGTTTTGAGGTCGCCGGCAAACTTCTCCTTGAGTTCACCCTCGCCACAGCCCTTTTCGCCCAGGCGGGCGGTCCATTCCTGGGTGGCTTTGTGATCCTCGCGGACGACGTAGCTGTCGATGATGGCAAAGCCCGCGTTGATCGCTACATTCTTGTCGCAGTGGCGATCGACGATCTCGACAAACCGCCGCTCGGCGTCGCTGAAGTGAAAGTAGCGTTGGCTGATGGCGGCCGCGTTGTAGCGGTAGGTCGCCAACTCCTCAGACTTGCCGTCGAGCGCGATCAACTTGTCGTACGCCCGCTGCATCCGGCGGACCATGTCGGGGATTTCCTGCGGCGTAAACGGGCCCTGGACCTGGCCCTTTTTCGGCATGTCGGGGTACGTGAAGTTGCCCGACGACTGCTCGCCTTCGATGTGGGCCTCGAGCGACAGCACCAGCCCGCGGGCGGCATCGACCTGGTATTTGCTGCCCAGGGTCGAGTCGCGAACATCTGTATATGCATCGGCTGCGGGGAGCCACTGTTCCGAGTAGTAGAGACTCTCGGCGTAGGCAAACCGATACTTGTAACTGCTCGGCGTATCGGGGTAGCGCTGCAAGTACGCCTCGTAGGCCCGGGCCGCCTGGGCATACTCCTCGGCGGCCTTGGGGTCGCCTTTTTGCCGGAGTTCCTGGGCGACCGCATGGTGCTCCACCGCCGTCGCCACCAGTGCCTCCTCGACCAACTTCATGGCCGCTTCGAGGGCATCGGGGTCGGACTCGTTGGCGTAAAACCATTTGGTCCCGCGCAGGTAGTTGGTCGCCAGCGCCTCGCGTGAGACCCGGGCCCCCTCCTTGTCGCCAAGGGCAATCTGGGCGTCTAGAATCTTGCGCTGCAACAGCGGGGCCGCAGCCGACACCGGCCAACGGCCGAGGGCGAGTTCCCAGATCTGAATGGCCTGCTGAAACTGGGTGTCCTCGGCAAACAACACCCCGAGCGCCGCATAAATCTCGGGTACGTGGGGTTCCTGGGTCCGTTCTTTGTAGTCGCGGTCGAGCCGGGCGAGGCCCCAAACCGGGTCGGGTTTGTGGTCGAGGTCCCAGTCGTCCTCGATGTAGCACTTGGCGATGTAGCGGACGGCATCGTCGCGTAGGGTCGCCGCGCCCTGGGCATCCTTTTGACCTGTCCTTTTGGCCTTATCGGCAAACAACACAAACTCGTCGAGCTTGGCCACCGCACCCGCAAAGTCGCGTTTGAGGTAGAGCGTCCAGGCCACGCGGATCAGCGCCTCGTCGTATAGCGGCCCCGAGGTATCACTTGCAGCCGCGAGATAGGCCTCGAGCGCCGGGTCGAGCTCATCCATGTCGTAATGGACTTCACCCACCCGCAGCCAGGCCTCGGCGACGTATTTCGACCCCTCGCGCAGGGGCACGCACCCGGCATAGTCGCCAGCACGCACGGCCGACGACGGGGTGACGTTGTCACCGGCGGGATTGGGAATGGCAAACCTGTCCGGACAGGCAAGTGCCAAAAATGCCTGCCGACTGTCGTCAAACTTCTCGCCCTCGTACAACAGGATCCCCATCATGTAGAGAGCCGCGTCGGTATGGGCGTAGCGCGGAAACCTGGTCGCCACGCCGCGGTACAAGTCGACCGCCCGACCGTACTCGGCGACCGGCGGCGGTGGGGCTTGCTCGCCCTCCTTGAGCGCCTCGATCTGCTCGTTGTACGCCTCTTCGAGTTCGGCATACCGCTGATTTTCTGTCTCAAAGTGCAGCTCAGCGAGCCGCAACATGATCTCCGGGGTCCAGGTTGGATTGCTCGGGCGGTCGGCCAAAAACTTCTCATAGCGGGCAATCGCCTCGCCCCGCAGTTTTTCGGCCTGGACCTCGTGGGTTTTGATCTCGCCGGCAAATTGCTGGGTCAACTCGCGCTTGGCCGCTGCCGACTCGACCAACACCACCTGGGCAAGCGTGTCCTGGGCAACATTGACGGCATCGCGGTAGCGCTGGCCGATGGCTTCGAGTTCGGTGATTGCTTGCTCTTCCTTGGACGACTTCGGCCGGCGACGTTCCGGTGCCCGCAACCTGTCCCGATCGCCACGCCCAGCTTTTTTGCGTGGTACGCCCGAGCCCGCTTCGCCTTCGCGCCCCTTCCACAGCCCTTCGCGGGGGAGTGCTGAAGACGGTGTTGATACAAGTAATACCGCGAGCGACAACAGCCCCGCCGCCCCGAACCGCAGCTTCGAGTGTTTGGCCGCGCGTGTCACTGCGGCCTCCCGGGGCTGAGGACTTCTTTGACGGAGCGGTCGATCGCCCGCGCTCGCCGGTCGCGACGGGCTTCGAGCCGGCGCACCTCATCGGTCTCGAGCCGTTTTTTTGCCCATACAACATCTAACAGACCGACCTCACTGCGCACGATCCAGTGCTCGAGCTCCGCGCTGACATCTCGCATACTGGCCGTGAGGACATCTCCCAACAGGGGTTCGGCTCGACCCTGTAAACCATCGAGCTGCTGACGCAGGCTGGTGACGTTGCGGCGCTCCTCGGCGAGTATGATGGCCGCACGTTGCAGGCGTTGCTCGGCCGCGTCGTCGATCTGTTTGCGTACCAACCGCAGTTGCCCGCGCAACTTAAGCATGCGCTTCCACAGCCGCTCATTGTCGGCACTCGGTTTAGTTTTGAGTCCGTCGCGAACCTTGGTCAAAAACAGCCAATGGCGATCAACCGCCTGGAGCCGAGTTTTGCGACCGACCTCGGCCACCCGCATGCCAGTTTCAGCCTGTGCGAGTTTGCTGCGCAACAGCGCGAGGGCACGCTCGTGTTGACCAACGGCCTGACGCAGGGCTGCGGCCTCGGTAAAAAAGGTTTTGGCATCGCCCGCCTTCCCGGCCCGGGTCGCGGCCCGTTGGCTGCGTTCTGCACCCACGAGCTTGGCGCGCACGGCCATGGTTTCGGCGTCGAGCTCAATAATTTGCATACGCAAATTTTCGACCTGGTCAGCCCGCTGCCGGCGACCGCGGTTTTGGGCCGCGCCACCTATCGCGTCTTTGAGTTTGATCCGTGCACCCTGGAGTCGGGCCTTGACACTGCCGTTGCGCGCCCGGTCGTTGATCAACTTCTCGCCAACCTCGAGCAGCTCCTCGTCGGCGCGGTCGAGGGACGAGCGTTGGGCCCCAAGGTCGGTAAATAACCGGGCCCGGTCGCGCGACTGCATGACCTCGGTCAGGCGCGCAAGCAGGTCTTCGGTCTCGGCGAGCTCGCGCTGCAGGGCCCCGACATCGCGGGCGAGCACCTCAGCCTGGCGGGTGCGTGGCAGCCCGCGGGCGATCGACACGGCCCCCTGCGGCAGCAAACTACCCAGCGAAAACGTGTCGCGCTCGTGGACCATCACGGCGGTAAAATATGAAGTTGCATCTTCACCGACCGTGAGCGACTGCCCCAGGCTCTCGGCGCTCTTGCGAAACTCCTCGCGCAGGGTTTCAAACTCGGCTTCGGCGGCTTTCCAATCGCGTTGACGGATCTTGATTTTGCCACGCAGCAACTTGAGTTCCGAGGCAATCGGGCCCGCGTTGGGCAGCAACAACACGGTGTCGAGGCTGCCCAAACGGTCGGAACGAAGCAGGGTCCAGGCCAACTCGTAGCTGGCCTCGAGGTACATCGGCGAGGCCCGACCGATCTGGCGGTAGGCCGCCATCGCCCGCTCATAGTCGCCGAGATCGTGGAGCACCCGACCGATCGCCATCCATGCCAGCTCGACGATTCGCCGGGCCTCAAGGCCCTTGAAGCGCTGTTGGGTGAGGTTGGAAAACCGTACCAGGGCGTCCTCAAACTCGCCGAGCGACAGCGCCGAAGCGGCCGCGAGATAGGCAGCACGGGCGGCGAGCAGCTCGTCGACCTTGGCTGCCGGGCGGGCTTTTGGTGCAAGTACATCGAGTTCTTCGACGGCCGCCTTGAAATTTCCGGTCATGTACAAATAGCGACCGTAGGCGTAGTGGAGGACTGGCTCGCGCTCATCGGAGGCGATCGACTTGACCCACCCCACCAGCTTGCGGGCATTGTCCGGGCTCATCGCCCCCTTGGGCGGCGGCATCACGGTTGGCAACCCGAGGCTGCGTAGGCGGGCGCGTAGCTCCGGGGTTGCACTCACCCCGGGATTGCGGGCAAAGCCGCGTTCGCGCCGGGGGTAGCTGAGGTCGAGCAGGTGGGCGATGCTCTTTTGTTGCAACCGCTTGGCCGAGGCCTTGGTACTGCGCAGCATCTCGGCAAAACACTCAACTGCCCATTCGGGCATGTCGAGCTGCAGCAGGGCCTCGCCCAAATAAAACCGGGCCTGCACAGCAGCCACGGTATCGGGGTAGTTTTCGAGGATATCCAAAAACAGGATCGCCGCCCGCTCACCGGCATGTTCTTGTAGCAGCAACTGCCCCAGGGTGAGCCGCTGCGCCAAAAACTCGGTGTTTTGCGCCTGTTGCTTGCCGGCGATGTCACTCGCCGTTTTGACCATGGCCGCGACGGATTGCAGCCGTCGTTGCAGCTGGGCGAGTTCAGGATCGGCGGGGACAATGTCCTTCGCGGCCGTTTTGCCCTTGCCCTTCGCAGCGGCTTTGCCCGTGTCCTTGCCCTTCGCGGAGGCTTTGCCCTTGGCCTCGCCCTGCCCGTTCGCCTTGCCCGTTGCCGGTTTGGACTTGGTTTTGGAAGCCTTGGCCGACCCGTTCGCGCCGTCCTTGCCGAGACTGCCCTTGACCGATGCCTTACCTGATGCCGGTTGTGCTTGGGCTGTGGCTGGCACAGCGAGAGCTAGCAGGACTGTCGCAACAACCCCGGCGTGCCCGAGTTGTCGGACCTTGGCCTGGCATGTGTTCACCAAATTCAACCACTGCGGTGCGCCGGTACGGGTATTACCCGCATGCGACTGCCCGGAGTTTTTGGCATCAGGCTGGAGCACCGTTCGCACCGCTGGCTACTTCCCCTTCGCCGGTGGCGGCTTCGATGCACCTGCATCTTTTTTATCACCCGCGGTCGCGCCAGCTTTGACATCGGCCTTGGCATCAACCTTGGGTTTGGGCCCGTCTGCCTGTTTCTTACTATCAGCGGCCTTTTTGCCACTGTTGTCCTTTTTGCTGGCGCCCGTAGCTTTCCCCCGCGCCCGCTTGTTAGACTGGCCGGGCTTGACCGGGTTGCCGGCGGCATCGAGGACCTGCTCTTGCCAATCGACAGCCGGCCGGTCCTGCATCTCGGTGGTCAAGTTGCCGCTTTCAAAACCCACGCTCACGAGTTTGACCGAGCCTCGCGCGGGGACAGTGAAGCCATGCGAAGACCGGGAGTTGAAGTTGTACTCCCGCAGATAGTTGAACACTCCATACCCGTGGCCGCGGTAGGTCAGCTCGACCGTGGCCGCATGTAGCCCCGAGCCGAGGTTGCCGTCGTAAACGACAAACTCGTCGATCTCGTCGAGCGCACCGCTGTCGTCCTCGCGCACAAATACCGGGGCACCGTCGAGTTTGTAGACAACTTTGATCAGGCGAAAGCCGGTGCCCATGACATTGCGATGGGCCAGCACCACACGGCTACCTTCCATTGCGCCGCGCACGGCCTCGCGTAGAACCGAGAGCCGAGCCTTGCTGCGAAAAATCTGCTCCTTGAGAGCGTTGACCTCGGTCTGCAAGTTGTCGAGTCGCTCGCCGTAGACCTCGGTGGCCCGCGCACTGTTGTCGACAGGCGCCGGCTCGGCCCCGGCCTCGGCCTCGGCTGGCTGGGCCGAAACCCCACCGGAGATCATCAAAATGCCAGCAACCGCGATCGAGCCGAGGTGACGCAGTTTCAAGGTCGACGTCAGTTGCAGCAACTTTGACACGTGCTCGAGGCTACCAAGCCTCACCCAGACACACCAGTTGTCGACATACATCGGCCCGCGCGCCTGCACGCTGCCCGCACCTGTACTTCCGTCCATCTTCGCAACATGCACGGTGTTGTCCGTTCAGTGCCGGTCGATCGTTGTTGGGCGAAGCGGACCCTAGACACAAGGTCCAGCTCGAAGTCGCAAGCTCGCACGATTGGGTACTAGCGCAAGCGGAGAACTCGCTGGTCCCGTGGTCGCTGCCTGCGACCCAAGGCTGGGGCTGGCTAATACCTCGATCCCGACACCTACGGACTCGACAACGTCCCTGGCTCACCCGCTGGCAAACTCAACCAGTAGCAAACTCGGTCTCGTTGTGGTTCCCGCCCGTATCTTCGCAAGAGCCGGCTAATCGTTGGTCCCGTCGTCGCCTGCATCTTGCCGGCGCGTTCGATCGACCCGGCGCCACACCGCTTCGAGCAACTTTGGGATGCCCTCCCCTGTCTGCGCCGAAATCGGAAACAGCGGGATTTTCCGCTCTCGCAGCGCTGCCTTGGTTTTGGCCAGCAGTTCGCGGCCCTCGGGGGTGTCGACCTTGTTCAATGCGACTACGCGTGGGCGCCCGGCAAACATTGAGCCGTAGCGCGTCAACTCCAGTTCCAATGCCTCTAGGTCTGCCAACGGCTCACGGTCTTCGGCCGGATCGGGCGCCAAAACATGTAACAGCACCCGTGTCCGCTCGAGATGTCGCAAAAAGTCGTGCCCGAGGCCGCGGCCATCGCTCGCACCGCGAATCAACCCCGGGATATCGGCCACCACCATGGAGCGTTGATCGGGGAGTGAGACCACCCCGAGTTGTGGGACCAGGGTGGTAAACGGGTAGTTCGCAATCTTGGGCCGCGCGCGGCTGATACGACTGATCAGTGTGGACTTGCCAACATTTGGAAAACCCACCAAACCGACATCGGCGAGCAATTTGAGCTCTAGACGCAGCCAAAAGGCCTCACCCGGTTGCCCCTCTTCGGCGTAGCTCGGAGCACGGTTGGTCGAACTTCGAAAGTGCAGGTTGCCCCTCCCGCCGCGGCCACCTGAAGCCACGGTGACCTGTTGCCCGTGGCTGACCAGGTCGGCGATGACATCGCCCACCTGGGGTTTGGGGGGTGCCGCCTTCCGCCTACGCCCGCGGCGCGAGTCGTCGACTTTGGCAGCACTCAACTCCGCTGCGCGATCCGAGATCTCCGCTTCTTCTGCCTCGCCCGGTTGCTCCTGCGGCCACGGGCCTTCGACGTAGATGATTTCCATCCCGTCGGCATCATCTTCGGCGTTGGCCCATGGCGGAGGCGAACCTGGAGGGCCGGCCTCACCTTCGAGATAGACCATGGTGCCCACCGGTACGCGGACAATCAGATCTTCGCCACCACGACCGTTTTTGCCCTTGTTGCCCCCGGCCTGCCCAGACTTTGCCTTGTAGTGCTGGCGAAATTTGAGGTCGAGGAGGGTCGACTTGTGGTCGTCGGCAACCAATAAAATATCCCCGCCGCGGCCACCATCGCCTCCGGCGGGGCCCCCTTGGGGGACATAGGGTTCACGGCGCCAGGCTACGATCCCGTTGCCACCACGCCCGGCCCGCACCTCAATGCGGACCTGATCGATGAACCGCATGTGTTACTCGGCGGCTGCCTTGTCGGCTGCAACCGGATCGACGGCGACGTACGAACGTCGCTCGCGCCCACGCTTGTAAAAGCGAACGACGCCGTCGGTGAGAGCAAAAAGTGTAAAGTCGCGCCCACGTCCGACACCGGTACCAGCACGATAGCGGCTACCGACTTGGCGAACGATGATGTTGCCGGCTTTGACGGTCTGCCCGCCAAAGATCTTGACCCCGCGCCGTTGCGCATTGGAGTCGCGACCGTTCTTAATAGAACCCTGACCTTTTTTATGTGCCATCTGGAACCTCCCCTAGCTGCGCGACTTAGGCGCGGATCGCGTTGACCTTGAGCTCGGTGTAAGCCTGCCGATGGCCGGCTTTTTTGCGGTAGTTACGACGCGGCTTGAACTTGAAGACGATGAGCTTGCGGCCACGGCCGTGCGACACGACTTCGACGTTGACGGCGGCGCCCTTGACCACTGGGGTACCGACTTTGACATCGTCGCCGCGGCCGACGAGCAGCACGTCTTCGATATCAAAGGAAGTCCCGACTTCGCGGTTGAGCTTTTCGACGCGCAACACGGCGCCAGTCTCAACCCGGTACTGCTTGCCGCCAGTGCGGATGATCGCTTGTTGTTGGTCACTCACGAGAGAATCAAACCTCTTGGGACGATGCGCCCGCCCAAGCGACGGCCTTCGAGCTGGCCGCGGCTACCCGGTTCGACGCCGGGCACGGAGAGCGTGGATTTTAGGGAACTCGGGGCGGTCGTCAAGCGACATCAGTCCGATTTTCGCGCAAAAACGGGCGATTCACAGGGATTTGTTTACCATCGTGTGGGTTCACACGGGGCTCATGCGAGGATCTCGCTACCCCTACCGGACCAGCATCACCGGTCGCCGGGGATGCTTGTATGAACAAGCTTCTCAGCAAAATGTATACGCAACAGAGCTGAGTCCGCCAGCCCTTGGCGGAGCTTTCTAGCTCTTCATGTCGCCGACGCGAATCACACAGTTGCGGCCGTTTCGCTTGCAGTGATAGAGCGCCTGGTCGGCCTTCTCGATCAACTCCTGGCGGTTTTTACTGTCGCTTGGATACTCGGCAACACCCATCGAAATCGTGACTTGAAACGGACCGTCGTCGCTGGTCATCACCTGGCTGCCGATCTCCTCGCGCAGCTTGTTGGCAAACACCTCGGCCCCTGCCGCGTCGGTGTCGGGGAGCACCAAAACAAACTCCTCACCGCCGTAGCGAGCGACGATGTCGACCTTGCGCGAGCGACCTTTGAACACCGCGGCGACACGCCTGAGCACGGCGTCGCCAACCGGGTGCCCGTAGGTGTCGTTGACACTCTTGAAGTGATCGATGTCGGTCAAAATCACCGAGAACTTTTGCCCGGAGCGCTCGGCCAGGGCGTGCAGCGTTGCCAGGCGTTCTTGGAAGGCGCGGTGATTGGTCAGCCCGGTGAGCCCATCGGTTGTCGCCCGCAGCTCCATCGAGTTGTACATACGGGCGTTTTGCAGGCTCACGCTGACCTGCTGGGTGATCACCCGGAGCATGTCGATGGTGGCCTGCGGGTATTGCTGCGCCGAACTACTTGCCAATACAATTGTTCCGAGGACCTTCTCGCCCCGCAACAACGGCAACACAACCAACGATCTGGCCCGGGTCAGCCGTGTTCTCGCGGTGAAGACCACGGTTTCGGGCTCAAACGTCTGGGTTTTGGCCGGCATGTGGTGGCGATTTTTGACCGCCATGGCCACCAGCCCGACGCCGTCGTCGAACATCAAACCGTCGAGCCGGGCCCGGACTTCCGACCAGACCCCCTGGGAATCTTTTGTATCTACAGCTAACACGCGATGGTGGCCGGCCTGGTCGTCAAACTCGGTCACCGCCACCAGGTCGTAGCCGGCCACGGTTTGCAGGGCGGCAAAGGTCTTGCGGTAGACGTCGTCTAAGGTCAGGGCCTCCGACAGCATTTCGCTGGCGCGGAAAAACTGCTGCTGTTCGTACTTGTCGCGCTCGATCGCGGTAAACACCCGCTCGTGCGTCAATACCCGCCCCATGTGGGCAACAGCGGCCTCGAGGCTTTGGCACTCGCGCTCGCTAAACGCCTCGGCGTGGCTGCGATCGACACATAAGATTGCACTGACCTGCTGGCCCTCGCACAGCGGCACAGCACACAACGCGCCGACGTCGATGGGCTCGCGGTAATACGGTGGCAATCGCCGGCCCTTGAGCTGGCCGAGGCGCAGGGGTTTGGGGTCGCCGAGCATGTTGCTCAAAAGCCCCGTGGTCGGCAGGGTGCAGGCCTCGGGAAAACACTGCGCGACATTGCTGTCGATCGCCTTGAGCGAAAGTTCGGCCTGGCCTTCGGGGGTTTTGTGTACCCACAACAACGCCGCGGTTTGGAGGTTGTGGGCCGCCCGCAGCAACCGCAGTGTATGCCCGACCTGGAGGTGAATGGTCTCGACTGCGCCCTGGGCTAGGCGCGCCTCTTCGTCCTGGCGATCGCGGACCTTGGCCACTGGCATGTCGCGGGCCAGCAGGCGAAAATCACAGGCCTCCCGGCGCATGCGGGCAACCTCTCCCTCGACCCGGCGACGGTGCTCAGCGCGTAACCGGCGGACCAAACTGGCCAACACCAGGGCATTGCCGGCGGCAAAAAACAACAGGTAGGTGATGTGCATCGCCGTCAACCGGGTGGCATCGGCAGTTTGCGCTGCATGCCCGGTGAGGAGTTCAAGCGCGACGGCTGCCACCAACAGCACGGCAGCGACCCGGCGGGAGCGGTGCAGCACCGCCAAAAACGATACAAGTGCGTATACAAGTGGATAGAGAAAGCTGTGGCTGCCCCCGGTCATCGCAACCAGCAGGTAAGCGCCCGTGAGCATGAGCAGACCGTGTTCGAGCTCCTGGGTCTCGGCCCGTGCTGCCGTCAGGGGGATCCCGTCAACCTCGCGTGCCAATTCTTGCCGCAGGGTTCGAACCACCGCGATTGTATAGGCACATAAACCGGTCATCAGCAGCAAGTCGCCGCGCCAAAACGCATCGAGGTCGATGGCTCCGGCACCGATCAACAGCCACACCGCAAAGGTCGCCAAATGCCCCCAGCTGGCACGCAGCTGCTTTTGCACGCGATAGATCGCCCGGGCAGTCGCAGTCGTCATAGCGTCCTCATGGCGGCGAAAAGCGAGCGGTCACGCCAGGGCCAGCACGACCACAACAAGCTGGCGGTCACGGCTTCCTCGCGGGTTTGGCTTCGAGGGTCTCGACCTCAAACACAACTTCGTCGGGGTAGATCAGGTTGAGGTCCTCGCGGGCGATCCGGGCAACTTCGGCGGGGTCGCGTTTGAGCGCGGCAACCTCGGCCCGCAGCAACGCGATTTCCTGGGCCAGCTCGAGATTTTTTTGGCGCAGTTGGTCCTCTTCACGGCGGACCCGGACAAGGTCGTCCCCACCACTTCCCGCGTAGATGTGCTGGGGCACAAACGCAACGGCACCGGCAAGCAGCGCCGAGAGCAGAATTCGGTTCAACCACTGCATAGCGTGGCGCCAAGCTACCGGGGCCCGGGGAGCGGTCCAAATAAGTCGAGATTTGGGCGCGGGTGCGTGGGCAATGGTCGGATTTTCTCTGACCTCGTGCGATGTCGTCAAAGACCCGGCGGACCTCGCTGCCCTCCCGGCCATCGATATCCGCGGCGCGGTCGGTGGCCTCACCCCTGGGGGTGGCGCGTTTGTCCGAATTGTTACCGACGATGTGTTTGAGGCAGTCGCTTGGTCTTGGTACCTCGAGGCCGACCTGGTCGATGGGCAGGGCTCGTCGGTGTCGACGATCTACTATCAAAGAGGGCGAGCGGGCGAGCGGGCGACCTATGTCGACGGGGTGCCAAATGGCGGCGGGGTCGAGGTGGTCGAGGAACCCAATGGGATCTTGATGCATATACCACCAACCAAAGCGGCTGGTGTGCGCGTAAGTGCCGGCTATGCCAACGAGGGCGCCCCCCAACCGACGGCCGATGCAGTCGAGGGCACGATTGTGTTTGACGAAGTCCTGCTGCCGTAGGCCAAACCGTCGCCAGATTTGGGGCTCCACGGCGCGCGGGTACAAACCTACTGCTTGCTCAAGATCCCCATCTTTTTGATGCCGCAGCTGCGGGCGACATCCATGGCTTGGACCACGCGCTCGTGCTTGGTGTTGCGGTCGGCTTTGATATTGATGGTCGCCGCCTCGCCGCCCTTGGCCGCGTCGCACAGCCGCATCTCCAACTCGCGCAGGTCGACGAGCTTGCCGTTCATCTCCAACTCGCCAGCCTCGGAGATCTTGACGACCAACGCCTCCTGTTGCTGGACCGGCTCCTTGTTTTGCGACTTTGGGAGGTCGAGCTTAAAGGCCGACTCATTGCGGAACGAGGCGGTCAACAAGAAGAAGATCAGCAACTGAAAGGTGACGTCGATGAGTGGCGTAAGGTCGACAATAGCAGAGCCCGAGCCGCGCCCGCGCCCTCCGCTGAGGCCCCCCTGGCCGCGTTTGCCACCGCGAAAATTCACGCGTCGTCCCGCTCCCGTTTGCCGCCCTCGCGCGCCTTGGCGGCCTTGGCTTGTTCAGCTTCTTTGGCCCGCCGGTTATCTTCGAGGAGGTTGACGATCCCCATGGCGTCTTCCTCCATCTCGACCACCAGGGTGTTGGTGCGGCCCTGCAAAAACCGGTAGAGCAGCAGCATCGGGATGGCGACGGTGAGGCCATAGGCGGTGGTGATCAGCGCCTGCCAAATGCCCTGGGCGAACGTGTCGGGACCGACCTGCCCCGAGGCATAGGCGGTGACGAACTCGCGGAACACTTGGATCATGCCGGTGACGGTTCCGAGCAGTCCGAGCAGGGGCGAGATCGTGGCGATGGTGCCGACGACCTCGACATTGCGGTCCATGTGGGAAACCTCGCGGGCACCGACTTCTTCGACCATTTCCTTGATGTCGCTGCGCCGCTGATCCTGCTCAAACGCCCGCAACGAGGCCGCCATGATCAGGGCGATGCTCGACCCGTTTTCTTCGCACAGGAGCAGGGCTTCGGAGATCTTGCCGCGAGCGACCATGCCACGGATCCGCTCGACAAAGGCGCGGGGCAGAACTTTGGCGCGTTGTAGCGACCACAGGCGCTCGAGGAACACGCCGACCCCGATGATCGAGGCCGCCAAAATGACCCACATGAGTGGGCCGCCCTGTTCAAACAGTTCTCCGATATCCATGGCGGGGAGCAGCGAGGCTGGTCGACTGCGGGGGCATCATGCGTCCGCATCGCGCACGAGTGCAAGGGCCCGGGCCACAAACCTGGCGGCCCGACGAGTTGTTCCGCAAACCCAACGTCGACCCGGCCGGCCGACTTAAAAATTGCTGCTTGACGAGCGGCGAGGAGGTTGATAGACACCCGCCTCACCGCACGGATGCGGAACAACTTCTCCGGGGGCATAGCTCAGCTGGGAGAGCGTCGCGCTGGCAGCGCGAAGGTCAAGGGTTCGATCCCCTTTGCCTCCATCAACAAGCAAACAGCGAGGTCTAGCGATCTCGCTGTTTTTTATTGCGCCACGCAACAGTGTCGAGCTGGGCGCCCGTGCAGCAACACGCACGAGCTGTGTTTTCCTCGTCTGTGCAGGCCAGCGAAACATGTGAGCGAGGCCATGGGGGTTTTCACGGCTTTCGGGTGACGCGGCGTCAGCTTCGGCCTGGTCACACGTTAGCGCCCTCGCCAATTCCGCACGTGTCGGCACAGCGTCGTGTTATCAGGGATCCGACGCGGATATTCTGCCATGACGTTACTCGCCAGCTTGTTGTTTGCCGATAAACCCCCGCCCAACCTCGATGCCCTCGCCCTCTCGCCGACCATCGGCTGGATATTATTGGCGTGTGTGGTCTGTGCGTTTGCCCTGTTTGCCGTACAGGGTGACCGCTGGCGGCGGTTTTGGATGGTCTGCGAAGACCCGCGCTCGATCGGGTTTATGCGCATCGTCTTTGGCTTCTTCATTATTTGTAACGTCAACGACCTCTGGGAACACTTCCGCATGCTGTTTACCGACGAGGGGGTGTTTACCGCCGACGTCGCCAGGGCAGTGCATGCCTCGGGGCAGTTCAAGGGGTTTGGCGATGGCTTCTTGCCCGACGAGCCCTGGGGGTTTTTCGACAACGAGGCGATCTGGCATTACCTGACCGACGGGCACAAGTATTCGCTGCTCCACTTTTGGGATTCGCCCACATTTTTTTGGGGCCACCTGTGGGCATTTCAACTGTGCGGTGCCCTGTTCATGATCGGACTGTGGTCGCGGTTTACCGGCGTTATCACGTTCTTTTTGATGATGAGCATCTTCTTTCGCTCGCACATGTTTTGGGAGGGCACCGAAGTTGTCTACATCGTGTTTTTTGTCTACCTGCTGTTTGCCAAAAGCGGACACGCCTACAGCGTGGACAACTGGCTGCGCTGCCGAAAGTTGCGTAAGCAAGGACTTTTGAGCGAGCGCGACGGCCCCGGCAACGGTGCCGGCATTGCCCCCAACAGCGAGTATCCCAAGGGACTTCAAGCGATTTACCGCCTGATTCCGGCCTGGCCGCGCAGGCTCATGATGCTGCAGATGTGCACCATTATGACGACCACGGGGATCCTCAAAAACGGCTCGGTTTGGGCCCGTGGCGACGCGATTTACTACGCCTGGAACCTCGACCACTTCTACCGGTTTTACCCGCAAGAAATCTCCTCGATCATCGGCACCAATGTCCTGCGGCTGATGACCTGGTTTGCCCACTGGGGCGAGGTGTTTTGCAGCGTGATGATGATAGGCGTGGTGCTCAAGTGGGCACAGTCGCAGCCACCATTGCGCAAGAGCCAACGCTGGGCGATGCGGGCGGCATTCGCCGCGCTCATCGGGCTGACGTGTTGGATGGTCTACGTCGCCTGGCCGGTGCACATCACCCGCGGCATTAGCGTGTGGTGGTTTGTCGGCGGCTGGCTCACCGTTTGGGCCGTGATTTGGGGTGTTTTCTGGTTTTTCACCTGGCACCCGGTCACGTTCACGGTGCGCCGCAGCTTCTTCGACAAAACGCTTGTGCGGATCGGCCTGGGCATTGTCGCCGCGGCGCTCGTCGCTGTGTCGGTGCTCTACGGCATGGTCCCACTGTCGGGCACGATCACCATCCTGTGGCTCACCATCCCGGCCGCGGTGATTCCGGTGGCCCTGTGGGTGCTGTGGCGTCACTTCGGCTACCCCGACAAAACCTTCACCCTCGACCGCGAGTGGATCCGGGCGTGGACAGTTGGGCGCCGGATCGGTTGGACGACCCTGGTCGGCATCATGGGCGGGATCTTTGTGCTGATGAACATCGGCCAGTTCCAAACCGGGATGCTGTCGGCTGCCCTAGCGTTCATCCACGGCGAAGAAATCGCCAAGACCCTGCGGTTTATTGGCAAGCGGTTGCCCACCTGGGTGCCCGGGATCCCGGCCGATGTCCGTCGTGGTGAGCCGATGACGCCCGCCGAAGATCCGTTGCTGCCCCGGCATCACCGCGACCTTGCGCGCCTGCCGTGGTGGGTCATCTTGACGCTCGCCGGTGGCCTGCTCGCCGGTGTGATTCGCCGCGGGCTCTACGGCTCGGACTGGCCCTACATGCGCTACTGGTACATCGGTGCCGGCATCCTGTTGGTCGTCACATTTTTGCAGTGGCTCGGCCATCGCAACACCCGCATGCCCGACCGCGACCCGGAGACCGGCAACATCCGGATGCCGTGGGCCTACGGTCCATTCGGCCGGGCGATCGCCATGGTCATGCTGCTGTGGCACATCGCCGCCGTCGCAATCTGGCTACTGCCCGACAAGAGCATCACCAAGGAGTTTCGCACCCCTGCCCGCAACTTCGTTGGGCCGTGGCTGCGAGCGACCTACACCACCCAGGGCTGGGGCATGTTTGCCCCCAATCCACCCCGGCGAAACGTGTTTTTGAAGGTCCTTGTCACCGACGAAAAGGGCGAGGTGTTCGACCTCAAAACCGACCTCTACCACCCCGACAAGGTCGCCCAGCACTACCCGTTTATTTGGAACGACCGCATGCGCAAGATGAACCGGCGCATGGTGGGCAAGGGCAAGATGTACCGCAAGTGGTACTCGCGCTTTATCTGCCGCGAATGGCAACGCGAGCACAACGGCGAAATCCCAGAAAAGGTCGAGCTGGTCAAATACACCTACCGCATCCCCACCCCCGAGGAAGTTGCCACCAAGGGCTGGTACAAGCCGCTCGAGCAGCAGCAACACAACAAACGCGAAGTCACGATCCACACCGAGACCTGCAAGACCACGGTGATGGGCCAGATGCCCAACGAACACCGCGCCCGCTACGGGCTCCCACCGCTGCCAGAGGGCGTCGAGTACAAGCGTTGGATCAAGCACAAACGCAAAAAATGGGAACGCGAGAAGGAACGCAAGGCCAAAAAGGCCGAGGCCAAAAACAAAAAGGGTAGCAAGAAAAGCGTGAAGTCCTCAGCGACACGCAAGACGGCACCCAAGGCCACCCCGGCGGCCCGCGCTCGCTAGCCGCCAAAAACATAAAAAGCCCGTGTCTTCGGACACGGGTTTTTTAGTGGCATCGCCGCAGGACGACCGAATGAGCTCAGCCGATGTTACGTGCCGATACAACTCAGGGTGGCCAGCTGTAGCCGGCAAACTTCGACGTACACTTGCCAAGTTATGACCGGGACCCGCGACGCAACCTACGAGGATGTCCTAGCTGCGCCCGAGCACACCATCGCCCAAGTGATTGACGGCAGGCTGCACATCCAGCCACTGCCCGACCTGTTACACGCAAATGCAGCATTGTCGATCGGCGGTTCACTCATTCGGCCGTTTCGACTTGGACAAGGCGGCCCTGGAGGATGGGTCATTCTCAACAAACTAGAGCTTCACGTAAGCAAAGATATCCTCGTTCCCGATCTCGCGGGCTGGCGACGCGAACGACTCGCCGATGTCCCGGCCAACGTCCCCTTCGTCGAAGTCGCGCCCGACTGGATCTGCGAAGTCCTCTCCCCCTCGACCCACAAAATTGATCGCTCGGAGAAGATGGACATCTACCTGCGCGAGCGGGTCAAACACGCCTGGCTCGTCGACCCGCTTGAACAGACGCTCGAGGTTTATCGCCTGCAAAACGACCTGTGGGCCCGCGTCGCGGTTTTTCACGGCAACGCCAAGGTCCGGGCCGAGCCGTTTGATGCGATTGAATTGCCGCTACAACTTTTGTGGGAGCGGTAGCAGCCAAACCGTTTGACGGCCATCTCGGACGAATTAGACCGGACCCTTAAACGCAAAACGGGCCAGCAAAGCCGGCCCATTTTAGTGCAGCTACAAGTTCTGCTAGCTAAACAGATTTTGCAACTTCATGGCCACACCCATGTCGCCCTCGACCTTGAATTTGCCGGTCATAAACGCTGTCATGGGGTTGAGCTCGCGGTTGAGGAGCTTGCCAAACACGTCGGCATCGAGGCGCACGGTGCAGTCGGCCTCTTTGTCTTCGTTGGAAACCGTGTTGGCATCGCCGGTTCCATCGAGGGTCAGGCAGTCGTCGCCCATTGCGAACTTGATGACCTTGCCCAGCGGGGCTTGGCCCTGGACCATTTCGGTAACCTTTTTCGTGTAGTCTTCGAGGCTCATTGGCTGGTGGATCCTTTCCCACAGGCCCTGATCAGGCGGTGGCGCGTGTTCCTACCACGCCTGCGCACGCGACGAAACTACAACCTGCGTCGGCAGTTATTTCAAGTATTTGGCCGACAGGCCGGCGAAGTCATGTACAGGCAACGATTCCGAACTCAAGCACGGACAAACCATTGCCCACCTAACTCTCCGCCCCGACCGACCACCGACTAAGAAGTTCGTCGTTCCTCGAACCGTATCAGTGGCCCGAACGCGCGGGCCTTTTTGGCCGTGAAGTGGCCCTGAGAAAGCTGTAGACGGCTACAGCATTTTCTCAAAACCACCTCACGGCCAAAACTTCTCCGCGAAACTTGGTCCGGTCAAGGTCAGTCAACCAGGGTCGTGACGCCGCCCGACTGCAAGCCTCGCAACTGCACTGCAACCGACCGCAGCTTGGCCAAACTGGCCCGCGCACAGTCTCGCGTCGAAGATTTCCCGAACACCCCGAACAGACCCAAATATCCCCCGCAAACTGTCTCGCGCCGAAGATTTCCCAAACACCCCGAACCAACACCACCCAAACAAACACCAAAACCCGCTAACTGTCTCGCACCCAAACAAGAACCAAAACCCGCCCCCCGCAAACAAACACTGACCCGCAAACAGTCTCGCGCAGAAGATTTCGCCGAGGTTGGCCTCCTGAGGATTGCTGCTGTAGTCGGCTACTGCAAAATCCTCAGGACCCTAACTTGGCAAAATCGGCAGACCCGACACCACCCAAACAAAACACCAAAACCCGCTAGCAGTCTCGCGCCTAGGCTCCCCCGAACAGACACCCCTACCCAAACAGTCTCGCGCAGAAGATTTCGCCGAGGTTGGCCTCCTGAGGATTGCTGCTGTAGTGGGCTACTGCAAAATCTTTAGGACCCTAACTTGGCAAAATCGGCAGACCCGACACCACCCAAACAAACACCAAAACCCGCTAGCAGTCTCGCGCCTAGGCTCCCCCGAACTGATCGCAAACCGTCTCGCGCAGAAGATTTTGCAAACACCCCGCCCCCCCAAACCCGCAAACCGTCTCGCTTGCCGATTTCGCCGAGGTTGGCCTCCTGAGGATTGCAGCTGTAGTGGCCTACTCCAAAATCCTCAGAACCCTAACTTGGCAAAATCGGCAAACCCGCAAACTGTCTCGCGCAGAAGATTTTGCAAACACCCCGCCCCCCCCAAACCCGCAAACAGTCTCGCGCAGAAGATTTTGCCGAGGTTGGCCTCCTGAGGATTGCAGCTGTAGTGGGCTACTGCAAAATCCTCAGGAGGCCAACCTCGGCGAAATCGGCAAGCGAGACTAGACGCCAGCGAAGAGGCGCGCCCCAAAACTGTCCGACAACCGGTGGTCACTAAAGATTTTTTGGGCCGCAGCGTTGATGTTGTACTCGACCCGCTTGAACCAAAAGTGGCCACGGTCGGTGTCGTAAATCGTGTAGCTGGCCCTTGGGTCATGGTCGCGGGGTTGCCCGACCGAGCCCACGGAGATGATGTAGCGAAACTCCGGGTGGACCTCGAACTCTTTGGTGACGACTTCGTAGACCCGCTCGCGGCCGATCGCAAACGACTTGCACAGGTGTGAGTGGCCGATGAAGGTCGCCTGCCCTAGCCGTTCCCAAATCGGGATGCAGGTCGCTGCCTGCTCGACGCTGAAGATGTACTCGAACTCTTCGAGGTCGACCGGCGAGCCGTGGCAAAAATGGGTCTCGCCGTCCTTTTCTTGATACGTCAACGATTTGAGCCACTCGAGGTTGTCCTCGCTGAGGATCGACGAATGCAGGTCGAGGGCCTCGCGGGCGGCGTCGTAGTAGTAGCTGTAGTCCATGCGCCCGGCGACTGCGGCATCGTGGTTGCCGAGGGTCGTGTGCCGGGCATTTTTGCGGACGAGCTCACAGCACTCGTTGGGTTGGGCACCGTAGCCGACGGTGTCGCCTAGGCAGACAAGTGCGTCAACGCGTTCGCGGTCGAACGCTCGCAGCACGGTTTCGAGTGCATCCAAGTTGGCGTGCGTGTCGCTAAAAATACCGTAGCGCATGGTTTGGCCCTTTAATTTGCATAGTCATGTGTTGCCTAGCCGGAAATCTCGTCGAGTTCTTCGACGTCGACCAACAGATCGATCTCCGGAACCATGATGGCTTCGTAGGCCCTCCGCGAAAACCCGCGGATCGCCGTGTCCTCGTTTAACGGCCGCTCACCGCGAACCATTTCGCTGGCGCTCTTCACATCTCGAAGTGTACCAAGCGCTTCACGGGCCGCAGCCGAAAGCGCTGCATCTGTCACATCGATCATCGATTCGATGGCAACACGCCCCGGCCCCGCCTCATCGTCGCCGTCGGAGATGATGACTTCGGCCATGGCCCGTCCGCAGCGCGCAACTGTGAAATCCAGCTTGCTGGCCGGTACGTCCTGCAGCAGTTCGCTCAGCGGCCCGATGGCCCGTGGTCCAAAACTCCCGACTGCACGCGCAATGTCTGTCCAGATTGTCGTGTCTTCGACGATCAGTCGTTGGCACAGGGCGTCGAGTGCCCTGGCGTCGTTGGCGAGACCCAGCAAGATGGCAACCGACTGGCGGACCTCCCGCCGGGGTGCGGACAGACGTTCGATCAAAGCTGGGACGGCCTGGTAACCGAGCTCGGAAATCGTTGGCAAGATCGCCAGCAAGTCGCCGATGTCGAATTCCTCGAGCGCATCTAACACCCGCCCCACAGCCTCGGGAGTCTTGGCCTTTGCGAGCATTTCGGTGGCCTTGGCCAGACGGTTTTTCGAAGCGTGAAACACTCCCTTGGGCGCCGCTTTTTTGGCCGGGGCATCATCGCCGATAAAGCCGGAAGCCGCGACCGGTGCCTGGTTGCTTCGCCGCATCCGCGGGACTGCGGAACGACTTCCGCGGGTGCCGAGCACCGAGATCAACTCGGCTGGCTCGTCGACCTTCTTTTTGGTGCACAGATCGCGAATCCGGTGCCAGGCCTCACCGGACTGTTCGCGGTTGAGATCGTCACGACCCGAGTCGATCGTGCGGGCGCGGGCCTTGGCCAACACGCCTGCCCATTCGGCGTAGTCACCTGCCGACGAAGCGCCGAGCGCCCGCCGCCAAAACCGTGACGGGGGGCATAACCCGAAACTCTCGCAGGCACTCAACACCGAAGCCCGGAGACTTTCGTAGGCCGTGATCGACAGCCCACACGCCTCGAGCAGGAACGAAAGGTTCTCTTTTTTCGACCCGTCGTTGAGAGCTTCCATCGCCTTCCACACCCGCGATGGGCGCGAGAGGTTTTGGTAGTCCTCTGGGTCGAGCGGGGCCTTGGCCCCCTTGAGGCGGCGTTTGAGATCGCGTTTGCCAAACAGCTTGGTCGCCTCGCGAAAGGCTCGCGGCCCGCCGCTGAGGTCGTAGCCACGGGCGCCTTCAAAACACATCGCCGCGTTGCGCTCGAGGTCGTGCCCGCGAACCTGACGCTGGACGATGGTCTCGCCGACCTGGGAAACTATTTGTAGATCCACCGAAAATTCCTGGGCGAGCGTGGCGAAAATCCCCCCGGTCGTCTCACTCGAAATATCGGCGACACAGTCGATCACCGCCCGCTCGTCCTCGATGTTGCCGACAAACCGCACCAACAGCAGTGGGTAGCCGCAGTCACGCACCAACACCGGGCGCACCTTGACCTGGGCGACTTTCCAAAACTCGGCGGTCACAGAATCGAGTTCGACCTCGGCTGTGACGACCCCGTTGAGGAACTCGAGACCCCCGAGGGCAGCTGGTTTTTTGGGCTCGATGATCTCGACTTCGTCACCCATCTCGACATCGAGTTCGTCCTCACCTAGGTCGACAGCGAGATCTTCAACGAGATCGAGATCGTCGACTTCGACCGCATCGGGTTGGGTCAGATCTCTGGCCTTGGCGCTCGGGCGCTCTGCTTTGTCGGCCAGTGCCGCGAGCTTGGCCATGTCGGGCATCTCGCTCTCGCGGCGTTTGGGCACCAGTTTTTTGGCGGGGATCCGACGCCCGGGATTGGTGTCTTCCTCGATCTCTTCGGCCGCGACAAACTCCCACGCAGGCGCGAGCAAGAAGTCGGTGACGAACTCGGGGTTTTTGATGAGCTCGTCGATGTGGTCGCGCAACACCCGGAGGTAGTCGCCGCGAAGGTGTTCGCCGAGGACGAACGTCGCCTTCCGTTTTCGTGGATGTACTAGCAACCACGACGCCTGGCCAAAGGCGGCTCGCCCGCAGCTCGGACAACTACCCTCGAACGGTCCTCGTTCACGCGATCGCCGAGCCAGGTCGGGCCTCGTTTCGGCATCGACCCACAGCCATCGCACAGTCGGGTAGCGAGTTCCGCAGACACAGGCGAAGCTCACAACCGAGGACCTGCACCAATCCCCACGCTCGGATTCCACGATTTAGCAGGGTAGCCGCACAGGTTTCGTGGTGTAAACCCAGCCCATGTCGGAATCACCACTCCGCTCCCAGCCCGCAGGTGAGGACACTCCCTCCCCGGCGCAGATGTTTGCTGCCGACCTCGCCCGCAGATTCGCAGAACAGGTCAGCCGCGCACTTAGCTTCGATCTCGACGGAACTCCGACCTCGCTTGCAGTTGTCGACCACTACCTCAAGACCGCGCGCAATGAAGCGCGACCGGCGATTTTGTCCCTCCTCGCCGGGGGTGCCGGGGCCTATTTCGGCGAGCTCATCCGCGATCACTTTGGCGCTTTTTGGATCGGCGACGATAAAGATCCCCGGCGCCTTCGCTTGCTGCTCGCCCCCCAGTTTGTCTACCTCGCCCCGGTCGATCTCGCCTACGAAGCCATCGTGGGCGGCCCACTCGCAGACGATGACCCGCGCCAGCCGCAGGGCGCCGGGCTCGACACAAGCTTTCACCTCCGCCAGCAAGCGCTCGATGATCAGATCTCGGACCACGAGTTTGTCCACGACATCCTGTCGCAGCTCCCCCCGTTACCCGCGGATCAGTTTCACAGCCTGACCGGACGATTTGAGACGCTCGAACTCATCATCAGTCGGCTCGCCCATCGTCTGCATACGCGCAACGAGCGTCCCCGACTCCTGACAATGCACGACTACCTCGAAGTGCTCGCTACTCCCGACCTCACTGCCGACCTCAAAAATTAGTTGCGAACCCCGCACGGGCAGTTTCACACGACCCTCAGACATACGAGATCTCTACCGAAGTCGGTGCTCCGGTAACCGGCCGGGCAGTGTAGACTGCGCCTCTCATGTCCGGCCCAGAAGACATGCCCCTGCTCCAAATGTTGCAGGTGCTGTCGCGGACGCCCGTCCGCCAAAACCCACAGTTGCGTGCCGTGTTGGCGGTGACTTGTGGTCGGTGGTGTGCGGTCCGCAATGAAAACGAAGAGGCGACCCAGCTTCTCAACCACGCGCTCGAGTTGGTCTCGGACCTGCGTCCCGCGATGCGTTTGCTCTACCGAATTTATCTGCGGCAGGGCGACATTCGCAACGCGGTCAAATACCTCGACCAAGAGATCCGTGCGACCCGGCACCCACGTGAAGCTGCGGCCCTGTACCGCGAACGCGGCAAACTCGTCGAACTCCACTTTGGCGATCGCACAGCCGCGATGCAGTGTTACCGGGCTGCCCTCAAGGCCACCCCCAAAGACCTCGCGGTGTTGCGTTCGGTCGAGGCCGTCGCGTTGTTGCAGGGCGACTACTACGAACTGATCAGCAACCTCGAAGCCCAGCTCGATGTGCTGCACGACCCGCAGGCGGTCGCCGGTGTGCTCCACGACCTCGCGTTGTTAGAGGCCCGTCACGGCGGCGATCTTCCACTCGCCGGCGACATGCTGCTCAGTGCCCTCGGTGCCGCCCGCAACCACCGGGTGTTGGCCGAAGACCTCGGCCGTTTGGCGACCAACACCCCCGACCCCGATCTTCAACTTCGGGCCTACGAACACGACGCCGAAACCCGCGAGCCGGGTGAACGGGCGATGCCCCTGGCCCGTGCGAGTCGTGTTCTACGTGAGTGTCGCGAACTTCCGGCGGCCGTCACCCTGCTCCACGCGGCAGCCCTCGACCAGCCGCAAAACCTCAGCCTGTGGCGCTCGCTCGAAGAACTCAGCATGTCGAGTGCCCGTTACGACATGGCTGTTGAGGCATGTGTGGGCCAGCTCAAACAGCTCGGCAGCCAGGATCGACACCTGCGCGCCGAACTGTTTTACCGGCTCGGCAAACTGGCGATGATCCGGCTCGACCGGGTGACCGAGGGTCTCGCCGCTATGCGCAAGGCCCTGCATCTCAACCCCGAGCACGTTCCCGCACTCGAGGACACCAGTCGCTACCTGATCGCCAACCAGTCGTGGTCGCAGCTGCTCGAGCTGCTCAAGCTGCAGGCCGCGGCTGCCCACGAGTCGTCGCTACGCCCCGAACAACAGGCCCTGAGCCTGCTGCTCGCCGGTCAGGTGCTCGAGCAACACCTCGACGAGCCCGACGGCGCACGCGACTTGTATCAGCAAGCACTCAAGCGCTGCCCGAGCTTTCGCCCGGCGTTTGACCGGCTCGAACGCCTGCTTCACCAACGCGACCGCCACACCGAACTGCGGGCGCTTTACCAGGACGAGCTCAAGACCGCCCAGGGGGCTCGCAAGGTCTTTGTCTTGGCACAGCTGGGGCAGTTGTATGCGCAAGCATCCGACCCGCAAAAAGCTGTCAAAGTCCTCGTTACCCTGCTCAAGGAAAACCAGGACGACCTGGCGACCATCCAAAACCTCGCCCGCCTGCTGGCGCGTTCGGGTCGCAAGCCTGAGCTGCTCAAGCTGACCGAGCGCGAGGTTTCGCTGACCAAAAGCCCCCAGCGCAAGGCCAAGCTGCTCCATCGGGCAGCCGAACTCGCCCTCGAGATCGGCGAACGCGGGCGTGCGCTTGGCTACCTCGAAGAGGTCCTCGATGCAGTCCCCGACCACAGCCCGAGCCTGTTGCTGCTCGAACGTTGCCTGCGTGACGACGGCGACGAAACCCGGCTGTTTGAGTTGCTGCAGCAACGACTCACCCAGGCCCGCGACCGCGAGACCCGGCTTTCGCTGCGCCTCGAACTCGCCGGCATGTTGCGCAAACAGGCGCCTGACAAGGCCCTGACGGCACTCGACGACTTGTTGCGCGAGGACCCGCGCAACCTCCCGGCACTGCACATGAGCGAACAGCTCGCGGCCGAGCTCGACCTTCCCCAGGTCCTCGCCGCCCGGATCGAGCAACACGCCTCGGCCCTGCGCAGCCCGCATTCACGGGCCCTGCATCTTTACCGGGCGGCCCAGGTACAACGCCGCCAGCTCGGCGACCACACAGCGGCCACCAAAAACCTCGAGCGCGCCCTCGGGCTGTCGCCACAACTCGGGGTGTGCCGCACGATGCTGCTCGACCTGAGCCAACAAAGTGGCGACCACGAACGCTTTATGCGGGTTGCTCGCGAAGCTTTGGTGTGGGAACGCGGGCCGACCGATCGCCGGGCCATTGCCCTGCAGCTGGCTGAACGGACACCCGATTCCCACCCCGCACTTCGCTACCTGACGGCTGCGGCCACCGCCCGCCCCGGCAACCTTGTCACCCAACGCAGGATTGTGCGGATCGCCCGGTTGCTGGCACGGCATAACGAAAATCGCACGGCCCTGCAGGGGATCGGCGACGAGCTACTTCGCAGCGGTAAAAAGTCGCTCGGCCGCAAGTTGTTGCGCAAGCAATATCCCCCGGAGGTGCTCGGCCTCCACTACCTCGCAGCCCAGGCTGCCGAGGCTTCGGGAGATGCCCACGCGGCGGCCAACGCCTACGAATCTCTGGTCGGTCCCTCGCCGGTCGGTGTACTTGCACGCAGGGGCCACGCCCGTGCCCTGGCCCTGAGGGCCCCGACCGCCCGCGAGCAGACAATCACCAAATCGCTGGCTGCTGCCAAAAAGCTCAGCGGGCCCGACAAGGCTGCATTGTTGACACGTGCCGCCGAACTGCTGACCGCCCACGGCTCGGACTCGGCCGCCCGCGAACACCTCGATGCCGCGCTGAAAACCTGTCCGGAGTACCTCACAGCCTACCACGTGAAGGCCCGGGTGCTCGCCCGCAGCAACACACCCGAGGCAACGGCCGAGGCAATTGCCACACTCGAGCAAATGGCCGGGCTGATGAAGACGCCCGAGCACCGGGTCGAGATTTTGTGCCAGGCCGGCCGCCTAGCGCTGCACACCGACGGTGTAAAAGATGCAAATACACTGGCCTGGAAGCTGTTTGCCGAGGCCCTCCAACTGGTGCCGACCTCCCGCCTGGCGTTTCACGGACTGTGGCAGACCTGTGCCCGGTTCGGCGGAGAAGGTGCACCTACACTTTCCTCGCAGCTGCTGCGCCGGGTAGAAGCCCTCGACAATGCTGGCCGGCTCAACAGTCGTGCGCTGCGGGCCATCGCCCGGGTCGGCCACCAAAGCGACGGCGCTAGCTGTGCCGCCGAAATCCTCGAGCACGGCCAGGCAATCGCCCGCAAAAACCCAATTCCCGAGGTCTCAAAGGCGGTCTCCGGCGACCCCGGGCTGCACCTCGACCTCGCCCGCGTCTACGCCGAACTCGAGCGCTGGCCGGATGTTGTGGCGGAACTCGAGCAGGGCCTCGAGTGCGAACCGTCGCGCGAACGCCAGGCCACGCTGCACTACCTCGTGGCCGATGCACTCGCCCGCGTCAACAAACCAGAGCTGGCGATCTCCCACTATATTCGGGCCAGTGCCGGGGGTTACCACCCGCGCCACGCCCTGCGAGTTGCAGATACAATTGCTGCCAAACTCGGCAACCGGGCACTGCGTAAAAAAGTTCTCGAGCCGCTGCTCAAGATCGGGACCCGCGAAGACCGTGCCAACGGACTGCGCGCGCTGGCCGACATCGAACGCAAAAAACCCGTGCGGGCCGTCGCCGTGCTGCGGACCTACCTCAAGATCCGTCCGCGCGACACCGATGCGATCTGCGAACTCGCCGGCCACCTACGCACCATCGAACGCGCCGAAGATGCCCGCGCGGTACTCAAGTTTGGCATCGCGGTCCACCGCATGGAGTTGCGTGACCGCGGCCTGCGGGGCCCAACCCCATCATCGGCCGGCGTCGTCGATGTCCGTTCACTGCACAGCTTGGTGCGGCTGTTCGCCGAGCTCGAGCAGGAGGACGGGCGCTACCTGGCCACCGCTGCCCTCGAGGTTGCGGCTCCGGAGTTGGTGGCCAAGGGCGAAGGTTGCGACGAGCTCATGCCCGAGCCGTGGAATCTTCCGGAGGTGCCGGGCGACCACGCGATCAGCCTGCCGCTGAGCGACCTGCCGTGCCCGATTGGATTTGGCCTGCTCCGCGACGGCCTTCACGGCGCGCCACACCTACCCAGCGCACCGCCACCACCCCTCAAGTTGTCCTCGCGCCGACAGCTGCCACGCACCAGCAACACCGGGCGTGTGACGGCAGCACTGGCGGCCATGTTGGGCGTGCCAGCGCCGGCGATTTACCTCAATCCGCGCAGCGATCACGAGGTCATCGCCCACATCAACGAAGAACCTCTGCTGTTGATCGGTCGCAAACTCAACGCCAAGCCATTTACGGCCGCCGCACGCGATGCCATTGGGCGCGCGCTGGTGCGGGTGCAGTGCGGCGGCGATCACATCTACAAGCTCAACGAGGCCCAACTTCTCGGGGTTATCGCGGGTATTGTCGGCAGCGTCGGGCTCGAACTCGGCGACAACCACCGTGTCGATCCGCGGATGTCTGAGAGCGTCTTGACGATGTTGGCCGAGTCGGGGGTGGCCGTCGACCTGGGCGAGGACATCGACCCAATCGAAGCGGCACTCCCCGAGCTCGACCCAGCCGCCCTGCGCCTGTCCCTCGAGGCACTTGAGGATCGGGTCGGGATTTTGTGTAGCGGCGATCCGCGAATCACCCTGGCCGCACTCAAACAATCTGGCCACCTAACTTCGACCCGTGCGCAGCTGTTGTTGCGCTACCTCGTCGGCGACGAACACCTCTCGATCCGGCGCTCACTCGGCTACCACATGGCCGAGGAACTCGACATCAGCGACGTTGAGGAGGTGATGACATGACCGACCTCCAGCTTCCCCCAATCGCCCCCATTCTCGATGGAGAGGAGCGCGGACCGGCCAACGGTGTCGACGAACTCGGACGCCCGTTTGACTTCGACGACATCTTTCCCGAGGCCCGCGGCCCCCACGAACTCGACCCGCCCGAGAGCGTGCTCGACGTCCCGCCAACCCTGTGGCCAATCGAACTGCCGATGCAGACCAAGGTGTTGGAGCGCAGCGATCGTGAGGACGACCCCAAGCCGCTTCGCCACCTCGTCACGCTGTTGCGCGACGAGAGCAAGCACGTCAAAAACGATGGGCTTCGCCGGGTCCTGCTCGGCGAGTCCGGACGGATGCTTGTCCAACTATTCGACGAGGCCCAAGCCGGCGATGTCGCCCTGCGCGAGGCCAACTGTGCCGGCACCAAGGCCGCCTTCGCCCTCACCCGGGCAATCGAAGAGGACCTGCACAAGCGGCTGGCGGACCTCGCCAGCGAAGCCAACAACCGCACCCTCGGCGCCGCCGAAAGAGCCGCGGCCTGGATCGAACACGGCCTGTTGTGTGAGCAGCGACTCGCGGACATCAAGCGGGCATTCGAGAGCTACAAGTCGGCACTGGCCTATGCCCCGACCCACCCGATCGCCAACGAACTGGCCACCGGCGCCGCACTGTTGATGGGCCGGAAAACCGACGCACGAAAGTTGCTCGAGCAAGCAATCCGTCGGCGCGCACCCGCCAACCTCACGGCTGCGCTGTTGGTCGACCTCGCCGAGATCACTGACGACGCCAAACAACGCCGGGCCCACCTGCAGCGTGCCCACGACCTCGCACCGACCCAGGAGACCGCGTTGCGCCGGCTCATCCGGGAAGTCCGGATCGCCGAAGAACCCAAAACCCTGGCCCTGCTCTACCGCAAACTCGCGACCCTGGCCAAAGACCCGATCTCGGTCAGCAATGCCCTGCTCGCCGGCTTGACCGCACTTTCCGACCTCACCGGCGACGCCCAAAAACAGGTTTCCGAGCTGACCGACCAGTTCATCGTCGAACTCGCCACCTGGATTTCGCGCCACCCCGACGAGGCCAGTGCCCGCGGTCCGTTGAGCGAGCTCGTCGGCTATCTCGAACGCCAGGGCAGCGAGAACCTGACAAAAGAACGTCAGGACATGTACCTCGGGGCACTTGAGCAACTCGCCCCGCTGCTCGAAGATCGCCGCGAGCAGGCGCTGTTGCGCGAGCAACTCGCTCGCCTGTTGTGGCGCCGGATCCATCCGGAGATCCGCACCGACAAACTCGACTTTTCCACCCCCCGCGGCCCGCTGTCACCCGAAGAGCTCGAGACCTACGACGCCCTCATCGACAACCTCCGGCGCAGCCGCGAGTACCTCCCCGAACGTCGCTGGTTGTGGGAAACACTTGCAGCTGCACTTTTTGAACGGGGCGAAACCACCGGGCTCATCCAGCACCTCGAGCATTGGGCCACGGCCCAGCCCCCCGGTGCCGCCCGGGCCGAAGTGCTGCTGTACCTCGGCCAGGCCAACGAACGGGTGTTGGCCGACTATCCACGCGCCGCCGAAATCTACGAGCTCGCCGTGGCTGAGGAGCCGCGAAACCCCGATGGCCTGCGGGCCCTCGGCAAGGTCTACGGACGGATGGGCCGCTGGAGTGATGCCGTGGGCACATTGCAGCGCCAGGTCACCGAGACCACCGACAGCTCTGAACGCCTGACGCTGTTGCGGCAGCTGGCGACCATGGCAGAGCACAAGCTCGCCGACCTCGACCTCGCAATCGCCACCCTGCGCGAAGTTGCCGACCTCGACGGCTCGGACATCCGGTCGCTGTACCAACTCGCCGACCTGTGCCAGGCCCACGACCGTCCGCGAATACTTGTTTACACACTCAAAATGTTGGTCGACCGGCTCGACGACGATGTCGCCCGCACGGCCGTGCTGGCGCGCCTCGGCGAGACCCAACTCGCGGCAGGGCAAACCCCCGACGCCATCAAGTCGCTCGAGACAGCATTGACCCTGAGCCCGGGTTACACCCCAGCCCTGCAACTACTCACCAAGCTCTACCGCCAAAACTCCGACTTCGAATCGCTGCTGGCCCTGCAAACCCCCAAGGTCGATCCGGTCAGCGACCCCGCCCTGCTGGCGCTCAAGTCCGGTCGGGTGTGTTTTGAAGAGATCGGCGACATCGACCGCGGCATCGAATACCTGACCCAGAGCTACGAGCTAAACCCTGACCTGTTGCCGGCCCGCGAAATCCTGCTGCAGTTGTTGCAGGCCAACGGCAAGATCGGCGACGCCTACGACCTCCTGCGGGCCCAAGACGCGCCCGAGACCCCGGCGTTGCAGGCCGACAATCACTACCGTTTGGGCCTGTTGGCCGAGGCCCTGTCGCGCCAGGAAGACAAGGACAAAAACCTCAATCGTGCCCTCCAGCACTACCGGGCAACGCTCGAGCTGCAGCCCAAACACGGCCTGGCGTTTGAGCGGGCGCGGATGTTGTTGGTCCGCTACCACGATGTCGACAACCTGGTGCGCCTGCTGGAAAACGGCCTGCAACACCTCGAAGGTGCGTCGCGGCTTCCGTTGCTTGTACAACTTGGTCGCCTGCACATGACCAGGCTTCCCGAACAGTTCGAGCAGGCCCGCCGCGCCTACGAGCGCGCCCTCGAAGTTGCCCCCCGCGACGGTATTTTGCGTCGCGAATACGAAAACCTGCTGCGCCAGGTCGACGACCAAAAAAACCTCCCGGCCCAACGCCTGGCCCTTGCAGGGATCAGCGAAGATACCCACTACAAAGCCACCTTGCTGGTCGAGTCGGCCGAGTCCCTGCTGACTTCGGGGGCCAATCGCGAGGACCGCGAGTTTGCGGCAAATGCCATTTTGGGCGCCCTGCGTGAGGACCCGGGCAACCCCTACGCGGTCCGCCAGCTCGAGGGTTTGCTCAGTGACCCCAACAGCCCGCTGACCATGACCGATGCCGTCGGCGCCCGGGCAGTGCGTGCCCAGTCGGACGCCGAACGGGCCATCTTTTACCTCGAAAGCGCCGAACTGCTCGAGTGGTCAGGTGCACACAACGAGGCCCAACGCGCCTACAAGGCTGCTTTGCGGGCGATCCCTGGGTTGGCGCCGGCAGAGGATGGACTGCGGCGTTTGGCGACCGGTCGACGGCGTGAAACCAGCGGGGCGAAGTCGAAGACCAAGGCGGTCAGTGTACACACACTTATGGCCGAGGCCCGTGAAGCGGCGGTGGTTGCTGGGAACTCGGGCAATGCCGCCGACGCCGAACATGCCCTGACCCTGCTCGGGCAAATTCTCGGCCGCGACCCCCACTACCGCGACGCCATCGGCCTGACCCGTGCACTCGTCAAACAGCTCTCCGACCCCAAACCCGCACTCAACTTGCTGAGCACCGTCTTTGGTCGGATCACCGAAACCAGCCTGCGCTACGAGCTCGGGGTGTTTTTGGGTGAACAAACCGAGGATCACGCAGCTGCCGTGGCCTATTTTCAGGTCGCCTGTGAAGCCAGGCCCGACGGTCGCTCGGCCCTGCGTGGGGTCGTGCGTTGCTACCAGCGGATGGGCGACGAACAAAAACTTGCAGATGCAATGGAGCGACTGGTCGAGCTCTACGATCCGAGCGAGCCCTCGGCCGTCGACCTGCGCCTGAGCCTCGCCGACCAACTCAGCCAAAAGCCCGAAACCCTGGCCCGTGCCCTCGAACACACGCGGGTTGTGTTGGAAGCCCGCGGCGATGACCCACGGGCCCTGCAACTCATGATCGGCCTGTACGAGCGGATGCAAAAGCCGGTCGAAGCTGCCGCGACGTTGGAGCGCCTCATCCTCCGCGAGCGGGCCCCCGAACGTCTGCACCAGTACCATATGCGCCGGGCCCGACTGCTCGGCGACCTTCCGGAGTACCAAGAACAGGCCCTCGAAGCGGTCGAGCGCGCGGCCCAACTTCGACCCAGCGATCGCAACACCGTCCTGTTGCTCACCCGCATGCTCGACCGGGCCGGTCAGACAGGTCGGGTCGCCTCCTATCTCGACCCGATTCGGGCGGCACTGTTCCAGAGCTTTGCCCAACAAAACGTGCTCAACGATCTGCGGCTGCTCGCCGACATTTCCCGCAACTCCCGGCCCGAGTTGTCGAAACTCGCTGAGCGCCTGACCTACGACATCCAGCCCGAGTCGGGCACACCACCGCCGCTGCCGTCGAGCGGTCCGGCGACGGTTGCCGGCCTGCAACGGGTGTTGGGCACTGCGAGTTTGCGTGACCAGCTACTGAGCCCGGCCGAGCCGGCGGATGTCAGCGACCTTATCGGCATTGTCGAAGCAACGATGGACAGGCTACACCCACAGTTTGGTGGGTTGCGGGCCAGTGACCTCGTGCAGTTGCCGACCAGTGTCGACCCGACCGAGCTCGGGCCCAAACTCGGCGAGTGGGGCACCCTGCTGGGACTCCACGATTTCACCCTGGCTGCGTGTAATACCAACAATACCGTGGCGATTATGGAGGATAGCCACGGGGCCACGCTGCGCCTCGGAATCAACCTGTGGTACCGCGGCGATGGCCGGGCCTGGCGTGGGTTGGCAGCTGTCGGCCTGGCCCGTCGGGCCCTCGGCGGTTCACTTGTACGTGCACTCAATGCCGACGAGCTCGACCTCACAATCGCGGCGTGTTTTGAGGTGGCGAAGGTGTTCAACCCGATCACCGCCGACCCAGACTCCCAGCGACTTCAGGACCTCAGTGGATTGTTGGTCAAGCAACTATCCCGCCGTCAACGGCGGGCCCTGGGTCGTGTCTGCCAGGGCCTGGCCTCGACCAACTTTGAGCAGGGAGGCACCGCACGGGCAACCCTGGTCACCGACCTGCAGATGGCTGTTTTGCTGTCGGGAGACATCGGCGGCTGCTTGAGCGCGGCGTGCCTGCTCGACGGGTTTGCCAACGGCCCGGTTGTGGAGCGCCTCGCCCTCAGCCGCTCGGCCCAGGCCCTGCTGCTGTTTTTGGTCAGCGACCACTACTTCGAGCTGCGCGAAGTCGTGGCCACCACCAAGTAGGTTTTATGGTGCGTCAGACCGCGCGGATGCTGTTGCGGCCCCCCGGGCCAAACGACGCGGAGGCGATTTTTCGCCGCTACGCCAGCTGCCCCCAAGTGACCCGTTACCTCGGCTGGCCGACCCACCAAACGCTGGCCGACACCCGCGCGTTTATTTCACTGAGTGAGCATGCCTGGCGCACACACGGCCGTGGCCCCTACCTCGCAATCGCCCGTCAAACCGGCCAACTCGTGGGCAGTACCGGGCTCGATGTCGAAACACCCAAGCGCGCGGCCACGGGTTATGTGCTCGCCCGCGACGCCTGGGGTCAGGGCCTGGCCACCGAATTGCTCGGCGAGATGATTGCAGATGCAAGAGAATTCGGAATTGTGCGCCTGCACGCCCTCGTGCATCCCCAACACACGGCCTCGACCCGGGTGTTAGACAAGCAGGGTTTTGCCTGCGAGGGGCGCCTGCGCAGGTACCAGGTACTCCCCAACCTCGATAGCTCCCAGCCGGCCGACGTGCTTTGCTACGCGCGCGTGCTGTCGTAGCTGCTGTCATAGCTGCGCCACAAATCGCGCACGAAGGTTCGTTTGCCCGTGCCCGCGGGTCCTATCGACAGTTTCAAGGGTGGGGAGCTGCACATTTTTGAAAAATTCAGCCACACTTTCGCCAGGGGGCGGCGATGGACCAAGCGGACATCAAAAGGCGGCTGGCAAGACTCAACCGGCGGATCGAACTCAAGACCTTTGAGCTCGAGTGTGCCAACTACCTCACCGCCGAGCGGACCAAAGCCTCCGACAGCGCCTGGTTGTTGTCGATCTTTTCAGGGGCAGTCGGCACCCTTCTCGCCGTGATCCACGGGCGCCACGCCGGGCGTTGGGACAGCCACACCCACGCCATCGAACAGGAACTCACGCTGTTGTTGATCGACCATCGGGTATTGACCCTCGAAGCCGAGTTTCACGGCTACTCCCCATGAGTGAACACCTGCGGCCCTGCCCGCACTGCCATACCTACATGGCCGTTGCTGGCGATCCTGCGGGCCCCGGGTTTTGCCACCACTGTGGCGGCGACCTAGGGGCCATCCCCGCGGTCAAAGACATTGCATCTGCATTGTTCTTGCTCGAGGTCATTGGCGCCCCGCCCCACCTCGTTCGCCACCACCAACTCGTGGCCGAGGCCGCAACCGAACTCGTCGAGGGACTGTGCACCTACAATGATTGTTTTGACGGGCAACTGGTTTGCCTAGGTGCCGCCCTCCACGACGCCGGCAAGGTCACACACCCCCAGGAAATGCACGGGCCCGGCCATCGCCACGAACCCGCAGGTGTGGCCGCGTTGCAATCCTATGGGCTGCACGAACTTGCCCGATTTTGCCAAACCCACGCCCAATGGGACGCTCCCGGGGTCGCGGGCGAGGACCTGCTGGTGGCTTTGGCCGACAAGTTGTGGAAGGGCAAGCGCGTGGCCAAACTCGAACAACGGGCGATCGCGTGGCTGGCCGAGGTCTCGGGCCGGGACTTTTGGGATGTATTTACACAGGTCGACAGCGTGTTTGAAAAGGTCGCGCAGGCGGGCCCCACCCGGATCGCACGCTCGCGCCAGCCCCCGAACGTCGACTAACTCGGTCGCCTGCTACCATCGAGCCCCATGCGCAAACTATCCAATGTGATCGGCATCGACGACGCCCCGTTTGCGCGGGCGCACCGGGGCGATGTACCGATCATTGGGGTGATCACCACGCGGGCCCGGGTCGATGGCATTGTCCGCAGCCGGGTCCGACGCGACGGGACCAACTCGACCGAGCGCATCGCCTCGCTCGTGTGCGACGGGAAGTTTGTCGAACACCTGCAGGCGGTGATTTTGCAAGGCATCGCCCTGGCCGGGTTTAACGTGGTCGATATCCACCGCTTGCACGCCCTGTGTGCACGCCCGGTGTTGGTGGTTGCCCGCAAAAAACCGCGGATGGGTGCCATCAAACGGGCGCTCATCAACAACGTCCCGGGTGGCCACAAAAAATGGGCGCTGATCGAAAAGGCCGGGCCGATGGAACCTGTAGAAGGCATCTGGGTGCAGCGCGCGGGCCTGGGGTTGCGCGAGGCCAAGGACCTGATCCGCACCACGACGGTCCACGGAGCCCTGCCCGAACCGTTGCGCATGGCCCATTTGATCGCCGGCGCCTATGTCGATGGTGAGAGCCGTGGGCGGGCATAGACCAACCCATACGTACCCAGGCACAGACGGGATCTCGGGTACTCCCGAACCAGGTTGCCGGAGCTACCCAGGTAGCGACACTCCGTCCTCAAACGGACGTCCGGCCGCGTAGGCGCGGGCTTCCATACGGCGCTTTCCCGGAGGTTGGAGCTGCGAAAGGCACACTACGCCATCGCTGCAGGCAATGTGGACGCCGTCGCGGTCGGCCGCGACAAACATTCCAGGTGTCGCCTGTTCGGGTCGGTCCCGGCGCGGCCGATGTCGACTATGAGAAGTCGGCGTGCGTACACCCTGAAGTCGGCAAGCGCCACAGGTCAGGCCGATGACCAACCTAAAACGGCTGGTCGGCGCGAAGCATCAGCTGGGTCATGAGCTTGGACAACGGCACTCCCTCGTGGACCAGCCGCGGCGAGTGTTCGAGCACTTCAGCCAGTGGCACGACCACGGGCCTGGGCCCGCGACAGCCGATCATCACATCCGTCCCGGGCTCGACCTTCGAGCGGTTGGGGTCACTGCCCTCGACCCGGCCGAGCTGGATGACATCGGCCGCGGCCGCGCCCAAAAGCCCGGCGAGGGTGTTGTCGAGGGCACTTGGGCTACCTCCGCGGGCGACGTGGCCGACCGAGTTGAGCCGGACTTCGAGCGGCGATCCCAATGTATCTGCAAGTTGTGTGTCGGCCTCGATCCGGGCGCGCAAGCGCGTTGCCCAATCGGCGCCCGCCTGTTTGCGCACGCCCTCGGCCATCACGATAATGAAGTAGCGATAGTCCCGGCGGGCACCGGCCCGCAGCGCCCCCAAAATCCGTTCGTGGTCGTGGGTTGCCGGGACCTCGGGTATCGCCACCGCAGCCGCCCCACCGGCAAGTGCCGATTGCAGGGCGAGCCACCCCGAGGTGTTGCCCATGACCTCCAAAATAATCGCCCGACGATGCGATTCGACCGTGTCGCGGAGCTTGCGGATCGCATCGACAACATTGTTGAGTGCGGTGTCGAACCCGATCGAGTAGTCGCAACCGTGGATGTCGTTGTCGATGGTCCCGGGCAGGCCAACCACCGAAAACGGACGGTCGGGAAAGGTCTGGCGAAACGCCTGGGCGATCTTTCGGGCCCCGCGAAACGACCCGTCGCCGCCGATCACCACCAGGTGGCTGACTTCCATCTGAAACAGGTTGACGACTGCAACCTGCAAAAACGCATCGTGAGCCGCTTTTTTGGCGGCAAACTCCGGGTCGTCTGGACTTGGCGCAATCAGCTCGGGCACCCGGCCTGTCCCCAAAAATGTGCCGCCGCGATGGATGATGCCGCGGATGTCCTTGCGCGCGACATTGCGGTCGGTCGAGGAGTCGAGCCGGCGGGCGAGCCCGCGAAAGCCGTCGCGAAAAAACACCAACTCGCTGTTGGGCTCGCGCATTTTGATGGCGCGAAACACCGCCCGCACGGCGGCGTTCATGCCCGGAGCGTCACCGCCACTGGTGAGGATGCCGATACTCATGGTGGCAGTGGTGTAGCGGTTGTCGAAGGCGACGTCTATTTACCCACAAAAGCAGGACCCCCGGAGAACCTACGGGCGAAGGTCACCACTTCGGATTTGATGCAGACACAAGTAAGTCACCTCGACTACTTGTACGAACAACTACTCGGCCGAGTCATCGACCCGAACAAACGACCATGCCCCGCTGTTGGAGTTCGAGGAGCCATAGCCGATTTTGCCGATCAACGCGGTGTCCTCGGAGTTGACCAGGGCCCATCCGCGCCCGCGGCCACAGCCGCCACCGGTGCAGCGATCCTCGGCATGGCCGTCTTGCCACTCAAACGTCATCAGGTTGGCCGGAAGCGCCGTCCCTCCACCAATGGGCAGAGCTGTTTGTTGGGTCATATTGAGGACAAACCGCACGGTCTGGTCGTCGCTGACAAACGTCCCGTAGTAGCGCAGTGGGCCGAGCTGCTTGATCGTGAGCTCGCCGATAATCCCGGCCGACTCGCCAAACCACACACCCGCGAACTGCGATGGGTCTTCGTAGGCTTCGGCCGGGGGGACCGAACCGGCGGCACCGCCGGTGTCGCAACCGGGGAGCCCGAGCAGTGCACACAGCAGCATCCCCGCGATGGTCTTGGATTTGTATGCTGGCGCGCGCTTCATAGACCCAATCGTTTGGCTAGCAGCCAAGCAAGCGACGGACCGCTAGTCTGCCACGGCCCCCTCGCCCGTGGGTGCACCCCGTGTGAAGCTGTCGCAAACCACACCTGTCATGCGGTTGACGGAAATTGTGCATTTGCAAGCGAGTCACAGTCAGCTGCTGCGTCGAGACCGCAAAACCGCCGCCGACATGCATCCTCGCCAGATCTCCCACTTGTGACTTTCTTCAAGTTTGGTGGGCGCCGGTCGAGTCACTCCTACACCAATGGATTCTCGAGCAGAGGCTGCCTACAATCGCGGTGATCTATGGGTGACCGGTCTGACATTTGCCGCCCGATCTGTGCACTGGTGTGTACGTCGCTGTGCCTGTCGAGTTTAGACGTGCGCGCCGAACCTGCCCCAACTGCCTCTGCGAGCGACGGTGCTCCGGCAGCGAGCGAGTCTCAGGCTTCGACCGAGACAGCCAACACGGACGAACAACCGACGGCGAAAGAGCCCGGTCAAGACAAGCAAGACGAGCAACCCACCATTGTCGCGGCCGAGGGCCCTGAGCAACCGTCGAACATGAGCGGCAACGCCGTGGTCGATGCCGACGACCCGGACGCAACCCGGGCCTCGTCCGAGCTCGAAGGTACCGCCATCCAAGGCCCGCTACCCGCCAATGTCCCCGAGAAGTTGCCCAAACTCCAGGCCGCCGGCTGGTGGACCCTGTTTGGCGCATTTGTCCTCGGCTCGACCGGCGGAGTGTTTGCCGGCATGGCCGAGGTTCAAGAAGACCGGGCTTCCCGCCTTGCATCGATGGTCGACGACCAGGGCAACCTCCTCAAATACGCCGACTATAGCGAGACCTACGAGGGCCACCTCTCGCGTGGCCAGACATACTCGTGGGTCGCCCGCGGTTTTGTGATTGCTGGCGGTGCCGCTGTGATTACAGCGATCGCCCTGTTTGCCGCCGATCATCGGCGCAAGCGCAAGGGTTTACGAGCCCGCCGGCGTGGGCCGAGGTTGACGGCAACTGGGCTGGAGGTTGCGTTTTGAGGCCGCTTCTCGCCCTGGGCTTCGCCTGCGTGCTCGGGTCACTCGGTGGGTGCTTTAAGGCGCCTGCGGGGGCCGTGATGTTTACCTGCGACCCGCAGAATTCTCCTGAATGCCCAGAGGGTTATAGCTGTGCAGAAGATGGGTGTTGCCGTCGCGAGGGCGCCGACCCACAGGCGGCATGTTCGGTCGGAGCATCCGCAACCGGAGGTTTCCCCACGGGCACCAGCGGGATGAGTGAGACGGCCACCGATCCGTCGAGTGGTCCGACCACCGACGCGCCAACCACAGAGACGACGTCCGATACGGACCCCACGACTGGCCCTACGACTGATCCCACGACTGGGCCCACGACTTCCGATACGGACCCGACGACCGGCCCGACCACCGCCGATCCGAGTGAAACCGACCCGACCACGGACGACCCGACGTCAGACTCCGACTCGGACAGCGATACCGTCGACACCGACTCGCTCACCGATACCGATACGACCGACACCGATACCGACTCGTTCACCGATACCGACTTCGATACGACCGATACCGACTCGCTCACCGATACCGACTCGCTCACCGATACCGACTCGCTCACCGATACCACCGGCTAGCAACAGCGTGCTCCGCGTGAGGCAAGTCGCCCCTGACAGCGGGCAACAACCCTGTTACATCACCACCGTTTTGCCACCCACCGCGAAGTGAGGACCAGTGGGGTTTAAAGATCTCTTTTCCAGCGCCGGGCGCAGTAAGTCGCGCCTCGAAAAATATATCCGCAAGGTCGAAAACAAGTACACGCAGTCGGCCGAACGCTATCACGCGATGCAGCAACTGCTAGAGATGGGCACGGTTCCGGCGTTGGTCGGGCTGCTGCGGCGCTTCAATATTTCGTCGTCCAAGAGCATCGAGGACGAGGAGGAAAAGGGATGGGTCTACCGCCGCCTCACCGGCTTAGAGCCCTCGCTTGTGTTGCCCGCGACCAAGGCGTTTTGCCTGGCCCACGACAACATCGCCTGGGCCCTGCGGATCATCGAGGACCTGGCCGACGAAGACCAGGAGTGGGACATCCTCAACGCCCTGCTCGCCCAGCACCCGCCGGGCTACGAGCGCGACCCCTCCAAAAAGTTGCAGATGCTGACCCACGTCGCCGAAATCGACGACCCGCGGGTCCCGGAAATCCTCTGCGGCTATGTCGAAGATGCCGACGAAAACATCCGGTTTTTCAGCATCGAAGCCCTGCTCGACATCGGCGACGAGCGGGCCATCCCGGCACTGCTCAAGCGCCTCGCCAACCCCGAAGAAGACTCGCTGCGCCTGCGCACGGCCATCCTCAACGGCTTTGCCCGGCAAAAGTGGGACCTCAGTGCCCACGCCGATGTCGTCAAAAAACACCTCGGCAACGACGGCCACACCTTCGACGGCACCCACGTTCACGAACCCTAGCGATGTCTGCCGCCGCGTACCTACTCCTGTCCAAACCGACAGGACAGGTATCGCCGCAGATCACCCGTTGGTCCGCCCCCGATCGCCCGCCCGGCACCCGGTCACCGCACACCGGAGCCGGGTTTTTTGCTGCGCGATTGGGTGTACACACACGCAAACGACTTCCGTCACCGATCCCGCATCCCAGTCACCCGGGACAACCCCAAACCCTGCGAGATTGCCATGCCCCGCCGCACTGACCTCCGTCGCATTGTCGTCCTTGGCTCCGGTCCGATCGTTATCGGCCAAGCCTGTGAATTCGATTACTCCGGTACCCAAGCTGTCAAAGCCCTCCGCGAAGAGGGCTACGAAGTAGTCCTGATCAACTCCAATCCGGCGACGATCATGACCGACCCGGAAATCGCCGACAAAACCTATATCGAGCCGCTGACCCCGGCGTTTTTAGACCGCGTACTCGCGGCCGAAAAACCCGATGCCGTGCTCTCGACCGTGGGCGGGCAAACAGCCCTCAACCTCGCCCTCGAAGCTGGCCGCCAGGGCATTTTAAAACGCCACGGCGTCGAGCTTTTAGGCGCCGAGCTCAAGTCGATCGAAAAGGCTGAAAACCGCGACAAGTTCAAGGCCGCGATGAAGAAGATCGGGCTCGATGTCCCCCGCAGTATCTACTGCTACAACATCGACGACGCCTGGGCCGCGCTCGAGGACATCGGGTTTCCGGCGATCATCCGCGCCAGCTTTACCCTCGGCGGTGCCGGGGCAGCCGTGGCCTACAACCGCGAGGAGTTTGAGGCCCAGGCCCAACACGCACTCGCCGAGTCGATGCGCAACCAAATCCTCATTGAGGAGTCGATCCTTGGCTGGAAAGAGTACGAACTCGAAGTCATGCGCGACAAAAACGACAACTTTGTCGTGATTTGTTCGATCGAAAACATCGACCCGATGGGGGTGCATACCGGCGACTCCATCACGATTGCACCTGCACAGACCTTGACCGACAAGGAATACCAAATGATGCGTGACGCGGCCAAAGACGTGGTCTGCGAAGTCGGCGTCACCACGGGTGGGTGCAACATCCAGTTTGCCGTGTGCCCCAAAACCGGGCGCCAGGTCGTCATCGAAATGAACCCTCGGGTCTCGCGCTCGTCGGCCCTGGCCTCCAAGGCCACCGGCTTCCCGATCGCCAAGATCGCCGCCAAACTGGCCGTGGGCTACACCCTCGACGAACTCAAAAACGACATCACCAAGGTCACGCCAGCGAGCTTTGAGCCGTCGATCGACTATGTCGTGACCAAATGTCCGCGGTTTGCGTTTGAGAAGTTCCGCGGCGCCGACGATACGCTGACCATCCAGATGAAGTCGGTCGGCGAAGCCATGGCGATCGGCCGGACCTTCCGCGAGTCGCTCGGCAAGGCGATGTGTTCGCTCGAGACCGACACCTACGGGTTTGACCGCCACAAAGGAGTGCTCAAACCCGAGGCCGCCGAGGCTTTGCTCGGGCGCCCGCACCCGTTGCGCCTGTGGCACGTCGGCACGGCCGTGCGCGCCGGGGTGTCGATCGACCGGATCCACCAACTCACCCGGATCGACCCGTGGTACCTCCACCAAATCGCCGCGATCATTGCCACCGAGCAACAACTCAGCCAAACCCAGGCCCCGACTGCGGAACTTCTGCGCCGGGCCAAACGCGATGGGCTGAGCGACCGCCGCATCAGCGATCTGTGTAAGATCAACGAATCCGCGGTTCGGGAACTTCGCAAAACCTACAAGCTCCACCCGGTCTACAAGCGCATCGACACCTGTGCCGGCGAGTTTGAGGCCCACACCCCCTATCTCTATTCTTCGTACGAAGAAGAGTGCGAAGCCGATATCAGCGACCGCAAAAAGGTCGTGATTTTGGGTGGCGGCCCCAACCGCATTGGCCAGGGGATCGAGTTTGACTATTGCTGTTGCCACGCCGCGTTTGCCCTGGCCGACGCCGGCTACGAGACGGTGATGATCAACTGCAACCCCGAGACCGTCTCGACCGACTACGACACCAGCGACCGCCTGTACTTTGAGCCACTCACCGCCGAGCACGTGCTCTCGGTGCTCGACCTCGAAGCCCAACGCGGCGAAGTTGTCGGCGTGCTCGTGCAGTTTGGCGGGCAAACCCCGCTCAAGTTGTCGCACGCGATCGAAGCCGCCGGTTATCGCCTGCTGGGCACCCGGGCCGATGCCATCGACATGGCCGAGGACCGCGGACGGTTTGGCGACCTCGTGACCCGCCTGGGGATTCGCTGCCCGCGTTGGGGCGTGGCCCGTTCATCCGACGAAGCCTTCGAGATCGCCCACCGCATTGGCTACCCCGTGCTTGTCCGCCCGAGCTATGTGTTGGGCGGCCGAGCCATGGTCATCGTCTATAGCGACCGCGAGCTCGACGAGTACATGCGCACCGCTGTCCGTGCCTCGCCCGACCACCCGGTGTTGGTCGACGAGTTTTTGCCCAACGCAACCGAGTTCGATGTCGATGCTGTTTCGGATGGCAAAGAAGTCGTCGTCGCCGGAATTATGGAACACATCGAGGAGGCTGGGGTTCACTCGGGGGACTCGGGCTGTTCCTTGCCCCCGGTCAACGTGCCGGCGAAAACCCTCGACGAAATCCGCAAGACCACGGCCGCCCTCGCCCGCGAGCTCGGTGTGGTGGGATTGATGAATGTGCAATATGCCCTGCAAGACGGCGAAATCTACGTGCTCGAGGTCAACCCTCGGGCGTCGCGGACGGTGCCGTTTGTCGCCAAGGCCACCGGCTTGCCTCTGGCCAAGATCGCCGCGCGGGTGTCCGCCGGCGAAACACTGGCCGAGATCGGTGTCGAGGAGCGGATCCCCGAACACATCTCGGTCAAGGTCCCGGTGTTTCCGTTTATGAAGTTCTCGGGTGTCGACACCATCCTCGGGCCCGAGATGCGCAGCACCGGCGAGGTCATGGGCGTGGCCCGCGACTTCGGCGCGGCGTTTCACAAAGGACTTTTGGCCTCGGGGATGTTGCTGCCGCAGTCCGGCACGGTGTTTGTGAGTGTCCGCAACGACGACAAGCCCGCGGTCATGCCGGTGGTCCAACACCTCGTGCGACTCGGGTTTGACCTCATCGCCACCCGGGGCACGGCGGCCGCGATCCGCGAGACCGGGATGCAGTGCGAGGTTGTCAACAAAGTCAAAGAGGGTCGCCCACATATCGTAGATGCGCTTGTGAACGGCGAAATAGCCATGGTTATCAACACCACGGTCGGCGCCCAGTCGATCGCCGACAGCTTCGGCATCCGCCGCACGACCTTGCATCAACGGGTCCCCTACTTCACTACGATCTCGGGAGCGATGGCCGCAGCCCACGCGATCGAGGCGGCACGCGAGGGCGAACAAACGCTCGTCGCCACGTCACTTCAGGACTATCATCAGCGCCCAGGTATGCTCCCGAGCGATGCCCCCACCCGCGTGGCCGGCTACCGTTGAGCACCCCGGACAATTCGATGCCACACGACTTCGACACAAACCCGTTGCGCGACCGCCTTGAAATCGGCGGCGCGCATTGGTTGTTGCCGAAGGACCGCTGGCTCAAAACTCGGTAACTCGGGCCACCAGCCCCGTTCGACCTTCGATCTTCACGATACGCGAGACCTATTCCCATGGCAGACAGATTTCCCATGACCCCCGCATGCCTCACCAAATTGCGGGCTGATCTCAAACACCTCAAAGAAGTCGAACGGCCGCAAAACATCAACGACATCGAAGTCGCGCTGTCCCATGGCGACCTGCGCGAGAACGCCGAGTACCACGCCGCCAAGGAGAAACAGGCCGAGCTCGACGCCCGCAAGCGCTACCTCGAGTATCGAATTGGCCGCGCCCAGGTCATCGACCCGACCACGATCAAATCGACCAAGGTCAGCTTTGGCGCGACCGTCACGTTGGAGGACATGGACACCGAGGAAACCGTCGTCTACGCCCTTGTCGGCGAGGACGAGTCCGATGTCCGCAAGGGTAAAATCTCGATCATGACGCCGGTCGCCCGCGCCCTGTTGGGCAAAGAGGCGGGCGACGATGTCATCGTCAAGTTGCCCAAGGGCGACCGCGAACTCGAAGTTCTCAAAGTCGAGTACAAGGCCATCCCATGAGCGACGTCGGCACGAGCTCCGCGTCCCGACCGTGGTTGCGGTTTGTCCCACTGGCCCTGGTTTCGGGGCTTTTGTGCGCACTCGCGCCAACCCCGGGGTGCCGGGCGGGAAGTGGTGATGCCTGCCGCTGCGCGACCGATTGCAAAGCCGGCTATGTGTGTGCAGCCGAGGGCCAAAGCCCCCTATCGATGAACGACTGCAACGAGAGCGGGCCCGGGTGCTGTTATCCAACCGGTTCCGCCAGTGCGCTTTGCATCCCTGCCGACTCCATCACCGACCTCGGCGCGGGCCTCACCGACGGCCCGGACATGTTCCCGTACACCAAGCGCGACCTGTCCCTTCCGACAACTTCGGGAACCGACACCGGCACCGAGTCCGACACCGGCACGCCGACCACCGACCCCACCACCGGGCCGACCACCGACCCCACCTCGGACAGTGACGGCAGCGACTCCGATACCGGTAGCGACACCGACACGGGCAGCGATACCGACGGCACCGACACCGATACCGACGGCACCGATACCGATACCGACGGCACCGATACCGATACCGATACCGACGGTACCGACACTGACGTTACCGATACCGATACCGACGGCACCGATACCGACACCGATACTGGCACGACGGGCTGACCGCGCCGCCTGCCTGCGGATTGGGTGCACCTGCAAACGATCGCCAGGTGGATCCTCGCTATTCGGGGTCTAAAGGCCTCAGGTGTAAACACCGGCCAGCCGCACGATACAACGGCCGGCCGGAATTGTGAGATTTGTGCACATACAACTGCACCGTGCGAAAAATGCCATTTGCGCGGCTACGTTGGCTTGCCGAGCATGGGAAGCGACTTCTATAGTCCTCCCCAAATGGTACGGAACACCGAGCGACATATTTTACTGATGCTGGCAATGAGCGGCTGTTTGGCTGCGGGCTGTGGTGGCTCGGGCGAGACCACCGAGAGTGCGACCGGGACGACCGCGTCGGGCCCAACCACCGATGGCGAAACCGCCGATACGACGACAACCACGAGCAACACCACCGATCCGACCGCGGGTCCTTCGGGCTCGGACAGTGAGTCGAACTCAGAAACCGACGCAACCACCGACCCGGGTATGCCGACCGAGGATCCGACCGACGCGACCACCGACCCGACCGACGACAGCAACACGGTCACCACCAACCCGGCGATCTGCGACGAGGGTGAGGAGCAGTGCAAGGACGGTGGCCACGAAGTTTGCATGAACGGCGAGTGGACACCTGCCCCCTGCGCCGACGGTGAGTACTGCGACGAGCAACAGGAGACCTGCCTACCCTGTGCATGTACACCGGGCGAGCAGGGTGCCTGTGTCGGCGACTCTCAAATCGAGACGTGTAACGAGGCCTGCTCGGAGTTTGAGCCGGTCGATTGCCCGCTCAACAACGTCTGTGTCGACGATGCCTGTGTCAACCTTGTCTGTCCTCCCGGACAGCCGACCTGTGTCGACGACGACACCTACCAGGTCTGCAACGACAACGGGACCGACTATCTCGACCCGGTCGACTGCGGCCAGGGCGAAGTGTGCCAATCGGGCCAGTGCGTCAGCGCCTGCGAGGCCGCTGCCCAGGTCAAGTCCAACATCGGCTGCGAGTTTTGGGCCTCCGACATGGACAACCTGCCGCCGCGCGACCGCTACGTCTACGCCGTCACTGTCTCCAACCCAAGCTTCACCGACACCACCAACGTCGAAATTTGGGATGCCAACGGCAACGAGCAAATGATCATCACCGACACCGTGGCCCCGCGCGAGGTCAAGGTGTTCAACCTGTCTGGTGCCCACGGCGGATTCACCAGTCACTACAACGGCCAGGACAGCACCATTCAGGGCAGCGGCATCGTCCAGGGTCGGGCCTTCCGGATCGTCACCGACCTCCCGGTGCTCGCCACCCAGTTCAACCCGATCGGCGGGGCCACGGGGCACACCACCGACGCGTCGCTGCTGCTGCCGACCCACACCCTCGGCCAGGACTACATCCACGCCGCCTGGACCCAGGGCCACGGCAACGGTACGTCGATGAACATCGTCGGCACCGAGGACAACACCACCGTCACCATCACCCCAACGATCAACACGCCGGCCGGTCAAAACGGTCTCCCGGCCATGACCGCGGGGCAGCCGACCAACGTCACCATCAACCGCTACGACATCATTCAGGTCACCGCCGGCCTCGGCAACACGGGCCTCACCGGTTCGCGGATCACCTCAACCGCTCCGGTTGCCGTGTTTGGTGGCCACTCCTGCGCCGACGTGCCGACCACCTCGACCTCGGCCTGCGACCACATCGAAGAGCAGATTTTCCCGCTCGAGACCTGGGGTAAGGACTACATCGCCCTGCGCAACCCGGCGCGCCCGACCAACAACCCCGAAAATGTGGTCTGGCGGATCATCGCGGCCGAGGACAACACCACCGTCACGTTCGACCCGCCGGTCTCGATCGGTTCGGAAGTCACCCTCAACTCGCAGCAGTTTGTGCAGTTCGAGGACAAGCAGTACTTCCACATCACCGCCGACGACCCGATTTTGGTGGTGAGCTACATGATCGGTTGCACCGGCTCCTCGCTCTACCCGGGGCTGTGCGACGGCGACCCCTACATGGTCCAGATGGTCTCGACCGAGCAGTACCTCGACGACTACGTTTTCCACGTCGACAGCTCGTACGACCGCGACTTTGCCGACCTCGTGCGTCCGACCGGTGCAGCCGTCGATGTCGGTTGCCTCGGTGTGGTCCCCGAAAACCGCTGGACCCCGATCGGCGACAGCGGGTTTGACTGGGCGACCATCAACATGAACCCCGGCGAGGCCGATTGCATGACTGGCACCAACGAAGCCTCGAGCGACACCGGGTTTGGCATTGTCGTCAGCGGTCGGGCCAACGCGGCCAGCTACGCCTACCCCGGCGGCCTCGGACTTGCTGTGATCAATCCGCAGTAAGCTTGTAGCTGCAAACAAAACGCCCCCCATCCGGGGGCGTTTTTACGTTGGTTGACCGTGCCTCGCCCGTGGTCGCCCGAGCATAAACCCGTCGCGGTTCGGACGTTTCGAGCGACAGCGACAACGCCAGTGGACCGCAGGCGAAACCCGCGGTAGCTTGGTGGCATGCCGAGCGACTCGAACCACTGGCTGTGGCGACTTTCAGCGGGCGATTGGATCGAAGCTGGCACGCGAGAAGTCGAGCTTGGGCGGCAAAACCTCAGGGTCCGTCGGCGTGCAATTGTCCACGCTAGGCGCGGCGCCGGCATGGCGCTCAACGGCGTACTTGTCCACCTCGCCAACACCGGCACCCATACGCGCGAGGATGCGACAACCCGGTGGGGCCGCAGCTACGTCGACCACCTTCGCGTGCTTGCGCATGCAAGTGAAAACCCCGCTCAGCGTGCGCCATTCGACCGTGACATCTGCGAGCTTTGCCGCGAACTAACGGGCATCCCCACCATGCCGCCCCAGCAACTCGTGCAGCTGTCCGCCAGCCCCCATGCAGCTGCCGGCCGCTCGCTCGATCTTGCAGATGCAATCATATTGGCGTGCCGCACAGCAACCGGTTGACGGATGGCCCCCCGTGGTTGCGACCTGGCCCCGTGTACGTACTGCCCTTTGCTGGCGAGCCCTGGCCATCGTCGGTGCCCTCGTCGCGAGCATGGGCTTTGCCCCGGCACAGGCTGACGAGGGGTGGCGGCTCGAGTGGCAAGCGCCCGCGACATGTCCGGCAAAAGCCCAGCTAGAAGCCCGCTTGGCCGACCATTTGGGGGGACCACCCGACTCGGTCAACCTTCAGGTCGAGGGCAGCATTACCCGCGCAGGTGAGCGTTGGCAGCTCGACCTCGAGGCACGCCGAGGACAGGCGTTTCAACACCGAACCCTGCGCCACAGCGACTGTGCCGTCCTTACTGAAGCTGCGGCTGTGCTCGTGGCCCTGGCGATCGACCCGGCCTCGGCCACCATCGATCGTTCACTGGCAACCCTCCTCAAGACCGCCACCACGACCACCGGTGAAAAACCAGGCGACCCAAGCACGCCGCCCGAACAGCCCAAATCGCCACCCACCGAGCCGGTACCCGAAGCGAGCGAGGGTCCGGCACCTGTCGCTGTCGCAGCTAGCCCTCCTGAAAAAAATGCACCTGCACCTAAATTAGAGCCAAGCGCAGCAACTCCAAAACGCCGCGTATTCGCGGCTCTCAGGCTCAATGGTGGCATCGCCTATGGCCTGCGCACCCAGGTCAATGGCGGACTTTATGGCACCGTCGCGGTCGGCCTTGGCAAGCTCGCGCGGGTCGAGGCCGCGGGCAGTTACTGGCGGCTCAACAGTGGCGCCGAGTCGTCGCAACAGGGTGCCGGCGCAAATGTGTTCCTCGGCTCAGGTATGCTCCGCGGCTGTGTCGTGCCGGGGCGAAAATGGCTCGAAGTACCGGTCTGTGGCGGCATCGAACTCGGGAGTATTCGGGCGGTCGGGCCTGGCATCCCCGAATCGCGGCAGGGTGGGCAACTGTGGTCGGCGGTTGTCATCGGCCCGGCGCTCGCGTTTGTCCCGATCCCCCAACTCGCTATTTGGCTGGCCACCGACGGACACATCGCACTCACCCGGCCGTCGTTTCGGATCGCACCCACGGGCGAGATGTGGCGAGCTGGAGGCTTCGACTTTCGGGCCACGCTCGGACTCGAGGTGAGATTTCGCAAAAGTCGCCGTTAACAGTTGAGCGACGGCAGCGGACACTTGGATGTGCATGGCGAGCGCTGCTGCAACCTCCGAGCACCACGAGCTCGGGGACGTCTTTCGCACGTACCACGACTTTGTCTGGCGATCTGCACGACGACTCGGAGCCGGCCCAGCCACCGACGATGCCGTGCAGGAAGTGTTTTTGCTGGCCGCCCGCAAACTCGACGAACTACCCCAGCATGCCGCGCTCAAGTCGTGGCTGTTTCGCGCGACGATGCATGTCGTCCGCAACCATCGGCGTGGTGAAAACCGACGGGAGGCAAGGCAGACCGCCGCCGGAGAACTCGGCCGGCGAAGCACCGACCCCTCGGCGCGCTACGAAGCCGCCGACGAGTTGCTCAAGCTCCTCGACCTGCTCCATCCCGACCGGCGGGCTGTGTTTGTCCTGGCCGCGCTCGAGCAAATGACTGCCCCCGAAATCGCGGAGGTCCTCGACCTCAACGTCAACACCGTCTACTCGCGCCTGCGAACCGCTCGCAGCCGTCTCGAACAGGCCATCGCCGACAGGAGAGCGCCATGACACAACACGACGCCAAGGCGGTTTTGGAGCAACTGGTCGCTCGTGAACGGTTGGTGGCACCCGGTGAAGCGGTCCGTACTGCCAACTGGCAAGCCCTACAAACTCAGCTCACAAACCCCGCAGCACCGAGCTCAGCCACGGCCACGGCCACGACCGCCAAAAAGCTGGGCGGGTTGGTCCTCGCCGTCGGTCTACTTTATGCCGTGGGAGCCCTGGTGCTCGGCTCCCCCGACAGGCCCGCACCGACCAACACCGTCGCTGGCTCCAAAAAACTTGTCAGTACAAATATTGCCCAGGTCAGCGTGGTGGCCCCTTCAACAGCGCAGGGCGTGTCCGCAACAGCGCGCCTCAACACACCCAGTGAGCAACCGCCACAGCTCCCCAAAGCTGTCGCCACACCGGTAATCGCCACGACCGCGAACACCCAGGACGCGCTCGCCAACCGCCAACAATCGACAAGACCTCCCAAACAAAGCGACACCGACGGTTGGGATGCTCAACTCAAACTTCTCAAACAGGCCGAGGCATCGCTTCGCACCAAGCAGTTTGTCCAGGCGTTGGCCCGTACCGAGCGCTACCGCAAACGCTGGCCCAGGGGTGAGTTTGTCGAGGCCATCCATGCCGCGCGGGTGCTGGCGCTGTGCGGGCTTGAACGCACAGACCAGGCAAACAAAGCCCGCCAACACTTCGACGCGACCTGGCCCCACTCTCTGTACGCCGAACGGATCCGCGACGGATGTACTGCGTCGCCAGCACAGTAAATTGTAAATACAAATTAATCTCCCGCCTCTAGCTCATAGGAGCCGCCGATGAAATTGCCTACCCCACCCACGCTATGCGCGAGCACCCTGTTGCTTTCGCTCGCCTGTACCGCTTCGGAGAGCGCCACCGAAAGTGCAACCGAGTCCACCGGTAGTGAGACCGCCGGGCCAACCGAAACGACCGGCGAGACCGATGGCACAACCGAGGATGCAACGGATACCGACGACCTCGACCCCGATCGTCCGTTTGAACCTCCCTCCCCGGCCGCTGCCCTGCACAAGGTCAAGACGTTCCTTGTTGGCCTCGCCCCCACAAGCCAAGAATATGCCGCCTATCAGGCCGATCCAGATGTCCTTCCCGACATGATTGAGCAATGGCTGGAGCTCCCCGAGTTCGAGCTTCGGGCCCAACAACTGTTTGCTTTCATGTTTCAACAGGGTGCCGGCTCGGACGACATCGGGCTTTTGTTCCGCGAACAAAACACCGACATTTTTCAGCAGCGCCAGGGCCGTGGAGGCGTCGATTTGGAAGGCCCTATGCGCGAAAGTTGGGCCCTCACGGCCTGGGAAATTGTTGACCAAGGGCGGCCGTTTACCGAAGTTGCAACCACCCGCACATTTCACCTGACAGTGCCTCTGATGATGGCGATGGCCTACATCGACCAAACCCCGCGTGACGACCAAAACCACTACGTCGAGGGCTACTCCTGGCTCGAAGCGACCTACCCTGACCTCGAGGTCAGCTATACCCAGGACCAACAAATTCCGTTTAGCGAATCGACCGATCCCAACTCGCCAAACTTTGGCCTCTTCACAATTGGCGAACCCGATGGCAGTGCCGCGGGGACCAGCGCGTGTGATGGCCTAGGAGACACATTCACCGGGCGCGCGGCGATCGAAGAGGTCTACAAGTACATGATGGGCGTACCGTTTCGGACGACGTGCTGGAGCTGGAACGGGGCCATGGCCAATGTATTTACACCTTCTGACCACACGTTTCGCCCAGTCACTGTGCGGCTGGCCGAGCCCGGCGAAGACCCGACCGTATTTTGGGATTTGGCCGACCTCCGAACAACGTCTGAGTTGGTCCTGGGCACCGAATATGTCGGCTTTTTCGGCACCCTCGGGTTTTTGACACAATGGACCACCAACGCTGCCAATGAGCACCGGGTGACCGCCAACCAAACCCTGATTGTCGGGCTCGGCCGCAGCTTTGACCCTGGCGGCTCGAATGCACCGATCGACGAACTCAACAGCGACGACCTCCACGCCCAGCCGGGCAGCGAGTGCTACAACTGCCATGTCACGCTCGATCCGCTGCGCGACTTCTTTCGCCACAGTTACACCTACTGGGGCTCGAGTCGGCTCGACGGCATGGGCGACAACGAGGAGATTCCCCCGGTCGCAACCTTTACGATCGACGGCAGTCCGCCGGTGATGGGCGTGGGTGTTGGCGACCTGGGAGCAGCGATTGCCAACTCCGAACGCTTTGCCACGGCCTGGGCTGAGAAGATGTGTGGACTGGTCAACGCCGGTCGTTGCCACCCGCAAGACCCCGAACTCGCGCAGATTGCCGCGGCATTTGCCGACTCCAACCACAACTTTAAGGTGCTCCTGCGCGAGCTTTTGTCGTCGCCGATTGTCACCTACCAACAGCCAACAAAAACCTGGGAGGACCTGGGAGCCACGGTCGGCGCCGCCCTACAAGATGACTTTTGTCGTCGCCTGATCCACCGCACCGGGATTTTCGATGCATGTGCCTTGGCAGATGAGCTCGATGCCCCACCTGGCCAGCGCGACACCATTGCTGGCTATGCAGGTGTGCTCTCACGCCTCGGCTATCCGCGTGGGGCCGTCGCCCCCGACCAGCCGATTGTTCCCACCCTGTTTGCCACCGCCGGCGCCGAGAGCCTGTGTGAGGCCCTGGCCGAGCGATTTATTGGCAAGCAAACCGACCCCCTGCCATTCACGCCCGACGACCGTGATGCGGCAACGCTGTTCTTCCTCACCCAGGTGATGGGTGTGTGGGAAGACGACCCCAAGGCCGATGCCCTGCTGGCCGTGCTCGATGCCCATTGGGATGCGGTTGTCGCCGCCGGCAACAGCGACGAGTTGGCCCTGCAAAGTACCTTCACCCTGGCCTGTTCGGCCCCCCAAACCACTTCACTCGGACTGTGACGGAGCGCGACATGGCTAACAATGAACATACAACAAACATGGGTCGCCGCACGCTCCTGCGCGGGCTTTTTGGTGGCGCCGGATTGGCCGCGATTGCAACCGGGCTCTCGCCAGCGTTTGTCCGCAGCCCGCTGGCCTTTGCCGGGACTGGAAATATGCCTGGCGCCCCTCAGTTTTTAATTTTGGCTGCCTCGGACCGAGGCGACCCGGTCAACGCCAACTGTCCCGGGACCTACGACCACGACGGCATCAGCCACCCCGAGAGCAACGACTTCGCCAAAACCCCACTCCAGCTCGGTTCGGTGTCGACAACCGCGGCCGCGCTGTGGAGCAACCTGCCGCAGTGGGTACTCGATCGAACATGTTTTATCCACCATGCAACGCGAAGTGCCGTCCATTCAGAGATGCCGAAAATCCTGCGACTGATGGGGGCGGTCAACTCCGGCGAAATGCTGCCCACGCTGATCGCCAACCACCAAGCGCCCGTGCTCGACACCATTCAGGCAACGCCGGTCAACGTCGGCCGCAACGTCAATCTCACGGCAGGAGGCGTTGCCCTGCCCAAGTTCCAGCCGACCGCGCTCAAGCAGTTGCTGACCGCCGCGAATGGGCCGCTCGCCGACCTTCGGAGCCTGCGCGACCAACATGTCGATGAAATCCACGCGATTTTAAAACAGGACGGCACCACCGAACAGCGCAAGTACCTCGACGCCCGCGCCCAGTCCCGCGAGGATGCCCGCAAGCTCGCCGACGATGCGGCCTCGATCTTTGCCATGGTCGAAGACGATGGCGTGCTCAGTGAGCTCCTGGCTGCGCTGGCACTGTTTCGCCTGCGCGTCACGCCGGTGGTCACGGTGTCACTGCCATTTGGCGGCGATAACCACAGCGACGTTGGTTTGCAGGAAGAAATCGACCAACACGGCGACACTCTAGAGGCCCTCGGTCTACTCATGGCCACCCTCGACACCTTCGACATGGCCGACCAGGTCACCCTCGCCAGCCTCAATATCTTTGGCCGGACCCTCCAAAGTGACCCGGCTGGCGGCCGTGACCATTGGTCGAAGCACTCGGTGAGCCTGATGATCGGCAAGTGTGTGCGCGCGGGAGTGGTTGGCGGCCTCGCAGCGGACGGCGAGGATTTTGTATGCACACCGATTACCGGCGAGGGCATCGACGTTCCCTACGAAGACACGCTTGTCGCCACGGGAAAAACCATCTGGGCGGCCACAGGCACGGCTCCAGAGGTCATCGACGCGGCAATTCCAGCAAGTTCAATCCTCACGCCGGCACTGGTGTAGCAACTCCGATGTACAAACAACTTATCCTTGTATCTGCTCTTCTCATCACGCCCGCGTGTACGGGCGAACCGGGTGCGACCGATGGCTCTGCGACAGCTGCCACTGCGACGAGCGAGTCAACTCTCGGCTCGGAGACAAACGACGCGACAAACGACGCGACGACACAGGGCCCGAGCACCGGATCGGGTGAGGCTACGGAGACCGGGGACACCAGCGAAACCGGGGATGCCAGCGATACCAGCGATACCAGCGATACTGGGGACACCAGCGACACGTCGCAGCCCCTCGAATGTAGCTACGGTCTCGGCGCTGGAGGTTTGACATTTTCGGCCCAGCTCGACGACCCATTGGACCAGTTGCTGACCGAGTCTGACCGCCCCGAAACGGGTGAGGTCTATTGCCTCGTGGGTAGTGACCAATCGGTGGTGATGGTCCCGGGCCTCGGCCTGTCCCACTATGTCTACCTGACCACACCCGATCGCCGCGCCGGCTGGGCCAGCCTATTTGCAAATGCAAATGTTAGCGCCCATGTGCTCAACCCGGCCCGCAATCTTACAACCGCCGACGACCCTGAAGCTGGGGATAACCTCAGTATGTGGGCCCAGGACGACTACTGGTCCAAATGGGGGTTTGGCCCCGCCAACCCAGAGCCCTACCCCGAGGTCCGGTTTCCCGTGGCTGACATCGACGACTTCAATGTCCACATGCCCCAATACGGGCCTGGCCCTGGGGGCATGTCTGTGAGTCAAGCTGCGATCGACGAACTCACGGAGGTGATGCAGGAAGTTGGCCCGGCGGTGTTGCTGGTCCACTCTGCCGCCGGTCCGGTTGGCTTTGCCGTGGCGTTTCAACACCCCGAACTTGTCGAAGCACTTGTGGTGGTCGAGCCCACCGGTTGCCCCGTCGAACCCGACCTCGTACCGCAAGTTCCGTTTTTGGCGATCTATGGTGACTATGTCCAACAGCGCGGTCAAACGGGACGATTCAACGCCTGCCAAACAACCCGCGAGCTGGTGGCCGAAGCCGGGTTTGCGGCCGAGTTCTTCTCGTACCCGGCGATGGATGTGTTTGGCAACACCCACCTGTTGATGCAAGACAACAACAATCACGAGATTCAGGCGGACGTTTACACCTGGCTCGAAAACCATGTCTGGGGCGGATGACGGTCGTGCCTATACCCGTACACGGGCCGTAAATCTACCCTTGCGCGCCGCGTGCTGGCCGAGCAACGGCTCGACCACCTCGGCCAAAAATTCGTCGACCTGCTCCGGTGCCCGCCCGACATAACGCTCCGGCGCGATCACACTGTCGTCGACAAACGGCCCGAGTTCTTGGTCTTGTTGCATGCGCTTCATGAGGTCGTTGCGGCGCCCCGACTTCATCTCGGCGATTGCTTGCATACTCAAGGTTCGCACCACTTCGTGTAGGTCCTGGCGGCTCTTACCCGCCCGTGTGCCCCGCATGATGATGTTTTCGGTCGCCATAAACGGCAGCTCCTCAGCCAGGTTGGCGCGGATCATCTCGGGATGCACAACCAGGCCCGCGGTGACATCGACGAGGAGGTTGAGCACAGCGTCGGTCGCCAAGAATGCTTCGGTCAACACCAAGCGGCGGTTGGCACTGTCGTCGAGGGTGCGTTCAAACCACTGATTGGCGTGGGTTTCGCGGGGGCTGGTCGCCAGCGAATGGACAAACCGGGCCAGGCTACACATCCGTTCGCTGCGCATGGGGTTGCGTTTGTAGGCCATTGCCGACGACCCGATCTGCCGCTTGCCAAACGGTTCTTCGACCTCGCGCTTATGGGCCAACAGCCGCAGGTCGACGGCAAACTTGCTAACCGAACCGCAAACATCGGCAAGTGCCGAGACCACCCAGGTGTCGACCTTGCGGGTGTAGGTTTGGCCGCTAACCGGGATCGAGCGCGAAAACCCCATCGCTGCACATACACGTTTATCGAGTTCCCGAACCTTTTGGCTGTCGCCGTCAAACAGGTTTAAAAACGAGGCCTGGGTCCCGGTGGTGCCCTTGACCCCGCGCATGCACAGGCGGCCATGCAAGTGGCTGATGGTTTCGAGGTCAAATGCGAGGTCCTGGGCCCACAGACACGCGCGCTTGCCCACGGTTGTCAGCTGGGCCGGTTGAAAATGTGTATAGGCAAGACACGGCAGGGCACGATGCTCGCGGGCAAACCCGGCCAGCTGGTCGATCGCGGTATACAGCCGGTCCATGATGAGCTCTAGGCCATCGCGCAACATCACCACCTCGGCGTTGTCGGCCACGTAGCAGCTCGTGGCACCGGTGTGGATGACCTTGGCCGCCTCCGCCCCGGCAACTTCGCCGTAGTGGTGGACATGGGCCATGACGTCGTGGCGAAGTTGCGCCTCTAGCTCGGCGACCCGGGCAAAGTCGATCTCCTCGCGATGCTTGCGCAAAGCCGCGATCTGCTCACCGCGAATCGGCAGCCCGAGCTCATGTTGGGCCTGGGCAAGCGCGATCCACAGGTCGCGCCACAGCAGCACACGTCGGCGATCGGAGAAGTTGGCCAGCATCTGCGCGGTCGCGTAACGGCTGGCAAGCGGGCTGACATATTGGGCGCGGGGGGTCATGGCGACGCGAGGGTACTGCACCGAACGCGTCGGCGCCGAGCCGTCAAAGTGACACCAACATGCCTAGATTATTGACTATTTTAACGACATCTCGAAGTTCGGAGCGTGAGCCTGACCAAGCTTTGCAGGTGCGAGCCTCCGCACGGTTTTGCCTGCTGAGCGCGGCCGATCGCGCGCGCTGGATTAAAAGGTATTTCGCGGAATAAGCTCAAGCTCCCCGCAGTTGGGAACGGTCGCATGGACGCATCCGCACGTCGACGCTTTGAGCAGACTGCGCTCCCCCACCTAGATCGGCTCTACGGGATGGCTCTCAAGCTGACCCGCAACCAAGCCGAGGCGGAGGATTTGGTTCAAGACGCGTTGGTTCGCGCCTACCGGTTTTGGCACACGTTCAAACCCGGTACGAGCGTCCGTGCGTGGCTGTTCACCATTTTGCGCAACACCTTTATCACCAAATACCACCGCAAAAACCGGCGGCGCGCCATGGCCAACGACCTCAGCCAAGAAGTTGCCGCCCGCGATCCCGGTGTTGCCACGGTGTCCGCCGTCGTTCCCCCCCCGGACGCAGTCGTCGATCACCGTGGCACCCGGGCCAAAATCGACGAGGCCCTCGCCAAGCTCCCCGAGGACTACCGCATGGCGGTAACCTTGGCCGACATCGAAGGCTTGACATACAAGGAAATCGCGGCGGTCATGGAGTGCCCAATCGGCACGGTCATGAGCCGGATTTACCGCGGTCGCAAACAACTGCACAAACTTCTACATGCACATGCAACTGAAATGGGATTGGTCGAAGCACCCAAGCGCCCCGCGCCCCCTGTCTCGCTTAACGCCTATCGCAAACGAGGTCGGGCATGACAACGCATAACCCGTTCCAAGATCTAGAGCAGTCGCTCGGCGACGACTGTCACTCCCCGGTCGATACCCACCGTTTGGCCGGCCTGTTGCAACCCTACATCGACGGTACGATCTCGGCCGAAGATCGCACCTGGGTCGACCAGCAGGCCGCCCAGGATTCCGGTGTATATGAACTTCTAAACGAGCAAACAGAGGTTCGTAGTGCCCTTCAGGCGATGGATCCGGTCGCCGCACCGCAGGCGCTTCGGGCCCGCGTGTTGCTCGAACTCGACGCCTTTGACCGCGAACAGGCACAGGTCACGGCCGAGCCACAAACCTCCCCGTGGCGACGCCGACTGCGGGCCCTCGTTCGCGGGGCTGGGTTGATGGTCCCGGCGGGCGCCACCGCAGTCGCCCTATTTTTTGTTGTACGAACAAGCTTTGCACCGGTACCCGAGCCGACCGAACCCAACTCGGCACTGAGCACGGAGATCGGCAGTGGAGCCCTGCCCATCCAGCTCGGCAGCCCGGCGACCAACCAACCGGGGCTCCAACCAGTCGCGCTGTCGTCGGCCCGCTCAAACTCGGCAAAAGTTGTCTATTCAATCAATGGCCAACTTGTGATCGACCAGCAACAACGTGCACATACACCCAAACCGCTGGGAACCCAAGTGCGCTACCGCGGCGTCACATTTTTTGTTGGCAACAGTCCCCAGGGACCTGTGGTTCGTTTCCGGCATCAGGGTGTCGACCACGAATTGAGCTTTGCACCGCAAAAACGGCCGGGAGATCTGCCCCAATCGCTGTTGCTCGAAGTCGGCCACATGCTGGCAACACCCGAGGGCGCGTCTTCCGCAATGCGGTGATTGTGCTGCGGTTGTTGCCGCGCAGACGATGCATCTGCAACTCGCGGCGGCTGTCAGCCTAAAGCGCGAGGTGGGTGGCACGGGGTGATGGCACCTACCCATACTTCCGCGACGACTGTCCAGTAGTGACAGCATCGCCAGCTCCCATGCATGTGCAATTTCGCCGGCTTACTCGGCTATTTACGCCCGCGAGCACCACCGGCTTTCGCATGCGTTTGTGCCGATGACTCGCACCTCGCAAACGGGTTGCAAATGCACCCTTCGAAGTTTTTCCCCGGTTGCCGCCGGGTATGCGCGGGGCCGCTAGACACCTACACAACCTAATTCCGGGCTGGCAATCGGCCGGTCAACCGGGCTACCCTCGCCGCGTGTTTTCTGCGCTGATCATCGATGCTGACGGCAAGACTCCAGACTCGATCAAGGGAATGCTCGCACCATTCCCCTTTGAGTTCACAGTGACACACAACGGCCCGGAAGCGGTGAGTATCGCCCAGTCGGTGTCTCCAGACATTATTTTTGTGCGCGCCGAACTGCCACTGACCTCGGGGTTTTCGGTGTGTAACCGGCTGCGACGCGACGGCCAAACAAAAACGATTCCGGTCATTTTGTACTCGTCGAACGTCAAAGAAGAGGTGTTCAACCAGCACCGGGTCTTGCGGACAGCTGCCAACGATTATTTGCGGATGCCGTTTGATGGCGAGCGCCTTGTCAACTCGGTCGGCCAGGTGCTCAACCTCAACGGCAAGGCCAAACGCAGCTCGCAACCATCCCCGCAGGCGCGCCCACGATCGGAGTCCAAACGGACCGCACGCCCGGCCGAACCTTCGGGTGAGGTCGAAGCCTCGGCGGCCAAGTCGGGTAGCTTTCGCAGCCAACGCGAAGTCCTCAATCTCAAGGCCCAACTCAACGCTAAAAAGCGCGAACTGCTGGCACTCACCGATGAACTCGAAGTCAAAGATCGGGCCATCCTCGATGCCAAACACAAAAACCGAGAGTTGCAGGCACAACTATCGGACCTCGAAGCCGGGTTGCTCAGCGCCCAGGAGCTCGTGCTCTCGTCGCAGGAGCAGGCCGATGCCGCTGTTCGTGACCGGGCCACGGTGCTCAAGCGCGAAGAGGGGCTCAAGGTTCGGCTCGAGGGGCTGCAAAAACGCCTCAAAGAAACCGAGACCGAACTCGACACAACCCGCACCCAGGCGGCCGAGCACCACGCCAAGCAAGACGGCATTATTGCCGGGCTCAAAGCTGACCTCGAGGACAGCAAAAAAGCATTCGCCGAACTGAGCGAAGCCAAGGCCAAGGTCGAAGCCGAACTCGCCTCGACCCGCGACGATGTCACGGCCCTCACCGCCCAACTCGATGGCACCCAGGACCGGGCCTCGAGCCTCGAAGCCGAGCTCGCCAAACAGGCCGAGGACAACCACGCCACCCTGACCCAACTCAAGGAACTCAACGAGTCGGCAATCGCTGAACTGCGCGAGGAACATCAGGCCGAACTCACCGCCCGCGACGATGCCCACCGCGAGGCACTCGCACGGCTCAACGAAGAACTTGAAGATACACGCAACACGGCCCGCGAGCAGCAGGAGCGGATGTCCCATGCCCTGCAAGAGACCCAAGACGCCGCCCATGCCGAATCGGAACGCCTGCGCGACCTGATTGCCCGAACCGAGGCCCAAGCCCTCGACGACCTCGACCGCCTAACCCACACCATGAACGAGGCCGAAAAACAGGCACGCGAGGAAATCACGCGCCTGACCGAGGCCATGAAAGCGGCCGAGCAGGAGTTTATCGAGGACCGTCGACGGATCGAAACGGAGCTCATCGATACCCGCGAACAGGCCGAAAAACAGGCCGAGGCGGACCTCGAGCGTCTCGAGGAGACGTCGTCGCAACTGCGTGATACAACCGCCGACTTAGAGCGCACCAGGAGCCTGCTCCACGCCCGCAATCTCGCCGGGCAAAAAGCCCAACAGGCCCTCGCCATCGCGCTCAAGCTCCTCGAAGAACACGACGCAGGCCAGTGAGTTCGACTTTCGGCGACACCTCCAACCTCAAACCCAATCACGCCCGCGCACTCGACCGCCTTTCTAGGCGTTCGGTGCCGGCAGTCCAGGTCATTTCGCAGGTCCTCGCCCGCGATGTCCTCGACCTCGCACTAGAGCTCGGCCGCCAAATCGGCCTGTTGATCGACCGGCGTGGACGGGTGCAACAGGTCGTGTTGGGCGATGCCCACAGTTTACATGTGCCGGAGTTTCGCCGGATTCGCGGCGCTGCTGGGCGTCTACGCGGCCTGCGGTTGGTTGTCACCCACCTCGTGAGCGACCCCCTCACCCGCGAGGAGTTGGCCGACCTCGCCAAGCTCAAGCTCGATTTGTTTGCCGCGGTGCACCGGGGCCCGGCTGGCCTCGCTATCGATCTCGCCAGCCTGTCGCCGGCGACGGCCGAATCAAACGATGCATTTACACTACAAAAATGGCCGCGGGTGCCTCTGGCCGTGCTCACGCGGGTGGCCGATGGCGAAGACCCCGGCGAGCATGTGCTGGCCAAGGCCGGCGAAGTTCGGGGCAACCTTCCGGCCCCGTTTCCCGAGTTTATCCTCGAGCTCGAGTCGGCACTCCAGGCGGCCACGCACAAAGCCCGACGCGAACAAAAGGGCACCCGGGCGATTGTCTTGCATGTGCATCAAAACTCGCCCGACGTCGAGGCCCGCCAGCAGGAGATGTACGAGCTGTGTCGGACCGCCGGGGTTCACCTCGTCGAGCTCGCCCAACAACGCCGCCCCCACCCCGACCCGCGCACGTTTGTCGGCAGCGGCAAGCTCCGTGAAATCCTGATTCGCGCACTCGAGCAGGATGTCGAGCTACTGATCTGCGACCCCGACCTCAGCCCTTCGCAGGCCCGGGTGATAGCCGAACGCACCGAGCTCAAGGTCATCGATCGCACCACCCTGATCCTCGACATCTTTGCCCAACACGCCCGCACCTCGGCCGGCAAACTCCAGGTCGAGCTCGCCCAGCTTCGCTACCGTTTGCCGCGGATGGTCGGTCGCGGGACGATGATGTCGCGGCTCGCCGGCGGAATCGGAGGCCGCGGCCCAGGTGAGACCAAACTCGAAATCGACAGGCGCCGGGCCAAAAGCCGAATTGGCGATCTCGAGCGCCGGCTCAAGTCGATGAAAAAGCAACGCGAACAACGGCGCTCACGCAGGCGAAAAAGCGGGGTCCCGGTGATTGCGATCGTCGGCTACACCAACGCCGGCAAGAGCACGCTGCTCAACACCGTGACCCAAAGCGACGTGCTCGCCGAAAACAAGCTGTTTGCCACCCTCGACCCCACGGTTCGCCGCGTCCGGTTTCCGCGTGAGCGCGAGGTGGTGATGCTCGATACTGTCGGGTTTATCCGCGACCTCCCGCCCCCGCTGATTCAGGCGTTTGGTGCCACCCTCGAAGAGGTCGCCGAGGCCGACCTGTTGCTGATTGTCCTCGATGCCAGCGATCCGGGGCGCCAACAACAGCTCGACACCGTCGACGGGATCCTAGGCGAGCTCGGTGCCGGCGAAATCCCACGCATGATGATCTACAACAAGTGCGACCGTCTCGACGAGGAGGCGCGCCAGGCCAGGGTTGCCGAAGCAGGTGCAGATACATTTTTTATTTCGGCCCTCGACCGCCGTAGCACCCGCCCATTAATGTTGGCGATCGAACAACGCCTGTGGGAACGCGGCAAGATCGAGCGTGAGCAGCCGGTCGAACTCGTCCCCGAGACCGGGGCCGCCACGTAGCGATTACACCTGCAAGCAGCCGGTCGAGCCCGCCCCCGAGACCGGGGCCGCCACGTAGCGATTGCACCTGCAAGATCGTCAGCGAACGAGGGCACACGCGACAGCCCTATCGAGGGCAGGGGCAGCACCGCAGCGGTGGGTTGTCGCGTTATTTGTCGTGGGCTCCCCCGCGCGTTAGGAAAGCACCGTGTTCGGCTCCGTCCTCGCCCCGGGTGACCTCAGCCCGCTGTCGGCCGCCCTGCTTGGCGCGCTGCAGGGCATCGCCGAGTTTTTGCCGATTTCGTCCTCGGGCCACCTCAGCCTGATGCAGCAATGGCTCGGGATCGATGCCGAGGCGGCTGGCCACCGGTTTAACATCACCGTCCACGCCGGCACGTTGCTGGCGGTGCTCGCCTACTACCGCCACGACCTACTTGAACTTGCACGTACATGTACCGAGCGCGAGCGCGGCAAACCGGCGCGTGCACTCATTTTGGCGCTTGTGCTGGCAACCTTGCCGCTTTCGCTCGCACTCACCCCGTGGTTTGAGGCATGGATTATCGCGGCCGAGCAGGACCCGCGGGCAATCGGCGGGGCCCTGTTGTTTACCGCCCTGCTACTGCTGTTTACCCACAGGCGCAGCCAGGTGGACAACACGGACAGCGAACCGGCACCAACTCCTAGCAAAGCGATTATCATCGGGCTTTTTCAACTGGTCGCCACCCTCCCCGGAGTCTCGCGCAGTGGCTCGACCATTGCCGCGGCCCTAGCCCTCGGTCACTCCCGCGAACAGGCCGCGAGGTTTTCATTTTTGCTGAGTATCCCGGCGATATTGGGGGCTTCGCTCAAGGAAGCGCTGTCGATCCTCGCCGAGACCTCGCCGCAGACCGTCGATATTGGCCCGTTTGTCATCGGCTTTGTCGTCAGCTTTGTCGTTGGTCTCGCCTCGCTCAAGCTGCTTATCGCCGTGCTCGTCCGTGTTGGCCTGTTACCGTTTGTCCCCTACCTGGTAGCCATTGGCACGGCGGCGCTGATTTGGAGCGGGGGCTAGCCCAGTTGCTTATACAATCTTTTTGGGGTCGTCAGCTGGCTGTGGCTCGTCTGCCAGGGCCTGTTTGGCCAACTCGCGGACCTCCTGCGCGCGGGCCAGCGGACACACCATCACTCGCCCGTGGGCAGCGACAATCGCCATTGCCGACACGCCAAGTGCAGCCACTCGTGGGCCGTCGCTGACGATCAAACAATTGTTGGCCTCGTGCAACTGTGGGCTGTGTGCCGCCAACCAAGCGTTCCCCTGCGGGCCCTTTGGTACATGCGCATACACCGAGTCCCAGGTCCCCAAATCACTCCAATCGACATCGAGCGGCAACACGGCAAAACCGGCGAGTTTTTCCATCACGGCGATGTCAAACGGGATGGCGGGGATCTGCCGATAGACCCCAGTAAACCCATCGCTGCCATAGGCGGCCGCCCCCTGCCCGAGCGGCTCCCAAATTGCCTGGGCGTGGGCTTGAAAGGCACGCGACAGACACCCGAGCGTGGCCACAAACAGCCCGGCATTCCACGAAAACCGGCCGCTGTCGACAAACGTTTGGGCGCGCTCGCGGTCGGGCTTTTCGACAAAGCGCAAGCCGGCAAACACCCCGGGCGCAACTGGCTTGGGCGAACGCTCGATGTAGCCATAGCCGGTCGCGGGATGGTCGGGCTCGATGCCCAACGTCACAACTTGGTTGTGGGTTTGGGCGAACTCGGCCGCAACCTGCAGGGCCCGAATAAATGCACCCGGGCGCCCAATACGGTGGTCTGCCGGCAAAATCGCGAGGACGGATTGCTCGTGGTCGCGGCCACATTTTTGCAAGAGATCTTGTAAATACAATACGGCCAAGGCAACACAGGCGGCAGTGTTGCGCCCCTCGGGCTCGACAATGATTTGCTCGCGTGAAAGCTCCGGCAGAGCATCGGCAATCTGCTCGCGTTGGGCGGCAGCCGTCACCACAAAAATCTGCTCGGCCGGTGTCAGCCCGAGGGCGCGGTCGAAGGTCTGCCGCAGCAGCGAGCGGGGGTCGCCGGCCGTGAGCGCGAGTAGGTGTTTGGGCCGTTTAGGGGTCGACGCCGGCCACAGCCGCGTGCCCCCGCCTCCGGCCATAATCAGTGCATACACACGGGGTTTGTCGGGCATGCGCTAAAACCTAGCTCTGGGTCAACTCGACAGCCTTGCGCATGTTGACCGAAACCAGCTTCGAAACGCCGCGCTCCTGCATCGTCACACCGTACAGGCGATCGGCGATTTCCATCGTCCGCTTGTTGTGGGTGATGATGATGAACTGGGTGGTCTGGGCCATCTCCTTAACCATCCCGCAAAACCGGCCGACGTTGGCCTCGTCGAGTGGGGCATCGACCTCATCGAGCAAACAAAACGGGCTGGGCCGGTGGAGAAACAGGGCAAAGATCAGGCTCGTGGCTGTGAGAGCCTTTTCGCCGCCGCTGAGCAGCTCTAGGCTGCGTACCTGCTTGCCCGGTGGCTGGGCGATGATCTGGACACCGGTCGCCAACAAATCTGTCGGGTCGGTGAGTTTGAGGTGGGCCTTGCCGCCGTTAAAAAGTCGCGGAAACAGTTTTTGAAACAGCTCGTTGACCGCCGTAAACGTCTCCTGAAAGCGTTCGCGGGTGGTCTCGTTGATGGTGTCGATCGCCTCTTGCAACTGGGCGATCGCATCTTCGAGGTCGGTGCGTTGGCCGGTGAGATACTCGTAGCGGGCGTTGACCTCCTCGAACTCCTGAATCGCGGTCAGGTTGACCTCGCCCATGCGCCCGAGGATGCGCTTGAGTTCGCGTTGGCGGTTTTTCTCGGTCTCGCCACAGCGCGGGCGGTCGTGAAAATCAATGATCAGCTCTTCGATCTGTTGGTCGAACCGCTGCATCACGTCCTCGGCTAAGTGGCTGGCCTCGAGCCGTAGCTCCTTGAGTCCGAGCTCGACTTCACCGAGGATTTCGCGCTGCTCCTCAAAGCTCTTGCGCAGGTTTTTGAGGGCGACTTCGAGTTCCTCAACGCTGAGCCTCGCGGTGTCGTGGGCCTCGCGGGCGTCGTGGACCCGCTCGGTTGCTTGCTTATGCAAGTCAAGCGCCATGGCCCGGTCGTCGACGGCAGCCGCGATCTCGGCGGTGAGTTGTTCGATCCGAGCCTCACCCTCGCTTGCCTTCTCGACCAGGCGTTTGGCACGTTCGCGTTCGCTGACGACTTGCCGCTCGAGCCGGGCTTTGGTCTGCTCTAGGGCGTCGCGTTGTTGTTGCCAGCGGGCGAGCGTGACCTTGGCTTCGGTCAGGCGCTCGGAGATCGAGTCGCGGCGATCGGTCAGCTCGGCAATTTGGCCCTGCAGCTCGACAATCCGATCTTCTAAGTCCGGCAGCATCGCCCGGTCGGTCGCCAGGTCCTCGCTCATCTCGGTAGCTTCGTCGCGTTTGCGGGCGACCTCGTCGTCGAGGCGCATACGGTCGGCATCGACCCCTTCGACCCGGCGGGTGGCATCTTCGATGGCCCGCAACACGCGTTGGAGCTCCTGCTCGGTCTGCACTTTATTTTGTGCAGCTACAAGTTGTTCGCCCTCGATCGCCTCGCGTTGCTCCTCGACCTCGGCCAGGCGTTCGGCCAGTAGCTGGTTGCGCCCGCGGGCGGCCTCAAAGTCCGAGGTCAGGCCCTCGACGACTTCGGTGAGCTCGCGGATTTCACGTTTTTGCTGGAGCAGGGCCGAGTCGAGCCCCTGCGACGAGCCGCCGACGACAACCCCAGAGGGCTCGATGCGGTCGCCCTCAACGGTGACAATCGTCGAGCCCGTCACCCCGCTGTGCCACAGCTCTAGGGCGTGGACGAGGCGGTCGACAACAATCGCATCGCCCACCAAGACCTTGGCCAACGAGTCCATGTTGTCGGGTACATCGATAAGGTCGGCCAGGCGCCCGTGCACGCCGGGGCGGGTGAGCAGCTCCTCGGTCGAGATGGTCGCCCCCGTGGGCTTGGGGAGGGTTGCGGTGGCCTCCTCCGCGCTCGCTCCCGCGGGTGCCCCCTCGGACATATCGACAACTTCAAACGGGCTGACCTTCTCGCCCGGCTTGGCCCAACCAACCGGTGTACCTGCAACCATCCGCCCGGGCTCACGGGCGAGCTGCTCAATGGTCTGCTCGAGTGTCACCGGGGTTCGGCAGTCCCGGGGCAAGAACGCTGTGCGCCCTTCTTGGACCTCCTTGAGCAGTTCAACGCCACACACACCCGCCTGCGGGCCATCGACAACAACGCCCTGGAGGCGGTCGCCGAGCACAGCCGAGACCGCAGCCTCGAGGTGAGCCGGTGCAGATACAAAGTCCGCCATGATACCGAGTACGGCCGCCGAGGGTTGACTGGGGTCCTGGACCGGTTCGTCGGTCACCGACCCATCGGCACCCACGCGCATCTGCCTGGTTGCCTCGCTGAGTTGCTCACGCCGCTCCATCACCACCTGCACGCCGCTTGTGCACCCGCGGTAACGGTTTTGGATTTCCTCGAGCGACTGCAGCCGCGAGCGCGCCCGTTGCAACTCCCCGCGCAGGGTGTCGAGCTCGACCTCGGCACTGCGGGTTTGGTCGCGTAGTTGCAGGCGTTCGCTGTCGAGTTGTTGGCGGCGGATCGCCAGCTCCTCCACAAGGCGCTTGGCGGCTTCGCAGGCCTCGGTGCGGCCGCTTTGTTCGGCCTGGGCCTGGGCCAACTCTTCGTGTGCAGCTGCAACTAAATCGGCGAGCGCCAGCCTGCGCTCCTCTAATTCGGTGACCGCTTGGATCTTGGATTCGACATGGGCCTGGGCCGAGGCCACCCGTGCCTGCAACGCGGCATGCTGTGAGCGCGACTCCTCAAACTCCTCCTGGGCTGTCCGCAACTGGCGAACGACGGCCCCGTGTTCCTCGCCTAGGTGGGCGGCAGCTTCCTCGGCCGCGTCGTCGCCCTCACCCATGGTTTCGTGCTCGGCGAGAATCTGCTCGAGTTCCTCTTCGAGCGAGGTCAGTCCCTGTTGGACAATCCCGGCTTCAGCCCGCGACTGGGTCACACTTTGGCGCAGGGCCTCCTGTTCGCGGCGGCGGTACTGGGCTTCGGCCTCGCCGAGTTGCAGGCGGTTTTCGAGTTCGTAGACCTGTTGCTGGCACTCGGTTAGCCGGGCCTCGCACTGGCTGAACTCGAGGCGGCCGGCCGACAGACGGGTCTCGTGGGTTTGGACGGCGGTACGCAGATTTTGAACCTGGTCGGCGAGGTCAGCTTGGCGGGCCTCGAGCACGCGTCCGGTCATGTCGAGTTCGAGGTAGCGATGGCTGGCCATCCACCACTCGAGGTCGCGCAGTTCGGTGCGGTAACGTTTGTAACGGGCGGCCTTTTGCGCCTGACGACGCAAGGTCCCGAGCCGACCTTCGAGTTCACCAATGACATCGCTGACCCGCAGGAGGTTTTGTGTGGTCTGGGCTATTTTGCGTTCTGCAGCCTGCTTCTGTGATTTAAACCGAGTGATGCCGGCGGCCTCGTCGATGACGTAGCGGCGATCCTCGGGTTTGCTGGTAACGAGGCGACCGACCTGGCCCTGCTCGATGATCGAGTAGCCCTTGGCACCCGCACCGGTGCCGGTCATCAGCTCGTTGATGTCGCGCAACCGGCTCGGGACTTTGTTGAGCAGGTATTCGCTGGTGCCGTCGCGATACAGGCGACGGGTCACCGCGATTTCGGAGAAGTTGAGATAGGCGGCCGGGACATCCCCTTGGTTTTCAAAGGTGATGGTGACCTCGGCCATGCCCCCGGGCCCGCGCTTGGCGGTACCCGCGAAGATGACGTCGCGCATGCCGGACCCGCGCAGGTGCTTGGCCCGCTGCTCGCCGAGACACCAGCGCATGGCGTCGACGATGTTGGACTTGCCGCAGCCGTTGGGGCCGAGCACAGCTGTGACATGGTCGTCGACGTGGACAACTTCGCGGTCGGCAAACGATTTAAAACCGATGAGCTCGATCTTCTTGATACGCATATAAAGTTGACCGCAACGGGCCCAAGGGTCGGGATACCAAACGATCACCGGCACAGAAAAGTGGCTACGGCGGGTTTAGAGTGGTGAGAAACCCGTTTTTGGGCAAAAGTTATCCACAGATCTCCCGCCCCAACTGCCTGTGCGTACATCTTCCTCCCGCGGTACGTGTGCGACAGGCCGGTGTGGCAGGCGGACAATTTTGATGAGCTGTGCTACGAGACCCCTCGGCCATGCACCTCCCCGCCGAACTCTTGCTCGTGCTCGCAGCGTTGTTGGTCCTCGGCGCCGGAGTGACACTTTTTGTCTCGCGCCGCCGCGAGTTGCCGCCGCAGCCCAAGCCCGACGCTCTGCCCGAGTCCGAAGGCCCCAGCGAGCCGGCCCGTGACCTGCGCCCCACGCCCGAACCGGGTCCAGGCGTCGACCGACCGCGCGAGCACACCCCCGCCGTCGTCGTTCCGCTCCCGGTCGAAAAGCCCGCCGATCCTGCCCTCGCCGCCCGTCGTGCCGAGGAGGAAAAACAGCAGGCTGAGCAGCGTGAACGCTACCGCAAGGGCCTGGCCCGCACCCGCGGAGGCTTTGTCACCAAGCTCGCCCGGATCTTTAAAGGCAAGCCGCGGATCAACGACGATCTGATCGAAGAGATCGAAATGGTCCTGTTCACCGCGGATATCGGGACCAAGACCGCCCAAAGCCTGCTCGAACGGGTGACGACCGAACTGCGCAAGCAACAAGTTGCCGACATCGACGCTGTCTGGGGTGTGATCCGCCGGGCAGCCTTGGAGATCCTTTCGCTCGAGGTGCCGCCGTTGGACCTCACACCAACCCATCCCCCGTATGTCCTACTGATGATCGGGGTCAACGGCGTTGGCAAGACCACAACCCTCGGCAAGTTGGCTGCCCGCTACAAAGAGGCCGGCCACAACGTGTTGCTGGTGGCCGGCGACACCTTCCGCGCTGCCGCGGGCGAGCAACTCGAAGTGTGGTCGCGGCGGGTTGGTTGCGGGATCTTCCAGGGCACCGAAGGCTCAGACCCGTCGTCGGTGATCTTTGATGGCATCGTCCACGGTCACGAGCACAACTACGATGTCGTGCTGTGCGACACCGCCGGTCGTCTGCACACCAAAAAAGAACTGATGGCCGAGTTAGAGAAGATCCGGCGTGTGTGTGCCAAGGCCCGCACCAAGATCTCACCCGAGGCTACCGACATCACCGGGCCACACGACACGTTCCTCGTCCTCGATGCGACGATCGGGCAAAACGCCCTGTCACAGGCCAACCTGTTCAAGGAGACGATGGACTTCACCGGGATCGTCATGACCAAACTCGACGGCACGGCCAAGGGAGGCGTGTTGCTCGGGGTGGTCGACGAGTTGCGGGTGCCCGTCCGGTTTATCGGTATCGGCGAAGGTATCGACGACCTCCGCGACTTTGAGGCCGAGCCGTTTGTCGACGCCCTGTTGCTGCGAGAGGGCTAAATGCGACCAACCACGGTCGCCCATGTGCGCGTGCCGGGTTGAGCGCCGACAGTACTTGCACACACAAGTTTCGCAGGAAGTTCGCGAGGCCTTCGCAACTGCTGCGCTGGTCCCGGCCCGAATGTTGTGGGTTCAACAAACGCCTTTTCGCGCCAATCATCCCGATGAATGTCCGGTGTTGATCAGTAGAATGCGCGCGGAGTCGTCAGTTCGAACGGCAGGGGCGAATCCGATTTGTGAAACCTCTCGCTGCCAAAACGACACAAACGCAGGCCACAACAACTGATCATCTGCATCGTTGATGGCGCAAGTTTAAAGAAAAGATCCCAAAAAATCGTTGTCGTGTTTTTGCAGTAGGCGTGGACTTGCGCACTCGAGCTGTGCGATCCGCACACTTTTAAAAGTCCGTAAAGGCCCGTAAAGGCCCGTAGCTGCCGGGTGTGCACGGATTTTCTCGCCGCGATTGCAGCTTTCGAATTTCCGCGTCAAACAGTTGATTCAGGCGTGTTTGGCGATCGGATCCACGCGAGATCGATTGCCGATACAGCGAGATTTTTGCCGGCTGACCTGTCGCAAGACGGGCCCGCATATGCGCGTTGGGCACCCGAGAACCTGCGCCAAACGGCCCATCAATGATCATTATCGGACCACGGACGAACCCAAATTGTTCTGGTCTCGTCCAGTTGTGACCCAGCCGTTGGCTGTGATACGTTCCGTCCGCGAAATCCAGGTACTTTTCATCCGAAAAGGGCGCTTGGACTTCGTTTTTCTACCCGCTCCTCAATCTGCGCCTGTCGACCTGAGGTGAGCATGCGACGACTTCTCAGAACCTCTGCTGTACTACTCGCTGCGGTATGGGCCATTCCCGCCCCTGCCTATGCAGCCGAAGAACCAGCCGGGGACGAAGAAACCATTGTCGATGATTCTGAAGACGAAGATACGATCATCGACGACTCTGAAATGGACGGTGACGTCGAAGCCGGTGGTGACGCCGGTGGTGACGCTGCCGCCGGTGATGCCGCTGCTTCCGGCGATGCGGCAGCCGGTGACGATGGCGGCGGAGGAGACGACTCCGCCCTGTTCGGTGAACAACCCAAGGATCTCAAAAAAGATTCCAAGCCAGACCCCGAATCCGAGGCGCGTCAGATCGCTGCGGATAAGGCGTTCATCACCGTTGTTCAGCGGCAGCGGTTTCTCAAAAAGAAACGTTTTGAGATCATGCCGCAAATCGGGATCACCGCCAACGACCCGTTCGTCCGCCACTACGTGGTCGGTGCCGAGCTAAACTACTGGATCACCAACCGCCTCGCTGTCGGCCTCAACGGCAACGCGTTCTTCGGAGCCAAGACAGCCCGGTACAACAACATCCGTTCCCAGCAGGGACTGTTGTTGACCGCCAACAAGGCTGTTTGGCAGGCCAGTGCGGCTGTCCTGTACAACCCGTTTTACGGCAAGATCGCGGTGTTCAACCGGGCCTTGCTGCACTGGGAGGCCTATGTGCAACTCGGTGGCGGTCTCCTGCAGTCGCAGGTGATTCCCCGCTACGAGGTGCTCCACGAGCCATTCAACAACTTCAACCCACAGGGTAACTTCGGCATTGGAGCCCGCTTCTACGCGCCGAAGATCGACTGGGTGTCGTTCAACTTCGGCGTCCGCACCTGGCTTTACCCCGACAAGCTCGAACCCGCCGAGCGCGGCCCGAACCTCGCCGGTGGCGACATTGCGGCCTACGACGATGCCAGCGTTGCCAAAGACAACGCCGTCACCGTTCTCGGCTCAAACGTCGTCGCGTTCTTCGGCGTGAGCTTCTACCTCCCCACAACCTTCGAGTACACCACCCGCCGGTAAGAGCTGGATATGCACAGGATTCGACTGCTCACTGTCTCGGCGGCATCGCTCATTGCCGCTGTCCCGCTGCTGCTACCGTCTACGGCCCAAGCCAAACGCAAGAGCCCTCTTGCTGGCAAACCTGTGGTCGTCAACAAGATGGAACTGCGAAAGTTCCGGTTTACGGTCACACCGTTTGCCGGAATGAGCCTCTCGCAGCCGTACGTCCACGAAGGTTACGTCGGCGGCAAACTCAACTTTTACTTCACCGACTGGATCGGTGTCCGCGGCACGTTTGGCTGGGCCGTCTTACAGCTTCCCGCCAAGCTGCTCAAAGCTGTGGAAAGCGAAGAAGGTGGCCTGCCCCGCGGTAGCGAGGTTTTGACCGACGCCAACGGCAACGTCACCAAGATGTACCCGGGCCCGATCCGCGACATCGGTGACAAGGACAACCCGGCGCCGCTGCTCCACGACTTCCAAGCTGGTCTCACGCACAACCAGTGGCTGGCCTCGGCCGACGTGGTGTTCGTGCCCTTCGCCGGTAAGCTGGGTCTGTTCTCGGGTATCTTCACCGAGTACGACATCTACATCTTCGGTGGTCTCGGCCTCTCCGGCTGGAATCGCTACTACCCCGATGTACAGTCAACTTCCCAACGGTTCAACATCGCCAACGGCGGCGACCCAGGCAATGGCGCCCGAAACTGCCTGCCAATGGTCGAAGGCCTCGACGCGAACGAGTCGAGCCGGATTGAGTCGGAGTGTCTGCTCCACCCTGTTCAAGCCGACACAGGTGTCAAGCTAGGCCCCAGCTTTGGTGCCGGCCTCCACCTCATGCTCGGTGTCGAGTGGGTCGCACTCAACCTCGAGATCCAGGACATCATGTCCTACAACAACATCGCGGGCCTCAACGCCACCACCGAAGAGATCCCGCCGGTGATCGACGGAAGCGACCGCAACTGGAACCACAACGTCCAGTTCCAACTCGGCTTCAAGTTCTACTTCCCGCCCAAGGTCAAGCGCACCAAGCTCAAGGCCGGTCAGGGCAAGAAGAAGGGCAAGGCCAAGGCCTCGGTCTCGACCAAAAAGAAAAAGTAACGGCCCTCCCCCGTTCCTGTGCAACAGGCGTCGCAACCCGGCGCCTGTTTTGTTTTAACGGTTGTATCGACAACTTTCCTGCGGGGGAGCAACGTCGTCGCTCGAAGCCAATGTCCTAAGGGCAAAACTCGACCTACCCGACAGCCTTCGGACAAACCGTGTCCGGCCATACGCCAGCACTTGCCGCCGCAACGTCTGCCCGCGGTTCAACCCCTGCACAGGCTCGCCAGCCCACCGCTCGTAGCTGGTGGCCAAGGCAAGGCGATGACCGCCAAAAACCCTATTCCTACGTAAGGCCAGGCAAGCCGAGCGACACAGGTTTGATTTTGGCGCAGACAGACGAGCAACGAGCTCGTGTCTTACGTACACGGCTCGTTGAGCATCTCAACCTCGACAGACTGGTCGTCGGCAGCGATCCCGGCCCGATAAAAGACACCCACGCTGGGGTCGGCCTCGGACTTTTGCGTGTAGACCTCGATACAGTTGTCGGTCAGGTCGATGTCGACAGCCGAAATCATAAAATCGCCGCTGTCGGTACTTTCGACAAAGTATCCGCGCTCCGAAACATGTTCATACAAGTAAACCGTGACCCCGAGGTCCTGCTCGTCCAAGGTCCCGTCAACATCGACCGCCTGGCGTGGCTCGAGTTGTAGGCTCGGGGGTGGTACGGGAATCGAGATGCCGTTGATCAACGGCATCGGCGAGGTATGGGCCGCCGTTGTGATCACAGCGTTGCAGCCAGAAACCACGCTGACTGCGAACGCAACTGCGACCAGGCTCTTAAACATATGGGCGAGTTTGGATCGGCGCATGACCTTCGACTCCGTCTTTCGTCTTACAGATTAAGCAACAATCGTTCCGTTATCGAGGCTTACGATCTCAAAGCTTTTTCGATCTGGGGTGCCAACAGCGTCACGCCTCGGTCGCGCAACTGTCAACAAAGTTGGCAGCCCGCCCGGCGGGAACGACACCACCTCAACTTGCGTTTTTGCCCACAAAGATACATGTACTTGCATATTCGTCCCGAAACTTCATGTATAGGCAAAAAATTCCGCCCTACGTGTTCTCAAACCGCCGGATCTTTTTTTGCAACCCATAGCGGCTCACCCCCAACAACTCGGCCGCCCGCGTCTGGTTGCCGCCGCACCGCGACAGCGCCTTGGCAATCAGGTCACGTTCGAGCCGCTCAACCCGCGGCTTGAGCCGTAGGTCATCGGGGTCGGGCCCGGTATCACCACCGTGGCCCTGAATATGCGGAGAAAGATCCGCGGGCTCCACCCTCCCCTGGGCGAGCACACCCCACCGCTGGACCTCGTTTTCAAGTTCCCGAATGTTGCCGGGCCAGGGATATCGCGCGAGTGCCCGCATGGCGGCAGCACTGACTGAGAGCTCGTTTTTTGGGTCGTGCCGGGCAAGAAAATGGGCGATCAGCGGCGCGAGGTCCTGGGTCCGCATGCGCAACGGCGGCAAGGCAATCTTGACAACCTGAATCCGGTAAAACAGGTCCTGGCGGAAACTGCCGTCCTTGACCATCTGGTCGAGGTCGCGGTTGCTGGCCGCGATCACACGAACGTCGATTTTGCGGGGGACCGTTTCGCCGACGCGCCGCACCACCCCCTCCTGCAACACCCGCAGCAGTTTGGTCTGCATCGCCGGACTCATCTCGCCGATCTCATCGAGAAAGATCGTTCCGCCGTTGGCCGCCTCAAACAGACCCGCCGAAGCCCGATGGGCCCCGGTAAACGCCCCGCGGGCATGGCCAAACAACACACTCTCGAGTAACGACTCGGGAATCGCCCCGCAGTTTTCGGCGACAAACGGTTTGTTGCGCCGCTCACCGGCGTCGTGAATGGCCCGCGAAACGAGCTCCTTGCCGGTTCCACTTTCGCCGTACACAACCACCGAGATGTCGGAGTTGGCAAGCCGGTCGATCAGGCGAAACACCTCCTGCATGGCCGGCGACCCGCCGACCATCCCGCGGTAGATCTTGCGTTCGGCGACCTTGGTGTCACGCATCTCCTCGCGCAGCCCACGGACTTCGTTTTCCCGTTCTTCGAGCAGGCGTGCGAGTTCCTTGCCCTGCGCAGCCAGGGTATCGGCCTGTTTGCGCTGGGCCGCCAATGTCCGTGCATGTGCAACGGCAAGGCCCGCGAGCTCGGCAAACTCCTCGATATGCGAGAGGTCGGTTTCGTCAAAGGCCCCACGCCGCAGCCGGTGATCGACATAGGCCGCACCTAGGACCTCGCCGCGAAACACCAGTGGGACCGCGAGGACCGAGCGCAGATTGAGGTGGGAAACCGAACGCGAGCCGTCAAACCGGTCGTCCTCGGCCGCGTCGACGCTGAGAATTGGCTGACCACCCTCCAACACCCGGTCGATGATCGAACGCGAAAACACCACGCCGTCACTACCTGGCGCGAGCTCGCGGGCAACCTCGATACGCTCGCCGGCCGGTGCCGATGGGGCCGTCACCACAACAACCCCGCGCTCGGCATCGGACAGTTCCATCATCGCGTCGACAACCTGGACCAACAGCCGCTCGAGCTCATCTTCGCGGGCCAGTCGCCGGTAGATCCGAATGAGCCGCTCGTGGCGAGAGCTCTGGCGCCGCGTCGGCCCGGTGCGCGGGGCCGCCGAAGCGTCGCTCGCCCCTCGCTCGGCCTCGGCAAGCAATTCTGTCAACACCTCCGGTTCATCGGCCTCGTGCAGGTGATGGGCGCGAACAGCCTTTTGGTCAATCGGGTCTACTTGGTTCATAAGCGTTTCCAGGGTGGCGTGTGCACGCCGTGCCACCGTGCGTGTACGTGGGTGGGTCGGACCTAAAAAATGATGTAGTGCCAAAACAAATGCGCGGTCGTAGGCAAACGCGAGCTCGAGGCGACCGCTGCGAACAAGCTCACCGGGCCGCGGCAGCAGTTTGAGATTTTGACAATATTGTATAAACAACTCTTTATCGTCACGACTCACCGCCTGCGAGAGTTCGGCAAAGGCGAGCCACAGCTCACACTCCTGGTCGTCGAGTTCGACAGCGATGTTGTGGGCTCGCTCGACGGCACGGTGCGCCTGCTCGGTCTGTAAACCTTGACGAAACCCCGCTGCCGCCCGCAACCACGCAACCACCGACTCGCGGCTACAACTCGCCTGGTCGAGCACCCTCGCAGCCTCGGCAAACCCTGTGGCCGCGGCCACCAACGTCGCCTGCTCGGGTTTTGTCGCTGTCGCCCGCGCCTGGGCCCAGGCGACCTCGGCCTGTGCGAACGCCAAGCGTGCATGCGCAACTTTCCCCGGGTCTCCCCGCGCGGCCAGCAACCCGTGTAAAAACCGAACCTGCAAGGCGGCCTCGTCGACGGCGTTCACCCGAATCAGCAGGCCCACGAGGTTCACGACAATCGCCGGGAGAGCCTGCATGCGCCCACGAGCGACCTGGCCGGCAAGGGCTCGACGCCCGGCCTCGACCCCGTAACTCGCATCGCCGCTGATGAGCGCGAGCCCTGCGAGGTTGGCCAGCAACAGCACCTGCCCGCCTGGCTCACCAGCCGCGGCAAAGGCTTCGGCGGCCTGGCGATAACACGCACTCGCAGCAGCAAACTGGCCGCGGGCGTGGGCGAGGTTGCCCTCGAGCTGGGCGATCCGGGCGGTGAGCCCACGGGCGCGCGGCCCCGAGTTGGCAACACCCTCGACCGAATCTCGTGCATGTACAAGCCATTGTTCGGCCAGGAGGTCTTCGCCCTGCAACAGGGCCGCGAGTGCCCCCCAAAGCCAGGCTTCGGCGACACCGAGGGTTGCCGGGTGTGGCCCGCCGTCGCTCCACGCCCGCACCAACGCCAACACCTCGCGCCCCTGGCCGAGGTCGGTCATCGCCCGCCAGCGCAGGCCGTGCAGGGTATTGCGCCAGGGCTTGTGCTCGCGCGCCCGGTCGCCAAGAAGTTCGCCAGCCCGGTCGAGGGCCTCGGCGGCCCGACCGAGTTGCTCGAGCGCCCGCACACACAGGACCTGCTCCTGCGGGCCCAATTTACGTGAATCTACATCTATTTGTTCGAGGACCCAAGCGGCCTCGCCCTGGCGCAGAAAAAATGCGGCGACACGGGCCCGGGTCGTGGCGTCGAGGCGTGCCATACCACCGGCGGCCAACCAGCCCTGCAACAGTTGGCGTTCACGCTCCCGCAATGCTGCCGGAGGGACCACATTCTCGGCGCCAGGCGCTTGCTCGGGATTACCGGCGAGCACACAGGTCCACCGCGCAAACGCCTGGAGGTCGTCGGCGTCGAGAATCAGGCACAACTCTGGCTGGCTGTGGGGCGAACGCTCGGCCAGCACTTCTCGGGCCCACGCCTGACAACTATCGGCGAGCAGCGCCCGGGCCTGGGGGTAGCGGTTGAGACAGGCCTCGTCACCATCCCAGGCACCCCGCACCACGGCCTGGGCGAGCGCTTCGTCGAGTTGGGGCTGCTGGTCACAAGCCGCGAGTACGGCCAAATCAGGTGTTTGCAGGCCAGTGCGGGCACTTGCCTCGAGCCCACGGACCACCCGGGCTGGCCAGCCGTGGGTCGTTTCGGCTACCGCCCGAATCCAGCGGGTCCGCAGATCTTGGTCGAGGTTGTCGCCTAGGACTTCGCCTAGGACCTCGGCGATCTGCACCGACGACCATGCTTGCACATGCAAGAAAAGGATGGAGTGATCCTCACCAGCTCGTTTAAGTGCATCTGCAAGATCTTCGGCAACCGCAACAACAAGAGTTGCCCGGGCCAAGCGCGCGGCCCCAGTCAAAACCGCTGCACGCATTGCCACGCACTGGGCGGGTTCGAGACCTTCACCGGAGAGCTCGCCCGACCACAACAATTCGCCGTCTACCCCGATCACCCGTTGGCCGGTGGAGCTGTGCATCCATGCTGTCAGCCAATCGCCGCCACTGGCACCCAAAATGGCCGGCAGGTGTTCGACGGAGCACATCACGGCATCAACCGAGTGGGAACTGGCTGCCCGGGCGGACTGCAGGGCCAAAATCAGCTCTTCGACAAGGCGGCCACGCCCACTCCCGGCCGGCCCGGCGACAACAACCAGCCCCGGAGGCCTACCACCGGCGATGGTATCGACAACCTCCCCGACCCCAACCCCGCGGTAGGGCCACTTGGCCGGGATCCACCAGGGCACGTCCATCGACACCTGGCCCTTGTCGAGGCACTGTTGTATCCGCAACATTCTCGACAACAGCACGCCGACATCTAGCCGCCGCCGTTGCGGATCTGGGTCGAGCAGGTGTGTCAACACGGCCGCGATGCTCGAATCAACTTTACGTGTCTGTGCAACTTTTTTGAGACGCAACTCGACCTGTGAGGGATCGAGCCTGGCAACTACCGCCGGATCGCGCCACGGGACTTCGCCGAACAGGCGAGCAAACAGGACACATCCGAGGGCAAACAGGTCGGCGGCCGGCCCTCCCCCGCCGGCGAGCACCTCCGGTGCCAAAAACCCAGGTGTCCCCCCACCCCGACAACCAAGTTGGCCAAAGTCGGTGAGCACAAGCTCCCCATCGGGGGTCTGGATCACATTGGCGAGGCTGACATCACCATGGTGGGTCCCGGCCGCGTGAATTGCCTGCAGAGCATGGGTTAGAGCCACTCCTTCGGCTATCGCTTGCGCTACCGGAACGCCGCTGCAGGCAAGTTGGTTGCCGGGGATGTAGGCCGTCACCAAACATGCACCATCGGCTGTCGACAACAGCTCACGAGCAGCTGGAAGATGCGGAGAGGCAACATGCCGCAAAACTCGGAAGGCACGTGTGAGGTGCTTGACCCGTTGTTTGGGAACAAATTTTAAAACGACGTCACGCTCGCTGCCGCGGTCGAAGGCACGCCAAGTCCCGCCCTCGGCGCCGCGACCGAGCAATTCAATATCGACGAACCGCGCAGACGCATCGCCAAGCTTGTTGCGGATGTGCTCCAGAGTTGGCACCGGCAAATTGTAGCCTATGCCAACGCACTTGCGCCGAGCGATTTGCCAGCACTACCAGTGCAGGCCCAGCTCAAACATGCCCTGCACGATGTGACCGGTCGAATACGAGGTCGTCCCGTCGTACTTGCGCAACTCCAGGCCCAAAAACCGATAATTCAGGCCGGTCCCGAGGGTGAGGTTGGGCGTCAGCCACAGGTCGATGCCAACCCCCGACCGCATGTGCCCGCCGATTTGGTAGCCGCCAAACGGCCGGTTGTAGCTGGTGATCCCCACACCCAAGTCGACAAACGGCTGGATCCGACCGGCGAGCGGGACATAGGCACGGGCAAACGCGATGTCCCACATAAAGAGGTTGCCGTAGTAGCCCTCGATAAACGCCGAACCGGCGATCGCGTAGGTCTTGTAGTCGTGGATCTGGCCGGACATACCTGTGCCAACGCCGAGCCAGTTGTTGATCCGAACACCGAAGTCAACGCCACCGCCCATGGCCACAACGTTGCCTCGCGCGGGTGGACTCCCGCCCACGGGACCACCGACCGAAAGTCGCATGCCAAGCCAGTAGCGGCCGCGCCAAGGGCCGGACTTGAGACGGCTGACATCTTCTGGGGCCGGCGGCGGAGGGAGTGGTTGCATCGTCCCACCGCGGGGAGGCGGGGGTGCATTTTGAGGTGGAGCTGTCGGGGGCGCAGCTTGCCCGGGCGTTTCCCAACCCGTACCAGCTTGGGGCGCCGGCACATCAGGATGGCCAGGCGGTGTTGGCTGGGCAACCGGAGGTTGAGGTTGCGTCGGTGGAGACGGTTGGCTCGCGGGCGGTGCCGGAGGACTCGGGCTCGCCGCGGGTGGTGTCGGAGGACTCGGGCTCGCCGCGGGCGGTGCCGGTTGTGCCGGTTGCCGAGGTTGTGGAGCGGTTGGCTGTGCCGGCGCTGCGGGTTGTCGCGCAGCCGGTTGTGGGGCGGTCGGTTGTGCGGGCGGTTGCTGAGCCACGGCCAATGTCGGACAGATCAAAACACCGGCAAACCCGATCGCAAACCCGGACGCTCGCAAGGTCTCCCGAGAAATTTTGCGGTGGTTACAGCTTGGCTGGCGAGTCCTGTGCTTCATCGATGTCCTCTGATCGGCTGAACCGAGCCGGTCGCACCCCCGACGCGATCGCCAGCAGTATCGTCTGTTTGATCAAAAATGTCGCCTCCCGTCGCCGGTGCCCGGGCGAGGACAAACTCAAACGCCCGCTTGGCCTCGTTGCGCAGCGAGGGATTATCTTCGTTGGCCGCCGCGAATTCCAAAAACCGCGCCGCATCGGGGCCACCAAGGGCCGCCAGCGTGCGATAGACCTCCCGCGTGTAGTCGGGATCACGCAGATCGACCGCCCGCACAATCTCGGGGACATGGCTGCGGTTTCCGACGTTTCGCAGGGCCTCGACCGCCAGCCGGACCACCCGCAGATCGCGGTGCCGCAGCAACTCGGCAACCACATCGGCGGAAACATTGGGGCGGTGGTCGCGGATCCATTCGAGCGCCAGACAAATTTGTTCTGGATCGGCCGACTTCAGCGACATTTCGAGCACCCTGCGGTCGCCGCGTGCAAGCCCGATTTGGGTGTCTAAGACTTCGATGGCCCGGCGAGCTGCCAGCGATAGGTCTTGCTGAAGATCGCCACTTTCGCCGGCACCTTCGAGCAGGACCTTCGCGGTCACGCGGGATTCGCCGAGCACCTCGCGCAACGCCTGCGGAACATCGACTTCGGCGGCCAGTAAAAACTCGGTGGTCGCGGGTGAAATAGCCTCACCCGAGGCATCTGCGAGCCACAAGTCGACCGTCAGAACTTCGCTGGCTGCCGGGTTTGAGCGCAGGTAGCGGGTGCGTTGAAGTTCGCGGTCAACCGCGCTGCGCATGGTCTTGGCATCGACCGGCAGCGGGCCCTCACGCGTGGCGATCGCCCCGACCTCGACGCGATGGGCCTGGTCGGGTGGTTGCGACTGGCAGGCGCTAGCGAACGCGAGGATTGCGAGCAGGACCGAGGCGATCCGCACAAGCTTGGTCCAAACCGTCACCAGCGAAATGATAGCAACGATCGCACTTCTCGCATCTTCGCGGTTGTCGATCGCCGACCACGTTGCCGGCGTGGGTCCGATCAACCGGCAACGACTCGGCGCGCAAGCTCCTCGAGCACCTGCGACGCCCCGCGCCTAAAATGCACATCGACAATCCCGCTCACCGCCGTCTGCCCGGGATTTATTTCACAGGTGAACTTACCCGCCCCGCGCGCCAACACCACGGGCTGGACGATGTACGGGAACGGGCTCGAAGTGCCGACCGAGCACACGACATCAAAGCCCGCCGCCAGCTCGCGCTCTAGGGTGGCCACCTGGTGTTGCCCGAGCCACTCACCAAAAAGCACGACGTCAGGCCGCGTCACTGCCTGGCACTTAGGACATGCCGGAACAGCCCCGAACTCGCTGAAGTCTTTAACGGTATTTGTGTAACTACATCTTGTGCAGCGAATATTGTGCAGGGTGCCGTGGATCTCGATCAACCGGGTCGTGCCCGCGCGGCGATGGAGGCCATCGACGTTTTGCGTGAGCAGCCAAACCTCGGGCAGGACCTGCTCGAGCGCCCGGATGGCATGGTGTCCGGGATTGGGTTTGGCCCCACGGCAGGCCTCTTCGACCTGGCGCAAGTACTTCCACGTGAGGTCCGGCCGCTTCGCAAACATCTCGCCCGACAACAGCACCTCAATGGGTACGCCCTCCTCCGGGTCCTCGTGGTTGTAAAGACCGCTCACACCGCGATAGGTCGGCAGGCCAGAATCGACCGAAATCCCGGCACCGGTAATAAACAACACCCGCTTGGCAGCCATTAACTGCTCGGCGACGGTTTGCAACTGCGCTTCGTGATCCATCGGTCGACCCCGCCAACAACATACCGTCTTGGCATCGATCTTCCACAGCGCTATCGCTGGGTTCACGCTACACTGCGACCACATGCGTGCGCGGGATTGGGAGCTTTTGCGGGGCTGGCAAGATGGTGATCAAAAGGCCGGGACCCAGCTCGTACAGCACTATTTCCCCCTGATTTCGCGCTTTTTTGTCAACAAGGTCTCAAACCCCGAGGACGCCAGCGAGCTGGTCTCCGACACGTTTTTGGCCTGTACCAAGGGCAAGGACCGGATTCGCGAAGGAGCCAGCTTTCGCAGCTACCTGTTCGCCATTGCCATGAACCAGCTGCGGCTTTACCTACGCAAAAAAAAGAAATTGTCGCGCGAGCGCGAAGACTTTGCCGAGATCATCGCCGCCGACACCCTCGGGCCATCGATGACATCGATGATGATGCAACAACGGGAGTCCCAGTTGATCGTCCAGGGTCTGCGCACGCTGCCCATGGACCACCAAATCGTGCTCGAGCTCAACCTGTTTGAGTCGCTCTCCACCGCCGAAATCGGCGAGCTTCTCGGCATTCCCCAGGGGACCGTTAAAAGTCGCATGCGTCTGGCTCGCAACCGCCTGTCAAAATACATTGAACGCGCGGCCAAAGACCCTGCCCTGTTTCAGTCGACGCTTTCCAACATGCAGGACTGGGCCCGACGGATCCGTCAACAACTCGGACGCCAGGGTGATTGACAAACCCGATGTGCATACACTTTGTTTGGTGCTCAGGCAGGCGCTGGGCGTGGACCTCGACCCGGCGGCGGTCGAGCTTTCCTGGCGGTCGTGGCGATGGCTGGGTTTAGCCCCGGCACATGTCATCTTCCATGCCCCGAGCCCGGATGCGTGGCAACGTCTCGCCCGTGAGGCTCGGCTGTTGCGATGGTTGCGGGACGCCACCGAGCTTCCGGTTTCTCGGGTCGTGTTCGAGGATGCTAGCCATGCCTTACAGGTTCGCAGCCGCTGTCACGGCCTGACTGGGGTCGCGCTCGAGCAACGGATCTTTGGCACCCGTGCCCAGCTGACGAGCCGCCAACGGCTCGCGCCCGACTGTCCGCTGACCGACTTCGGTCGCCGGTTTGCTGAGGCACTCGGCCATGCGCTTGGCCAGCTGCACAGCATTGCCCCCGACCCGGCGATTGCACTGGCCTCAACCCACACCATCGATTGGCCGACGATCCTCGCCAACCTGCGAGCCTGGGGCCACGAATCGCTGGCCACCGCTGCAACCGTCTTTCTTGCATACTCACCTACATCACCTCCGGTCGTACTCCACGGTGACCCGCACCTCCACAATATTTTTGCCACGCAGCAGGGTCGTGTTTGTGGACTTATCGATGTCGATGAAAGCCGGCTTGGGCCGGCCATCGACGACCTTCGCTACCTCCACTCGCACGGGCCACGATTTGTCGGCTGTGCACTACATGCCTATACACAAACTTCACAAACCACCATCTCCCCGCACGAGCTGGGGCGCGCCCATATCCGCAACGCAATCGAGCATTTTGCCTGGATAAAACCCGGGCATCCACGGTTTTTGGGGGTGGTAGATTGGGCCCAAACTGCCATCGAGCTGCTCGGCCCAGCCCACGATTGATAGCGCCACCAGCAATCGGCCGGTCGCCGGTGTCGATGTTTTTGTATTTGCAAGCCGCTGCCCAGCCCTATTTTGCCCGGGACTAGCCCGACCCACCTGGCGATGGTATGAGCCAAGTCTGTGAAGCGCGATCAGCCAGGTGCCGACGCCGATGCCGAAATCGCGCCGTCCGAGCGGGCAGTGACCCAGTCCAGGCAAGCCGACAACGCGACCGAGGAGCTGCCCGAATTCGCCGACGAGCCCGATACCCTCAAGCTGTTTGGCCGCGGGGCTGGGGCTGGCTCCGAAACCTCGGGCTGGGCCGATGCCTTGGGCGTGTCGGAGGATGCTCAAAAGCAGATCTACAACCAAGCAATGGCCCGCCTGTTTGGCAGTGCCCCCGGCGAACCCGAGCCCAAACCCGCAAAGCAGGAGCCTGAGCGAATCGGCCGGTTTGAACTGCTGCGAAAGATCGGGGTCGGCGGCATGGGGATTGTCTACCTCGCCCGCGACCCAGACCTGGGCCGGGACGTCGCGCTCAAACTCCTGCGCGCCCGCGAGGGCGATGCCGTGGCGACCAAGCGGATGCGTCGCGAGGCCCGGGCAATGGCCAAGCTCGCCCACCCCAATGTCGTGCATATACATGAGGTGGGCACCCACGCGGACCAGTTGTACCTGGCCATGGAATATGTCGACGGACCAACACTGCGGGAGTGGTTGCACCAACAGCCGCACACCTGGCAGGAGATCGTCGAACTCTTTGGCGCCGCGGGCCGCGGGCTTCAAGCTGCCCACGACGCCGGTATTGTCCATCGCGACTTCAAACCAGAGAACGTGTTGATCACCCAGGGCGGGCTGGCAAAGGTCACCGATTTTGGCCTCGCCCGCGATACCGACCAACCCCACGCCTCGTTGTTGGTCGACATCAACGCCAGCGAAGACCCGGCCCTGACCTCGGGCCTGTACACCGAAACTGGCACCATTATGGGGACCCCGAGTTACATGGCCCCCGAGCAATTTCTGGCTAAAAGTACAGATCCACGCAGCGATCAATTTAGCTTTTGTGTCACCCTGTTTGAGGCGCTCGTTGGCATGCGCCCATACGCCGGATCGAGCTACGCAGAACTTGCCGAGAATGTCCTCGAAGGCAATCGCATTGAGCTCCCGTCCACAAGCGTCCCCGTGTGGGTGCTCGCAGCTCTCGAACGCGGCCTCCACCCAGACCGCGACCAGCGATTTGCCAGCATGCGGGAGCTGCTTGCCGCCCTCAGCGGGGAGTCTGCATCAACCCCAGACATCGAAGAAGCCCTCGACCAGGCCCGCCTCGAAGAGTATCGCCGACGGGCGCGAAACACCGGGCTTTTGATCATCGCCGGCCAACTGATCTACATTTTACTTGATTATACACGGGCAGGACTGGGTGAGTTATTTTTTGCCCTGCTGGCAACCCGCAGCAGCTCGCTCATACTGGCTAGCTTTGCCGTGATCCGGCCGGGGCAAACCCTCACCCGCGTGCGCCGAGATGCCATTTTGGCAACTGCTGGCATGGCGGCCTCGTATGTCGTTGTCAACCTGCTCTACACCAGCGGCAACATCCACTCGGCAACCATGATCAACTGGGTGTGGGCGACCGTGCTGGTGCTGCTCAACTACAGCTACCCGCCCCACCACATTCGCACCGCTGCCTGGATCTCGACCCTGCTGTCGGTTGGATTTGTCGCCAGCGAATACGCGTTTATGTGGGCCGAACCGACGACCTTTGCCAGCTCACTGGTGGCACTGCTCACCATCAATGTCGCCAGCTTCTTGCTCGCGCGACAGCTACACCGCAACCGCCGGGCCGAGGTCCACATGCTCGAGGCAATGATTCCCTCGCAGGTGATTGCCCGGGTCGTCCAGGGAAGTTTTGAGGTCGAAACATTTGCAGCGGCAACAGTCCTCTATGCCGACCTCGCAGGGCTGCGCGACCCACAAAAAAATGTACACACATCGACCTCGTCGTTTCAGCACGTGTCGGGAGAGATCGAAGACCACAGCGACGAACAGCGCCCGCACAACCCAGTGGCCGAGCTGCTGTTTGCCGAGTTCGAGATCCTGATCCGGCGATTTGGTATCGAACGGGTCCACAACTGCCGCGACGGTCTGTTGGTGATCTGCGGTGCACCGACCGCCCGCCCGGACCACTGCCAAGTGATGGGCGACTTTGCCCTCGCCCTCCAGGCCCTCGCCCGCGACTTTGCCCTCGCCGACCACGGGCTAACGCTGCGTATTGGTATGGATAGCGGCCCGCTGCAGGCATCGACGATCGGCCGAGCCCAACAACTCTACGACGCCTGGGGAGATACGGTGGACATTGCCAAGCGCCTGCAAAGCCACTCTCAAACCGGCGATATTTTGGTGTCCCAACACGTGCACGAGCAGCTCGCGTCCGAGTTTAGGCTGGTCCGGCGCGGCGACATGTGGATGCCAGAGCACAGCGGCGACCAGGGTATTCGGACCTGTGCGGTTGCGAGCCTGCTGCGGCGAAAGTGAACCGGCCAGCCGGCCACAGCAGGTGCGTAATAGCCGAATTTCGGTTCCTTTACACATCTAGCAACATTTTCTGATCCGCTCGGCGTCGGTCGTAACTCCTACACCGAAGCACCTTGGTCAGGCACAGCTGTTGCTGGCATGGGCCAACATCCGTGCATCAGCAAAGTTTGATCCAGCCAACGACTTGACCTGGCGATCCCCAATCACGCACATACCTTTTATCTACAGCCAATCACGTCCCATGCCCCATCCGTTTGCACATCGCCCGACCGCCGGCCACTTTCACCACCTGGTCCAACAGGCTGCGGCCCGCCGACAGTTGGTCCTACAACCTGCGGTCGGCTATTCGACGGTCGCCGGCATGACGTCGACGCTGAGCAAACTGGCGACGACCGCCTGGCCCCTGGTCGGTTCGCTCGAGGTCGATACGTTGACGCGGGTTGGACAACTCGCCTGGGTCGAGCGAGCCCTCGCGGCCGGGCACCAACTCAATGGTTACCCGCTGGTCTCACACCCCCGCGATCAGACGCGGGACATGTTGGCTGCCGTGCCCTCGTTGCCGGTTCAGGTACGGCACGGCAGTGCCCAGCCCGAGGCGATTTTTAGTCTCATGCAAGACCTCGGGCTCACGGCGGCGGACGGCGGGCCACTTTCCCATGGGCTTGCCCACGGGCGTACACGGATCCGTAGCGCCATCAACTCGTGGCGAACCTGCCTGCAACAACTCGCAACCTGGCAAAATCGCGGGATCGATTTTCACCTCGAAAGCCACGGCGGATGTCTCGGGGGGCTGCTGTGCCCCCCCTCCCTCAAGATCGCCCTCAACCTACTCGAAGGCATGTTCTTTGCCCATCACGGGGTCGACAACATTTCGTTTTCGTTTGCCCAAGGGGCCAATCTCGACCAGGACCTAGGCGCCCTGACAGCGCTGCGACAACTTGCGACGATCTACCTGCCCGAGGTCCGTTCCGACATTGTTGTGCATACATACTTGGGCGCGCTACCCCAAACCGACAATGGCTTTCACCGGCTGCTCGAAGATGCTGTTGGCCTCGCTAGCCGCGGGGGCGCTGCCCGGCTGGTGATCCACCCACGCGGGGCTCCTTCGCCAACACCACACGAGCTCGACAAGGCACTCGGATGGGCCATGCAGGCAGCTTGCACCCCGCAGCAACCACGAGGCGGGAGCCGGGCACTCAACCCTGCGTTTCGGTTCGCCCCGCACACCCGTCCGCGAGAAGCTGGTTGGACCCTATCGCCCCGGGGTTCAAACTTCGCAGACATCATCGTCCGCGAGGCCTGCTCGATCATTGAGGCCACCCGTGCCCTCCACCACAACATCGACCACGCGCTTGAACTCGCGGTGACCAATGGCTTTATCGACATCCCCGGGTGCCTACACCCGCAAAACCGGGGACTCACAACGATTCGCTACGATCGTTCTGGAGCCCTGCTGTGGGCTGATACCGGTCGTCTACCATTTCCCACCGACCTCGCTGCCCGTTCGCATATGCGGCCCAATTCACTACTCGCTAGCCGCCTCGCCACGGAGGTCGCAACCCGTTACGACCGCCTATACGGTGTCCGCGAACGCCTGCTGTCGCCACAATCTGTCCCTTCGGCCTCATCCTCATCAAGGATGCAACTACAATGATTCTATTGGCGACACTTCCCTCCGATGCGCACAGCTGGAACCTGCTCTTTGTCCACATGTTGCTGGCAGAACATGGCCTCGCGCTCGACAACCTAGGCGTGTGCACGCCCCTGCCAGTCCTGCTTCGGGCCTGCGTTCAGCGGCACCCGCGGGTCGTGCTTATCTCGGCGACCAACGGGCACCACGCGGTTGAGGGGATGTTGCTCGCCCAACACATCCACGAAACGCTCGGTTCATCACGCCCCGCTTTGGCCCTCGCCGGAGATCTCACCAGTCCGGGTCGAGGTCATGGGTTTCAAGACCTACTAGCAGCCGGATTCGATGCTGTTTTTTGTGGGTCACACGCGGTCCCAAAGCTGCTCGACTTTTGTCAACAACATGCGCTGCAACCTAGCCAACGGTTGGCACACTGACCTGCTAGGTTGCTTGCAGATACACCCAACCTCGATTTAGGCCTGGGGGCGTGTGGTCGGTGACGAAACCGTGGGGCTCGAAGGCGGCACGGGTGGCACCGGCGGAACTTCGGGCTCGTTGAGAATCCGAATCCGGCAGGCATCCGCATCGAATAGCCAGGGACTCAACGAAGACGGGTTGTCGAACCCGGCAGCGAATGCCCGGGCCAACCCGGGTCGGCGCTGCGCCGCCCCCAAACACTCGACCACATGTTCGGGCGGGTGCAACATCAGGTTGGTCCACGCGGTCGAATGCTGCAAAACTTCGCCAAAGGCACGTTCGGCGGTCCGGCTCATCCAGTTGCGATCGAAGTCGCCAGCTCGCCCAAGAATTTCTTGCAAGTACACGTGTGCCGACTTACAGGCGTTGTTCGCCCCCTGCCCGGTCAGCGGGTCGTTGAGGGCAAAAACATCGCCAATACCAAGCACATTGCGCCCCGAGGGCAACTGCGCGACCGGATGCCGGACGGTTGGCGGAAACCGGCCAGACAGCCAAGCATTGGCATCTGTCACCACTGCGCGGGCGCAACGAGCGGCTTCCCAGGGGAAGAAATCAGCAAGCAGTTGTTTGACGCGTGCGAGCTGTTCTTGGGCCGAGCCAAGCCCGCGAAACGCGTCAAACGGACCACCGACAACCCCCTCGATAAGCATGTTGTAAGCCAGCTTTCCGTTGACGAGACACGGCATCACGAAATACTCGCCGACACCGGGGGCAATGTTAAAAGACACCGCCGGCAGCTTGCGCGGCTCCAACCCGGTGACACACACAAGTGCCAGGGCGCGTTGCGGGGTCGCGTAGGGGGAGCGGGTTTTGTCGACTTGAAAAAGGCCGGCGATCTCTCCCTTGCCGGCGGCGACGATCAACAGGTCGCAGCTGTCACGCAGTCGCTCGAGACCCTTCAGGTCAACTTTTTGAATGATCAATGTGCCACCAATCGACTCGAATCGCTGCATCCAGCGGGCGAACTTGAGGCGCTGATCAATGGACTTGGCCGGCCGCTTGAAAGCCGTTTCCCATTGCACGATGGGTTGCTGTTGACCCCCCTTGGGGGTGGCGACGTGGACTGCAAGGCCCCTGATCTCGGGGCACTGAGAAGCGAAGTCGTCGAGCCCTGCTTCCTTCTCAATCTCGAGGGACGAGGGAAACAGACACTGCGTCGACATCACCCGTCCATTGCGAATATCTGAGGCACTACGGTCAGTTACAAGGGTTACTTGGTACCCTTTGCGCCGTAGGCTGTACCCGAGTTGAAGACCTGCCTGGCCGGCTCCGACAATCGTAATCCGTGTCATCCTGTAGGATAGATGCCACATCTTTTTAGAAAATGCACGGTCGGCCCCTGCGGGGGGTTCTGTTGCATAGACATCAACCATCCCGCTGTGTCTAGAAACCTGGTCTTGCTTAGATCATTTTGTCATCTGGCTTACAGTTTTTACATCCGAACATTCGATGTAGATACATCATCTGCCCCCTATCACCTCAAATGTTCCCACGAGTTGTGCACGCGCAAAGCTTCTTCGCCGCGAGCCAGCGAGAATGCGCACATCTAGCGCACGCGTAAACAATGCCGCATCTGCGGCACGTAGCCCCATCCTCGCGACTCGACTCAGCGATTAAAAAGAAGCCACAGCAGCAGCAAAAACAGCAGCACAACCATGGCTTTGAGCGCCGGTGTCATCGAGCTCGACTCGGTGATGATCGTCTGCGTCACGACCGGTGCCGGTGCCGGTGCCGGCTCTGGTGTCGCGACACGGGCGGCGGGTTTCATCGCCTCTGCCACTGCCGGAGCCGTGATCGGCATCGCCAAACTCGGCTCGTCGGCCCCCCACGTCTCAGGTGGAGCATCCAACACACTGGCACGTTTGCTGAGTGCCGGCGTGTGCCGACCCGAGGGTTTGCGCCGCTCCGTGGCCTGGCGCCGCACACGTTCACGGGCTGCTTGGGCTGCTTTTTCAGCCTGGCTACGCTCGGCCGAGGATTCGCGGGGAGCGGGCGCCGAGGGGGCACCGCGTTGCGGCAAATCAGGTTCTGGGCTCGACTCGATCGGCTTGAGGTTGAGTGCCGGTGGTCGCGGAGCATCTGGTTCGGCGATCGGCTCGGCGATTGGCTCGGCCGCGATCGGCTCGGGTTCAAAGTCGTCTTCGCCGATCATTGGCGGCAACGGACCGGAGAAACTATCACCGGCCGCGAATGCGGGCTCGGCCTCAAACATGGGTTCGGGCTCGGCGACCGGCTCGGGCTCGAGAACTGGCTGAGATTCAACGACCGGCTCGGGCGCAGGCTCGTCGACCAACATGCCGTCGAACATGCCGTCGTCGTCGTCGTCATCGACGGGTTGCGCGGCAGCTTCGCGAGCCGCCTCCTCGGCTGCCTCACGGGCTGCCTCTTCGGCCACCTCACGGGCTGCGCGTTCGGCTGCCTCGAGTGCCCATGACGGCGTCTCGTAGTCCTCACCGACGTCGGGAGTGGTCTGTGTTCGGGCCCACTCGGCTAGCCGCTCGCGCTCCTGGGCGGCCTGCTCGGACGCACGTCGCGTGGCTTCGGCAAGGAATCCGTCGTCGGCATCGGCCAAACCAGGTGTTGCCGGCTCGCTCGCCGCGGGTGTGTCTTCAACGACTTCGTCGACGTGTTCGAGCTCCTCAACCGGGTCTTGAGCAGGTGCCTCAACAACGGCTTCCGGCTCGGGCTCCTGGGCTGCGGCTTCTGCCTCGGCTGCGGCTTCTGCCTCGGCTGCGGCTCGAGCTTGTTGCTCCTGCAACTCCGCACGCCGCTGGGCTGCTTGACGAGCGGCCAAACGGATCGCGGCCTCGAGCTTCTCCCGGGCTTCTTCGCTTTGGCGGGAGGCCTCTAGCCGCTCCTCAGACGCGGCAATCTCGGCCGCAAGCGCCTCGACTTCGTCTTCCTCGACGGCCTCGGGCTCGTCTTCGACAACTTCGACAACTTCCGCGACGGCCTCGTCGGCCGACGATGCCCCGACTTCCTCGAGGTCGTCGTCTTCGAGTCCCTCGGTAACATCCGGGGCGTAGTCGCCGTAATCCACCTCTGGCGTTGCCCCAGTGTCGGCCTCGAGCTCGGGCTCCGTCTCGGCCTCGGGCTCCGACGTGCGCTCGCTTGGGGCCTGTTCGGCTGCCAGCGTGTCATCGTCGGCATGGTCGGTATGGTCGGCCTGCTCGTCCGAACTCGATGCCTGTACATCTTGTTCGTCGGGCTCCGACTCCGATGTATCTGCAAGTGCTGCCTCAAGCTCGGCCTGCTCGGCGGTCGGCTGATCGTTTTCGGAGGGTTCCCACGAACGCTCAGATGGCCCGAGCAGGTTGGCCATGGTGTCGAGCGACTGCTGGCGACGGCGCTCACGCGTCAACTCCCACTCCCACACACTATTGCCGGTGCCGGCACGGGAGATCGCGAGGTCACGGGTGAGACCGGCCTGTTCGAGGGCGGCAACGAGGGCCGGGCCATCGGTCGGGCGTTCGTTGGGGTCCTCCGAAAGTGCCTTGATCAGCAAAGCCACGAGCGGCTCGCCAAACACCTGCTTGGCGCCCTCGTCGTGAATCCGCGTGATGGCCTCGTACACCGAATCCTGGGCGGGAAACTGGGCAACCATCGCCGCCCAACTGTAGATATCCGAAGCCGGCACCAGATCGTCGCCAACAGTTGCTTCGGGGGCCCGGTAGGCGTCCATCGGACTGCCGGCGAGCCGAATCTCGATCACGTCGCGCTCGCACAGCCTGGCAATTTCGTATTGCCAAACCGCGTAGCCACGCTCCCACTCAAACACCGTACTCGGGTCGAGCAAACCGTGGACAACGCCGCTGCGGTGAAGGTCGCTGATGCTGCGGGCGAGGTGCACGGCAAACCGACGCGCCTCTTCGGCGCGGGCCTCCGGCGTCATCTCGGCGATGATGTCGGGCAGCGGCATCGTTCCCTGCGGTGCGCCGAAAAACAAAATACAGTCGTCCCCCTCGCGGCCGACATCCTTGAGCGGCACCAGGGCATCCGGCATTTTTTCGACGACCTCGCCCATGCGCTTTAAAAACGCAGTCCGGGCCTCCTCCGTCGGGAGCAATTCGGGATCGACAACCACGACGCGAACAACCTCGTCGGTGTCGACATCGAGTGCGGTCCACACCCTGCCAAACAGGGAGGAGCCCATCGTCTCGGGCTCTTCACGCAACAGGAAGTAGCGCTCACACAGTTGCGTCTCGGGTCCTAGCTCCACCAGCGTCCTCCATCGTGTTCAGCCCACAGCCACTGGTGCTGTTTGAGAAACGTGCATGACCACGAACAGTGGCCGGCATTGTATCGATCTCTGTGCCGCGCTTCACCCTTCGAACGCAACTGTTGGCGCGTGCGTGCGAACGAGCTGCAGATCCTCGGCAAATGTCTAATTTCCGAGCACAACTGCGCGGGTTTGGACCACCGACGCCCACTCTCGAGCACATGCGGTGCGATTGAGCGCATCACGCTCGACCGCCACCACTTCGGGGGCCAAGGGCCCCACACCATTACCGCCGCCTGATGTGCGATCGACGCACATGCATACATCTTGGAAAGTCGCCAATCCTGCTTGATTGGATGCATTTACAAGCCTGGTGCAGATGTGCGCTTGCCAGAAGACTCACGGATCGCTTGCGTGCATGTGCAACTCGCGCAGTCTATCGGCACTTGGTCGTGGCTGGTGCCCTGTGAAAATCAAGATTTTTTGGGCGATCACCCCGGCCCAAACGGGCCGGGTCAGCGCCGACAAACTACTGATCTTGGAAGAACTTGACCTTGCGTTCCTTGGCCATTTCGGACTCGGTCGTGGCGGTCGCCTCGAGGCTGCCCTTGCCGACGACCCGCAAGTTGTCGGCCGCCACGCCCTTCTCGACGAGGAACGTCTTGACCCGCTCCCCGCGTTTTTGCGTGAGCAGAATGTTGTACTCCTCGGTGCCAACACTGTCGGCGTGGGCCTCGAGCAGGACCTTGCCCCCCTCCGAAACGAGGCACGTCGCCAGGGTCGTGAGTTCCTCGGTCGCCTTGGGGCTGAGAGTGTCGCTGTCGAAGCCAAAGTAGACCGCGTCGAGGCCACACACGGCTCCTTCGCCAACCGGAGCGCCGCTAAACACACACATACCGCCGTCGCAGATCTCATCCTGGGCGCAGTGCTCGTCGAGCTCACAGCCGCCTTCGGCCGCGCAGCGCCCGGTATCGAGGTTGCAGGTGCTCGGCGCACAGTCCATGTCGTCGTTGCACGGCGAACAGGCGCCGGCCTTGCACGCCATGCCCCCCTCGCAGTCAAACCTCTGTGTACATGCACCATTGCCGCCGCCACTTTCACCGGCAGCCGCCTGGTCGGTACACAAAAACTCCTTGCATGACCAATCTTCTCCGTTGGGACCCTTGCCCTTACATTCGTCGTCGGACTTGCAGTTTTGGCACAGCCCCTCCACACAGGTGCCCTCGACTTCAGCGCAATGCTTGTCCTTCTTGCATTTCGGGAACGGGGGCGGCTTGCAGCCAGTCACCCCAAACAGCCCAGCCCCGAGGAGGGCGACCAAGAATCCTTGAACATAAATGCGTGTTGACATGCGTGAATGAACCTTCGTTTTCGAAAACGACGTCTGACGTCGCCGCGAACGTACCACAAGCACGGTCAGGTCAAGGATTTTGCATCGTCACCAGACACCTGCCCGACGCATGACCGCGGCGTCCTGCCCCCTTGCAACAGGTCGTTTTTCCTGTTGACCTGCCCTCATGGAGGGTGGCCTGTCGCCAATAAACCCCGGTGAGGGTTTGCTGTCCCCACCTGCTATGCTGCGCGCCCCATGCCCGCGAACGCCCCCGAGGAGCGGTTGGTTGAGCACCACCGCTATCGCTGCGATGTCCCGCCCGACAAGTTGCTCGAGCAACTGCGCGAGGTAGCCCATCCGACAGCCGAGTTTCAGTTGGTCTCCAAGCTCAGTGGGGCCGGTATCGTCGTCCGAGTCCTGCAATCGCCAGACACCCCCTTGCCGTTTCACGGACAGGTCGAACAGGCCAGCTTTGCCCTCACACTCGCCACCCGGGGGCAGCAGATGACACCCTTTCAGCCGATCGTGCACGGGCGCGTGTGTGCGGCCAGCCAAGGTAGCGAGCTGACCCTCGACCTGCGGCTACCCAAGGGTGTTGCAACACTCGAGTGGGCCGGCAAACTGTTTGCCGCCCTGCTCATCCTCGCAGCCGCACCAGGCCTGGCCACAGGAACCTACGCAGCCGCCCTATTGTTGCCGTTTGCCGCCCTTTCGTGGGTGTTTCCAGGTTTGCGCGCCCGCTACTCCTTTGCCCACGACTGCCGACGAACCCTCGACACATTCGAGCAGGCCGTACCTGGGCTTCACCGCGAAAACATTTCGTAGTGCCCCGCAGACAACGCTGCGGTCTAGGCAGTTCAATCCATTTGTACATACATGTAAACTCGCGCACCACACCTATGCATCGTTTTTGTTGCACGCCCTAACGCTTGTCGCTAGCCGAAACCACTACGCACAAACGCTAGACCTCCGGCGAGAGGCCGGCCGCTAGCGCGCTGGTGGTCGTGGGGGGAAGCGCGTCTAAGATCGCGGCGACCGACTCATCGAGGCGGAGCACCCCGCGGTTGTTGGTCATGCCTAGGCGGACGACCACCAACTTTTTGGAGGGGATCACCAGCACGGCCTGGCCCTGAAAGCCCGAGGCCTGGAAGGTATCGGTTGGCAAACTCGGGAACCTGCGGTCGGGTGAGCCCTCCGGGCGGCCGACGTTGGTCCACCACTGGGCACCGTACTCGGCCTGCGGAGCCTTGGCTGTCGGCGTGCGCACATAGTCGACCCAGCCCTCGGGTAGCACCCGTTGCCCCTGCCACACACCATCATGTAGATGCAACAGACCAAAGCGGGCCCAATCGCGGGCGGAGGCGTAGCAATACGACGACCCGACCAGTGTCCCCGCGGGGTCGAGCTCGCAAACCGTGTGGGTCATGCCCACCCTGTCAAACAGCGACGTTCGTGGCCACGACCAATAGGCCTCGGCCCCGTGCTCGGCGACCACGGCATCACGGACAATCTTGGAAATGATGTTGGACGTCCCCGAGGAGTAACTCCAAATCGAGTCGGGCTCGCCCGCCAACGGCTTTGAAATCGCCATCTGTGCACTGTCTCGCACCTCAAACAACATCTTGGTGGCGTCGGCCAACGGCCCGTAGACCTCCGCAAACTCGAGCCCGGAGCTCATTCGCATAAGTTGATCGAGGGTGATCGCGCCGCGGGGGTCTCCCTCACCCCGCCATGCCGGGATCGGTGCAGGTGCATGTAAATCGAGTTTGTCCTCGCCCACCAAAATACCGACGTGGGCGGCGTTGACACTCTTGCTCATCGACCAACCCAAGAGCTTTGTCTCGCGGGTAATTCCCGGAGCGTAGCGCTCGGCGATCAACTGGTCGTCGTAGACCACCAAAACGGCCCGGGTCCAACGCGGATGTTTGGGGTCGACCTCGGCAAACATGCCATCGACGGCGGCCGCGAGTTTTTTGTGGTCGAGCCCCGGGACGGTGTGTGCCGGGTCGACAACGTCGCCCATGGGCCAGGGATTGTCACTGTAGTCCGGCACTGGCGGTAGCTCGGGAACCTCGGCCCGCATCTGCTCCGGCGTACTGTCGATCACCATCGTGCAGCCAAGCCCGTCGCGATACAGCGCCGAACGCCCGGCCAGCCCCCAAAAAGATGTATGAACAATTTTGTTGTCGCGGTCGACCTCGGTCCGCAGCGCACTACCCATCCACGCGAGGTTGGCCAGGTCCTCCGCCCGGGCCCGCTCCGGGGTCAATTCTGTGACAAACACGGCCGAACAAAAGATCTTGGCCGCAAACCCCGTGCCCGTTGGCAAGATCGCGACCACAATGAAAACCGCGGCTGCAACGAGCAGCGAGACCACGCTGGCAAGGATGATTTTGAGACGACGCGACATGAACCGGCGCATCATACCCCAAGACGACTGGAGACGCGCCGCCCTATGTTGCAGCTGCCGCCGTTGCGACAACAAAGCCTCATGCCCCTTGGGATATGTCCCGGACCTCGGCCACCCGCGCAGCTTTTAGCTTCCACGCGATCTTAACCAGGTGGTGGCGGGGGAATATTGATCGACCCGAGTGACAAACCACCTGCATATGCATAGGAAATCCGACAGTCGTAGCCGTAGACCTCGAGCCCAAACTGGGTCGACGGGCTCTCGATGTGGTGGGGCCCGTCGTCCACCAAAATCCGTGCATAGACAAGCTCTCCGCCGTTGAGTGCGGTCGGGGCCGGCAGCGGCTGTCCATCGAGTGTGATCGAGTTCCAGCCATTGGCGTGGGCGACCACAGTGATCATGTCCCAGGCGTAGGTGTAGGGGGTCAAAAACGTGTAGCGGTTGCGAAACTGGTCGATCGGCGGAATAAACGTAATCGCCGGGTCGCCCATGTCCTCGGAGGTATGGTCATCGCCTGGGCCCTCGCCACAGTTGTTAGAAGCGACAAACCATCCCGGAAACAGCTCGTCGTTTTTGGGCCCGGAGTTTTCGCTGGCGCTGACCAAGAAGTGGCTCAACAAAAACGCCTCGCTACCGGTGGCATAAAACGACTTGTCGGTGGAAAACTGGACAACTTCGCCCTCGTCGAGCTGAAACATCGCCTCGTAGTCGCCGGTGAGAGAGACCACCGTACCGTCCTTGTCGGCGACAATTCGGTAGAGGTCGTGCTCGATGCTCCGCGGCTGAAATTTGATGGCCGCGTATTCGGTCCCCCAGGCACTGCGCGGCGGAATCTGCTCTTCGAGCGAATCTTTCCACGCCTGAAACCCCGGGCCCGGCAGGCTCATCCCAGGACTGCCGACATACACCGCCACGGGTTTGTCGCTGTAGACCGCGGTCCCCGTAATCCCGCCATCCTGGGCCTGTGGCGCCTGGATCCGTAGGGTTTGCTGGGCTTGCATGGTCACCGCATGGCTGCCCCCGGGCGGGATCGCCGGAATTCCACCACCGGCCTGGGTCGCTTCCATTGCCCATGCAGGTACAAATACCTCGACTTGGTTATCGGGTTCCAAACTGACGACGGTCAGCCAAGTCGTCCCGTCGTTGGCGGCCATGGCCGCGAGGTAATTGTCGCCCCAGGCGTGCGAGGGCAGCAGCAGCGAAGCATCGGCGGTTGCCACCTGCGACGACGAGTACGGGTCGAACTGGTAGGCGACGATCGGGAAGTCACTCTCTAGCCGTAGCGCCTGTTGGCCCAGCCCCGTTGCCGCCCAAATGGCCAGGTTGTGTTGACTGACCTGGTCGGATGTGAACTCAAAGACATGTAGCTGACCGGGCGCGATGCTGGCTTCCCCAAGCATCTGTCCCTGGGGACCGGTGAGAGTGGCGGTTGCCATCTGTTGCCCGGTGTTGGCGGCAATGACCGCCCACGGCAACTGACCCGAGGGCTTGGCGACAATCGGCGCAAACAGACAACCGGCCGAGGTCAACGACTCGGCTGCGGCCTCGCAGGTGCTCTCGTCGACGCCTCCCGTGGTCTCGGTGTCGCTGGTGTCCTCGCCGATATCCGGGTCGGGGAGGTCAAACTTAAAGGTTGTCGACGAACTCGGATCTTCGGTGGTCGTGGTGGGCTCGCCCGAGGTTGTGGTTTCGCCCTCGGTCGTTTCTGAGCTGGTGGTTGTCGTTTGGGTTTCGCCCGTCGGTTCGGTCCCGGTGGTGGTTGGCGTCACCGAGCCGTTGGTCGCAAGTGTCGTCGCCTCCGAGCTTTCGCTGTCGCCCCCGCCACAGGCTGTGACAAGGCCGAAGCACACAAGAGCGGGTAAGCGGGCGATGGAGCGCATGTGCGCGAGTGTACCTACATCGACCCCCTCTCTCCACAAGTTTCCGGCCGCAGGGCCGCGTTGAGCCACCCGAACATAGCGCGAATGCGGAGGTCGACTACATGCCCAATCCGACAGCACGCGATGGGCTGGCAAGGCAACTTGCCAGTTGCCCGGCACCCGTCGCCGGCGACCGGCAAGTGCCACTGCCAACTCGACAATTATCGTGCCAAGAAAAAATTAAATCCCGCCCTGGCGGAACCTCCAAGCGGCTTGCCTGTCATACGCCACGAGCAACGAGGAAGCGGGCCGCCCGAGCCCTCCACAAAGCCAGCGAGGTTTGCTTTTTCGTGCTGACGACTTTCAGTCGCGCCACCGGTCCGTGAGCCACGGGGCGCCGACGAACCAGACTACTTGTATCCGCACAAATGTGCACCATCCATCGCGTCCGTGTTGCCACCGCAGCCGTGCGCCTACAACCGGGCTACGGCCCAAAAAGAGTAAAAAGCCATGTCCGCCCACTCCATTGACGTTCGTATTTTCCGTGGAACTGATTGCATCGCCCACAAGACGCTTTCGGCCGAGGTCATCAAGGTCGGACGCCTGAAAAGCTGCCACATCTGTCTCGATGACCCGGCGATTTCCCGCATGCACTCGGTGATTGAACTGTCCCGCGAAGGCGCCCGCTGGATCGACCTAGACGGCCACAAGCCGACGGCGAAAAACGGCCAGAACTTCGAGAAGAACACGGCCCTTAGCCAGGGTGATACCCTGCAAATCGGGCCCTACCGGATCGAAATCATGAATGTACAACTACAGCCCCGGACACCGGTATCGATGCCGGCTGTCACCGCCCAGGCTGCCCCTGTGCGCAAGGCTCCGGCCCGCTCGCCCGTGGTCATCGACCCGAGCGAAGTCGAGGTTCAAGACGGCTCGCGCGTCGCCGAAGTTGTGGCCATGTACGGCAACACGGTGCTCGATGTCCAACACCTCGGGCAAACCCAAAGCAAGCGGCGCACGGCTCCCGCGTGGATGCTCGCCGGTGGTGCTCTCGCCATCGCAGGTGCTGCTTTGTTTGGCTACGAGGCCACCCAGGACTGGTCGGGCTATCAAGCGTCCGTCACCGAAGCCCGCGAAATGGGCACCGCCACCCCGCAAAAGCCCGGCACGGGTTTGGGTGGCTTGGGTCTCGCACTCGCATTTTGCGGCCTGGTCCCGTTTGGTGTGGGGATGGTTCGCATGGGCGACCAAGCCCGCAAGGACTACACCCTTGGGGAGGCCCACGACGCCTCGTTCCACATCCCGACAACGGGTTTGCCCAACGGCGAGAACTTCCCACTCGTGCGCGAGCTAGACGGTGAATATACACTTCAGTTCACCAACCAGATGCGCGGCGAGGTCACGGTCGGCGGCCACGAGATGGCCCTCGAAGACCTCATTCAAAGTGGGCGTGCCCAGGCCCAGGGAGCGTTCTACAGCTTCCCACTGGCCTCCGGTGCCAACTGCCGGGTGCAACACGGCAACCTGACATTCTTTGTCAACTCGGTCGCTCCGGGTGCCAAGGTCGCCACACGACAGGAAGTCGACCGCCCGTTTTGGCTGTTCAACGGTGGCTCGCTGGCCGTGCTCGGCAGCTTGCTGATGGTCTCCCAACTCATCCCCGCCGATGCCAATGCATATGCATTCGAGGAGGACGAGGATATCCAACGGTTCGTCGGTTACATGACCCAAGCGGACATGCAGCCGGAGCCCGAGGAGGAGTTGCTCGAAGACAGCGAGGTCGAGGAGGAGGCCGGTGGCTCAGGCCAGCGCGCAAGCGGTGCCGAGGGCCAGATGGGAGACAAGAAGTCCCAGGCCAAAAACCGCCGCTACGCGATTGCCGGCAACGCTGCGATTCCCAAACTCGGCCGCAACCAATCGGTCGCCGATGCAGCCCGTACTGCCGGTATCTTGGGCCTCATGAAGGAGGACTCGACCAGCTTCTTCGCCGCCGCTGATGGTGGTATGTACACCGAAGGTCAGGACGACGCAGATGTCTTTGGGGGCATCACCGGCACGGAAGTCGGGACCGCCTACGGCGTGGGTGGTTTGGGCCTGGTCGGCACCGGTCGCGGTGGCGGCGGTGAGGGCCACGGCACCATCGGTCTGAGCAACGTCGGCACCATCGGTCACGGCAAAGGTGGTGGCCCCGGAGCAGGTATCGGTCGCGGAGCGGGTTTCTCCAACCGCGGTCGGCGTCCCCCACCCAAGCCCCGGATCGGCAAGAGCACCATCAAGGGTGCACTCGACAAGGACGTCATTCGCCGGGTGGTGCGTGCCCACATCAACGAGGTTCGCAACTGCTACAACCAAGGATTGGCCCGCGATCCAAACCTCCAAGGCCGGGTGGCGATCCAGTTCCAAATCGGTGGCAGCGGCAAGGTCCCGATGGCAGTCGTCCAAAAATCCTCGGTCAAGGATGAGCGCGTTGGCAACTGCATCGCCAAGTCGGTCCGCCGCTGGAAGTTCCCGCGCCCGCGCGATGGTGGCATGGTCCTGGTGACCTACCCGTTCTTGCTCAACGCTCGCTAATCTTCCCCCAACAACCCGCGACCAACCCTCCCCGGAAACGAGCATCACGCCCGTTTCCGGGTTTTTTGTGGTCAACCAACTGCGTTCGAACAACGATCCGCGCAACCCAGACAAACGCCACCATCCGCCGGCATCCCGCGCGAACACAGGGACTGCCAGCCACTGCGGCAACGTGCTAGAAACCACGCTATGGCCTCCGACCACGACGTCATTTTAGATGCCCTGTGTTTTTTGTACCTGACGTTCAGCCACGCGACCGATGGTGAACTGACGGGCGACGAGATGCGGACCGTGGCCAACAAAATCCGCGAATGGGCACCCAATACGTCGCTGGAGGTCATCGGCGGAATCCTCAAAAAGACGGTAGCCAACTACAAAGCCCTGCCCGACCGCAAAACCCGGTGCGCCAAGGCCTCGGATTGTGCCCTCTCGCTGCGCGACAACCTCAGCTTCGACAGCCTCTACACGGTCTTGCGCGACCTGCAATCGATCGCCGAGGCCGACGGGGTCGTGTCCGAAGAAGAGAAAAACTTTATCGCGGACATCTCCGACAAGTTTGGTGTGAGCGCGGCACACTAGCGCTCCCGAATTGAGTGTATACGCACTCAATTCTGTCGACACCAACCACTAGTTGCCGCGAGCTACGATGGAGCTTCAGCGGACTCCAATTAAAGCCGGAGTGGTTGAAGCGTTTTCGCTTCGATGGAAGTGGTTGATCGCGTCGATGAAGTGGACCACTTAAAGCCGCAGGGGGTTGAAGCGTTTTTCGCTTCGATGGAGCTTCACGGGTCCTGCCGCGGACCCCACTTCGAGCCTCCGGGAGCACACCATGGTAACTCCTTGAATCGTCAATAAGTTGTCTGAAGGCCGTTCCGTTAGTGGAGCGAAACGTCGGTGCGGCCTCCGGTCGAAGCGCGGGACCCCCCGCGTCACCCGCTCGTCGGACTTCAGTGGCGGGCTTGATCTCAACTTCCGGGCAGGTTGCCTTTGGGCAGCAGTTGCGGACCACGAGGGGCCTGCTCTCAGCGTCCGGATAGGAAGCTCTTTGACAGCGTTGAGCTCCACGAGGTCACCACTCCGCCTCCGTTCGAAATGCGAATCCCCCATGGAGTCTCGAAGTGGCCCTCGCGGCTGGACCCGCGACGCTCCATCGAAGCTCTGCGGCCCCAACATTGCCTGCGTTTTCACTGACCTTCGCATCACTCAGGCCGCGCTTTTGCTAAATGCGTAATCCTAGGAGGGCTCACCTGTCCCAAACGGGTCAGGCCGCCACAGGCGAACCGCCAAAAGTACGGGTACGATCAACCACGGCAGGTTGAACGCCAAGAATACGAGGGTGTGCTCGGGCTCCGGGCCAATCGCGAATTGTTGGTGAAGTGCGATGACCATTGAGCGGACGATCGAGCCGACGTAGAGCATCGCCGGTAGGCGAATCCAGTTCTTTGCATAGACAAATGCATAGATCAGGACCAGGTAAAATGGGCCGTAGATGAACCCGGAGATCAGGGTGGCAAACCGGTACGAGCGATCGCCCGAGGCAAAGATATGGTCGCCGGCAAGCTCGATGTAGACCTCGTGCGCACGGGCAAATGCGTTGTCGCCTTCGAGGTAACCGACCCCGTGCAGGGCGTCTGAAAACGCTGCGGCCAGGGCAAAGCTGATAAAGCAAACCACGAGTGCGAGGTCGGCTTTTCGTTGGGTGAGCGGGACGACCGTAGATGCCACGCCCCAGGCTACTGCGGGTTGTGGTGGCTGTCTCGCTGGTCTTGCAGGGGTGTGCCCCGGGGCACACATTGTCTAACTAGATGTATCGACAACTAATCTTGGACGCGCCTAGTCGTCGTCGCCGTCGCGGGTCAAGCCCGGGAACAGGGCGAAAAAGTCGGGCAACATCTCGCGGTGTTCGGGCGGCAGGTAGTTGAAATTGGAGCCGCGGTCTTGGACCTCCCAAAACTCGCGGTCGGTGACCGAAGCCAACTCCTGCCAAATGCTGCGTAGCCGCTTGCGAGGCTCGTTTTCCATGTCGTCGGCGATCTGCTTGGCGAGGTCGTCTCCGCCCCGGTAGAGGTAGGCCGTCGCCAGTTTGACCTGGGCCAGGCGAACCCCGCGAAGGCTGCGTTCGCTGTCGGTTTCGGTGGTGTCGTCGACCCCCAAAAACACCCGCAACAAATCGTCGTGGCAGGCACATTTGGCCTCGGGGTTGGGGAACGCAAGCCCGCACAGGCCACCCAGATCGTGGGCGACGACCTCGGTCAAAAAGGCCATCTTCTTTTGGAAGGCAAGCCCGCCGTAGTAGCGCATCCGCATGGCGATCTCGACAACCCGCTTGCGCCGGTTTTCGATGTCAATCGCCTTGTTGCCGGTCGCGTTGGGGTTTTCACTCTCGTACAACACGCGCTCGGCCAGCTGCCGATACTGGTGGAGAATGTTGTAGGCGGTACGCACATCCATGGCGTTGAGGGCCGCCCGCATGTATGTGTTGAAAAACTTGATGGCGAGGTCGAGGGTGCTGATGTGGTTGCTGACACAGGCCGCATCGCCGAGCCGCCGGGTGTTGATCGAGATCAGGTAACAGACGTCTTTGATCTGGTCTAACCCCTCGGAAAACAGCATCTGGTACTGCCGGAGGATCTTCCATTCGAGCCAGGTCTGGCGGTCTTCGAGTTCTTGGATGGCGTCGGAGGAGAGCGAGACAAAGTCGGGACTCTGCCGATTCCACGGCTGAATCTTGGGCCAGGTGAGCCCCATCGAGGCTTTGTTTTGGCCGTAGAGGATGGCGAAATTGCAAAGGGCGTCGACTGCCGAGAACGCAATGTTCTTGTCCTTTTGCTGCATCGCGTTGAGGCTGATGTTGGCCAGGTGCTCAATCGCCTCGATCGCCCGCTCCTGCCGGCGGCGAATCTCCAGATTGTCGGGCTTGCCCCCCATCGACGTACACGCGTCGAGACCGTCGCGGGAGATCCGGCTGACGATCTTTTCCGGGTCGAGAAAGTCGAACACGTAGTTGAAGTAGGGAAACAGCAAAAGCAGGCTCATGGTCATCAAGACCATGGCGATGAACACACCCCAGCGCGGCACGTGCTCGCCGATCGAGAAGTTCATCCACACGACAAACACAGCACTGACGACAAAGAAGCCCAGGATCACGAGGTTGGTCTGGGCGCGGAAGAACAGCGCGGTGATGTAGGGCGTAAACCGGGTGGCCGCCAACTGCACAATAATGCTGGAGACCGTGAGCGCGAGCCCCAGGACCGCAGCCATGACCTCGCCCAAGCCACCTAGGGTATTGCGGGCTTGGTCGACATCTTGGTGGGTCAGTTGATGGAGGAGATCGTCGATCGACCACTGCTGGGCGTCGTTGGTGACAGTGAGCTGATCCATCCAAAATGCGATGAGGAAGATCAGCGCCGTCAGCGACAAGATCACGAGGATCGGCGTGCCCCAGGCCCGGAACGGAAGTTGGATCAACTCGTGTCGCCGCTGCGATGTGTCGCGAGCATGCAGCGCCATCATCGTTGTGCTCGACCGCTGGGCACCGCCTAGGTGCTTCAGCCTGTCCCGGGGCTCGGTCACCAGCCCGACGGTAGCAGATGCCGGGACACCAGGGGTAAAGTGCCGGCGATGCTGCTGGCGATCGATGTGGGGAACTCCAACACCTCCGTGGGTGTGTTCGACGGTGAATCGCTCAAGTGCGAATTGCGCTTGAGTACCCGGCGCAACGCGACGCGCGATGAGATCGCCATGAGCCTGGAGCGCGCACTTGCGCTGAGCGGCCTGAGCTTTGACGACTTGGGAGCCGCCGTCCTCGCCTGCGTCGTGCCGCCGGTGCTCGGCCCCTGGCGCCACGCTTTGTCGCACTACGCCAACTTAGAGGCCATGGTGATCGAACCGGGGATCCGCACCGGGATGCCGATTCGCTACGACCCTCCGCAAGATGTCGGGGCCGATCGGATCGTCGCCGCGGTCGCGGCCCACCACCGCTACGGCAAGCAAGCCAAAGACGCCGACAACTTCGGGATCATCGTCGTCGACTTCGGCACAGCCACCACGTTTGATGTCGTGTCGCCGCGACCGGAGTATTTGGGGGGGATCATCGCCCCCGGGATCGGGATCAGTGCCGATGCGCTGTTCGCCCGGGCGGCCAAGCTGCCGCGTGTCGATATCACCCGCCCCGACCAGGTTATCGGGCGCAACACCATGGCCGCAATCCAGTCGGGATTGGTGTTTGGCTACGTCAGTTTGGTCGAAGGCCTGCTGTCGCGGATCCGCAACGAGCTCGATTGGCCGAGTCGTGTGGTCGGAACTGGCGGGTTTGCGGCCGCCGTGGCCCGCGACTCCGATTGCATCGAGTATGTCGACGACGCCCTGGTCCTCGACGGCCTGCGGTTGATCTTTGAGCGCAACAGCCGGCGCAAGAAGTAAGTCCAACCACCGGAAACACTGTGCACCCCGCTATCGTTTGGACTCAAAACCCGTGTTGAACTTTCTCGCCCGCCACGGAGCCGTGTTGCTCCACCCCCGGCTCACGCTCTCGGCCACCGTCGACAACAACCGCCGCGACGGCCTGCTCCTTCTCGCGATCTATCTGCTCGGGTCGAAAACAGTGCCGATCATGGAGCGGGTGGCCGACGCCCTCGCGCTCAGTGGTTTTGGTGCTCTGCAAGCGTTGCTTCCGGTGGTGCTGGTGGGGTTGCCGTGGATCCTGGCGACGTTTGCCATCGAGTTTGTCGCCGACCGCGAACACCAGGACAAGGTCTCGCTGCTGCGCGTCCCCCTGGTCGCCTGTGCGATCGTGGCAAATACCCTCGTCAGTTTTTCGATCACACTGCCGGGCCCCGACTACCTACTCGAGCTCGTCGGAGGCCTGTGGGGCGTGGCCCTGGCCGCCATCTTTTGTCGCAAGCCGCGACCGGCGGTCGCCATGCCCAAGGGCCCGCGGGTTCAGTCGGCACTTATCGCCATCATTTTTGGCCTGCTCACAACGGCCAACCTCGTGTTCGACAGCGTGCTGGTGGCCGCCAACTGGGCCGTGATGTCGCCGGTGAGCACGGGCGACCCGGTCCCGGCGTTCAAAGTCCAAACCCTCGACGGGCAAACATTCGAGACCGCAGATCTCTCCGGAAATGTCGATGTGCTTGTGTTTTGGACCACATGGTGCGGTGTGTGCCACGACGAAATGCCGGTGCTCAAAAACCTCCACGACCGATTTGGTGGCAACGGGGTTCGGATCACAGCCGTCAACTGTGACCGCCGCGACCAACGGCGGGCGGCCGAGCAATACCAGGAGACCATGCAACTTCCGTTTGGCATCGCGCTCGACACTGGAGCCGTCAAACGGGCATTTCGCGTCAAAATGTACCCACACCTGGTGATCGTCGACAAGGCTGGGCAAATCCGTCACGTCCACCAAGGTCGGGTCGGTGAGAGCACCCTGGTCGGTGAGATCCGCGGACTGTTGCGCGAGTAACTGCGTCAAGGTGCCCGCACAGGTTGCGCCGCGGGCCAACTTCGCTGTCGCAAGAAAAATGCTGCGGGGTTGATTGATCGGCGCGGCTGGCCGTCTGTGAACCCGGCCAGCGAAGTCCCATAACCCGGACGCGAAGTTGGATCTCCGCAGGTCGAACCTCTAACCTGGAACCCAGACGGTCCACCAACCTTAGATCATTCCCAAAAGCTTACCCGAGGAACCATGCGCACTTTATCTCTACTTGCAACCTCTGCCGCTCTTGCCACTCCGCTGTTGTTCACCAGCCAAGCCCAGGCGGCCGGCGGTGGCGGAAGCCTCGCGGCCTGCGGCAACATTCACGTCGAGGCCGACGCCCAGTGTTCGGTCGAAGCTTCTGGTGGCTGCGAAGCCATGTGCACCCCGCTTGCTGTCACCGCCGCCTGTGCAGCCGACCTGCAAGCTCAGTGCGCTGGGGGTTGCAACGCCGAAATCGAGGCTTCGTGCACAACCGACTGCCAGGCCAGCTGCCTCACCGAGTGCCAAGTCGACCCTGGTTCGTTTGACTGTGCCGCCAGCTGCAATGCCAGTTGTGGTGGCGAGTGTTCGGCGCGTTGCGAAGGCATGGCCGGCGACGGTGAAGCCCGGGCCGAGTGCGAGGCTTCGTGCCAAGCCGAGTGCGACGCCTCGTGTAACGCCGAGTGCAACATCGACCTCCCCGAGGCCGACTGCATGGCCTCGTGCAACGCCTGCTGCTCGGGTGAGTGCCGGGCCGAAGCCAACATCGACTGCCAGATCGACTGCCAAGCCTCGCTCTACGCCGAGTGCAAGGCCGAGATCCAAGGCGGCTGCGAAGTTGCCTGTACCAAGCCCGAGGGCGCCCTGTTTTGCGACGGCCAATACGTCGACCACGGCGGCAACCTAGAGTCCTGCGTCAATGCCCTTGTCGCCCTGTTTGACATCATGGTCAGCGGCTACGCCGAGGGTGAGTGCAGCGGCAACATGTGCTCGGGCGAAGCCGGGGGAAGCATCTCCTGCAGCGTCGACCCCGAGGGCATCAGCGCCCGCGAAGCAGCCCTGGCCCTGTGCCTCAGCCTCGGCCTGTTCGGTGTCCGTCGCCGTCGTCGTCGGCGGTTCATCTAATCGACAGGCACCAACACCTACCAAAGAGCGCCCACCCGGGCGCTTTTTGTATGCACAAATACTTGTTGGCCCACGCGAACACTCCAATAAAAAAAAGCGCCCATCTTGGGCGCCTTCAAACTGTTATAAAACCCGGCTCACATCGCGCTAAACGACCCCAGGCTGCCAGCGCCAATCCATTCGCCACCATCGACCTCGACAAACAAACCGCCTTCGAGCGTCGCATCGATCCACGTGCCGGTCAGGATCGCCGCGGCAAACATCCCTTCGGAAACCATAAAGTCACCGGCTGCCAGCATCCCCGCGTGGTTGTCGAGGTCGATGCTGTGATACAGGGATGGGCTGCCCTCGGGTCCTTCGAAGGTAAACGCCTCGATCGTGACGGTCGCAGGTTCGTTGATTGCAAATACACCATCTTCAGTCGAAAACCCGAGGGTGACATCGAGCTCTAGGCGATTGGAACAGGGCGCCCCACCCTCTTGTCCGTTGGGAAAGTCGCCATGGTTTTCGACCTCGATAAGCCGCACCTCACTACCGGCGGCGATCGTGACCGTCAGTGGCGAGCTCGTACTACCGTAGGGCGTTGTCACAAACTCACCGATCTCGGCCCAGGTAAAGGTCCCCGACTTGGTCCCCTCAAGGGCCGCGTAGTACTCACTGGGCGTGCTCATAAAGTCGGTCAGCGACGCATTGAGATCGCTGATAACGGTTTTGGTCTCCGCCCCACAGCTACCCTGGACATCGCCCGTTTCAGAGTCATTTGAGGTGTCACTCTCACTCGCGCTCTCGCTCTCCCCCTCGGTGTCACCATCTTTGGTGTCACAACCGGGCGCGGTGCAAAGCACCGCCGAAGTGAGGACGAATCCGACATATTTAAACCACTGCGCCATCATGCATGTGAGAATACCGAATCGCGGCGTCGGTTCCACGGTGACAGCGATTTCATACTCACGACATTTCTTACAGGACCTGGGTGCACCGCGGCTTTTTACCCACCCTCACGAGCATTTCGCAGCCGGGTTTTGCAAGTTTTGCCGTCGCGCGACTGTGTTATAGACCCCGGTCATGAGCGAGCATCCGACGGACTTCCAAGGTTCGGTGACCGACGCGATTGCCGAGTCGATCAAAGGCAACATTGCCGATGCGGTCGTCGAGGTCACCGGCGGCGGTGGTCACTACACGATCGTCGTCACATCCAAGGCGTTTGCCGGTAAAAACCGGGTGGCCGCCCAACGGCTTGTCTACTCGGCCATCGCCCACTTGATGGCCGGCGATCGGGCCCCGGTCCACGCGGTCGACAGCCTGCGAACAATCGTGCCCAACGATTGATATCGATATTGCAATCCACCTGAACCACGACCCGACCATGGCCACGCCCCAAGCCAGCGCCCCCCACCCCGTTGTGTCGGCCGAGCTCGACCTCGGGCGTGCCCCCGTTCAGGAACTCAATCACAACCTCACGCCGCAGGTCCTCGAGGCCCTCGCCGCGATCAAAAAGCGTGACGACCTCGCCACGACTTCGGTGTATCAGCAACATGCCGAGGAGATCGAGCGGGTTGTCCACGGGTTTGCCTGGGACCTGCGCAACGTCGAGCAACCGGCCAAGGCCCGCAAAACCGCGACCGCTGCCGCCTGGAATGTCGAGCGTGGAATCGCCTTCACGGCCCTGCGGGAGACCCTCAAGTCCCACCCAGAGCTCGCCGCTGCCGACCTCCTGATGTTGACCGAAGTCGACATTGGTATGGGGCGCTCGTTCAACCGCGATGTCCCCAAGCAGCTCGCCGACGAGCTCGGGATGGGCTACGTGTTTGCCAACCAGCACCTGCTGTTATGCCCCGGCGATGCCAGCGAGCAGGACCACGGCCGCGCCAACACCCGTGCCCTCCACGGCTGTGCGCTGCTCACCCGCTACCCTGTCCGTCGACTCACGGCCGTCTCCCTGCCGGAGTTTCGCGACAAGTTCCACGTGGTCGAAAAACGCCTGGGCAGCAAACGTGCGTTGCTGGCCGAGGTCTTGCTCCCGTGTGGCCCGACGACCGTGGTCGTCACCCACCTCGACCCATTTTCGCCCCCGCGCCACCGCGGCCGCCAAATCCAAATCATTGCAGATGCACTGGCCCGGTTTGGTGGGCGCCAGGTCCTGCTCGGTGGTGACCTCAACACCAATACCTACGACCTCGGCAGCATGCTCGGCCTGCTCGGCAACTTTTCCCACAAGCTGATGCGGTTTGGCTTTGACGGCACGGTTCGCCAATACATGACCCCGGGGCAGGTGTTCGACCGCCCGGTGTTTGAGGCCCTGCACCGCAACAACTTTGTCATCGACGGGTTCAACGAAACCGCCGCTGGCACGCTCTACTACCGCGGCAACAACCCCAAGTACGCCAAGCTGACCTCCGGCAACATGCCGCGGGGCAGCGTGATTTGGCACGGCTTGCGCAAGTGGATCGACAAGCGCCTCGAACCCTATGGCGGCGCCGTGCCGATGCGACTCGACTGGTTTGCCGGGCGCGGCTTGAGGCCGGTCCGCGCACTCGTTGTCGACGGGCTCGAGCACGAAGGCGAAGAGCCGTCCGACCACAACCCGATTGTGGTCGAAATTGCAGCCCTCGACGACTAAGTGGTTTAGGCACTCCGCGAGCTTGTTTCGGTCCGTAATCCCACCGGTTAGGAGGCTATTCCTCCGATCGCGGCTCGTTGATCTAGCGACAGCCAAAACCTGCACCCTTTGCCCGCGAGATGCCTCCAAATGCCCGTGCGAATCGCCCTGACCCACAACCTGCAGCTCAACGACACCGAGGACGAGGCCGAGTTTGACCGTCCAGAGGTGATTGCGGCCCTGTGCGACGCCCTGCGACGACTCGGCCACGAAGTCCACCCGGTCGAAGTCTCGGGGCCGGCTTCGCACACCGTCGGGCTGCTCGAGTCGCTCGCCCCGGACCTCGTCTTCAACACCGCCGAGGGTCGTCACGGCCGGTTTCGCGAAGCGTTTTTCCCTGCCCTGTTCGAGCAACTCGGGCTCGCCTACACCGGCTCCGATGCCTATGTATGTGCACTGACCCTCGACAAACACCTCACCAAAAAAGTCGTGGCCGAGCACGGAGTGCCGGTCCCACGGGGTGTGTTTGTGACCTCAGCCCACGACCTCGAGGCCGTCGACCTGCGCTTTCCAGTGATCGTCAAACCCAACTTTGAGGGCAGCTCCAAGGGGATCACGGCCGACTCAATGGTTGCCACGCAAGCGCAACTCACAGCCCGGCTACCGGCGATGTTGCAACGCTACCCCGACGGGATGTTGATCGAGGAGTTCATTGCCGGGCGCGACGTCACCGTGCCGTTTTTGGAGGGTGTGAGCCCCCAAACCGGCGGGGTGTTGGCCCCGGCCGAGTATGTGTTTGCCGGCGATACCCGGGGTGACCAAACGATCTATGACTATGCACTCAAACAGGGCGACGGCTCGGCGGTTACGGTGCGTGTGCCCGCCAACCTGTCGCCACAGCTAGCTGCAAAGATCACCGAGATCTCGCAGCGTGCAATCCGTGCACTGCAAATTCGCGACCTCGCCCGCCTCGACTTTCGGATCACACCTGACGGCGATATTCGGTTTTTAGAGGTCAATGCCCTGCCGAGCCTGGAGCCGGGTGCGAGCCTCTACGAGTCGGCCAAGCTCGCCGGTCTAGAGACTGTTGAACAGGTGCTTGCGACCGTTTGCCAAAGTGCGATGCGGCGCCGCGGCGGACCCCTCGGGCTCGCCAAATCCCGGCCCCCCCGCGAGCGCTTGCGCGTGGGCCTGGTCCACAACCGCAAGCGTCCACCCGCCGCGGGCGAGGACCCACAGGCGCAGGCCGAGTTTGACGGGCCAAAAACCATCGACGCGATCGCCGAGGCCATTGAAACCCTCGGCCACGAAGTTGTTTTGCTCGAGGCGACCCCGGAGCTTCCGGCCAAACTCCCAAACGCGCGGATCGATATCGCCTTCAACATCGCCGAAGGCCTGCGAGGGCGTAGCCGCGAAGCCCAGGTTCCGGCCCTGCTCGAGATGCTCGAGATCCCCTACACCGGCTCCGACCCGGCGGCCCTCAGCCTCACCCTCGACAAGGGCCTGGCCAAACGCGTCGTCGCCCTCGCCGGTGTCCACACACCTGCATTTATGGTCATGAAAACCGGGCGCGAGCGGTTGCCGAGCGAGCTTTGCTTTCCGCTGATCGTCAAACCGGTGGCCGAGGGTAGCTCCAAGGGTATCGAGCGCTCGAGTGTGGTCCACAACGATAGCGAGTTGCGCGAGCGGGTAAACATGCACCTACAACGGTACCACCAACCGGTGCTCGTCGAGGCGTTTTTGCCGGGCCGCGAGTTTACCGTGGGTGTGCTCGGTGACCGCCGCCCGCGGGTGCTGCCGGCGATGGAGATTGTGTTTACCGATCGCCAGCAAACCCACCCGATCTATGGCTACGAAGAGAAGTTCGGCGACCAGTCGACAACTCGCTACGAAGCTCCGGCCAACGTCGATGCCAAACTCGCCCGCGCACTCGAACGCGCGGCCCGGCGTGCATTTGTAGCCCTGGGCTGCCGCGATGTCGCCCGCTTTGACTTTCGCCTCGACGCCGCCGGCAGGGTCCACTTTATCGAGTGCAATCCGTTGCCGGGCCTGACCCCCGAGTTCTCGGACCTGTGTGTGATTGCGGGGGCGCAGATGTCCTACGGCGACCTCATCCGCGAGATTCTGGCCCCTGCGCTGCGGCGGCGCAAACGGGCATTGCGGGCGAGTAGCCCCGCTCCGGTGGTGCTCACCACCGGCCGCCCGCGCTGAGCAAAACATGCTCATACAATATCTTTGACCCACCTCCACAGACCCACCATGACTCGCAAACCAGCCACCAAACGCATGCGTGCGCGCAAACTCGGGATCACCATTGGTCGCTATCCCACCGGTCGCTTCAACGCCATTACCGACGTCACCGGCGTTCGGGTTGGCCACGCGACGGTCATCCACGGCGACGGCGAGCTCACACCGGGCAAGGGCCCGGCCCGAACCGGCGTCACCGCAATCCTACCCAACGGCGGCGACATCTTTATGAACCGCGTGGTCGGATCGGGGTTTATCCTCAATGGCGCCGGTGAGATTTCCGGGCTCACCCAGGTTACGGAGTGGGGGCTCATCGAAACCCCGATCATCCTCACCAACACCATGAGTGTAGGTACATGTTCGGAGGCCGTGGTCAAGTACATGGTCGAGCACAACCCCGGCATCGGCCAGGTCCATGACGTCCTGATTCCGGTTGTGGGCGAATGCGACGACTCCTGGCTCAACGACATTGCCGGCCGTCACGTCCGCCACGAACATGTGTTTGAGGCCATCTCCTCGGCGCGGACCGGCACTGTCGCCGAGGGTAGCGTGGGCGGGGGCACCGGCATGATGACCTGCGACCTCAAAGCCGGCATCGGCACCTCCTCGCGCAAACTCCCGGTGAGTGAAGGCGGCTACGTGATCGGCGTGCTGGTGATGAGCAACTTTGGCTCCCTGCGCGACCTCAGAATCGACGGCGTCCCGGTGGGTCGCATTTTGGCCGCTGAGCAACCCGACGCCCCCAAGCGCCTGCACAACGACGGCTCGATCATTGCCGTGGTAGCGACCAATGCGCCATTGCTGCCCCACCAACTCCACCGGCTGTGCAAGCGCGTCGCCCTCGGTATTGGCCGTTGTGGCTCGATCGCCGCCCATGGTTCGGGCGAGATCATTGTCGGGTTTTCGACTGCCAACACGGTGCCGCGAACCGCCAAGGGCATGGTCTACCGCATGAAAATCCTGCTCGATGCCCGGGTCGACCCGCTCTACGAAGCGGCGATCGAGGCCTCTGAAGAAGCGATCTTAAACTCGCTGTTTATGGCCGAGACCATGGTCGGCCACTCTGGGCATATCGCCCCGGCCCTCCCGCTCGATCGGGTTACAGAGCTCATGCGGGCCTATCGTCCTGGCCATCGCGGCTAGCCCGATTTTCTTGTATGAACAAGCTTTACCGCGACTGACCCAAAGCTAGGAAAACCAGCCGGCGCTCACCCGCTTGTAGGCGACTTCGAGCTCGACGGCGCTGGCAAACCGGCGAGCGGGGTCGTGTCGCAGCGCGCGTTGCAGGATCGGGGCGAGGCCGGGGGCCCGTTCGTCGAGGCGCTTGTATCCGGCGACCGGCCAATCAAACGGGCGTTTCAACAGCTGCCCGGTAAACAACTCATAGAGGACCAAACCGGCGGCAAACACATCTGAGCGACGAGACACCCAACCCCGCGCACGCTCGGGCGCCATGTACTCGACCGTCCCTGAGCAGCACTTGCGGCGGTCGCGGTAAAAGTCGATAGCGAGACCAAAGTCGCCGATCTTGAGGACCTGGTTGCCAAACAAAATCAGGTTGTCGGGCTTGATGTCGCAGTGAAGGATCCCGCAGCGATGCATCTCGGCGAGCCCTGCGAGCATCTGCCCGGCGAACGCTGCGGCGGTCTTTCGCTGCAGGCGGCGTCCAAGTCGCTCAGCCAACGACTCCCGCCCAAGCGGATAGGCCGCGACCGGTAGGCTGCCGATCAGCTCAAACTTCAAAAGCGGCAAGATGTTCGGGTGATCGAGACGCTCGACCAAGTCGACCTCGCGGTAAAACTCGGACATGCTCTCGAGATCGAACGTAAGCGGGACTTTGAGAGCGACAGATTGCCCATTGCGGGTGTCGGTTGCGCAGAAGACCGAACCAAACCCGCCGCGGGCGAGGCGACGATTGAGGCGGTACGGACCAAATCGCCGACCGCTGCGGATACTCGGACGCGTCCTCGATATTTGCGATTTTCCAGCCAAGCGCATCACCTAGTCTCCTCCCGCCGACAAACCGGTTGGTCAACAGCCTGAGCGCGAGCCCCCAATTCGTCGAGCTCAAAACCCTGTTAAGCGACGGTCTCGCGGGCCGCTCGCCGTGACCCAACATGTTGTCTTTGGGCCCCAACAATCCCAAGCCTGTGTGATTTCCGCAGGATGGCAAAAACCGCGGATATGCCGGCCGGCGGGCCCTGGCTTGATCCACAAATTTCACTAGCTAGAGGCCCTTTAAACGACCTCTAAGTCAGCTGAGGCGTATCGCCACACCCCCTTGCTCGCCGCGCATTTTTTGCATTCTCGCCCATCATCAACGGCAACGACTCCGGCAAGTGCATGTATAGACATCTTCTAGACGAGCGAAGCCTGCCACGCCGCTGCGGCCGGAATTCCGTGCGCCCAAATGCCGCAGCATTGAGGCCCGTAGGGACTTTGGGCTAACCGTTGTTCGCAGCTAGTTGCACCAACTCCTGCCGCACCAACTCCACAGTTGCCGCGGCCGCCCAGGTCTCGACGCCCGCTGCTTCCCGCACTTGCTCCGCGACCCGGCGTGCATCGGCGTGCATCGGCGTTTCGATCAGCCGCCGCATGGCCACCGCCGAGCGATAGGCCCGGGCCGCCATCTCCTGTTTGCCCTGGCCCAAAAACAGTGCCATTGCCGCCTCGGCCGACTCGGCGAGTCCGAGGTTGTCACCCACCGCGATAAACCCGTGCACGGCCTGGGAAAAATATGTATGCGCACTCAAAACCTCGCCAAGGGCAGTGTCGACCGCACACAGGCACACCGCCGAGCCAGCGATTCCCCATCGGTCGCCGAGCAACTCCCGCGCCCTGAGGCTTTCTTGGTACAGGGCCCGCGCCCGCGCAAGCTCCCCGGTCCGGCGCCGGATGAGGGCGAGGTTGCCGAGGCTGCTCGAGATGCCGTGGAGGTCGTCGATTGCCCGTCGCCGCACCAGGGCTTCGCCGTGGAGTTTTGTTGCATCTTCAAATTGTTCGCGGCGAAACGCAACGACCCCTAGGTTGCTGCGGGCGTGGGCACAGCCCCACTGATCGGCGATTTGACGATAGTGCTCCTCGGCCTGCTGGTGACACGCGATCGCCCGGTCGTAGCGTCCCTGCTCGCGGGCCACCATCCCCAACCAGTTGATCGCAGCAGCTTGTCCCCCCACCTGCCCGAGGCTCAAGCACCCCGAATGTGCCTGTTGGAGGTGTCCCGTTGCCCGCCGGTAGTCGGCACGGGCATAGGCCAATTCCCCGGCTCCCTGGTGCGCCGCCGCCAACAGACTTGGCTCGACATACTCCTTGCGCCCGCGCCACACCCAGTCGACCCACGGTTCAATCGTCCGCGCCTGACCGTCGATCCACCAAAATCGGGCCAACGCCGCGAGCATCCGCATGGTTTGAACCCTGTCCCCGCGCTCGCGGGCATCCGCTAGTGCCTGCTCGATCGCCGGCGACAACCCGCGCAGTTCGGCCAGGGCTGCCAATTGAGCAGCCTGCCGCCCGCGAAGCTCGGGAGCGGTCGCCTCGATCCTATCCACGAGTTCGGCAGTCGCCTGTGACGGATCCACGGCGTCGATCGTATCAAACCCGGGTCCGTCGCCGGCATGTTTCGGCGAACACTCGCGGGTACACTGGCACTCCAAATGTCGCGCTACGAAGATTACACCGTCAAGTCGCAGGCCTATGACGAAACCCGGGTACCGGTGGGACTCGAGGTGATCCAAACGGTTATCCGCGGATCGTGTGCGACCTCGCTGGTCGACCTTGGCTGTGGCACGGGCAACTACCTCCGGGCCGTTGCCACCGACATCGAACGCGGCACCGGCCTCGACCTCAACCCCAACATGCTGGCCAAGGCCCGGGAAAAACTCGCAGGCTTCGCCCACATCGACGTTCGTCAAGGCTCGCTCACCTCCCTGCCGCTGGCCGCTGCCAGCTTCGACATCGTGGTTTGCAACCAGGTCCTCCACCACTTAGATGCACCATCAACAATCCCCGCATTCACCAACGTGCGCGCGGCCCTTGCCGAGATCTTTCGCGTGCTAAAACCCGGCGGTGCCGTGGTTCTCAACTCGAGCAGCCATGTGCAATGTCGCGAAGGTTTTTGGTGGGCACCACTGGTCCCCCAGGCGATGGAGCGGATCATCGCCCGCCTCCCCGATATCCCCCAACTAACGGCTTGGCTGACCGCCCTCGGGTTTGTCGTCGATCCTCCGCATATCCTGCGTGAGCCACTGCAAGGCGGGGAATACCTCGACCCGCGCGGCCCCCTGCGCGAGACTTGGCGGCGCGGCGACTCGACCTGGTCGCTGGCAACCGCAGACGAACTGCAAGCGGCCCTCACCCGTCTGCACGCGCTGGACCAAGGCGGAGAGCTCGAGCAGTGGTTTGCCCAGCGCGACCAGCTTCGCGACAATCACGGGCAGACCACGAGCCTGGTCGCTCGCAAACCAGCAACTTGATGTACATCCAAGATTTTGGCCCTGTGGCAACACGCGCCATATCTACCGATGTAGCTACCAGGGTGACCAAGCTTTGAGCTACGGGGGGCGTGTCCAACCAAAATTAACGGAATCTTTGGGCCACTGCCCAAAACAGTTGATCATGCGGCCCACACGATGGCCCGCGCACTTTTATCCATCCGACTTGGCTGCACCGTTGCGTTATTGACACCCGCGACCGGGCTTGCGGCACCTGGCCCAACCCCGCAGATCCCGGGCGCTCGCCAACCAGCGGCGGGCCAGACAGGTGCAAGCCAGCCCGGGGCGACCAACCAGCCCTCGGGGGTCTCAGCGCAACCTGTCGCCCCACGTGCGCAGCCAGTTTCGACCATACCTGCGGGGGCCTCACCGCAACCCGTCACGGCCACATCACCGAGTGCACAGCCGACCGCGACCACGCCACAGGCAAACCCGGCGCAAGCTCACCACCCGGTCCCAGGAGCTGTGCAAACCGGTAGCTCCACACAACCTTACGCGACGTCCCAGCCCACGCCTCAACCCGCGGCGCAACCGGTACCGCAAGCAACTCCGGGACAACCGGTCGCCCAGCCCTCGACCACAGCCTCGGGTGCCGCTGGCGACGATGCGTCCACCCCCACACTCGACGACGACGGGGTCAAAATCAAAACCGGCGGGCAGTCGGAGTTGACCATCTCGGGCTATGTCGAAACGGTTTACAGCTACAACTTTAATCGCCCGAGTAATGGCATTACCCACTACCGCACGTTCGACAATCGCCACAACGCAATCACCCTGCAAAACCTCGCACTCGACCTCGGCTGGGACTCCAAACACGCCCTCGCGCGGATTGCCCTGCAGGCTGGGCATGCCCCCAACACCTACTACGGTGTCAGTGAGCCCAATATGCCGGGAGCCTCGGGTACCCCCGGCAGCAATGCCGAACTGTGGCGATACATCCAACAGGCCTATGTCGGGTGGCACCTGCCGGGGCAGTCCAAAGTTCCCATCACACTCGAAGGTGGCATCTTTTTGTCACCACTTGGGCCCGAGGGTATGGCGACCCACGAAAACTGGACCTGGTCGCACACACAGCTGTTTTTTGCCCTGCCGTTTTACCACGCGGGAGCTCGCTTGCATCTGCAAATATCCGACCGTCACGACCTGCGCTTTGGGGTTTACAACGGTTGGAACAACGTCGTCGACAACAACCCACAAAAGTCGCTGGCCGCCGAATACACCTATACCCACAGCGAGAACTTCCTGTTTAATATCGTTTACTTCAGCGGCATCGAGCGGCCCCCCGAAGCCATCGAAGGTCAGGGCTGGCGGCACACGGTCGACACCTATGTCATCGGCAAACCGAGCAAGCACGTGTCGCTGCTGTTGCGGCCGGTCGCCGGGTTCGAGCCGACTCGGTTTGGCACGGCCTGGTACCTCGCCGGCCACCTAGGTGTGCGTATACAACTAGCCGAATGGATGTACCTGGCGACCAAGGGGGTGCTGTTGCGCGAGCACCGGGCCAGCACCACCGAGGGTAGCTCGGCACCGATCTTTTACCCGACGCCGTGGATGGCCTCGGCGATCGGTACGGCCGACTTCCGTCCTGGCAAGCACTTCTCGCTCAAGTTGGAATATCGCCACGACCAGGCTGGTGAGCTGCTCTACTTCGCCGGGGATGTCGAGGGGGACGGCAGCGACGAAAACCCGTTTGTCCCCACGCGCACCTCGCAAAACACCCTCACGCTCGGACTCACGGCGTGGTTTTAGCCTACTCGTAGACCATCCAAAGGGGCCCGGGGAACAGCCACGAGAGGCCCTCGCGCATGCGGTCGCGCCAGGCCTCCCAGTTGTGGCCATCGCGGGCTTCGACGTAGCGCACATCCATTCCGGTCGCCTGTAACCGCGGGACCATCGAGCGGTTTTCGTAGATCAGCGACTCGTAGGTGCCACAGCTGACAAACACCTTCTCACTCGGCCGCCCGGGCCGTTCGCGGAAGGCGTTGACAAACTTGACCACGGCATCGAAGTTGGGACCCCTTGTATGTTCACCGATGTCGGTAAAGGCAAACGATCCCGACAGCAACATCAACCGGCCAAACATCTCGGGGTAGCGCCAGGCCGTCGACAGCGAAGCCACCGCGCCAAAACTCGCCCCCATCAGGCCACGGGCCGAGGGCAGCGGCATGAGCGGATAGCGGGCCTGAAGCTCAGGCACCAAGTGCTCGCAGATCATCGCCGCGTGGCGCGGGTCGTCGGGGTATTCGACCAACCGCTCCCCCGGATGGGTCAGGGCAACGATCATCGGTGCCACCTCGAGCCGATGAATCAGGTTGTCGAGGACGGTGCGAAAGTTGGCGTAACGCAAAAAGTCGCCGCCGTCGTGGACCACCAACAGGTTGTAACGCCGGGATGGGCGATACCTCGCCGGCAAATACACGGTGACCCGCCGCGGCTCGCCAAAGGGCGTTTGTTGTAGGATCAACTCTTCGAGGGTGCCCTCGCGGGCCTCGGGATCGTGCTCCACCCACGGCGGACGCACATAGTCCTGCCCCTGACATACCGAGTTGGCACCGTAGGGGTCGCGGGCGATAAACGGGTTGAGCGGGTCGCGAATCCAGTGGGCACGACCCCCGTGTTGCAGCTCAAACTTGTACTCGACCCGCGACTTTGGTGGCAGTTCGAGCACGTAGTACCAAACGTCCGTGCCCGGGACCTGGGTAAACGGCTGGGCCGTGGGCAGACCAAAAATAAAGTGTCGCAGGCGGACGGCATCGACGGCGCCGCGGTAGACAAAGGTCACGTGGCGGCCTTCGACCAGCGGGAACGAATGCCGGGCTAGGAATGCTTCGAGCTCGGCCTGGGTCACGGGGCCATGCTGCAGTAGGCTGTGAATCGCTAATTGCATATACCACCTTCTTGCAACACCGGCGCCCGGACCTCGGCGAGTTCCCACGGCCCTGCCCCGCTCGAGACAAACGCAACCTCGCCGCCCGGGTCGAGGGCAATACACTTTTTCGGGGCAAACCTGCGGGCAAATCGGTCCACCCGTTCGCGGTCGTCGAGCAACAGCCTGCGACTTGCGTGGGGAAGGGCGAGCACGTTTGGCAACACGCCGAGGCCCGCCCCGAGGATCTCGGCATCACCCTGTCCCTGTGGCGGGCAGTCGTGGAACAACACGATCTCCTCGCCCAGCACCATCGCCCCGGCGGACCAGGCCAGGAGGTGACGCCCGGGCAACGCGCGCGCCACCTCAAACAACCGCAGGCGATTGAGGAGACTTGCCACATGCCCACCGGCGATCGCCACCACATCGCTTTGTTCGATCAGCTGTTTGACTTCGTTTTGGTGACGCGCAAGCTCGGGCGTATCCGCGATGGCCCGGGCATCGCGGTGGGCTTTGAGCACCTCGGCAACCTGGGCTTGATGGCGACGGTCAAGGTCACACACAGCTGCGAGTGCCGCTCGAACCTCATCCTGTAGGCGAGACACCGACATCCCTAGCGGCGGCCGTTCGACCAGCCCCTGCAACTCGCGAACAGCGTCCATCGCATACCGCAATCGTCGCCTGTACAAGTGCTGCAGCTGGCGCAACCTGTCCTGGCGTTCGCGGTGGGATTGAAACAGCTCTGGATGGGCGGCAAAGACCGCTTCGGCCCGGGCGTGCAGCCTGAGATTGACCGCGGGCAAGCCGATGGCCTCGCGCAATTCCTCGTCTTCCGGTTCCCGCTCCTGCCACCCGGCAGTTACCACCGCCACCGGCCCGCGACAGTGAAACCGGGCAACAACCTCGCCGACCGTCGGCGTAAACCGCTGCGGCCCGAGCATGATGGCGTGAAACTTCGCTCCCGACATGGATGGACGGGGGCTTTATCGCTGTTTGCCGAGGGACGCAAGTCGAGTTTGCGACCGGGCCTTGCGGCATCTGTCTTTACGACCATCCATCTGTGCTGCGAAGGTTGCTGATACCATTGCCGTTGGTGAATGGTGTTCGCGATAGCGCGCCGCAGGCCCCACTAGAAGCCGTGGTCGCCGAAACGCTGCTCGAGTCGGCGTTTCGTTCGGGCGAAGAGGAATCCATTTCACTCGAACTCGACCGTGGCACGGTCGTCGACCGCTACACCGTGCTAGAGCCGATTGGCCGTGGCGCGATGGGTGCCGTGTACACGGCCTACGACCCACGCCTCGACCGGCGAATCGCGCTCAAGTTGATGTTGGCCAAGCCCGGTCGGGCCGACGATGTCCGGGTCCGACTGTTGCGCGAAGCCCAGTCGCTCGCCCGGCTCAACCACCCCAACGTGGTCACCGTCCACGATGCCGATGCCGTGGGTGACCTCGTGTTTTTGGCCATGGAATTGGTCGAGGGCACCAATCTGACAAACTGGCTCAAGCTGCGTCAGCGCACGCGAGAAGAGATTCTAGAAGTCTTTCTCGCCGCCGGACGCGGTCTTGCCGCAGCCCACGATGCCGGCCTCGTCCACCGGGATTTCAAGCCCGACAACGTGCTCGTGGGCGACGATGGCCGGGTTCGGGTTGTCGACTTTGGCATCGCCCGCGAGGCCTCGGGCCTGGTCCAAGAACGGGCCGAACAAACCCAGGCCCCGGGGCCAACTTCGGGCCCATCATCGGAGGTCGTCAACGTCCAAACCATCGACCCCGACGACGCCTTTATCGACACCGACGAAGCCGATATTGCCGACAGAATTCGGCACCAGGCCGAGCGCCACCGCAAGCAAAAAAACGCCGCCCAAGCCCCCGAGCCAAACGGCAAAAACCCGGAGCCGTCGATGGACATCTCGATGTATCAGCATGGAACGGCGGATACCGAGCCCGGGCCCTCGCGACCGACCGAGCCACCGCCACCGCCCGAAGAGGACTTTTTTGATGGGCCGTACAACACCCGCCGCGAAGACAGCCTCGAACGCTCGGGCACAAGTCTCGCCGCCGCCCGGCTCACCCAGACCGGGGCGCTGGTCGGCACCCCCGCGTACATGGCCCCTGAGCAACATATGGGCCTGGCCGTCAACGCCAAAAGCGATCAATTCGGGTTTTGCGTGGCCCTCTACGAGGCCCTCTACCGCAGCCACCCGTATGTATTTACAAATATTGTCGAACTGACGCTCGCGGTCCTCACCGGCAAAATCCAGCCCGCACCACCCGGCACAGACGTGCCCCCCCGCCTGCGTGCAGCTCTGGTCAAGGGGATGTCGGTTTCGCCCGACGACCGACACCCATCAATGTCGGCCCTGCTCGAGCTTTTAAGTGATGATGCAACAAAACGCCGCAAGCGCTGGATTTGGACAGCCGGTGCCGGGTTGCTTGCCGCCACGGTGCTCGTTGCCGGTGGCCGCGAGCTCGGTGCCTCCAACTCCCCCTGTGCGGGTGCAGCTCGCCACCTCGTCGATGTTTGGACAGCCGAGTCGAGTGCCGATCTACACGAGCGGTTTGCGGCGACCGGGCAACCCTATGCCGAGCAGGCCTGGCAAAACACCGCGACCGCCCTCGATGCCTACGCCGACAACTGGGTGTCGATGCGCACCGAAGCCTGCGAAGCGACCCATGTCCATGCTGAACAATCGGCGCAACTGCTCGACCGGCGAATGGCCTGCCTCGACGGCCGGCTCAGCAGTCTGGCCGCCACCACCGAGCTCCTGCGAGAAGCCACCCCCACCATCATTTTGCGAGCGGTCGAGCTCGCCGACGGCTTACCACCGATCCATGAGTGTGCAGATACAAACAAATTACTTCAGCGCGAGGCACCACCAACCGGTGCACGCAAACAAATTCTCGACAAGTTTGAGCGCACCCTGGCGCGGATCGATGCCCTGCTGACAACCGGGGGGTTTGCCGAGGCCGGCCGTCTCGCTGCCCAACTCGCAGCGGATGCTGAGGCCACGGACTTTCACAAGGTGTATGTGCATGCTCGATATGCATCGGCCCGCTCACAGATCGAGCTCGCCAAATACGACGATGCCGAAACCACCCTCGGTGAAGCCCTCGCCCTCGCCGAGCGCAAGTCGCTCGATGAGCACCGCGCCGCGATTCTCCGCGAGCTCGCCCTGGTCGTCGGCAACTACCAAAAGCGCTTTGCCGACGGCGTGATCTATGTGCGACAGGCCCAGGCGGTCGGCGACCGGGTTGGCATCGATGTCATCGAACAGGCGGATGCCCGCAAGATTCTTGGCGTGGTGCTGTACCATTTAGAGCGCCACGACGAGGCCATTGCCGAGATCGAAGCGGCCGTGCAAATGCTCGAGGGCGTCGGCGACCGCGGAGCGCTCAACCGGGCCAGTGTGCTCAACACGCTCGGAGCCCTGCGCGATTTGTCCGGAGACCCCGAGCGGGCACTCGAGCACTACGACAAGGCCCGCGAGTTGCTCGAGCAACGGCTCGGCCCCGACCACCCAGATTTTGCCAAGGTGCTCAACAACATCGCTGTGATCTACAAGAGCCAGGGCAAGTATCAACGCGCGCGCGAATACTGCGAACGCACGCTCGATATCCGCCGGCGAAGCCTTGGCGCAGATCATCCAGACATCGCCTCCTCGCTGATGAACCTCGGCAACGTGCACTTCATGCTCGGAGACACCGAGCAGGCCATCGCCCACCACGAAGCCGCGCTCGCCCAGTTTCGCCGGACCTTTGGCGAGGGCTCCGAGGAGGAGGCCGTGGCCCTGTTCAATATTGGCGTCACGCTGCAAACCAGCGGCAAGTACGAGCGTGCGATCGGTTACTACCAACGGGCCATCCCGCTGTTCAAAGACGGCGATGTCGAAGTTGCTTCGCCGCTGACCGGGCTCGGCGGATGTCTGGTTGAGCTCGGTCGTTACAACGAAGCGCGCACCCACCTCGAGCGCGCGCTCGAACTACGTACCCAGGCCGAAAGCGAATCACTCGAAATGCCCGAGTTGCAGTTTGCCCTGGCCCGTGCGTTGCTCGGAGACGTCAACCGGTCCGATGGTGCCCTGCGTAACCGCGCCCGCAACCTCGCCCTTGCAGCAAGTGCTGGCTATCGCGAGCAAGGTGTTACGAACATGGTTACAGAGATAACAACCTGGCTTGAGAAGCATGACCTAAAGTAGGTAAAGGTTGATGTACACCTACTCGACAAAGTCGCCCGTGGTGCCGCCGTCACCCGTGTACATGCGCTTTTAGACATATACAACAAATCGTCGCGCCGGTTACCCTGCACCCGCACCCATTATCACGGTGCGAAAGGACGTAGGCATGCCCATCACCAAGGATAAACGCGACATCGTCATCAACACCAAGGTCGCCGCGACCAATGCGGACGCCAGTGATGTCACTTCGGACCTCGACATCAATTTTTCGAGTAGCGCCGGTGCAGTCCTCTACTTCAAGGACGCCCTCCCCACCGACCCCAAGGAACGCTCGCGCCATCGCATCGAGTTTCTCGACGCCACGGGTACCAAGCTCGGAGAAGTCGCCGTCAAGTATGTTGTCAAGTCCAATGCAGATACACAGACATACCTGGTCGAACAAACCATGGGTCGGTCGATCTTCGACCCGCAGCCAGCGGGCACCAAGGCTGGGCTACCGCGGGACCCGGAAGTCGCGTTTGAGCGTACCTGGCAACAGTGTATCAAGGACTCTGGCGGGGCCGATGCCTTCAAACAGGTCGCCAAGCTCGACGCTCGCTTCGACCTCGAAGACACCCGCACCTATAGCGTTTCCCAAACTGTTCAATCTGCCGATAACAATACTGTTGTGGTTGCCTATGCAATGACTGACCAAAGCGGCACCACCCTGGCCTCCGGTACCGTGTCGATGACAGCCACATCGACCGCCACGGCCCCCTTCTCCCTGGGCGACATTACCGTTGTCGACGACCCGGGCAACTGACAGGTGGTTTCGCCATGCCAATGACCAAGGACAAACGCGACATTGTCATCAACACCAAGCTCGCGGCCACAGGCACCACTGCCAGCCACGTCGAGTCGTCACTCGACCTCGAGTTTGATAGCGAAGTTGGGGCGACGTTGTACTTCAAAGACGCCCTGCCCAACGATCCGCGTGAGCGCTCACGCCATCGCATCGTGTTTATGGATGCCACGGGCTCTGCCCTCGCCGAGATCGCCGTCAAGTTCGTCGTCAAAACAAACTCCGACAACGGGCTTTACCGGGTTGAGCAAACCCTTGCGCGGTCCGACTTCGACCCGCAACCCGCAGGTCAGCAGGCGCGACTGCCCGACGACCCAACCGTGGCATTTGAGCGGACGTGGAAACAACCGCTGTTTGATGTTGTCGGCACCCAGGTTGCCAAACACGTCGGCCGGGTCGACAGCCGCTTCAATGTTGAGGACACCCGCACCTATCAAATCTCGCAGACCATCTCGTCGGCCGATGATCACAAGATCGTGATTGCCTATGCCCTCACCGATCCACGGGGTCGGGTGGTAGCCGGCGGCTCGGCAAGCTTTGAGATCCGCGCGTCGGCGGCAGCGACCTACTCATTGGGAGCTATCACCATCGTCGACGACCCTGGGAACTGACGACACCGGCACCGAGCTGAAGCCCGGCCTTGCCGGGTTTTTGTATACACGCGTGAGGCCTCGTGGGTGAGGTCTGCCACATCTGCTCGCAGCGCGGATAGACAGTCAAAAAGCGCCTGAGTCACGCCTGCACACGCACACTCGCGTGGGCGAGTCACACCCACGTCACGCACGCACGAGCCGTCACCACCCGGGCCTTTGCCAGCCGTCGGACGGCGTTGTATAGCCCGGCCGATGCAGGAGGTCACTTGTGCACAAACCGGGCGTGGCGGCTGTGTGGCGGCTGGCCATCCCCTCACGGCCGAGGCAGCCATCACAGTCCTGCGCGAGGGTGGCAACGCCTTTGATGCTGTCATCGCGGCATTGTGGACCGCCTGCCTGACCGAGCCGGTGTTGGCCTCACTCGGTGGTGGTGGATTTTTACTTGCCCGCCCGCATACCGGCGAGGCTGTCGTCCACGACTTTTTTGTCCACACACCTTGTGTCCGACGCCCAGAGGCCGAGCTTTGCTTCTATCCGATCGACGTCGACTTTGGCGTTGCGACCCAGCGGTTTCATATCGGGCCCGGGGCCGCGGCTGTTCCCGGGTTTACCCGTGGCCTCTTTTCGATCCACCGCGCCCATGCGAGCATGCCGATGGCCGACCTCGTCGCACCCGCGCTAGAGCTCACCCGCGACGGTGTGTTGATGACCGCGTACCAGGCCTACCTGCTGTCCGTTGTCGGTGCAATTTACCGGGAAACACCCGCAGCCCGCGCCCTGTTTACATCCTCGGGCGAAGCCGCCAACCCGGTCATGCTCGCCGCCGGCGACCGCATGCAAAACCCCGACCTCCGGTCCGCACTCGCCGCCCTTGCCCACGAGGGTGAACGGTTGTTTTACGAGGGTGATCTTGCAAATACAATTACCACCCAGTGCCGCGAGCACGGCGGCTATCTCACCCGCGAAGACCTCAGCCGCTACCGTGTGCACCAACGTAAACCCCTGACCTTTCGCTACCGCGACTGCGACCTGCTGCTCAACCCACCACCGGCCAGCGGTGGCATGCTGATCGCCTTTGGCCTCGGGTTGCTGGGCCACACCGACCTTCACGCCTGCACATTTGGCAGCCAAGCCCACGCCAAACGCGTCGCTTCGGTGATGGCCGCGACCAACCACGCCCGGCTAGAAGCATGTACAAAAGGACAGTTTACACCGGATGTCAGCGAACTGCTGTCGCCCGAGTTGCTCGCGCGCTATGCCAAAGAGGTCGCCCCGCAGCCCAAAAGCCACCGCGGTACCACCCACATTAGCGTGATCGACCGCAAGGGCAACGCCGCGTCAACCACCGTATCGAACGGCGAAGGTTGTGGATACATCGTCCCCGGGGCCGGGTTTATGCTCAACAACATGCTCGGCGAGGAAGATGTCAATCCAGCCGGGTTCCACCGATTTACGCCCGGCACGCGGATGTCTTCCATGATGTCACCATCGATCGCCCAGCGCCGTGATGGCAGCACGTTTGTCACTGGCAGCGGCGGGTCCAACCGCATTCGCACCGCGGTTTTGCAGGTTCTCATCAACCTCATCGACTTTGGCTTCGACCCGCAAACCGCCGTCGAGGCTGCGCGCCTGCACCTCGAAAAAACCCACCTCAACTACGAGCGGACATTCCCCCAAGCGACGCGTGAAGCCCTGGCCCAAGCCTACCCTGAGCACACCGACTGGCCCGAACCCAACATGTTTTTTGGTGGTGCCCACACGGTCTGTCAGCAACCCGACGGCACGCTCGTCGGAGCGGGAGACTCCCGTCGCGCGGGTGTGTGTCGAACCTGTTAATCCCGCCGCTCAGGGCCACGGGCACTAAAATTGCACATGCATAGATAGCCCAGCGCCGTGCCGGCCAACAAAGGGCTGGGCCTTAACTTGCTTGTGGATCTTTGATTTGCCCACCGCCCCCCCGGCGATCATCCCCACTCCCGCAGCCAGAGACAGACCGCCAAGCACGTAGAGGCCCATCGGTGATACTTCCTCAGTTTCCACGCCTGCCCGACGGGCCGCCCCAAGCAGGGTAAAACCACCAACCCCGGTCAAGATCCCGCCGATCACCTGCAGCACCGTGTAGCTCGTGTAGCGTTTGTTGAGCTGTGGATCGGCCCGAATCCGTTCGCGGGTCGTCAAGTGAAATGGAACCTGCCCCTGAGGATAGGTCGTAGAAGTGGAAATGGCTGTGGCTGTAACCGGCTGTGTCGACGCCACCGGAGCCGGAGCACGCGGACAGGGTGTTGCCGATGGGCGTATCTTGCCAGTTGCGTGGGTGCTCGATGGAGGTACCTGCGAAGCCGGCTGCGCCTGATTGGCGGCCGGCTGTGTCGTTGCACCCGTTGCACTCGGATCCGTCGCCTGCCCAGCCGTACTTACTTCGTTCGCCTCGACCGTACGCACATCGGCAGCTGGCAGGTTTCTCCCGTTCGCTTGTGGCTGCGCCGGGATTGTTGGGTCGACAGCCGAACCCGCGGCCGAGCCTACCCCTGTGGCATCGACACTGTCCGAGCCTGTCACCGGCGGTGTACCTGGCACCCTGGCATTCGCCACCGATGTTGTGCACAACACCATCGACACCCCACAACACAGGGCTGCAACCCGCTGAAAACTCGTCTGCGTTCCATCCATAGCGACCTCAAAAATGAAACTTTAGTTGCGCCCCACCAAGGCCACGCCTAGCCACAGGTGTCAGCACAGCCCGTCGCATCTTTACCTTGCCAACACCGCCAATAATCAACATCACCACCCCGGCTCCGCCCAATACCAGCCCACTGACTGCCAGCGCATCGGAGTCGACATTGGGGTCACCGGGGGCGAGCCCGGGGCCCGAGGCGATACCGGTGAGCAATAATAGCGCGCCGACACCCACGCTCACCCCACCGACAACCTGAACGGCGATCAGGGTCCCGTATTTGCGCGTCAACACGGGGTCCGAAAAAATCTTCTCCCTCGCCATTGCGCGGTAGGAAAGATTGGCCGGTGCCGGTGCCGGTGCCGGTGCCGGTGCCGGTGCCAGTGCCGGTTGGGCAGGCTGCGGACCTACTTGTTGTACCTGCACTGGATTTGGCTGCTGGGGGGCCGGTGATTGTTGAGCGGGCAACGGCGGGCACGGATCGACAGGTTGCACCGGCGAAGCTTGTGGCGCCGTCGCAGTTGGAGCGGCCGGCTGTGGCCCTGCCCCAGGACCGGCCGGCGAGACAGTCTCCGTCCCCGGCTCCGACCCAGACACCACGGGCTGAGCTGGCCCCACGGGCTGAGCCGGCCCCACGGGCTGAGCCGGCCCCACGGGCTGAGCTGGCCCCACGGGCTGAGCTGGCGGGTTTTGTTGTAGCAACAAATCATAGGTGTCGCCTTGAACCAAGATTGGTAACACTGCGCTCGAAGCTACGCTCGCCGCCGCCTGCGGGTGGGGTAGGCTCAATACCAGGCCCAAGAGCCCCACGAGGAGCTGGGAGTGTCGCCAACGCATTCGATACACTCCACAAGCATACTGTAAACACATCCCACCGGGTTGATCTCGATCACCCGGACCCCCAGGTTCACAGCGTTCGGCTAGCTATGTCTGGATGAGATCAAATGTATGCACAATCACCTCGTGACAGCACTCTCGGTTTGGCGACCTACAATGTCCGACTGTCGGCCCAACAGCCGAGGCACTATTTCCCCGGCTTTTTTGATTTGCTCTCATCGGCAAACGGAGTTGTCAGGTCGAGGTTTTGCAAGCTGTCCTCTAGCTCGATTTTTCGCTCCAAACGGGTGCTGTTGAGCTCCACGATTTTTCGACCGAGCCCGTCGGCCTCGCGTGTGAACTCCTCTAAGCGTTTGGACAACTTGCCGCGCAGGGCCCCAGCACGCGGGTCTTTTTTGATCGCCTCGAGGTTGCGCCGCGCCTCCTCTGCCCGGGCATTGAGCTCGTTTTGCTGGCGCCGCAGACCGTCGATCGTCGTGTCGATCTTGCCGATTTCCTGACGCAAACGAACAATCGGCTCGAGCTGGCTGCGGGCAGGGCCAGACAGCATCGGCGAGGCAATCACCGCATCGAGGAGCTTGGGGGCCCGGGTATCCCAAATCGTCATGCTCGTGCGCGATGGGGTTTGCTCAACCACCGTGACCTCGGCCTCGCGCTTATCCCCGGCTACGGTCACCGGAATGAGGTAGGCACCGACAAGGTCTTCCGTCCCCTCGGGCCGCTCCCGCAAAACATAGTCATTGCCGGCCCGCGGATGGCGGATCAACACGGTGTACCCACCGGTACGCTTGCCCATCACCGTCCAAATTGTTTTGGTTTGGTTAAATGTTTGTACATGCAGCACGCCCCGCACAAGCCGGGTTAGCCGCATCTCATCGCCGTGGTGGCTGCGACTTTGCGTCACCGAGATTTCGGGCTCCACAGCAAACGGAACCGTGGCGCTGGTTTTGCTACCAACCGCCTCCGAAAGCCCTTCGCCGACAAAGCTCCCACCCGCATAGATGCTGATGGGCCCCGGCTCCAACACAAACGGCGTGGTGTTGCGAAACCGGACCACACGGTAGGGATTGGTCTCAAACCCGGCTCCACCCCCGCCTGGCCGATACAAAAACGTCTGCTCGGCGGTAACGGTTTCGTTGATCAACGCCACCATGGTTGAGGTTTGGTCGGGCACGGTCACGCGGTCGCCGAGGTCAAACTGGGTGAGGCCGCTAACCTGTTTGGCCCGGGCACTCGCCTGGGTGCTGCGGGCCAACGACTGTTGGTCAATACGCGATGCCTCCTCGCCAAAGTCCGCCCGTGGTGCCCGTGGTGGCGGTGGCGGAGCGGGCTTGAGTTCGGCCTTGCGCCGTTTAGATTTGCGCTTGTTGGCAGTCGACCGGGTATTACCACCTCCGCCGCGAGCGGCTCCGGCAGGAGCACCTGCCCCATCGGCAAGGTCGTAGTCGAGGCTCTTTTCCATCTCGGCCGCGATCTCTTCCATCTCGTCGTCTTCGTCGGCAAAGCTTGTTTCGCCGAGGGCCACCCGGGCCTGTTTGGCAACACCCCGCTCGGTCAGGTCGGCACGTCCGACCTCGCGCGGGGTATGCAGGTCGTAGCGAAACGCAATCGGAGCCCCCGAGGTGAGGCTCATTGCCACCTCGCGCCAATCCTCACCACTTGTATTGTCAACAACTGCCCAGGCCTGCAACAGGGCGTCGCCCTTGCCCTCCTCCGGCAACACAACCCGGTAGGTCGGTTTCCACATCGGCGCCGCCACAACATAGCTCACCACCACATCATGGCTGCGGGCGCCGACCAGGCGAACATCGACGGCAACCTGCTGAAACATGCCCTCGCCTGCGCTGGCATCGAGGCGTCGATGTAGATGCAAGGCGAGGTCTCCGTCGCGCAGGCTGATGGCCTTGACCTTGGAGATATATACCACGCGCAAGACATTGCCATCGAGCAGGGTGAGCTTGTGGTCAACCGTATCGACCGATGGGCCGGCAATCGGCTCGGAGCGCGGACCCATGCTCTGCGGTTCGTTCTCGACCTCCTCGACCATCACAATCCGCCCGCGCACCCGGCCCTTTTGTGTACGTACAACAATATCGGTGCCGCGCAGGGCATCGAGCACCGACGGCAAATTGCCGTTGCCCGGCTCGAGCGACGCCAAGGCTGCACCTGCCCATGTCTCGGGGTCGAGCGGCATCGACACACTGACAGCCTTACCGGTTTTGCGGTCGACCACGGTCAGGCTCTTGAGTAAATCGTTGATCTGATCCTTGCGCACCTTGAGGGTTAAGATGTCGCCATCGACCTCGCCTGCCCGTTCGAAATAGCCAATCCCGTTGCGGTACAAAACAACCCGGTCAAGGTCGAGGCCGGCGGTGCTTACCGGCCGCCGCATGCTGTGGCTACAACCTGCAAAAACCGTCAGAGACATGGGAAGCCCGAGCACAAAAGCTAGGCCGAGAATAGTGGTACGCGAACGGGTCATCATCGGACTCGGCGCAACCATAGCAGCCTATCAGGCCGAGGTAGCCCGGGTATTTTCCGCCCCCGATAGCGCACACACGCGCGCGGGCATACACGCGCCTGCCAACAAAATTGTATGAACACTATTTTAGATGTACCAACATCTAACTAGTTGCCGCCGTGCCGCCATTGGCCAACAGCTCAGCAACCGCCCGTAACATCAGCTCGTGGGAGTTGCGCAGCCCATGCCCGTCGTCAACCGACCATAGTTCCACCGGATACGGGTGGCTACGGGCGGCAAACGCCTCGCTTACGCCGTGGGGCACAACCTCGTCTGCGCGCCCGTGCACAACAATTGTCGGGGCCGGAGCCACCAGCTCTAGCTGGTCCGCTGGCGGTTGTTGAACATGCAAAGCCGGTGCGCACAGGACCATGCCGCGCACCCGCAGCCCCGCGTCTGCAAGCTGCATACAGGCAATCAAACCAGCGATCCCGCCAAACGAGGAGCCAACCACCACAAGCGTTGCCAAACTCGTACCGGGTAATCGCTTGGCGACGTCGCGCAGGGCGTCGGAGATCGTGTCGACCCGGGTCGCCAGGTCCTGATTTCGACAGTCCGGAGCCACAACCTCGTAGCCCGCGCGCACAAGCGAACGCGACTTATACCCGCTGGGACCGCTCTCCAAACCGTGACAAAAACACACGACCGACATCGCCAGCAGGGTAGCTCGGTTTTTCCGGTGATTTGCAAGTGCACGCAGTTCGCTTGCGCACAGTCGAACCCAAGGTTTTCGCCAGGCCGCAAATGGTGCGATAGTCAGGCCGAAACATGGCCAAGCTCGCACTGCAAAACCCAACCTTGCGGTGGGTCTACTGGTTTCTAAACCGCTTTGATGTTCGGCTTGTCCTCAGCGCCTGCATCATTATCAGCCTGCTGCCCTACCCGTGGGTTCACACATTTGATGGCCTGTTTTTGCTGCTGTTTGCCTCGGAGTTTGTCGCCCGCGCGAGCGTGACATTTGCCGGGCGGTGGCGGGAACAAAGGTCGAGCACCGGCGAGCCACAACCCAGCGACGAGCGACGCCTGCCGCCGCTAAGCACAATCCTGCTGCTGTTTTTAGACCTCGTCGCCCTCATCTCGTTTTTGCCGGAGAGCTGGATCTCCGACGGCGGCGATGCCCGCTGGCTACGGGTGTTTCGGCTCACCCGCATGCTGGTGCTGATCGGCTACTGGGCGCCGCTGGCCCGCGACGTATGGGTGGTGCTGTCTCGCCGCGAACGTGCGCGACAGGTCGTGTTGATGGGGTTTATCGTCCTCGCCCTGTCGTTTAGCGGTGCCGTGGTTGTGCAAAACCTCGCCCGCGACCAGGCGGTTGTCGACTTCGACGACGACGGCAATGTCACCGGCAACGACCGACAGTTTTTGGTGCGTCTGTGGTGGGCGTTTCGCCAGGTGCAAGACCCGGGCAACATGATGGCCACGCCCAACCACGCCGCCGCCGTGGTGGTGAGCATTGGCCTCACCGTATTCGGCCTGTTTTTGGTCAGCTTCCTGATCGGTCTCGGCACCGACGTCGTCCACGAGCTGATGGAACTCAGCCGCATCCGCGGCCCGGGACTGCGCAACCACACCGTGGTTGTCAATATGAATGCATCTACACGAGTTTTGCTGAGCGAGCTGGTCCGCTACTACCGCAAGCTCCTGCCCGATGGACGGCTCTCGCTGCAGTGGCTCTCGCAACTTGTCCGCAACACCCGTAGAGGCCTGCGAGGGCCCAACTACGTGGTCGTTGGCGACACCCACGACCCCCCCGACTTTTTGCGCCAACCCGACCTCTCGCACATCGTTTACCGCGAGGGCTCGGCCGACTACGAGCTGCTCGTGCAACGCACCGACATTCGCTCGGCCCGGCGCGTGGTCCTGCTCGCAGACCTGCAGGCCGAAAATCCCGACGCCGAAACCCTGCGCTCGTTGCTGACAGTTGTCGAAGCACTGCGCGAGGGCGACCCGCTCGATGCCGCGGCCACCGAAGTCGATGGCCATACATCTGGATTTTTTAAGGGCCAACGCTCGCGCCTGCTGATCGCCGAAATCCTCGACGAGAGCAATGTCCCCGCCGCCCGGGCTGCGATCGCCTCGGGTGGCAACCGAACCCAGGCCTTCATTGTCCCAACCGAGCGCCTGATCGCTTTGTTTATGGCCTGTGTGGCCCGCCGCGGTGGTGCCGATGTTCTCCTCGAAGAACTGCTGTCGAGCCGTGGCCATGAGGTCTACACCTGCTTTTTTAGCAAACCGGGCCTCAAGTACAGCCGTGAAAACCCACCGCCCCTGCCGACATCACGCGAGCAAATCATGGCCTATCTCCACAGCCGAGGGTTGCGACTGCCGCCCAACCGGCGCGTGCTCCCAGTGGGCTTGCTGATGCAACCAACGACCTTCAAGCTCGGCGCGCCAGCTGAACAGGTAGCGATCAATCCCCAGGCCGCGCCCAACGACTATGCGCGCTGCACCGGATTTGTTGCGATTGCTCCTAATTTTGCGGCGGTCCGCGACTTTTCTGAGACGCTCCACAGCAAACCCGAGCTCGATACACCGACCGGCCCGAAAGCCTCGCAGGTGGCAGCCGGGCTCAAACTTCGGCGCAGCGCCACAACCCCGCTCAACCGAATCTTAATTTGCGGGTTTCGTTCGGCCACGGTCAGTATGATCGAGTCGCTGTTGCGGGCCTCACCCCACGCCGAAATCCTCGTGATGGTGCGGGACGAGACCGCCCGCGCCGCGGCCATGGACGACTTTGATGCGCATACAAAGTTAATTCGCAACCGCCTGCTGTCGGACCTCCACGGCCAGTTCTTTGTGCAACCCGACGGGAGCCTGCGCTATGTCGATGGCGACGACGACGACGACCTGCCCCCACCCCCGGGCCCGGGCCAGATTCGCGTGACAGTTGGCAACTGGACTTCGTCGCGCCAACTCAGCAACCTGCCCAAGGCCTTTGGCCACATCGCGGTGGTCGATGTTGTGTTTTTGATTTCGGGGGAACGCCCCGGGGCAGATGCCGACACCGTCCAAGCGCTGATGAAAATCGAAACGCTCGCCGCCCGTACTGAGGGCAACGCCTCCCACCAGCGGGTGATTGCCGAGGTCCTCGATGCTGAGCTTGCCCACCGCTTGCGACGGCACTACCTGCGGCGCAAACTCAGCCACGTCCGGGTGTACTCCATCGAAACCCTGCGGGCGTTGTTTATGTTTCAGTCGGTCGTCGTGCCCAGCTTCGACCTCGTTTACACCGAGCTTTTGGGGCCCTGGGGCCAGAGCTTTGTCCGCCTCGAGCCACAAACCAAAACCTTTGGTACATGCACATTTTCCCAGCTAGCACAGGAACTCTACGCCCGTGGCCAGCTGCTCGTCGGCGTCGAAACCCAGGACAACTCAACCCTTTTTATTGGCGAGGCCGACCCGGGTGCGAACGAAAAGATTGAGCTCGAGCACCTCAAGAGCATCTGGGTTATCTGCGATGATATTGCCTGTGGGCCACAAAACCTGGTCAATCAGTCACCTGCAACTGGGACCTGACACCACTGTCAACCTACGTGTGGCGGGCCACGACATCGCCGTCGGTGTTGCAACGACAGCCCGCTCGCCAAACGTCTTGCCAAGCACTCGCCTGCCACCGGTGTCATGCTCGCAACCGCGGTCTTGCAGCTGCTAAGCAGGCACGGCAGGCTACCACCATGCTTCGCCTTATTGCTGCTTCCCTGACCGCAACCTGTGCCCTCGCATGGGTACCAAACCAGGCTGCCGCCTGCGGCCCGCCGCTTTCAGACGTCAACTCCATACACCCATCCAGTGGCACCCATCCGGCCAACACGGCGATCCGAATCTCCGGATTTAGTCTCGATATCGAGGCACTGACCGTCACCGTCGATGGTGTCGCCGCACAACTCGTGGCCGCCACCGGCCCGGTTGCCAACCTCGACGACTATGTACTTACAATCAACCCAGAGCCCGGTGAGGGCCAGGAGGTTCACCTTAGTGGCATGGTTTGCACCGAGGGAGATAACTGTGCTGTTGATGTCACCTATACGACTTCAGCAGCCGACGTGGTCGCACCCGTCGCAGCCGAGGACCTAGCCATCAACCTCCACGAATACCCCAACGTCGAAACCCAGGATGGTGCCTGCTTTACTGGCAGCGACTTCACTTACTGGCTGTCGTACACGCTGCCAGCCGACGATGATGCCTATGCACAGATCGCCGTCTATCCCGAAAGCTCGCCCGATACCGTGCTGATGACCAAAACCACCGGCAGTGGCTCACCGTCGTTGCGCGGGTACGACTCGACCTTTGAGTCGTATGACCCCAAGGCAATCTGTGTGCGGGTGACAACCTTCGACCTCAGCAACAATCTCGGCCCTGAGGTCGAAGCCTGTGGCCTGTGTAACTTTCGCGAGGACATGCCCGACGTCGGTGAATTCCAAAATCCACCGCAACCCGAGTGGACAAGCGACGATATCGTTGCCGGAGGCATGTGTGGCGAGGCGGTCGAAACTGGGACCGAGACCGATGGCGAAACCGATGGCGAAACCGCGGGGCCGGGAACCGACACAGATGCCGAAAGTGAAAGCGAAAGCAACACCGACAGCGACAGCGACGGAGACTCCGGGCTCGATGCGGACAAAGGCTGTGGCTGCCGCAGCTCCGACCCAACACCCGAAGTCTGGTTGTTTGCTGCCCTGGTAGCCCTGGGGCTTCGTCGTCGACGGACCTAAAGGTAGCATCCCTCACCCCTCCGTTGTCCTGCATGCAGGTACATACATTCGCGATACTTGCGCAAGCAACCCGTTCTAGGCACGCTACACCCATGTCCTTATTCCTACGATCCACCCTGCTCGCCAACTGCTTGCTTGCAGTCGCCGCCATCCCTCAACAACAGGCCAACGCCTGCGAACCGCCTGAGCCGGGGATTACCCAGGTCGCTCCAGACGGCGAGTCACATCCCGGCAATGCCGCTGTCCGGATCTGGGGTTACGACCTCGACATCAATCAAGTGGTGGTGACCGTCGATGGCGTCGCTGCCCAGGCCGTTCCTGTGGTCGGGCCAGCCGAGGCACTCGCACCCATTGTATTTACAATCGATCCGATGCCCGAGCCCGACGCCGTGGTTCATCTGAGCGGAGAGCTCTGCCAGGGTAATGACCAGTGCACCCTCGACACCACGTTTACGGCCACAGCACCCGATGGCGAGGGTCCGGCCACCGCCACCAACTTGGTGCTCGACCTCCATGAGTACCCCAATATCGACCCGGGGGCGGGCTCGTGTCTTGGCGGCAGCGACTTCACCTACTGGCTGAGCTTCGCGCAGGACGAAGGTGGGCCCCATGCACTGGTCGAATTGTTCCCGGAAAATGAGCCCGACAACACCCTCACCTGGCGGGTGATTAGCGCAACGGAGTACGGGTTTCGCGTGTATGAGCAAGCATTTGAAGGCTTTGATCTCGGCGACATTTGTGCCCGGGTGACGCCCTTCGACCTGGCCCTACACGAAGGCACGGCCAGCGAAGTTTGTGGCCTATGCAACTATCGCGAGGATACCGAGGTCGATGACCCGTGGACTAACCCCGCAAAACCAAACTGGAGTAGTGGCGACATCTGGCCCGGGGGCCCCTGCGACAGTGGGGTTGAAACCACCGACGGCAGCGAAACCGATACCACCGGTGGCGACTCTGAAACCGATGCGACCCAAACTGGCTCAACTGGGAATGAAACCGACGGGACAAGTGAGACCACCGGCGACGGCACCTCGACAGACACGAACACCAGTACATCTGGGGAGACTGAAGGGCCAGGTTCTGATTCGGCGACCGATTCGGATACCGGGTTGATTACGGACAAGGGCTGTGGCTGCCGGAGCTCGGGGGACAGCCCCGCGCCCCTACTCGCCGGATCCTTCGCCCTACTTTGGCTGCGTCGCCGCAGGGGCTAGCGGTCGTCAAACGAATAAGCCGCCCTTTGGGCGGCTTTTGCTTGTATGAGCAATGATTACTTGGCGCCCATAAACTCCGCCGCAAACTCGCGCAAGCGCAGCACCGAGGGAATCCCGTCGTCGCTTTGGAACGTCAGGTTTGAGTCAAACGTGATGTTCTCCGCAGTTTTCCAGGCCACGTAGGCACGGCCCGCCGGGCTGTCGAGCAGGGCGTTGAGCTTGCTTTCAAACTCACCGCGGACCGCGGCCATCTCGGCATCACCTTCGGCTTTTTGCCGGGCTGAGATACCGTCGGCTTCGGCCAACACCCGCTGTTTGTAGGCCAGGGTTTCGGCCTCGATGTTTTTGATCCCGAGGAGGTAGGCATCGGTAATCTTCCCGAGGTCGTCGATCTCGAGCATTTTCTTGGCCTCCTCCCGCAGTTTTTGGCGATCCTCGTCGCTCATCTCTTTGAGCATTTGACGGGCTTTACCGGGTGTCGCCGCCTCACCACCGAGGCTCAAAAACCCGACCTGGTAGGCGCGCTCTAGCTCGGCCTGAATTCCGACCCACTCCTGGGTCCTTGCAGCTGCAAGTGCATTGGTCTCGAGCGTGTAGTTGTCGAGCGTCTGCTGTTTTTCGGCCACGAGTTTACGGGCACCGTCGAGCAACTTGTTTTGCTCATTGAGCTGGATCGCCTGGAGTTGCGCCTCGTACTCGGGGCGAAAGCCGACCGCTCGGATCAGCACCGACTCGGCTTCGAGGTGGATCGACTTGAGTTTTTCGTTGAGCACCACCAGCGTTTTTTCGGCGACTTCGAGTCGGCGCGCGGTGTCGTAAAACTCAGAGGTTTTCAGTTGAGCAAGCTCCTCGCGCAGTACCGAAACTGCAGTGTTGGAGGCCAGACGCTGAAACCGGTAGCCACCGTCACCGGTTGGCAGGTGGGCACCCTCCTCCATCAACAGGTGGGCTTCGTTGGGGATGATCCGATAGGGCACGGTCACGTCGATGGTGACGTTGTTGTTGTCCTGGGTACGGATCAGCAGCGACTTGTTGTCGTCGGAGGTGTAGTTGAGCAGCTGGTAACTGCTGGGCAACATGGTGAAGCGGTGCACCCCGGGGATGTCGAGGTGCCAGCCGGGCTCTAGGTCGGCCAGCAACACACCCGACATATTCGAGCTGCGCACACCGATCGACCCCATGGGCACGGTCGTCAACATACATGTTGGTACAATCAAAAGCCCGAGGGTGAGCAGGACGATGAGTTTGGACAGTTTGATGATGCCAGACATTATTTCGCTCCTGCGATCTGGGACATACGCACCCGGGACGGGGTGGAGTCGTCGGACCAGGGTTGGATGTCGATGGTCACGCCCTTGAGGCGCTCGCCGAGTCGCTCCATCACACGCTCGACCGGTTGGGTGCGAAACGCGTCGATCTCGGCCTTGCGGCTGCGATACTCGGCGTCGAGCTGGCCCTTGAGTTCCGCCGCCTTGCGCTCGGCGGCCGCTCGCGCGGCCTGCCCCTTACCCACGGTTTCGATCTTGTACGTGTCGACCTGGCGCATCGAGTTGGACTGCTCAGCTGTCGCCTGGGCCAGGGCCGACTCGAGTTCGGTCCGCTTTGTCTGAATCGCCAGGTTTTGGTCGCGGTTGACCTCGGCCAACTTGCGCTCACGGGTTGTCTCGGCAGCCGCTAAGTTCGACTCGATGACCTTGAGTTCGTTGCCCAGCGAGTTGCGTTGCTCAACCAGCTTTTCATATTCGTCGCTAAACTGCGGACGCGGGGTGACAATTTGCGAAACCTGCAGGCCATGGCGCCCGAGATACTCGTTGAGTCGCTCCTTGGCCTGTTGCGTCGCCTCTCCGAACTTGGCCGGGTTGGACACCGAAATCGTCGACTCGCGGCCAAACTCGTCGCGCAACACAGCCCGGGTATAGGGTCGCATCCACGACAGGTAGGCCATGTCGAGGCCGGAGTCGCGGATCACAGTTTCGGCCTCGTCGCCCTTGAGTTGGAAGATCAGGGTTGTGTCTTGAAAGTGGAAGTTCGACCCGTCGCTTGCCCGCACGGTGAGTGCACGTACATGTAAATCGTCGAGATTGTCCCGCCCACTCATGGTGAAGTTTTGCGGGCTGGCATCGAGGACATACACCGAGTGGACCCCAAACGGCATCTGGTAGATCCAGCCTGGCTGGGTCACCACGGTGTGACCGCCTGTCATGTTGTTGACACGCACAGCCACCTGGCCGGGTTCGATCGACGTAAACGACGCGAGCATGGTCCCCAAAACCGCGATCCCGGCGGCTATCGGCCACACCACGTTGAGCCACGGTGGGCCCTGGCCTCCATCTTTTTCACTGCGCAGGGCCGAAGTGAGAAGTCCAAACAGGCTGTCGTCTTTTGCCTTTTGCGGGCGTTTTTTCCGTACACGTGCCATCGGCGGCTCCTCGCTTGCCAAGCCGAAAAGCCGGTGTGCAAGCGTTGGCGGATCGTACCAAAGCCAGTGTCGATGCGGCGAATAAGCGTGCACACCCACAAACGACTCGCTCGCGTCTGCCAAAAACATGGTCCGCTCGCGGTAGTCGACTATACTGGGCTACGCATGGGTTCTGGACTGTTCCTCCCATCACAGGCATCGCTGGCAGCGAGGGTCTCTCAAGCGCGCATGCGCGGACGATCGCGGTGGTTCGATCCTGCGCGAAAAATCGAGCTACGACGGTTTGCCGGCACGACCCAACACGCGCAGCAACTGACCACGCCGCTACGCATCGCCCACATCACCGACCAACATGTCGGCCGGGTCACGCCCATGCGTGTACAAATGGCGGCGATCGAGCTGCTCAACGCGCAAAAGCCCGACCTCGTGTGTGTGACGGGTGATTTCGTCTGCCATAGCCAGGCCTACCTCGACGCCCTCGGCGAGGTCATGCAGGCCATCGAAGCTCCGGTGTACGGGGTGTTGGGCAATCACGACCATTGGTCGGGGGCGACGGCTGTGCGTCGCGTGCTTCGCCGGGCCAATGTCGAGGTTCTCGATAATGTACATACAACCATAACCCTGCGACGCGAGCGGCTTCAGGTGGTCGGTCTCGACGACGCCTACACCGGCCACGCCGATTGGCGCCGGGCGGTCCGTGGGCTGCGCGACGATCTGCCGACGATCGGGCTTTCGCACATCGCCGAAGAGTGCGAAAAGCTGTGGCGATTTGGCGTTCCCCTCGTGCTTTCCGGGCACACCCACGCCGGGCAAGTCACCCTCGCGCGCCTCAACGAACTCGCACTCGGGCGGCTTGTCGGCCACAAGTACGTCCACGGTTTGTACGGCTCGCGCCACGCAAAAAAGCCACTCGGCTCGGTCTATGTCGGGGCTGGCATTGGCGCGGCAGTGATTCCCGTGCGCCTGGGTGCCCGGGCCCGGCGCGAGGTCACCTTGTTTGACCTCGGGCTCAAGCCCGGCTCGTTTAGCGAACACCACGACGCACAAGATGCCCACCCCGGTCGGGCGCCGTCCGAAAAGACCAAGGCCCGACGCGCGCGTAAGGTGCAAAAAAAGGCCAGCAAACGGCGTGCCCGGGGCATTGACGATTAGTGTAGACACATGTTTTAGGGCTCGCTCGACGGCGACTCCCGTTCGCGCACGTGACCACATCTGGCGGCGGAAGACTTGAACCGACAACGACAATACGCGCGTCTCCTCGCCCTGGCATTGATGGGATCTGCGGCGGCCACACAGACAGCCTGTGGCGAGCGTGCAAGCAAACCCACCAAGGCGAGCGAGGCCCCGCCACCTCGCCCGGCCACCAAGCTTCGCATTGTCGACCGCCCGATCGCGTTCGACGACGAGCGGATCGAAGGCACGCTCGCCTATCGCAAGGCCCACCAAAAATCCGACTCACCCGGCGTGCAGACCATTTCGATCGAGCCGCGGATGGTCGTATTGCACTTTACCGACAGCGACAACCTCGAAGACACCTGGCGCTACTTCAACCGCCAGACCATCGAAGGCCGCCGGGAACAACTCGCTACTGCCGGCGATGTCAATGTATCAACACATTTTTTGGTCGACCGCGACGGCACCGTCTACCGCCTGATCCCCGAGACGTGGTTTGCCCGCCATTGCATTGGGCTCAACCACGTCGCCATTGGCATCGAGAATATCGGTTCTGAGACCCTGCCGCTCACCGAGGCGCAGGTCCGGGCAAATGCCGACCTGATTCGCTTCCTCGCGGCCCGCTACCCACGGCTCACGCACCTGATAGGTCACCACGAATACCGGGCAATGGAGTCCCATCCGTACTTTGACGAGGTCGACAGCACCTACCGAACCGATAAGGTCGACCCCGGTGCGGACTTTATGGCCCGTGTGCGTGGACTTGTCGCCGACCTCGATCTCGCGGGGCCCCCGAGCTCGATTTAGTTGGTCCTACATATTTCGATGCGGTTGTTTGGCTTCTAGTTTACCCGCACGGTCCCGACATTGTAGTCGTCGCCCGCCTTCATGTCGGCGCAACATTTGTCACCGCCCAGGGTGATCGTCCACTTTGCTCCGCTTTTAAACGTGAACTCGTAGCGACCGAGTGGCACATCGGTAAAGGCAAACGAACCGTCGGACCCGGTCACCGCAGATTTTTTGAAGGGGTTGGTCGAGCACGGGGTTTCGCCCTCCTTGTGCATCATCCGCGGCGACTGGCAAACTTCGATTGGTACGTTCGCCATTGGGCCCTTGCTGTTGGCGAGCTTGCCCCGGATCGAGGCTGTTTGAATTGCTCCGACCTTGTCTGGAAGTTCAGGTCCTTGACCCTGCACATAAATTGCCTCGATGCTGCCTGGCAACTGCGGCACCGTGCCCTGAGGCCAGTACTTCACTTCGCCGTCGCTGCTGATCACCATCGGGCCGCCCTCGGTCGCGATCCACGAACGACCCTGGCTGTCGACAAAAAAGTCGTTGAACTGGCCGGTTTTGGGAATATCGCCACTGTCGGTTGAGAAGCTTCGCGTGCCGCCACCACCGAGGGTCAGCCACATCACCGACTTGTACCCCAGGAGCTGTAGCCGCCCCTTTGGGCCCATACCGATGTGATTGGCGCTGAGGTAGCTATCTCCGGTCGAGATTTCATACCACTTGTCACCGGTGATTTTGAGCGGCTTGGTGGCCTCGATATACAGCGCGCCGTCGGCTAGCAAGGCCTCCCCGAGGTAGAGCGGGTCCTTTTCGCTACCGGTATTGACGGTCGACCAACGCTTATTTTCATATACATGGATTGCCTGATGGCTCAGCAGCCACACCCGGCCCTCGGCGTCGACAAGCATGTCCTGAAACGACCCCTTCACTAGCGGATCGATCTGCTCTTTTTTGATTTCCTGCCACATGCCGTCGACAAATAGCCCCAGGCCGTACAGGCCCGTTACCCAAACCTCGTTGTTGGGACCCACGGCGATCCTGTCGAACAAGGTGCCCCCGCCCTTGCCGTCGATGGTCTTGACCTTGCCATCCTTGAGGTTGTGAATTTTGTAGGCGGTCAACAGCCACAGACTGCCGTCGGGTGCGGGTGCGAGGTCGCGGATTTTGTCGGGTGTGCCCTCGACCTTAGAGAACACGCCGGCATCGAGTTTGGTGAGACCTCCGCCCTCAACCGCGAAGTAGGCCGGGCCGGGGGTTGGTGCTGGCGGGACAACCGGGCCGGCGGGTTTGGGCACCACCCCACGCGGCTCGAGCTCGCGTAACTCTCCGGCGACAGCCCGGCTCGCCGCCTCGGGTGCGGCTTCGGGTGCGGGCGGAGGAACAGGAGCATCGCTTTGCTCCCCGCCAAAAAGGGCGTCACAACCCCCGGAAAAAATGGAACATGCAGTTACAAGTGTGAGGGCGTGGGTGCGTGCCAAGGCGTTCTCCGTGGGCCGGGTATACAGGCCTGAGCGGCCACAGACAAGCCGCCAGTGCAGTTGAGCTACACTGGCAGATTCGAGCCGGTATCGGCTCAGAGTTTTTCGGCTACGCGCACAATGATCGTACCGGGGGCATCACCCTGGGGCACGATGAACTTGGTGCGATAGATTTTGTCCTCGTCGTCGCGGATGTACAAAACAGATTCGCCCGCCGGCAGCTTGTACTTCTCGTGGATGTCGTCGGCCGTGCCGGCAATATCGATCTTGGAGACCTTGCAGTTGGCAGTCGCCTCGGGACAGTCGTAAAAGCCCGGCGCGCTGTAGTTGTAGGCATCGCCGTCTTGAAGGTCCTCGGGATGGATGAAGTACAGGTACGACTTTTCGTCGGGCGCGACGCGATAGTAAAAGTCGACCTTGCCGTTGTTCTCCTTGTAGTTGCCGAGCAGTAGGTCGGAGATAAGCGACGCTTGCTCCTGCAAAAACGGCCGGGTCGACTCGGTGATCTGCTCGCCGGTAAGGCCAATGGGAATGCCGTAGAGGGTGAACTCGACATCGGCCTCCCCCTCGGGAATGTCCCCGCCCGGCGGGGTGTGGAGCGCAACCTGGGCGACCTCTAGGATGAGTTCCCAAAGGTACTGGTTTTCGGGCGGATTGCCGATGTCGAACAACACATCAAACACGGCCCAACCCGGCGGGTTTTGGTTGTCGTTGTCCTCGTGCGGGCCGATGTACACGCGTGCTGCGTTGAAAAAGCACACGCCAAACAGCTCGGTGTAGCACTCGTAAAACACCCGATCGTTGTACTTGTAGCGTGCGCCCAAAATAATCGTGTACTCGAGCAACCACTTGTCGAGCAGCCAAGCTGACCCCGGGAACAGGGCCGGAATTTGGGCCATGTTTTCGGGAATGTTGTCCTGGCAGGCGTCGTCGGCCGAACACGAGTTGATGTAGGTCTCTTCCTCAAAAATCGCGAATTTGAGGTCGACCGTCGGGTTGTCGAGCACCCCGTCGATCCAAAATTTGTTGGGGTCGTTAAAGTCGAACTCGAGCTCGTCGTCGTACGAGGGGCCGACTGTATCGGCAAGGATCGACATGTAGTCCTTGTCGCGCGAGACATCGAGGCCGTCGAGCAGGCGAATGTTGGAGTCGGCGATGACCGTCATGGCAAAGTCGGGACCAAGGGCCTCGGCCTGGGGGACAAACCCGGGGGCAATCATTCCGGGGTGGTCGCCGATTGGCCCGTAGGTCTCGCCGAGCGGGGCAAAGTCAAACAGTGCGTCGTGCATTGTCACCGGCATGTGCACGCCGTCTTCGGGCATGTTGGGGTGCGAGCCCAACAGCGAACCCTGCATCGATTTGGTCAGGTTCTCGGTGTCGATAAACTCGTCGGTGCGCTCGATCCCGAGGGAGTCGGCCAAAATCTGATTGAACCCGCCACCTAGGTCGAGGAAGCTTGCCACGCCCTCAAGGCCCTCGATCGACGTACCTGTCACATCGGCGTTGGCCGGCGTCATGGTCAGCAAACGGACGAGTGAGTACTCGGGGCTCGACTCCCAGTTGGGACCAAAGCTCTGCCCGAGTTCGGTCTGCGAGCAATCGTGGTTGGGGTCGGGGTTGTCCTGCTGCCAGTCGGTGCCGCAGGCATTTTTGATTTCGTTGAGCGAGTTGACGAGCAGCGGCGTGGTGTCGACTTCGAGCAGCAGGATATCCTTTGCATATTCACCAAATAACTCCTGGGCCTGCTCCTTGTTGAGCGTGAGCTTGAGGGGCTCGGTCGGAGCTTCGTTGAGACGCAGCTCAAACTCCCGCTCGTCGCCGAATTGGTCGGGCCCTGCGGTTTCTTCGGTATCTGACTCGGAAGTCTCGATCCCGGTACCGGTGTAGCTGTCGGTCCCTGAATCGGTCGCGCCGATGGCTTCGCCACTGCCACAGGCGGGCATCCAGATCATTGCACATGCTAGAAAAATCGAAGTTGTACGTCGCATCGCCGAAGCTCGACACTAGCATGAAACACGAAGTACACGCAGTTGCCGAACATTGATACGCAACTGCAAATGTATGTGTGTCTACAAACGACATACGCCCCGCGAAGCTACTTCGCAGGGCGCTGTGGCTTTTTTACGCAAATGTTCGCCTAGCCGAACAACGACATTTTCTCATCTTCGGGAATGAGAATTGGGAACTGGCGGCTGACCTCATGGTCGCTGATGCCGGCGAGTTTACGCAGGTCGTGATGGATGTGGTGGGGCTCAATAAAGATCCCGCCGTCGTCCACGGCCAAACTCCCGGGGTTGACCTTACGGGCGTTGTGACGCTCGTCGCTGGCCCCAATCACGCGATTGCCCTGGATGCCCTTGCCCATCAACATGGCGCTGGAGATGGGCCAGTGGTCCTTGCCGTTGCCATCGTTGTAACCCGGCGTCCGACCAAAGTCAGAGCCGACAAACACGACCACGTTTTGCCACACACCCTGGCGCTGGGCCTCCTCGTAGATAAAGTCGATTCCGTTGAGGAGGTTGAGCAGGCGGGGAATGTGGGTCGCATCGTGGTTGCCGTGGGTGTCGTAGCCACCGATGCTCATGTTGACAGAGGTGGCAATCCCGGCCTTGTAGGCCGCCAAAGCAACCTGTGCCTGACGCTCGAACCCGTTGTTGGAGAGCTCGGGCAGGTACTGCTGCAACTTCTTGAGCTCCTCCGAGCCGGCCCGACCCGACCACAAAAGGTCGAGGGAGTGCTGCACCTGCGGGAGTTTTTCGACCTCGCGCAGATGATTGTAGCGCTCCTCCTGGGCCGACTTGATCAGGCTGTTCGCGGCCGGGGAGTGGAAGGTCGCAGCCTCGTCGTCGGTGTTGTAGCGGTCGGGATAGGCGATCCGAGCCAGGGCGTTGGTGTTGCCACTACGTGTACGTGCAACCAAACCCATGGTCTCATCGTAGCCGCCAAAGCTGAGGAACGTCATCGGCAGGTCGCGGCCACGGGCCGAACTGTGAATTGCCCCAAAGGCGGGATAGCCCTCGGCTAGACGCCCGCTGGCGATATGCCGGGTGCCGCCGTCGTGGCCGTTGGTCCGCATGTTGATGCCGTTGAGCACCAACAACCGTTCGTAGTGCTTGGTAAAGAAATCCCGCATGGCGTTGGGGTTTTCTTCGGTCCCGAGCGGTGCATAGCGAATGTTCCCCGCCTCCTCGATATCAGCCGCAAAGTACGACTGGTTCATCGGGTCGACTTCGTCTTCGCTGAGCCTGCCCTTTGGGTCACACAGCGAAGTCGGGTCCCAGCCGCCACCGGCGTGGATGATCATAAAGAAGGTGCCGGCATAGGGCTCTAGGCCCAGCGGCTCGAAGTGCACGTTGCCACGACGCGAGCGGCCAAAGACAACGGGAGAGGCGACACCAAAGCCCGCGAGGGCTGCCAAACTGAGAAATTTACGGCGATCCATGGTCTTCGTCTCCTATTCGTGCAAGAACCGGTAATCGGCCAGTAGGTAGGTCACCACACCCATCCACGCGCGGATGGTGTAGTCGGGGTCGTTGACGATTTGCCGTTCCTCGGGAAGCGGCTCGCCGGTCCACCAATCGGAGGTTGTCCGGCAGGTGTTGGGCAACGATGTCGAGTAGCTCTCATCGGCGAGGCCGGCCTTGCCGTCCTCCCAAATGGCGACAAACAACTCGAACGCGCGGTTGACCTCGGGCCCATTGAGTTCGACCTGCTCACCCAAAATGTGCAGATACAGGTATTGGATGTTGGCCTTGAGGGCATCGGTCACCGCCGGTACGGCAAACCCATTTTCCTCCTCGGGGACAAAGCTGGGCTCGACGTAGGGGAACAACAAACGGTCGGCCGGGGACTTCGAGAAGTCGCGGGAGGTGGCCCAACAACCCATTTCGTTGGACATCCGCGTGGCGATGTTGGCCATCAGACCGTTGGGTTCGTCGATCCGCTCGATGATCGAGTCGGAGTCGATACCCCCGTAGAAGATCCGGTACTCGTTGCCGCTGAGGAGGTAATCGGTTCCGTTGACACCATTGCGCCACGGGTACCCGGTGACCGCCTCGATCTTGCGATGAAGCTGCTCGGGGCTGAGGAACTTGGCGGTGCCGAGCTTGCTGAGCTCGGTCAGGCGTTCCTCCGAATCTTCACTGGTGTTTTGCGCCCGGAAGTAGGGCGACTTGACCAACTCTTTGATGACGACCTTGAGGTTGTAGCTGCTGTCGCGGAACTTGCTGGCGATGTCATCAAGTATTTGCTGTTGCACCTTAAACGCGACCAGGTCGGCCCCGTAGCTGTCCATCGACGGGTCGTTGGGCTCGACCAGGGCCTCGCGCCCGGTGATGCCGCGGTACATGATTTGCACAACCGAGAGGGCAAACCGCTCGTCGTTCGCAATCTGCTCGCCGAGCCACTGGATGCTTGTTGGGTAGTCGCCCTCGGGGAGGTCGCTGCCCTCAAAGCCAGGTAGCCGCATATCTCCGTACCAGCCCTCTTCACGCGGGGCGTAGGTACCCGCCTGCGACCAGTTTTGGAAGGTCCCGGCAATCGGGTCGATGACGCTGTGACAGCCCTTGCAGTCGTTGGCGTTCATCGTCGGGTTGGGGAGGTTGCTGATGCTCTCCGAATCAACCGGACGCTCGCCAACCCGCAAAATGTCGGTGGCGAGGAAAAACAGCAACGTCATGCGGGCGCGATGGCGGTTGCGGTTGGTGTCGGTGGTGGGGAACCGGTTGAGGAACATCGCCGACGACAACACCCCGGCATGGGGCAGCGCCGTGCCGTCTGAGGCCTGCAGGGTTGCGGTTTGCAACTCCCAAGGGTCGTTCGGATCTTCCCACGAGATGTTGTTGAACACCCCGTAGGTCTTCGCGGCCCCGGGGTTGACAACGACGTAGGGCGCCGTGACGACACCGGTAAACGGCAGGTCATTGGCGACGAGGTATTGAATGAGGTGGAGGTTTTCGCGGGCCACACCGACGTTGGCGTAAAACCGCTGCTCCTCCAACACGCCCTCGGGAAGCTCGTTGAACCAGTAGGCGTTGGGATACGCGGTGCTGTCGAGCAGGTCGATAGCATCGGCCCCTGGCAGGTAGCGATCGGTGAGCAGGATGTCGTTCCACAGCTCGGTAAGCCGCTCGTAGAACTCCTCCTCCTGCAACATCTCGTCGAGCACGGGGTCGAGCGCCTCGATGCCGAGGTCTCGGACGCGCGCCACCTCTTCAGAGGTTGGCAGCCGGCCAACGAGAGCGAGTGACGCCTTGCGCAGGGTTTCTTGTTCGTTGAGGAGGGTGACACCCGCGAAGAACTCGGCCGAGGCTACGCTACTGTCGCAACGGACAGGTTCTTCTAGTTGTACCATCAAGCTTTCGAGGGCCTTGTACTCGTCGCTGCCCGGCTCGAGTTGCATGCCCCCGCCGTGCTCGATGCCCTGCAATGTTGGTTTGGCCAACAACAGCGGGACGCCGTCGACCTCGATGCGGGCCAGGTTTTCGAGGACCGCGAGGTTGGTCTCGATGTAACCGGGCCAGTCCGAAGACCGCAGGATGAACTCGGTGTGCGAGGCTTGCCCCTGCGAGTTGTGACAGGAGAAACAGGTCTCGCTCATGAAGGTCGACCAGACCTCAGTCTGGAAATACTCCTCCGTCGAAACACAGTCCCCACCACTGTTACACCCGGCAAAGCCCATCGCGACGCCGGAGACGGCTGCCACACTGAGCAGTGCCCCGGTCCACCACGATCGGCGATGCTTATTGATTGGCTCGCGTGCCATGTATGCTCCTATCCTCAATCGCCATCCCGCCACGAGATGCAGACACAATCATAGGGTTTATCGGTGAAATACCGCAAGCGAATCGTTGTTTGAGCAACTTGTCAACGCACGGGGGCGGGCATACCCGAACCTGCGGGCCGGTGAGGGCATAACCCCTCCGTGCAAATCGTGCATGAGGATCCTCAATATGCTTCAAAAGCCGCCCGAGTTGCTGTGTAGCGAACTTTGGCAATCGTCCGTCTTCCAGCCATGAGGCCGTTTCGGGCATGGCGACACAACCGGGGGCTGGCCACCACGACAGGTTGTTACATGCAGATTACATGACCAAAGAGACAGATCATTCCGCGCATGCCCGTCGGTGCCAGGCATGTGCATTTGCAAGCAGCGCTCCGGCTTTAAGTCGTCGACCCGGTGTCGGTATCGGAGTCTGAATCGGTATCCGTCATGCCGCCGGTCGTCGGATCGGTCGTGCTCCCGTCGGTCGTCGGATCTTCGGTCGTCGGATCGGTCGTCGATGTCGTCGGGTCCTCGGTCGTCGGGTCCTCGGTCGTCGGGTCCTCGGTCGTCGGGTCCTCGGTCGTCGGGTCGGGGCCCGTTGTCATGGGCTCGGGTGTTTCGCACTGAAACGTTTCGCTGTTGCAGACATCTTCACCGGAACAACCGGGGGCACAGGAGCCGCCGCAGCCATCATCACCGCACTGTTTGCCATCGCACTGGGGTACACAGGCACAGGACAGCGGCTCCTCGCCGGGGGCATAGCCATCGTTGCACATGCAAGATGCGCTACCGCCAGACTCGACACACATGCCGCGCCCCGAGCAGGTTTCTTTGAAGCACGGCCCGGTCTTAAATCCAAAGTAGCCAATGTTGGTGACGAAGTCGCCACTGCCAACCCCGACCAACACGGCCACCGGAGTGTCGACCTTGTCGATCAAAAACGGGCTCACATCAAACTCGATCGAGCTGGAGTTGAGTTGGATCGAACTGCTGATGAGGCCACTGACACACCCAGCCGTCACCGCCCCACCCGAGACATTGTCGATGCTAAAGCCGCAGTGCGTGCTGTTATCGGAATTGTCGTTGAGCGGCCGATTGTAGGCCCCGGCCATATCGTACGCCGTCAACACAATGTCGCTAAACGGGTTGGCGGTGTCGGGCGTAAAGTTCATGGTCAGGCTGCCCGTATGGGTTTGCATGTCGGACAAACTGGTGGGGTCGATGGCGAGCTCCGGCGCCGCGAACTCGCCGAGTAGGTCGCCGGCCTCGGCCAGGGCAAAGTCGCCAAGGCGGATGATATGAGCCTGGGCCTGGGAGCCGCTTTCAACCGGAATAAATGCACTTACACGGTCTTCGATGCCGTGTAGGACCGCCGGGTCCTCGGCATCACTTGCATCGTCAACTTGAATGACGGCGGGGATTTTGAACTGCAGGTCGGTCGGCTCGATCACCACGGCCGTGCCAACCTGCGAAAAATCCCGGCGACCGAGGTCGTTCTCACTTTTGGCGATCGTGATCGTGCGCTCGACACTCAGCGCCCCCTCGGGGACGATGAGCGTAAATCCGTGGGCAGACACGGTCCCACCTTCGGGGCCGATGACGACTTCGGATCCACCCCCGCACGACAACACACCGGCGAGTACACCAACAGCTAGTGCACCACCGCCGAGTGTTGCTGTTGAACAAAGCGAGCGAACCAACCGGCGTGCATCCATCATAGCTTCTATACCATGGCCAACGATGTTCGCGGGGACGTTCGCGGATATCTCAAACCGGGGGTTTTGCGAGGTCCACAAGCCTCACCTGAGGGATCGGGTCGACGGGATCGCGGATTATTTCGCTGGCGACATCGACCCATGCTCGACAGTGATCGAGTATCCAAGCGTCGCTGGTAGCCACCGCACAGTCAGCAGCTGCGAGTTCGCGGTCGGGATTGTTGACCAGCTGTGCAGTCCACGGCCAACCCCGCTCCTGCGCAACTTCTTCGAGGAGAGCGCGCAATCGGCCGCTGTTGCCAACCGGCCGGTCGAGCCACCAATGCACCGGCCCCACGCCCGCGCGCTGCAGCCGGGCACCGATCCGTTGGATCGCCTGCTCGGTCTGCGACACCGTTCGGTACGAGCCGTGCACACTGGCGAGGTCGCGCAGGGCTTTGTCGCGACCCTGCAACACCAGCCCACCACTCAACGCCGTCTCGACAGTGATCAGCAAATTGAAGCCATCGATTTGCAACGGCTTGCCGCCGAGCTGGGCGAGCGTCCGTTGGCGAGCGTGACGAACTTCCCGGGCGGTATCTGTGCATGCACATCGATACACGGCCTTGCGTTGGCGCGCTGTCAACTGGTGGCGATCTCCAACCAGCTTGAGTGCGGCTTGACCAGCATACCCACGGGTGAGCAGCCAACTATAGTCGAGGACAGCTGTTTGCAGGGACAGTTGGGCTTCGGGTCCAAACGCAGCCGCGTCCTCCGGTGCCAAACCACGGTTGCGATCGCTACGCGCCATGGCGACGTCCCCCGTTCGGGTTCGACCCTATCCCCCGGGGCAAGCCAGTTGTTCGCATCCACGCCCGTACCATTGATTCTCCCGTCGCAGCTCGCCGGCAAGAGTGTACCCTTGAGCCCCATGACAGCCACCCCCGCGCCGTCCGCTTCGCTCTCCCTACTCACCGACCTCTACCAACTGACCATGGCCTACGGCTATTGGAAGCTGGGGCGAGCCGAGCACGAGGCCGTATTCCACCTGTTTTTTCGGCGCAATCCGTTTCGCGGGGGCTATGCCGTGGCGGCGGGCTTGCAGCAGGCGATCGAATTTCTCGACCAATTCCAGTTTGCCGACGACGACCTGCGCTACCTCGCCGGGCTGCAGGGCAACGATGGCGCCCCACTTTTTGAGCAGGGGTTTTTGGACTACCTCGGCGAGATGCGGTTTTCCTGCGATGTCGATGCCGTCCCCGAGGGCACGGTGATGTTTCCCCACGCACCGCTGTTGCGGATCAAGGGCCCCATCCTCCAGGGCCAGCTCATCGAAACCCCGCTGCTCAACATCATCAACTTTGCCACGCTGATCGCGACCAAGTCGGCCCGGATCTGTGCGGCGACCGGGGGCGAACCTGTACTCGAGTTTGGCCTGCGACGGGCCCAGGGGGTCGACGGGGCACTTTCGGCTTCGCGGGCTGCGTTTATCGGCGGGTGTGCGGCAACCTCCAACTGCCTTGCCGGCAAACGCTTTGGCATCCCCGTCAAGGGTACGCACGCCCACAGCTGGGTGATGTCGTTTGCCAGCGAAATGGACGCCTTTGAGTCGTATGCCCGGGCCATGCCCAACAACTGCGTGTTTTTAGTCGACACCTACGACACCGTCGAGGGCGTGAAAAAAGCGATCGAAGTTGGGAAAAAGTTGCGTACGCAAGGACATCAGATGGTCGGCATTCGCCTCGACTCCGGCGACCTGTGTGCCCTGAGCATTGCGGCCCGCAAGCTGCTCGATGAGGCAGGCTTTCCCGAGGCCGCAATCGTCGCCAGCAACGACCTCGACGAGTACCGGATAGCCGAGCTCAAGCGCGGGGGTTCGACCATCGGGGTGTGGGGTGTGGGCACGCGGCTGGCAACGGCCTACGACCAACCTGCGCTCGGTGGGGTGTACAAGCTCGCGGCCATCCGCGCCCCCGGGGAAGATTGGCTATACAAGGTTAAACTGTCGGAGCAGGCGATCAAGGTCTCCAACCCCGGTGTCCAGCAGGTTCGCCGATTTACCCGCGACGGCAAAATGCTCGCCGATGTCATCTATGATCAGGAAATCGGGATCCATCGCGGCGGCCCGTCGTTGACCGAAGCCGGAGCTGCGGGAGAGCTGCCCGAAGCCGCAACCGCAAGCGACCTGTTGCAGCCGATTTATCGCGCAGGTCAGCGCAGCTACGATCCGCCGCCTCTGGCCGACTCGCGGGCGCGCACACTCGCCCAACTGCAGGCCCTCGACCCCGCCACCAAAACGACCCAGCCGAGCCAAACCTACCCGGTGCTGCTCGAAGGTGGCCTGGCCGACCTCAAACAATCGCTCATCGACGCGGCCAAGCCAGACCAAGCGAGCTAAAGGGCCAAACGATGGACCTCGACGCCTACCCCCACCCGGCACTCGCGGTCGACTGCGTGGTGTTCGGGCTCGAGACTGACAAGTCACATGAGACATGTCTGAACGTTCTATTAATTGAACGGGGACTCGAACCATTTGCCGGCGCCTGGGCACTGCCCGGCGGGTTTGTCCATATCGACGAATCACTCGACGAAGCCGCCCGCCGCGAGCTGGCCGAAGAAGCCGGGCTGCACGATGTCTTCTTGGAGCAGCTCTACACGTTCGGCGCACCCGAGCGCGACCCCCGGGGTCGGGTGGTCTCGGTTGCCTATTACGCGCTTGTACGGCTGTCCGACCACCACGTGCGCGCAGCCACAGATGCCCGCCAGGCCAGGTGGTTTCCGGTGTCGCAGCGCCCCGATTTGGCTTTTGACCACCGCCAAATCGTCGACCTCGCCTATCAACGCCTGCAGGCCAAGGTCCGCTACCAACCGCTCGGGTTTGAGCTGCTACCACAAAAATTTACGCTTTCGCAGTTGCAGCGGATGTACGAGCACATCCTCGAGCGACCCCTCGACAAACGCAACTTCCGCAAAAAAATCTTGGGCATGGACCTGCTGGTCGCGCTCGACGAAATGCAACAGGGCGTGGCCCATCGCGCCGCCCGGCTGTACCGTTTTGACGAGCAACGGTACAACCGCCTGGTTCAACGCGGCTTCAACTTCGAGGTGTGAAATGCGAGTTCTGATCCTGGTCGATATCCAAAACGACTTTCTCCCCGGTGGAGCCCTGGCCGTCAACCACGGCGACGAGGTCATCGCGGTGGCCAACGCCCTGCAACCCCACTTTGATCACGTGGTGTCGACCCAGGACTGGCACCCGCCAAACCACGGGAGCTTTGCCGCCAACCACGAGGGCCGCAACCCGGGCGAACTCATCGACCTCCACGGCTTGCAGCAGGTGCTGTGGCCGGTGCACTGCGTCCAGGAAAGCCGCGGGGCAGAATTTGCAGATACATTGGATACGTCCCGGGTCGCCAAGGTGTTTGTCAAGGGCACCGATCCGCAGATCGATTCGTACTCGGGATTTTTTGATAACGGCAAGCGCAAGGCCACAGGCCTAGGCGCCTACCTCAAAGATCTACCGGCCACATCGGTCTACGTGATGGGCCTCGCGACCGACTACTGCGTCAAGTTCACCGCCCTCGATGCCCATGAGCTCGGGTTTGCAACTTTTCTCGTCCGCGATGGTTGCCGCGCAGTGAACCTCGCGGCCGGTGACGATGAGCGAGCCATCGCCGAAATGACACGTGCGGGGATCAAGGTTGTGACCAGCCAAGAGATCTTGCAAACGGCGACTTGAGCGAAAACCTAAGTCGCGCACCGATTTGCACAGGCTATTTTTGTGAGGCCCCCAGCTCCGCACAAACCTAGCGGTGTGGGCTCTCGTGCGCGCATAGGGGGCCGTCGTCGCGGTTCTCCGACATCGACTCCACACCCCTGCTCGTATTTTTTCCTTGCGGTCGCAATATGAGAATTACAAGGTGTCCTAAGTAACAATCTTGGGTGTGCCGGCCCCCAAAAGTTGGCCGCCGCCGGAAGCCTGGCTCCGTCCCGAGATTTTTTTCATGAATTACTTTCTTCCACGACCACGGGACTGATGTTGATGCACAAACGAATTCCTTTAACCTTGTTGGCCTTTGCTCTGACCGCCTGTGGTGGCGGTGGTGAGGACACCGAAACCGACGCCACCAGCAACGGACCCGGTATTCCAACTGTCACCGGATCGTCCAGCGAGACGGACGCGACCGGTGAAACCGAGGACTCCGAGACCTCCGACGAAACCACCGAGGGCCCGACCACAACCGACGACCCGAGTGCCGGCACCATGCCGTGCATGTCCGACGACGACTGCCCCGTTGAGGGTGAGTTCTGCGTCGAAGGCTTTTGCGAGTTCGACCCGAACTACTGCGGCGAAGCCATGGTGACCGAGGTTCCCTACACGCCGCCGAACATCATTTTGATCCTCGATAAGTCGGGTTCGATGGTCAACCCAGACAACAACTGGGACGACGACCAGGACGACCTCGACGACGACGGGTTCAAAGACGACGACCCGATGATGATGGCCACGCCCAAGGTGACCCGTTGGCGAACTCTGCACGAGGTTGTGACCCTCATCGGCACCGAGTTCGACGACAAGATCAACATGGGTGCCAACCTGTTCCCGAGCCTCCAGGGCCAGCCGGTGTTGGGGCCCCAGGCCTGCCCGGTTGAGGCCAACCCCGAGGTTTCCGTCGCGCCGATGAACGCCGCCAACGTGCTCGCTGGTATTCCACCCGCAGGGGCGATGGACCTCGCCGGTGGTACCCCGGCCGAAAAGGGCGTGACCACGGCCTACAACCACCTCAAGGGTTTGGGTGGGAACAACGATCCGGTTGCAATCCTGATCACCGACGGTGCCGCCAACTGCTCGACCTCGGCGCCCGACGACATGGCCCTGCTCGACTACGACGAGAACCTCGTCCCGACAGTTGCTGCTGCATGGAACAACGACATGATCCCGACCTACGTCGTCGGTATCGACATCTCCTCGGAGCCCGACATGCAGGGTATCGTCACCCGTGACGTGCTCAACGATGTCGCCAATGCCGGTGGTGTGCCCAAGGAAGGCGACCCGAACGAGCAGTTCTACAACGCTACCAACAAGCAGGAACTTGCAGATGCACTCGAGCTCATCGTTGGTAACACCATCGACTGCACCATCGAGCTGCAAGACGGTATCCCCGACAACACCGAGCCCAGCGTCGATGTCAATGGCATGACCTGGCCCCAACTCGACGCGGGTGCCGACTGTGCCAACGAAGATGGCTGGATCCTCGACGAGGATGCCGACCCCGTCACCATCACCCTGTGTGGTGCGGCCTGCCTTGGCTTCCAAGAGTCGGGCAACCTCGACCTCTCGTTTGCCTGCACCGACGTCGGTTAATCCCGCGCGCTCGCAAAAACACGCCGTGCCTCCGGGGACGGCGTTTTTTTTGTGTTTAACCGAGTATTTACCTGGGGGCTGCGGACATCATTCCCGCAAAAAACCAAGGTTTTTTGTGGGGGATGGATCGGACAAGCCTGTTGTCCGTTACCCCCAGGTACCCGGCTTTGTTCATTTGTCGGGACATGCTTCACCTCACCTACGCCAACCTGCACCACCGCAACACAAGCCTGCGTGTTGTCGGCTGCAATCCTATCGCCCGAGAAGCATGCAGATACATTCACTCAACCACACTGGTGAACCATGCGTACTCAAGCACCTCTAAGTTTGTTTTTTTCCCTATGCGTCGTCGCCTGCACGGGTGGTGGCGGCGACAGTGCTAGCGACTCCGATTCGCTACCAACTGGCATCTCTGGCGCCTCCCTCGGCACGTCAACCGACACCGACCCCAGCACCGACCCGACGTCGGGCTCGGAGTCGACAACAACCGACCCTTCGGAAGGCCCGGCAACCGATACCGAAGACGGCCCGTGTATGTCCGACGACGACTGCGAGGAAGGGTACTTTTGCAACCCCGACGGCGTGTGCTTTTTGGGCTGCGGCACCGCCATGGTCGAGGAAGTTCCGTTCATCCCACCCAAGGTCATTTTGGTGCTCGACAAGTCGGGCTCGATGGTCAACCCCGAGCTGTTTTGGGACGACGACAACGACGATGCCGACGACGACGGGTTTGACGACAACAATCCCATGATGATGGCGACGCCCAAGGTCTCCCGCTGGCGCAGCCTTCACGACGTGGTGACGCTTATCGGCAACAACTTCAACGACAAAATCGAGGTTGGTGCCACCCTGTTCCCGAGTACCGATGCCCAGCCTGTGCTGGGACAGGCGGCCTGCCTGGTCAACGACACCCCGGAGATCTTGGTGGCACCCAACAACGCAGCTGCGGTCCTGGCCGGGATTCCGGCGGCGGGGGATGAGTCTCTGGCCGGGGGGACACCTGCCGAAAAAGGTGTATCAACATCTTATAACCACCTCAAAAGCCTCGACGGCCCCGGTGACCTGATCGCGATCCTGGTGACCGACGGTGCGGCCAACTGCTCGACTTCGGCAGCCAACGACATGGCCCTGCTCGACTACGACGACAACCTGGTGCCGACGGTCGCAGCTGCCCAAAGCAACGACGCGATCGATACCTACGTGGTCGGTATCGACATTTCGTCCGAGCCAGACAACCAGGGCATCATTACGTTTGACGTCCTCAACGACGTCGCCGATGCCGGCGGGGTCCCGCGCGAGGGGCCGGAGAAGTTTTACAACTCGACCAACAAACAGGAGCTCCAGGATGCGCTCAACAACATCCTCGACAATGTACTTGACTGTACAATCGAGTATGTCGACGGATTCCCCGACGGGACCGAGCCGACGGTCGACGGCTACCCACAACCACTGCCCGACGAGGCCGATTGCAGCATGGAGGACGGGTGGAAGCTCGACAAGTCGGGCGATTACCCGGTGATCGACCTGTGCGGGGCCCTTTGCACCCAGTTCCAGGAGTCGGGCAAGCTCGAACTCAAGTTTGTCTGCATCGACGAGGGCTAAGTTCGCTAAACAGCCAACCCACCGCGGCCGTAACATCGCCGCGGTGGTTGATTTTATTGTACGTGCACCTTAACCAGCTTCGATCCGAGCCAAAAACCGGTTGACCTGCTCGCTGAGGGCCTCACCTAGGTCAGTCTCGGCAAACTCATCGCGGGCCATAATCGCGTGGCCGCGGGCGTGGTCGTACTCGCCAAGGCGCGCATCGAGGGTAGCGGCGTAGAAGTAGCGAATCCCCCGACGCAGGGCCTGGGGTTCGTCGTCGACATTGCTCAGCAGGGCCGCCCGGCATAGGTCGGCCATCTGCGGCTCGCGGGCCATCACCACCAAGGCTTCGAGGTTGCTGGCCGCCCGCTGGGCCTGCTCGGGGCTGAGTTCGCCTTCAAACAACAACTTGGGCAGGGTTTTTTCGAGGTGGCCGACAGCGGCGTTGGGCCCCTGCTCGCCGAGCACAAGGCGAACTCCACCGAGCAGCGAGGCCACGTGGGTCGGCACCAACGCGAGCGCGGTTTGATAGTGCTTTTTGGCCTGGGGCAGCTGGTCTTGCATGCGCGCCACTTCGCCGCGGATAAAGTGGCACTGGGCCTCCTGCATGGGGTCGCCTAGTTGCTTGTACACAGTGGCGGCCTCGTTCGCGAGCTTGTCGGCATTGGCAAAGTCGAGTTGCTCGAGGGCGATGGCCGCGAGCATGTAAACCACCATCGGGTCGCTGTAGCCGGCGTCGCGTGCCTGCAACAAAAACGGCTTGGCGGCGGCCCCTGAAAACTCGGCGTATTGCAGGCCTGCCCACATATAGGCGAGGTCGGGGGTGAGGTGACCTTCGGCCGCGAGGATCGCAAGGTCGGTCTTGACTGTCTCTTCAGTCATCCTCGCAACCTCGCGGTTGGCCGGGCATTGGCTTGCATATGCAGCCATTCGCGCACGCGCGATCCGGGCCTGGACAGCGAGGGCCGGGACCTTGCTCGCCACAGCCTGCTCCAAGTCCGTGAGAACCGACTCCACCGAAACATCACCGGGCTTGATCGCGGTGTCCTCAGAAAAATCGGCCTCGCGCGAGGGGGGCTCACTGCCCGGCGCCAAATCGACGAGGCGAAACGCGACCCCACGGATGCACTTGGTGAAGTACAAAGCCGCCAGGTCGCCACGGGCCGCAGCCACCCAGTCGCGTCCCTCGGTGGTCGTGAACTTGCGCAGGTGCAGCTCGGCCGACAGCAGCTTGCCCTCGCGGATCATCCCGCTGGCCTGTTCCAGCGCCGTCGCGGTTGCGGGCGCGGCGTGGGTCTTGGCGACTTCGACCAGCGGGCTGAGGTCGCGCCACGCATCCCAATCGCCCATCGCAGTCGCCTCTCCAGCTTCGGTTGGGGTCTCGGGGGTCGCGGTCTTGCACGCGACCGAGCCGGCCAGTGAGGCGGCAAAAAACAGGGCGAAGATCCGGTGACGTGCCATGGCGCGCAAGCCTATCAGGCCGAGCGAATGTGTCGACCCGTAGGTTGATTGCCCGTGAGATGGCGTTATCTGGCAAATAACTGCTTTGTTGTGGGTCTCTTACCGATGTTCATTTTTGCCCAACCAACCCGACGCGATTTTTTTGGCCGCGGTGTAAGCCCTGCGGCGTGACACACGTTGACAGGTTGAAGTCGGACAACGCCTCACCGTCCGAGCATTGCCCTCGCCTATTGTTGGAGAAGTCCCATGCCTACCCCGTCCCCATCCCGTCGCCTGTTTGCTGGACTCGTCGCCGCCGTGATCGCAACCACTGGGTTTTCGATCGCGCCGCAGGCCGAGGCCCACGGCGTCCACCGTCAGCCGGTCACCCATCACCACCATGTCGCGCCCCAGGTGCAGCAGGAGGTCAGTGTCAGTTTGGAGACCGCCGACGGCCGCCCGCTCAACACGTTTTTTCACAACGGTTCGATGTACGTCGCCGGCACGATGGGTGAGCGCTACAACATCCGCCTGACCAACAACACGCCGCATCGCGTCGAGACGGTCGTCACCGTTGATGGCCGCGACGTCATCTCCGGGCAGCTCGGCAACTACCGCAAGCAACGCGGCTATGTCATTGGCCCCTACGGCAGCGTCACGGTCGAAGGTTTTCGCCAGTCGCTCGACCACGTAGCGGCATTTCGGTTTTCTGACCTCACGGCCAGCTACAGTGCCCGCCGCGGCACGCCGCAACACGTCGGGGTGATCGGGGTGGCGGTGTTCAAAGAACGCAAACGCCGGGTTCGTCGCAAAAAAAGCAAACCGATCGCCACCGCCCCCCGCCCCTACTACGAGCCCTACGCCGGCGCCAACGGGGCCAACGCGAGCGCTCCCGAAGCCGAGGCTGCACCGCGGGCACCCGCGGCTAAAAAGTCGGCAGGACGCGCGAGTGTTGGCAGCTCGGCCGATGCTTCGACCAGCGCTCCCACGGGTGGCTTTGCCCCGGCACCGGCACCGCGCCAACTCGGCACCCAATACGGCGAGACCCGCCACAACTCGGTGCGCGAGGTGACGTTCAAGCGCCGCCGGAAGTTCCGCCCCGACTCCGTGTTCACGGTTTACTACGACTCCCACGAGGGCCTGCGCGCCCGCGGAGTTCCGGTTGACCCGCCGCACTACCACCCGCTGCCGTACCCCTCCAACCCACAACCGTTTCCCGAGGGTCGGTTTGCACCGCCACCGCGCTAGCCCGTACCTTCACCACGAACAAAGCCCCGGCCAGACCGGGGCTTTTTGTATGCACACAATTTACCTTGTACACACAACTTCTACGTCAGCGCCTCGAGCCCCTTGCTATCTTGAATCGTCACCGTTCGCCCACTGAGGTGAATCAAGTTTTTCTTTTTAAACTGCGCCAGGGTTGTCGAAATCGTCTCACGGGTCGAGCCAATGAGGTTGGCCATTTCCTGGTGGGTGATCTTGAGATCGATTTCACGGCCGCGCTCGGTGTCGAGGCCGTAGTCCTTGGCCAGCTCCAACAACAAAAATGCGAGCTTGGCATGGACATCGCCAAACGCGAGGTGCTCGAGTTTCTTCTCCATGTCGCGACGGCGCTTGCCGACCATCGAAACAAAGCCGAAACACAGCTCAGCGTTTTGGCGAAGGAGCCCGCGAAACAACTCTGCTGGCACCTCGAGCATGATCGCGTTTTTCATGGCCTCGACCATCTCTTCGCGCGGACTGTCGTCGTCGAGCGCCCCGAGTTCGCCGAACATTTGCCCGGCACCGCGATAGCTGAGGGTCAACTCCTTGCCGTCGCGGGACACCTTGCTGCACTTGACCCGACCGCCGACCAAAAAGAACACGCTGTCACTCGGGTCACCCGGCAGGTAGACAACTTGGCGGCGCTTGATTTCACGGATTTCGACATGGGGCACGAGCTGGGCGAGGTCCTCGCGTGGAATCGGTTCGAGCAACCGGATTTTTCGCAGGTACCAAAGCGTGCGCTTGTCGTCCGCCGGATTTTGTTTGGGTTCATTCACAGCGACCACCCCACGGTACGGAATCTTGCGATATCACGCAAACTCGCAGCATCGCACTGGAGAGGCTTTCTCCGGCCCAATCGACAAAAAACACAAAACCGCGGCTTCAACGCACTCTCCCTGTATCGCCAGCTAACCTGCCCCAAACTGCACGTTGCTGCCAAGTCGTTCTCCACACACACAGATTGCCGGATGCAGTTTTCGTACCCTTGCTCACCAACGATTCTCACTCCGGCAGGTTTATCGAATGTGGCCTGGCTTGCAAATGCACACAACGCTCGCGGCACTTTTGCGTCATCACGCGCGAACCGACAACGATGGCCTTGTGAGTCGCGCTGACAGCCCGGTGGTTTCGACGGCGGCATGTTTGTCCAAGCCCTGCTAACCTACTCCGTCCGATGTCCATTTCAAGCGGCATACCTACCCCTGTGCGGGCTTTTTTGAAAGATGCGGGCCTCGATATCACGGCCCCGACAACGGCCCGCATTTTTACCAACCGCAACCTCGCGTTCGAGCAAATCCCGGTCGTCGGGTTTGACATGGACTACACCCTAGCCGCCTACAACCAGGTCGAGCTCGAGGCCCTATCTCTTGCATGTACACTCGATAAGTTGCTGGCGGCCGGCTACCCCCGGGTGCTCGCCGAAACCCAGGCCGACCCGACATTTGCGGTCCGCGGGCTGATGGTCGACAAGAAGTACGGCAACATCATCAAAATGGACCGCCACGGCTATGTCGGGCGGGCCTACCACGGCCACCGCAAACTCCCGCGAAGCGAACGCAAATCGCTTTACCGCGAGCAACGGCTGGGCACCGAACGCGAACGCTTTGTCGCCGTCGACACCCTATTTGCCCTGCCCGAGGTCACGCTCTACGCCCAGGTCGTTGAGCTCATCGACACCCAGCCGGGGTCTTGGCCCACAAAGTCGGGGCCCCCGAGCTACGCAACCGCCTGGGATGATGTACGCGCCGCGATCGACAAATCCCACCAAGACGGCTCGATCAAAGAGAAGATCAAGGCGGACCTCGGCCGCTACTTCAACCTCGACCAAAACCTCGGGCCAACCCTGCACAAGTTCCGCTCGTCGGGCAAGAAGCTGTTTTTGCTGACCAACAGCTACTACCCATACACCAATGCCGTAATGTCGTTTTTGCTGCCAAGTAGCGAGCGCTACCCGAGTTGGCACGACTACTTCGACTGGGTCATTGTCGGGGCTAAAAAGCCCGGGTTTTTCACCGAAAACGAGCCGTTTCAACAGTTGACCTGCGCCGGCGAAAAAATCGGCGAGCCGGTGCGCGAGCCGATGTCGGGTCGGATCTACGAGGGCGGCAACCAAGGAGGCCTGCAATCCGCCTTGGGAGTCCACGGCGACCAGGTGTTGTACGTCGGCGACCACATCTACGGCGACATCGTCCGCAGCAAAAAAAGCTCGGGCTGGCGCACGGCACTGATCATTGAGGACCTCGAGCACGAGCTCGAAGTCCGCCACACCCAGCACCACGTTATCGATGAGATCAACCACCTGGCCAAACTGCGCATTGCCCTGACCGACGAAATGACGGCCGTGCGCTACCTCGTAGCCCAGCTGGGCCGGCATACGCCCGAGGACCTGGTCGCACGTGGGGTCGACCCGGCCCAGGCCACCAAGTTACTTGAGGATACACGTAAAACCGTGCGCCAACGTCACCAGCAACTGCGCCGCTACGAGGCCGAAACCGCCGACACCCTGCAACGCCGGATCGACCAACTGACCGCGGCCTTCAACCCCTACTGGGGCTCGGTGTTTGCCGCTCGCTACGACCTCAGCCAGTTTGCCGCCCAGGTCGAAAGCTATGCATGCCTATACACCAGTCGCGTGACCAACTTTCGCTACGTCTCGCCGGTCAAGTTCTTCCACACACCGCTGCGAACAATGCCGCACTGGATCGTCGACTAGCTGGCCATGTGTTTTGAGCAACAGGTTGCGCGGCTGTTTCGTGCAAACGTCGAGCTCGAACCACACCTGCTCCCGCCACTCCCGACCTCATGGTCCGAGGGAATTTTGATTGTACACGCAACTTGGAGTGGGCCCTCAGCAGTCGTCCTGCGAACCCTTGCCAGGGTGGTGGCAACACTGCAACGACCACCGCAGGTCTACATCGCCGACACCAACCGCCTGTCGCCTGATGAACAACTCGAGCATTTCGGGAGGCTGTGTCACGGATGGGGCGAGACGTTCGTCATCAAGCATGGCCGACCGGGGCCGATGCTCAGTCACTACGCAAATCTCCCTGAGAAGCTGCGGAGCTGGCTCGCGGTCGAGCTGCCGCCGTAGCTACACTGCACCCGACCACGTCTTCGTACCCGTTGTCGTTTTCACCCAACAACCGCACCTGTGAGGAAAGAAGGCGCCATGCCAACCGACCTGAAAAAGTTGTTTACCCGCACGCTTCCGGCTGCCATCGCCAAACGCCCGCCCGCCGACACGCTCGGTGTGCGCTACAGCTTCAAGATCTCCGGCGAAGGTGGTGGCGAGTGGTTTATCGAAAACCCAAATAAGCTCGCGGCCCGCTCAACATCCCGTGGCACCGTCCACATCTCGGTGGCCGACTTCGACCTCCTCATGGAAAACCCGCAGCACAATGGCCGAAAGCTGTTGGACGCCGGCAAGATCAAACTCAGCGGCGACCTGACGAAGCAACAGTTTGATCAACTCCTCGCTTTGCTGCGCTAACTCGCCAGTTAGCTATTGCGCACAATCGCCAGCATCGCCCGGTCGTTGGGGTCGTAGCGCACGTTGACCTGCGTACCCACCGGTAATTGGGCGAGCTGATGGGTCGGAATCACCTCGCGGTGCTCGACCAAAAACGCCGGCTTTCCCGGGGTTTCAATCCGCATTCGCAACTTCATTTGCGGCTGATTGTTGATCCGCGTGCCAGTCCCCTCGATCGCCAAAATCGTGCCGGTTGCCGCCACACCGATCTGTTCGAGGTGAGCCCGGGTCCGCCCAGCAGCACCGATCGAGCGAAACACACTCACGAGGATAAACCCGGTGACGCCAACAATGAGCACGGGTAGCAACCACGTCATCATCATGGGGTCAAACGCGGTAAATCCAACACTGGCGACAATCGGAATCACCAGGCCGGAGAGCATGATTGGCAACATCAGCCGACCAACTTTAATACCGGACTTGGTTTGGATAACCGCGGCCTCAAAATCTGCGGCACGGCTGACCGCCCGCGGCAGGCTTTTTACGCACAACTTCAAGCTCGCGTTGGCAGCGACGATCTTTTCGACAGCCGGTCCCGACTTTGCACTCCACTGCATCAGCTGTTCGACGGCGAGGTCGAGTTGTCCGGTGTGCTCGAGCGCGTTGGCCCGCAACACACCGCAAACAAAATCGTTGGTATCGGCAATGGGCACGTCATCAATCCGCGAGCCGAGTAAACGGATCACCGCATCAAACTCGCGCTTGGCGGTGGCGAGATAGGCCGCCGAAAACCGATAGGACGTGTCGACCTGGAGGTTGTCGCTGCTCGGGTCACAAAGCGACAACCAATAGGCCGCGGCCTCGTAGTCACCCAAGCGCGCGGCGTTGCGGCACAGCATCCCATGGAGCACGGCGCGAAACGTCTGGTCTTCGAGGTGTTGAAGCGAGGTTTCGATAAGGGCCCGAACCTTGAGTTCCTCGCCCTGCTCCGAGAGATGTCCATACAACATGATGCTGAGAAAAAACAAACGTTCGCTCGCACCAAAAGATGCACCCTTGGCCACCTCGCTACAGGCCTGTTGCCACTGCTTGGTCGCCTCAGCAACTGCCCCTTGGGCCAGTTGACCCTGCGACATCAAACTTTGCAGCGAGGCCGGAGGCAACAGCGGTTTGTTGTCCTGGGCGCGTAGACGTTGGTAGCGTTCGCCTTCACTCAACTTTGACTGGTGGTGTGTCGCCCTGTCCCGCTCATCGTTGCGTGCGGGCAACATATTGATCGCGTTGCAGTAGTCGCACCGAACCCGACCCCCGGCGATTGTCCCCTGCACAGGGGCTCCACAACTTTCACACGCCAGCACCCGCAGGGCCTGATCGAAAACGGTTTTTCCCATCGCTATCTCCGCTTTCGAATCTATCACCGAACGCCACAGCTGGTGCTGTCATCACAGGCTCGTGGCCGCCACCTGGCCAGGTTCGCACAGGGGTTGCCAAAATCGAGCTGCCACCATTTCGAGTCGACTCGCGGCATCAACAGCCAACTAAGAGCACATGCACTGGGAGCTCCATTGCGGTTGAAAAACATCCATGCACGAGCGTCGCACCTCAGCTCATAACTTGCGGCACATCCACACACTCGGAATCTCAACGGTAAAACCGGCTTTTTGGTAGGCACGACGGGCGGGTGCATGACTTGGGTCGCCCCCAGTCGCAACAGTCGCCACGCGCATGCCCGCCTGCCGCATGCGGGACACCGCAAACTCGTACATCGCGGTACCAACTCCCCGACCGGCGTGTTGTGGATGGACAGCGTTGAGCCCGATTTCACCAACCCTGTTGTCACTGTCGAGGCGCAGCGAAATAAAGCCGACAACGGTTTCCCCAAACCGGGCTGTGTAGAGCTCCCAACCTGACTCAGCGGCAAAAAGCTCGGCGAGAAGTTGCTCCTGGCGCTGATCTTCGGGGGCTTGGGCGGCCTCATAAATTTCGTCTCCTAAGATCGAGCGAAACGAGGCAAACACTGGCGCGAAGGCTGCACACCGAATGTCCTCGAACGTCGGCAAGAGCTCTGGCCCAGCAACCTCAATGGAGAGATTTGAAATCGTCATGGAAGTACTCCTAACTTCCCCGTGTACACCGTCGACATCTCAATTGCCAGAGGTGTCAAACATCACCCCGCAACTATCAACTTCATTCCTCCCGCACGCCTGCGCGACCTTCACTTGCCTCCCTCACCATCAAAAAATGCATCGAGAACAGGAATGACACAACAACGATGGCCGCAAGCCGCCTTCCGCGATGGGCATGTATACTGCCCGGGTGCTCGGATGGCTCCCATTTTCACTTGCCACGCTACTCGCGCTCTACACCCTCATCATGCCCGAAATGGGTCAACTGCTCCTGCGTAAAGAGGGACTGGCAGAGCACGTTTCACACGCCATTTTAGCAACTACTGCGATTGTGTGGATGGCAACTGCTCTGCGGGTCAAACAAGTCGCGCCGGCAGTCGTCTGCCTGTGTGCCATTGTCTATGGTTTAGAGGAAATTAGCTATGGCGGCATATACATTGATGGCTGGTCCCATATCAATTTTCATAACTCTCTCGGGGGTCACAGCTACAGTCTGTTTGCCGCCCCAGTTGTGGCGCTCCTCGGCCTCAACTGCATCGCAAAGGTCCGCACGCGCCCGTGGTTCAAAGAGCTTGTACTTACACGAAGTGAAATGATGGGTTTGCTTGCGATCGCTGGGCTCGTTCTCCTCCCCGCCCTACATTCGGCATGGCCAGAAAGTGCCATCGACGAACTTGTTGAAACCGGCATCTACCTGTGGATGTTGCTCATCGGCCTACGCCCAAGCCCGCGGGCACGGGGCTAACAATCCGGTTTGCGCACGAGCTGCAAATCACCGAGCACAGCGTAGGTCGCGGGCAAGACTATTAAAACAAGCACGGTCGAAGCACTGATCCCAAACACAATACTCGTAGCCACCGGGATCAGGCTTTGGGCCTGCCGGCTGGTCTCAAACATCAAAGGTACCAGGCCAAAGATCGTTGTCACTGAGGTGAGTAAGACCGCCCGAAACCGTCCGCGACTCGCAATCTTTGCAGCATCAAGGGCCGACGAGCCGGTTGCCCGGGCTTCACGAATAAACACCATCAGTAAAATCGAGTCGTTGACAACCACACCGGCGAGCGAAACAAACCCGAGCACGGCCTGCGAACTGAGCGGTGCCCCGATTGCCAGGTTGCCAAACACAACGCCGACAAATGCGAATGGGATGGCCAACATCACCACAATCGGCTCGAGATAGTTGCGGAACTGAAGGCTCAGAAGTACGAAGATGGCAAACAGGCCAATCACCATTCCCCGCTCCATCGAACCGACGGTTTCGGCCGATTGCTCGATCTCTCCACCCACAGCAAAGCGGACATCGCCAAACTCCTGCTCGAGTTCCGGCAGGCGCTCCTCCATAAATCGTCGCATCAGTGCCGAGACATTGATGACCTCGCGATCCACCCCGCCTGTTACAGAGACGGTCCGGACCCCACCAATTCGGTTGATGGCGGCGTAGGAGCGCGAGCGTTCAATACTTGCCACCGCAGCCAGGGGGGTGACGGTGGCATTGCCCTCGGCATCGGTCACCGGAATCATCAGGTGTTCGAGGTCTGTCACGGTATCGCGGCCAGACTGCTCGAGCTCGACAAACACCTCAAACTCCTCGCCGTTGACAAACAGGTTTTCAACGCTCACGCCCGAAAGCGTCGACTGGATTTGCTGTGCCAGCGTCTGGGGCGTAAGCCCCGTTGCCCGCACCCCTGGTCGCAGCTGAATCTTGATTTGAGCGGCCCCCGGTTGAAGGTCGTCGGTGAGGTCGGTGGTGCCCTCAATCTCCTCAAACCATTTTTGGACAACACCGGCGACCTCCTTGAGTCGGACGAGGTCGTCCCCTTGGAGACGAATTTCGATCGGATTTCCGCCGGGTCCTCGTCGCCCACCGCCACCGATTTTGGTCACTGCCGAGCGATTGACCGGACCGATGGCTTTGCGCCACTGGGTCGAAAAATCGGCCAGGCTTGTGGACCGCGTCTCCACACTCAACAAGTCGACCGAAACCGTCGCTAGGTGAGGACCGGTTTCCTCAAAGTCTGAGTTGTAGTTGAAGCGGGCGGATGTACTGCGAACCAGCGAGTCGCCGCCGGGTTGTGGGTTGGATGTCGCAACCTCCTGGGCAGCTTGAACAATTCGCTCAACCTCCTCCTTAGTCTGCTCCAAACTGGTCCCGGGTGGAAGTGCGAGCCGATACTCGACAACATCACCCTCGGTATCGGGAAACGCCTGGTAGCGCAGGGTCCCGCTTGTGACCAAACCCGCCGCCACAATCAGCGATGCCACCGTGAGGCCGAGCGTTGCGTAGCGAAAGCGTATTGCCAAGTCGACCACCCGACCGACGATGTTTTCACGGATCGCCGAAAACACCCGGTCAAAACCCTGACGAAAACGATTGGGACGGGTACTCGTTGGTGGGATGTGGCCCAGGTGGTTGGGCAAAATCAAAAATGCCTCCACCAAACTCACGGCTAATACTGCTACCAAAATGGCGGGAATGACCTGGAGCGTGCGCCCGATTCGCCCATCGATCGCGGTCAGAGGCACAAACACACAGATAGTCGTCACAAACGAGGAAAGCACCCCGCCGGCAACTTCGCGAATGCCATCGATTGAAGCCTGTACCGGCGACTTGCCCCGTTGCCGATGGGTCGCCACATTCTCCGCCAGCACAATCGCGTCATCCATCAACAGACCGATCGCTACCAACAGGCCCATCATCGACATCATGTTGAGGGTTTGGCCGGTGTAGTTCATCACAAACACCGCACCTAAAAATGACACCGGGAGGCCGGCCGCAACCCAAAACGCGAGCCGGATGTTGAAGAATAGGCCGAGCACAATAAATACGAGAATGAGGCCTTGGATGCCGTTGACGACCAGTAGCTCGAGGCGCTCGCCAATCACAGAGGTCACATCGTTGGAAATCGCGAGCTGTACCCCCTCCGGCTTACGCTGCTCCTCTTCGGCTAGTACTCGCTTGACAGCTGCCAACACCTCAAGGCTGTCCTGGCTCGATGTCTTGCTAATATTAAGTGTCCCGGCACGTGCACCGTTAAAGTAAGTTTGGTCCGACTCAACCGAAAATGTATCCTCGATATTGGCGATTGCTTCGAGTCGGACCTCCCCCCCGGCAGTCCCCGACTTCAAGACAATACTGGCAAGTTGCTCGGGTGTGACGCGCTTGTCTGAGTAGCGAACAAGCAACTCACCATCATCCATCTTGAGCGACCCGAGCGGACTGTCGAGGCTCTGGGCCCGGATCGCGGTGGCGACCTCGGACACCCCCACCCCAAACCGGGCCATGGCAGACCTGTCGAGCTTGACCTTGAGTTGGTGGGTCGAAAACCCGGCAAGCGAAACCAACGAGATTTCGGGATCGGTGAGCAACGCCCGACGGACCCTCTCGCAGTAGCGCTTGAGCTCCTGACCCGACATCGGGCCCGTAACCGCAACCGAAGCGACCTGGGCAGTCCGCGACATCAGCGATGTCGTCGGAGCATCCTCCATCCCTTCCGGTAGATCCTTGACGGCATCGACTGCGGCCTTGACCTCGGCGAGCACAACTTCTGGCTCGTACCCGTCGGCGATTTCGAGGGTGACCGAGGCAGAGCCTTCGCGCGCGCGAGAAGTCATGGTGTCGACCCCTTCCACGCCGCTGATTGCCCCCTCGATGCGGGTCACAATGGTCTCGTCGATCACCTCGGCATCGGCCCCCGCATAGCTCGCTCGCACGCGAATCCGAGAGGCCTCAAACTCTGGATAGGTCTCGCGCTGCAACTGTGGCAGGGCCAGAACTCCCAACAATATAAATACCAACATCAAGAGGTTGGCAGCTGTCGGGTGGCGGGCAAAATAACGAATCATTGTCCCGCTCCGTTTCCTTGGGTCGCGGCGGCAATCCGCGCGGCTGCGAGGTCATCGACGCGTGGACTGAGCTTCATACCCGCCACCGCCGGTACGAGGTCGGTCAACACGACCTGTTCGCCCTCACTGATTCCCATGCTTATACAAATGAAATCCTCCTGGGCGATGGAAACCTCGACCGGGCGTATTTCTAACCGGCTATCCCGGTCCACAACCCACACACTGCCATCGTGGATGGCCTCGCGCGGCACTGCGAGGCAGCTTTCCGTGCCCGCCCGCGTGAGCTCCACTTCGACATGCATACCAGGCGTGAGTCGGGGCTGATTTGGGTTGTCGCGCGACCGGGGTTCTTGCACCTGCACCACCACGCCCATGGTGTGGGTCGTACTGTCGATCCCCTCGAACCGGCGAAACTCCGCCGGCCAGTGGGCATCCATCCCCTGGCTCTTTAGCGATACCGCTGCCTGGATGTTGCGCCCCGGCCCACGCCTCGGTCGACCTTGGCTTTCGGAATTGATTGCTTGCGCAACTTTCCCATCGGTTATCGGTGAGCTCGCATCGCCTGCGGGGGCCTTGACTTTGGACTCAGGGTTTTGTTGCGATGACTCCTCAGAGGTTGCAGGCTCGCCACCCGACTGAGCCTCGCCTGGTGGGCGTCGCTGCCCCGGTTCTGTTGTACCTGCATGATTGTTTCGACGCCCGCGCCGGCGCATCAGCGGAGTCACGCTGGCGAGCGAAAGTTGGGCCGGGACTTCCATAACATCGACGGCATCGCCCACCACCAATACCTGGCCTGCACTGATTGCCTGTCCCTCAATGGCATTGACCTCGCGGATCCGCATGGTGAAGGGAGCAACGATTTCTGTGCGGGAAAGGTCGAGGGCCGCACCCGCGACTCCGGCTTTTACCTGCTCAAGGTTGGCCTGCAATACCTTGCGACTGGCCGGCAATTCATTGAGCGTATTTTTGTATGTGAGTACCGAACGCTCGGCCGACAAAACATCTCGTTCGGCGGCCTCGACATCAAGTAGCGAAACAGTACCCTGGTCGTAGAGCTCCTTGAGGCGTGCGTAGTCCTTGCGCGCCAGTGCCAACACCTTTTGCTCGACCGCGAGGTTGTTGCGAGCACTGGTTTCGCGTGCCTTGATTTCGCTAATCTGCGCCCTGGTGGCCTTAACCGTGGCCTGGGTACGATCTTGTTCAATCGCATAGGCACCCGGATCGATCTTAAATAAAACTGTCCCCTCGCGTACTAGGCGGCCAACCTCAAGACGCTCGTGGGCTTCGACCACCCGTCCGCCAACTTCGGCCAGCCCCTGCCAGTTGCGTTGGGCCTCGACAATGCCATAGCCAACAGCTCGAGCAACGGCGGTATGCGAGGCCACCTCGAGCACACGAACAGCTTGCCCGCCCTCGCGAGCGCGGCGACGTTTTGTTGGCTCATCCGCGCGATGCAGCCAAAAAAACATCACCACACCAGTGGCGGTGAGTCCAGTAAATACGAGGGTTCGACGAAGAATGAGGGCGAAGCGAGACACGGGCTCGGCGAGCCTATTTCAGCCCTGTTTAGCGGGAGCCCCCACCGCGTAAACCATTCGCAAACAGTCGTCCAACGAAGATGCGGACTGGTTCGCTCATCGTCGTCAGTCCGGCGGGGCTCAACGGGAGCGCAGTGGTACTCCCCACTGGGACCCCAGGCAGCCTTGCCAAAGAATCACAAGACCTGACCTTTACAACATCGAGACAAACTCGTGTCCGGCGAAGATATCGGTGGCTACTTGGTAAGCGAGCCCATCGAAAAACCGATTGTTGAATAGTCGTCGTAGCCGTATTGGGTGGCATTGTAAGGAGCTTCCGCTCCCCACTCAACATGGACATGGGTGGCATTGTCAGCGTTGACCCACCAACATGAGGAGTTCTCCCAACGCTTGGTGTAACCCAACACCGGCTGGCTGTACCACGGGAACGTATCGCCCTGTTCAACCTGGACGTCGTCGAGGTGGGCGTACGACATCACCCCGACCTTTTGGTGGTGCCGGTTTCGCACGTCAATGATCACGATCTCGCCACCATCGACACCACCGCAATCGAGTTCACCGCGATAACGAACGTAGCCGTAGTAGCCATCGTCGTAGTAGTGGTGGGTGTAGGTTCGCCAACGCACGGTTTGTACCGTCGACTCATCGAGCGGAATGAGGACATCAACCGAGTACTGGGCATCGCTGATGTAGGAGGCGTGGGAGGTCGGGGACTGGTTGCCCCAACGACCCGCGTTGATCGGCGGGCTAATGGCAATGTAGCTGGCGTGAACTTCCGCAGCAGTAAAAAGTCCCAGGGTGAGTGTGATGGCGAATGAAAAGCGCATGAGTTTCTCCAGGGCTCGGCAACCCACCCTCCTAGTTGCCGCACCCGGAGAAAGGTTCGAATAAAAATCAAAAAAATTTCAGGCGTGCGCTCGCGCGCGGATGCTTGGGGGAGAGCTCCGCACGAGCCAACGCAGGCCGCTGGTCCGGCGACGCTGGTCTAAACCACTCGCTCGCAGTTACTCCACGGCTTCTGGTAGCGAAATGGTAAACGTTGAACCACGCCCGACTTCGCTCTCGACCGAAATACGCCCCCCCAAACGGTCGACGAAGCGGGCGGCAACGGCCAAGCTCACGCCTGTGCCCTCAAACTTGCGGGAGGGAGAGTCATCAACTTGATAAAATGCAGTAAACAGATTGCTACGGGCATCGTCATCAATTCCCGGACCGTTATCGGAAACCGCAAAGTTTACCCAAGGGCGTTCGTTTCGGGTTGTGCTCGAGACTTGAAGTTCGACGACGCCATCCGAAGTAAATCGACAGGCATTGTCGAGCAGAGTGGTCAGACAATAGTGAAGCATGTGTTCGTCGGACTGCAGACGGGGCAACTGCGACGGCAGTTGCTCGCGTAGCGTGTTACCGCTTCTTGCCGCAGAGTCGGCGAACGCAACAAGCAGACCATCGACTAACTTTCGTAGGTCGATTTCCTCGTACTTCGTTGCCCGTGCGTCCGCTTCGATTCTAGTGAGCTCTAAAAGTGAGCTGACGGAGCGAAGCAGGCGAATGCCTGCGCGATGGATCGATCGCAAGTCCGAATCAAACCCTTCGGTCTCACCATGTTGCAGGCTTTCCGACATTAATTCAGTATATCCCAATATCGCATTAAGTGGGGTTCGCAGCTCATGCGACATGTTCATCAAGAAGCGAGTCTTCACCCGATCTGCAACGAGGGCAGCGAGCCGGGCTTCGTTGAGGCGTGCGTACAGGTGAGCGTTGGTTAAGGAGATGGCGATCTGAGCCGCTAACTGGCGAATCAGAGAAATACGACGAATGGTGAATGCCCCGGTTGCAAGGTTATTTTCGAGGTAAACAATCCCGAGAAGTTCGCCCTGATGCATCAGAGCGAAGCACATCAAAGAGCGCACTGAACTTGCGATGATGTGAGGATCTTGGCTATGCACAGGGTCAAGCTTCGCATCGTTGAGCACGATATCTTTGTGCGCACGGCGAACCCGGTTGATAATCGAGTGCGGAAGCTGAAGCTCGTCGGTTAGCGGCAGCTTTTGATTCACGGTGACCTCGACCCCGGAGGTCGTGCTTACAGCTTCCGCCTCAACGCGCAGCTCATCTTCGAGTCGAAGGAGCAGTACCCCCCGGGACGCACCCGCATTCTCCACTAGAAGGGTGGTCAATCGCGACAAGAGTCGGTCGAGCGCGAGCTCACTCGAAATCGCCCGACTTGCTTTAATCACAGTGTCGAGGTCGAGGGCGACTGTCGTGGTTGCTCGCGTCTGCGGGGAGCTCGAGTGCGTTGTTGTGATGGAGTCCGCCGCGTCCGGTCGCTGCTGGACAAACCCTTCAAACTCGTTCGCCAATTGCTGCACCTTGGCGAGGGCTCCCCAACTGCGGTACGCCAGTATCGCCTCTGCGGCATAGGCCCGTGTCAGGATTGGGTATTGCAGGCGATGGGCATAGCGAAGTGCGCATTCTGCCGCGAGAGCCTCGATATGTGGCATTTCGTGCTGGCGAGCTTCAGCGATCGCGCGGTTGTAAAGACGCATTGCACCGCCCTCGTCGCCTCCGACACGCGCGAGCTCTGCTTCGACAAGTGTAGCTCGAGAACCGTAGTTGCCCGGTGCGGTTCGGGCCCAAGTTTTAAGCGACCTAAGTCGCTGTTTGACCCGCCGTCGTAACTTTCGCGGCCTTGTGGCTGTTGGGATCACCCGTGTCAGCACCAAGGATTCATAGAAGTAAAAGTCGGCAATGATCGCGCTACCAAATGCAACTTTCGTCCGTGACCGGGCCAGGTTAAGAGCTGCCATCGCCCCGTCGTTGTCCATCGCTAGGTAGCAGCGGATAACCTCATAGTAATGATAATAGAACATGACCAGCGGCGTTGACTCGTCGCTGATACCTGCCCGGAACGCCTCTTCATCAAATGGGCCACGACCATCACTTTCTTTGGTGCCGGGTAAGACCCGGCCAAAAAGGTGCAGCATGTAACGAATCGTAGCGGTTTGATCCGCGAGTTGACGCCGCCGTACAACTGGCAAAATTTCGCTACAATGCTCCACAACTCGCGCGAGACAGCTTCCGTCGATCACCATCAAGAACGCTTCTGTGACCGTACTATAAATCCCGTAGATAAAGTCACCGTTGGCAAACCCAGTTTCGGTCGCCAACCGCAGGTCCTGCTTGACTTCGGTAAATGGCTGAACCCAGACCCCCATAAAAGTAGTGCTAAACAGAATAGTCTTAGCTGCCAGCTCCGTGTTGTTGTAGCGCTCGTTGAGCGAGCGGGCGATCTGTGCCAGTTCATGAGCTTCGCGGTAGTGGCCGAATGCTCCGGACATCACCAACCCGACTCCGACAAACCCGTAGGCTGAAATATCGCAAAGGCCGTGGCGCAACGAGAGGTTGGCGATCCGCAAAAGAATGACGGATGCGAGGTTGGTGTCGACAAAATACGCGGCCGCGGCCATCGACATGAGCACACGAAGCTCGGCTTCGCGGTCCCGATTATCAAGTTCTGGGAGCTCCAAAATTGCAGCAGCCGGTCCGCGGTGAAGGCGTTTGAATGCGGCAAAAGCCTTGAGAACCGAGAGTGTTGTCGCATTTTTTGGTAACCGGCGGCGGAGAGCTCGTAGACCGCTACGCCCGCTTTGTAGCGCGGTAACTAAATCGCCCCGGTTCGTCTCCAATGTCGCCCGGAGTGCATACAGCATTGCACGATCCCGGGGTAAGCTTGTATGCTCAAGAAGTGGGACAAAGATCTTGACAGCCTGCTCAGGATGCCCCGCGAGGTACTCACACTCAACCCGAGCACGCTCGAGCTTCCACTTGAGGGCCGGGTGCTGCTCCCATGCCTGCGCCCCCAAAAAGCCGACCGCCGCGGCTAAAAAACCACAGGCTTCGTGGTAGGCGGTTGATACTTTGGCCCGCAAAGCCGCTCGTACCAGCAACTCAGCGATGGCCGGATCCTTGGCGATAGGCCCAGCCGCGGCAAAGTGCCCGGCAATGATAAAGAGGTTTGATTCGTCGTCAGCGTTGTCGGCGAGCAGCAGCCGCCGACCGATATCGATGTGGATAGTTGCTCGCTTGTCGGCGTCGAGCAACTGGTAGGCTGCCTGCTGCACACGGTCGTGAACAAACTCGAATTCGGCACGACGGGTTTCATCGCGAATAAACTTGTAGTCGTCGCCAACCGGACGAACGAGACCAGCTGAGACCGCCGGCCAAAGGTTATCTAGGACCGCTGCTGGTGTGGTTGAAAGTAGTTGGCCAAGTAGATGTATATCAAAATGCCCACCTACTGCTGCTGCTGTCTCGAGCAGCCGGCGACAGGTTTCATCCTGTTCGTGGATCCGCTCGGTGACAAGAGCAGCAACATCGTCGGGGAGCTTGGCTGTGTCGACCGCGGCCAGCGACCACGCCCAGCTTGCGTTTTTTGGATCAAAGTAGATCGCGCCTAGCTCGTGGAGTTTGCTGAGTACAGCACGGACAAAAAATGGGTTACCGCGACTCAAGTGATGGATTCGTTGCGCGAACTCGAAGACCGCCGCCGGCTCGCTATGGAGAGTCGCCGACACCCATGTACACACATTTTCGACAGACAGTGGTGTAAGCGCAATTTCTGTAAGGCCCACCTCGGCGTCCCTTAGTGCCTGCAACACACGGGTCAGTGGGTGACTGGCCGAGACCTCGCCATCGCGATATGTCCCGATCCAAAGAATATGTGCGAGCTCAAAGTCGGTGGCGAGGTCCTCGATGAGTTTGAGAGTGGCGAGATCAGACCACTGCAGATCGTCGAGAAACACAGTAAGTGGTCGGTCTTCCCGAGCGAGCGAAATCATAAACGCACGTAGTACGTTGTGGAAACGATTTGCCGACTCGGTTGGTGGCATTGCCGGGACCGGCGGTTGTGGCCCAAGTAGCACTTCAAGCTCAGGTATTAGTTCGACGAGCAGTTGCCCACTTCCACCGACCGCGGCGCAAACAGTTGTCCGCCACATTTCGAGCTCACGCTCAGGTGCTCCGAGAGTCTGATTGATGAGTGTACGCAGGGCAGTTGCCAGGGCTGCGTAGGGTGAGATATGTGCAAGCGCATCAAACTTACCAGCGACGAATGCTCCCCGACGTACTGCCATGGTTCGCTGGAGTTCGTGTACCAGCACCGACTTGCCGATGCCCGCGGGGCCACCAATGAGCACACACTCATTGCTACCGAGACATGCCCTGTCGTATGCATCGCCTAGGCTCTTGAGTTCCCGGGAGCGACCGACAAGCGTACTTGCTATCACAAACCGCTCATGGGTTTCGTGGCGTCCGACAACAAACGTGTCATCGACCCCCTGCTCGATGAGGCGCAAATCAGTAAGCAACCCCTCGGCGCTTTGATAGCGGTTCTCGGGCTGCTTTTCGAGCAGATGCATCACGAGGCCAGCAAGCGGTGCGGGGAGGTTTGGGCGACGTTCTTTTGGTGAGAGCGGGTGCCGAGCAATATGGGCGTGAAGCAGCTCGAGTGTATCTGTTACCTGAAATGGTAACTCTCCACATAGAAGCTCGTAGAACGTAACACCGAGTGAGTAATAGTCACTTCGGTAGTCGACTGGCCGATTCATCCTCCCCGTCTGTTCGGGTGAGAGATAGGCGAGACTACCCTCTAATATATTAAACGTTTGGCTTGAGAGGCGCTCCTCAGAAAGCTGCGAAGCGATACTAAAGTCGGCTATTGCCAGCTGTCGCCGATCGAAATGGACAATCAGGTTGTCCGGCTTAATGTCTTTATGGAGTATGTTTGCACTGTGGATATGCCCCAGAGCTTTGACCGCTGCCTTTGCGACCCAGAAGAAATCATCGAGTGACAACCCCTGTGGCGGAATTTTGCGGCGAAGAGACTCGCCCTCAAAGTCTTCAAGCACCAAAGCAGGGCGGGAGCCCGAGCCAAGCAGTTCGAGTGCGGAAACCACACCGGGACCATCTAGTTTTTTGAGCAGCGTGAATTCGTGGCGAAGGCGTGCCACGTCGCGAATCGGAGGATGCTCGTGGCGCACAGTCTTGAGGATTACCGGCCTGTTGTCGCGAACACGACGGGCCCGAAGGACCTGTGTTCGTCGTCCGTGGTGCACTTGGGAAGTGACCCGGTACCCAGTAAAACGCGAGTTCATGCCTGTGAGGACAGTTTATTCTCCCACACTCAACTGCGGCGAGACATCTACCAATGCAGTGGCGCTTCCTGAAATGTCTATTGTATAATCATGCGTTTGTTCGCGCACCGACGTGCTCGTTCGCGCAGGTCACTGGGATCTTGCTTGACGATCATGCCACTTCGATGTCATGAAAAGTTATGTCTGCTGCTGTCAAGTTGTTTGGAGTGTCCCTGAGTTCCTACGTGCGCGGCGTGAGCGCTGCGCTACATGAAAAAGGAGTGGAGTTCGAACACCTTCAATTCGCTCCGCACTCAGAAGAACAACTCGCTGTCCACCCCTATGGCAAGGTCCCAGCTTTTTCCCACGGCGACGTGCAGCTGTACGAGTCATTGGCAATTCTCGACTACATCGAGCGGGTGTTCGATGGGCCCGCCCTCGCCCCTCCCGACGCCGCCGGGCGCGGAAAAATGATGCAGTGGCTGTGCGCTTTCAACTCGTACATGTACGCAGACCTCGCTGCAGTTGTGATCCCGAGACTGATCCACGCACCCCAAGGTCAACCCGTCGACGAGGAGGCTGTCGCAGTTGCCGCGAAAAATGTGCGCCGTCACCTCGAGTTGCTCGAGAAGGCCTTAGCGACAGGTCCTTACCTGGTTGGCGAGCAATACACTCTTGCAGATCTCAACGCGGCTCCACTGATCCAATATTTTACGTTTACGCCCGAGGCAGGCCCTGGGCTCGAGGGGCTCACAAACGTGACCCGCTGGCTCGAGGCAGTGCTCGCCCGACCAGCGATGCAACGGGCAACCCAACCGGCTGCCGCGAGCTAAGAAATATTGTATCAGCAATTAATTTGAACCGAGTCTGTTTTCTGACCGAAACGCTAGGTCGCGTGGTCGATCGAACAGACCCGGCACGGTTGGGTCGGCGCACGACGACGAGCGTCTACAAGTGCCGCACCTCCTTCGGAGGATTACCCCAATCGTTGTCACGGCCGTTAAAATACCGAACCGGCGCCTCGATCAGTTCGCTCAGGTCCACGTTGTCAAGCGCGACTAGGCTGACCGCGACGAACTCACCTCCAGCCTCCGGCATATTGCCCCGGACACCCAGCTTGACACCGCAATGCGTGCAAAACAGATGGTGGCAGCTGCGCTTGCCAAACTGGTAGTCACCCAAGGTTTCGTCTGTGAGCAGGCGAAAAGCGTGTGGTTTTACAAGAGCCTCCCACGCCCGGCTCTTGGTACAGACCGAGCAATTGCACTTCGCCGTCCCAGCACTCAAGTCGATATCGGCTTCGAATTTTAGTTTCTGGCAGTGACAACTTCCGGTGTACGTCTTTTGCATTGGGCTCTCCTATCTGTCCCGAAGAGCATAACCAAAAATGACAGCCGGCACCGCGAGCACCATTTCGCTCACACGTGTGCTCGCATCGCCGGGCATGGGCGTGCGTGAGGCAAAGGCGCTCGATGAGGTCGCTCGTCGGGATATTTGTGTCGGAACATTCACCGATGGAGGGGTTGTTGGCGAGCCCACCCATGAGGGTTGGACCCCCAATGCATCTCGCTGGGGTCGGGTGCATACCTACCAAACGCCGAAGTGGCGCGATGTCTTTGCTATCGGGGTTGCGCCAAATAGCCACAATACCTACAAAATTTATATGTTGTGTTGGCGCCGCTATGGTCTCGACGTTCTGGTCGTAACCTACGATCCGGCCAAACCTGACTGTTTCAATATGAAGACGCTCAACGAGTTCCATACGACCTATTCGTTAAAGTCTGCGACGAAGCCAGTCTCCGTCGCCTTATGGAGTTCCTTGAACCCACGCTAGCCCGCGACCTGCCGGGCGCAGGGACACCTCTCAGTGGACTCGCCTCCAATGCTGCGGGCGTCCTGGAGCGCCACGGGTAGAAAGGAAACATTCACACTTGGTTCGACGTTTTGTACACAAAAGCTAGTAAGATCTGCTAAGCGGATGGCCATGACACGACGCATTCACATCACCGGAGCCTCGGGCTGTGGCACCACAAGCCTCGGGCGCGCGTTGTCTCAGCAACTGGATCTACCCCACTTTGACGCGGATGACTTTTACTGGCTACCGACTCCCCAGGCGTACAGTGTCAAACGCGAGCCTGCCGAACGCTTGCGTATGATGCACGAGCTGTTCACGCCTGGTCCTGAGTGGATCCTCAGCGGCTCCGCGATGGGCTGGGGAGATGACTTGAGGTCACTGTTCGACCTCATCGTTTTCTTACAAGTGCCGACCGACACACGACTAGCCCGGCTACACGAGCGAGAGCATCGACGCTTCGGCGCCGAAACCGTGGCGCCAGGCGGCGAGCGCCATGAAGCGCACGTGGCGTTTCTCGAGTGGGCCGCGCAGTACGACCGCCCCGACTTCAGCGGTCGCAACCTCCGACGTCACGAGGACTGGCTGGCAAAAGCTCGTTGCCCTGTCTTGCGGCTGAGCGGCTCCCGGCCTATCAGCTCACTTGTTGCAGAGGTTGAAGTTGCCCTGAAATTGGAGGTGTCCGATGGGTCTGAGTAAGAGTACCTCCGCGTGTCGAGGAGTGGCCGGCGAACTTCGCCATGCACTGGATAGTGGTGAACCCACTCGTGAAAGACACCTCCAACGCCGCCCGGCTTAACGCTACACATCGTTGAGCGCACCACCAGCTACACTTGTATACGCAACAGTAACACCTTCAGCGGCCTGGATGCGACGAGCAAGCCTATTGACCTCACCCGCCCGCTCAAACGCGTGGACGGTAGGTCCGCGACGCCGGGTCCTGGCGATAAAACGCCGACAGCACCTCGTACATCGCCGCGTGTGCACGCCGCATCTTCTGGGGCTTCTCAAAAAAGTACTCGGTCGCGACGGCGAAGAACTCTGCGCCGTTGGTGAGCGCATACCGATCGAGGAAGCTCCTGCGACCACGCTCGACGTCGTATTCGAGCGCGTCATACTCGGCCTGGAGCACCTCGACCCATTGCTTCAGCGTCACCGCGTCGGTCAGCGGGGGCACCCCATCCGCCGCGCCCGTCAACATGTCGAGCTTGTGGGCGAACTCGTGGAACACCACGTTGGCCCCGTCCTTGGCATCTCGCGCCCCCCGAAGCACGCTGTCCCACGCAAGGATCACAGGCCCTCCCTGCCACGCCTCGCCAAGAAGCCGCGAAGACTCGGCAACCGGGAGGGTGGCGATCTCGAAAAACCCAAGCGGGCGCCTCGGCTTCTTGATGGTACTCGGGTAGACGATGATGCTCTCCACCCCCGCGTAAAACGAGTGCTCGAGCGACAGGATCAGCAGGCACGCATCCGCAGCAATCGTCGCCTGGATCTCCGGTGTTATTTCGAGGCCGCCACCGCCTTCCCAGCGCTTCTCGGCAATGAAGACCTGAACTAGCTCGCGCAGGTGGTGACGCTCCTCATCGGAAAGCCACCACCAGTGCGCAACATGGTCCTCGATCGCCACCTGCCAGGCCGGGTCGAACGGGCGCGAGAGGATCGCCTGCCGGCGATGGTTGCGTAGCCACGAGAAGAGCACGGGGGAGTATATCAAGGGTTGCGAAGACAATTCCCGCTACCGCCAAAAATTCGGTCGACTGCCGCGTCGCAGCCGAAGGCAGAGCACTGGTTGTGGCGAGCTGTGAGAATCGTGTGATTCGCGTGGGGTGGCGGCCCAGTCAATCTGCTCGAGGGCTGCTTCGACGACAAACTCGTGTTTGTCCGCCGGCCAAGGTTGTTCACTACGATAGGAGCTCAACGCCGCTTGCGCGGCTCGGGAGCTTCGACGAAAACGTTGCCAAGAATACCCAGCGAAACAGTTTTGCCATCGGTCGTCGTGCGCGAGAAAATGAGGAAGTCTTGATATTCGACGTCGAGCAGTACATCGACAAGCCGGTCGCCACCGAAGTGCTGCCAAGCAGCCGAGGCAAAGCGGCCTGCTCCGTTCACCTCCCGATCGACTTCATGACGCAAGGTTTTGCGTACTTCCTGCTGGATCGAGTCTTTGTGTGCCTGTGCTGATGGGTTGGTGAGCGCAAGGAGTACGATGATTCCACCTACTACCAAAAAACCATGTTTTCCGGCCCGGTGAACTGCAATGCCGCCGAGAACAACGACGGAAAGAATAACCAACCAGATGACTGGTGAGAGTGCGATGGCAAGCATACCGGAGCTGACGGCCCGGTGGCCGGTTGATTCACCCTATCAGCGACAGCATATAGACTGCCACAACCCCATGTGCGAAGTCTGCGCAACGAATCCGCGAGACTCTGAGGGAGAGGGCAACCTTGGGTATCTCGCCCAACTGCGCTGCCTCAACACTGGACTCAAACTCGCTAGAATCTGTGGCGATTCACGGGGCCAATCACCTACGATGGGACTTTCTCGGATTCTGCGACTGGCTGCGCAACTCCTCTAACGAGTTGCTAGGTATTCGCTTGCTCCTCAGGTTCAGGCTGTAAGCGAACGAGAGCGAGGGGCGTACAGGGTGCTGATGTATCACGACGCGCCACTTCCGCGAACCCGACTGACATTGGCGACCCTCGCCGCCGCATTAACATGTACCACCTTCGCCCATGCGTCTGAGACACGTGGAACCGATCAGCCCGCGGCCGAGAACATATCGAAGATTGAGGCCGAGCCCGGATCCGCGACGCGGGCAGGTGAAACCACCGGGTCACACAATCCTGCGAGGGAGGAAAAATCCGGCGCGCACAAAGAGCCCCACAACGTGCTCGCACCGGAGGCCACCCGAGCGTTTCATATCGGCAGCGAGCCCTCAGGAGCCTTGACCACCGTGAATGGGAAGAGGACCCCATGGAGGCCTCCTCGTTGGCGGCGCATCTTCATTGGCAGCTTGCTCGGCTCTGGCATCGGTCTGTTCGCCACCGGAGCTACGTTGGTCGGTATACACGACTCGCCTCCGCGGCGACGCTGTCGTGCGTACGTGTCCGAGTTGGATTGCCCGTTGCGCTATCGCACCAACGTTGCCGGGGGCATCCTAGCGGGTGTGGGCTTTGTAAACATCATAACCGCAGCGGTGTTTGCCATTTACACAAACCAACACTACCGCCGTATGCGCAACCGGTCCGTCCAGTTCCGGCCTACCCCAAACCGGTTGACGATTGCATTCTAAGCAAGGCAACAACGGCAACGTTCGCCTCAAGCCGTTCGCGTGATCCAAAAAGTCACGTCTTGGGCCGCTTCCCCGGCTGGTAGGTGCGGTGTGGAGATTCCAATACCCACTGCGTGGGCTTAGTAATACACTTCAAACCGAGTCCCTGCACGGCGACCCAAACGATCGCCCGAGGGACCGGCGAACAACCTCCGCACTTTACCTGCATTCATATGAATGCACTTAGTACTGGCTCACCAACCCGCATCAGGTACCTTGAGATACGAATCCTCCGCGCTTTCGCAGAGCTTCGCTAATCGGGCATTGTCGGCCAACTCTGTGCGGATCCAATAGCGTGCAGCCTCGACTTTCGCTTGATAGTACGCGCGCCGTTCATCTGCGAGTGGGCCCTGGAGTGCTTTGCAGCTTGCCCCTGCTATTCGCAACCACTGCCAGGCGACGACCAAGTTCGAGAATAGTGTGAGGTAATCGACGCTATGGGCGAGCATACCAATGACGTCTCCTCCAAGACCGCGGGCGCCGAGTACTTGGGTCAGCTTGCCGGTGCGCTCTAACTCGTGGGTGACGGCCTCGCACAGCTCCACGAGCTCCCCGTGTTGGTGCGCGGCTTGGATGTCCGCACCGATGACCCCGGCCAATGTCATGAGTGCCTGGCCGCCCTTGGCCACAACTTTGCGCCCGAGCAGGTCGAGGCTGTGAATCGCCGTGGTCCCCTCGTGGATGCTGTTGAGCCGCTGCTCTCGCATCCACAACTCGGGCAGGTACTCGCTCGAGTAGCCGTAGCCGCCGTGGATCTGCAGGGCGAGGCTGGTCGACTCAAACCCGCGCTCGGCCGCGAAACTCTTGGTGACCGGCGTCAGCATGTCGAGCAGCAGCCGAGCCTGCTCGCGCCGGGCTGGATCTTCGTGGTGTTCGGCGAGGTCGGCGTAACGCGCGGAGGCCACGATCAGGCTCATGCTGCCCTCTACGATTGCTTTTTGGCGCAGCAGCATCCGGCGAACATCCGGGTGCTCGATGAGCGCGACGGGGCCCGAACTGTCGGCACCCGTGCGTCTGTCGAGCCGACGACCCTGCGTGCGCACGCGGGCGTAGGCCAGCGACTCGTGGTAGGCGGCCGAGGCTGTCGCGGTTGCATTTGCACCGACCAACAGCCGGGCCTCGTTCATCATCTGGAACATGTAACGCAGGCCTTGGCACGGCTTGCCGACGAGCCACCCGCGGCAGTCCTCGTTCTCACCGTAGCTCAGCCCGAGGCTCGCTAGCCCCTTCCAGCCGATCTTGTGGACGAGCTGACTGGTGTGGACATCGTTGAACTCGAGCTGCTCCGGCGCCCCGGCAACTGGGCGCATACGCGGGACTGCAAACAGCGAGATCCCCTTGACCCCAGCCGGATCGCCGACGCGGCGGGCGAGTGTCAGGTGGACGATATTGTCGAGAAACTGGTGGTCGCCCCCCGAGATAAAGATCTTGTTGCCCTTGATCCGGTAGACATCCTCGCGGCCTTCAATAGGGCTCGCCGAAGTCGTAATGTCGCCGAGGCTGCTACCGGCCTGGGGCTCGGTCAACGCCATCGTGCCGCTCCACGAACCGCCGTACATCCGCTCCAAAAACAGCTCGCGCAGGGCATCCGAACCAAAGCTCTCAATCAGGTGGCCGGCACCCGCGGTCAGCAGGGGGTAACCAACCGCACCGCCGTTGCCCGCCATCAGGTAGAGGTACGCCATCGATGTGATGCACGACGGCAACTGTGCGCCGCCAACCTCCTCGGGCCGACCCGCAGTCACAATCCCGAGTTCGACCATACGCGCATACAGCTCGCCCATCTTGGGGTGCTCGTGCACACGGCCGTCGACCAGCCGCGCAGGTTGCTCGTCCATCTCGCGAAAAAGCGGAAACAGCGAGTCGCGCGCGAGCTTTGCCGCACTGCGTAAGAACAGGTCAAACGTCTCGCGCCCGTGTTCGGCGAACGCAGGGAGCTTGCAGAGGTCGAGGACATTGTGGACCTCGTAGAGCAGGAAGTCGACGTCCCGATCGCGGACCAGAGGGTTTGAGCCGGTCATGCGAGCAGTCTCGCATGGGCTAGCGCGCGGCCAAAGATTTTACCCAAGGAGCTTGGTGTGCGCGTGTCTTCACATTCAATGTCTACACATCGAGACCGTGATTGATGAATGCAATGGCAAGCAGCCCAAAACGCAAGTCATATGGTGCGTTTCGACCGTGCGAGTGCCAACCCTTGTTGACGCTCGCAGCAACACCCAAAAACGCGACGGGAGTGAGCATGTCGGAGTGGGATGAATACGCAGAGGGATGGGACGCCGACGAAGCGGCACGTGCTTATTCGCGTGGAGCATTCGCTTCACTCGTCTCGGCTGCATCTAAACGAGGCATGCAACTCGATGGGCTACACATCTGCGACTTTGGCTGTGGCACCGGGCTCCTCGCTGAGCAGCTCGCCGACCGTGTGGGCGCGATCGATGCGGTCGATACTTCACCTGCGATGCTCGCTGTGCTCGCTCGGAAAATCGTCGAACGCGGCTGGACGAACATACGCACGATGGCGAAGCCCGTTGCGTCGGCAGCCTACGACTTAATCGTCTGCTCGTCGGTCTGCGCCTTTGTCGAAGACTATCCCGCAACGGCCAAGCGGCTCGCCGCAACCTTGGGTCCTGGTGGACTATTTGTGCAGTGGGATTGGGAACTCGATCCCACCGCCGAGCAGCCACACGGGCTCTCTCGAGACACTATCCAAAGAGCGCTCGAAGGAGCGGGCCTGACAAACATCTCCGTCGAGGTTGGCTTTGAGGTGGCTTTCGGCGAGCGGGTAATGGCGCCGCTCATGGCAGTCGGGCGCATGCCTGGATAGACGTCGGCACCGTATCAACTGATTGTTGCTCGCACGCCCGGTCGGGCCCTACCCGTCAAGTGCCACGCTCCCCCAACTCGTAGAAGACGGTGAAAGTTGCGATAACGGTAACGACAATGGCGATGCACATGACTGTACAAATACCTGTGCGTGTGCGGGGAGTACTGCGGCACAAGCCGACTGTCGCGCTCCTGCAGCCGTCTGCGCCCCTGCCTGCGGCTCTGGGTTTGACGTTCACGAGTTCCTCGGCCTAGACCCGGTCGGACCAACAATCGCGGCACACGGTCCTCGCTGAGCCTGGCCAAACGCAGTGCATTCAGCCCGAGGTCGAATGCAGTTTGCACAGACTTTCCGAACGCCAGCCGGGAACGTGGGTGCTCGAAGTCCGTTCTTGGCTTCAGCGCGGGGGTTCGGGGGTTTCCAGGCGTCCATCCTCGTGAACGAGGAGCACCGCAAAGACGGCCTCTTTGAGCGGCTGGTAGCCGTTGATTGGCCCGAGTCGCGGGGATACGGGCACCTGGTCTGGCAGCCCGAGCCAGAGCAGGCGAATCTTCAGGATGGAGGGCCTTGTGAAGGAGCACTCCAGAGCGGCCACATACGGCTTTGTAGCTCCAGCTTCCCAGAGGAAGTGAACAGTTGCAGGGCCTCGACGTACGACGGCTACGAGCTCAGCCACAGATGGTTCGCGTCCGCCAAAGAGCTCCGCGTTCACCGGGACCGCTGGGGGAGCAAGAGAGTGGGAGATGGCTCGCGGGGAGTAGAGGGGAGGACCGACGTCGGTCGAGGGACAGCAACCCGACCCGGTTCAACCGGCCGGCGGGGAAGGGGCGTCACCCGGCGAGCACCGACAGGTCGGTGGGGCGCGGGCGCGATGGTGATGGCGGGCGACTTTGTCTGGTCGGTGACGGCATCGAGCATGTGCATTTAAACATGGTACTTAGGATATGTTGATGTTTCGACCTTGAGGACGCGAGCTAAGCAGCCACCGGCTGTTCTCGAGCCGCGAGCAAAAACGACGCCACTTTGTTAGGCTCCTCCCCGTGCCGTCCGTCCGATCGTTTGCCCGCGCGTCGATGCTTGTCTCGTGCGTCATCGGGGCGATGGGATGGACGGTTTGCTCGAGTGAAGCTGCAGCGAGTGAGCCCGAGCAGCCGGGGCCGACGGAACAGCACACAGGGGCACGACCGGGGTTCTCGCTCTCATTCGCGTTTGAGCCGCGTGTGGGTAACTACAACGTGCTCGACGGGAAACTACAGACCTACGGTTTCTCCGAGTTCGGAGCTCCGTTACTGCTTACCTACGGCCTGCGCGGGCGGGTGTGGCTTGGGTCTGGCTGGCTGCTCGGTGGCTCGATGAGCTACGGGTTCGCGCAGCGGCGAATCGAGGCCAATCCCGTGCCGACAACCCTGAGCTTAATCGAGACGGCCCTGAGTCTCGGTCACCAGCTTGGAGCCGGATTTGATCTTACACTCGACCTCGCATTCGCCGTTCACAATATGACGATTGGTTCTCCCGTCCAGGGCGGTGCATTAACCTATATGGGCCCTGCTGTGCAGCCTCGGTTCGGCTATACAATTCTGCGGGGCCCTTCTTTTCTCCGCCTGACACTCGGCTACTCCGCCCAGTTCCCGATCGGAGCACCACACAATCAGCCCCTGTGGGGTGACAGTTACCGGATGCCGGTAATTCACGCCTTTTTGATCGGAGTCGAATCAGGCTTTGGCTCGGGCGTGCCGCGCTGGCCCCCACGGACCACCCGTGCAGGAGTCCCATGAATCACGCATCCCTTCGCTTCGCACTGTGTGGCTTTGCCCTGTTGAGTTGCTCGTCGACCCCCTGCGAAAACCCAACCACAGACACACTCGGAGAGCTCACAGCCTGGGAACGCGAGTACATCGCGGGGCCACCTGCATCCCCTCCTCCACCCGCGTTTTTGCCTGCCGAGGACGGCCTCGCTCTCGCCTATCATGAATGGATTCCCGAGACATGGGACGGAACTGGAGCCGTCGTTTTGATGGTACCCGGGTCATCCGCCTATGCCGAACTATACACACCACTTGGCGAGGGTCTCGCGGCACGCGGAGTCTTCACCCGGATCATCGACGTCCGCGGGCATGGGCGCTCGACCTGTGACGCAAACGGTACCTGCGGCCGCCCTCCGACTGGCGGGTATACGAGCGACGATGATGGCCGTTATTGGGTTGGCCGCCCCGGAGATAGCCGCGACGAAAACCAGATTATCCGCGATTTGTCCCGTCACGTCAGCGACCTACACGAGCGCTGGCCGGATGCCCGTCTCACCCTCAGTGGACACAGCAGTGGTGGTGGTGTCATCTCGCGGTACGTTGAGCACGGAGGTCTTGCAGGTGTCGATGGTGTGGCTCTGCTGGCTCCGTTCAACCACTTTGATCAACCACAAAACCTGCCTCCAACACCCCCGTTGTGCCCCGATACCGCCGGCTCAGCCTATGCCCAAGTCGACCTCGCTGCACTTGGGGCTGCCCTGCGCGGGGATCGTCATCGCTATGTGCTGAACTTCATCAAAGATCCGGCGTTGACGACCACACTCGACACCCTGCGCTACACCTACACCACAATGACGGGAATGGCCGCCAACAACCCCGACGACTTCCTTGCGGCCTACAGTGGCCCACTCCTGTGGATTGCGGCCAGCGAAGACGCATTACTTGACTTGGAACAATCGCGGGAGCAATTCCTGCGTGTACCCGGGGGCGGTGCATTCGTCGAAGTGACCGATACAAGTCATGTTGGCCTCAGCTGGAGCGACGCCGTCGCCGAGCTAGTCGCTCGCTGGTCGCTCGATCCGACGCAGGTGTCATCCGGGACGATCGACCCCTGACCCTGCACTGTGCTTGTGGTTCCCCGCCCCAGCGACCAACCACGGGAAGCGGTAGGCAAAAAGCGGCCGAGGGAATGTGCACAGTAGTGCGTAGTCACTCGCGAGACCGCTCCGCAGCCGCGAGCACTCAAGCCAGTGAACGAGCAGTTCGCCGCGTAATGGCCGATGTGTTCGGATGGCTGTCTAAACGGTCATTTGCTCACCCGTGGGCTGCTCGGGCCGCTTTGGCCGTCACGGTCCCGTGCGAACGCTACATGAACGTGCTGAAGTTGTGGCTACCGCCATTGTAAATTGGTTATATTCACCGCGAACGTCCAACAAGGAGGACAAAAATGAGCGCGCCCATCATCATCGATATCGGATCAGGTCACGTGAACGCAGGATTGACCACGGACGACTCACCGCGAGTCTCCCTGCCGAGCACCGTTGACGGTAAAATCGTGGCCAAGCACGGCGTCGTTAAGGACTGGGGGCGCTACAGGACGTTGCTGCGCAACGTCTTCGACGCACTCGGCGTCGACCCGAAAGGTCAGCGCGTCCTGCTTACAGAGGCGCCGCTCAACCCGAAGGCGAACCGGGAGCAGATGACGCAAATCTTGTTCGACGACTTCGGCGTCGACGCGATGTACATCGCCATCCGAGCCGTGCTCGCGCTCTATTCACAGCAGCTGACCACAGGGATCGTATTCGACACCGACGAGGGGGTCTCGCACACTGTCCCCATCTACGAGGGGTACGCCCTGCCCCACGCGATCATTCGGTTAGATCTCGCCGAGCGGAACCTCGATGTTTACATGCAGAAGCGTCTTGCCGACCGTGGTATCTCGGTGGACCTCGAAACCGCAGCAGATCTTGTGGACACGCTGGGCTATGTAGCGATTGACTATGAGGAGGCGATGCTCTCTGGAGGACAGGGGCCGGCGACGCATCGTGGCGTGACGGTCGGCATCGAGCGCTTCGCTGTCCCCGAGACGCTGTTCCAACCGGCCTTCGTCGGGATGGAGTCGGCGGGTATCCACGAAACGACCTACAACTCGATCATGAAGTGCGATGTAGACATCCGCAAGGACCTGTATGCCAACACGGTCATCGCCGGACGCGGCAGCATGTTCCCTGGCATCGCAGAGCGTATGAAGAAGGAGATTTCGGCGCTCGCTCCTCCAACCATGAAGATCAGGATTATTGCTACCCCCGATCGTGATGTCATTGTGTGGAAGGGCGGCGACACGCTGGCCTCACTCGACGCATTCCAGCAGATGTGGATCACCCGAGCTGAGTACACTGAGTCCGGCCCAAGCATCGTGCACCGAAAGTGCTTCTGAGTCGGGATTGAACCTAGTCTCTAGTCCGTTCACGATCCTGGGTCGTGGACGGACAACTATGCGCCGCACCGGGAACTCCGGGATCGCTGCACAGATCTAATAGGGATTTGCGGTAGCCATGAGGCTGAGAGACCAGACGAGAGACAAAGCTCCGTCGAGTGGGTGCCGCAAATTTTGAGATGAGCGGAGCCGCTAAGGTACAGCGTGTTCGGCAAACGAGCTTGTATGCGAATAAACCGGTCTGACACATGCTTTAGGAACAGGTGGACAGGGCCCCCCGGTCGAAAGAGAAACAAAAATATCGGGGCAGTGAAGTCGCACGAGAGCGTCAGAAGTGGTGAGTAACAGCGTTGAGAACGGTTAAATCCGAAGGCGGGTATAGCGAATCCTCGGCCGCTTCAGGACTGAGTTGGGCATAGAGAAAAATATGTATGTAAAAATGTGGGTCATGACGAGTCGAGGATATCGGGCGGGTCTGAAGGGACAGGTCCCGCAATCGGTACCCGGGCAAGGGACTGCTGATGGCAGCGCGGGCACTGACGTAGATCGTCGCCTGTGAGCATGGAATACCGCTCGTGCCAAGTAAGCTCTTTTGCCGGCCTCGCTTCACTTTTGGTCACGTCCTCGGACGCGAGCAGCTCGCGGGCAAGTTCGAGGGTAGTCGTTGCATGTGCAGGTGACATGAGCCCGTAGTGACGAATCTTGACGAAGCCAGGGGGCAGGACGTGCTGGACAAATCGCCGTAAAAACTCTTGTGGGCGTAGCGTTTTGGACTTCCCGTTTTTCGTGGCGAAGCGGACGGCATCGTCGGTCACCGCAATAAGTCGATGGTCCGAGATGGCGATACGGTGAGTGTAGCGACCGAGATAGCGGTAGACCTGCTTGGCGCCAGCGAAGGGTTGCTTGGCGTAGACGACCCAAGAGGTTCGAAGAGACGATCGATCAGGCGGACCCACGGGCCGGTATCCTCGAGTTCAGAGCATGCACCTACAAATAAAAGTTGATGGCGCACGCGTTTGAGTCCGTCGAGGAACTTACCGCGAAAGAGCGCACCCATGACTTTGACGGGAAACAAGAAGCGCCCGCGAGCTGGAATCCAGCGGCTGTGATCGGGTGCGAGAGCGCCTCCCGTAACGACGCAGTGGGCGTGTGGATGGTACTTGAGTTCCCGAGTCCAAGTGTGGAGCACGGTCGAGACCCCGAGCTGTCCTCCGAGCCATTGAGGGTCTCGACCGAGTTCGAGAAGCGTCTCGGATGCTGCCCGAAGTAACAGGCCGTAGACCTTCTCCGGGTTCTGTCTGGCGAGCCCGCGCAGCTCACTCGGAAGTGTAAATACAACATGAAAGTAGTTCGTGGGGAGTACCCGCGCCATCCGTTGCTCGATCCACTTGGCTTGGCTCAACGCCTGGCACTTCGGACAGTGGCGGTTGCGGCACGAGTTGTATGCCGGCCGTGTAAAACCACAGTAGACACAGATGTCCAAATGGCCGCCAAGAGCCGCCGTTCGACACTGTGAAATCGCGCGCAGAGCTTTATCTTGCCCAGGGGTCAGCCGGTACGCCTCACGAAACGCCGCGCCGTGTCGGCGCACGATGTCTGCGACCTCGTGCCGTGGGCGTTGCGACTTTCCCTTGGTGGGAGAGCCGTGATGCATCGAGCTGCGTCAGCCGAGAACGTCTGCGCGGCTCGTCCCGAGGATATCGAGCGGCGATTGCAGCTGACTCACTGTCTTGAGCGCAACCTTCGTATAAATCGTTGTGCTCCGAATCGACGCATGTCCGAGCAGCACTTGAATCGTGCGTAGGTTGATACCCAGCTCCAAAAGATGCGTTCCGCAACTGTGCCTCAGGGTGTGCGGTGTAACAGCCTTGCCAATCTTTGCGTCAGCGATGGCTCGATAGAAGTAATTCCGGTAGGCTCCGACCGTGATCGGTTTGCCCGGAATCATGCCCGGAAACAGATACTTCCCCCGAGGTCTTACGATGCGATAGTAATGTCGTAGCCCCTCCAGCAGGCGAGGGCCAAGAATCGTATACCGATCCAGCCCCCCTTTACCATCTTTGATGAGCAGTGCATTTCGGCGACTGTCGATACATGCAATCTCAAGTCGACACCCCTCGCTCACGCGTAGTCCAGCTCCATAGAGCAGCATCGTAATTGTCCGATGTTTCAAAGATGGGATGGCGCGAAGAATTTCCTCCATCTCTGTTCCCGAGACGACCACCGGAGTTTTTCTCTTTGGTGAACGAGGCCTGATGATGCCGTCCATCACTTCTGGTCGATTGAGTGTCTGTGTGTACAAAAAATTCAATGCACACCAGGTCACTCGACACGTGCTCAGGGACTGCTCACTTGCAACGTGGTCAAGGAACGACCGCACTTCCTCGCGTCCCATCTCCTCAGGCGACTTCATAAAGTGCGCCGCGAAGTTTTTCACACCAAGCAGGTATCGACTTCGCGTGGTCGGACGAAGCCCCCGAAGTTCGAGGTCCTTACTCATTTGATCGCGTAGCTTTCCCATTGCTTCTCTCCTTCCCGGCATCGCCGGTCGATGTTGGAGAGCGCTATTCCGATCTTGTTCCCGTTACCTCCCCAAGGCTCAGAAACGCCGTTGTTTCGCTGGCTGCGCTTGTGCAGAGCCTTCCCATGCCGGCTCCGCTATCGAGGCCCGTTTTCAGGTGCTGCGTGTGCTGCTCTGCATCGGCTGTGCTGCCGCGAAGCGGCTTCGTTCATCTCGGGATCTACGGAGGGTTGTTTTTTCCGAGTGTCGAGCACGAGCTGTACGACCCGATGCTGATGCACCAGTCCTACGCCGCAGTGGCACCCGATGTCGGTCTGCGGGCGGGCTACTACCCGATGCGGTTTTTGGGGATCGAACTCGAAGGCGGGGTCATGCCGACAAAAGTTGCAGATGGAGCATCTGCATTGCTCTACACATTTCGCCCGGTGTTGTTGGCCCAACTTCCGTACCGCCTCGCACCATTTGCCCGGGTTGGATTTGGCCTGCTGGGTGCATCGAGTGACTCTCTCGGCCGCGATTTAGACCCATCCCTCAACATCGGCGGCGGTGTAAAGTTTTATGTCAACCGATGGCTGGCGCTGCGTCTCGATGTCGTCGACAACATCGCGACCCGGCTCGGTGTTGGCAACCGTCGCTCGAACAACCTCGAAGTGTTGTTTGGCCTCTCGTTTGTGCTCAACCGCAAAAAGCCCGAGCGCTCGCGCCTACTCGACTCCGATGGCGACGGCCTGTACGACCCTGGTCAACCCGGAGTACTCGATTCTGAGGCCGACCAGTGCCCGCAGCAACCGGGTCTCGTGGAAAACCGCGGGTGTCCGTTGGTCGACTCAGATGGCGATACACTGTTCGACCCGGGGCAGGCAGGCGTGCCTCCTGAGCAGCTCGACCGCTGTCCACAACAGCCCGGCCCTCCCCTCAATGCCGGGTGTCCGCTGATCGATTCCGATGGCGACACCCTCTACGACCCAGGGCAACCCGCCGTCAGCGAGGCCGATGCCGACCAGTGTCCCCAACAACCTGGGCCGCGAGAAAACAAAGGGTGCCCATGGCCAGACACCGACGGCGACGGTATCATCGATAGCCAAGATAAGTGCCCCAATGACCCCGAAACGGCCAATGGCTTCATGGACCAAGATGGCTGCCCCGACGAGGTGCCAAAAACCCTCAAAAAGTTTACAGGGGTTATCAAGGGTATTTACTTCGATGTCGATAAAGACACGATTAAGCAGCGCTCCAAGCCGGTCTTGGACCAGGCCGTGACAGTGCTTCGCGACTTCCCCTCGATCCGTGTCGAGATCAGCGGACACACCGACGCCGACGGCTCCCGCGAGCACAACCTCGACCTGTCGCAGCGCCGAGCACAATCGGTGAAAACCTACCTCGTCGAGCACGGGATTGACGGCGCGCGCCTCACCATCAAGGGGTATGGGCCAGACCAGCCGATCGCTAGCAATGATACCCGTAAGGGGAAAGCGAAAAACCGCCGAATCGAGTTCCGTTTGCTGCAGTAGCAATGGCGGAAGTTGAAGATCAACTGTGACGGGGTCACTCTTGAGTTTGGGGTGGTTTTTCGGCGAGTGATCTCAGTTTAGCCAAGTCGGCAAACCGCTCCTCACAGATCGGCCACAACGGTCGCGTTCAAGTCTACCGCTATGCCACGAGACCGGCACCACGGTTCTGGCCCGGGGGAGAATACCTCCGGGCTTTCAAGATTGAGACAGACCGGTCGAAGGGTGGACTCCGCGCCTGAAGGCACTTGCAACTGAGTTGCATCTGGGGCCGCTTGTGTTTATGAAGAAGGGGCATGTCTTCTGCAGCCCCGTCTGTATCTTCGCTACCGTCTTTCGCGCAGGAACGCCCAGCTGTTCGGTTTCCCCGGTTTTTTGAGTCTCGGGAGAACCTCCTGCTGCTAAAGCGAACCCTCGCCGCTCCCGTGGTGAAAGCGCTCGAGGAGACCGCTCGCGGAGCGTTTTTCGCTAGCAGAGCAAGGCTCGACGTTGCCTATCTCGACCCATCTGAGCTGCTCCAATCAGTCTCGAACCCTCTGGCCCGGCGATTTCTCGCGCAGGACATCGAGTCGCTCGCGCGCGTCTTTGGTGCAGCGATGGGCCGTCGCCACCTTCACGCACAGTTGGAGGTTTTAGCCGACGACAGGTGTCGCAAGTTCCACACCGACAACGTCACCGTGCGGCTGCTGTGTACCTACGTGGGACCGGGCACGCAGTGGGTGCGAAACGAGGACGCCGTGCGTGGAAACCTCGGGCGAACCGACGTCGATCTCGAAACAGCCAATCGCTCTGTTTTCCGCGTACCCGAAGCGGTGCGCGAGTGCACCGCTGGCGATGTACTGCTCATGAAGGGAGAGGCTTTTCCCGGCAACCGTGGCTTCGGTGTCGTGCACCGCTCGCCACCGATCATCAAACGCTCGCTGCGACGGCTCGTGTTCAAGATCGACGAGCACGCTTGCGGCTGCTGATGGATGGGCTAAAAATCGATGGACGCGCGGTTACAAAGCTGATTTTCGGCGAGGCCCCTGTGGCTGCCGAACGCTTGCTTGCCGACCACGGGCGACCCCACTTGCCCCTCGAAATACGCGTGCGAGACTACGTTTTCGACCGTCACAACCGGGCGCGGTATGTGGCAGCTGCAACAGACTACCTGCTTGAAAAGCGACCTCCGGTCGACAACGACTACGACGTTATCTTGATTGGTGCGGGCATTCACGCGGCGATGTTCGTCTATACGGCCAAGCAGGTAACACCCAACTTGAAGATCCTCGTGGTCGAGCAAAGCGGGACGATATGCTCGACGTTTTCTCGACTTGGCGATTCGCTCGTGCTCAATTCCCCAACCTTCGTCAAAGTGGGCCTCAACTCGAATATTGCCCAGGGCCACTTTATTCAGGTGAGCCACTTCGATGAACTTGTCGAACGGCCATTTCCGACTGCCAAGCATCTACACGAACTCGCCACAATGGTGTTTTTTCATGCGGATGCTGACATTCTGTTTGACTTTGGTGTCGAACAAATCACCAATCTCGACAATACATACGCCATTTCACACAAGGGTACTACCATCGTAGCGAAGAGCGTTGTTGTTGCCAATGGGATGGGCGAGCAGAAGGGCAACTCATTTGTACGCGACAAGGGCTCTGCGAGCATCATCGACGGTGATGACTTTATCGCTGCCTGCCACAGGGACAAAGCGTTTCCCGAGCGTATCCGGGGCACACGTATTGCTGTGGTTGGGGCCGGGGACACCGCGAATTGTGTGATGGAATATCTATTGCCTCTGACCTACCCCAATGAACACTATAGCTCGTTCCAAAAGGGCCCCTTCCTCCCCTCGCAGGTGTACTGGATCGGGCAAACAGCCAAGAACGTTCAGGACTACTATTTCGCCAACAAGCAACGATATTGCCACTCGGGTGGGATCATTGAGTTCTTCTGGGACGGAGAGACACCATTTGATTTGCCGGCCGACGTCTGGAACCAAACAAAGGTACTGATTCGGTGTATTCCAGGCAAGTTAGATTGTCTTGCGCACAAAAAAGGCTCACTCGAACTGACGGCAAATGGTGAGGTTTTGGCCGCGGACATTGTTGTCGACTGCACGGGTCGCTTCAACAAACTAAGCTCACGACTCCTCGACAATGCGTATGAGTTTGTTGAAGGTGATGTCACCTTTTACGGTGGACAGTGGGACGAGCGCCTGAATCGCTTTGTCGTCTCGCCACGGGTGCTCGAGGGACGACGACTCGCGTGCAAGCTCAAGGGGGAGCGTATCTTCCTGCTGGGGTGCGCGTGCCCTTTGGCTGAGTTGATCGATGACGAGGAGGCGCTCGATGGCTCGTTGAGATACCAGGAAGACCGCAAAAGCCTTACAAACAGCAAGTTCTCGTTGGAGCACACCCTACCTCGTTCCGTTGCATTCGCTAAACAGTGCCAGGTTTTGTTGAGAAGCTAGCGAACGACTTCGGTCGGGACCGACAGCTCGCTAATTGTCGGGTCGGGTCGGGTCGAGAAGCGACCCCCACGCGACCGCCCTGCATGAGCTTGTACTCGCTCAATAGCAGGCTCGAGTGAAGCGCAGCCGGGACGAATTTGGCAAACGAGGCGGCGTGTCGAGAAATCCACGGGCTGGTAAACTCGCGGCAATGTCGGACCTTCGTTTCGAGATTGGCGCGACCATCATGTGCAACATGGGGGACAGTGGCTGGCAACTTGGGAGAATCATCGCGCTAAACTACCGCGAAGAGCACTGGCCAGCCGGGCGGCAAGCTCCCTACCAAGTGGCACTCGAGGCCGACCACACTCTCATTTACGTACCCGAGGACGACGCCCGCTACTGCCGCAAGGCCACCCGCGAGGACTTGAGAATTGCCCGCTGTCTCGACGCCCTTGCGGCGCTCCCTCAGGGCCGGGAGGCAGGCCCCACAGCCACGCAGCTCGGCTGCGGAGACATCCCAATCAAACCCGGGAGTTCGGGTTACCGCGATGGACGATGTCACGGTTGCCGCTCCTGCCCGCGAAGCTGGTCCCATGTTGAACTTTATAGCGAGCACTACCGTTGCGCAGCACGCAATGCACTCAAGGTCACGCAGCATACCTTCGATCTCGGCACGGTCCGCGTTGGCGACTCGCTCAACCACCCTGCAGGCCCGTGGCGCGGAGGAGGGTTTATGCAGTGCCCCACACTGGTGCGGCTCCCACCAGGCGTCCGCTTCTCCGACGACGGCGCCCTCGCTGGCGAGGTGCGGTTCGACCCACACCGAAGCACGACGTACAACGTCGAGTTTGTCGCGGTGAGCACGGCCAACTGGGACAACCCGGCGGTGGGGCTCGTCCGTCTGGCACTCACATTCGTCGTCGAGGGCAACGAGCCGCCAGCCAACTACGACGAAGACGCCTTTATGCGAGAGCAGCAGCTGGCCCGTACCACAGCCAAACTGATCGTTCGAGACCTCGTCAACATATGGTTGGAGTGGGAGCAGGGGGAGCTTGCCCATCGCGAGACGTGCGACCGGATGTGCGCTGAGCTTCGCCGGCTGCGAGAACTACTCGAGCAACATCCCCGACTCGACCAAGGCCGGTGGTGGGCGCAGCTCGGCGGTTTTCACATGAATGTGCACAAGCTTCTCGAAAACACGCTGTTTGAGTGCGAGCTCTACCTCGGGTATGCACTGACCTTTGGGGCGCCAGAGGTACGGCGCCTCGCAGAGCAAAACCTCGCGGGCTGCTATCAAAAACGCCTCCTCGAAGCGGCACGCTTCATGTGGATCGATGGCGTCGAACAGATGCTTCGGGGCGAGTGGGCCACCGCTGCACACACGCTGCGTCTAGCCGCTGCCAAGGTGGACGGATGGGGTTGGGCGGTGAACTACGGCGATATCTGGCTCAGTGAGTCGGCCGCACGACTCGTGCACGGAGCCCAGCTCGCAGCTTGCAATGTGGACGACAGCGACGCGACCCAGTGGCTCACCGAGGCGGCGCTGGTTTTGCAAAAGGGTGTGGCGAGAGCCGACGCGTCAGGTGTTTTTGCACCCGAGGGACACCCGTGGGCCTCCGAGATCGGCGAAGCCCTCACCTCGTACCGCAGCCTTCGGGACAACGGAGCCGACACGGCCGAATGGCTTCAGGCGTTTGAACACCGCACCATCTACTGGTGTGCGCAGGTACTCAGCGGAGTACCACCCTTTCCACCCAAACCGAGACCGCGACGCGAAGATGCTGCCGCGTTGGTAGGGCGCTTACCCGGGCACAACAACTGAAGCTTCACGACGAGTCACTGACGCAGTGCGTCAACGAGGCGCTCCGCTGCCCGTCGCGCCCCAGCAATTGTTCGTGACGCCGGGCCCAATTCGAGTTCGGCGAGCGGACCTGTAACGTGGATTCTGGGATGCCAGCGCAATGCCTCGTCGACGATCGGATACCCGCACTGGGCGCACGGAAGAGACGCCGACTCGATCAGGTTGTCGATCATCGCCCCACCCGGCCGCGCGGGTGCGAAGCCCGTGGCCAGGAGCACGCGGTCGATCTCTAGCGGCTCCATCCCTTGCATGTGCAAGCACAATTTGTCCCGCTCCGCGATGACCTCCTGAACCTCGGCCTTGCGCCACGCGACCAGTCCATCACGGAAGGCCTGGCGAAGTGACCGGCAAACATCGGGTGGCACCGATCCTCGATGCCGTGCCTGGCCAATCACCGCACGCCGACGAGCGTGGTCCTGTTCGCGGCTGAAACCCGACATGTATCTCGGACCGAGCCACCCGGGATGGCTGTCGAACTGGTGCTCACGCAGGGAGTGGCGCGAGATCAGGTGTACACGATGCCCCTCCCGCGCGAGCCGGAGCGCGACCTGGCCCGCCGTGATCCCGCCGCCTATCACGGCTACGCGCTCGGGTTGCGCCGACGGCCAGCCATCGAATCCAGGCTCGAACACGTGCCGAACACAGGTGTGATTGCGCGGCGCCCATTGGGGCCAATTTGGCTGTTCACTCGCGCCAATCGCCAGCACAGCGTGTCGCGCGTGCAACTCGTCTCCCGTGGCACCTCGCGCAACAACACCTCCCTCGTTGACCTCACAAGCCACGATCCGATCGCGGATATGAAGAGCGTCGAGTCCGTACATTTCGATCACCCGAGCGCAGTGTGCATTGAAGAGTGCCAACGACGGTCGATCGTAGGGCGGTGCGAGCTGCTCAAGTGCATCGCCGGCGAACCGGCGGAGGGAGAACGGGTTCAGATCGAGGTGATGGACTGTGGGCGAGCGCAGGTAGGTCATCCCCGTCGTCGCGGTGCAAACACGCCAGCGATCGAGCAGACGCTCGGCCGGGTCGACGATACGCAGTTGCCCAGGGGCCAGGCCTGCCGCGCCAATCAGACACGCTGCGATGTGCACACCGTGGATCCCTCCGCCGATGATCAACCAGTCGACGTTCATTGGCCCCCGTGTTCGTCACCCGTCGAGTTCATACGCCTTGTCTCGTCGAGATGCGCCGTTGCCGACGACAAACTACGTGTACGGCCTATCATTCGCAGAACGTTGATGCAACTCAATTGCATTTATTTGGGCAGCCGGCAATGACACCGCGAAGCGGGCCATCCGTGTGTCGAGCCTGTAACCCGGACGGCACTTCTACAAGTCACTTGCAAATCCATACATGCAATTGACTTGCAAGTGCAACACATTTTGACTAGCTTCATGCCGTGAGCATCACCGACGACGAAGCACGAACGTTGCTACGCGAGAGTGCGCTGCGGGCAACTGCACCTCGCCTCGCGGTACTCCGCGTGCTCGCCGAGGCCCCTAACCCACTCTCGCATACAGAGGTGCTCGAGTGCCTCGGCAAGACTGACTGGGATCCGGCGACCATCTACCGGAACCTCATAAAGCTCCGGGATGCCGGCGTCGCGCTGGTGGCCAGCCATGCTCACGGCATGGACCGCTACGAGCTGGCCCATGGCGACGGCCATCACCCCCACTTCGTCTGCGAGGGTTGCGGTCGCGTAGCTTGCCTGCCTGCTGGGCTCACCGCATCGATGTCGATGGAGGGACCCTGGGCCACGTCGATCCAAAACGCCATGGTCCAGCTTCGTGGGGAGTGTCCAGATTGCCTAGCGAAAGCTTGAACACCCGCTGTGGAACACCTGGGCTCGATCCGGTGAAGTCGAAACAACCCGTGAGCGCGTCTCCCAACTCTAAAGTGGCCGATCGAACCACCGATTCTGAGCCAGAGTCCACGCAAGCTGAAGGTCCATCCGCCTCAAAGATCGGTTCAGACGCTCCTCGCAAACGCAAACGCAAACGCAAACCGAAATCTTCGGCTCCCGGGGTCGATCAACCGGTCGCTGGTAGGGAAGAAACGAGCTCATCGCAGCATGCGGGCACTGGCGATTCAACCCGCAAGCGAACGCGACGCAGACGCAAGAGCAAAGCCCGAGACAAAACAACTCAGGCAACAAACTCGAAAGCAGACGCCACGGCGACCAAGCCACCTCCCTTCCAGCATTTGTTCGCGCCATCGCCAAAGGGCAAAGCAGACGCAGTCCGGGAACCCCAGGCACGCGTGTTCAAAAAGGGCAACCTCGTCGCCGGCCATGTGGTGTTCGCAGGAGCAGGTGCCGCGATCATCAATCTCTACGGCAAGGGCATTGCCTTCGTACGCGAGAACGAGCCACGGGAGATACCCGCCTTGCACCGCAAAGTCCTTGCGGAGCCACCTCGTAGCGAAGCTTACGGGCTGTCAAAACAACCGCAGCCGACTCTCGACGAGTCAGTGGAGCCGGAGGGTTTTGGGGCCCCTGAAACCGGAGACGGTGAAATACGACCGAAGTCGACTCTCGACGAGAGCGGGGAGGCGGAGAGTCTTGGGGCCGCCCAAACTGGCATGGACATCGGAGACGGTGAAATACGACCGCAGCCGACTCTCGACGAGCGCGGGGAGGCGGCGAGTCTTGGGGCCCCTAAGACCGGGACGAACATCGGAGACGGCGAGCGGGAGGCTAGGCCCTGTGCCGGAACACCACCTGTCCAGGCCGAGCCTCCATCGCTGAAGATCGGCCAGTTCTTCCGCGGCCGGGTCGGCGCAGTGTCCGAGTCCGGTCATGTCGCGTTGGTCAACCGCACCATCGACGTGAGCGCGGTTCGTGAGCAACTCAGGAAAGCCAAGAACACCCGCGAGCGGGTATCCGGCCTTGTGTTCGGCTACAACCGTGGTGGCTTCGATGTGCTGGTCGAAGGCATTCGCGCCTACTGCCCGGTGGGCGGGCTGAGTCTCACCCCTGTGGATAACCCTAGCCTCTATCTCGGGCGGGTGATGCCATTTCAGGTTCAGGCAGTCAGGCCAGGCAGGCAAGGAGTCGTGGTCAGCCGTCAGTTCCTGCTCGAACGTGAGGCCAAAAAAGCGACCAGGCAGCGCCTCCGGGCGCTGAACGTGGGCGATGTCGTGGAGGGCACCGTCACCCGCGTGTTCGACTTTGGTCTCATCATCGATCTCGGCTGTCGGGTCGAAGGCATACTCCACCACTCTGAGCTTTCCTACACGCATGGGGTCCGCGCGAGCCAAGTCGCCAAGGTCGGCGACACCCTCGAAGTCAAGGTAATCGAGCTCAACATCGGTGCCAAACGCAAAGCGAAGGCCGAGGCTGACGCAAACGCGGGTCAACCGGCCAAGAAACGGGCCACGATTGCGCTGTCGCTGCGCGCCCTCCAACCCGACCCCTGGCAGCAGCATGCCGAACTGCTCCGGCCGGGCAAGGTTGTGCGCGGGAAAATTGTATCTACAAAGGAGTTCGGGGTCTTTGTCGAACTCGCACCCTCCGTTGAGGGCCTGCTGCACGTGTCCGAGTTTGCAAGCCCCGGCGGTGAGCCGTTGACCGATGCCAAAGATGCCGTGTCGGTCGGGGACGAAGTCGTCGTGGTCGTCGAACGTATTGACAACAAACGGCGGCGGGTCTCCTTGACACTCCTCGACCCATTGCTGCTCGCGGCCTTCGAGGCCGGCACGCTCGACGACTCTGGCAGCGGCAAAAACGTCCGGGTAGGTAGTTGCGCAAAGGTCGTTGTACATTCATCCGACGCCAAAGGAGTGTGTGTGCGGGTCGCGGGTATCTTGGGACGTCGTGGCCGCGGCTTCATCCGACCGGCCGATACCGGTACCCGGCGCGGCACCGACTTGCGCGAGCAGTTCCCACCCGGTACCGAACTCGAGGTCAAGGTTATCGCAACAGCTCAGGACGGTTCGCTACGCTGCTCGCTCAAGGCCCTCGCCGTCGACGAACAGCGACGTGTCCTCAAAGCCATCCATAAAAAGTCCAACAGGAAGGTCTTCGGCACCCTTGGCGACCTCCTACGAGGCAAGCTCGGCAAGGACTAAGCGGTATATGAACGAACGAGAGTTAGCCTTGGAAGCGGCGCATCGCCAACAGGTCGAACACAACCGACCCAGCAAGGGAGAGGCTGAGGAGGCTGTCCGCACGCTTATCAGATGGGCTGGCGACGACCCCAACCGCGAAGGGCTCGTGGGTACGCCTGACCGCGTGGTCCGAGCGTACGAGGAGTTCTTCGCCGGATACGCCGAGGACCCGGTCAAGATCTTGGGGCGTACATTCGAAGAGACCGCTGGCTACGACGAACTCATCGTACTCAAAGGCATTCGAATTGAGAGCCATTGCGAACACCACATGGTGCCCATCATCGGCGAGTGCCATGTTGGCTATTTGCCCAACCAGCGGGTTGTCGGAATCAGCAAGCTCGCACGCGTGGTCGAAACCTACGCCAAGCGCTTGCAAATCCAAGAGAAACTCACAGCTGAGATCGCAAATGTGATCGACTCCGTACTCAACCCTCGGGGCGTCGCTGTTGTCGTTGAGGCCGCGCACCAGTGCATGACGACGCGAGGTGTTCGCAAGCCCGGCGTGAAGATGGTTACGTCGCGCATGCTTGGCGTGTTCCGGGACGACGCCGAGACGCGCCGCGAGTTTTTGTCGCTCATCGGACGCTAGCCCGAAGTTCTCACCAAGACTTCGGCTGCGGCTTGCAAATGCACGCCTACCTCGCTCACTTGTCCGCGCATCCAATGGTTACGCACCTTCGCAACCCTCGCTTCGAAATCTTGGTGAGGCCCTCGGGTTGAATCGAGGGACAGGTGCGCGCGAGGTGGTTGAGTGCATCGCCGAGGCCGCGGCACGCCGCATCATTAAAATGACCATAAGGACAGGTTATAATGTGGCAGTCTACGGCGCGCCGACGGCTTCGTTGGCCCCGCGTCGGATCGCAGCCCCCGGATGTATAGGACTTGGAAATGACCAAACAGCTTTCACGTCGTCGCTCTCGGTTTTTTCGGCGCTTGGCCGCTCTTGCCAATTTTGCCGGTCGCTCTCGACGAACTTCTGCCAGCGCGCGCGGCCTGCTAGCGCTTGTCGCCTGTGCCACGATCAACACCGGTTACGACTACGAGGTTCGCGGCCTTGGGTGGGGCACCTCGGTCAGCAGCATTGCCAACGATGGGCGCATCGGGAGTACCATGCGGGTCAATCAAAGCGTTGTTGGCGTCGTCCTCGCCGGTTCGATTGTTGAGCGAGCTTCGCCAGTGTTGCGAGCACCATTCGTTGCTGCCGGCCAGATTGCCGTGGGCAACAACCGCTACCCTCCGCATGGCACGACTTACCACAGCCCGCACGGCACGACTTGGCAGGCGAACATCGAGGTGAACGCAGTCAGCGACACGGGCTTGGCCGTCGGATTCAACAGTAGTCAACAAGCGGTCGAGTGGCCAGGCTCCGGGCAACCGCTTTTGCTACACACCCCCGGGTTTGCCAAGTCGGCCGCGTGGGGGGTGAGCCCCAACGGCCGCTACGTCGTTGGCGTTGCTTATCAAACGCCACAAGACCAGGACGGGCAGGCGTGTGTGTGGGACCGTCAACAGCAGACGTTTACCCTCCTGTGGGATACCGTCCAGCTCATTGGTGGTGGCAGTACGTCCCATTTTTCCCTCGCCAGCGACGTCAATAATTCCGGCGTGGTCGTCGGCAAAATAAATCTCGAAGCGGTGCGTTGGGTTCCCACGCCCAAAGGGTGGTTACCCGAACACTTAGGGCCAAAACTCGACGGACGTCCGTGCCACGCACGATCGATCAATCGCCACGGTACGATCGTTGGTGAGTGCGCCAAGGGGTTTATTTGGCGACCCGGGGCTAAAAAGCTGACCCCGGTGCGGGATTTGGTCAGCCCCAACACCGGGTTCAAGACCTACCTAACGGCGACTTCGATTAATGATATCGGCCAGATTGTCGGTCGCGCTGAAAATACTCCGTACCAATACCACTCCTACGTGATGACGCCGAAGACCGCCTGTATACGCCGGTGCACATTCTCAGATGGTACGATCCTGCCGATTCCGGTCAGTCAATGCACCGATCTTGGCGGGCAACACCCGACCATTGCGGGTCAGGAGATGAGACACGAGTGCCATGAGGCGGAGGTTCGCCCGATTAAGCGTTCCGTGAGTAAGTTGCCGATCCCGTAGTTACGTTTCCCAGCACTGTTGGTACTTCTCAACAAGGAACCCCACGTTGGCGGTTGAGTCACGGGATGTCTCGAAACGCAGAGTCGTTTTAATCGCGTTACGTTTGATTACAGGCCGGACAGCGTGTGGCTGAAGCGTGGAAGCCTTCGCACGGTGTGCGTCGGAGATTCTCGGAGTCCTCGGGCAGCCTCATGCATGACGACGTCGAGGTGGTGGTAATGCCCTACGCAATGGCCATGGGCTGCGAGTCTGGCGTTGCTAACGGTCTCGCAAACATCGACCTGACGGGTACCCCCTTCGTCCTTGACGACCCCTTTTGTATGAAGGGCTTCCAGCCCCTAGGGGATGTCATCATCTCGGATGATCTCAAGGTTGCGGACTTAACCGCCGGTGGTTTCTGCGGCTGGAACGGCCCCGATCCGTGTTCCATAGCACCTCACCTCGGTAATGGGGAGACCTTTCTCTCCCTCGCCTACGAATAAGCCCCGGTAAAATCTTCGAGGTAACGCCCGCTGGAGGTCCTCGAGCTTGACCGCCCAATGGGTCCGAAAAGACACCCGCGCTCGATGCCGGGTGTCGCGGAGGGTCACCTCGATAAGGCGTACTTCTTCGTCGAAAGCAAGTCGATTCGAGCTCCTACCCAAACGTCGCCCGACTCCGATCAGTTTGAGTGCTGCTGGGTGAGAGCATCTGCCTCCCCCGCGTCGAGACGTTTCCGAGAGGGCTATGGGGCTGCTGTAATTCGACCGAGAAAATCGGTGTATCCTCATCGATCACATGTGACTGCCACGCGTAACACGGGGCCGACCCCTCGCCGGAAATGTTGGCACGCAAGGCAGATGTAGCGACAACATGTCATCCCATAACGGTACCCCGGGAGAGCTTAGGATTTGTTGTTTCCACTAAATCACCCGAGAAAACGGTTCGGAGAACACCGTTGTCGACCATAACCCTCTTAACGTTTGCCAACTCGTGAAAAAGCTGTTGTCATCGGACAATGGTGAAAGCCTCAGCCCGCCCATTTCTGTGTCTTCTTCTCATCCACTGCGGAGGGGCCAAAGAAGATAGCGAGACCGACTCTGAAACAGGTGGAGAGCCGGTTGTCGCCCCTGTGGTTCGCACGTATCGCCCATTGAACAGTGCTGAAGTCGAACACGTTCAGGATCCCTCACCGGAACTCGATGTGCTCGAAATTTTTGCCGAGGGTTCGACCATTCCGGGTATGTTTGACGGCGACTCGACAATCGAATTTATGAGTGTTCCGGCGGGCACCTACCAGCTGCACTACCGCTATAGCACTCCCGCCGACGATCCCTCAGCGGTCCGACCCGACCAGATCTTCGAGACAGACGTTCGAACCTTTGGTCGGTTTGAGGCTATCTATGCCGGCCGCCAAAACGTTGCTTCTACAGAAACCTCGGGGACCTCGCTAGCGATTTCAGCGACACCGGCTCCGCAGGCTCTCAGTTACAACGACTTGTTCGAAGTCTACAGCTACAACGCCGATGTCCTCACATTTTACTTCGCTGACGACGGTCAAAATGCCCCCCTGTTTCCGGGAACGATTGACAACTGGATCGTGGATTGGCAGCCTGGTGGCGCCAACGGATACGCGCTTGTCGATTCGAGCGCGGGTGACGACCTGTGGCTGTCCTACTACCGGTGGAGTCAACTTGTACCAGTCCCGAGCGGTGATGAAGTCAATGACCCGTGGTCCTACGCCCATGTCTATACTCTCAGTGCGGCCGCGCCCATGAGTTTTCCTCCGATGGTCGAGGGAGCGACGAACCCAATCACGGGTGAGTTTGTGGAGGTTCCCACGGTGACAACTCCCCTCGACATCCGCGGCTCGTCGTTCCTCTCGGTGTTGCAGGCCAGCATCGTCGAGCCCGAAGATATGATCTGTCGCGTCTACGTGTTCTTGGAACCCGGGGAAGAACACCCAATCATTGGGGTCACGCCGTACCTCACACGGATTTTTGCACTGAGCATTCCCGACGTAAACCCGGTGTTCCCGGGCGACCACGTTGTCGATGTGCAATCTACCCACCCGTACCCGAGCGGTGGGACGGTAACAGGCTACGCCGGCTGTGAAGTCTCGAAAATCGTCGCAATCCCAGAAACGACAGCAGAGGTCGAACTCGAGAGTGCAAGCTATGTCCTGAACCGTCTCAGTGTCATGAGCCAAGCACCGGTTACACCTAAACTGTCCCCTCCGGCGAATCTACGCGTCAACGGGAATCTACTGCCACCAGTGGCAACCAGAGAGGACGTCGGGCTCGCGCCCACGATCTCGTTTTTACCACCCGAACTGGGCTCGCCAGACTACTATCAAATTAGACTCGCGGCAGTCGAAGTCAACGCAGGCATCGCGGAGCCCGTTACAACGCTAGTGTGGCAAACAACACAAACAAGTGTAACGCTCCCAGAGTGGGCGATGCGCCCTGGTCTCTACCACTACGTCACAGTCACGGCAAACGCGGGCCTGCCACTCCACCGAATCTATGGCGATACCCATGATGTACAAACCGCTTCTGCCGTAACCGGGCTGTTTCGGCCGTGAGAAGAAACCCGCACCATTCAGCTCGCGCGGGCTTGAGTATCAATGTAAAAGAAATACACGACGCCGGTGCGACTCGCCGTTGGGACAATCGTTACACCGCGTGGCGTCCAGCCTGCCATGAGCGCATCCCGGTACCTGGTGGACAACCTCCTTCTACCTTCCCCCAGCGAGCCAACGCGACGGCTTTCCCGACCCCGTGATCACCAACTCATCGCGGGCTCGTGTTGCCGACACATACGGTTGTGGCCCGGCACGGCAACTTGAGCCCGGTGCCTCGCAGGATATCGCTGGCGACCTTGCTGATGTGTTTGACTTCGATGCGCTCGCGCTCCGGGCCGCACAGGTTGTCCATGTTGTGGCGGATATCGGCGGCGAGGTTTTTGGTAAAAGTCGTCACCAAAATCCGTTGTTCGGGCTTTTTGGACGCCGCCGAGCTTCGCGTGTCGCCGACCCGTGTGGGACCAAGGCGAGGAGGGACGGAGCGTTGCCCTCGCCCGGCGGGTGCCCAGACTGGTCGACTAGGTGCTCAAACAGTTCATCACTCGGTGTATAGCCAATAAATAACCAGGCCCGAGAAACAAATAGTCCCTGGACCTGCTTGCGTACCTCCGGATGTTGACACCTGGCTATGCGAGTGATGTCTCGGTGGACAGGCTCGGCTATTTCGCCATGAAGCGGGACGAGCACCCGCGCCTGGTGGGCGATGTTGCTACTGGGCTTGGCCGGCCACCATCCGACGATGCTAAAACCGAGCAAAGCTGTCCGCAAAAAGATTTGCCCTTTTTTTTATGTCGGAGGTCTCCCATAAAAGAAGGGCCCATCGCTTGTATGTACGATAGGCAAGCCAAGGAGAAGCACTATGAAGACAAACAGCAATATTCTCATCGGGGGTCACTACCTCAAATCCCTTGTGGGACTGATCATGCTTTTGAGCGCCTGCGACTCAGATCCCGATCTAGGTGATGACTTTGAGGCCGAGCTCATAGCGACAGAGCGAGCCGGAGAGTTGCCAAACTCAAGCAACAGTTTCGACCGCCAAGACGGGCTCAATCAAGGATACCTTAGTATTCGTACCGGCCTCGACTATGGCTCCGAAGCTGTGCAGAGCTGTCGTTCGCTCCAGTGGTCGAATATGACTGGCCAATCGCTCTCGTTTGTTGCTGCCGGAGAAACCAACAAAATCGCCATCTCACTGAGCGGAGTCTTCTCCGTACTCGCCAATTCCGATGTGATGGAAGTACGAGCACTGGTAGATGGCCAAGAAGTGACTCCTGACGGCGTTGGTCTGGTCCGGAACACCACTTCGGAGTCCAACTCATTCTCATTTACTGCCGATGTCGGCCCTGGCATGCACACAGTACAGCTACAATGCAAGGTCAACCACGCAAAAGCGACCGGTTACTATAACAGTACGACCCTTAAGGTTGTCCAAGACGCCGGCTCGGGAGAAATTGACACCTACTCGGACAGCAAGCTGGCACATCTCGACTCAACCACTTGGGCCGACTTGCCCGGCCCAACGCTGGAGCTTCAGTCCAACGCGGGAGACCTCTTGAGTGCCTCAGCCTCGCTTGAACTCTGGGGCCAGGGTGATATCGAAATCCGTGCCCTTCACAACGGGCTCGTAATGTCTCCCCCCTCGGTGACCTTCAAACCGACCTCACAAAGGCAAGGCCATCGCGCAACCTTTGTCGACACACACCCCTTAAAGTCGGGTGTCGGTCAGGGTGTGACGCTCCAGTACCGCGTCACCGGGGGAACTTCGTTTGCCTCCGCCAAAACGTTCTATGCCGAGAGTCGCCCGAAGAAGCAATCTGACCGCGGACGCGAAGCTACCTGTGTGGCAACGAAGACCAAATCGACCGCGACTTGGGAACCCCTCCTCAGTCGAACGGTAGACGTCCCTGCAGGTAGCGAGCTCGCCCTCGAGCTCTCGACTGCCGCGGTTCAGGTAGACTCCGACACGACCATTCACACTCGACTCGTCGTCGACGGTGTCGCTAAGGAGCCGAGCAAACACACCTTCAAAAAAGGTGACCAGGCAACGCAACTCCACCAAGTTCTCGGGGCCAAGTCTTTCAAAGAAACTCCAGACGCAGGCGCTACTGAAATCTCACTCGAATGGTTCGTCGACGAAGGTAACGCGACGCTCATCAACCCCTGCGCACTTATCGACTACGAAATCAACGTGTTCCCATGGCTTGCGCAGGATTACTTCACCACCGATGAACTCGGCAAGGCCAAGACGAATGTCACCAACCCCGTCGCTGGAGTCATACCGCGGGTCGTGATCATTCGCCACGACCTGTATGAGAGAGATACACCGGAGCGACTTACGGGACAAGAGATGATTTCTATGTTCACGCGGGACAATGGCGTGATCGACTACCTTGAGGAGAACTCACAGGGGCGCCTCTCCATCGATCCCAACGGGATTGAAGTCTGGCCCAACCCCGACATGTTCCCAAACAAGTATTACACCAGTGCTGATGTGATTGCTGCCGGAATTCCTCATATCGCCCCCTTCGACTACCTCTCGGCAGATGGAGGAATTCCCGGAGAACTCGACGCAGAAGACTTCCGCTTCTACAACACTTTCGATAACAAGTGTGATGAGGAGTGGGGTCCGTTCAAGATGGCAGGCGACATGATGCGGTACTATGCGATCAAGATGGCAGCTGCCGACGGAATGAGGCTCGATCAATACGACACTAACAACGATGGTATTCTCCAAGAATCTGAAGTGGTGTTCATTTTTTGGTCGCCAAAACCCTCACTTGCAAACATGCGCTACCTCAATCGACGTTTTTGCGATGGCAGCACCCTCGAAATCGATGGTAAGACGATGCGGCGAGAGATTAACTATGGACACCACGCGGTCAACTCCGACGGTCAAGTCGCCGTTCTCGCCCACGAACTTCATCACACACTATTTGCATCGGAAGATCTTTACACAAAAGCTGACCCCGCAACCATCCGTCCTGGGCGCTTTGCCCTGATGGATTACGGTTACGGCCAGGTTTCGTCCCACATCGGCGCGGCCAACAAAGTCCGCCACGGGTGGGTGACGCCACACTTAGCACGGTACTCCGGCACCTACGAACTCGATGACGTCAAGGACAGCCACGACGTCCTCTACCTACCTCGGTGGGATGTTCGTGGCAGTGAGGCCTATGTGATTGAAGTTCGAAAGAGTGAGCAACTCGACAATGGTGTCAACTTTGATCAAAACTTGCAAAGCTCAGGCTTGGCGATCTGGCATGTTATCAATGGTCAAACCGTGAGCGGGCGCGAAGCCCGTGATACCCCTTGGGCATGTAACTCCCAAGAAGTTTGGGACGACCTCGCAAACAGTCTTAAACTGAACAGGATGATTACCCCAGGCAACAAGTGCGGTATATGGGGAGACAAGCTTTGGGATGAAAACGATGGCGAAATTCTCGATGACCCGATCCTCGCTTGCGCTGAAAACTGTTCGCAAAACAATGACCAATCGCTCGTATGGGCAGATGGAACATCGAGTGGTTACCAGATCAGTAATATCTCCGCTGCTGGCTCGACCATGACATTCGACCTTGTCGCCCCCTCCTGTGAGAACCGCTGTGACGCCGGTGCCTTCGACCCCGACAAGGTCTGCCAATGCGATCAGGCTTGCGAACAGTTTGGCGACTGCTGCAATGATGTCGACATCTGTGACGGTTGATACGGGTCGACGGATGAGGCGCTGCGAAGGTTTCAGCCTTCGCAGCGACTCACCTCAACATTCACGAGTCATCGAATTTGCGTAAAATATGTTGTAGCAACTGCCTTGATATTTTGAGTAATCGTGCCGCCCCACGTTTGTTCCCATCACTACGCGACAGAGCCTCAGTTACCATCACTTTTCGTACTTCTTCTTCAACATCTTTCACAGGGATACGCCCCACCAGTTCGCGGACATGATGACGGAGCACAGGAGGTTGGGTCTCCACACGACTCAAGGTTTCCTCCAACTCGGAGAGGTCAATCGGTTTTCGCAAGTATGCCCTTACCCCCATTTCAGCGAGGCGAAATGACTCTCCCGGAGCCGCCGACCCAGTCATCGCTATCACCGTGGGAGCCGGGCACAGCGTCGACATAAATTCGAGTACATCCAAGCCTGTTCCATCTGGGAGTGCGAAATCAAGAAGCGCGAGGTCGGGACGAAATTCGACGAGTTGCACGCATGCACGTTCAACGGTGTCCGTGTGGCGAACTTCGCAACCTCGCCCTGTGAACACCCGGCTTAGTGTGCGAGCCAGCGCCGGACTATCCTCGATCAACAGGACACGCGTGAAGGTCTTCGTCCCCATCTTCTGATTGTGACATAGGGTTTTTCAGAATGAAACTACTTCTCCCGGCACCAGCCCAGCACACAATCGCTCCTGTTTCTTTTCGCCCGTCGCCGCGCACTTTCGCAAGGGTACCTTTGTAACCTAACTTCCCTCTCAAAATTCGACGGAACGACCAACCATCGGGGGGCAAAATCTTTTTCCCTTCTTTTCTCGCTAGCTATCGGGGATAAATCCTGTGTAGCCACTCGGGAACGAAGGTCACGTCCTCCTCCAGAGTCGGTCTGTCTGTTCAACCTTGAGTGTGGGGAGTAAATGTCATGAGAACGTTCTTGTCCAATATTGCGGTTGCCGGTAGAACCCTAACTTTGCCGCAGGTTGCAGCTGCGCAAAACATCCTCGTGGATACTATTGTCGATGGTGTCGGCGACTGTAACGTGACCCACGGCACAGAGCCCGAGCTAGACGATCAAATCGAGATCTGGAGTATTTCGGCTCCGAAACTGCAGGAGCCGACGGCTCGATGGGTACCTCTCCCCATGAACCAAACTGATTCATTTCGGGCAGACTCCTAGGAAAGCTGCTTGGGCGAGCGCTGGAGCAATGTAACCCGCACGCGGGCTCCCCCCGAGATGACGTTGTCTTTTTTGAGATGTCCACCACTTGCTTGAATCAGGCCTTCAACCATCAACAAACCCAAACCTGAACCGTCGGGTTTGGTTGTTGGGTAGCCCGCACGCGACTGCATGAGTGCAATCGGCGGGAAACCGGGGCCATTGTCGACAACGGTAATCGTTGTCTCATTGGCCCCGCACTCGACAACAAGTTCGACTCGTGTAGCTACACTTGTACCATCTCCTTCACAGGCATTGGTCATGAGATTTGACACGATTCGTTCGAGCCCCTCAGCTCCGCCGACAACGGCAGCCACCATCGGTGTCCCCTGTGCCTCCCAAACAATCTCGACCTCTGAGAATCGCCGGCGTACCGCATTTACAACCCGCTCGAGTGCCGGGCGAACATCGACTTCGACCACGTCGGTGAGTGTGGTAAGCTCGGCATAGGCCTGTTGTTTGACCCGATGGATAGCCCGGGTCGCCTCGCGGAGGTCTTCGCGTAGATCTTGGGCAACTTCCTTAAGTTCACCGGTGGTCTTACTATTTTGGATGAGTTCGCGCAAGACCATGCTCGAGTTGATGGCCGCTGCTGACAACACTGCGCGAACATCGTGATGCTCGCGCATCAATGACTCGAGTCCTTGCTGCGCCCGCTCACTTCGGCGTGTCCCCTTTGCGGCGAGCAGCACTAACCCGCGCGTGCGGATGGACATAAAAACGGTCACCACAACACAGGCCACCAGTATTAGTAGATAGAGCAGGATGTCAGCAAACATTGTCTCGAGAGAGGCATTCCCAACATAGACATCAAGACTCACCAGAATACTTGTACACACGAAATTTGCCACACCACCGAGCACGGCCGCGGTTGGCAAGAGACGTAGTCCGGCAACAGACGTAACCAGTATGACAACGGCCATTTCGGCAGGTTGGTGGAGAAAGCCCATCTGTGTGGGGCCAACCCAAATGACGCTCGGCAGTATCGCAACAAAACAAACGCAGGCGTCGAGAAGTGGCGAGATAGCAATCCATCGGTGCGACAGGTGCCCCCGCCGTGCTAGGCCCAAGGCCGCGACTGACATCAATAGGCATCCACCCACCGTGCCACACGTCAACCAGACAGCCCTTGATTGGCCGAAGCCACCAAAAATAGCGAACCATCCCAGAATCAGACTGCAAAAGACCACCCGAGCAAATGAAACAAAAACTTCACCACGGACCGCGGCGGACTGCAGGACCCTCACGTCAAAGTCGGAACTTAGCATGGTGGTTCGATTATGCATAGTACGAATGTTGAACCTCAGGACGCATGACGCTCGGCTACTGCTGAGAGAAAGATGGTAGACTCTTCCGGATCTGCCCACTTCTGCGGGAGTCGGAAGCTAACAGATGTCCCAATACCGAGAGTGCTCTCAACGCACAACTCGCCCCCTAAAAGACTCGTAAAGTGGCGACAAATTGCCAGCCCAAGTCCTGCACCGTCGAAGCGGCGGGTCCGAGAATTGTCGAGCTGTTCAAACGGCTGAAGAAGCCGAGCAATGTCGTCCGGGGCAATTCCAACTCCCGTGTCACTTACCGTAAAGACGTAGCTCGGACGTGGTGTGGCGGCGAATTCAACAGCGAGGCGAATCGTTCCGTTCTCGGTGAACTTGCAGGCGTTGCTCAGGAGGTTTCGCAGCACTGTCTGAAGTTTTCTCGCATCGGTGACAATCATGCCAATATCTTCGCTACAACGTAATCGCAGCGTGTTTTGACGGCTTTGTGCGTGTGAGATAAAGCTGCCAATGAGCCCGTCCACGAATGGATGTAAAACGAGCTCTTCAGGTACCGTTTTAAGGGTCCCCGACTCGATTTGAGACTGGTCGAGTACATTTTGGATAAGCTCGTGGAGATTCATTGCCGCCTTCTGGATCCTCGTGACGTCGCCTATCAACTCCGTCGGGTCACTGCTTTCCTCAGCCTCCTCGATCAGCAGCTCGGAGTAACCGATGATTTGGTGCAGAGGTGTCCGGAGTTCGTGGCTCATCGTTGCAAGGAAGGCTTCCTTGACTTGATATGCTTCGAATAGCTGCTCCTCGATGCTCTGGCGTGAGTTCTCCTCATTTCGCAACATACTCGCCATAACGCTGAGCTCGTGCTTGACTCGATTAAGCTCGATGCGGGTAGGTCCCATCAACTTGGTTTTTTGCTCCTGCTTACTCAAGAGTTCGCTTCTCTTGGAGCGGGCGGCCTGGTAAGCAATAGCAACTACTTGGTTGAGAGAGAAACCGACTCCAAATGTAACAATTCCGACCATCAGGTCCTCGCTGTTCAGGCCCTCGTCGAACCCCCTACCGACAACGATCGCTACCGCGGTGACGACCACGACCAAAAACGCTCCCCGTCGTGGCATCGAAATCGCAGCGGCGAGCTGGATCGACGTGGCGAGCAACAGCACAGGAAGTACGTCGCTGAAACTCGACGCGGGAGCCAGCAAGCACGCAGCCGTCACCAACCCGGTCGTAACAACTCCCCTCGGACAATGACTCCGAGGTGTGAACACAAGCACTAGGGTCAAGATGAGGGCTGCACCGAACGAACCCAAAATAGCAACGGCGTGCGCTTCACCGGTGAACTGAAGTCCGCACGCCAGTGCAGCCGTCGCTGCGACCCACAAGTGACTCCGCGATTCCTTTCCGTCGGGCATAAACGAACTCCCCCCGCTAGCGCGATGGCATCATACTCAACTGGGCTAAAAAATGCGATCGAAGCCACCGCAGTGCCCGATACGAGAACTGCCCGACCACGGCCAACTTGTAAAGAATATTTGCCGTCGCGCACGCTTGCTCTGTCTGGCATAGTCGACACATGAGCTCTCTTCGTCCGAAGTGGAGGACCCACTCTCAAGATTGGGACCCTATTTAACGTTCCCCTTACCTGGTCAAACGGGAGGGGAGCTTCAGTCTGAAGCTAACAACTGAAACTCATGGCTCAGATCTAATCCGCATCGACGTGCCAGAGGAAGCTGTCCCAATACTCCTAGACGAACTTCAAGACTGTGGCGTAATATTTGAACGAGTCAACCTGTAGCGACTGGGACAACGACGATGCCCTCGTGCTCCTCAAACACGCCAGGGAGGCACTTGTGCCCGGAGGCAAGCTCGTGATCATCGAACTTCTCCTGGACGAACGTGGCTGCGGCGGGGGTCTGTGCGACCTCCACCTGCTCACCGTCACCGGCGGTCGAGAGCGGACACATAGCGACTTCAACAACCTGCTTGTTCAGGCAGGTTTTGAGCCGGCACAAGTCCAACCGACACCGGCGCTCCCGCAACTACTGATCACCCACCCGAGCTAACCAGATGCGCGCAGCAATCGACCTCGCCACCCAGTCGCCGAACGAACCGCGATGTGTCCTCCTGCGCCACGCCGAGCGACCTCCCCTACAACCCGGCGAACCCGGAACAGAACTCGAGCTAACAGAAAACGGGAAAAAAGCCGCGATAGCATACGGGCAAACCCCCAAAGACCTTGTCAGTATTCGCACCAGCCCATTGGCGAGATGTCGACAAACTGCCGAGTGTATACGCAACGGCGCCCAAGCAAACACGCCAATCGTCGAAGATACAATGCTCGGCGACCCAGGAGCCTACATCGCCGACCCCGAACAAGCGTGGCAAAACTGGCTTCAGTACGGGCAAGAAGGTGTGCTCCGGCATCTGGCCCAGGGAAGAACACTCCCGGGTTTTCACGATTTGCAAGCGGCAACCGACCGGCTTATCTCCCATCTTCTCGGGGGGGCGAGAGGGCCTGGCACTCACCTGGCAGTGACGCATGACTCGGTGATGATTGCGCTGCTGGCTGTTGCCCACGGTAAACCGCTGGAAGTTGCGGATTACCCTGGGTATCTCGAGTCGGTTTTGCTCGCTCGGGTTGGGGGCGAGGTGTGGGTCGCTACGAAACACGGTGTGCTTTTACCTAACGTGGTCATGAGTGCGGCGGGGCGGTAGCTCCAATTAGCGGCTCGAGTACTCCCGGGGTCGGGCCCTTTCGAGGTGCCGATCTCGGCTCCTAGGCAATCGAGGTTAGCTAGCAAGACTCTCTCCAAATGAGAGTCTACGCCACCACAAAACAATTTTGTGCACCCCCAAAACAAATTGGGGTCGACCAGATGCTGTCTCAGGTAAACCGCTGTATCAGCAACTACTCGAGCCTGGCATAGATCCTGCTTGGGTCTAGGTAGCGTATCCTCAACTTGCACTGCAATGACGACCGATTCACATAGGCAGGTATCATCCGACGATGATCTTGGGGTATCTGGACTGTGGCTATTCTGTATTCCCGGGTTGGCCTACAGCATCTTTCTCACGGTAATTGGTTTTCGGTACAAGCGACTATGTGACGAGACATGGATTCTCGGAGGCTGCGGCGGCGGACAGGAAACAAGCTGCGGTGAAGTACTGACAAGTAGTCTGTCTGCGCCATTCGGAATCCCTCTCACGATCTTCAGTGCCGCAGTCTATATTGTCATCCTAGTCTCTCTCGGAGCCGCCATCTGGTCAAGCCGCTTCCTCGTTGTGGTCCGTCCATTCCTCCTGCTTATCACAGGCCTCCAGCTCCTCGTTTGCCTCGGGCTCGTGCTCTACACTCGGCTTGAATTTCAAACGATCTGCGGCTACTGCTCGTTTCTCTACCTAATTAACGCAATTCTTTTTTGGGTCGCAACAACCATGCATCGAACGAGAGTGGCCGCGCTCTCGGAAATTCGCGCCCTCTGGAGTTTTCGGTCAGGGTATCATCGTGCGGTATGGCTACTCGCCCCGCTAATTTTCATTTCAACTGTTTGTGCGCAGTCTGCAATTCACAGAACTGCGGTTGAGTGGAGCCTTCGGTGTAGTCTCGACGACCCCTACTGTAACTGTCGCCGGTTGGGTGAGCGGCTGCCGGAAACCAACCTCGAGATTCCCGCCTCTCAGTCCCCTGATGTTGTTCTGGCTATCTTTCTCGATTTGGCCTGCCGGAAATGTTGGGACGAGTTTAGTAAACTTCAGGTAGTTCTTTCCGACCCAACGGTTGGAAACCGCGTCACGGTCCGATTCTTCCATTTTCCACTCGACAACCAGTGCACCCCACCCGGCTCGCACGCGTTTAATACACACGGACCGAACCGGAGTTGTGATGCCGCAAAGCTCGTTCAGTGTGTCGGAAACCAGTCTCCCGAGATCACAAACGAAGTGCTCGATCGTCTTTTTGCATTCTCGCGTGATGATGATGTCGTCTTTACAGATGAAGTATTTGAAAGCGTGCTGGAGGACTTGACCGATCCGGCTCCGCTTCTGGAGTGCCTCCACAATGACACCACAGTCGCCAACACCGTTCATCAGCATGTCGAGTACGCCACTCAAATCGCGCGATTCTCAGGCACCCCCGGTATTGTCATTGGTCGACTCACCGCTGACGGCCGGTTAGACCGTAGCACCCAAACCTATGCCGTTTGGGGCTTTCGCTCACCTGAGATTCTAATCGAAGAGATTAACCGGTTGCTTGAAACAGAGGAAAAATGACGCAACGAATCGAACAGGAGTCCAGGAGGGCGAACTCTGCATCATACCCTGAAATCGGAATGATAGAAGGGCCCCTGTACCACTCCGGCAATATTGCAATACTCAACTTTCTGGCGATCTTCTCGGTATGTGTCTTGATCTGGCTTCTCAAGCCCGGGCTGAGTAGTACCAGCGTCGTAAACCAACTTCCTCAGACTCTTAGCTGTGACGAGGGATACATCAAGCTAGACGGCCGTTGCTATCGCCAACACCAAACTGTCCGCGACTGCCAGAATCTCGACCCCTGCTCCGCGTCCTGTGAGTGTTCGAGCGCCCGTGGCATGGCGTGCAACAGTGAAAACATTTGCACTTTTAACGACGACTACACCATCCAACAATTCTGCAAACAACCAGGCAAGAAAAAGTTCGTTGCGGAGCTAGACAAACTCTACAGCACATGTCGCAGCAAGACCGCATCTAAACAGGATGCAATCGGGTGCCCCGCCGAGGACTTTGACAAGTTCTTATTGGAGCATAAGAATTTCCACCTCTACCTCAAGGAGTTCAACCGTAACGCGGTTTCCTTTCACTTCGATGAAAGTCAACCTCAGAACCTAGACGGCCCATGGTTCTCCCGGGCCAAAAAACATATGAAAGGAGAACTCCAGACAAGTATCAAGGGGCTCAACGAGGCTCATATGATCCTTCTGGTGGGCACCTCCAGCCCGGGTGGAACTTCGCCGCAGGCCCGCCAAGCCAATGTTGCAATGACACAACGCAGAATGGCTGCTGCCCGAAAAATGCTCGTCGAAAGTGGTGTCACGACCCCGATAGTACCCTTCCCCCTCGCCGACAAACGCCCACTCACACCGAGCGACTTTGAGGCTCTATCGATCCGATATATCGCGTGGAGCGCTAGCGAAGCGGACTTTTTACGTGAGAGTCTCGAGGGCTTCGACAAGCTATCTAAGAATCGGCAAGACAAAGTTACTCGGGAGATCAATCAAGCCGTATTTATTATTCCAATCCCGTGTGCCCCAGACAACGGAAGACAAAGAAAATGAGTACAACGACGCAAAAAAACCCCGACGTAGCGGGAGGAAACGAAGCACGTTCGTTGCAGCGCGCCACCTGGATGCTAGCGGCAGGTTGTCTAATCACGACTGGCTACTCGCTCCACCACATCTACAATATTCACAACACTCCGGTTGCGGTAGAAGTAAACGCGATTGCGGCCGATGGTACCGAGCAAGATACCGAGCCCGAGCCCGAGCCCGAGCCCGAGCCCGAATCAAAGCCCGAACGACTAAAGTCTGAAACTCCCAAACTACCGCCCACCGACGACAATTCCCCATCGAAAGGGGAACTCACAAGTATCCAGGATTTGTTCTCCCTGCGCTTTCCCGAGGTCTTAGCGACCGGAGAACTCGGACCTACCGTTCACGTGGCGAAGCTTGCCGGTCCGCGTAGTGTCCGCATCATAAACTTCTGGGCGACCTGGTGCGAGCCCTGCAAGCGCGAGTTTGCCGAGTTCAAGGCCATGAGCAAACGCGATGCGTGGGGGAGCGAAGTCCGCTTTATCCCAATGGTCACAGATGAGGAATACAAAAAAGCAGGTAGGATGATCAAACGGATGCCCTCAGGCTCCCGACAGCTCTCCACTCAAGCCGAATTTATCAAAGAAGCACTTTGGGGAGAGGGCATTTTACCTCGCGGACAAAAACTAATCCTACCGCTTACGCTGGTTGTTGACTGCCACGACAAGATCGTATTTAGCGTGCCGGGGGGAGCTTTAAACCCCTCTACGAGCTCGGAACTCGCGGAAGTAGTTGGAGAGTCTCGAAAGAAGCTCGGCTCATGCCCGCGAGAGCAAAACGTCACCTGCCCCCCAGGCTCTCGTCCAAACACCGAAGGTGGGTGTGATCGCAAGGGTAAACTTCCCGATCTTGGGATTTGAAGTCGCACCTACGAACCGCAGAAACGTCAGACATATGTCTCTATCGTTCACACTCGCATCCTCGATACTCTTCAGCCACCCCCCCGTGGGTGTACAAGCGTGGATTGTTGAGGGAGCCGGCTCGAGTTCGGAGCGCCCCGACGATGATGTTGAGAAGCTCGAGAAAAAGGCACGATTCCTCTACGGCGAGCGCGCGTACACGACCTCAGCACGTCTATTTGAGCAGCTCCGTGAACAAACTGGGAAAGCCGCCTACCACTTCTATGCTGGGCTCGCCCGTGAGGGTGCCGGACACAACGCACACGCGATTTGGCACTGGGAGGCATTCCTCGAGCAAACCTCAAGTGACTCCAAGGGCCGCAAAGACGCCAAGCGAAACATCCGTTTTGCCAAGAGAAGAACGACCCCTGTTCGGGTCGAGGTGCGCCCCCAAGATATCTCTGCCGACGATGTCACCATGTCATTTGCCCGTGGCGAGTGCCCTGAGGATGTAGATACACCCGTTGTCTGGGAAGCCGACGGGCAACTACAGCCCCTCACAGTCTCAGCCCCCGACGGCCAGGAGTTTGAGGCATACCTTGATCGCGGAAGCTGGTGCGCGAAAATCGAATTCACAGGTTACGAGCCCGCAATGTTGGCCATCGCCGTTCCCAAACCTTCAACCAAACTTCTGACACTCGAGCTAGAGCTCGTCAAACAAGATATCGAAGCCCCTCACGAAGTTGAAGATCCTGAGGACACAGCCCGGCAAAAGAGTCACCAAGATCGAGGAAAAAGTCCTGTACCTGAGGTCCCACGAATCGACGAAAGTCGAGATGCGGATCGGTACCGACTGAGAGGTAAAAGGCTCGCTCTCGGACTGGGTATTGCAGGAGGTGTCAGTGCCGGGCTCGGGGTAGGTTTTGTCGCCGGCGGCGTCACTCGCTTCAAAAACCTACAAGAAGACGACGACGCCTCTGTCGCCACGTCCCTCTACGATGCGGGAAGTATCAGCCTAGGCTTTACCCTCGGGGCTGGGGTCTCGACACTCACAGCTTGGCACATCTCACGCAACCACAGCCGTGCCGGTCGCGTCTGGGGTGTTGAACTTGCCATCGGGATCGGGGCGAGTGCCATCGCAGGTGGCATCGCGGGGTATTTCGTACAGCACAGGGAAGAAAACGTCAATACAGGAGACATCAAGCAAGCGCTCCGGCGGCAACTCCCGGTTCTAACTCTGGCCGGGTTCGGAGGGGCACTCGTTGTCAACTCGATCCTAGGGCTTGCACTGCAAGCCCACAAGACACCGCATAGACGCAAACTGTCAGTGTACCCGGTGTACTCAAACCACTTCGTAGGAGCGGGCATTCATAGCCGGTTTTAAGGAAAGTCATGGCAAAATCCATTCAAACAAAACTCTTGTGTCAAGGCCTGATGTGGCTCGGGCTCTTACAACTTTGTGGATGCACCTTGGAACCAGGAACTGTATTTACCGGCGATGATTCGGAAGCAGGTTCGGGAATGGAGGCACCATCAACTACGGCGGACTTGACTTCATCGACAGCGGCGATGACGACGTCAAATACAGCCGAGCCGGATAGTATGATGGAAACAAACTCTGACACGGTTGTGTCGACAACGTCGACCACCGATCCGACAACCACGGACGCCGATGCGATAACCGACTCAGAAACGGAGTCTGTCGGGCTCTATATACCACTACCATTTTGTGGGGATGGAAAGAAGAATTCTCCTCTCGAGGAATGCGACAACCCGGGACACTCAGGCTGCACGAGTGACTGTAAACTGGCTATGCGTGTGTTTGTGACAAAGAACAAGTATAAAGGAAAACTACACTCTTTGGAGCTGGTAGACCTGAAAGCGAAAGTAGAGGACGCACTTGCAGAAAACCAAGACCCGGGAAATCTACTCCTCGAAAAAATTGATAAAATTTGCAACAGTGAACTCCCCACTAACCTCAACACTAACGGCCTCGGCAAACCCGCCGTCTACAAAGCGTTTATTTATCACACACCCATCCTGTTTACACAAATACTCGGTTACAATGAATATAACCTTACACCTCAGGCCCCGAGCAACCGCTTCTCAACTGGTCACAACACTCCATATGTAAATGAGTGCAACGGCAATATTGCCAGCATCGCTACCTCATGGGGGGCCCTCGTAAATAATACGATGAACAACAATGCGATTCAATGTGACGAAGATGGTACCCCCATCCCCCTCGACTTAGACAATGAACCATGTGCATGGACAAACGTGAATTACAATGGACACGAATGGACAGAGGGTGTTGATTGCAACAAGTGGACTGGTGAGACTCAAGATGCTACTGGTCGGACCGGCTTAGTAGGCAGTAATACGTATACATGGTTCAAAGGACCGAACCCAGAAACCTGCAACAACGAATGCCACCTTTACTGCGTCGAACAATACCCCACGAAGGACCCCAATGGTTAAAACTGAAACCCACACCGTCAAAACAAGATCCCCAACCTACACTCGCCAGGGCTCCGTCAAGCTTCGTATCATCGCTGGACCGGATGCTGGGCGGGAGTTTAAGCTCGACATTCACCACACTCGGCGGGTTCGTGGCGGCCGTGGGGCGGTTAATGAGCTTGTTCTCAACGACGACCTTGTGAGCGGTATCCACTTTGAGCTCGACATGCGGGAGCCGGATACGATTGTGCTGCGGGACCTCGAGAGTCGCAATGGAATTGAGTCGGCTGGGATGCGGGTTCGGGAGGCGGTGATTCGCCCACGCTCGACATTTACGGTTGGGGCGACGCGGCTGCAACTTCTCGAAGCGGTGGATGCGAGCATCGAGATTTCTACCTCCGATCACTTTGAGTCGCTCTATGGCTGGTGTGACGCGATGCGCGAGGTGTTTGTCCTGCTCGAACGGATCGCGCGTAAGGGCGATGCTATCAATCCCATCTTGATCGGTGGTGAGACCGGGACAGGGAAAGACCTGGTGGCCAAAGGGTTGCACCTGCGATCGCCGCGACGGCGTAACAACTTCGTTTTACTTGATTGTGCATCTATTAAAAAAGAGCTGTTTGAGAGCGAGCTGTTTGGCCACAAAAAAGGTGCGTTTAACGGAGCTGACCACCGTCGCGGCTTGCTCGCAGATGCGGACCGGGGGACCTTGTTTATCGACGAGGTGGGAGACTTGCCGCTCGAGCTACAGTCGGGTTTGTTGCGCTTTCTCGAGACAGGCGAGTTTCGTCCGGTCGGAGGCAACAACTACCAAAAATCCGATGTCCGGGTGATTGCGGCAACCCATCGGGACCTCCGGCGGATGGTCGACCGCGGGACCTTCCGCCGAGACCTCTATTTCCGACTATTCGGCGGCATCCCGCTGACCATGCCGCCCCTGCGCGAGCGGGGCGATGATGTGCTGTTGTTGGCGGAACGATTTTTGCGGTTGTTTTCCGAGGAGCAGGGGCTCCCGCGCTCACAGCTGACGACGAGCGCGATCGAGTCGCTTCGCAACCATCACTGGCCCGGCAATGTTCGGGAACTACGACGCGTCATGCGGTCGGCCGCAGCACTCGCAGACGATGGCATGATCCGGGTGGGTGACCTGTTACTCGAGGATACCAATCGCCCACATGAGGTCGGTGGAATTGGGCGTGAACTTATCCGTCTGCTCGATGGCAGCGAAGCCGAGGCGAAAAATGGATTTGAGCGCATCTACTACACGAACCTCCTTGCCAAGGGTGGTACCTACGGCTCGCTGGCCAAACGCGCCGGAGTGACCGAACAAAGCCTCCGCAACAAACGCAAAAAGTTTAATCTGTGCCGAAGCACCGGGCTTCAAGACTAGTGAGGATACGATGGGCCAAGTGATGATGCGAGAACTTATCGGCCGAGTCGTCGGTAAACGCTATCAACTCACAAAAATCGTTGGCCGAGGGGGATTTGCTACGGTTTTCATGGCCAAGGATCTCAAGCTGTTTGGCCAAACCGTGGCGGTAAAAATTCTCCATGAGCCAACTGAAGACTCCGAGCGGTCATCCGATCGACGCGAAGTTGAAGTCGCCGTCGAGTGCGGTGGTGAGAATATCGTAAAAATGGAGGACTATGGATATCTCAATGGCCACTTTTATCTAGTGATGGAGTTTATCGATGGCCCGACCTTGGATGAGCTCGTATCCTGTGTTGGCCGCGGCTTACCCTGGCAGCGCAGTATCCCTTACCTCATTCAACTCGCCGACGCCCTCGGGAGCGCCCATGATCGTGGTGTGATTCACCGGGACCTCAAGCCTTCGAATTGTATGATCGGTCGTGGAGAAAATGGCGACCAACTCAAATTGGTCGACCTCGGTATCGCCAAGCGGTTATCACCGCCAACGACTGTCAAAACAGTCTCGTTCGGGACGCCGATGTACATGGCCCCCGAAATGTTCCTAGGGGCCGATTACGACCACCGTGTCGATATCTATGCCTTTGGATTGGTCATGTTTGAGGTACTGGTCGGCCGCCCGCCGTTTCGGTGTGGCGACGAATACAGTGCGGACCAAGCCTGTGGGTGGTACGCACATCATCACGTCAATGTAAAACCGCCGACGCCATCGAGCTTGGCCACCGACAAACTTTTCCCGAGATTGCTCGACCACATCATCCTACGGGCACTGGCGAAGGATCCCGAGCAGCGCTACCAGTCGGTTCACGAGGTAAAAGTTGATCTGGAGCGAGTGCTCTCTATCAGACCCAGCCAGATCCAGACCTCCCCCTTTCTCCGTGCCATAGCCGATAACTCGGACAGTAGTCGCAAGAAAGCAGATTCTCGCGTCCGCGAACCCTCCTCTCACCCGGCAGTCAATGACGACGCGACGAAGCGAAAAACAGGTGAGACATCCCGACTCACGTCAGCGGCCACAAAAGTGCGTGCGCCACAGCTTCCGAGGGTTCCGACCCGCGACGCGGACGATGTCCCGAAACAACGACACAGACCGGCACAAACCCCGTCAAAGGCCTCCTCATACGGGCGCAAACCTTGCCCTCAGCCCGACAGCGCTCCGCCGGAAAGTGCGAAGATCCGAGACTCGACCTCGCGCTCGCGCACAACATTAAAAAGTGATGAGTGGCGATGGTTGAGTCACGAGCTGATACGTGAGCGGCGAACACGTCAAATCCCGCGAAGCCTCCTCGTACTAACGAGCTTGTCGGCACTGATGACGATCACGATTTGTGTCGCCCTCGGTGCTGCGTTAAGTGCTCCTCCGACCGAGTCCGGCAGTCGCTCGATGACTTACGTGACGGATGAAGCAGGTGAGAGCCAAGCAGGTCTTACAGCCAAAACAACTCAAAAACCTACGGCTACCCGAGAAAAGTAGCCCGCAAAAAGCCAAGTACACCTCCTAAAGGGAGGTGTACTTGGCTTTACTCTGACTGCTCCTACCGTGCCCCTTCAGGGCCGTGACTTTCGAGCCAATCCAAAAACACATTCGTACGCTCTCGGGTCGGCTTTGGATGCTGGTTGTACAACGAAAGGGCCTCGCGGACGACCTCGTAGCCCTCCTTCGTTCGTCCTGCCTCCCATAGTGCTTGTCCATACAACAAGCTCGTGCCAACTCGCTGAAGAAGTGTCGACGAAATACGCATGCGAATGGCGTGGGCGCGTTCGAGGATTGATGCCGCGATTTCGACTTGACCGGAACATAGCAACGCTGCCCCTAGGCCATGAAGTACACCTGCAAGCCCTGGATGTTCACCCATACCAGGCTCACCATCGAATAGCTCACGGGCTCGCCCGTAGTGACGGATAGCATCCTCCAAGGCTCCACACCCGCGCTCGAGGTTTCCGAGTGAACCGAGGGTCAACGCGACACAAACGGTTGCGGAGCCCCCTACTTGGCTACATATTTTCAGGGCAACCGTTAAAGAAAGCCGAGCGGCATTGTCGTCACCCACAAGCCGATGCATCACACCTAGACACCGGTAGCAAGCCGCGGTTTTAACATGATAGTATCCGTAGTGACGCTCGGTGAGATCAAGCGCCTCGAGCAAGCAAATTCGTGCTTGCTCGAAGAGCCGGCTACGAACCGCGTACGCACCGCGAAGAACTAAGTAGTCAATAAGCCGCACATCGCCCTGCCCTAAGCGCTCGAGTGCACTCGAGTACACTCGCTCGACGATCGAGAATGCCCCACTCGGATCTCCCTGCTGCGCCAGTGCTTGCGCCTGTCGTTCGAGAAGCTCCGGATTTTCGAGAACGCGTGTTTCAGCCTCAGGCTCAAACTGAAACCCTTGAAGCATTTCGCGGAGAACACCGGCATTGAGTCGCCGGGTCGAGATGTACTCCTCAGGGTCATCATCTACCGGCTCAGGTTGGGTCGACGATATCGATCTCGTGCCTTGGAATACTTGGGTGGTATTCACAGAAAACTCAGCTGTTGTATGTTCGTACATGACTGTTCCTTATCGTGGGTGGTTTACGAGCTGCTGCAATGAACGTCGGCCACAGTTAAAGTCTGTGATTGGAAGAGGCACAGAACTCGTACAAAGGTCGCGTCGACAATGTCTCGCGAAATGACGCCGCCGGTCTTCAGCGTCACGAGGTTGTCATCGACCAAGTTGACTGCGTTGCTCACAGAGAGCGGGTCGAGCCCAAGCTCTGCAGCAAAATCCTCGAGGCTGAGGTCGCGCTCGAACTTGATTGCAGCTTCTACGATCCCATCTTGACCGATGAAGTCCAGCCCGAGATCAGCGTGCCGAGCCTCAAGGTTTCGGTTGTCCTCTTCAACGTTCTTTTGAAAAAGAGCCGGTTCAACAAACAAGTCGAGAACTGTTTCGTAGGTTGCAGCATCAAACAAAAACGGGAATTTGAGGACATGCGCTCGTACCTGGTCCGCCATCGGCGAAACTCCTGTTTGGTGGCAACTCATGCACGAGACCCCTACCGTCGCCGTCTGGTCCCTTTGCAGGGGGTCGCGCATGATATCGAGAGAAACACTATCTATCCGAACTCCTGTTGCGTCTACCACGGCATAGGCATTGAGTTCATTCGGAAGTGTGTAGATGAGCTGGTTTTCCCGGTGGACGGCATCGAGTGGGTGTTCCAGAATATTTGAGTCGTTCGTCTCGGAATCGAAGTCGTAGCTGAGCCAGAGCGTTCGCCGGGCGGCAAACCGGACTCGCTCGACAATACGTCCAAAAAACGTAACTTCAGAAACCCGAGAGCCGGCCCGAACCGCATCGCCGCTATCCTGGGCTTCGCCGATGTCGATATCTTCGACGCTCAAGAATGTCGCCAACTGCGAGGGAAAACCCGTAAACTCGTAGTAATTTGGTGCCCGAGTCGTGACCCGCAGGAAGCTCGACAACGTTTGCAGGGGGAACGAAGTCGTCGTGATGGCATTCACACTCTCGCCGTCATTCCCCACGAACTTGATGGCATACGGGTTTTTGCCAGCCGCAAACTCCCACAAGTCTACAGCAGATGTTTCGCTGGGTTCCCAACCATAGTCCCGCAGATCGAGTCGAAGCAGCACACCACTGTCATCGGTTTGTACAGGCCGATGGAGCTCGAACGTACTCGAGAGGCTATTGACTAGCTTCGCCGCTACTCGCTGCGCGATCTCAAGATCCGCTTGGCACGCTCCCCGGTTGTAGAGATCATGTAGCGATAGATAGCGAGTAAACGGCTTGTCTTCATTCTCGATGGTCGTGAGATCAAGCTCCATCATCGTATACAAGTCGCTATACGAAAAGAATGTATTTTCGCAGGTCTCTGGTGCGATGGGAACGGGCGCTCCGATGTTGATCCACTGCCGTATGACTGCAAGCTCCGTTGTCGGAAGAGCCGGACCGCCAAGTGGCATTTCCCCAGACTCTACCTTGGCGTAGAGCAGCGAGGCATCCGAGTCACTCGGTGCAACGAGTCCAGTCTCGATTAGCTCCCCAAGGTCTGTAATGAAATCGATTCCACCGCTACTTGCGGGACTACGATGACATCCTCCGCAACGCTCCGAAAGGATATTGATCGTCTGTTCCGCGAGTAGCTCACCATCAACCCCCGCATCAATCGGGTCGATTTCGGGCATCGGAGTATCGCCTGTCGACTCGGCTTCACCGGTCGTTTCGACCACATCTAAGGAGCAACGCTCTTCAAGGCACAGGGGTGCTCCGCGAGCACAGCCTGCGACAACCATCAGCACAATAGACAACTTGCTGTATCGCCTCACGAACCTTGTGTCGCACTCATGTGGATCGGGTCGAGTTGATGTCATCATGGGAACCTCGGCTTTCACCGAGAAGTTGAGCAAAAACCGTGTCAAACTGGGGAACGATAAAAATCAAGCACTTGCTCACCCCAAACACCAACTAAGGCAAAAGTAGTTCACCATTGAGCAACAAAAAAGGGGCACATGCTCGCGCACATACCCCCAAGGAACGACTCCCACGTGCTATAAACAATCGTCCTCAACAACAAAGGCCCCAGGGTCGTTGAGGGTACAAAGTGTATCGACAAAGATCTCGTTGAACGTGTCCCGCCTCAGGCGCCCACCTTCGAGCACACTCACGAGGTTTGCATCGAGCTCTGAGAGGACAAAAGTGAGGTTCTGAGCAGATACTCCGAGCTCAGCAGTGATCTGCGTAATATCGAGATTCCGGTCGTAGGTCAGAAACGTTTGTACGAGTGGGTCACTCGACGGGATGAGCTCCGCACCAGCGCCGATGATGGCCTGGTGGTAGGCAGCGGTGTCAGCGTCAATCTGCAGCTGAAATTCATCCTGCGGAATATAGAGTTGTTTGACGAGTTCAATCGTTTCTCCGTCGAACAGGAATGGAAAATTTTCGACGTGACCCCGTACCACATCCTTCGCAGGGAGGAGGCCTTGTGCATGACACGACATACAAGATATCCCGTTGATCACCTCTTGAGTTGGCTGGAGCGGATCCCGAACGATGCTGGTGGGTGCGCGATCGATCCTGCTTCCATTGCTGTCTACAATCATATAGGCGTGCAGTCCATTGGGGAGACTAAAGATCACCTCTGAACCGTCCGCAACAAAGTCGAGTGGGTTCCCCAAGATACTTTGTTGGCCAGAATTTGAGGCAAAGTCGAAACTAAGCCAAAAACTTCGGGACGCCGCGATCGGGATCCGCTGAACGACTCGGTTTTGATCAGAAACCCCGGAGATTACAACACCCGCAGCCGATAAAATATCGTCGGCGATCGCCTGGTCGGGGTCGACATTGAGATCGAGTTCGGAGTTATTGAGCAGGTCGTCAAGGTTCTCTGGAATCCCGACCATCTCGTGATACAGCGGAGGCTGGGTCGAGAAAAAGAGAAAGCTTGCAAGTGTCTGCACTGGAACGTCTGTGCCCGTCAACGCTCGCACTGTCTCGGCACTGTCACTGTCGATTCGAACCACCTGAGGGTTCGCTGTCAAGCTCTGCTCCCACTTATCAACTGCATCTCCCTGGCTGTCCCAGTTGTAGTCGCGAATGTCGATACGAAGAAGGACACCTCCGTCGCCAGTTTGTACGGGAGGATGGGTTGCAAAATTTGTGGAGAGACTGTTGACGAGTTTTGAAGCAGCGATCCGCCCACGCTCGAGCGTACTTTCACATGCACCCATGTTGTAGAGGTCGTGAAGTGAGAGGTACCGAATGAAAGGTTGGTCCTCATTGTCGACACCCACGAGGTCGAGCTCGATTTCATCATAAAGCCGTGCGTACGAGTACACGGGATTATCGCATTCCTCGGGAGGTGTGGGTACTACCGCACCCGCCGCGATCCACTCGCGAATAACGGAAACTTCCTCCTCGCTTGGACTGGGGTTACCGACAGGGGGCATCGTTTCGGCCTCGAGCCGGTTCAGGATTCTCGACTCATCAGGCTTACCTGGGATGACAACTCCATTCTCTACAAGCTGTTGAAGATCGGTGATGTAGTCGATCCCACCATTGCTATTCGGAGCCTCGTGACAGTCACTGCAGTATTGAGCGAGAATATTGATCACCTGTTCGGCAATGAGTTCTGGCGAGACATTTGGGTCGGGTTCGGGCTCGGGCTCGGGCTCGGCCGCGGTCCCTGCAGTGTCGGCTTCAGTCTCTGAGTCCGTTGTAGAGTCACTTGTCATATTATCGCCTCCCCCAGTCGGTTCATCTGCGCATCCGACAAACAAGGGCGACAGGAGGACACTGAGTACTACTGGAGAGAGGGCATGCTTGAAGTATGTGGCTGAGACAACATGTTGTGACATCGTATTCGTTCCTGCCCGCCTAGAAAGCAAGACACGCACCATACAAGAAGTCAGTAATTACAATGGGTAAACGAACTCCGGTAGATATACAGCAATCGTTTTTTGTTCCCACCCAAAAACGATTTTGCTTGTGTCGGTTGAAACCACCAGACAAGAAATACACTCAAACAAACAGCAGTAACGATAGTGGGAGGTCGATGTCGTGAGTACTAGAAAAGCTGCCCGGAGAATAATCCTAACGTCTCGCTCACTCATCCTAGCCGGCTTCAAAAATATTTCTCGGCTGCCAAAAAAATCGCTGGGAAGGCTGTTTGCTTGTGGCGCAGGAGGGGTTGTTGGGTGGAAACTTGAAGTTGTTTGGCAAGCCTTCGTATTCGGCCCTGAAGGTCTGGAGTCGAGCGATCCACTTTCATGTACAGCGGTCGTTGCTGCTGGAGTAGGGTTGTCGGTGCGCGAGTTCCTTCGAGACAGCCAACGGAGTCCACGCAGGCTCCCCCACGAGCCGGAAACCTCCGGAACCTTGAAACGCGCTCTACGAGAATTCTTACTAACAGCTTTCTCGATCGAAGACCTCAAAGCATTCGTCGTATATAGTTCCTGCTGCCCGAGCTACGAAACTATTGACTGGGCTGGCTCGAAGCGAACAATTGTAAACCGACTCGTCACATCTTTGTTTGAACATGGTGCGATCGGGCCCAAGCTTTTTGATGAGCTGCTCGAAGAACGTCGGCTGCGAGCGAAAGAACTTCGGGTTTTGAGAGCAATATGGGCTCATCATTGTCTTGATAATCGTGAGTCAATTGGATAGTGAAGACCTACCGCTCGAAACTAGCGATTGTGAAGCCGGCCATAGCCTCTGGTTACCAGTTGCAGCTACGCTCCATAACGCACACTCACTACCCACATTTTCAGTAGACACCTCCAAAAAACTTCTTGGGAGCCCCCCTCCATCTGTGGTCTACTGCCGCAGTTGTGTCCAGCAAGGCCTCAGAACCGCTCGCCGCTTTGAACGTCAGTGCGACGCGAAAGCGCCCCGAGGTTGTCTTGCAGCTGGTCGCATTTTTGGGGATTTCGCGCGACGACATCGAGGCCTGGCTTGCTTCGCTTCATGGCCGTACCAAGCTGCCAAATGCGTTTGGGCGGCTTTGGCCTACCCAGCCTGACTCCCCTGCTCCCCGTGGCGAGTTTTCGACCAAGCTCGCTGCCCTGCGCAATTCCGATGCTCGGCACTCGCCTGCCCACCAGGTCGCGCTGGCCAAGATCCTCGGGGCTCCGCCCTCGGTTGTCGAAGCCGATCTGCGGGCGGAGCATCATCGCTTGCGGCTTGAAAAGTGTGTGTTTTCGGGCTGCGAACAGGCCTATGCTGATGCGCTGGCAAAGCGCGGCGCGGGTCCTTCGGCCTCCGACTCTGCCGACCCGTTTGCCCCCCACAACGACGACTTTGGCGACACGGCCCCAGCGGCGACTGAGGGCCCAACTGTTGATACTGCCGGCAATACAGACAGCAGCCCCTTGCCTCCCGAGCTTGCGGGCATACGGGTCTCTGAAGCTCGTAAAGACGATCT
>JAUIFF010000027.1 GCA_030429545.1 Polyangia bacterium
AGTAGGCCCACTACTCCTAAGATGCTCTAAAATGTCGAGGACCCCGTGATCCTTGAAATATCTGTCTCTTAAGACATCCTAAAAATGCCAACCAAATTTGGCGTGGTGTTTGGCAGGGTGGGGAGCGATGGCGGACGCGATCACGGAGGCGCGGGTGAGGGCTTTGCGCAAGGGGCAAGTCCTGATGTGTGGGAAGATCTCGGGCTTTGGGGTGCGACGGTCGCCCAAGCGGGGGACGGTCGCGTTTTTTGTGCGGCGGGTGGTGGATGGTCGGGACATCCGCGAGACGCTCGGGAAGCACCCGGACATGAGTGTCCGCGAAGCGCGTTGTGTTGCGCGGACGCGATTGGGTGAGCTGGTTGCGCTGAGCCGACCACAGGCAAGTCGCAAGCCAGCTGTCCGGTCGGTGCCCGTCCAAGCGCCCGCCCTCGCCGACCAGGAGTTGCACGCGATGATGCGGGAACTCCTCGCGCATGTGCGCCCGGTTGAGCGGCCTAGTTGTACGATCAATGAAATCGCGGACGTGTTTCGAGCGGAGGCGTACCCGGGACTCAAGGAAGCGACGCGGTACGGTTACGACATCTCGATCGACAAGGACATCATGCCTGTCCTAGGAGGCATGAAGGTTACCGCGATCGATGCCGCGAGGATTGAGGCGTTTCACCGGTCGTTCAAGGGCAAAGCCGAGAGCCAGGGGCTCAAGGCGACCGCGCTCCTGATGCGGTTGCTGCGGTTGGCGAAGCGGAAGAAGTTTCTCGACGCGGTGCCCGAGCCGAAGATCAAGCAGTACAAGCAGAAACAGAAGTCGGACAAGGGGTTGGCCGAGCGACAGGTCCACCGCTTGGCCGCGATCCTCGAGCACGAACTCAAAAACGACCCGAGCCCGTACATCCTGGCGATGATTTTCCTGCTGAACACGGGCGAGCGGAGGCAGGCTTGTGTGTCGCTGCGCGTGGAGGAGGTGGACTTCGACCGCAAGGTTATCCGGCGGCAACGCAAGTTCGATAAGGTCGAGTCGATCCCGGTTTCGGACTACGCCGCGGCGTTTTTAAAGAGCATCCGCCCGCAGGCGCGAGGCGGCTGGTTTTTCCCGAACCGAGCGGGGACGGGCCATATCTCGGCGGAGTACCTGCTGCAGAAGTTCCGCAAGCTGTGCATGAAGAAGAAGGTGCTGCTGCCGAGCGGGAAGCCGCCGTGCATCCACTCGCTGCGGCATACGTGGGCGTCGGTGTTGGAGTTGCAAGGGATTCCGCTGTCGACGATTCAGCGGTTGCTCGGGCATAGCTCGATCAAGACGACGCTGAAGTATGTGCACGGGGATGCTTCGAAGTCGCGGGAGGCTTGTAATCTGGCATCGGCGGTTACGGCTGTTGGGTTGGGAGCGATCGACTAACCGAGTCGCCTCATCAATGAAGCCTTTGACGGTCGACCTGCCAAAAAAGCGGATTGTGCGCAGGGCTTCGGAAGCGTATCGGAACTCCGACTGGTGGCTTGAGCACTGGAACGGGCACCACAGCCGGGTTGCGCCGTCCGTGACGAGGGACCGACTTCTCGCGGACCGGGCCCGAGCTCGGCGTCCCCAGCTTGACGTAAAGCGTCCCCGCAGTCGGATACGCGGCGCTCAGCAACGAGGCTGACACCCGGTTATCGCCGGCGGAAGGTTAACTCTTGCAAGCTGAAACCAATAAAGTTAAAACAAACCTCACGCATACACTTTGTATGCGAACAGGAGGTGAGACATGTGATGATCGAATTAATTCAAGCGAGCGCCAAGATTTCCCCAGCAATAGCTGTCTTCGCAATCGCCTTCCTCTTACTAAGTGCCCGGGGAATCCAAACCGTTGCACGAAAATTGAAAAAAAGTTCACTACGGTTCACGTTTTCTTTTGAAAAGCTCGAAAACATGGATCAAGAAGAAATGAACAAAATCGACGCTGAACGCGCAAGCAAGTAGGCACCCGCGTAAGGGGCCAAGTGCCCCTTACGTCCCCGCTCTTAATGGTTCGTGTCGTGTCCTTCGACAAAATACCGAATAAATTCGATTTCGAATCTCTCGTACCAGCTCTGCGAGCCTTCTTCCTTCGAAGACTACCAAATGATGCCGAGGACTTACTTCAAGAGACGCTCCTAGTTTTGCATCAGCATCAAAAAATGAGTGAAATCCAGAATCCCAGAGCTTTTGCCTTTGGTGTCGCCTACAGAAAATTTCTGCGCGCCGTCCGCTCTCGCTCACGCCGTCCGCTCGCAACGAATTACGATTTCGACAAATTTGCGGGGACAACAGATCTTGAGGCGAGTCTTGCTACACAGGAACAGACCCAACATTTAATTCGAGCTCTAACACGTCTACCTCTCAGAGATCAGAAAGTGATTCTTCTCTATTACTTTGATGGTTTAACAGGTCCCGAACTTGCTCTGCACCTTGGAATTTCTGTGTCTTCAGGACGGAGTGTATTGAAACGAGCCAGAGATCGACTCAGAACCGAGATTTCCAACCTCATCGCGGCGCCGCTTGAGGATAAACCGCTTGATCTAACGTTGTCAGCGTGGCGAGACTCAGTTATCGACAAGCTGTGAGCCTGCGAGTTTTCCTACTGGCTCGTGGTCCTCTGATGAGAGCTCGTACCACAACTGCAATATTTGGCGGACCCCTGCCCCTCAGACCAGTCCCAAGCGACCTCGCCGAAGGGCGTGTTGACGTCGATGAACGTGACATCCAACGTGTCGGGCGTTGGCCGCTCGGCGCCGCTCGCCCGAGGGTTTGGGTCCGGCCGTAGTGGAGCGCACACCGAGCCGCTTCACGCCTGACCCAACTCAACCGACGAACCATCATCAAATCGCAACAAACTCGGGCTCGGGTGCCGGCCTGGATCTGGTGCCACCCGAAAAACCACCCCGCGCCCCTCGAGCGCGACCTTAATCTTCTCTTGCTTCACTGCGTGGGTGTTGACTGCTCCACCCTCGAAAGCCCGGATCGTTGCGTGGGAGACTCCAGAGGCGTCTGCGAGCTCGGCGATCGAGATGCCTAGCAGGAACCGCGCGCCTTTGCATTGCTGTGGGGTCACGGGCTCCCATAGCAAGGTTTTGGAGTTGCGATCTAATAACTCGGATTTTTTAATTTTTTAAATAAAATATTTATAAAATAATGATAAAATCAAATTGTGAACGCGTACTATGTCGATCGCGCGCTCTTCGACGCACCCAATCGACCGGCCGGTATCTCGACGATTGAGATGCGAGAAATCGGCTCGCGTTCCGTTTTCTCGCTGCAGGGCGACAGCCTTGAGACGATAAGCCTCGTTGTGGGTGGGCTGCTTCGCTTGGCGAGGATTGCGGTTGATGGCCGCGAAGTCTCCCTGGCCTATCTGAGCGGCGGCGATGTGCTTACGACCGACACGATTTGTCCGTACCAGACAACTGCCGAGTCGCGAGCGATCGTTGCCCAGGTACCGCGGGATGTGTTCAGCGAACTGCGCTCCCACAACCCGGCCTTCGCGGCTCGGATCGACCGCTCCCTGTATCGTCGCTCGTCATTGCTTGAGCGGCGCGCCGAGTATGCCCACTGCTTGACCATCGTGCGGATTGCGAATGCGCTGCTCGAGATTTCGACGCACCTCAACGATCCCGTCGTGCTGCCGCGGGTGACCACGCACCAAGTGATCGGAACGTTCGCCAGCACGATCCGCGAGGTTGTGAGTGTCGAGATGCCCGCGCTCATTTCGGGCGGTGCGGTTTCGAAGCGCGGGCGACAGTTGGCCCTCGACCGCGAACGCTTGGGCGACTTCGTTCGGGTGTTGCGGCCTCGACGGTTACGGACGGGGGGTAACCCAGGGCCGGTTTACCCCTGCTCAAAGCAGTAGACATGCGAAGGCACCGCGCAGCCCAGCGGCATATCAACTTTGGTCCACTCACTGTCGACATATTCCGTGACACCGAGGATCCCATCGGCACCGAGCTCTTTGCTGGTCCAATTCTCGCACGAGAACTCCGAAGCTCGTGTGCCGTCGGGGTTTGTGTTGGTCCACGCGGTGTTTGCCTCGGGCTCCTGGAGCGTCGGCGTGAGATTGATGGGGTTTTGAAGCGTGCCATCGGTCAGGTCATCCCAGGAGTCGGCCACGACCGTGCCGTCGGGAAGGATGTAGCGCCCCGGGGAGCGAAAAAAGCGTTGTGCTGGTGAGGTTTCATCGTCACTGAGCCACGCTAGGAAGTCGGCATCCGTCTTGAGGCCGGCTGCGTTCGCACGGGTGCGGCAAACTGAATCTGCGACCTCGATACCCGAGATGTTCGACATCTTTTTGATGTCGCCTTGATATTGTTCGTCGGTGGCAAACACGTAGCGATCGCGGACACACGTGTCGTTGCAGTTTTCTTGCCCGTCGCACTCCTCGACACCTGCTTGCACGTGCCCATCGCCACAGGTAGCGAACTCGCAGGTTGAGAGGCATGCATCGGTTTCATCGTCGTTGGCATCATCGCAAGCTTCGACGCCGACCTCGACGAAACCGTCGCCACAGACAGCAGTCTCGCATGTATTTGTGCATGCATCTTCGTTCGAGTCGTTGCCGTCGTCGCACGTTTCGTGTGGCATATCGAGCGTGCCGTCGCCGCAAGACGCGATCGGTTGGCAGTCGTTGGAGCAACCGCCGCCGTAGGGGATGTCGGTGTTGTCCTCGCCCAGGTCGCAGACTTCACCGAGTTGGACGATGCCATCGCCACAGAACGTCAGCCTGCAAGATAGCGAGCAGGTACCATCTTCGGCGTTTTCGCTACCGAGGTCGCAGGCTTCATCCAGCTGGACAAAGCCGTCGCCACACCTGGCTTTTTTGCAGGTCGGCGAACAAAAACCTGTCTCAGAGTTCCGGTCGCCCTCGTCGCACTCTTCCGAGTGAAAGTCGATCTCACCGTTGCCACAGCGCTTGCGCGCTTCATCGTCCCAGAAACCTTCGTAGTTGGGGATGTCTGGCGCGCATGACAGGGCGCTCATGACAGGAAAGAGCAAAGTTGCGATTTTAGCCTTCATTCGCTTAACCCTCTTCCTTCTTTTTCCCTTGGACGCAATAGAGGTGTAGATTCATGCTGATACATAGAAAAGGTTGAAACTCCGTCCAAGTAGGCCCCTTTGCCGTTGAACCGGCTGTGCCGAATCCATTCACCGAAGTCCAGTTGTCGCAGGCGTTCTCTCCGAGAGAAGTCCCGTTCATGGCGGTGTTTGTCCAGACATAGGCCGGTAGCGAATTCAATTCTTCGCCGAGCTCATTGCGAATGATCGCCTCGCTCGGTCCGTTGCTGATGAGCTCGTGCCAGCCGTGCGCAACAACGGTGCCGCCCATCGGCATCACGTAGACGACATCGGCACCATCCTGGGCACCGCCGATTCGCGCTGCGGCATCGGAGTCTTCGGTGCCGTTGTTATCGCTGAGCCAGGCGTAGTAACTCCCGGGTAGGCCGCCCCCAATGGCGAGAATCTGGCAGAGGTCATCGGCACGCTCGACACCGGTTGTGTCGCCGTCGGTGATCAACTCGCTGGAGAGGTCGCCTGGGAAGGTTGCGCTCGAGACAAAAATGAATCTCGAGTTTCCCCACTGGCAGTGGTTGGGGTCGCAGCTCACCCCATCGCCGTTGGTCTCGCCGACTTCGCAGGTTTCGTAACCATCTTGGAGGATGCCGTCGCCGCAGTGGGGAATGTTGTCGGTGGTGCAGTCTTCGCTGCAGGAGCCGCCATACATGCCGTTTTGCGGGCCGGCGTCACAGAGTTCGACCCCTGCGTAGATGTAGCCATCGCCACAAACGTTGTGGTTACAACCCTCTACACACGGTCCGTCATCCGACAGCAGGCCATCATCGCAATCTTCCCCTTCGTCGACGATGCCGTCGCCACACATGGGACTGTTGCCGGTGGTGTCGTCGGTTTCAGTTTCCTCGGGTAGCTCGGTTTCGCCGTCGGTCCCGGAACCGGTTGACGCGTCAGTTGTTGAGCTAGTTGTCGGCGAGGTCGTGGTCGGCTCGTCGCCGGTTGAGGTCGTCGGGTCGCCAGTTTCAGTCTCGCCGGTACCCGTCGCGGGGTCAGCCGAGTCCGAGCTCTCGCTCGATCCGTTCGGCTCACAGGCGAGCAGGGCAAGGCCGAAGATGAAAAAATGTGGATGGGTCTTCATGAGAGGTCTCCGGCGACGGGTGTTTACGCTCGCAATTGGGCGGAGCGAAGTCAAGTTGTCGCTGTGGACCCCCTTCGGCCAAAGTTGCCGAGTGTTGCAGGGTGTTCGAAAGTTTTTTCGCTCGTGAGGGACGTTTATTATCGCTCGTGGCTGGCGAAGCAGCCAGCGTCTTGCGAGCACTAGTGAAAGTCGATTGTCACCACATCGAGACCGTCAATGTCGGAGGAATTACTGACGAGGGCGTCTGCCTTTCGCTGTAGAAATGTCCGGGCACCCGATAGGTCTCGATTTTTTTGGCCGAGCTGCCATTTCTTCCTCTTCCCGCGAGAGCACAGCAAGAGTATGCCGTGGCGTGACTTTGCAGCTCGAAGATAGCGACGCACGAGCTGATCCTCGAGCGCATGTTCCAGCTGAGGACCTGTCCAGTTTTCAGCGACTTTGACTTCGATACTCACCGGGTGATTGGCCACGGTGGAGTGGTACAGCCGGAGATCGGGGAGTTTTTTCCGGTCTCCTTCCTCTTCCCTGTGTACGGTGTATTCGTGTTTGTTACGGAGTTCTAGCTGGTTCATCAGCCAGGGCTGGAACTTCTTCTCGTCGGCCGATGCAAACAACTCTCGCGTATTCGACTCGCCGGTTTCGATGTGGTCTTTGATTTCATCCAAGCGATCCAAGGCTACCTGGTGTAGATCGTCCGGGCTCTGTACTACCCTCCCGAGATTTTTGCACCAATCGATTGCCTCGGAGCAGGTCATTGGCGCAACTCGACGAAGGCTACGATGGGCATGTTTCAGTAACACATCACGGTACTCTGCCATCCGAGGATCACGCGCAACACGTTCGAGGGCCGCGAAGTCTCCCGCATGAACGAGAGCATCAAACGCATAATCGCAAAAGGCATTCGCGTGATCCCAGCTTTGGATCATCCGGGCCCGCCCAAGAGCTCTATCGTGATTAGGTCGGACAGCTGCATAGATTATTGGGACGAGTCGCTCGAGTGCCTCCACACAGGAAGTAAGCCGATGAACGGACTGGGGTGGAACACTTGGCCATTCCCCGAGCTCAGCTGCGAGTGCCTGGACCACGTCGACAATCGCCTGTGACTCAGCATCCTGAATAAATTCCTCAAGGAAGTCAACAGCATGATAGGGATCGGCCCAAATCCATGCCCTCCACCAATAGGTCGCACGTGCTAGGGAAATGTCACTTCGATGTCCCCGTTGTAGGTGTGAAGTTCGGGCGGAAGACGTGCCGCGTCCTTTGGGTCCTTGCCTGGGTCCTCGATGCTGAACTTCACAAGGTTTTCGACCGTTTTTGCAACATCACTCAGTTTCGCTTTGCTCAGGTCCGGCGGTGGTAGATCGACGGCGATGGACACTCCGTCAAACGGGTCGTACTCGAACCCTCCGTCATCCTCGCCGCCGCCGTCATCCTCGCCCTTGTCCAGGGGATGACCTCCGAGTCCGAGTCCTCACAACCATGTACCGAGATTTTGTTGACAGATGGTTTCGGTTGCGAACCGCCCAACAACGTCACCTCAAAGGTGAAGTCGACCGCGTCCTACCAGAGTACTACCGAGCAATCAAACGGGCGTACAACACAATAGCTAGGGTGATCGGCCATCAAAACGCGTCCGTTATCCAGGTCTGCGCGCAGTTTTCCTCCCAAGATCACGCCGAGGAGTACTTCGTGCATCTATCGAAGCTTCCTCGCCATATAAGAGAGTTCGTCGGCGAAACGCGTCGACTTCGCGAGCACAGCGTCATCTCGTTTGTTCCGCTCACGTCGGAGCAAACGCTTACCGTAAAGAGCATACCGGTACCGGCCCGCGAAAAAGACCAAGTTGAGACACTTCTAAGCGCGAAGGGCAATCTTTTCCGCTTCGAATTACCGCAGCAGCTTGATCTGACTCTTCCGGCGAGCGAGGACCGAGTCTACCTGATATCGATAGAAGAGAATGGAGAGACCGTTAACTCATGGCTCCATGTGCACCCGGAGGTATTTTGTTGATTGAGGAGGCTCGTGTAGCGGCTGTTGAGCTCGACCTCGCGTACTCGGGCGCGATGGACCAGGTCCGCGATCTCAGCCCGTTGCTGCTCGAGCTTGGCTTGGTTGATTTCGCGGATTCTGGACTCCTCGCGCAGTTTCTCGGTACTGCGCCGCAGCTTCTCATTGGACTCGGCCACGACTTTCGCCCATTTGTCTGCGGCACCGCGCACCGATGGATTGTAAGAGTCGCCGAGGATGGCGCTAATTTCCTGAGCGAGCTGCTCGTACGTTGGTGTGGATTCCAGGATGGTGACCAGGGGAGGTCCTCCGATCAGCTCGCTGTAGCCTGTCATCCGTGGGGGATTTTCGAGGGCGTCAAACTCGAGCGGGGCACTGAGTGCATTTGCAAGTTTTGCGAGTGTATCGAGCCGTAGCTTATTTGCTTTGCTTCCCAGAACTGCCGAGACCGTCGAGCGACTGATTCCGGTGCGATCAGCGATTTCCGTATTTTTGAGGTTCAAGCTGTCACGCACGCTAGCGAGGTATCCTGTCACTTCTTCGACGGTGTTGGCTTTCGTTCCGCGAAACCGGACACCATCCTCTGTCATGAGCTCGAGGAGGGTGACGAGCGAAGTCTCCTTGAGACGTTTTTCGGGGTCGCTGCCGTCTTGCATCTGGCCGACCAGCTTTTCGATCATACGCTTCGCTACCATGGTGCTAGCGTATCGTTAGCTGTCACTTGGGTCAGGTTGATTTTTTGGATTGGCAACGACCAGCGCGGTTGCGTCCTTGACCCGGCGACCTTGACCCGGCGACCTTGACCCGGCGACCTTGACCCGGCGTCCTTAACCCGGCGTCCTTGACCCGGCGACGGGCTCCGCGTCCTTGACCCGGCGACGGGCTCCTCGGCGACGGGCTCCGTGTCCTCGGCGACGGGCTCCGCGTCCTTGACGGGCTCCGCGTCCTCGGCGACGGGCTCCGCGTCCTCCTCGGCGACGGGCTCCGCGTCCTCCTCGGCGACGGGCTCCGCGTCCTCCTCGACGATGTGCTCCGTGTCCTCCGCATTATCGTCGTTTGCCAGGGAGCAGAGCATTCTCGCCGTGGTCTGCCAAAAGACAGGGCATTTTCGCCGTTTCCTGCTAAGGGACAGAGCGTTTTCGCCGTTTCCTGCTAAGGGACAGAGCGTTTTCGCCGTTATCTCGCAAACAACATCGCGTCGGATACCAAAAGTCAGGCGCACTTTCGCAGTCGTTTTGCAGTCGACATCGCGTCGGCTGACAAAAGGCAGGTGCACTTTCGCTGTCGATTTCTGGCTGACAGCGGTGTATTCCGTGAAAAGAAAGGTGCACTTTCGGACAGCTGATGCGCTCGATGGGAGTCCCAATCCGCAGGACCGGGGGGCGGTGGAGCCCAGGCGATCGAGTGGTCGCCAGGGGTTCAATGGATAGTGGCAAACCGGCTGGAAAGCAGACTGTCAGTGGAACCGGCCAACGAGGACAGCTAATTTCGCCAAACCGGCCAATGGGGACAGCTAGTTTCGCCAAACCGGCCAACGGGGACAGCTCTTTACAGCTAGATCGGAGGAGTCGAAGCAGCCAATCGCGCCACTACGCACGTGTTCCGATCACCCTCGCGCCAACGGCCGCTAGGGACGCAAGCGAGTTCACAGCCTGCGCTCACTACCACCTTCCGCAGCTGTCACTCTCCACGGCCCGAGCAACCGGCTAATCGCCACCGAAACGTCATCGATCCCGCTAGCCACTGCCAACCGGCGAAACGTCAGCTAGCAGCCTGCCAACAACCGGTTACTCGTCAACGAACGCCAGAAATCTCGACCAATAACTCACCAACCTGGACGACATAGGCAGGCCCAGGCGGTAGCCGTCGGGGATCGCTTTGAGTAATGCTTGGGCCGCTTTCAGCCCGCGAGGGCCACGTGGGAGTTCGGCGCTCTGGGCTCGACAGTAGGCTTCGAGGATCGCGTCGTCGTCGTCCTGGCCGTCGTCATCACTCGCATCACAACCTGTCTTTTCAGTCACCATGAAAACAGAGTTGATCGCGGGGGTGGTAGCCGCAACGGTAGTCATCGCTCAGCGCCCGGGAATTGCCGGTTACGCGATGACTATTCGCTGGTTAGTGGTCGGTTGCTCGTTGGTTTTTAGCCGGTTGGCCGGCGAATCGATGACGGTTCGGTGACGATTACCATCCCGACACCACCGAGTCTGCCCGCCAACTTTTTCGTTCACTCGCGGACGCGGGCCTGATCGCCGAATGCCCAAGTGACAGCGACATGCCGTCGGCCCTCCGGCTGGTCGCTTCGGTTTGCGGCCTGGTGACGCAACGAAGCCAACGCCGCTGGACGATTTGGTTCGCCCGCGCCTGCGACCCCGACCACCCACTCGGCGCATCGATCCGCGAGGCCGTCACCCCGGCGATGCTTCGGCAGCCGAGTGCCTTGTCGAAGGCCTCGGCAACTTCGCAGCGCCCCGATTTGCGTCGGGCCCATGAGGAGGTGAAGCAGGAGCGCGACGAGCTGCGACATGAACTCGAGGACATGAGGCACGAGCATGTTGCGTTGAAGCAAAAACTCGACCGGGTGACGAAAGATCACAACGATTTCAAGGAAAGCTACGGACTTCTCGCTCGGATGCACGAGGACGGGTGCCAGCGATACGAGCGTGTGAGACAGGAGCACGACTTTCTTCGGGCTGACTTTAAGGACATGCAAAAGCAACAGGAGACACTGACGAAGGAATCACGACTCGCGCGCAAGCAGGCCTCCGAAACAAGAGCAGCGTTGAAGGCCATGGAGACCGAGAACTCAAAGCTGAGGGCTCAGCTACGAAAGCTAGGCCGCGAGCTGGAAAAGACAACGGATGTACTCAGCGACATCGCGGAAACCTTCGGCCTAGAGTTCAACGCAGATGACCTCGGTGATTTTCCTGGCAAAGTCGAACGCGTTTTCACAGCCACGAAGGCGCACGCCACTCATGTCGCTTCCGTGTGCGCCAAGGAGCTGGATCGATACCTGATCCAGCATCGTGTAATGGTGACGATGTATCGCATGCTCCGGGAAGGGACTCCCGCGACGCAGGTTGAGTACGCTTTTAAGCAGCCTAAGCCCGAGCTGCTCAAGAAGTACACGCCTCATCTCAACAAGATTCGGGCGGACTTTAAAAGGAAGGGAGTCGTTTTGCCGCCCTCCGCCGTGTCCGTTGACGATCTTCGATACAAGCAGGACTAGCGCCAAAGTCGAGATCGTCGAACACAAAATCGCTGGCGCGCATGCACCAACGTGATACGTTGCCAACGTGTCGAGCGAAGCACAAAAACTCGGGCAGCCGATCGGCAACTCGCCCGAGGTCGACGAAGCCGCAATCGAGCAGGCGTGGATCAAAGAGGTCCGTCGCCGTGTCGAAGCCCGCCGCCGAGAGCCCACCGAGTTGATCCCGTGGTCAACCGTGCGTGACGAACTTCGCAACAGGTGATGGCCAAGCCCAGGCCAGTAGCTCTAAGCCCGAACGCTCGCCAGGACGCCCTTGATGCCTACGACTGGTACCGAGAGCGAAGCCCGCGAGCGGCCGAGCAATTTGCGTATGCACTCGAACAGGCGATAACGATCATCGGGCAGCTGCCGACCGCGTGACCCGTGGTCGACCAGGAACTCGGCACCCGACGCTACGTCCTGCGCAAGTTTCCGTACACGGTGCTGTATAACGTCGGCGACACGGGCGTGATCATCGAGGCCGTTTTTCACGCGCGACAGCAACCGTCTGCCTGGTTTGAGCGGGATTAATTAACGTGTCTCTTGGGACATATTTTTGGCAAAGCCCAAACCTGGCACGCCAGCGTGACCACTCAAAAAATCGTGAAACGCGCACCCGAGATCGCTTCGACAAATTGGCAGAAATTCTGGATTTTATTCGAGGTCAGTCGAGATTTTCGCTGTAGCTGCCATCACAAGGGTGTTTAGAGCCGGATCCGGGAGTAGGCCCACTACAACTTCGCCTCGCACGCCTCGCTTCACGGCCAAAAATCCGCCGCGAATCGTAGGGCGGGCGGGGTTGCGTGGGGTGGTAGGGCGCGGGTCTTTTTGGCTGTGAGAGCGGCCCGAGAGAGGCTCGTAGTAGGCCGACGACAACTTCGCCTCGCACGGCTCGCTTCACGGCCAAAAATCCGCCGCGAATCGTAGGGCGGGCGGGGTTGCGTGGGGTGGTAGGGCGCGGGTCTTTTGGCCGTAAGGGCGGCGGTGAGAGCGAAGTAGGCCCACTACAACTTCGCCTCTCACGGCTCGCTTCACGGCCAAAAATCCGCCGCGAATCGTAGGGCGGGCGGGGTTGCGTGGGGTGGTAGGGCGCGGGTCTTTTTGGCCGTAAGGGCGGCCGTGAGAGGCTCGTAGTAGGCCGACGACAACTTCGCCTCTCACGGCTCGCTTCACGGCCAAAAATCCGCCGCGATCCTTGGGGCAAGTAGTGTCGAGGTAAAGTGGGGGCGCGCGGGTCGGGTCTTTTTGGCCGTGAGAGCGGACGTGAGAGGCTCGTAGTAGGTCCACGACAACTTCGCCTCTCACGGCTCGCTTCACGGCCAAAAATCCGCCGCGATCCTTGGGACAAGTAGTGTCGAGGTAAAGTGGGGCCGCTCGTAGAAGGTCCACTACAACTTCGCCTCGCACGCCTCGCTTCACGGCCAAAAATCCACCGCGCTCCGTCGTGAGAGGGCCAAAAATCCGCCGCGATCCTTGGGGCAAGCGTGGAGGGGTCGAGGGGCGTTACGTTCACGACTTCGCGGCGCTCCTTGGGGCAAGTATGGGTTTTGCCTGTGGCTCGTTGGCCGGCCGGTACAGGGTGGGTGAACTATGTTGCGGCCTGGTGCTGTTTGGCTCGTGGGTGGCCTGGGTTTGGTGCTGTTTTAGCGCGTGGGGCCCTGGGTTGTGGCTTGGCGCTGTTTTGGCGCGTGAGGGGCCGTCGCTGGCTGGGCGGTGACAGTGCTTGAGACCTCTCGCACATTCGCGGTACTCCATCGGTGTGCTGTCGGTACTAGTCCACGAAAAAGGCGGGCAAACCCAACGCTTTGATTACGACGACGACTTCTTCATGGTCGGCCGCGAGGAGGACAACAATCTCGTCCTCGATCGGGTCAACGTGTCGGGGTACCACCTGCGTTTTCGTCGGCACGACGGGGATGTGCAGGTCGAAGATCTCGAAAGTACCAACGGTACCTACGTCAACGGGCGTCGTGTCCGCGGTGTCCGAAAGGTCAGCCGCGGCGATCGGATCTACGTCGGCGACTACATCTTGATGCTCGATGGCGACGAGCCAATCATCGACGCCGAGCAACAACTCGACGACCCGAACGACGACGATTCGACGGGGGTGATTACCTCGGCCAAGCGGGTGGCTGCCGCCGGTGTCGAGAGCACCTATCTCGATAAGCTCGCCGGTGAAATCCTGCTGTCGATCCTCAAAAAAGTGCCGCGGCTCGATCCCCGCCAAAGTGCAAGCGTTCCCGATACCGATCGCAGCATCGCCATCGAAGAGCTCGACAACGCAATCCGTGAACTGCAAGAGACCAACCGCCTCGAAGAGGGGGTCGATGTCGAGTCGCTCGAGCAGCGGATCGCCTCCGAAATGCTGGAGTACGGCCCGCTCAGCGCCCTCATGCGGGACGATGCGGTGCGCGAGATTCAAGCTGTCGGCACCGGTCCCATCCATGTGGTTCGCGAAGACGAGGCGGGGGAACGTGGCGAGAGCCGGTTTACGGGCGAGCGAGCCCTGACCCTGGCGATTCATCGTATGGCCCGTAAGCGCGGGTTTTGGGTCGATGGCGCCCAGGTTTTAGAAGGTACGGTCGACCATGGCTTTTACCTGTATGCGGTCCTGCCCCCGCACCAGGCCTCGGTCCCGATTATGAGCCTGCGCCGGGTTCGAACCGATGCCAACAGCCTGGCGGCATTGGTCCATGAGTCCGTGCTCAACACCCACCTGCGCGACTTTTTGGCGGTGTGCCTCAAGGGCTGTCGACGAATCCTTGTATGTGCATCGGGAGGAGTCAACCTCGATCGCTTTATGCGGGCGGTGGTTGGTGAACTTCCGGACAGCATGCGGGTGGCTTGTATTTCCGAGACCGGAAAGCTCGGAGAGGATCGCAAGGGGTGGGTGCAAGTCCGGCGCCTGCGCGATGTCACCGACAGCGTCGACCTCGCGACGTTGATCGGCACCTTGCAGCGCGGTGGGCTCGACCTGTTGGTGTCGCAACAGGTCACCGAAGCCGATGCCGCGGCAGTCATCGATGCCGTCGCTGGGGCGAGTCGTGGCGCGGTGGCTTCGCTTTGGGGGGTCAACACGGCCCACGCATTGACCCGGCTCGCCGGTCTTGGCACCACCGGGGGATCGGCCGTGCAGCCACTCATCCTGTCTCTCGCGCGGGCATTCGATGTCGTCGTTCGCGTCGGCCGTGGCGTGTGTGGCGAGGCGATGCAGATCATCGAGGTCATCACGCCCAAGGTTTCGCACACCGGCGCGATCGACTATCGGCCACTGTTTGTGACCGAAAAACAGGGCGATGCGCCAGAGTTCCGAGCCAAGCCAGACGCGGTCAAACTCATGCGCCAACTGAGTTCTGAGGGCGTCGATGTCCCGGCTCGCCTCCTCAAGGTGTAGCGTCAGGTCGCGATTTAGTTGTAGCCACATCAAACTGAATGACAAGCTGCGGGCGTCATCGCGTGAAAGATTGTGTTCGCCAAATTCCCGGGGTTCTTGCTCAGGTGCAGCGAGCGTTGGGATTTAGGCCGCACACGGACGACTCCAGCGAGTCGAAGCGTTCTCCGCAAGTCGAGTGCGCGGGCGTTGTCAGCCGAGTATGCGGCGCACACCCGGCATCACGCTCGTTCGGGTTCAAGTTGTAGCTACATCAAAATCACGGTTGCCGCGGGTGCTCAGTTTAGGGGCAGCAGAAGGTACAGCTCGATCGATGAGCATAAGGCAGGTCGGCGTTGGTGTGGTAGCGAATGGCATCACGCTCGTTCGCATCCAAGTTGTAGCTACCTTGAAACCACATTTGCCGCGGGTGCACTGTTTAGGGCCAGCAAAAGGTACGGCTCGGTTAGACGCAACAGACAGCGAGTCAGAACGCTCGCCGGCAAGCGAGCCAGCACGGTCCGGTCGCGTACGCTAGGCGGACGTGCCCGTGATCAGCGGGCGTAGGCTCAGCAGTCCGAGGTGCCCGGGCAGAACAGCAAGGCCGAGTTCGAGAAGCTCGCGGGCGACTTCGGGTTGGCCATGGGCAACGGCTTCGCGGATCCTCGCCTCTTGAATCGCGGCAAATCTCGCGTCGAGGGCGAGGACCTGTTTGGCGAGTGTGACCCGAGTTTTGGAGTCGGCGGCAAGGCAGGCCCAGGCGAGAAAGTAGGCGTAGAGGTTTTGCCGGGCGTGGTCGAGGCTCGCCACTGGGAGCTCGCCCTCGCTGCCTTCACGCAGGGCCTCGGCTGCTCGCATAAACCGCTTGTGTGCGACGGCTGGCGGTTTGCCAGCGCGAAGCTCGAGGCGTCCTAGTTCGTGGTGGGCCCAGGCAAACGTCGGCGCGGCCTTGAGTACCCGGCGAAGTTCGGACTGCGCTGCCCGGTTTTCACCGTCGCGGGCGAGGGCCTTGGCGAGGCGAAATCTCGCCAACGGTGCATCTACATCAAAATCCAGGTGGCGTCGCAACAACCGGCGCTCGACCGCGGGCAACAACTCGCCGTCCTCGCCAAAGAGCTCTTCACCAAACTCGCCGTCCTCATCGTAGAGCACCGAAATTTCGCCGAGTAGGGCGAGCACAAAGTGCAAGACCGAAGACGAGTGGGGCAGGCGCTCTCCGTCTTCTTCCACGAGGATAACGTCGGCGCCCTCCAAGAACGGATCGGGGCACAACACAAACAGGTCGCGGCCGCGCTCTCCGATCACGCGGTCGTCGGGGCCAATTCGGCCTGCGTCGCGGGCGTGTTGGGTCGCACTTTCATGCTGGCCAAGCGGCCAGATCACAACTTCAGATTGGGCGAGGTTGAGGCCGTCAAAGCTCTGCCAAAGTGCGGCCTGTTCGGCGTCGAGTCGACTCGTTGCGAGTGCGTCGGCGGTGGCCGGTGCCCCGACTTCGTGCAGTCCGTCGGGAGCATCGCGCAGGCGCACAGTGATCCGGTCGATAAGGTCTTCGGTGTGTCGGGACAGCCGACGTGCAGGGGCAGCCATGTTAGGGGACCTGTCCGGGAGGAGGTTGCTCGCCCGCCGGCGCGTTTGTGCCGGCTCCCGGGTCGGGCGTCGACTCAGATCCGTTTGGAGGAGCCGGGTCGGACGTCGCCGACTCAGATCCGTTTGTGGGAGCCGCCGGGTCGGACTCGACGGTTGGATCGGGCTCGTCGGGAGAGGTCAGCAATTCGCCCTCTTCGAGCTCGAGCAATCCTTCGACCTCTTCGTCATCCTCGTCCTCATCTGTGCTCGCGGCTCCAGCAGTTGATGTAGGTGCAAGTTGTTCTGCTGGGATGCCCGCACCCCCAGGGTCGAGAATGTGCTCGACAACCATGGGTTCGCCCGAGGTGTGTTGGCCACGTAAAATCGCCACGAGGCGCTCGCCGTCGGCGAGGTCGGTGGGGAGGTTGGCCACGCGGTTGCGTTTGCCGGCAGTCAACACCGATTTGACGACGAGGGTGCGTTCGGCGTCGGTGTTTTGGCGAGCGACCAGCAACTCCGGCTGCACGATTGTTGCGGGTACATCAAATTCGAGGGTGCCAGCCGTGATATTGTGGGCAGCGGGGGGAAATGCCGGCCACAGGTGGTCGAGCAGCGAACGCGAGGTGCCAAGTGCTTGCGGCAGGACTAGCGCGAGCGTGTCGCGAAAGACGGCCTCGTCGAGGAAGGTCCGGATGCGACCAAAGTCATCGCGCTCGAAGGCGGCGAGCGGGCGGCCAGTGGCGGTGAGCAAATACCCGGCAGTTGCGGGCCAGGGAGCGAGCTTGGCCCCCTCGGTCTCCACCGGGTCGAGCCCAGAGTCGACGAGCAACGTGGCCGCGGCATCTTCGGCGGTGAGATCTTGGCTGAGGGCGACCGGTGGCGGGAGCCGGCCGGCGGACAAAAAACGTGTAGCTGCAAATGTTGCGAGGCCCTCAAACCCGGTGTCGGGGTCGCCCAACATGTGCTCGACGACCGAGTCGGCCAGTGGGCGCCCGCGGTCCGCTGCGATGTCTTCGGGCGAGCGCTTGGGCAGCGCCCGCCGGCCAAAGCGTTGGCGGGCGTACTCTTGCAGCACCAACCCCCGGTCGCCGCGGGTTTCGGAAAGCGGCTGGAAAAATGCCTGGACGTCGCCGCGGGCATGGGCCGGAACCGCCAGGTCCTGAACGACATGGAGCAGGGCGCCGGTGCAGATCAGGGCGAGGGCGAGGTGGTGGTCGCGTTCGCCCTGGGTTTTTGATGTATAGGCACGTTCGAGGTGGTGGTGCAGCTGGGTCGGTGCCAGTAGATCGGTCTCGTCGGCAACCCAACCAACGGCGGACATGGCCCGGCCGGCAAAGTTGGTGCGGTTGGCACTGCCGGCCAATGGGGCGCCGTTGTTGCGGGTCGAGCGACTTCGCAACAGCCACCCGCGGGCCGAGCCGTCGCGCCAGTTCGCGGCGGTTCGATCGTTGCGGTCGACAAAGTGATGTTGTCCGCGATCGGGCGGGACCAGTTCGGCGACCATGCCGAGCTCGATCCAGCCGAGGGCTGTTTGTTGCCACAGGTCGCCATCGACACAAAACCGTTGGGTCGAACGCGGGGCGAGGGCCCCGGGGCAGGCTCCGGGCCCGCCCAGTGCTTGGGCTCCAGATGCGGCCGGAGCGTTGCGCAGGGCCTTTTTGACCAGTCGCAGTTGGGCCGGCGAAAGCCGGGCGGGGTCGAGGCGCACCGCCGTAAACAGTCCGCGCTGGAGCTCGGTGCTTCGCATCCACCGGCTGTGCACGGCACTGTCGACTGCGGCCCGTTGCGTCAGCCCGATGTGGGTGGTTGAGGGGTCCCAGGCATCGGCTGCCTGGGGCGCCAGGGCGCTGCACAAAACTGTTGCGGATACAAGGAGTCGGCGAACGAGTTTCATGGCTGCACCGCCGGTTGTGCGGGTGGGGCGGGGTTTTTCCCCGCGGGATCGTCGACGAGTTCCAACTGGTCGAGGTTGCGGTGGACCGCCTTGGCGAGAATGATCGCAGTTGCCAGGTCGGCACACTGCTCGTCGCCGCAGGTCAGCAACACCCCGGCATTTTCCTCGCGGTCGACAAAACCAACTGCATATACACCTTGACCCTCAAACACCCAGGTCTCGTCGGTGACCTCGCCCGAGACTTTGACGCCGGGCAGGGTTTCTCGGATCGTGTCGACAACCGGGTCCATGCCGCCGGGGGGATCGCTCCACACCCGGTAGATGAGATCCCACTGGGCATCGCGGTCGTCGGCCTTGAGGTGAACACCGTGATAGAAGCTCGTCCGCCGGAGATCGGTTGGCTCGGTCATCGTGAACGTCCCACTAAAGTGGGTGCGAGTTTGGACATCTTCGGGGGTGAGCAGCCCACTGGCGTCGAGCAACTGCGCGACCTCGGGCTTTTGTTCGGGCTCCGGCTTGGTCGGCTGGGTGGGATCTGCCGCTTTTTCATCGCCCGGAACTTGGCCACCTTGTTGGCGATACAACTCGAGGTTGGCGAGATCTTGTTCCCAAAAAGCGTCTTTTTGGATCGCTCGAGGCGCGCCGATGTACATCAAATGATCGGAGTGGGAGTCGGTCTCGCGCCACTTCTCGAGTTCGATCCGGTTGTGGCGGACGTTGAAGTCGGTGCGCGGACGCCCACCCGGGAGCTCGCCGGAGCGGTAGGCAACAAACCCGCGCTTGTAGACGAGCAACTCAAAGCTCACCAGGCGGACGGTGTTCCCATCGATGGTTTGCGGACATTCGGGGATGCGGTAGCGACCGGCCTCGTCGGTTGTGGCCTCGACAACATCTGAGCCCCGCGGCGCTATAAACCCATCTCCGTGGTCATACGACCAAACGGCGACAACCGTGGCATCGGCCACCGGTTCGCCGGTTGCGGCATCGAGGATCTGGCCGTCGAACGGCCCGCGCAAACTCGCGTCGGTCACGACATCGCGAAACCCTTTAAATGGAGCGGGGCGGACCACCGGACTGCACGCGGCGAGGAGTGTTGCGGCGGCCAACCAACAAGCGGGCACCACCGCCCTTAAGAGCTGTGGGACATGCATGCGATTCGTGACTGCGTGTAGGGCGCTCAATTGACGCGGTTCGCGGTGCCCGATAACCTCACGGGACCCGGTGAGAGCGCGGGTCTATCCCACGGTACAGGCACCTGGCAAGCTTTCCCTTGCGCATGTCGGAGAGGATTCCATGCCCAGCTTGTGGCTCAGAACACGGGCCCGAGACTTCAGAATGCCGCGTATGTGGCTTTCTCGCCGCAGATCGTAGCGTTCGCGCCGGTCCCAACCGCAAGTGTGCACGCTGTGGCGGCCTTCTCGGAGCCGAGTTTGAGTTTTGTCAGGTCTGCGGTTTGCAGGTCCGGGCGCGGCACCCTCGGCCGCGAACCCAGGAGCTCGAACTGATTCCCAAACCGCAAAGCGGATTGTGGGCCGAACGAAAAGTCGCGGCCAACGACTCCGTGACCGCGGAGTGGTCGCCGACGCCAGCGCCGCGTCACCACTCTTCGATCACCTTTGTCCCGCCCGATGACGACGCCGACGCCGACACCATACGGGCGTCGACTCCGGTCGGGGGGATCCCGGTGGCGCCGGCCGAGGCCGCAAGTTCGGTGCATATACCACCAAATCTCGTGAGCAATGAGCGGCCCGCCAACCTCGCGACCGCCGAGGTCCAGCTCGTGCTCGTGCAGCGTGATGGCTCCGACGGCGAGTCGTTTTTAGCCACCGGACGGCGGCTGACGATCGGTCGCCGCGGCGGTGATGTCCGGTTTCCCGAGGACGAGTTTTTGAGTGAGCAACACGCCCGGGTCGAATGCACCGAGCGGGGCGTGCGGGTGTTCGACCTCGATTCGCACAACGGTGTGTACCTGCGGATCACCACCCCCGAAGCCGTCTACCCCGGCGATGTGTTTTTGTTGGGCCACCAATTGTTGCGACTCGACAACGTCCCCGACAACGGTCGTGAACGTCCCCCGGGGGCCGATGGCGTGCGCAGCTTTGGCACCCCGTTGCACCCGGCCTGGGGTCGTTTGGTGCTGATTGGTTACGGCGGCTGCGAGGCCGAGACCTACTTTTTGCGTCCGCAGGAAGTCATCTTTGGCCGCGAACTCGGCGACATTGTGTTCCCGACCGACGCCTTTATCAGCCGTCGTCACGCCCGCCTGGGCATGGAACTCGACGGCGAGGACATGTCGGTGATTTTAGAAGACCTGCAGTCGGCCAACGGGACCTACCTGCGGATGCGTGGCTACGCCGACCTCAAGCACGGAGACATGTTCCGCGTCGGCGACCAGATCTTCCGCGTGAGGGTGATGTAGAAGGGTGGATATGGAGTAGATGGCCAGGATCGAAATGTTCGCCCGCACCGAGGTCGGTTGTATACGCAAGCGAAACGAAGACAGTTTCGTGGTCGCCAACCTCCAAACCCGTGAGCGTGGGATTTGGCCCGAACAGCGCGTGTGCCAGGTGAGCTCTGGCGGCACCCTACTCGGGGTGTGTGACGGTATGGGCGGGGCAGCTGCCGGCGATGTCGCCTCGGGGATCGCGGTCGATGCCCTCTACAGCACCCTGGTCGAGCACTCTCCATTCGCCAACCTCGAAGGTGTCCAACAGGGCATGTTGGCGGCTGTCACCGCAGCCAACAAATCGATCTACGAGTTTGCCTCGCAGGACCCAACCCGCCACGGCATGGGCACCACCATGACCGCCGGGATTGTTTACGGACCCGAGCTCTCGCTGGTGCACGTTGGCGACTCGCGGGCCTACCTCGTGCGGGCCAACGCCCTTACCCAGCTCACGACCGACCACAGTATCGTGGGCCAGTTGATCGCCGCCGGCCGCATGACGCGGGAGCAGGCGCGGAGCTTTGAGCAGCGAAATGTGCTGCTACAAGCACTTGGGGTACAGCCGCGGGTGGGTCCGGAGCTTGTCAACTTGATGTTGTGCGACGGCGACTTGCTGTTGTTTTGCAGCGATGGCCTGACCGGGCCTATCCCCGAGGAAATGCTGCTCGACCACCTGTTGAGCCACCACGATCCCCTGCAGATTTGTCGTGTGTTGACGGAGGCAGCCAGTGCTGCGGGTGGCCCAGACAACATCACCGCCGTGGTCGCCAGGGTGATTGGCAACGACCTGCGCAAGCCCGTGGCGGGTGAGCCTGTCCGGCTCGAACGCAGCCAGGCCTCGGCCTAGGTACTGGCTCCGGCAGCGTGCGAGGTGTGTCGCCTTTCTCACACCCGGGTTCGGTGTGCATACATCCGTCGTGGCTGCTCGCCAAGACCCTGGTGAATTCGGTACAAGCCGGCGATGGTCCGAGCCCGGCACAAACTGTTCGCCACCTGTCCCCGCGACCTCGAGGGGTTGTTGCGCGACGAACTCGTCCACTTGGGAGCCAGTGACGTCCGGGCGACACGGGCCGGTGTACTATTTTTTGGCGACCTCGAACTGGCTTATCGCGTGTGCCTGTGGTCGCGCCTCGCTAGCCGGGTGCTGCTGGGCATCGCCGAGGTTGGTGCGACCGGTCCCGACGCGCTCTATCAGGGTGTACGTACAATCGACTGGACCGCCCACCTCGGGATCGACCGTACCTTTGCTGTCGATGTGGCCACGACCCACAAGCGCGATGTTCCGGAAAAACTGAGAAACCCGCAGTTTGTCGCCCTACGGGTTAAGGACGCGATTGTCGACAGCATGCGTGAGCACTGGGGCCAGCGCCCCTCGGTCGATCGCAGTGCACCCGATGTGCGCGTGTATGTGCATCTTCATGGACGAAATGCCGAGATTTCGATCGACCTCTCGGGCCAGAGCCTTCACCGTCGAGGCTACCGCGAAGCCGGCGTTCAGGCAGTTGCACCGGTCAAGGAAACCCTGGCGGCGGCCATGCTGTTGCGCGCCGGTTGGCCCGAGTTGGCGGGCAGTGGAGCACCACTTGTCGACCCCATGTGTGGCTCGGGCACGCTGCTTATCGAGGCAGCCTGGATGGCCGGTGACCATGCGCCGGGCCTGCTGCGGGCCCGGGCGCCCGACGAAGCCCGGGCCAAACCCAGTACCGAGGACGAGGACGAAGCTGCTCCGCCGCGATTTGGTTTTATTGGCTGGCTCGGCCACGACGAGAACTGCTGGCGAGAGTTGGTCGAGCAGGCCGAGGCGCGGGCCAAGGCGGGTCGGGCAGGTATCACCGACGAGTCTGACAAGATGCGGATCTACGGGATGGACCGCGACGGGCGGGCAATTAGTATTGCCACTCGCTGTATCGAGCGGGCTGGTTTGTTGGGACTTGTGCATGTACAACGTGCACCGGTGGCGAGCCTGGTGCCCCCGCGCACCGGTCTGAGCCCGGGGCTTGTCATTACCAACCCGCCCTATGGCCATCGCCTGGCGGCCAAAGGGGGGCGGGTGCCCGACCTGCGGTTGACCCAAGGAGAATTCGAGGCTCTCAAATCGTTGTATCAGCACTTAGGTCAGCGGCTATTGCTCGGGTTTTCCGGGTGGACCGCAGCGGTCCTCACCAGCGATAAGCAACTGGGCCTGGCCACCGGGTTGCGGGCCGACAAGCGCTACTCGCTGTACAACGGGGCACTCGCCTGCAAACTCTTAATGCTGCCCGTGGTCAAGCCGCCGCCGCGCCCGGTGTTTGACCCACGGGCCGTCGCCGGGATCGACGATTTCATCAACCGCCTGCGCAAAAATCTCAAACGCCTCGGTCGCTGGGCCGACAAGCACGAGGTCTCGTGTTACCGGCTGTACGACGCCGACTTGCCGGAGTTTGCGTTTGCCATCGATCGCTACCGCACCGACGCCGGGGTGATCTTGCATGTACAGGAATACCAGGCGCCCAACTCGATCGATGAGCGCAAGGCAGGTCGGCGTCGCCGGGCGGCGCTTGAGCTACTGCCCGAGCTGGTCCCCGACGTCATGCCCGAGCGGGTGGTGTTTAAACAGCGCAAGCGTCAGCGCGGGGCTGAGCAATACCGGCCGAGCGAGCAGGCCGAGGGGCGGATGTATGTCGTGCGCGAGGGTCCGTGCCGGTTTTTGGTCAACTTTGATCGCTACCTCGACACCGGGTTATTTTTGGACCACCGGGTCACCCGTGGCTGGGTGGGCGAGTGGGCACGGGGCCGCGATGTCCTCAATTTGTTCGCATATACATCGACCGCCTCGGTACACGCTGCCCTCGGTGGGGCCCGGAGTACCACTTCGGTCGACCTTTCGCGGACCTATTGCGCGTGGTCGCAGGAAAACTTTGAGCTCAACCGGCTCGACCCAAGGCGGCATGAAATCGTGGCGGCCGACTGCCTCAAGTGGTTAGGTGAGCGGCACAAGTCGCGTTACGGGCTAATTTTTTTGGACCCACCAACGTTCTCCAATTCGCGAAGGATGGAGGGGGTGCTCGACCTGCAACGCGACGCCGTCGACCTCATTCGCCAGGCGGCCACGCTGCTGACACGTGATGGTTTGTTGGTGTTTTCGTGCAACCGTCGCGGGTTTCGCCTCGATGTCAAAGGGCTCGCGGGGCTGCAGGTCGAGGATGTCAGCAAGGCGTCGATTCCGGAGGATTTTGCCCGGCGCCCGCAGATTCACAAGTGTTGGAAGATTCACCGCTGACGCGACCGGCGAGGTTGGCGAAAGAGTTGCCTATGCATCGGATCCAACACTGAACAGCAGTTGGGGGCCCGGCCCCTCAACAAATAGGGGTATGTACACCGAACGTGGCTACCGGGCATACATAACCCACAGACATAACCTCGTAACATCACATAGCCGTTATTTTGCAACGCTGCTGTCACAGTTGTCCGTGCAAGCGGCCCCGTGGCCAGATAAACGCTGCTAGATACAGAGTGCGGGGTAGGGGCGGTGATTTTGACCCTCCGCATGTGTTTGCTATGGTGGCTGCATTCAGGAGGAATTAAGTGATGCGGTTTAGCTGGTTTGCGCTCATTTCTACGTTCGCGGTCGGGGCCCTCGCGGCACCTGCATTCGCCACAACCCCCACGTCGCAACTGTCGACGTGCATCTCCGGATGTGAGCGGGCCAATATCTCGGCCGATGCCAAGGCCACGTGCAAAGTCCAGTGCGAGCGCCTCGAAGAGGCCCGTGTCCAGGCCCAGCAGCAAGCCAGTACGCCTCAGCCGGCGCCACAACCCACGCACACGACGACAGCGCCGAAGCCGACAAAGTCCCCTCAAGACGTTGCCCTGTGCCAGTCGCAGTGCGACGCGATTTCGGCGCAAACAGACCGCGCAACCTGTCGCCTCAATTGTCAGTCGGGGAGTGCCAGCAGCCCGACCTACGCAGCTCCGACCCATTATACCCCGCCGACACATGCGCAGCCGCATGCCAGCCAACCAACGCATCAGCCCGGCACGGTGACCTATCCCGCCTCTTCGACAACGGCCCCGTCGCCGGGCGCAGGTTATGTGCGCCCGCAACAAAATCCGCAGCAAAACCAACAGCGTCAGCAGTGCCTTGCCGACTGTGCGCGCAGCGGCAAATCTGAGACCGATCGTGCGACCTGCGAGCTCAACTGCGAGGCCGTGGGTTATGTGATGAGCCAGCCAGCTCCGAGCCGGACGGTTGTTTCAACTCCGGTGTCCGCACTCCAACAAGAAGAGATGCGGCGGCAGCAGGTGATTCGCTCGTCGCAGGGCGTTGCCGGGACCGTCACTTCCCGTCCGTCGACAACCCATGGCACCACCACTCCCACGCACTCGACGACCTACAGCGCATCGACCCCCGGGCCAACCCACACGCAGCCGGCCCACTCAACGACCTACCGGCCAAACACAAAAACCCGACCTGCCACGCCCGCGCCGGGACCTTCGGCCTGCTATCAACAGTGGCAAACCTGCAGCTCGACCTGTCAGCCCCAACTGACGTCCTGTCTCGACGACTGCGCCAAAGAACGCAAACGCAGCGACCGTGAGACCTGCAAGCTGACCTGCTCGGCGGTCCAAGAGACCTGCACAGATACATGCTCCTACAAAAAACAGGCATGTGAGCGCAAGGCCAAACAGGGACGTTGAGCTCCCTTTGCACGCCGACAACGGGGCACTTGCTTGCCCCGTTTTCAATTGTACGTGCAATATTTTAAGGGACGTAGAATGTACAGGCGCAGAGCTTCGCCCACACTCGTCGAGCTTCGCCTGAAAGTTGGTGGTGTGTATCTGCCTAAGTACGCCAGCAGCATGTGAGCGCAAGGCCAAACCAGGGGTTGAGCTCCCTTTGCACGCCGACAACGGGACACGAGCTTGCCCCGTTTTCAGTTGTAGGTGCAATATTTTAAGGGACGTAGCGATCGACAATGTACAGGCGCAGAGCTTCGCCCACACACGTCGAGCTTCGCCTGAAAGTTGGTGGCGTGTATCTGCCTAAGTATGCCAGCAGCATGTGAGCGCAGGGCCAAACCAGGGTTGAGCTCCCTTTGCACGCCGACAACGGGACACGAGCTTGCCCCGTTTTCAACGGTACATACAATATTTAAGGGCATAGCGAGCGACGATGTACAGGCGCAAGGTTTCTCCCACACTCGCCAAGCTTTCGCCTGAAAGTTTGTCGAGCGTATCTGCCTGGGTGTGCCAGCAGCATGTGAGCGCAAGGCCAAACAGGGACGTTGAGCTCCCTTTGCACGTCGATAGCGGGGCACGTGCTTGCCCCGTTTTCAATTGTAGGTGCAATATTTTAAGGGGCGTAGCGATCGACGATGTACAGGCGCAGGGCTTCGCCCACACTCGCCAAGCTTTCGTCTGAAAGTTTGTCGAGCGTATCTGCCTGGGTGTGCCAGTGGGGGTAGTCGTGGTCGATCAGGAGGACCGACGGTATCCCGGCATCGGACAGCGGGATGTGGTCGTCGTAGATACCCGTGCGATGGACGCGGCCGACAAATCCCGGGAGTTTGTGGTCGGCGGCCAGGCCCCACAATGCCTTGACGAGCTCGGGGTGGGTTTGCAGCGAATTCGGCTCCATCGGCAGGGTTTGTCCACGACCTCCCACCATGTCGAGGACAATGCCGAACTCCGCCTCGACCAGGTCGCCAAATTGTCCCGTACCGATCGCCTTGCCCAGGGCCAGCGAGCCGGCACAGTAGCCGCCATAGCCCGGCCGTCCGAGCTCTTCGCCGTCAAACGCAATCACCGTAAATCCGATGTCGGGCGGCAGTTGACGGTCGAGCACGGGGACGAGCTCGAGCAGTACCGCCAGTCCGCTGGTGCCGTCGTTGGCCCCCTCAATAGGTCGCAGGCGTTGAGCGGGGTCGGGGTCTTGTTCGGCCCAGGGGCGCGTGTCGAAATGAGTTGCTAATACAAATGACCGGCGCGCGTGCGGCCGGTAGTCGACAATCAGGTTGGTGAGTGGGTAGCGCTCGTTGGTTTTCGGGTCGGTCCCGGTGAGTTGTTGCCTGCGGATAGTCGGCGGTTCTTTCGTTGCTTGTGCAAATAAATTGGCAAGTTCTTCGATCGCCTGGCCGCGCGCGGGTGCACCCAGCGTGCGTGGCAAGTTGACGAGTTGGGCCGTGCGGGCGAGTGCGGCTTCGCCATCAAACGCTGTGCGATCCGTGTTTGGAGGGTGGGTGCTGGGCGCTGGCGCACATCCCAGTCCGAGCCAAAACACGAACGCGCCAAAGCGGCGGGCGGAGTCTCGGAAGCCAACTCTCGAGTGAGTGCGACGCAGCGGCACACAATAGTACATACAAGCGATTTTCTACGATGGAATGGGGGCTTTACGCCACAGTTTTCGAGGTTGCTGAGGGAGGTTGCCTACGAAAAAGTCAGGCTTTCGCCGCCGCTGTCGAAAAGGTTTGATCCTGTCTTAAGGGTCATGTTCATATGTGGGTGTATGCATGCGAGGTTTACTCGCTTGGGGATAGGAAAATACGATGGCGACAGTAGCAATTTTTGGAGGGGGCGTTGCGGGCCTGACCGCTGCGATGGAACTTGCACAGCGGGGGGTTGAGGTGACTGTATACGAACGTCACGCGTGGGGTGGAAAGGTGCGGTGTACCGAAGTGCCCGGTTCGGGGGTCGGCGGACGCAAAAACCTCCCTTTGGAGCACGGATTTCACTTCTTTCCGACTTTTTATCGACATCTCCCGGACACGATGTCCCGAATTCCCACAGGTTGTGGTCGCAGTGTCGCCGACAACCTCGTGCCCGGCTCGCAGGAGCTGATCAGCCGCAGCTCGGCGCCACCTGTGTTGATGCCATCGAAGTTTCCGCGAACGCTCGCCCAGTGGCGCGTGTTTTTGACTTCGCTGTTTCAATTGTCAGCCGGTGTGCCGACCCGGGAGTTGCAGTTTTTTGTCACGCGCATGCTGCAGTTCATGGCGATGTGTCCCGAGCGGCGGGAAGTCGAGGTCGACCGCATTACCTGGTGGGATTTTGTTGGCGCGCAGACCCGCAGCCGCGAATACCAAAAGCTCGTCGCCCGGATGCCGAGCCAGTTACTACTCGCCGCCCCGGCACGCCGCGTCAGCGCGCGCACGGTGGGGCACGCATTTATGGGCATGGTCGAAGCCGGGCTCGTACCGGGTGGGAATATCGACCGCAGCCTCAATGCGCCGCCGTGTAGGTCGTGGATAAACCCTTGGGTGCGAATGCTGAGCGCCAGGGTCAAGCTGGTGTTGGGAGCGAGTCTCGAGCGATTCGAGGTCGACCGACGGCGAGGCTCGATCACCTCGGCATCCGTAAATATTGCAGGTACAACCAAGACGGTCGTCGCCGACAGCTACCTGTGTGCCCTGCCGGTCGAGGTCGTCCGTCGGTTCTGGACCCCTGAGATCACCGCCCTCGATCCAAACCTCACGCAGATGCGGGAACTCGATGTTACGTGGATGTGTGGCCTGCAGCTGTTTCTGACAAAGCCTCGCCCGCTGGCCCACGGCCATGTCGCCCATGCCGATACCGCGTGGGCCCTGACGTCGGTCTCACAGGCCCAGTTTTGGCAGGACTTTGACTTTGCCCGCCACGGCGACGGCACGGTGCGGGACCTGGTGTCGATCATCATCGGCGATTGGGATCGGCCGGGTACACAATGTGTATATAAAACTGCACGGGAGTGTTCGGGGCGGGAGCTGTTTGAAGAGACCTTTGCCCAGTTTCAGGCAAGTCTTGTACGCAGCGGCCGCAATCCACTTGCGGACGGCGAGCTACATGGCTGGGCACTCGATCCCGACCTCAGCTTTGCCAATGGTCAAGCGGCCAATGCCGAGCCACTTTTTATGAGCACAGCCGGCGCCTGGGCTCGCCGGCCAACATCGCAAACGCTGCTGGCAAATCTGTTTTTGGCCGGCGACTATGTACGTACACAGATCGATTTTGCCTCGGCCGAAGGGGCCTGTGAGGGCGGTCGCCGGGCAGCCAATGCCATCCTCGCGCAGTACGGCTATCGCGGCCGGGCGGTCCCGCTGTGGTCTCGCGCCGAGCCCCGGGTACTCGCGCCGTTTCGCCTCATGGACCGCCGCCGGCTCGCCCAGGGGTTGCCGCCCAAGGGGCCGCCCTTGCCACTGCCGCGAACCGGGGCACCTGCCCCAGCTCCGGGTGAGGTATTGGCCCGACTTGCGGCCCGCCACCCACGGGAAAAAATGCTGCTACAACAAAGCCGGGCCGGTGCCGACGACAAGCGATTTGTGGCACGGGCCCGGGCAATGGCCCGACTTTGACAGCCGGAGCTGACGTGGCCGGGTGATTGCTACCGGTCGGGTGGTTGCTGCCGCGACTTTGACAGCCGGAGCTGACGTGGCCGCGCTACCAGTCGGGTTGACAGCCGCAGCTGACGTGGCCGGGTGATCGCTACCACGCGGGTTGTTGCCGCAGCTTTGACAGCCGCAGCTGACGTGGCCGGGTGATCGCTACCACGCGGGTTGTTGCCGCAGCTTTGACAGCCGCAGCTGACGTGGCCGGGTGATCGCCGCAGCTTTGACAGCCGCAGCTGACGTGGCCGGGTGATCGCCGCAGCGTTGACAACCGCAGCCGACGTGGCCGCTACCACTCGGGTTGTTGCCGCAGCACATCGGCGGCGTCGCGCAGGCGGAGGCGGGCACGGTCCTTGCCCACTGCTGCCATGGTGTCGAACAGTGGCGGGGCGGCAGTGCGGCCGGTGATCGAAAGCCGCAGCAGGGTAAAGACCTCGCGGGTCTTCCACCCGTGGCGTTCGCAAAATGCCCGCGAAAACGTCTCGAGTTCCGGGGCCGTAAACCCGCGAGCTGCCGGGTCGCGTTCGATCTCCTCGATGTAGGTCTTGAGGATGTTGACGACCTCTTTGCGGGTCCGCTTTTTGATCTTCATTTTGCCGAGGACCTGGCTGTAGTCGACCTTGCCGGCAAAGAAAAACGAGGTGTAGGGGACAAAGTCGTCGAGCAGGTCGATGCGTTCGCGGGCGAGGGCGACGATCGCCCGGAGGCGCTCGGGGGTGTAGAGGTGGGCGATGAGTTGCGATGTGAGTGTATCTACATCCATTGCCCGGATGTCGTCGGCGTTGAAGGCCGCGAGCTTGACCGGGTCGAACACCGGACCGCCGGGGCTGACACGCGACCACTCAAACCGCTCGACCATTTCGTCGAGGGTAAAGCGCTCACGGTCGTCGCCGTAGCTAAACCCAAGTGTTCCGAGGAAGTTGACGAACGTGCCGGGGAGGTAGCCGAGATCGCGGTAGTGAAACACCGACACCGGGTTCTTGCGCTTGGACAGCTTGGACTTGTTGTGGTTGCGCAACAGCCCCAGGTGATAAAAAGCTGGCGCTTCCCAACCGAATGCTTGGTACAGCAACACGTGTTTGGGAGTCGAGGTGATCCACTCTTCGCCGCGGATGACATGGCTGATTTTCATGAGGTGGTCATCGACGACACAGGCGAGGTGATAGGTCGGAAACCCATCTGATTTCATGATGACCTGGTCGTCGATCAAGCGATTTTCAAACGTGACATCGCCGCGCAGGCAGTCGTGTACCGTGGTGGTCGCCCCGGGCTCGCGCGGGACTTTCATGCGCACGACATGGGGTTCACCAGCGGCCGCTCGCTGCTCGGCCTGCTTGGGGTCGTAGTCGCGGTAGCGCCCGTCATAGGCGAGGTCGAGTTTTTGTTCGCGCTGGACCTTGCGCATCTCGGCGAGCTCTTCGGGGGTGGCAAAGCAGCGGTAGGCCTTGCCCTCGGCGAGTAGCCGGGCGACGTGCTCGCGGTAAATCGGCAGCCGCTCCGACTGCCGGTACGGGCCATAATCGCCGCCACAATCGGGGCCCTCTTGCCAATTGAGGCCGAGCCACTTGAGCGCCTCAAAAATCGCCTGTTCGCTGCCGGGTGTGCACCGGGCTTGGTCGGTATCTTCGATGCGAAGCACAAAAGTCCCGCCGTGTTTGCGGGCAAACACGTAATTAAAGAGCCCAATATACGCGGTGCCGACGTGGGGATCGCCGGTCGGGCTCGGAGCGATACGGACCCGAGGGGGTGTCACAGGCGCAGATGTCATGTTGCCGTCCCTACCACAAGGGCATCGCCCCCGTTACACTGCGGGCACGTGAGTGATGTGACAAGCCAGAGCAAGGTCTTTCAGGCGTTTTGGAGCGCGATGAAGCGGCGTTACCTCGAGCGCGCCGTCGCGGCCACGGAGCTGGCGTCGTTGCTGCTGCACAGTCGCGGGCGACTTCACCGGACCGATACCGAGTTGCTCGCCGGCGACGAACCGATCGACAACAAGTCGGAACTGCTCACCCGGATAACCCGGGCGACTGGGTTCGGTGTGTGTGTCTACATGGGAAATCGCCGGGTCGCCGGGGTCAGTCAAATCGAATCCGGCAAGGCGCCCGCACCCGGTGGATTTGCCGACGCCGTGCTTGTCGATACCGTGCTGCGCAAACGCGAGGTGTTTCGCGGTGAGCTCAAGCAGGGCACCTCGGTTCTGTTGTTGGCTGCTCGCCCGTTGTTCACGACCGAGACGCCCGACGAATATCCGGTGGGAATGGTCGAGCTGTTTCAGGACGAGCAGTCCCTATACGAGATGCTTGCTGTATCAACTAGGCTCGACGACAACGAGGCTCAGGCCGACAACAACGACCTCGCGGACGGCATCGAAAACGTCATTGACTTCCTCGACGACGTGGCCCGTCGCCTGCAACTTTTGGCCCTCAACGGGAACATCATTGCGGCCCAGGCGGGTGAGCAAGGTCGCGCATTTCGCGTGGTTTGCCGGGAACTCGGGACGCTGGCCGACCGGGCCAAGACCACGGTCAACGGGGTTCGCAAGTTGGTGACGGGCCTTGGGCTGAACGCTACCGAACAACTCGAGTCGTAGGCGCGATCTCCTAGCAAGGGAGATCCACCCAGCATCGGTTGTCTTTGGTTGCGGGTTTGGGTCGTGCAAAATTGCCGAGTGCGAAGGATGCGCGCTTCGTTGCGATGTCCTTGTGTTGTGCGCAGTGCGCATATCACGGATATACACAGAAGATGAGATCTCGCCGCGAAATTCTCAGAAAGTAACTCGAATTATCGGATTTTACACGAAATGAAATGTTGACTTCTCAACTCAGATCTGGCTGGCCAGAGGATTGACTACGCGCCACTTGACAGCGACAACTCCGTTGTTTCGCCGTCCCAGCGCGATGCGAAAGGCAACCGGCTGGGTTTTTGCCATCGAGGTCGGGGGGCTCAAAGCCCTGCTTCATGGGATGATCCCGGTTGCGAAGGGCTCGAGTAGAGTCGATTTTCCGCGGCAAAAGCCTGCGATTATCTCTGTATTTAAGCGTGCTTCAATGTTATGCGAGGACTGACGTGACTGCCGGTCGTAACCCACGCACATACAACCGCCCGCACTCAGGAGCGTGTATGTGCGGCCTCGTGGTGCTGCGCCAGCTCGGGAGCACAGTCGGAGATTAGTGATGGACCAGATCTTCGAGAGCCACTTTGGTGGCAATAACAGTTCCTCGAAAAACGGTGGCGAAACTTCCGGATGGTGTCCCAAATGCCGGAAGGATACAACCCACGTAATCATCGAAAGCTACGGAGACGAGATTCTCAAGGTACAGTGCGGGATATGCGGAGACACCCACGCGTTTAAGAAGCCGCGCGGAAAAGCCGACGAAGCCCGCGAGCGGGCCAAGACCAAACGCAAGACGACCAAGAAAGTCTCCTGGCTCGAGTCGGTCACCGCGTTTGAGACGGCCGAGAACCTCCGTTACAGCACCAAAACCGCCCTTCGAAGTGGCTGCATCGTCGTCCACCCGACCTTTGGCGTCGGGGTCGTGACCGAGGTGCTCGGCGACAACAAAGCCGAAGTCATGTTCCGCAACGACTTCAAGCGGGTGCTGATTCACGGTCGTGGCCAGTCCGACGAAGAACTCGCGGGTGAGCAGGTGCCGCACGATGAAGTTCGGCAACTACTCGGCCTCGAGCTCGGGCCAACCCCCGAAGAAATCGCCGCAGAGCGTGAGCGCCGCCTCGCCGAGGAAGAGGCCGAGCGCCGCCGCCAACAGGAAGAAAAGCGCCTCGCCGCCGAACGGGCGCGTGCCGCAGCAGCCGCCGCCCGCGAAGCCGAACGCAAGCGACGCGAGGAAGAGCGCGAGCGCAAGCGTAAAGAGCGCGAAGAAGAGAAGCGCCGCCGCGAAGAGGAGCGGGCGAGGATCCGGGCCGAAAAAGAAGCTGCCCGCATCGCCGCCAAGAAAGCCCGCGAAGAAGAGCGCAAACGCAAAGAAGAAGAGCGCAAGCGTGCCGCAGCCGAGCGCAAAGCCGCTGCCGAAAAGCGTCGTGCCGAGGCGAAGGCCGCACGCGAGGCAGAGCGCGAACGCAAGCGCCAGGAGCGCGAGGCAGAGCGCGAACGCAAACGCCAAGAACGCGAAGCCGAGCGGGAGCGCAAGAAAAAAGAGCAAGAGGCCCGTCGTGCAGCCGCCGCAGCCGAGCGTGAGGCAGAGCGTGAACGCAAACGCCAAGAGCGTGAGGCCGAGAAGGAGCGCAAGCGCGAAGAGCGTGAAGCCGAGAAGGAGCGCAAACGCCAGGAGCGTGAAGCCGAAAAGGCCCGCAAGAAGCTAGAGGCCGAGAAGCTCAAAAAGCAAAAAGAGGCAGAGCGGCTGAAGAAGAAAAAAGAAGCCGAGAAGCTCAAAAAGCAAAAAGAGGCAGAGCGGCTGAAGAAGAAAAAAGAAGCCGAGAAGCTTAAGAAGAAAAAAGAAGCTGAGCGCCTCAAAAAGAAGAAAGAGGCAGAGCGGCTGAAGAAGAAAAAAGACGCCGAGCGCCTCAAAAAGAAGAAAGAGGCAGAGCGGCTGAAGAAGAAAAAAGACGCCGAGCGGCTGAAGAAGAAAAAAGAAGCCGAGCGCAAGAAAAAGCAGGCGGCCAAGTCCAAAAAGTCGACGGCCAAAAAGTCGACCCGCAAGGCGGCCAAGAAAACAACGACCCGCAAGTCTTCGAGCAAAAAGGCGGCCAAAAAGACAACCACGCGCAAGTCGGCGAAGAAGACGACCACGCGCAAAAAGGCAGCCAAGAAGTCGACGCGAAAGTCCCCGGCGAAGAAGTCGACGGCCAAGAAGTCGACAAGCCGGACCGCAGCCAAAAAGACAACAACGCGCAAAAAGGCAGCCAAGAAGACAACCACGCGCAAGTCGACAACCAAGAAGAAGTCGACGGCCAAAAAGCCGACCACGCGCAGGTCGGCGGCGAAGAAGACGACCACGCGCAAGAAGTCGACCGCCAAGAAGACAACCACGCGCAAGAAGTCGACCGCCAAGAAGACAACCACGCGCAAGAAGCCGGCCGCCAAGAAGACAACGCGCAAGAAGCCGGCCGCCAAGAAGACAACACGCAAGAAGCCGGCCGCCAAGAAAGCAACCACGCGCAAGAAGGCCACCAAGAAGGCTTCCACACGCAAAAAGGCCGCCACCAAGAAAACGGCCCGCAAGTCAGCCCGCAAGGCTCCAGCCAAAAAAGCGGCCAAGAAATCACGGCGCCGCTCAGCCAAGTAGCGACAGCTACCTCCGGCCGACAAAACCCTGCCTCGTGGCGGGGTTTTGTTTTTCGGTGCGCCCAGCATGGGCGTCGACTTGGAGGTGAAAGTCCTCCCCTGAGCAGGTCACAGCGAAGGAAGGGAAACCCAACGGCGTGGCGGTGACAAAGCGTCGGAAGGAAGGGTGAAACAAACACGTG
>JAUIFF010000016.1 GCA_030429545.1 Polyangia bacterium
TTTGTTTGCGACGTAGTTGGCCACGGTATCCTCGTGTCTGGTTTGGTTGTTGATTCAAGTTTTCAGGTGATCACCTAAACAGGTGTCGACGAATTCTTCGTTCTTAGCCACGCCTCCACCGCAGATAACGAATTTCGGCGCTGCTCAAGTAGGCCTGGAGCACTCTCAGTGATTCGCCTAAGTTCCTGTGGAGTAATTCTGAAGCAATCAACGATTTGCTCGAGAGTGGGCTGAAACCGGTCCTGCGGGACGATTTGGAGTTGATGGACCTTGTTTGCGACGAGTTTCGCCACAGATCCTCGTGTCTGCCTTGGTTGTTGATGCAAGTTTTGAGTCTTCACTTGAACAAATGTTCGACGAATTCTGCGCTCTCAGCTGCGATCCCGCCGTAGAAGAGGTACGTTGCTGGAACGAATGGGTGGGAGCATTTGCGCTTGATCTCTTTGTTTCGCGTCTCGATGACGTAATCGAGAATCTCCACCCAGTCGTCGGTGCCACGGTCGAACTGGCGTTGCGGTGTTGGTTTGAGGAATCGCTCCATGTCTGGCTCCTAGTTTACTTGCTGATGCATTTTCTTGGGCATCTGGGACACACGTCCCCCGACCCACGCACGCGTGGGTGTGTTGACGTGACCCCGTCGGCTAACTGTCAGTTGATTCGGGTAGCAGGTTTTGAAAGATGGTCCACTCGACCAAGAGGATGTCCCCGGGTGCTGTCCGGTGATCGAGCTGCGTGATTGGTACTTCGATTTTGATGTCGTGCCCTTCGGGTGTACATGCATGCACAAGTGCGACCGGGGCATCACCCGCGAGTATTCGCTGGATGCGGGCGGCGACCTTCATGGCGAGCGGTGCCACCCGGGAAAGGCGTTGAAAAAGGTAAACGCGACCGCGCCGACACCGAGACCGGCCCCACCCCCGACCATGACGTAGCGGACGCCCTTGGGCAGGGTTTTGTTGCTGACGGCGTACATGGCCGAGGCTGTCCCAGCGAGCAGGACCCAGGGAATCGACCAGTTGAACCTTCGTTGTAGGTACATCCCGCCGACGGAAGCGACGGCCCCGATCCCAAGCAGAATCAAAAACTCGCGCCACGTGGCCTCCTCAATCTCGGCGATCTTGGTTTCGGCACGCATCAGCCGAGCTTCATGCTCCTCGTTGAGGCGTTCGTTCTCAGCATTGCGCTCACCGGCAGCTTTGAGCCGGGCTTCAGTCTCGGCGAGGGAGTCCTCGGCAGACTTGCGTTTGGCCTCGATTTCTTCGGTATGCGACCGCTGGGTGGCGAGTTGCTGTTCGAACTCCGTGGTGCGTGCTCTCTGGCTAGCGAGCCGCTCCTCAAACTCCGCCTGGGTGCGCTCGAGTTGCTGTTCGAGGTCGGCATGCGAGGCGTTGGCTTTGTGCAAGATCGCCTGTTCTAAATTTGCAAATGCATCTACTGGATCCATCGGTGTGCTCCCGTTGGCGAGGTGGAGGTTGGTTGCGCCCATCAGTTGGGACTCCCGTCGGCGAAACGTTGAAGAAGTTTGATGCCCACGCCGACGAGTCGGTTGACATCGATCTGACTCATATCGACCATCCCGGGCTGACGGGCGCTGTGGGCTTCGTGAAGCTGGGCTTCGACCCGGCCTACCCGCGCAAGAGCTTCGTCGAGCTTGGCCTGGGCAGCGTCGCGTCCGTGCTTGAACTCCGCGAGAAGTGCAAAATGGGCTTCGTCACGGCTTTTTTGGGAATCCTTGACCAAGCCTAGCAGGAGTTCGACTTCCCCTGTCGAGCGCTTGGGCTCAGCCACGCTACTGGTCGTTGGGACAGGTTTTGGTTGGGTACGGGGCGGCAGGTTGCCAGGCTCGATCTTACCCCTATCCCGTTTTTTGACCCGAAACGACGGCCTGGGGAGGTCCCACCTGTTGCGCTTCGGTTCGGCTTGACAGGCCTGTGATTCGCATTGGCTGAATCGAACTTCGGGTTGATACGCTGGCCGCCCGTCTTGCCCGCAAGGCCCAGAGTGGCCTCTGGGAGTGCCCACCTGGCCTCGCTGGTCCTCACCGACGTGGGTCCACTCATCGTGCCCGCAAGGCTCCTGCTGGCTCCTGTGTGCGCCTACCTGGCTTCTCGGACTCTCGTAGTTGGCGCGCACGTGTCCGTCATGTCGGCAAGCCTCCTGTTGGTACCTGTGTGCGCCTTCCTGATCTCTTGGGTTCTCGCAGTTGACTCGAACCTCTTGAGACCTGTCCCATTCGGCATGTCCTCGAGTTGGAGGTTCACGGAACTGCACGTCGGTGGTCTTATCCTGGTCGCTTTGCGACCGCTGAACCTGGTGTGTCGCGTTCGCGTGTGAATGTGACGGAGCCGGGCCCTGTACCTCAATCCCGAGTGATCTCGCGTGAGATTCGGACTCGGCGATCCGCTCTGGACCGTGGCACTCTTTCGCCGTTGACGGCACAGGGCCCGTTTCGGCTCCTGATTGCACTTGAGGCAGAACTGTGGGGACAGCTTGCTGCTCGAATTGAGGCACACGAGCAACCGGCTCGGCGGTAGTAGATTCATCACTGCTCTTCGCAACGCGGTCGGGCACAGCAGCGAGCTGCTCTCCCACCGACGACTCCCAACCGGGCCGCAACGTTGTGTGCGTCGGGCTCGCGGGGTTGTCGTCTTCACGTGGGACGACCAACGAGAGAAGCCGCCGTACCGATTTCTTCGGCCCCGCACTCAAGTGGGCCTCTTGGATCTGTAGGCCGCGCGGTAGGTAAGCCGGGCTTGAAAAGGAGGGGAGCGCTAGCTTGCTAACCTCTAAAGGTCGGAGGTTGCTTGCGGCTACTGACAACGGGGTTTGAGCCGGTTTCACACGAGGACGCGAATGGGCTGCTTCGAGATTGGCGAGCCTAGCCGCCTGTTCCTCTATGATCTTCTGCTGGGCCGCAATCTGCTGCTCGAAGCGCGTGACGAGTTCCTGAAGCCTCTGTAGTTCGGCCTGTTGTGAGGTACTCGGAGTCATCGGTTCGGCTTTCACTTCCACTTTTGGGATATCAGTTACGGTTTCTACTTCTTGGGGCTTTGCGTAAACGATGCGTCCTTGCACAACGATGCCCTCGCCCGGTTTTGTGAACTTTTTGTAGTAGCGGAGCGGAACTTCCGCCAAGTACGTAATCTTTCGGACGGTGTCTCCCACCCAACATTCCCCATTACTTCTGAACACATTACAAACATGTCCATCCACTACACTATTGGTCTGAAGGTTACGGCCGCGTTCGTCAAGGGGTGTCGACATAATTTCTCCGAATTATTTTTGATTGTATAAATCCACGCAGGATTTAATTGATTATACAAATGTGACATTGCCGGACTAACCGCGCACGTCCCACTGCCATCGCCGGACTAACCGCGCACGTCCAACTGCCATCGCCGGACTAACCGCGCAGGCCTCACTGTCATCGGCCGACAAACCGCGCACGTCCCACTGCCATCGGCCGACAAACCGCGCACAACTTATGCCATTGCCGGACAAAACGCGCACACCTTTGTGCCATCGGCCGACAAACCGCGCACAGCTTGTGCCATTGCCGGACAAACCGCGCACTTCCCACTGCCATCGCCGGACAAACCGCGCACGACTTGTGCCATTGCCCGACAAACCGCGCACGCCCTTGTGCCATCGCCGGACTAACCGCGCACGCCCTTGTGCCATCGCCGGACTAACCGCGCAGCTGCCTGTGTCTCCGATGGACAAGCTGCTCAGGTACCGGTGCCATTGCCCGACAAACCGCGCACAGTCATTGCCATCGCCCGACAAGTCGCGCATCAAATGTGCTTCTCGGTCCTCCTGCTGTGTCGGCATTGATGCTAGAGCTGCTTCGACGACCGCCGCAACGACAGTTGCTTTCGACACACAACCGCTACTCGGCAAACTGTGTGCAATTTCGACTCTCCATCGGAGGTGGCCATCCTCTTGAGGTACCCGAACTCCGGAGAGGTCGGCTTTATCGCCGCGACCTCGCTCATTAAGATCCACTGAAACGCAGCGGAGTCTTTAATTCTCTGCTCTTCCCACCAAAGCTCCAAGTTTGCCAACTCCAGGAGCTTGAGAACGTTGGAGATGAGCGGGTCAAACTCGGCCAACTCAGCGAGCTCCAAGTCTTGCCATCGAAATCTTGTCCTCGTTGAGATCTCTGCATCAATACGCTGGACGTCGATGCGACCACTGCGAAGTAGAAGGACGATAGGTTCGAGGATCTCATGGGGGTACATTGCTTTAAAACGGTGAGGCACACTCGGGCCCGATGTAAACCAGTGGACCCAAAACCCCACCACTGTCCCGAGCACCCCCCAGCCCCGTATGTCACTCTCCTACGGTTGCGTAGGTGTCCTACGATTTCACCGAATTGACGACCATACGTTTCGCCCGACGAATATGCTCACTTGGAAGCACTGCGTTTTCGTGACGATTTCTTATTTCGCGCAGTTTTCTTGCGGCGGGGTTTCGCCACCACACGTGCCCGTGTGATCTCCAAACGATTCGCACCTTCGCGCGCGCCTTTCAAACTCCCGTGGATATACCGAAGCGTTGACTGCATCGACGAGTGGCCAAGCAATCGCTGGATATGCGAAATCGGCAGGCCCTGTTCTTCGAGCAAGGTTGCGTAGGTGTGGCGAATGCTATGGAGCGTTGGCAGCGAGCCATCGACGGTGCGAATCCCGTGTTTGTCGACGAGCTTGACGAGGAACAACCGCAACGTGCTGTACTTGATCGGAATGGATGGGTCCCGGCGATTTGGGAAGTAGTAACCGCCGCCTTCGGGATGGATCGAGCGTAGGAAACTTACTGTGTAGTCCGACATCGGGATCTTTTTGATCTGGTCGAATTTCCGCCTCTTGGTGATCAACTTTTCGCGGTAGTTGACTTCTCGTGTATGTAGCTCCGCTCCCGAGAGCGCGCGTTCGCCAGTGTTTAATATTGCGATTACTGCTCGGGCATATGGATTTTGCGCATCGTCTTTTAATATGTCCTCGAGGGCATTGACCATCTTCAGCACGCTCGTCTCTTCCATCGGCTGGCGCTGCTTGGGTGCTGTGAAGCTGATCTTGAATGATGGCAGGCTCTGGATAAGCCCCTGCTCTTCGCCCAGGCGTAGGAGTCGGATCAGTTTCTTTGTTGCCTCGGCACCGTAGTGCGGCGCGGTATCGAGGAAAGTTTGGTACCACTTGGCCAGGTCGGCGGTTTGGATCTGGTCGATGGGTGTGTCGCTCCATTTCGGGAGTATCCGGGCATTGAACAGACACTTGATGTTGCGCTGCGTACCGGGCTTCACACTCGCAATCCAGCCGGGGCCTATCCGTTCCCACAGCTGCGCGACCGTCATGGCGGGCTCGGGCTCCGGCTCCGGCTCGCCGCGGACGAGGGTCAGCAGCTCGTCGATCCTCGGGTCGGTAGTGGCAACTTGCGCCGGAGGCACCTGCAAAACTGGTGCGGGAGTCAAGTTCGGAGTGCCTGCGGCCTTGTGCTCAATTTCCCAAATTCGCACTGCCGCTAGCTTTCGCGCTTCGCGTACAGAGAGTTCATGATGTGTCCCAAGGCGCAGGCGATGTTCCTTGCCACCGACCACCCGGCGGACGAAGAAGACCACACGACGGGTCTTCGGTGACTTGCGCACACCGAACCCTGTCAGCAAATCGCACATGATCGAACCGCCAGGTCGCAGCCGTCTCACGGCGTTCTCTGTGATCCGCTTTTTCACGCCTCGATCTTGACCAAAAAATCGACCATTATCAAGCTCAAATCCATGCTGCTCGAAGAGACAGATATTCCAATAAACCCGGGTTTCTAGGCAACTTCGCGCAGTTCCCAGTTTTGACGAAAATCATGTATAGACATTTTTATTCTCGACGACCGCTCACAATTGCCCAAGCGGCCCCGCAGCCAACACGCTAGCTGTGCTAGTTATTGACACGGAGCTATGATTCAATCGAGTCGGTTGGTTCAACATGTCGCGTCTACTGCCTTCAACTATATTTTCACTGCTCGCGTTTCTCGGCCTTTCTTCAACCATGTCCTGTGGGTCAGGTAGCGAAGGAGATACCGAGTCGGGTACGACAACCGCAGGTATCCCAACAACCGCAGGGCCCCTCACGACCACAACGGAGACCGGAACCGAGTCTGAGACCATCGCCGAAACTGCTGACTCCGGCACTGAAACCCAGGGTAGCTCCGGCGATGGCGATGGCGATGGCGATGGTCGCGACCATTGCGCGAACACCCCAAAAGAACCGATTTCTATGGGGTTTTACTAAAGATTCGTTCCCGGTTTTCGAGACTTTTCTTGGACAATTTTTACGTATGGTTTTTGAGCAATGGCGCGTACGAAGTCTATCACCGAACATCTTGTATCTGCACTGAAACCGGGTGAGCATTTCATGTCTGGCCGCGTGACTGGGTTTGGAGTCCACCGCACGCCCAAGCGCGGGGCTGTTGTGTTTTTCGTCCGCAAGGTCGTCGACGGGCGTGACTATCGGCGGACCGTGGGCCGGCATCCGGCGATGTCGGTCAAACAGGCTCGTGTCGCTGCTATTTCTGAACTCGCTAGCCTTGGAAATCCCGCCGCAGTCGCCCCCCAACCGACTTCGACTCGTTTACCGGCCGCGCCCCCGGTGAGCGTGAAACACCTGTCGTCGTCGGATCTAGCCGCCCAGCTTGCCCGTATCGAGCAGCGTCTGTTGACGCTGCAGCCCGAAGAGGCACCGGCCACTAACCCGATCACGTTTGCCGAAGTCGTCGAGCAACTCGACGCGGTTTACTTCGCTGACAAGGCGACCTCGACAGAGAAGACCTATCGCAACTACCTCGCCAACGTGTTGCTGCCCGAGTGGGGCGAGATTCCGGTCGAGGAGATTTCGACCGACGACGTCGAGGACTGGTTTTTCAACTACGTGGGCGTGAACGGGGGTAAGCCCACGCAGCCGTACAAAATCTTCAAAAGCATTCTCAATCTCGCGCTTCGTCGCAAGCTGGTCGCCAAGATTCCGCGCTCGACGATCACCCAGGCCAACCAAACCGAGCGCGGCGAGGCCCTGTCTCATCGGGCATATAAGCGGGTGGTGTCGTTTCTCAAACGGAAGATCCAAAGCGACCCGCAGACGCAGGACTACGCATTACTTGTCTGTGCAACGACTGGCGAGCGCTCGCACTCTCTGTGTACGCTGCACTCGAGCGAGATCGATTTTCGGACCCGCGAGGTGACGAAAAAACGCAAGGGCGGGAAGGTCGAGGCGCTGCCGTATGGCAAGGAGGCCATCAAAATTCTCAAGCAGATCCGGCCGAAAGCGCCGGGGTACTTCTTCCCGCATCAGTACATCCCAGGGCATCACCTGAGCAGTCCGAGCTTGCGGCGGTATTTCCAGGCGCTTTGTAAGAAGCTCAAAATTACGTTGCCGAGCGGGAAGATGCCGGTGGTGCACAGTCTGCGGCATTCGTTTGTGTCGGAGCTGGCGCGGCTGGGGGTGAAGCCGACGACGATTCAGCTGCTGGCTGGGCATTCGGATTTGCAGACTACGTTGCGGTATCTGCATGGGGATAAGGAGCTTGCTCGGCGGGAGGCGGATCGGTTGGTGCTTGGGGGATAGAGCAATGTCGGCTATACCAACTGGCGACGTCCGTATTGAGGCCGCCAATCGTTTCCCCTTGCGCGGTTCTTTCTGATCGAGCAAGTTCTTCTAGTAATAATAATCCGTTCCGCAACCCGGGCAGATGTCGAAGTCATGCTTTGCGCCACACTTACTACAAGTTTCAAAGTCTTCAACGATCTTTACCAAGAAGACCATAAAACTATAGATAGCTCCTACCACTGAGAGTACAACACCAACAACCAACGTTATGATTATGGTGAAATCCACTTTGTTAAGCTTCCTTGTCGTGTGGCCAACGCAACTACACCACCGAGAATCGTGTTAGTGGTAAACAGAATTAGTATGGAATTCGTGGGTAGGGGTGAGCCTGAAAGGTAGAATATCCCGACTCCGGTTACTGCAAGTGCGAAGCTAAGAAAGACCCGACTGACGTACCATCGCCCAGCAATTGGGGTTCACGCAGAAATCCCTGGTGAGATAGCGCCGCTCAGACAGCATGTCGACAAACTGCTGGAGCTCGTGAGCAGCTCCGAGGAGCTCCGCATTCGCTTCCTTGACGCTATATTGGAAGAACGAGGTGCTCGATCTGACATCGAACAGCTTCCGAAATTATTCCAAGAGTATGTTGAAAAGAATAGACGAGCATCTCGCGTACCGCGTTGTCCAAAGGCCGTCTATGACTGGCGCAGGCGCGTAATCAGAAACTGGACAAAGTGGGGCCTACTAATCGGAGTGATTGCGGGAGCGGCTACTGGTGCCCAACTTGGTTTGCTTAGTCTGTTTGCCAGTATCGGAGCACTGGGATTAGTCGGCCTTGTTGTGGGGGCTATGTCGGGTCACCTACAAATGTGCGACGCGATCCGGCGGAGTTCGGACGATGAGAACCACTCTTCAAGCAATCCTTGAACTGTCCTCGTCTCTACATTTTCCTCGAGCACGCACTTTTAGGATCAAGCATCTTCCAGAAAAAGTCAACTCTATCCATCTTCAGCCAGGATCACCCCACGACGTGAGTGAACACTCACCTGGAAAATGGGGACAACACTTGCTACGCAAGGCTATCCACCACTTCGAGGTGGAGAAAACATGTCTCGAGAGTGCGTGCGTCAGGTTGATTCCGGGGCATCACTTCAGCAGTCCGAGCCTACGGCGGTATTTTCAGGCGTTGTGCTGTGTAAGAAGCTCAAGATTACGTTACCGGGTGGGAAGATGCCGGTGGTACACAGTCTGCGGCATTCGTTTGTGTCGGAGCAGGCGCGACTAGGGGTGAAGCCGACGACGATTCAGTTGCTAGCTGGGCATGCAGATAACGTTGCGATATCTGCATGGGGGATAAAGAGCTTACTTGGCGGGAGGCTGATCGGTTGGTTCTTGGTGAGTAGATTTCACGACCCCTTAGCTTCCCACGCAGGTCTAGTGTCACCAAGGAATCCCAAGAGAGAACCGCTTTTTGTGCATACCCAGAGAATTCCTGCGGTAACTACTCCAGCGACGAGTGCCATGTTGATCCACACAGAGAAGTCAACAGTCATCGCCCAATCATATGCCAAATACATCAGTCCAAACAGAGCAAACGTTGGAGACCAGTTCAGTACCATCGCAGCGACCAGTGTCAGGGGTCGGCTTTTATCATAACGTGCGGCAATTCCAATCCAGGGGTACACGTACCCTTGAAGGCTTTGCCCATGGAAACTTTCTGTGGCTTCAAGCGCACGAAGTCGCCCAGCCAAAATCCATAGGTAGATTTGCAAATATAGCGCCGCTATAGCGATAATCCATGGTGCAACTAGAAGAAACATCCGAGCCTTAACGGTGCCACCGATTATGGGCAGTGTTACCGAGGTGCCTATGTTATTTACGCCGGGGATAGGAGGTTTGCTGACAATTTTCTCTATATTTAAGTCGATATCTTGTTGATCAAACTGAACTCCCTGAACTATAGCCGATTTATCGCCATCCTGCAGCGGACAATCAATCCCCGTCCAGTAATTCGGATTGCTGCCGATAACGGCGTTGGCCCATAGTCGGTTTGCAACCGGTTTTCTGTCGCTATTGACATAGCCCACTCCGCCCCCCAGATCTGGGACGAGATAGTAAAAATTGTTAGAGGTCTCATTCGGAGTGTAGCCCCACATTGCGGGGAATTTGATCTCAAAGTCACATGGAGTATCCCAAAGCCCAGCATCATGATATTCATACCCAGCCCTCGTGAGGACCCGAGCGCGAAGCATCCTAACATCATTGCCATTCCCCTTGCGAATTGCCACAATATAACGGAGATAGTCGAAGTTCACGCCGTCGACTCCTGACTGTATTCGCGCTTGTCTGTTAGCCCGGATGTCCTGATCAACTACTGCGGCCGAGGCCAACATGAACGCCATCGAAACGTTTAACGAGTACATCAAGACGCGGCTATGTCTCGCGGAATGTTCAACGGCACTGAGTAGACGGTCGACCTCTCCGCCAGTACGTTGACAATCTTCTCTTGTGTCCGTCATGGCCGCCCCTGGTTAGTGTTATACATCTGGTGGGAAGGGAACTCTAACCGATTTTCTAATCCGCAGGGATGCCAAGTTCATCAACCGTTAGAGACTCCTCATTTCCGTAAGCTGACAGAACGGTGACAAATTTTCAAAAAATACTATCCGACCTTGACTGGAGAGACTCCGATTCCAACTGGCAGGACAGCTGCGGAGTGCAAGGCGGGAAGATGGCGATGTAGTGGAGCTGGCGGTATTTTTATCGCCTGGATTTCAATTTGCAGACACGGACGCGAGCGACGGGACGAGCATCAACCGACCGGACATGGACATGCAGCTCTGGCACCCAACCTGCGAATATCAGAATGATCCGCAGTCGGAACTCTTTCGTTCACCCTCTGCCTTCGGCCCCCGAGGAGATCCAAGACAAACGAAATTTAATTTGAAGCAAGCGAACGAAAGTGCTTGACGGAGGTCACTCCATATCAGCAGCCTACTGCATCCATCTCCTGTGCTTCACTTTTGCTCACCAAGTGGTCACCCGGAAGGCAACCAGTTCCGAGCCAACCTGATGTTTGGATCTTTATAACTCCGCAGCCCGAACGACCTCAATCAACTCCCGCAAACACCTCCACCTCCGATCACAAACCTCCGCCTTGCGAGCCTCGACCAGCGCTCCCGTCGCGTCGCACTGCTCCCAAGCAAGCAGCGCCCGCGACACTTCCTCGACCCCAGCCGTCGGCACGACCTCGACTTGCGGCACCTTGACCAGCAGCCCGAGCCTGCGGCGGTACTTCCAGGCGCTGTGCGAGCAGCTCAAGATTCGGTTGCCGAGCGGGAAGATGCCGGTGGTGCATAGTCTGCGGCATTCATTTGTGTCGGAGCTGGCGCGCCTGGGCGTGAAGCCGACGACGATTCAGTTGCTGGCCTTAAAAAATCTCTCTGTTTAACGCCTCCACCAGTCGATGTACGGTCGTACAGGGGTGTGCCTTTGACGGCACCAAAGTTCCATGTGGGGCAATTTTATGCATTTGTTCGAGTTTTTTTGCGTAAATAATTGCTTGACTCTGTCGATCGCTCAGTACCTCGTACATTCTCGAATCATTCTTCTTGTAGTTTTTAATCACGCTATTAGATCGTAGGTGCTTACTTAGCTTCTGTAACACGTTATCCCGATGAAGTGCGCTTTCACAGTACTCGAAGTGTAGAAAGTACCATAGCTCAAACGATTGGTTTGACCACGCAGCCCCCCAATGTTCCTCACGCTTGCGATCTTCAGTGTTTATATCACACTCTGCCTGATTGAACTTCTCATCGGGAAAGTCGTCATGGTCGTAGACGACCCACACCTCGTCATAAGGTTCATTTGCGCTGGCTGCATCATCTGCATACTTACGGGCCACTCTAACCAAGCTAGTTGTATTACGCCCCTCACCTTTGACTCTCAAGTAAACGTCCGAGGAAACCGGAAATGCTCTAAAATAGTGAGGTTCAGTCTTTTCTCCCTCACAGACGATAAGAAAGCGCCGGCGGTAATTACGTGTCGCGTACCTGCGCCCACGACGCCCACGATCCGTGTTTTTGCTGAGTTTCCTCATCGGCGTCTATCCCTCATCCGTCTGAGATTCACCGAGAATCGCTTGAAGGTTTCCAAAGAACGGAATCGCTCCATAGCGGCCCTGAAGGTAGTCCGTTCCGTAGCGAGCATCATTGCGGACTCTTTTTCCATCAGGGAAGCGAAGCTCGGCTAGAGAGTAGAGGTCGCTTGCCTGCGTCTTACGGGACTTTTCGGTGAACCAGAGTTGATCACGGCGGAGAAGTGTGTGAGTGAGTAGGTTCGTGTCGTGGCTGGTAAACACTAGTTGGGCGTTACGACGATTGACCGCAGGATCCTGAAATAATTGAATTAGCTGCTTGGCAAGATGAGTGTGGAGGCGGGAATCGAATTCGTCGATAATCACGGGATCTCCTGTCGCAAGAGCTTCGAGGAGTGGACCCGCGAGGCTAATCGCCTTTCGCGTACCAGCAGACTCGTCGGCAAGTGCAAACTCAACTCCCCGGTGAACTGTTTTGAGCTCATGACTCCGTTGCTGGATCCGGACTCCCAGTTCTTCCCCTAAGGCAGAGGCAAGAGCCTGGAGTTTGCCTTGGATTTTCAGGGATTCGTCGCTGATGGGACGAAGCTGAATATCATCAATCCCAAAATCGAGTTGGCGAATCAGGTCGCGGAGCCGCTGCTGGTGTTTTGCGTCCCTCAGAAGGCGAGTCGTATCTGTGAGACTTTGGGTATTGAGGTTGTTGATGACTCGCAAGTTGCGAAACCATCTCAAGATCTTGGTTGCTTGCTCGTGATCCCAGGCTGCCGCAACAGAGATATGAAGAGCTTCAGGTCTCGTCTTTTTTTCATTGCCCCTGTCTCGCTCCCAACCATCTCCGGTTTCGTAGTGATCCTCAGTCCGATCAAACCACAACTCCTCCGGATGGTCCGCACCTGCGGGTCGAACAAAAAGCCACTCTCGCGTGATTTTTTCACGGGTGAAGGCGGCACCGTAGCGAAACTGCTGGTCACCTTCGGTGTAGACCACCTCGACCTCGCTCGGTTCGCTTGCTGCGTTTTGATCAAGACGAAAAGGAACTGCCGGAAGTGTATCACCCGACTGTCCCTCACGGGCTGAGTCAAGGACAAGCCAACGCAGTTCGGCCAGCCCTCGGACGAAATTCGTCTTTCCGCTGGCATTTGCGCCATAGATACCTGCGACCCGAAGTAGTTTTCCGTGCTGGGTTTCGGCAATATTACGCTCATCAACGGACTTATCACGCTCACTTAAGCGGCTCTCAACCTCCAAGCTGAGGGTCACTTCCTTAGAGAATGAGCGGTAGTTGGCGATACTGATCTCGATCAACATCGGATCTTCTCCTCGAAACAAGGTATACGACACAAATTATCTAAAAAGACAAGTTACGTGAAATTTTCACACAAAAATAAATCACGCCCACTTTGCGCGCCCGTGACGCAAATACCCACACGGAAGACGGATGCGCAGTATAGCTCGCTCGTAGCGAGGAGGAACTTCCGTTGAGTAAAGCCAGGCGACAGCCGAGTCGTGGCATTGGCTGTCACGCCCGCTCCGGGCAGGAACGGGCTCACACATACGCTCGGGCCGGTGGCAGGAAGACCCCCTGCACCTCGAGCTTTGCTCGCACCTGGTTCGCCGCTTCCAAAATCATCCTCCGCGTTTCTGGAAGCTGTTTTCGGAACTTTCCGTCGGGATCCGTTCCTCTACGAATATTTAGCGAGAGTCTAACCATCGCAGCCATACATTCCGAGATTTGCTCGTCTAGGGCACGGGCACAGACGACCGCCACGTGCTGGGCGTACTCTTTTGCCTCGTTATACTTGTGTTCCACTTCGGCGATAAAAGCTGCCGAGTCTTCGGGGCTAACTTCGTCGAGCTCAAAAATCTCTTGGATTTCGCGAAGGGCTCGCTCATCACGAACGGCTGAGTCGAGGACTTGCTTGAAATCATCGCGCCAAAGCTTGATCCGTTGCTCGCGACGTTCGACTTCCACTTTCAGGGTCGCATTATCAGCGAGCAGTGCCTTGCGGTTTTCTTCGAGACTACTCATGGCTGCCCGAAGCTGACTCGCTTGGCGAACAGCCTGGTCGAGGTCGAACCGAAGCTTGTCCCTCGACCGACACGCTCTGTCGAGATCACGCCGTAGCTCGTTGCGCTCGTCGACAACCTCTGTATGGGTTCCGCGCAGCGCGGCGTAAGCTTCCCGCTGGCGAGCAAGTTCGCCGAGCTCCGCTTCAACCACTTCACAGCGGCTATTTGCAGAAGCAAGCTCTTCCTTTAGTTGGGCGAGGTCGGAAGCAAGCTGATCCCGTTCGGCGCGAATTGAACTTGTCCGCGGGGCCGACTCGGTGGGAGTGAAAGCTGGCGGACGCCGGATCATGTCCGAAGTGACAGATCCACGAATCGAGCTAAAGAGCTCGTTCTCGGGGTCACACGCGCGGCCGAACCAGACTGTCCAGCGACGCGCGCTCCGCTGCTCGACCAGCTCGCAAACCGACCCAACCAAGCGGAGAGCCGCCGGCATGTCGCATGCGGTCGGGATGCCCGAGATCAACTCCGCGTGATGGAGCATTCGAAAAAGCTGCGGAGCCGAAACTGTCATGTCGGTCCACCCGAGACGGCATGCAGCAGTGAACGCTCCGAGGATATCCATCGCAGCACAAACCCCGCGACCTCCTCGGGGGAGACTCGTTCGTTGCGCTCGACAATAAGCCTCAACGATCGCAACCCGGCCATTAAAGTCGTCGAGACGAGCGCTATCTAAACCTGTCTTTTCAGACATCATATATCTATGATTGATCGCTAGATGCGCGTGCACAACGGAAGTCATCGCGCATTGATTGAGAGGATAGGATGAACAAAGTGCTCAAAACACGATTGGTGGACGAACAATGAGCGCATGGTTTTCGAGTGGCCGAACACTCGGTGACTCGCAGCCATCACTCCCCGGTAGCTCGCAGCCATCACTCCCCGGTAGGCCGGTGCGCGCTATCCCATACCGAGCCAGAGTCACTTCGTAGCTCGGAACTCAACCAGCGTGCCACCTACCACGTCACCGAAGTAGGCCACATGACGACTACTGACCAGCACCGACTTCGGCCTCACGAACGACCTCGAGCAACTCCCGAAATCCCGCCCACCGGCGATCGCACACCTCCGCGTGGCGGGCCTCGACAATGGCCCGGCTGACCGAACAATCTTCCCAGGCCGAGAGTGCGCGGAAGACCCGGTCCACTCCGGCCGTCGGAATCACATCGACCTCGCCCGGACCGATCACGGTCAGCAACGCGGCATCGAATTCGCCTGCCGTTTGGAACCTGTCTCGAGGTTCCTTTGCTAACGCGGTCGCTATCAGGTCATCGAACGCGTGCGGGAGTGACGACACGATCGAGCTCGGAGCCGACGGCGATTCTTGAGCATGGCCCCACAACACTTCCCCTTGGTAGCCGCGAAACGGCAGCCTGCGGGTCAGCGCCTCGAACAGTACGACACCGGCCGAGTAGACATCACTCCGCACGTCACCGGGTGAATCGATTCGCTCGGGAGCCATGTAGCCGATCGAGCCGATGACCTGCGACGTGTTGTGGCTCGGCATCCCTGAGAGGGCTGTGTGACCGACTCGCGCGAGTCCGAAATCGGCGAGGATCAAGCGTGTCCCAGATGCGTCGTGCCACAACAGACAGTTGTCGGATTTGACATCGCGGTGGACCACGCCGGCCCCGTGGAGTACGGCCAGGCCGACGAGAAGTTGATGGACAAAGATGCTCGCGGTGCGCCACGGGAGTCGGCCGGCGTTGATCCGGGCACCAAGTGTTGGGCCGGCGATGTAGGGCATTACGATGTATAAGCAATGATTCTCGATGCCGAGATCGAGCACGGGCATCAGGAACGAGTGATGCAGCTGGGCACCGATCCGAGCTTCACGGATCAAGCGGGCTCGCTGTTTGCTGTCCTCGGGGTAGGCGACCTTGATCGCTACTGTCCGATGGAGCAGGCGATCGAGCCCCCGAAAGACGCTCGCGGATCCACCTCGACCGACCAACTCGAGCAGTTCGTAGCGGCCGGCGAGGACATCACCGCGTTTGTTTCGCGGAGGGGCCGGTGGAGCAGATGAGACGAGGAAGGGATCCTCGCCCGATGTGCTCACCGAGGCCCCCGCGCATCAAGGGTGCCATCGCAGACGAAAGGACCGAGCCTGCGCTGCAGTTCGCGGTCGAGTTCAGGCCAAACGATCCGAAACGCGGCGAGGGGGCCGTGTTGCGGGTCAAACAGCTGGCCGTTGACAAACAGCCCCTGTGCAGTGGCGTGGCAGTACGGCCGCGGGAACACACTGGCAGTGCCTGCGTCGTCGACCAAGCAGCGAACCGCGACGTGTTTTGTCAGCTGCGAGAGCAGGCGAGCGCCGCGAATCCGGCGACGAGTGATTTCCAGTCCACACAGGTGAACCACGACGGTCCGAGCACCAGCGGCCCGGAGTTTTCGGAAGATGGCGATCGAGCCTGTGCCCTTGTCGAGCGCCACAACGATACCCAACTCATTGTTACACATGAAATTCTAGTTACCATAAACAACTCAAAGATCAATTAGGTAAACACACGCCTGAAGAGGACCTCAGCGATGCGTGGTAGAAAAACCGCGTTGAGCCCCGCCCAGTGCAGAATTGCCCGCGTCCTCCTCGAGTGGTCACAGCGCGACCTAGCCCAAAAATGCGGGGTTTCCCATGTAACGATCGGGCGTTTTGAGACAGGGCATGAGCTCACGAAGCCTGTTCAGCTGGCGATCCGCTACAAGCTCGAGGAAGCCGGGATCGAATTCGAGGGCGATCCCGGTCCGCTGTCCGGAGTCGCTCGAGTCGAACTGGAAGACGGCACCGCAGTCACTCTCAGACGAAAGCAACCGAGGGCCTGATCGCGCGATGTCTTCGGGCGGCAAGATACCGAGCAATTCGGATCAGACTCGGAACTCGACATTTTCATTGATAATACATCAAAATAATTCGAATCGACGAAGCCTGAACGGAACGCTCCGGTCTACCCGGCAAATTCGAGCTCCGGCCATAAATTCTTACATGTCTCATTGGACATGTTCGGCTGCGAAACCGGTCCGCTATCCCCGCGATTTGTCTCAAATGCCCCCATCTGCGGGGGAGAGATCGCTCCCCGGATTTGGCGCAACTTTCGGGAAGTGTTTGGCGACGATTTCCGAATTTGCCAATACTGGCTACAGAATGCCTCTAAGCGGGTGATCGTCGCGACGGCGATGGCGATGGCGATGGCGATGGCGATGGCGATGGCGATGGTGATGGTGATGGCGATGGCGATGGCGATGGCGATGGCGATGGCGATGGTCGCGACCATTGCGCGAATACCCCAAAAGAACCGATTTCTATGGGGTTTTACTGAAAAATCGTTCCCGGTTTTCGAGACTTTTCTTGGACAGTTTTTAAGTATGGTTTTTGAGCAATGGCGCGTGCGAAGTCTATCACCGAACATCTTGTATCTGCACTGAAACCGGGTGAGCATTTCATGTCTGGCCGCGTGACTGGGTTTGGAGTCCACCGCACGCCCAAGCGCGGGGCCGTTGTGTTCTTCGTTCGCAAGGTTGTCGACGGGCGAGACTATCGGCGGACCGTGGGCCGGCATCCGGCGATGTCGGTCAAACAGGCTCGTGTCGCCGCTATTTCCGAACTCGCGTGCCTTGGAAACCCCGCCGCAGTTGTCCCCCAACCGGCTTCGACTCATTTACCGGCCGCGCCCCCGGTGAGTGTGAAGCACCTGTCGTCGCCGGATCTAGCCGCCCAGCTGGCCCGTATCGAGCAACGCCTATTAACCCTACAACCCGAGGAGGCACCCGCCACGAACCCAATCACGTTTGCCGAAGTCGTCGAGCAGCTCGACGCGGTTTACTTCGCCGACAAGGCGACCTCGACGAAGAAGACGTATCGCAACTATCTCGCCAATGTGCTGCTGCCCGAGTGGGGCGAAATTCCGGTCGAGGAAATTTCGACCGATGATGTGGAGGACTGGTTTTTCAACTACGTGGGCGTGAACGGGGGCAAACCTACGCAGCCGTACAAAATCTTCAAAAGCATTCTCAATCTCGCGCTTCGCCGCAAACTGGTCGCCAAGATTCCGCGCTCGACGATCACCCAGGCCAACCAAACCGAGCGCGGCGAGGCTCTGTCTCATCGGGCATATAAGCGGGTGCTGTCGTTTCTCAAGCGGAAGATCCAAAGCGACCCGCAGACACAGGACTACGCGTTACTTGTCTGTGCAACGACTGGCGAGCGCTCGCACTCGCTGTGTACGCTGCACTCGAGCGAGATCGATTTTCGGACGCGCGAGGTGACGAAAAAACGCAAGGGCGGGAAGGTCGAGGCGCTGCCGTATGGCAAGGAGGCCATCAAAATTCTCAAGCAAATCCGGCCGAAGTCGCCGGGGTATTTCTTCCCGCACCAGTACATCCCGGGGCATCACCTGAGCAGTCCGAGCCTGCGACGGTATTTTCAGGCGCTGTGTGAGCAGCTCAAGATTCGGTTGCCCTCCGGGAAGATGCCGGTGGTGCACAGTCTGCGGCACTCGTTTGTGTCGGAGCTGGCGCGGCTGGGCGTGAAGCCGACGACGATTCAGCTGCTGGCGGGGCATTCGGATCTGCAGACGACGTTGCGGTATCTGCATGGGGATAAGGAGCTTGCTCGGCGGGAGGCGGATCGGTTGGTTCTTGGGGAGTAGATGACAGCCAAGTCAGGGAAAGTGTTTCGAACACTCGACGACCAAGTCTGAGTATCATCGCGCCTTGAGGTAAAGAATGACCGACAAGTCCAAAGAATATGAGGATGTTGCGCGAGCAGTTCTTCGCGACTGCCGGGAAGAACTTTGTCTTCGTGATGTCACCGGTCCGGTGACGAAGAAAGGTACTCGTTCCGGTACGGAGTGGAAACTGGAGGCGACGGCCGTAACAAAGACTGGATTCTACATTGTAGAATGCCGTCGACACACGAAGGACAAGATCAAACAGGAATCTGTCGGTGGAGTCGTTTACCGAGCTATGGACATCCAAGCGGAGGGTGTGATTCTCGTGTCGCCACTCGGGTTGCAGCGGGGCGCGAAACTTGTGGCTGCCGCAGAGTCCGTCCATGAGATCAAACTTGGTCCAGATTCGACAGCCCACGAGTACGTGGTCAGTTTTCACGCGGGCAAGGGAATACGAGCTTCGGACGTGATGCCTCCAATGCAAGATCAACTCATGACAGCGACACTGAAACACCCAGACGGCACAGTTGAGGAGCTGTACTCACGTGCCGAAGACGAAGACTGATCGGTCGGTACCGGTATCAGGTGTTGTTGCGGCCAGTTGAACTGAACCATCGGTTAGGTGTCGCTGGACATATACCAAGCGAGTGCCCCAATGCCGAGCCCGGTGAAGACCGCAACTCCCCCGATGACCTGGAACATCTGCTGATCGTTCTTGTGTTTTTGCCGCGCCAGCTGGACCTCCAGGTCCCGTTTTTTTTTGCGTTCAGCCGCGACCTCGCGCTCGGCCGCCTGGGCCCGCTGACGTGCCTCGTTGCGCTGGGACTCCGCCTCCCGAACACGCGCGTTCGCCTCATCGACCCAGCGACTCTTGACCTTGTCTTGCTCGAGCAAATGAGACGACAACTCGTCGGACATGTAGCGCCCGGTTATCGGGACCTCGCCTGGGTTGACATTCTCTGTACGCCCCGAACCGACCGCCTGCACACGCGGAAGCTCGTAAATACTTGCTTGTGCAACTTGACTCGAGACGACCTCCAACCGTCGACGGCGGATCTCAACCTGCGGACCAAGCCCGAGCGTATCTGTGAGGTCCGCGATCAAACCGAGGCCCGCGTTTGGGCTGTGCCCATTGAAGAGTCGACTGATCACCGACCGATCGCGGCCAATCTGACGGGCGAGGTCTGCGTTGTTGATTTCGAGAGTCGAGGCCCGCGACTTGAGCGTCTCGACCACCGCTTCCGAGGTCGTCGCAGGGGCGAGCCCTAAGCATCCACCAGACGCCTGCACCAAATCGAGATAGAGACCTAGTCCAGGCTTCGAATCCGGCTCGGCGAAAAGCTTGGCGATGTACTTCGGGTCGTGACGCGACTTTCGGGCAACTTCCTCATGCGACATGCCCGCCGTTGATAGCCACTTGTCGAGTTCACGAATCCAACTACTCGCAGGCATCCTAAAAAATTACACCGGAGGTAGCACGTTCGCTACGCGCGAAGTTGCATAAACACCTAAACAGGCCGCGGGGCAGGTTGCCAAAACACCCCTGGCCGCCGGGCCGGAGTGCGTATACATCAAAATTTCCAGGTAACCCTTCGAGCAGGTGATGCTCTGGTTCCTTCGTGTCGAAGGTCCAGAACGCACGCGGGACGATTTTTTTTGCAACGCCTTGGACAAGCTGGAGCTTCGTTGGAGGCCGTACGGCACGTGCCGATTCGTCCATCACGTTTCGCGCAGAAGGCAGCGTAGGGCCTTGGCGAACTGGCCTCACGTGGACCGACGACTCCGCGGGGGAGGCCCCGCCGTGACACGTCGGCCTGGAAGGGGTTTTCCACCGATAAGGGGTTTTACGGTGTGATAACACGTGATCTCACGCGTGCAGCGAAATTTATCACGCCGTGCAACGTAATTTATCACGCCTTGATGACCAATTTCGCGAGGTTCGACGCCGCCTGTTTGAGTCGCAGCGCGCGTGGTCTGACCGCGTTGCGGGTTCGTGCACTTGAGCATTTTGGGGCAGCTTCACAGCCGGCGGCCGCGAAGCCTGTGTTGCAGTTTGATTGCAAATGCAACAGATTGTTGCCAACAGACGGCGAGCGGTTTTTGACGCAAAATGTCTCGCACCTACTGTCGGCCGATGAGCTCCTTCGAATTGAGTGCTCTCGGCTCGTCGACTTCGATTTCGACGCGGTCGAAAAGAGTTGGGAGATCTCCTCGGGTCCACCGAACCGGTTAATCGGTTGTTTGATGACGCTTCGCCAGTTGAGCGCCCATTGGGTGTGGGCGTGGCAAACAACGACCTGATGACCGCCTGCCTACAGGGCATCTTCAGCGTCGGATGCCGACGGTGCGTCTCGGAGTGCGACCTTGGCGAGCTTGCCGGCTCAGCCCGTTGCGATACTTGACGTTCAGTTGTTTGGCAACGTCGAAAAGAACGCCGTTTTTTTGGCCTGACATCGACGTTCGCGCGTCGAGACCTATTTTTGTTTGACACAGGGTTGGTATCGCGCCATTTTCTGCAGCTCCGCGACCGCGACTGCCCAGACCGGATCTGTCAAAGCTGCGCTGCTAACCCGATGCCAATATAGATTGTCGATGACTGCGCTTCCCCTACGTACGCCCCTCACCGCCGCACAACGAGGGATCTGGACGGCACAACGTCTCGATCCCACCAACCCAGCGTACAACTGCGGAGGATATCTCCAACTGCGAGGGGAACTCAACATCGATGCCTTGCGCGGATCGATCGACCAATGTCGTCGCGAATACGATGCGCTGAGGACGACATTTCATGAACACGAGGAGTCCGTCTGGCAAGAGGTTCACCCCCTGTGCCGAGATTCGCTCTCGATCGTCGATCTCCAACATAAGAGCAATCCCCACGACGCCGCGATCGAAAACATGCGCGCGCGCATGGCGACGGCGATCGATCCCCTGCGTACCCCACTGATCGAAGAGGTGCTGTTCGTCGTGGGCAAAGGTCAGCACCTTCTCTTCCTTCGATTCCATCACATCGTGATGGATGGGTATAGTCATCTTCTTTATTGGAGGCGACTCGGCGAGCACTATCGTGCGAACGTCGAACAACGCGAACCCGCGCCAGCTCCCTCCTCGAGCCTCTCGAGTATCGTCGAAGCACAGCGGTCGTACGACGAATCGCCCCAACACGACCACGATCGAGCCTACTGGACACACGCCACTGCAACGTGGGATCCGCAGGAGGTTGCAACGCTTTGTGAGCAAGCCACGCTCCCCTCTCGCGGCATCCGTCGGCGGTCGAGCGCGCTAGACGACGCCCCGCTCGCAGCGATCGAGCGCGCGGCATCCAGGCTGGGAACGCGCTGGTCCGTGTTCATGCTGGCAGCGGTGTCGGCGTACCTGCATCGTCATTCGGGCAAGCGCGATGTCGTCTTGGGCTTGCTGGTCACTACGCGTCTGACCCGCGAGACCCGCGAGACGCCGTGCATGCTTGCCAACGAGCTGCCACTGCACGTCCCGATCGATCACGAAACCACCATCGCTGACCTCACCCAACAGGTGTCCGCGGCTGTGGGCTCGTTGCTCAAGCACCAGCGCCATCGCGGAGAAGAGGTGGCCGCGGCGCGCGAAGGCGATGCTTCGCCTACACACGGCACTCCAGTCGTCAACATCATCTCAGTCGGCCCCGCGCCTTCATTTGCAGACATTCGGGTCGACATGCACTTTTTGTCGTCAGGACCAATCCGCGACCTCAAAGTCGACATCTATCGTCAAGGTCCGACCTCGGCCACGATCAACTTCGATGCTAACCCCGATCTCTTCACCGCGGCCGATCTCTCGGCCCACCAAGCGCGGTTCTCACGTTTCCTCGAGGTGCTGAGCAACGCGGAGCCCACCCAGCGCATCGCAGCGCTCCCGCTCGTGACCCAAGAAGAACGCAGCCAGCTCCTTGGTGCTTTGGGCGACACACAGCGTCCATACGATCTGAGTGAATGTTTGCACCAACACGTGTGGCAGCAAGCCGCCCGAACACCCGAGGCGATCGCGGTAGAGTCTGAGGACGCTCGATTGACGTACGCGGAGCTGGCCACGACGTGCAAGCGACTGAGCCAGACGCTGCGTGAGCGCGGTGTCGATGTGGGCGACCGCGTAGGAGTGCTCTGCCGCCGATCCGTCGAGATGGTGGTCGCCTTGCTCGCGGTCATCGACGCGGGCGCGGCGTATCTCCCGCTCGACCCCGATCTTCCACTGAGCCGCCTGAAATTCATGGTGGATGACGCAAAGGTGCAGTGGATCGTGAGTCCGTCTTCTTTGCGATCATCCGTGGAAACACTCGACAAGGACGTGCTCCTTCTCGACGAAGCCCGACCCGAGACCTCCTCATCGGTCTTTCCCGCCCGCCCGGCTGCCCATGACCCTGCTTACGTGATCTACACGTCGGGCTCCACGGGTCAGCCCAAAGGTGTAGTCGTCCCGCACCGCGGAATCGTCAATCGCCTGCTGTGGATGCAAGAGCATTTTGTACTGACCCCCAGCGACACAGTCTTGCAAAAGACGACGTTCGCCTTCGACGTGTCCGTGTGGGAGTTCTTCTGGCCGCTCATGGTGGGTGCCCGCTTGTTCATGGCACCCGATGGTCAACATCGCGATCCGAGACGACTCATCGAAACGATGCAGCGCGAGGGCGTCACGACGGTTCATTTTGTGCCCCCCATGCTGGACCTCTTTCTCGCCGAGCCCAGCTCAGCTCAGTTGCACGGGCTCGCGCGGGTGATTTGTAGCGGAGAGGTCCTCTCACCTTCTTCCGTGGGGCGTTTCTTCGACGTCTTTGGTGATGACACAGCCCAAGCCCCGCAGCTGCACAATCTCTACGGACCCACGGAGGCTTCGGTTGACGTAACCGCATGGCAGTGCACACCTTCCGATGCCGATCGAAAGAGCATTCCGATCGGTCGCCCTGTCGCCAACACTTCGATCTACATCCTCGACGCGCATGGGCATCTCGCCCCTCGAGGAAGCACAGGAGAGCTGTGTATCGGCGGGGTGCAGGTCGCCAGCGGATACCTCCACCGCCCCGAGCTCACCGCGTCCAAGTTCGTCGACGATCCATTTCGCGGCGAGACCATGTACAAAACAGGAGACCTCGCGCGGATCAACGACGACGGCGTCATCGAGTTCTTGGGGCGCGCAGATTTTCAAGTCAAAGTTCGAGGATTTCGCATCGAGCTCGGCGAGATCGAGCGTGCACTACGTGCCCAGCCCGCGGTATCTCGTGCCATCGTCACCACCTGGCAACGCACCGCTGGCGATCGACGCGTCGTCGCCTATCTCGTAGGTGGCTTCGATCCCCCCAATGTCGCGGCGATCGAAGCCACCTTGCGCGAGACGCTTCCCGACTACATGGTGCCCGCGCACATCATCGTGCTCGATGCGTTGCCGCTGTCGCCCAACGGCAAGGTGGCGCGCGACGCACTGCCCAAGCCCGAGGTCGAACGGGCCTCGGCAACACCGCTCGCTGCGAACTCCCCCCAAGACGTCGCCCTCTTCGAAGCATGGACGCGCGTGTTGGGCATCGTCCCAACCTCCGCCGCGGATTCGTTCTTTTCTCAGGGCGGCGACTCGATGTCCGTCCTCGAGCTACGGGCGGAGGCCGAGCGGCGCGGTCTTACGTTCGACGTCGACGCATTCTTCAAAGAACCCACGCTGGGCAGCCTCCGCGCAAAGGTACGACCCCACGACCAACAACACGCGCAGATCGAGCCCTGGTCAATGCTCACGGAGTCCGATCGGGCCAAGATTCCCGAGGGCATCGAAGACGCCTTCGCGCTCAGTGCCATGCAGCGCGGGATGCTCCTATACACCGATCTGGAGTATGCGGGGTCGGCGTATCGCGTAGTCACGAGTTTGCACATCGAGGCACCGTTGGACCTCGATCGACTTCGCCTCGCCATCGAGCGCACGATGCAACGCCATCCGCTGCTGCGCTGCTCCTTCGACATGTCGACGTACTCCGTCCCGCTCCAGCTCGTCCACGAGGATGTCGACGTCCGCATCGACATCCTTGACGACCTCAGCGACCGCACGCATGAAGAGCAAGATGCCGTCATCGAGGCTTGGGCCGCAAAGGTCAAACACACCCAGTTCGATCCCTCAAAACCGCCGCTGTTGTTCTTCGCGATCAACGTCCGCGGCCCTCGGGAGTTTCAACTCTCCGTCGTCGAACACCATGTGGTGCTCGATGGCTGGAGCGACAGCATGATGTTCAACGAGATCATCGGACGCTACGAGTCACTGCTCGAGGGCGACGACCTCCTGCTCCCTGCAATCGCCTCCGACTATCGCAGCTTCGTGGCGGCCGAGCGTGCGATCCGCGAGAACCTGCAAGCCTCGGGTCATTGGCGTGCCGTCCTCGAAGGTGCCGAACCCTCGATCCTGCCGCGTAAGAGCGGAGCATCGAGTCGAGCGGTCTCAGTTTACGAGGCATTCGACATTCCTCTCGATCCCCAAACGGTGGAACGACTCCGCGCGCTCGCCAAAGACGAAGGCCTACCACTCAAAGCAATGTTCGTCGCGGCACACCTCAGTGTGCAAGCCTGGGTCTGCAACCAATCCGAGGTGCTCACGGGCGTGATCTCCAACGGTCGCCTCGAGCAGCCTGGAGCCGACGAGGTCATCGGCGTGTTTCTCAACACGTTGCCGCTGCGCGTGGACACCGACGGCCTGCACCTCATCGCGCTCGCCCGCGCGGTGTTCGACGCGGAGGTCAGCGGCCGCCGATGGCGTCGTTTTCCGTTCACCCAGATGCTGCGCGAATCGAAGCTCGACGCATCCCTCGACAGCTACGTCAACTTCATGGACTTCCACGGTCACTGGAGTTCCCATGCCACGAACTCGGTCCGCGTAAAAAACGGCATTGGCGTCGCGGAGACCAACTTCCCGCTCGCGGTGAACTTCTTGGTCGACCCCGTCTTGGGCGGCGTTCGAGCTTGGCTCGACTGCGACGTCGCCCAGCTCGATGCGCACTTCTCCAAGTACCTCGCCGCCAGTTACGGGCGAATCCTAGCGGACGCTGCGCAGTCCCCCCACACGCCGATGGCCGACTTTCATCGCCTTGGCGTCGCCCAATCCGAGCTCGTATCTCGCTGGCAAGGCACCTCGCTCGACCTCGAAGAGCACCACCTCCCGCTGCATCAGATCGCAGCCTCGGCCGTACGCACACCTCAAAGCCTCGCGCTCGTTGGACATGACGCCGAGCTCGACTATCACGCCTTGCGCACGCGGACGCGCCAGCTCGCCCACTACCTCATCGCGCAAGGCGTGCGCCGTGGCGATCGCGTGGGTGCGTGTATCGAACGCGGCTCGTCGCTCGTCGTCGCTCTGCTCGCTATCATGGAGGCAGGAGCCGCGTACGTTCCGCTCGACCCAACCTACCCACAATCGCGCCTATCTTTCATCGCCGACGACGCGCAACTACGCTGTGTGCTGATCGACGAGGTGGCCCCCACAATCTCGGCCAACGTCGTGCTCGACCTCTCCGCACGCGCCCCGGAGATCGCCGCGATGCCCACTCACGCGCCCGAGGTCGAGTCCGCACACGAAGACATCGCCTATATCCTCTATACTTCGGGTTCGACGGGGCGCCCCAAAGGTACGAAGATCACCCATCGCAACCTGATCAACTTCTTCGTTGGCATGGACGAAGCCGTGGGGATCAGTAGGGACGACGTACTACTCGCATTGACGAGCGTCTCCTTCGACATCTCCGTGCTCGAGCTCCTGTGGCCATTGACCCGAGGCGCTCAGGTCGTCATCGCTCCAGCGAACATCATCGAAAACCTCGTACCAGGCGACGCCCCCCCCGATCGCGCGCGGTTCTCGCTGGCGCGACTCTTGGAGCTGCACAACGCCACCATGCTACAGAGCACACCATCGTTGCAGGCTGCGATGGTAGACGAGCCGCAGGTCCTCGAGGCCATGCAGTCGTTGCACACGGTCTTGGTGGGCGGAGAAGCGTTCCCCACTGGCCTTGCCGATCGTCTGCTGTCCGCGTTGCCCAAGGCGCGGGTGATCAACATGTATGGCCCCACCGAGACCACGATCTGGTCCACCACCCATGAGGTCGTACGTGAAGACGTGCAGCGCGACACGATCCCCATCGGCCGCCCGATCACCAACACCTCGGCGCTCGTACTCGATGGTCGCGGACGCCCTGTGCCGGCGGGCGTCTCGGGCGAACTGTGGCTCGGTGGCGAAGGGGTCGCTATGGGCTATTGGCACCGCCCCGATCTAACTTCGCAACGCTTCACCTCTCCCGCGTCCGATCTCCCGCGAATGTATCGCACGGGCGATCGCGTTCGATGGCGTGCAGACGGCGTGCTCGAGTTCTTGGGACGCGTCGATCGGCAGCTCAAGATCCGTGGGCACCGCATCGAACCCAACGAGATCGAAAGCGTGCTCTCCCGTCATCGCAACGTCCGCGAAGCCGCGGTTGTGGGGATCAAGCCGCAGGGCGCCCGAAGCTGCGAGCTCATCGCGTTCGTCACCCCCAGTGCAAACGTATCGATCGAGCAAGCCGAAGGCGTGCACGTCGACCAATGGCGGGAGATCTGGGAGGCCGCCTACAATCCGGATTCGCCACAAGGCGACGTGCGCTTCTTGGGTTGGAACAGCAGCTACGACGAGACGCCGATTCCAGCCGAGCATATGCAGAGCTGGCTCGACACCACGCTCGAGCGGATCGACGCGCTCGCCCCGCGCGCGATCGTGGATGTGGGAGTGGGCGTGGGGCTCGTGTTGCGACGCTTTGCGGGCCACGTCGACCGCTATCACGGCATCGACATCTCCTCGGCTGCACTCGAAGCCGCACGCGCGAGCGTGCAGGGCCGTGCGTCCGCGGTCGAGCTTCGTTGCGGTGACGCGATGGAGCTCAAGCGCGTCGATGCGGACACGTTCGACACCGTCGTCTTGAACTCCGTTATTCAGTACTTCCCAGGGGCCGACTACCTCCTTCGTGTCTTGCGAGAAGCCTCGCGGGTAGCGGGGCCCACGGGCGCCACATTCGTCGGTGACGTGCGGAGCCTCGACTGGCGCGATGCCTTCTACGCGAGCGTGCTCGTGCACCGCATGCCTGCCATGACCCCCGCACCTCAACTCGCCAAAGCCCTCACACTTCGACGCGAAAGCGACCGCGAGCTGTGTGTACGCCCGCAGCTCTTCTTCGACCTCGCCGCGAACGCTGGACTCCCGCAGCCACGGGTCAGGCTCAAGGCTGGTCCTCACCAAAACGAACTCACGCGTTTCCGCTACGACGTCGTGTTGTATGGAGCCGAGCGCGGGCAGTCACCGCCCTCGCGGAGCGTTCCGTTCGAGTCGATGCAGGCGCTTCGCAGCGCGTTGGAGCGCGTGCCCCAAGGAGACTCTCTGCGAGTCATCGACATCCCCAACGCGCGACTCGTCGGCCCGCTCGCCGCTGCAGCGCACCTCATGGAGCAGGCCGAAGCCAGCAGCACGGCCTGGGACATCGAACGCAGCGTCTGGGAGCGTGCCGATGCTGCCGCACTCGACCCCGATGAGGTCCTCGCGGCCGCCCGCGCGCTGGGATTCGATGGTGAGGCGCTGCTCCGCCCCAACCAACAACCTCACCTCTTCGACGTCGAACTTCGTCGACACGAGAACGCACGATGAACAACGATCGACACCCCGCGACGAACGACCCGATCGGCACCGCAACGAATTCTGACCTCCGCGCGGAGCTCCTGACCTTTGCGCAGCAGACCCTGCCGACGCCGATGATCCCCAGTCGGATCGTGGTGTTGTCCGAGCTGCCAAAACTTCCCAATGGCAAGGTCGATCGCAACAACCTGCGCGCGCGGCCCGACCTCGCTTCGATCGACACGGTCGAGTTCGTCCCACCCACCACGGACGACGAGCTTCGCGTCGCCGAGATCTGGAGGTCCGTGCTCGGGGTCGATGCAGTGGGCCTCACCGACAGCGTTTTTGACCTCGGTGGCGACTCCTTGGCTATCGCCAAGATCGTCGCCTGTGTGCGAGATTCCTACGGACGCTCCCCCACTCTTCGCGATCTCTACGACCGCCCCAGCTTGGGCGAGTTCGTGACGACGTTGACCCGCGACGGCCGAGACAGTTTCAGCACGGGCAACCCTAGGAGCGTCTCGCCCGAAGCAATGGAAGCCGACGCGGTCTTGCCCGACGACGTCCGAGCGCACAACCCATATGTCACCCCCACGAACGGCCACGCGCACATCCTGCTCACAGGCGCTACGGGATACACGGGAGCCTATCTCGCGTACGAACTCCTGCAGCGCTCGCAGGCACGCTTGAGCGCCCTCGTCCGCGCGCCGACCCCCGAGGCCGCCACCGCGCGCGTCCGGACAAATCTCGAGCAGTTCGGCCTATGGAACCCGCGATGGCAGGACCGCATCGAGGGCATTCCAGGTGACCTTGCCCGCCCGTACCTCGGACTCGACCGCCGCACGTACACGCGTCTCGCCGAGCAAACCGAGATGATCGTGCACAACGGCGCCCTCTCCAACTATGCCTTGCCATACACACAGCTCAAAGCTGCAAACGTGCTGGGCACGCTCGAAGTGCTACGATTGGCCGCGAACACTCGCACCAAACCCGTGCATTTCATCTCCTCGCTCGCCGTGTTCCCCGGCGAGGCGGGTAGCCCCCGCTTCAACGAGACGAAACTCGAAGTCGCGCGCGGAGTCTTGGGCGGCTATCGACAGAGCAAGTGGGTGGCCGAGCGTCTCGTCAGTGAAGCCCACACCCGCGGCATACCCACCAACGTGTATCGCCCAGGCCTCATCGCAGGAGCGCAGCGCTCGGGCGCCTGCTCCACGGACACCTTCCTCAACGCGATCACCAAAGGCTGCATCCAAATCCGATCCGCCCTGGACTTCGACGTCACGTTGGAGGTCGCGCCCGTCGACTTCTGCGCAGAGGTCGTCGCCCACGTCGCGCTGTCCGATCACACCTGCGGACAGTACTTTCACATTCCGGGCACCCAGACGTTGCGCTGGACACAATACGTCGAGCACCTACGCCGCTACGGGTACACGCTTGAAGACACCGCCTATCCTGACTGGGTCTCGAAGCTGCGCGAGGCCCTGGGCGATGGGCAGGACAATGAGCTTGCCCGATTCCTGCCGCTGTTCGGCGACGACCAACCCGCGCCCGACCTCGGATACGCAGGAAGCACGCCCATATTCGACACCACCAACCTCGAGGCCGCGATCGCAGGCACGGACATCGAACGCCTCGACGTCGACGGGGTTCTCATCGGCCGCTATCTCGACCACTTCATCGCCACTGGATTCCTCCCCGCCCCAAAGGCCACTCAATGAAGTCGCTCCGCACATTCACGAGCGTTGGTGCACTAATCCAAGAGAACTGCGCGGCTGTTCCCGAGCAGTCCGCGTTCGAGTTCGTTGGCAACACCGACGATCCTTCGACACGCGAGGGGGTTTCGTACGCACAAATGGACGCGCGCGCGCGTGGAGTTGCCGCATGGCTCCTCGAGCACGCTCCCCGCGGCTCTCGTATCCTGCTGCTGTACCCGTTGGGCATCGACTTCATCACCGCGTTCGTAGGGTGCGTCTACGCGGACATGATCGCCGTCCCCGCCCCACTGTTTGGAAGCTACGAGCACGAACGCCGCCGTGCCCTTCGCATCGTCAACGACGCGGGTGTCGCCGCCGTTCTCACCCACGCGCCCGCGCTGCCCGATGTCCAAGCGTGGTCCGACGAATGCGGACTCCGCGAGGTGCGTTGCATCGCCACGAACACCGATGGGGTTCAAGGCGCGAGCGACGGTCTTCAGATTCCCACGAGCGAGGCGCATGGCAGCACCGTCCTGTTGCTGCAATACACGTCCGGGTCGACGGGAGCCCCCAAAGGCGTCGTCATAACGCATGACAACATTCTCGCCAATGTCAGCAGCTTGGCAGCGGGATTGGGGCTCGACCACACCACCAAGATCGGTGGCTGGATCCCGCAGTACCACGACATGGGACTGCTGGCGCAGATCATGCCCACCCTCATGTTGCGGACCTCGGGTGTTCTCATGCGGCCTCGCACATTTCTCAGACGGCCCCACCAATGGCTGCAAATGATCGACACCTGTGACATTGCATACTCGGCCGCCCCCAATTTCGCATACGACCTGTGCACCAGGGTCGTCACCGATCAGCAGATCGACGCGCTCGACCTTTCGCGTTGGGCCATTGCCGCCAACGGCTCCGAGCCCGTCCAGGCCTCGACAATTCGTAACTTCACCGAGCGATTCGCCCGGGCGGGGCTTCGGCGCGACGCGCTGAGCCCCTGCTACGGCATGGCCGAGGCCACCGTCTACATCTCGGGGGTTGGGCGCCGCGCAATGGTCACCATGGACGTCGACCCCGAATCGTTCAAGAAACGCATCGTGCGACCCCAAAACGAGGGCACCACGTTGTGCTCTTCAGGACGCACTCAAGATATCGAGGCGCGCGTGGTCGACCCCGACACCCTCGTCGAATGCGAGCGCGGCACCGTGGGCGAGATCTGGTTGCGCGGGGACAGCATCGCCGCGGGCTACTGGGATAACGAACAAGCCACCACGGAGCGATTTAGAGCGCGCACCAAATCATCGCAAGGGCCGTTCCTGCGCACGGGGGATCTCGGCTATATCTGGGATGGCGAAGTATTCGTCACAGGTCGGATCAAAGAGACCATCATCATTCACGGCCGCAATGTCTACCCCCAAGACATCGAACACGAAGCACGACGCATATGTCACCAGCTCGAAGGCCGGTTTGGCGCAGCGTTCTGTGTCCATACCCGCGCGGGCGCCGAGGTTGCCGTCTTGCTGCACGAGATCAAGGGCCGCTACGAACAAAGTGTGCTCGCCGAGATTGCTCGCACGATCAAGTCCGCACTCACGCGTCAGATGGGCGTGCCATTGGCCGCGGTGGTGCTTCTGCGACCCGGCCAGATCGACCGCACCACCAGCGGGAAGATCCAGCGCCTCGCCATGCGAGAGCGCTTCTTGTCGGGCGACCTCCAGGTTCGATACGAGGAGCGTGACGATCGCATCGCCCGTTGTGGGGGTCCTGCGTGACGATGACCTCCTCCACCGCCCGGGGCCCCGCCGCCGAGCTCGACGAGTGGATCGCGTCGCGCGAGGGCGAAGGTGCGCCCTTCGATGCGCGAGCGCTATATGAAGCCGATCTTCGCGATGCGTTTCCAACCGATGCGGTGCGCTCACTCGACGACTTTGGCTTGGCCCGCTACTACGTCCCACAGCAGTACGGGGGCGAGTTAACCTCGATCCCGCAGGTGCTCTCGCTATGGCGCGTCATCGCACGCCGCGATCTGACGGTGGCAGTCGCCCATGGCAAAACACTGCTGGGGGCGATCTGTGTTTGGATAGCGGGTCGTCCCGAGCAAGCCCAAGCATTGGGCCGCGCAGTCCTCGACGGCATGGTCGTCAGCTGGGGACTCACCGAGCGAGGCCGCGGAAGCGACCTGATGCGCAGCACCGTTACATTGCGCTCCACCGATCGGGGTTGGCGGCTCAACGGAGAGAAATGGCTCATCAACAACGCCACCCGCGGCGACGCGATCTGTGTGCTCGCCCGCAGCAATCCGCGCATGGGCCCGCGCTCGCTCAGCCTCGCGTTCGTCGAGAAGTCGCGTCTCGACGCCGAGAGCTTCGCTCATCTACCCAAGGAACCCACACTGGGTATTCGGGGTGCCGACATCTCGGGAATCGCTTTCCACGACGCCCAACTGGAGCGGGACGCACTCGTCGGCCACGAAGGTCAAGGGTTGGAGACGGTCTTGCGAGCCTTGCAGGTGACTCGAACCGTGTGCGTGGGGCTGTCGCTCGGCGCCCTCGATCATGCGCTCGCCACCGCGTACGAATTTGCATGCAACCGCCAGATCCACGGTCGCGCGCTCATCGACCTCGACATGGCCGCTCAGACCGTCGCCCACGCACACCTCGCCCGCGCGGTGGTGGGCACGGTCGCGGAGGTGGCGTGCCGTTGCCTTCATGTATTCCCCGAACAGATGAGTGTGATCTCTGCGATCACCAAAGCGTTCGTCCCCACCACGGTCGACGAAACGCTCGCGGGCCTCGCAGAGCTCGTGGGGTTGCGGTCATTCGTGGCCGACCACGAAGTTTGTGAACCGCTCGAGAAGATCGAACGCGACCATCGAATCGTCGCAATTTTCGACGGAAGCACGGTCGTCACGCGAAACGCGGTCGTGAGCCAGTTTCCCATTCTCAGCCGCGAGTACGACCGCGCTCGCGACGATCAGGCGCGCTGCGTCGAAGCGGGAGGAACGTCCGAGGTGCACCCGCTGGCCCTCGACGGGCTCGAGCTACTCAGCGCACATGGGTGCAGCCTCGTTCAAGCGTTGCCGCGGATGGCCGCCCAGCTCGTCGAGGCCGCTGAGCACAATGCCTCCCTTCAGCCCAGCGCATGGCTTGCAGAGCGCATCGTCACTTGCACGCAGGCCGTCATCGCGCGCGCGCGCGCGATCCCCCCTGCAGCGCAGCAGGTCGAGGATGCCGCGTTCGAGGTGGCGCGCGACTACGAGCTCTGCTTCGCCGCGGCGGCCTGCCTGTCTCGATGGGCCCACCCACACGCACACGGCGATCGCTCTTCCCACAATACCCAACGGCTCACGTCGTGCCTCGATTGGATCCTCGCGCGGCTTTCCCACGACCACGACGTTTCCGCGGAGGCTCGGCGATGGGCGCTCGACCAACTCCACGGCGTGCAAGGTGTATGATGGCCAATACCCACACCATTGAGCACGGTCTCGGCAAGCCGTGGGATTGCACAAACCCGCTGGGCTTTGCGGCTTGTCTTCACGCGGATGAAACCGGGCACTCTTCGCGGGAGGCGGAGGCCAGATTGGACGACCTGGGTGTGGGCGCCATGCTCACCCCGCGAGCGCTGGGCGGATCGCTTGGCGCCCTCGATGCTCTCATGCTGAACATGAGAGCGCTGTTTCGTCGAGACCCGTGCATCGGGTTGGGCTACGCGGGCAGCTCGTTCATCGCATCGGTCAACGTGTGGCTAGCTGGCAGCCCCGCCCAAAGGGCGCACGTTGCCGAGCAGCTCGCGAACAACGGCAAGATCGCCTGCGCCTATCACGAGCTCGAGCACGGCAACGACTTCTCCAGCGCAGCCTTTCGCGCCACCGTACGCAACGACACCCTCGTGCTCAACGGCCACAAACAGGTCGTCAGCAACATTGAGCGTGCACAAACCTATGTCCTGTTCGCGCGCACGGATCGAGGCAAGGGCGCGCGCGATCACTCGGTGTTGCTGATCGACCGCACCGCCCTCGAACCTCGCGCAGTCGACTTCTTGCCCCGTGTCCGCACCTCAGGCATGCGCAGCGTGGTGCTGGCGGGCTTTGAGCTACGCGACGCCACCGTGCCGCGCGATACCGTGATCGGCGAGCTGGGGCAAGGCATCGAGATCGCGCTGCGGTCTTTTCAGATCACACGCATGGCCTTGCCTGGCATGTTTTTGGGCGCCGTCGACACGGCTTTGCGGCTCGCTATCCGATTCGCCCGAGAACGCAAACTCTACGGTGCTTCCATTCTTCAGATCCCGCGCGTACGGGCCACGATCGCCGACGCATTCGCGAACGTTCTGCTCGCCGATTGTTTGGTTACCGTTGGTGCCCGATCGCTCCACGAGCTCCCACGCATGGGCAGCCTCTATGCAGCCACCGTCAAGAGCATCGTGCCGCAGATCCTGCTGAGCACTATGCGCTCGATCGGTACACTGTTGGGTGCGAGTGGATATCTGCGCGCTGGAGGATATGGGTTGTTTCAAAAGCTCGCACGCGACATTCGGCCGATCTCCTTTGGGCATGCCTCGCGAGCCAATTGCTTGGCCACGATCCTCCCGCAGCTTCCGAGGCTTGCGCGAAAAGCATGGCAGCCCAACGTCGCGAGGGCTCCCCGTGCCGTCTTTGCCTGGGACACCCCCCTTCGAGATTTCGACCCCACCGCGCTAAGTCTCTCCACGGGCGGACACGATCCGATAGTCGGGTCGTTCGAGGCGGCGGCGTCCGAGCTGCAGGCTGCGAGCGGTGGGCTCGCGGCCTTCATTCATCCCCTGCGAGCTGGTTTTGCCGCGATACGAGACGACGCGGCAGCACTGTCCCCCCACGATTGTCGCGTGGGAGCCCCCTCGAGCGCCTACGACCTCGCACACCGTTATGCAGTGCTGTTCGCAGCCAGCTCCGCGATGCACACGGGCGCGTCCTCGAACATGCGCACGCGCGGCTTCACCGCGCAGCCCCATTGGCTTGCCGCCGCGCTGGCCAACCTCACCACCATGCTCGGCGCAGCACCGCCCACGCGCGGTGATGACGTGACCGACGCCCTGGTCGCCGAGGCCCTGCGCCGATTCGACGAGGATCTCTCGTTCGACTTTCACCACACTCCAATTGCACCCTGGAATGACGACCGATGACCGCTACAGCCACACAACCAATCCTTTCGCTATTCCTGACCGAGAAGGTTGCCACATACCTGCAACGAAGCCCCGAGCAAATCGATGAGACAAAACCGCTCACCGACTATGGCCTCGACTCCGTCTACGCACTGACCCTCGCAGGAGATCTAGAGGATTTTCTCGGTATCACCGTCGACCCCTCGATCGTTTGGGACAATCCTTCCATTAGCGAACTCTCGGTTGCTCTCCTCGCGCTCACCCAATAACACTCCCTCTCACCTCGAACTGATCCACTCGATGTTCTCGAACATTCCAAGAACCCGCACCAATCCACTCGATCCGCCGCCCGAGTTTGCATCGATTCGCGACGAGCAGCCCGTCTCGCAATTTCGGACCCCTCGAGGCGACCTCGCATGGCTCGTGACGCGATACGACGACATCCGCGCCGTGCTCGCGGATCGGCGTTTCAGCTCGGATCCGCGTTCTCCTGGTTTTCCGTCCTACTTGACGGGCGACGTGCCCCCACCGCCCGGATTTTTCATGCAGGCCGATGCGCCAGACCATGGACGACTACGACGGCTCGTGACCAAGGAGTTCCTCGCCAAACATGTCACGCTCATGCGCCCCAAAATGCAGAGCATCGTGCAAGGCCTACTCGACGAGCTCTCAAAGATGAAGCCTCCCGTCGATCTCGTGCAGGCGTTCGCGTTGCCCGTGGCTTCCACGATCATCTGCGACCTCATGGGAGTACCGTACGAGGACCACGTGTTCTTTCAGACCCGAACGGACGCCATTCTCAGCCAAGCGCGCACTCCTGAAGAGTCGGAGCACGCCGCCATCGAGCTGATGGGGTACTTCGATCGCGTGATCACGGAGAAAGAGCAGACCCCCAGTGACGGCGATCTGCTCAGCCGCATGCTTCATCACTCCGATGGAGAAATGACGCACGGCGAAGGTGTGGGAATTGCTGCGCTGTTGCTGCTCGCGGGCTACGACACCATGGCGCAGATCATCGGATTGGGTACGCTGACTCTTCTTCAGCACCCCGAGCAACGCAAACTGCTCGACGAGACCCCCTCGCTCGCGTCGAACCTCGCCGACGAGCTCGTCCGCTACCTCAGCGTCAACCATGTGGGCCTACCGCGCGCTGCAACCGAAGACGTTGAAATCGGCGGGCAGCAAATCAAAGCAGGTGACGGCGTGCTCGTGATGTTGAACTCGGGTAACCGCGACAAAGCGATCTTCGACAACCCCGACGCTTTCGACATTCACCGCGACGCAAAAAACCACGTGGGGTTCGGCCACGGACTCCACAAATGTATCGGTGCCAACTTCGCACGAGCCGAGCTCGAGATCGTGTTTCCAGCGCTCTTCTCCGCGCTTCCGTCCCTCGCTTTGGCCGCCCCCATCGAAGAGCTACCATTTCGTCACGAAATGGTCTTGTATGGGCTCCACAAGCTTCCCGTGACTTGGTAAAACGACCTCATGAACCTTTTAGCGATTTCAGGGAGCCTACGCAAGGGCTCTTTCAACACCTCGATCTTGCGCGCACTCGCCAAGTACGCACCCGAGGGTGCCAACGTACAAGTGGCGGCCCCCATCGATCGCGTCCCACACTTCAACCCTGACCTCGACGGAGACGCTCCTCCAGCCAGCGTAGTCGAATGGCGTGCGGAGCTTCGTGCGGCTGATGGCATCATCGTATGCAGTCCAGAGTACGCACGCGGGGTGCCGGGCGCCCTTAAGAACGCATTCGATTGGACCGTGTCCAGCGGTGACCTCGAGGGCAAGCCGCTCGCATTGATCAATGCTTCCCCCAACTTCACGGGAGCATCCACCGCACACGCGTCGCTCCGTGAGATCCTCGGCACGATGGGCGCCGTGTTGCTCGACGACTCATGCCTTTCAGTCGCAGGCGTTCGTGGCAAACTCGACGAAGACGGCAACGTAATCGACGAAGACACTCGTGCCTCACTGCGCCACGTCCTCGAGACGCTCTCCAAAGAGGTTGTCGACGCCCAGCAGCGCAACGCCGCCTCCTGACAAAAGCCGCCTCTCACCGTGAGGGCTTGGGGGCCCGGACAAATAAAACCTGCACACTAGTGAGCGATCCTAGGGCAAGGAAATTTCGCCCGGTTTGTCGCCGATTCGCGGCGTGCTCTACCTCCGACCCGAGCTCCTGTCCAACAGTCTTGCTCACTCGTCGGTCCTCGACCTTGCCTGGGATGTCCCTTACCCGCGCGAGCCAGAGCGGGAGATTTTGTCTGGCTACAAACATCCCCGCTTTCGGGACACGAGGACGAACGAAATTTGTCCGACAGAATCCGTCCCGAAAGACCACATCAATGTCGGTAGAGACGACTTGTGTCCAACCAATCCTGCCTAAACGAGCTGATATGAGAATTTAAAAGGACAAAAACCGTCCCTCAAAACCTGTCCCGAGCTATTGGCTCAACCGACGAAGTCCCTTCGGTAACGGGTCGAACAAATCTTATCCCCGACAATTCTTGTCAGGGATGCCACCGAGGGTCGAGCTCGGGTACAGACAGGCCGACAAATTCTCGTCCCCCGAAATTTTTCCGACAATTCCTGTCCACTTCGACGCATCGAGATACCTCGGATGTCCGGCGGAACAATAAGGCTGTCCAAAACCAACTAGATCCCCCGCTACGGCCGCGCACTTGCATTCCTCGGAGGGCGAGGTTGAGCACCGGCGTCACTACGCTACTGTCGTATCATTAGGACAGGTTCAAATCTTGGGTACACTGACGAAGAAAACAAAGCGACTAAGGATGTTCTTGGGCAAGGCCATCCGCAACACGAGAGAACGGAAAAACCTGTCTCGAGAAGCACTTGCTGTCAGGTTGGACAAGAGCGCGAAGTGGGTTCAGCGTGTGGAGCTTGGCAAACAACGCTTGGCCGTGGAGACGTTGTTCGAAGTCGCAGCCGCACTCGAACAATCTCCCGCGATACTTTTTCTCGCATGTTGCCAGTTTCTCAATGTTATGCCGGGACAGGTCGACCAAACTTTGACCGAATCACCCCGATAACTCTGTCCGACACCGTTGGGAGAAATTTCTGACAGAAATTGTCGGACAGGAATTGTCCACACACAACCTACTGACCCGCTCCGACTTCGGCCTCACGAACGACCTCGAGCAACTCCCGAAATCCCGCCCACCGGCGATCGCATCCCTCCGCGTGGCGGGCCTCGACAATGGCCCGGCTGACCGAACACTCTTCCCAGGCCGAGAGTGCCCGGAAGACCCGGTCCACTCCGGCCGTCGGAATCACATCGACCTCGCCCGGACCGATCACGGCCAGCAGCGCGGCATCGAATTCGCCGGTCGTTTGGAACCTGTCTCGAGGTTCCTTTGCTAGCGCGGTCGCTATCAGGTCGTCGAATGCTTGCGGCAGTGATGACGCGAACGAGCTCGGGGCCGGAGGCGATTCTTGAGCATGGCCCCACAACACTTCCCCTTGGTAGCCGCGAAACGGCAGCCTGCGGGTCAGCGCCTCAAACAGTACGACACCGGCCGAGTAGACATCACTCCGCACGTCACCGGGTGAATCGATTCGCTCGGGAGCCATGTAGCCGATCGAGCCGATGACCTGTGACGTGTTGTGGCTGGGCATCCCCGATAGGACTGTGTGACCGACCCGCGCGAGTCCGAAGTCGGCGAGGATCAAGCGTGTCCCAGATGCGTCGTGCCACAACAGACAGTTGTCGGATTTGACATCGCGGTGGACGACGCCGGCCCCGTGGAGCACGGCCAGGCCGACGAGGAGTTGATGGACAAAGATGCTCGCGGTGCGCCACGGGAGTCGGCCGGCGTTGATCCGGGCACCAAGTGTTGGGCCGGCGATATACGGCATGACAATGTATAGGCAATTATTTTCGATACCGAGATCAAGCACGGGCATCAGGAACGAGTGATGCAGCTGGGCACCGATCCGAGCTTCGCGGATCAAGCGGGCTCGCTGTTTGCTGTCGTCGGGGTAGGCGACCTTGATCGCTACTGTCCGATGGAGCAGGCGATCGAGCCCCCGAAAGACGCTCGCGGATCCACCTCGACCGACCAACTCGAGCAGTTCGTAGCGGCCGGCGAGTACATCACCGCGTTTGTTCCGGGGACGTGCGGGTGGAGCAGATGAGACGAGGAAGGGATCCTCGTCCGATGTGCTCACCGAGGCCCCCGCGCATCGAGGGTGCCATCGCAGACGAAAGAACCGAGTCTGCGCTGCAGTTCGCGGTCGAGTTCAGGCCAGACGATCCGAAACGTGGCGAGGGGGCCGTGTTGCGGGTCAAACAGCTGGCCGTTGACAAACAGCCCCTGTGCAGTGGCGTGGCAGTACGGCCGCGGGAACACACTGGCAGTGCCTGCGTCGTCGACCAAGCAACGAACCGCGACGTGTTTTGTCAGCTGCGAGAGCAGACGAGCGCCGCGAATCCGGCGACGAGTGATTTCCAGTCCACACAGGTGAACCACGACGGTCCGAGCACCAGCGGCCCGGAGTTTTCGGAAGATGGCGATCGAGCCTGTGCCCTTGTCGAGCGCCACAACGATACCCAACTCATTGTTACACATGAAATTCTAGTTACCATAAACAACTCAAAGATCAATTAGGTAAACACACGCCTGAAGAGGACCTCAGCGATGCGTGGTAGAAAAACCGCGTTGAGCCCCGCCCAGTGCAGAATTGCCCGCGTCCTCCTCGAGTGGTCACAGCGCGACCTAGCCCAAAAATGCGGGGTTTCCCATGTAACGATCGGGCGTTTTGAGACAGGGCATGAGCTCACGAAGCCTGTTCAGCTGGCGATCCGCTACAAGCTCGAGGAAGCCGGGATCGAATTCGAGGGCGATCCCGGTCCGCTGTCCGGAGTCGCTCGAGTCGAACTGGAAGACGGCACCGCAGTCACTCTCAGACGAAAGCAACCGAGGGCCTGATCGCGCGATGTCTTCGGGCGGCAAGATACCGAGCAATTCGGATCAGACTCGGAACTCGACATTTTCATTGATAATACATCAAAATAATTCGAATCGACGAAGCCTGAACGGAACGCTCCGGTCTACCCGGCAAATTCGAGCTCCGGCCATAAATTCTTACATGTCTCATTGGACATGTTCGGCTGCGAAACCGGTCCGCTATCCCCGCGATTTGTCTCAAATGCCCCCATCTGCGGGGGAGAGATCGCTCCCCGGATTTGGCGCAACTTTCGGGAAGTGTTTGGCGACGATTTCCGAATTTGCCAATACTGGCTACAGAATGCCTCTAAGCGGGTGATCGTCGCGACGGCGATGGTGATGGCGATGGCGATGGCGACGGCGATGGCGATGGCGATGGCGATGGCGATGGCGATGGCGATGGCGATGGCGATCCATGCCCAGACATGGGGGGGATGGGCGACTTCGACTCGTTTATTTGGGTCGCCAACTCCTCCCAGGGTACGGTTTCAAAGATCGACACAAAAACCGGTGTCGAGCTCGGGCGTTACATCGCCCGTCCAGATGGCGCCGGCAGTCCTTCCCGGACCTCCGTCAGCCGGCTTGGCGATGTCGCAGTTGCCAACCGCAATGGTGGCGTTACGAAAGTAATTGCAGATACAGAGGAATGCCCCGAAGATGCGAACGGCATGCCGGGCCTGCAAACCTCATCGGGCGGTGGCGATATCCTTAACTGGGGCCAAGACGACTGCGTCGCGTGGCACACCCCCCTGCCCTATAACGACAACCGACCCATCGCTTGGACTTCAGGCACACTCAACGAGCAAACCTGTGCCTTCGAGGACCAGGAGGTCTGGACTGCCGGCTCAAACAAGTCACTTGGGACAGCAGAGGTTGTCCTCCTAGACGGTGACGATGGCACGATCATCGCGACCATCCCAATCCCAGACCTTCCGGAGGCGTGGCCTAACTGGTTTGGCTTCTACGGGGGTGCTGTCGACAGCGAGAACAACTTTTGGGCAACGCAGCTGCAGGGCGGCAAGCTGATTCGGGTCAACCGGTCGGACCTTAGCTACGACCTCTTCGACGTTCCAGAAGGCGGTGGCTACGGGATGACTGTCACCAACGAGGGCTATGTGTGGATCTGCGGCCGCTCGACCCACCGGTTCAATCCGATGGACCAATCCTGGCTCTCGGCGCAGCTGTTCGATAGCAACGCCTATGTCCATACAGGAGGTTGTAATGGTGACGGCGCAGGTATTCTCTACCGTGGAAGCTACGCTCAGATCCACGGTATCGATACCGAAACCCTCGAAGTTGTACGCACACTAAACGTCGGACAACCCGGGGACGACCACATCTGGGGTGTTGCTGTCGACTTTGAAGGCTTTGTTTGGGGCGTACCGCGTGGCGGTAGTCGTGCCTACAAAGTCCAGCCAGAGAACGACACGATCGTACTCACCGTCGAGGGTCTGGTCGGGGCCTACACCTACAGCGATATGACAGGTTTTGCTCTGAACACGGTCATCCCGGGCTAGCTCACTCACCAGCGACGAACGGCGCACCGCAGGCGAGCCATTCTCCGAGCATGCGACGTTCCTCGTCGGTCGGTCCGCCGGCGGGTGGCATGGTGTCATTGCCATCAGCCGAGCGCACCCAAATCCGGTCTAGTTGCATACGCACCTGGTCCATGGTGTCGAACGTCACCTCCGGAGGTGCTCCCTGGCGTTCCTCGCCCGTAACTGCCCCTCCGTGGCAACCGTTGCAATGTGTCAACAAAAACGGAATCCCAAAATTCTGGGCATCGACTGCGGAGTCTTGGGGGCAAGGGCGCTCGTCGAACGACTCCCATGGACCCTCATCGATGGCCGTATCGCCGTCTGTTTCGGAGCCAGTCTCCGAACTCGCGGATGTATCCGTATCTGCCTCGTCACCCCCGCAGGCCCATGGAACCACGGCGGCCAAAACCAACACCCGGGCTCCCCGAAATAGGCAATCCTTTGCAACTTTCATGTTCATACACTGATTCCACCCAGGGGCGTTTCACGGGGCAATACCTCACTCGGGTCCACACCGGCTAGGGCGAGTACGCCAGCTCCAAACGCGCCGTAGTCGAGGGGCTGTCCGCCATCGTCCGGCTGTCCGGTAGCGAGGTTGACAAGTCGTCCCTCAAGCCCGTCATTTGTTGCACCTACAACTTGACCGCCCTTAACACCGGCGCCGAGCAGCATCGCCGATGTCGTTCCCCAGTGGTCTTTCCCGCCGTCGCTATTGAGTTTGGGCGTACGTCCGAGCTCCGACACCACAACCACAAGGGTTTCGTCGAGAAGTTTGCTACCGGCTCCCGAACCGGGGGTGGTTGCCAACTTTTCCATGAGGGTGTGTAGGCCGGCGAAAAACGACTCGTGCAGGTTGTTTTGCTCAGCATTGTTGGTGTGGGTATCGAAGTCACCGGCTTCGATCTGAACTGCCTGCGACAGCCCCTGAGACAGGGCCGAGATCGCGATATCGACCTGCGGCCCCAAGTCGCGTGTGAGGTCAAATGCACCAAGTCCCGGGCTATTGCGCAGGGCGTCACCTCGCCCGAGGGAATCGAGAAAATCCTGCAAGTGCTTTTGATTGCTGCCCACCTGTCCGCGGGTGGCGAGCTCACGCTCTGCACGAACATTGACGTGGGCGCGGATCAACGCCTCTTCATCGCTCGAGGGCGTAAACGTCTGCGCAGGGCTAGAAGCAAACCACAGCACCGACGATTGGTTGATCAGGGCATCGAGCTGATTGGTCGAACCTGTGCGAGCTGTCAACGCGGCGTGCGGGCCAGAAAACGCCATCCGCCCAAGCACGAGGTATGGCACGGGCAACGACCGACCATGTGTATGCGCAACGATTGCGCCAACATCCGGGCTGGTCTCGCTGACCGTGCCCGTCAGCACCCGGGCAGCACAGTTGCTATGGGAGACCGACAGCACCTGCAGCCCGTTGACCAGGGCACACGAACCCGCGTGGGCACTAAAAAACTCGCCAACGGCTGGTCGCCCAGGATCGGTCAAAATCGGAATGCCAGAGAATGTTTCGATGGTACCGGCCGGCGCATCGATGCCGCTGATACCTGGCTTGGGGTCGAGCGCGTAGGTCACGTCCCACCCGCCCTGGGCGACGACCAAAATCATCTTGCGCGGCGTACCGGCAGTCGTGGCTGCTCGACCGGAGCGCCACACTCCTACCCCACCAGCTGCGAGCGCGGCTGTGGCTCCGGCTAACAGGTTTCTCCGGGTAATCTTGCTCATGGTGCGTCCTTTACAAAAAATGTATCAACAACTTTATTTTGTTGGTTAGTAGTAGGCGACCCAAATATCCTGCATGAGGGCTGCAACAACGATCTTCCAGGCCCGTGAAGGTGATCCTGCCTGGGCGAGCGCCACGGTGAACAGTTCGTATGTCTGGTCGATGTCAAGCGAATCGCTGGCGACCTGCCGCCCGAGCAACCGCACGTAGAGGTCGACAAGCTGCTCGCGGACCCTTCCCTCACTGGTGTCGTTTGGCTCGCCAACCGTCAACAGCGTGCGCGTACCCGGTTCAGCCTGAAAGTCTCGCTCGACGACATGGCCGGCGGCATCGCGGGCTGCTGTCCGCAGCAACAGGCTCGCGGTGGCGTTGTAGGTGTGGGCCGGCCGGGTGACGTAGTAGCCATCAATCCCCCCACCGAGCACTTGAAACCCGACAAATGAGTCGTCGATCAGGTCGATCGTCCCCAGTTGGAATTGCGAAATGTCGGCCTTCCACTGAAAACTGGCGGTTTCTTGTAACAGCAACTTTAGCTGGACGGGTCGCAGCTTCTTGTAGCCGCGAGCGGCCAATGCCTCCTCGCTCGGCTCGACCTCGCCGAGCGCTTCGAGGTCAACGTGGGACACATGAAAGGCATCGTCGAGGACTATCGCGCGGACCAGCTCACGGGCGGAGTACCCCGAGTCGATGAACGAGCGCTGCAACTGCGCCGCGGTTTCGTGCGGCACCTCCTCGAGTGGAACCTGGTGGAAGTAACTGTAAAATCGCTTGGCCGCACACAGGCTAAACCGCGGGTCTGAGGCGATCAGCGCCCCGAGGTCTGGCAGGGTCTCCCCGGCAAACCCGAAGTACCCCGGGTCGCGCATGTTAACACCATAGACCAGGCTAAACAGGCCCTTGGAGTAGTTGTCGTGGGGGTATGTGACCGCCGACGGCAAGACCTGGGGGAAGTACCCGGAGAAAAAACTCGCCAACGGGTCGAGCGACTGGTGACAGCTGACACACGCAGCATCGGTTTTCACTGCATCTGCAACTACATTTGGATCGGCGAGGTTGATTTGCTGCGGGTCAATGTCGATGTCCCGGGCGAGAAAGTCCTCGCACAACAACGCTCGCGAGATCGCGTTGGCACGCCCGCGATTGGCGTTGGCAATCGTGCTGTCATGCCGCGTAAACAACCACCCGTCGGTCAGGATCCCGGCGTTGCCACGGTCGTCTTGCCACTGGCTCTCCTCCCAAACCTCGGGGTTTGCCTCGCCCGAATGCGGCAGCCCCCAGACCCCGGCAACATGGGCATTGGCCATCGTGTAGTTGGCTGTGACGATCTCGGTGTAGGGCCGATCTTCGAGGACGACACGTTCGATCAGACGAAGCGGAGCATCCATGATCGACCGATTGAGCTCGTACACGTCGGCACCAGCAACCACTCCCTTGGGTAAAAAACCAGCTGGCGGGATGAAGTAATCGACGCGCGACAGCAGGGCCTCGTTGTGGAGGTCGCGGACGATCACGCCAAACCGCGGGTCTTCGAGGTAGCCATCGACGACAGACTCGAGTGCAGCGGGATCGTCGGACACCTGCGCGAGCTCATCACTGCTCGGACGAACACCACGCACCGCCATCGAAATCCGATTGAGCCGCTCGGCGGGTGAGAGGTACGCAAGCCCCTGCTCGTCGACCTGCGAGGTGTCGTTGCCGGAGTCGGAGTCGGCGTCACCCGACCCCTCACCACCACACGCGCTCACGAAAAGAACCACCGCGAGAACGCGGGACCAAGTACGACATCTCGAGTTGAATACGCCCATGGATAACCCCGCCCGAGGATCCGCTAGTCCGAACCGGACGTCAATGCGCTTGGACACAATCTAAGCCAATGATTTTATGAATACTTTCGTTGGGGGTTCGGGGGTACAGCTCGGGGTCTAAAGACCGCGCAGACGCTTTTTTCTACCTCCCGCCGAGCGCCCGGTGTCGCGCCCTAAATTAGTCCTTTTGGACATCTTGGTGCTGAGCTCGAATGCGCCGCGTGGGTTCGACCTGCGCGGGAGCTCGCAGGGATTTTCGCGGTGCCTGCTAGTACACTGCATCAAGCATGGCCCCGACTGACGCGACGACGATGCACTCGTCGATGGACCGCGCTCCGCCAGAACGTATCGGACGATTTAAAATCATCCGACAACTTGGCGAGGGCGGCATGGGTGTTGTGTTCGAAGCCCTCGATGAGCAATTGGGCCGGCCGATCGCCATCAAACTCGTCCATCAGGCCACCGGCAAGGACGCTTCGCGGGGGCAGGCACGAATGTTGCGCGAGGCCCAGGCGATGGCCCGCCTCTCGCACCCAAACGTGGTGCAGGTCTACCAGGTCGGCGAACACCTCGGGCAGGTGTTTTTGGCGATGGAATACGTCAAGGGGCCAACGCTGCGCACGTGGCAACGCGAGCGTGAACGATCGTGGCGTGAGGTTCTCGAGCGTTACATCGAGGCCGGTCGCGGGTTAGCTGCAGCGCACAAAAAAGGCCTGGTCCACTGCGACTTCAAACCCCACAACGCCCTCGTCGCCGACGACGATGGGCGGGTTCGTGTGCTCGACTTCGGGTTGGCGAGATTTCACGAGCGTGCCGATCGCACGGCAAAAAGTCCCGAGCAGCTCACCGAGTTCGACCGCATCGAACTCTCGCAAAAACTCCTAGACCGCCACGAGATCGAACAGTCGATGACGATCTCCGACACGGTGACCGGTACGCCGGCGTACATGTCCCCAGAGCAATATCAGGGATTTCGTGCCAACGCCCGTAGCGACCAGTTTAGCTTCTGTGTTGCGCTCTACGAAGCTCTCTATGGAGAACGCCCGTTTTCGGGACAAAGCCCGGCTGCCCTCGCCTTTCAGGTGAGTGCCGGAGATATCCGCGATCCGCCGCCCGGCGCCAAGGTGCCAACCTGGCTCCGCGAAGTCATCCTGCGGGGGCTCCACCCCGAACCTGCCGGCCGTTGGCCGTCGATGGCAGCTCTGCTCCAAGCATTGATCCGCGATACCGGACCGCTGCGCCGCCAACGGGTGCGGATTGAGGGTATCAACATTGAGCGGTTCAAACAGCTGTCGACCCACGGCTACGAGATTGCGCAACCGCTGCGAGACGGCCGTGACACGGTGATTTACCGCGGTCGGCGTGAGTCCGACGAACAGCAGGTGCTGCTCAAGTTGTTGCGCAGTGAATTGCCGTCGCGCAGCGAGCTCGCCCGCATGCGGCGTGAGCATGAAATTCTGGGCAAGTTTTCAAGCCCGGGCGTCATCCGTTCGCTCGGGCTCGAAAAACACGGCCACGGGACACTTCTGGTACTCGAGGATTTTGGGGCCACAACCCTGCGACAGCGCCTCATGGGCGGGGTGACCCTAGAGATAGGTGAATTTCTACGCCTGGCCCTGCGGCTCAACGACGCCCTCGCAACCGTCCACAGCCAGGGCCTCATTCACAAAGACATCGGGCCCGATCACATCCTGCTCGATGAGACATGTCGACGGGTCGCCCTGATCGACTTTGATGTAGCATCACAGATCTCCGAAGAGACCCCGGCGATTACCAGCCCCGACGACCTCGAGGGCACGCTGCACTACATGGCCCCCGAACAAACGGGCCGCATGAACCGCACGGTCGACTACCGCAGCGACTACTACGCCCTCGGCGTCACGTTTTACGAAGCTCTCACCGGGCAACTCCCGTTTGAAGTTTCGCACCCGATGGAGTTGTTGCATGCACATATTGCAGTTGCACCCACGCCCCCGTGCGAGCTCGCCCCCAACATTCCTGAAACCCTGAGTGCACTGGTCCTCAAACTGATGGCCAAAACCCCGGAGGGGCGCTACCAAAGTGCCTCGGGTATGCGGGCCGACCTCTCCCGGTGCCTGCGGGAGTGGACCAAGCACGGGTGGATCGAGGACTTTCCCCTCGCCACCCAAGACTACTCCGAGCAGTTCTCGATTCCACAGCTACTGTACGGGCGCGAGCAACTGGTCGAGCTGTTGTTGGCTTCGTTTGAACGTGCCGCCCACGGAAAGATTGAGCTGTTTTTGCTCAAGGGACCTTCGGGGATCGGTAAGTCTGCCGTCGTTCGTGAGGTACACAAGCCAGTTGTCGGTCGCCGTGGCTACTTTGTTTCGGGTAAGTCCGATCCACGCACCCGCGACATTCCCTACAAGGCCCTGCTCCAAGCGTTTCAGGAGCTGTTTCGACAGATCCTGCGGGAATCCGACAACGCCCTTCGTGCGTGGCGAGAAGAACTGTTGGCGGCGGTTGGTGGTAACGGGCGTGTCCTCATTGATGTCATCCCCGAACTTGAACTCATCATCGGTGCGCAACCGAGTGTCCCTGACTTGCCACCGACCGAGTCTTCCAACCGCTTTCGCTCGCTGTTTCGCAGCCTGATCCGGGTCATCGCCCGCGAAGATCGTCCGTTGGTCCTGTTTTTAGATGACTTGCAGTGGTCCGATTTGGCGACGCTCAAGTTGATCGAACGTCTGGTCCTCGACACCGAGCTTGGCAACCTGCTGCTCGTTGGGGCCTATCGCGATACCGAAGTTGGGCCCGACCATCTTCTCAATCAGGTCCTGCAGACGATTGAAGAAGCCGAGTTTTACATTCACCAGCACACGGTTCGTCCCCTCGCTCTCGAACACACCAACGCCCTGGTCAAGGACACGCTCTCGCCCACGCGCCAGGACACGATTGCCCTTGCGCGTCTGATCCAGTCGAAAACCGACGGCAACCCGTTTTTTGTTCGTGCCCTGCTGGGCTCGTTGTATGAGCAACAGCTCGTGATGTTCGACCGGGCCGCCAACGGCTGGTCCTGGGACCCCGACGAAGTTGCACGTGCACGCCTGAGCGACGACATCGTCGACCTACTCAGTGCGCGTATCGGAGACCTGTCTGAGCGGACACGTAAGGCGCTTGAGCTCGGTGCCTGTATTGGCAGCAGCTTCACGCTTGACCTCCTGGCCACGGTCACCGGCGACGATGCCGTCCAGATTGCCAAGGACCTGTGGGAGGCCCTCGAGCGAGGGCTATTGCGGGTTGTCGGCGATGCCTACAAATACATCGACCGACTCGACCCCTCGGCTTCGGGCAACGAGCGTGCGCCGGAGATTCGCTATTATTTTGTCCACGACAAAATCCAGCACGCCGCCTATATCCGAATTGATCCGGGCCGTCGCCGCCTGACCCATCTTCGAATCGGCCGTTTGCTGCGCGACCAAACGCGGCCCGACGAGCTCGGAGACCAAGTCTTTCGTATCACGACGCACCTCAATGCCTCGCTCGCGTTGGTGACCGATCGCGGCGAACGGGTGCGACTGGCGGAGCTCAACCTTCTGGCCGGGCGCCGAGCCAAACGCTCGATTGCTTATACATCAGCTGTCACGCACCTACGTACCGGGATCGAACTGTTGCCCGGTGACCAGTGGGAGGCGTGCTATGACCTTGCGTTCTCGTTGCGGCGCGAACTGATGGAGTCACTGCACCTCGCGGGCGACGTCGACAAGGCGCTCGAGCTGTTTCAACCGCTGGTCAATCGGGCTAAATCGGTGCTGCAAAAGGCCGAGGTCTACACGCTCAAGGCTTCGCTCGAGAGCTACCGCAAACAAAACGAACTCGCAGTCAAGACGGCGCTCGAGGGTCTGCGGTTGCTCGGTGTTGGCCTACCGACCAAAGCCACCCGTGGCGCCGCGATATTGGAGCTGGCGCGTGTGCGGTTTGCACAGCGGTTTCGCAGCCCCGACAAACTCACTAAGCTCCCTGACCTCGACAATCCGCGGATTCACTTGATCCTACATCTAATGATGTCGGTGGTCCCCGCGGCATACTTTATCGACACCAAGCTCGGGGCCATCTACCTGCTGCGAATCGCCGGTATTTCAATGCGGGTGGGCCTGACCGATGCCGCGGCCTTTGGCTTTGCTGGTTACGGCCTGGTGCTCGTGGGCGTGTTAGGGGCCTACAAAGAGGCCTATGCCTTCGGTCAGCTGGCGCTGTCGCTCAACGACCGGTTCCGCAACCAGTGGCTCGACGTCAAACTCGACTTTGTCGTCGGGTTCTTCATCGCCCCATGGATCGAACCGTTTGCCGCCGCGCGGCGACGATTGCAGCGCGCCTACCAAAACGGGATCCAGGCCGGAGACCTTGCATATGCATGCTATGCCGGCATCACCGGTACCCTGATCTCACTGGTTGAAGGCCTCAACCTCGATCGAATTCTGAGTTCAACCGAGGGCATGTACTCCACCGCCCAGCGAGCTGGGGAGTTCGACGGCATCGGCATGCTGACGGCTGTCCAGCGCACATGTAAAGCCCTTCAGGGTGAAACGCTTGCACCCACAACTTTTGAAGGTGTGGGGTGGGACGAACGGACGTTCCTCGCCGGTCTGTCCGACCGCGACACGCCCATGGCGATGTTTTACTACCACCTCTACAAAATGGTGGTGATGTACATCTTTCGCGACTTTGAGTCCGCCGAACACGTGCGCAAGGTTGTGTTTGAGCGGGTGGAGTCTGCCCTCGCCCAGCCGATGCTGGCCGACTACTACTTCTACACGTGCCTCCTCGACGCTGCCCATTTTCCCGTCGCAGACGCCCGCAAACAACGGACCCTCGCCAAGCAGATGCAGCAGTCGCTTAAACAGCTGGAGATTTGGGCCAACATCTGCCCCCACAATTTCCAGTCGCGGCTGCTGCTCGCAAAGGCCGAGTTTTCGCGGGTCACAGGCGACGGCGACGATCCGTTTACGTTGTATAATCAAGCGATCCAGGCTGCGCGAACGTTCGAGTCGATCAACTGCGAAGCCGTCGGTCTTGAGCTCACAGCTCGATTTGCCCTGGAATCTGGGTATGATGTGGCGGTTGAGTCCTACGTCGCCGCCGCCTGCGATGCCTACACGCGCTGGGGCGCCCATGCCAAAGTTGAGCTCCTGAGTCAGGAATTTGGCGATCACCTGCCCCTACGTGCCCTGCCCGAGGCCTCCGTCGAACAGCCCAGACGGCCGCGTATCGACAATGCGTCGATCATCACTCGCAGCATGCGTGGGATCTTCAACCAGGCTTCGCTAGATCGTGTACTTACAACAACTGTGCGAACCCTGACTGAGCTGACCGGCGCGCACCATGCCGCTGTCGTCCTGTGTACCGGCGACCGGCTCACCGTCGAGGCAGAAGGCGGCCTCAATCCCAAAACCGCGCGTACCCTCCACAGTGTCGTCGTCGACCGCTCCGACCAGGTCTGCCCAGCTATCATCAAATTTGTGATTCGCTCACGCGAGACGGTGCACCTCAACAACGCCTGCGAGGAGGGGGACTATCGCGACGATCCGTACATCCGCGGCGTGAATGTCAAAAGCGTGCTGTCGATGCCGTTGGTTCACCTGGGCAACTTGGTGGGCGCCATCTACTTAGAAAATGAGCTCAGCCCGGATGTCTTTGTCGACCGCCACATCGAACTTCTGCGAGAGCTGTTGCCCTCCATCACGTTTGCCCTGGTCGCAACCCGCGGTGGGTGGAGTTTTGGCCGGTTTGCACCCAAGGAGCTCTACAACCGCCTCGGGCGAGCCCATGGCCAACCGGTACAGCCAGGTGAATACGTCGAGCTTCGCGGCACCGTACTCGCAATCGACCTCGCCGGGTTTGCTGTGCCGACCGCAGGCGTGGACAATCGCCGGCGCCTAGCCTGGCTTTCGGGCTATGTCCGGGATGTCGAGGCAACAGTTCGCCGCTGCCATGGATTTGTCGCCCAGCGCACCGCCGATTGCCTCACAGCTGTATTTACCGACTCGGCCACGGGAGCTCTGACCGCAGCGCTATCGCTGCTGCATCAGACAGCTGATGTCAACGACGACCGTGCAGAGGCCGGTGCAGGTCCGTTGCGGATTGGCCTGGGCCTTCACACCGGAGCACTCGCGCTGGCAGCCATCGGCTCAGACACGTCGTCGAGTGGTGTGTTGTTTGCCGAGGCAGCCTCGCTGGCCACTGCCGTCGCGCGCCGTTGTTACCACCGCGAGCTCAAACTCCTCATGTCGAGTGCAACCCGGGCCGAGATGCAGGCTGATGGTGTCCCCAAGACCATTGCCCTCGAGCAAATCGATTCACTCGAAATCCCGGGGCACCATGAGCTCCCGCTATTTGAGGTCACCGAAACGGCCAAGCTCCGATTTGGACGCAGCAGCGGCCATGAGTAGGTGTATCAGCAACTAAGGCGCAGCAAGCTCGGGCACGTCGTTTTCAAGGGCATCGAGTAGGAAATTCCGACCCATTAGGCGGGCAAAGTCGACGCTGTGAATGGTTCCATGCCCGGTTTGCGGGTCGAGATAGGTCGCCAACGTATGGGGCTGTCCATCAAACCCGATACGGTTACCGGCGATCGGTAGTTGCTCCGCCTCACGCGTCCACACCCCGTACGGGTCAACGTCCCACCCTGCCGGGGCAATTGGAGCGAGGTCGCCGGCAATCGTCAAAAACGACATCCCAATTGGGTGGGTTGTATCATCATTGAATCCATTGATCACATACACATTGGCCCCACCGGGGCGTTGGGGCGAGCCCCCCCAGTACCGGGCGTAATTATGGGGCTCCACCGCATCTACGCCGAGTTGGGCTAACTGAATGGTCGGGTGAAATCGGTCGAGCGGGCGTTGAATGTTGAGAAGTGCCCGCAACAGCGACTCGATATCGACATCACTGCGCTCGAGGATGGTGATCGACAAATACGATGCACTTGCACTCAACAAAAACGCATGAAAGGAATCCTCCACCGCGGCCAAAATCCCTCCGGGTAGGGTTCCCTGCGAGTGGCTGGCGTATACGAGGCGCGAGGTATCGAGACTATCGAGTTCGGGGATACCGGCGAGTGAATGCCTGAGCAGACGCAGGCTGTACATGACCTCGACCGCCTGCTGGCGCAGGGTTGTGCGTCCGGCCTCTGCGTTAAAGTAGTTGTATGTACTGAGTTGGTCATTCGAGCCCTCAGTCGCCCGCGTGCCGTGAAACTGCGGCAAAAATCCGAACACTGCAAAACCCGCGTCCACATACTCCTGCACAACCGGGCGGTCGGCGTGGCTCCACTCGCTCCACCCTGTCCCATCTTGCCAAACCATTACAGGGTGTGGCCCAGGACCCTCTGGGAGCAAAAATGCGAAAGGCACGGACTCCCAGCGCTGGAGGATGGGTCGACCCTCGTCATCAAATTCGAAAGCCCCGCCCTCGGTCTCGTAGGGCGACTCGCCGCGCATAAAAATTGGCGCTAAAAAATGACCTTCGATTGCCGGCATACCGGCGAGGGTTCCGACCTGATAGTCAGTGATGTGTGGATTGGGGAGGAAGTTTGGGTCGCGTATGAAGTCGCGAAACTCCCGCATCTCGACAACTGGGTCCTGTGTTGTAAAAACAGTTGCAACTGCAATCTCATTGGCATCGAGTCCTGCCCGCTCGAGACAGTCTCGCAGCGGAGCATAAACTTGATTGACCGAAGGGTCGGGATGCTCACCGGTCAAAGCCCCAGCAAATGCGCTCGGCGTCTGGGTTTCGTAACCGGCATCCTGGCCAAAGCTCCGTTGCAGTATCAGGGCATAGGGTGTGCCCGGACGCAGGGCGAACCCCTCAACGGGGCTGACTTCGAGAAGTTTGTCGGCGGTATAGGTGTCGCCGACATTATCCACTTGCATAAGCAAAGGGACCCGATCACCGCACCCCTGCTCACTGACGTCAAACATCTGCACCGGAGCTATCGCCTCCAGCGTTTGCGTGGGTGTGGGCAGCGTGGCGACGCCAGGGTTTTGCTCAAACTGTATATACACAACCGGTGAGGTCGAAAACCCGACAATTTCGTGCTCGATCGCTGATCGTACCTGGGCGACGTACTCCTGCTGCGCCTCGGGGAAGTCCCGTAGGTCGACCGTTTTATCGGCAAATGTCCGCAGGTCGTTGGGCCACGGCATCCGATAGAAGTCGGTTGCTGCCGGGTCGAACCGAGGCATCAAGGGGAGTAGCGGCTCCCCCGTTGTCGCCGGCAAATCTGTGGAGGGCTCACCGGTTGACGTGGTCTGCGAGCCGGTCGTTGATGTGCCCTCGGTCGTCATGACCGACTCCGAGCCACAGGCCACCAGCAGACCGCAAACGACGAAACTCAACCGATGCATCACCGCTAACAGTCCTCGGTTTTGCTTGCGCGTCGTCCCGCACGGAAGACTTTGTCGACAACGTACTTGGTGAAACGCAGTTGTACTCGTGGTACCGCGAAATTTACGAGGTGCGTCCTCGGCAAAATCGGCAAGTGAGGCAGCGTGTCGAATAAAACCACGGGCCGCTAGGATGGCCTATCTCGCAGGCCGTGCAAAGCTGTTTTAGGGGGCAAACTTGCCCATGCCAGCTGGCCGCCAAACTCTATGCATAAGCAAAATTAGTATCGCCACGGGCAAAATAACCCGTGGCGAGGCTGTAAGGCGCCGGGGAACTAGGTTGCTGTCCGCTGAGCGACGTTTTGCAGCATCACCTGGCTAAGCTGCGAAACGAACTCGCGCAGGTGTTGATCTTTGAGGTGCTTGATGACCAGCGAGTAGCGCTGGGTTTTAGACTCGAGGTGCACCGCACGCGAGTGGATGCAGCACCACTGGGTTTCACGGGCCCATCCGGCCTCGGCCAAGGCCGCGAGCGCGATGGCTTGGACCCCCTTAATTTGCATGCAGCCACACCACATTTGCCGGGACTCAATCAACAGGATCCGCTGATTGGTGATGACAACAAACACGCGAATGTGACCACCGGTGAGCTTGACCAGGGTGGCCGCCATGGCAGCGGCGGCTTTTTGCAGCGGGTTGGAACCAATGAAAAACCCGTCGCCCTGGATGGTGTAGGCCGGAGCTTCGCCAGGAAGCAGGTCGACCATCTGCATGAGTTTTTGCTGTTGGGGGGTAAGATTGAGTGCTGGAAGATTCATCGTGTTCTCACTTGGCTTGGGGAGTTTGGAGCTCGGGAACAAACGGCCGACTCCCCTCGGCGTCGATCTCTGTTGCTGTTCCTTCAGACATGTTGAAGATGAAAGTCTTGTTTTGTTCGCGCTTGATCTCGGCTGTGAACTCGCGGACCAAGCGTCGGCGTTGCTCAGCCGGCAACCCGGCTCGCTTCAGCAATGTATGTGCAACAACCCGGTAGCAGGGGTCGGTGCAGTAGTTGCGGACCATCGTCGGGTCGAAGTTTCCGCGTGCTATCCGCCGCATGCCCACCGTCAGCGCCCTGAGTTTTCGCGGGTAGCGCCCGGCGATTTCACGGGCCACTAGCAGAAGTTTGCCTGCGAGCAAAATCGCAATGAGCCACAACCACCAAACCGTCGGTGCGAACACGGCAACACAGCTGAGAGCGAGAGCCGCGCCCCCTGCGAACAACAGTGCATAGCGCTGAAAGCTCAAGAATAGGAGCGGCGAGGAAACCGGTGCGTCGTTTGCTTCGCAGCGAGCTGGGGTGGTTAGCGACAACGAGCGAAGAGTGCGACTTTGAGCACGCGTGTGTCAATAGCTACTCTTGCGGGGAAAGCGACAGGCGAAGTCCGGGGAAGTCGTAAAAAATGACCCCCTCCTCATCCACTTCGATATTCGCGTGCCCCCCCTTAGCGAGGGTATCTAACTCGCGTTCGGCATCTTCGATACCTACCCCTAAAGCCCCGGCGACCTGCAGGGGCGTGAGCCGACCACCTTGGGACTGGGCCTGATGGATCAACTTGCTCTGTAAAGATCTCGGGTCCAACCCCCCTCCGAGCAGCGGAGTGAGTTGAGTGGGTGGCAACGCCTTGCGGTTGAACTCATCGACCTGGGCCGGCAAGGTGACGAGGTCGTACAAAAACCCAAAGCCAAAAAATCCCCAGGTCAGCAGGTACCACAAACCCATGCGGCGCTGCCCGAGGTACAGGCGATGTAAGCCGGCGACCCCAAACAGTTGGCAACAACACAGGATGTAGGCGATTCCCAGATCCCGCACGTGGGCATCATAGCCAACCTCGCACGTGTCCGCAGCTGGCGTGGATGTGAGTCAACGGTTTGCCAGCAGGCGAAACCCGGGTCGTTGTATCGACAACCTAACCGCAGCACGGGCCGCAGCCGCGCCGGCGATAGTCGACCAGTTTTCCTCGCCGATCGAGCTCTACTTCGCAGCACCGTTTGAGCGCTTGTCTGAGTTTTGCGCGCCCGCGTTGTACCCGCGACTTCAAGCCCGAAACCGAAAGCCCCAACCTGCGCGCGGCTTCGGGCTGGCTCAGCCCCTGACGATCGACCAGGTCGATGGCTTCGCGGTACGGCTCGGGCAGACGCTCGACAGCGGCCGACAGCCACGCGGCAAGACGCTTAGGGTCGCCCGCGTCGACATGCTCAAGGGTCGTTGTATCAACAACTTCAACAGCTCCGGGTTCGTGTAATAGTTCCCGCGTGCGTCGAAAATGGTCGACCACGGCCGAGCGTGCCACCTGAAACACCCAGCCCGAGATCCGCGCTTGATCCCGCAAGCCGTCAAGGTTTTTGTGTATACGCAAAAATGTCTCCTGGACGAGGTCATCGACCGCAGTACCATCGACACGACGGCTGATGTAGCGGCGTAAATCCGCGGCGAATAGCTGGTAGATGTCAGCGCTCTGGGGTTGCGCAGATGGCATTATATTGCTTCCACTAGGCGCAACACGATGGCGCACAGCAGTCGGGCTCAGGTTTGGCAACTTCGGCCTGCTGCTCGTCTGGGCAACAGGAAGGGGCACAACAGTCGGGGTCGACAATACTTGGCACTGGCTCAGTTGCTGGTGCGTCGGCCTGGGTCACGACAAAGACCTCCCAACGATGACCATCGGGGTCGATCGCCCAAAACTTATCCTGAATCGCGTGGCAACAATTTGTCTGGGTTTCAACCAGCGTTTCGATACCCGCCGACTCCATTCGATGCTGCGCCTCGGCAACCGCGTCGGAGTGCTTGACCTGGATGCCGAGATGCTGCGGCCCGCGGTGACCTATCCCCTCTTGGGCCTGGTTGAGCGTAAAGTTCAGCGGCGGATCGACAACCTCAAATTTGGCATAACCGGGTCGCACCTTGGCCGGTTCGCAACCAAACAACGTCCTGTAAAACGCGAGGGAGCGGTCGACATCTCGGACCGCAACGGCGACATGGATCCGGGTTGGCGTGGGAAAGTCGATGGCAGATTTCGGCATGTTCGAGTTCCTTTGTATGCCCAAGACGTCCGCTTCTCCCAAACGGACGCAACTATTTTCGCGCATGTTCTCACACGCGTCGCAAACTGTCCGATCTTCGACGCGAGCTGTCCTGGTCGCAAGAGCTTACTGGCCGCATCCTGTGGAGGTCTGGCCACCGGCCAAAGCCCAGGAGAACCACGTATGAGCCAATTTACCAGCAACGACCTACTTATCCGTCCACGTCTTGGCGAGGGAGAAACCACCGCAACCGACATGTTGATCATCGCCCGCAGCACGATGCTGGGGGGTGATTTTTCGATCATGCAGGGCACAATTGGGCCCCGCAAATTGCTCGCGCCCCACACCCATGAACACGAGGACCAGGCCGTGTTTGTGATTTCCGGCGAACTCGAGTTTGAGGTGGGTGGCGAGGGTGGCCTTCGGTTTACGGCCGGCCCAGGCGACTATGTCCTCAAGCCCAGAGGCATCGAGCATTGCTTTTGGAACATGTCTGAAAGCGAAACAGTGCACTACATCGAGCTCTCGGGCCGGGACGGGTTTGAGAAATTTATCGATGGTCGGAAAAAAGGCCTGGTCCGCTGGCAAGCTGAGGCGCACCTCAAACTCGATATCGACACCAATTTCTTGCGGATTCCAAAGTTGCTCAAGCGCCACAAGCTCACCGGCTTAGCGGCCGCAACCTATGGCGGTGCCGAGCAATAAATAGCCCTGAACAAGTCCGCGCGATGTCATCCGCCGTCGTGCGCGACCGTCGTCCGTCCATGCATCCATGCGAAAGCCCGCTTTAACCTGAATCTCACAAGCAAATTCTGCACTACATGGCCAAAGAATCATGTTCTACACATGATAGACTGCCGGCCGCTTCGCGGCGAAAACCCATGCTCACGGTGCAGACAAGCCAGCCAACAGTTCCAGCTCCATCCGCCACACATCTACCGATTGGTGTGCTTCTAGCGGACGATGGCCTTTCGATCACATACGTCAACCAAACCTTCCTTGCCGCGTTTGAGTGTAATGCCACCGATCTCCTCGACCGCGAATTTATCGACCTCATCGCCCCCTCCGACCGACGGTCCGCGGTGGCCCTCGACCGCGAACTGAGTCGCCCGCAAACCGAGGTCGTGGATCGCCTACTGTTGTTGACTATCGACAAGGTCGAGCACTTTGTCCGCGCCAAAATTGTGCGCCAATCGGACCAGCAATGGCAAATCCTCGTGGAGGTCCTCGACGATGGCCCCAACACGGTCTACCAGCTCTACAGTGAGCAGCTGCGATGGTCGGCTGCTATCCGTCACACGTCCGACGCGGTTGTGATTGTCGACGACGCGCACCGTGTCATCGACTTCAACGAGCGCTTCTTCGAGATGATCGGGCAACGCTCAGAACATGGGGTGCTTGTCGGCGAAGAAGCCCTTCGCGGGACTGAGTTGTGGTTGCTCGACAGTTTGTCCGGTTCGGCGGGCAACAGTATTCGGCTCGCACTCAGCGAAACAGGTGTAGACACATCGAAACCGATCGAGCTGGGCGAGCGCTGGTACGAAACGAACATCATCCCCCTGCGTACACCGCAAAAGCGCACGCGGGCCCACGCGATTTTACTGCGTGACGTCACCGATCGCCGGCGCTCCGAACATGAGCGAATGTTGCGCCAACGCGAGCGACTGGCGCACCAAAATGACATCATCGCCAGCCAACGCCAAGCGATTCGCGATCTCTCTGCCCCGCTGCTACCAATCGCGCGGGACGTACTCGTGGTGCCGTTTATCGGTAGCCTAGAGCGCGACCGTCTCCGCGAGATTACCGACAGCGTGATGACTGGCGTCCAGGCCCGGGGCTCGAAGGTTGTCATCTTAGACCTCACAGGGGTTCCCACACTCGACCGCGGGGCAGCGCAAGGCCTCGTTGCTACCGCCCGTACGCTCCGTCTAATTGGTGCACGTACAATCTTAACCGGGCTCAACCCGAACCTCGCAGTAATTTTGATCGACGAGCAGGTCTCGCTCGACGAGCTGGAAATCCGTTCGAACCTACAAGATGCCGTCGGCTCTGTCCTCAAGCACCGTGTTCGTTCGCCACGCTAACTACTCACCCTGGCTTTCGTCGTGAAAGCCGATGAGCTCATGCAGGGCGGCAACGTCATCGGTTGTACACGCACGTTTCCGAATGACCGTGATCGGATTTCCACCCGCGGTCGACCGTAGAATCAGTCGCTTCGCTTGGATTTCGCGAACACCGAAACCACGGGTGATTCGGGGTTTCCCGTAAACCTGTGCAAGCCGCTGCCACACGGGTTCGACCTGCTCGCGGGCCAAGAAGTACTTATACGTCTCTGGGTGGATGCAGGCGTAATGGCGCTCACGGTAGGGTTTGGTAACCATCAGGCCTGCTCAACTTCAAACTGGCAGGTCGCGCTATCGTGGCATATACATGATTTTTCGGTCGAGAGGTAGGTCCCCTGGCGCTCGGCGACTGTACCTTGACCGTAGACCAACTCCATCAGTCCTGCAGCCACGCCGGTGAGCATCAGGCATTGTGGCTGGTCGGCCTGGCCACGGTACTCACGATACCCCAGGGCTTCGTAGCCATTGAGCGAAGCGTAGGTTATGCCCTGCCGACCGCGGTCCTCGAGAATATGCCAGTTTCCCCATCCTAGCCCGTTGCTGATGGCTACCAGCGCATACATCTTGTCCCGTTGTTCCTGCACCATCGGCACAACGAGGGCATCCCACTCGGCTGAACTCATGATCCCGCGGAAGGTATTCATCGCGCAGCTTTCACCGTCACTCACCAGCATTCGACGGGCCGCGCTCCCACGGCGCGCAGCCTGCATCGCCTCGACAAAACGAATACTCAGCAAGTTGTAGTAGTCGGCGGGGGTATTGGCGAGGTACACACTAAACGCAGGAATCAGGCCGTCGTCGTTGCCGTGGATCGGCATCTCAACGAGGGCATCGATGATCTTCTGCTCGTCAATGTTATTTGAATGTACAAATTTTAAGTCACGTTGCTGCTCAAATTCGAACTTCTGCTTGCGGTTTGGCTCGATCGGCGTGTCACGATCGAAGTCGAGGTGAAACACGCAGGCCGAGTCTCCCTTGGCCATGCACGACTGTTCACGCGCATGGACGAGTTTCCCCGTGAGCGCGTAGACAGCCCCCTGTATGAACCCCTCAACGAATGTACATACAGATTTTTCGCGGGTGCCGAACCTAGCAAGCCACCCCTCCACGTAGTGCGAGGACGGCGAGGTAATGACCCCTTCTTCCAACTTGCTGAAATCAAGTACGCCAAACCCGAGATGGCGGTACAGACCTTCCGCGGCTGCCCGGCGCGTCGGCTCATCCTCGTCGTCACGCAGGACCGCGGCAACCTGCTCGGCGAATACTGTCTCGGCCGAGGAGCGAATCAACATACCGCCGTCGACCCGCCCCGAACTCTCGACCGTCCGCTGCATCCGGGAGTTGTAGTGGTGGCAGTGGATAATGACATCCTTGCCGGCGATAACCCGGCGATAGGTTTCGGGCTCGTAGGTTAATGCAAACCGTTCGTCGAGATTTTTGGCGTCCACCAGCACCTCCAATGGCGGCAAGCTACCACATGTTTCTTGTGACATGTTTTGGTTCCTACCGGCAAAACAGGGCGAACCTGTTCGCGGTTTGTGCATGTCTAGAAAGACATCTTTGACCGGTTCCGACGGGTTGTCCGACACTTGTGCTCAAGCTCAATCACGCCCATCACACCTGCATCTGCGCTCAAAGTCCATCTGCGTTTTTTGCGCAAATCCACCTCTGTGTGCCCGCACGTTGGGCGAAGCGACAACAGACACAATCGTCGACCCAGCTGTTACCCTCCCCGCGCATGCCTGCCTACTCTCGCCCCTACTTCACCGGCGAACGGCCCCTCGCATTTGCCCATCGCGGAGGATCCAAGCAATGGCCAGAAAACACCCTGCTGGCGTTTTCGCAGGCGCTTTCGCTGGGCTACCAACACATCGAGACCGACATTCACCTGACGCGCGACGGACAAATCGTGGTTTTTCACGATTCGACGCTCGAACGTGTCACCAACGGACATGGCGCGATTCGGGACCACACGCTCGCCGAACTCCAACGGCTCGATGCTGGCTACTGGTTTACCCGCGATGGCGAGACCTATCCCTTTCGCGGCCAGGGGCTCTCGATCCCAACCCTGGCACAGGCGCTCGCCCTCGCGCCCGAGGTCCGGTTTAATCTGGAAATCAAGCCGCACGGTCCGGGGCTTGTACATGCACTGTGGCAGTTCATTCGTCGGCGCGACGACGCCGATAGACTGTTGGTGGCGTCGGGCCACGCCCCAACTGTCGCTGCATTTCGTCGGGTGAGCGGCGGTGCCCTGGCAACGTCGGCGGGTGCCGGCGAGATTTTTCGGTTTTGGTCCGCGGCCAAACTCGGCCTCCACACCCGCCTTTCGCTCCCATACGATGCCCTGCAGGTCCCACCGCGTCAGGGGCCTCTGACCGTGGTCGAACCACGGTTTTTACGCTGCGCACGGGAGGTAGGATTGCATGTACATGTTTGGACGATCGACGAACCGAGTGAGATGCAGCGGCTGCTCGATCTCGACGTCGACGGGCTGATGACAGACGAGCCGCAGTTGCTTCTCAAAGTGCTTGCACGTACAAACACCTAGGCGCAGGCGATGAAACGTATCCACCTTTTTGAGTTTGAAGACTTTGCGTGGTTTCCCAACTGGCTGCGCAAGTGCATGACCCGGTATATCGTTGCGGTTCACCGAATGATGGCGACAGCCCCACAAATTGCTGAACTCCTCACCCGGATCCTCCCGCACGCCCCTACCCCGCATATTGTCGATCTTTGTTCAGGCAGTGGCGGCCCACTACCCTCTACGCTGCAGCTGTTGCACAAGCAACCTCAGTATGCGCAACTGAAGGTCACGCTAACCGACCTCTACCCCAATGACGATGTTGCCCGGGAAATCCGCGAGCTCGTTACGCCGGGGTTGCACTACCGCACGAGCCCGGTCGATGCCACCTCGGTCGACCCTGACTTGGTCGGTGTACGCACAATGATTTGCAGCCTGCACCACATGCGGCCCGAACTCGCCCGCAAAATTCTTGGTGACGCCCAGCGGGCACGACAACCGTTTTGCGCCTACGAAATCAGCGACAACTCCCCACCTATCTGGCTATGGTGGCTCGCTATCCCAATCAACATTTTGGTTGTGTTGTTGCTGACGCCAATGGTGCGCCCACTTACGTGGCGCCAAATCGTGTTCACCTACCTCATTCCCCTGCTCCCCCTATTTATCGCCTGGGATGGTGCTGTCTCGAATGCTCGCACCTACACCGTTGCCGACATGGAGGAGCTCGTCGCGCCCATCAAGTCTGATGGCTATACATGGGAGTACGGCTCGCTCGACGGCAAGATGGGTAAGAAAGTCTACCTCCTCGGGTACCCACAGGCCGCCGGCTAGCTCGGCGAAATTTGTATCGACACATAAACTAGTAGCGTGAGCGCGAGAGTTCAACGAGGGTCTCACGCAAACTCTCGGGGGTATGCCGCTCGATTGTTTCCCCCGGCTCGTCATGCTCGCCGAGCAACACCTCCATGGCATGGCGGGCGAGTTGCTCCTCGTGTGCTGTCAGCTTCGCGGGTTCGTCACTGCGGCGTTTGGCTGTCAGGAGTTCGAGGATCCGATTGATACCCCGGCGCACAGTGTCTTTTTGTTGGCGGTAGTAGTCCTCACGTAGGCGCGAGAAATAGTCTGAGAAGATTTGGGCGTAGTCGGGTTCGCCCTCGGGATTGTTGAGTGCCCATGCACCGATCCGTGACAGCACATCCTGGCGAAACGTCGGTCCGGCCTTCGGGTCCATGGTCTTTTCGAGGTCGGACATGAACTTCTCATCAGGTTCGCGCAATGACCCTGTGACCTCATCAAACAGCCGTTCACGCTTGACGTGGTGGGAGACATGGATGACGTACTTGCGAAATAGCTCGAGGTACCGCGCCTCGTCGACCAGGCCCATCGCTCGCCGGACCTCGCGGTCGGAGAGGTCGAGCCAACGATTCCAGGCGGACTCGGTGATGCTGCCTTCCCCCTCGAGTACGTGAAATCCCTTGCCCTGACGCGTCAGGTGCATCCACGGGTGGTTGACAGCATCCGCGAGGTAGCGACGAAGTTCGCGAAACAGCCGCGGCACGGTGATGCAACCGATTCCGGTATCCGATGCGGCCGCGAGTAGGACACGCTTGAGGTCGCGCACGCTCGCACCAAAACTACCCTCGTAGTCGCCGAGCACATGGGGCTGCTTTGATGTCTGTGTACGTACAATCGCCGGGGAAAACTTCTCCTTGCCGAGCTCGGGCACCAGCGCCAACAATTCACGGGCTTCCTTGCTCGTGAGACCTTCGGGAACGTTGCCGTAGGCGTATAGGTCTGCCTTCTGCAACGGGGTGAGCTCCGTCAGCACCGTCTTGAGCTTGTTGCCGTACTTTTCGGGATCGGGCGGACGCAGCCTGGTCATGACTCCCCACAACGCGAGAATCCGATGGACGTGCGGCGCGATATGAATGTCCCGAAGGACATCTCCAACCTGCTCTTGATAGATCTTGCGCTCGACACGGTAGTCGAGCAGGTAGCTCACGGGGATCAACTCGAGGCGAGCACGCAGGCTCTGGTATTCGCCCGAGTGCAACTCGCGAAACCGCAGGAGGTCGAGGTCATTTGCCGACCCCGACAACACCACATCGAGGTTGAGGACAATGTGATCGAGCGCGATTTGCCCAGACTCGGTCGCGGTCAACAGGTACTTGTAGTGTTCATATGGTCGCTTGAGCAGGTCGCTAAAGTTGAGCAGACCGCGATTGGCATCGACGAGGTCGCCCTGACACCCGTAGAGAACCTGGCCACCAACCGAAGCTGGCATGCTGCGAAACGCTCGGTCCCCGGTCACCGGAAACGAACGGGCGTCGACCGTTTGCTTGGGTTCGACGGTGACCAACCCCTGACGGTAGTTGCGGCTGAGGAACAGCCGCTCCACCTGAACATGCTGATACACCTTTTTGAGGTCGCCGCGATAGCCGTTGAGTAGGGCATCAAAGATCCGGCGATTCCGGTCGGAAAGCTGTCCGTTGCGGGCCGCAGCACACAGCCGCAACCCCGGATGGTCGACCCGCAGTCCGTCAAACAGTTCGGCGCGTTGGGCCGTTGGAATCAGGTAAAGCGGCGGGTCTTTGCATTCGTCGGTGACGCGTGCGTCGAGCTCGTCGCCCTGAAGGTGGGCAAAGGATGCATCTTCGGCGGCCTGCAGGCGCTGGGAGTCAAACCCGATACCGCCACTTCGGGTCGCACGGGTTGGGAACACCCAGGAAAACCGATAGAGGATACCGTCGTCCGTGTGTGAGTAGGCCTCGAGAGCCCGCGAAATCGCCTCTAAAAAAGTGGTTTTGGCGGATCCGTTGGGCCCGTGTAGTAGCAACAACTTGTTGACTCGGCCGATTTGAACGAAGCTGTTGAGTGCCTCGTAGAAGGCATTTTGTGCGACTTCTTGTCCGACGAGGCGGTGACCATCGTCAAATTCACAGTCGAACAGACGAAACCGCGTGATCTTGCCGCTAGGGATATGGACATCCCGCCGCCCGTAGGCATCGAACGCGTCGCGGATGTACTCGGCAGCGCCTCGCGTGTGATGCCTTGGCTTGTCTTGCAGCATGGCAAACCACTGGTCAAAACTGAGTACGCGGCGGGTTGCCTGAAACTCCTCATCGACCGCATCGGCCAGTGCGTCGAGCCAGGAGGACGAGGTGTGGGGCGTAGCTTCCATATCGCGTCGACCATTGTCCCGGCCAAGTCGACGGGCGGCAAGCCCCACACGCCGCGCGCAAACGGGCGAGCTCGTTCGATCGTTCATGTGCATTTGCAAGCGATGCGCGGTCAACTGTTTGCGCAGCGCTTGTAAATGCACAATTCTAGATGGCGACAGGTTAAACAAAACGAGCGTGCTGGCCGAGAGGACAGCAGCGCTCGTGGGTGATTGAACGCGCCGGGGTTACTTAACCGCGACTTTGAAATTGACGTCGTGTTTGACCGGCGCACAGGCATCGTCCTGGCACACGGCAAACCGAAACTCGCCGGTAAACTCCTTGTCGCCCGCAGCCTCGGCCGTGAACGCCACACCAAACTCCGCCGAATTCTCGTCGAGCTTGTCGGCGTCACCTTTTTTCAGGTTTGACTTGGTCAGTTTGATCCCGCTCGGAGCGTTGATGTCGAGGGCTGTCGGATAGTCGAGGTTCATGTGCCACGGAGCCTTGGGCACCACCGTGATCTTGACTTTTCCGTCGTTCCCAACGCCGACGTCACTCGGCGGCTCGATGTTGACAGTAAAACGATCGTCGGCCGGATCACCACCTTCAACCACTTTGACCTTGTCGGCGGGCTTGGTCGCATCGGGCTTGTCTGCCGCGGGTTTGGTGTCTGCCGCTGCGACCGCTTTGTCGCCGGCCGGTGCCTTGGCGGGAGGCTGAGCCGACTTGTCGCCGTCACAGGCCGCTGCGCCGAGGGCAAAAGCTGCGAGGATCGCCAAAAAAACTGGGCGCGTCTTCATGGTGCGCATCATAGCCGATCAAACCGCAGGTCGACTTCGCGTGTTACATGGCCCCGCAAGACATCGCTCTCTTGTGCAACTGGCGCCAGCAGAGCCCTCAGAGTCGGTGGTGGGATGGCTTCGACCTCATAGTCGCCCTCTGCAAGACCCATGGCTTGCCACACACCTCCCGCGCGCGAGGTCGTTCGTGCGACTTCCACGCCGTCTAGGTCGCGGACAATGACGGTGGCGCCGGCAACCGGTTCACCCCGTTCGTCAGTTATCACCCCCTGCATACCCGACGCTTCTTCTAATTCGATCGTGACCTCCTCGGTTTCGCCACGGGAGATCTCGGTAAACGCCCGCACACGACCCGGAGCCCGCACCACAACTTTGATCGAGTCACCTGTCAAATGGGCCAGCTTGAGGTAACCGTCGTCGTCAACCGCGTATTCGCGGGTGCCGACCTTCACCACCGCGTCGGCGATCGGCTCCCCGCGAATCGGTGTACGAACAACTATTTCTGCACCCCAGCCGGGATAAAGTTTGACTTCGATGTCGTCGGGGGCCGCGGCTCGTTGGGTCGTTGGCGCATAGTCCGGGTGATGCAGCGCGAGGTCGAGACGCCCCTTGGCGAGTTCGTCAAACTCAAATACCCCCCGCTCGTCGGTCCAGCGAACTTCGGTCGGCGACAGGCCATCGACCGGGTCGAGCCGCACGCGAACCCCGGCAATCGGCCGCAGGTTGCCGTCGACGACCCGCCCGTGCAGCCAACTGTCCGCAACTTCGAGCTGGGTATCGATCGATTTGGGGCGCGAGCCGAGGACCACAACGACCTCGCGCGGGACCATGCCGTCGGCCCGAATGACTATTCGCTGGCGGCCGCGACGTTGCCCGCCGTCAAACATCCCGCGGCTATCCGTGAGCACCGAAGTCCCGTCGGCAAACTCAACCCGCGCGCCAACGATCGGCTGCAGGTTGGTGTTGAGCACTCGCCCGTCGAGGTGGGTGCCGTCGAGCAATCGCAAGACGACACCACCACGCCGCTCGCCCGAGCCCAATTCGACCAACCGACTGTCCGAGGCCGCGAAGTCACGATGGCGGGCATGCAAGCGATAGGCGCCAGGAGGCACGTTGCTCAGGCGAAACTGCCCTTGATCGTTTGTATATACCATTTGATCCGAGACCGACCCGGGAAGCCCAAGCGCATCGAGAGATGTTGTGTCGGTCAGTGGAATCGCCGGGACCGTCCCGCGGGTTACACCGAGGCTGCCTCCCGCCACCAGGGCTGAAAATGCACTCGCGCGTACGGCTGAAAGCCCAGGGGTGTAGAGCGCTTCGCTCTCAACCAAGACCTCGGCACCTTCAACGCCTAGGCCCCGACCGTCGACCACGGTGCCAGATAGGGTCGCGGGCCGCATCAAGGTGATCGTTTGCAACGGCAATTCAGCGTCGGTACGAACATCGACAGCGACAGGCTCAGCCGGCAAATAACCATCGGCATCCACCGCAATCAGGTACGGCCCGGGAACGACCGGCCCCGGCAGCGCCCGCCCCTGCGCATCGGTTGTGGCCATCCGTGGCAACATGCCGAGGGCCCCGTAGCGCATCACAATCCTTGCATTTGCAACTGATTCGCCCTCAGCATTGACGACTGCCACCGGGACGCGCGCGGCCTCGACCAGCGCGAGGCTCACAAACATGTCTGGAGGGACATTTTCGAGGGGGACCGTAGCGTACTCAACATCCCCGGGCGTTTGCGCCTCGACCACGGCATCGAGCGCGTAAATGCCGTCGAGTATCCCCTCAAACGTAAAGCTACCGTCCGAACCAACATTCGCTTCGATCGGAGGCCACACAGCCGAGCCCTCGATCCGTACCTTTGCCCGTGAAACCAGCTTGGGGGGGCCCACGAGCTGTCCCCGTAAATCAAGCAGTCCATCGAGCACGAGCAGTACACCCGACTCGGGAGCAAACACCTCCGCGGCCGTGGGTGCGTAGCCAGGATGCCGCGCCCGCAAGTTGAGGTGGCCGGGCGGTACCGTGTCGAGTACAAACGAGCCATCTTCTTCGGTCCAGATCCGCCACGGCTCCGACTCCCCGAGGTTTGGTGTTGGCATGGCTTCGAGGACAGCTCCCGCGAGTGGTCGCCCCCGGGTATCGACCACTTCACCACGCACCGACGAGGCAAATCCCAGGGCCATGGTCGGCACTGGACCCTCGCCTGCGTGGTCGATAAACCCGCGTAAACGCCCGGGTACCACCACCTCAACCCCGACCTTGGCAACCTCGAGGGTATCGAGGGTCAGCTCATAGTTGCCCTGCTCATCGCACGCGACAGGCCCGGCGAGACGATGCCCCGCGTGATAGGCCGAGGCTGTGCAGCTCCCGGGAGCGGGAGGAGCCATGGTCTGGCCGGGCTCAGCTGGCTCGAGTAACACTTTCCCGCGAAGCAACCGGGTTGTGATTTCCTCGTCGTCGGCGTTCTCACCAAGATCTGGAATCACCTCGACATCGTCGATAACCGGGGTTGGGCGGCATTGATCGAGAATCAGAAGTCCGGCGACAAGGCCCGCAATACCGCCGACACCAACTGCCAAATACGGTGCTAGCGAGCGTCGTTCGGGCATGGGAAAGTTGTCGCAGTGTCCCGTCGAGTCGGGGCGGCGTCAAGCGGAGACGTCGCTCCGGTGCCTGCCCCAACCATAAAAAGGCAACGGCACGTTACGGCGCAACTGCGGTCCCGTCGATCTCCACCGCCACGCCCTTGGGCAGGCCCGCAACTTGGACGGTCGCCCGGGCTGGAGGCTCGCCGGCAAAACGCTCGGCATACAGCGCGTTGACAGCCACAAAGTCAGCCATATCCGCAAGAAAAATCCCACACTTGACCAGATTGGTGAAATCCATACCAGCCGCTTTCAACACCGCAGCGAGGTTGTCGAGAACCTGCCGTGTCTGCGCCTCAACACCGCCATCGACGAGGTTGCCCGTGTTGGGATCGAGCGCAATTTGTCCGGAGAGGTAGAGCGTTCTCCCTCCGGTCGTCAGCACAGCTTGGGAATAGGGACCGATCGCGGCGGGAGCTTCATCGGTGGCGATCGTTTTGCGGGAGTACTCGCGGCTCGTCGTCATGCCCGGGAGGATACAGGACAACTGCGTGGGGGAACCAGGGCTATCCGCCATCGCCTTTGCCATCGACCTGCAACAAAACGCGTAGCCCCATCATGTGGGTCACAAGCATCACCGGCACACAAAAAGTCGGCACAAACCATTGTGCATGCAAGTGGATTGCAACGTTGAGGCGAGCGGCCAGTACCAATGCAATGCAGAGATCACCCAGGCCAACAAGCAACCATGCCCAGGCACCGACAATCCCCGCGCGTGGCCACTTGCGCAGGGCCACCAGCGAGAAGATTGCAAGTACACTGGTTGTGGTGTCGCCTATCGCCGTCGACCAGGCAAAGTCCTGGGGCATGCCAGGACCGTTGAGATTGGGGACGAGCAGCCCGACCCCAAGCACGCGAAACATATGGGGTGCGACCCAAACACTGAGCTGGGTATGCCGGTCCAACTTGCGAACGCTCGGCAACAACCGCCAGGCAATCACGCCCCACGCCGCCAGCGCTACCAAAAACTGAAGGGCAAACAGCGGGCGAACATCCATGATGTGGATGATACGCCGGTCACGATCATACTTGAAAGTACATCGAATCCGTCACCGAGCATCCCGTGGTGTTTTTCGCGTGTCGCCTCGCGCCGACGAGCATGTCGAAATTGGGCATCGTGAATCGCAGCTGTCGTGGGGCAGCGCGAAGATTCGCGGGACCCACCCCGAAAAAAACCGGCAAGTGAGGCGTCGCGTCGAAAAAATCCACGGGGCTGCTAGGACGACGGGCGTTGCCAGGCGGCGGGCCAGTTGTCGACGGAGCCAATCACCCGCCCATTGATTTCGAGGGTAAAAAGTGGCTCCGCTGGGAAATCGCCTAACCGCAGACACCAGCGTTCACCGCCGACGTCGGCCACCAGTGGCACTTCGGGGTCTGACGACTCACGCCAGGTTACGGCGCGTTGCAGGTATCGGCTCATCGTTTGACCTGCTTGTTGGTCGATTTGTCGCTACGCTGGGATGACTCAATAATATTTGCGTATGCAGTTTGATCGTCGTGGCCCTTGGCCCGCTGCTTCTCGACCAGCTGGTCAAACGTCGGACCGTCGGGGTTGCCGTATTTTTTTTGGTCGCGGGCCTGCAGAGCTTTGACTTCAAACGAGCTCTCCATCATCGCTCGCGAGGTTATCCGGGCGGCGTGGCGATGCTCGTAGGCCGCGCGAGCCCGTTGTTCGAGGGTTTGGCCCGCGGCCTTGTTGGCGGCGTCGGTCGCTGCAATTTCCGTGATCCTACACAGATATACCTCGCGTATCTGCTCGTTGGTCCAAGAGGCACCTGCTGCCTTGGCGGCCTGGGCTTCTTCGACCGTACGTGGGGCTGCCCCCTCGACGTTCCAAGTACTCTGGCATTGTTTGACAAACGCCGCGTCGTCGACCTTCTCGGAGGTGCTTGTCGAACAGCCGGCGAGACAGGCTGCCAATAGCCAAACTTTCCAACTCCTGCGTGCCATACCCACAAGTGTACCGCGTGTTGATGCGACATATACAAGCGTTCGACTACCGGCTAGCGACAGTCCTGCACCCAAAATTCGGTACGTCGATTGAGCGCCCGCCCCTCTTCGGTCTTGTTGCTGGCTATCGGCCTGTCCTCCCCGAAACCAACGGCCTCGACGCGCTCGGGGGCAATCCCCTTGTCGATCAAATACTCGCGCACAGATCGAGACCGATCGCGGGTTGGCCGGCGCCCATAGGCATTGGAGCCGCGGGAGTCCTTGTGATTTTCAACCCGAATCTTCAGCTCGGGTGTCATCTGCATCTCCGCGACAATCTCGTCGAGGACCGGGTAGCTCTGGGGTCGGATGTATGCCTTGTTGAACTCGAAGACGATCTTTCCGCTCTTTTGCAGCTGACAGTCGACAATCGCCACGACCTCGGGACAGCCATCCTCATCCTCCACACCGTCTTGATCTTCGGGGCGATCACGACAATCGATGACCTGTTTACCAAGCACGCGACGGTCGTGGTTTTCCCACTCGCCAGCGGCATTTTGCACGGCGTCTTTGATGCCGTCCTTGTCGTTGTCGGGGTCTGGGCAACCGTCGCCGTCTTCAAACCCATCGGGGTCCTCGGGAACATCTGGGCAGGCATCTTGGTCGGCAACCAGCCCGTCGCCATCGGGGTCGGGGTCGGGTTGTGGACATTCCTTGCATCCACAATTTTCTGGCGATGGTACACACTCGTTGGCCGTGGCCTGCGAGTTCGTTGGCGGTTGGGTTGCCGCTGCGGGTGGATCACAGGCGGCCAGTGAAACCAACGAGACCGATGTAGCCATCGCTGCGATCGCGCCAGATAGCCTACCCAGGTAACTCAAGCTCGTTCGCATGGCCTACTGTAACATCTTCGGTACATTGAGATACAACGAACTCGGCACCGGGCCTAGACCCACTCGACGGCAAGTGCAGCGGCCATCCACGGCAACTTAAAAATCTCAAAGCTCCACTCGAGGTGGGATAGCAGCAGGTCGTGGGCCAACGACTCGACCCGTAGCAAATACCCACCATCGCGTACGCTCAAGATCCCGCGCCGCAGCAAGAAAGTGTGCCGCAACCCGTCGCTGCCGATATCGCCCAACACCTGGGCCCGGTCGAGGACCGCAGTCAATAGATTTTGGCACTCCTCGTACTCGTGGTCGCTGACCGGCGGGCCAAACATCAGCACGTCATCGACCTCGAGCCCACAAAGCAACTTGGCGAGCATGGTGTGGTACTCGGGCGGCTCGCGCAGACCGGTTGCAACCGCCGACAACACACCAACCGCCCGATGCTGGGCCTGTACGTCGACAAACTCGCGACCTTCAACCACGCCTAAGTAGCGAAAAAAGTGCCCGAGAAACGGCCACAGAAGCACCAAACCGGCATCGTGCACAAGTAGTTCATCGTTGGGGATGACCCGGCCGGGACGCTCGGGCTCGGGCTCGGCCGCAGGCTGACGAGCTCGTAGACCCGCCTGGCGAAGGACCCGCAGCAACACTGGCGACGGCGGCCCCTCGCCTCGCGAGGATAGTTGCACGCACATTTTTTCGAGATGGTGTAGTTGCAAGATTCCACTGGTGAGACCACGCCCGACGAGTTCGCGGATCAGTGGGCCGCGGCGTTCCGGCGTGAACTGAAGTTGGCCACGCACAGGGCTGAGCAAGCGCGACCAGGCGGCACGAGTTTGCCAGTCGAGCTGTACCAACGCCCGCTCGAAGTATGCCCACGCCGTCGGCTGGCTGTCCCCTGTACCCGGGCTCTTGTGGCCAACGCTAGACCCGCTCACCGCGGTCGCCTCGGGTTGGTTTGGGAGTTGCCCGCCTTGCTCAGCTCCGGTCTGCGCCCCGGCAGGAGGAGCTTCTCGAGGCGACGATTCCGGAGGTTGCCCCGGCATAGCATTCTGTTTCTCGACATGCCCACGTGCCTCGCCGGCATCGGTCTGCGACGACTTCACCGAAATGCTTGGCGGAATCTGTTGTACCTGCATACGATTACTGGAGCTCAGCTCTTCGCGCACACGCACCGTGGTTGCGTCGAGGCCCTTGTCCGCGCCTTCAAAGCTCGCAGACGGCTCGGTATTTGGGGCAGGAATCGGCTTCAACGGGTCCTTTCCCGCCCCCACCATTGCTGCGATGTGCTCGCGTCGCTGCGCCGATCGGGTTGGGGCGACATCTGTCCGCGGAGTTGGCTCAATACCGGTTTGAGCCACTGGTGAAGCATTTGAGAGTGTCTCGCTGGTTCCCTCGTGCTCGCGCCCCGTCACTTCGGCGGCCCCGTTCGCATCTCCCCGGCGGTTTCGCTCTTGGCCTCCTAGACGATCGAGATAGGCCGCGTTGTGTTCTTGCCCTGTCAACTCATCAGCTGCCGCGTTGTCTGACAACTCAGCTGGAGCACGCCTAGCTGCGTTGTGCTCGCGCGGCTCAGTTGGTGCACCCCTAGCCGGGTTGTGCCCATGTCCGGTCTCAGCTGAAGCCGTGTCGTGCTCGCGCACCGTCGACTCAGTTGGTGCACCCCTAGCCGGGTTGTCCTCATGTCCGGTCTCAGCTCGATCTGTGTCGTGCTCGTGTCCTGTCAACTCGGTGGACGCATCGCTTAGTTGTCCTGTCAACTCAGCGAACTCGTGCCCCGTAGCGATCTGCTCCTGCCCTGCCCGTTTCTCGTGCCTCGCCAACGCGACTGCATCGTGCGCTTTCGCGGCCACTTGGCTTGCCAACTCAACTGACGCCTGGGGAGTGAGGTTGTGTCGCCCGTCCCCGTGCTGCGCCAACTCGACAGCTGGCGGGTTGTCCCCTCGCTGCGCCAACTCGGCTGACATGGCTGTAAGTGCTTGGTCTTGCGGCTGCGCCGAGTCGAGCTCACTCACCTTGTCTCGGTCTCGTTGCTCGGCAACCGCATCCGCGTCAACTCGCTGCGAGCGTCTGTCGGATCGGTTGTTCGCGGCTACAGCTGTCGCATCAGACTGATGAACGCCCTGCCCGTCCGGCTCACCTAGAATTCTCGCGCGGGCGGCATGCTCGTCCGAATCGCGCCAGTGGTTTTGGTGCTCGGCTTTGGCTTGCTCGCGCGCAGGCAAGTCGTTGACATCTGTGGTCGAAGTGACCCGGCGTTTACCAGCTACCGGGCCGATACCATGCTCGTGTGTCCGGGCAGGCGAATTTGTTGTCGCACCGACTCCCTCTTCAGTTTTCGGAATCACCTGCTCCTCAGGCATTACATGTTTATGCACTGAGTCAATGGATTTGCGACCGGAATCAGCCCGTGGGACCTGCGGTTGACGAGACTGTTGTGTCAATTTCTTGCTTGTGCGCCGGCCCACTACCTCCGGTGAGTTATCCTGCAAACCCGCCGCGGCCATCACCTGCCGCACGTAGTCGGGCAAGGCTGGTGTCTCGCGGATTTGTGTTGGCGACATGCTCGTTGCATCCGCAGGCTTACTGCTCCCAGAGACAGTTTTCGGCCGGTCTGCCTGCTCGCCCGCAGGCAACTCCGAGATATTTGCCTCTACAATTTTTCTGTGGAGCAACGGAAGGATGTCGTGTTCTGGCTGGTAGCGCTGCAACCACTGCCAAACCTCAACGAGTCGCTCTCCATTGAGCTCGGCGACCTCACTAGCCCCGGTTGCAATTCTGTCGAGTACCACTTGAATCGCGACCGGGGGCGTCAAAGCCCCGCTCGTTGCCAAACTCGAGAACATCGGCCAGGCGACTGTCTCGTCCACCCCGGTGAGCTCGACCAAAACATCACATGCGCCACTCAACATGTGCTCTGGGCTCACCTCGCCCGGCAGGGCATTCACTGCCAGGGTTCGTAGGAACGCGCGCCACACAGCCACCGGCCACGGGTAGGCTCCACGAGCTCGGCCGCAGCGAGTTTTGAGCATGCGACCGACAACCTCAACAACTCCATTTGGGGCACCTAGGCTGTGGGGCCACCCCAAGACCCGAAGCAATTGTCCCAGGGTGTCGCTGCTCAGGTTGAATGCGAGACGATCGAGATAGGCCTGGCTATCGAGCGTACACACAAGATGACGGACACCAGCCGGCGAGCGTTGGAGAGCGGCCGCAACTGCCTGGTCGAGCGACGCCATGCTTGGGTGTTCGGACCACCACGGCAGTGTTCCCGTTCGTGCAAATACATCTAACTCTTCGAGTATCGAGCCCGCAGGTGCGGGACTGGTAGCCTCCGCCAAATCTTGCCGGGCAACTTCGGCCACGAGCGCTGCCTCAAGGGCGGTGCGCAGACGTTCGAGAAAGTCCTCGGTAAACGCTTGGGGGGCAATCGTGCCGAGGTCGAGCCTTAGGCTGTCGACGCGATAGTGGCGGTTGGTAAGGCCGAGACTGTCGCAGACCGACTCGATCAGGGCCGGCAACTCACGCCGGGCAAGCCGTTGCAAGTCACGCTGGCGCTCCCTTGCTAGGCCCGGATCATCAGCCTCGACCTCTAAAACCAAGCGCCGAATCTTGTGGTTGCCCGCCACGTTGCCGACGATAGCGTGTTGCTCGGGTCAAGTGTGCGCATACATCATCTCGGCTGGCGTCACGATGGCTGAGCTGGACAACGCGAGCACACCATGTTCCTAGGGTCAGCTTTGGCAAACCGCGCACAGTCGCTCGCTCGCAAGGCCGCGCTGTGATTTTTTCGAGTTCCACCGATCGATATCGGGGAGGTCGCTACTTCAACCTCCGAGATGTCCAAGCTTCGAAAATTCGCCCCAAAACCCGGGTATTGCCGTTTGTTTTCCCTCGTGCCCCGCCGTTGGGCGAGCAAGTGCTCGCATCCGCGAGGGCGCGCCACAAGCAACGCTTTCATTGGCGCGTCGCTCACTGCCGGACTGGTATCGTTTCCCGCACATGCGCAATCCGACGCACCTACGTCAACGGCACAGACGCCACCGAGTTCGAACAACCATGTACACACAAGTAATCGTTCGACAGAGCAAACGTGGTCCCGGAAGTATCGCCCGCGGGGCATGTCGTTTGAGCTCGGAGCCTTCGGCGGGGTCATGTTCCCCTCGGCTGAGCACGAGCTTTTTGACCCGTACCAGCAGCTCGACTCGGGCAACACGTTTTGGCGCCCATACAGGGCAGTCGCCCCCGAGCTCGGATTGCGGTTCGCGTTTTATCCGTTTGCGTTTGTTGGCGGCGAGATCGAGGGAGGAGCGATGCCCACGCGCGTGGTGCTTGCCGACGGCAGCTCCGGTGATGCCGCGACCCTATTTAACGCTCGCGCCCACGTGATTGGCCAACTTCCGTTTTGGCGGATCGCTCCGTTTGCCTTAGTGGGTGGGGGCATGATCGGGACCAGCGGCGCGCTTGGCCTAGACGTCGACCAGTCGGTTCACTTTGGCGGAGGCGTGAAGTTTTTCCTCAACGATGTATGGCTGCTGCGCCTCGATGTCCGCGATGTCGTGGCCGCCAAACTCAAAGTCGACGCCGGCGCGACCCATTACCCCGAGGTCCTATTTGGCGTCGGCTGGCGCTTTGGTGGCAAGAACAACCCGGCACCCAAGGATTCTGACGCCGATGGCCTGTTCGACCACGAGGATGCCTGTCCCTACGAACCGGAGAACTACAACGCCTACGAAGACGACGACGGATGCCCCGAATACGACCGTGATGGCGACGGGTTTTTCGACAACCAAGACGCCTGTCCCGATGTCCCAGGTGTGGCACCCGACGGTTGCCCCGAAAAAGATCGAGACGGCGACGGTTTTCTCGACAACCAAGATGCCTGCCCCGACGTCCCCGGAGTTAAGCCCGACGGCTGCCCGATCCCCGACACCGACAACGACGGCATTCTCGACCCCGACGACGACTGTGTTACCGAGCCCGAGACCGTCAACGGCTTTGAAGACGGTGACGGCTGCCCCGACGAAGTCCCAGCCGATGTCATCGAGTTCACCGGCGTCATCCGAGGCATCTACTTCGATTTCAACAAGTCGACGATCAAAGACAAATCGACACCCGTGCTCGACCGAGCCGTCGCCGTGCTCAAAGAGTTCCCCTCGATCCGCATCGAGATAAGCGGCCACACCGACAACATCGGAAGCGCCGAGTACAACAAAACACTATCGGGTGCCCGCGCAGGAGCGGTCAAGGACTACCTCACCAGCAAGGGCATCGACGCAAACCGCATCGAGACCCGTGGAGCAGGCTTCGACGAGCCAGTCGACACCAACAAAACCGCATCCGGCCGCGCAAAAAACCGCCGCATCGAATTCACGATTCTCACAAGGTAGTTGCTACTACATGGATAACCGGTGACGATATTTTGGCCGAGTCTGAACAGGCGCCGCTGTAGTTCCCTACTGCAAGCCTCGTCGCGCCCCGTGCCAAGACAACCAAGCCACGCACAAAGATTCGCGGCGATATTTTGGCCGAGGACCGAGCCTGAACAGGCGCCGCTGTAGTTCCCTACTGCAAATCTGTTCGGGCCCAAGTTCCCTACTGCAAGCTGTTCGGGCCCAAACGGCCAACACAACCAAGCCCGCACAAACATTCGCGGTGATACTTTGGCCGAGGACCAAGGCGCCGCTGTAGTTCCCTACTGCACCCCTCGTCACGCCCTAATACAAGCCTCGTCACGCCCTAATTAGCCCATGCCAACAACCAGGCCGCGCACAAGGATTCGGGGGGCGCCGCCCCTACTGCAAGCCTCTTCGGGCAGGCTCCTGGGCCCACCCCCCAGCCAAGACAACCAAGCCCCGCACAAACATTCGCGGTGATATTTTGGCCGAGAACCGAGTCTGAACAGGCGCCGCCCCTACTGCAAGACCGAGCCTGAACAGGCGCCGCTGTAGTTCCCTACTGCAAGCCTCGTCACGCCCTACTGCAAGCCTCATCACGCCCTAATTGGCCCGGGCCAAAACAACCAAGCCCCGCACGACGATTCGCGGCGATATTTTGGCCGAGGACCGAGTCTGAACAGGCGCCGCTGTAGTTCCCTACTGCAAGCCTGTTCGGGCCGGTTCCTCGGCCAAAATAGCCCGCGCACCCAACCACTCAAATTATATTGCAAGCCTGTTCGGGCCGGTCCCTCGGCCAAAATAGCCCGCGCACCCAACCACTCAAATTATACTGCAGCCCGCGCGCCCACCCCCGCTCTAATTAAGCGGGGTCGGTAACTAGCCCCCCCGAAACAGTACCGCTCGAACTTCCAGAGGCTTCACTCTTGGAAGTTGACGTTACAACTTTCGGGAACGCCTTGCGCTTGCGGACAGGTGGCAGCTCGCGCCCGGCGATGACGGCTTCGACCTCTTCACCGTTGAGCACTTCGCGCTCGAACAGTGCTCGGGCCAGGGCCTCCAGCGTGTCGCGGTTGGACACGAGGATGTCTTTGGCGCGGTTGTACTGGCGCATCACAACATTGCGGACTGTTTGGTCGATGACCTGTGCGGTCGCCTCGGAGTACTGTGGCGCCTGTTGCATGTCTCGGCCCAAAAAGGGCTGGGACTCGGCTTTGAGATAGGCGATTGGGCCCAACTCGTCGCTCATGCCCCATTCGCAAATCATCTTGCGGGCGAGGTTGGTGGCGCGTTCGATGTCGTTGCTGGCACCGGTGGTTTTTTGCCCGTCAAAGGCAATCTCTTCGGCGATTCGGCCCCCCATCAGGATCGAGATTGTTGCTTCTGCATGATTTTTGTCCATGCCGTAGCGATCTTCTTCGGGGAGCTGCTGGGTGACACCTAGGGCACGGCCGCGGGGGATAATCGTGACCTTGTGGACCGGGTCGACATCTCCCTTGGGGAGTTTCATGGCGACCAACGTGTGGCCGGCCTCGTGCCATGCCGTGGTCCATTTTTCTTTTTTGGAGATGATCGCGCTGCGGCGTTCGGAGCCCATGAGGACTTTGTCTTTTGCATAGTCAAAGTCTTCGCCGGTGACGAACTCACGGCCCATGCGGGCGGCGTAGAGGGCTGCCTCATTGACCAGGTTCTCGAGGTCAGCTCCGGAGAACCCGGGCGTTCCGCGGGCGACGATCCCTAGGTCGGTTCCCTCCTCGAGGGGGACCTTGCGGGTGTGAACACCTAAGATGGCTTCGCGGCCACGAACGTCGGGGAGACCGACGACGATCCGGCGATCGAACCGGCCGGGACGCAGCAGTGCGGGGTCGAGAACGTCGGGACGGTTGGTGGCGGCGACCAAAATGACGCCGTCGTTGCCTTCGAAACCGTCCATTTCAACGAGGAGCTGGTTGAGCGTCTGCTCGCGCTCGTCGTGACCACCGCCCAAGCCGGCCCCGCGGTGGCGACCAACGGCATCGATTTCGTCGATGAAAATGATGCACGGGGCGTTCTTTTTGCCCTGCTCAAACAGGTCGCGGACACGGCTGGCACCGACGCCGACGAACATTTCGACGAAGTCCGAACCGCTGATGCTGAAAAACGCGACGCCTGCTTCACCCGCAATCGCACGGGCAAGTAAGGTCTTGCCGGTTCCGGGAGGGCCCATCAGCAATACGCCCTTGGGGATCCGGCCGCCGACACGCAGGTACTTTCGGGTGTCGCGGAGGAAGTCGATGATTTCCTCAACGTCCTCGCGGGCCTCGTCGACGCCGGCGACGTCCTTGAAGGTGATCTTGGCCTGGTGCTCGTTGAGCAGGCGCGCCTTGCTCTTGCCAAAGCTCATCGCCCGACCGCCGCCAGCTTGCATCTGGCGCATGAACATCACCATGAGGATGACGATGAAAATCATCGGCAGCCACATGAGGGCGAACTGCAGCAGCGCGCTGTCTTCTTCAGGCTCGACTTTGTAGTCGATCTGCTTGGAGCTCAGCAGCGCATAGAGGTCGTCGGTCGCCGGCCCCTTGGCCTCGTAGGTCTTGCCATCGAGCGGGTAGCTGATGTCGACGTGACTCGGGTGAACTTTGATCGCTACGGTCGTGTTGCCCTTGAGCTCGTCCCAATCATTCTCGACGCTCTCGATGAACTTCGAGTAGGTGATGTTCACGACGTCTTGGCCGGTGTTGAACATGTTGGCGAGTGCCAGGACCGCCAAGATCAGGCACAGCCATACGAGTAAGGTCTTTGTCTGCTGTTTCACGAGCTCCGCAAGATTCCCCTAAAAACGGGTTCAGGGCAGCATAGCCGGGGCACTTTATTGGGTCAATGGTTGGCCACGGGTGGTGAGCCTCACTTTACGTGTTGGTCAGATGCAGGCCATGGACGTTGACACAAACCTGTAACCCGCCTGTGAGTTGCCAGCGACGAGGCTTTCGCGCCGCCGACGATGTGTGGTGGGTGCGCTCGACCACAAGGATGCTCCGCTCGATCTCGGCAACTTTTGCCCGACCACACGCCTCGAGACCTGCCCCACCAGCGCGACAAGCAGCCCGAATAAAACCGGTACGCACCGCCCGCGGAAGTTCGGCAAATCCGTCGATGCGCCACGAAAACGCCTCGGCTGTGACCCGGCGTGCGGCGAGCTCCCGGGCGACCCAACTGTTGATCGCTCGATCGGCATCCCGGGCAATTGTTGCCAGCGAACCAACCGCCGCATCGAGTTTTGGATTTTGCTCGCGTAACAGCGGAAGCACGACCTCACGAATCCGCACGCGAAGATGGGAACGATCGCGGTTGGTCGGGTCGTCGACAAACGGAAGGTCCATCAGTTGGCACAACTCACGGGTCGTGTCGCGGGAGATCCCGAGCACCGGGCGGACCCACAGACCGTCGGCGACCGGCATCGCCGCGAGTCCGTCGAGCCCGGCTCCCCGGGTGAGATGCATCAGGACCGTTTCCGTTTGGTCGGTCGCGGTGTGCCCCAATGCGATCTGTGTCGCGCCAAGCTTGTCGGCCTGCTCACGCAGAGCCGTCCGCCGAGCTCTCCGTGCCCGTGCCGGAAGACCCGCCCCCCGCGCCAACTCGAGGCGTGTCACGGCAACCTCGAGGTCGAACTTCAGCGCCAACTGGCGCACGAGTGCGGCCTCACTGTCCGACGCCTCGCGCAACCCGTGATGGATGTGCCCGAGCACCAAGCTCCAGCTTTGTTTTTTGCTCAATAACCGCAACAACGCCAGGGTTGCGACCGAATCGGGCCCGCCCGAGCAGGCGACCATTATCCGGCTGCGGGCCGCTGGCAGGTGCTCCCCCAACGTTGCGGTGACCTGCCCGAGCGCCCGGGCGATCGCTGGGTCTCGGACTTTGCCAGCCATCGCCTGAGTTGACCACGTTTTGGCGCGGCTGGGTATCCTGGCGTTCGAGACTCGAAGTGGTAGGTTCCGCGGCCGTGGATTCGCACACCGATGACACCCTGGCCCCTCTCCCGTCCGACGAGCTGCAGCTTTTGTTCGACGAACCGCTGTCGCTCGAGTTGCGCGACGATCGCAAGCAGCTGGTCCCCCGGATTCCGCAACAGGCATTCGTCACGCTTGCCCGGCAACTTCGTGATGAGGGACGGTTGGAGTTGGTGTTGCCAGAGGCGATACCCGGCCAGCTCACCGCTGTGTTCGACCTTGACGTGTGGACCGGCGATCGGATCCAAGTTCCCCGGGTTCGCGAGTGGCTCACGCAGATCGTCGAGGCCTATCGCGGGGCGAGAACTGCACGTGGCGACCTTGTGCGCTTGATGTACGCGATGGATCCGGAGATGTGGACGTTTGCTGTCCTCCACGGGACTTCAGTGTTGTCCCTCGATCCCGACGATGACGAGCGCCGCGAACAGGCTCGGGCCGCGGTTTCCGACCTCACCACGTTTGAAACACCCGACAGCCTCTACCTGATCGCCGTGCCCAACCACGAACTCGGGCGCCAGGCGATTACGATTATCGAAGCGGTCTATCACGACAGCCTCGAAGACGGGCGACGACTGGTCAACTCGCTACGTGGGGGATTGGCGTCGCAACTCGAAGAGGACCTCCTGCGCTGGCGACGTGGGCGGTTGGCCGACCTCGGCTTTGTCGAATGGGAGGAGGCGATGCGCTTGTTTACGCCGCTGCCTGTCGATGCCGCTCCCGACGTCGAACACCGGACGTTTGCCGATGTCGAGACCACCGCGATCGAACTCGCCGGATGGGGCCACAAAAACCTCCTTCGCCAGGTCCTCGAGCACCTCGACCCCGGGCAACACGGTGTCCGGACCCGCGAGTTTACGTTGTTGGTCAACGAAGTCATGGCTGCCCAGCGGTTTGAACCGGGCGACACCGGGCACCAACAACGGGCGATTCACCAGGCACAGGCCACCGTCTCGCTCGCGCTCGAAATGCTCGCCGGCGGCCGCGATCCGCAGGACATCACCGGTGAGCTCAGTCAACACCTCACGCGACTCGGGCTTCGCAACCTGTTTCGCCTGGGGTACCGCGCCCTCGACAAACTTCGCCGAGCTGCACTTTCGCTGCACCGCGAGGGTCGGGTTTCGCTTTCGCTAGTCGGCTCGCTGCTCGACCGCCCGTGGAACTTTGCCGTGGCCGCGCTGGCCGGGTGGTACCCCGAGCTTGTGCAGGACGCACAACCGCAAAAAACCCGGCCGATCGCCAACCTCCGGGATGTTGCCCGGGCGACCCAACTCATCGAACAGGCAGCAGCCTTGTCGCGGCTCACCTTCGACCGCAGTGGGTTTGGCATCGATCCGGTGTGGGTGACGCGGGTCGACGAGCCCGGGCGTTTGACCCTCGGTGACCTTGTACGAACGGCCGCGATTTGCCGCGAATTGCCCGGCCACACTCAAAGTGTCGCCCTCACCCCGCTGACCCAGGACGACCTGAGCTGGGCCCGCGACAACCTGTTGCTGGCCCCGGACAATCGCCTCGCCCCGCGACTTGCTGAGCACATGCAAGCACGCCTGCGCGACCTCGGCCTCGAACAACATGCACCTACACTTACTGAAGGGCTGCTGACCCGACTCGCCGTTGAACTCGCAGCCCTAGAGCCGGACCAACAGGGCCGCCCCGACCTCACCAAAACCGGCGGCGTGGTCACAATTCAAAGTGTCGGCGTCTGGCTCAGAACTGGCCTAACCGGCAACTAAGCGGCTTTTTACCACTCCTGTCAGCAGTGCCGCCACAACCGGGGCACGCGAAGCGCTAGCCGGAGTCGAGCTTCGGCACGCAGCCCATGGTTTTTCTCGACGGGAGCCTCACTTGCCGTGTCGAGGATGGGTCCCGCGAATCTTCGCCTAGCCCCATTACAGCTGCATTCACGAAACACAACTTCGACAAACGCTTCGGCGCGAGGCGACACGCGAATAAAGCCACCGGCTGCTAGCTCTCCTCGATCCGGTCACGTCTCAACCTGTCGAACTCGACCACAATCTGCCGGGGCAACGGCTCGGTGCTGGTACATAATTGCTCATACATGCTCTTTGCCCGCGGGTTATCCACCATCCGTTCAAGTGCGGTGCCCAGGGCATAGGCGATCCCCTTGAGGTCGTCTGAGCTTGTTGCTGATACAACAATCCTATCGATCGTGTCGAGTGCGGCAGCGCTGTCGTAACCCGAAAGTTCGATGCAGCGAAATGCCGCCGCGCGCCGATCGTTGTGGGCATTGTCGGAGGCGAGCGCACGGTTGAGGAGCTGGAGTTTGGCCAGGCGCCAGCTCTCCGGCGACATCGACCGGGCTTCGAGCTCCCCCGCAAGCAGGCGCGCAAGCCCACCACCCCGATGAAGGTCGTCAAACTCCTCGGCTGTCAACCAGTCGACATCGTCCATCAGCAAAAGCTCGCGGCCCCGCCAGTCGAACTCGGCCTCCGTCACCAGCCGGGCAGCGACTTGCGTCGCCGGGCGAATGTAGCGTTTGGTGTCCTCAAACTCGTCGAGCCACGACCAAAACGCCTCCTCTGAAGCTACGGGGGCAAACGCGAGTGCGTCGTGGTAGCGATGGCGCCGGGTCCACCACAGCGAAAGCAGGCAGCCATGGTGCCCCAACAACTGGCGATCGGCCTCACAATCCGCATCGAGCAGCGGCGAGAAGTCTCCTACGATCTCGCCACCCGGAGCGATTGTATCTGCAATCTTTTTGGCCTTCGCCTCGGCGAGGTCGCAGGCAAAGTCGACCGCGGGCTGGGCAGCATTAGGAGCAGCCGGGCGCACAACTCGAATACAAAGCCACGGCGGCTGCTCAACCCGCACCAAAAAAAACCGATCGAGACACATTCCCACGCGATGATCGTCGACCATCAAGCGCCGAAGATCAAGTAGCTCAGTTAGCTAAGACGAGGCCAACGCAGGGCCCGTGGCGGTGGTGGCATCCCGGCAAACCGGTCGTCGGCGAGGTCTACCAGCACACGCCCAGCCTCGAGTTGACGCCCGGACATCCCCGCCCGCAACACCTGTGAACCATATGTATAAACAAGTTCTTCGCGGTGCCAATCCGCCCACGAAAACGGGCCTAGGTCGACAGTTGTACGTTTCTTGGCGTCGTGGAGTTGGTAGCGATAAGGCCGTTTGGGCAGGGTTGGCGAACGCCCGGGATCATCCCAGTCGACCCGTTCCAAGAACAGCTGTGCGAGCTTTGGGTGGGGTTTGAGCAGGCGCGCTTTGTCGATGTGCCAGCCGTCGCGCACAACATCGAGCGAGCCACCTCGCCAGCACCCGAGGTCGAGCCCAGGTGGCAATGTGTACTTTGGGTCCAACGTGAGACACGCGGGGTTGGTCCGCAGGCGCAGGGCATGATTTGCAACCCACACACCTCCCCCACCCCACGTGCCCGACTCTTCCCAGACGGCCAGCGGCGTAAAAAACGGCGGCCGGGCGACCGCGCTCCACGTATGCCCACGCCGCATCGCAAAGTAGACGAGCAGCTTGCCATTGGGCGACAGGTCGCAACGCTCCGGGTACACCCGCCCGCGCAGCCACTGCCCGCGTTCAAACCGGTCGCCGTTGAGCTGCCACAACACTTGGCGAACCTGCTTTCCCGGGCCGCGGCGAAAGATCAGGGCTACCGAGGCCGTTCGCGCGCGGACAACGTGGAGCGTCGTACTCATGAACAGCCACTTGCTATCATGCCCACGTGCTCGCCGTACACATGCTCGAGGTCATGCGCACGGGGACAATTGCCGGCATCCGAATCGGCGCATCCCGTCGCCAAGTTGCCAATGAACTGGGGCAGCCGGACGCGTGGATGGGCAAACACCCATGGGCAACGGACAGCACCGTGTGGCGCTATGGCGACCTCGAGTTTCACTTTTATGTCACGAGCGAAGCATCTGAGCTGTGGATGCTGTGGTGCGACGACATCCCGTTTCTAGGTCGCGAAAGTGCGCGGTTACAGCTCGACCCGTGGGTCCTCGGTTCCTGTCGATCATCAGGTAATCTCAGTAGCGCAACGCTGCTCACAGCCCTCGAAGCTGCCGGAATTCGCTACCACACCCAACGCTCTCAGCTACCCTACGACCACCTATACGAGGTTGTCTTAGCTAGCGGAGGACGCTTTGGTATCGGTAGCCGTTCTGACTCACGTTGCCAAAACAGTGTTGTTTTTATCCAAATAAAATAATCAACGCCGGTTTCTTTTGTGGGCACATAGTCAGCTACTGAGCAAACTCCTGGGAGTGGAGTCGCATTCCATTGTTTGAACCAACACAGGCCAAGAATGCTGCTAAGTTTGCTATGCTTTAAATATCGTATGCTTGGTAGCATGACATGAACCGTTGCACTCGACAAAGACCAAGTAGATGTGTACGACCGAAACTTTGTAGACATGGGCCCCTACCGGGTTGTCCTCGATTCGGCCGTCACAGTTGACGCTCCCGCCAATTGGCCCACCAATTACAAATTTGTTGTCGGGTACAAACCGTAGCGAGCAAGCAGCCTACCCCTGCCGGCGCACCATCTCGTTGATCCAGCTTGGGGCAAACGGCGAAGTACACCCTTTCGACACGGGATAGTCGCTGTAAACACCGAGCTTTTCACCAATGTCGAGGGCACGCTTGCGGTGCTCGGGGTGATGTATCCCGATGTTGACCAGGCACATATTCATGGTCCACTGGACCTCGGAAGGTGCGGTTGCCAGCTGGTTTTCAATACGTCGCAACAACCCGCTCAAATCGAGGCCCTGGGCATCCTTGGCCACCCGTTCGGCTGTCAGGCTCCAACCCGCCCGGGCGGCCCAACGATTCTTCTCGCCGGGTTTCATCCACCGCTGCCGCAACGCTTCTTTGTCGCTGTGTTTTTTGAGCACGTACGCACTGAGCCAGTCGGCGACCTGCGAAAACGTGGTTGTCTCGACCATGTGGCCGAGGTCCTCGGCGGTCAGGTCCTTGACGCGCACGATCAGCGTTGCCACGAGCCGAGCTTCGACGTTGCCGGTGTCCCAAAGCTCTCGCCAGAGCTCAGGCTGTTTTTTGAGCCGTTTGGCCAACTTGCGAACATCACCTAACTTGACGCCGAACTGGTTGTCACCGGCACCGGCCTTGGTGTTGTGTTTGCGCCGTGCGGCGTTGCCAAGCGTCTCGAGTTCACTGAGGACCTGGGTGGCATGCATGGCGCGATTGTACGCGAACCTGCGCGGGTTCGCACCAACTATCGGAAAATTTGGAGTGTTCGCTCAGAAGCTGTCAGCATGTCACCCGAGGGTGATGCAGGTACACAAATCCGACGGCTATTTCACGTTTTGGTCCGCGTTGGCGATGTTGGTAGCGATCGCTAGTGGTTGCTCCGGCCACTCGAGCACCGGTCCGGGTCCGGCAACAGCGACGTCCAACTCGAAAACCGTGTATACTCAATTAGAGGGTAGCTACCTCGAACGTCGGGCCAACCACAAAACCCAACTCAAGCCCAACCTTCCGCCGCCGGCCAAGGGTCAACCCCTCAACCCTCCAGCCAACTTCGAAACCGTCACCTACCGCTCGGGCGAACTCGATTTGCAGGCCTACTACGCGGCCCCCCTCGCCGACAGTGCCAAGCGACCGGGCGTGGTGTTTTTTCACGGCGACTTTGCCCTGCACCAGCGCGCATTTACTGAGGTCGAACCGTTCATCGCCGCGGGCTTTGCCGTGATGCTACCGACACTTCGAGCCGAGAACGGCAACCCCGGGCGGTTTGAGCTGCTGTATGGTGAAGTCGACGACGCCCGAGCGGCTGTCCGCTGGCTGGCCGCGCGCCCTGAGGTTGAGGGCAACAAAATCTACGCGTTTGGCCATTCGGTCGGCGGGGGCATTGCAGCCATGCTCAGCCTGCACCCCGAGCCTCCGCTGGCCGGCACCGGTAGCTCCGGCGGAATATATGTACCAGCAACATTTTCGCGATGGCGCAACGGACCCAACAAATACCTGATCCGCTTTGACCCCGAAGACCCGCTCGAGCGTACCCTGCGGGTGCTGGGGCCCAACATTTCCGACATGGTCCACCCCCATGTCGCCTACGTGGGAACCGAGGATCGGTGGTTTATCGACAACGCCGCACATGTGCGCGAGTTGGCCAAGCAACACGGACGTCCGTTTACGGTCGAACATGTCCCGGGTGACCACATGACCGCGCTCGTGCCATCGATCACGGCGTTTGTGGCCTCTATCTCGGGCGAAAAATAGGTCTCGCTCACCGCTCGCTCCCGTAGATTTTCAACTAGGAGGTAACGCGTGATGTCCTCGCGGCATGCCGCAACCCGACACGGCAACTTGCCAATTTTTTGCTGCAGTTGATGTCCGAAGCCACGTGGCCGGTCGCTTGGCAAGCTCGGCCGGACATACACCTTGTCTGTTCCTGGCGCCGCCCCGCAAGTCACGGGATCAACGGCTGCTCGGTCATTGCGCCTACAACAAAGACGGCCCGACGACAACTCGAACACCTCCCGAGAGGTCAGGGAAGCGATATCAACTCCCTATTTATTCGTAATACTTTGACGACCGACAAGCCTGATTCATTTGAGTACTTGGGCCGTGACAGTCGCAACCTGGCGAGGCAACCGACTCCTATCAAAGCCGAGCCGCTGTCCGAGAATTTGCAGCCCGCCACCCACGATGTCGCGCAAGTCGAGCGGTAGCCATACCGACATCCCGTGTCCCTGCTCGGCCCACCCGGGCACCCTATCGAGAAAGAACCGAACATCAGGATCGGTACGCATGTGGGGCTTGCGACGCAGCCAGTGCGAATCCCGTGCGAGCATGGGTGTTGCCAGTACCCACGGGTCCTCGCCGACCTGGGGCCACCCGCGCTCCGCAAGAGCCTGGCGCATCACATTGGCAACATCCGCAGGTGGCTCCCCGCACCGGCGACTGGGATACACCCGTGCCATCGTCTGGGTAAACAAGCGATAGGGCGCCGGTGTGTGGGCAAGTCCGAGGTAGGCAACCCGCAGCCACGGGTGCCGCAGCTTGAAGCGCAGTGCTTCGGACAAACCGAAAAGCGCCGCAACTCGTCCCCCCTTAAAGTTTGTATCGACATATACACCGGCCGAAAACACACCGTAGCGTCGCCCCGATGCTCGATAGATCGCTCGGCGAACCGCACAAAACCCGGCAAGACAGTCGTTTGGGCCGTACAGTAGCGCCAACACGACTCCTTGGCGGGCGAGGAACAGCGACTCAAATGCGTCGCGCGAAAACCCCGAATAGTAGGTCGAAAAGATTGAGAACAGCGCATCGCCCAGGGCGGCTCGACCGGCGATGTCGCGTCGCCAAATCAGTCGCTCGCAGCGGACAACAGGCTGGCGCGGGCGCGGGTGCACAGTCCCCTCGGTAGGTGAAATCACGGATGTCTTCACGGCAGGCACTTGGGGAATCACCACCTCCGCGATTTCTATGCAGGCAAAAATGACTTTGTTGGTAGTTTCGACAATGCTCCTTCACCAAGTCATGACGCGACTGGTAACGCCCTCGCCGAGGACAGTCGCAGTCCGTGAAGTCGGTGGGTAGACAGGGTCTGAGCCCTAGATAAGCCTGGTGCAACTGCATCGGCCCAAGAGCGGTTGTGTGGTCACCACCTCGCCGACTTCTATGCAGGTCAACTCAAATCACCGCGCACTGCATAGAAATCGCGGAGGTGGTGATTCCCCTGCTGTGAGCGTGTTCGGCGACGCCATCTGTCGGGTCGCCACCTCATTTCACGCAACCAACCGCGAACAAGTCCTATGTCTACGACAACCCTATCCGCCATGATGTCAGGCCTCCCGTCGGTGGAGGACCGCGTCGCCCAGCACGATTTGAGTGTGTTTCAACGCCTGCGCCTGCGCGCAATGCTGCGCGTCGTTTCCTGGTTTCGCGATGTCCTGTACCCACACCTCGGCCAGGCCGACTCGCCACTCAAAGCATTGCTTGCCGGCCACCAACACCAACGCCTGCGTGCCCTCGGTAGCCTGCGGCGCAACGCGACTCATCCCCACGCGATGTCGCAGGACGAAGTCGAGCTGTTTGAACGCGAAGGTGTGAGCGCTCCGTTTTCCGTACTCGCGCCCCAGCAGGCACTGGCCCTGGCCGAAGCCATGCGCGGCCGTGTCGATCGAGACTTTCGCACCGCCAACCCGTTTCCCCGTGCCTATACCCGCCGTATGCGGGCCGCGGGATTGTGGAACCTGCGCTACGCCGGGCTGTTTCAGGCGCTGCGTGTCCCCGAACTGTTCGACCTGTTCACCGCACCCGCGATCACCGAACGCCTAGCCTCGCTACTCGGCGACGATGTGCTGCTGTGGCGCTCGCAGTTTTTTGAGATGGGTCCGGGAGACGGCGGCACGTTCTGGCATCAAAACAGCAGCTTTCGCGAGCTTGCCGACCAACGCAAACTACGGCCGCCCGCCGGTCGCGACCAGAGCATGATCCAACTCAGTGTGTGGATCGCCCTGTCGGAGGTTACGGTTCGCAACGGGGCCATGCGGATCATGCCCGGTAGCTTTGTCGATGGCCGTATCGAGCACATCTACGAGTTTTCGCAGGACCACACCATGCGGTTTTTGGCCTCGCTGCCCCCGGACCGCCTCGAAGCCGTGTTGCGACTCGGCCTGTTTCACCCCGATCGGTTTGCCCGCGTGCAATGCCTGTTCGACGCCTGCTTGCAGCTGCTCGGCCGCCAACACTTCGAGCGCTGGGAGGTCCGCGACGTTTTGCTCAAACCCGGGCAGGCGATCATCTTCACGTCGCTCAACATGCATGGCTCGTACCCCAACGTCACCGCCGACCAACGTCGCCTGGCCGCCGTCGGGCGTTACGTACCTGGCGATACGGCCATCTTTCCCGATATGCGTTGGGACCGGCTACCGACCCCGCGCGGCCACTTTCGCTTGCGAGTCGACGACATCCCGGCCGTACAGGCGTTTGGTCGCCACGAGCGTCAGCTCAACCGGGTTGTCACGCGCTGCCAACCGCAGCTGTGGGGAGGTCAGCCATGAACGCGTTGATGGAACAGTTGCGGGTCGACGAGTGCCTGTCAGACCTGAGCGAGGAACTCGCGGCGATAGGTCCCCTCAGCCTGCGTCAACGTGCGACCGTCAAGGCCCTCAGCGCGGCGACACGGGTGCTCCGCCTGCGGGCGATCACCAACGACCGGGCTGCATTTGCCCAACGGTTTGCGGCTCCGAGCAGCCGCGAACTCAACATCCGAACGCGTCCGCATAGCGGCATCGACGATGACACCCGGATGTTGTTTGAGCGCACTGGCGTCGCCGGACCTTTGCGGGTTTGTGCCGAGGATGAGGCCCGTGAACTCGCCGATCACATCCGTGCATTACTCCGCGATCCACACAATCCATTGCGTCGGCAAATCGCCGCCCACAACGAGCACCGGGCGCGTGAGATGGCTGCCCGCGAGGACATCTTGCTGGGGTTCAACGCATTCATGTACGACGCCCGTGTGCGTGAGGTGTTGCTGCGCCCACCGATCGTCGAGGCGATGCAAGCCTTGATGGCGACCAACCGCGTGGCCTGTTGGCGCTCCCAAGTCTTTCGCCAGCGTCCTGGTGTACGCACGCCGATGCATCAAAACGTCGAGTTCCCCGAGACCTACGGCCACCGCTCGCTCACGCTGCGTCCCAATCGGGTGTTTCGCCCCAACTCGGCACTCAACGCCTGGATCTCGCTGACCCACGCCGGCCCCGACAACGGGTGTTTGGTCGTGCTCGCCGGGACCTTCCGCGACACACGGGTCTACGACTTAGGTGCCTACTTTGCCCAACACCCGACGGCGCTACTGACTTGCCTGGCGTTTTTTCCCCGGCACGAGGTCGAGCGGATGTTGCCGGTCCTGCTGTACGGCTCGGGCAATCACCGCGGGGTCACCAAGCTGATGCTGCGGTTCGCCGACTTCTTTCACAACGACCTATTTGCCCAAGAAGTCTCGCGCTGCGACTTCGTCAGCCGACCCGGGGAGCTGTGGGTCTTCACCAGCTTTGCCATGCACGGGAGCATGCCGTCGCAAACCGACGCCGAACGGCTCACACTCGTCGGCCGCTACATCGACGAGCAGGACATTGCCGTCGGGCAAAACGAGCTGGTGCTCTCACTCGGCGAAGTTGTGCGGATCGATCCCCACACCCAGGGCTGGTGCAACGTAGCCCGTGCCGACACCCGACCACTTCGAGATCGCCAACATCGGGCCCCGGCAAGTGCCCGCACGCGCCGTGACGCCATGTGAAACACTCGACTGGCTATCGCTCGCGTGCCGGATTCGCGGTCGTCGCTCGCACTTTCGCCGCGAGCTCGACGGCCGTGTCGAGCGCGCTCGCGGCCGGGACCACAACATCCGGCTGCACCCCCGTCCCCTCCCAGTTGGTCTTGGTGATCGGGTTGATCGAACGCGATGTCGGCAAAAAAACCGACCAATGCTCGGAGACCGGCACCATCTCGACCGGGTGGGCGCCCCCACCTGTGACCTCCCCGACGATCGTCGCGCGCCCGAGGGCCTGAAGATCGTAGGCAAACTCCTCAGCGGCCGAAAATGTGTAGCTGCTCGTAAGGACATAAACCGGTTTTCCGGGACCCAAGCGTCGGCCGGGAAGTTCGGGGTTGGTGTATGACGACTGTGTGCGATCTGTCTGGCGATTGTAGATATCGTTGAGGTGAACCGGTGTATCACCAAACAAATAGCTCGCCATATAGGCCACACCTTCGGGGCTTCCACCACCGTTTTCACGCAGGTCGATAATGAGTACTTCGGCATCGGCCAACTTTGACATCGTCGCCGACATCGCCTCGGCGCCGAGCTCAGGCGGCACAAAGCCTAGAACCTTGAGGTAGGCAATTCCGCCATCACGGATCTCCGCCACCGGCATGCCGAAATTGTCGCGGACAGCGACCTTCTTGATAGCGTCGAGCTCCGCGGGCGTCGGGTCGTGTGGAGGTTCAGGAGCAACGGCATGGTAGCTCGCCTCGAGGTGTTTATCGCCGGTGACCGCATAGAGGTCTTCGCTGACGACCAGTGCCAACAGATGCCCATTTTCGATGCCGTCATAGGCTCCCGACGCAAGTTGCCCGCGAATCCGCCTGGCCATCGCCACCCCCTTGTCGACAAACACATAGCCGGTAACGGCAGCTGCAATCCCGTCGACGGCCGTGCGCACGTCACTTTCGCTGAGCTTTGCCACCGGCACTTCGAGGTCAGCTGCGGTGGCCGGTAGAACTGCAAACGCGGCGATCTTCCCGTGGTCGTCGAGAGCGAAGGCCACCACTCCGTAGACAAAGTCTCCGGCCGGACTCTTGCCTCCGAGCGTGGCCACCACTGCAGTTGGAGCCACAAAGTCTACCCGGCACAGGTCAAAGCCTAGCTCGTCGCCGGCGTTGCCGACCACAAAGCCCCCGTGGCGTTGCCGTACGTCGTCGGTCATCCCCGAAGCGACAAACGCTGTTGCTGGCGCAACCTCGGGGGCGTTTGTAGCTGCAACAAGCTCAGCCAACCGCCGTCCGGCCGGGCCCTTGGGAAACGCCACCGTGGCACAGGCCCCCGTATCGCTTGGGCCCGCCGTCGGAGCCACAGATGCATGCGTTGCCGTGGATCTGCCGGTGCAACCGGTCACCAACGGCAACGTTGAAAGCATAGACAGCCAAAACTGCCAACCTGTCACGACGCTTGCTCGACCCACACACGCTTATAACTCGGCCGCTCCTGCACGCGACGAAGCCAGCTTTGCACGTGGGCGTGGTCATCGACACACACGCCACAAAACGTGCCATATGACACGCCGCTGCCAACAACTAGGTCGACCAGTGTGTACTCTTTTCCGAGCATGTAATCACGCGACGCAAGTCGCTCATTGAGCATACCGAGCAGGCGTTGCAACTCGTCACGGGCATGTTTTGCGTGCACCTCGCTATGGAGTTCCTGTGGCACACGGTCACTGGAGGCAAGGAGCATGCGCTTCATCGCTGCCGAGAACGTCACGTAGGTCCACGTGGTCCACGACAGGGCTTCAAGCCGCTGCAGGTCATCGGCGGCCGGCCAAAGTCCTCGCTCCACGCCAAACCGATCGCCAAGCCACTGCATGATGGCAACCGCCTCAAACATCGGCGTGCCATCGACCACCAGCGTCGGCACCTGGCCGTTGGGATTGAGTGCGAGGTATTCTGGCTTGCGTTGGTCTCCAGCCGCCAAATCTAAAGTGACGACCTCGTGCCGGACATCGAGCTCGGCGAGGGTTTGAGCAACAGGGATAGCGCTGGACATGGGTGCGGCGTAGAGCGTAATCGGCATGATGTGTGTTCTCCGGTGCGGCACAACCTAGGACACATCGCGGACAATTTCGGTCCTCGATTTAATTTATCGCGAGCTATCTTCGGCGAACAGGTTTGACCCGCCAAACTCGTTGGTGTTGCAACGTTTTCGCTGCGAGTCCGTAGCCCAAGGGGCGACCGCCGACCAACGTGCTCAATGATTCGCAGGAGGGCGCACCCAACTTCTCCGGGAGAACTGCAAATGAACTACGTTCTTGTAAGAAAACACGGTGGGACCACGGTGCACAATGAAGTTTTGCGCACAGAACGCACGTGCGGTAACACACTAACTGTTACTCTTGAGCTTTGATTCTAAGCTTCAGCGACATGGTATCGTTTGTATATGAATCGTCGCGAGTTCTCAAAAGGACTAGTGGTTGCACCCCTCTTTCTAGCAGGTTGTAATCAGCTGATTGTTGAGTTGCTAAAGATTGTTGTTGCAGCTGTTGCCGGCGCAGTGATCGAACAGTCTGACTCAACAAACTCACCTCGTTCGAGTCAATTCTGCCCCCTAAGCGGTGGAGATGGTACCATAAATTCACATCTTGCTGGTGGATGTATTGAACTATACAACCACTCCGATGTTCAACAAGTCATCGAATGTTCGGTTCAACTCCATCGCGCAGACGGAACCCCCGAAGGACCACCTTACGATGTCTACGATGAGTCCGGTTTAGATTTCCCCGTAATTTCTCCTCAGTCGGAGATCACCTTACGGTTGCCGAACCTTGCGTCAACCCACTCAGGAAGTCACTATGTTGTCGCCACCCTTGCCAATGGGGAGTCGATTAAGAGTGATTTAATCAATTTGCAAGCGCTTGAGACTTAGTAAAATGAGAATCCTATGCCCAGCCTGTCTTTTTCTGCTATCTTGCGGTGACGTTATAGAACAACCAATGTCAAGTTGGTGTAGTAATGCTAACGAGACACCTGATCCAGAGACAGGATTCTGCTGTAACACAGTTACAGGGTACTGTCATCATAAACCCAACGAGAAGATCATTTTCGCATCATCCCAGTTATGGACCGGAGATCTTGGAGGCATTGCTGGAGCGCACGAAAAGTGCCAAGAACTAGCACTTGCATCTTTACACACCCGGGGTGGAGACTACCTAGCCTGGTTAAGCACAAGTGACCGCTCACCTATCGAGAATTTTCGTTTTGAAGATGGCAGTGTATTCATCACCTCAACTGGTACCCGGATTGCGGACAATTGGATAGACTTAGCCAATGGAAGCTTGACTGCTCCAATTGACAAAGATGAGCATGGAGAACAAGTCGGCGCGTATACACAAGTTTGGACTGGCACGAATACTAGTGGCAGTCAAGGCTCTCAAAGTTGTGCTAATTGGTCTTCGCATCAGTATGACCTTTTGGGTAACGTAGGAGACGCCAGTTATGCAAACGAGCTATGGACCTACGCCGAGAATCGTTCATGCAACTTGAAAGCTCGGATTTATTGTGTCGAGCAATGATTGTCGAACCAGCAACATACCTGCTGCAATGCTTTGGCCTCAGCTCTCGTCGAGCAGATAACTCGCCGCCGAGAGCAACAACGAGCTAACTTTCGGCCACGAAGAGTTGGTTCGAGAGACCCATGCGATGCCAACAGCATTTACGGCTCAGGACACATCGGAGCCGGTAAGACTCCCCCGCCACCGCTAAACTCGCTCCCAAATGGGCAGTCGTTGCCGTTGGTACCGGTCCAGCCATTGAGCGTGAGTCCACCTTCGGTCGAAACCTTGACGCCCGCCCCGGTCCCGCCAAAACCTAGCTCACTTTGTCCCATCGACGTCACCGTGACGCAGGCATTGGGCGTATCGACCCAAATGTCGACGGGCGGGCCAGTCACATCTACAAGCATATACAAATTAATTTGGTGGTCGGTTGCGACCGTGATCGTCACCTTTTCATCGCCGAGCGGACCTATCCCGCCTGCACCAATCACCGTGTCGATGGGTTCGGTCAGCACGATAGTTGTACTCTCACAGACATTGATCCGCGCCATATCCTCAACGCAGATCCAAGCATGTTCGTGGGGGCCCGCATCAAAGCCGTAGTGTTCATCCCCTGACAGCCGCAACGAACCGTCTAAAAATGGGTCGTCCCACAACGGTGCGCCGTCACAAACAACCTCACCGGTCTCGGTCTCGGTCTCGGTCTCCGCATCTGTCTCGGTGCCATCGGTGTCACTCGAGTCGGTTTGGGTTGTGGACTCGTCGGTGGTTTGCCCCTCGGACTCACCCGAAGTCGTGGTGTCGAGCTCCGTCTCGCTCTCCCCCTCAGTTTGGGATTCAGCCTCACCCGACATCGAGTCCCCACCACTTGCGGTGGTACCAGACGATGGGTCCGTGTCGCCGCTCGTCGTTGGGCCCGCGGTGGTGGGGCCAACCTCGGTTGTTGATACACTGGTCGTGCTGGCTTCGGTCGCCGAGTTTGCGCTTCCTCCCGACCCACATGCGGATAACAAACAACTGACCCCAACATAAACCCACGCCCTCATTGCCGCCTCCACGCCAGATGCCATGCTAGCAGCTCAAAGACGTCACCGTGGAGATAGTCGCGGACCGGCCCCGCAGCTTGGCCACCGTGGGCGCGCGCCCTCACAACATGCGGGCATACATCAAACTAGCGAAACATCTCACCACACGGCACCTGGCCGGAACCGTGCTGCTGTGTATGTTCGCGGAGCCTTCGGGCATCACGGGCCGCCGGTGTATGTTCGGGCAGGACAGACAAAGCCCGCGCAAGAAGGTTGTCGACCTGAGCTCGCGCTGTCGCCTGGTCGCTGGCTATCAGTGTATGAGCAAGTAAGCCATCGACCTGGGCAGCTTCGAGGGAATACCCGGCGCGGCTGCGATGGACATCTGCGGCCCGCGACAGATGGGCAGCTGCGGTCGGACAATCTCCCTGTTTGAGGGCAAGCCGACCGAGTCCATACCACGCGTCGGCCTGGGCGAGTGGATTGTTCCCCTGCTTGGCCAGCTCGCCCGAGCGTTCAAAGGCATGTCCAGCCGCCAACAAGTTTCCGGCGTCGAGCTCGACATCACCCAAATTAAACAGCACCAACGCCCGTGCCGATGCCGGTGCGTCGAGCTGCTCCAGGGTCGCCAAGGCTAGCTTGTGGTTGGCGATTGCCCGTGTATAGGCACCTTGTTGTTGTAGGACATTGGCCGCGTTGGTGGCAAACTTCGCAACCTCAATACGACCCGGGCCCGTAGCTTGAATCACGGCAGATGCTTGATGATACAAATCGAGAGCCCGATCGAGTTCGCCGAGGTCTCCATGCACCGTGCCGAGGTTGCCCAACACCTCCGCATAGCGATCGCCGTGCTCCAACTTGGCCGCGCGCAGAAGCTCCCTGGCGCGCTCAAGATGCTCCCGCGCGGCTTTGGTTTGCCCGAGCTTGCGTTCGGCAACCCCGAGGTTGTTGAGAAACACAGCGAGGGCCGGGTGGTCGGCACCGAGGGTCTGTTCGACATTGGCAAGCCCCTGGCGCAGCTTGGCGGCCGCGAGCTCAAGCTCGCCCATGTCCTCGAGGACAGTCGCATAGTTACTCAACAGTTTGTTGGTGGTCGGATGGTTCGCCCCGAGCACGCGCTCACCTATCTCAAACGCTCGCTGGTAGCGATCGAGTGCCGCTGGATAATCTTCGAGACTGGCGTCTACCGCTGCCCGGCTACTCAAGAGCTCCGCATACTCCACCCCCTGCGGCGTACCGTTTCGCTGGAGGGTCGCCTGCGCCAGTTGTGCCCACCGCTTGGCCTCCTGGTGGCGGGACTGGGCCTCCGCCATCAACTTGACCAGGCTGGTCACCGCAGCAACCTTGGCCCGGTCGTGGGACCCGGCTTCGGCAGCGACAACCGCTGTCGTCAGCGATTCACTGGCGCCGGCGAGGTCCCCAACAAGAATTTGCAGGCGACCGTACCAAAGTCCGACCTCGGCGAGCAACGGTGCATAGGCAAGCTGTTTGGCACTGGCGTAGAGTTCGCGACCGAGCAAGACACCCGCGGGCCCAACTTCGGCGTCGTGCAGCGCCCGCAAGCGTTGGAGTTGGGTGGTCAGCCCGGCAACCTGTTGGGCCACAGCTGGTGCCGGCTTCGGAATTTTGCCTGCCCGTGAGACCAGGTCATCGACGTCGTCACACAAACTCGCAGGTTCGAGTCTTAGCGCCGCCTGAAGTGCCCGCTCACTGATCTCCGGCGTCCCCTCACTGAGAACATCGACGAGTGCCGAAAAGTGCTGGTGCAGACGCGATAGGCACGCGAGCTTGAGAGTGTAGATTTCGTCAGAAACACGCCCGAGTTGATGCTGCTCGCAGGCATTCGCAGCAACTTCCTGCCACAGCGCCGCGCGCTGACTCAGGGCATCGCTCACCCGGGGTGCCAAATGCTCGGTGTAACTTGCCCCCGAGGCCACGAGGGCCTGTTCGAGCCGCTGCTGCGAAGCCATCGACCAGGCCTCGTCGATCGGCTGGCCGGTGCCATCACACATGGGTCGGTTTGAAAGTGCATATGCACCAAATCCGACGGCAACAGCCACCGCGCACGCACCCACGATCCACTTTCGCCGCTGCGAAAGCCCGCGCGACAACTCGTCGAGTGCGGCCCGCATCGTCGGCCAACGGCGGTCCGGGTCGGGCGACAATCCACGCGCGAGCACCTTGGTCAACCACCGCGGAATCTTGACGTCGGCCGGGGGTGGCGTCTGTCGCCCCTCAACGATCCGAAGGATCAGTTCAGGATTGTTGTCCGCCACAAACGGACGCTGACCGTAAAGGCCCTCAAACACGGTGACGAAAAAGCTAAACTGGTCGCTTCGGGTATCCGACTGCCCCAGCGAAAGTTGCTCTGGGGCCATATACGGCACGGTTCCCCCGAGCTTGTGGGAGGTCCCTTGATTCGGCGGCTCGGTCCCCGCAACCGAAACTGCAGCCTTGGTCGCATCTTTGACCGCCAAGCCAAAATCGAGCACACGGGCCCGGCCATCGTCGCCCACCATCACGTTGTTGGGTTTGAAGTCGCGGTGTACCAAGTTGGCTGCGTGTGCGGCACACAACCCCTCCCCCGCCTGAATCATCTTTTCGACAACCGTCCGCCAACGTCCGCGATGGGTCTGCCGCGCAAACCACTGGCGAAGTGTCTGGCCATCAACAAGCTCCATGGCGACAAACACCTGGTCGTCGAGCTCACCCACGTCGAAAACCTGAACAACATTGGGATGGGCGAGCTGGGCCATGGCCCGGGCCTCGTGCAGCACCGCCGTTCCCCCTGCGTCGAGTAGCTTGATCGCAACCTCCCGGTCGAGCTCCTCGTCGTAGGCGCGGTAGACCGTGCCCATCCCACCAAACCCGAGCCGCGATTTGATGATGTAGCGGCCGACCCTCGTCGGGTCGGGTTTGCGACCAAACAACTGCTCGCGCATCGCCCCCCAACGGACCCGGGTGTCGAGGCCCATTTGTTGCGACAGCTCAAGCCCGAGCGAGTCGGGTGTCGTGCTTGCGTCGTCCATCGCCCAAACTCCGTGTACCACGTTCAAGCCACGACTGCTGCTGACACACTTCGTCAGTCGCTGACACAGTTGGGTGGCACAGTTGGGTGGCACAGTTGGGTGGCACACCTCAAAGTCTCAGCAACGGCGTTTTGAGCCTGTTCTTGCAGGGGGAACGGTGAGCGAACAACAACTGACCGACGCCCGCACGAGCGCGGGTGTTTTTGACTAACCGCTGAAAACTAAACCCAAAAGCGCCTGACGTTTAACCGGCATGTCAGCTGCATTTTCTCGGGGCAACTCGCACGAATCTATCGAGGAGAGAGATATGATGTACGCCGCATTCGTTGTATACACTTTGACTGTTACCACCGGCCCCGTGGCCCCCACAACCTGCACGGTCGAAACCAACAACTGCACACCCGGCAACGCGTGTGTGACCTTTACCGACGCCGACGAGGGCCTGTGTGTCAACCAGGATGCGTACCTTGATATCGCGGTTGGACACGCCCATATGTGTGGCCTGCGTGGCGATGGATTGCTCGATTGCTGGGACCGTGATCCCCGTAACCTGTTCCCAACGACACCTACACTCGACGCCTATGTCGTGGAAGTCGTCGCCGGTCATAACCATATCTGCGCGCTACTTGAAGATGGTCGAGTCGAATGCTGGGGGGACAATCGCATGGGCCAACTCGGCCAAGGCTCGACAACACCGTCAGCCACCCCCATGCACGTGAACCTCGGGATCGCTGTGGTCGAGCTGCAAGCGGCCGCTGACGCTACCTGTGGCCTGACCGAAAACTCCACCCTGATCTGTTGGGGTGACAACCGCGAAGGTGCATTTGGAATCGGTACGACCGGCATCATCGGCGACGATGAGCTCCCTGGGCAACACTCGGCAACCCAGGCGATCGATGACTTTATGATCGCCGACGACCACATCTGTGTCGACACAACCACTGGCGAAACCGCCTGTGCCGGCAAGAGCTGGAACGGAAAAATCCGCTTTTGACCCGACCAGCAAACTCCCCTGCGCTCTGGTATCCTCCACGGAGGATGGAGACACAGACCGAAACGCTCGATGCCTCGCGCACGGGCGTTTCCCAATTGGCACAACGTACTCCTGGCCTTGTTCTGGTCTGGAGCTCGCAAGGGCCCACTTGCCAACCCTTCCCAATTACCGAGCCGACCACGATCGGCCGCCGGGGCTTCGATGCCGAGCTTCAGCTAGACGACCGTCAAATCTCGCGTGCGCACTGTCGCGTCAGCTTTGAGCTCGGTCATTGGCACATCTGCGACCTCAACAGCCGAAACGGTACCAGTGTCGATCGGGTTGCGGTTACCAACGGACACTGGGCACGCTCGTTTCATGTACTTCGGGTGGGCCGGTGTCTGTTGATCCCAACCGATGATTGTCAGGCGTTTGAACCGGGCGTGCACGTCAACGATGGCCGGGTTTTGGGTCCGCGACTGCAAGCTGCTTGGCAGCTAATTGCGGCGACCAGCGAGTTTAGCAACACCTTGCTCATCACCGGCGAAAGCGGTGCCGGCAAGGAAATGGCTGCCCGGCGTTTCCACGACAATGGCCCGCGGCCAAATGGGCCATACCTCGCGGTAAACTGCGCGACGATTCCCGAAGGGGTCGCCGAACGCCTGTTGTTTGGATCACGCAAAGGAGCTTTCTCGGGAGCCGAGAACACCCAAGGGTACCTACAGTCTGCCGACGGCGGCACCTTGTTTTTGGACGAAGCAGGCGAGCTCGATCTTGCGATTCAAGGCAAACTGCTGCGGGTGTTGGAGACCCGACAAGTTCTCCAACTCGGGGCGACCAAACCCCGCGCGATCGACATCCGGATCGTCCTCGCCACCCATCGCAACCTGCGTGAATCCGTCGAAAGCGGCTCATTTCGTGAGGACTTGTTTTTTCGGGTTGCGCGGCCAGAGGTCCGCCTGCCACCGCTGCGCGAGCGTCCCGAGGAAATCCCGGCGCTGATAAACTTGACGCTACAACAACTTTCGGGCGACTACACGGCCCATCCCTCGTTGGTCGAAATCTGTCTCTTGCGCCCGTGGCCCGGGAATATACGCGAGCTGATCACCGAAGTCCGGACAGCTGCACAACGGGCTGCGCTCGACCAACGCACAACAGTTGAGGCCCGCGACCTCGACCTTCCCGCGGGACGGGAGTTTCGCCGCTCCCAACCCCACCCCACCACCTCTCGCCCCGACAGCGACCCCGAACGCACCGCACCTGTCCCCATAACACGCGTACCAAGCCGTGGACACGCCCAGCAACGCCGCGAACAAATTATCGCTGCCCTGCGCCAAGAGCAGGGAAATGTGGCCCGTGCTGCCCGCTTGCTGCAGGTTCACCGCACCCAACTTCGCCGCTGGATCGCGGCGCTCAAACTCGACCCACTGGACTTCAAGGCGAACCCACCTTAAACCGCGTCCTTTCCCCGCTGCTCCCGCACCGCTCGGGCCCAGTCTTCAAGGTTGGCCATGGTCGAAGCGAGTAGCTCTTGATTGTCGGCAACCGTTGCAATTTGTTGCTCGAGCAACTGTCGTCCACGCCGGATCCGGCTTTTCGCCGTACCAACCGGAATTCCGAGCACCGCAGCACACTCGTGGGCAGGCATTTTCTCCCAATAATGCAACTCGAGGAGTGTTTGGTAAACCAGCGGGATCCGGCGCAGGGCAGCCAGCATCACCCGCTGCTCCTGCCGCTTCGCCAACAGCTGTGTGGGGCTCGGGCCCAGGTCGTGGACCGTAACGGTCTGCGGATCGAAGCGCTCTCGGGCCTTTTTTTGCTTCTTGTAATGTGTACACAATTGTCGATAGGCAATGGCAAATAGAAAACTGCGAAATGACCCATCGCCGCGAAACCGTGGTAGTGCTTCAACGCAGGCGAGGAAGGTTCGCTGGACCAAGTCGGCAGTATCGTCGCGGGACTTGTTGCGAAAAAACCGCGACACCGGCTTGAAGTAGCGATCAAATAACTGCTCACCCGCCCGGGCATCGCCGTTTTTCCAGGCCTGAGCAAGTGCTTCGTCCGAGGGTTCCACAGCGCCACGGTAGCACAATCGCTCCGCGGTACGGACCTCGGTCGGCACTTGGATGAGGGTTCCAGCTCGCGGGTCCCCAACAAAATGCTCTACCGCCCTCCTAACCCAGGCCCCTTCAAACTGAGAAGCCTCCACGGTGGGCTACGGGCCCGAAGAATTTTCCAACCCAAGTCCTAGCATTGGCGACTAACCACTCCCGAGTTACCATTGCGCCATGGACCCCGACGACCGGGAACATCTTGCGCGTTGGCGCCGAGGCGACCGCCAGGCCGGCGGTCAACTTATCGATCGGCACTTTCGCTCGCTTCGCCGGTTTTTTCGCAACAAGGTGACGGACCCAGCGACCGCCGACGAACTGTTACAACGGACCTTTCTCGGCTGTGTCGAGGGAGTCGTTCGATTTCGTGAAGAGTCGACATTTCGCACGTGGTTGTTTGCCGTTGCCCACAACACGCTACGCGACTGGTTTCGCGAGCGTCGACGCGACGGCCAAATTGACTTCGAGACCGTCAGCGTGGCCGACTTGCAAGCTGGCCCCAGCTCGGCCCTCGCCCACCACCACGAACAAAAGCGTCTGCTCGAGGGTCTGCGCGCAATACCATTCGAGTCCCAAGTCGTCCTCGAGCTCTACTATTGGGAACAACTGCCGGCGAAGCAAATCGCGATCGTAATGGACATGCCGGTCGGAACTGTTCGAAGTCGGATTCGCAAGGCCAAAATCGAGCTCCAGGCTCAGTTTCGTAAACTAGCCAACACCGGCTTTGCCCGCGAAACAACTGTCGAACAGCTCGACCAATGGGCTCGCCGTATTCGCGAGGGCTGGGCATAAAATCGCCTTTCGCCACCTAAAATCTGAACTTTAGACGAATTTTTGATCGTTTTGCCGGCGCTTTCCACTGCCCGGGTAACCCCTTCAGTGGTCGCGGTAACACGATGAAAACACGCAAGCAGCTTCGCCTCGAAAACCACCTCTATCGCCTCATTCTCGCAGACCGTTACGCGTGGTCGGGAACTCCCTCCAAGTCGCCGCGGTTTGCCAAACAAAAACAACTCGTCGAGCAACTCCACAGGCTCACCAAGTTCCAAAAAACCCGGGCGGCAGAAAAACTACCCACATTTCAAGCAGGTGAACTCGACTACACCGACTTTATCCGCGAGACTGCCGGCTACACCCGACCGGTCGTGATTCGCGAGTTTGCGAAGCAAGCGGTTGACGCCGGTACGTGGCGACGTGAGCGGATTTGTCAACGGCTGCGCGACCGGACCTGTGCCGTCGTTGCCTTCGACGAGGCGAGCCGAATGGCTGCCTGGGATACCGGAGTCGACTTTGTCAAGATGGACTTCGAGTCGTTCGTTGCGCGCATGGCCAGTGAGGATATCTATCTCAACAACTCAACTGAATTGGTCGAAGCCTGCCCACAGCTTATCGACGACCTCCGGCTGTCCTCACTACATCAGTTTCTACGTCCCCGTTCGCGGTGGGACGAGCTGCTGACAACAAACTTCTTTATCGGTTCCCGTCGGGTACGCAGCTCGATCCACGCAGCCTTCGGTGGCAACTTCTTTCTCAACCTCGCCGGGCGCAAACGCTGGCGATTTATCGCCCCGAAGCACAGTGCATTGCTCCACCCGGTCACGGCCCGTCCCTTTCAGTATGTACGCTCGGCCTGCGGAGGGTTTTACAGAAGCGAACAAAACAGCGCGGCGACCAACATCTTTACCCGCCTGCCACACTATGAAGTGATCCTCGAACCAGGAGACCTGCTGTACAACGCCCCCTGGTGGTGGCACGAGGTCGACAACCTCGACGATTTCACTGTGGGCTGCGCCGTGCGTCACTTTCCCACCCCCTTTCGCCGTTCGCCGTCGTGGGCAAATCACCGCCTATTTACATTAGCATCGACCTACCCAACTAGCCGTGCATTGATGTTTGGCCATTTTTTCCTGCAACAAATCTCTGGCACCAAACAGCCGCTGCGAACATTCGCTAACAAACTGATGGTCCGAAGACTTTATAAGAGCTTTTCACGCAAGCAGGCCTAATTAGCAACCCTAATTCGACGAAATGGCAGTCCTATCATGCAACCCCGAAAACGTGTTCACTACCGTGCCTTTTGTACCACAAGCCCTGAAGAAAACGAGGCCTGTTATCGCCTTCGCTACCAAATGTATGTTCAACAAAAATCGGTCCTGCCCCCCGATCACAAATACGTGGTCGGCCAGCAACTGATTGACCCGTTCGACACCTACTCAACCCAGATTCTGTTACTCGCCGATGGTGAAGTCGCTGGGACGGCGCGGATTACCTGTGCGCGCGATGGCAAACTCGAGCTCGAAGAATTCGCCGACGCCGGGGGTTACCTGTGGCCACGGTCGACAACCTGCGAAATCACGCGCCTGATGATCTTGCCCAAATGGCGCAGCATGGAGGCATCGGGCGAACTGTTTTTTTGCCTATACAAAACGTTTATTCGACTCGGGGCCCACCGGGTCCTAGCCGCCGGTAAGCTTGGAAGCCTGTCGCGCTACTATCAAAATCTCGGGCTCAAAATCATCAACAAACAGCCGTTCGCCTACCGCCTGATCCCCAACGCCTCCTACCATATGATGCTCGGGAATTTCGGTCGCCCCAATAGCCTGCGTCGTTTGAGCTGGCGCGTGATCTTTGGAACGAGCTACCGCCTTCTGAACCTCGTCCCTGAACTGCTGTGCCTGCGATATCGCCAGGGCCTGCGCCACGTCCGAGCACATGCGCGCGCCCACACCACGTTCGCCGGATAGCGGGGATATTTCTTGTTTATACACGTGATGGGTGCAAATGAACACCCCTGCTAACCCGCAAAGGAGTTGGCAGCCGTTGACAAGCGCGCCACCTCGGCGGATTGTAGGTTTGACCCGGTGATGGATAGGAGCTCAGGGCATAACGTGTCGAGCACGGGGGGATTGGTGATCCCTGCCAAACCTTCGATGGCTTCGCTCGACGATGCCATCGCCAGGCGTCGACTCTTCGCCAACCTCCTCGACATCGAGACACCGCCGGTGAAAGTTGGCCGGTTTCGCCTGTCTTCACGACTTGGTGCGGGTGGCATGGGGACCGTGTGGGCAGCCTACGATGAACAACTCGAACGTCCGGTCGCCCTCAAATTCTTGCTCGACCGCCAGGCCCAAGCACCCGAGCAACTACTCGAAGAAGCGCGTAACCTCGCCCAGATCAGTCACCCCAACGTCATCACGATTTATGATGTCGGAGTCCACAACGGCCGGGTTTGGCTGGCAATGGAGAAGGTCGCGGGTAAAACCCTGCGGGAAAGTATGGGCTCAGCGGCTGACACCGGGCCCAAGGCGCGTTTGCGCTGGTGGCTAGAAGCTGGCCAGGGGCTCGCGGCAGTCCATGCTGCCGGTCTTGTCCACCGCGACATCAAACCCGACAACGTCCTACTCGGGGACGACGGTCGCGTGCGACTGATCGACTTCGGTATTGTATGCACAACGAAATCCAACGATACGACCGGCGAGATCACCCACCAGTCAAACACCACCCAGCAAACGCCGCGAATCGCCGGAACCCTCGCCTATGCCGCACCTGAGCAGCTGCGTGGGAGTACAACCCTCGGGCCTGCGGCCGATCAGTTCGCGTTTTGTGTGTCAGTCTGGGAAGCAATTTGTGGCACCCGCCCAGACCCGTATGAACCAAACCTCAAAAAACGCCCTCGGGCCATGTCGGGCCGGGTCTACCGCGCCCTCGTCCGGGGTATGTCCCCTGCGCCCCGGGATCGATTTGCAGACATGTCGGCCCTGTTGCAGGCCCTGTCTCCGCGGCGAACTCAACTGCCGGCCATCGCATTTGTTGCATGCGCATCTTTATTGACCCTCTCCAGCGTGTACGGGGCAGATGACCCGTGTCGCACCGTCGATACACAGGTTCGTCAGCAATGGGGTGAGCGCCAAGCTGCGGCCATGCGTGACAAGCTCTCCAGCGACTCAGCTGGGGTCGTCGCAGCGCTTGACGACTGGACAGCCCAGTGGTCTGAAACGGCCTTGGCGAGCTGTCGTGCCTCACGTGTCGATGGCACCCGCTCGCCAAAGGTCCACGACCAGCGGATGGCCTGCCTCGAACGGCGGCTCGACGCTCTCGTCACACTCACGGAGGTCGTCGATCAACGCCCGGCACTCGATGTATCTACACTTGGCCCGTGGCTCGCCGCCCTGCGCCCCCCCAAAGCCTGCCTAGAGACCAACGTTGGTGAGGCTGCCACCCGTCCGCCCCACAAAGCAAAGACTCTCGAACGCCGCTCGCTTGGCCAGCGCCTAGCCCATGCCGAACACGGGCTTTTCGACCAGGTGTCGCTCGCCGAGCGGATCGCGGTTGCCAGCGCAATTGAGATGCGGGGACAGCAACTCCACGACCCGTCGTTGCAAGGAGAGGCCGCCCGTGTACAGGGGCGGCTGCTGCTGCGACAGGGTCGTGCACAGGCGAGTACTGAGGCTTTCGGTCGCGCGCTCGACCTCGCCACCGAGGCCCGCGATCGCGAACTCGAAGCCGATACGTGGTCGGGATTGGCGGCAACCGCCCGCGACCTTGAACTCGACTTTGAGCGTGCAAGCTGGTCACTCGCTCGCCGACAAAACGTGGTCAGCGCGCTAAAATCCAACCCCGAGCAACACGCCAGGTTGCTGGCCGAGCGGGGTGTCCTGCGCGGTCTCGAGGGCGAGCTCGACACTGCGATTGGCCTGTTGCGCTCCGCAGACGAGGCCTACACCCAGCTTGGGCCTCTCACCTCGTGGGACCATGCCGCTGCCCTGCGGGACCTGGGTAATTTGTATAGTCAAAGGGGTCAACGCCAACTCGGGTTGCAGACCGTCGCACGGGCGCAGCAGCTCGAAGCACACCTGCAGCCGCGCGCCGACAATTTCTCTCCACCGCTAAGCCGGCAAAGCTCGAGTCTGTTGAAACGCGGACTGATGGAGCTCGATGCAGGAGAACTCGACACGGCCCAAAAAACCCTACAGCAGGCGCTTAAGCTCGCCGTCAGCGAGCAGGGACCGCGGGGTAGCAACGTGCTGCGGGCGCACCTCGGACTCGCAGCAGTTGCAGATACACAGGGTAAGTTGCACAAGGCCCGGACCCACAGTGAACACGCCCAAATGTTGGCCCGGGCAACCCTGGGCCCACTTAATCCGGAACGGGCGGATGTGTTGTCGGCCGTGGGAGCCATCGCCTACCGCGAGGGTCGGTTTGAGACTGCTGTCGAGACCTTCGAGCGTGCACTCAACATCCTCGACCACCATCCAACCCACAATAAACTCGACCGTGCCCTGGCCCAGACCAACCTCGCCGAGGCACTCGCGGCTGCCGGGCACTATCGTCGGGCCAAGTTTCATGCTGATGCAACTTTTTTGGTGTACCGCCAAGCTCTTGGCCCCAACCACCCCGACCTTGCGTTTGTCTACAAGACCCTGGGCGCAGTGGCCCTCGGGCTCGAACAACCGCAGGAGGCAATTGAGCCGCTTGCCCGCGCACTGGCCCTGTTTACGGTCGCGGGCCACCAAAGTGAACTCGCCCACACAAGGTGGCTCCGGGCACAGGCCGAATGGGCTGTTGGCCACCACCGTGTCGCCCGAATCTACGCCAATCATGCACTTGCACATTTCATCACGCCTGGCGTTTCGCCGTCCCCCACGGCCAGCGAGATCCAGGCCTGGCTCATCGCCCACCCCGGACAACCCCAACAACACCCAGGAGAACCCATGAGTAGTCACAGTATTACGGTCACCGACCTTCAAGATGGTATTCAAACCACTGTCGCCGAGCTGACCGCTTCGCCAGGCGACACGCTCGACCTCATCAATCACGCCAGCCAAGCCGTGACACTCAAGTTTTGCCAGGTCGATGCCAACGATCGCGTGCTCGAGTGCCCCGCTGCCTACGAAGCCCTCGCGCCCGGAAAGGCCCACACAGGCTTTGTGTTCCCGCAGACAAGCAGCGGCGAGGCCATCAATGCGCTGCATGTCGTCGCCGGCGATACGTGGCCCAGGATTTCGGTCAAGCGCCCGCCGTCAACCGGGGGTTAGCCTCGTTAAACACTGTGCTTTTAAAGCATTGGCTTGCCAACGCTTGCACCCATCGCCGATACTGCATGCATGGTTCGTAATTGGCTTGCTGTTGTCGCTATCGTGATTTGTGTGCTTCCCCGGCACGCGCGGGCGTGTGGCCAGCCCGAGCCACCTCCGCCTGCACTCAACGGGGTAGAGCCGAGTAGTGGCGAGCACCCCAACAACGTGCCAATTCGGATCAGCGGCACGTCACTCAACCTCGGGGCGCTCACGGTCACCGTCGATGGTCAGCCGGCCATGGCGGCTCCAGCTTCGAGCTCCGTGTTTCTCATCGAGCCGACCCCTGAGCCCGGGCAACAAATACACCTCAGCGGCCAGCTGTGTAACGAAGGCTGTGTCGTCGACGTCACTCTGACAGCGGGCCCGCCCGACCTCGAAGCTCCACCCCCGCCAACCGCCGTTTTCTTGAATATACACGACTACCCCAACATCCCTAGCAACGATGGTAGCTGCCAGTACGGCAGTGATTTGGCATTTTACATCGATGTCGAAACCGAGGGTCACCAGGGCGATGCCAACCGGGTCGAAGTGTTCGCGGCCAGCAACCCTGGGCAGGTTCTCTACGGGTTGACAGGTTCGGTCAACGGGACCCATAGCGCTCGGCTTGGCGAGCAAACACTTGCCGGGGTCGACCCCAACGATCTTTGTGTACGCACAAATAATTTTGACCTCGCTGGTAATGCGTCGACGAGCATCGAAAGCTGTGGGCTGTGCAAATACCGGGTCGATAGTGGTACTGAAGGGCAGCTCGGTGACCCAGCGCCGCCACAGCCAACCTGGCATTCGGGCGACCTGGTTGCCGATGGGACCTGTCCCGATGCCACCCTCCCCGAGCCACCAGACTCCGGAGGTTCGGAGACCGGTAGTGAGACAGGAGACAGCGATTCTGCAACCGGAGAGCTCGACGGCGATAGCGGAGGCTGCGGTTGTCAAGCTGCAACCCCACCAGCCTCCCTCGCTGCCCTCGCCTTGTTGGGGCTCATCTGGCTGCCACGACGGCGCCGCCGGTAAACCATGCTGCGCCCCCCATACCTCGTGTCGAGCCTGGTGTTTGTGCTGATCGCGTGCGAGCAAGAACCACCGGCGAGCCCCCCACCTAGGCCGACCGCACGGGACAAAACGGCAACACGCGCCACTGAGCTGGCAAAAAAACCAACGCCCCCAAGTCCTGAGCTGCACGTGCTAAACGGCGCTGAGCTTGCGGGCGTGGGCCTAAACCCTGTCGTGCTCGAGTGGCGCGAAACCATGACGAACTTCAGTGTGCATGCAAATATACTGATCGTCCGTCAAGACAAGACCGCACGATTTGAACGGATCGGAGCCGGTGCCACCACGCAACAGTTGATGCTCACAGATGCCGAGTGGAACCGAACCGTGGCCGATCTCGTAGCTCACAACGTCTGCGACCTACGTTCGAGCGGCGAGTTTGAGCACGAGGACCAAACGCCAACCCTCGTTGTCGCGGTTGCCGGAGCGCGCTGCCGAGTGATGTTGAGTGACCTCGAGTGGATCCACAAGCCACACGCCAAGGCTGTCCGCGAGGCCGTCACATCACTGTTCCCAGAGGCAGGTCGCAAAACCCCGTGAGCCCACTACTCGGACTTCAGCTCGCACGCCTTGGCACAGCTGCCGGCCTCCTCGCGGCAATGTAGGTTGCACGTTGCCCGGTTGTCCCGACTCAGGGATTTATCGGCCTTACACTTGTCGCTACACATTTCGAGTTTCGCGTCGCAGGCCACCGCGCATGGGTTGGCAGCGTCTTTGGGGGCGTCGAGCGACAGCGGCATCGACTTGGCCCGCTCACCAACCTCAGATGTGCAGGTCAACATGCACGTGGCCCTGTCGTCGGCTGACTTTTCGCTTTTACACTCGCCCACACATGTGTCGTGCTCGCTGTCGATTTTGGCAAGCGTTGCAAGTGCGGCTTTTTGTAACGGATTACGGGCCAGTGTCGTCTCGAGTGCCTGCTTGCACGTCAGCTGACAGGTCGCGCGATCGGTCGCCTTGGTCCCGGTTTCGCGCAGGCACTCACCTGCGCATGTCGCATAGGCCGTGACGGCCTTGGTGGTGGCAGCCTGTTGCTCCGGGCTCGCGGCAATCTCAGCGGCTTTGTTCGTTTCAGCCGCGCTTGCAACCCCCGGTTGGGCTTCTTTCTCCTCGGAGGCTTGTTTGACCTTGGCGACAGAGTTGGCGGCTTGCTCCGCGGCAGGTTCTTCGCTGAGGGCGTCACACCCGAGGGTGAACCCGAGCGCGACCATCAATACGGTGGTGATGTGAACTCGCATGGCATGCTCCTTCGACGCTCTCGGTTTTACAATACAAGTGGCGTTGCGACCACTACCGACGCCTGAGAGTTTACCCGTGCGGGATATTACCCATATCTATTGCTTATACACTTGATCTGAGAGAACCGCCAACACGCGGGCGACCCGATCGGTTAAGCAGCACCTGAACACCACGAAACCGATTGCTGACATATGCTTGTACAAGCACATGTCGTTCGTCGTCGTGCGAGCTCCCGTTAGAACGCCGAAGTACGGCTGCGCACGGCTGGGTGCCCATCGAGAGGGACCGTTGTCTGGCCACCCAGATTCTGAGGCTGACTGAACATCCACACATGACTTAGGCTCGCCGCAGCTGTTGGCAAGCTACTTCGCTGCCGGTCCAGTGTGGGGTAGGCTCTAGCCCGTGATCTCGGACGAGCGTTCCGATGTTGACCTGTTTGGAGCATGGGTCGCAGGCGACGGCGAAGCTGGTGAGCTGCTGTTTGAACGCCACTTCGAAGCGATTGCCCGGTTCTTCCGCAACAAGGTCGACCGCGGTCACGACGACCTGATCCAAAAAACGTTTCTCGGATGTGTCGAGGCCCGCAGCCGGTTTCGCGGCGACGCAAGCTTCCGCACGTTTTTGTTCGCGGTCGCGCGCAACGTCCTTGGCAAGCACTATCGCAGCGCCCGGCGTTCGCCCATCGAGTTTCGCGAGGTCTCGATCCACGACCTCGGGGCCAGTCCCAGCGTGGTGTACGCGCGAGATCAGCAGCAGCTTGTGATGTTGAGTGCACTGCGGCGGATCCCGCTTGAGTACCAGATCGTGCTCGAGCTTCATTATTGGGAGGCCATGACCGGAGCTGCAATCGCTGAGGTTTTAGGGGTCCCGCTCGGCACTGCAAAAACTCGGATTCGCCGTGCCAAACAACTTCTCGCAGCCGAATATGAGGAGCTCGTGAGCGGGGGTTCAACGGTCCAGGCCACCGAAACGCGGCTCGACACCTGGGCGCGTTCGTTGCGAAAAGAGCTGTTCTCTAGCGAGTCGACCTGAGCGAAATCACTCATCTTGGAGCTAGCAAAGTTTTTTTGGGTGACCGCAATCCATCGCCGCGGCAGCGGGTACTACCGCAGCGCCAAATGCCTAGCGAAGCTCTCACCCAACCAACCGCGCCCGCGGCTCCGCCTTTGGAGCTGGAACGGCTGCGCTCCGCTGTCAAGTCGCGACTTTTTCAAAAAACCCAGGAACCCCTGCGCATCGGTCGGTTTCGGGTGCTTCGCTGTATCGGTCAGGGCGGTATGGGGATGGTTTTCGCCGCCCGCGACGACGAGCTTCAGCGCACGGTCGCCATCAAACTTTTGCGCCCAGAACTCTCTGCCGCACGCCTGACCGATGAAGCCAAAGCATTGGCCCGCCTGTCGCACCCCAATGTCGTGGGGATCTACGACGTCGGCGAACACGAGGACCAACGCTTTATCGCAATGGAGTATGTCGACGGTTGCACGCTGGGGACGTGGCTGCGCGGAGGCCGTAGTCTCCACGAGATCCTCGAGGTGTTTATCGCCGCCGGCCGAGGACTCGCAGCCGCCCATAACGTCGGGCTGGTCCACCGCGACTTCAAACCAGACAACGTACTTGTCGGGCGTGACGGCCGGCCGCGAATCCTCGACTTTGGCCTGGCCAGACCTCCCGATCGCCCGCTGCCAGGAGCCCTCATTGTCGTCCCCTCGTTACCGGAGGGGTGCGATGCCGAAGAAACCGCGCTGACCCGCAATGGCATGCTGTTGGGAACGCCAGCCTACATGGCCCCCGAGCAACACTTGGGTGAGCCAGCGGATGCCCGGAGTGATCAGTTTAGTTTTGCCGTTGCTCTGTATGAGGCTGTCTACGGCAGTCGACCCTTTCGCGGTGACGATATACGTACACTTTCACTGGCGATTGTTCGCGGAACATTGCAACGGCCCGCCACGCCACGGGTTGAGGTGCCACCGTGGCTCGATGCCGTCTTGCACCGGGCCCTACGTGTCTCTCCAGACAGCCGTTTTTCCACTATCGATGCGCTCCTCGAAGTGCTGGTCAAACACCTTGGCGAGTCGATGCCCGCCACCCCGCATCGTCCCGAACCTGTCCTTGGCTACGACGACACGCTCTCACTCGAGGAGGTCCGGGATGTCGCTGCTCAAGTCGGTCTCGGCGAGGCCGATGCCCGAGTTGCACTCGGCAAACAAGCGGCGTTGATGCCTCGCCCCTCGCCCTCGGGGGTCTTGCTCAGCCCGGCTGGCCAGCACTTTCGCATGGACACCGCGGCCTCCTCGTCGATTGAGCTCACCCACCGTCCCTCGCGCAACACCATGGTGTTGATGGCTCACGAACTCGAAATTGCCGAGGCTCGCCGCGGTAAGGGGCACACCCAGTTCATTGGCGAGAGTTTGGCCTGGACCTCACCCAACCTTGAACTTCGCGTGCTGCCCAAGGCCAACGGCGCAACGATTTTGCTGGTTTCGGACCTCACACGAGCGCTCAAGCGACGACTACGGGTCACGCTTGCACTTACATCGTTTGGCGGCTTCATGCTATTTGCGGCGATCGCCGAGTCGCTCGATCCATCCGGCAGTGACGGCCGATTCATCGTGGCCTTTCTTGTCATCCTGATCTCCGAGGTCCTGCTCGGTTGGAGGCTCGCCCGGGCGCTTCATCGCCAGCATCTCGCCCAGGAGCAGGCCCGCATCGATCACTACAACCACCGGTTGGCCGCACTCGCCGAGGCCGAACGCACCGGTCCGCACGAAGGGCTCGGCTATGTTCCCAGCCAATCAAAATAGACCCATGCCCAAACACCGAAGACCGTACTGGCTCGTCATCGCCGCTCGGGTGCTCCCCGCTGTCGTCGCCAGCAGCACCTGCCTCGCGCTGGTCCGCGCCCTCGAAGTCGATACCCCGCTCCCTTGGCTGGTGACGACAGCCTTGGTTGTACTTGCAACTGCCTAGTCGTTCGTAGCACGCAACCAAAAAAATGTATCAACAACCGAGAGATTACTAGTTCACAACCTCATCTGCCGCCTGCTGGAGGACCATGGCGGTCGCTTGATCGACGCCGTCCGGAATACCGGTGTTGCCCACTGGACTCTCGCCGCTAAGGCTTTCAAAAAACACACAGGCAGCCAGGTAGGTACCCGGGAGCTGGGCGTGGCTACCATCTCCGGCGTAGAGCGGGACCATTGGCGCATCTGTCCAAATTATCTCCCAGGCGTCACCAACCGGGGCCATGATTCCACCTGTTGCATCTGCAACATCTTGGTAGGCAACTCGCAGCCCTGCCTGCGCCTGCGCCGGGTTCTCGCCATACCACGGCTGCTGGTACAACTCGTGTCCCGCTTGCCGTGCCCAGGTCTCAAACAAAACGGGTGTTGCACCGTTGTCGCCAACAATCGTCGCGAGCTCGATCGCCGACACAGAAAAATCACTGTCGGGGACCAGCGGCTCAACACTTTGCCCCTGTAAAACCACGTAGTCCCATGTGCCCTGTTCGATCGCCATCACCGTGCTTGGAGTTGCGAGGTGCCCACCCATTGTTTGGCCTCCGATGGCAATCACCTCGGTCGTAAGCGCGGGTGTAGAGTCGCTAGCTTCGAACATCTCGACAACGAGCCCGGCAAGGTCGTTTCCGGCTGTGTAGCTGTTGCCAATAAACAGGACCTCGAGAGCATCCGGCTCATCGGTATCGGAGGTCGACCCATCTTCGGTCGTTTCGTCACTGGTTTCACCGGTCGTGGGCTCCTGGCCGGTTGTTGGCTGGTCGGTTGTTGTCGCATCCGAACCTGTGTCATCGGACCCTTGGGATGTATCCGATGTTTGAATACCTGTCGTTTGAGTCATCTCCGCGGTTGTCCCCGCCGCTGTCTCGCTCGCAACCGCGGTCGGGTCCGAAGTAAGGGTTGAGCCACCTGTTGAGGGCCCGAGTTCCGTCGTCGATGCCGTCGCACCCGAGGTCGACCCGTCGGAGCCGTCGCTCGGTGCCGTGGAACTACAACTTGCCAATCCCAGGGCCATGAGCGGCCACAAGCCCTTCAAAACACAGCCAAAGCGACGCACGCCGAAAGTATGACGGATGGCGGTCCAACCACCAAGTTCTCGCTCCCCAGTTTGTCACCCTATTCGCCGACAGCGACGACTGATGCCGGGTCCAACCAAGTTCTCGCTCCCCAGTTTGTCACCCGCTCGCCGACAAGCGAAGCGTTCGGAGCACTTCCATGGCCTCGAGCTCGCGGCCCTGCGGGACAAACAGATGGTCGTGATAAAATCCAGCCACCGGGTTGATGGGTATTTCCTGGTCAGCGAGCGCCGTCGCTACCCGAGCGAGCAGGCCCACCGCCGCGAGGGAAGAGTGTACATTCAACGTGATCAAGCGACTGCGAAACGTGTATGTGAGCCCGTGTGCCTGCGCCTGATCGAGGGGTAAAATGAGGGTGATGCCTTCGCGTTCACGCACCATCACCCGGGGCGAAAGATGCTGGATGGGCCTGCCCGGGTCGAGGCTGACAAACACAAAAACGCCGCCGACCAACACCGGTTCGAGGGTTCACAGGATTGTATCGAGGTCGGTCTCGCCCAGCACAACTCAGAGATTAGCATGTATGTGCAAAATATCGCCCGGCTAGCGACCCAAAAACCAGAATCGAGTCGCCCCATGCCGGATTGCGTGCAAACCTTTGGGCAACAAACAACTAGCCAATCGCAATCTCGGTGTCTGTGTGCACATACAACACCGCACCGAGCGATTTGTGAGTGGTAAACAACTTGCCACGACGCTCGCCCAAGCCTTCGAGGCCAAAGCCAATGATCGTGAGGTCGGCCTCGGCCGAGGTTCGCGAAACGAGTGTATGATAGGCCTTGACGCTATTGACCGCGTGAAAGCGAATGTGCTTCTCCGAAATCGGAACCCGCCCGCGGGCCATCCACTCGTCGAACTCCTGGCGCCGCCCTTCCATTTCACCCGAGGGCATCGCTGCAAATACACTGATCTCGGCCCGCTTCCAGTCGGGGTGGCCCAACAGGATGTAGGCCAACAACACCATCAAGCTGGCATTGGTGTTGTCGTTCCACGACAGCCAAATATGGATATTTTGCCGCTCGCCAAACAACAGGTCGCCGTGGCGCAACACCATCAACGCCATCTTGGTGCTACACGAAAACAGACACAGGTTGGCGACGTCGTCGTACCGCGACGGCGGATCGTGGCTCGAAATTTCAAACAACACGGAGTTGTTTTTGATGCCGGAAACACCCGGGATTTGCAGGCTTTGGGCCAGGGCCGAGACCATCGACGGACTGACGATCGTATCCATATACACCGGGCTGTCCTGCTTGAGCCCGAGTTCGATCAGCCGCTCGTTGACCTGTTCACTCTCGGCAAACGCCTGGTCGTCGAGCTGCCCCTGGATGAAGTGGAGGTAGGTGCCAAACCCGTGCCGGTGACAAACCCAGCGCAGCAACTCGAGCGGCGCCCGGCGGTCAAAGGTGTGCGGACTGACCATAATTACACTTGGCCGCCACTCCTCGTCGCGCTGTTCCTTGCGCCTTCGCCTCTGCACCTTGATCTGCATGTAGCGAGTCATCTGCGTAATCACGCCCTCAAACATCGCTGCCAAATCGCCCGACTCGTCTGCCCGCGTGCGGACGATGATGCGGTACAGCACCACCATCACGGCAATCGCCAAAATTGCGTAGATCGGGTCCATCTGGAACATCATCAGCAGGCACATGCAGGCGCCAAACAGACTGATGTACCAACGTGAGCGGAAGCTCGGGCGATAGCTGGGGCGAGCCGCGAAGTTCTCCAAAAAACTGATCGCGCACAGCGAGCCGTAGGTGACCATAAAGAACATCGAAATCAGTCGCGCGACGAAGTCGACATTCCCCAAAAACACGATCGCAATCGCCAGCGCGCCCGTCAAAATCGTGGCGTTGCGGGGCTCGTTGGCAGCACCTTTGCCGGCAGCAACCCACTCACTAAAACCCTGGCTGGGGAAACTGCGATCGGCACCGAGTGCCTGCAGCGTGCGCGGAGCTACCAAAATTGAGCCAATTGCCGAGCTGATGGTTGCCGCCCCAAGCCCGATCAGGATCATCGGTGGCCACAGCGAGATCTCAGCCATCACCAGCGGGTCCTCGGCTAGGAGATCGATCGGTGCACTGGTAGCGAGCTTGGCAACGATCAGTAGATAGACGAGAAACCCAAAGCCGGTGGCGAGCATCGTCCCCAACGGGATCGACCGCCGCGGATTTGCAAGGTCGCCCGAAAGCCCGACGCCGGCCGTCATGCCAGTAAACGCCGGGAAACAAATTGCAAACACAACAAAAAAGCTGTCGGGATCGCTTGCACGTGCAAATAGGTTGAGAGACTCACTCGCGCCCTCGATTGGCGTGCCAGCTAAAAACAACACCAGCGAGGCCGCGAGTGTCAGCACAACCACATACAACACCTTCACACCGATCGCCGCGCCGCGAAACAGCATGAGCACCAGCAAGATGATCGTCGCCGGTAGCGAAATCATCCGCGGGTCGTACGGGAGACCAACCAGTGCTTCGATCTGCCCGGAGAGCGGGGCAAATGCCTCCGCCAGGGCGATCAGGTAAAACGCGACCGAAATCGCCTGCGAGAGGTACAGCGAGTAGCCGATGACACTACCGATGGTGGTGCCAAACGAGCGCGAGATGATGAAGTACTCGCCGCCGCCCTCGACCTTGCGGTTGGTTGCAATTTCGGCGATCGCAAGAGCTGTCGGCACCGTCACCAGGTGCCCCAAAATGATGACCGCGATGGCCCCCATAAACCCGGCATGGCCAACCGCGTAGCCAAACCGCAGAAACATAATCGCGCCGAGGATCGTGCTGATCCCGGCGAGAAACACCGGCATGGTCCCAAACCCATGCCCGGCGTGGTTTTGCTCAGAACCGTCTGCTGTGTTCGGACTCGTCACGATGTTGCGGCGCCGACGGTAGCACGGGACTCCCCCACTCCAACCGCGAAAGCGCCGGAGAGCTCAATTTTTTCGTCCCGCCATGACCGCGAGGACAGCTTTAGTTGCGTTGTGCGCACTCATATCGCCCTTGCTGTGCAACAGCTTGCACAATTTCTATCTGGCTCGACCTGAGGTGCCGAAACAAACCTAACGGCCAACCGTAAAACATGTGCTTACACAAGATATTATTGCATAAGCATATGACAGAAGGCCAACGCGCGACCTACCGTCGACGGTTGCTTCGCCCGGTAAACGACACGTACAACACGGGTAGCACCAGCAGCGTCGCCAGCGTTGAGGTCACCATGCCGCCCACGACCACGGTCGCCAGTGGGCGCTGTACCTCAGCTCCAACCCCGGTGTTGAAGGCCATCGGAATAAACCCAAACGCAGCGACCAATGCGGTCATCAAAACCGGACGCAAACGTGTTTGTGCGGCCTGTTCGATGGCCTGTGCCGGCGCGATACCACGTGCCCGCAGCTGACTCACCGACGACACCAACACCATGTCTCCCAACACGGCGACACCCGACAGGGCAATAAACCCGACACCGGCCGAGATCGACAACGGCATCCCACGAATCCACAACGCGACCACGCCTCCGACCGCTCCAAACGGGACCCCGGTAAACACCCGCAGGGCATCGATGGTACGCCCGTATGTCAGGTACAGCAGCGAGAATATCAGCAACAGGCCAATCGGGACGACGATAAGGAGCCGCTGCTGGGCGTGCTCGAGATTCTCAAATTGACCACCGACGTTGGTAAAATAGCCCTCGGGCAAGTCGAGCTCGCTCAACACCTCGCGCACATCGGTGACAAACGAGCCGACATCACGCCCACGAACATTTGCCTGTACAATCACCCGGCGCTTGGCCCATTCACGTTGAATCGACGCCGGACCCTCGGTGATCTCAATGTCGGCAACGGCAAACAACGGCACCTGGGCCCCCGAAGCTGTCCTTATGAGCACCTGACCGATACGTTCGGCCGAGTGGTGGACATCGTCACCGAGCCGCAACACCAGGTCAAACCGTCGCTGGCCATCGATCACCTCGCCGAGCTTGCGGGTGCCTAGCGACTCGATAACCTCTAAGATTTCGCCAACCGGAACCCCATAGCGCCCCGCAGCCTGGCGGTCGATCTCGATGGAGAGCATCGCCTGGCCGGTCAGCTGCTCGACCGTGACATCGGCCGCACCAGGAACCGACTCGATGGCGCGACGCACCTGATCGGCCTTCTCACTCAAAACATCGAAGTCGTCACCAAAAATCTTGATCCCGACGTCTGAGCGAATCCCAGCCAGCATCTCGTTGACACGCATTTCGATCGGTTGCGTGAACACGCTGCGCATCCCTGGCATGCCGTCGAGCGCGGCACTCATCGACGCGACCAACTCGTCCTGGGTGCGTGCCCGCTGCCATGTTGCCCGCGGCTTGAGGGTTATAAACACATCCGAAACCTCGAGCCCCATCGGGTCGGTGGCGACTTCGGCCGTCCCGGTACGCGTCCAGATATGGTCGATCTCGTTGGGATATTGCTCGAGCAACAATCGCTCGATTTGCGTGCCGTAGCGGACCGACTCGTCGAGCGAAACCCCGGCCACCCGCACCGTGTTGATGGCAATCGCTTGCTCGCGCAGCCGTGGGACAAACTCGGAGCCCAACCGCGAGGTCAACACACCGGCCGCCACAACGGCCAGGCAAGCCGTGAGCAACACCCACGCGCGCCGGCGTAGGGCCCAGTGGAGGACACGTTGGTAGCCGGCCTTGAGCAGCCGCAACAGCCAGTTATCTGCTTCGCGGCCGCCTTTTTTGAGGACATAACTGGCGAGTACGGGCATCAGGGTCATCGACAGCAACATCGACCCGGCCAGGGCAAAAATCACCGTGAGGGCCATCGGTGCGAACAACTTCCCCTCGACCCCTTCGAGCGCCAAAATTGGCAGGTAGACGATCGCGATTACCAGCTCGCCAAATAGTGTTGGCTTGCGCACCTCGATCGCGGCGTCGCGGACAACCTCGCGGACGCTTCGGCCAGATGTATCTTCAGACAGGCGGCGGGTGGCGTTCTCAACCATGATCACCGAACTGTCGACGACCAAGCCAAAGTCGATCGCGCCCAGGCTCATCAGGCTGCCGGCGATGCCAAACCACAGCATGGCGTTGAAGGCCAGCAACATCGACAGGGGAATCGCCAGGGCCACAATCAGCCCGGCGCGGATGTTGCCCAAAAATGCGAACAACACGGCGATGACCAACAGTGCTCCCTCGAGCAGGTTATTGCGAACCGTGTCGAGTACCTGATCGACGAGGTCGGTCCGGCGATAGACCTCGGTGAGTTCGGCACCGGGCGGCAACCTCGTGCGTACCTCCTGGAGCTGGGCCTCGAGCTTGTGGGTGAGCTCGCGGCTGTTCTCGCCCATCAACATAAAACCCAGCCCGAGGACTGCTTCGCCCTGCCCCTGGTAGGTCACAGCCCCCCGGCGAATCTCATGGCCCTCGCGCACCTCGGCGACATCACCCAGGTAGATCGGTGTACCATCAACGGTTGCGAGGACCATCGCTGCGAGGTCCTCCACCCCCGTGACCAGCCCCTGGCCCTGGATGAGTTGGGACTCACCTGCCTGTTCGAGCACCCCACCACCGGCGTTGCGATTACCCTCGCGGACGACGCGGGCGACGTCGTCGAGTGTGAGGGCGTGCTTGACCAACTTGCGCGGGTCGACCACCACATGAAATTGTTTTTCGTAGCCGCCCCAGGTGTTGATTTCGGCAACACCCGACACCTGGACCATCTGCGGGCGTACAACCCAATGATGCAGCGTGCGCAACTCCTGGGTCGAGAGCGTCTCGCTGTGCAGAACGTACTGAAAAACCTCACCTAGGCCTGTCGACACCGGTCCCAATGCCGGGCGGTCGACATCGTCGGGGAGCGAGGCGGTTGCCAACCGCTCACTGACAACTTGCCTAGCCAAGTAAATATCTGTGTCATCGTCGAAAATTGCCGTGACCTGGGAAAACCCAAACTTTGAAATCGACCGGACCTCGAGCAGCCCAGGCAACCCTGAAATCGCCTGCTCGACAGGAAACGTAATCTGGCGCTCAACCTCGATAGGTGACAGTGCCGGAGCCGTCGTGTTGACCTGTACCTGCACAGGTGTCGTGTCTGGAAATGCGTCGAACGGAAGCCGTGAAAGGCTCATCAGGCCAACCAGCACACACACGAGTGTGATGACCAAAACGACAGGTCGATAGCGCAGGCACAGGTCGATCAAACGAGTGAGCATCAGTCGCCCCCCGCAGCAACTTCGCAGCAACCAGCACCGATACTCCCCGGCATGATTTCGGTGCGCAGCAGTACGGCACCGGTTGTCACCACCGCATCGCCCTCGTGCACCCGCCCCTCGACATAGACGTTTGCACCGTCGCCGCGACGGGTCACAACCCGCGGTTCGTAAACACCTGGCTCGGTGCGGACAAACACCAGCTCGTGGGTACCGACGCGCTGAACAGCCGCCCGTGGCACAGACACGGCTCGCGTGGGCGCGGCAGTTTCAATACGTGCATGTGCAAACTGATTTGCCCGCAGGCGTCCCTCGGGGTTGGGCAATTCGGCCCGGGCCGCCACGGTTCGGGTACGCGGATCAACCTCGGCGGCGATCCACGTGAGCTCGCCGGCGATCCCCGGCTGGGCGCGACCCGGCGTGACCACGACATTTTGGCCCACCGCGACGGCCGAGGCATTCGCCTCGGGGACATCACACAACGCCCACATCACCGATGTATCTGCAATAGTTGCCAGGGACTCGCTCTCGGTCGCAAGCAGGCCAACGACTGCGGGCCGGCGAACAATCGTGCCCGCCAGCGGAGCCGACAATGTGTAGCGCCCCGAGGGACTCGACTGCACAGCGCCGGCCATGCGCAGCGTCGCCTCAGCCGTGCGCGCCTGTGATTTGGCAGTTGCGAGTTCTTGGACTGCGATCTCAACCTGGCGCGCCGAGGCGATCCCATTGGCACGCAATTCGCGTTGGCGCTCTAAGTTGGCCTTGGCTGTCCGCACACGTCCCCGCGCAGTTTGCAGGGCCCCCTGGATCTCACCGACCCGCGTACTCTCGAGCTCAAAAAGTGGAGTTCCGGCCGTGACCGCGGCACCGAGCTCGACCCGGACCGTCCGGACAATCCCGGGAACTATCGCCCGAATATCGGCGACCTTGTCCGCATCAAAGGCGATCCGAGCGGTGCACTCGACCGCCTCGGCAGCCTGCCCGCGAACCGCTGCGACGGTTTCGATGCCGGCTGCATGCTCAATGTCTGGCGACCGAAAGCGAACAACACGAGCCTCGAGTGCAAGCCGTTGCACACCCGCAGGTGGAGTCTGGGGATTGCAGCTCGGGCACACCGACTCGGGAAACCCGTGGGCTTCGCAAAAGTCTCCGGCCGCCCGTAACTCGGCGACCAACGCGGGGTTGCACTTGCTGCACTTCGACTCGGGTAAACCGTGCTCGATACACCAATCGGCAGTGGCCTGCGGCTCACCCGGAGGTTGCTGAGGATTGCATTTGGGACAGGCCGACTCGGGATATCCGTGCTCGTCGCAGTAGTCCCCCGCGGCCTTGAACTCGGCGACCAACTCCGGGTTGCACTTGGTGCATTTCGACTCCGGCAATCCGTGGCCCGCGCACCAATCCGCGGTCGCCAATGTCGGTTTCGCCGGTGCTTGCTGGGGGTTACACGAGGGGCAAACCGACTCGGGAAACCCGTGGGCCGCACAGAAATCACCAGCCGCCTTGTACTCGGCGACGAGCTCAGGACTACACTTGGTGCACTTCGACTCGGGCAGTTGGTGGTGGCTACACCAATCACTCACCGACTGTTGGCCATGGTCGTGGGCATGCTGAGTTGCACCCTCGGACCGGGAGGCCTGGTCTGGCGGTCGCTCGGCTGAGGGCTGCTGACACGCACACAAAAACCCCGCCAACGCGATGGGCAACGACCGACCGAGTAGTGCTCGTCTGTTGTTCATGTGCGCCGGCTTCCTCAACTCGATTGTAGACCCGTTGACCGGTGTGTACTGCGTCGTCGGCAAAACTTCTAGGTGCCGCGACTAGGTGCCGCGACACGCTGTCGACAACCGGACAACTCGCAGTTCCCATTCCTGACCTCCGCGTGTGAAAAATCGTGCCGTGCTGGTCAGTGCCCACACTGGAAGAAGTGGCCTATACGCGACGCGCGAAAGTCTCAAACCGACAAGTTATGCAACGCAGTTGCACAAACCCAGTTTCGCTCAGAGGCTCCACGTTCGCCAAATTATACATGTCTATACAAAAAAGCTGACCAAGTCGACCATAATACGGTATATACAAAAACATGGACCGAACCGGAAAATGCCTGTGTGGAGCCGTCACGTTCACCGCCAAAAGCTTGGGAGATGCGAGTGCTTGCCACTGCGGGATGTGCCGCCGCTGGTCGGGGGGTATTTGGCTCGGAGTTTCGACCAAGGACCTCACCTTCACCCAAGCAGATGCCGTCCAAACCATCCAGTCTTCGCAGTGGGCCGAGCGAGGGTTTTGCAATAAGTGTGGTACCAGCCTGTTTTATCGGGTGACGGCCGACGGAAAATTCGCTGGACATACATCGGTTTCAGTCGGCTGCCTAGACGATGCCAGTGGCATTGAGATCGGCCGTGAATGGTTTATCGACCGCAAGCCCGAGGGGTACACACTTGCCGGCGACCACGAAAAAGTCACAGAAGCCCAGGTCATGGCGATGTTCGCAGCCCCGTCGTAGCAGCGCCATCGTAGGGCGCCGCCTGAACCACAAAAATGGCTACTTCCAAGCGCTCCGAAGCAACCGGGCGAGCTCGTGTGTGAGCCCGACAAATGTACCCACGAGCATCCCAAATACCAATGCTATCGCGGCCGACAAACTGCAAAGTACTACCAATGAGTCCGCATTGGACCCGCCGATAACAGCGAGCATCTGGCGAAGCACATCTAGCGGAAGCGCAGCGGTGGCCATGCTAGCCGCGGTGACACCAAATGGGATGATGACGAGTGCTGCTGCACCTGTGGCGCATAGCACCTGTTTTGACAGTCCCAACGCACTGGTCTGCCCGCGACAAACCGGCAGCGAAAAAAGTACGGAAAATACAAAGCACGCACTCAATACACCCATCGCCGCGAGGTCGGTCCCGGCATAGGGCGCCGACAATGAACCGTAGCCAACAACGCCCAACAGGCTCGGAACCAATCCGCCAGCAAACGCCCCAAGCCCGGCGCCAACGCACTGTCGCGCGACCCCACCGTGCGTCCGGGCGAACATCCTGTGCCCGGCAGCCACCCCCGCGCCCAGACACCCGCCTGATAACACCCCGACCCCGAGGGCCGACACCGCAAACACCGTCCACGATCCGAGCGGTGAGACGGGAAACCGCAAAAAATACCCCCCGCCAATTACGAGCGCGGCAACGAATCCCGCCGCGATACCAGCCCAGAGGGTGTAGTCGGTTCTAGGTTTTTTCGGCATGTGGGCTATCGACATCGGGGCTCTCCTGGCTACCCGACAACAACGCGCCGGGTTCGTTCCCGTTTTCACAATTTATCGAGCCAGCCGAGGTTGCCGAACTACTGCTGGTTTTGCGGGAGCCCGTCTTTGATTTCGTAATAATCGCCCTTGTCGGCGACAAAAATATGGATGGCCAATTTCGTACCGGTTGGACCATCGAAGGCCCCCATCGAAACGCTGGTCCAGTCGCGATAGATCGGGTCGAACAACAGGGTGCAACCACAGATCTTGCAAAAGCCGCGGCGAACCTTGGGCGAGGACTGATACCAGGTGATGTGCTCCTCCCCGCTGATCGACACCCGCTCGCGGGGAAGGTCGGTCCCCGCGTAGTAGTGGCCCGAAACTTTGCGGCAAATCGTGCAGTGACAGGCATCAGGCCGCGGGAGCTCGCCAGTCACTTGGATTTTGACAGCGCCGCACAGGCAGGACGCATGGTGGATGGGTTCGTCGCTCATGGAATCAGCCGAGTCTACACCGGGCATCGATGCCTGGTAAAGCAAAGCCCCGGAGCACACTGTCAATTTTGATGTTGTTACAACTGTTGTTGGTCAACCCGACTCGCGGGAGATGTTGCCCGCGAGTTCACCAAGCCCGCGAGGAAGTCTCGGGTGTGGCGGGATGTGGACCGATGTCGATAGTGAGGTTGTCACGACGCCGCGGAGACCAGCGCTTCACTGTGCTCCCACAGTTTGCGGGCACTCTCATCATCGCGGCCATAGGACGTGGGCCGACGCTTTTTTGACTTCGCCCAGTACAGCCCGCTGACCTCTCCGGCGTCCTCGCTGGTCGCCACATGGATCGAGGTCCGAGCCCCCTTGGCGGGGGTGAGCAACAGCGGACCGGCGACTTTGACCAGCCAACCCATGACCCCCTTGAGGTCGCCATCACGCCCAAATCCGGTACCAACCACGCCGGGGTGCACAGCATGGGTCACCACACCTGTCCCTTCGAGCCGTCGCGCCAGTTCGCGGGTGAACAAAATGTTGGCCAGTTTGCTATCACCGTAGGCACGCCACCCGTTGTACTTTCTGCGCTCATACATGAGGTCGGTGAAATCGAGACCGCGGCTCATGCGGTGGGCATCGGAGGCAAGGTTTATCACCCGCGCCGGGGCGCTGCGCTTGAGCACGTCGAGCAACAATGTCGTCCACAAAAAATGCCCGAGGTGGTTGATGCCAAACGTCGACTCAAAACCCTCCTCGGTGGTCCGGCGGTCGTCCAAAATGAGCCCCGCGTTGTTGACCAGCACATCCAAACGGTCATGTCTCTCGAGAAAGGTCTCGACAGCACCACGGATCGAGCGAAACGACGCGAGATCGAGCTGGAGAAGCTCAACCGCGCTGCTCCCAGAAGACTCGCGCACATCGGCAACCGCAGCTTCACCGCGTTCCCGATTACGCGCACACATCACAACCGTCGCGCCACGGCGTGCTAGCTCGCGCGAGGTTTCGCGGCCAATTCCCGAGTTCGCGCCGGTGATCAGACAAACTTTTCCTTGCATGGGAGCGGCAGTCTACAACCTCGAGCCCCCGGGTTGTCATGCGATTGCAAAATAGTTTGCAGCTCTCACCCGAACGTCTGGGAGCTCGCAACCTGCCTCATTTATGGTGTATAGGCAACATAACTGTGTAAAACTCCCTTCGCTCATTTGTTGCGATCGCCGCGAACGTGGCATAGTTGTCCCATGCTTCACCGCGTTGCGTTGACCGCCCTCCTCGTCCTGAGCCCTGCCGCCTGCGCCCACAAGGGCAACGGGTCGAGTCGAACGACCATCCACGAGGGCGTGGTCGATGACGGAGAAGCCGTGCTCGCGGTCAAGCTCAGCTACGAAGCGGTGCAACCGCGACAGGTTGAGTTGCGTCTGGGGATGCGGGTCTCGGGTATTGTCGAAACCAACAAACTCGTGGCCGAAGTCTACATCAAGGGCTTCAACGTCGAGGACGGTACGACCCAGTGGGAGGGTTTTGTCCCGCCGCGACAACCTCAAAAATTCAGTGTGGTGCTCGCGGTGCCCGAGGGGATCAACGAGGCTCGCGCCACCGTCCGCCTATCCCGGTCGCAGGACAGTGAGGTCTTAATGGAGCGCGAGCTCAACTTCACGGTCGCCGACAACGGCGAGCTGAGCCTCACCGAGTAGCCCACCCCGGGATTTCATTGTCGCCAATCGTTTGGGTTTCCGTAACCGAGCTGCCCGTAGTTCCCCTGGCCCCAGGCTGTGCTACAACGCGCCGATGCCTAGCCAAGACACCGCGGCAAGTCTGAGTGCGGAGCTTCAAGCCAAGTTAGTACGCCGCCTGCAAACCGACTGGGAGGACATCAACTACACGTACTTCAAGGATGTCCTGCGGCGCCCGATTTTTGCCCTCACCGACACCCGTCGCTGCCTCGGTCGTTGGCATGCCGGGGCCCGTACCCTCGAAATCTCGCGGACCTTGGTGCTCGAATACCCCTGGGCCGAGGTTGTCGAAGTGCTCAAACATGAGGTCGTCCATCAGTTCGTCGACGAATGTCTCGCCGTCGATGAGCCGCCCCACGGGCCGACATTCCGCAGTATCTGTCAACGCCTCGGTATCGACGGACGCGCCAGCGGCATGCCTAAAAAGACAGGTCAAGAGCCCGCCAGCGATCGCATCGTCACCCGAATTCGTAAACTCCTCGCCCTTGCCGAGAGTCCAAACCGGCACGAGGCCGAGGCCGCGGCGACGGCTGCCCGCAAGTTGATGCTCAAGTTTAATATTGCGGTCGAGCGCCAACACAGCGAGGGCAAGCGCTACGGCTATCGCCACCTAGGTGAGCCAAAGGGCAGGCTGTTCGAACACGACCGCCACCTGGCCTCCCTGCTCACCGAGTACTTCTTTGTCGACGGTATCTGGATACCGGTGTACCGGCCCCGCGAAGGTAAGGTGGGACGGGTGTTTGAGATTTGCGGGTTGCGAGAAAACCTGCTTATGGCCGAGCACGTCCACGCGTTTCTCTCGGGCACCGCCCAGCGCATGTGGAAAATGTATAAGCAAAAAACAGGCCGTAGTTCCAACCGCGACCGCCAGGCCTTCCTCGCCGGAGTGATTCGCGGGTTCGAGTCGAAGCTCGCCTCGCAACGCGAAACGTTTGAGGAACAGGGGCTTGTCTGGGTGCCCGGGGCCGAGCTCAAACAGTTCTTTCGCCGGCGTTACCCAAAGGTGCAAACCGTCCGCCGCAGCGGGGCAAAGCGCAACGCTGCGTTCGTCGAAGGTACCCGTGCCGGGGCTCGCATTGTCCTTTCACAGCCGGTCGAGGCAAGCTCAACTCGCGGGCGACGAAGGGCACTCAAACAGGGTTGATGGAGCTTCACTTGGCTGGGTAACTTCCGTTCCCCCCAAACACTCTTGCACCCGATGCCGCTGATATATTGTCAGTTGGGACAAGCCGGCGCATAGGCAAGATCGTTCCCAAACGCGGCCGACCACTCCTCGCGGGAGAGCCGGCGTCCTGCCCGGGTGCAAGCATCTTCGACCAACGCTTGCCATCCAGTTGCAAATACACGAACGACACCATCGCCGGCAGCAGTTGCAATCTCCTGTCCACTCGGGTGAAACTCCACATCCGTGACATCGTGATGGGGGTCTCCGGGCGGTGCTGTACCCCGATGTGGGAGTTTAACGGAGGTACCCGAGGCCAGTGTCCACAGGCGCGCAGAACCGTCGGCGGAACCGGTCGCAACCTGAGTTGCGTCGGGGCTAAATACGGCCCGCCACACGGTTGCCCGATGCCCACGTAAAATGTGCTTGGCTGTGTCGGGGCTCTCGAGTGCCCATACCCGTGCCGTGGTGTCGGATGAGCCGGTCACCAGGTATTTGCCTGTTTGGTCAAACTCCACGCTCCACACCGGGCCTTCGTGCCCGCGATAGACGGCGTGCAACTCCCCAGTGCGAAGGCTCCAAACACGCACCTCACCCGATTTATATGCACTTGCAACATACTCCTGACCGGGCGCGACTGCAAGGTCGTAGACCGGTTCGGGAGTACCCGGGAACACTGTCCCTCGCACAAGCCGTTGCTTCTCGACTCGCCATGCCGTTACGTCTCCGCGCTCGCTCGCCACGAGCAAGCGGCCGTCCTTGGTAAACTCCACACAGGTGACCGGTGCTTGTGTTTTCATCACCTCGGCCCACTGCTCGCTACCACTGGTGTCGACACCTCGGACATCGATCGTCCCGGAGCCAGTGCCAACCGCCACCAACCCCTCGTGAAGCGCGAGGTCGGTCGGCTCGCCGGCAACTGGACGAAGTTGTGAGCGTCGCACTCCAGAGCCTGACCAAGTAGACAGGCTACCGTCGGTCGCAACGGTTACAAAGCAGTCATGTTGCGGGCACTCGCGGGCGATTACAGTTGCATCCTCGCGGCTACTTGCTAGCACGGTGCCGCGAACATCCGCCGCGTTTGTTCGCGGCCACAGGCGCGCCGAACCATCAAAACCCGTGGTGAGGAGCGCGTTACCGCTACCGACAAACGCAACCTGGTGAACTGCCGAGCGATGGGCGTGGAGCACGTTGCGATGGTGCCACCGCCACCACCGTGCTGTCCGATCAGTCGATGCTGTTACAAGTATATCGCCTGATGCCGCGAACGCAGAGGCAACCACTGTCCCCGCGTGCCCCCGGAGCACTGTGGGAGCTCCGCGCTCAGCAAGTGACCAGAGATAGAGCTCGCCCGCAGGGGGCGTCCCAGCGACAAGGTTGCTGGAAGGCGCGTAGGTCAACCGTCCGAGCGTTGTCCCGAGCTCCCGCAGTGTTGCTGCTTGCAGGGGTTGACTGTGCCGGGGGTCATACTCCCAGGCCCGGGCGCGTTGATCCGCAGACACCGTCACAAACACATACCCTCCGCTGGTAAAGCGACCGAGTCGGAGGTCTGGTTGCTGGGTGTCGAGGATCTGTGCCCGGCCACCGTTTGTCGGCCACAGTTGCACCGAGCCATCGGCAAAAGCGACCATCAAAAGCGAGTTAGTGGGGTTGAAATCGAGGTCTCGGACGTCTGTACCGTCGTCAAATTTTAGTTGATGATGCAGTTTAATTTGACTCGTATTCCACAACTCAACGTTGGTTTTGCGGGCAACTGCAACAAACCTGCCGTCAGGGCTCACTCGTATAAATCGGATGTCCCCGTCATCACCCTTGAGCGGGACAACGTCGGCTGGCCGTTGCAAGTCTATCAGCACCGGCAGGCTCGATGTATGCGCAATAATTTTTAGACTCGCCCCGCCCTCGCTAGGTAGCGTTTGGGGGTGTTTGAGGGGTGTTTTGAGCACCTGTGGGCCAAGCTTGGGAGCGAACACCTGACCTACGTTTTCCCCTGCGTGGCTTGACACCGTCCAAATACCGACCTGCCCGTCACTCAATGTGGTGACAACTTCCCTCTCGGAGGTCACCGTTACGCCGGTCGCGTGAACGCCAACATCTAACTTGAATGAGCCATGTGCGACGATCTTGCCGGTTGCCAGCTGCCACCAATAGATCGGACCCTCGCGCGAACTGGCGGCGACGAGGTCACCTGCGGGCGCAACCGCAACGTGCGTAAGGCCGGAAGCGCTACCGCCGAGTGGAACACTGCGCACGGTATCGAGGGCATCTCGCAGGGCCTGTTCGGATTCGGGTAGCGGGGCTCCAAGGCTATGTGCACTTACAACAACTGCTTCGACTGCGAGCAACAGCCCGAGGGTTGGGTCACCCTCGCCGCGCGTGCGGGCGAGTGAGGCTAAGCGGGCGGCGGTCGCCCGGGCTGCTTCGCGCTTAGCTTCGGCGTCTACTTCTTTTGTTTTGGCCTTCTGTAGCTCAATTTGTCGTTGTTGGGCCCGAATCTTTTCCTCGCTTTGGGCGAGGTCTCGCCCGTATTTCGACCACCCGAGTGCCGCCGCGATGCATAGCCCAATCGCGCCCACACCACTGGCAAGCCAGCGCCTGCGATTTTGCCGGAGCCCACGCTCGAGTTCGCCGAGCAGGTCTCGCAACGCAGGCCAACGCTGTGCCGGGTCGGGCTGAAGACCACGAACAACCGCGGCATGAACCCGACCCGGTATCCGCCCACGCGGCGTCACTTCGGGCCGCGTGCCGCGTCCACGCAATGGTCCAAAGTCGGGTGTTGGGCGAGTTTTGTGCAGGGCCTCGAACAGGGCGACACAGAAACTGTACTGGTCGGCCAAGGGACTGGCACTCACACCTTGGCGCAACTCGGGTGCGGCATAGCCCGGCGTGCCAACGTGTACCCCGGTATCGGTGAGCCGTTGGTTATCTTGTGTATACATCTCGATGTCGGATGTTGCTGCACGTGGGCGTACGAGGCTCTCTCCGGTGAGCGAAGCGAGGCCAAAGTCGAGTACACGCAGGCGCCCGTCATCGCCCACGAGTGCATTCTCTGGCTTGAAGTCGCGATGGACGAGGCCTGCACGATGGGCCGCTTGCAGCCCCTGGCCTGCCTGTATATACATCTCAACAACGGCACGCCAATCATGGTCAGGCCCGTCCTGCCAGGCCCGCAGGGTTTGGCCAACAATCAACTCCATGGTGACAAACACACGGCCATCGTGCTCGCCAACGTCGTAGATCTGCGCGACGTTGGGATGTGAGAGTCGGGCCATCGCCCTCGCCTCACGCATCAGCCTGATTGTTGCCTCCTTTCCACCTACTTGTGGATGCAAGAGTTTGAGGGCGACCTCGCGTTCGAGTTGGACATCGCGGGCGGCATACACCACGCCCATCCCTCCGGCACCGAGCCGTCGTGTCAGCTCAAATCGACCCAGTTTCGGTGGCTCGAGTGCGGTCCCAAACAGGCGTGCGTGCACTTTTTGGCGCTGCAGTTCGAGGTCGAGGTCACGGGGCAAATCACCCTACCCTTGCGAGTCCCACGGGGAACTCTACCACCCGTGTTGGGCACGCACTTCCCGGGCCCACTGGTCGAGGTGGTCGGCCGTAACCTGCAAATCACCCGTGGAAGAGCCGGTTTGTAGGGCCGCCATGACCCGCTCGCGCAAACGCTGCTTGCCCCTCGCCAGACGCCCGCGGACCGTCCCTTCGGGGATTTCGAGGAGCTGCGCTATCTGCCGCCCGGACAATCCCTCAAAGTACATCAGCTCCAAAATAACCTGGTCGCCCACCGGTATCTCGCGCAACGATTGGACAAAGCTGCGAGCCTCGCGACGGTGCATCACGATCGAACTTGGCGAAGCGGGGTCGAGCTCCTGGACGCACACCTCACTAAAATCGAGTTCCTCGCGTTGGCGTTTGTACTTCGCGCGAATGTAATTTCTAAGGACGTTGTGGGCGATCGCAAAGAAGTACTGGCGAACCGAAGCATCCCCGCGAAACCGCTCCTTGCTGGCGGTAAAAGCCAAAAACGTTTGGCTCACCAGTTCGTCGGCTTCTTCGGGTTGCAGCACCTTGTTGCGAAAAAACCGGGAAATCGCGGCGAAGTGTCGGTCGACGAGCTCGCCACCCGCTGCCCGGTCGCCACTGCGCCACGCTTCAAACAGTTCTTTGTCGCTGCGCATCGGTGGAGAGTACCGCGGTTAGCAGCCCATCACTCCGGGGGAATGCCAGTTTCGGAGAAGGCACTGATTTTGGCCTGCAGGGTGGTCACCAGTTGTTCGAGGGCCGCATCGTCGAGCCCGGCCGTTGGGTGCTGCGGACCCACCCAAACCCGGACTGGGCCCGGACGAAACAACCACGTTCCCTTGCGGTTGACCGCATGTGCGCCATAAACCGCAAGCGGGACAACTGGCGCACCTGCCCCACGGGCCATATAAAACACACCGCGTTTGAACGGCTGCACCAGGCCTGTCCGTGTGCGGTGAGCTTCGGGATACACCAGCACCGAGATCCCCTGTTCAATGCGCTTGCGCAGGGCGGCGGCGAGAATCTCAGTTCGCCCGCCTCGGGCCTTGGGCACGGCAATGCAGTTGGTTTTGGACATCACCCAACCGTATGCAGGTACATGAAAATGCCAGGCGAGCATCATGCCGCAAAACGGTCCGGGGATCACCCGGCAGGCCGTGTGTGCGTCCATAAAGTTGATGTGGTTTTGGCAAAAAACGCTCGGCTCGGTCGGATCGAAATCGGGCGAGTACACCACCTTGAAGTCGGGATAACCGAGCCGGGTACAGTGGGACATCAGCCTCGCAGCCAACATGTTGAGCTTGGGGCCACCCCCGCGAAACAGGCTGACCACCATGAGGACCACAAACGATATGGTCATCCACGCGAACCCGCCTATCCATACAACGGCAGAGTACGGTGCCCTTCGGAGTTTCTCCGCGAAGCTCATGGGCGGCATCGTACACACCAACACCGCGCGTGACGACCTTGCAACCTCACGGACTTGCGAGGCTAGCCTCGAGAATCACGTGGCGAGCCCCAGCCGGTGCAGGTTGCAAGCCTTTGGGGCTGAACTGCAGCGAGGCGTTGCCGAGGTACCAAAACTTTTGCGGGCCAACGAATACGCCTGTCGTCGGGCCAAACAGCCGTGGGTGGTTGTCGTCGAGTACCCGTGCCGCCAGCACCCGCCGGCCATCCTCAGATAGGGTCGCGGCCCAGATCCGACCCGGAGAAAACACATTCTGCACCCCCACAAGTGTGTCGCCCTGACGATCGAGACCATCGATCCCGCCGAGGGAGCGGACCTGTTCGGGCACGGGCAACAACGTCAACTCACCGCTGCCCAGGTCGAGGCGATGGATGCCATCGAAGTCGGTGACAAACACAACACCGGGCTGCTTAGCGGCGACGATACCGTTTGGCCCGAGCAGGCTGTGGACAGGGACGACCTCCTCCAAACCTTCCGCAGCCGGGCGCTTGACGGCAACCGTGCCATTGAGCGAGTCGGTCACAACGATCGTTGCATCATCAAGGACGACGAGGTCGTTGAACATCGATGGTGTCCTTTTCGACATATAGACCCCGGCGCCGCGCCCATCTTCGAGGGAGAAACACCAAACCCCGGCCTGGCCGTTGGTCGACTCGTCGAAATCGAGGATAAACGGCGCTCGATGCAGCTGCACATACAAGGACGCGCTTTTGGTCGACGGTGATGCCAATCACCCCCAGCACCCCTTCGGCCTTGCTCGCCACTACGGGGCGTAGCTTGCCGGTTTTGTCGGCGGCGAACACCTGGCGCTTATACATGCTCCCGACCAGCAGTTGCCCACGCTTGGCATCCCAGGCCACGCCTTCGGGCAACAGATCGAGCTGGTCGAGTTCCATGGCAACGGGCCCGTGGGGGACTCGCGGGGCGCGGGACTTCAGTGTATCAACAACTTTTTGGAAGCGCGGGTTTTCACCCAGCGACTCAAAGTCCCGCACATCCACCGGATAATCCCAGCTCTCGATGGCAACAAGCCGCTCCAGGAGACCAAGTGCTTCCTCCGGTTGCCCCCGGCTTGCGGCTGAGCGGGCCAACACGTAGAGCACTCCCCCGTTTTGAGGGTCTTGTTGCAGGCGTGCTTCGAGCAGCTGTCGCTCGCGCGAAACCTTTTGGGGTTTGGCGGTCTCTTGTGTCGGCCCAGGCTTGTCGGCCTGATTCTCCGGTTGAACGGTCGCCGGTGTCGATGTGCAGGCAAGGCCGAGCCAGGGAGCAAACACCAAACCGATGCGTAACGGACAGCTGGGCATGGGAGGATGCTAGCAGGCTTGGAACCGACGGTGCCGACCTGCCACTTCATCTTTGCCAAAATCCCTGTACAATCGCGCCTCCATGCCCGCGGTCGTGCTCACCACCCTGAACGCGAGCTATACCCATAGCTCCCTGGCGTTGCGCTACCTGCTGGCCAACCTCGGTGAACACCGTACACAGGCCGTCATTCGCGAATTTGTGATTACCTCGCGTCCGATTGACATCGTCGAACAAGTCCTGGCCGACGAGCCCAAGATTGTGGCGTTTGGCGTGTATGTGTGGAACGTCGACCAAACCACCGAGGTCATCGAGTTGCTAAAAACGGTGCGTCCGGACATCGACATTGTGCTCGGCGGGCCGGAGGTGAGCTACGAGATCGACCGCCAGGAAATCTGTGCATATGCAGATTTTATTTGTCCCGGCGAGGCCGAGCTCGTCTTCACCCAACTCATTGCGCAACTGCTCACGGGCAAGCGCCCGCTGACCAAAGTCCGGCCCAACCAGCTGCCACAACCGGCCCAGCTCAAGTCCCCCTACGCCCTCTACACCGACGACGACATCAAAAACCGGGCAATCTACGTTGAGGCCTCCCGCGGGTGCCCATTCTCGTGCGAGTTTTGTCTGTCATCGCTGCCGATCAAGGTACGATCCTTCGACCTCACGGAATTTTTGCACGACCTCGATCGGCTGTGGCAACGCGGCGCCCGTAGCTTTCGTTTTATCGACCGTACCTTCAACCTGAGCTACGCGACCGCAACGCGGATCTTGCAGTTTTTTGCTGATCGCTGCCACGAGGAGCTGTTTGTCCATTTTGAGATGGTGCCCGATCGGTTTCCCGAGCGGCTACGCGACATCGTACAGAAGTTTCCACCTGGGGCCTTGCAATTTGAGATCGGCGTACAGACCCTCGATGAGCCGACGGCAGAGCGAATTGGCCGGCGGCAGGACAATGCCGCTGTCTTGAGCAACATCCGGTACCTTCGCGAACACACAGGCGTGCATATGCATGCAGACTTGATTGCCGGGCTGCCGGGCGAAGGGATCGAGAGCTTTGCCGCTGGGTTTAACCGGCTATGGGCTGCCGGCCCGCACGAAATTCAACTCGGGGTGCTCAAGCGCCTGCGTGGAACGCCTATCGGCCGCCACGACCAGGCGTGGGGGATGTCCTATGCGCCATTTGCCCCCTACGAGGTGTTGGCGACCAACTTGATTTCGTTTGCCGATATGCAACGGCTCAAGCGCGCTGCTCGAGTCTGGGACCTCGTTGCCAACAGCGGCAACTTTGTGCACTTTATGCCGCTGTTTGGCACCCGCGGCGATGTGTTTGGCGAACTGATGGCGCTCACCGACTGGCTGTATCAACAAACAGGCCCATTTGTTGGGATTGAGCTCGCGCGCCTGTCGAAATTGCTGCTCACCTACTTCTCGGGGCCAGTTGGCTGCCCGCGACACGAGGTTGGGGCCCTACTCGCTCGCAGCCTTGCCGCCACCGGTCGCAAGCTCCCACGGGCGCTGTTGGGGTTTGGAGTCGAGAGCCCGCATCCCAAAAAAACCCGTCCGCGAGTTGTTCCGCAGCGTCAAGCTCGTCACCTTGCCGCGCGTACCGGTAGCAGTTAGGGCTGCGACGAAAGCTGCCGCCACAAACGACGAACCGACCACAGTCGAAACTGTGGCCGGCGTTGTTGTAGACCTGCAAGCAGGCATGAAGTCGGGCGTTTGGCTAGCCCGGTGCGGCGGCTAAACTCGGGGGGTCAAAGTGCATCGGCCACTGGGTTCGCGGGCCAAACGTTGCATCCTGTAGCGTCGCATCGCGTAGCGTCGTGAGATACAACCCCGTGTTGCGTAAATCGGCGCCGTGAAAGTTGGCGCGGTCGAGCGTGCACCGACTCAAGTCCGCGCCCCGGAGGTCGGCCGCGGCAAAACATACACCGCGGAGGTCAGCCTTGGGAATCGCCGCTCCCTGCAGGTTCGCAGCCTCAAACGAAGCATCTCGAAGATCCTCAGACAGGTAAGCCTTCGCCAACTGTGCATGTGCAAAGTTTGTCCCGCGCAACACACAGTCGGTAAACATCACTCCGAGCAGATCGGCACGTACAAATACACACCCTTCAAACCGGCAGTCACGCAACTGAGAGCGGGCAAGCATCGCCTCAGACATGTCACAGTTTTTGAGGTTGGCCTGCTCGACGACAAGTCGGGCTGCCTCGACAGCGCGTAGGACACAGTTATCTAGCTGTGCGCGGTTGAGACATACACCATCGAGCTTGGCACGCTCAAATTTGACCCCCTTGAACTCAACGTCGGCAAAACTCGCCCGCACGAGCCGTGCCTGGCTAAAATTGGCATCCTGAGCATGTGCCTTGGCAAAATTGCAACCGCTCAGCTCTGCTTTGACGAACGTCGCTCCGGTTAAATTTGCATCTACAAAAGATGTTCCGCTGGGCTCACAGGCGCACGGGTCGACTAGGGTTCGCGGCTTGCCGTCAACCCCCGTAAAGTTCGCACGCTCGAGGTTTGCCCCACCGAAGTTGACTTTTTGTAGCTTGGCTGACGAAAAATTTGCCCCTACAAGGTTCGCATCTGAGAAGTTTGCACCTCGCAGATCTGCCCCAGAAAAGTCCGCCCCCGAAAGGTTCGCACCGGCGAAATCAGTCTTTGCCGCTTGCAGGCCCGAAAAATTGAGGCCCTTGAGGTCGAGGCTCTTGAGCTCGGCACCACGCAGCGACGGTTCACCCTGCGCGCGCAGCTCATCCCAGGCTTGCTTGGATGCTCCGGTTCGCAGCAGTTCAATCGCCTTGGCAGAGGCCTTGCGGTTCGAGCTTTTGGATCGTTTTGGTTTTTTACTCAAGCGAATGTCTCCCTGTGTGGGCCTTAAAATCCTGACGGCGGGGTTCCGACCTCAGCAGCTTTGATGTGCGGGTCTTGCCGGGCGACAACGTGAAACGGCTGGGAGGCCTCCACAATACCGAAAGCTTCGTGGGCGCCTCCTTGCTGGACACACTCGACCCCGCTTTGCTGCAGGCGAGTACGACACTCATCCATGAGTTCTTCGGTGACTAATTGAAAACGGATATAGCGGTACTGGGCTCTTCGACGCATCCTGTTGGCGAACTCCTTCGTAGGCCTGCAACCCGCAGGCTGTTGTGACAGTGTTGTATCGCTCACCGGAGCATGCTTGCCCGCAAACGTTGCAGGTACACAAATGTGAGGCAAATCGCCGCACAATCCGCTCGTGACAGGCAACAGCTCGCACGCGAACACAGGGCTCACGACGATATCCGGTTGCGACCTCACCAACCTACCACAACCCCGGGTGCGAGTCAAGCGACACAGCCCCCCCTCAACCTGTCTATATGGACATCATCAGGATTGTTTATACATTTAGTTTATATGTATCAACATCTATACTCGTGCCCGGAACAGCAAAAGATGGGCCGTTCGGTCGCGCCCGCGACTGTCCTTGACGCGGTGCTCAAACCGGGTTTCGTAACCGAGTTCGAGAAACCACCGACGTAGCGCATCGATGTCGTAGCGGCGCGAGTAGAGCACGGAGCAACGCTGCCCCGAGGGATTGATGTCGACATCGTGGACAAAGTTGTAGGAGCCTGGCACCTCGCAGGTCGCCCCGCCCTCTCGCGGGATGATGCGCATCCGGGTATCGAGTGGGGAACCAACCGAGGCGCGAAAGCGTCGGTGCGGGCCCTCGACCAGACTCCTTCGCACCGTTTCTTGGGTGTCGCCTAACTGTCCTTTGGATAGGGCGTAAAGCCCATCATCCTCGATCCTGTCCTGACGGACACCAACCTCTAACCACACCAAGTCGCCCGGCCGCAACATCCTCCCGAGGGAGTACTCGACAAACCTCGTCTCACTTTTGAGGTTGCCAAACGTGCCACCCAAAAACAGGGCCAGCCGCCGATCGCTGGGGTTGTCGGACAGATGCCCGGCAAAACCGATACCGCCGTCTTCAAAGTCCGAACACGATGGGCGGACCAAAAAGTGGGGCCACGACTCCTTGTTGAGACGGTCGCGGATGAGGTTGCGCGCCCGCTCCGAGGCCATTCGCAGCAGCGGAATCGAGACGTCGACCGGGGTAAACGTGAGCCAGTCGATCAGCCGGTGTTTGGGCCCTGCCCGGTCGATCAACGACTCGATTGCGATCGCCTCCTTGGCCCCGTCTCCCGGACCCAAGCTGATGAGGTCGACGCCACAGGACTTGCCCTCGCTCCATCGCAACATGCTTGCCAAGTTGGACTTTCCCGGGGTGCTGTCACGCAGTGCCAAACCGAATGCATTGGCGAACCCCTTGGCCAGCTGTGCACTGCCGTAGCCGGTGTCGAGTAACTTCTTCCACGCCATCGCCCCGGCCGGGTGGTAATACAAGAACTTGTGCCCGAGATAGACCGAGTCCCACTTGTCCCGCAACTGACGCTCGATATCGGCTGGGCCAGCCCCCTCCTCGATGACAATCGGACACAACGAGGGTTCGCCGACCAGGTCAACGCCACGGCGCTTGCTGAGAAAGTGCACCCGGCGAATCACCTCGTCGAGCTTGCCGCGGTTGAGGGCCCGGACCTTGCCGGTTTTCCAGTTTGTGATGGTCGTCGGCGTCACCCCAATGATCGAGGCCTGGGCCTCGTGGGTATGAAAGCCATGGAGCTCCAATAGCCCGAAAATCAGCTCGAAGACTTGATTGTTGGCCGCTCGGGACATGGGCGGAAGTGTAGCCAAGTCGGGACGACCAAGAAACTTGAGGTCCGACCCAAAAGTTGAGGGTTCTCCAATAAGCCCAGAACGACGTTCCAATGCACTTGCGCAAGTTCGTTTTCTCAAAAACCCACTTTTGGGCAACTCTGATGGGTTTTAGCTGAAGTCCAATGTTTCAGTGAATCCCGGTGATGTTCGCGTGGACACCACAGCCCGATTTTCGCATTCTAAGATCATCGACTGGTAGAGGGTGTTTTGGGCCTTCTACAGATAGATGGAGGTATCTCTTGGCGACGACGACAACGACCATGCCGGCCAGCCTGCCGGAATACGCAACCCTCTACCGCAATGTTCGCGCAGCACTGTTTGCCCGCGGGCTTCATCGCGCAGATGTCGATGATATCGCCCAGACCGTGATGGAAAAGATTCTCCGCGCAAGTGCCAGTGGCAAAGGGCCTTCGTCAAATGCACGTGCGTGGGTCAAGCGCATTGCCTTCAACGAGCATATCAACTGGATCCGTCGCCGCGGTCGTAAACGCGAGTGTGAACTCAACCCTGAACGCCACCTCGAAGTCTCACGGCACTCCCATACCGACCGCAGCCACTGTGGCTCCCAGGTTGTGTTTGTTCGGGATGTCGAAGGTCAACTCACCGGCCGCCAGCGACGTGTCGCACGTATGTTCTCCTCGGGCTACACAGGCCAGGAAATTGCCAACAGTCTCGGTATTTCACCGGCACTTATCTCACTCGAGAAAAAGCAGATCCGAGAGGCCCTGCGGGGAATGGGGTACTCCAATCGGCGAACCGTTCGCGCAAAAGCTTGCTAACTCTGGCCGTCGCCGGCGATGACCGGCAAGACTGTGTCACGGCTAGGTGTGTATTGAGTGGCTATTGAGACAGTCAGACGTGTTGCTCAACGCCCGCGGAGTCGAACACCTCAAAGATATCTTCGATCGGGCGTACCCCCTCACCCCCCTGTATATGCATGCGATAGGTTCCGGCCGCCAGTCCTGGAACCACGATCGGCTCACCGAGGTCTGACTCGTCAATCTGCGCACGGTGGCAAACATCGCCGCCAGCTGCTGGAGTCACCACCACCTCGAGTGCTCCCGGGCTGTCACTGGCTTCGACACGGGCCTCGATCGGCTGACCTGCGGCATACAAGTCGCCGAGCTCGAGCCCGAGTTCGACTTCGCCGTCGGAGAAAAATAGCGCGAGGTCGAGCGAGGCATTGGTCAAGACCCCTTCGATATGATGCAGCACCTCGGGTGCCTTGTGCATGACTGAGTGTTTGGCTGCCACAAACACCTCACGCCCCGCCCGCGACAACTCGATTGGTGTGGCCGACACCCGCGAAACAGTTGCATCACCATCTATTTGGCGACCGCGGATGCTGTCGGCCATCACCAGTTGACCCTGTTCGAGGCGGGCCGCCACCGAGGTGCGCTGGCGGGTCCCGACAATTGGGTGCAACTCGTAGCCATGTTCATCCCACCGTGGGTCCCGTCGATTCGATGCGACCGCGGTCTGGATCTCGCGGTGAAATGCCAACCCCGCGGCGGCCCGCGTAGACGAAAGCCCGGGGACACCTTCGACCTCCCCCGGACGCTGCAGCTTGCCGTTGCCGGTATCCAAGCACTCCCAAACCGGCAACAGTTGGTAAGACGATGTGCACGAGGCGACAAACGATGTGAAGTCAAAGCGGAGCGGACCTACGCCTGGTTCCATACCGTTGACCAATGCCTTGAGAGCACTCAACGCGCCACGATGGGGGGTTCCCAGGGTAATCAACGCCCGAGTGTTGAGCCATCCGCCCAGGCACTCTAGAAAGTAGCGAGCGACCAAACCGCCCATGGAGTGGGTAATTAAGACAGCCTGGGCATCGGCCTTGCCCGATTGCTCGCGCCAAGCTCGAAGTCGGCTCTCGACCTCTCGCCCGAGGCTTCGCGCACAATAGCGAATGTCTCGCCGCCAATCATAGGGGAACTCATAGTAGTTTTTACCGGGTGTCAACGTCAGCCGATTTTTGAGGTAGGCCCACACCGGTGCATAAGAATCGATTTTCCACAGTCCTGGGATGAGGTGCACGACATCGAGTACGCGGGTCGCCACCACCCCATCGACATCGTCGACGGTGGGTGAGTCGTCCTGGAGGTGAAGCGCTGAAATGAAGTCCCCGCGCGAAAGTAGGGCCCGCAGCCCCATTCGTAGCCCGGGGTTCCACAGTGGTTTACCTGCCCGTTCGAGCACGCTCCCCATCAGCCCCGGGACAAAGACCACCAAGTCTGTACACTCCAGCTTGCCTTCGAGCTCCATAGCCTACCTGACGAAAAAGACATGTCTCTAGATTGAGACGAGGCCAGCATACAGTTGACCACCGCACATCGCAAGCGCAGACCAAGCCGGCCGTGGATTTCCTGGGTAACTCGCGCTTGACCGACCACTGCGAGAGTGCTAGAAAGCCTGCGTTCGGATTGGAGAACATCATGCCTACGCGCACGACACTACGCATGCTGAAGATCGCCCACGTCGGTGATCCAGTATCGACGTTGCGGGTCGTGTAGCGAAATGGCTTCCCGTCCCCCGTCTCCTAGTTGAGATCGACCGGAACTCAGACATCGCTTGGCGGCCCGGCTCCTTTCGGAGCTGACACCAAATGGCATTGTCAGCACAAACGTAGGTCGTGATGGCGCTCGCGCTGCGGGGGCCATCACGGTCGGGCTGGTGTGCATTGTGTGCACCCACCCCGTGCTCTCCCGTGATTCGCCCTAGCGAGTCGGCGGTGGCTATCCGTTTATCGGTAGTTTCCTGTCCTTCAACACTCAACAAAAAATCATGAACGTTTCAACCTTCTGTTTATCGCAACTCCAAGGCACCTCCCGCCGTCGCAATATTGGCATCTCTGCCCATATTGATGCGGGAAAAACGACCCTTAGTGAACGCATCCTGTTTTATGCGGGTAAGATCCGAAAAATCGGAGAGGTCCACAATGCCAGCGCCGCACTCGATACCCTTCCACTCGAGCGTGCCCGTGGCATCACCATTCAATCAGCCGCCACTCAAGTGCACTGGTTGGAGCATGCCATCAATTTGATTGACACTCCCGGACACGTCGACTTCACGGTTGAAGTCGAACGCGCGCTGAGTGTGCTCGATGGCGCTATTTTGGTGCTGTGTGGGGTCGCTGGCGTACAGGCCCAAACGCTGACTGTCGATCGCCAGATCCGGCGACACAAGCTTCCGCGAATGGTGTTTATCAACAAGCTCGATCGCCCGGGCGCCGATGCTCTCGGGGTGTTCAAGCAGCTCAAACAACGACTCGACCCACGCGCATGTCTACTCAACCTACCGCTTTATAAAACGGATACCGATGATCTTCGCCCGCAGCTGACGGGCGTCCTCGACATCCTTAGTGGACAGGCCCTGTACTTCGAGGGTGAGCACGGGCAATCCGTGCGGAGGACAAGCTGTCCTCAAGAGCATCTTGATGGGCTACGGCAAGCTCGTACACATCTTTTGGAAGCCCTTGCAGAGGTCGACGAAACCATCCTCGCGGCGTTGCTCGACGATCGCGAACCAACAATTGAGGAGTTATCCTCCGTGTTACGACAAGCCACCATACAAGGTCAGATCACCCCAGTTCTCTGTGGTTCGGCCTATCACCAAATTGGCGTCCAGCCCCTTCTCGACGCTGTGGTTGCCCTGTTTCCGGCTCCCGAGCAACGGGTGCGGGAGGCGATGGGTGTCGACGACGATAACACCATTGCGTTGACAGGTGGCGTCGACGGGAAACTATGCGCATTCGCGTTTAAGGTCGACGATGGGCGGTTTGGCCAGCTCTCGTATGTTCGCGTGTTTCAAGGCCGGCTCGCCAAGGGCATGCGTCTCGACAATGTTCGTACCGGCGAGCGCATTCGCGTTGGCCGACTCGGGCGGATGCACGCGGCGACGATGGCAGAAATCGAAGCCGCGGACGCTGGCGACATCGTCGTGCTGTTTGGCGTTTCGTGTGCGCACGGAGACACGTTTACGGCCGGCGGATTGCGCTGTGCAATCGCACCGATCGTGGTCCCCAAACCGGTGGTCACGGTTGCGCTCACGGCTGCCAAGGGGCAACGGGGACATGCGACCCGCCTCGCCAAGGCGCTCGGTCGGTTTACCCGGGAGGACCCGAGTTTTCAGGTCAGCCGCGACGAAGAGTCTGGTGAAACCCTGATAGCCGGTATGGGTGAGCTTCACCTCGATGTCTACGTGCAACGGCTGCGCCAAGAGTACGAGCTCGATGTCGAAGTGAGCCCGCCACAGGTCGCCTACCGCGAGTCGATCGCCTGCGCGGTCGAACTCAACCACACACACAAAAAACAGGACGGAGGCCACGGCCAATACGCCCGGGTTCAGGGCACCCTACGGCCGACATCAGGAGAAGATACGATGAAAAGTGTATTCACAACAAACATCCGGTCGGGTGCGATTCCCAAGGAATTCTTTCCGGCCTGCGAGCAGGGTTTCACCGACGCCCTCGACCGCGGTGTGCTGATTGGCGCACCGGTACTCGGGGTCACGCTCGAGCTCAACGACGGGGCAACCCACGAAAAAGACTCGAGCCCGTTGGCCTTCCGGATCGCCACCCGCGATGCTGTCAGGGCAGCCGTAGCCAGGGCTGAACCGGTTGTTTTGGAGCCGGTGATGGAGGTCGAGGTCACCACGCCCGTCGACCACCATGGCACAGTGGTGAGTTCACTGGTCCGCCGTCGTGGCGTCATCATTGGACACGAGCGGGTCGCAGACGGTGCCCGCCTCACCGCACATGTGCCGCTCGCGGAGATGTTTGGCTATGCCGGGGACCTTCGTTCCCTGACCCAAGGGCAAGGTTGTTTCTCGATGCATTTTGCCCACTACACACCGGTACCCACCCCGGTGATGCGTACGCTCGTCCGCCAATACGAGCAACGTTGTGCGCGTTAGCGAATGGGCGCCCAGGGACGGGCGCCCATTTTATTTGTATGACCATCTTCTCAAAGCCATGATAGCCTGACAACGGTGACAGCCAGCTCACAACTCGAGGTCTGTTGGTATCGCGTCGAGTACGATGGCGAGGGGCGACCGCGTGCTCGCCACGAGCCGACGTTAGGCCGACGACCTGGTCCGGCCCTCGCACGTTTTTTGCGAAACGCCAAACTCAGTCGCGGGAGCATCGGGGTCGACTACATCATCAACGGCCTTAGCCTGACCGATCGCCTCAACGACACGTGCAAGCGACCGCTGTTTGATGTCCCTGGATTTTTGGCGAACATGTTGCCGCTTTATTGGCAGTGGCGGGGCGATGACCAGCGGGGCTTTGCCCTCGAACTCCGACGTCTGCTCGGCGAGCCGCTCACCCCGGACGACCTACAGCCGGTTGCCCAGGCATACAAGTGGCCCGACGAATATGTGCACGAGCATTTTTTTGGGGTCGTGCAAGTGTATGGCTGTGCCCATTGTGGGGACCGGTTGTGCGGTTGGTGGGGGATGACGATCACCCAGGATCTCGAGCGAGATACGGTGACGTGGTCGTCTCCGAACTTCGGAGAGTTTGTGTTTGAACGCGGGCAGTATCGCCAAGCGTTTGCGCCCACACTTGCGCTACTGCACCATCACCAACAGGAACGTACCCGCCGTGACCCAAGTGCCTACGCCCTGTGGCGGAGACGCAGGGGTTTACCCGCGCTTCCCTGAGCGGCTGGTAGCATTTGATGTACACACATCAAATACCTCACCGCGTGCTGGCGACCGTCGCAGCGCATCGGTCATCGCCTGGTGAGCACAGCCTAACTATGTGCGGATTTGTATGGGCATCTTTGCCCATACGCGGTACGGTGTGCGCACCATGGCCAGCTCTGAGCGCATCATCCTTGTCGACGGCAGCTCCCTCATTTACCGCGCGTACTTTGCTATACCGGGCAACTTCACGACCTCCAGCGGCCTCCACACCAACGCGATCTATGGCTTTGCAACCATGTTCAGCAAGATCCTCAGTGGGCGTCAACCCGAGCGAGGGGCGGTTGTCTTCGACCCGCCGGGGCCCACGTTCCGCGACAAAAAATATCCCGCCTACAAATCGCAGCGTCCCCCCATGCCCACCGAGCTGCGCGAGCAGCTGCCGTGGATCGACAAGGTCGTCGAGTCCCACCGGTTTCCACTGCTGCGGGTACCCGGATATGAGGCCGACGATGTCATCGGCACGCTCACCCGCCTGGCCGTTGCCGCAGGTATGGAGGTACAGATCATTTCAGGGGATAAGGACTTTGCCCAACTGCTCGGCCCGGGAGTTGTCATGGTCGACACCCTCCAGGGTGTGACCTACGACAGCGAACTTGCCAAAAAGAAGTGGGGTGTGCCGCCCAACCAGTTTATCGACTACCTCGCGCTGGTGGGCGACAAGGTCGACAACATCCCCGGGGTCCCCGGAATTGGCAAGAAGGGCGCGTCTAAGCTACTCGACACCTACGGAACTCTGGCCAAAATACTTGCAAGTACAGACGAGCTGAAGGGACGCCAACAAAAAAACCTCGTCGAGTACAAGGACCAAGCCCTTCTCTCCCAGGAGCTTGCAACCATCGACCAGCATGTCAAGCTGCCCCTCGGGCTTGACCAACTCAAAGTCGAGGCCCCCGACACAACTGCCGTCAACAAGCTGTTTAAAGAGCTACAGTTTTATTCGCTGCTATCCGAGGACGCTACTGCAGCTGCCCAGGCGGTGGATAAGGGAGACTTCGACGTTTGTACAGACAAAGATTCGCTGGCAACGCTGCTCACGTCGTTGCCAAAGGACTCGCCGACCTGTATTTTCCCGCTGTTTGACCTGCCATCGCCTGTGACCGGCGACCTCGCAGCGGTTGTGATTGCGACCTCCGGCGACAAAGCTCGGCTCGTGCCCCTGATGTGTGTGGGTGGACTTGGTCAAGCAGGTCTCGACAGCCTGCGACCCTGGCTCGAAAGCGCCGAGATCAAAAAAATTACCTACAACGCCAAGGCACTGTGGATCGCGTGTAAGCGCGCCAACATCGAGCTTGCTGGCATCACCGGCGACGTGATGCTCGAGTCGTTTTTGGTCAACCCAACCAAAATCATCCCGCACCGGCTCGACCAGGTCATACGCGAGTATGTCCATCGCACACTTCCCCCCGTCAAGCGCATCCTCGGAAGCGGCAAAAAAGAACGCAAGTTCACGGCCCTGCGCGCCGACGAGATGCTCGACTGGGGCTGTATTCATGCATGTGCAATCTTTACAGCCTGGCCCAAAATTCGTGACAAGGTTGTCGCCTCGGAGCAGCTCGACTACCTCCACGATATCGACTTTCCCCTGGCGTGGGTGCTCGGGCAAATGGAACTCGATGGTATCGGTGTTGACCCGGCCTCGCTGTCGACAATGGGTGAGGAGTTTGCCGCCCGGCTCGCCACCTTGCAGGCAAAAATCTACCAGCTTGCCGGTCGTACGTTTAATATCGGCTCGCCCAAGCAGTTGAGCAAAGTCTTGTTTGAAGACCTCAAGCTTCCGGTGATCAAGCGGACAAAAAGTGGGTATTCGACCAACGCCGAAGTGCTGACGCGGCTCAAACCAAAGCATGAAATTGCCGAGGTATTGCTGCAATATCGCAAGCTTTCAAAGCTTATCAACACCTATACCGATGTTCTGCAAAATGCCGTGAATCCGGCGACGGGCCGGATTCATGCTACTTTCCAACAAACAGTTGGCGCGACCGGCCGGCTCATTACCACCGAGCCCGACCTGCAGCGCACGCCCGTCAAAACCCCCGAGGGAAAACGAATCCGGCAGACGTTTGTCGCCCGCCCGGGGCATCGGATTTTGTCGGCGGATTGGAGCCAGATAGAGCTGCGCCTGCTCGCCCACTTTACCCACGACAAACGCCTTGTCGAGGCGTTTGCGCAGGGCCTGGACATCCATCGTCGAACCGCCGGGCAGCTGTTTGAATGTCCCCCCGACAAGGTCACAAAAAAACAGCGCGGCGTCGGCAAACTCGTCAACTTTGCCACGATTTATGGGCAGGGTGCGACCGCCCTCGCGCAGATCATTGGGGTGCCGCGTAAGGAGGCACAACGCTATATCACCGGTTACTTCAAGGCCTACGAGGGTGTCCGTACATGGCTCGACAGCACCATTGAAGAGGCGCATAAGCACGGTTATGTGACGACCCTGCTTGGCCGACGGCGACTCATTCCGGAGCTTTCGAGCAACTCCAAATCCGACCGCCAGGCGGGTGAGCGGATCGCTGCAAATACACCTATCCAGGGCTCGGCCGCCGACCTGTGCAAACTCGCGATGCTGGCGATCGCCAAGGAGCTGCGCACCAAGGACCTCAAAACCCGGATGCTGCTGCAGATCCATGACGAACTCGTGTTTGAAGCACCCGAGGCTGAGGTCGAAGCCGTGCAAGCGTTGGTCCGCGAGAAGATGGAACACGCACACCCGTTGCGTGTCCCCCTAGTCGTCGATGTCGGCGTGGGTGAAACGTGGGCCGAGGCCCACTAAAAAACCGTCCAGGGCAAACGTAGGGCCGGTGTGAAACCTGCCCTACATTACCTACCTATCAACGGCCCGGTAGTTTCGGAATCCGTTTTTTCGGAAGCACCGGGATTTTCTTGCCTGGCGTGGGTTTGACGATCGGCTTTTTGGTGGTGACCCGCGGGACATCGATCGTCCGCACTTCGTTGCCAAACTTCGGTCCAACGACCCGTTGCACATCCAGCCGGATCTTGCCCACGGTTGGCACCGCGGCGTTTGACAGAACCTGGAATTTCTTGATGGGCGTACGCAGCTTGCTGCGGTCGAGCTTGGGCAGCGACTTGCGCTTGAGCTTGAGCTTGTTTTCGAGGGCGAGGTCAAGCTCCCGCTCATGTACCTTTTTGGGAATACTCGGCTTGTGTTTGTGCAAGCGTTTGACCAGTAGGCTCGGACGGCTCGATGCAGATTTTCCACCGGCGGCAGCACTCACCCCGCTCGGCATGTTCTGCCCGATGAGACCGACCTTAAACTTCATTTTGGGCCCGTACTCATCGACCGAGCCCTTGAGGGTTTGATAGGTCGGGTTGTTGTCCTTGTCTTTGCTACCGTTGAGGTTGACCTTCACGCTCGACGAGTAGGATGTCGGCGTGTTGTTGTCGAAGTTGACCTTTTTGTTGATGTCGTGCCATTTTCCCGTACTGTTGACATACGTTCGGTACGAGCCATTTGGTACGGTGCACTCAACGCCCTTGAGCTCGTTGACACTATTTTCATTGAGGTCTTTACACACAAGCTCCGAGAACAGGAACTCCGCCTGGCCGTTTTTGCTGATCCCAATCGTCTGGTAGTTGTAGTTCATAATACTCAGGTGATTGGGCTTGTTGTTGTGCCCGTCGACACTCCCATGTTCGAGGTTGAGGTTGTGGCCAAGCTCGTGCAAAAACGTGCCCGCTTGCTGCTCATCGGTCCCGCCGACAACACCCCAGCGACCGAGTGTGACAATAAAGTCTGAGCCACCAATACCGCGGGAGAGCCCTGAACTCGTCCCCCCGTTGTAACCGTTGCCAAACACCGCGTAGTGAAACAGCCCCCACCGCGAGCGGGTAAAGTTGGCATCTTTGATCGGGTCGAAATGTGTGGACCACTCGTAGTCGCCCGAGCCGGTGACAAAGTCGTCTTGGTAGGCAATCGCATCGTCTTGAAAAATGTGGAGATTGATGCCTTTTTGGGCCATCGCGGCAATCGCAATATTTTGGGCTTCGAGCGACATCCGCAGGTCCCGACGCGGGGAAGCGCGGTACATGTAGTCGACCTCGACAAACACATCTTTGACAAACGGGGAGGCACCATACTCGTGTAACGGCTCGTCGCTCTTACCGTCGCCGTCGGCATCGAGCCCGCCAAGCTCATAGCGGGTCAAAATGCCGTCCCCGTCCTGGTCGACGCCGGGTCGCAATACCCGCTGGGTGTAGGCCCACCAGTAGGTCTTTTTGCTGCCATCCCAACGACCCGAAGCGACGTTGATTCCCTTCCAGCTGGGAATGTACACAATCGCATCATCGCGCTTGTCGCTGCCACCCGACTCGTTGGGGCGATGCTTGAGGTCCCCCCAAAACAGCTTGGTCCCCGGCTCGCTGCTCATTTGCCCGCTAGTCATGCTAAAGGGCTTGAGCTGGCCATTGTTGTACTCGACCTTGCGAAACCGGTAGCCGCCGGTCTTGGTGTTGTGGAGCACAACCTGCTCGGTGTTGCCACCGAGCACATTGGCGACTGTGACCTCTTCATCACGACTATAGGCATTTGTCCCGGTGGTAAACGCCCACCAAAATGTGGTCTTCCCCTGATTGTTTTTGCGGGCGTCATACCGCATCACCTGGCGCGAGTTCGGGTCGTAGATGAGGAGGTCATCGCGGGTCCCCTCCCCCGAAAAGTTGCCAAAGTTGCCCACGCGGATCTGTTTGTTTTTAAACTTGTTGCTGTCGCTGAGATTGCCGATGTCAAACTTGTCGGCCCCAAGGCGGATAAACCAGCCCTGCGGGCCCTTGGTGTACAGGCGAAAAGTCCCAGCGCTGGGCTTGTAGACGAGCACGTCGTCCTTGTTGTCCCCGGTGAAGTCACCGACGATCGCGTGCTCGTTGCCGGCAACAAAATTGTTTTGCGTCCACGCCCACCACAACGACTTGGTGTCGGGGCTCAGGCCAAAGCACTGGAGTTTGCCCGACTGCAAAATAAAGCAGGAGGTCTCCTTGGTGCTGCTCGAGAAGTAGCCGGTGAAGGCGCGGATAATTTTGGAGTCGAGGCGGCGAAACGTGTACCCCTCGGCCTGGAAATTGGTACGGGCGATAAAGACGTCGCGGTTGGAGGTGACAAGCCAGTCCTGGATCTTGTCGCCGTTCATATCCGCGAGATAGAGATTTCCGGGAATTCGGTTTTGCGTGTTGCTATGGGGCTGTGCGCTGGCTACCCCTGGCCAGAGGAGGGTTGCCAGGAGCGAAATGGACAATAGGCTGCGTTTCATAAAACCTTTCTGCCAGATGGCATAAGGTTCATGTCCTCAAAGACTGTTTCAATTGCGGAGCAGACGACGTGTTTGCTCACAGCCCGTGGGCCGGCACGGCGTTACCCCAACAGCGCGGCCGCGTGGTGGTTGATATGGCTGTCGATGACCGTCGCCACAAAATAGTAGCTGTGGTCGTACCCGGGGCGCATGTTGAGCCGAAGGGGCTGACCGACCCCGGCACACACCGCGGCAAACCGCTCGGGCATGAGCTCCCGCGTCAAAAACGGATCGGCATCGCCCTGGTCGATCAAGATGGTCTCGACCAATTTTCGCCCACGCGCGCGCAGCAGTTCGCAGGCGTCGTGGCGCGCCCAGGCCCCGCGGTTGTCGCCCAAATAGGCGGAAAACGCCTTTTGCCCCCATGGACATTGTGTAGGTGCAACAATTGGAGCAATCGCCGAGACCGAGCGAAATAACTCGGGGTGGCGCAGGGCGAGTGTGAGCGCACCGTGCCCCCCCATCGAATGGCCGGTGATCCCCGTCGCCCCGGGCAACACGGGAAACGCCGAGGCGAGCAACGGCAGCAGCTCCTGGCACAGGTACGTCTCCATGCGAAAATGCTGCTTCCATGGCTCCTCGGTCGCGTCGAGGTAAAACCCCGCACCTTGACCGAGGTCGTAGGCAGGGTCGTCGGCAACCTCCTCACCCCGGGGGCTGGTATCTGGACATACAACAATCATCCCGAGGTCCGATGCACGGGCCTGAAAACCTGCCTTGGTCGTCACGTTTTGCTCGGTACACGTCAACCCCGAGAGGTAGATCATCACCGGTAGCTGCTGGGAGGGGTCGCGTTTGGGCACAAAGGCGGAAAACCGCATCGGCACACCGAGGGTTTGTGCGTGGTGTTGGTACGTTCCCTGAATTCCACCGAAGCAGGCGTGGGCTTCGAGCTGTTGCAGTCCGTCTGGCATCGTCGGCAGGGTACCGAAGTTTTTGTTGGCAAAAGGGCCACCTGGGCGCGAACGAACGTGCGCTTGCTCTGACCGCAACATTTGCTCACCGCGTAGGCTACGCGACCATATGCCAACGACGAAGTGTCAAGCATGTCTTCGCAAACATGCTTGACACTCGCCGACACCCGATGACTGTGCTCCGAAGGCTACTGTGTCACGGAGATCGTAAACGTGCCCTCAAACCCAATGGTGCTCGAGCAGGTGTTCATCGTCGAGCCGTTGTTCCACGATATCTCGTGACCCTGTGTCCATCCATTGAAATGGCGCACCTCATTGTCCCAGGGCGAAACCATTTGTATATACGACATCACGATCATCTTTGGGTTGTTGTAGTAGTTTGGATTTTCTGGGTAAATGACAATGCCGTAGCCGTTGCCAAAGGAACCACCACAGCCGGCATTGGCGGCATTGCGCCCAGCGATAAACAACTTATCTCCATTGTCGAGACTAATGATTCGGTCGTGGTTATTAGAGTGATACTGACTGTTGACACCGGTTGTCGAGGTGATTTGATCGTACGTCCACGAACCGACTTTTTGTCCGGTTGCACTGTAGACCTCGTTCATCTGATTGTCATACAGCTTCACGGTTACGGTATTCCCCGGCGCATCCACACAATTGTCGAACCATGAGTTGTTGTCGATGTTGACGTTGCCGTCGTTGGTTACGGCAAAGCAAAACTCAGACTCGCACATCGCCGAGCAGCCGTCGCCATCCTCGTTGTTACCGTCGTCGCACTCTTCGACGCCTTCCTGGACAAATCCATCGCCACAGGTGGCCGCCTGGCAGGCCGAGGTGCACTCATCCGTATCGATGTCGTTGCCGTCGTCACACTGTTCCATCGCCGTCATATTGACGACCATGTCGCCGCACTCCGCGGGCGTACAGTCTGCATCGCAGACATCAGACTCGCCGCCGTCGTCGCACGCCTCCACACCTTCATGAACATTCGCGTCACCGCAAATTGCGTTGAGGCATAGGTCTGTACACTCATCGGTGTTGTCCTCGTTGCCGTCGTCGCACTCTTCTTCACCCTGCAAAACCCCGTCACCGCATGAGGCTAACTCGCAGACAGAGGTGCATCCATCACTGTCATCGTCGTTACCGTCATCGCAGGCTTCAAACCCTTCGTGGACGACACTATCTCCGCATACGGCAGCAACGCATGAAGTCAGGCAACTGTCGGTATCGATGTCATTGCCGTCGTCACACTCCTCCACACCTTCCTGTAAGACGCCATCTCCACACGCGGCGACAACGCAGGAGTTGAGGCACTCGTCGGTATCTACATCATTACCGTCGTCGCACTCCTCATCCCCCTCGACGACGCCATCACCACACACCGGGGCCGGACCTTCGGTCGTTTCGTCGGTATCCGAGTCATCCATTGTGGTTGAGTCAGACTCCGTCCCGTCAGACTCTGTCCCGTCGGTACCTTCGGTCGTCTCAATATCACTTGTCTCCACCCCCGTGGTTTCGGTGCTTTCGGTCGTCTCGGTTGTTGTCGTGGTTGTGGTGGAGTCTGTGTCCGTACCTGTCTCAGAGTCCGTTGTCGTCGCACCTTCTGAGCTGCAAGCTGCCAACGCTGTTGCGACTGTCATCGCAACGAGTATTTGAGTCCGATTTCTACGCATAAAAATTAGCTTCAGGGACTCCGGTAACGACGTCAACTTAAACATGTCCCTAAGAACAGGCAAAACAGTACGTGTTGCCGGACAATCGACGCAGCAATTACCTGCGCACAAATACACTGTAGGGCCGTATCACAAGGCATCCGCCCCCCACTGACACGGGCGAACAGGCTTTTGGAGGCCCTATCCGCGAACCGACTGAACCGTGGGGCCTTACGTCGATGGCTTGTTGCTTTTTGCGTTTTTAGCTGATTTCGAGCGGCTGTCGACCCGCTCGAGGGCCTGCTCGGCTGCTGCCCGTTCGGCCAGCCGCAAGCTTCGCCCCTCGCCCTCGCCGAGCACCTCAACCGTGCCCGGGTCATTCCGGTTGGCACGCCGGCGAACAAACACGCGGGCGCGCCAATGGGGAGCTCCGGGGGGCGGACGTTCGCCGACAACTTCATAGACCGGGGTGAGCCGCAGGGTTGCCTGGGCCCACTGTTGCAACCGACTCTTGGCATCGAGGCCGTGGTTGGGTTCTAACCCTTCAAGCCGCGCCCCAAAAAGTTGTATAAACACTTTTTCTGCGGCTGCGTGGGGATTGTTGCCGGCTGCCTTGGCGTCTAAAAACACGGCTCCCATCACCGCTTCGAGGGCGTCGGCTAGGGTACCGTCCTGCTCCTGTACACCGCGGCGGCCATCGCCCTTACCCAGAAATAACCACTCGCCAAGCTCGATGGTACGGGCGACCTTGGCGAGGGCTTTTTCAGACACAACCGCGGCTCGCAAGCGGGTGAGCTTGCCTTCGCTGAGCTCGGGAAACTTGCGCCACAGAGCCCCGGCGGCGAGTAGGTCGAGCACGGCGTCGCCAAAAAACTCGAGACAGGCGTTGCTCGGCCACCCGGCCCGGCGGTGCTCGTTCGACCACGAACCGAGCGTGAGGGCGGTGCGCAAAAGTGCAGGTCGTTCAAATGCATAGTCAAGTGCTTGTTGGAGCGGACCTAGGGCCGCGAGCTCACGGACGACCCGTTCACGGGCTGCCGGGTCGTCGCAGCGGTCGGGGAGCTGCTCCAAAACCGCTGGTAGGACGCTCGGTACTTGACTATGCATTGGCCTCGACCACCTCGATCCAGCCGCCGCCCAAAACCCGGTCGCCGCTGTAGACAACGCCTGCTTGCCCAGGAGCGATGGCTCGTACGGGCTCGTCAAAGCGAACCCTGGCTAGGTTATTGTCGACTTCGATGGTGGCCGCAGCTGCCGGCGAACGGTGGCGAATCTGGACATGCCCGCGGATCGGACCCTCGGGCCGGGGGCCAAACCACCGCAGGTCGTGGAGCTCTAGCTCGCGCCGACTCAGTGCATCTACACTTCCGACGACGACTTCGCGGCGCTCGGGCAGGACACGCAGGACGTAACGCGGCTTTGTCCCGGCGATTCGCAAACCCCGTCGCTGACCCACGGTGACGGTGTGGATCCCCTGGTGGGTACCGACGACGTTGCCTTCGCTGTCGACAAAGTTCCCGGGCGCCAACGCGTTCGTGTCGAGGCCCCGCGCCTGCACCTGCTGGGCGACGACATCGGCGTGCGAACGGCCGCCGACAAAGCACAATTCGACGCTGTCGGGTGCATCCCAGTTGGGCAAGTCGAGGTCGCGGGCACGTTCACGGACGCGGTCCTTGTTCCACCCTCCGAGGGGAAACCGGACCTTGGGCAGGACGTGCTCACCCATCGCAAACAGGAAGTAGCTCTGGTCTTTGGAGGGGTCTACACCTCGCAGAAGGTGCCCCTGTTCGATCCGCGCATAGTGCCCGGTCACGAGCAGATCGGCGGAGATCGCTTCGGCCCGGGCGAGCAGCGGCGCAAACTTGACGTGCTCGTTGCAACGGACACACGGGTTGGGCGTGCGCCCGCCGGCATACTCGCGGGCGAAGTCGCCGATGACGTGGTCGGAGAATCGCTCGCTCTCATCGACGGTGTAGTGTGGAACCCCCAACTGATCACAGACCTGCCGAGCCAAGTCGACCTCGGCCGGTGAGCAACAGGTCCCGCCCCGCCCTTTTCCCGGCGCTTCGCTGGCGTTGTAAAGTCGCATCGTCATACCGACCACATCGTGGCCAGCTTCGACCATCAGGGCTGCGGCGAGGGATGAATCGACGCCTCCAGACATGGCACACACGACTCGCATGGGCCGATGTGTAGCTCGAATCACGGTGGACGTCACCCCGCTGTGTGACGGCGCGAAACTGTCCAGCGACGCGGAACTTAGGTGTCTGTGAAGTCGGCCCGCGAAAATCCGATGGACGGCGCCGCAGTCCCACGTACTCGCGTAATCGCCTGGGGAAGCGCTGTGAGCAGGGCGTCGATATCTTCGCTGGTATTGCTCCCGCCGATCGACACGCGGATCGAGCCCCGGGCGGTCTCGCCGGGAATTCCAAGAGAGAGCAGCACATGTGAGGGCTCGAGGCTGCCAGCCGAGCACGCCGCTCCCGTCGAAACCGCGATACCCGCGAGGTCGAGGTTGATCAGCAGCAGCTGGCCCTCACACCCGTCCACACTGAAGTTCACTGTATTACCAACGTTGTGCTGGCGATCGCCGTTGACCACAACCCCGGTCATCGCGTCGAGGCCGGCCAACAGGCGGGCTCGTAAACCTTGTACGTGCTCACGATGTTGCGCGAGGCGCTCGCTGCTGAGGCGGGCCGCGACCGCGAGTCCCATCACCAATGCGGGATTCTCGGTGCCGGGCCGCCGCCCTCGCTCCTGGTGACCGCCGACAAATACCGGGTCGAGCTGGATACCGCGGCGGTGAATGAGTGCCCCCACACCTTTCGGCCCGTTGATCTTGTGGCCGCTGAGGGACAGCAGGTCGACGTTGAGCTGCGGAAACTGAATCGCCATTTTGCCCACGGCCTGGACCGCGTCGGTGTGTATGACAATGTCCGGCCGCAGCTTGCGGACAGCCTCGGCTATTTGTGCGATCGGGTACACGTTGCCGAGCTCGTGGTTGCAAAGCGCCAACGAAATAACCCCGATCTCGGGGTGCTGCGAAAGCTTCGCCAACACGGCCTCGGGACCGATGCGTCCGTGGCGATCGACTTCGACTTCGCAGGTGAACACCCCCTCAGCGGCAAGGCGTGACACCGCCGTCCGAACCGAAGGGTGTTCGAGTGGCGAGCTCAAAACGCCGTGACGTCGATCGTGTTTGCGCAGCCAGCGAGCCGCGCCGAACAACGCTAAGTTGTTGGCCTCGGTCCCTCCGCTTGTGAGGGTAACTTGGAGCGTGTTAACGCCGAGTGCCCGGGCAATTTGTCGGCGGCCGCGTTCCAATACTGCCCGAACCCGCTGGCCACCTACGTGTACGCTAGAGGGGTTTGCCTGTAACCCAGGGTCGGCGAGGACCTCGTGGATGGCCCGGCTCACCTCCGGATCGACGGGGGTCGATGCGTTGTGATCGAGGTAGATCACCGCCCCCCTATACCACGACAAATTGTTTCGGGGGCTTTTACCGACACCTTCGCAAAACGCGTGGTCTGCGTGCCACGTACCTGAACGCGCTTCCTCTCGGAGATTCGCGCTGATCCCGTCTTTCGAAGTTCGACCCTGTCTCGGTTCACTTGAGCGTTGACTGCCAGCCCGGAGCGTTCAATTATGCATCGCCTTGAGCCTACTCGGGACCATGATGCTGAGGGCTGGACTGCTCTCCGCGGACCAACTTGCGGCCGTCCAGGCCCACGTGCTCGAGCACAAAAACTCGTTCGTCGAGTCTGTGCTCACCCTCGGTTTTGCGGATCAGACCAGCATTGTCTCCTTCCTTCACAGCAAGCTGATGATCCCGCGGGTCGGGGCTGCAGTTTTGCAGGTGGTCGATGACGAATCGATCTCGAGGGTTCCGGCGGAGCTTGCCCACAAGCACACCGTGTTGCCGGTGTCCACCGACGAAGCCGGCAACCTCACGCTGGCGATGGCGGACCCGACCGATATGAAAACGGTCGACGCGATTTCAGAGCACACCGGCGCCTATCTGGTGCGAGCTGTGGCTCCGCTGTTCGCCCTGCGTGAAGCCATCGAGCAATACTACGGGGCACGCCCCGACAATAAACCTGCACATACAAACAAATCGACGAGTCAACCGCGACCTGCCCCCTCGGTTGCGGCCCCGTCCACCCCCGTCGCCGCACCGGCCGTGTCGGCCCCGTCGGCTCCTGCTGTCAAAGCGCCTTCGGCCCCCTCTGTCAAAGCACCTTCGGCCCCATCGGTGAAGGCCCCTTCAGCCCCTTCGGTTGCCGCGCCTTCGATCTCGGCTCCTTCGGTGTCCGCACCGTCGATCTCACCGCCCGTCGCGGCTCCTTCACTGTCTCCGCCGTCGGTTTCTGTGCCAGCCCCGTCGGTCTCCGCTCCTTCCGTTAAAGCCCCTTCGATTTCGGCTCCTTCGGTTTCGGCCCCCTCGATCGCAGCGCCGACGGTCAGTCCCCCGTCCGTGTCGGCGCCCTCGATTGCCGCGCCGTCGGTCTCTGCACCTGCCGTCTCCGCACCGTCTATTGGTGGCAAATCGGGGCCATCGATCGCAGCGCCAACACTCGCACCACCGCCGACTGTCGGCCCAAAAAAACAATCGTCTCCACTGGCAGCGCCCTCGCTCGCAGCACCATCGGCCCAGGTGCCATCAAACACGCCGGCAACGCTTGCAGCACCATCGGCTCCGTCGAACACACCGGCCTCCCCAGCTTCGGCGCAACCAAAAGCTCCCGGGTCAGCGAATCAACGCGAGCAACAACCGCAGTACCAGCAGCAGCAGTACCAGCAGCAGCAGTACCAGCAGCAGCAGTACCAACAGCCGCAGTACCAGCAACCGCAGCAGCAGTATCAACAGCCGCAGCAGTACCAACAGCCGCAGCAGCAGCCGTACCAACAGCCGCAGCAACAGTACCGACCGCAGCAGCAGCCGCAACAGTACCAACAGCCGCAGCAATACCAACAGCAGCAACAGCCGTACCCGCAGCAGCAGCCGTACCAGCAGCAGCCGTACCAACAACAGCAGCAGCCGTACCAGCAGCAGCAACCGTACCCGCAGCAGCCTCAACAACAACAGCCGCAGCAGTATCAGCAGCAGCCGTACCAACAGCCGCAACAGCAGTACCAACAGCAGCCGTACCAGCAGCAGCAGCAGCAGTACAGGCCGCAAAATACGTTTCAACAGTCGCAGCAACAGTACCAGCAGGCTCAGCAGCAGTTCCAACAGCAATACCAGCCGCAACAACAGCCGCCACAACAGCAGCAATCGTACGTTGCCCCGCGCAACCCTTCGCCTTCGCCAGGGCCTGGGGTCTCTCCGCTCGGCCCACCGCCGGAGCCCGGCTACCAATCCGACCGGAGCCCGACCGAGCACGATACCCCCGACGATTTCGAAACCCTCGATAACCCGCGAGAGCGCTCGACAACGGTCGAGTCGACCCCGAGTTCGAGCCGCGACACGCCCTACCCCGCGGCCGGTGCCCGCAAGCGTTCGGCGGGTTGGAACCCTCCGCAACAACAGCTCAACAACCAAGTCACGCCGCTGTCGCCCGAGGCGTTTAGTCGGATTCTTCCGCGATTTGCCACCGTCACGTCCCGCGACCAGATTACTGGCCTGCTCCTCGACTTCCTTGGTGAAGGCTTCGAGCGTGTGATCATGTTTGTTCACATCAAGGGCGAAATCCGTGGACGCGACGCACGGGGCGAAGACCTCATGGTCGAAGCCGTCCGGCAAATCCGGATCCCCGCAGGTGGCCCCTCGCTGTTCTCAACTGTCATCGAGCACCAAACCCCGTACTTCGGCCCCATGCGCACCGACACCGCCATCGACAGTGCGTTTTTCTCGGCCCTAGGGGGTGTCCACGGCAATGTTCTGGTGGTCCCGGTGATCCTGCGTAAACGCGTTCCACTACTTGTATTTGCATCGGGTGCACGCCACGCCGTCGATGCAAACTCGCTCCACGACCTGACCGAAACCGTCGGGCAGGCGTTCGAGCGCTTGATCGTTGCCGACAAGGCCCGTCGCTAGCTCTGCTCGCCCGGGCTTGCTTGCACAAGCAAACTACTGAGAAGTTTCGCCTGGCCGGCTCTCTCGCAGGCTTGTGCCTCTCAGCTGTTGAGCGGGTGATTTGCAGAGCAGTTTAAGCTTCTACAAGCCAGCTCGCAGGCTTGTAGAAGCTACTTACAATTCTGAAGAATGCTTGCACAAGCAATCGACTGCTAGTCGCTCCGACCACAATGCCCAGCTCACAACTAAACTGAGCGCATACTGCGTGTGCAGTGGCCGATGTGCGCCTTGAGGTATTTGCTCGGGAGTTCGTGCCCCAAGTGGCCCGCGAGCCGACTGCTGGTAGCCACTAGGCGATCGAGGTCGACCCCGGTCGTACAGCCCATGCCCTGCAGCATGTAGACCACGTCTTCGCTGGCAACATTGCCCGAAGCCCCGGGTGCGTAGGGACAGCCCCCGAGCCCACCGGCGGCCGAATCGATGGTGGTAATGCCCATTTGCAAGGCCACCGTGATGTTGGCGAGAGCGGTCCCGCGGGTGTCGTGAAAGTGCACGGCCATCTTGTCGCGGGTGAGCCCCGCCTCAAGTAGTTGCTGCAGCACATGTTCGACCTGCCGCGGCGTACCCACGCCGACCGTATCGCCAAGGCTCAACTCGTAGAGCCCCATGTCTGACAGCGCCTTCGAAACTTCGATGACCTGCTCAACCGGAATGTTGCCCTCGTAGGGGCACCCGTACACACAGCTGATGTAGCCGCGCACACGCATGCCGCGGTCGAGGGCCTCGCGGACAACCTCGGTGTAGGTCGCCAGGGCCTTTTCGGTCGACTTGTTGATGTTCTTGAGGTTGTGCGTCTGGGAGGCCGCCATGAAGATGGCGACTTCTTTCATGCCCGCGCGGGTGGCCGAGTCGAGCCCTCGCATGTTGGGGACCAGGGCTGAAAACACGACATCGTCGGCGCGCTCTAGCTTGTGAACCGCGGCCGCGACTTCCATGTGGTCGGCCAGCGCCGGGATCCACCGGGGATTGACAAAACTTGTAACCTCGATGCGCTTGATCCCCGACTCCAGCAGCCCGCGAATCATCTCGACCTTGCGCGCAGTTGGCAGCACGGCGGTCTCGTTTTGCAAACCATCGCGCGGACCAACCTCGTAGATCGACACCTCCTTGGGCATGGCGCCGAACAACGTGGTTGTTTCTGTGACAGGCTCACTCACTGGTCGTCGGTTCCTTTGGCGGCGTCGGATTTGCCGGGCGTGGCAGCTCAAATACGCCGTCGGTGGTAGTGTACGCGATTCCGCCTAGGCGTCCGACCGCCTTGAGCGCCCCCGGATCGATCGGCAACACACGCCCGCGGTCGTCGCGGGTCACAAGCCCCTGGGCGACACGAAAATGAATGACCTCGGCCACCACGAGTGCCGACGAAGGCATCCCAGACGGGCCCTCACCGAGCGGCACAACGTGTTTGAGGCGGCACTCGAGGCTCGCGTGCGCCTCTCCCACCCGGGGCACCGCAACCTTTGTCGACGCAACTTGACTCACACCCGCGTCCGGCCACTCCGAAACCTCGGGGGGATAGGCGGCTGACGTCTGATTCATCGCCTCGCATAACCCGCGTGACACATGGTTGACGACAAACTCCTGGCGGTCGAGGATGTTGCGCAACGTGTCCTTTGGGCTGCCATCGCGGTTGTAGGCGATACCGAGGACGATCGTCGGCGGGTTCGAGCAGACCCCTTGAAAGTAGCTAAACGGCGCCAGGTTGGGCACGCCGGCCAGGCTCAACGTCGAGACCCACGCGATTGGTCGCGGCGTGATGAGGCTCGTCATCAGCCGATAGGTCTCCGAGGCTCGTAGCTCGCCAGCCGAGAATTCGTGGTCCGGCATGGCCGGGTATGTACCACAGATCGCAACCAGGCGAGCACCTGGAATTTGCGTGAAAACGGACATGCTCCGACATGCCTCGGCAAGTCCCGTGTATAGGCATGCGTTCCCGCAATCAAGTTGTATAGGCAAGCCTACGCTGAGCGGCGCACCTTTTTAGTCGTCGTCTTCTTGGTGGTCTTTTTCTTGGTGGTCTTTTTCTTGGTGGTCTTTTTCTTGGTGACCTTTTTCTTCGCCGCTGTTTTCGTAGTCGCCTTCTTTGCCACCTTCTTGGCGGTTTTGCGTCCAGTCTTCTTGGTCGTCTTTTTGCTCGCCGCGGGCTTGGTGCTCCCCGACTCCGCTGTTGCCGAAGCAGCCTTCTTGGTCGGCCTCCCGGTCTTTTTAGCAGCCCGCTTCTTGCCCGTCTTTTTGGCGACAGGCTCCAACGGGACGACTTCGTCACTGACTTCGCGATGGCCCATCTTGGCCAACAGCGGCTGCAAAAACTGCCCGGTGTACGAGGCTTTGACCTGGGCAACCTGCTCCGGCGTACCGGTGGCGACAACAGTGCCACCCCCGTGCCCGCCTTCGGGGCCCAGGTCGATCACCCAGTCGGCGCACTTGATCACATCCAAGTTGTGCTCGATGACCAGCACCGAGTTACCGGCGTCGACCAGCCGCTGCAAAACTGTCAACAGCCGCTTGATATCCTCAAAATGCAAGCCGGTCGTCGGCTCGTCGAGGACATACAGGGTACGCCCGGTATGGCGCTTACCAAGCTCGCGACTGAGTTTGACCCGCTGGGCCTCGCCGCCGCTCATGGTCGTCGCGGTCTGACCGATCTTGATGTAACCCAAGCCAACATCGAGCAGCGTCTGCAAAATCCGCTTGAGCTTGGGGTGGTTTTGAAACAACTCAAAGCAGTCCTCAATGCTCATGTCGAGCACATCGGCGATGGTCTTGCCCTTGTAGGTCACGCCCAGGGTCTGCTCGTTGTAACGCTTGCCCATACACACTTCGCACGGCACGTACACGTCCGACAAAAAGTGCATCTCGACCTTGACGACGCCATCGCCCTGGCACGACTCGCAGCGCCCTCCCTTGACGTTAAAGCTAAACCGGCCGGCCTTCCACCCGCGTGCCCGCGACTCGGGCAGGTTGGCAAATACCTCGCGGATGACATCAAACGACTTGGTGTAGGTTCCCGGGTTTGACCGCGGGGTGCGACCGATCGGACGCTGGTTGATGGCGATGACCTTGTCGAGCACTTCGGTGCCCGAAAGGCTCTTGTGGGCGCCGACCTTGGCATTGCTGTGATGCAGCTTTTGGGCCATTGCCGGCAACAGGATGCCGTTGACGAGCGAGCTCTTGCCGGCTCCGCTGACCCCCGTGACCGCCACCAACACACCCAGTGGAATCTCGACATCGATCGACTTGAGGTTGTGCTCGGCCGCACCTTTGATCTGCATCGCCGCCCGTGGTGCCCGACGTTGGGGCGGGCCCTCGATCTTACGGCGCCCGGTCAGGTAGTCGGCCGTCAGCGACTTGCCGCGCTTGAGTGCCGCTGGCGTGCCGCTAAACACCACCTTGCCGCCCAAACTGCCCGCCCCCGGGCCAAAGTCAACAACGTGATCGGCACTGCGAATTGTGTCCTCGTCGTGCTCGACCACCAACACAGTGTTGCCGAGGTCGCGCAGGTGCTCGAGCGTGCGGATCAGGCGTTGGTTGTCGCGTTGATGCAGGCCAATACTCGGCTCGTCGAGCACGTACATCACCCCGCTGAGTTCCGACCCGAGTTGGCTGGCCAGGCGGATCCGCTGGGCTTCGCCGCCGGAGAGTGTCGGGCCCGAGCGGTTGAGTGTGAGGTAGTCGAGACCGACGTTGAGCAAAAACTGCAGGCGGTTGCCGATCTCCCGCATCGCCCCCTCGGCGATGGTCTTTTGGGTGCCCGTGAGTTCGATGCCGGTAAAGTGCTCGTGGGCTGCGCGGACGGTCATTTCGGTGATCGCCGAAATACTTGTCTGTGCAACTTTGACATGCAAGCTTTCCGCGCGCAGGCGCTTGCCACCGCAGCTCTCGCAGTCGCGCTCGGCAAAAAATTTGCGGTAGTGGTCGCGGGCCGCCTCCGAACTCGTTTGAGCAAACCGGCGCTCCAGGTTGGGGATGACCCCCTCGTACTTCATCCCCCAGGTGCCGTGGCTGACCGAGTTTTCGCTGCCCCAACTAACCGCGATCCGCCGGCCCGAGACCCCGTACAAAACTGTCTTCTGGATCTTCTTGGAGAGCTTGCACCACGGCTTGTCGAGGTCGACACCGCAGCTCTCCGAAAGTGCCTCGACAATGCGAAAGGTCCAGCCCTCGCCGCGTTCCATCGCCGACTTCCACGGGGCGATGGCACCCTGGCGAATGCTCAGCCGCGGGTCGGGGATGATCCGCTCGGGGTCGACTTCGAGCCGCGTACCCAAACCGTTGCAGGCCTGGCACATCCCCAGCGGGCTATTAAACGAAAAGCTCTGGGGCGATAGCTCCGGAAAACTGTGCCCGCAACACGACCGGTTTTCCGAAAATCGCAGTTTGAGCCCGCCGGCGTTCGGTGACTCTGCACGCATCTCGCCGTCGCCCTCGCGCAGGCACAGCTCGACGCTCTCACTCAGCCGCCGCCGATCCTTGGTCCGCACAACCACGCGATCGACCACCAACGCGATCGTGTGTTTGAACTTTTTGTCGAGTTTCGGCGGATCGTCGAGGCGATGGATCTTGCCGTCGACCTCTACCCGGACAAACCCGCGGGACTTGAGGTCGGCAAACAGCTCGCGAAACTCGCCCTTGCGGTGCGTGACCTTGGGCGCCAACAACACGAGGCGCTCGTCCTTGGCCTGTGTGAGGACCTCTTGGACAATCTCTTGCGACGACCGTGGTCGCACGACTTCGCCGCACTCGTGGCAGTGCTGGGTCCCAACCCGCGCGTAGAGCACGCGCAGGTAGTCGTAAATCTCGGTGATCGTGCCGACCGTCGAGCGCGGGTTGGTCGAGGCACTTTTTTGCTCGATCGCAATCGTCGGCGAAAGCCCGCGCAGCTGTTCGACCTTAGGGCGTTCGAGCTGGCCCAAAAACTGCCGCGCATAGGCCGAAAGGCTCTCGATATAGCGGCGCTGCCCCTCGGCATAAAGCGTGTCAAACGCAAGGCTCGACTTACCCGAGCCACTGACCCCGGTGAAGACCACCAATTGCCGCTTGGGCAGCTTGAGGTAGTCGATATCGAGGTTGTGCTCCTTGGCCCCGGTGACTTCGATAAAGTCGGGTTCACGTGCTGAGCGCGAGGTCGTTGTGCCTGCACTTTGTTTGCGGGACGAGGGTTTCGAGATCCGTGTGTCCATGGTGGTCTACCGCGACATAGCACGCAATCGCGCCTACCGCTCGCCACCCGAGGCCATGAACACTTGAGCAGCCTCACCGAACCGCGCGGCCAACTCGTAAAATCGCGGACACCAATCGCCCTCGAAATTCAGGTTCGCAATCGCTGCTCGAGTGGCATACAGTCCGGGGCCCAAGCAATCCCCAAGGGGGTTGCCAGCCCGGGTGGTGGAATCGGTAGACACGGGGGACTTAAAATCCCCTCCGCAAGGGTGCGGGTTCGAGTCCCGCCCCGGGCATTGCGTAAAAATCCTCGGTGTACCTCCTGCAAAAGTTGCAGGTGCATCTAACTCTCAACTGTCACACACGACCCGCAATCACCTGTGATACCGTTGTTTCGGAACAATGCTCCGAACCCTCACCGCCATTCGCCACGCCAAGTCGAGCTGGGCCAATCCCGACTTAGACGACCGCGACAGGCCACTCAACCGCCGCGGCCTTGATGCCGCCGCCCGCATGGGGAAGGCGCTCGCCCACCGCAAACTCCAGCCCGATTGTCTGCTGACAAGCCCGGCCCTGCGAGCGTTGCACACGTGCAGCATCTTTGCCCGTCACCTCGGGGTCTCGACGTGGCGGGTCGACGAACGGTTGTACTCGGGGGGCGTGCGCGAGTGGTACGCACTCATTCGCGAGGTGCCCGACAGCGTCGACCACCTGGCTGTGTTTGCCCACATGCCAACGATCGCCGAGTTTTGCACCGGTCTTTCGGGGCAGCTTGATCACAAATTCAGCACCGCTGCGGCCTGCACCATGACGTTCACGCTGACCCGTTGGACAGACTTTGGCGCCACCGGCCGCCGGACTTCATTTTTGTTTCCCAAGGGTCTGTGATGGCAGAAACCTCCACGCCGAACAAACACAAAAAAAAGAAGCGCAAGCGGTTTATCAACCGCGAGTTGAGCTGGCTGGCATTCAACGATCGGGTGCTGCAAGAAGCCGCCGACCCCACCGTCCCACTGATCGAACGTCTGCGGTTTTTGGGCATCTACTCAAACAATCAAGACGAGTTTTTTCGCGTGCGGGTGGCCACCAAACGCCGCGTCGCCCGGCTTGGCAAATCGGAACTGCGGGGGCTCGATTCGCCGCCCAAAAAAGTCCTCAAGAAAATCCAAGAAATCGTCGTCGCCCAGCAGGCGAAGTTTGACAACCTCTACCTCGAACTTCTGGCCGAACTCAAAAACGCCGGGATTGTCGTCCTCAACGAGGAGGAACTCGACGAGCAACAGGGGGAGTTTGTCCGCCAGTACTTCGTCGAATCGGTGCGTCATCAACTATTTCCGTTGATGCTCGACAAGGTCAAGTCCTTCCCGACCCTGCGCGACACCTCGATCTATCTGGCGATTCGCCTGCTCCACGCCGACGGGACGCCCCGCTATGCGCTCGCTGAAATTCCCGTGAGCCTGCCGCGGTTTATCGAGCTGCCGCCGCGCGGCGAAGCCCGTTGCCTGATCCTGCTCGACGATGTCATCCGCTTCAACCTCGCCAACATTTTTTACATGTTCGAGTTCTCGAGCGCCGAGGCATATACAATCAAATTTACCCGCGACGCCGAGCTCGACCTCGACAACGATGTCTCGATCAGCCTGATGGCAGCGGTCGAGCGTAGCCTCAAACGCCGGCGGGTCGCGGAGCCGCTGCGCCTGACCTACGACGCCGCCATGCCCCCGGCGTTTTTGGCCTACCTCACCAACAAAATGAACCTGTCCCAAGAGGACGCTTTGATCCCCGGGGCGCGTTACCACAACTTCAAAGACTTCATGGGGTTTCCCCACCTCGGGCGCAAGGACCTGCTGTACCCGCCCCTAGAGCCGTTGCCCCACCCGGCGTTTGCCAACCAGCGCTCGGTGTTTGAAACCCTGCGCAAGCAGGATGTCGCGCTCTACGTCCCCTACCAGTCGTTTACCCACATCCTCGACTGTCTGCGGGAGGCCGCGATCGACCCGAAGGTCACCGAAATCCACATGACGCTGTATCGGGTGGCCGAAAACTCCGCGATCGTCCGTGCCCTGATCAACGCGGCCCGCAACAGCATTGCCGTCACCGTGGTGGTCGAACCCCAGGCCCGATTTGACGAGGAGGCCAACATCGCCTGGGGTAAACGCATGCAGGAGGAGGGTGTACGGGTGATTTTTGGCGTGCCCAACCTCAAGGTTCACGCCAAGCTCGCCCTCATCACCACGCAAATCGGTCGTCGCCGCGAGGCCTATGCCATCATCGGTACTGGTAACTACAACGAAAATACCGCGCGGTTTTACAGCGACGTCTACCTCATGACCTCCGAAACGGCGATCGCCCGCGAGGTCCGGCGGGTGTTCGCATTTTTCGACAACATGTACGAACCGGGCAAATACCGGCACCTGTTGCTTGCCCCGTTTTATCTGCGCAAGCGGCTCAATGCCCTGATCAACCGCGAGATTCGCCACGCGCGGGCGGGCAAACGCGCTGGCCTCACCTTCAAACTCAACAACCTCGTCGACCGCAAAATTATCAAAAAACTCTACGAGGCCAGCCGGGCTGGCGTCGAGATCAAACTGATGGTGCGAGGTATCTGCTCGCTCATACCCGGGCTCGCCAAAACCAGCGAAAACATCGAGGTTGTGTCGGTCGTCGATCGCTTCCTTGAACATGCACGCATTTTTTCGTTCGTCAACGCCGGCCACCCGCAGGTGTTTATCGGCTCCGCCGACCTGATGACCCGCAACCTCGACTTCCGTGTTGAAGCCCTCGTCGAGCTCCGTGACCCCACGGTTCGCCGGCAAATTCTCGACACGCTCAGGATCTGCTGGCGGGACAACGTCAAAGCCCGGCAAATCGATGGCACGCGCAAGAATCCCTACCGCAAGCGCAGGCCGCGAGCTGCCGAGGTTCGCAGCCAATATGCCCTTTACGACTACTACCGAAAGCTCTCGTCGCCCTAGCAGCACGAGGGCATACAGGTAGGTTGGCCGCGGGGCGAGCCCCATCGGTTGCAGGCATTTGCAACTCGGCCCGAACCTTGGTGAGATACGGGGCAACCCGTGAAGTTCGCCGCCATTGACATCGGTTCAAACGCAGTCCGTCTGCTGTTTCAAAACATCTACGTCCGCGACGGGACACCTGTGTTCCACAAAGACTCCATCGTTCGCGTGCCCCTGCGGCTCGGCGAGCAGGCGTTTTTAGACGGAAAGTTCACCCCCGACAAGGTCGCCGACCTCGTGCGAACCATGCACGCCTTTCGCCTGCTGATCGAGGTCCACAACCCCATTGCATTTCGTGCATGTGCAACATCTGCGATGCGCGAGGCGAGCAATGGGGCCGAAGCCGTGCAGCAGATTCGCGACGAGGCTGGCCTCGACATCGAAATCATCAGCGGCCACGAAGAAGCCAGCATCATCCTCGCTACCCATATCGAGCGCAGCGTGCCGCTACCCGGCCGGGACCAGCTTTATATCGACGTCGGAGGGGGAAGCACCGAACTCACCGTGTTTCGCAAGGGCGAACTTGCAGACAGCCGCTCGTTTAAGATTGGCACCCTGCGCCTGCGAGACCGGCTGGTCCCACCGATTCGCTGGGATGAAATGCGCGCCTGGGTAACCGAACGCTGCCGCCCCAATCGCAAGCTCACCGCCGTCGGTTCGGGTGGCAACATCAACAAGCTCGTCAAGATGTACGGGACCGTCAAACCATTTTTACAGGCGGATGTCCTCAGCGGAGCCTACCAGGAGCTCAAGGGCATGTCGCTGCAGCAACGCATCGTCGAACTCGGGCTTCGGCCAGACCGTGCCGACGTAATTGTCCCGGCGGCCCGGATCTTCAAACGTGTGCTCTCGTGGGCCGGATGTCGGGAAATCTGCGCACCGAAGTTTGGCCTCGCCGACGGCATTATTCGAGAGTTGTACCAGCAACATACAGCGCAAAAATAGACCGACTCGCGGCTGGTCCTCGGCGATAGATAGTCAAGACCACCAACACTTGGGTATGGTCGGGTCATGCAAACCCGCAGAGAAATCATCGAAGCCAACGGTCTCCAGTTTGAGGTCGAGATTGCGGGAAACGGCGAGCCCCTAGCCTTGCTGCTACATGGATTTCCTGAGCACGCCATTTCATGGCGCCACCAGTTGCCCATGCTCGCGTCCCTCGGTTTTACCGCATGGGCTCCAAACCTCCGCGGATATGGCCAAACCACCAGGCCCACCAAGACGGCCGACTACAAGCTGCAACACCTCGTCGAAGACGTCGCGGGACTGATCGACGCCGCCGGTGACCGGCCCGTGGTCCTGATTGGTCACGACTGGGGGGGCGCAATCGCCTGGCTGTTCGCATTGATGCAACTGCGTCCACTTGCCGGCCTGGTGGTGATGAACCTGCCCCACATTAAGTTGTACCAGCAAGCAATGCGGAAGTTCTCGCCGTCACACCTGTGGCGGGCACGGTACATGATTCCGTTTTTAATCCCCGGCCTGGGTCCATGGCTGTACGCCCGCAAACAGGGCCACAAAACCGATGCATTTATCCGCAACTCCGTCGGCGAGTGCCCGCCTGACCACGTCATGGAGGTCTACCGCAAGCAGGCCGCAACCCCCGGGCAGATGCGGGCGATGATGATGTACTACCGGGCCAACTTTGGGGCCATGTTGGGGATCATGCCCAAGCATCAACTCGCCGCGGTCAACCGCAAGCTCGACACGCCAACGCTCTTGCTGTGGGGGCTCGACGACAGGTTCTTAGACCATCGGCTCAACATCGGCACCGGCGAGCTCGTCGATGACCTCACCGAGCACTACCTCGAGGGGGTTTCGCATTGGCTCAACCAAGAGCATGCCGAGCAGGTCAACGAGCTGCTGCACACGTGGCTCACCGAGAAATTTCCCGAGCTGCTCGCCGCAACATGATTGTATAGGCAAAAAGATCCCGGCGGATACCAGCCCGGTACCCGGCCCAAGATCTCAGTTGCTGCCAGAAATAGAATGACATATCATTCCGTAATATGGAAGTGCTCGATAGCATCATCATTGGGGCCGGATTCTCCGGAATTGGAGCCTCTATCGCCCTTTCACGCGCTGGCTTCAACAACCACGTACTGCTCGAAAAAGCACCTTCACTCGGAGGGACGTGGCGCGAAAATACCTATCCCGGCTGTGCCTGCGATGTCCCGAGCGCACTCTACTCGTTTTCCTACGCCCCCTACCCCAACTGGGATCGGGTGTTTGCCCGACAACCGCAGATCCGTCGCTACCTCCAACAAGTTGCTGATACATACGGTGTCACACCACGTATCCGCCTGGGCTGCGAACTGGTCCACGCCCGCTGGTCCCCCGGCGAACGCTACTGGGAGGTCACAACCTCCGAGTCGACATTCCATGCACGTTCACTGATTTTGGCAGCCGGCCCCCTCCACCTCCCGCGCCTTCCAGACATCCCTGGGCTCAACAGTTTTCGCGGCACATCGTTTCATTCGGCCCGTTGGCAACACCAACACGACCTTCGCGGACGCACCGTCGCGGTCGTCGGCACCGGAGCATCGGCTATCCAGTTTGTCCCACGCATCCAACCCCAAGTCGCGCAGCTTACGGTGTTTCAGCGGACAGCCCCGTGGGTGTTACCCAAGCCCGACCACGGTATCCCGGCAGTGGAAAAGGCCCTGTTTCGCCATCTTCCAATCACCCAGCGGGCACTTCGGGGGGCCCTTTACTACGCTCTCGAACTCCTGCAACTCGCCCAGCGAAAACCATTGGTCATGCAACAAATTCAGCGCATCGGACGGGTTCATCTACGGCGCCAGGTCGCCGACAAGTCGCTGCGCCAGGCCCTCACACCCAATTTTACCCTGGGGTGTAAGCGCCTACTGCTGTCGAACAGGTGGTACCCCGCAGTAACGGCAAGCAACGCAACAATCGTCCCCCACGGCGTCCAAGCGATCGAGGCCGATGGCCTGCGCGATACCACTGGTCGCTTTCACCATGCAGATACAATTATTTATGCAACCGGATTTACGGTTACCCGTCCCCCGATCGCTACGCGGGTCACCGGAGCCCGCGGGATCACGCTCGACGACCAATGGGCGGGTAGCCCCGAGGGCTATCTGGGAACGACAGTTGCCGGGTTTCCCAACCTATTTACGATGATCGGTCCCAACCTCGGCAACGGTCATAGCTCGGCCACGGTATTGATTGAAGCCCAGGCCGCGTACATTGCAGATGCACTCAATTTTCTCAAAACCAGTGGCCGTACACACTTCGACACCGACCCCAACCGGCAAGCTCGCTACAACGCCAAGGTCCAGCGGGCGCTGGCCAACACGGTGTGGAACGCCGGGGGCTGTGCCAGCTTTTACCTCGACGAGCATGGCCGTAACTCAACGATCTACCCGTGGACAACCCTCAACCTTCGCCGCCGCCTGGCTAAATTTCGCGCGCGTGACTTTGTTGTCGCCGCAAACTGAGTGTATAGACAAGGAGCACACATGATGGATGCATCGCTCGATGGAAAAGTTGTTGTGATCACTGGGGCAGCCCGTGGAATCGGGGCTGCTGCGGCCCGTGAATTTGCTGAACACGGAGCGAAGGTCTGCGTGGCCGACCTCGACACCACAGCCGCCCACGCGGTTGCTGAGAGTATTGGCGCCCCAACGTTTGCCCACCACGTGGATGTCACGTCGGGCCGATCGGTGGAGGGCCTCGTCGCCGCTGTCGCTCGGCGATTTGGCGACATCGATGTGATGGTTGCCAACGCCGGCATCATGCCGACCGGCCAAGTCACGAACACCGACCTCGCTATCGACCGGGTTGCCATGGAGGTCAACCACTTTGGTGTCGTTCGCTGCGTGCAAGCGGTGTTGCCCACCATGATTGGTCGCAACCGGGGCAGCGCCGTTGTCGTCGCCTCGCTCGCCGGCCGCCTACCGATCGCAGGGTTGGCCGCCTACGTGGCTTCAAAACACGCTGTGGTCGGTTGGAGTGCGAGTTTGCGCGAGGAACTTGTGGCTACAAACGTTTCGGTGAGCACAGTGCTGCCAACCGCAGTGCACACCCGGTTGAGCGCGGGGATACCCACACACGGGCTCGCGGCTGTCTCCCCCAGCGATGTTGCGCGCACCATCATCCGGGCGAGTACCTCCGGTCCGGGAGAATTTGTGGTACCGAACTGGCTCGACACGCCGTCGCGGGTAGAGGGCCTGCTTCCGAGTGTCCTGCGAGGGGTTGGTCGCAAACTGCTTGGGGCCCGCCGTCTACTTTCTACCGACCGAGCGAGCCGCCAACAATACGAACACGCGATCGTTCAACAGGCCAACAAGGTTGTTCATACATGAAAATGACGGCAACACAGCGTCGTAAGGTACGACGAGAGGCAATCCTAGATGCTGCCGAGCAGGTGATTGCCGAGCGAGGTTTTCACAACACGGGCATTGCCGACATCGCCAGCCACCTCGGGATGGGCCACGGCACGTTTTATCGCTACTTCAAAAACAAAGCCGATATTGCCAACCACGTGCTGGAACGCGTCATCACTCGAATTGGCGAGACGGCCCAGGCCGAAGACCCGACGGCGGCAAATAGCCTCGAGGAATATCGCCAACAGTCCTATCGCCTCGTTCGACGCATGCTGGACCTCGCCGAGCAACACCCGCAGGCTCTGGCCCTGTTGCATCTACAGGCAACTGCTATCGATCCCCGGCGGATGGCCCAGATGATGGACACCTACGCCCTGTATATCCGCGCGCTCCTGCAAAACGGGGTCGACAAACAGTTCCTGCGTGGCGACCTCGATGTTGTGGTGACAGCCCAGCTCATCGTGGCCATGATCTTTGAGGGCACCCGTCGGGTCTTCCCCGAAAAGGCCGACCGCGAGTTGGCCGAACGCTGGCTACAAGCTGGGATTACGATGATGTTTGATGGCGTGGGCCGGTAGCCCACCCTGCGCGCGGACCCGTGTCGGCCGTCACAGCTCACCCCGGTATGGGCAACTTGTTGCTGCTACAATCGGTTGATGTTGCCCCAACAACGCCAAGCACTCGCAGCGCTTTTGCAACGGCTGTTTGACAACAACCTCGACCTGCAACTCGCGCTACAGGGCCATCCGCACGTCACCACAGACTTTATCAACGGCCTACCTCCGGCCCAAAACATCCCGGTTGCGCACTACCAGTTTGCGGTTTTAAAGCGGCTGTCATCGTTTGGCATTGTCGATCGCTCGCTGTTCGAGGTACTCGCCCAGGCGCGCCCACGAATGCGTGAGGACATCGTCAAGGTCGCCAAGCTATTTGAACTTACAATTGAATTTCCCAAACCAGACGAGCCCAACACGCAGAAAGTCGTGTTCTTGAGCGCCTCCGGGGATTCTCAGCTCGGCTACATCGCAGTTACCGACGAGCTGCGAGCAGTTGCAGATGCATTGACTCGCGCAAAGCAGCGTGAGCGGTTTGAACTGATCAAGGAACCCGAGGTGACCTACTCCCGCGCGGTGCATCTGCTCGACGACCTACAGCCGGCGATCGTACATATCGGTGCCCATGGTCAAAACGACGTGGAGCGGCGCGGTATTTACTTTGTCGGCAACCCCGAGCCAGTCACCCCGGAGGTTTTGGCGAGCTTGTTTGCCACGCTCAAAAACCCGCCACAACTCGCTATTTTTATGTGCTGTGAATCGATCGAGGTCGCTCGCCAAGTCGCGAATTACACAGGTGCCGCGATTGGCTTTGCCAAGCCCATCAGCAACCTGGCTGCGCAGGTGTTTTCGGCGGCGTTTTACGAACGCTACGGCGCCGGCAGGCCGCTTGCCAACGCCTTTGAGCTGGCCAAAAACATCACGATTGGCGAGGGGCAAGCCGACGCCAACTCAGCTGAGTTGTTCGTGCACACACGCTAGAGAGACAAAGCACCCCCGACAACCATGCATATACATGGCTGAAGGAGCCTACTTTTCCTCGGCGTCGATGTCGATCACGCGATCACGCGCCCGGGGCTTGGCCTTGAGCTTGGCCCGCCCGCCCCGCTGCGGCTGTTGTTGCTGATTCGCCATGTTCGCCATATTCGCCATGTTCGCCATGTTGCCGAGCATGGACATCGGCCCATCTTTGCGTGGCTTGGGCACAAACAGTGCGAGCAGGGCAAAAAAGCAGGCGCCACCGGCAAGCGTGTACATGACAGCCGGCTCGCCCGAGCCAACACCACAACCAACCCCGAGCAGCCAGAAAAACGCGGTGATTTGGGCCATGCAACTCGACCCGCGGCTGGGGCCCAACATGCCCAAAAACGACAGCGCCCCGCCGCCAATCATCACCAAACTCGGCACGAACACCGGCCAACCGAGGGCCTTGGGGTCGATGAACAGGGCGGCAATCGCCACGACGGCCCCGGCAAACAACAACGCCACACGCTTGCGCATCTCTTTTTTGATGCGGTCCATGGCACCGGGGCCCATCTGTTGCATGGCCGCCGCCATTTGGGCGTAGGCGGCCCGGGGGTCCTGCTGGGGATTTGGATTTTGCATGCTCTTGAGGGTGTTCGCTGGAGTATGGCAGCTTCGTGGTCGTGGCTGACAGCTTTTAAGCCCGGGGACGTTTGCTCCCGCGTGCGCTGAGGATGGGTCCCGCGAATCTTACGGTAGCGCTACTACAGTTGCAATTGGCGGTGCCCGGGCTTGGCAAGCCTTCGGCGGCACGCCACGCGAGAAAGACCACAGGTTGTTAGGCTTTTTGAAACCGGCGGATAATGTCGCGACTAATCACGATCCGCTGGATTTCACTTGTACCTTCAAAGATTCTCGTGACCCGCACATCTCGGAGGTTGCGCTCGACCGGAAATTCCTTGGTGTACCCATAGCCGCCGAGCACTTGGATAGCCCGATCGCAGGCGGTGTTGGCCTTCTCCGAGGCAAACAACTTTGCGATCGAGGCCTCACGCGTAAAGCGTTTGCCCTGTTGCTTGAGGTAGGCAGCCCGCAGGTTGAGCAGCCGGGCGGCCTCTAGCTCGGTCGCACTGTCGGCCAGCATCCACTGAATCGCCTGGAAGTTGGCGATCGGGTGGCCAAACTGTGTGCGCTCGCAGGCGTACCCAGCTGCATACCCGGTCGCCGCCAAGCCGCAGCCAAGGGCAAGTGAGGAAATACCGATCCGTCCGCCGTCGAGTGCCATCATGGCAACGCGAAACCCCTTGCCCTCTTCCGACAGGAGAGCCTCGGGTGGCAACTGGACATCGTGGAATTCAAGCGGCGTGGTCGGGCTCCCGCACTGCCCCATTTTGTGCTCGGGCTTGCCCCGAACTAACCCCTCAATGTCGCCAGGGACAATAAACGCACTGATCCCCCGCGGGCCTTTGGCCTCGTTGGTCCTTGCCCATACAATAAATAGCCCGGCCTCGGTCCCGCTGGTGATCCACAGTTTGGAGCCATTGAGCGCCCAACCACGGTCGGTCCGGACGGCCTTGGTGATCATGCCCCCCGGGTCGCTACCGGCACCGGCTTCGGACAGGGCAAACCCGCCAACCGTGTAGTCGCCGGCCACGAGCTTGGGGACATGTTCGGTTCGCTGCTCCTCGGTGCCGAAGTGATTGACGACCTCAGCGACCATGTTGGACACGGTGATCGCAACCGTTGTACTTGCACAGGACTTGGCAAGCTCGATCACAGCCAACGCGTAGGCAACGGCACCGGCTTCGACCCCACCCAACTCCTCGGGGATGTTGATGCCCAGCAACCCAAGGTCTGCCGCTTGGCGCAGGCTATCGCGAGGAAACCCACCTTCGCGGTCGAGTTCGGCAGCCCTTGGGGCCAGCACGCGGTCCGCAAACTGGCGGGCCGTGTCGGCGATCATCTGTTGTGCTTCGGTCGGGGTAAAGTCAAACACGTCGCAGTCCCGGGGCCGCTCGCACGGACGTGCGAACGGGATGTTCTCGATGTCGGTGTATCAGCAAACAAATCGGCGAACTAGAACGCTTCGCCGACCTTACCGGTATAGGTGTGGGTGTATTGAACCTCGGGTGGCGGGTCGAACTCCCACTTGTAGACCGACTCCTCGACACAACTCGGGAAAATCTTGGCCTCGCGCATTTCCTTTTGCCCCTTGGCGCTTTTGCGCTCCTTGATGTCCATCTCGAGCACCGACGCAGCGATGACCTTGCCCTCGGTATTGATCGTGAACTCGACCGAGAAGTTGCCGGCCATCCAGCGGTTTTCGTAGGCGTCCATGTCCTGCTGCAGGCAGCGCCCAAAGTCGCGTTCGTAGACGTTGGAAATCGTGTCCTGAATCGCCTGCAAGGTCGCTGGGGCCACGCTGTCGCCCTGGTCCTCGACTTCGTCGGCCTTCACCGTCACGAGGTCCTCCTCGTACTTGTCGCCGTCGTATTCGTCGTAGACCGATCCCTCGCGCTCGTTCATTTTATCGAGCTGGCGCTTGACGCAGCCTGTGGTCAGAAGTGGCAGGCCGATCACAATGGCCATGCCGAGTTGAAACGCAAAACTCCGGTTGCTCAAGGTCCTGTCTCCTTTATCTCTTGTCTGCTGCCACGGGCACGGTACCACGCATACCCCGCCGCTACCGGCGTACCAACGAACTGGCAATGACAATGCGCTGAATCTCGCTGGTGCCCTCGTAAATCTCGGTGATTTTGGCGTCGCGGAAGTGGCGCTCAACCGGGTACTCGGTGACATAGCCATTGCCGCCGAACACCTGAATCGCGTTCTTTGCCACTTTGTTGGCCATCTCCGAGGCATAGAGCTTGGCCATTGCCGACGCCTTGGTGTGCCGCACGCCCTTTTGTTTGAGGTTGGCTGCGCGGTAGGTCAGCATCCGCGCAGCCTCTAGCTCAACTTCCATGTCGGCCAACATGAACGCGATCGCCTGGTGGTCGATAATCCGTTTGCCGAAGGTTTTGCGGTCGTTGGCGTACTCGGCGGCGGCCTCGAAGGCGGCTCGTCCGATCCCCAAGGCCTGGGCGGCAATCCCGATCCGTCCGCAATCGAGTGTGGCCATGGCGACTTTGAAGCCATGCCCTTCCTCGCCGAGTCGCTGGCTCATGGGCACGCGGTGGTCGGTAAAGAAAATCTGGCAGGTGTGACTGCCGCGAATCCCGAGCTTGTCGTCCTTGGGCCCGCGCTCGACCCCCTCGGCGTGCATATCGATGACAAACGCTGTGATCCCGCGGTGGCCTTTTTCGGGCTCGGTCATGCACAGCAAAATGCCGGTGTCGGCCTGCGGGCCGTTGGTGATCCAGTTTTTGACCCCGTTGATCACATAGCTGTCGCCGTCGCGGACTGCCCGGGTCTTTTGCGCGGCGGCATCGCTACCGGCGTTGGGCTCGCTCAGCATAAAGCAGCCGAGCTTGTCGCCACGGGCCAACGGTGCCAGCCACTCCTGCTTTTGCTCGTCGTTGGCGAACTTCACCAGCGGGTCGCACACCAGCGAGTTGTTGACGCTCATGATGACGCCGGTCGAGGCGCAGGCGGTGCTGACCTCTTCCATGGCCAACACGTAGCTCAGTGGGTCGAGCCCAGAGCCGTCGTACTCGGGCGGAACTTCGATACCCAACAGCCCGAGCTCGGCCATGCGCTCGACAAGTTGCTTGGGAAACTTGGCCTCGCGGTCGAGCTCGGCAGCTAGCGGACGAACCTCGCGGTTGGCAAACTCCCGCACCATCCCCACCAGGGCCTGTTGTTCTTCGGTCAGTGACAGATCCATTCGTCTCTCCTACTCGCCTTTGAACGCCGCCGGGCGCTTGGCCAAAAATGCCGCCATACCCTCGCGCTGGTCCTGGCTGGCAAACAATTGTGCAAATGCATCGATTTCGAGTTCGTTTGCTGGCCCGAGTGCCAGGTCGGCACCGCGGTGCAGCACCCGCTTGGCACTCGCCACTGCCAGAGGACCCTTGCCGGCGATGACCGTGGCGGTTTTCACCGCGGCCTCGACAACTTCACCGTGGGGCACAACCCGGTTGCACAGGCCGATTCGCAGGGCCTCGTCGGCGCGGATGATGGCCCCCGACAGGCACAACTCGAGCGCCTGGGCCAGACCGACGCGCCGCAGCAGTCGCTGGGTACCGCCGAACCCGGGAATCACCCCGAGGTTGACTTCGGGCTGACCAAACTTGGCCTTCTCGCTGGCGTAGATAAAATCACATGCAAGTGCAACTTCACAGCCGCCGCCGAGGGCAAAGCCGTTGACCGCAGCGATCACCGGGACCCGCAGGTTGGCCAGCAACTCGCCAAACGCGTGACCTTTTTGGGCAAAGTGCTTGGCCTGTTCGGGCGCCATCTCTGCCATGGCTGCGATATCGGCCCCGGCGATGAAGCTCTTCTCGCCGGCGCCGGTAATCACCGCACCGCCGACACTGCGATCCTCGGCGATCTGCGTAAACGCAGCCGTGAGGTCGGCAATGACCTGGGGGTTGAGGGCGTTGAGAACCTTGGGGCGATTGATGGTGACGAGGCGAACCTGGCCACGGTCCTCGACGAGCAGCGTTTCGAAGTTGCTTTGCATCGCTTACTTACCCTTGCTGTAATCGTAAAATCCACGGCCGGTTTTGCGCCCGTGCCAACCCGCAGCTACATGCATACGCAAGATGTTGGCGGCGCGGTACTTGTCGTCGCCGAGTTCACGGTGGAGCACGTCGGCGATTGCCAGGCAGGTGTCGAGGCCGATGAGGTCGGCCAGTGCCAGCGGCCCCATGGGGTGGTTGAGCCCCAGGCGAATGCCGGTGTCGATATCCTCGGGTGTGCCTAAGCCCTCTTGCAGGGCAAAGCAAGCCTCGTTGATCAGCGGAATCAGGATGCGGTTGACGATGAACCCGGGGCAATCCTTGCTGGTGATCGTGGTCTTGCCCATGCGCTTTGCCAGCGCCAGGGTGGTTTCGTAGGTCGCGTCAGCCGTTTGCAACCCGCGGATGATCTCGACCAACTTCATGACCGGCACCGGGTTCATAAAGTGCATGCCGACCACGAGCTCGGGGCGCGAGGTCTCGGCCGCCAGCAGGGTGATGCTGATCGACGAGGTGTTGGTCCCGAGCACCACGCCAGCTGGCAGGGCCTTGTCGAGCTCGCGAAACAACTTCTTTTTGAGCTCGATGTTTTCGGTGGCGGCTTCGACCACAAAGTTGGCCTTGGCAAGGCCCTCGAGGTTGCCGACAGGGGTGATCCGGCCGACGATGGCGTCGCGGACAGATCCGTCGAGCTTGCCCTTTTCCACCCGGCGTGCGAGCGACTTGGCGATCTTGGCCCGACCGGCCTCGGCCCGCTCCAAGCTGATGTCGGCGAGCAGGACGTCGTATTCGGCCTGGGCGGCCACCTGGGCAATGCCTGCGCCCATTTGCCCGGCACCGAGAACGCCGATGGTGTGAATGTTGCTGAGTTGTGCGGTCATCAAAAAACTCCGGTTGGCCCCCGTTGCACAGGGGGCGTTAAAAATCGTTGAAAGTACAACTACGAGGCCGAACCGACAGCTTCGTTTTCGATCAACACGGCGACGGCCTCACCCCCGCCGATGCACAGTGAAGCGATGCCACGCCGCTTTCCGGTTTGCTGCATCGCATGGGCGAGCGTGGTGAGGATGCGAGCGCCGGAGCAGCCGATCGGATGGCCGAGGGCTACGGCTCCTCCGCGCACATTGAGGCGGTCGCCGGGGATCTCGAGCTTGTCTTGGTTGGCCAGGGCGACCACGGCAAACGCCTCGTTGACCTCCCAAAGATCGATGTCGGCAACCTTGAGGTCGGTCTTTTTGAGCACGCCTTCGATCGAGCCGGCCGGCGCTGTCGTGAACCACTCTGGGGCCTGGGCGTGGCCGGCGTAGCCGCGGATCACGGCCAGTGGTTTGAGGCCGCGGCGGTCGGCTTCTTCGCGGCTCATCAGCACCAGGGCCGAGGCGCCGTCGTTGATGGTCGAGGCGTTGCCGGCCGTGATCGTCCCGTCCTTTTTGAACGCGGCCCGCAGCTTGGGCAACTTCTCAATCTTGCCGCGAAACGGCTCCTCGTCCTCGCTCACGACGATTGGGTCGCCGCGGCGCTGGGGTACGGAAACCGGGACAATCTCGGCCTTAAACAGGCCTTCTTTGACTGCGGTTTGGGCCCGCCGGTAGCTCTCGGCGGCATACTCGTCCTGGCGGGCACGGTCGATATTGCAGCCATCGGCACAGATCTCACCGGCGTTGCCCATGTGGAAGTCGTTGTACGGATCCCACAGGCCGTCGTGGACGAGACCGTCGATCAACTGCCCGTTGCCCATGCGGTAACCGGTGCGTGCCTTGGGCAGCAAATATGGCGCATTGGACATGCTCTCCATACCACCCGCCACGACGATCTCGGCGTCGCCACACTTGATTGCCTGGGCCGCCATCACCACGGTTTTGAGGCCGGAGCCACAGACTTTGTTGAGGGTCACACAGGGGACGCTGTCGGGAACCCCGGCGAGTTTGCTGGCCTGGCGCGCGGGCGCTTGGCCGACACCGGCTGGAAGTACACATCCCATGAGCACTTCGTCGACATCCTCGCCCTTAACCCCTGCCCGTTCGAGCGCGCCGGCAATTGCGGCGGCCCCGAGTTTGGGCGCTACCAAGCTAGCCAGGCTCCCCTGAAAGCTCCCAATGGGTGTACGAACTGCGCTGACGATCACAACTTCTCGGGACATCGACTCGGTACCTTTCTCGCGGCTGTCGCGGGGTTTTGCACCCGGCGAATACTGCTTTGGACATAGCCTGTGTCACCGCATCGCGGCATCGATTTCTGGGCAATCACACTCGAGCAAAAGTGGGCGCACTCACATCTGTTCGGTTGTGCACATCGCCGCCAACTCGTCGGCCGGACTTGCCGGAGCTGGGCGTTGGAAATGGTTGTACATTCACAATCTCGACCGCAGCTGTGCCAGCTCACACTGCGGAGTTTGCGGAGTTCTCGGGAGGTCGCAAAACCAGCTCCACGGCGCTTGACTCCGCCAACAGAGTTCGCTAAGCACGCGGCCCCTAGCCGGGGTAGCTCAGCTGGTTAGAGCGGAGGATTCATAACCCTCAGGTCGGCGGTTCAAGTCCGCCCCTCGGCACTCAAGCCGCAGCCGTGACTGCGGCTTTGTCTTTTGGTTGTGGCGTCGCTGCGTATCCGACCAAAGTTACGGTTTTTGGCGATTGTACACTCGTGTTTAGCGCAGTACGATGTTCCTCGCTTCAGAAGGTATAGGGACAATGTCAGCACAACCGCCAGTCGAGACAGATGCAGTTGTCACCCAAGTGCACGGGAATCACACCTACACGGTTAGGGTTCACACCGGAGACGAGGCCGTCGTGCAGATGTCTCCGAAAATGCAAAGGAACTACGTCTCGGTAAACGTAGGCGATCGGGTGCGGGTCAACCTGTCTCCGTACGACCTGAAACGCGGCATGCTCATCTACAAACACTGAAACCGGCTTCGCGGTTATTTTCCCCGTCTGGGGCGACTGCCAACTTCTCAGCGGTCATGCACGAAGAAAAAACTCGGCTGCCGCCGAAATCATATCCGCGCGCCACTGCAGCGTGCTGTGGGACCCCCCGACAAGCTCCGGCTCGACCCCGTCCAACCCGGTTTCCGCAACCCGCACCAGTCCGTCGTGGTTGCCTGGAATCCACCTGTGCAGCCCGGCGTCGTCTTTGGTCGTGCCGCCGGCCATCACCCGCACCTCGGCTGTCTGTGGCATCGGTCCCAGGGTTGCCGCGCTCTCGGGTAACAACTCGGGCGCGGCGGCCCCGTAGATCCAGTGAAACGGCTTGAAGTTGCGCAACTTGTCGGCGACGTAAGAACCCTGGTTGGGCGGGGCCAACATCCACACCCGTTGGCGCCGAGATTGGCGGGTCGCGGTTGGGCGCGCGAGGTAGCTGCGGGCGACCAACCCACCCATGCTGTGGGTGAGAAGGCACAGGCGCGGCAACGGCTCGCGTATGTCATCGCCCCGCCGGGTTCGCCATGTGTCGATCGCAGCTTCGAGGCGTGCCCCGTGGGTCGCCAGGCAGTCGCGCCGGGTCGCATAACCAAATGCATGTGCATCGAGGCCGCGGCGACGTAGCGACCAAACAACTGGCATCAGGCCCACGCGTGAACGCAGGGCGCCATGGATCACCGCCACCAGCGGCTGGTCGGCGCCCCTAGCCATGCCACCGCGCCCCCTGTGTATACGCATAGATCATCGCGCTACCCGTCGGCATTGTCCGGACCACTGACTTTGGTTTGCTCCCCCTGAACCCTCACCAGTTGGCGGGCAGCCAGGGCGATTGCCAGCAACAGTCCGATGCCACCAACTTGATGTAGATGCACAGGACCCCACACCAGCTCGGATGCACCAAAGCGGACAAACTCCAACACGACCATGTGGATGGCGACAAACACTGCCAACAGCGCGAGCAACCGAAGGCCGTGGGTTGTCGTGCGCGAGCGCAGCCAGCGGGCAACGAGCAGCATCACCACCCCCGCGGCCGCCGTGTAGAGCTGAACGGGATGGACGGGCGCGGCCAAGTCGGGGGTCCACCCTGGAAGATTTTGTAAATACAACTCTTGATAGGTGTGCACCGGGCTGTCGGCGGGGTAGCGAACGGCAAGGGCATACCCGAGGTCGGTCGGGCCGACGTAGCTGCCAAAGTCGATCCCGGCCACGAACGCTGCTACCCGCTCGACAATCACACCCACGGCGAATGCTTCGGCGGCGCCGTCCATCAACCGCCACCACAAGAATGCCGGCCGTGGTCCTTCGACCTTCCACCAGCGGACGAGGAGGGCACTTACCGGAATCGCGACTGCGAGCCCGCCGGCCACGGTCATGCCTCCAGGCTGAAACTGGAACAGCTCGGCCGGTGTGAGCGCGCCTGTAGACGACAGGTAGAAGGCACGTGCGCCCAAGACACCAACAATCGCCGACAGAATCATCGGGGTGCCCAAGTCGGGCAGCCCGGCCTGTTGGCTGCGCAGCCGCAACATGACCCAAGCAGCGGCGAACGCCAGCGCGACCGCGGGGCCATAACCCGTGATCAGAGTTTGCGGATCAACACCGGGGATCACCTTCGACGCTCCGGTTCAGGCATACGCCTACCGTACACCGAACGACCTGCCGCATATTCCCATTTTGGTCTGTTCGAAGGAGAGTTAGTCCTCGGCGTAGACCGCTTCTTCTTTTTCCTGGGCCTCTTTGCACTGGATGCACAGGGGCGCTTCGGGGCGAGCTTGCAGCCGCTTGAGCCCGATCATCTCGTCGCACTCTTCGCACATACCGTAGCTGCCGTCGGCGATCTTCCGCAGGGCCAAGTCGATCTTGTCGATCAAAAACCGTTCACGCCCACGCAGGCGAAACGAAAAAGCTTGCATATACTCGCTCGACGCCTGATCGACCTCGTCCATGCGGTCGTCGGGTGACAACACCATCTCGCTGCTAAGCGTTTTTTGCGCTTGAACCAGGAGATTCGCCCGCTTCTCGGAGAGGAGCCTTTTAAACTTTGCCAGCTGCGTTTTTGTGAGGGCCATGCGTCCATCCGCCTCGAGTTTCGAAACAATAACCCCAGCCGCAGTTGGGGGGACGGAGATTATCCGAGAGTGTCCGTCAGGTAAATACCCCGCGGACAAAGAAGGTCAGGAGCTCATCGGCGAGCCGCTCGATATCCGTGAGAATGTCCGGCACCGCACCGTTAGCAGGTTCGTCCTTGCGTTTTTGGGCGTCGATCATGCGCGGTAAAATCTCTCGTAGTGCGCCGAGTGCACTGATCGCAATGATGTGTTCATCACAATCTTGACGGGCGATCCCAAGCTTGCGACCGATCCGCATCGAGCGCTCGATGAGAGCGACAATTTGATCGAAAAAGTCGCGCACCTGACCACCAATTTCTGGATCGACAGCCGACGCGTGACGCAACGTGATCGATGCAAGATCTTGGTGGGTGATCACAGCGGACATCACCCGGCGGAAATTTGCTCGCATCTGCATGAGCGGGGGCCCGTCGTTTGGATCGAGAGAAATGCGCTTCACACTTTGGCGGATCAACTCGAGAAACGTCGCCAACAACTCGGTAAAGATCTCCCGCTTATTGTTGAAGTACAGGTAGAACGTGCCCCGAGCAATTCGCGCTCGGTCGATAATGTCGTGGACCGAGGTCTCGTGATAGCCCTTCTCTCGGAAAACCTGCTTCGCAGCTACCAGAATTGCGTTCCGACGTTGTTCACGACGTTGTTGTGCACGGGTGGTGCGGCCGTCCACGACTGCCCGCTCCCCCTCTTCTGTTGTATGGGCGACAGGTTGATGTGTGCTTACAACTTCTGTTGCGGAAGTTGCCGAATCAACGACTGAATCGCGCGTGCGCACCGGTGCGGAGTCGAGCGGGTGACCGTGCGCATCGTCGGGCAAAGAAGTTCGATTATCCCGGTTGACTTTCAAATGCACCCTACCCTACCCTGGAATCCCGAATTTCACTAGGGGAGCACAGAGTACATGGCAACATCCGACAAGCGTAAGCAGTCACTATACTTCCCCCAGCGGATGCTCAAGGAGATTCAAGAGGAGGCTGCCCGCCAAGACCGCTCACTCTCCTGGATTGTCCAAAAGGCCTGGAAGATCGCCCGACGCGAGATCATGAAGTATCCAAGTGTGAACGACATTCCCGACGACGAGGTCGACGACACCCGTGGGAAGACAGAGCCTTCTTCGGCAACTTAGTTCACCATTCAACCGTTTTTGCGGCGCACTCCCCCGGGACTGTGCCGCATATTTGTATGCGCACCATAACCCGCGTGACCGGGTTTTCATGTAGCTGCATCAAACACAGTTCCCATCGAGGTTCAGGTGGTTGAGGTCCAGGCTTCACAGCTCACAACGCCCGACGGCGCCACGCTTTATGTCGAACGCCGCGGCCCGACAACATCGCCTGCAATCCTGATCCTCGACGGAATCGGCTGCACTGGCTGGGCATTTGCTCGGATCCTGCCGGAGCTTGCGGCGAACCACCAGGTGGTGATGATGCACTACCGCGGGCATGGAAAAAGCCCAGATCCTCCGCGCCCGTGGAATCTCGGAATTGAGGTCCTAGCCGACGACGCAGCATTCGTGTGCGACCAACTTCGCCTCGACCGCGTCGTGCTCGTCGGCTTTTCCATGGGGTTTCAGGTCTCGCTCGAGATGTTTCGCCGGCACCGGCCAAAGGTCGCCGGGCTGATGTCGCTGGCCGGCCCCTCCGGTCGTGTGCTGATGAATTTTCAAGGCACCGACATGTTTAGCTACGCCCTGCCGCTGGTGGCCGGCTCGGCCAAACTCGCAAGCTCGCTGATGGGGAAAACCTGGCGCACGCTGCTGTCGTCAAACTGGCTACGCGACCTGGCCATGCAGTTTCAGCTCAACGCCGAGCACATCAAACCCGAGGATTTTGACTTCTACGTCAAGCAACTCGCCGACATGAACCCCGAGTTGTTTTTGACACTCCTCGAACAGGCGCACCGCCACTGTGCCGACGATATCCTCCCAACAATCGATGTGCCTACAAGGATCATTGCCGGGGCCAAGGACACATTCGTCCCACTCGCGACCATGCGAGCCCTCGCGTTTGCGATTCCGCATGTGCAATGGAGTGTTTTGGCCGAAGCCAGCCACGCCCTCCCAGCCGAGTTTCCCGAGCGAATCGGCCAGGAAATCCTCGATTTTTGGCAGGAAGTCCACGCGAGCGACTAGCTAACGGGCCGCGCGTGCACACAGGTCACGGGCCGCCTCGACCCAGGTGGCAAACGCAAACTCAAACCCTGCCTCACACAGTCGACCGGGCACCACGTTGCGGCTTTTGAGCACAAGCTCGGTGTCGGTTCGCAGGGCCCAGGCACCGAGCTCGAGCATCCACTTGGTCGCCGGCAGACCAACCCGAACCCCGGCTTCGCGGCGCAACACCTGGGCAAATTCACGTTGTTTGAGCGGGTTTGGAGCCGCGAGATTGACCGCACCAGCGACCTCGGTGTGCTCGATCAGCCAGGTAATTGCACGTACAAAGTCCTTGCCGTGAATCCATGAGACGTACTGCTCACCGCCAGCCATGGTCCCACCGAGCCCGCGGCGGGTAAGCCCGAGCAAGGTATCAAACACACCGCCGCGATCGGGCGTCATGACCATCGCCGTGCGCAGGGCAACCTTGCGAGTTTGCGGCGTTGTTGCCCGGGCAAGTTCTTGCTCCCAACGTTTGGCAATCTCGACGCTGTAGGCCCAATATGCCGGTACGCCGGGCTCTTCACCGCCAATCTGTCCGCTGTCCTCGTCGTTGGCGGCATCGTGTCGATGCGCGTAGATGGTCGCGGTACTCATCTGCAACCACACCCTCGGCGGCTGCGATGCCTGTGCGATTGCCTGGCCAACGACCCGCGTACTGTCGACCCGGGAGTCCATCATCTGCTTGAGATTTTCCTCGGTGTATCGGCAATTAACAGTGCGGCCGGCCAGGTTGATCACGACATCGGCACCATCGATCTCCTGTGCCCATGGCCCGGGGTTCTTGCCGTCCCAGGCAACAGTCGGTGCGCGGCCGCTACGGCTCAAAACCACCACACGGTGCCCCAGAGCCGATAACGAACGCTCGAGCAGAGCGCCGACTTGCCCGCTCCCACCGGGAATCACGACCTTGAGCGGGCGAGGCTCGGAGCTCAAAACCCGACCTTGCGCATGACAAACCGGGGAAGATGCATAATCACCAACATGATGAGGCGCCAGATCGACGGGGCGTAGACCTCGGGGGTTCCCCGGTCGATGGCACGGACCACAAGGGCGGCGACCTGGTCGGGCTCGCCGGCAAACGGCGGCGGTTTGAGGCCGGCCGTCATCCCAGTTTTGACAAACCCGGGTTTGACACAAATCGTATTGAGCCCAGCGCTGCGGTAGCGATGATCGAGCGCCTCTAGGTAGGTGCTCAAACCGGCCTTGGCCGCGCCATAAAGCGCCACCGGCTTGCGCCCGCGATCACCGGCAACCGAAGAGAACACGCATAACGTACCGCCTCCCCGCTCGAGCAGGACATTACGTGCATGTTCACAAAACACCACGGTGTTGGTGAAGTTGATCCGCAACAACTCCTCGGTCCGATCGATGTCGGCCTCTAGCTGCTCTTGGGTGGCAAACACAGCGGCCGTGACGACCACGGTGTCAAACCCATCGAGCGCCCGATCGGCAACCGTGAGTGCCATTTTGAAGTCTTCGGGCTCACGCAGGTCGCAGTGTGCATGGCCGACGTTTCCGCGAAAATCCGGGGCCCGGGCCGATAGATCGGCCGCGCTACGTTCGAGCTCCTCGGGCTCATGACCGAGCAAAAACAGCGAGTCTCCCCGCTCTGCCAGCCGCCGTGCAATCGCACGCCCCATCCCCGAAGTCGCGCCGAGTATGACAACTTTCATGGCTTACTCCAAACCTTCCTGGCCAAATCTATGTGTACACACATGAGCTTGCGGATCACGCTGTTTCATCTTCACCGACAAGCCGTGCAGGGTCCCCGAGCACGCGCACCGACTGGGCCGAACGCAGGCGAAACTCGGGGTCAAAACGCCGCCGGATTTGCAAAAATTCGTCGAGCCGGGGCTCCATCGCCCGGTAGTGCTCCGGGCGCGTAAACCCGTCCTTGGCCAGGTAAATCCGTCCGCCCAGGGAAATGACCAGTTCGTTGAGGGTGTCGACAAGTTGCTGGGTGTCGTCGCGCACGGCGATGTCTAGGGCAATCGAGATTCCGCGCTTGGGAAACGACAGCAGCCCCAACCCCTCGGGCCCGGTGTCTTTGATGACGCACAAAAACGACGCCCCGCCCTTGCTGGTGAGTAGCTCCAAAAATGTCCGGGCTGCCCCCCGCCCCGCCGACTTGGGCAGGACACATTGGTACTGCGTAAACCCGCGACGGCCGTACAGGCGGTTCCAGTTGAGGAACGTGTCGAGCGGGTAAAAGAAACTCGCCGGGTGCCGCAGACCGTGCCGCCGGTGGCGCGCAACGTGTTGATGATAATACAACGTATTAAATGCACGTACACTCAATGGCCCGAGCAACCACCCCGGCATCATGAATGGGATTGGGATCCCAGGGCGATTGGGCAAGGGTTTGCCCGCGGCTTCTTCGGCCGTGGCCCAGCGCCCGTAGTCTAAAATTCCGCGCCCCATGTTGCGGCCACGCGAGAGGCAATCGATCCAGCCCACGCCGTAGGGCCAGGTGCTGTGGACTTCTTCGATCGTCTCGATGAACTCGTCGATGTCGCCGCAGCGCCGGCTCTCGCTCCAGATCCACGGGCTTGGGATCGAGCGCATGGCAAACTCGACCTCCAAGATGTGCCCGGTCAGGCCCATGCCGCCGACTGTGGCGCGAAACAAGTCGGCCTCGACCTCGCGGGAGCACTCGACGATCCGCCCGTCGGCCAACCGAAGCTTGAGGTTGCGGACATGCCCCGAGCCAAAGCACCCCGCGCTGTGATGCCCCTTACCATGGACATCGGCGGCAACCATGCCACCCAGGGTCACGTATTGCGTGCCCGGCGTGACCGGGGGAAACCACCCGCGCCGCAACATCAGGCGGTTGATTTCGACAAGCGAGAGCCCGGCCTCAGCCCGCATCACACCCGACTGCGGGTCGAAGCCGAGAATCCGATCGGCGAGACGGGTTCCCAAAACCTCCCGGCGATCGGGCGGCGGCAGCGAAGAATCGCCGTAGGAGCGCCCTAGGCCGCGACTGAGCACAGCTCCCTCACTCGCGCGATCAATGCGTTCGGTCAGGCGCTCGTGCCCGGGAACAGGAACATTCCCCCAGCCGCTGAGCGTGGCTTCGGTGTTTGCTTGAGAAGCTCGGGTCATGGTTTGAACCGCCTGGAGTGTATCAGTTTGCCGCCAGAGGTTGACTCGGAGCAGCTCAGGCTTTGTGGGCACAAAATCTGCACAAGTTCTGCACAACCGTTGGCCGTGCGAAGGCGTCGCAAAGTGGTTTGCTCGGCACCAGCTTGGTCCCTGCCCTGCGGACGCGACTTTCACCACAACCCGGCTTCGCCCGAATCCGCCCGAATCCGAGTATGCTCCGTGTGTGCAAGCAAAACGGCCGATCAAAGTTGTGATCATCAGCGGCTCCCGCCGACTCGAAAGCAATCTCCATGAAATGGTGGGAATCGCTGAGCAGGCAGCCCGGGCGGCCGGGGCTGAAGTCCGGGTGATGAGCCTGCACGAGTTTGACCTGCCGGTGATGGACCACGGCGACCCGACCCAGTCCGAACTCCCCCAGGTGGTCGAAATTCGAGCGGCCGCGGCTTGGGCCGATGGTTTTATCCTCGCCACCCCCGAGTATCACGGCAACATGAGCGGAGCCCTCAAGAACTGGTTTGATTTCCTATACAACGAACTTGCGGGCAAGTTTGCCGGGGTCCTGGCCTGCACCGGGGGCGGTGGCGGTGACATGTCGATCACTGCGGTCAAACGCAGTTTCAATTGGTGCCACGGCTTCACCCTGCCATTTCACGCAGCCGCCCGCGACCGCGACTTTGTCGAGGGCCGCCTCAAAAACGAACGGATCCGCGACCGGATCGAACGCATCGCCCACGATGTCGTTCGCTACGGGCCGCTCATTCGCGGCGCATTCGAGCAGGCCCGAGGACAATCCGGGGTCGAGGCCGGTGTTGCCGGAATGCATTAGGCCAGCCCACACGCCCCGAGGTAACAACCTCAAAAGATCGAGGCCGGCGTTGCCAACCACACGTCCCGAGGTAGCAGCCGCGGGCTGGCGCTCAAAAGGTCGAGGCCGGCGTTGCCGGGATGCTAGGCCAACCACACGCCCCGAGGTAGCAACCGCGGGCTGGCACTCAAAAGACCGAGGCCGGTCTTGCCGGGATACTAGGCCAACCACACGTCCCGAGGTAGCAGCCGCGGGCTGGCACTCAAAACAGTCTGCGTGCAAGGCCTGACCGGCGGTACCCACTGTCGGCAGGTCGGAGTACCGCTCAGAAACGCTTCACGGATGGCCGTGGCACACGGCTTCCGGTGGTGGCTGGGTCGTCGGCAGGTCGGGGTTTTCTTCAAAGAAGAACTTCTCGCGTTTGCGCGGGTGGTTGCCCACTTCATCCATCGTCTTGGCGTTGAACACCCGCCCGTTGACCATTGTATAGACAATTG
>JAUIFF010000017.1 GCA_030429545.1 Polyangia bacterium
GCAGCGGGTGAACAGGCCGACGAGGTAGGCCCGTTCGCCGGCCGCGAGCAGTTGTTCCCGCACCTGCTTCCACGGTCGGTCAAGCCACTGGTCGGGCAGGCAAAACCTCGCCCGCACTATTTGTATGTGCATTGGCCCCTACGAGCGGAAGTCTTCCTTGCGCAGGCCGTGTTTGCGCATCTTTTCAAACAACGAACGGGGGGCGGTACCCATGGTTTTGGCGGTGAGACCGATGCGACCGCCGCAGCGGGTGAACAGGCCGACGAGGTAGGCCCGTTCGCCGGCCGCGAGCAGTTGTTCCCGCACCTGCTTCCACGGTCGGTCAAGCCACTGGTCGGGCAGGCAAAACCTCGCCCGCACTATTTGTATGCGCATTGGCCCCTACGAGCGGAAGTCTTCCTTGCGCAGGCCGTGTTTGCGCATCTTTTCAAACAACGAACGGGGGGCGATACCCATGGTTTTGGCGGTGAGACCGATGCGACCGCCGCAGCGGGTGAGCAGGCCGACGAGGTAGGCCCGTTCGCCGGCCGCGAGCAGTTGTTCCCGCACCTGCTTCCACGGTCGGTCAAGCCACTGGTCGGGCAGGCAAAATTCATCCTCGCCCACACTATTTGTATGTGCATTTTGTAGGATGAGTGGCGCGTTGGAGCAGGCCGCAACCGTCGCCGGCAGCTCGCCGAGGCCAATCCCCGCGTCGCCGCATAGCAACATGGCGCGTTCCAACACGTTGACGAGTTCGCGGACGTTACCGGGCCAGCTGTAGCGTTTGAGGGCGGTGAGCACCTCGGGGTCGATCGGCGGGGCAATCCCACCAAACTGGCGACCGAGGACCTCGGTAAAACTGTCGATCAGGGGTTCGATGTCCTCGGGACGCTCGCGCAGGGGCGGAATCTCGATTTCCACAACCCCGAGCCGGTAGTAGAGATCGCTGCGAAACCGACCGGCTTCGGCCTCCTTGCGAAGGTTGCGGTTGGTCGCGGCGATCACCCGAACATTGACGACGACAGAGCGCTCGCTGCCCACGGGCTCGATCATGCGTTGCTGCAACACCCGCAACAACTTTGCTTGTAAATGCAAGGGGACCTCGCCGACCTCGTCGAGAAACAGGGTCCCCTGGTCGGCGAGTTCAAACCGCCCGCGGCGGGCCCGGGTGGCTCCGGTGAACGACCCCCGCTCGTGTCCAAACAACTCGCTTTCAAACAGCTCACTCGGGATCGCCGCGCAGTTGACCGCGACAAATGGCCCGCGCGCCCACGGGCCGGTGTTGTGGATGAGTTGGGCGACGCGCTCCTTGCCCACACCGGTTTCCCCGAGCAACAGCACCGGCGAACTCGTCATCGCCACCCGCTCGGCCGTGGTCACGACCCGCCGCATCCCGGGACTTTCGGCCACGAGGTTGCGCGGATCTTCAAATCGCTGGGGTCCGGCCGCCGCCAACCGCTCGAGTCGAAGCCGTCGGCGACGCTCGATCAAGGTCGATAGCGCGGCGTCGAGAGCCTCTTCGGTGAGCGCCCGTTCGAGCACGGCAATGCTGCCCGCGGCCAGTAACTCGGCCCGACGCTCGACATCGTCACGTGCACCTACAACCACCAACTCGGGGCGGTCGGGCAGCCGACCCACCCGCTCGACCAGGGCCGACAGCGAGTCGACCCCCGCGGGCAGGCGGTCGAGCAGGGCCAGGTCGTAGCTTTCGCTGGTGAGCCTGCGCAGGACCTCTTCGCCAGCCACCGGCGTGACCAACAGGTGGGAGCGCTGGAGGTGCTTGCGTAGCCGGGCGCGCAGTTTGGGCTCAGAGATCACCAGGAGCACGCGAATCAACATCGGAGCGGACATGGTGCGACTGGCCCCGAGGGTACCCCAGTGTTCGCCGCGACGGAGGGTTTGCAACCCGACTTTGGCAACGTGAATTGTCCGACGACGCGGAGAACTACAATCCATAAGGCCTCTCGAACGAAACAGGAGAAAACTGCAGGTTGTCGGTTTCGCGGCCGACCAGAAGCTCGGCGCCCCGGATCACCGCGGCCCACGCGATCACTGGCGACCGCGTGGCACCATCACCACTTGCCGTCAGATCTGGGCAAAGCTTGTGCGCACAAACCGGCGTGCGCGGTGGAGCCGAGATTTGACCGCCGAAACCGTCAACCCGAGCTCTTCGGCAACTTCGGGGGCGGTGCACTCCTCGATGTCTCGCAGGACCAAAACCTGACGATCGAGGGGCGACAGTTTGCCGACGACATCCTCAAACTGGGCCTGAAGACGTTCGGTGATCACCTGTCGCTCGGGAGACTCGGTCTCGCACACGGTCCGCTGGGGAACTTCGTCGAGCGGACGTTCGACCTGGGGCCGGGCTTTGCGACGCCGCCGCAGACGGCTGGCCTGGCTGCGGACCACCAAAAATGCCCAGGTTAAGAAGGATGCATCCCCGCGAAATCCGTGGAGCCCGCGCATGATCCCGAGGCAGGTCTCCTGGAGGAGATCGGCCGCATCTTCGGGGCGATCGCAGTGGCGCTCGCACATCCGCAACAGGCGCTTGCGATGCCTCCGCAAAAGTTGATCAAGTGCCCGATGATCGCCCGCCTGGGCGGCGGCGACCAGGGTTTCATCGTCTACGAGTCGCTGGCGCGCGCCGACAGTGTGGGTCGGTTGACGGGAGCTTGGGACGGAGCAGTAGGGCATCGCTCTTCCCCAGAGCAACTGCTGTGCCGGAAACAATCCGGAGTGATTTCCACTCCCATGGGTCCCGTCGGATCCCATACCTCCGACTCCATCGGAGGCAAAACCTCCGAGAGATCGGACCAGAAAACTCCGATTTTTTGTTTCGGACCCGGACTTGAGGAAGGAGGTTGGGACACCGATTTTTTTTGATCCGGGCGCACCCTTTTGCTGCGGCCGGTACTCCAAGTCGACATGATGCACCCACGCCATTGCCTGTACTTGGGCCTGCTGCTCAGTGCCTGTGGCACGACTGCGCCCCCCTCGGGGCAGACCCAACGCGTCGCCCCCCCGCCCGAGGCCCGGTCGCAAGCCATGCCGGAGGCAGCCCCAGAGGCTCCGGAACAACAACCTGGAGCCTTCGACGAGGACGTCCTAGACGTTATCGACGCCAACCAAAACGATGAAGCCGTCGACCCCGGTCCCGGTGAAATGCTCGACGATCGCATGATCGAAGACGAAGACGAGGCGGTTATCGACCAAGCCGACGAACCGCCACAGGACGAAGCCCTCGTCGAGGACGACGAAGAGTAAACTCCCAGCCAACACAACTAGCCAAATGCCCCCGTAGATCGGGGGCATTTGTTTCCGAGACGAGCCCATCGCCATGTCCCAGCTCCAAGCCCCCGAAGCCACCGAACTCGCCGCCGCCCCCACGCACAAACGCGGTCGTTGCGAAGTTGTCCTTCCCGGTAACTTTGAGCCCGAGCGGCATTTTTACCCGCGAGCGCTCAACGCCCAGATCCATCCGATGGTCGCCGCTTTGATGAACCTCGACAACGAGCGCATCGTCAGCCGCTACTGTCACCTCCACCCGCAGGTTGTCCCCGACGCCCTGCGCGAACAACTGGCCTACCGGCCACGGTTTTTCGCCTGGGGTGGCTCCGACCTATTTAACGTGACGACCGCCGACGGCGTCCGCCAAATGGTCGTGATCGAGACAAACTCGTGCCCCTCGGGACAAAAGTCGATGCCGCTGTTGCGCGACGACCAGGAGCAGGGCGGCTACCACCAACTTATTGCAAATACATTTAAACCGCGCCTGCTCGCGCGCCGCCGCCTGCCGTCCGGTGGCCTGGCGGTGATCTACGACAAAAACCCGATGGAAGCCTCGGGCTACGCCGCGGCCATGGCCGACGAGTTTCAAGAGCCGGTGCTGCTCGCCGAGTTCTACGAAAACGACCCGGACCCACCGGTGCGATTTGACGAGAACCGGGTGATGGAGGTGCGCACACCTGAGGGCGAGTGGAAGCCGATCCGCGGGGCGTTTCGCTATGTCACCCAGCGCCCGTGGTCGCGGATTCCGGTGTTGAGCAAAACCATGATCCTCAACCCGATCCTCGCCTGCCTGACCGGGGGTCGCAACAAGATGGTCGCGGCCAAGGCCTACGAGTTGTTCAACTCGGCGAGCCAGGAAACGGGCCTACACATCCGGATTCCAGAAACCATCCGCGACGTCAGCAAGGCCGAAATCCCGCTGTGGGTCGAGTCGTTGGGGGGCCACGCCGTGGTCAAGATCCCCTACTCCAATGCCGGGCAAGGTGTATTTACAATCACCAACCGGGCGGAGCTCGACAGGTTTATGGAGGCCGACCACCGTTACGAGCAATTTGTGATTCAGAGCCTGATTGGCAACTACCACTGGAGCTCGCGCAGCCGCGGTGGCCGGTTTTACCACGTCGGCACCATCCCCGATAAACGCCGACGGATCTTTGCCGCCGACGTCCGCTGTATGGTTTCGTGGACGCCCCAAGGGTTTCGCCCGCTGGCGCTGTACGCCCGCCGTGCCCGCAAACCCCTGACCGAACAACTCGACCCCGGCGCGAGCTCGTGGGGGATGTTGGGCACCAACCTCTCGGTCAAACGCGAAGATGGCTCTTGGGACACTGAGCAGGGCCGCCTGTTGCTGATGGACCGCAAGGACCTCGGCAAACTCGGACTCGCCCTCGACGACCTGATCGAGGCGTTCATCCAAAGCGTACTGAGTGTATGTGCAATCGATCGCCTGGCCCAGAGCCTGGTGACGCAAAAAGGCAAGTTTCGCGCGCGCCTGTTTCGCTCGCTCAACGAGGATCCGGCCCTGTTGTCGGAGATCCTCCAATGACCGCAGTGCGCACGGTCGACCGTATCGAGCTCGACAACCTCGCCCTAGGCGAGGTTCATCGCCTGCGCGTGCGGCTGATCGACAACGGGCTCGGGGACGACTACTGCGTGCCCGCGCTCGTCGCCCAGGGGCGCTACCCGGGGCCCGTTTTGGGGGTCACGGCGGCGGTCCACGGCAACGAACTCAACGGCATCCCGATTATCCAGCGGCTGATGGCCGACATCGCAGTCGACGAACTGTGCGGCTCCGTGGTTGCTGTGCCGGTTGTCAACATCCCCGGCTACCTCGAAAATCGCCGGGAACTCGCCCCGGGGTTTGACCTCAACCGTCTGATGCCGGGCAAGCCCGATGGCACCGCGGGACAGGTGTATGCACACCGATTTGTGCGGCGGGTGATCGCACCCATGCACTACCTGATCGACCTGCATACCGCGAGCTTTGGTCGGGTCAACTCGCTGTATGTCCGCGCGGACATGCGATCGCCGGCGACGGCTGAAATGGCACGCCTGCAGGGCCCGCAGATTATCGTGCACAACGAGGGCGCCGACGGGACCCTGCGGTCAGCCGCCGCCGATCTCGGGATCCAGGCGATTACCGTCGAAGTTGGTGATCCACAGCGGTTTCAACGCGATTTGATTCGGTCGTCGCTGCGCGGCATCTACAATGTCCTCGGCCACCTGCGGATGTTGCCGATGTCGTCCGATCCCCCACGTGGCAAGGCTGTGCTGTGCCAACGATCCTATTGGATATACACCGATCACGGAGGCGTGCTCGAGGTGTTCCCGGCCCTGACCGAACGCGTGCAGGCCGGCCAGCGGATCGCCCGGGTCACCAATATTTTTGGCGATGTTGTCCGCGAGTACACCGCGAGCTGTGACGGGGTCGTGGTCGGCAAGAGCACCAACCCGGTCGCCCAGGCAGGCGCCCGCATCCTGCACCTGGGAATCGAGGCCACCGGAGAGGTTTTACCCCCGCGCCAGGGCGATCCGTTTTTGTAGCTTTTTTATCGCTAGGGAACCGCCGCGAACGTTGCGGATACAAAAATCGAGCCACCGGGCATCGACCCGATGGCTCGCATACATGGGTTTTTGGGGTGGATAATCAGGCGACAGCGCCGACCCGCGGCCGGCGGATCCAACGTCCTCGCAACCATCGCACAAGGTCGCGGGTGACATATTCGGCGACCCGCAAAAACTCGCGCTCAGCGTCGATCTCGGCGATCAAAAACTCATCTTCGAAGTCGTCGAGGAGGGTGAGCACCCGATCGACACTGGCGACCCCAGGCTTGCGAGCGCGCCCGTCGGTGCTCGTGACAAAGTCGATACCGGTGATCCCCTGGTTGCTGAGATACTCGTCGACAAGTTCGAGTACATCCTCGTAGTTGCGTCGCGACCTTCGGTTGAGCGAGTCGGCGCGACCCTTAAAGAACGCAGCAAGTGCATCGGTGACCGTCAGTTCGGTGTATTCCCGGCTCATGAGTGCCTCCAGTTGGCCGTCGGCGGCCTGTCAAGTCTCCGTTTTGTTCGAGGTGCGAAGGCCGAAGATGGGTGCACAGGAATTTCGATTTTTTCGATCGATGCGCGGATATCACGCACCACGCTAAAACACGCCTAAGTGCCAGATTTGCCCAGAAAGTTCGTACGATGAACAACACCTATAAAAAGAATGTTATTTTTGTTTCTTTTAGATCTCAATAAAAACATCTCTAAATGCGGAATAACGATGTTTAAGTGGTTCTAAATTTATTTCGATTTTTCTTTGATCGACTACCCTCATTTTCTCACTACCTCAATGCGGACGGGTGGGGTCCCTGTATTAATCCCGCGCGTCCAAATCAAACCAAGAAAGCTCGAACGGGACCGACATCCCGCGTTCAATTCCGACCCTTTTGGCGCGGTGACCCAATCGAGCTGGCGAACACGACGACTTGAACCCGAGGAAACCCATGACGGACTCCATTGAACCTCAACTTGCATCCCATCCCACCAGCACCTGGAACGCGGCACCGCCGCTCATGTCGACCCCACCCCGGATCGAACCGGTTGCCCCGGAAAAACCCGTGGCACCGGCCAAGGCCAAGACAATTACTCCGGCCCTGACCGAGCTTGTCTACGGCTACCGCAATCCGGCCTTCATGACGGACACCGCCGGCAACATTGTGTGCATGAACGCCGCGGCCGGCCGCCTGCTCGACAAGGTCAACGGCACCGACTCGACCCCGATCGTGTTGGACAAATGGGAACGCAAGGCTGAGCTGCGAGCCGACGGCAAAACCTTCTACCTGATCATCCCCGAGACCGCCGAAGACCAACCGGCGCGTCCCGAGACACCCCTGCCCCCGCGGTTGGCAAAAATCGCCCGGCTCGTGGTTTCAGGTTGTACCGACAAGCAAATCGCCAGCCGCACTGGGCTGTCGTTTAGCACCGTGCGTACCTACGTGCGCCAGATCTACCGCCGCGTCGGCGTCCATAGCCGCGTCGAGCTCGTTCACGCCACCTCCCGTGGCCTAATGGCCGACTAGCGTTCACTCATTGCCTCCCAGTCCAATCGGCCCTTCATGTGAAGGGTCGATTGTTTTTGTATCAGCAAATAGTGGTGGCGGGCTAACGGCTGTCAACACCGATGACCTTGAGCTCGAGCTCTAGGCGAATCCCAAACTGTTGGTGCACCCGGCCGCGAACCAGCTCTACAAGTTCCAAGAGGTTGGCAGCCGTACACGCCTGACCGCGCTCGACCACCAGCCAGTTGGCGTGCTTTTGGCTGACGACCGCCCCCGCAACGCGGGTGCCCTTGAGGCCAGCTTGCTCGATCAACCGGCCGGCATAGTCCCCGCTCGGGTTTTTAAACGTGCTGCCGCTGTTGGCCACTCCGGTGGGCTCGCGTTGCTTGCGACGGGCTCGCAGACCCGCGACATCGGCCTCGATTTCGCCGCGTGCACGCGGCTTGAGGCAAAGTGTTGTGCCGATCACGAGTTCGGTTTTGGGCAGGTCGGATGCCCGGTAGCGAAAACCACAGGCGTCGTGGTCACGCACGACGATCGAGCCGTCGACCCGCAGGCTGCGGACCTCGGTGACGACATCGGTGAATTCCCCTAGATAGGTGCCGGCGTTCATCACTAACCCGCCACCGACGGTACCGGGAACACCCCCTAAAAATTCGAGACCCCCGAGTTCCCACTCGGTCACCTGCTTGAGCAACTTGCCAGTCGTGACCCCGGCCTCGACCTCGACGACCTCGGGCCTGGTTTCTGGGTCAGGTCGGGTGATCGCCCGCATTTTGCCGAGGTTGATGGTGACCCCCGGAATACCGCCGTCGCGCACCAGGAGGTTGGTCCCCGAGCCGACAAACGTCACCGGCACGCCGCGGGCATGGGTACGTGCAAGCAGGGCGGCCAGGGCTGTCGGTGTGGCCGGCCGTGCCCACAGATCGGCGAGGCCCCCGAGGCGCAGGGTGGTGTGTCGACGCATCGGTTCGTCGGGGGCCAGGGTGAGCGCCCCGGTTTCGCACATCTTGGCCAGGCAACCGTCGCTGTCGAGTTGCTGCAAAAGTTGTTGTCCGGGGCTTTGGGATGTCGAGGTCACGGATTCCATATGCTGATACAACGATTCTCCAAAGCCACACACATCACGCAGGATCTTACGGTGTTGTTTGGGTGGCAGCCATGGGTTTGGTTACGAGGCCGTGCGGGTGGCCAACAGGCTGGCGAGTTCGACACTTGCGTGGGTAATGCTGCCGGCACCCAGGGTGATCACGACATCGCCGGGCCGCGAAAGCTCTGCCAGCGAGGCCGCGACGTGTTTGACCGACGACACCAGGTAGGTCGGGCGGTCGGGTTTGCGGGCCCGGATCGCCGCCATCAAACGCTCACTTGTCGCCCCCGGAATCGGCTTTTCACCGGCCGGGTGAATGTCGGTCAAGACCACGACATCGGCCTCGTCGAGGCTGGCGGCAAAGTCCTCTAAATGGTCGCGTACCCGGGTGTAGCGGTGAGGTTGGAAGGCGGCCACGATCCGGTTTTTGGCGTAGCTCACCCGCGCGCCGCCAAGAGTTGCCCGGATTTCGGTGGGGTGGTGACCATAGTCGTCGACCACCAACACCCCGCCGACATGCCCGCGCACGGTAAACCGCCGCTGGACGCCGTCGAAGGCCGCCAGGGCCGTGCGCGTGACTTCGGTGGCGACTTCGAGGGCCTCGCACAGGGCGATCGTTGCAACTGCATTGAGTACGTTGTGGACGCCCGGCATGTTGAGGGTGAACTCGCCGAGTTCGGTGACCTTGGCCAGGCGGTGGGCATGGTGTGCCCGGGCACGCACACAAAACCGCGTGACCGGACCTTCGTGGCGCAAGTTGTGAATTTGGTAGTCGGCCCCCTCGGCAAACCCGTAGGTGACGTAGCGCTTTTGCAAGGCCGGCAAAATCGCGGCGACGTTGGGGTTGTCGATACACACAACCGCCAGTCCGTAAAACGGAATCCGGTTGGCAAAGCCAATAAACGCCTGCTTGAGGCCCTCTAAGTCGCCATGGTGATCGAGGTGCTCGGCGTCGATGTTGGTGATCACGGCCATGGTCGGCGACAACAATAAAAAGCTGCCGTCGCTCTCATCGGCCTCGGCCACCAAAATATCGCTTTGCCCGAGCCGGGCGTTGGTGCCGATGGCATTGAGCTTGCCGCCAATGACCACCGTCGGGTCGACCTGGGCGTGGTTGAGCACAGTCGAAATCAGACTGGTGGTGGTGGTCTTGCCGTGGGAACCGGCGATCGCAATCCCCTGCTTGAGGCGCATGAGTTCGGCCAACATCTCGGCCCGCGGAATCACCGGAATTTTCTGTGCATGTGCAGCGACCACCTCGGGGTTGTCCGCCTTGATCGCACTCGAAATCACCACGACATCGGCATCGCCGATATAGCTGCCATCGTGACCGCGGTGGACCACCGCACCGAGGCGTTGCAATCGGCGCGTGGTGTCGGTGTCGCCTAGGTCGGTGCCCGATACCCGGTAGCCGAGGTTGAGCAGGAGCTCTGCGATCCCGCTCATACCGATGCCACCGATCCCTACAAAGTGAATATGCGTGTCGCTCTTGCGGAACATAGGCTTTTTCGTCGATGCCGAGACGCGCGAGCCTACCCGGATCTATCCATTGCCATGCCGAAAATTTGGGGAAAAAGCAAAAACCCTTCGGTTTGCTGGTGGCCCTCGCAAAAGTTATGTGCACACCGCTTCACCCCGGGTTCGGGGTGGCAAACACCCACAGCCGGTGACTGCCAAATCGGTGTGGGCTTTTTCAAGCCTCATTTTTGCAACTCGTGCTACATCGACGGGGTGACCGATTTCGCCCGCTACATTGCGACCCGGCTCGACCCCTGGTTTCGGCAAAACCACCGCGACCTCGCCTGGCGACGCACCCGCGACCCGTATGCGATTTGGGTGTCTGAAATCATGCTGCAGCAGACCCGGGTCGACACGGTCAAGGACTACTACCCGCGGTTTCTCAAGCGTTTCCCCGATGTCGGTACGCTCGCGGCGGCCGACCAGGCGAGTGTATTAGAGGCTTGGAGTGGGCTCGGCTACTACCGGCGAGCTCGGCTGTTGCACCGCGGGGCCAAGTACGTCGCCGACGAGTGTGGCGGCAAGGTTCCCGACCGCGTCGAAGCACTGCGCAAGGTCCCGGGGATTGGTCCGTATACCGCTGGCGCCGTTGCCTCAATCGCGTTTGACCGGCCTGCGGCACTTGTCGATGGCAACGTCGCCCGGGTGCTGTCGCGGCTGCAGGGCGTGCAAGACCCCAAGCACCAGGATGCCAAGGCCGCGGGCCATTGGCAGGCTGCCCAGGCAATTTTAGAGGCCGCCAAGTCGCCGCGGATTGTCGCCCAGGCGTTGATGGAACTGGGTGCGACGGTGTGTACCCCGGCCAACCCGACCTGTCTTATGTGCCCGGTGCGACCCCGGTGTGTGGCCCGGGCCCGCGGGCTGACCTCGGAGATTCCCGCCCCCAAAAAGCGGGCCCCGAGCCCGCGCGACGACCTGTGGGCGGTGGCGATTTACTCGGGAAAAAACTTGCTTGTACACAAAAGGCCGGACAAGGGTTTGCTGGCCGGGATGTGGTGCCTGCCACTTATCCCGCGGGAGGGCAATCGCGGCCGTGGTGGCAAGGGAGTTTCGCTCGCCGCCGTCCGCCGCCAAACGGGACTGCGGGTGCGCGCGGCTAAGGAACTCGAAACCATGGTCAAGCATGTGTTTACCCACCGGGTGTGGGAACTTCACCCGTGTCGCGTTGAAGTGGTTGGCCGCCCCGAGCTGGCCGCGAACTACGCCTGGATCGATCCGGGCACACTGCCTGCGGGAGGTGTCCCAAAGGTCACAAAAAAACTACTGGCCGCCCTGGATTGGGGCTCGCGGCCGGCCAAGAGTGCGTAGGTCGGAGCGTCAGAGTTCGCCGGATACCGGCTCGCATCGCCGCCTTCGCGCCGAGCCGGACTCCCGAACGCTTGCGTCCGCCACTTGCCGTTTGCGCGAGGCGTCTGCGTAGTCCTAGCCCCTCACCCGAACCTGCCTTGCGCCCCACTTGCCGTTTGCGCGGGCGGAGTCGTTGCCCCTCACCGAGCTGTTGCCATCGCGCCTCACCCGAGCCGTTTTAAGGCACCCGAACCGTTGCCTACCGGTAGCGCGTCGCCCGTCGCCTTCTGCGTCACGAGCCGTTGTCCGCCCCACTCGCCGCTCTCGATGCATTACCGGCAAACAACCAAAAAACACCGCGTGGGTAGGTAATCGCGGTATCATCCGGCGATGGTCTCCCTCGGCCCACTCCCAGCACTCGCGGCGCTCGCTGTGTTCGCCGGCGAGCCCGGGGCTGAGTTGTTGATACAACAATCTGATGCCGGAACTATTACGGCTGTCAATACGACTGTGACCGGCGAGAGCTCGCTGTATACACAAATACCGCAGCAGCCGACCTTGCCCCTGGCAACCGCACCGCTGGGGGCCGCAGGTCCGCAAAATCTGCCCGAAGACCCCGGCACGCCAGTGACCCTGTTTGTCAACTTTGACGGGGCTGTGTTGCGCAAGGGCTGTGGCAACGATGCCCGCCACGACTGCAGTACCCTGGCCGAATACTTCGATGGCTACGTCGGTCCGTTTGCCGGCACCGACACACAAAAACTCGCGATTTTGCAGGCGATTCGCCGCGACCTCGAAGACTTTGGCGTGCGGGTTGTGGCCACCCGGCCGCCCGACGACGAGGACTACACGATGGTGCTGTACGGCGACTTGGGTGCCCAAGATTTCGCCGGCATTGCCCCGTACATCGACTGCGGCAATGTCTGGGGGCACGACACTTCGTTTTCGCAGGGCTACACCTCGCCCTCGACCGGCTCGACGGTGATCCTCCAAGAGGCCGCCCACACCTGGGGCTTGGAACATGTCGATTCGATCTACGACACGCTCAACCCGTTTAAAAGCTCCGCCGACCAGGTGTTTACCGACACCTGCTACAAGATCGTCGCCAACACCGACCTCGATGAAACGCTCGGGGTTTGCAACGTCGTCCACGAGCTGTTTTGCGACGCCGGCTATCAAAATAGCTGGCAGGAGATGCGCTACCTGTTTGGCCCGCCAGTGGCCGACACGCGCGCGCCGACATTGACGATCACAAGCCCAGACGACGGGTCGAAACACGTCCGCCCGGTCGAGATTCCGCTGTTGGGAGAGATCGAAGACGACCAGCACCCGCAGTTTTACGACGTCACGGTGCTGCAAGACGGCGCGGTCCTCTACGAAGATTCCAACGCCGAACTCAACTTGATTTTGTCGAATCCGCCGGCCGGCGAGTACCGGCTGGTTGTGCGTGTGGCCGACGGTGGCGGCAATACGGCCGAAGATGTGGTCGCGTTTGAGATCCTGCCGGAGGGCACAATTTTGCCGGAGGAACCCGAGGAGCTGTCCCCGGTCGACGACGAAAATGCCGGCTGCCGCCAGGGGGCACCCACGCCTTACCCACCGGCGATACTGCTGTTCGGGTTGGCGCTATCGCTCCGCCGCCGGCGAACATCTTGTTGTTACAAATAGTTTTGGCGCGCGTGCCCGCAGCGATCCCCGACCTGGCGCGGAGCCCGTTGATATGCAACGAACCCGGCCAAGTTTGACGAGCCACAATCATGGGGAATGCAGCAACCGGTTGCCGAGTTTTGCCCTCTCGGCATGGTCCGCACACACATTTGTCGCCAAAGATCCCAAAATCCCGGCTGTCAGATCGCTTTTGCTGGCAGGCAACAGATCTGCGTGCCCGCATCTGTCGATTCGCCCTTTCCTGCTTCGCGCGCTTGCGGTAGGTACTTCGCCATGCTCCGCCGCGCCCACCTGGCCTTGGCCCTGCCGCTGTCTCTGCTGTGCTCCGCAGGTTGTCCGCAACAAGTCACCCCCGACAGCCTCGACAAAAAAGCGGCTGCCCCCGACCCGGTCAAACCCGATGACCCGCGGGTGGTGGCAGACTCCGGCGACCTCTACCCGGCCAAGTCCGCACCGCCGAGCGAACCCGAGGCCGCTCCGGGCTCAGGTTCCTCCGACGAAACCAACGGTGTTTGCCGACTTTTTTCGCCCAAACAACCGGAACCTGTGTGTTGCCCCGAGGACCTGGGCTTCGACATCACCAAAATCCAAAAGCACTGCGGCGAGTTTGTCTACTTAGGCGAGTCGATGTACGGGACCTGTGGCTACCACTTTATGGACCCGAAAACCGAGAAGCGCCGGTGGTTTCGACTGTCGGCCGAGGAGCACCCTTCGGCAGCCGAAGCCGCGGCCTCCCACGATCAGCTCGTGAGCACCCGAGTTGCCCGCGATCCCAACTTCAAATCGACGCCCGTGCCGGGCGTGCCGGGCGCGATGTGGTCGACCTACAACGGGATCCACTGGGCGTTTTTCCCGGGCTGGCCGCAGGTCCGCAAGCTGACCTGGCGCGACGGTTTTTGTTCGGATGAGGGCATTGTCGAGGTGATCAAGGCACTGGTCGCCACACCGCCGATCGCCGCCAAGGCCCCGCGCAAGTCGCTGGTGCCCGGGGTGCCCGATGCCAAGCCAGAAGGCGAGGCCGAAAAAGCCCAGCCGAGTGGGTAGGCCTGAACTCCCCCAAACCGAGCGATTGTTTCGACCCCCTGAAGGCCACCGCGGCTGGCCCGGACTGGGTTTGGTCAAACCGCTCGGCCGATAATCCATTCGGCTGTCCTCCGTAAGACTGATTGTCGTAACCTCGAAACCTTGGCTGCGTTCCCGTTGTCTGTGCCCGCGGGTAGGCTCCGGTCTTTCGGTCCAGACGGGCCGTTGTCTACCCGAAACCTTGGCCCTGCGTTCCCGCTGTGTTCGCTCGCGGGTAGGTCTTTCGGGTCGTTTTCTACTCCGCAACCTTGGCCCTGCGTTCCCGCTGTGTTCGCTTGCGGGTAGGCTCCGGTCTTTCGAAATCGCCTTTGTCCTGCGTTAGCGGTGTGTGGGTAGGTTCCGGTCTTTCGGTGTTGTCTACTCCGAAAGACCGCCGAGTGCTGCCCCGACCCGGCGGATCTCGGCGGTGCGGTGCGGTCGAGCCTCGATGAGTGCCTGCCACAACTCCGGATGGGTCAGCAGGCCGTGCCGGCGGTAGAGGTTGGCAACTTCAAACGCGAGGTGGGCGAGCGACACACTCGCACCCGGCAAATGCGGCGCAAGGCGTTCGCCATCGGGACCCATGTGGACAAACTGGCGCAGCTGTTGGGCGTCGAACAGCGACTCTAATAGCTCGGTAAACTGGCGTATGGAAGTCACAGGGCGGCGATCCTAGCAGCTGCGGTCGCGGCCGCAAAGTCGTTGCACAGACAAACAAAAAGCCCACCGCGTGGCGATGGGCTTTTGCCGATTGGAGCTTGGCTCAGTGCAGCCAGCGTCCACGCTCTTCCTGGTCGTCCTGTTCGATCGACTCCTGAAGCTCGGCCTCGGCCTCGGCCCGGTCGCGCTCGCGCAGCAACGCGGCGATGCACAACCCGAGACCTGTGCCCCACATAAAGATCATGAAGGCGATCCAGTAGGGCGAGGCTTCCATGCCGTAAAGCAGCGGAGCACCGGCCGATTGGGTGAGCGCGACAAAGTCGACCTCCATGCGGTAGACCCCAACCGCTAGGGCGGTTTGCAGGACCAACGCAGCGCCCCCGAGCATGGCCACGCGGTGCTTGCCCTCGCGGCGGCGGGCGGCGAGCAACAGGGTGGCGACAGCAGTCTCGGCGATCAGCAGGACCTGGGTAAGCGTCGCCCACATGACTTCGGCGTTCTCACCCGTGAGCCCAGCGCGGTCCATGACCGTGGCGTAGGTGAGCCCAACCGCAGCCGTGCTGGCCAGGATAAATCCCTGGAAGCGGAGGAACGCACGTCGGGTTTCGGTGTGGGTTGCGACCGCCGAGGCCCGTGCCGGCAATCGCAGGCTCGACACCAACAGCCACCCGAGCACCGGCAACAGGAAGATGCTGGCGAGGAAGGTCACCGCGTTGAGACCGTCGAACGACTGGGTGTTGATCCGCTCGGAGATGTCGTAGAGCGTGAGTGCTGAGCACCCGATACATGCAAGTGCAAGTGCTACGCCCTCAGCCGGTCGGAACAGTGGCGCCCAGGCCTGGTCGACCCGTCGCCGCCAGCTCTTGAGGCAGATCAGTGCCACCAGCAGCTGGAATCCGATTGTATAGGCAAACATCGTGGTGCCGAGTTCGGCCGAGCCACCGGTCATCAACCCGTGGGTCCCCGGCAGGCCAGACAGCTCCGACACGCCGCCGAGGATCGCCGGCAGTGGTCCGAGCAGCAGCCCGGTGCTCGACACATCCCAACCGACAAGCGCGGCCCCAAACAGGCCCGGCCCGACGATCATCACCGCGACCAGTGCTCCGACAACGAGTGCGTTGACCCGCTGACCGAGGCTGTCGCCCATCCCGATCGCCGTGGCGTGGGTTGCCGCGGTCAGGACGGTGAGCAGCAACAGCGGCAACAACAGGGCCGAAACACCGACCGTGGTTGCCAGGAACAGCAGCCCGAGCAACAGCAATAGGCCGCCGCTGACGAGCGAGAACACATTGCTGCCAAACGACATGGCCAGCGCCAGGTCGCCGGCGGAAAGCCCTGTCATGCGCAACACCGGAAGGGTCCCGGCCTCGCGCTCGCGGGCGGTGTGGGTGGCCGTGACAACCGGGCCAACAACAACCAGCAGCAGTGAGGCGAGCCCGAGCAAAACGGTGCCGAGCAACCCGCGACGGGTGTCGTCGCCAACCGGCGACCGGTAGCGGACAGCGGGTTTTTGGATCGGTTGCTCGCTGACATACGCATCGATCAAACCGCCACGCCAAATCGCAGCACCCGGGTTAAACACGGCCTCCGACAGCTTGTCGGCATCACCCACAGCGATTCGGGCAATGTCCGAAGAGACAGTCGACTCGCCCCCGGCTGCGAGCACCCAGCCCGCGAGTTTGCCTCCTTCGCCGTAGGGGTCGTCGTTGAAGAGTTGGGCCCACAATGCCTGGCGATCGTTGTAGTCGGTGGCCACGGTGGCGCCGGCATCCCGGGCAAGCAGCAGGTCGACGTGGCTGCGGTAACTTTCAAACCGCTTGAGCTGCACGTCGATCTCATCGATCAGGTTTTCGGTGCCGGTAGCCGGGTCGAGTCGGCCATCGACCAACTCAAACGCGTGGGCGGCCCGCTGCAGCCGGTTGACCCGCTCGACATCCATCTCGTGGGTGGTCAGCGGCCGTAGGTCGACCGTCTCCAGCAACAGGTTGACGAGGTCCTGGCGCCCGCCGAGAAGATCGCCTGACAGGTCGATCTCTTCGGTCTGCAAAATGCGTTTGGCCTGCTCGAGGTTCTTTTGAACACGGTCGAGTCGGGTGCCCAACTCATTGAGCACGGCGACGCGCAGGCGTTGCTCACTGGCAAACTCGGCGTCGACTCGCTTTTGCACACGGTCGTCGTAGTTGCAGCTGGGTTTTTGGGGACCGTCGCAAACTTCGTAGCGGTCTTCGATCTGCAACATCACACGGAGGTCCTGGGATTCGGGACTATCCATGTGTGTGAGCGCGGAGACTGCTAGCCACGACATCCCAGTTAATAGGGAAGTCGCGACAACAGCCGAGATCATGCGCGGACGCAAATCTCGACGGAGGAAGGGACGGAGGCGTTGGAGTAGAGTGCGCCGCTTAGGCTGCGGATTCTCACTCCCGGAAACGGTCGGTTCTTGCTTGGCCACAACTATTACCGCCTTGGGCAAAATGTAAGCAGAGGGGTTGGTCGAGCGGACTCGGGTGTTGGACAGTCGACCCCATCAAGTGTTCCACAAACGCATGGGCGCGTCCGCCGATTCCCAGTGTCTATGGGTTATACGGTTGAAGTTGCGTTAGGATTTCGCCCGTGACCCAGGAAATTTCGGCCGCCGTCGCAAAACTGGACCTTCAACCTGAGATGTCGGCAACGATCGCGCGCTGGCTCAATGGTTCGCGCTTTGAAAGCGAGCGTGCATCCTTAGAGAAGTTGGTCGCGGCCGCCGGGGGCGGCGATGCCGATGCCCTGGCAGAACTCATCGATGCGTTTTCGGGAACCCTGCCGATCGGTACCGGCGGACGTCGTGGCAAAGTCGGCCCGGGCCCCAATCGTTTCAACCGCGTGGTGGTGCGTGAGACGGCCCAGGGAGTGGCCGACGCGCTCAAGAAGTTTGGTGACCCGGCGCGGGTGGCCATTGTCTACGACACGCGCAAGGACTCCCGCGACTTTGCGTTTGTCGTCGCCGAACAACTCGCGGCCAATGGGCTGGCGGTGTCGCTACTCGATGTCCCGCGCCCAACCCCCGAACTTTCGTTTTACGCCCGGGCCAAAAATTGCGGTGCCGGCATTGTGGTGAGCGCCAGCCACAACCCGCCCGAGGACAATGGCATCAAGATCTACGGGCCCGATGGCGCCCAGGTTTTAGGCGAGCGCGACCGCGAATTGATGGGGGCGATTTTAGCGGTCGCCGGCATGGAAACATTGCCCGAGGCTTCGGCCGAAGATCGCCAACGGATCGAGGTTGTCGCGCGTGAGCAGGTGCCCGAAGTTGCCGACCACGGCTACCACCAACACGTGGCCGCCCAGGGTTGTGTCGAGGGGTCGCTGGCCCACACCAAACTGTCGGTCGTGTTCACGCCACTTCATGGTGTCGGCCATACCAGTGTCGTCCCGGTGTTGCGCCAACGCGGTATTGCCGTGCTCACGGTCGACCGCCAATGCGACCCCGACAACGGGCAGTTTTCGACGGTCAAGTCGGCCAACCCAGAACTCCCCGAATCGATGGCGATGGCGATCGAGTTGGCCCAAAAACACCAGGCAGACCTGGTTTTGGCCACAGATCCCGATGCCGATCGGCTCGGCGCCTGCGTCCGTGCGGGCGGCGAATACATCGCTATCGACGGCAACCGTTTGGGCGTCTTGATGCTCGACCACGTGGTGGCCAACACAAAACCCGCACACAAAGCCTGGGTGCTGACGACATTGGTCACCTCGCCACTGGTCGCCACCCTCGCCCGCAGCCACGGCGTCGACGCGGTCGACGACTTACTGGTCGGCTTTAAGCACCACGCCGGGATGATGCGTGAACATGAGGATCGGCCGCTTTTGTTTGCCTGCGAGGAGAGCCACGGCTACATGCGCGGCAACGCGGTGCGCGACAAAGACGGGGCTGTGGCCGCGTTGTTGCTAGCTGAGGCCGCGGCCCTCGCCAAAGCCAAGGGCCAAACCTTGCTCGACAACTTGGAGCGGATTTGGTGCACCCACGGGTACCACCGCGAGCGCACCGCCAACCTTCGCGTGTCTGGGTTGCAAGGGCGCAAAGCAATCGCCACCGCCATGGCCCGCTGGCGCGAAACCCCGCCAACGACGATTGGTGGACTGGCGGTGCGAAGTGCCGAAGATCGCTACGACGACCGCAACACCGGCTCACCCACCCGCGACCTCCCCGGCAATGTGCTTGTCTACGAGCTCGCCAGCGAAACCTACGCTTGCCGGCTGACATTGCGCCCGAGCGGGACCGAACCAAAACTCAAAGTCTATGCCCTGGCCCGCAGCAACCCCGGGCTTTCTCCCGACGAGCTTGGCCGCGTCAAAGCTGCCGTCGATACCTTGATCGACGAGGTCCTGCGCGATGCCGATGCCCAGGTACGGGCCAACATGGAAGTCTCGCAAACGTCGCAATGAACCTGCGCACCGCGGTGACGGGCGGGCTGATTGCTGCCTGCGCCGTCGGTCTGTTTCTCTGGATCGCCAGCTCGCCAACCGGCTCGCGCGAGGGACCGCAACCGCAACCGTCCAAGCCGGGGGTGCCAAACGGTGCTGACGGCACCAGTGTTGTGCGGGCCAACCAAGTCGACCCCTCGAGCGCCAACATGCTCGCGGGGGTCGTCGTCGACACCGAGGGCGAACCGGTCGATGGCGGGTTGTTGGTGTTGCACTGCCTCGCCCGTGGTGCCAACCGGAGCACCCCGATTCCGGGTGGAGTCGTCAAACTCGAAGCCGATGGTTCGTTTGAAGGTCCGACCTGCAACGGACTTGTGTGCGCCGAATTTCGCCACCCATCGATGATCGCCCGCGACCCCTGGGAGCTTCGCGGCGACGGCCCCCACGAGTTGGTGGCGACCCTGCTCGACCGGCGCGAGGGCCAGGTTGTCGATCCCGAGCAGCAGGGGATCGCCGGTGCGCGGATCACCGTGCGCCCGGTGCCCGGCGAAAACCTCCCGACCGCAGTTCCCCCATTTGCGACCTCGGTGACAACTTCGGATGTCGACGGCGCGTTTGCCTTTGCCCGGCTCGAGCGGCCTCCCTGCGACAGTTGCGGCGAGGCCAACGGCGCGTGCCAACCCGATGACCTGCGCGACCTCCCGGTCTATCACGCACTCCTGATCAGCGCCCAAGCGCCCGGGTTTCGCCCCGGCCAGATCGAAGTCGACCTCGAAGATACCGAGCCGTGGAAGTTGGTGCTCGAGCTACCGGCCGAGCCCATCACCGGTACCGTGGTCGACAGCCAAGGCCGTGCCTATCCCCGGGTCAATATCCTGGCCGCTTCGGAAGATCGCCCGACCGAGTACCACCGGGCAAAAGTCGGTGATGACGGTCGCTTTGAACTCTCCGAACTAGGCGACGGACCCCACGAGATCCGTGCGGTCCAAGACGGGATCGAGTTGGTCCGCCAATCCGGCGTGCTCGCTGGGGCATCGCTCGAACTTGTTGGCGAGCAGGCGGCAACTGGGGTCGACCTAGAGCTTTTGGTCATCGACAACCAGGGCGCGCCGATTGTCGGGGCGCATGTCACGGGAGGTCCATTTGTCGGGGCCAAAACCGGCGCGACGGGTGACCTGCGTGCACAGGCGGTTTTGCCCGGCAAGTACACGCTCACGGTTCGCACGGCGCAGGCGCGCCAACGGTTTGAAGTCGCGGTTGAGCTCGGAGAAATCAATCGTCGTACCCTCGAGCTCGACCGTGGATAAAGCTGACGCCACTCGGTAGACTTGCGAACCGAAGGACGCCCCGGGTCGCAGTGCGCACCCGCGAACAATTCGAGCGACAACCCCGACTGTGATAGCAATTCGGGGCGTTATTTCTAGGCGAGCAAACCATGGCGAACTCAGACAACAGCGGCAACGCGCCACCTCCTCCCCCACCATTTGGCGAGGAAGAGCCCCGGACTGGAAGAGAGATCGCCGAGGCCCGCCGCGGAACCGTTGTCGCCAAGCGTTATCGCGTTGAAGAGCTCCTGACCTTTGGTGGGATGGGAGCTTTTTACCGGGCCCGTGACCTCGAAGTCGGTCGCCCCTGTGCGCTGCGGGTACTGCCCGAGACCTACACCCGCGAACCGGAAATCATGAACCGGTTTATGCGTGAGGCCCGGGCCGCGACAGAAATCGGCCACCCCAACATCATCGAAGTTTTCGATATCGGCGTCCTCGAAGACGAGAGTGTGTTCTCGGTGATGGAGCTGCTCGACGGCCAAAGCCTCGCCGACGTCATCGCCTACGAAGCGCCGATCTCGGCCTCGCGTGCGGTCCATATCGTCGCCCAGGTTTGCCGGGCCCTCGGCACCGCCCACGAGTCGTCGATCATCCACCGCGACCTCAAGCCCGAGAACATCGTCCTCATCACCCACGACGGCGACCTCGACTTTGTCAAAGTCGTCGACTTTGGCATCTGCAAGCACGTCGAGGACGACGTCACAACCTCGTCCGAAGGCATGTTGATTGGTTCGCCCGACTACATGGCCCCGGAGCAAGCTGCCGGTTCCGAAGCCACCGCGGCCTCCGACATCTACGCCCTCGGCTGCATCCTGTTTCAAGTCCTGACCGGCAAACTCCCGTACACCGGCCGTACCGGCATCGAGGTGTTGGTCAACAAGGGTGAAAAAGACGCCCCACGACTCACCGACTACCGTGCACAGCTCCCCTCCGAACTCGCCGACGTGGTCGCCTCGTGCCTCGCCCGGCAACCCGGGGCCCGCCCCGAATCGATGCGGGTACTCGAATACGAGTTGATGCGGTCGACCGACACGCGTCACGCCAACGCCTCAACTTCCGGGCAGGTCGCCAAGGAACCCTCGCTCACCACACCGATCGCCTCGGCCGTTTCGCGGGCACCCATACCCGCCCCGCCGATGTCTCCCGCGATCGCAGCCGCCGAACAAAAACGCGAAGAACAGCTCCGCGAAGCCTCGGGCAACACCGCCAGACCTGAACCTTCGGGCACCCAAAAAGCCCCGCTCGAAAAACCCGAAAAGCCGCCCGAAAAACCCAAAGTCGAAACCCAGCCGGCGCCAGAAGTTGTTGCCGAAGAGAGTGAGGAGCTACCGCCACAAAGCGGGTCAAAGACCCTCACCCTGGTCCTGCTCGGAGCCGTGGCCGTTGCTGTTGTGCTCTACGCGGTCAAGCCCGAGTTGTTTGGCAAGAGCGCGGACCCACAGCCACAAAACCCGGTTGCCCAGCAAAACCCCGGCAAGGCTCCGCAAAACCCCGAGTCCACAGCCAACGATTCGGGCGACTCAAACGTTTCGGGCGATTCGGGCGACTCGAACAATTCGACGACTGCGGACGACCCCCCAACCACCGGGGCCCCCGACCCGACGACCGGCGCCGACGAAGGACCCGACATCGACGTCCTGATCGGCCGGGCCGAGTTGGCGCTCAAGCAACAACAATTTCTCAAACCCGAGGGCAGGAGTTTTGCCGACTACTTCGCCCAGCTAAAGGCCGCCAACCCCGAACACGAGGCGATTGCTCGGATCGCGGGCGAGGCCCAAAAACCAATCACCCAGGCCGCCAACCTGGCCCTCGAAGAACAGCGCTGGAACGACGCCGTGCGGCTGTTTCGCACCCTCGGTAGCTTTGGCGAAGACGAACTCAAACGCGTGCGCAAGTCGTACGTGCAAGCGCTGCTACAAGAGGGTCGCATGCACCGGGCCCTGGGCAACTTCGACCAGAGCCTGGCCAACGCCGACGAAGCCATCAAGGTGTCTCCAAAGTCAGGTGAGGCCCACATGCTGCGCGGCGAAGCCCTCGGCAAGCTGGCGCGCTGGCACGAGGCTGTCTCCGCATTTAAGGCTGCGGGTGACCACGGCAAATCACGCGAGGCCCGCGGACCGCTCAAAGAGGCGCGACAACAGGCAAAGAAACAACCCAAGCCCGGTTGAGTAGCTCTCGAGGCCACCACCGGAGTCTGGGTGTCGGATAATCGGCACCCGAGCGATGTGCTGTAATGGTGCGTTGCGATGTATGGATGACTGCCATACCAAGGCGACTGCCTATACACTTTGTGTCTATACATCTTTTATAGGTAGGGCTGGTGGCGACAACGACCGCAGGACAAACCACATCGCAACCATTGCGCTCGAGGTTTTTTACCGATCCCCTGTTGCCGTCCGCCCCGATCCACTAACATGTCCAAAGAGACATCTAATTCTTAAAACCGCGTGCCCGCCACGCGGCACGGTGGATAGGACATGAAGCACACGCGTATCACCTGGTTGTCCGGGCTCAGCCTCGGACTGACAACAATTCTCCTCACCGCCTGCGGTAGTTCCCCATCAGAGGGCAACAGCGCCAGTGAATCCGAATCAGCAACCTCGGAAACCGAGACCGATTCTGGCGACTCCGACACCACCACAACCGCGGGGAGCGAGTCCAACACTGGTGGCGAAACCATGACAACCGCCGGCTCGGAGTCGAACTCAGAGACCGGGGTCGGCGACGGTGACGGCGACGGCGACGGCGACGGCGACGGCGACGGTGACGGCGACGGTGACGGTGACGGCGACGGCGACGGCGACGGCGACGGCGACGGCGACGGCGACGGTGATGGCGACGGTGACGGTGACGGCGACGGTGACGGCGACGGTGACGGTGACGGTGACGGTGACGGCGACGGTGACGGCGACGGCGACGGCGACGGTGACGGTGACGGTGACGGTGACGGCGACGGTGACGGTGATGGCGACGGCGACGGTGATGGCGACGGCGATGGCGACGAACCGCTATGCGATGGCTTGCTACCTGCCACCGTGCGCGACTTTCAAATTGCCCACCCCGACATGCAGTACCAAATCGGAACCGACAAGGATATCGTCACCGACGATCTCGGCGGCGACAACAAACCTGTATATGCAGGAAATCCCGTCACGCCCACCACAACCGGGGTCGACAACTTCAACCAGTGGTACAACGACGTCGACGGGGTCAACATCACCATCCCGATTCAGCTACAGCTAGAGGAGGTTATGGACGGTTTTTGGCGCTACGACAGCAGCGCGTTTTTCCCGATCGACGACCAGGGCTTTGGCAACGAGGGCAACCCGCACAACTACCACTTCACCCTCGAGATGCACACCGAGTTTACCTACGAGGGTGGCGAGACCTTCGGGTTTAGCGGCGACGACGACCTGTTTGTGTATATCAATGGAAAACTCGCCATCAACCTAGGCGGGGTCCATGGCGAACAGTCGGAAACGGCCGACCTCGATGCGATGGCCGACTATCTCGGGATTGAAGTCGGCAACAGCTATCAGCTCGACTTCTTCTTTGCCGAGCGCCACACAACCCAGTCGAACTTCCACATCGAGACCACGATCGGCTGCTTTTTCCCGCAGTGAGCCGGTTTTGAAGTCTGGGGCCGTACCCTATGGGGTGCGGCCCTTTGCTGTACTTGTGTTCACCATCCAAACCAACCGGCACCGAGATAGAGATCTGTGGTCATACACACCCAACACCGGGTTCAAGAGTCCCCCGATGCACATAGGTGGATAGCAACACGATTCGTGAGGGACGCGAGTCTCGATTTTTCGGACCTCCGGGATGCAAAAACGGCCTGTTCGCCGCTGCTGCCAATGTTATCCGCCCCGGGATCGTGTATGTGAAACGGTGACGACACGGCCCCACCCCATGGTACGGTGAGCGCCCATGCTCCAGAGGGCCTGGTGGCATGTACGAGAACAAAGCCGTGGCCGTGTCTGTCGCACCTGATCTTCCGACCCCCCTGCCCCCCGTCGACTCCCGCGAATCCGAGGCCCTAACGGCCTTTCGCAAGGCCCCGACCGAGGACAGCGCGTTTCGTCGACTTCGCCGCCAACTGCGTGAGGCCGAAGACTGGCGGGGTTTAGCCACCCTGTTGGTCGTCTACGCGGCCGGGCAAAAACGGGCGCCGGCCGAGCGTGTCTACGAGATGTATATGCAAGCGGTCGAACTGTGGATCGACCGCGTCGGTGACCTCGAGCAGGCCGCCAACACCATGGCTCGGGCCTTCAAACTCAACCCGGGCAGCGCCGAGCTCTACAACCGCCTCAAAAAACTCTATGGCGAGGCCGGGCTTGCCACCCCCCACGCGACCCTGTTGCGCTGGCAAATCGAGCTGCAAAAAGACCGCCCCGAGGTGGTCTCCGAGTTACTCGTCGAACTCGGCCAGGTCGGTGAGCACGGGTTTATGAATGTCAGCGGGGCCCTCACCCTGTACCGCAAGGCACTGGCACTCAATCCGCGGTCGCGTAGCGCCAGCGCCAATGTCATTCGCTTGCACATACAAGCGGGAGCGTGGCTGCAGGCCTCCGACCTCATCAACGCCGAGATTTCCCGGCTCAACCCCGCTGCCGATGCCGATCGGGTGGCCGAGCTCCACCTCCAACTCGCGCGTATCGAGCACGAGCAGATGGACAACGTGCCGGCGGCGGCCCGCTACCTCCAAACCGCGCTCAAGACCAAACCCAACAGCGTCGCCGCGTTGCGGGCGTTTGGCATCCTCTACCAGGGCTCGGACAAGGCCAGCGAAGACGGACTGGCCAAGGCGGCCGACATTTTCTTGAAGGCTGCCACCCTGGCCCATCAACAGGGAGACGACCGCGAAGCCCTCAAACTCGTGCGCCGCAGCCTCAGCCTGCGCCCCGATCACCACGCCGCCGGACAACTGCTCGCCGACCTCCTGATCGCCCAAAAACGCTGGCTCGACCTCGACGACCTGTACCGCAGTTGGCTCGAGTATGTCTCGGACAAAGAGGCCTACGACCTGTGGTTTCAACGCGGCGACCTGCTCGAGACCAAGCTCTCGCGCCGCGAAGAAGCGAGGATGTGCTTTGAGACAGCTAGTCAATACGAGTCACTCGATGGCCCGGCCTGGCAACGGCTCGAAAAACTCTACAGCGACCTCGGCGACGACCATGCCCTCGTCGGCCTCTACAGCGCCCAGGCCGAGCACCTCGGGGCAAACTTCCCAACCGACAAGCTCCTGCGGGCCGCCCGTGTCTATCGCGAAAACCTCAACGACGACGCCCGTGCAGCCGAGTTTTTTTACAAGGTCCTAGAGCGCGACCCGTTTAACCCCGAGGCGTTTGAGGGCTACAAAGAACACTGGCGCCGCAAAAATGCCTGGATTCACCTGCGCGACCTGATCCTCTACCAAATCAGCCAGGCGTTTGAGTACGAGGGCAACAACAACCCGTTGCGCCGCCCGGAGTTTGTCGAGGAATTTGTCGAGGCCGCCGAAATCTCGGAGAAGCGTCTCGGCGACCTCGATACTGCCCGCGAAATCTGGTCGCAGGTATCCGAGTGTTACCCGACCGACCCGCGCCCGCGGGAACACATCCCCCGCCTCGACAAACGCGCCCGGCAATGGGCCCAGCAGGAGCGCACCACCCTCGCCGAACTCGGACGCACCGAGTCGCCGCAGCGTCGGGTCAACCTCCTGCGCCGCCTCGCCAAACTCTATCGCGAGCACCTCACCGACGCCGAACAGGCGATGGCGGTCTACGAGGAACTGCTCGACCTCAAACCCGACGACGCGACCTCGCTCGAAGGTGTCACCGAGCTGTACGAGCGGACAGGTTCCCACGAAGCCCTGATGGAGCTGCTACGGCGCGAGCTCGACGACTGTCGGGCACCGGGCAAACGCATGGCGCTGTTGCGGCGCATGGCCGAGCTGTGGCAGCACGACCTCGACGACCCAGACAACGCAATTTGGGCCTGTGAGCAACTGCTGACCTTCAACGAGCAGGACCTCGAGGCCATCCATCGGCTGCAGACGCTCTACAGCGATACCCACCGCGATCGCGAGCTCTACGCCTGCCTCGAACGCGAACTCAAGTCGACCAAAAAAGCCCGTCCGCGGCTTCGTTTGCTGCGGCGTATGGCCAATGTCGCGGAGCACCGCCTGCAGGACATGCAGCGCGCCGCCGATGTGTGGGAGCAACTGCTCGAGCACGATCCGTACAACCTCGAAGTCCTCGACAAAATGATCGCGGTCTACGAGCAAAGCGGCCGTTTCAACGAACTCGTCAACCTCCTCAACAAGGCCACAGCCTCCAAAAAAACCCCGCCCCAGCGCCAGTTCGACTACCTGTTGCGGTTGGCCTATCACGCCGAAAACTCGCTCAACGATCTCGACCTCGCCTGCTCGGCGATCGAACGTGCCCTGCGGATCAATCGCAACCACCGCGGTGCCGTGTGGACCCTCGTTCGCCTGTATCGCGACATCGGCTCGGGCCATGGCCTCGCCGCGTCACTCGGCACCCTGCAAGAGCTCGTCGACACCGAAGAAGAGGCTCTTTCAGTCGGTTGGGAACGGGCCGAGGTGCTCGCCGACAAACTCGGCAACGTCGCGGCTGCGATCAAGGTGCTGGAGCAGCTGTCGCAAGAGGTGTTCCCCGGCCACCGCGACCTCAACCTCAAACTTTTAGAGCTGTACGAACGCGGCGAGCAGCACCGCAAACGCATTCACCTCGCCGAAGTCCTGTTGCTGTCGGCCCACGACATCGACGAGCGCCGCGAGCTGTTTATGTTGATCGCACGCACCTGGATCGCCCATCTAGGTGATGCCAAGGCTGCGACCACGGCGTTTGCCCGGTTCATGGCCGAGTACGAAAACGATGCCGAGGGCATCCGCTTTCAAGCCGAGCTGCAGGAGCTCAGTGGCGACACCGTCGGCACGATTGCCCTGTTGGAGGAGCAGCTCAGCAAACTCGACGATACCGACGAACAGATCCGCACGCTCGAGCATATGGCCGACGTCTGCGAGCGCAACGGCGACCCCCGCCAGGGCCTGCGCCTGCTCGGCAAGGCCTACGGCCGCGTTCCCCAAAGCGACCGCCTACAAAAAGAAATGCATGCATATGCAGGTCGCCACGAACTGTGGAGCGACCTTGTCGGTATTTACGGTGAGGTCTACGCCAACACCCGCAGCGACAAGGCCAAGGTCGGAACCCAGCTCCACGCCTGCCGCCGCGCCAGTGAAATCGCCGAGACCGACCTTGGCGACCCGAGCATGGCATTTTCGTGGGCGCGCAAGACCTACTTTATCGCCCGCGAACACAAGCGCCCAACCGCCGAAGCGCTCGACCGGCTAGAGGCCCTCGCCGAAAAGCACGACCTGTGGAACGGACTTTTGGGTGTGTTCGAAGAGGAACTGACCGCCCTCCAGCGCGCGCCCAAACTCGACACCTACTCGGCGGTCAAGCTGCTGCAGACCGCCAGCGACATTGCATTTACAAACATCTCCGATCCGCAGCGCGGGATTTCCTACCTCCAACGGGCCTACGCCATCAGCCCCGACGACGAGGAGCTCGCCCACGCGATCGAAAAAGCCGCCCGCGAACACGAGCTCTACAAACCCCTTATCGATCTGCACGAGCGCAAACTCAACCAAACCACCAGCGCCCTGAGTCGATTTGAAATTTGTATCGACATCGTTCGCATCTACGAGAAAAACCTCAACGACCCCAAGGCCGCGGTCGAGCGCCTGCGCAAGGCCTGGCTCGACCTGCGCGACACCGACAAATCCCTGGCCGAAGAAGCCCTCGACATGCTCACGGCCCTCGCCGAAAAACACGAGCTGTGGGGAACGCTCGCCGACCATCATCGCGACTTTGCCAAGGACCTGTTTAAGCAGGGAAATACCGAGCTCGGCTGCCAAAACCTGCTGTCGGCCGCCGCGATTTACGAGGAGCGCGACGGGGACAAACTCGCGGCCTTCCGCAGCCTGCGTGACGGCCTGGCCCACGATCCCGGGGGCAAGCAACTCCTGCCGGAGCTCGAGCGGATCGCCGATGACCTCGACAGCCAGGAGGACGATGCATCGACAAAGGTTGGTGGGCTCATTTTGCTCACTGCCCTGCAAAGGCTGATCACCGCCACCAAAAAGCGCTCGGCCAAGGCCGAATTGTTGGCGCGGCGGGCCGAGATCCGCGAGCAACGTCTCGATGACAAACTCGGGGCACTCGCCGAGTGGGTGCGGGTACTCGCCGTCGACGCGACCCACGAGCAGGCCGCCGACGAGCTCCACCGCCTCGCCAACGAAACCTCGCGCATGGAGGTGTTGTTGCTCAACCCTGGCGCCGAGCTGCAACGCGTACGGGCGCGCTCGAGCGACGAAAACTTCACCGAAAAAGCTCGCCTATACAACGAACTTGCCGAGATCTACGAGCAACATCTCGACCGCGCCGAGCTGGCGATGCGGGCAAAGATCGGGGCGTTTTTGTGTGCACCCGCCCTGCCCGAAGCCGACCCAGAGCAACCGGTGGCAGCGATCCACAGCGATCTTTGGCGGTTGGCGAAAGCCGTCGGCAACTACCAAACACCGCCACTGCCCAAAGACCCGCACCTCACCCCCAAACTGGTGGCCCCCGAGCTGCGAGATACCGAGCTGTGGGAAGCCGCCGGCCTCAACCCCATGACGCTCGAGCGTGTGGCCCCCGCAAAGGGCGAGCAGGCTCCGGCCGACGACGATCCGCAAAACAATGCTGATACATCGGTCCTCGAGGTCGAAGAAGTCAGCGTGGTCCAGACCGAAGGCAACGGCCCGGCCCCAATTCCCGGGCTGCAGGTCAGCGACAAGACCACAGTGGTCGACCTCGCCGACCTCGAAATGATGATGGTCGATGGCCCCCCCGCACCCGACAAGACCACGGTCGTTGACCTCGCCGACCTCGAGATGCTCAACGCCGCCATGGCGCCGCCGCCCAAAAAGCCGCCACCGCCCAAGGCACCACCCAAGCCGCCGCCGGCCGGGCTCGGAAGCCCCGCGGGCCTCCCCGCGATCCCGCAGATCAAGTCTTCGCTGTTGCCAGCCCGTCCGCAGGTCGCCAGTGCCTTCGCCGAAGTGGCCGAGGCCTATCGCAAAAACCGCCCCAACCGCAAAAAAGACCGGTTCGAAGTTTCACTTGCACTTGCAAGAATGTGGGACGAGGGTGCCGAGGATGTCGAGCACGCGTTTACAGCCTACGAGCAGGCCCTCCTGCTGCGCCCAGACCACGAGCCCGCGCTCGCCGGGCTCGAGAGTTTAGCGGCCCGCCACGATGCCCGTGCCCGCCAACTCAAGGCCTACAAACGCCTGATCGCCGAGGTGACGCTGCCAGAAAACCTGGTCCGCTTCCACCTGCTCGCCGGCAAACTGCAAGAACAACTCGAGGCCTTCGAGCAGGCGATCGATCACAACCGCCGCGTGCTGGGTATGAACCCGCAAAACCGCGAAGCCCTCGAAGCCCTCGCGCGCCTGTATGCCGCCATCGGCGACGATGCCCAATCGATCGATGCCAGCTCACGACTCCTCGACATCGAGCGCAAACAACTTTCGCCCGAGGAGCAGGTCGAGCGCACCCTACAAGTGGCCCGCGACCTCGCCAACCGGGTCGGTCGCGTCGATGCTGCCCTGCGCAAGCTCAAGCCACTACTCGGCCAGCACCCCTATCACGCCGCCCTCCACCGCTGTGCCATCGAGTTTTTGACGCAACAAGAGCGCCACCGCGACGCTGCCGCGTTGTTGTCGGTCGCCGTCGATCGCATCGAAGAACCCGACTTTGTCCTCGAGGGGTTGCAGACCCTGGCAAACATCTACAGCCAGCACCTCAAGCTCCCCGATCGAGCCATCGCTACCTGGGAGAAGTTCCTCGAGCTCGAGCCCGACGACGCCAATGCCCTGTCGCAACTTTGTCAGCTGTACCTCGAGGCAGGTCGTCACGAGCCCCTACTGCCGCTGATCGACACCCGTCTCGATGCCCTGTCACCCGACGCCCGCGACGAACGGCTGCCGCTGCTGCTGCTCAAGGCTAAAACCCTGGCGGCAACCGATGAGGCCGACAAGGCCATTGCCCTGCTCGAACCGTGGGTCGGTCCCACCCTCGACCGCGACGATGTCCTGCTGACCCTGGTCGACTTGCAGTGCGCCAACAACCAGGTGAAACGGGGCATGAACCTGTTGGAAACCCGGCTGCGGCTGCTCTCCAACCGCGACGACAGTGCCGAACGCAGCCGTGCGCTCGCGCTCAGCCTAGCCGACCTCCATGTCCGTCACCACGACGACCCGGCAGCGGCCCTCGAAATCATTGCACAAACAATTGATTCGGTGGGCGCCAGCCCCGAGCTGTTGGCTCGCCGCGCCCGACTGGCCGAAGTCACCGGCAACCACGAACTTCAAATCGCCAGCCTGATTGCCGTGGATACGCCCGAGGCCCTGCTGCAGGCCGCAGAACTGTCCCGCGAGGCCCCGGGCCGGGCACAGGAGCTGGTCGAGTCGGTGCTCGAGCGCCTGCCAGACCACCCGACCGAACCACAGGCCCGCGACCTGTTTGTCCGGGCCACCGCGATTCGCTACGCCCACATGCTCACGCCCGAAAGCCTCGACGAGGCCGCGGCGTTTTTAGACCAACAGCTCGAGGGGGTCGACGAAAACCAGTTGCAGGCACAACTACTCACGGAGTCAGGTCGCCGGCTGTTGGCCGCCAACGAGCCCGACCGCGCCTACAACCGCCTCAACCAGGCACTCGAGCTCGACCCAGACCACGCAGCCGCCCGCCTGACCCTGGGGGAGTTGTACCTACAAGCTGAGCAGTTCGAGAACGCCGAAAAAGAACTCGAAGGGGCGATGGAGGTGTTTGGCCTCAACCGCAATACCAAGCAGCTGATCGCCTGTATGGTGCTGTTGGCCCAGGTCCTCGAAAAAACCGATCGCAAGGCCGATGCCCACCGCCACCTCGCGGCTGCCCTGCGGCAAGACCCACAAAACCTGTCGATCCAAGCAGCCGTCGCCCGCAACCGGGCAGGTGCCGGCCGCTGGCGAGATGCACTTGCAACAATCACCAATGCCTGCGAGCAGCATCCCGAGCCCGCAGACATCGAGCGTCGCGACGCCAATATCCTGGCCGAGTTGTTGGTGTTGGCCGCCACCTGCGAACGCAAACTCAAGCACGAGGACAATGTCGTCACCCGCTACCAGCAGGCCCTGCGCTACGATCCGCACAACGGCGAGGCCCTGCGGGCGCTGATCGAATTGTGCCGCGAGCACGGCCTGCTCGAAGAGGCAGCTCGCCATTGTGTCGCCCTGGCCGAAGGGGCAAGCGATGCCAAGGCCAGTGGCCACGCCTGGATCGAGGCTGGTCTCAACTACCTGGCGGCGGCCCGCGAACTCGAACAACAAGAACACGAGCACGACGAGGACAGCGGCGAGAAGCCGGAGCCCGGTGGCGAGCAAAGCCCAGAGGTCACCGAGCTGCTCACCGCCAGCTTCGACGGCTTCAAACATGGCCTGCGGGCGCTCGCCGAAGTCGAAGACCCGGGCCTTCAACTGCGCACCTGGGAGACGATGTTTTGGGCGTCGAGCCAACACGAAGCCGACATCGCCCTGCACTGCCTCCCGCACCTCGCCGAACACGACGACCTCGAGCCCAAAAACCGACTGGCGATTTTGATCGAGGGTATCGGTGCCGCCCTACGGCGCGACCTCCCAGACGACATCGAGTTTGCCGAGGCCTATGCCCGGGCCGCCTGCGAGGCCTTTCCCGACTCCTCGATCGCGGTCTCAACCCTGTGTGATGTCCTCGCCGCCCAGATGCGCTACGAGGAAATCGAGCCGTTGGTGCTGGAGTTTTTCAACCGCCAGGGCCTGCGTAGCCAAGACCCAGACCCCGACGAAGTTGCCTCGCGCAGTGCCCTGTTGCGTCGTCTCGCCGAATCGCAGGGTAGCCACCCCGACCGGGTGATCGGCCTGCTCGAACGCGCCGAAGAACTCGATGCCGGCGGCTTGGGCCTGCCCGAGCGCAAGCACCTCGCGCGTCTGTACCTGATGTCTGGAAGGACAGACGAACGGGTTGCCAACAACTACGAGGCACTCGTCAAGCTCGACCCGACCGACGACGAAATTCTCACCGACTACGCCGCCCTCAAACGCGACGCCGGTGACCTCGACCACGCCCACGCGCTGTACAGCCTACTGCTCCATCTCAACCCCTCGCACATCGACGCCCGCGAGTTTTTACAGGCCCACACGCTCACCTGCCCGGAACCGGGTAAAGTCGATATCCAAACCGTCGTCGATCCGCCGCCGCCCAACGGCGGCATGGTCGAAGCCCTCACCCTGTTGTGGAAGGGCGGCGCTGCGTTGATCTGCAAGCAGCTACCGCGGATCGACGCCAGTTCCGACGCGATCGTACCCGACGACGGCGACACATTACTTGCACGCTCATGGGTCTCTGTGCGTGATCAACTTTCGGCGCCACGGTTCCCGCTGGTCCGGGCCAGTGTGCTCGGCAAAAAGCTCGACAACGACGGACAAATCAACCTCGCCCAGACCCGCTGCCAATACCCGCCGATTATCCTCGCAGCAGGCCAGGCCGAAACCACCGAAGACGCCGGGCAGCTGCGGTTTGCCCTCGGGCGGGCGTTGTACTTTGCTCGCCCGGCAACTGTCCTCGGCGCCACCTTGCCCAAGACCGCCCTCGCTCGGGTTATCTCGGCAACCCTCCAGGCATTTCATCCCCGCCACGAGGCCCGTAAATCCATCGAGTTACCGACTGATGCCGCCGACCAGGCCACCGCCCAGGCGGTCAACGAACTCAGCGAAGCGCTCGGCCGCGCACTCCCCAAAAAAATCACCGAGCAGTTGCGCAACCTGTTTACGACCCACCAAGACGAAGTGTTCGACAGTCGCGAGTGGAAGGCGTGGCTGCGACACAGTGGCAACCGTGCCGGGCTTTGCCTGGCCGGGGAGCTCAACGGCCCGCTGCGAAGTTTTGGCTTTGACGGCGAGTCGACCCACGGAGGACGGCAACTACGGGCGACAGCCCTCAACGACCCGGCGCTGCGCGACCTCCTGGCGTTTGCCGGCTCCCGCGACTACGTCGAAGCACGCCAAGCCCTCGGATTTAGGGTTGTCGCCACAGCTTCATAACCAAGCTTGATACACCGTCAAAACGGCCCCATCGCCCAGTTTCCAGGGGCCTGTGGATCATCCGAATAAAAGAACTCGCGGGTCAGCTCGAGCACATCCTCGCGGGTCAGTTGCCCGGCCCCACGGCGGTCGAGTTTTTCCAGTACCGAGCCCGCGGTCTCGCCATCGGCCATGCCCCAGGCACGCATCCAGTTTCCGTATTCCTCGAGTGACAACAGGCCATCATCGTTGGTATCTGCGAGCGCAAACATCAGTGCCGCCGAGGCCTCGGCCGTCGCTTCAAACCGCTCCCGATCGGCCAACATTGTTGCATGGTAATCAAACCATTCTTGTAGGGTCACCTGTCCGCTGTCCGAGGGCGAACAGGACCTTCGCAGGTCATCCCAGTAGTAGCTAAAGCCCTGGTAAAATACCTGGTAGCCCTCTGTTCCGGGTTTGAGCCCGCGCAGGGCAGCAACCCTCACGGCCACCAAGTCCGTGTCCTGTTGGTCGAAGACGCCATCACCGTTGGTGTCGACGACGTTAAAAAACCGGGTCAGTTTTCGCTTGCGGATGTCGCTTTGCATGCCTTGCTACCTTTCAGCTGCTGCCGCGCAACAACCTCACGGCAGCCAACCCAAGCATAGAGCCCAAGCCCGCTGCGGCTCTACCACTACATGAACACAAAGACATATTTATAAAAACCGAACAATCAGTGTTCTGGACCGAGCTAGCAGATGGCAACAAAAACCGACCTCGTGCGTGGGACAAAGTCGCCCACATCCGCGGCGAGATGTTCGCAAAACGCCTCGAGACGGGTGCACAAACCGGCCTGTGCCTGCTAGCGTCGCACCCAGAACATGGCAGCCAAGCAACCGACATCGGACAAGCCCTCGGCGCCACTGCGACTTGTGCTGTGGCTCACCGACCCCAGCCTGCTCAAGGGCATCGCCCTTGGCACCGTGCTCGCGGTCGTGGGCTTTATGACCATACAAATAGATGCGCTGTGGTACGTCGCCAGCGGATTGATGTTGCTGGTCGTCGCCCTGCTCGTGGGCGCGATCGTTGGCCACTACCTCTACGAGTACCATCGAAAAAAGTTGCAGGATCAAACCGGTAACTCGTTGGCCCAGGCCGGTGAGGCCATCCAGGACCTAGGCGGCACCATGCTGCAGTGGATGAGCCGACGCGACGAGACCTTGATCCCCGAGATCCAATCCAAGGTCGGCACCATGGGCCCCCTGGCCCGGCGAGCCAGTCAACTCGGCGTCGCCTTTATCTTTCGCGTGATGGCGTTTAGCACCCTCCTGGCCGTACTCGGTGGTGTCGTCAGCTTTGCTGTGTTCCTCGCCTCGTATATGCAAGTTGAGCGCATGGGCGAGCAAAACACCCTACTGGAGGCTCAAACCGAGCTGCTGAACCAACAGTCCGAGGTTCTGCGCGAGCAAAATGCCATGATCAAGGCCCAGCTTCTCGACTCCGAACGCTCGGGGCAGGTGCGGATTGCCCTCAATATTGCGACCCAGCGCCAGGCCATGGTCCGCGAGCTCATGAGTGCACTCGCCACCGAAGTCGATCAGGTCAAGCGCATGCCCGACATTATCCGACCGACACCGCCACAAAGTGCGCGGCGCCACGGCCAGTCTATCCGACTGTCTGATGGGACATATGCCCGATTACTCTCAACGTTTGGCCACCTGCACCCCTACCGCGGTCTCGACCCTGAAACCCACGACCTCGACGCCACCCCCTCGAGCCCGGAACAGGCCGAGTTGCTGCGGTTTTTATTGGCCTTACAAGTAGATCTCCACGATGTCGAACTCGGTGTCGCCGACCTGCGCCACGCGTCGCTGCGGTACTCGGAGTTCCAAGTCAGCAACCCCGATCTCGGCGACGCCAACCTCTCCTCCGCAGACCTCTCGTTTTCCCGGTTTGGCAACACCCGGCTGGCCGGTGCCAACCTGCGCGGTGCCAACCTTTCGCTGGCGATTGCCCAACGCGTTGACATCCACGATGCCGACCTCCACGGAGCGGTGCTCGCCCGTGCGGATCTCACCCGCGCCAACCTGTTGGGGGCCGACCTCGGCGAAGCTGACCTGCGCCAGACAGCGTTGTCCCGGGCCAACCTCAGCGGCACGGACCTCACCGGTGCCGACATTGCCCTGGCTGATTTTCGCCGGACCAACATCACCGCCGAGCAGGCGCAAAAAGCTGAGCACTGGTGGCTTGCCCGCTATGACGACGAGGTTTGTGGCGACCTCGGCATGAGCCCCGATCTGCAAGCTGCGGTGCTCAAGGCCTCACAGGACGTCTCTGAGCTCAAGCTCGAGGACAGCAAATTTGGCGAACGGCTCGAGCAGCTACTCAAGCAGTTTCCCGATCCCGACAAGTAGGATATGTTTGTATATCCACTAAAATCGCCCCTGCAGCGAAAGCCCTCGCATACCCACTGCCGCCGGCGTGACATCAACATTTGACCACATCTTGGAACGACGTGGCCGGAGGTGTGCCAGGGGAATCACCGCACCGATCGTCGAGCCGATCAGCGCCCCCGCGGTGACATCGCTGGGGTAGTGCTTGCCCGCGACTACCCGTAGTGCCGCCGTTGTCGAGGCCAGGCCCAGGCTCGCAATCCATGTAACAGCCAGCACTGCCCGGGCCTTCGGTGTCCGCTTCGACGCCAGCTTCATCGTCAGCAGGGTCGAACCGGCTACCGCAGCTGCAAACGACATCGAAGCATGCCCCGAGGGGAAACTCTTTGCACTGTCAACTTCTGCCTGTTCGGCGACAAGCTCGTCTCGGATCGATGGGTCGACCGTCGTCGGGTCGAGATGGGTAAATGGACGATGCCTGTCGACGGCAAATTTCAGCGTCTCCGTGACCAACAAGTTAACCGCGAGAGCCTCCGTATAGATCAGCAGGTCTGTGCCGTAGCGGCGGCCGAAGTCCCGTTTGCGTAAACCCGCTTCGATACCGTGGTAGACCGCCGGTAAGGCGATCCCCGAAAACATCAAAACGTCGGAAACTTTTGCCGCTGTCGGGCGAAAGTGTCCGAGAGCAGCTGCGTCGGCGCCCCCGATAGGTGGTTGCTGGGCCGGAACGTTTACCGCAAGTTGCGGTGTCACCCACATCTCAAGAATCGTAAACGTACCAAAGCCGCCCACCGTAATCGCTGAATCGAGCACCCATCGAACCCTGGCGGGATGCGGCGGCTCGAGATCTTTTACGAGTGTCCCATGAGACATCTCTGGTTCTGAGTAGGTGGCGTCTGTCGGCTCCGCTTTCGCCGGTGCTGGCGGGCTGTTTTCGCCAGCTGTCGCTCGCACATCTTCGCTGTTCGCGGCGGTCTCGACAGCAGGCGTCACTTCCGTGGTCGGCGATGTCGCCACCGCGGGCGATGCCGCATCCGTCGTCGGTTCGCCGGAGTTGTCCGCAGAGACAACGTTTGACTCGGGTTCGGCAGCCGGTTGCAGGACAAGTAGCTGAATGCACGCAGCGAGGGGTAGGAGCGACATTGACAACACCATACAAACATGCGCGCAGGCACACAAGTTCTCGTTTTTGTTGGCCGGATTCGTCCAGCGCGGTGGTGATTTCGTGCATGCACAACATCTCAGAAGTGACCATTGGCAATTCCGGTGATCCGTCGGGCGTGCTGGGCAACTCCAATACGAGCTCCATTAAACCTATCCAATAAGACATGTAGAATCGGAAAGGTGCTGGCGACCGGCCGGCGGCCCTGTGGTTTTGCTATGCCCGACGAAACAAATCAACCGAGCCCTTCTGTTGACCCCATTGAGCTAGAAGCGACCGACTTTCCCGATCAATTCTTTGCTTTCCACAGCTCCGATAGCGACGAGTCCGATGAGCCGTGGTCCGAGGCAGACCTCGATGGAGACCCACACTTCGATCATACATCTGAGTCGGATGTTCTCTCGTTTGACACCAGCGACGAACCCCTCGACTTCAACTCGCGCGAGCGCTGGCTACAAAGTTGCCTGCGTCGCCTCGTCAACCCCAAGCTCGCGGTTGACGGAAAGCCCGGCCGCGGCACTCGCAGAGCCCTTCGCAGCTTTCAAAAGTACTATCGCAAGCACTACCCCGACGGCATCAAGCTTTCGATCGACGGCATTATTGGGCCCAACTCGACCGCCGCGCTGGAACAGTGCACACAATCGCGTGCGCCCGAGATCACCGAGTCCGAATACCAGGCCAAACTCAAACAGGACACTGCAGCACCACAGCCAGATATCGAGCGTCCGGCACCGGCGACGACAGACGGCCCCCTGACCGTCAGCAAGAAAACGGTCAACGGCAAGCGTGTATACACAATCAGTGGTCATGGTGAGGAGGTCAGTTTTCGCTACAAAACCCGCGAACGACTCGGCGCCAAGGGGAAGCTGGTTACCGACAGCTATAACGTCAGTCGCTACCGCGGGGGCAAAACCGACTTGCTGAGCGACGAGGACCTCAACAAAGTTGGTTATACAACTGCGGAGATCAAAATACTCAAGGCCAACGCCCTCAAGGAATCTGGCGGCAAGTTTGGGGCCATCAACACCTGGGACAATCAAATCGTCTCCTGGGGCATGGCCCAGTTTGCCGGGCACGCAGGTTCGCTAGCAGGGTTGATGCGCGCGATCAAAGAGGATGCCCCTCGGGCGTTCGCCAAGCATTTTACAGCGGTGGGGATCGATATCGATACCGGCCCGTACCCCTACTACAACCGCAAGAACGGGAAAAAAGACACCAAAAAAGGTGCACATGTTGTCATTACAACAAAATCCCGTACCTATCTCGGTGACGATGGTTGGTCATACATGCGTACCCAACCCAAACTTTTGGGTGCGATGATGATCGCCGGCAACGACCCGGAAATTCAACTCGCTCAATGTATCTACTGGAAACGCGTATTTCTCGACCGCGCCGTCAATACTGTCATTGGCGCGCGTCGCAACTACAGCGTCACCCGAGTCATCGGCCGCGGTCGTTCCCGGCGGGAGCAAGTCCTGCTCGCGCCAACCCGCTCACGCGCCGAATGGGAAGACTGGGCAGCCCGCCCCCAAAACCACATCGGTGGCAAAAACCTGGCCACCGAGTTTTCCAACACACCGCGCTCGAAGCTCGTCATCAACGACCCGACCACAACCGGCGCCAAGATCCGCATCACCGTCGAAAAAACTGGAGGCGCAGCCGTCCGCGAGTACGTCACGTCGGAGTACGGTCTCGGGCTCATCGCGCGGCTCTACAACTGGATGCCGGCCTATGTCCGCCGGTGGAGCAACGACTTCATCGCGGTCCTAGAGGCCCACTACCCCGGTCGTGACATCCGCGATCCGGACACCTGGGACAGTCACCGCAGTTTGGAAACTGAGTTTCGCGAACTCATCAAAGACCGTCGCCGCGAGGTCAAAAAGGGAAGCTACGATACCTATGGTCTCGACCTCAACCAGGCGCGGGGTAGCTTTTACTACGGCACCGAACTCGCCCGCGAACATGTAGATACAGCTTTTACGAGCTTCGCAAGCGAGATGATCGACGTCTCCGACACAGGCGACGATGACGACGAAACGATTATTTGGGTCAACGACGACGGCGATAGCGAGCCCGATGGTGCCGATGACCGGCAACCGGCACCACCACCAACCATCGACCCGGCGACCCTGGCCCCCGATGTCGATGTCACCCACAAAAGCCCCACCAAAAAGCGCAAGCGCAAACGCAAGTGGAGCAAGATTACCGGCATTACGCTGCACCAAACCGGGATTCACAACTTCGGAGCCCGGGCCTGGCACAAGGTTACCGCCCACCTAGGCGTCCACAGCGATGGGCGGGTGTTTCACATCCACCCGCTCGAGTCCTACCTCTGGGCATCCAACGGCTTCAATCGCGACACCATCGCCATTGAAGTTGCCGGGAACTTTCTGCGCGACGAAAACAAGCCCAACTCCTACTGGAAGAAGGGCGGCGGACCTACGCAGCTCAACGAAGCGATGATCGCCGGCCTGCGCAAGGCAGTTCGGTACATCATGGCCGAAGTCGCGGCACACGGCGGCCAGATCACCCACATCCATGCGCATCGGCAAACCAAAAAAGCCAAGGCAGCCTGTCCAGGGGCCGCAATTTGGCAAAATATTGGTGTATGGGCACAAGCTGAGTTCGGCCTTTCAGATGGTGGGCCGGGCTATACCCGCGGGGACGGCCAGCCGATTCCAAGTTACTGGGACCCTCGCCTACTCGAAGGCCCGTTGAGCTTCTCCGAGGAAGACGAGTTCTACGACGATGATGCATTTGGCGCTGAGATCGACGTTGAGCATCCCGACGAAGACGACCTCACGAGCTGGAGTGATGATCATACAACTAGGTCGGGCGGGATCATCCAAATCAACGCCCTACCCGGTGGCACCAAGCTCAGCGAACAGGACGACGACGACGCTGACGCCCCAACCTCGCGTGGAGACCTCGACTTCTCGGGGCCGCTCGACCTCGACGACAGCCCCGAAGAGTTCTCCCTTAGCAACATTTTTGAGCAGGCGCTGGCCGACGGGGGGCTGACCTTCATCGACCAAATTGTGCTCGAACCCGAGGCCGATGCCCCCACCAGCCGCGGCGACTTCGATGGCGACGACTCCCTCGACTTTGAAATCACGGTCGAGGAGGACGAGGCGGCCCTTGTCTTGCTCGAACAGGACGGTCTCTACCGCTGGGTGTTGCCGGACTCCGGTGACGACGAGCCAACATCCCGAGCTTCGGACTTCTCTCGAGGTCGGTTTCGGATTCCGCTCGACGACCTGTCGGTGGCTGGAGACGAGGACGAGGATGCGGAGGGTACCGGACAAACCCGAGGGTTCATCAGCAATGCGCTGACCGGCGGGGTCCGAGCGCTTGTCTATAAATATGTACTATCAAATGTCGCCGAGCTGGCAACCGACTACATTCTCTCCAAGCTCGATGGCCAGGTCCGCGAAGGGCCGGTGATCATCGACTCGGATAGTCTCGACGAATGGCGCGACGAGGACGATCTTTCGAGCCTGCAGCTGCCGAGCGATCGACCAGCCCGGGTTTTATTGTTTGTCCACGGAACCTTTAGCTCAACACGCAGTAGCTTTGGTGCCCTCGCCGTCCCCGGAGCCAAGGTCTTAGGCCCGGCCCTCGCCGACTACGATGCGATCTTTGGTGTCGACCACCGCACCCTCAGCCGCTGGCCTGCCGAAAATGCCAAGGCAATTGCCGACCTGCTTGTCGGCGACCGTTGGCCGCACCCGCCCCAGATCGATGTGGTGTCGTTTAGTCGTGGTGGACTTGTTGCACGTACACTCATTGAACGCGAACTGCCGAGCCGCCCCCAATGGCAAGGAACCATCGTCCGCGCCCTGTTTGTTGCCACCACGAACGCCGGTACCGAGCTTGCCCGCGCCGAAAACTGGAACACTCTCGCGGACCTCCTGACTTCGCTGTCAAATGTCGGGGCCACGGCGCTCTCGCTGATCCCCGGAGCTGGAACCATTGCCAGCGTGATAGGTCGCGAGGTGATTTCGGGGGTTGCCGGCTTCCTCAAGGAACTCGCCAACATCGGCCTGACAAAGGGCAAGATTCCCGGGCTCGCGGCGATGGACCCAAGCAGCGAGGTGGTGACCAACCTCAACGAAACCCCGCTGCCGGCCAAGGTAACAGCCCAATACTTTGGCATGAATTCGCGGTTTGAGCCGGGGATGGGCGACAGCGACACGCTGCCCGATGGCATCAAAAACTACCTCGCTTCGCGGGCCTGTAGAAAGCTCTACCGCAACAAAGCCTCGGACCTCGTTGTCCACAACCAGTCGACCCAGACCCTACATCCAGAGATTGCCTATACAAAATTCCACCACTTCGAGACCAACTCGATCATCTTCCACACCAACTTCTTTGCCCAGGACACGGTGCGTGAGCTCGTTCGCGAGTGGCTCGACCTTCCCGAGGAGCTCGACGATATCGAGGAGCTCGACATCTCGGTCGATGACTTCCTCCCGCAGGACGAAGACGAGTGGGACGAGATGGATATCCCCCTCGACTTCTCGGCGGAGGTACCGGGCGACGACGACATGCCGCTGAGCTTCGGCGACACCGACGACGACACCGATATCACCTTGTACATGCAATCGAGTGCACCCCGCGAGGTGTCCGAGCGCAGTCTGTTTAGCGTGCATGTCACGCTTTCCCGGGAGGAAATCGCCGAAGCCATCGCCGGCGAACCCGGGGTCGATGCCACCGGTACCGTCGACAGCGAAGACCCGATCGAGGTTGAGGTGGTTGCGCGCCGTGGAGTCGAGCTCGCGGGCTACGAGCGTATCCAAGTGGGAGTCCCACCCGAGACCGGCAACATCGGCGTGTTCTTCCGCGTCCGTGCGCTCGACCGCGGCGATGCCCAGTTGTGGGTGCTTGTCCACCAACATGGCCGTGTGGCCATCCGCTCGATCGTCGACGTTCGCATCGTCGCCCGGGCGGCCCACGCTTTGGCACCAAAAGTTGTTGTCGGCGATGACCTGCCCGCCTTCGACCCGAGCATGGCCCCGGCCGACCCAAGCCTCGAAGTGATCGAGATGCGCGGGTCCGATGGCCTGAGGTTTCGCTATCAATTAACGTCGCAGCGGCTCGGGCTCAACCACCGGTTTGAGTCGCCAAGAATCACGGCGGATGCCGAAACCTACTTTGGCGACCTCTACTTGCGGATTGAAAAGGAGTGGAAAACCGCCAATCAAAACCCACGCATGTTTCAGCGGTTGTTGCGAGCCCTCGGCACCCAACTCGGTGAACAGCTGTGGCCGCGCGAGCTTCGGATCAAACTGTGGGAGTTGCGGGACCAGATCAAGGGCATGCAAATCCTGTCTGATGAGACATATATCCCCTGGGAAATCGTCCACCTCAAACACCCCGATCAACCGCTCACCCGCAAGGACAGCTACTTCCTCGGGCAGCTGGGACTCACCCGCTCGCTGTGGGAAAGCACGCCTGCCTCGAAAATCCTGGTTCGCCAGGGACGGGCTCGCACGCTGGTGCCGACCTACCCCAACCGCCGCCTCGCACTTCCGCAGGCCCAAGCCGAACGCGATTGGGTGGCGCAGCGCTTTGCCTCGAGCGCCCTGCCACCGACCAGTGAGGATGTACTCGATGCCCTCGAGCAGGCCGGCGACTTCGACCTGCTGCACATCGCCTGCCATGGCGACCTCGCCGATCGAGACGCCTGGCTGATTCTCGAAGGCTCAACCCGCAAGGGGAAGTGGTACCCAGACAAACTTTCGGCCTCGCTCGTGGCAGCAACAGCCGACCTCGGCGAACCCAACAGCAACCGACCGCTGGTGTTTTTGAACGCCTGCAAGGTGGCGCGCCAGGAAGAGCTGCTCTCAAGTGCATGTGGATGGGTACCAACTTTGCTGCGTGCAGGCGCGGGAGCTGTTGTCGCCCCGATGTGGAAAGTTGGGGACTCGGCGGCACAGAAATTCTCTGAAGGCTTTTACAGCGCACTACTCAAGGGTGCGAGTTTTGCCCGGGCAGCCATGGCCGCTCGGGAATTTGCACGTGCACAGGGTGACCCGACGTGGCTGGCCTATGTCATCTACGCCCACCCCCGTTGCACGCTCAAGGTTGAGCAAGAAACCTAACCATGACGATCTGCAAGATAGTTCTCGAGTTCACTCGGGTCGACCAGGCCAGCGACCCCTACGCCTTCCGCTATGCGCCGCAGGACTACCTTCTGCGGACGCCTGGAGGGGGTTTTGAAGAGGCGACACTCGACTGGGGCGATGAACTTCTCGCCGATCTCCAACAGGTGCAACAGCCGGGGCGCGACCCCGCGGTACTTCATCGTATTGGTGAAGAGCTGCGTAAATTTCTTGCGCCCGCCGGCTGGGGCATCCACGAGCAGACAATCCTGCGGGCGGTCCGTGAGGGTACACCGGTTTATCTCACCGTTCGCTCAGCCGCCGCTGAACTCTATACATTACCCTGGGAACTGCTGACAATAAAGTCGACCGGTCAACTCATCGGTAGCATGCCGGGTGTCTTGATTCGCTATGAGTGGCCCGGCACCCAAAGTGCCCCGAGTCGCGGGCCACTGGGCGGGGGGCGTGTGATGGTTGCCTGGTCGGCTGCCGCGGGTCCCGTGCCGTCTGACGAGCACACCGAGGCCATCCACCAGGCCGACCTCGGGCAAGACTACTTCGCTGCGGATCGTGATATTATTGCAAATGCAACATTTTCACAAATCGCAGCTGCGATCGACCAGGCCGAACGCGGCGGGCCGCCGGTACGTGTCCTTCACCTGCTGTGCCACGGTGCCGCCCATGGCTCGACCTTTGGACTCGCACTCGATGGTGATTCGCCCGAGGACGGTCTCGTGGTTGTCGATGCCGGTCGTCTCCAGCAACTGTTGGCCCCCCATGCCGACATGATTCGTCTCGTTGTGCTCTCAGCCTGCGACAGCGGCAATACGGGCGAACTTGGGAATCACCTCGGGTCGGTCGCACAGATGCTCCATCGGGCAGGTATCGCGGCGGTTGTCGCTTCGCGTTTTCCCCTGAGTGTGGCCGGATCTGAGCGACTCACCAAGGCCCTGTACCAGGAGCTATGCTCGCCGGGCGGTACCGTTGAGAACGCCTTCCTGGCGGCGAGGCGGGCGCTCTCACACGATGCCCGCCAGCTCGACTGGGCCAGCATTCAACTTTACGCACGCGAAAGCGATGGCCTCCTCGGAGCACTGCTAGCGCCCCCGGAACCGTCTGCAAGTACAGACGCAAATCCAGCCGGCGCGGAGCAGTCGTTTACCTACCCGTCCGTTTTGACGCCGCGTAAAAATACGTACGTCGATATTATCCTAGGCCTTGGGGCCGTCTCCCTCGTTGTCGGTCTGGTGCTGTTTTTTGTCTTCAAGAGTCAAGACCAAAACGACCCCGACGAACCCACCGACCAAACTCAAATCTCGCTTGCTTCGGACTCCGGGACGAAACCCCAAGCCCCACCAAAGCCTGAGTCGACCTCATCCGCGACCACGACCGAGACGGATACCGACGAGGACAGCACCACCTCCGCCGAAGACACCACCACGGGCGCCGAACCACAAAGCGGGAGCACGACGGCTGTCGTCAAAAAAACCCCGCAAACAACTCGCAAGCCGCCGTCGACAGGCAAGTGCCCCGACCGCCTCTTAAGTCAGGTCAAAAGCGCCTTCCACAATACTGGTGCCGGCTCCCAGCGCATCTCAATGAAGCTCACCGTCGAAGCATCTGGGAATATTAAGGTCACAAGCGCCAGTGGTTCGAACAACGCCAAAAAACTCGTTCAGCAGCAACTCGGGCAATTTAGCGCTAGCTCGATCAAACGCAAAGGAGATGGCAAACTTCCATGCAAGATGTCACATACATGGATCCTGTAGCGAGATGCTGCCACCAAATTTTGTCTAGAATAGTTCCATCGATAATCTTCATACTTAGTTGGCTGATAACAACCGCCCCATTAGAGGCCAGCGGGCCGGCCCCCGAAGCGAATGGTGCACTTTCTCGCCAGCCCGAAGGCCCGGATGCATCGCTTCCATCGGCGCCGGAAAACCGGCTGTCACCCGGTAGCCAAAAAACCTGCCTCGTGGCTTGGAGTCTTAGTGGACTCACAATCGAACAGCGCCGGCAACTTTATCAGGCCTGTATGGGCACGGCCCCGACCACGAATTTGCAACCGTTGATCTTTCGCCTGGTGTCATTTCCGGACTGGCGTGCAAGTACATTAGCTATACTTTTGCACCGACTTGGGCCATCGGTGTCACTACATGCCGACAACGCCACACCGGACATGCTCCCGGCAATCGACCGGATTGAGGGTGCGATCCAAAAGCAACTCGTCAATCAGAAGATGCTTGCTGCTGCCCAGGCCGAAACCCACCCCTGCCACAACCTCTACGCCAACATCAAGGACTACTTTCTCGATCTCTCGGAGGGCTCGCTGCCCGCCCCGCCCTTTGCCAGCTACTCCCTCGGCAACTCCGACCGCTGTCTCGGGGTTTCGAATGCAGATGTCAGCCAGGTTCACCTATTGACGATTCGCGCAGACGACCTGGATGCACTGTTTGTCAGTGCAGGTACAACTACCCATGCGCACCTTCGCTGGCTCGAGCGGCGTGACTTTATTGAGTTTGAAGGCCATCGACTTGCGGTGGTTGCAGTCCCCCGGGGCTCCCCCGTTACCCTTCGCGGTCAGGTCAAAAACCAGGAGCTTCCGGCCGTCTGGCACGGGATTGTCACCTCCGATCTGACGATTTGGAACAAGCCATTTTCCCTGGGCTGTATCAATATCTCAGCCCGGGTCGACGACAAAACCACGTTGCTGCTCGACGGTCACCCGATCGCCAGCGAGACATCGATTTCACAACGGATCGTCAACGTTACCCAGGGCGACCACGAACTTGTTGCGGTCGAATGCTTTGACACTGCCGAGGGCAAGACCTGTCGCGTGCGTTACCGCGAAGTTGCCCAACAAAGTGTACGCACAACAACCCGCAACCTGTGTGAAGATTTGCGCCTCGACCTCAAGCAGCAGGACACAGTTTCGCTGCTGGGCGCGACCACCCGCGATAGCTGTGAGGGCTCGACCATCTGGCCCGAAGACCTCGAAGAGGGGGCCGTCCGGGCACTTCGCCAACGCGAGTCGCTGACAGGCCGCGAGTTTAAGGACCTCGCCGCCTACGCGACCTTGACCGGAGCCCTCGGAACGCTCAAGCAACAGCTCAACCCCGAGGATGGCAAAACCGCCGGGGCTCGGACCGGCGCGGATGGGATGGACTTGCTGGGTACTGCGGCGAAGGAAGCATGGCGCCAGGGTATCGACAGCCTCGTCTCGCTCGACCTCCGTTGTATCAGCAATCAAAATGGCCCCACGCAATACTCGCTCGCGGCCAAGCTGGTTTCGGTACGCGAGGTGTTTCAGCGCCAACGCGGCGATGTCGAGGGCCTCAACCTCGACCAGTTTATTCGCCAAGTGACCGTGAGTTTCGACGACCCGGCACTAGTCGGGCAATCGATCGACCGCGTGGTCGACCGGCTGTTCGGCCTCGGCCACCTACGGTTTTTGAACAACAGTCGGCGGATTTCCTACCGCAACCCAATGGACATTCGGATCGCCTCATACGGCGGAATCAGCAAGGATGCCAAGCGCTCCGAGAAGACCCACACCCGTCCCGAGCTCGATGCCGTCGAACCTATTGTCGAAGCTCGGCGAATCAGTACAGCTCGGGGGGCGACCCCACGGCTGTGCCGGGAACTCGAAACAACGGAGTACTTCGGTGGGGACCTCGCCAAGCGGGTCGACACCGCCTTCCGCAGGGCTCCCAGGTTGCCTCGGGTCAAAATCAGCCTGGATCCGAGTGAGCGTCCTTTAGACTTCTCCAACACCACGAGCGTCAAGGTCTATCGCGTCAACGTGCGAGCTCGCCGGCCGCTGACCTACCTTTTTGTCGCAAGATGGCCCAAGGGTCATCCAAAGGCCGGACAACTGGCCGACGCAACCTGTAGCGAGCTTTATGTGCCCGACAACGAGTTTTGGGCAGACATTGGCGCGACCGGAGGAGTGGGGATTGTGTCCCAACTTCCGGGCTCACCGCAGGGTCTGTACCTGCGTGCTCGCTTTGGCCAAACCTACTATCGGCCGCTCCCATTCTTGGGTTTTGGCTGGATGGGTGGCTACGCTTTTCACCGCTCGACCCTCGCCGACGGCCTGCCTTCGTGGGTTGACGTTGGCGCACCGCCAGAGGGCAGCACCGACCCGTTGGTGTGGAACCGACACTCATTAATTGCAGGTCCGAGTGTCGAGGCCCGCAGTCGTTGGCCTTCGGTTCCAGTTGAACTGAGGGCCAGGTTTACCCCCGCACTTAACGTCGGCCTGCTCGATGTCTCCAAAATCAATCCCTCGTACCGCAACTTCCTCGGCACCACCAACGACGAGGGGGCCTCGGTGCTCACCGATATTGGATTTGATCTATTCCTCGACCTCGGCATTGGCATCCGCCTGAAGAGGGTCAGTATTCTATCGAGCTTAATGATGGGAATTGGTAGCGTCGACGACTGGGCGGCTGGTGAGGAACGAACCATCGTCACCAACGGAGCAAACTACTTTATTGGCTTCAACCTTGGCATCGGAGGTGTTCTATGAAAGCCCGATCTTTAACTGTTGTGTTTGGCTTCGCCGTCGGCTGTCTTGCCCAAGCAACCTGTTCGACGACTTCGCCTCCGGTTCTAACTAGCAGTGAATGTACCGAGGCCTGTGCATTCGCCGACCTATGTGGATTCCTACCATCGGCACTGGGGTGGGATGAGGACGGCGACACATTTAAAGCACGTCTCAACTGTGAGGAGCGTTGTGCACAAACCTGGCGTACCGACGAAATCACCGTTGAGTTGCTCAAGTGCCTCAACCCCGATATTGACCCGCTCCCGCGAAAGTGGTGTGGCGATGAAGAGAGCCAGTTTTACCGGTGTGGGTTCGCCAGCCAGTGCATCGAACAGGTCCAAAAAGTCGATGTTCGCAACGCCATTGGCGAGGCCGAAGTCCTGTTTACCCTCCTCCCCCAGGATGTTTACGACCACTACTTCTCCCACGAAGGGTTTTTATCGACCTTCGATCTCCTTGAATCTGCAAGTCCGGTTGAAGAAACCTGCGACCCTGCACTTTGCAGCGACGATCAGTGTGCAACGGTCGCCAATGGCGACGGCAGCGTTTTTTGCGATACCCGCCTATGCACGGTTTCGGTGTTCTCAAGCGAGCAGGAGTGCGAGCGACTCGGCGTGACCGAGGTTGAAATCGGTGTCCAGCGCTATCCATTTTGTACCTGCAACAAAACTTTTCAGTGCGACCAAACCACCGACGATACTACCAACGAATTGGTCGACTGCCCCTGCGACAGGGACTGTGACCCATCATTTACGCCAACGGCAACGGTTTTGGGTTCAGAGCACTTAGATGAGGATGGCGCAGATGCTAGATCTCTGTGCGCAGATGTTGTCGACATTCGAATTCCGAGTGATGTACATCGAATTGAACCGGGGCCGGTAATTCCGTACATCCGTGTTCGCGGTGAGCTCAGCTATGGCGACTTGATCGACCTTGGCATCAACCCCGCGGGCTCCCCCGGGTTCGCACCGATCCACCGGGTCATCGCAGCCACCGACACCGACACCGACACCACAACGACAACCGGTATGGGCAGCGATTCAGACACCGACCCCCCGACCACCGACCCGACAACTGGCGGCATGACGACCGACGAGACCACCGACACCATGTGGACAGACACGATGGCTACTGAGACCGGCTATATGACAGAGACCGGCGGCGAGACTGATGGCGAAGACCCCAACATGCGGTTTACCTATTGTTGGCAGTTTCGCGGGCCATCTCTGCTGATTCGAGCCGGTAACAACCGTGTCGTCGTCCCATTCCCAAGCTTTAAGTATCTCGACGACATCGAAGATGGCGAACAGACCGACTTTACGCCGACCCCATGCCTGCAGCTGGCACCCTAGGAGCGACCATGAGATCAGCACGAATCTACAATCGAATTCTGCGAAAAAACTTTCATATGCATGCGGCTTGGATGCCGCTCGTCACCGAGTTTCAACTCGGCGACTATGGCCTGTTTCGCAAGGGTGTTTTTGTCCCGCTCGGCAATATTCGTGAGTTTGGTGTGGAGCTCAAAACCATCCCCGGGCGCACGGCCAAACTCGACTTCGTCAGCAGCAGTGCATCGGTGATTCAGTATGTCGGCGGTGGGGAGGTCCAAGTCCTGCCCGGCGACAACGATCTCGAAGCCAAACTGGAACTCAACTTTAGCCGGTCGCGTTCGTTTGTGCTGAAGGCCGGCGAGGTCACGTCTGAACGGATTGAGAACATCGCCGAGATCGCCAACAAACTCGCAGCTGCCCGCCGGCGCAAGGACGGCCCACGCTGGCGCACCCGCTACAAAGTTGTGGGCGAGGTTTACCGCGGTGAGAATGTCACGATTATTTCCACCCGCGAGCGCAACACCGGGATTATGTTTAGCGGAACGGTCGGAGCGCTCAAGAAATTTAATGTTGGCTCAGTTGATAGCTCGCTCGACATGACACTCAACAAACAGGTGGATATACAACTTCGTGGCGAATCTGGAGCGGTCGGTCTCAGCCTATTTCGCGTACGCGTGTCGGGGCTCGCCGCCGTCAACTTTGCCGACAATGCGGCCCCCGAACAACTTGTTGACGAGGAGACCGGAGAGCTCCTCGCCATCGACGGGCAGGAGCTGTGGGACGCCGACGAGATCGAAGACGACGAACTCGACGAGCAGGACCGTATGCGCCTTCCCCCGCAATTTGGCGATGACTCGCCGGGACAGCCCGCGAGCTAACGCGCCGACCACCCGGTTGTTCGCGGCTCACAAGTCGCTACAAATGCACCGGTTCGGTCTTGTGAAAGCCGCGGTAGTCGATTTGCAAAACATCCTCGTCGGGCCGACTGAGAATGTCGACAAATCGATGGCCCTCGATAATATCGTCCACCGTATAGGTGTGATAGCTGTGGATCGGCTGGGAAAAATCCTCGTCGATGCCATTGAGCGAGACCACGATGTTGACCCCCTGTTCGCGTAACCGGTCTAGCGCCCCGTCTCCATGCAACGGGCTATCCGCTTCGATCGGGTGCATCACCGTCCAACTCATCCAAAACACGGCATTTTTCTGACGTACAAGACGCAGCGCAACCGGTCGCCGCATGGTTTCGCCCTCGGCCGTGGTCTCTTCAATAATTGCTGATACATCAATGCGGGCCTCAACAATTCTGTTGTGTCGCCAATTGGCCAGGCGGAACATCAGGGTCGGCACACCGTTTCTCGGCGCCAACACCATGGTTCTTGAAAACAAAACCTTGGCAGTTGGCCGCGAAAACTTGGCAAACGTCAATCCGGTCACCACCGCGGTCCACAGCATCCCGAGGGTCGCCTCGATCGTCACCAACACGTCGGCGTAGGTGGTAGCCGGGACCATGCCGCCGTAACCAATCGTCGCCAGCGTCTGCACCGAGAAAAAAAACGCGTCGTGGACCGACGGTCCGTTGGCCGAGCTGATCGACCCGGGCTGCACCAAATAAAGACCGGCAAAAATGCCGTTGATGATGACAAGCGACCCCAAAATGACGGCGAAAAATTGCCACCACCGACAGGTCATAAGCCGGTGATACATGTCGCCAGAGAACATGCGCCGGCGTTGGCCAACGGTTTGAACCAGCCGAAACGGACGCCGTGGCTCGGAAAACTGGATGACTCTTTTGTTCGAGGGTTGATTCCGCCGAACCATGAGGGGCAGTGTATCTCCCCACTCTCATACACCTATTTAACGGTCTCCTACCGGTTTAATATGAATTCATAGATGTCAAAAAAATGTCGTTTAGAAGCTAAAATTCGGCGCTTCGTGTTAGGTCACAAAAAAACAAACCATATTTTTGCCATTTTACGGTTTGATACCGTTTGTATTTAAAAAGTCAGGGCTCACACTCGACTCAGACAAGGAGCCGACGATGGAAAGCAAACGCCGAAGCTGGACCAAAGCCCTGAGCTGGCGACTGATCGCCGTCACGATCACGTCGACGGTCGGCTATGTCGTGACCGACAGTGCAACCTTTGCGCTGTCGATCGGCCTGGCCGACTCACTCATCAAAATCTTTGCCTACTACCTGCACGAGCGCGCGTGGATCTCGATTCCCTACGGGCGCGACGAGCCAGCCGAGGTTCAAGCCAACCTCGCCGACGCCTAGGTTATTTGTATCCTCAAGCGTTGCTCGGCACGGGCGGCAACTCGAGGTAGGCAACAAACATCCTCGTCATTTCGTTGGCGAGTTCGCCCGACAAAAACTCCTCGGGGGCCCGTCGCATGGTCTCGACGATCACCCCAACCCCGGCCCGCGTCAGCAGCTTGCCTGTTGTCTGCGGGTCGAGATGCGATGGGAAGTCTGGATGACTGGCGAGGGCCTGCGAAACGATCTCCTCTGTCCCAAGGTGCATCCGGTCACGCATCTCGACCGTTGCCGCTTCGGGAAGTTGTTGCATAAACACTTGATGTAGCCGTGGGTTGACACGGTGCGCAGCAACGATCGCTTCGAGCAACAACCCGGGCCCCTCGCGCAGGGGGACGTCTGCGAGCTTGGCAATCGTGACCCGCGTCAGCTCCTCCATCGCAGCGATGTGTCGGGCAATCAGCTCGGTAATCAGCGCCTGCTTGTTGGGGAAGTACTGGTACAGCGAACCGATGCTCACCCCGGCCCGCTCGGCGATGCGGCTGGTCGTGGTGCGTTCGATTCCCCGCTTCAACAAAACCTGAATGGTGGCCTTTAATATGACCTCGACGGTTTCGGCAGATCGGGCCTGACGGGGTCTACGGCGCTGTTTTTTGGACTTTGAGCGGGGCATTGAGTCGGGGGCTAAACGCGAGTCGCCAAGCCTTGGGGGCGAACACATACTGACCGCGTACCAGAGGTTTTACCATGCTGAAACAAGTTGTCCGTGCCGCCCAATTTACCCAAGCCTACCTGACCCTTGTGCGGGATCCGTACAAGACCCAACGGGTCTTTCACCTCGTCGACAGCCTCGGTGCCGAAGGTCTCGAGAAGATCCCGGGATTCTTGCAGCGCCCAGAAGTCCAAAAGGTCATGTCCCAGCCAGCGCAGAGGTTGCGCACCGATATTCCCGAGCTGGCAAAACTTCCTGAGCAAACCCTCGGGTACGCGTTTGCACAACATATGATCCGCGAAGGTTTTACACCTGAGGATCTCGCCTACAGTCAAGGCGACGAGCCGTACGAGCGCATCCGCATCCACCTCGAGTCGACCCACGACGTCTGGCATGTCGTCACCGGCTTTCGCCCGGACATCGCCGGCGAGCTAGGGCTGCAGGCCTTCTACCACGGCCAATTCGGTGCAACGTTGGGTTTGGTGCTGCTGTCCGCGGGTCTGCTCAACACACTGTTTTTTGCCAACGATGATGCCGACCGGCGCATGGCTGCGATTTCCCACGGTTGGCAACTCGGGCGCCGTGCTCGCCCCCTCATCGGTGTCGATTGGTCACGCAAATGGGAAATGCCGCTTTCGCAGGTACGGCGGGAACTCGGTCTGTCCACAGATGGATTTGCGCTGGAGGAGGTGCTTGGTAACGCGGCGTAGAGCTGCGCGCGAGTTCTAGCGCATGCCCCAAAAGACATATTGCGTTACATACGAGGAATGGAGCATTCCGAATTCCTCGCAACCGTTGAGAGGATGCATGCCGATGCCCGGCATCGAGGACTTTTCTTTCAATCCCTCGACGCGCATGAGGTCCGCACCCGTCACGTCCAACTGGCGGGGCGGGAAACCCTCGCCTTTGCCTCGTGTTCCTACCTTGGCCTCGAGTTTCACCCGCAACTCATCGCTGCTGCCCACGAAGCCCTCGATCGCTATGGGACCCAGTTTTCAGCCTCGCGCGGCTACCTCGCCCTACCCGAGAACGGACAGTTAGAAGCGGCGTTAGACCAGATCTTTGAGGGTTATTGCCTGGTCGCAACCTCGACCACACTCGCCCATCAAATCGCGCTCCCGGTGTTGGCGTGCGAACGCGACGCGATCGTGATGGACCATCAGGTCCACCATAGCGTCCAGATCGCAGCGACCCTCGCCCGTGCTGCCGGTGCCCACGTCGAGTGTATTCGCCACGGCAATATCTACGAAGCTCTCGGCCGCGTTTCCCAACTCGCACGCAAGCATCGGCGGGTGTGGTTTTGCTGTGACGGGGTCTTTAGTATGTTCGGCGACTTGGCGCCGATTTCGTTGCTCGAGCAACTACTCGAGACGGCCGACAACGTGTTTTTGTATGTCGACGATGCTCACGGGATGAGTTGGGCGGGTAAACACGGCCGCGGCAGTTTTCGTTCGCGGATGCGACCACACCCGCGAGTGGTGGTCGCCACCTCCCTCAACAAGGCCTTCTCAGCGGCCGGGGGTTGTGTGGTGTTGCCCACCCCCGAGCTGCGCGAGCAGATCCGACTGTGTGCCGGGCCAATGGTGTTTTCGGGCCCGTTACAGCCCCCCATGCTCGCGGCAGCGCTGGCCTCGGCAAAGGTGCACCTGTCACCGGAGATCACGCGGCTGCAACGCGAACTGAGCATGCGGGTGGATCACTGCAACAAGCGGGCCCACGAGCTCGAGCTCCCGCTGTTGGTCACCAATGACAGCCCGATTTTGTTTTTTCGCTGCGGGTTGCCCCGGGTTGCCCTGACGGTCGCCGAACGCCTGCGCGACCGCGGCATCTTCATCACCCCCTCCATTTATCCGGCCGTTCCCATGCGGACAGCGGGCATTCGCCTGTCGCTTACATGTATCCACACAATTGACGATATCGATCGGGTGTTGGCGGCATTGAGTGAGGAAATTCCGGCGGTCCTCGAGCGAGAACGGATCAGCCGCGAAGCCCTCGACGATCTGTTTGCAGATGCAATTTTACCGACCACCTATCAAACCGCGTCCGAGCTACGTCGGCTGACAGACGGGCACTTCAACGTACCTGTTGCGCGGCCACACCCAACACGTTCACAGCAGCTAAGCGTCCGGGTGGAGGAGACGATCCACAACATCGATAGGGAGCTGTGGGACCGGCACATGGCCACACTTTCGTGCTCGAGTTGGTCGGCCCTGGCGGTGGTCGAAGGTGTGTTTCGCAACCAACCGGCGCCCGAACACAACTGGACGTTTTTTTATGTCATCGTCACGGACCCGCAGGGTCGCGTCGTTGCACTCACCTACTTCACTCTGATGCTGTCGAAGGACGATATGTTGATGCGGTCCGCGGTGTCGTCAGCGATCGAGCGACGTCGCGGCGACGACCCCTACTTCTTGACCTCGCGGGTGGTGTGTATGGGTTCGGGATTTTCTGAGGGCGTTCACCTCTACCTCGACCGCGACGGCCCGTGGGAAGCGGGTCTCGATGCGGTCCTCGAGGTCGCGCGGGCCCGCTACCAACAGGCCGAAGCTGGCATGATGATGCTCCGCGACTTCCCCCGCGACCCGCAGCTGGCCAAGGCCCTACTCGACCGCGGATTTGTCGAAGTGCCGATGCTCGACTCCCATCAGCTCGAAATTTCCTGGCAAACACCGGCCGAATTTTTGGCCCGCCTCAGCCGTCGACGACGTCGCAGGATGCGTAAGATCGTGGCACAGGCCTCCAACTACACGATCCGGGTCGTCACGTCGGCCGACGAGCAAACTGTGGAGGAGCTCTACAGTCTCTATCGCAATGTCGCCAACCGGAAGTTGCGGCTCAATATGTTCCCCCTGCCGCGCAATCTCGTCGCGGGATTGGTCACCTCACCGGCATGGGAACTGGTGACGCTACATCTTTCCCCGGACGCGGGGGGTCCGGGCGATAGCCGTCCCGTGGCCTGGTTTGCCGCACACCTCGGCGACGATCACTACGCCCCCCTCGTCTGTGGCCTTGATTATACATATGTCTATGCACACGGTGCCTATCGCCAGATGCTCTACCAAGTCGTGATGCGTGCCCAGGCCCGCGGGGCGGGACATGTCCACCTGGGCATGGACGCCGACCTCGAAAAAGACAGGTTTGGGACCGAGCGAATTTCGACCTGTGCCTTTGTACAAACACGTGATGACTTCATTGGCGCGCAAATACGAGAGATCGTCGCGGAGGTCGGACTCTCCTCGTCCTAACGCATCGCTGCGAAAACATTGCGACCCAGCCACCGAACCCGGCACCCGACAGCGCCGACGCAATAACCGGATACACTGCATCCGGAGACTCCCTCCTCGGAATCATGACTGAAGTTTCTGGCAAGACGCTCGCGCTGTTTCGAAAAATCTCCGAGCGTACCGGCGTGGCCGTTGAAGAAATTTTCCACGGCACCGTGTGTCCCCCGGTCGATGGAGCTGACCCAGAGTACATCCCGTGGAGCGAGTTTTGCATTCTCTGCCGCAACGCGAGTAGGGCTTGCGGAGGCGTGGAGCGGCTCGCCGACATGGGTGCTGAGGTTATTGAGCTTCCCGAAGTCGGACGCATCGTCGGGGTGATCAGCCTGTTTGCCAGCGCGCACACGCTTTATTGGGCCAACAAAAAATTTAGTGGGCCGGCGATGTTCAACCACCTCGGCAACGAGCTCGAGCAACTTCCCAACGGGCTGTTGTCCTTCACCATCACGATCCCCGACGACTACGAAGACTGCCCCGAGTTTTTCTATCTCAACAGCGGCGTACTCAAGACCGTCCCCAGACTCATTGGCCTGCGCGAGGCGTTTATTGAGCTTGAGCTCGCTCGCAATAAATGTACCTACATCATCGAAGCACCGCCGTCGATGACCCTGTGGGCACGCATTCGCCGGGCGTTTTCTGTGCTGTTTTTTGCCCGTACGGCGCTCGAGGAGATCAGTGCCCAGCAGTCGCTGCTGGCCAATCGTTACAAGGAACTGCAGGCGACGCGCGAGGACCTCGAGCGCGCACGCGACGAGGCGCTCGCCTCAAAAATGGCTGCCGAACAGGCACTCGCCGTCAAATCTCAGTTTCTCGCGACCATGAGCCACGAGCTGCGAACGCCGCTCAACGGGGTCTTGGGTATGACCCAAATCCTGATGACGACGTCCCTCGATGACGAGCAAAAGCGCTACACCGAGACCATTTACGACTGTGGCCAAAACCTCCTCACGCTGATTTCCGATGTCCTCGACTTTTCTAAAATTGAGGCCGCCAAACTCGAGCTACGGGCCACGCCCTTTGACGTTGTAACAGTTGTCGAACGGGTGCTGGGCATGCTCGCCAAACAGGCCCAGGACCAGCGTACTGAGCTCGGAGCCGACTTTGGTGATGCGCCGCGTATGATCGTGAGTGATCCGTTGCGGATACAACAGGTCCTGCTCAACCTGATCGGCAATGCCGTTAAATTTACAAGTGATGGCGAGGTTTTTGTCAGGCTCGAGGTCGCCGAGCAGACCGGGGATGAACTCGTTTTGCGATTTTGTATCCGCGACACTGGCATCGGCATCCCCGAGGCCTTTATCCCCAAGTTGTTTATGCCGTTTACCCAGGTCGACAGCTCCAACACCCGCAGCTACGGCGGTACGGGACTTGGCCTGGCGATCTCAAAAGAGATTGTCACGCGCCTAGGGGGCCACATCGACGTCGCATCTGAGCTCGGCCAGGGCACCACGTTTACATTTACGATCCGCACGAGTGTGGCCACACCCACGACCAGCGAGACAGTGCCACGCCCGGAGCTTGCCCAACTCGGTGCATATACAGCGCTTGTGGTCGACGACAACGCGACCAACCGGACTGTTGTTCGCCAGTGTCTGGTTTCGTGGGGGCTTGCAGTCGAAACCGCCGGCAACGGCAGGCAGGCCCTGGCCGCGCTTGCCAACAAGCGTTTCGACATCGTGCTGCTCGACCTGCGGATGCCCGATATGGATGGCTTTGAGCTCGCGCAGGAGCTTCGCCGCCAGCCCGCCCATCAACAGACCCAGGTCTTGATACTCACCGCCAGTGGGGACCGGGGAGACGCCCAACGGGCGACTGAGCTGGGAATCGCTGGCTACCTCACCAAACCGTTTCGCCACGCCCAGTTACACGCGACGGTCGAGCGCCTACTCAAGCGCCCACGCCCCGACGAAGCTACCCCCAAAGCTCAACCCGGCACCGACTCGCGCGGAACCTTGATGGTGGTCGACGACAACCGGATCAACCGACACTTTGCCATACGTGCATTCGAGCGCCTGGGCTACCGTGTCGTCGGAGCCTCCAGTGGCCACGAAGCGATCGCACTCGCCCAAAAGCAGCGCTTCGACCTGATCTTTATGGACTGCGAGATGCCGTTGATGAACGGATTTGATGCAACCCGGGCCCTGCGAAAGATCGAAGCTACGGCCGCGATCCCGATCGTTGCGCTGACGGCCCACACCAACGACGAAGTGCGTGAGCAGTGCTCGGCCGCCGGCATGGACGACTACATCGCCAAGCCCCCGACGCTCGAAACACTCGCACAAACGCTCACGCGCTGGCTTCATTGACTTGAATTCACATTTCAATTCCCAAGGCAGGATGATTTGTGAATCTTGTCACAGCCATCTCGGTCGATTTCAATTGAAAACAGTTTTCAAAATCATTAACATGATTTCGGTTTCAACGAAAGGAGCCACGAGCCGTTTACGTTGAGCAAATCACTCGGTGCTGGGGAAAACACCGGGTGACTACTCCTGCACACCCCGAGGCTAGGACACACAATCCTGGGGTCCCTAGCCTCGGGGTGGTCTATTTGTATCAACAATAAATTTGTACGGGTGTCGGCCTAGCACCGCGCGTCGCCTCGCGCAGAAGATTTTGTCTCGGCCGCGTTTCGTGAAACGCAGTTGCACTGGTGGTGCTGCAGGTTTTGCGAAGCGCGCCCGGGACAAAATCGGCAAGTGAGGCGGCGTGTCGAGAACTACGGGCTGCTAGCCGCCATACCCAAAGCTCAGCTACCGAGACCGCAAAGCTCGCGCAGGTTGTAGACCTCCGCGACCTTCAAGGGCCGGTATTCACCGTCGGCAAGGCCATCGGCCGTCAACCCACCCACCGACACGCGAATCAGCTTGAGCACCGGGTGCCCGATGGCATCACCCATGCGCCGGACCTGACGATGTAGCCCTTGGGAGATGGTCAACTGCATCCACGTGTTGGCCTCGGTCTCCTTGACCAAGCTGACCTCTAAGGCAGGTGCGGTGACAGTCCCATCTTCGAGGGTCACCCCCTGTTGCAGGGCTGCGATCGCCGCGAGGTCGGGCTTGCCTTGAAACTTAACGTGGTAGGTCTTGGAGACCTTGTGCCGCGGGTGGGTCAACCCGGCTGCGAGCTCTCCGTCGTTGGTGATCAGGAGGACACCGCGGGTGTGATAGTCGAGCCGACCCACGGGAAACACCCGCTCATCAACCTGTTTCAACAGCGACAACACCGTCGGACGACCGCGTTCGTCGACTCGCCCAGCGGCCGAACACACCACGCCGTCAGGCTTGTTGAGCACGTAGTAGACCTTGCGCTCCACCGCGATGGGCTTACCCATCACGCGGATGCGGTCGCGCTCGGGGTTTACTTTGGTGCCGAGCTCACGCACGACCCGGCCATTGACCGTCACCTTGCCGTCGCTCATCAGCTGCTCGGCCTTGCGCCGCGAAGTCACCCCCGCGGCAGCAATGACTTTTTGCAAGCGCACCCCGCCCTCCGCCGGAGGGGGTTGTGCCGCCATCGAGCTCGCCCCACGGCGCGGCCGTGGAGGACGGCGCCCCTTTTTTGGCCGTGATTTGGGTTTGGAGCCTCGTTGTTTATTCGGCGTCGCCATCGTGTTCCTCGACAGTATCGGTTTGGGTCTCCGCCGCGGCGCCGGATTGTGCAACCTGGGGAGAGTCTGTATCTACATCTTGTTGGCCAGTGGCTCGGGCTTCGCCCGGCGGCTCCTGACCCGACAGCGAGGGGGCACTGTCCTGTGCCTCCTCGATATCCCGAGCTTGTTCGCCCGGGTCTGGCTCGTTCGCGGCTTGTGAAGTGTCTTCTGCGGCTTCGACATCGTCCGCGACCGACTCGTCCACGACTTCGTCCGACTCGTCCCCCGCCTCGCCCGTTGCGTCGTCCGACCCGTCCGCCGACTCGTCCGCACCTATTGCTTCGCCACTTTCGTCTTGCTCGGCTGCCTCGTTTGCGTCCGACTCGCCCCCGGTGTCCCCGGTGTCCGCTTGCGCGAGATTCGAAGCTTCTGCGGTCTCGTCGGATGCTCCGCTCACTTCCTCGACAACGTCCGAAGTCTCCGAGGTTTCATCCGATGCCTCGCTGTCCGAAGTCTCCTCGCTATCGGCCGCGATTTCGTCGGATGCCTCTGCGCTGTCCGAGGTTTCATCCGATGCCTCGCTGTCCGCTTCGTCGACAACGTCCGAAGTCTCCGAGGTTTCGTCGGATGCATCGCTGTCCGAAGTCTCCGAGGTTTCGCCGGATGCCTCGCTGTCTTCCTCGACAACGTCCGAAGTGTCTGAGGCTTCATCCGCTTCCTTGGCACCCGCCGAAGCAATTTCGTCGGATGCCTCCGCGCTGTCCTCCTCGACACTCTCCGAAGCAGTTTCGTCAGATGCCTCCGCGCTGTCCTCCTCGACACTCTCCGAAGCAGTTTCGTCGGATGCCTCCGCGCTGTCCTCCTCGACACTCTCCGAAGCAGTTTCGTCAGATGCCTCCTCGCCACTCTCGGAAGCTTCCGCTTTTTCGTCGGAGACCTCTGCGCTGTCCGCTTCCTCGCCCCCCACCGATTCGCTTGATGCCGGCTCTTCAACACCGCCCGACTCGTCGTCCCTCGACTCGCCAGTTGCTTCCGCAGACGCGCCCTCTAGTTCGGCTGCTTCCCCTTCGACACCCTCCGACATTGCCTCCGAGGCGCTTTGTTGTACTTCGCTCGACGCGTCCGCTCCGTCGTGTTCGTCCGCGTTCGGGGCATCCGCTGCACCCGGCTCACCGTTCTTTACGGCAGCGTCGCCTCCCATGCGCTTGGCAAACCCCATGACTTCTTGCCCCAAGGCCTCGGCCTCGTTGGCCCCCATCTTGTTGCGCAGGGTCGCCTTGGTGTGGTCTGAGAGTTCGGTGAAGTCGCGTAGCGTCGGCAAGTCGCGGAGGCTTCGGAGGTTGAAGAACTCGAGGAAGTGCAGGGTTGTGCCGTACAACAGCGGGCGCCCTGCCTCCTCTTTTTTGCCGACGATCTGCACGAGTTCGCGCTCGAGTAGGACCTTGAGCACAGCTCCGCTATCGACCCCGCGAACGTCGTCGACCTCGGGCCGGGTGACTGGCTGGCGATAGGCCACCACCGAAAGGGCTTCGAGTTGCGGCCGGGTCAAGCGGACAGGTTTGGCCTGCAGCATGGCCTGCACCCACTGGGCGTTTTGCGGGTGGGTGCGCAGCTGAAAGCCTCCGGCGACCTGGGACAGCACGATTCCCCGGGAACGCGAGGCGTCCATGATGTGTTTGAGCGCGAGGCGAACCTGATTTTTTGTTGGTTCCTTGAGGACCTTGCGCAGCTGTTTGACGGTCATCGGCTTGCTGGCGGCAAACAACAGGCTTTCGATAATTGAGACCAGCCGCGGCGAGGCTTCGCCGCTGACATTGCGCAGGTCGTCCTCGGGATCGATCGGCAACTCGGAGACGAGATTGAACTCGGGCTTGTCGGCCTCGGATTTTTGTGTATCTACATCCTGACCATCCGCGGAGGTCGTGCCGGTTGCTGGCGGCGGTTCGCTTGCATCGGTTTTTTCTGCGCCCGGGTTGGCGCCTTGTGGCTCTTCCTCGGCCGCTGATATCTGGTCGTCCGCATCGACCTCTGCTGCATCCGCGGCGTCCCCAGCTGCTTCAGCAGCACCCACCGGGTTCGTTTTGTCGGCTGCTTCGGCATCTGCTGCCTCGGCATCCGCTACTTCGGTATCCGCTGCCTCGGCTGTTTCGTCGGCCTCGGCATCGGCTACCTCGGCTGTTTCGTCGGCTACCTCGGAGCTGTCCGCTCGTTCATCAACGGATTCGTCTGCATCTTCGGAGTCGTCCGCTGCCTCGGCGCCATCCTCCTCCGTGCTCTCCGTACGATCGGTCTCAGCATCCCCTGAATCGGCCTCAATCTCGACTTCGGCCGGGGTGTCGGTGTCGACATCGTCGGCGTCATCGGGCTGTGCCGCGATGGTCTCCTCTGGCTTGGCTTCGCTGTCGGGCTCGCCAGTCTGCTCCGATTTTGCCGTGTCGGCCTGAGCCTTGGGTTCGCCGTCACCTAGGGCGGTTACGAGTGCGTCGATCGACGCTCGATCCTCGGTGGCCTCGGCATCTTCGAGCTCCGACACCAATTCACCGACCGAACGACCCGCGGTGTCGCCCTGCTCATGTACGCGAATCGGCGCCTTGCGACGCTTGCGTCCACCCTTCTTCTTTGGCGATTTTCGCGGTCGTTTGGCCATCTATCCCTCGGTTTCCTCGCTCGCCTCAACAGCTTCGCCGCCCGCTAATGGTTGCTCCTGCATGTTCTTTGGGGACGTGCTCGCCCCCTCTCTGGGCAATGCTTGCGCATGCATCGGATTTTGCACATCCTGCACGACTTCGGGGTTTTTTGATAGCTGCTCGGGTTTTGCGTTTTGGCTCGCGCCCTCACTTGCGTCCACTTTCGCGTCCACATTTGCTTCCGCGAGCGGCTCATCGCTCGGACTCGGCTTTGGCGGCTTGTTCCCGGTGGGCATCGGCTCACCAAACCCGACGTTGCTGCCGAGCTGGCGGATAACTTTCATCGCTTCCTCGGTCGAGGCCCGGCGAAAAATCTTGATCTCGGTGGTGTCGGCCGGTTGCAGGACGTTGACAATCCCGAGCTTACAAAGCTCGAGCACCGACATCAGCGTGACCACCAACATCGTCCGCAGCTCCTGCTCGCTTTGCCATGTACGGGCCAAAAACAGGCTCTCAAACCCAATCTCAGGCTTGTCTCGGAGCATGAGGGTGAGCTGTGTCATCCGCTGTGAGACGGTGATGGGCTCGAGCGTGACCTCGTGGCTCTTGTTGATCTTGGCCCGGTTGAGCACCCGAGTGTAGGCCTCGGCCAGGCGAAACAACGACACCGGTGCAAGGCCCGGGTCGTAGTCGGGGACGGCAATCTCCGAACCGCGGGCAAACACGTCGCGCCCCGACACCGGGCGCTCGTTGAGTTCGAGGCCCGCAGCACGGAAGCGTTCGTACTCCAAAAGCCGCCGAATCAGGGCCTCCCGAGGATCTTCGACCTCCTCCTCTTCAGACTCTTCTTCCTCGTCGGAGGGAGTCGGTGGCAGTAACTCTCGGCTTTTTAAAAATGCGAGGGTCGCCGCCATCACCAGGTAGTCGCCGGCGATCTCGAGGTCCATGGCCCGCATAAAGCCGAGGTATTCGAGGTACTTTTCGGTGATAAAGGCGATCGGAATATCGAGGATGTCGAGTTCGTGCCGCTTAACTAGATGTAACAGCAAGTCGAGTGGACCCTCGAACACATCGAGCGCGACCTGGTAGATCGAAAATCCGTCTTCGTCCTCACCGGCGACATCGGGCTTGGTCGCGGTCAGCACGTCAGCAGTCGGTTCGACCGCGGCCCCGTCAGGCGCCTGCGTTGGCTCCTCGCTCGTCACCCGCGTCCCACCTCACCACAATGTGGCTTCCGTTCGCCGATTTTGTGCATGTGCACTCAAGTACTAGGCCGTCATCAAGCTGGTGATGATCTCGAGCGACCACCGCATCGGTGGTCCGAAAATCAGGCCAATGAGATCCGGGAGGTTGACAAGCGCGGGCAGGAAGATCAGCGCCATCAAAATGGTCCCGCCGTGGCGCATGAGAAAGTCATCGACGTGCTGCATGCTGGGGGGCAGCAGCCATGCCAGAATCTTGCCGCCGTCGAGTGGATGTAGGGGCAACAGGTTGAACAACATCAACACCACATTGAGCCGATAAAACAGGCTCAAGATGTCCCAAAAACCATCTCCTGGCTGGACCACGCCACCGCGGGCGAGCAATACCCAGGCGATCCCAGTGACGATCGCCTGCAACAGGTTGGAAAATGGCCCGGCAAACGCCACCAGGGCGAGGCCGGCTCGCATGCTGATCTTGCGGGTGTAGTAACGCGGCTGGGTCGGGACCGGGCGGCCCCAACCAAACAGCACGGGCAACTTGAAAATCCCAGCAATGATCGGCAGCGCCAACGTGCCAACCGGGTCGGCGTGGGAGGCCGGGTTGAGCGTCAATCGACCTTCTCGCGCCGGTGTCGGATCGCCGAGCTTGTCGGCCGAGTACGCATGGGCGAACTCGTGAATGCAGACCGAAATCAGCAGGCAAATGACAAAAATCGCGACTGTACGCAGGTCGCTGGCCGTGAGGCTCAGCCCAGCGACGGCCGAGGCCTGGGCAATTTTTTCGACACCTTCACCGCGCCACATGCGCAAAACCATCCTTCGCACTGGATTAGCAGGCGCAATTACTCGAGTCAACGAATCAGGAGGCCTTGGCCGCGGCGTTTACCCGCGGGGATGGTGCTGGTGATGCACTTGGCGAAGCCGGCGTTGACCGAGGTGGGTGTAGATCTGCGTTGTCGAGATGTCTGCGTGGCCCAGTAGGGTTTGTAACGAACGCAGGTCGGCCCCCCCTTCCAACAGGTGGGTGGCAAAGCTGTGGCGCAACTTGTGAGGAGAGATCGGCCGGGTGATCCCTGCCGCAACTGCGGTTTGCCGAAGTTTGAAAAACCATCCCTGCCGCGACAACCGTCCGCCACGGTGGTTGAGAAAAACGCAGTCGGGAGCCCGACCCGGAGCCCGCGCAGCCAGCACCGGCCGGCCATGCTCGAGCCACATCAGGCAGGCCGCGACCGCACACGCGCCCAATGGCACCACGCGATGCTTCTCGCCCTTGCCCACCAACATCACCAGGCCCTGGTCGAGGTGCAGCCGGTCAAGCGTCAGGTCCATCGCCTCGGAAACCCGGCAACCGCTGGCGTACATCAACTCCAACAGGGCTGTATCGCGGATGCCGATCGGCGTGTCGAGGCCGGGCGCTGCAATCAAGGCCTCGATTTCGCTGCGCGACAGTAGCTCGGGCAGTTTGCGGGCGACCTTTGGCAGGGCAATGCCCTGGGTCGGATCGGTGGCGATCAGATGTTCGGTCCGGAGGTAGCGAAACAACCCGCGCACGGCCACCATCCGCCGGCTCTGTGTACGTACACTGACTCCGGCGTCGACGAGTGCGCGGACAAACCCAAGCAGGGTGCCGGTGTTGACCTGGCGCAGGTCGGTGACCCCCTGTTCGAGCAGGTAATCGGTGAGTCGGCGCAGGTCGGTGCCGTAGGCATTTAGTGTATTTGCACGTAAGCCACGCTCGACCTTGAGGTGGCCGAGGTACTCGTCGATCGCCTCATCGATAGCTGTCGCACCGGACATCGTGGACCCCCCCGCAGCCTGAAGTGAATCGCCGAGAAGTCAAATTTGTCGCCCGCAAGCAGGCCGACCTGTCCAATATCGAGAACTGGGCGCCGCCTACGGGCTCGCCAACGCCGATTGGCTAGGTGAGCGAGAGGCCCAAAATCTGCCGCACGATCTTGTGGACCAAGGGCGCCTGAATCGGCTTGGTGATATATGCATTTGCACCTAAATCGAGGGCCCGTTTGCGATCCTCGGCCGCGCCCTCGGTGGTGATGATGATGATCGGCGTCTCTTTGTAGGTCCGATCGGCGCGCAGGCGCTTGACCAACTTGAGGCCGTCCAAAATCGGCATGTTGATGTCGGTCAAGATCAGGTGATAGCGCTGCTGTGCCAACTTGCGCAGGGCGTCGACACCGTCGTCGGCCTCGGTCACTTGCAGCTCACGCACCCGCGACAGGGCAAACACGATCATCTTGCGCATCGGCGGGCTGTCTTCGACCACCAACACGTTGTACCGAGTATCTTTTGGTTGCTGCGTCATGCGCCCACGAGTTGCTCTTCAACGGCCGAGCGGGTCAGTGGCGGAGCGTTGGAAAAAGCCCGTGCCCAGGCTGCATCCAAAGCGATCCCCGCGTGTTCCGAAATCATGGCTAGCAAGCTGTAATCGTTATTTTCAAAGGATGTCTTTTGGGTCAGAAAACCCTCGAGACGGATAACCGACAGCAGCCGCTCACCACTTACAAGTGGTAGATACATCATCGCCTGGTCGTCGGTGTAGGCCGGGTCTCCACGACTCCAGGCCTTGGGACGGACAAACATTTTTTCGAGGGAACCACCGGGCAATCCGATCTCTTCGACAGCCTCGACATCGCCCCCCTCGCGAACCACCGGAAACAACACCTTGCGTTCCTCGTCGACGACGAACACGGTGAACTCGCCAAGGCCGACAAAGTTGAGGAGGATTTCGGTGGCGGTGCGGATGACCTCGAACGGTTCTTTGTTGGCGTGGAACTGCAGGCAGGCCACGTACATCGCCGCGAGGTGATAGTTCTCGGTCTCTAGCTCTTCGATCCGGGCATTGAGCAGGGGGTAGCCGGCATCCTCACCACGCCCTTTGATCTCTGACTCGAGTTCGGCGACCCGTTGCATGAGGTGCTCAACAACACTTGCGGGTGCAATTTCTGGAGCCGAGTCGCTGGCCGGTGCGGCTGCATTGAGCTCGCGGCGCAGTCGTTCGTTTTCGAGGATCAACTGGCGAACAAAGATTTCGCCACTACCAAAGAACTCCTGCAAAAACGCCTCAGTCTTGTTCTGGAGGTTTTTTTGGCCCGAGTCCTTCACGCCCATCGCTCCTCTACCATATCACACCAACACGTTTGCAACGCCCTACTTCTTTTCGCTTGGGGCACGCAGTCGCGCGGCAAACCTCGCAATCGCATCGGGCAGTGCTTCGATGCTGAGGACCTCATCTGCGACACCGGCATCGACCACCGACTTGGGCATCCCCGGCATCACCGCGCTTGCCGGATTCTCGGCGAGCACCACAGCTCCGCGACGCGCTGCGTAGACCGCTCCCTCGCGACCGTCCGACCCCATGCCGGTCAACACCACGGTGCACAATCGCGAGCCATAGATGTCGGCCGCAGACCGGAACAGCGCGTCGCCGGACGGGGTGATCTTGGCCATCTCCCCCGGGCCTGGTGCCTCGGGCGGTTTGACGTTGATAGCGACGGTCTTGTCCTTGCGCCGACGAACCACGAGGTTGGCCGCCCCGGGGGCGACATATACACGACCGGAGTACACAGTCTGCTCATCCTCGGCCTCCACCACCGACATCGAACTGAGTTTGTCCAACCTACCGGCAAATGCTCGCGTAAACCGCGCAGGCATGTGTTGGGCAAGCAAAATTGCGATGGGAAGATCGCTGGCGAGCTCACCGAGCAGCTGTTGGATCGCAGGTGGCCCACCCGTCGAAGCCGCGATTGCGACCACCCCCCACGGAGGCTCGCCCACGGGCTCCGCTTCGGTCGGCGGATCGGGCGTGGGTGTCGCGGCGACACGGGCCAAAACTTCCTCGATCGGGCCGTCGGGGATCGCTACGACTTCGCGGGTCCTTCGCGCATCCCGTTGTAGTCGCAACGACTGTGCACGCAGTTGCAGGCGGACCGCATGTAGACGACTGACAACTCGGATTTTTCGCACGAGTTCGGCTTGGATCTCGCGCAGCTCGGGCCCGATGTGGCGCGTGGGTTTGGCCAGGAAATCCATGGCCCCAAGCTCGAGCGCGCGAAACACATTTTCGCGTTGCGAGTGACCCGAAATCACGATCACCGGCATCGGTCGACGCGACATCAGCAACCGCAAAAACGAGAAGCCGTCCATCTCGGGCATCTCTAGGTCGAGGGTGATGACATCGGGCTCCAAGTCAAACGCGAGCTGCAGGGCCTCACGCCCGTCCGCCGCTCGCCCGACCACCTCAACCCCGCCATCGGACTCGAGCATCGAGGTGATCGTTTGGCGGTTGTAGGCCGAGTCGTCAACCACGAGCACTCGTAGGCGGCTTTTGCCGTTGCGGTGGCGACGAAGTGTGGACAGCAGGCTCATGATGTTTGTAGATACAGCTAAACGAGGGGACGCCGGTAGACCAGATCTTTTTCGAGGTGTACGTGCTCAAATCGGGTGGCGGTGCTCAACAAACTTTCGGAGTGACCGAGCAGCAAATAGCCACCTGGGGCCAGCCTATCGTAAAACGACTCGATAATTTGGTTGCGCGCCGACCCCGACAGGTACATCAGGACGTTGCGACAAAAGATTGCGTCGACCGGTCCTACAGAGCCGTACTGTGCCGCACGAATGAGGTTGAGCTGACGAAACGAACACAACCTCCGGATCGCACCACACACCCGTGTACCATCTGGCACTTCCTCAAAGTAACGCCGTCTCAAGTCGGCCCGCGTGGTGCGAAAACTCGATGGCCCGTACACGCCGGCCCGCGCCTGGCCCAACACCTTGCGACTGAGATCGGTGCCGATAACCCGCACATTCCAGTCGTCGAGCTGTGGTTGCTCGCGGACCAGCATCGCGATTGTGTAGGCCTCCTCGCCGGTCGAACACCCGGCACTCCAAAACGCCAACGATCGGCGGGCCGAAAGCCGGTCGACCAGCGACGGCAGTACCTGGTTGCAAAACCCGTCGAGCTGGAATTGTTCGCGAAAAAAATAGGTCTCGTGGGTCGTGATGCGCTCGACGAACTCGTCGAGTTCCTCGTCGCCCCCCGGGTCAAAGCGCAACAGGTGGTAGTAGTCCAAAAAACACTTGAGCCCCAACTCGCGTAGCCGCGGCCCGAGCCTGCGCTCCAAGAAAAACCCGTCGTTGACTCCGGTCGAAAGACCGCAGTGATCGTGCACAAGCTCTTGCAGGAGGCGGACTTCTTCGTCGGTGATCCGAACCCGACCGGACTCGCCCACTTGCCGGCCGCTCACCCCCGCTCCTGTGAAGCGAGTCCAAACCCGGCCATCAACCGCGTGAAGGCGAGATCGACGGCGCCACTTCCCTGGTCGCCAACAGCCTGCGCATGTCGCATCTGGGCCTCGCGCAGGTCGCCCTCGAGCCCGAGTCGAGCCTGTTCGATCGAGTTGGCGTTGAGCACCCGATCGGCGTTGCTCAACACCAGGTCGGCGACCAGCAGGTCGGCAATGCGTTCGGGCGCGGCGGGAGCAGCATCTTCGGACACATCGTCCTCGAGCATCGACCACATCACAGCCTCCGATTGGGCCTCGCCGGGTGGCCCCAGCAGGTCCGAACCCAGCAACCGCCACAACTTGCCGGGCAGTTGCTCACCGAGGCGATAGATCTCGACATAGTCGTCGGCACCGTACAGCCGCGAGGGCCGGCGTTTGTAGCTCGAACGTCGAAAAACCGTGGCCACCAGGACCACTGCAGTCACCGGCGGCGTGAGCCCGGTCTTTGCAAGTGCACACAACTCGTAGCTCGGAGTCCCGGGCATCGCCACATCGAGCACAAGCCCGTCGAACGTTTCGCCGCGGAGCAGTTGTTCGACCTCGTCGCCGTCGGTCGCACAGGCGACATCAAACCCGTAGATCGTCAGGACCCGACGGACCGCCTCACCAATTCCCGAGCGTTCGTGGGCGACCAACACCCGCGGGCGCCGTTGCCTGGTCAACAGGACAGATGGTTCCGAATGCGGTTTTGTGTTCATCACTCACTTCCCCCCGGACGCCATGAGCAGCGCTTCGAGGTTGAGTAGGAACACCATGTCATCACCGACCCGACAGACCCCACTAAACATGTCCTCTGTTGCCATTGTATGCGAAGCCGGGCGCAACATCGACGGTGCGGGTCGCACCGCTGTTGGCGCAACCCGCAATTCTCCGAGCACACGATCGACCTTGAGCCCCGCGATTCGCCCGCTCACGCTGACGATGATCAGCTTGTTGAGACGCTCGAGTTCGGGATCGATCGTGGTGCCAAACCGCCGCCGAAGGTCGACAACCGGGATCACAACACCGCGCAGCGCGATCACACCTTCAACGATATCCGGGGCATGGGGCACCGGACGCACCGGATACGGTCGGGCCTGGATGACCTCTTTGATCCGCATGATCTCGATCCCGTAGAGCCCGGTGCCGACATAAAAGCCCGCGAGCTTGAGCGCCTCGTCGCTGTCGGAATGAAAGGTGCTGTGGTCGGCTGTAGTCACAACGCGCCCCCCTCGTCTACTCGCCCGCCGACAACAAAATCTCGCGGATCCAAAACTTCGCTGAGATCGAGCACGATCACGATCTGGTCGTTATGGCGCCCGAGCCCGCGGATGTAATCGGCCCGCGCACCGGAGATACCACCGGGCCGTTCCTCCATGCTCTCGGGTGGGATCCGCACAACATCGCGGACTTCGTCGACCACCAAACCATAGGGCTCGTCGTTGTGTTGCACGATCAACACCCGCGCCATTCGCCCGCGCTCGCAGGTGCCCAGGCGCAGGCGGGTGGCGAGGTCGATCACCGGCATCACCCGTCCGCGGACATTGCCAATGCCGATCAAAAAGTCGGCGGTCCGCGGAACATGTGTAGTATCAAATAATTTACTGATCTCCTCGATCTCATGAATCGAGATGGCGTAGAGCTCGTTGGCCACGCGAAACGCCACATACTGGCGCAGGTCCTGGCGAACCTCGCGTTTGTAGCCGTGCTCATAGTCCTCGTCGGTGGCCACAGACTCACCGCTGCGCAGCAACGCCTGCCACAGGTCTTCTTGCTCAGCCACCGAGGGCCCCCCCAATCGTCACGGAGTTGGTCTCCGCGGTTTGGTAAATATGTGCACCTTCATCGACGAGGCGGCCGACGTCGAGCAACAACACCGTGCGGTTGGCCCCGAGTTCAGTCGCCCCGGCGATCCCCGGCACATTGCGCAGGGCGGTACCTAGGGGCTTGATCACGACATCCTGTTGGCCGAGCAACTCGTCGACGACAAGCCCGACGCGGTGCTGGGCGAGGCCGACAACCACCACATACACGCGGTTGGGGTCGGGCCGATGCCCAGACAACGGTTGTAGTTCAAACAGGCGCGAAAGGTGCAACAGCGGCAGGGTCTTGCCGCGCAGCGTGATGACTTCGTGGCCCTCGACCGTGCCGATATCCCGCGACTCGACCATGATGGACTCGAGCACCGCGTTGAGCGGAATGCAAAACGTGTGGCCGGCACTTTGAATCACCAACGCCTGGATGATCGCCAGCGTCACCGGCAGTGTGATCGAAAACAGGGTCCCGCGGCCGACCTCGGTCGAGACATCGATCATCCCACTGATCTTGGCGATGTTGTGGCGGACCACGTCCATGCCGACCCCGCGCCCGCTGACCGTGCTGGCCTGGTCGCGGGTTGAAAAACCAGGTGTAAATACAAGGTTGAGGGCGTCCTGAGGGCTGATACTGGCCGCGTCGTCGGCCGTGATCACGCCGCGGCGCACGGCCGCGTCGCGGATCTTTTGCCAGTTCATCCCGCGGCCGTCGTCCTCGACCTCAATGACCACGCGATTGCCCTTGGGAAACGCCCGCAGCTCGATCCGGCCCACCTGCTGCTTGCCCAGCGAAACCCGCTCGGCCGGGGCCTCAATGCCGTGGTCGATACAGTTGCGGATCATGTGCATCAGCGGGTCGCTGAGTTCCTCGACGATGAGTTTGTCGAGCACCGTGCGCTCGCCCGAAATCATCAGGCGAATCTCCTTGTCGAGTTCGCGACTGACCTTGCGGACCACGCGGGCGAGCTTGTCGAACACCTGGCCGATCGGCACCATGCGCACATCGAGGATGCCCTGCTGAAGCAACGCCAGCTTGCGGGTCATGTCACGTATTTGTACCTGCAACTCTCGCGAGACATCGCCGCTTTGTTCGAGTTCCCGCAGCAGGTCGAGCACCCCGCCTAGGTTGGCCTGGACAAGCCCGAGTTCGCCAACGAGGTTCATCAACACATCGAGCCGACGCAGGTCGACACGCACCGTTTGGCTCAGGCTTCGCAGCGAGGTTTCGGACGGCTGGGCATCCTCGCGAGCACTCGGCCGTGGCGACTCCTTGGGCTCCTCAACCACAACCTCGGGCTCGGGCTGATCGGGAATTTGCTCACTCGAGCTGACGGGAACATGGACGTCTTCGACCGCTGGAGGCCGGGCTTTGCCATCTTTTCCGGGGGGCGCGAGGCGGTGGACGGTGACGTCCTGGTCGGCGACGACCTCGGTCATCTTTTGAAAATCGATATCCGAACCAACCAGGATATCGAGCTCGATCGAATCGTCCGACGAGCCATCGACGCTCGGCAGGTAGGTAATGACCTCGCCGTGGGCCTTGAGTTTTTCCTTGAGAGTTTCGATCCCGACGTCGATCGCCAGGATGTCAAACGCTGCATGTACACGATAAAGGTTGCGACCGGCCTTGAGGTTTTCCCGCAGGCGGTGCTCCTCGTACTCGGTCAAGACCCCTAAAATCGCCTCGCCTATCCACTCGAGGCTCTCGCTGTTGTCGACCTTTTGCTCGGCCGCCCGGGTGAGTGCCTGCAACTTGCCCAAAAACCGGTCGAGGTCCGCGTCTGGGTCGCCAACCCCTTCCTTGGGCATGAGCAGCACGCCGAATAACTCAATCGCCTCAAACAGCACATCGAGGACTTCGCGGGTGACATCGAGTTTGCCGAGGCGCAGACTGTCGAGGGTGTTCTCTAGCGCATGTGAGAGGTCGCCTATCGAGGTCGCACCGAACAGTCCGGCCAACCCCTTGAGGCTGTGGACCGCCCGGAACGAACCGTTGATGAGGTCCGGATCGAGGTTGCCCGAGCGCGACTGGGTTTCGAGCTCGAGCAGACTACGCGAGAAGGTTTCGATAACCTCCTGCGCTTCGGCAATGAATTCCGTCGAGTTTGAGTCCATGCGCGCGCGATCCCGGGGCCCGGGACGGCCGACAGTATAAACCCGGTTGGCCGGTGCGGACGGCAATGCGACCGATCGGGCAAATCGCTCCCAAACCTGGCCGTGGTTGGGTTTCAAACCCCACGTAGGAGGCTCGAATTCGCCGGGGATGGCATTTCGCAAGCGGCCGCCGGCCGGCGATGCCCCGGTTCGAGAGACCACTGCTCGCTCGCCAACACTGGGAGATCACCGGGGTGGAGGCGCCATCGGGATCGCCCGTCGAGCCCGGAGGTCAAAGCCGACCGCGAACGTCACGGACGCGAACGATGTCCCCCGACAGGCGCACAGCTCCGCTCGAACATGTTTGATTGGACATATAAAACGTGAACCTCTAGCGCACATGGTAGGGTTTGCCGTGGGAGCTAGGGGCTATACGTGCGAACTCGAATTCACGCGTATCGATACTCCAGATGCGCCCTATGAGTTTCGTAGCGGGGCCCAGGACTACACCTTGCGGACCCCGGGTGGCGGGCGCAATGTATTTACAATTAACTGGAGCGAGGCCCTCCACCACGACTTGCAAAGCCTGCGGGCCAGTGGCTGTGACCCGGCCGTTGTGGCCCGCGTTGGCACTTGCCTACAACAGGCCCTTGCCCCGGCCGGATGGACGTTGGTCGCCGACCAAATCGCCCGCGCGTTGGCAGCCGGCCAGGCCGTGCGGATCACCATCATTTCCAATGCAGCCGAGCTCTATGCCCTGCCCTGGGAGTTGCTGGCCTACGACAACAGCGGGCTTGCATTGGGTGCCCACCCCAATGTTTTGGTCCGCTATGCCTGGCCGGACACGGCGACCAAGTCAGCATCGACCGCCCCGCGCGAGGGTGGTCGCATCCTGGTTGCGTGGTCGGAGGCCGGGGGCCCGGTTCCGGATGTCGAGCACGTCGAGGCAATCGAATCAGCCTGTCGCCGGGGACATCTCGAATTCGATCGCTCCCGCGACGTCCTCACCCACGCCAACCTTCGCCAACTCGTCGACAAACTCGCGGCAGTAGACGCTCGAGACCCGCCTTATGTGGTGTTACACATACTCTGCCACGGCACCGCGATTGCCGACGGCTTTGGCCTATTGCTCGACGATCCCACCGGGCAACCCACCGCCGTCGATGCCGGGCGACTTGCCCAGGTGCTCGCCCCATTTGCCCCGACGATTGGGCTTGTGGTGCTCGCTGCCTGCGATAGCGGCAACCAGGGCACACCGGGCAATCGCCTGGGAAGCGTGGCCCAAGCCCTGCATCGCTGCGGCCTGGGGGCAGTTGTGGCCTCACGCTTTCCGCTGTCGACCGACGGTTCGACACGGTTTGTCCGCAGCTTCTTTCACAACCTGGTGGTCGACCTATGTCCCCTCGAACAAGCGCTTGCCAAGGCGCGGATCGACCTCGCCCACGACCCACAGCGGCTCGACTGGGCCAGTATCCAACTCTACGCCCGCCCGCGCGACGGCGATGACACCCGGCCCCTGACGTTTCGCCCCTACCGCGGCCTACTTGCCTTTGAGGGCGAACACAGCCGGTTCTTTTTTGGTCGCACACGCGAGCTCACCGAAGTCGTCGACAAACTCGCAGCCCTGACGGCCGCCAAGCGCCCGCGGTTTGTCGTGGTCGCCGGTGCATCGGGAACGGGAAAGTCCTCAGTGGTCCTCGCCGGCGTTGCGCCCCGGCTCGCCAGCGAAGATCCAAAGCGGACCATCGTCGTGCTGCGACCTGGTGAAACCCCAATGCAAGCCCTCGATGGGGCCGTTTCGCAACGCACGCCCGACACCCGCCACTTCTTGCTGATCGTCGACCAATTCGAGGAACTTTTTACCCAAACCCCGCAGGCCGCCACCCGGGCACGGTTTTTACGGCGGCTGTGGTCGCTGGCCCGCGGCCCATCTGGCATCGAGGTCATCATTACGATCCGTGTCGACTACGTCGGTCGCTGTGGCGAAATCCCGGTTGACCGCGAGGGCACCCGTCTCGACCGTGTGGCCTACGATCCTGCCCATCGCGTTTCCGTGGCCCAGATGTCACCCGAGCAACTGCGGGCGACGATCGAGCGCCCTGCCGAGCGCGTCGGTTTGCGACTCGAAGCCGGGTTGACCGACAGAATTCTCGCCGACGCCGGCGACGAGCCCGGAGCCCTTCCCCTACTTGAATATACACTCGACCGCCTATGGCTGGCGCGCGACGGGCAGCTGTTGACGACAAAGGTTTATCAGGAACTCGGCGGCGTGGTCGGGGCCCTCGGCTCGAAGGCCGACGAAATTCTCGATTCGTGCACAAAAGGCCAACGCGACCAGGCCCGTCGCCTGCTGACCCAACTCGTCACCCTCGGCGAAACCCTCGATGCCAACACCCGGCGCCGCCGCTCGCTCGCAGCCCTGCGCCCCCGCGAACACCCCGAGGTGTTTGACGAAGTTGTCGAGCGTCTGATCGCCGCCCGACTGCTTGTCCGCAGCGACGCACAAAAGGCCGAACCCACCATCGAAGTCGCCCATGAGGCATTGATTCGCCGGTGGCAACGCCTACGCGATTGGCTGCGCGACGATCGGGACAAGCTCGCCGACCTCCACAAGCTGACCGTATGGGCAGCTGAGTACCGGGCCGAGGGGCGACTGCTCAGCGGCTCCCAACTCGGGTTTGCCCGCGACGTTGTCGACAGCTATCCCAAGGAGATCGAAGATAGTGTACATGCAATGGTCCGCGAAAGCCAGGCCCGGGTGGCGAGGATTTACACGGGCCTTGGTGCGATCGCAGCGGTTGTCCTCGTATTAGGTGTAGCTGCAGTCATCCTGTGGCAAGATGCCCGTAAAAATGCCCTGGCCGCCCAAAAAAGCGAACGCGAAGCCAATGCCAGTGCGGTAGCGATCCAGCGTGCCGCCGACAATGCCCTCGAAGAAGCGACCCTGGCCCGCGACAAGACCCGACTTTCGGCCCATCGTTTGAGGATTTCACAGGGCAACCGGGCCGGCACCGAATTTCTGCGGGAGGTCGAATCGCGGGCCCCCCTGCGGGATATCCATGGTTTTACCGAGGCGGCATGGGCAAGTCTGCGCCCGCCGACCCGACTGTGGCAACTCGAGCGCTCAGGTTACAGCAACCACCAAGTATTTGTAAGCAACAACGGCAAATGGCTTGCTTCCGGCTGGCCGGAGGGCTTGGGCTATAAGATCGAGGTCTATGACCTCGACAACCACAATTTACATGTAAGCACAACAACTCCGGAGGAACAAAACCTACTCGCGGTCCACCCCGACGGTGCGCGAGTCCTCCTTGGCTCGATGCAGTCGGTCGAGTTGTGGAACCTGTCCACAGACGCCCGTGACATTCTCCTGATCGCAGGTTTCGACGCCGATGAGCCGTCGCTGCTCGACGACCCAATCGTGACAGGATTTTTTACGTCCGAAGGCACCCATGCCGTTGTCACCACGTCGAGTGGTTCGCTGTGGTCGTGGGATACGGCGAGCCTGACCGAGGTCGGAAACTGGCCACATCACCGCCCGATTGGCCAGGACTTCGCGCTGAGTAACTCGCGACCTGCGCAATGGCTCGACCTCAAAACGGGCAAACACCGCCCGGTGACGCCTCCACCACGCGAACCAGACGGTCTCAGCAGCGACGACCTGTTTCCGCAGTTTGGCGACGGTTCGGTTTGGGCCCTCAGTGCCGACCACAGCCATGTCCTCGCCCCGGTCGCGATGTACGGCAGTATCGAGCTGTGGAAAGTCGGGCACACCGCAGCGGCCAGTTCGCTGTGGAATGAGTGGCTCAACAACGAGTTCGTCAACGAACCGATCTGGGGGCTCGCAGCCGGCCCGGGGGGCACTCCTGTCATCGTCGAGCGCGAGGACGTGGTCGTGCTCGACCCCTCTGGCAAGGAGCTCAATCACTACGACGCACCGTGGCGCGAGATGCCGAGCACCCTGAGTCGAGACGGAATCTACGGGCTGACCTTTAAGCAAGATTCGGTCTCGGTTTACGAGATGTGGACCGGCACCAACCTCGTGACTTTCGACGATGTCTACGGGGCGATGTTTCGCCCGCAACATCAGCAGCTACTGACGATCTCACACAGCACCGGTATCGAGCTGTGGGACCTCGCCCCCGCCCATCGACATGTCGCCTGGACGCCCCCGCCCTTTCAGCTCACGTGGCAGGGCTCGCAACTCGTCGCCAACGCTGGCGAACGCGGGCTTTTTGCCTACGAGGTTGAGTCGGGCAAAGAAACTTTGCACCTACAAACAAATATTTCGAGCGAACGCTGGCTCGCCTACAACCTCGACCACCAACTAGCGATCGATAGCATGGGAAACCTCGTGCAACTGCCTGGCGAAACACCTGTCGCATCCCTGGGCTCGCTTCGCAGTGCGGCGATCGCCGACGACGGCAACCAGCTCGTGACCCTCTCGGCTACAACCAATGAAGTTACAGATACACGTGGTGAGCCAAAATCATTCGAGGTGATGGTCACCGTGTGGGCGAGCGATGGGACCAGGATTCGCCAGTTTGCCGCCGACGACCTCGTTGCGGTGACCTTTGCCAGGGAGCCAGAGTTCATCGTTGGTCGCACCAAAGACGGAAGCCTGCGGCTTTTCGATGGTGCTGGCAAGCTCAGGTCCTTCGGCTCCAAGCTCGTCTCTGGCGTCTCGCCGGCACTCGAAAATTTCTCCAACGACCTGCACCATCTGGTTCGTAAGGCAGGCGCCGAAATCTACGACACCGAGGTCCACGAGGTTGTCGCCAGCTTCGACGAGGACCTCACGGCATCGGCGTTTTCGCAGGATGGCTCGCGGGTGGCACTCGCCTTCAACAACGGGAAGGTACGGGTTTGGGACCTCGTCGACCGCTACGAGCTGGCGGTGCTCGGGCACGACAGCACCGTCACAGCCGTGGGCTTTAGCCCCGATGCCACAAAACTGGCCTGTGCGACCGGCGACGGTCGACTTGTCACCTGGGAGCTAGGTCGCGACGTCACCGCGTACCTCATGCAACGAATGTGGACCAGCCCGAAAACCTGCCCCCCGGTCGCGCAGCGCATGGCGATACTCAACTTTGACGACATCGAAGCGACGGCCGAGCATGCCCACTGCCAGCGAATGATGGAGTGTATGGACAACCGTAGCGAAGACAGTGACAACACCCAGCGCTGCCTCGCAGCCTTTCATCGCGGCCAGGCAAAAGACCGTAGCCAGCATGCCCTGCGCCGCGATATCGCAGTGGTGATGGAAGCCATCGATATGTGACGGAGGCCATCGTGGTGTCGTTCGAAACGACGAGACCGACACCCCCCTCGGGCGCCAGCCTCGTCTACCAACAAATATGCTCATGCAAGTAGTTTAGAGTTCCTCCATACTCCAGCTATCGATCACCCAGTCGCAGTGGTAGATGTTGACGCCCGCCGAACCCCACTGGTTATCGGGGTCCTCGTCCCAGGCCACACCCGACTGGATCACGTTGACGCAGTAGTCCGGGTCGTCAGCCAGGTGCAGGATGTCGTCGTCGCCAAAGTACACGGGCTCGGCATAGTCGCAGTCGTACAGGTTGACGTTGCCCCCCCAGAAGTTGGTGCCCGACATGTTGAGACACATGTCGTCGTCCCAGGCCGCGTGGATTTTCATGTCCTTGCCGTAGCGCCAGGTTTCGTCCACGTAATCGCAGTGGTAGGTGTTGATGTTGGTGCCGTTGTTCGACGAGTTGGTGCCCACCGCGTTGAGACAAACTTCGTCGTCCCAATCGGCCCGAACCTCGACCTCGCCGCCCCAGCTGCGATTGAGCTGGATGTCGCAGCCGGCCCCATCTCCGGTCCACCAATCGCCGGTATCCATGATCACGGCGATGCTGCGGGCAAAGACATCGGGATCGTTTTGAACCGTCACCTCGCAGCTCTTCTTCTTCGAGCCGGTAAACGCCGGGTCGTATTTAAACCGGAACTTGATTGTCACGTCGTCGGTAAAGTCCGACAAAATCACGCCTTCGAGCAGTTCCTGGCTGACGAAGTCGGCCTGGACCTCTTTGATCTCGACGCCGTTGACATAAATCCAGGTGCTGAGGATATCATTTTCGCTGGAGCTGGCGTTGTAGGCGATGAAGTTGGTGGCGACCATGTCGCTGTTGCCTGAGTTTTGGGACAGGTAGTCGGAGTTCCCCCACTCCTGCATCTTGGAGACGTAGCGCTTGCGGTTGGTCGAGTTCTCAAAAAACGACCCGTTGACGTCCCAGATGTTCGGCTCGCCGCGGATGTCATGGGCAAGTTTGATGGTGCCCGTGACCCCGTCGCGAGTGATGGTCTTGGTCTTCCACGTGTAGCCACCGTCGTAGTCGTCGACAAAGCTGTGGTCGATATCGTCGTAGCTGACATCGCCGTTGCCCCCGGCGTGGGCAAATGACGGGCTGAGGCATAGCGATAGCGCAGCGATACACAGGGCGGAGAAGCGGGATTTTGCGGAGCTTGTCATGGTGGGTTCATGGGGGGAGTCACCACCTCGCCGGTTTCTATCCGCGACGTTCTAAAAAAATTTTGTGAGCCTTAAAACGGGCCCTAAACCCGGCCGTGTCGGCAAGTGCTACCGAGAGACGACGACCCGACACAGCCCCCTTGCTCAAGCCCGCTCGAGTCAGGGAGTGGCGCTTGTTAGCTGGCGACGACTTCGGCCAGGTGTTGCTCGACCAAACCCACGCATTCGCGCTGGGCGAGCAGCCATAGCCTGGGCGCGGCGTCGCTGGACCGACAGGCGCGGACCACCTGCTCGGCCCACACAAGTGCGGGTTGGTCGGTACCGTCTGCCTGGGTGTGGGGCATCCCCAACAGGATTTCCTGTGCATGCAAGTTTTGACTGAGGTTGTGCACTTGCACGCCCGCCTGCTCACCACGCTCGCGGGTAAACTCGGCCCGCAGCCCGAGCCCGAGCAGCACAATGCGGCACAGCGTCGCCGTGGTTTGACTGAGCGTCAACACCTGCTCACCTTGATTGCCTGTACAAATACCCTCGCGAACCATCGTTGAGATCCGCCCGCCCATGCGCCAGTCGAGCACGCCGGCAAGGCCCTGTAGGGGCAACTCGTCGCTAAAGATCGGCAGCACGGTGAGTTCGGCCGACCACCCGGCGGGCTCGCCTATGGTCTCGAGTGCGGCCAGGCCGAGGGGCGCAACTTTGATATGTGTATGCTCAAGGGTTTTGTGAACGACCTCGTTGCGTTGCGCCTCGGTCTGCACCTGCGAGCGCTCCCCCGCCACCAGCGAGAGATGACCCGAGGAGCTCGCAGAGGTCGTTTCGGTCATGGCGTTGCTCGTAGTCGGCGCGAGAGCCCTTCGGCCAAGCCGTTGACAAACCCGGCACTGCGCTCGCTGCCGTAGCGGGAGGCTAGGCGCACGGCCTCGGCCATCACCACACCCTTGGGAGTGTCGGGCTGACTTTGAAGTTCGCTGGCGACGAGCCGTAAGACGTTGCGATCGACCCGGTCCATCCGGGCGATTCGCCAGGTCTTCGATGTCTGTTCGAGCGCCTCGTCGACCTCCGACCAGGCCTTGAGCATGTGCGCGAGCAATTGTTTGGCAAACGCGACGACCTTGGGCTTGGTCCCCCAACTATGGAAATCTTGGACTTCGTCGCTGCCGGGGAGGTCGCGCCAAAACAGTTCGAGGGCCTCGTCGCGCTCATCGGCGGCGTAGCTTTCGAGGTGACAAAGGGCCAGCAACGCGAGCTCGCGCCCACGTCCACGATCGCCGGTCGGCTCCGACGAGCGGGGGGATTTATTGCGGGCCATCGAGCTCCTCACCCTGCGGCTCTTCGTCTTCAAACCCCGCCAACTCGGGCCCCGAAGCGGCAATTGCCTGGTAGAGGCGTGCCTGTTCAATCGCGGCCAGGGCTGCTTCGCCGCCCTTGTTACCGGCCTTCGCACCGGCGCGGTTGATCGCCTGCTCCAACGTATCGGTTGTCAATACACCGAATGTCACCGGCACGTTAAACGCGAGGCCGAGCTGGGCAATGCCCTTGCTGACTTCGCCGGCGATGAGGTCAAAGTGGATGGTGTCGCCGCGGATCAAACACCCGAGGGCGATGACGGCATCGTGACCACCGGCGGCGAGCACCTGGCCGGTGACCATCGGAATCTCGTAGGCGCCCGGCGTGCGGACAACCGTGATGTCGCCCCGCTTGGCCCCGCTGCGCACGAGCGTGTCGATCGCACCTTCGAGCAATCGCTCGGTGACAAAACTGTTAAAGCGGGCCACGACAATGGCAAACCGCAAACCTGTGGCGTCCAAGGACCCCTCGAGCACCCGCACCTCGGAGTTCGACATGATCGCGACATACCCGGCCGGGGGATTTCGATCAAGGCTTTGGACAGCCCAATTGACGATGTTCGCCAGGGAAGCCGGTATTTTTGGGGATCGCGTCGGGGCACAACGCCCCGAGCGACTGGCACTGCGGCGACCGGTCGACCGGGCATCGGGCCAAGTCGGTGTATCAGCATCTTGTCGCCCGCAAGCGCGCTGCATGTACAAGCATGCTGCGCCTTACCAAGCTTAAAAACAAAACCGCCCATCCCGAAGGACAGGCGGCTTGCTTAGCAACTCAGGTGGGACTTAGTCGTCCTTGTTGATCCCGAGTTTGCCGGCGAACACATCGCCAAGGGTCGCGCTGGCGTCGCTGGCGTTGACGAAGCCCTGGGCATCGGCCAGGTCGTCTTGCCGGCGGGCGCTCTTGATCGACAGGCCGATCTTGCGCTCTGCCGCATCCATTTGGATGATCTCGGCGCGGATCTTCTGACCCGGGTCGAGGTGGCTGCGGGGATCGTCGACACGCTCTTCGCTGATCTCCGAGATGTGGATGAGTCCTTCGACGCCCGGCTCGATCTCTGCAAATGCACCGAAGTCGGTGAGCTTGAGGATCTTGACCTCGATGATCTTGCCGATCGGGTAGTCGTAGGGGATCCGGTCCCAGGGGTCTTGACCGAGCTGCTTGAGGCCCAAGCTGATTTTGGGCTTCTCGCCGGTGTTGTCGATGTTGAGCACCATCGCTTTGACTTCGTCGCCCTTTTTGAACATCTCGCTCGGGTGACGCACGCGGTGGGTCCAGCTGAGGTCGGTGATGTGCACCAGACCGTCGATGCCAGGCTCGAGCTCGACGAACACGCCGAAGTCGGCGATGTTGCGGACCACGCCCTCGACAACCTGTCCCGGGGGATAGGTCTCGACGACCTTGTCGTAGGGGTTCTCCTCGAGCTGCTTCATGCCCAGGGAGATGCGGTTTTGCGACACGTCGATGTCGAGGACAACAGCCCGGACATCGTCGCCGATCTTGAGAACCTGTTTGGGGTTTTTGATCTGGCGGGTCCACGACATCTCGGACACGTGCACGAGGCCTTCGATGCCCTCTTCGAGCTCGATGAAGGCGCCGTAGTCCTTGATGCTGACAACCTTGCCCTCGACCACGGTACCGGGGATGTAGCGCTCTTCGGCGTTGATCCACGGATCTTCGGTGATCTGCTTGAGGCCCAGGCTAACGCGCTCGCTGTCGCTGTTGAACTTGAGGACCTTGACTTTGACCTTGTCGCCAACTTGGAACAGCTCGGACGGGTGGTTGACCCGGCCCCACGACATATCGGTGATGTGGAGCAGTCCGTCGATGCCACCCAAGTCGATGAAGGCGCCGTAGTCGGTAAGGTTTTTGACCACGCCCTCGACGATTTGGTTTTCTTGCAGGCGGTTGAGCGTGTCGCTTTTGAGGTTGGCACGCTCTGCCTCAAGCAACACGCGACGGCTCAACACAATGTTGCCGCGCTTTTTGTTGAACTTGATGATCTTGAACTCGAACTCTTCGTTGAGGAAGGTGTCGAGGTTGCGAACCGGCCGGAGGTCGACCTGGCTGCCGGGCAAGAAGGCTTTGACGCCGCCATTGAGGATGACGGAAAGGCCACCTTTGACCCGCTGGCTGATCGTGCCATGGACGATGCCGTCGGCCTCGCAGGCCGTTTGGATCTCGTCCCAAACCTTGCGTTTGCGTGCTTTGTCCTTGCTCAGCACAACCAGACCGTTTTGGTCTTCTTGCACTTCGAGCAGAACTTCACAGCGATCGCCAATGTTGACGTTGATGGTGCCGTCCTCTTCTTGGAACTCGCGCAGCGGCACCTGGCCCTCGGCTTTGCAGCCCACATCGACCACGGCGTAGTCACCGATGATGTCGACGACCGTGCCCACGACGATGCTACCTTCCCGAATCTCGGGTTTGGTATCAGAGGTCTCTTTGAGTAAATCCGCGAAGCTTTCGTCGCCTGCGGCAGGGGTGATGGTTTCGTACATGTTGGGGTTTTTGTTCCTCTCTAGGTGTCCATGCACCGGCTGGGAGGTAGCGACACCAACCCTGAAAGGTGACGCCACCGGCCGCTGGTACACGGCTCGGCGAACCTAGGGAACTTGTTCGCGGGCGTCAACCGCGGGTAGCGGCGGTTTTTACACGCCACAGCGGTTGAGACCGTGTGGATTGCCTCGCCGCGGCGGTGTTTCAACCGGCCTGGCGAACCCGGGAGTCGACGACTTCTATGATGCGGCTCACAACCTCGTCGATGCTCATGTCAGACGAATCGACCGCCACCGCATCCTTGGCCTGGATAAGCGGTGCCGTCGCCCGCTGTGTGTCGCGGCTGTCACGGGCCTCGACCTCGCGCATCACCTCGGCGAGCGAAACGTCGCGTCCGCGACGGGCCGAAAACTCCGCCTGACGGCGGCGGGCACGGGTCTCCAAACTCGCCGTCAAAAAGAACTTGTGGGGGGCATCGGGGAACACAACGCTCCCTAAATCGCGACCCTCGGCGACACATCCACCCGCGGCCAGGCGGCGCTGCAGGCCCAACAAACCGGTGCGAACCGTTGGCAGCTGCGAGACTGTCGAGGCCCCGAGCGCGATCTCTGGGGTTCTGATTTCGGCGGTGACATCTTCGTCGCCGAGACGCACCCGTGGCCCCTTGCCGCGACCGGCGGGCTCAAACGCAATCGGAAATTCTGGCAGTAACCGCGCAAGCTCCGCACCATCATTCCAGGAGAGTCCTTGGCGTTTGGCGGCCAATGCGAGCGTTCGGTAGATCGCCCCCGTATCGAGCAACGGCATCCCGTAGTGCTCGGCGACCCGTCGCGCAACAGTACTTTTGCCGGCACCCGCGGGCCCGTCGATCACGATTAGCAGTGGGTGTTTGGCCCCTTTTGGCTGTGTCGGTTGGTTCATGTGCGACCGGCGGGAGAATAGACCATCTGCGTACCTGTCGCCGGGTAAGGGAAGTGGTTTTTCTCGCGTGATCGAGCGTGCGACGCTGGCGTTCGTTTGCTGGGAAGCTCACAGCTCATGGCCCGTCCCGGAGCAAAGCAGTCACAAACCTAGTGAGTTGGCGCGAACGGTTTGGCAAAAGTCTAGCGGCCACGGCCTTGATTGACCCCGCAGTTGTCGGGCAGGGTCACGGCCCATGCGTGCCACCTACGCCCTGATTGCCCTGCTCCTCGCCGGCTCCGCGCTGACGGGATGTGCGACGGTCCGTCCGTCGGAGCGGGAAGTCCTCAGTCGCCCCGAGATGAATCCGGCGGATGACCTCGAAGAGGAAATCTTTCACAGCCACGTCGAAGCCGCCCGCGAGGGTGCGTTTGGAGGTCATGGCGCTGCAGGTGGCGGATGCGGCTGCGGCTAAAAACCCTGGCCCCGTGGCTGGCCTCCGTGTTGGGGGCGATGTTCGTTGTATGGGCAATTATCGGCTCGCTACAAGCCGATGACCGCGTGACCATTCGTGGCAACTACTACCGCGAAGTCTCGACCCGCGTGCTCCAACCGTTGGTGATTGTCCACAAGGACGTCCCCGACGAGCGCCTGACCATCGGCGCCAGCTACATGCTCGACGCCATCTCCTCGGCCTCGATCGCCGCGGGTGCAGCCGCCGTCACCGGGGGCGACAACGTGTTTACGGAGATCCGCCACGAAACCACGGCGACCGTGGCCTCGCGCCTGCCCAACTGGACCCTCGGCGGATTTTTTCGCTACTCGACTGAGAGCGACTACATCTCGCGCAGCTTTGGCTTTTCAGTCGCCCGCGACCTGTTTCAACGTGCAGGTACATTGAGTGTGGCCTACTCCGCCAACCTCGATCGCACGTTTCAGATTCGCCAGAGCTTTCGCGACACCGTGCCCTGGACCTCGGCCGATCCGGACGACCCCGACGCCACCAACTTGGTGCAGATACACTATCTTTCGCTCGGCTACAGCCACGCATTGCATCGCACACTACTGGCCGGAGCTGTCCTCGAGGGCATCTACGCGACCGGTCCGCAGGACAACCCCTACCGGCGAATCGACGGGGCGCTCAACGAGTCGCACCCACACCTGCGCCGGCGGTTGGCGATGACTGGCTTCTTGCGCTGGGCGGTGCTCAAGGCCCACATGGTGGTCGAACCGCGCTACCGGTTTTACCACGATGACTGGGGTATTACGGCCCACGCGATCGACCCACGGATCCACTTTCGCGTGGCCAAACATCTGCGCTTACGCCTGCGCTACCGGTTTTATCACCAGACCAAGGCCTACTTCTTTTTGCCGATGGACGAGCGCCCCTACCCCGCCGATGCTGAGTACATCAGTGCAGACCCCAAAATGAGCCGGTTCTTGTCGCATACGCCGGGCTTGCAGCTCGTGGTCGAGCTCGATGGCTTGGCCCGCTACAACCGGCTCAAGTGGCTGCGTGGTGCGTTTATCGAAGCCACCTACAATCACGTGTTTCAAACCAACCGATTTGGCGCGGCCCGACTCGGCAACCTGACCCTATCGATCCCGTTTTAGCCAGGTCGCATCGCCCGGTAAAAGTCCGTTACCCTTGGTGGGCATGGGCAAGCCTCCTCCGCCTCCGCCGGAGCCACCCGCGCTCGAACTCTCCACCAGCGATATCTCGCCGCGACGCAACGAGTCGACTTCGCCGGAGCCACTCGCGCAAGACAGCGCGATCGAACTCTCCACCAGCGATCTCTCGACGCTTGAGTCGCCTGCGCCAAAGTCCCTCGCACACGACAGTGCGATTGAACTCTCCGCCAGCGATACCTCGCCGCGACGCAACGAGTCGACTTCGCCGGAGCCACTCGCGCAAGACAGCGCGATCGAACTCTCCGCCAGCGATCTCTCGACGCTTGAGTCGCCTGCGCCAAAGTCCCTCGCACACGACAGTGCGATTGAACTCTCCGCCAGCGATCTCTCGCCGCTTCGCAACGAGTCGACTTCGCCGGAGCCACTCGCACACGACAGCGCGATCGAACTCTCCGCCAGCGATATCTCGACGCTGCGCAAGGGTCCACCTCCGCCGCCCATCCCCGCCCTCGAAGAGCAGGACGTTCCGATTCCCCGCCCGCGGGTCTCGACCGGTGCCAACGAGCATCGGCATGGCCGCGGTGGCGACACGGTGCTGTTTGCCGCCAGCGAGTTTGGTATGGCACTCGCCGAGTTGCTGCAACGCAACCCGCAGTTTTTGGGTGCCGTGCTGTGCGACATTGAGGGCGACCCGATCGACTTTGCCAGGCGGCCGACAAAAATCTCTTCGCTCGACATCCAAATCGTCGGCGCGCAGCTGCAGCTTTCACTCAACAAACTCACCGGTCCCGCCAAGCGCCACGGGTTTGGCAACTGGATCGCCGTGATTGAGGCAAGTCACGGTACGGTTGTCGGGCAGGTCCTGTGCGGCGAGTTTGTGTTTGCCCTGTTGTGTGTCCCCGACATGGACATCGATCTCCTCCTGCGCCTGTGTGAAAGTTCAGGGCGGGAGCTGACCGAGTTGCTCGAGGCCTAGGCGTGGTCGCTTCGCGGGCGCGCTTGTAAATGCACAAAACATGCCCGGGGTTGCACGTGCATCGCCAGCCCGTGAGAGGGTCCGTCAGTGCCTTTCGGGGCCAGACAAAGTCGAGATTGACTTTCGTTATCAAAAACCTGCGAACCGCAAAGCGACGACAACGCAAGCTCGCGGACTATGCGGAAATTGCGGTTATCCACGCGCATGACCGGGGCAAACCTCAACAAACGACCCGTGGACCGGTTTTGGAAGTACTCGTGTCGATTGCACAATCTCCGCAAACAACCCGATCAACCGCCGGCCACAGCACGCGCGTGTGCGTTGGGCAATCTTGACCCAACGTCATGTTTTTATAGACTGGCAGACGAGCTTGGCTATTAACTTTTTCCCCCCAGCCAAGAGCCCAAGGAGTTGCGACCGACATGGCCACCCACATCACCGAAGAATGCATCAACTGTGGAGCTTGCGAGCCCGAGTGCCCCAACGAAGCCATCAGCGAGGGCGACGAGACCTACGTCATCGACCCTGAGCTGTGCACCGAGTGCGTCGGTTTCCACGAGTACGAAGCTTGCCAAGCGGTGTGCCCCGTCGAGTGCTGCCTCCCCGACCCCGAGCGCACGGAAACCGAAGACACCCTGATCGCCCGCGCTAGCAAAATCCACAACAAAGACTTCGGCGACTCCTTCCCCAGCCGGTTCCGCAAATAGGATTTCGCCGCTCGCCGCCTAGGTGAGCCCGCCTGCGGTTACGACCGCAACGGAGATTGCATATTCACCGGTCTAAACCAGAGCGAGGGTCCCAACTTCCGCGTTGGGGTCTTCGCTTTGTCGCATCAATCGCCGTCACAATTCTTATTCTTGCCGCCTTGAGCCAGCGGTTTGACGCGGTGCCCAAGTCCCTCGAAGTCGCGGCCTGGGGCATTCCAGTGTACGTCGCCCTGCTGCTCGGCTATGGCGTCCTGCGAGCGCTACGCTGGTGGTTTTTGCTGCGCCCGCTCACCCCAAAGGCGCCCGTTTCCCTGCGTATCGCCACCCTCACCGGCCTCGCCGGCACCATGTGGATCGCCCTGATTCCCTGGCGCCTAGGCGAGTTTGCGCGGCCGTTACTGATCGCCAAACGCAGTGAGATCCGGGCCAGCCAGGCCCTCGGTGCGGTGGCGATCGAGCGTGTGTGCGACGGCCTCATTGTATGTGCACTTTTTTTGGGCACCACCGCCGCGTTCCCAGCCCGTCCCGAGCTCGCCCAACTCACCACGGCCACGGCCGGGTTTACCGGCGTTTTTTTGGTGGCCCTGCTCGGCCTGCTCGCCGCCGCCCTGTGGCCCAACTTCTTTTTTGCGCTGATTCGCCAAAGCGTGGGCCGGGTGCTGCCAAAATTCGGCGAACGCCTCATCGGAGTTGCCGAGGGCCTGTGTGACGGCCTGCGGGCCCTGCCGAGTGTCCGGCCGCTCCTGGCATTTATTGCCTGTACACTTATCTACTGGGCGTTCAACGCCCTCGGGATGTGGGTGTTTGCCCAGGCCGTCGGCCTCGACCTTTCGTGCCTCGAGATCTGCGCGGTCATGGCGGTCATCAACCTCACCCTCCTGATCCCCGGGCCGCCTGCACAGCTCGGTACGTTTCATGCCGGAGTGTTGTTTGGCCTGTCGATGTTTTTGCTGCCGGGCGAGGTTGCCGAAGCCGGGGCCCGCTACGCGTTTTACCTCTACGTGTTGCAACTGCTCTCGATCATCGTGTTGGGTCTGTGGGCCCAACGCGCGCTCGACATTGGCATCTCCGAATTGTTTTCGCGGCGCTCGCCGGGCGATGGCGAGGCCACATGAACACGGGCGAGGACAGCGAGCAGGCTCCGGCAAAAAAAACTCCGTGGCTGCGGCTGGTGCTCGGCCTAGCTGTGTTTGCCGGGGTTATCGCCTATTGGCTTCCGAGTTGGGGCGAGGTGTGGGCGCGTGTCGAGTTTGTCCCCGGGTACTTCGCCCTCGGCCTTGCGGCGACAACCGCTGCCAGCCTGGTCACCGCGGCCCGCTGGCAATGTATGGTTGAAGCCATGGGTGGCACCCCGCTGCCATACCGTGTGTACCTACATACACTTGTGCTCACCAAAGTCCTCGGGCAAGTCTCCTCGACCCTGGTGATGGACACCCTCGGACGTGGTGTACTCCTGCAACAGGCCGGTTCAACCCGGGGGGTTGGGCATACCATGACGCAGGCTGTGCTCGAGCGCCTGTTTGATGTGGTGCTCCCGGCGATGATGCTCGCCTGGACTTTTTTGTATATCCAACCAACCACCGATGGGGCCACCAGCCTCGCCCTGTTTGGCGGCATTGCCCTGGTCTTTTTACTGCTCGCGGGCAAGAGTTTGCTGCCACTGTCACGCATTGCCCTGGCGGTCTATGGCCGGCTCAAACGGGTGGAAGCAACGCGCGACAACGAGGTCCCGCCTATCCCTGGGAGCGTCGCCAACAAAGTCGCGGTCTACAGTTTGCTGCGCTACCTCACCGTCATTGCCCAGTTTTGGTTGGTTGCCAACGCCGTTGGTGTGGGCCTGTCGCTGCCCGACATGACCGCCGCAACCCCGCTGGCCCAACTCGCCAGTGCGATCGGCATTACCCCCGGGGCACTCGGTATCCAAGAGGCTGGCTGGGGTGGCGCACTCGCGCTGTTAGGCACCCCAGCAGCCGCGATCGCGTTGTTTGTGCTCAGCCAGCGGGTGGTGATTAGCGGCAACTTCCTGCTGCTGACGCTCGTGACCCGGCCGTTTGCCACGGCGGCCAACACCTCCCAATAGGGCAGCCGCCGGGCGGGTAACATGTACAGGCAAATTACTCGGGCGGCGGGATCATCCCCATCGTCGCCTTGGCCAGTTGGCCGTTGATAAACCCAGGGGCAATCCGCGACATCATGTGCAACTGCCCGGCCTGACCGGGGCGAATTTCGGCATGGCCAGCGCGCAGTCCCTTCATCGTTGCAGCTACAAGATCTTTAACCGGCATCAACTTGACCCCCGCGTTCGGGTCCATGTTGGCGTTCATATCGGTTTCGGTAGCCGGAGGCATCAACTCGACCACGGTCACCCCCGAATCCGCCAGCTGAAACCGCAGGGACACCGTGTAGGAGTGAATCGCCGCCTTGGTCGCGCAGTAGATCGGGGCACACGGCAGCGGGACATAGGCAAGCCCCGAGGAAACATTGATCACCGTGCCCTTGTTGGCGGTCAGCAGGTCGATCACCGCCGAGGTCATGCGAATTTTTCCGGCGACATTCACAGTTAACTCGCGGGTCAGGTCTTCGAGGTCACGGCTCGGGCTGCGCAGGTTTTTGTAGGCAATGATGCCGGCGTTGTTGATCAGGACATTGAGCTTGGGATGATCGGCACGCAGGGTCTGGGCGAGGTCTTTGATCGCCTGTGGATCGCCGACATCGCTGCGATAGGTGTGCAACTGCGGGTGCGCCGCCTTAGCGGCATCAAGTTTCTCCTGGCGTCGGCCGGTGATGATGACTTCGTTGCCAAGTTCCAAAAACTTGGTGGCCAGGGCAAGCCCGATGCCCGAACTCCCGCCGGTGATGAGGATGGTGTTGTCCTGCAGTTGCATGGGCATGTTCCTACACATTTCGCCGGCTACTCGCAATCAGGCCCGCACGGGCACCAGAGCAGTGTTTGTCGGCAGTTTGGCAAAACAGTGTGATACACCGGCGACGCGTGAACGACCGTGGACTCGAACCCTCTCGCGAAACACTTGCCGCCTGGCTCGCGGCAGCTTCATCGTTTGTGCTCGACAACATCGAGGGCCTCGCCAACGTCCCGGCCGCTGGACCCCACGGCATCGCTGGCCTAAAGACCGCTCAACAAGTCTCGCAGGTGATTTCAGAGTCGCCGCTGCCCGGTGGCATGCCGCGGGTTCTCGAACTTCTCCACCAGGCCGCCGAAGCATCCCTGACGACCACAAGCCCTGGCTACCTCGCCTATATTCCCGGTGGGGGCATACCCACCGCCGCGGTCGCCGACTTGGTGGCCAACGTCCTCAACCGGTTTGTCGGGCTCGCCAGCGCAGCCCCGGCACTTGCCCGGCTAGAGGCCGATGTGTTGCGCTGGCTCGCCGCTGAGTTTGGCTATGGCCCCGATGCTCGCGGGTTGCTGACCTCTGGCGGCTCGCTGGCCAATTTTTCAGCGATCGTCGCCGCCCGCGAAAAACATCTCGGCCCCGACTTTGACCTGCGCAGGGCCCGTGTATACACATCTAACCAGTCCCACCACAGCATCGGCAAATGCCTGCGGATGGCTGGGTTTTCTCCGCAGTGCCTGCGGGTTGTAGAGGTCGACCAACACTTCCGCCTCGACATCGACGCGCTGCGTCGCGCCGTGCAGACCGATCGAAAGGCCGGCTGGACACCGTTTTTGGTGATCGCTGCGGCGGGGACGACCAACACCGGTGCCATCGACCCGCTGCCCCAACTCGGTGAAATATGCCGTTACAACAATCTCTGGCTGCACGTCGATGGGGCCTACGGCGGGGCGTTTGTCCTGTGCCCACGCGGGCGCGAGGCCTTGCGGGGGATTGCCCAGGCGGATTCGATCACCTTCGACCCCCACAAGGGCATGTTCCTGCCCTACGGAACCGGCTGTTTGCTGGTCCGTGATGGCCGTGACCTGCTGCGTGCCCACCGTGGTGATGCGGACTACCTCCGCGACTTCGACGTGTTTGACGATCCCCTCCAGGCCTCCTCAAACGACCTTGGCCCGGAGCTGTCGCGTGACTTTCGTGGACTTCGCCTGTGGCTCCCGCTCATGCTCCACGGGGCGGCTGCGTTTCGCCACCAACTCAACGAAAAGCTCGAACTCGCGGACCACTTGCATCGGGGACTGTTGCAACTACAACAAGCTGGTGCTCCGCTGCAGATCGTCGCGCCCCCCCAACTATCGCTGCTCGCGTTTCGCCTGCAACGGCGCCCGGGCGAGCACCTCGATAGCTACAATCGCCGCAACCAGTCCCTGCTCGATCGGATCAATGGCCGCCAGCGCGTGTGGCTTTCGTCGACCAACCTCCCAGTTTCCGACGGCCTGGCCTGTACCCTACGCGCTTGTATCTTGAGTTTCCGGACCCACCGCCCACGTATCGACATGCTGCTCGCGGATATCCGAGCCGCCCTCGAATCCGACTAGTTTCAGTGCCTATACATGTGGCTAGAGGTCCAGAATGTCGTAATCCGGCACAATCAACGCCCGTTTACCAATAACCCGCTGGGTTTTCGGTAGCTCGAGCCCTCGCAGTTGCGAAAGTTGAATGCCGGTTGCTGTCAAAACCCCGACAAAAGCCTCCTTGGGCAGGCCGTTGGGGTCGTGCTCGCGCTCGATGCCGCGGCCGTTCCACGCACTCGAGCGCACGCGCCAGGTGCTGGTGGTCACGGTAAACTTCAAGCGGTCACCATCGACCTCAAACGTGCCCTCGGAGGCATTCCACTCGGACCGCCAGTCGCGGTCTTCAGGGGTGTTTTGCAGAATTTGGAAGATGGTTTCAAACTCGTGGTTTGCTCGCAGCTCCAAGCTATAGACACCGACACTTGCCGGACTTGCCGGTGGAATGACCTGTAGACCGTAGCTGCCGTACACAGGGCGATTGTAGCGGCAAGCTCGCGGACCTGCACAAAAAACATGTCGAATCGAACATGCTCATCGATACGCCGGCGCGGTATTCAAATGTATCTACATTATGTTTGGGGAGGTTCGCCAACAAATGTCCACACATCCTCGGCCAACGCCTCGGCCTCGGCCCGCCCGAGTGCGAGCGCCTGGTCGACGGGGGCGTCGCGGCGATAGTCCCAAACCGATGCAGGGGGCATGTAGGCCGGGGCCACGTAAAACCGTTGCCCCTTGGCCCCGAGCACCTCGCGCGGGTACGGCCGTGTCATCACCACGATGTTGCGACGGACCTCGGGGAGTTGCTCGGCGACAAATGCCGGGACGTTGTCGACAAGTCCACCGTCGATCAACGGCTGCCCGCGCAAACGCCCGAGTGGGGTAAATGGCGGCGTCGCAGACGAGGCCAAAATCAGGTCGACCAGCTCCTCGGGCGACTCGCACGTACGGGCGTCGCGGACCAGCGGACGAAAGCCGAGCCGCCGACCCAGGCTCGGGTGAATCATGCTCGGCTTGAGCCGTTTTTCGAGTAGATACGCGCCATAGCCCACCAGGGTACCTAGCCTTGGGGACAGCCGCTCGGGGAACGCCGCTGCCAGCACATAAATCGGAAACGGGCAGGCGCGGATCTTCTCAAACCCACCATCTTCGCAGGCGAATAACACCGTGTCGCGGTAGACCCCCTCGTGTGGCGCGACTGGTTCGCGGCGCAACAGTGCGGTCCAGTCGAGGTTGCGCTGCACCCCGCCCCGCCGCGCGCGAAAGAAAATTTGGCTCTCCCGCAGACGACCGGCGATCCAAATTGCCAACATACATGCACCTGCACTGACCCCGGCGACAGCGGCCAGGCGCGGCGCGAGGCGGTCGGCAAACGGCTCCCAAAATCCAATTTGGTAAAAGCAACGGTTGCCGCCGCCGGCAAATGTCAACGCGAGGTCTCGCTGTGGCTTCGCCGGGTTTGAGCTGCTCACGAGGCCGTCTCCCCCGGGCGTGGGCGCGTGGTTTTGTACTCGATGAAATTGAGATGCTCTTGCACATGCACAATTCGTTGGACAAAGATCCCCGGCAGGTGGATGTCGTCGGGATCGAGCTCGCCAACCTCGACCAAGCGATCGACCTCGGCGATTGTCACCCGACCGGCCATGGCAGCAATCGGGTTGAAATTGCGGGCCGTTTTGTAAAATCGCAGGTTGCCCGCACGGTCGCCAACCGCCGCTCGCACGATCGCAATGTCAGGCTTGAGGGCTGTCTCGAGCACACACAACTTGCCGTCGAACACACGCGTATCCTTGCCCTCTGCCACGACCGTGCCGGCCCCTGTCGGGGTGTAAAACGCCTCAATCCCAGCTCCCCCGGCACGCAGGCGCTCGGCCAATGTCCCCTGGGGATTGAGTTGCACCTCGACCTCGCCGGCCAGCATCTGTTGCTCTAGGTCTGGATTGCCGCCGACAAAGCTACAGATCACCCGGCCGACCTGATGTTGCTTAAGCAAGATCGCCAACCCGCGCCCCTGGTTGCCGCAGTTGTTGGAAATAATCGTGAGGTTTTTTGCCCCGCCCTCGGCAATTGCTGCGATGCAGGCCTCGGGGTTACCACACAGTCCAAATCCGCCGACGGCGATCGACGACCCATCGGCCACGTCGCTCAGAGCCTGCTCGGCGCTCGGGTAGACCTTGTTTACACGGTTTGGGCTCGCGGGTGATTGCACGTGACCTGACATCGGTACGACCTGTTTACCCGATCGGTTCGACAGGCTCAATTGAAGAAGTTTGGCACCCTCCACGCCCGTGCATTTGCAAGCGTATTGCGAGCAACACTTGCGACTGCGCAGGCGAATCCCGACGGGCCGCGATGGAGTTGCGCGTGTACGACCGGTACTATGCCGGCATGTTGCGCGCACTTGGTGGGATGCTGATTTGGACGGCTGTCGCCGGTTTGACCACGGCCTGTGGCGACGACTCGACGGGCCTAAGCGATGGCCACACCTCAGACGCCGAAGTAGGTACAGGCGACGAAACGTCAACTTCTGACAGCAGCGATGGCAGCGAGGGTGAATCGCTCGACACCACTTCGGGCGGTGAAACCGGGGGCTCGGGTACCGCCAGCGAAACCGGGACAACGGCCGGCCCCATCGCCTGCGACCCCGAACAACCAGAGGTGACTGACCGCGGCTTTCTCCCACTCGGTGATTCGACGGGCGAGCTCACCGTCGCCCGCTGTGGCGAGGACCGGCACTACATTGCCGCCGCCCAGGATGTGGTGCTCGAGGTCGCTGTCACCGGGCTGCAAACCGGGGACGAACTCGTGGTCGAGGGAGCCCTGACCTACCCCAATGTCGCCCAAGAAGATGACCAGGAGGACATCTACGACAAGAGTTTGGTACCGCCGTTTACCACCGCCGAAGGTGACACCACAAAAGTTGAATTTACATCGATTCGCTCGGGCGAGTACGCGGTCTACATCCGCAGCAGCGATCCCGAACAGGCGGCCGCTTATTCGCTCGCGGTGACGTGCCTTGAAAACTGCGATGAGCAGACCACCCGTTTTCCGATCGTGCTCGCCCACGGCTGGACCGGCTGGGACAACATCGGCCCGCTGGAGTACTTTTTTCAGGTCCCTGGGCACCTAGGCGACCACGGCTACCCCGTGTATGTCAGCCAAGTCGACAAATACAACTCGTCGATCGTGCGTTCGGGGCAGCTCGCCGAGCAGGTCGACGAGGTCCTCTCGGCCTGGCGCGCGCGCAAGGTCAACCTCGTCGGTCACAGCCAGGGCGGGATCGATAGCCGAGCGGTCGTCAGTACCCACGGCTATGGAAACCGTGTATCTGCACTGGTCACGATCGGTAGCCCGCACCAAGGGACATATGTGACCGACCTCGCCCTCGGGCTGGTTCCGGGCGGTGTCGACCAGGCCCTGTTTTTTCTGTTTAACTTCTTGGGGGCCGTCACTGCCGACGAGCAGGCCGATGCCGAGGCATCCTTCTACTCCCTCAGCGAGGAGTATATGCAGGAGGTTTTCAACCCGGAAAACCCCGACGACCCGCGGGTGACGTACATCAGCTACACCGGCGAGACCTGTGCGGCCGAAGATTTTTTGGTGCCCGGCAACGACTGCAACGACCTTGTCGACCCCTTGATCTTGGTTGGCTACGAAATCCTCAAGGTCGCCCGTGGCAAAAACGACGGGCTCGTGCCCTACGAAAGTGCGAAGTGGGGAGACTTCCGCGGGACCATGATCGCCGACCATATCGACGAAGTTGGGCAGGTGCTCGGCGTGACCGACTTCGATTTTGACCACAAGCAGTGGTACCTCGACCTCGCCCACGACCTGCGGCTCGAACGACACTGAGCGCAGTGAAGCGACCCGGGCTTTGCCCGTTAACCGCCGTAGGCCTCATCCTGCTCAATTTTACTGAGCACCCAATCAAACTCACCACCGCTGACTTTGACGCCGCAGTGCTGACAATTACCGGCCATGTTGATCGTGAGTGCGGCTCCGCAACTCGGACAATTTTTGCCGACAAAGTCACCGCGCTTTTCGGGCCGCGAACGGATCAACGTCCAATACTCGCTGTACTCCCGCGGCTGGTCGCTCCCGCCAACAATCACCCCGGAGGCGACGTTGATCGTCTGATCGATTGCAGTTGCAAATACCCGGACAACAATCGCGTCGTAAAACGGATCGCTGGCGACCTTGACGAGCTCGAGGTGGCGCGACTTGGCCATGAGCATAAGGTTTTGCAGGCCCTGGTCGCGGTAGGCGTGAATCCAATAGCGCATTGAAAACCACAAGCGGTCGCTGAGGTATGGACGCGCGTCTTCCCACTGCAGGCTGGTCCAAGCTTCGTTGAGCGAGCGGTAGATCAGGCGCACGCGTGCGGTAAATGCCTCGATATTCCATTCGGGGTCGCGGGCCTGTAGCTGCGCGAGTGCGCGGTCGCGGCTGCCATCGATCATTGTACGATCACCGGTTCCGACCTCCTCGGCGTAACCGGTCAGGGTTGGACCCCGGGTCTCCTCGGCCTCGACCACGACCTTTTGGACCAACCAATCAAACTCTGCCGTGCCGTCGACAACCCCACAATACTCGCAGCGATCGTGATGGCTCTCGGCCACGGGAGCCCCACAACTCGGGCAATTGAGCGCCCGCGCGGCATGGGGCAACCGGCTTGGAATCCCCTGTTTGCGGACCAGTGTCCACCGCTCTCGGGCATAAAAACCCACGCGAAAGTCCTGGGCGTTGGGCTCGCGTGCGGGGTAAACTTCAGTGTAGTTACACTCAAATCGCACGTTGATATAGTCGTAGCCATTGGCCGTTCGCTGGCGGGCGAATCGAATCGATCCCAGCACCACGCCCTCGACCGCGGTTGGTGTGCGGGCACCACGGCTGCGCAACTGTCCCTGCACCTGGGGAGCGAGGTAGGCTCCTAGGCGCCGAATTGTGGTGTCGTTGGCCCGGGCCTCGTGACTGCGGACGAATAGTTCGTGCACGAAGTCCTCGAAAATGATCTGCGAAAAATTTGGATCGTGGGTGCGGATTTTGGCAAAGATATCGGGCTGTGGCAGGGCACGCACTGGCCCCCAATGGGGCTGCGAGACCACATCGTAGGCGCTGAAGTCAGGTTCGTTCGAAGCCCACGCATACCGGTTGATCTTGCTACCGAGCAACGCCAATCCCGAAGCCACCAGGGTCAAAAAGAAGCTGATAAAGAGGCTCTCGGAGCCTCCGTCTGAACCCGAATAGGTGGAGCTCGAAGAGCCCGAATAGGAACTCGAAGAGCTTGAATAGGAACTCGAAGATGCGCCCGAAGACCGCGAACTGCCCGAATAGGAGTGCCCTCCCCCCGGTCTCGCGTCGGCCTCGACCGCGAACACACAGGCGCCCAAACCCAGTGCATAGGCAAATACTCTTAGGGTTCGACCAGCCCTCATGCCACGTTCACCAGTTCGTCGATATCGTCGGCGGCACGCGGCAGCTGCTCGGCCAACACGGGCTCGAGCGAGGCTTCGATGGTACGCGCCAACACGTCGCTGCCACCGTCGCCAAGGCTCGGCAACTGCACAGACTCCACAACACCGACGGCCTGCTGCCACGTCGCGTTGTCGACCGCCCGCAACACCCCGACATCGGCCACCACGCACACAAGGCGCTCGCTGGCGGCGACGTAGACCAACACCCCGGTGCGCCCGCGGGTGTTGGCAACCCCGAGCTCGTAAAACTTTGCATAAGCACTTTTTTGGAGGTTATGACGGACGGTCGTGGCCCGCTGCAGTCGGACGGCTAGCCGTGGAAGAGCAAGCGTCATGACGGTCCCGGCTGCAAACGCAACGGCGCAGATCAACGCGATCCAGTGCAGGCCAAACACAAGCGGTGAGTAGAGCATAAACAGCAGCATTGCGTAGGCCCAGGCAGCCCCCACCGCATAGGCGACATGTTGGAGGTGCCCGACTGTCGGCTCGACCGCAATCACCACCTCGGCCGCAGACTTGGATTCTATTTTCTCGACAGCCGCATTCAATCGCGCCTTGGCGGCCGTACTCAACTGTTTGGCCCGGGGCACAGCAAAGTTTCGGAGGATTTGCGGCCACCGTCAAGCACGACGGATATGACCAGGCGTGAAACTGCGAGCCGCGACTGCAACGGGTCAATCTATTTGCTGATACATTAACGTTTCAATCGTGAGCTTGTAGCCAAACCACCGGTTGTCAAAACCGATCGTCGGCGGGGCCTCACCCGGGCGATAACCGCCCTCATAGGTCACCGTGATGGCCCCCTTGGGCGAGCCGGCGACCCGGGTAAAGACCCGCGTGTGGAGCTTGCCCGCTGCCCAGTGCTCGCGCACATTTTCGTCGCCGACAACCCCCGTATGCTCGCCATCGTCACGTGGCCCGTCGAGGCCGACAAACAGGGTCCGGTGGATGTCGATCAGCATAAATCGCGCGGGAAATGGCAGGGGTTGGGGCATATGCTCGGAGTACTCAACCTCGTCGCCCCGTTGAATCAGTGTAAATGCACGGGTTCCAAACGGCGACAGCCCCACGAGGGTCAGCGTGTCCCCCTGTTTTTGCAGCACAGTCTCGCCACGAAAACGCCGGCCGAGGGCCTCTCCACGCAGCTGTTGGCGCAACACAAAGTTTTCAGACACCTCGGACATTGGCCGCAGCTGTCCCGGGTAGGCATCTTCGGTGAGTTCCGGCGCCTGTTCGGGTGGCTGTTTTTCCCGGCCCTCAGGCTGTGTTGTCGGGCCTCGCTGACAGCCGATGGCGCCTAGGAGCGCAATGGCAAATCCGGCAGCGAGCCCAGACCGGACCATCCCTCGCGCGCGCGACAGGCCAACGACCGGCCAACGCTGAACTGTTTGTCTACCCACGGGAGTCACCTCGACGGAGAATCACTAAACTGACGGGTGCGCACACCAACGAGAGCACGACCCCGATACCAACAGTTGTGCCGATCGCCTCGAGTGCTGGATAGTCGGACATGCCCAACAGGCCAAACGCGAGGACGGTCGAAATACATGCAAGTACAATACTCAGAAGCGCAGCTGCAGTTGGTCCGGGGGTCGCCACCGGCTGCGAGTGACTTTCGAGGGACGCCTCGGTCAAAAACACCCCGTAGTCCACCCCCATGCTGAGCACCAGCAGGAGGCTAACGAGGTGGAGGATGTGGACCGGTCCACCCATGAGCCCGAGGATTGCGAGTGTGGTGGCTGCGGCAATACATGCAGGTACATAGGCTGACAGGGCCGGCCCCACCCGGCGATAGCGGGCAAACACCAGGGCTGCAACTGCGAGGAGGCCCACGGCAATCAACTCGAGTGAGCGGGTGCGATAACGTCGATAGGCCGCGGCCATGGTGGCCGTGTGGTCAAAGTAGTAGGCGTTGGGCACAGTCGCCAGGGATTTGCTCAACGACTCCCCCTCGTCGAGCCCGCGCAGGAAGGTTACGAGTGCCACCTGCTCGCCCAGGTCGAGGCGAAACGAACGGACAAGTGGGCTGAGTGGAGAATCTTGCAGATCGGCGAATGTCAGCGGAGGTGGCGGGTCGAACTCGCCGCGTACGAGCTGTAAAAACCCGCCCTCGCCGGCGAAGGCCTGCGGGCGAAATCCCGCCGCGGTAATTGCATCTTCAAATTGTTTGGCCACCCCGGGCGCACGCAGGGCCGCGAGGTTGCTCCGCTGCTGGGCCGGCGACCACAAAAAACTGTGAAGCGAGCGAAACCCCTGGAGCTTGCGGTTTGCGACCTTCTGCTCGAGGATCTGGGCAACTTCGTCGTTGACCTCCAAGGCCTCGGCCTCGCTGTCACCGATCGCAATGACAAACCGGCCGGCGTCCATCCGCGACACCGAGCCGCGCACGCGCTCATCCTCGGCGAGAAGCTCAGGGTCGAGCCGGTTGAGGGCCTGGATGTCGTCGACCCAGTTGACCTGCGGCAAACCGATTGCACACACAACGATTGCTGCAAGCGGTACAACCCACAGGCCGCGGCGCATGTGCATAAGCCGTTGCAGGACCGCGTGTGCGAACCGAGCAAGGGCGTGATGAAGTCGACCCGGAACAGGCCGTTGGGGCATGAGTGCGGGGAGCACCGTACGGGTTGCCCAAACTGCGGCCAGGACACCAACGCCGGCAAAAACCGCAATTTCACGAAGTCCGGGAAAGGTCGTCCACGCCAACCCGGCAAAGCCGGCGACCGTGGTCGTGGCCCCCAGCAACAGGCCTGGCCAGATTTTGCGAACGGTCGCTGCTGCACCCTCGGGCGCCGGGTCGAGCATGTGGTGGTTGAACAGGTGGATCGCGTAGTCAATGCCAACACCTATCAGTGCCGCGCCAAATGCCAGGGTGACCCCGTGGATCCGACCAAACAGCAATAGGCCGCAGGTGCAGGCCGCCAACACCCCGATGGCGATCGGCAACAGCACAAGCACCACGAGTCGCGGCGAGCGAAAAATCAGTAAAAACACCAGTGCCAGGCCGGCCGTCGAGATCACGGAAATCCGCGTGATGTCGGCGCGAATCGTGCGTTCGGCCGAGAGTGCAAACCGACCGACCCCACTTTGCTCGAGCACCAGCGCTGGCTCGCCCGCCGAAATCGTTGTAAATGCATCTTGGATGGCCTGCTGAAGCGGGGCCTGGTGCACGGCCAAAAACGGAGGATGGACCGAGGCCAAAAACACAAGCCCGTGGCCGTCGCCGGTGACAAACCGTCCGTTGTCGAGATCGAGGCCGCCCTCCCGTGCCTGCTGCAGGCGTTCGAGCAATGCCGGAAATGCCAGCAGCGGGTCCTGGGGAATCATTTGCTTGAGCAGCGGGGCCGTCGGCAGGGATAGTTGATGACGCAAGTTTTGTGCGGCCTCGTTGAGGCCTTCGGGCGTCAACTTGGCCGCCGTCTGCTCGGGTGTGGGGGCCAAAAAATACGCCGCCCGCGGGGCATAAATCTCGCTAAATGCCCGCTCCTGCCCGGCCTCGATCCCATTGCGCACCCAGGCAACTTCGGGGTGTTCGGCGAGTACCTGCGCCAACTGGTGCGCAGCTTCGAGGTTTTGCTCGCGGGCAGCCCCACCCACCCGCAAAATGATGGTTCGTGTCAGTTCTGACTCGGTGACACGTTTGGAAATATCGCTGAGCTGGGCGTCGCGTTCATCGGCCAAAAATTGGGTGATGTCGGTCGAGATCGCAAAATGCTTGAGGCAAAAAGCCAGCATCGCGACAATCGCGGCAGTGGCCAGCACAAGTGTGCGCATGCGGTGTTTTGCCCCTCCCTGCACAACGACGGTCTATCATGTTGCCGCGGCAATGGGAATCACCTAGGGATCTACTTGTATCCACAAGTTTTGTGCGGCGTCGCCTCGCAAGGCTCACCCCCCCGGCAGGCGAAAGAGAGTTTCGAGCTCTGCCGGTGAAAACGTGCGATCGAGCTGCACCGAGGAAAAACTCGTGGTCGTTTCATCGCCACTTTTTTCGACGATCTTCATGGTTTGCAGGGCCAGTCCGCGACCGGTGAGCTCGATCTCGGCAATGATCTTGTCCATCGGCGAGAGCTTGGGAACGAGTCGCAAACCCCACAAATCGCCCGGCCCGGGGGTGAACTGCATGGTGTACATGCGTTCGAGCGCGGGGCCGTCACCGGCGTAGATCTTGAGGATGCTGTCGACAAACAGGCGGACCACAGGGTTTTGCCCAAGGTCGATGTCGCGGCGCTCGGAGCCTGTCCCTACGCTTAGTTGCTCGCCGCGGATCAAGACGGTCGAGGCCGCGGGCGCCTCGGTGTGCCGAACCAAACCGACCCCGCGGGCAAAGTGCAAGGTGCCCTCGTTGGTCAGCGGTACGGCCAATAGGGCCATGTGCTTTTCCTCGTGGAACCTGGCCGAAAGCCCTGGCATTGCCGCCATCCGCGTAAGCAACGACTGCAACGTCCAAGAACTTGTAGTTGCACTTTTCTCGGCAACCGCACCCGGCTCACTCACAACCGGCTGGGCGGCGAGGCTAGCGAGCAGTGGCAAGATTTGGCAGGCGCTCAAGCAGGACATGGGGCGTCTCCAACAATAGACGCCCGTTGGCGTCGGTGGTTACAAGGGTCGTCTGTGCCCGCGCGGCACAGCGGTTGTGGCTGAGGTTATACAGGCGATAGGCGATAACGATCCGTGGGCTGACCTCGGTAAACCACGCGGCCACCCGCACACGATCGGCGTATTGCAAAGGATAGGTGTATCTACAATGGGCATCGATGACGACCATGCGCAGGTCGAGTGCTGCGACCTCCGGAACGTCGAGGTTGCAACTGCGCATCAGGGCGGTGCGACCTGCTTCGAGATATTTGTAGTAGTGGCCGTGCCAGACGATCCGCAGGGCGTCGACGTCGTGAAACGGGACCTCAAACTCGCAACTGACGGCTTCGGCCGGAGCACTCATCCGAAGTCGATCTCCCCGATCGGCAAACCGCCTGTGCGGTACAGCTGCAGCGCGGTGGCAATATCGAGATCCATCCGCCGGTCGGCGAGGTTGGGCGAAATATGCCCGCGAATCGCCCGGTGCAGCGCTCGTGCGCGATGGTGACAGCGCTCGCCATCGCGAATGTCGACGGCCTGGCAACCGGCGAGCAGGCCGATCATCGCGACGGTTTCGGTCAACTCGAGGATCCGCAAACAGTCGCGTGCGGCGATCGTCCCCATGCTGACTTTGTCTTGGTTGTGGCATTCGGTGCTGCGGCTGAAGACGGAGGCCGGTACACACAGCTTCAGTGCTTCGGCCGTGAGTGCAGAGGCACTGATTTGCATGGCCTTAAAGCCATGGTGGGCGGCCGCCCCGGGACCTGTATGTGCGACCAGGTTCGCCGGTAGCCCGTTGTTGGTGTTTGGGTTGCAAAGTAGGGCCAGCTGGCGGTCGATGAGGTCGGCGAGGTTGGCCACCGCGGTCTTGAGGCCGTCCATTACAAAACAGGCGTGACCACCGTAGAAGTTGCCCCCGTGGAGCACATCGCCGGTCTCGGGATCGACCAGCGGATTGTCGTTGGCACCGTTGGCCTCGGTTTCGAGGACTTGCCGGGCCATCGGTAGGGCATCGAGAAGGACGCCAATCACATGGGGCGCGCACCGGATCGAGTAGCGATCTTGGAGCCGGTGCCCATCCCCGGCGGCGAGATTGTCGGCTTCTAAATCGTGACGGATCCAACGGGCACACGCGCGCTGACCCGGGTGGGCCTTGGCGACAAAGATCCGATCGTCAAAGTGCGCGCGGTTGCCCTGCATGACGTCGCTCGACATCGCGGTGATTGCGGCACAAAGTCGAGCGAGATTTCGTGCCCGGCGATAAGCCAGGCAACCAAGGCCAACCATCACACTCGTGCCGTTCATCAGCGCCAAGCTCTCCTTGGGCCGCAAACTCAGGGGCTCGATCCCAACTTCGCGCAACGCTTCGGTAGCTGGTCGCACGGCGCCCTTGTGGGTGCATTCGCGCTCGCCGACGAGGGTAGCAACCACATAGGACAAAGGGGTGAGATCACCGCTGGCGCCGACCGAACCTTCGGCGGGAATTCGCGGCAAAATGCGATGGTTGAGCAGATCGGCCAGACGCTCGAGCACATCGAGCCGGACCCCGGAGTAGCCGCGACAAAGGGCCGCCAGTCGCACGACGACAACCGCCGCAGCCTCGGATTCGTTGAGGATCCGTCCCGTGCCGCAGCCATGAAACCGCATGAGGTTGAGCGGAAGCTCGTCGATATGCGACGCAGGCACACCCGTCTCACACGATTCGCCGTAGCCGGTGGTGACGCCATAAACCGTATGACCACCGTCGAGTTGCTCGCGCAGGTACTCGGCGCCGGCGTTGATCCGAGCGACAAAGGCAGGATCATTGGACACCGACGCTTGGGCACCGTCGACCAGCGCCAAAATCGCCTCGAGCGTCAGCGGCGGGCCAATGACGACCGGCGGCACAGAAGTTGTGGAGGGGGCATCCACAGGTCAGGCGGCAGTCTAAACGGGGGGCGGAGTCTCGGCCAGTCCCGATCTAGAAATCGAAATTTCTTCAGGCAAATCCAGTTTTTGTGGGTTTGGAGCCAAATCTTCAAGCCGGTGTTGACCACATGCCTCCGACCACATCCGCGCGGCAATCCGCGCCAATCAGCAGCCGGTACCACCCGGGTCACATGCCTCGGGCCTCGCAACCGTACTCGCCATCCACGGGGTCACATGTCTCCCCACTCGTTCGCTCGCCACCAGAGTCACATGTCTCCCACTCGTTCGCTCGCCACTCGAGTCACATGTCTCCCCACTCGTTCGCTCGCCACGTCACATGTCTCCCGTCGTTCCCCCACACGCTCACAAACCCGAGTCACATGTCTCCCACTCGTTCGCTCGCCACCCGAGTCACGTGTCTCCCCGCAACCGCACTCGCCATCCACGGAAATGTCTCCCCACTCGTTCACTAGCCATGTCGCCCCACTCGCTCGCCACTCGAGTCACATGTCCCCCACTCGTTCGCTCGCCACCCCGCAACCGTACTCGCCATCCACGGGGTCACATGTCTCCCCACTCGTTCGCTCGCCACCAGAGTCACATGTCTCCCCGCAACCGTCGTCGTTCACTAGCACACCCGAGTCCCACCCGCTCGCCCGCACACGCTCGCAAGCCACTCAGGTCAAATGCCACCCATACTCGTTGCCCGCGTACTCGCCAGTACTCACGCGGAGCAGCTTTGCCAACCTCAACCGCCGGGGCGAACCGAAGCCGCCTGCCCCTGGGTGCTCGTCTCGTCCCCCGACTTCGCCTCGCCCGTAGCCTCGCCCTCGGCCCAAAACTCGTAAAAGTTAAACCAGTTGCGGGGTGCCTTGCGGCAGTAGACCTCAAGTCGTTGCGCATACAACTTTGCGTAGTCGGCAACCGCTTGCTCGCGTCGACCCCGGGGCAACACAACCCGCTCAGCCAACGGTTCACAGTAGAGGTCGTAGGTGCGGGGGCGGTGGTACAAGCCGAATGTCAGGTACACGGGGCACTTGAGTACAGAAGCCAGGAGGTAGGGACCGGCCGGAAACTTTGCAGGTGCACCTAAAAATGGGACGGTGACAAACTTCTCACCCTCGGCCACGCGGTCGCCCAACACCGCCACCAACTCGCCACGCTCGATCGCATCGCGCACCTCAAACATGTAGCTGGGGTTTTCTGGGTTGATCTCAATGACCTTGGCGTGGAAGTCACTTCCCGCCTCCTCCAAAAACCGCGAGATCATGCGGGCATTTTTCCAGTACACGAGGATGTTGATGGGAAATCGCTCCTCCTGGCCCAGGGCCCGCATGGCCTCAAACGAGCCGACATGGGCGCCCAGTAACAGGGCCCCCCGACGGGTCTTGCTGAGTTCGATCAGGTGCTCGTTGCCGGTGTGGGTCATGTGAAACGGACGCAGGTCGTCGCGTACGAAATACAGGCGATCGAGGGCGACGTGGGCAAAGTCGCGGATGTGGCGATAGCTGTCCCAAAAACCATGTGGTTGATCGATCCGGCGCAGGTAGTCGGCCGAGGCCCGGCGCGCCCGGGTGGCAAACAGGGTGAAGTAAAACGCGACGATCGCGAGGATGAAACGGGCGACGCGACGCCCACAAACCCTCGCAGACCAGATCGTGAGGCGGATCCCGAGTGCCGAGCCGCGCTCTGGCTGGTTGCGCCAATCGGCCTTGGCCTCGTCGCTCACGCCCCCTGCTCCAACTTTGGCCGCCCAAGCCCGAGTGCACGCCCCAGGCGGACAAACGGATAGATCGTCATGGCGTAGATCGACAACCGGGTGTGTAACCAACTTATCCGCACGTTGTCCCACAGCATGTCGAAATGCGACACCCCGCCCTCGTCGGCACCTAGGTAGCGCACCCTCGTCGGCAGGTTGACGACCGCGACCCCGAGCCACACCAGCCGCACGGCGATTTCGATGTCAAAATCCATGCGCTCGCCCAACTTTCGCAGGCGCAACACAGCACGGACCGGGTAGACCCGAAACCCGCACATCGGGTCGTGGATGACCCGCCCGTGGGTCTCGAAGTTGGTCCAAAACAGGGTGATTTGGCGACCGATCAGGCGCGAGCGCGGAGCTGTCTCGTCGTAGACAGGCGCCCCCAAAATCAACGCCTCGGGCCGATTTTGGCTGGCCTTTAGGAATTCGGGGATGTCGCTGAGGTTGTGTTGACCATCGGCGTCGACCTGCAACACATGGGTGTAGCCGAGGTCGTGGGCCGCTTGAAAACCGGTTTTGACAGCCGCCCCCTTGCCCCCGTTTTGCTGGCGATGCACGACATGCGCAAGCCCGGCCTGCCCAAGCTCGGCAACGGCATCTCGCCCAGCCGTGTCGCTGCCGTCGTCGACCACAATGACAGCCGCGAGATGCTCCCGCACCCGCTCGACCACGCTGCGGATCGTCGCGGGATTGTTGTATGTCGGGATCACGACACAGGGTCGAAACCCCGGGCGCTCAGCCACCCACACCCCCGGCGGGGTTGAACTCGACGGTGCCGGATGTACACGGCTCGCCGGCGCGGGTGACAAGGAACTCGACCCGGAGGTTGCCGCGGAAAACTTTGAGCTCGAGCGTGAGGGCATCGCCGGGGCGAATCTGCCTGCGAAACTTGAGTTTTTGCAACCGCCGTGGCGCCCCAAACCCGGGGGCCAAACTCCCGACCTGGCGCAACACCATGCCGATCATTTGCGAGACGCCGGGCAACACCGGGTGTCCCTCGAAATGGCCCTGAAAGTACACGAGGTTATGCGGCACCGTGACCGCATACTCGTGAACTTCGGTCGCACCGCGATTTTGTACGGTGTGACTGTGAAACGCGAACTCCGTGGTCAGCGGCACGGTCCGCTCGCGATTTGTCGGTTCAAACAGGGTCAAGAGTCGATGCCGGGTGAGTTTGCCGTTTGCCTCCCGCGGCAGGCGGTCGACCACGCGAATGTGGCGGGGAAGCACGACCGGGTCAAACCATTGCGACAAACTCCGCTTGAGCTCCCGCACCCACGACGTTCGCTCGCCAATGTCCGCCCGGGGCACCACCGCGGCCACGATCTGTTGCCCGCGTGCACCCCCGACCTCGACCGCGGTCACGGCCGCATCGGCAACTTCGTGCATCGCCAACAATCGCTGCTCGAGCTCGGCAAGGGCCACGCGTTTGCCCCCGATTTTCACCACGTTATCGACCCGTCCGCGCAGGACAAAGCGGTCGCGGCCAACGAGTTCGATACGGTCCTGGCAGCGCACGGGTCGTTCCTGATCGGCCGCTAAAAATGGTGACGTCACGCGCAGACACCCGTCGGGGTCGCGGTCGATCCGAACTCCCGGCAACGGCGCCCACGGGGTGTCTTCCCCCCGTTGCACCCGCCACGCGATCCCCCCGGTTTCGGACGATCCGTAAACCTCGGTGACCTCGACGCCATGGCGCTTTGCGACCTGCGCCGCCACCCGCCGAGAAAGCGGTGCCCCCGAGGAAAACACCCGGCGCAAGCGGGCGAAACTGCCGGCCTCGAGCATGGTGAAGCTACGTAGGTGGGCTGGCACGCTGATCAGCATGTCGACGCGCTGCCGCGCAATCGCCGAGGCCACAGCTTCGGCGTGAAAGGGCGTCTCGCGGACAAAACTCGCGCCGGCAACCAGTGGCACCAGGGTCCCAAACAGCAGCCCGTAGATGTGATGTGGCGGTACGGTCGCCAACAGCCTGTCACCCGGCAACACGCCAAAGTGCTCGGCCAGCACCATCGCCTCACCGATCAACTGCTGCGCCCGTTTGGGACAGGCCTGGTGGGCGCCCGTCGAACCCGAGGTGTAGACCGTGGCCAGCAACTGGTCGGGTTTTACCGTCAAATGCTTTGGCACCTGTGCGGTCGACGACGTCGCTAGGAAACCGCGGATATCCAGGCTGTCGGCAATTGCCATGCCGTCATGGACGACTGTCAACACCCCGCTACGGCGCCCAAACTCGGCGATCAACTCGGGTTGTAGATTTGGCGGCAGGGCGACCTGCAACCCGCGCGACCAGGTCGCCAACACGGCGACCGCAAACAGGTAGCGATCGCGGCAAACGACCACCACTTCGTGACCGGCCGCGGTCGGCAACGCGGCGGCCACGGCCTCGACATCGCGCCACAGTTCCGATGCATCTACACTCTTTTCCCCACCCACGGCCACGCAGGCGGCCGGGTGAAAGTTTTCGAGCAAGCGGTAGGGACGATCGAGGGTCATGTCGGAGGTTTCGGCGAATTGGGCTCGGCAGCCGTATTTGGAGGCCTGCTCACAGGTCCAGGCCCGAGTATGGGGGCCAGGATACGGTCTGGCAGGCTACTTCCAAACCGGCGAAAGATCGCCTTGCGCACAATGAATTCTACGGTGAACAACAGGCCGATGAGCAGGTAGGCGATCCCCCCTGTGTACAAGGCCCACCAGGAGGTCGGCCCGACGAGCGCTAGCACGCCTGCAATCGCGCCATTGACGACAAAGAAGCCGCACCAAACCTTGGTGACCTTTCGGCAATATGCCGGCCCTCCGGGCGGAAGGTCGGGGTCCTGAACGCGGGCAAAGCGCTCAACGATCGAAACCTCTCCCCGCAGGCTCGTCGCGAAATTTACAAACAGAACGCAGTTGATGAGCACCGGCATTGCCAGCAACATCCGCGGATCGTCCAGCACGGCGCCGAGTCCGAGGGTTGCGAGCACAGTCAGTGGTACTCGCAGGACTGGCCAAAGGTGCGCACGGGCGGTGGTTGCCAGGCGGATCAAAAGCCCGGGAACGACGCACAACAACAACAGCAATGCGACCGAGCGAGGTCCCCATTCGGTGAGACCGACGTAGACGACCACGGGATAGCCCGCGAACAGGATCGTGTTGACCACCGCGAGGGTGATCGACGCCCACTTGGGCATCCGCCGGGGTTTAGCTGGCGCGTTCGGACGCGAGGAAGCGAGCGAGGTTGTTGACCGAGGCAAAGATTTCTCGGTTGCGTTCATCGTCGGCCTCGGTCTTGATGCCGTACTTTTTGTTAAGTGCCATGGCCAACTCGAGAACGTCGATCGAGTCGAGGCCTAGGCCCTCTTGCAGCAGTGGTGCATCGGGGTCGATATCTTCAGGGCTGAGGTCTTGAAGCCCTAAGGCCTCGATGATCAACTCCTTGAGTTCGCGCACAAGTTCGGGCGAGGGCGTACTCGAGGTCGAAGCGCTGGCAGGCATGGAGTCGGCATCCTAAAGAAGTCACGGCGTAGAGTCCAGAGGCGGCGATAACGACTTTCGCCCGATGTGCGGCGGGTCGCGTACCGGCCTGGCGAAACCGCGTGAAGTCCACCGGTCGGACTATCGAACCTGCGCGGTGCGCATATCCCGGGCCCGTCTCGCAACTGTGTTTTCGGGGTCCACAAACCCCGTCGAGAACAGTCGTTCGCATGCAGCATCCGATTGCAGGAAGTTGCCGAAACGACTAGCGTGTATCCACGCATGAACGACTCAAGTCAGCGCAGGCTTCCTAATGTACTCATCGAGGCCGGTTATCGATGTGCGCTCCGTAGCAATGGGTGGATCGAATGTCTAATTTGGCACGAGCGCGAACCGGAGCGTTGGCTCGGTCGCGGTGGTGACGAATCAACAGCGATCGTCGACGCCCTGTCGCAAATGTTTCCCTCGGCCGCCGCCCGCACCTTACTTTCGGGCCAGCTTGCCGAGGGAGACCTCGCACCAGCCCGTCCCGCTGCTGTTCCTCAACTATCCACACCTACCCGGGGTGCACCGATCCACCCCCTGCCCACCGCGCAATCGATCGGCGTCAAACCAACCCCGGTTCGCCCGGTTATCTCGCGCCAGCTGGCCGTTGCGGCCGCACCTCGCAACGAGCCGATGCCCACCGTCGGTGCCGCCTATGATGCCCTCGAGGACATCTTTCGCGAAATCGAAGATGCCCGGCCCGAGCTGGCCCTGATGGCACCCAGACTACAAAAACGCCTGATGGTCGCCTGGATCTGCCGCACCCGCAGCTACGACGAACTGTTCGCGGGAGAGTCGCGGGTGACCACCGGTGTCCGCCGGATCGCGCGGGTGTTGACCGACCTCAGCAAAACGCTCTGGCCCGGCTCTGTCCGTGCGTTGCAGATGAACGCCCTGCCCGAGTGCGCGCTGCAAGAAATCGAAACGTCGGAGCACCCGAACCTGGCGACCTGGTCCGACGCCAGTCGGTTTGTCGACCAGTTCCGTGCCGCCCACCCCGACATCGCCGATCCGGCGCTCGACATCTACGGCTGGGCCGACTCCGAGAGCATTGGCAAGGATCCGGCGCGGGCCGATGCCCTGTTGCAAGACGCTCGGGTCGCGGTTGAACGCGTCGCCGGCAACGTCAGCGCCTTTCCCCCGCACCATCGCCAGTGCAACCCCGAGGACATCAGCCAGGAGACCATTGTCGGCTTGGCCGTGCATGTACAACGGCTTCGCTGGATCCGGACCTGTATCATCGACCCCGAGCTGTGGGGTGCAACCATCGGTCGTCTGCGCTGGCTCGCCGGTCGCCTCGGACAACGGGCGATTCCCCTGCGCAAGTTCCTCGACCCCGAGTACCGGCCCCAGGACACCTGGTCCCGGCTGCTTGGCCAGGACAATGGCCCGGCCGAGGAGAGCCCACTTGCGGCCCTCACCACCAAAGTCCGCGAGCACCTCGACGGGCGCCCGGCGCTGTATGTCTCGCACCGTGACGAGCCCTTGCTCAAGGACAAGCTCAACCGCAGCTTGGGTCTCAACATGACCTGGTGTAACGGCGACGACAGCGACCAGCGCAAGGCTGCAAGCGAGGCGATCAAGGCGGGAGCCTACAAGCTCATGATTGCCGGCACGCGGTTTCAGGGTAGCCGGATCGACGCACCCTTAGTCCGGCTCGCGCGTGATTGCGAAGTCCCCTACATCCGGATCTACGCCGGCAACCTCGACGCCTGCACCCGCGCATTGGCCCGGCGCCACAACCTGTTGCCGGCCGCCGAGTAAGCAACGGCCATCGACAGCGCTCGACGGGTCGTCCACACGGACGGCCCGTTATGTTTGTCGCGCCCAACTAAACTAGATGTATCACCAAGTACCCGAGCTAGTCGTCGAGTTCGGTGCGTCGCTCGTGCTCGCCAACGGGTTCCTGGCGCGTCCCCAAAAACGCCCCGCAGCTGTCCGACTCCCAGTGAAAGTAAACCGGCGATTCGTGGCGCAATAGTCCGATCGCGGTGGCAAACTGGGAATCGTTGAAGCGGGCGTAGTACTCGACACCGTAGTCGCGCTCAACCTCGACATTCGCCGGCAGCTCATCGGCCTCGCGATAAAACCACAACGTTGCCCGCCGCGAACCGTTCCACGTCAGGTAAACGAAGGCAGTGACATGTTCGTAGCCCTTGGTGTTGCAGGCCACCAGCCGGACTTCGTAGGTTTCAAGTTCGTAGCGTTTCCAAGCCATCTGCACTTACCAAGATAGCAGAAATCGACCCAAAAATTGGGCGCCACTAAACATAGACAAACGCGCTTTGCCGGCTCACCCACCACAGCAAAACCGCCAGCGGGATGAGAAACGAGCCCAGCGACCACAGTGCCGCCACCAACCCGGGGGCACCGATTTGGCGATGAAACAACCGGCTCGACGGGAAGCCCAGCACCAATGTCTGGCCAAACCACCCGGCGGTCGACATCCGCAAACCGTGGGCCCGCATCCCGACCACCAGCGCCTGGACGACGTGGCTCAAACAGGCGGCGACCAACAAACATTGCATGTGCACAAGTTCGAGCCACGGTGATAGCAGGTCGAGAACCGCCCGGCCCACCAGCGAATCGGGCCACAGCACCACGGCAGCCAACAGGGCCATCCCTGGGCAAATCGCCAGCCACCACGCACGCCCCGGCTGCTCGACATGGCCCTCGTACCCGAGCTGGCGAAAGTACTCGACACACTCGGCGACCCCCTCGGCGGTCGACACCACCGGGCGATATCCCAGCTGTTCACGGGCCTTGGCCACACTAAAGTGATTGTCCTGCACAACCTTGCGCACGTCGGCAAATGCCAAAAATGGGCGCCGGTTGAGCACCGGTTTGGTCAGCCATGTCAGCCCCTCAAACATCGCAGCCGTCAGCACCATGCCAACCCCCGGTAGTTGTACACGCACACTTCCGAAACCCAAGGGCCGCACCATCCGCAGGGTAAACTCCTGCACGTGGTGACGGTCGTCATCAGTAATAAAGTAGGCCTGCCCAGCGACGAGCTCGGGCTGTGTTTTCAAACAGGCATTGGCCAACTTCGCTGCATGTGCAAGGTTTTTGCGGTGGGTCCAATCGGTCCGCGCCTCGACCCCAAACATAATCCCGGCCATGCCCATCTGCGCCATCATCAACACCTTGGGAAAGTGATGGGTTTCGCCGGCCCCCCAAATGCCGTTGGGCCGCAGCGCACAGGTTTTGAGCTCGTCCCCATTGGCCGCCAACACGGCCTGCTCAGCCAGTTTTTTGGTGTGGGAATACTGGTCGTTGCTGACCTCCGGATAGGGCATCGTCTCGTCGCCGGCCACCACCGGCTTGCCCGAAAACACCGCGCCGGTCGAGCTGATGTAAATCAGTCGCCGGACGCCACAAGTCCGGCACGCCGCCACAATATTTTGGGTGCCGCCAACGTTGACCCGCACAAGCTCGCTATCTGGCACCCGCTTTGAGCGACCAAACGGCAACAGGGCAGCGTAGTGATAAACCGTGGTCACGCCGCGACAAGCAGCTGTTATTTGGGACAGGTCGGTCATGTCCCCGCCGACAAACTCCGCTTGAGCCGGGAGGTCGGGGTGGCGGTGGAGGTCGAATACGCGAACCTGTTGACCTTCGGCACATAGCTCTTGGACCAGCTGCCGGCCCGAAAAACTGCTGCCACCGACGACGAGGGCATCGATGTTGTGGGGTGGCGATTTTGCGACGGGCGGGGTTGCTGACTCGGCCATGGGACCCGCCGAGAGTAATCAAAACTCCAAGCTTCGCGCACCAGCATGGCTCTGCGATTCCACACAACTCGGGCGCATAAAACACTGTTTTTAACCGGCACATTGCGGCAGGCTACGAATCATGAGGCGGGGTTTGGGCAAGTGTGTTTGCGCGATGTTCCTGTGCGGATGTTTCGTCGACGACGGGCAGGTGGCGTCGACAAGCTCCGCTTCTGCAACCGAGCCGACCGGGACACTCACATCTGACACAGCTGACACAATGACGGCTGGCCTGACGGGCGAGACAACCGATTCGCCAACAACCGAGACGGGTGAGACAACCGATTCGTCAGCAACCGACACGACTGCCACCAGCGACACCAGCGAAACCACCACCGACACCACGGGTACGGACACATCGCCTGGCACCACCGCCACGGGGGAACCGACGACGTCGACAACCGACACCCAAAGCACAACCGACGACCCGACCGGCGGGTTGATGTGTGATGCCCCCTTCGATGATTGTAACAACCTCGAAAGTGACGGATGCGAGGCCGACCTGTCATCCTCAAAAGAGCACTGTGGGGCCTGTGACAACCCGTGCGACGGCCCCTGTGTCGACGGAGAGTGCCAGGCGTTTTTATATGCGTTTGTGACGTCGGAGCGGTTTCCAGGCGACCTCAACGGGGTTGCCGGAGCTGATGGTATATGCAACGAAGCTGCGGCGGCAGCCAACTTACCCGGGCACTACCTCGCGTGGCTCAGCACCGTAAGTACCTCCCCGGCAACGCGCTTTTCCAAATCCACACTTCCCTACCGCATGCCGAACGAGCAAATACTCGCCGCCAACTGGGCTGAGCTCACCGAGGGTGAACTGCAAAACCGACCAAACATCACTGAGTTCGGCAGCGATATCGACTCCATTTCGATCTGCTTGGGCCCGCTCGCCTGGACGTGTACCCAGGTCGACGGGTCGCGTAGCAATCAATTTGATTGCGAGGGCTGGACGATCAGCTCCGACCAATACGTGGGTGCCGTCGGCAATCCGCACCATACCGACGAAAACTGGACCGATGGCTGCACGATGACCTGCTCTAGCTTGCGCCATCTGTACTGTTTTCAACAGTTGTAGACCTCAGCAAATTCGCGCAGACAACTCGGTTGCTGGGCAGTAACTGCGTTTGCAGCTTTACCGCCATGGTCGCGCTACGGCACACTCGTACTATGTCTTTGGGTGTGGGTTCTCGCTGGTCATGCTCGCTCCTCCTGTTGGTAGCAAGCTCGGGTTGTTTTGCCGACGACGGCCGGGGTATGGGGGGAAGCGATACCTCGACATCGGTGGGCACCGATACCGATGCATCTACAACAAACTCTGGCATGGCTTCGAGTTCTGGTCAGGGCTCCGAGTCGGACGCCACAACGTCGCCAACCACCGGCTCCAACACCTCGGACAACTCAACGGGCCCCACCACCGGCTCCAACACCTCGGACCCGACCACCACCGGCCCGACCACGTCGGACCCAACCACCTCCGACCCCACCACGTCTGATCCAACCGAAGAGCCGACGACAGGACCTGACCCCACAAACAGCTCGACCACCGACTCCGACCCCACCACAACAACCGACGACCCGAGTGACACCAATCCGTCGACGACCGGCGACGTCGACTGCCCGCCACTATTCGGTGACTGTAACAACAACGACGACGACGGTTGCGAGGTCAACCTCAGCAACAACAATCTCCACTGTGGCAGCTGCGAACAGGTTTGTGACGGCATCTGCGAGAACGGAGATTGCACCCAGGGTCGCTACGTGTTTGTCACCAAAGATACCTACTATGGCGACTTCAACGGCCTCGACGGCGCGGATGAGCTATGCTCGCAACTCGCGTTTGAAGCCGGGATTCCGGGGTTTTATGCGGCCTGGCTGTCAACCGCAGAAAATCAGTCGCCGGCCATCCGATTTGAGCCCTCACCGTTTCCCTACAGGCTGGTCAGCGGCGAAAAGGTGGCCGACGACTTTGACGACCTGACAGACGGAACACTTGACCTGCCGATCGATGTCGACCAGTACGGCGACCAAATTGAGACCGGCGACTCATGCCAGGCGCCGATGGTCTGGTCGAACACCAAGGGCTCAGGTCTTGCCGAGAACGACCACGATTGCTCGGGCTGGAACTCCGTCAATGCCAACGGCAACATCGGCCAACCCGGTATGGTCAACAGTCTGTGGTCACAGGCACCGTGTTCCCCACGGTCGTGTAACGGCAAAAACCACCTCTATTGTTTTCAACAATAAATGTATCCACACCTAAAATACGCCCATCTGTTCACAGCCGCCACCCTGCTGGTTTTGGCGGGTAGTGCCTGTTTTGTCGACGACGGGCGGACCGATGGTGAGACCGGCTCCAGCACAGCTGCGACAACGCCCGACCCGGTGCAGACAAGTGGCACCACCTCTGGCGCGAGCGGGACAGCGACCTCCGACTCGACGACAACTGCGGACACGACCGCGAATCCAACCTCCACATCCGACACCACCGGGCCAACCACAACCGACGACCCGACAACCGGCGTACCGACCACCACCGACGACCCAACCACCGAAAATCCAACCACCGACGACCCCTCGACCGATGGGCCGACCACCACCGACGACCCGACCACCACGACCAGCGACCCCACCAATAGTTCCGATACCGGACAAAGCTGCAACCCGCCGTTGGAAGATTGTAACGGCAACCAAAGTGACGGCTGCGAGACCAACACCAAGATCTCCCCGCAACACTGTGGCGCCTGCAACCAACCCTGCGACCAGGGCCTGTGTGTGGAGGGCGAATGTGTGGCTGCCCATGCCGTGTTTGTCAGCAGCGAAACGTTTGACGGCGAGTTGATGGGCCTGGGCGGTGCCGATGAAATCTGTACTACCCTGGCTCAAGAGGCAGGTTTTCCAGGGTTCTTTCGCGCGTGGTTGTCGACTGGCCAGGACGGCCCGTTTAGCTCGTTCGTCAAGGACGAACAGCCATATATCCTCCCCAACGGGATGTACGTGGCCGAAAACTGGGTTGACCTGACCGATGGGACCATCGTCAACCCCATCGCAGTCGACGAGTACGGTACCGAGATGACCCTCGATGTGGGCTGCGAAGCGCCAAAAGCCTGGACCAACACCACCTTCGGAGGTTTTCCCAAGGGCGGGCTCAACTGTCAGCTGTGGACGAAATCCGACGGGGAGGCCTTTGTCGGGCAACTCAACAGCACCGATGGCCGCTGGACCGAGTCGTCCTGCGGAACCTACTCCTGCGCGCAAAGCCATCACCTGTACTGTTTTCAGCAGTAGCTACCCAATTTGAGGTTCGCACCCCACGGCGCCAGCAACTTGCGGCAAACTACATCCATGTACGTGCGCGGTCGTTTGCGACTTGGTGGCGTTATCTGTGCGCTGCTCACCAGCGCTTGTTTTGTCGACGACGGCCGGGACGAGGTCGCCACCGCCGACGCGACAACAATCGGACCTGTCTCAACAAACATGGTCCTGAGCGATTCTTCAGATGCGAATCCCACCGCCACAACCGACACAGAGTCCTCGGGCAGCAGCTCGACTGACGACCCGGGTACAACCGCCCAACCAACTGATACAGACGTTACGACCACCGCCGAGCCCACGACCCAGACGACCCAGACGACCCAGACAACCCAAACAACCGACACAACTGAGACCACGAGTACCGGCCCCGATCCCACCACCGACGACCCCACTGGCCCCGATACCTGTCAGCTGCCGTTTGCCGACTGCAACGACAATCCGATGGACGGCTGCGAGACCAATATCCACACCGACACGGAACATTGCGGCGGCTGTGATTCGCCCTGCGAAGGTCTGTGTTTCGAAGGTTCTTGTATCACCAAGAAAGCTGCGTTCATCACCAGTGAAACGTTCCCCGGTGCACTTGGCGGCCTCGCCGGAGCCGATGCCATCTGCAATGAACTCGCTGGAGCGGCCATGCTCGAGGGCTCCTACTTCGCCTGGCTCAGCAGCGGCGACGCAAGCCCAGCCTCACGCTTCACCAAGCACGCCACACCGATCGTCCTAACCAACGGTGAGATCCTTGCGTTCGACTGGGACGACCTGACCGATGGCGACCTCCTGAGTGCGATCACAGTCGACGAAAACGCGGTGGCCATCAATGCCGAACCAAACTGCTCGGGCCCGAATGTTTGGACCAATACCACTCCAAATGGCGGCGCCATTACCAACGTGGACTGCCAGGGCTGGACCACCAGCTCATCACTATTCTCAGGCCTACGCGGCCAACCAACGTTTTCGGACGAGCGCTGGACCGAGGGCCAGTGCATGCCGGCCGGGTGCAACACAATGCAGCACCTGTACTGTTTTCAACAGTAGCTAGCCGGCGATTTCAAACACCGTGATCTTGTTGGGCTCGGGGAACATCGCAACCGCGAGCACCCCCGGCTCATGCGGCGAAAAGGCAGCCGTGACCGTCGCGCTCATCGTCCGGGGAATGACTTCGAGGCTCGCCCGGCGCCCGGTGGCGAGTTCAACGACCTGGGGTGCTAAGCCGTCGCGATAAAAAAACAAATACCGCTGGTCGGGCGACAACTCGATAAATGAGCCCAGGGTCATCACCCACACTGAGTGGGTCGCGTCGAACGCAGCTTCGGACCGGACGCGACCGGCGTTGTCGAGCAACTGCACGGTACACAGCCCCGGTTGGCAGTACTCGACCAACTTGCCGTCGCCAACGATATGTGCCTGTACAATGGGTGCGCCAGCCAGCTCAGCTGCGATCTGCACCGGCTCGCTCCGACCAATGGCCCCCTGCCCTGGGTAGGTCCATTGCATCCACTGTTTGCCCACCGGGTACAACATTTGGTCGTGCTGCAATGAGTAGCTGCGATGCCCGCGGTTGTTGAGCACCTGTACAACCTTGCCGGTTTGCGGGTCGACTAGTTCGAGCGCGGCCAAGAACTGGGCGTGGACAATGTACTTGCAATCATCCGTCCACCCGACCAGCGACCCCATACTGCCCTTGTAGGTGTTGCGTTGGCGGATTTTGTCACCCGCACGGGTAAACACCGCCACCTTGCCGCTGTAAGTTTCGGCGGCAATGGTCCCGTCGTTACAGGCGATGACATGGTCGACATCCTTGCCCTGGCGGCGCGAGACAAACACTTCTCGCCCGTTGCGAATATCATGTACATGCACGCGATCGTCGTTGCCACCACTGGCTATTAGCTGGCTGTCTGGCCCGACAAACGCCAGGGTACCGACCGAGCCGTGGGTGTCGTTGCCCGAGGTCTTCGCGCGTTCGGGGTGGGCCTTGATGACCTGCCGCGGCCGCACAGTCAGCGGCTCGCTGGCGGCAGTTGGCAGCCGCGGAACATCCGAAGCTGAGGGCTCAACCGCGAGTTGAGGTTGTTGAGGTTGTTGTTGCTCGGCCTGGGTCGGCTCCAAGGTCGGCGCAGGCCCCGGGTCGGCACGCTCGACATAGGTGGGGCCAGGCTGTTGCCCGGGTGTTGTTGGTTGCGGGGTTTGGCTGCACCCAAACACGAGCCCCGCCAGTACCCAGTTGGTGTAGCGCGCAACATTGCGACTCGCTCGGTGGTTTGCTCGTGCACCCGTCATTGGCAAGACCGTCGCCCGCCGGCGGCAACAGGTCAAGCGTTCGTGTCGGTGGTCGTTATCGGCACCTGGCCGCTGGCTTGTGATCGACGTGTGCATGTCCGCTCCCGATTGTTGGTGCGCTGCGCCTACGCCCCAAAACCCCGGGAGTATTCGCCAGCGAGCCCGTTTGCCTTGGTCCCCACGTCCTCGCAATACTAGCGCCCCATGGCCCGTGCCCAACTCAGCTACACATCCCTGCTCGCCGCCCTCGTTCTTGTCGGCGCGGGATGTCGCCGCGGCTCCACCCAACCGGAGGCGAGCGCCCCCCTGGCACCAACCACGCAACCGTCCGAACGTGGGACCAACACCGGGACTGCAGCCACCGGTGGGGCTACGCGGATCAAGCAAGTTGCCCTCGGCGACGCCCACAGCTGTGTACTGATGGCTGACCAGCGGGTGTTGTGTTGGGGTGACAACACCCTCGGTCAACTCGGTGATCATACAAAGACATCGCGGTCGACCCCGGCCGTTGCCCTGGTTGCCGACGAGCTCGGCTCGCGCAACCTGATGTCGCTGACGGCCGGCGGCAACCGGACCTGCGTGGTGGCGGGGGATACCCGCGAACGCCTGTGCTGGGGCGATGTCCCCGGTGGAGTCACACGCGACACCATGCCGTTTCCCGAGCTCGCCAACGAACCCAACTCGCCGCAGCCACTATTGCGCGCCGAGCTCGGTCCCAGTTGGATCTGCGGGATCCGGGACCAATCGGAGGCTGTCTGCCGGCCCGACTTTGAACGCGGAAAACCCACGCTGGTCGTCAAGCCCACGGGCTATGCCGCCGAGATGTCGCTGGCGGTTGGCAAATCACATGCATGCGCAACAAAATCGGGTGTGGTTGAGTGTTGGGGCGACAACAGCCACGGCCAGCTCGGCGATGGCACCCGGCAAAGTCGAACGTCGGGTAAACCGGCCCGGGCCCTCCACATTGTCGACGGCGAGCGGGTTTTGGCCGGGGACCACCACAGCTGCGTCATCACCAAAAACCACCGTGAACTCGGCTGTTGGGGGCAAAATCGGTTTGGCCAACTCGGCTCGCCCGGAGCCAAGGACCGCGCCAGTGTCGTCGCCCTTGCGGGGCTCGAGCCAGTCGCCGATGCCAGTGCTGGTGGAGTCCATACGTGCGCTGTTCGCAGTCAAAAAACCGGCCCTGAGGTGCACTGCTGGGGTCGCTGGGACATCAGCGAACCATGCCTCGCGGCGGCCGTCGAGCCCACCGCAGACGCCGAATATGTCGACCTCGCGGCCAGCTCCAACCTGTGCTTTGCCACCCGCGGTGGCTTGGTCGTCTGCTCGGGCACCCGCTACAACGGTCCGGTCACAGGTCGTCCGCCGCCCCGCCCAGGGCCGTTTTTGGTGATCCCGGGCGTGCACGGTGCGGTCGAGCTCGATGCCGGCCTCGACCATGTATGCGCACGTACTTCGAACGGGCAGGTTGCCTGTTGGGGTGACAACAAACGCGGGCAGCTCGGTGTGGCGGGCAAGAAGCAATCGAACGATGCCGTGTTCCCGGCCGTCAGCGAGATCCTCCAGCTCGCCGCCGGCGAATCACATACATGCATACGCAATAAATCTGGCGAAGTCTATTGCTGGGGGGACAACGGCTGGGGTCAGCTCGGGCACACCGGTACCCGGTTTCGCGCCGAGCCCACCCGTGTTGAGGGCCTCGGCCCGGTCGTCGAGCTCTCGGCCGGCGGCGACAAAACCTGCGTGGTCGAGCAATCCAGAGCCGTCAAGTGCTGGGGCTACGGCCCACTTGGAGATGGCACAGAGGACAGCTCACCCAAGCCCGTGGGCGTGCGGATCAAGGCCGATATCGCCGACCTCGAAGTTGGCGACTACCACATCTGTGGGCGAACAACCGCCGGTGCACTGATGTGTTGGGGCAGTAACTACATGGGAGAGCTCGGGCTCGGCAATCGCCGCGACCGCAACCTCCCCACCCAAGTGCCGGGTGTGCGCAACCCACAATCTGTCATGACCGCGGTCTACCGCACCTGTACGGTCGATCGAAATGGCGGCGCCCGGTGTACCGGTACCAATGTCTCCGGCCAACTCGGTGATGGTACACGTAAAACCCGGACAACGCTGACACCAGTCAGGGCCACCACCGCGCCAACAGCTAAACTCGCCGGGGGTATTCGCTACACCTGCTCGCTGACCACAACCGGTAAGGCGCAGTGTTGGGGGCAGGTCCCCGGCCTCGGCGATGTCGGCCTCAAGGCCAAACCCATCCCCGACCCAACCGTGCATATTTCCGACTACCTGGCGACCCTCAAACCTGCCCCGACAGCCACCCAACCTGTGAGCTGTGGCGAGCAACCCGTGACACGAGCGATCGACTCTGGTGCGCTGGCCAGGCTCCCGCCAAACACCGCGGTCGAGCTGCACTCCGGTCGCAATCACGACTGCTTTATCAAAAACGCCAACGAGCTTTATTGCTGGGGTCGCAACGATCGCGGCCAACTCGGCGATGGCAGCCAAAAATTTCGAGCGGTCCCCCACCAGGTCCCGCTCAAATAAACACGCACGAACGTTTGTAGCTGCAAATAAAACCGCGACTACATCCGCATCCCGCCGTTGACCCCGATCACCTGGCCAGTGATGTACGAGGCGGCAGGTGAGGCCAAAAACGCAACTACCTCGGCGATCTCCTGGGCCTGTCCCACGCGTTTGAGTGGAATCTGGGCGAGTAATGCCTGCTCGGCATCGCCTTGGATGGCATCGGCTGTCATGTCGGTGGCGATAAACCCCGGTGCGACCGCATTCACGGTCACGCTGCGCGACGCAAACTCCCGTGCCAGCGACTTGGTGAGTCCCAGGATCGCCGCCTTGGTCGCGGCATACATCGCCTGGCCGGTATTGCCCTGCTCGCCGACAATGCTCGAAAGGTTGATGATCCGCCCCTTGTCCTTGGCCCGCAACAGCAGCCGCGAAGCCGCCTTGCTGCAGGCAAACGTCCCACGGACATTGACATCGAGCAGGCGTTGCAAGTCCTCGACCTTGGCCCGCATCAACAGGGCATCGATCGAAATACCGGCGTTATTGACCAAGATGTCGAGCCCGCCGTGTTGTTTTTTGATCCCGGCAAAGGCCGTGTTGACGGCTTCGGTATCGGCGACATCAAAGCCCAACACATGGGCCTGCCCACCGGCGGCAACGATCGCCTCGCGCACCTCTTGGGCCGCGGTTTCGTTGCGAGCGTAGTTGATGAGCACCGTCGCCCCACGGGCGGCCAGCGTCTGGGCAATCGCCCGCCCGATCCCCCGCGAGCCACCGGTGACCAGGGCAACACGGCCGGAGAGGTTCAAAGAAGCAGGTAGGACAGGATTTGAGGTTTCAGACTGCATGGCGAGCTTTCGCGGCTATCTACCACACGCCACCGCTGTTCGGGCCTGTGCGTGAGGATTGCCGGGCCCGAGTGCGGGTGAGCTTGCAACATCGCAGTCGACATAAGGGACCGCCAGCGACCACGAACACCGTGCGCAGTCGCCAGTGTCGGACCCCTGTTCACCATGCTCCTACGCCCAACCACGCCGCGACTTGGGGTCTATTGTCCACACCCTTGTGTATGCACCGATCGTGGGTTGCCGTTGCCCACCTCGCCCGTTTGCAGGCATGATTGCAGCCATGAAGATGGACTCGATAAAAGCTGGATTAGCCTGCCTCGCATTTAGCCTCCCGGTGTTGACGTGTTCGGGATGCACCTCGGAAGACGGGACAAACTCAACTGCTGGAGAGGTCACCGGTACCACCACCACGGCGACCGCAACCGAGACGACAGCCGGTCCGACGAGCGACGGCACCGACACCGAGCAAACCGGCACCATGGGTGACGGTGATGGCGACGGCGACGGCGACGGCGACGGTGATGGCGACGGCGACGGTGATGGCGACGGCGATGGTGATGGCGACGGCGATGGTGATGGCGACGGCGATGGCGACGGCGACGGCGACGGCGACGGCGATGGCGACGGTGATGGTGACGGCGATGGCGACGGCGACGGCGATGGAGATGGTGATGGCGACGGCGACGGCGACGGCGACGGCGATGGCGATGGCGACATGCCGGCGACCGAAATCGAAATCGTCATTACTGCCGACAATGCCTACGGCTTTGGCTACGGCACCGAGACCAATCTCGACCAGTACTACGGCGGTGTCGAAAACAACACAGCCGGTCAGATCTTCAACTGCAATGGCGGGCCCGAAACCTACAACATCCCCGCCGAGGAGGCCGAAAACACCACTCACCTCTACATCATTGGCTACGCCGATTCGGCAGTTACCCAGGGTGTACTCGGCCGTTTTCGCCGCGACGGCGGACTCGAGGGTTTTGGCGAGACCGTATTTACCGGGCACGCGGGTTGGGAAGTCTGTGCCACGGGCGTCAACTACAGCCCTGGCAGCAACGGCCCCACGCTCGATGTGATCAACCAGCAGATTCTCGCCTGCAACGACGGCCAAAACATGGACCCCAACACAACCTCCATGGGTTGGGTCGACGATGTCGGCACCGAGTTTGGCGCGGTCGCATTTGGCGAGGACAACACCACGCCCTACAACGGCGGCCCCCAACCCGGCAACGAGTTCCCACTTGTCTGTCCCAACGTCATGCCCGAGGAGGCCCGCTGGATGTGGTTTAACTGGGATCCAATGAATGTCATGTGGCCCGAGCAAAGCCCGTTTTTGTGGCCGGGTGGCGGCCCCAACCCGGACCACCAGTTCCTGATCTTCCGGCTGGCAGCCGACCTCATTCCCCCGCCACAATAGGCCGGCAACACGTTCGATAGGACCGGGCACAACGCCCGGTCTTTGTATATCCATAGGAATATCAACAGGCATATCCACCGGCATAGCCATAACCCCTGCCATAACCCTGCCATAGCCCCAGCTAGTTACCGTGCTAAAATTGTAACAGCATCTATTTCCCCGAGACGTTCGCTCGCCACCGGCGAGTGTTGACTGGTATCCTGTGGCCATGCCGCTGACCCGCCGCCAACTGTTCCCCGCCCCACTTGCCCTCGCCCTCGCCGGCTGTGGTGCAAGCTCGAACAAACCGGCAGCACGCGGCCGGGGGACAGCCGACGCCCCGTGGCGAATCGGCATGAGCCAATGCAACCTAGGCGAGCCGTGGCGGGTGCAGATGAATCGCGACCTCACTGCTGCCGCTGCCGCCCATCCCAACATCGAGTTGATCGCCAAGGACGCGCAAAACAACTCGCTCACCCAACGTGCTCATGTCGAAGAATTTGGCCAACAGGGTGTCGACCTACTGATTATCAGCCCCAAGGAGTCAGCCCCACTCACCCGTCCCGTCGCCCAACTATACAAGGCCGGGACCCCGGTGATCGTGCTCGACCGCGCTGTCCAAGGTGATGCCTATACAACTTTTATTGGGGCCGACAACCGTAAAATTGGCGAGGCTGCGGGCAAATGGTGTGCCAACATCCTCGGGGGCTCGGGCAAAATCGTCGAGCTCCAGGGCCTGATGACCTCCACCCCCGGACAACAGCGCCACGAGGGCTTTCGCGCCGGCCTTGCGCTCGCGGCCCATCCCGAACTCGAAGTTGTGTTTGTCGCCGATATGCAGTGGCTAGAGCCCAATGCCCGGCGTGAGATGGAATCGGCCCTCGCCACCCAACCACAAGTCGACCTGGTGTTTGCCCACAATGACCCCGGAGCCCACGGAGCCTACCTCGCGGCAAAAGCCGCGGGCCGGGAGCAGGACATCCGGTTTGTCGGCGTCGATGCCCTGCCCCACGAGGGCGTTGCCTATGTTCGTGAGGGCCTGCTCGACGCGACCTTTGCCTACCCCACCGGGGGTGCCGAGACCATTGCAACTGCAATTAAAATCCTCAAGGGCGAACAGGTTCCCAAGCACATTGACCTCGCCACCAAGCTGTTTACCCGCGACAATGTCGATGCGGGTGGTGAGGCCCTCGGAGCTTAACGAAAAAACCGACCTCGATGTTCGAGGTCGGTTTTTCATGTAACTGCATATAGTGTTTGCCAGGCTCAGGCCCGCGGGGTCTGTTGCTGGGCCGTCACCACCGTCAGCGCTGTCATATGGACAATATTGTCGACCGAACAATCGCGTTCGAGCACGGTAACAGGTTGCTTCATCCCCAACAGCACGGGCCCTACCGCCGGGATCGAGCCGAGTTCGCGCATGAGCTTGTAGGCGACATTGCCGGCCTCTAGGTTGGGAAAGATCAGCACATTGGCCGGCCCGGTGAGTCGGGTGCTCGGCATCAGTCGGCATTGCAACTCGTAGTTGACCGCCAGGTTGGCCTGCATCTCGCCCTCGGCCTCGATGTCCGGACGCCGCGACCGCAAAATCTCGACCGCATCGGCCACACACTTTGCCCGCTTGTCGCGGACCGAACCAAAGTTGCTGTAGCTCAACATCGCCACCCGCGGCTCCACACCAAACGTCTGGGCCGCATCTGCCAGCATCTCGGCGATGTCTGCCAGCGCTTCGCTGCTGATCTCCGTGTTGACGGTTGTATCACCAAAGAACAACAGGCCACGGCGGTGGAGCATGAGGTACATGCCCGCTGTCCGGCGAATCCCGTCGCGCAGGCCGATCACCTGTAGTGCCGGGCGCACGGTCTCGCGGTAGCTCTCGTTGATCCCCGCAACGATGCCATCGGCCCGCCGTTCGGCGACCATCATCATGCCAAAGTAGTTGGCGTTGCGCATAAGTGTACGCGCAACTTTTTGATCGACACCCTTGCGTTCACGACGTCGCCACAGGCGGTTGCTGTACTCGGCCAGCATCTCATCGGTTTTGGGGTTGACGATCTCGAGACTGTCGGGGTCGAGGTCGATCTCGTGTTCGGCAATCACTGCGCGGATCTTTTCGGGGTTGCCGAGCAGGACCGGGGTCGCTATCCGCTCGTCGAGCAAGATGACGCAAGCCGCCAAAATCCGCGGGTCTTCGCCCTCGGGAAACACAATCCGCCGGGGATCGGCCGCCGCCCGCCGGACAAATTTACGCATCACCGCCGTCGACCCACCGAGCAGGGTCCGCAGGCTTTCGCGGTAGGCCGGGATATCGACTTCGATGCGAGCGACCCCCGTTTCCATGGCCGCCTTGGCCACCGCGGGTGCAACCCAGTGGAGCACACGCGCGTCAAACGGCTTGGGGATGATGTAGTCGGGGCCGTAGTTGAAAACCTCGCCGTAGGCCGCGTTGACAGCCTGGGGCACATCCCGGCGCGCAAGCTCTGCAAGCGCGTGGGCGGCCGCGATTTTCATGGGCTCGTTGATGTGGGTTGCACGTACATCGAGTGCACCGCGGAAAATAAACGGAAACCCGAGGACGTTGTTGACCTGGTTGTTAAAGTCGCTGCGACCCGTGGCGACAATCGCATCGGGCCGGGCCTCGCGGGCGACGTTGTAGTCGATCTCCGGCTCGGGGTTGGCCAGGGCAAAGATGATCGGCTTATCGCCCATCGACTTAACCATTTCAGGACTGACCAGGCCACCGCGAGAAAGCCCCAAAAACACATCGGCACCGACCAACGCATCGGCCAGGGTACGACGATCGGTTTCGCGGGCGTACTGCTGTTTGAGCGGATTGTTGGACAGGTCGCGGCCCGTGTGCAGCACCCCCTTGGAGTCGCACATCAACACATTTTCGGGTTTGAGCCCGAGGCTCACATAAAACCGTGTACATGCAATCGCAGAAGCACCAGCCCCACTCACCACCAGGGTGAGGTTTTCAATTTTCTTGCCCTGCAGCTCTGCAGCGTTGATCAGGGCAGCCCCACTGATAATTGCGGTCCCGTGCTGATCGTCATGGAACACCGGGATCGCCATGCGTTTGCGCAGCTGCTCCTCGATGTAGAAGCACTCGGGCGCCTTGATGTCCTCGAGGTTGATCCCCCCAAACGTCGGCTCTAAGGCCGCGACCGCATCGATAAACTTGTCAGGATCGCGGCAGTCGAGCTCGAGGTCAAAGACATCAATGTCGGCAAACTTTTTAAACAGGACCCCCTTGCCCTCCATCACCGGCTTACTCGCCAGCGGCCCGATGTCGCCGAGACCCAGCACCGCAGAGCCATCGGAGATCACCGCCACCAGGTTGCCGCGTGCGGTATATGCATATACTTCGTTCGGCTCACGAAAGATCTCCATACACGGATCGGCCACACCCGGGGAGTAGGCAAGCGACAGGTCGCGCTGACTCGTCAGCGGCTTGGTCGGGACAACCTGGATTTTTCCAGGGCGCCCCATCCGGTGAAAATCGAGCGCATCCTTGCTGCGAATCCCGCGGTTTGGCCGATTGGTCTTCATAGGGCCGACGATACAAACCACCGCGCCCGGCGTCACCTGTTGTCCGAGGCTGCGCACCAAACTGCACGGCCACAAACACCAATAAACGCAACTCAAAGCCCCGTGTGGTGTTTCTCGCGTACCCCAGCGCGATTTTATGAGCAACCGCCCTGTGGGCAACAGACACCAACCGGACGAATTCGGACCCAACAAAGCGCCGACACGCAAAACCAAGCGCCCGCCCAAGATTGATGCATGCACACTGAAATCCGACCACCCCCTCACGCCGCTAGCGACGACCAGGCACAAGACGTGTCCAGTCGCAAGGCAAAACGTGCAGCAGCAACGAAGACAAGACCACGCCAACATTCGCGACCGATTTCTGGGCTGAACGCGAGCCCGAAGCCGCGACGCTGAGTCGACTTATGTCGAGCAGCCGCGCCCCAAAGCTCTCGTCGAAACAACCAAGCCACCCCAACGATTCGCGGTGGATTTTTGGCCTGGGTGCGAGCCCGAAGCAGCGACGCTGAGTCGACCTAACGCAAGCCGCTCTCGGGCCGCTGCCAGCCCAAAAAGACCCGCGCTTTCCCAGTCGAAACAACCACGCCCGCACCACGATTCGCGGTGGATTTTTGGGCTGGCTGCGAGCCCGAAGCGGCGACGCTGTAGTGGACCTACCGCAAGCCGCTTTCGGGCCGCAGCCAGCCCAAAAAGACCCGCGCGTCCATTCGAACGAAAAATCAGCGGTCGAGTAGCTTGTGTAGATTCGTCCGCTCCCACAAGACAGCCTCAGCATAATGCTCAAACTGCGCCTCGGCCTGGCGAAACTCACGGGTGTGGTAAATCCGGCGCCCGTCGACGATGGGCATATCGTGCACTTCGTGGAGCATCTCGTGATAGATGATCCATTCGACGAAGAACTGTGGCACGTCGGCGGCATCTAGGACTGGGTGGATGCGGATGAGTTCGTCTTCGACGGTGTAGCTACCGAGTTTGATCGACCCTCTTCCGCGCTTGCGTTTGCTGCGTTGACCCCAGGTGATTCGCGCTTCGATCTTGCCGTCGAAGTAGCGCTGGTTGAGGTCGTCGAACAACTCTTGGAGGTTGTGGTGCTTGCCCTCGACATCGACGGAGATGGGTCGGGCGTGCGTGCGGGTGCGGATGAGATGGTCGTTAGCATCGACAAACGCCCGCAGAAGTTTGGCCGCATCGTTGCCCTTGCCGTCGGCGTAATGGGCGAGTGCTCGCACGATCACCGGCGGGGCATCGAGGAACATATGATGTATGCGCAACGTCAGCACGCCCTGGCCGCGTTTGATCGATAGCATGGTGTGGACGTTGTCGGTCAACACAACCCGTGGCCGACCGGATTGTAGGTGGGCACTGAGCCGTTGTTGGAGTTCCCGTCGCCTCGCCTCGCGCCCATCGACTTCTTCTCCAGAAGCATCCGTATCGGCCACAGGGACCACTTGGTGTGGTCCGTTGGCAACAGCGGCTGCCTGGCTATAGCGGTGGGCTTTTTTCATAGTGGGTACGGGATGGGGTCCCTTGCGTGGGCCGGGTGTCCCCGGAAGTAAAGTCTGAAGCATCTGCGGTCCCAGAGCGAACAAAACCAGTCAATCGAAGGTGTGGGGGGAGGATATCGTCGGCCAATCGTCCCCGTGAAATTCTCCTGCGAGTCGGACGCCCGAGGTTTTGTTTTGCACTTTTTTGCTTTGCGCTCCGCGATCTGAAATGGGGCCCCTCGGCCGCTCGCGGGCGTGGTCACCTGTGCAGTTTCCAACCCGGTTTTCGCGACAAATTTTGCTCAAACGGGTGGCAAAGTGACGCCCTCGGCGGGAAACTGTTCGCCCATGCAAGTATCTGTGCTTCTTTTTGCCGGACTGCGTCAGCGCCTTGGTCGGGCGTGTGTGGAACTCAACGTCGAGCCTGGTACCACGGTTTCACAGCTACTCGAGTTACTCGGCGAGCGTTATCCCGAACTCGCACCTATGCTCGGACCTTGCCGAGTCGCGATCGACCACACGTTCGTTTCGAGCGGTGAGATCCTCCAAGATCCCCCGGGCGAGCTCGCAATCATTCCGCCCGTCAGTGGGGGGCATTCAGGCCCTCAGGCCGCTTGTGAGGCGACTGAGCGGTTCTATTTGGGCGACGTCACGCTCGACCCGCAGGCTGTTGTCGAAGCTGTGAGCCATCGCCATGCCGGTGGCATCACGAGTTTTATTGGCAACGTGCGCCGGCGTTCCCACGGCCACGACATCGACCGGCTCGAGTACACCGCCTACGAACCGATGGCGCTGGCGGTGATGCGGGAGATCGCCAGCACCATCGAGCGGGAGATCCCAAAGACTCGGGTCGCGATTCACCATCGGCTCGGTGTACTTACAATCGGTGAAACGGCGGTGGTGATTGCCGCCTCCGCTCCCCATCGCGACGAGGCCTTTCGCGCCTGTCGGGCGGCGATTGAGGCGCTCAAGCGCGACGTCCCGATCTGGAAACGCGAGATCGCGGTCGATGGCCAGACATGGTTTGGCCAGGGCCCGTAGCGTGAGCTCCGGCTAAAAGTGGACCACGGGGCCGACCTCCGCGATCAGGTCATGGGCGACCTCGCCGTGCTCAAACACCGAGTTGTAGCCGAACTCGATATCGAAGCCGAAGTGTTTGGTCGCCCACACATAGGTCCCCACCCGACCGCCGACCCCGGGATAGATTTTTCGTGTACCTGCAATGATAATTTCGAGGGATGGTCCGACTGCGATGTAGGGGGTGACGTGGTGGTGGGTGTGAAACGGCTTTTTAAACAGGAGGTCGATGGGAAACAGGGCACCGGCCTCGTAGCGTAAGACCCCGGCAGCCAACTCGATCTCGAGCCAATCGGGAACCACCTGCAGCTCGTATGAGGCCGTTACCCCCGGATGCACGGTCACTCGCCGGCCGCCATCCTCCCCCGTACCTTTGGGACCAACCACGGTGACCACGGCAAACCTCGCGCCGATCAAGCTCCAGGTATGGACCTTGTGGTGCCCACCGTGGGTACACCCATCACCCGGTGTATGCACATGCTTTTTAGCCGGCGTCTGTGCGTGGTCCACCTGCTCGTGCGGGCCTTCGGCAACAGCTTCGGCGTGTTGCGCTGGTGCGGGTGGCGGTTGGGTTTGCTCAGCTGCGCGGGCCTGGCCGCCCAAGGATAATTGTATGGGCAACATGAACACGCAACTCAAGGCGGGTAGCAGCGGGGTCTTGCCAAACTGGCGGCCGGTGGATTTCATGTCGTTGGGCGACTCGCCTGTCATCATCGCATGTCACGCGTCAACCCCGCAGCGACAATGCACCGCGAGGGCCTACACATCGGCAGACATCTTCGGATCCGCCAGTAACAGAAAACCAGCGTAACTCCCGAATGTTGATGTACGCACAATGTTTTCAAAATCGCACATCGCGCACTCATTTTCGCGCTACAGTTGCGAAATGCAACCTCGCGTGCCTGCGGCTTGTCCCCTTCGTTGTGCCAACAAACTGCCCCTGAGCGGGCTCTTGTCGACATTGGTGGTTCTCGCGCTCAACGGTTGCGGCACAGATGACATGCTCGATACCGACAGCGAGACCGGGGAGCCGACAAGCTCGGGGCTGACACAAGGGACATCCGCCACGGGCGAGTCTGATGGGACAGGTTCGGATGGGGCCACCGATTCGGTGACAACCGGTTCGGGCACCCACACGGGTTCGACCACAGATACAACCGACGGCACCACGGACGATCCCACTGACGATCCCACCGACGACCCGAGCGATACCTCCGACACCGGTGAGAGTGACTCGGACACCGGCGAGCCCCCGGTGTGTGAGCCGTGGATCCCCGGCGTCGAGTGGATCGGTGCCGACTGTGCCCACGACGTCGACTGCGGGTACGACGAGGGGGTCTGTCTGCTCGAGGAGGAAGGCTTTCCCTGCGGCACCTGCTCGCAGCCGTGTGAGCAGTTTTGTCCCGACCAGGAGGGCACCCCGGTGACGTTTTGCATCGATGCCACCGACGTCGGGTTTGACCAATCCGAGGGGTTTTGTGTGTCCCAGTGCGATCCCGACACGTTCGGCGGCAACGGTTGCCGCGAGGGCTACGCCTGTGTCCCGCTCGAGCGCTACAACCAGCCCGGGGTGATCCGGCCGGTATGTGTACCCGTTGAGTTCGAGCCACCCAAAAGCGACTGCCTGCAACAGCTCGACGACCTCGGGATTGTCTATACACCGACCAACGTGCCGATCGACCACCCCGACGACTTCCCCAACCTCGACTGCATCGTCGACGATCCGGTGTATCTACATAGCCCCGTGGCCGACGTCGGATTTCGCTACTACAGCAGCGATAACGAATCGCCGATACTGGTCTCCTGCGAGACTGCGCTGTCGATCTACCACATGGCGACGATCATTCGCGACATGGACGGCATCGAGTTTGAGCACGTGGGGACCTACAACTGTCGCGTTATCGGCGGCACCCAAACCTTGTCGGAGCATGCGTTTGCCCGCGCGATCGACCTCTCCGGGTTTTTGCTCGAAGACGAAAGCTTTTACACGGTCGAGCACGACTGGGAAAAGGACGAGCCCAACCCGATGACCGCGGGAGGCACCTGGCTCAAGGACCTGATGGATGCCTGCTACGGCATGGACATCTGGAATATCATCCTCACGCCCGACTACAACGCCGCCCACTACAACCACTTTCATGTCGATCTGACACCGGGCGAAAAGTTTTATAAATGATCTGGACTGTGTGACGGCTCGCGCCCGCGTGATTGCGGGAGCGACTGCTGGTGGGCGACCATCGCGGGGATATGCGGTTTCACGAACGTGTCCACGGGGTCTACTTCGACGATCTCGACGCCTTTCAGATCCTCCACAACGCGCGCTACTTGCTGCTGTTTGAGCACGTCATCGGTTCGTTTTGGCAGCACCTCGGCTGGTCAGCTCTCGACTTTGTCCGCCACCCCGACCAGTATCATCTCGTGCGCTCCAATCACGTCGAGTACCTGCGGCCTGTCACCGGCACCGGTGCGGTTCGGGTGCGGGTTTGGGTAGAAGTCCTTGGCAATACAAGCCTGACATTTGGCCTGCGGGTCCTCCCCCTCGACGAAGATATTGAACATGCAACTGGTCAGCGGGTCGTTGTTCGTGTTGATCACAAAACCAAAAAACCGGTGCCGTGGAGCGACGAGTTTCGTCGAATCATTGCCCCCTATCGCCGCGATCTCGATCCCAACCAGCCCCAACCCGACGGCGCCTAGCCGCGGGTTTCTAGTCCTATTGTATAAGCACTGAAACCATGCTCGAGAGCTCGCAACCACCGAGCTCTAGCCTGCAGGCTGTTAGACTGCCTTGGCGGCGGCTCGTCGGGTGATCACCCAGTACTCGGCAGGCACCCGCACGCGTTCGCCGGTGGGCAGGTTTTGGGTGGTGTTGATCACCGTGTTCCCCGTGCTTTGCAGCTCAAACCGGTCGCCTGGGAACTGGGCGACGATGTCGCCGTCTTTGAGTTCGGCTGGCGTAATGCCAAAGCGAAACACGCGGGCGAGTTTGGGCGGGAAACCGCCACCTGTTTTTTCGGCCAGGCTTTTGAAGTACGTCTCGGCCGAGGGGGCAAGCTCAACCATGTACATACAACCTGTTTCACCAAGGAGAATCTCGAGGCTCTCGACCATCCGCGGCCAGTCCGGGGGCTTGAGCTGGTGGAGTACGGTTCGGACGTAGAGGTTGCAGTCGCCAACTTTTGCGTGCAGAGCCTCGGCTTCACCAGGATTGAGCGCGTCGAGAACTTCGTAGGAGACGTTCTTTTGGGAGGTCGTTTGCCGGGCCCCGGTGATCGCCTCGGCTGAAATATCAACGCCGATCACGCGGTCGAAATGATTGGCTAAAAATCGAGTGAGCGTCCCGTTGCCGCAGCCAAAGTCGACCAGGGGTAAACCGGGGGGCATAAACCCCACAAAGCGCGGGAGGTCGAGTGCGGCCGACTCCTCAGCGGGACAATCCCAGAACGCTTCGCCGCTGACGTTGGCGATATCTTTCCAGTAGCTGTCCCAAGCGTCCCGGTAGCGGTTGATTTCTTCGGTCATGCTCTCGTTACTCCAACCAGACGTGTGCCCCTGCTGATGATCGCAGCTAGTGTCCGAATAAAACAACAGGTGAGGGCAACAGACAACGATTCCATTGATTTTTGTCTATTGCCCACATTCGCGGGCACACAAACGACCTGCTCGCATTTGCGCACCAATAAACGAGACCATAGAGACATGTCTCTTTGCATGTTGTGTTCTGTGTTCGCCGACGCCCGCCTGCGGACTTCCCCAAGCGAGCACACTGGGGCTGCACCAACATATGATTCAAGAGACAGATTTACTTTATCCCTAGACGCGCCACGTGCGCTAGCAAATTCCACGATCGCCAACGGATTTCGGGAAAACGTGTGTATCCACCGAGGCTTCCTCGACTGCTGACCCGGTGGATGGTTTTTCAGACAGTTCGCTCGAGTCGCTGTCACAACACGCGACACGTCCGTGGAGTCCGCGGATGTCGTCGACAACGACGACATGTACACTCCCCGGCGAATGTCCCAACTCACGCAGGTTCGGCGAGAACTGGTCCCGAGCGAGCCACCACCTTTTTCCCGACAACAATGGTCCGGAATGATTTTGGTGTTCGGTCTCGGGCTCGGAATGCTGCAATTTGCAGGCATCCTCGCGCTTGGGAGTTTCGCCACCGCCGCAGGAGCTGCGCTCGCGTTGGTGACCTGTGCGCATGCATCCCTGCGTCACCACCAAACCACACGACAGCTTCAGCAAACCTGCGCTGAGGCAAATCAGCTGGTCGCGGTCAATCGCCTCGACGAAGCGGACGACCTCCTCAAATCCGCCGCCAGCCACGCCCGCCTCGTCCCGCATATGCACGCGCTTTTGATCTTCAGTCGCGGCGTTGTAGCCCTGCTTCGCGCCGAGATCGACCGCGCCGGCGAACTGTTCGAGCGCGCCATGGCAAGTCAGTGGCTGCTGCCCACGGGGCCACTTGCAGGTAGTTACCCAGAAATTTGTTTGTGGATGTGCCTAGCCGCAATCATCCGCGGCGACCTCGAGCAGGCACACAGGTGGAGGTCACAGGTTGCGTTACCGGGACCAACCCCACCTCCCCTCGCAGCACATCAAACCCTTCTCGATGTCCTGCTCAACTGCCGACTGGGTAATTTTGAATCGGCGACCAGAGCCTACGAGTTCGGGGTTGCCAACGCCGAGCAGCACCTGTCCCAACGGGAAATTCTCGCGCTCGATGCAGTAGCAGCTTTTTCGCTCGAGCACTCGCGGGCCACCACCTATCGGCAGCAGGCCGACCAACTGAGTCGCTGGCGCGAAGTCGATGGACCCGACCTCAACTTCCTTACGGTGCGATGGCCCGAACTCGCGCGCTTCCTCGGTCAGCGGGGAATTATTTCGGCGTGAGATCTCCCGGAACAAAGCCCCGCAAGTAGGCCTGGGCCTCGATCTCGACCCGCCACGCTGGGTCGAGTAGGCCGGCGACGACGACAAACGTCGAGGCCGGCGGAGACTCGACAAACCGTTCACCGTGGGCCCTTGCCACCGCCTTCCAATCGGCGGCGGCGAGCAAATAAATCCGTGTTCGAACAATGACAGCTGGACTATTGCCGGCAACCGCAACGACTGCTCGGTCGATGAGCTCGAGGCAGCGTTGGGCCTGTCGATAGGGATCACCGACACCAACAGTTGTGCCATCGTCGGCGATCGGAGCCGTGCCGGAAACGTTGATGGCGGGACCGCAGCGAACGGCTCGGCAAAACCCGATGGGCTGTTCGTACGGGGAACCGGAGTAGTGACGTTGGACTTGCAAAACCTCGGCCGTCGACATCGCAGTGAAGGTCTTAGCAAAATCTCCGATGGCACATACAAGTTGTTTGAAACCTGCCCGGCAGCCGGGGTGACTGCGCAATCAACTGCACCCCATCTACCCTAAAATTTACGTCGTTTTGTCCGGGGATTCCTATGGCAAATCTCAAATTCCCTTGTATGGTAAAGCTATGAGTTGGCTTTGATTCAAACCTGTTGTTGAAACGATAGGAGGCATCATGCATCCCCATGCAGACCGTCGCCCGACCGCGACTCCATCCTTCGCGCCCCCGCAAATCACAGCGACTGCGGTGACCGCTAGCTCGATTCATCAATTCGTCGTTGACGACCTCAGTGTCAACGGAGCCTGTCTACGCGGGGTTTCTTCCCTGCCCCGCCGGCGCTTGTTTGACATCATTGTCCGGGTCCCGTTTTATCCGCCGATCCGTGTGCGTGCCCGCGTGGTCAACAATCAGGGCACGGCGACCAACGTCCGGTTCGTCCACGAGTTCGACTTTACCGAAGACCAAATCCAGGCCGCGCTGTTGTCGGAGTTGGAGCGTCGCCAGGCGCTCAACTAGCCAATCGCTTGTACACACATAGATCTCAGGCCAGCACTTCGATCCCATGGTCGAAGTCTTCGGTAAGGATTTCGTAGGCGCAGCTGCGATCGGCCCGTAGGGTTGCAACCTCGCACCACTGCCCACGTTCGCGCCGCTCGAGCAGGAGCTCGCAGTCGGCGACCTTGGTGTTGAGACAGTGCCGCAGACCGCCGTCGGGATTGACGTATTGCAGGCCAACGAAATTTTCGTGGGCGCCCTGCACCGACCACGTCAAGCGGTGCGGACCCTGGCGCGAAACGAACTGCCAACGCAGCTGCGACGCCTCGACCCGCGGGCGCCACAGCCGATGAAACGCGTCAAACGGGTACTCCTCGCCGCGAAACCGCAGACGTGCGCCGGTCAGCCACGGGCTGCGCACGGGGCCTAGGTCGATCTTTCCCGAGAACGCCTCGAATACCGCATCGGGTTCGCCGGTAAACATGTTGCAGTGGGTCCAGTGGTACTCGGGGTTGTGGGCGGGCCCCCAGTTATGGCCAAATGCACCGGGCCAGCCGTCGAGTTCCCACGTCTCGTCGCCCACTTGCAACGTTCCATGCATCTGCAAGTTTGGCATGGGCGTGTAGAGTTTGTTTTTGGGAAACCCGCGGGTATACATCCATGGATATGCAAATACATACATGGCCGGTTCGCCCGCGGTAAACCTGAAGTCCCACGAGAGTGGGCCGGCCTGCCCGCGACAGTGGTTTTTGCTCAGGCTCGCGGTGCCGATCTCGAGGTCGATAGCCTCGCTACCCAACCGACATTCGGCGGCCGGTACCGTGGTCTTCCCCCCGCAGTTGGCCCCGCGATCAAAGCGAATACCCCAGACCTCGGCGACGGCCTGGTCCGGGCGGCCGGTCGGTGACAGCAGGGTGTACTTGACCCACACTGCGCGACCTGGCGTCTGCGGGTCGTTGGCCTTCAAAAAATACGACTCGACGTGTCCACCACCACCGTGCCAGCGAACACCGTCGAGTTGGGGAAAAGCCTGTGCGCGCCGGATCGGATCTTCGGTGGCCATGGACACATGGGACGACCGCGTCGAAGGTATGTCAAGCTCGGACACGAGGCGTCGTCGCCCTCACAAGCCGTGCCACGACGACTGCCCCTTGGCCTGTTAGACTGGTTTGCACGACGCGCCCGCGGCCCATGACGTTAAACTCGCCTGTGGACGCGCCGTTATCGGACGTGCCATGCCTTACACTTTCACCTCGCAACACTGGTTGGCCGCGGCGGCAACAACCGCTCTAATTGTTGGCTGTACACAAAATAATCCGGCATTTCGCCCCACAAGTGCCTCCGATGGGGGGTCGGGCTCGGGCTCGAGTGGCCAGACAAGTGACCCAACAACCTCCGACGCCACCACGCTCGATGTACCCACAACAAGTTCGGGAAGTGAAACCGAAGCCACGACCATGGGAACGACCGAGCCGACCACGGTCGACCCAACAACTGGCGAGCCGACGACTGATGCCAGCGAGTCCGACCCGACCGATACCGGCGAAACAACCGAGGACCCCTGTGATCTCTGCTTCGGCGAGGGTGCCTTTTGTGAGGATATTTTCACCCTCGGCAACTGTATCGAGGCCTGCGCCAGCTATGAAATGTGTGAAGGCGACGAGCTGTGCTGGACCTTCGATGGCATCAGCAAGTGCGACATGTTTGAGGCGGACTGCATCGCCCACGCCGAAAACTACCAGGGGTTCGTCGGCAGCAACCGCGAGTGCATGACCGCCGACGATTGCACGACAGTCGAAGGCCACTGCCAAGTACCCGGAGGCGAGTGTTTTGAGGTCGTCAACAAAGATGCCGATCCGAGCATTATCGGCGGGATCATCGATGGCTGGCAGGAAACCGGCTGCGACAAGGAGCCTGGTGTGGGCTGTACGGTGTGCGACGGCCAACAACCGCCGGATGTCGACTGTATCGAAAACCTGTGCACGGCGATTTGAGCTCGCACGCACTCTACATGCACTTGCAACTATCCCGCGGACTTAACGATCAGGTAGCGCAGCGGTTCGGTCTGAGACGTGTTGCGTAGTTCGAGGGTTTGGCCACAGGGCAGATGGACGACAACCCCGGGCGCGAGTTGATGCTCGACATCACCTACCCGTGCCCCGCCCTCGCCCTCTAGCACCACAACGATTTCGGGCCATTGCGCCTGCCGGTGGCGACCGACATGGCCATCGGGATCGAGCTCACAGGCGAGTACCGCAGTGAACGGTGCGAGCATCTTGCCGGCGAGTAAATCCCACACCTGTACTTTTCCACGGCCACCAAACAGGCCTTCGCGAATAAATGGCTGTCCCCGAGAAACGTGCATGCCCGACGATAACGACCGGCCGACAGGTTGGGCAAGCAAAGCGGCACACGAGTCAAACCGCGGGCCGCTAGAGATTGTTGCGAACCCACCCCTGCGCGGTCCGTCGCAACTCGTAGGTCGGGAAATAATGGAGGTCGAGGCGTAGGGTCAGCACCAGGGCCTTGCCCTCGAGGTCGAGGGTTTTGAGGCGCACTGACGACCGATCGGCACGGTCGCGGACAACTTCGACAAATCGATCGAGGTTGGGTGTGGGCTGGCCGTCGACCGCAACAATCAATCGCGCGGCACGAATCTTGGAACGGGCCGCCGGAGACCCGTACCAATAAAGTGACACATACACCCCCTGGGGCGACATCCCGCGCTGAATCATGGCCGCCCGGTGTGGCGCCTGTAACAGCGCGCCGCCCCAGTGGACGATTCGATCGGTCCCGTGGGCGTCGATCTCAATCGGACTTGCTGTAAATACAATCTTTTTGCTGTCGCGCAGGACTTCGACCGACAACGGCCCCGCACGCGCTGCGAGTTCGATCGCGCGAAACCGGGTCATGGGGGCACCGTTGACCGCGAGAATCAAGTCGCCCACCTGCCAGGGTGTGTCACCGAGCTGCCGGGATATTCTTTGTACTTGCAAGATGCTGCGAGCATCCGGGTCGTGGGCTTCGAGCGCCTGTGCAACCCCGGCATCGAGCCCGCGGCGACGGGCTTTGGCCAACGGGAGATAACCGAGTTCGACCCCGAGATCGCAAACCTTGATGTCCTGACCGGCCTGAAGTGCCGGCAATAAATCGCGAATGTGTGAGGCACACAGCCCGTGCTCAACCGTGCGTTGGTCCTTACCTTTTTGGTAGGAAAATGCACACCACAGGGCGACACACTGCGAGTCCTCGTTGAACAGCGCACCGCCCCGGGTGCGCACCGAAGCTGAAATCGCAATCCGTTCAAAGTTCGCCTCGCGAAATCTCGGCGGCTGCGGTTGCGGCAGTTCGAGTGGCTCAATCGTCGTCAGCTCGCAACTTTGCTGCAACACATGGTGGCCACGCCGCAGGGCGACGAGCTGTAACTTGTCGCCCGGACCGGCCGGCACCTCGGCGAGTTGGACACTGGTCACCGGGATGTTGCCGAGCAACTGCGGGTCGTAGCGGACAAACGCGAGGTTGTGCAGTGGATGTAACAGCAAGATTTCGCCCGGGACTTCGAGGGTGCCGCCAAACGTCAGGCGGACATCGCCCAGCGCGATCGGAATGGTCGCCCTCGACGTCACCAAAATGCCGCATTGGTGGTCTAAAACCACTCCAGCGCCGCGAAACCGACTGCCGTGGACGCCGTCGATTTTAAACGGAATGGCAAACTCAACCGCCACGAGACTGCGCCCGAGGTCGGGGGTTTGGTCGTCGTCGGCCGGTTGGTCGCTCGTGTTCGTCGAAGCGTCGACAACCTGCGATTTTGCTGACTCATCCGGCGCGGCCGTGCCTGCCGGGCTCGATGTATTTGCATCGTTCTCGCCATCGACGGCCGCGGGCTCGGGGCTCGGGGTCGACCGCCACAGCCCGGTCGCCGGCTCGAGCACCGAACGCTGCATGCGATTCCACAGGCGGTCCATGGTGATTGTGGCGACCCGCTCGCGCAGCGGAGCATCGAGGTTGATGTAGCGGACCATCGCGCTTTGGCCATGACGAAGCGGCTCGAGCAACGGTATTGCATGTGCAAGTGTTGGCGTTGGCTGGCCGTTGATCGCCCGCAACACACTCCCGCGATCGATGTCGACATCGGCAAACAGATAGCCGCGATTAGCGACATAGACCCCGTGCAGCGGCACCTGGTGGGCACGCGCGCGTTGGTAGGAGAGATCGTGGAGCACAGCCCCGCCAGCCTCAAAAAACTCGGTTGGGGTTATCGCGTGGAGATCTCCCACCGGCACCGAAATCTCCATCGGCTCGCCACCACGCTCGATCGAAAGCACGATCTCCTGGCCAACCCGACGATCGAGAATGTCCTCGACCTCGACAAACCCGGCGACTTCGCGGCCGTCGATCCGGCACAGGATATCGCCGAGCTCGAGCCGGCTGGCGGCGGGGCTTTGCGGGACAATGCTGCGAACAACCAGCAGGCCAATCCCGTCGGGGAAGTTCTTTCGGACCTGTTCTTCGGTTTGGGTACGCAGCCCGAGGCGACGGAGCTCATCAAACGGTGTGTACGCAAACGTCGTTTGAAGTGTCCCCCGGGTCACGGGCTCCTGCGCTTGCAGCAGCTTGAACGCCCGTACCACCCGGGCCAGCGGTAAAAAGAACGATGATGCTGCCTGTGTCCTGGCACCCGCGTTGAGGGCCACCACATGCCCCGCAATATCTACGACTGGAGACCCCGAAGACCCGCCGGAAGTCGACGACGCTGCCTGCAGGTAGTGGGTGTTAAAGTCGTTGTAGCGGCCGATCCCATAGTCGGGAGCGGGTCGGTCGAGCCGGGCAAGGGTGCCCGCGAGAATCGAGAGTTTTTCCCCAGCATCGTTTCCGACCACCCGAATCTCGGTGCCGACAAGAGCCCGTTCGGGCGACAGTTGCAGCGACGGCGGCTGGATAAACCGCAGCTTCGTCGGGTCGTAGCGGTAAAACCCAAAGTCGTGCACAGGGTCGCGGTAAAGCGGGGCCAACGGGACTTCTTCGTGGTTTAAGAAGACCCCCTCGGCAACCACAGGTCCGGGCCGCACCACATGGCGGTTGGTCAGCAACAGCCCACGCTCGGCATCGACGACAAACGCTGTCGCCTGCGAGGTCGCGTTCCAATCGGTATCAAACGGTCGGGTGCCGTCGATCCTCACCGAAACCACGGCCTGAGCAACGGTTTCCAGAGCTTGAAGCCAGGCATGGGCAGGCGGTCGGCCAGTTGTCGATTCCAAATGAGTCTCCAAAAAGTGGGCTGTCTCGCGGCGCTTTTTCGCGTGTTTGAGACCGGCAGTTTACCGCGAATCAACGGGATCTGATGCCATCAACGCACGACCGGGAGGTCGATGCCAGACCGTGATGGTCGGATTCTCCCTCCCTGCGCGGTCGCGTTGTTCCTCAGGCTTGCAGATGCACCGACCGCTCCAACAAAAACGCGACTTCTGCGCGAATCCTCGACATGGCCAGTGGATGCACCTGCAAACGCGTCACCAAAACGTTGCATGTGCGTGCAACATTTGAGGTTCGGTACCGAAACGCAAGGGCGCGTAACCATTAGATGCACGAGCATCCAGCTCGATGAATGACCGGCGTGACCGAGCAGCGAGCATGTCGGGCATCAGAAAATTGGGTGCATCTGCAACCCCGCAAACAAGGTGAGGATTCTGGGCTGCAGGCCCGCAGATTTTGCCTTGACGCAAGAAACACCGCGGGGGACAACCTCCTACATGAATCGCTTAGCCGTGGGAATCGCATGCGTCTCGCTGATCGGTCTTTCGATCGGTTGCGGCAACACTGAAGAAGGGGTCACGCTGTCGGCCTCGGGCACGGGCAACGCCAGCTCGACATCCACGAGTGGCTCGCGCACGGATACCGACACCGGCACTGAGACCGGTACCGACACCGAGACCGGTACCGACACCGAAGCGACAACGGACATCACCGGGTCCGACAGTGACACCGACGATAGCACGACCGAAGAGCCCACCACGACAACAGGCATGCCCACCACCGGGATGCCGACCACCGACGACCCGACCACGACGACTGGGATGCCGACCACCGGCGGTGCAATGTGTGGCGATGGCAATGTCGACATGACTGAGCAATGCGACACCGGCAACCTCAACGGCATGACCTGTCAATCGCTCGGCTACGATGGCGGAACCCTCGCCTGCGACCCGATTACCTGCACCTACGACACATCTGGTTGTATGAGCAACCCGACCACCGGCTAGTTCTCGCAGGTCCAACGCATGCCCACGAAAACAGTGCCCGGCCGCATGGTCGTGGCGCTGTTTTTATTTTGTACAAGCATCTATCTCTGGACCACGCCGGGCCGGATCCAGTTTCCCGACGACGAAATCGTCTACCAAACCACCGCGAGCCTCTATACCCGCGGCGCCCTCGATATCCCGGGTATTGGCAAACCAACCGGTGAACCCGAAGGCCGGCCCAAGGGCACCTTTGGCTGGGAGTACGGCCGCGATGGCAAACGCTATGGTTTTTTTGGCCACGGCCTTTCGCTCGCCGCCGTGCCGGCCTATGCCCTAGGCGAAGCAACCCACGACCGGGTGCCACATACCTGGCGGCACGCGATTCGCTCAAACCACTACTTCTTTCATCCGCGCAGCCAACATGCCGACTGGACGCGACTCACTGTCACCCTGACCAATGCCGTTGTCACTGCCCTCGCGGTTGCCCTGTTTGCCCTGTGGTTGGGGTGGCTGGGGTTCAACCGCCGGGTGGCGACCGCCACCGCCCTGCTCTACGGCCTGGGAACCTGCGCCTGGCCATACACCCGCACGTTTTTGAGTGAGCCACTCAGCGGTCTGTTGTTACTCGGTGTAGCTGCATCGATCACGTGGTTTCACCGCCAGCGCCAGGCAGGTCGCAACCCCACCGTACCGCTGTGGCTCGCCGGCACCCTGGCCGGACTTTCAGTCCACACGCACATTCTCAACCTCACCGCGCTGCCTGCACTCGTTGCCTATGCACTCATTCCCCTGTGGCGAAGTGGTCAACTCAAACACACCCGCAGGGCCTGGCTCGGAGGTCTCGTACTCGGCACGGCTGTCCTCGTGCTGTGGCTTTATGGCCAGTATTGGCGATTTGGCGACCCGTTCGAGACTGGGAGATTTGGCTACTACAGCCACACAACACTCCCGTTCGAGGCGCTCGCCGCCCAACTCGTGGCCCCGGGCCGCAGCATTTTTGTATATGCACCACCAGTTGCCCTCGGGCTGTGGGGGCTCAAGCATGCCTGGCAAAAAATCCCGGCTGCATTGTGGATGGCGGGCTGTGTCGTCGGCCTGCGCTACCTGCTGATTTCGACGCGTAGCGACTGGTGGGGCGGTTGGGCGATAGGCCCGCGACACCTCGTCCCCGTGGTCGCGTTTATGCTGCTGCCGCTGGCTGCCGCCCTCGCTCAACTCCCGGCCAAGCTCAAGCGCCATCCACTGGCGACCCCTGTGTGGCTAGTCGCACTTGCTGGCTCGGTCGTGCTTTGTGGCTACCTCGCCTGTTACTCGATATTTGAGTGGATGTGGCGGTTGTTGATCGACCCGGCCATCGACCCGGCGACACTGATGGACACAACCCACTGGCAATGGTGGGCAAGCCCGATCTATGGCTTTGCTGGGCTCGACGTCGACATGCTCTCGCGCGGAGCGATGCGGCTACAACAGCACGGACACGGCGGCCTGATGCAGGTATTTTGGGCTGTCGCGGGGGTGGGCCTACTCGCCGGGCTCGTGCTTGCCTACGACCTAGTCTTTGTGCGCCCGGCGATAGCAGGCGACAGTGCTTGCTCAAAATAATTGTTTATACATAACGTTTGCTAGCACCGGCTTGCACGGCCATGTCGATTCGCGTGTGACTGGCCAACCGTGGCTCACATTAGATTTAGATGCATCTACATGAAGTCATCATTCTAGGTCTCAACGCTACGCATGACGGCTTACGAGCCGGTGTTCGCACGCGGCGGCGATTTCACCGGAAACGATCGATGTGGCCGAAATCACTCCTAAACGCAGGTCTGAATCAATGTTCCTGAGACGAGTCACGCAGCTTCGCATCTGCTCCTAGGTACGACCCATAGTCGATCGTCGAGACCCGTGTTATGCGCACCGTATGCTGCTTGAGCACCTATTCTTACTTCACCGCCTGTCCCCCGGCAATCGCGTACTTTGTGCGGGGGCAACCTCGGTTGTCCTCCTGAGTGGGTGTGCCTCGGGTGCAACGGCGACGTTTGGCGAGGGCGATTCGGCGACCACTGGGACGACACTCCCAACCACTACGACAACACCAACCGGCGATAGTTCGAGTGCTGATACAACAACAGCCTCGGGTACCACCGACGATGTCGAAGCCTGTGAGCCCGAAACCCTCGAAGACTGCGATCTCGAAGGCTGCAGCGCCGCGGTCCGTCTGTGCGATGCCGACGGCGTATGGGGAGACTGCTCGTGTGCGTGCCCAATGGGCGGTGAGCTGATGGACGGCTACTGCCAAAGCCAAAATCTCGAATGCCCGCCCGATGCTGTCGACAACGGCGACAACTGTATTGGCCAAGAAGTTACCGGATACGAGTGCCCGAACGGGGGCGAGCTGACCGAGGACACCTGCACCCCGACCGCCGCCAACCCGCGGACCGATATCCAGTGCGGCGAGGGTGGGAGCTCATTGGTCGGAGTCTTCCCGATTGACGCGATCGATCACTGTGGCCTCAACAGCAACCTTATCGGCGACACCTTTGACATGCTGCCCGAGTGCGACACGATCGGTGGGTTGACCTACCGCGCGTGGGAAGGCAGCAACGGCTACACGGTGTGTGCCGTCATCGACATTCAGATGTACGCCATGATGTACGTCGCCAACCGGGTGATCGGTGGCAGTGAGGCGAGCTATGCCGCCGATCCGCTGTTTCAAGATATCGAGCTGCCCAAGGTGTGCCCCGAGGGGTGGGAGCCACTGGGCGAGGATAGTTGTCAATACGAAGCCACGCTTCCGGAGTAGTCACGCTGCTGTTTAGCCCTGCATAAGCCGGCCTTCGCCGGCTTTTTCGGTTCGAATGGGCCCAAGGACTTCATGCACCTACATCGATTGTGGCTAGCTCCCCCCCGGTACCGGGCAGTTTTTGAGCCAGGCACCGAGGGTGCTTCGCGGGACATCTAAGTAGGTCGCGGCCCGCCGGATCGAGCCCCGTTCGGCGAGGATCTTGGTCAACAGGTTGTGTTTCATCTCGGCAAAGGTCCCGCGTGTAACGGCGATGGTTTCGGGATCGACGACCGGGCGATTGTTGGTGCTTCGCCGGCGATTGACCGGGATGAGCTCGGTCCCGGTGATCGGTCCTTCGCTGAGGGCTGCGGCCCGCAACAGGCTGTTGCGTAGTTCACGAATGTTGCCCGGCCAGGGGTCGCGGCGGGCGGCGGCCTGGGCATCTTGTGTCAACTCGATCCCCCGCCCAAGCTCCTTCTCAAACTCGGCAGCAAACTTGGCGAGCAGCAGCGAAATGTCGGCACCGCGCTCGCGTAGGGGCGGTAGCTCCACACTCAACACACTGAGCCGGTGGTAGAGGTCTTCGCGGAATTTGCCGGCGTCGAGGAGTTCTTCGATCGGCTGGTGGGTTGCCGAAATCACCCGGACATCGGCGGCCTGTTCACGTTCGGAGCCAACCGGGGCAATGCGCCGGGTCTCGAGCACGCGCAGGAGTTTGGACTGCAAGCTCACCGGCAACTCGGCGACTTCATCTAAAAATAGCGTGCCGCCCTGGGCCCGGGCAAAGGCACCGAGATGGTTGCGATGGGCCCCGGTAAATGCCCCGCGAACGTGGCCAAACAACTCGCTTTCAAACAGGCCTTCGGGGATCGCCCCGCAGTTGACGGCGACAAACGGCGCATGGCTGCGCGAGCTTTGTCGATGTAATTCGCGGGCGGCAAGCTCCTTGCCCGTGCCGGTCTCCCCACGCACGAGCACCGGCTGGTTTATCCGGGCAAACTTTTGCAACGTGCGCTTGAGGTTGCAAAACGCCGGGCTCGCGCCCACCATCCCGGCTTGCTCGCCGGACTCGGCCGCCGGACGGGTATCGACCACGCGGGCCCGCCAGCCACCGAGTTTGAGTGTCATGCCCGGGCGCAACCAGGCTCGCTCAACCCGAACCCCATCGAGGTGGGTACCGTTTTTCGATTGGAGATCTTCGAGCAGGTAGCCATTGGCTTGCCGCGAAATCTGGGCGTGCCGGGTCGACACATAGGTGTCGCGAATCGGGAGGTCGACGTCACCGCTGCCGAGCACGATCGTGCCGCGCAGATTACGCAACTGTCCCTGTACTTCGAGTGCAAGCTTGGGACCGTCTTCTCGGCGAACGAGCCGCAGGCGCACGGTCGCCTCCTCGACGGGTTTTTGGTGAGTGATGTTGTCGGTGGCTGGGGACAGAGTCTGCATGACCCACCCCATCGGCACCGCAGCGCTGGTGTTGCACGGAAAATCGAAAAAAATCGAAAAAACTTTTGTGCCCGATTTCACGCAGGCCGATGTCGCACATGAACACCCATCGAGCTCAACACCAAGACGACGTGCTCAAGGCTCGACCGCGGTGGCACGGCGCGGACGCAACGTGGTCAACAGCATGTCCTCGCCTGCCTGATCACCTGCCACACACCAAACACCAAAGTGGTTCGGTGCCATCGACTGCACGCCCGAGGTGCAATCGACGAGCTTGTGCTGCTCGATGAACTGGTGGAGATGCCGGAGATAGTGACGGGCAGTGCCCTCGGCGTGGGGTCCAAAAAAGTCCCAGTGCAACTTGCGACATTGTTGTGACATGGCTGTGTGTCGTCCCTACCGCGGTTTGTGACCTTCGTGTGAACACACGGGGACAAGTTGCTACCGCGGATGAGAAGCAGTGTCGACGCTTGTATCATGCCGCCGGATCCGGACCGAGCGGGGCACACCATGGCTGAGCGCATTCTGATTGTCGAAGACGAGCCCGACCTCGTCTCTATCCTCGAATACAGCCTGACCAAAGAGGGCTTTGAAGTCGCGTTTGCCCATACCGGTACCGAGGGCCTGCGAATGGCCCAAACGTCGCCACCGGACCTGCTGCTGCTCGACGTCATGCTCCCCGACATCTCGGGCATCGAAGTCTGCAAACAACTCCGGGCCGCCGACAGCAGCAAGGGCCTGCCGATCATCATGATGACGGCCCGCGGCGAAGAGGTCGATCGGGTGGTCGGCTTTGAGGTCGGTGCCGACGACTACGTCGTCAAACCATTGAGTGTGCGCGAGCTAATCCTGCGGGTCCGCGCCGTCCTTCGCCGCCGCAGCGCCAAGCCGGTCGAGCCAGAACTCGTCAAGTTTGGCCGCCTGCGGATCGATCAGGCCGGGCACCGGGTGTGGGTCGACGACAATGAAGTTGTATTTACAGCTTTAGAGTTTCGCCTACTGACAACCCTGGTCGAGCGCCGCGGTCGGGTCCAGACCCGCGATACCCTGCTGCACGATGTCTGGGGCGTGGCTCCCGGCCTCACCACCCGCACGGTCGATACCCACGTCCGTCGCCTGCGCAAAAAACTTGGCCAAGCCGCGACCTATGTCCAAACCCTGCGAGGCGTCGGCTACCGGTTTAACTCCGAAGTGCCCGAGGGCAGTGTGGAGGGAGAGTTGGCTTGAGGCTCGGTGTCCGCGGCAAGCTGTTTTTGGTCTCGGTCCTCGTCGTCCTGATCGGCGTGGCGATGGCCGGCCTTTACTTTGAGGGACAGGTCCGCGACTACGCCCGCACCCGCGCCGAAACTGAAATCTCCCACCAGCTCCACGTGGTTCGCGACCTGATCGTCGAGTCCTCAGATCTCACTGCCGCCGACGACCTCGCCCGCAAAATCTCGAAGTCGGGTGATGTCCGGGTCACACTGATCGAGCAATCCGGGCGGGTGCTCGGGGATTCTGGCGTGGCCAAACAGGCGGTTGCGACCATGGAGTTACACGACACCCGGCCCGAAGTCATTGCCGCCCGCGAGCACGGCTACGGGGCCTCGTTGCGCCACAGTGCGACCCTCAACAAAACCATGTTGTACGTCGCCCTCCCCTACAAACACGCCAATGGTCCGGGCGTGGTTCGCCTCAGTCGACCGCTCGACAGCCTCGACGCCGCCGTCAGCCAGCTGCGGATCGGATTGTTTTTTGCCTGTCTCTTGGGACTTATTGGGGCGACAATTCTCAGTGCGGTCGCTTCGCACTTCTTGAGCCGGGCATTGCGTAGCATGGTCCGCGACGCCTCGGCCCTGGCCGAACGGGCACTCGAGCCGGCCCGACTTTCTGCCGGACTGCCCGGCAAACTCGATGTCCCCACCACCGACGAACTCGGGGGGTTGGCCGCGTCGCTCAATAAGATGGCTGAGCAACTTTCGTCGACGGTGACCGAGCTGACCGACGAGCGCAGCCGCATTGCCGTGGTCCTCGACAGCATGAGCGACGCCGTGCTCGCCGTCGATCGCAACCTCCGGATCGTCATGGGCAACCGGGCGGCCGAGCAAATGTTTGCCATCGACTTAGAGCACCCCGAAATCGATCTCACACAACTGCGCATCCCGGCCCTCCACGACCTCGCAACCAAGGTCTTAGACGGAACCCCTGGGCAGATCGAGTGTGAATCGCGGCGCCCGAGCAAACGCTTGTTGCAAGTACATGGACGCCCGCTGCACAACGCCGAGGGGGCCCTGTTGGTCGTGCGCGACGTGACCGAGTTGCGAAGGCTCGAGAGCATGCGTCGCGACTTTGTCGCCAATATCTCCCATGAGCTGCGCACACCGGTCGGCATTATTCGGGCCAACTCCGAGGCCCTACTCGACGGTGCGATGCAACAACCCGAGCTCGCCACCCGGTTTTTAAACGCCCAGATCCGCAACGCCGATCGGCTCAAGGCACTTGTCGACGACCTCCTGCAAATCGCACGAATCGAGTCTGGAGCCTACAAGATGGATCTTCAGGCCAACTCGGTGGCGGCCCGTGCCCGCCGAGTTCTCGAGGGCATCACCGCCATTGCCGACGAAAAAGACATTGGCCTGAGCTGCGAGATAGCCGACGATCTCAGGGTCTATGCAGATACAAGGGCACTCGACCACATCCTCCTCAACCTCGTGGAAAATGCAGTCAAGTACACCCAGGACGGTGGCGATGTGGTCGTGGCTGCGAGCCAAACTGGCAAGCGCATAAAAATCTCGGTGATCGACAACGGGCCCGGCATCGAGGCGCACCACCGCGAGCGTGTGTTTGAACGGTTTTATCGGGTCGACCCCGGTCGGGCACGGGGTGTTGGCGGCACGGGACTGGGGCTGGCGATCGTCCGGCACCTCGCCGAGGCCATGGGTGGCAACGTCGGTGTCGACCCTGCGGGCTCCCGCGGCAGCGCGTTTTGGGTTGAGCTCGACGTCGCAGACTCCCACTGAAACGGGCAATTCTGAACATCGCTCGGCATTTTAAGTGTCGTTATTTCAAGTAGTTAATAAAAAAATTCACAAACGCTAACCCAAACGACCCGGCAATGCATAGTGGCAAGTGGTGAGCAACGCCGATCCACAACACGCCGCCCCCAATGGCTGGTCCCGCGCCCTTTTGCAGGGTTTTCGCGCCGGTGAGCGCGAAGCTTTGACGACGGTGTACCGCGCCCACGCCAAGGAAGTTGCCCGCATGTTGCGGTCTGGGTTCGCGTTTTCATCGGCTGGCAAGCACCTGCGGTTTGTCGGCTTTCGCTCGGGCTTTGAGCTCCACGACGCCCTCCACGAGACGTTTCGCCGCGCGTTTGAACCCCGCGCCCGCAACAGCTACGACGGCATACGCCCCTACGGTCCGTTTTTGAAAACCATTGCCCGCAACGTTGTGCTGCAGACCTTTCGCGCCCGCGAAGTTGTCATGCTCGACGAGGGCACGGTTGCCGAAGAACATGCACATACACTTTCGGGGACACCGCTCGACCCCGAAAACAGCCTTGCCAAGGCCAGGTTGCGGGCCCGGGTGCAGGCTTTTTTGGCTAAGTTGCCGCCCGCCGATCGCAAATTACTTGAGCTGCGGTTTGTCGAGGGTCGCTCGCAGCGGGATGTCGCCGAGCACCTCGGGTTGGGGCGACAAAAACTCCGGACCCGGGAGGCCCGACTGCGGCGGGCGCTGCTTGTCCACCTGCGCGACGCCGGCGAATATAGTGTAGCTGCAACTTCTATTGTCCCGCTGCTTGTTTGGCAACTCCACCAACAGCTCGGCGAAGTCCTTGGGGAGGTTGTCCGATGACTTCGACAAACCCGCCCCAAACCCGCCGTGAGCGTCGGTTTCGGCGTTTGATCGACCGTGAGCTGACGGGCCAACTGCCGCCCTCCCACCGCGCTGATGTGGTCGAGCACCTGCGCGCCAACCCCGATGCCCGTGCCCATTACGACCAGGGGATCGAGGCCTACCGTGCGCTCGCCAGCGATGACATCGCCAACGTCGAACTCGAACAGGTCGAGCAATGGCTTTTTGCCGGACCCAACCCGGTCGCCAGTGGGCCACCCGAGCCGGTGCGTAAACCGATTTATCGAGCCTGGGGCCTGTGGGCTGCACTGACAGCCTGTGCCGCGCTGCTGCTGTGGCTAGGGCCGACGCCAGCTCCCCAACCAGATGGGCTCACGCCCAAGGGCACAACCGACGAGCACCGCCTCATGCTCGAAGTCCTGTGTGGCGAGGGGCCCACATCCATGCACACGGCCACGAAAGGTTGTAGCCACACACAATCCATGGGCTTTGCCTACCGTGTTGCCCGCCCGGATATCGGTGCTGATACACCGATGAAACTCTCCATTTTCGGCGTCGATGCGCGGGGCCGCGTGCAATATTACCTGCCAACGCCCGTCGATGACACGGTGGTAGCGGCCCAACCGGGCGACTCCCAACCGGTGGCGATCGGCGTCGATCTCAAGGTCAACCACCGCCCCGGCGACCTCCGGGTTTTCGGCCTACTCAGCCCGGTCGCGCCCAATGTTCAACAGATCGACCGGATCGCCGAAACGCTTGCACCGACTGCTCCGGCGCAACCCGGCGACCCTCCCTGGCACCAAGGCCTCGACCCAGACCTACTCTCGAATCTTTGCCCTGCACCCGCGAATTGTGCGAGCGCCGAAGTTTTTCTCGAACTCACTGACTAGCGGTTTATCAACTGCCTGATCATTCACCCCAACGGAAGATCCATGTATCGCCATCTTCGTCCACTACTCCGCACGGGATTGTTTGCAAGTACACTCGCATACGGTGGCCTGAGCTCGGGTGCGCACGCCGCTGCTGCGGACACGCCTGACAACGTCCAACGGTTTGCCCTGGTGATCGGCAGCAATGCCACCCTCAACCCGCAACAGTCGCCACTGCAATTTGCCGATGACGACGCTGCCCGGATCACCGAGTTGTTGCGTGAGCAGGGCGTTTCGACCGTGCTCGTGACCGAGTTTGACCGCGAGAGCCAAGCGCTTTACCCGGGTCTTGTCCGCGATGCCAAGCCGGCCGACCACGACTCGTTGCTCGCCGCCCATCGGGCCCAGGTTGCGCGGATGAAGCGAGCGGCGGCCAAGGGGCCCACCGAGTACCTTATCTACTACTCCGGGCACGGCGATATCGGCCCCGACGGCCAGGGTTACCTCACCCTCGGCGGCGGCACCAAACTGACGCGCCACGACCTGTTTACCAACCTGCTGCAAAGCTCGCCGGCGCAATACAACCACGTGATTGTCGACGCCTGCCGCAGTGAGGCGTTTGTCTTGAGTCGTGGCGACAAGCAAGGTGGATGGCAGCCCGACCGCAGCGAGGCCGACTATACCCAGGCCGTAAGCGATTATTTGGCGACCCAGCACCTCGGCAACTTCCCCAACACGGGAGTTGTACTTGCAAGTAGTGTCGACCAGCAGACCCACGAGTGGGCGCGCTACCGCGGTGGGGTGTTTACCCATGAACTCGTCAGCGGGCTGCGGGGAGCGGCCGATATCAACGGCGATGGTGTGGTCGAATACAGTGAGCTCGGTGCGTTTGTTTCGGCTGCCAACCGCGGTGTGCGAGACCCGCGAGCGCGCCTGCGTGTGGTCGTCCGTCCGCCGCGAAGTGACGAGCGGCGAGCTCTGCTCAACCTGGGCAAACTCGGGAGCAACCGGGCCCTGTTGTTCGACCGTGGCGATACGGCCAAATACAGTCTCGAGGACCACCGGGGCATCCGTTTGGCCGATATCCGCCGCAGCGGCGACCAGCCCGGCTACCTGCGGCTGCCCCCGGGCAAGGTGTTTGTCGTCCGCGAACAGGCCGGCAGCACGCAGGCCACCGAGTCGGAGATTCCAGCTGCTCTCAACAAAGTTGTACTTGCAAAATCCCTGACGTTTCGCGCGAGCACCCGACAAAGCCGGGGCGCCCTCGATGCCGCCCTACGCGAGGGGCTGTTTACGGTCCCCTATGGCTATGGCTACTACTCGGGCTACACCGACCGCCAGGGCATGTTGGCCGTCGACGAACCCAACTGGGAGGTTCGGGTCTACCGCGAGGTCGATGGCGAGATGGTCGAAGTTGCCGATACAACCAAGACCCCGCCAGCAAGGCCCAACGATCGTGATGACGATGACGACGATGACGACGACGATGACTGGGAAGACTGGATCCCACGCGAGGTCTGGGGTGGATTTTCAGTTGGCACCGTGTTTTCGACCTTTGCCACCGAAGACCAAATACGCCTGACTGGTGCCGACCAAACACTCGATGCCAACAAGCTCAGGCCGTGGGCCGGGCCGCTGCGTGGGATCGATGTCCGCTGGCAAACCTTTACCCTGGGTAAGCGCAAATACCCGATGTGGATGGGCTACTTCCGCACGGGGTATACCCGCGGCGAGGCGACGTTTACCCCCCGCGACAGTGAAAATGGGTTTGCCGTGGGCGATGCCACGGCCATGAACTACTACGCGGTCCCGCTATTTTTTGGCTGCAATGCGTACCTCTTCAACGACTTTCCGGTGCGCCCGTTTGTCGGCCTGGGATTTGGCTTTGACATTGTGCATATGCAATATGCCCGCCACAACCGTGAGCTGCTGAGCGACACCCGGGCAAAAATCGGGTTTGAGTTGCATACCGGTGTCGAGGCCCGGATCACCAACTACGTGGCGCTGCGCGGTGAAATCCAGCAGCTGTGGTCGGCCCGCAACCGGTTTGACGAGGTCCCCAACTTCCGCAACTCGGGATTTACGGTGATCACCTCGTTGGCCGTTAGCCTGCCGCACAAACGCCGCAACAAGAAGATGGCAGAACGTCGCAAACGCCGGGAGGAGCGACGCGCCCGCGAGCTTGCACGGAAAAATCGCCAGGAGGAACACATCCGCGTGGAGATTCGTCGGGGCAACGAGAAAGTTGTGGTCGACACCCAAACTCCCACGGCTCCCGCGGCTCCTGCCACGCCAGCGGCCGGTCCGGTCACCCCTGCCCCAGCTCCGGCCGCGACGCCCCCATTAGCTCCGGCTCCCGCACCCGCTCCGACCCCGGCTCCAGAAAACATGCAAATGCAACCTCCTGGGTAACGAGCCCACTTGAACAGGCTGCCGGGTTGGGCTAAGAGAGGTCCATGTCTGATGAGCCAACCTGGGACCGGGCAACGGCCGACTGGTACGCCACAAACTACGGCGAGTACGCGACCAACCGCCTAGGGGTTGCGGCCATCGAGTTTGGTCAAGGCGATGTTGTTGTCGACATCGGTTGCGGCACAGGCTCGGCCCTGCGTGCCGCCGCCGAATGGGTGACGTCGGGCCGTCTGATCGGCGTCGACCCGGTGCCGCGGATGCTAGAAATCGCCAAACAGCGCGCGCTGTCCCACCCTGCGGCCGCTCGCATCGAATTTTTGCCGGGGCCCGCCCACGCGCTCCCGCTGCCGGCCGATACCGCCGATGTCGTGCTCGCGTTCGACTCGTTTGACCACTGGGGCGAGCGCAATAAACTCGCCGGCCTCCACGAAGTGCGCCGCGTGCTGCGTCCGGGCGGACGTTTTGTGGTGGTCAAGGATGGAGCTGTCGCCAATGCGGCAAGCCGCGACGGGTTTGTCCAACTCGCCACATCCGCGGGTTTCGAGCTGGTTCATGAGCGCCAGCTGAGCGACGGCGATGTTGCCTGTCGCCTGTGGCAGCTTCGCTGCAAGGGCTAGCCCTTGGAAGCTTCCCAGTTTTCGAGGCAACTCAGCTCAACTCAGCTACTGCGCCGTGGCTTCAAAGTCGACCGTGTAGCTACATGGGAACGTTACACCGAGGACCTGGGGGGCAAGCCCGCAGGCATTGCCCTCGCAGGAGACATCGGCCCGCTGCTGCCCCGACATCGCGGTGTCTGAACTAAAACTGCCCTCAATGCTGACGTTGTAGATCAGCGTGGCGTCGATCCCCTCGATCGGGTAGTTGCCGTACAGGCGCTCGGGGCAGGTAAACGCGGCACCGTTGAGTGTACAATCAAAATCCTCGGCCGACATCCCCTGGTCGACGGTAAAGGTTCCGTCGTTGTTGTTCATCAAGCCAAAGATCGTGTCGGGGTCGCGATAGACATCGTTGCCACAACTGTTCTCGGCAATCCCCTTATCCTCGTAATCCCACACACCCGACTTGGGATCGGCCGACCCGGGACCGGCGGTCTCGTTGCCTGTCTCATTGCCTGTTTCGTTGCTTGTCTCCCCCGAGTCCGAAGACGAACCCGTGTCGTCCCCACAACCAATCACGAGAGCTGCACAAAAAAGCCCACGGGTAATCGATGCCAACGCTTTCATGGTGCGAGGGTACCACCGTCGATGTCAGTTGAACGTGACAACGAGCATGGGTCGCTGATTATCGAATTTGGCCTCGAGGTTCCAGTAATTCACACCATCGCCCGAAACAGCCAGGACGCCGAGATACACCGGCTGCCCCTCGGTAAACAGCGAGACCGGCAATTGCCAGCGTACTTGTGCGTTGTTGGCCGCCATCCCTAAATCAGTGGCTTTTGGCTCGCTCCCCTGGGTACTGGGTGTGGATTGGTTGAGGCTCTCTAGGTCGAACGACTCCACCAGCCAGACTTCGCCAGTCTGATCAGACGAGTCACCGTCACCGCCGGCAGTTGTGTGCAAAACGAGTTCGACGCTCGCCCCTTGAGCCAGGTACGCCGGATCCCACGGAAACTTGAGAAAACTGCGAACCTCGCGGCCGTCGAGGTCGGCGTCGGTGAGATCGACCAGCATTTCGCCCTGGCCGGCGTTGTTGTTGCCCTGGGACGTGCTGGCCTCGCAGGCATCTGGATTGACAAACCCCTCTTCGTCATCGGGGAGCCCGACACACTCGGCAATCACAGCGACAACTTCGACAACTTCTTCAGAGCTGGTTTCAGAACCGGAGTCGGTGCCCGCATCGGCACTTGTCGACGGCCCCGCGGAGCCCGCAGTGTCGGTTCCGGTCGCAGTCGTGGTTTCGGCGGTTGCACCCGCCGGAGGATCGTAGTCGGGGTTGGGCCCGAGGGCACAACCGGTCATGCCCACCAGGCAGCCGAGGGTTCCGAGGCAACGGACCAACCAGCTACCCAGGCTAAGATCTGTTTGAAAAGACATATCTAAGTGACACGACTACCGTACGCGATGATCCGGCCGACGCCAAGCCCCCCGGCTGTGCTGCGTGAGGCGGCCTGTTGGCCTGTTACCACCAACTCCGACGAGGCGCTACGGCTTGGCCAACGATGCCGCCATGACCTTCTCCATACCCTCGATGGCCTCCATGTCGATCGCGGCTGTGAGCCCGAGCACGGGCCCCTCCGAGGTCAATTTGATCGAGTCGAGCACCCGCTTGGGTGCCCCCATTTGTTCGGCGACGGCGGCCAGCTGGTCGAGCTGGGCCTTGACCAAAGTTTGCATCGACTTGGCCTGCTCGGCATCGGGCATGGCGATTTGCAGCTCAATGGCAAGGCCGTCGGCGAGCCCGAGCGACCCGGTCACCGCCTCGATACTCGCGCCTGCGTTGGCGAGCTCGGGCAGCGCCTCAGCCGGTAACAACCCGGCAAACCAAATCGACTGATCGGCCTTGACGCGGGCGAGTGCCGGGTTGAGGCCGCCAGTACAGGCCCCCTTGCCCTTACCGGTCGCCGCCGCAGCCGTGGCCCCCCAACTCGTCCACGGACTCGTTGCAAGTACAATTGTATCGGCAGCCGGCAGGTGCCCATACATCTCGTCGCCGGGCCTGTCGCCCTTGAGCTTGAGAACCTTGGCGCCGCCCTGCTCCTCGATCAAAAAGTCGTCGTCGCCGATCGCACTTGCGAGCTTGGTGCGTATGCAACTTAGTTTGGCCGGATCGCCCACACCGGTGCCGCGGACGATGATCGCGGTCTTGCCGGTTGTCGGTGCGAGTGCAATGTCGAGCGATTGCAAGCCAGCAAACGGAACCTCGCAGGCTTCCATCGCCTCGAGGGTGCGCCGGGTATCGGGCTCCTTGTCCATCCGCGCCCGGTTGCGAGCCCAAAGTGGTGATCCGCCCACTGCCTTGAGATCGATGTGCGCCAGCATCTGGGCATCACTGGGGAGCATTTCGCAGATCTGCGTAACTTCCGCGGGCAGGGGCTTGACCACGACCTCGGCGGGCGCCGTCGAACCTTCAGCGGTCGTCGGCTTTTCACTTGCAGCCTTGTCGGGCTTGGCCTCGGGTTTGGACTTGCAACCACCGACACCGCCGATGATGGTGGCCACCGCCGCGAGTTGTAGGAACTTTGCCCGCATTCGTCGCATCGCCGCCGTCTTATCACGTCCCGGTTGCAATCGCCCGTTTTCGGCCCCGAACTCGAACTCGACAATGAACATGGGCCAAAACCTGTCCTTACATACATCTACGTTCTGGGACCTGCAACGACTTGACATACAACATCCGCGGTAGTTGTGACCTTTGTAACAGCCGATCAACCCAGGCAATCCGGTGATACTGTGATCCAAACACGGCAGCCGTTGCGCCATCAGCAACGACGGGGGTTTTATGGGTGTAGAGCAGTGGACCGATAGCTTTCTAAGTGAGATGCGGCAGGCGGGCGACCCCCTCGCCGATGAGGCTGTCGCCGAAGTCTTTGCCCTCGACGATGTCGACCGTGCCAACCGCATCCTTCGCGACTTTGATCTCAACTGCGAGGCGATTCCCGAGGGCCTGCCGCCCAAGCTAAAAACCTACCTGGAGCGCAGCTCGATCAAGCCAGAGTGGACCGATATGGTCCAGTTTGAACGCGGCAACGACCTGCTCGGTCGCTACGCCCCGCAGCTGGTGATGGGACTTTTGTGCCACTCGCTGCCGTGTTGCTACGTGTGCGCCGACGGTGCCCAGGTTTTGATGTTGTCGCAACGGTTTCAAGACTACGGCCGGCGGCGGATCATGGAGACGACCCAGTTTTTGCTCGACGTGCTCGACGAAGGGGGCATGGTCGCGGGTGGTTACGGGCTGCGATCGATCCAAAAAATTCGCCTGATGCACGCGACTGTCCGCTACCACGTGGTCAAGGACGCGCGTTGGCAGCCGAGCTGGGGCCTGCCCATCAACCAAGAAGACCTCGCCGGCACCATGCTGACATTTTGCGTGCTGGCACCGCGGGCGATTGAACGACTCGGAGCCGACCTCACCGTCGACCAGCGCGAAAGCTTTATCCACGTCTGGCGAGTGATCGGTGCAATGCTCGGGATGGACGACCGCATGTTGCCCACCGACTATGCCGAGGCCGCGACCCTGCTCGACCTGATTTTGGCCCGCAACCAACGTCCATCGGAGGCCGGTCGCGAACTGACCAAGGCCCTGCTCGAGGTGTTGGCCGACATTATCCCGGGCACCATTGTCGATGGAATTCCCGCGAGCTTGATCCGGTTTTTTGCGGGTGATGATTTTGCCGAAATGCTCGCGGTCCCCCAGGCCAACTGGACCCGTCACCTGATCCCACCGATCCGTGGGGCGAGTTTTTTGGCCGACAAGCTCGGCGACCACAGCCCGCGGATGGCCGACTTTTTCAAGATGTTTGGCAACCGCCTGCTCAAGAAAACGTTTCGCGCGATGAAGGGCCCCAACCGCTATGAGTGGCGGATTCCCAAATCGATCGACGAGCAGTGGCACGTCAGTGGCCGCCGCCGGCGACGGGCTGCGCATTAGCCCACACGCCGCTGGCAAAATACATGCAGGCACATATAGTTTGCGGGCGACCGCACACTAAAAACTGCGGGCGATCATCACCTGGAAGGTGTCGACCCCAAACTCGGCATCAAACCCGTGGGCGTAGTTGAAAAACAGATTGACTGCCTCGCCGCCATAACCGATGTCGAACGCAAAAATCAGCGATGCCCCAACCCCGACCTTGATCAACTCTTCGGTCAGCTCCTCGGTCCAGGCCATGCCGACGTCGGTAAACGGCACCAACAACAGGCGGTCCATAAACATCGGCAGCGAACCTATCCCGCGTTCAACGTCGTACAGCGGAATCACGTATTCGGTGTTGAGGACCGTGTAGTAACGACCGCTAAATGCCGCCGGGACAAACCCACGCAGCTTGCCGGCCTCGTTGTAAGATGTACGTGCAATGATTGTTCGGAGGATGTCCTGGCCCTGGGTTTGGCCGCCGAGGAAAAACGCCCCACGCCGGTCGAGGCCCCCGGCCGACATCCCCGCGGTCAGCCGCATGGCCAACACCTGGTGCCCACGCCACGGCATCCGCAACTTCTCGGTGTAACTCCCGGTCAGCTGCAGGTCCCAAAACCGGCCACCGAGGGCCGGGTCGATCACGGTGAGGGTAAAGGCTGCCCGCCGCCCCCACTCGGTCGAGTAGCCATAGCGAAACCCCCGCAGGTTGCTGTAGGTGAGGGTGAGGTCGACCTGCCCGCGCCCGCCCACCTCGGGTTGGGTCGAGGCCGGGAGGTTGGGGTCGATATTTTCGTCGCCGGCGTCGAGGTTGCGATAGTGCGTGTAGCTGTAGCCGATCGATGCATCTGCACCGTGTAGCGGGTGGTTGAGAATCGGCAACCCGGTGCGCACACTGACCTCGTCGATCCGCTCGCGGTAGCCGTTTTCACGAAAGCCCGGGACATCGGGATTGTCGACCCCAAACTCGTGGTCGTAGTTGAACCGCTGGTAGCCGTTGCGCAGGGCAAACGTGCGGGCATAGCCGATGGTGAACGTCGGCAGCAACTGGCGGTAGGTATACGAGACCGCCCCCAATGGCTCGCTGTAGCTAAACAAGTAGCCAAACGAACCAGCGAGGTTGTGAAACCCGAGCACGTCGCTCATCCCGGTTGCCAGCTCGATGTCGGCACCGAGCCCACCCGAGCCAAATGCCGCCAGGGCCGGGGCAATCTGCCGCGGAAAGAAGGTTTTGATCGGGCGGTAGGGCTTGCTGCGAAGCGCCGGGTGCCTGCCCTTGTCGGCCTTGAGTTCGGGTGTAGGATCGTTTTTGAGGGGGGCCGGGCGTGTGGCTGGGAGGGGTTTTAGAAATCTTGTAGGATCAAACTTCATGACCCACAGGTCAAACCCGTCCTTGCGGTAGCCGACGTAGACAAGTTTTTTCCCGTCGTGGCTGATCACCGGCTCAAACGCCCCGCCCAGCACGTTGGTGACCTGGTGGACCTCGCCGGTGGCGAGCTCATAGGCGTAGATGTTGGAGACTTCGTTGCGATCGCTTGCAAATACAACGTAACGCCCATCGGGCGACCACGAGGGCTCGGTATCGAGGTAACGATCGGCGGTGATCCGCGTGGTCTGCTCGCTTTTGCGGTCGTAGACGTAGATGTCGCGGTAGCCCCCGTCGCGCCAACCCGAGTAGGCGACCCGTTGACTGTCGGGTGCCCAGCGCGGGGTTGTGGCCTGAAACATGCGCTCGGGCGGTTTGACTTCGGTGACTTCGAGGGTGTCGAGCTGCAAAAATGCCAGCCGTGCCTGGGCCGAGTCGTTGCGGCTAAACACCACGGTGCGACCGTCGGGCGAGACATGGGGCTCGTGGGCCCGCAGGCCAAAGGTCAGCCGCTCAATGTTGTTGGGATTGGGCCCGTGCCAGCGGTAGAGGTCGTCCCACGAGTACCGAAAGTCGTGGGTTCGGGTCATGTTAAACACGATGTCAGAGGTCGCCCCGACAAAGCTGCCCGAGGAGGCATTTTGTATCTGCAACACTTTTTTAATGTCGGGCGACATGTTCTCGCGGCCAATACCCACACCTTCGCGAATCCGGCTGCCGGTGGCCTTGACCCGGTGGATCCCCGGCATCCGGTGGCCGGCGTCGCGGTAAAAGTAAATCTCGCTGTCGTCGGCCGACCAAAACGGGTGGCGAATAAACTGAGCCGAGGCCGAGTTGCCAGTGGCAAACGTAATCCGCCGACCCTCGCGGATCCCCCGGGCACGAATCCGTCGGGCCTGGGCCTGGTACTCGCGGGTCAGGTGTTGCTCGAACTCTTTCCACAGCTGCTCGTAGGTGACCCCCAAAACCTCCTCGATGGTCCGGTTGATCGCCAACGGAATGGTTGTACGTGCATAGACATGGCTGAGTTCGGTGAGTTTCTCCTGGCCGTAACGGGCGGCGATGTAGTGCATCAGGCGGGCGCCATAGAGGTACACACCACTGCCGTGGGGAAACACCTTGGCCCCGCTGGTGACCATGTCGATGGGTTGAAACGCCTGCTCCAACACCCCCATGCGCAGCATCATCTCGAACTGGGCCGAGCGCCCGCGGCCCTGACTGCCGAGCGAGGATTCGAGGTAGGTGGCCATGCCCTCGATCACCCACCGCGGTTGGATGACATTGGGCGGCCAGACATTGTGCACACCCAAGCCGACGATCGCGTTGACGACCCGGGGCAGCCCGTGGACGGTATCGAGGTGGTAAACGTGGACCAGCTCGTGGGTCATGAGGATGTCGAGCCAGTCGTCGTAGGCCTCCAACACCGACATCGTCTCGGGTGCCGTCACATAGGCGTTGATCCGCGGATAGGGCGAGGGCGTGGCCGAGCCATTGGCCGAGTCGGTGTGGTCGTTGACGATGATGTGCGTCTTTAAAAACCGTGGCTCGTGCCCAAGCAGCTGTCTGAGCCGGTCGTGGGCCCGCTCGGTGACCATCGCAATCCTTGCAGCTGCATCTTCATTGCCGGCGTAGTAGTGGATGTGAAAATGCTTGGTCTCGAGGGTTTTCCACTTTTGGTCGACCGACGTCGCCATGGCCGGGGCCGACCACAGCCACAGAAACACGCAGATAAACATGTAGTACCAACAAAATTGGCGGACCCTGCGTGTTTCGCCTATCCACTTTTTGCCCGGTGCGTAACCTGCACCTAACTCGCGGGTGTGTCCCCGGGTCTGGGAACTGCATGGACGGGGCGTCATCAGCCGCCACAGCCTAACCCGGAACGACAGCCGAGGAGCACCCCTCGCGGGGTTTAGCCCGAACTTACCGGTCAACCCCAAGGCGCGGAGCAGCACGACCCGGCCGCATTAGCCGAGATTTGCCAGATGCTCCTCGAGTACCGCTGCCAAGCTTCCGGGGGCCTCTTCGTTGGGGGCGTGGCCACAGCCGGCGATCGTCTGAAAGCTCGACCCGGCGATCAGTGCCGCCAACCGCTCGCCGTGCTCGACCGGGATCAATTCGTCACGCTCACCCCAAACCACCGCGGTTGGACAGCGTATGTCCCGAAACCGCGCTGTGACGTCGCGGAGGTCGGGCAGTTGGATCATCATGGCATAGGCCGCCTCTCGCGCACCTGGGCGGGCGAGACGGTCCCAATAGATATCGATCGCCAACTCATCGATCTGCCGTGGATCGGCGAACACGCGATTGAAGTAGCGCCGTAGGTCGCTGCGCCCAAACACGCGCGTAAACACCAATGGACCGACCTTGGGCAACATCGCCAACTTGCCCTCGAGCGGCAGCTCCATGTCGAAACACGAACTGTCGAGCAAACACAGCGAGTCGCCACGCTCCCGGGCAATGAGCCCTGCAATCGCACCGCCAAAGCTGTGTCCGAGCAGATGTAGCGGGCCGCGAAGATCGAGCCGGTCGAGCAACGAGCAAACCGCCTGGGCCATAAACTCGACCGTGTACCCCGAGCAGGCCTCGGGCGGGCGATGGTCGCTGTTGCCACAACCGGGCAGGTCTGGGGCGATCACCCGGTAGTCGCCGGCAAACCGCGGTATGAGGTGGCGAAACTCGTAGTGGTGGACCAAAAGTCCGTGTAGCAGCACGAGTGTCGGGGCATCGATTGGCCCGCGGTCACACACATACATGCGGCCACCCGCATCTTTGAGGTCGTGCAGGCGGGAGCGGTCCTTGGGGCGCGGCGCCTGAAACCGGCTCATTCGTCCTCGCCCCCGTGGCGAAACACGCCACTGCCGCCGCCGTGGTCGAGGTGCTCGGGAAAGCGTGCGTGCATGGTCTCAAACACGATCCGCTCCGCTTCAAAAGCCGAACGCGCCTTCAACACCTGGGCCGCCAGCTTTTTCATGTCCTCGCCCGACGAGCGCCGAATCAGATCTTTGATCACCGGAATGGCGCTGGGGTGCATCGACATTTCGCGGATCCCCAACCCGGCCAACACCCATGTGTAGCGCGGATCAGCCGCCATCTCGCCGCAGAGACTCACCGGGATCTTGCGCTTGCGCCCGGCCTCGGCAACCTGGTGAACGAGACGGATCACCGCAGGATGTAGCGGCTGATAGAGGTACTGCACATCGTCGTTTTCGCGGTCGATCGCCAGGGTGTACTGCAACAGGTCATTGGTGCCGATGCTCATAAAGTCGACACGCTCGGCCAAAATGTCGGCAGTCATCGCCGCCGCGGGCGTCTCGATCATGATCCCGACCGGGACATCCTCGGACTGTGGCATCCCGGCTTCTTGCAATTGCTCGCGGGCTTCGGCGAGGGCCTGCAACCCCGCTTCGAGCTCCTCCAAACTGCTGACAAACGGCATCATGATGCGCAAGGGGCCGTGGACCGCCGCCCGCAACAGCCCGCGAAGTTGGGCCAAAAACATGTCGCGCTCACGCAGGGCAAGACGCAGCGAACGCATCCCCATGGCCGGGTTGACCTCGCGTTCATCAAAACTCAGTAGCTTGGTCTGTTTGTCCGAACCCAGGTCAAACGTGCGGTAGACAACCGGATGGGGTGCCGCCTTGCGCAGCACGCGTTTGGCGTCTTTGTAGTGCTCTAACTCGGTCGGCATCTTTTCCCGACCCATAAACAGGTATTCGCTGCGGTACAGCCCTACCCCCTCGGCACCAAACTGGATGGCGAGCGCGAGGTCCTCGGAGATCGAGAGGTTGGCGCGGGTGACCACGTGCAGGCCGTCGTCGGTCACCGCCTTGAACGCGCGATCTTTTTGTACACGCAACTCAAACGCGTCGTAACGCGCCTGCTCGCCCTCTAGCCCGGCGAGTTCGGCCGGAGTCGGCTCGACAATGATGAGCCCGTGGACACCGTCGACGATCACCAGGTCGCCGGAGTTGATGGTTTGGATCAACCCGTCGACACCGACCACGGCCGGGATTTGCAGGGACCGCGCCATGATCGAGCTATGCGAGGTTTTGCCACCGACAACCGTGGCGATCCCGACCACCCCGGCGCGGTACAACGAAGCCGTGTCGGCGGGGTTGAGATCATGGGCCACCACAATCGAGCCCCTTGGCGGCAACAGCTCGCCCGGGTGTTCTCCTTGTATGGTCATCAACAGCCGCTCGGCCAAAAATGCGATGTCGCTGCCGCGCTCGCGAAAGTACTCGTTGTCGGCCTGGTCGAGCATCTCGAGGACTTCGTCGGTGGCCGTGGCCACGGCCCACTCGGCACACTGCAGCTCGTCGCGGATCAGGCTCTCCGTCCGCTGAATTAAGTCGGGGTCGCGCAGCATCATCTGCTGGGCCTTGAGGATCTGGCGGTGCTCGCCGTGGTGCAGCCGACTTTTGATCGTCTCTAGCTGCTGCCGGGTGCTCACCAACGACTCGTGAAAGCGAATTTGTTCGGCCTCGACCTGATCGCGGTCGATCCGGGTGTGGGGCACCTGAATGCTGCGGCGGTCGACGACAAATGCCGGACCGATGCCGATCCCCGGACTCGCGGCAACCCCTTCAAACTCCTGGCGGTCCCGAGCCTCGCGGTCACTCATATTTCGTCGAACCCTCGCCCCACCAAATCGGCCAACGCATCGTAGCACTCGCGGGCATCATCACCGGCACACTTGAGTCCGATCTTCGAGCCCTTGGCACAGGCGAGCATCAACACGCCGAGAATGCTCTTGGCGTTGACCTCGGTACCATCCTTGTATAGCCACACATCGGCATCAAACTTGTTGGCGAGGCTGACAAATTTGCTCGCTGCCCGGGCGTGGAGCCCGAGTGGGTTGATGATTTCGAGTTCGCCGTTGACCTCGGTTTCTGTGCTCATCCCGATTCCTCCGTGGCTTGGGGCCTGGCCCCTTTGATGGCTACCGCCCGCCTCGCGGAATCGGCGACCTGCTCGGCCACCGCCGTGGCGGTTTGTCCTTCCCTGTCGACCGTCGCGAGCTTGAGTAGCATCGCCAGGTTGAGGCCGGCGAGGACCACTGCCCGCTGGCCCATCACCCGGGCCTCGGACTGCCCACACGAGCACGGGCTCGCACCCAACAGGTCGACCAACAACAACACCCCGGCTCCGTCTTCGACCGCCGCGAGTTCATCACACACCCTCGCGCTCAGCTCGGGCGTCTTGCCAAGCCCGGCATCGATCGCAACAACATCGGCGAGCGGGTGTAGCCCGGTTGGCGCCAAAATCGTGCGGGCAGCGGCCAACATCGACGTTGCCGAAGTGCCGTGTCCGATCACCACCACGCCCACGCGACTCATCGCTGGCCCCCGTATTTTTCGTGGGCGAGGTGAAGGTCGCGATGGCGAACAACCAGCCGTGGGGCCGGGTTTGACACTGGCGTGCCCCCCTGCAACCTGCGCGACAGCTGTTCGACAAGTGCCACAGAACGATGCTGCCCGCCCGTGCAACCGATCGCAACTGTCATAGACGAGCGCCCCTCGCGCAGGCTGCGTGGCAAGACAAATCGAACCACGCCTTCGATCTGGCCCAACATCTCCACGGCGTCGTCCTGGGCCAGCACAAACTCCGCCACCTGTGGGTCTAGGCCGGTCAACGGGCGCAACGTTGGGATGTGGTGGGGGTTTTTGAGAAAGCGGACATCAAACACCATGTCTGCCGCGCTCATCAGGCCGTGTTTGAAGCCGAACGATGTGAGCACAAGTTGCATCACGCCCCCGGCCCCACCGTAGCGATCGCGCAGGGATTGGCGCAGCTGCCTCGCCCGCAGGTTGCCGGTGTCGATCGCCGTGGTCGCTAGTGCGGCGACCTCGTGCAGCAACCTACGCTCCCGGGTAATCGCCCCGGGCAGGTCACCCATCGGGTGTTTGCGCCGGGTCTCAGAAAATCGCCGCACGAGCACCTCGTCGGGCGCTTGCAAATACAACAACTCGACACGCCGGACCGTCGCCGAAACCTGTGTATAGACACTCTTAAAGTGATCTAAAAATCCGCTCTCGCGGGCGTCGACCACAACCGCAACCCGGCGCTTACCGAGGGACGCGGCGAGCTGCAAAAACCGTGGCAGCATCGGCACCGGGAGGTTGTCGACACAGGCAAACCCAAGGTCCTCGAGGGCTGCGAGGGCCGTCGACTTGCCGGCGCCACTCAACCCCGAGACCACCACCAACTCGAGATTGTTGCGTGTGTCTGGCGTCTGCGTCACGGCGCGGTGGGCCCCCTACCCGGCTGCCGGCACATCATACGCCACATGGTTTTCGGCCCGCGGGATGGCCGAAATCGTAGTCACTCCACCTCGGTGGTCGGCAGCGACTGCGATGTCGAATGTGGCCGCTCACTCGGCACCCCGGTCGAAGCTGCGATCCGGGCATTGATTTTGTCTTGAAACTCGCGCGCCGAATCGTGGCCACGAAACTTGAGAATTTGATTGCGCGCCACCACCTCGATAAGCGAGGCAATGTTGCGACCTGGCCGCAGCGGAATTTTTGCCAGCGGAATATCGACCCCCAAAATCGGCCAGACATCGACTTCGGTGCCCAGGCGATCGTAGTCGTCTTCTTGGACATCGCTGAGCTCGACCACCACCTCGATCTTTTTGGTATCGCGGACGGCCGCCACGCCAAACAGATGGGTGATGTTCAAAATCCCCATGCCGCGGATCTCCATGTAGTGCTGGTGGGTCTCGGTCGCGGCCCCCCACACCGTATCGGGGTGGCGCACCGTGACCTCGACAACATCGTCGGCGACCAGCCGGTGGCCCTTCATAATCAGGTCGAGGGCAGCTTCGCTTTTACCCACGCCACTGCGACCGATCAGCAACAGGCCCACGCCCAAGACGTCGACGAGTACCCCGTGGATGCTCTGGCGCGGCGCCAACAAGTCCTCGAGGACACGTGTCAATCGGGTGATCAGGGTCGAGCTCATCAGCGGCGTGCGCATGATCGGCACGCCGTGGCGCTTGGCAGCTTCGACGAGGAGGTCGGGCGGCTCCAAGCCCCGGGTCAGCACCATTGCGCAGATGCCCCGGCTGCAAAACTTCTCGATCCCGTCGGCCGCCTGCTCGGGTGGAATGCTCGACAAATAATCGATCTCCGTCAGCCCGAGCACCTGCACCCGATCGGGAAACACGTGTTTGACAAACCCGCTGAGCGCCAGCCCTGGCTTTTGAATTCGCGGCCGGGCGATCTTGCGGTCGAGCTCCCCCCATTCCCCGGACAGCAGTTCGAGTTGCAGGGCCTGACGCGAGTGGGCCAACAGGTGCGAAACTTCCAGCGTCGTGTCGCGGGGCATCGCGCGCAGTCTACAGCACAACGGGCTCGCAGCTCGGCGCGGCAACACGTCATCTGGGTTGTCGGCATCCGCGAAAAAAGCCCCGCCGAGGTGGCGAGGCTTGGTCGAACGCGGGATGGTTTTGGCTAGCCAGCTTCGGCTTGAACCGGCTGCGCAGCCTCGGGCTCGATGATCCCGAAGTCGCCGTTGTCGAGCCGGTAGACGACATTGACCTCGCCGGTGTCGACGTTGGTGAACACAAAAAATTGTTTGTGCATCAAGTTCATCTGCATGATCGCCTGGTCGGCGCTCAAACGCTCGGCGCGGATCGTCTTGGTATGAACTGTGGCTGACTGCTCGGCCTTTTGTGCCTCACGGGCTTTTTGGGCCGCCTCGGCAACTTCGTCGGTAACCGTCTCGGCGGCGATTACCCCGAGGCGAACCTTGGCAGTACGGCCCTCATGGGGCTTGTGGTGGCGAATGCGATCTTTGTATCGACGGACTTGGCGCTCCATTTTGGCCAACGCGAGGTCGACGGAGGAGTAGAGGTTTTCGGTCGACTCCGAAGCGTGAAGCTGCAGACCATTGCGCAACGTGACGTCAAATTGAGCGATCTGTCGGAGCTTTTCGACCGAGAACGTGCAACTGATTTTGAGCGGGTCCGCGAAGTAGCGCTTGATTTTCTCGAGTCGCTCTTCGGCATAGGCCCGCAGTGCAGGGGAGCTCTCCATGTGTCGGAAAACAAAGTGTGTTTGCATCGGCGTGGCACCTCTCGTGTGGTTTGTCGACCGCGAGCCACCGCGGCCCTTCCTCTAGTATGGCTCAAAATCACAAGTTGCCGAGTCTTATTTCACGGCGACACCCACGTTCGCGGATGATTCGTTTTGGCAGCTACGAAGATGTCCCAAATGTCGTCACCGCAGCCTAAAACCGACCACCAACGAAGTTTTCGCTGGGTTAGCCGACCCGGCTGGCAATCGCGCAAAAACCACCACCCGAGCACTCACTTTTGTTCGCGCGAGCCACATCGAAAAATCCACGCTAAAAAACACGGTTGCATGGGTTACCTGGATCTGCCCTGCGCAAGCTCGGCGCCCTCCGGGGGGCTAGGCCACCGGGCCAAAACCCGGCTAGCTTCCATGCATACACACCTACCCGCGCCCGACCAACCCGTTGAATTGTCGCCGCGCCACAAACGTCCGGAACTAGAAACCATGCCAGCCACCCGAAAACGTCCCCCGTCCGTCCTCCTCCTCGCCGCGTTGAGCCTGCTTGCCGGCTGTGCGATTGTCCGCCCCGGCGAAGTTGGCGTGAAGAGCAAGTGGGGCAAGGTCAGCAACAAGATCTATAGCCCCGGACCGGTGGGCATCAACTATTTCAGCACCCGGATGATTCGCGTACCGACCCGCACGGTCAACCGCGAAGTCCAACTCAACCTGCCGTCTAAAGAGGGCCTCAATGTCGGTGCCGAAATTTCGATCCTCTACCATATCGAGCCGCAAAAGGCCCCCGACGTCATCCGCGACGTTGGGCTCGACTACGAAAATGTCCTGATCCTCAGTGTGTTTCGCTCGGCCTCGGCCGACATCTGTGCCCGGTTTTTTGCCAAGGATATGCACTCGGGTAAACGCGCCGAGATCGAAGAGGCCATCCGTATCGAGATGGACAAGTTGCTCGCGTCGCGCGGGTTTACGATCGAGGCCGTCCTGCTCAAGAGCATCAGTTTGCCGCCGGGCCTTTACACTGCGATCGAAGACAAACTTGAGGCCGAGCAGGAAGCCCAACGCATGCAATTTATCCTGCAGCGTGAAGAACGGGAGGCCGAGCGCAAAAAAATCGAGGCCCAGGGTGTGCGCGACTCGCAAAAAATCCTCTCCGATGGTCTCAGCGACGAAATCATCAAGTGGCGCAGCCTCGAAGTACTCGAGCGGCTGTCGGCATCGCCCAATGCCAAGTTGATCATTACCGACGGCAATGCCCCGGTGCTGATCAACCAAGACGCCGAGCCAACGCGCCGCTAAACCGCGCGCGTTGGATTGTCCACATTTGATGTGTGCATGTGCGATGATTTGCGCATGTACGATCAAGCCCCCTCAACCGCGAGCAAGCTACCGCTCGGGCCAGATGGCATCGCGGTAGTCCAGCGACTCGGCAAGTGGATCCGCATCGTCGGCAGTATCCAGCTCGCGTTTTGCTGTCTATTACTCGCACTATTGGCAATGTCATCTGGCTGCGGCCTGGTGATGGGCGGGCTCAAGGCCGGGTTTACCGTCCTGCTCGCCACCATCATTCCGTTTGCCATCCTCACCGCATTTGTCCTGCTGTCCCTACGCCTGTTGCAGGCCGGCGACCAGCTCAAAAACCTCGCGGACGAGGGCGACCCAGACTTTTTAGAGTTTGCGTTTACGCGGCTCAAAACCGTTTACATCATTGAGTCGATCGTCGGCGCCCTGATGTTTGTCAACGTCCTACTGCAGTTTTGAGGAGTCGCCACGATGTCTGATGTCAACCCCTACGCAGCCCCCGAATCCAACCTCGAAGGTGAACGTCGCGGCCAGGTATTTGCCCTGTCCCGCGAGGTCCGCACGCTGGTCACCACCACCGCAACCCTCATGATCATGGCCGGAGTGTTGGAGCTGATTCCCTCGGCCATTGCCTTTGCCACACAAGAGGTCTCGCTCAAGACCACGGGCACGCTCGCACTACTCGGACTGGTCCCCGCATTCGTTGCATTTGCAGGTTTCACCCTGCAAAAACTCGAACGCGCCGGCAACGACCGCGAAACCCTGCTGGCCGGATTTCGCCAGCTCTACGTCGCGTTTTTGGTCAAGGGCGTCATCCTCTTGATTCTGGTCGCATTTTCGGCCCTGACCTTCCTCGGCATTACGGCCATGGGCATCTTCTAGATTATTTGCACAAGCAAATTTTGGGAGGCCGAGTCGCAGCACCCTGTGGGTGCTCGACCGTGCAAGTTCCCAGAACTAGGCGTTGTCGGTACGTACGCGGGGCGTGATAAATACGCGCTGCCCCGTCTCGACACGATTTGCCATCAAACTGCGCTCATAGGCCGCCGGGTCCTGTGCCTTGCCCAGCTCGACACCGGCGTTGGATGTGAGCACCCGGCTCATCGCCAACGCGGTTTTAAAGAGGTCGACTTGGAACGCCCGCCGACCGGCCATAAACCGTGTGGCGACCCCCACAATCAACTCATCGTTGCGCAAATTCTCAACGGAGTGCCACCACCACGGCGGGTTGATCAACAGGTCGCCTGGCTCGAGGGTCGCCTCGTAGCGCACGAGACGATCAAACCAGTGCGAGCCACTTTCATCGCCAAAGGGCTGGACCGTGCAACTGGTCGCGGCATAGCCGTTGGTGAACACTTTGGCACGCAAAAATGGGGTCTGGTCGGGGGGTATAAAAAACCACTTCTTTCGCCCGCTCATCTGGCGAAACAGGTTGATACTCGAAGCGCTGTGAACCGTGGTCCCCTGCCCTGTGTGCCCTAAAAACATCTGATAAAACAGCGGAGCGACGGCCGGCTGCTGCGGGCAGAGGGCCTGGGTCACCTCGCTCTCGACCATCGCGCACAACTCTGGCCGCCGTTGAAACAACGCAGCTGTACCCGAGATGTAGTTCTCAGGGTTTTCGAGCGCCTCACGCATGCTCAGCAGGTACGAGCCTTCGGAGTTGGCACACAGCACCTCCTCGTCGGGGTAGTGCTCGAGCCACCATTCCCGCCGGCCCCAATTGGCCAGCCCCTGTGTCCCTCGAAGTGCACCCCGCACGACCACCGGGCGTGTGTAGTCCTCGCTTAGATCGACCACGGCATCACGGATTGCGCGACCAGCCCGGCTCGCATCGAGTTCGCGCAGGGGCACCGCCTGGCGCCTGGGCAGCGAGGCTATCAGCCTGCTGTGCATGTGCTTAAACGAGTCGGACTCGAGAATCGACCAGCGCGACCAGACGTCGGTAGCGATACCAACATTCGTTATTGCGTGTGCAAGTGTTCGGGTAACTCGGTTCATCGGATATCCAATCGGTGGCGGAATTTTTACGATTGCTCTTGAGTCTCAAATTTATTGTAGGCGCAACAAACGTTAAAAGCGATGCCGCATGCCAAACACTTTTTCGCTCGAGATTTTTCGCTGGAGGTGGGCGAAGCGACCGCGCTTTTCTCGGACTGTGACGTCGCCTGTGAGCTGGGGGCTGGGGTTGCGCAAAATACTGTGGAGAAACCCCCAGCCCTTGACCCCGGCAAAAAACAAAAAGCTACGCATGCGGTCAATGTCGTAGTCGGTCTCGGTCATCCGCAGGTCACTGCCGACCTGGCCACCCCGGATCCAACGGCTCGCCACCGCCACGGTTTTCTCACTGTCGTTTTTGACGGCGTGCCACCACCACGGCGGATTGAGCAACACATCCCCGGGTTCGAGCGTGACCTTAAAGATCGGGCAATGGCCAAATGCCGGGAAAAAATCGCGGTCGTACTCGTCGGGGTAGGCACACAGGGCAAAGGTTGCGGCCTGCCCGACCGCGTTCATCGGGTAGATCAAAAACCCGTGTCGCGGGTCGACGAAGTACCAGGTTTTGCGCCCCTGGAGGTTGAGAAACCAATTCCACGTGCCGGCCGAGTGAAATGGCGAGCCGGTCCCGCGCCGCCCCAAAAATAGTTGGAGGTGGGTCGGCAACATATCGCAAAACGCCTTGAGCCGGTCTAGGGGCAGGTCGTCGATCAGCTCGGGGTAGCGGCGAAACAGGATCTCACAATTATGTAGGTACACCTTATCTGAGCGCACGGCGTCGAGTTTGCCCGGCTCACCGTCGAGTTCCTTGGTGGTCAGCAGCACGTCTTCATCGGCAAATCGCTCGACAAACGAATCAAACGTCCATGTGCGGCCCGCTGTCGATTCGCCCGCGAGCCCGCGTAGAACAACCGGATGGGGCCGCTTGATATACTCCTGATGAAACACCTCGGCCGGACGGTTGCGCCAATCAAACTCTGGCAGCGGGATCTCGCGCGAGGCCTGTGGCTGGTTGCGGCAGGCCGCCAAGACCCGGCGATACATGGCCTCGTGACATTTGTTGGCGACAAATCGCATCCCACTAAAGCGATAGGCAACCGCGCCCAGCGGGTGTTGGCGGGACATCGCCGCCAGTGTCCACAACAGTTTGATCCCCACCGAGGTTTGCCAATCGACCTCGGGACCCTTTTGCGGGGTCGACTCTGGATGGCCAGTCAGCGACTTTGACAACAACGGCTTGAGCCCGCCCCAGGTCTCGGCTGCGTACTTCGTTCGAATCGCCAGCTGCAACCCTGCCGCCTGTAGCCACCCACGATCGGGGATCCCTGAAACATTCATTTGTCTGCCTTTCGCCGCGAGCACCCGACCGCGAAACAAGCGCATATTTTGGGCCGGTCGCAACGGATTTCTTGCATAGGCAGGAAGATCAATCAAGGGGTTCGAGCCTGCGGGCGTCATCAAACGTAAGTTGTAGCTGCATATTGTATCCACGAGTTGTGCGGGAGGTAACAGCTCGACACCACCGCAGACCTTGCAAGCGATTTTCCCGCGAACGTACAGTCCGCGCGATGATTCGCCAGGTCGAAGCCGGCAACTCCCCCAACTCATTGATGGAGCTGCTCCAGCAGCGATGCGACTCACCCCTCGACATTGCCCTGCGATTTTTGCAATCGGGCGAGGTCTCGGGCCCGGCGATCTGCTGGAGTTGGCGCGACCTCGACAGGCGTGCCCGCGAGATCGCCGGTCGCCTGCAAACCCTGGGCTACGCCGGCGAACGGGCCCTCATGCTGTTTCCCCCCGGCCCGGAATTTCTTGCGGCCTTCTTTGGTTGTATATACGCGCGAGTCGTCGCGGTGCCTGCCTACCCCCCAGACCCGGCCCGAATCGACGCCACACTCCCACGCCTGCAGGGGATCGCTCGCAGTGCACGACCCGCGGTGCTGCTGACAACATCCGGGCTCGCCGGCGTACTCCCGGCCTTTGCCGCCCTCGCCCCCGAACTCGCCGTACTGCAAGTCGTCACCACCGACGATGCCGACCCGGGCTGGGCCAACGCCTGGCGCCGACCCGGGCTCACCCGCAACGACCTCGCGTTTTTACAGTACACCTCGGGGTCAACCGGCCAGCCCAAGGGCGTGATGATCTCCCATGGCAACCTGCTGGCCAACCTCGAAATGATCGAGAGCTCCTACGTCGTCGATGGTCCAAGCCTGGTCTCGTGGCTACCACCGTTTCACGACATGGGGCTTATCGGAGCCATGCTCGGCCCGGTGATTCTCGATATGACGGTGACATTTTTCTCGCCGATCGACTTTATCAAACGCCCGATTCGCTGGCTGCAAGCCATCAGCCACTTTGGTGCCTCGATTTCGGGCGCCCCAAACTTTGCATATGCACTCGTCACCAAGAAGGCGACGCCCGACGATGTCGCAAAGCTCGACCTGAGCCGCTGGCAACTCGCGTTTTGCGGAGCCGAGCCGGTACGCGCCGACACATTGCATGCATTTGCAAATACGTTCGCGCCCGCGGGATTTCGCCGTCGAGCCTTCAATCCGACCTACGGCCTAGCAGAAGCCACGTTGTTGGTGACCGGGGGCAACATTGTCCCCGACAAGTACCTCCAACATTGCGACACCGATGCCCTGCGCCAGGGCGAGGTTAAACCGGGCACGGGCCAGACCTTGGTGAGTTCGGGCTCACCCATACTCGACACCGAGGTCGCAATTTTGCGGGCCGATGGCACCCCCTGTGCGGAAAACTTGGTCGGTGAAATCGGCCTGCGGGGCCCGGCCGTGGCCGCGGGCTATTGGGAGCTTCCCGAGCAAACCGCAGCGCGTTTTCACTGGCGTGCAGCCGACGGACAAACCTGGTTGCGAACCGGCGACCTCGGGTTTATCCACGACGGACAGCTGTTTGTCACCGGACGCACCAAGGACCTGTTGGTGATCCGCGGACGCAACCACTACCCGCAGGATATCGAAGCCACGGTTGAGGCCGCGCATCCGGCCGTGCGTGCCGGCTGTGTCGCGGCCTTTGCCATTGCCAAGGGCGCAACCGAAACCCTGGCCGTGGTCGCAGAGGTCCGCCACGACGCCAACCTCGATACGGTCGAGGCCGCGATTCGCAAGGCGATTGCAAGTACACATGAATTGACGGTCGATGGGCTTGCCCTGATAGCGCCCCGGGCGATCCCGAAAACCACCAGTGGCAAGATCCAACGCCAGGCCTGTCGCCAGGCGTGGCTCGAGGGCACCCTGCCCACGCGCCGGCGGGTTGGTGCGGTCGCACGACCTGGGGGGCTGCCCGAATGGCTCGTCAAACATCTGGTCGATGAGTCAGGTATTTTGGCGAGCCACATTCGCCCCGAGGTCACGCTGCAGCAGCTCGGGCTCGACTCGATGGCCATGGTTCAACTCGCCGGCGTGGCCGAGGAGCGCATTGGTGTCGAGGTCCCGGTCGAAATCATTTTTGACCGCACACTGGCCGAAATCGCCGCCTGGGTCGATCACACCGGGCTGCCCACCACCATGCTCGAGCGCCCCGACCTCGAAGCTGCAGCCGCCCTCGACCCGAGTATCCAGCCGCGCGTGGGTAGCAAAACCGGCCAGGCGTTCTTCCTCACCGGGGCGACGGGTTTGGTCGGTGCCCATCTGCTCGCCGAACTGCTCTCCCGCAGTCACCGGCGCGTGATCTGTCTGGTCCGCGCCAACGATTGTGCACATGCACAAAAACGGATCGCCGAGGTTGCCAACCGGCTGCAGCTCGAGGTCGATACCAGCCGGCTCGAGTTCATTGTCGGCGACCTTGCCAAACCTCGGTTTGGCCTCTCGCCAGCGGCGTTTGAGCAACTCGCCGGTGCGACCTGGCGGATCGTTCACTGTGGGGCGCGGGTTGATTGGTCGGCCCGGTTTGAGGAACTGCGAGCCGCCAACGTCGGCGGCACAATCGAGGTGATCCGCCTGGCCGCCATGGCCAACGCGGCGATTCACCACGTGTCGTCACTCGGGGTTTACCCGCTCGGCTTGTCGAACCGAGCAGGGTTTGACGAGCACGAAAACGTGTCTGAAGGGGCATCTTTGCGGGTGCCCTATTTTCAGTCCAAATGGGCCGCCGAACGGGCCCTCGAACACGCCCAGGCGCGTGGCATTGCGGTAGCGATCTATCGCCCGGGGTTTGTCACCGGGCACTCAAAAACCGGTATCGAACTCGACCCGGCAAGTCAGCTGTTTGCCGCGTTCGTCAGCGGCATCGTTCGCCTAGGGACCGCCCCCGCTGTCGACAAAGTACTCGGGGTGGTGCCTGTGGATTTTGTTGCAACTGCAATTGCTGCGCTGAGCCTGGGCGACGACACGGCCGGCCAGCGCTTTACCCTGCTCAACCCCCACCCCATTCAGCAGTCGGCGTTTTACAAGATGCTGCGTGGGCGGGCCTACCGGATTCGGCCAATGGCCTACCCGCGTTGGCGCGAGCAGGTGCTACGCCTGCCACGCGAGGACCGCGAAAACTCGCTCGCCCGTTTTGCCCTGTACTACCGCACTGTCACCCCGCAGGTGATGCGCCGGCTCGAGGCGACGTTGAGCACCCGGATCCCAATCGACGATGGCGACACGCGGGCGCGGCTTGCTGCCCTCGGGATTCGCTGCCCGCCGGTCGATGCCCAGCTGCTCGATACCTATCTCGATGCCTACGTCGCCGCCGGACTGCTGCCGAGCCCGCGGATCGAAGTTGGTGAGGAGCGGCCGGCACATGCTCCGACCCTGCTCGAGCTCGACCAACTCGCGGCCCCCTGGCGAGCCGCTAAAGACCGAGCTGCGGCCCACAAACACGATGTCGTCGACGGTCTCAACGACGCCGAAAGCCGGATGATTCACCTCTACGACCTCGCTAAAAAACGCCAGTGGGACGCCCACGAACGGCTCGATTGGTCGCTGGAAATCGATCCCGAAAACCCCCAGCAATTGCCCGATGCCTCGATCCCGATCTTTCGCTCGCCGGTGTGGGAAAAGCTCGGCCCACGCGAGCGCGTGGAGTTGCGCCGCCACCATCAGGCCTGGCAGCTGTCACAGTTTTTGGCCGGCGAGCAGGGGGCATTGCTGTGTGCCGGGCGGATTGTGCAAAACGCCCCCAATGCGGCTGCGAGGATGTACTGCGCCACCCAGGTTGTCGACGAGGCGCGCCACATCGAAGTTTTTGCCCGCCTGCTCCACCAAAAAATCGGGCTCTCGCACACGGTCTCGCCATCGTTGCAGCGGCTACTCGACGACGTGCTCTACGACCGACGTTGGGACCTCACCTGTCTCGGCATGCAGGTGTTGATCGAGGGCCTCGGCCTGGCCGTGTTTGCGATGATCCGCGACCGCAGCCAGCACCCACTCGTTGCAGCTGCACATGCCTATGTCGCCCAGGACGAAGCCCGCCATGTCGCGTTTGGCCGGATCCAGCTCAGCCAACTCTACCGCGAACTTTCGGCCAGTGAACTGCGTGAGCGCGAGGAGTTTGTGGTCGAGGCCTCCTACCTTTTGCGCGACCGGTTTGCCGCCCGCGACCTGTGGGAGCACCTCGGGCTACCTGTCGACCGCTGCGTCGGTTGGATCGAGGACTCCGGCTACATGCACCACTACCGCGCCGAGCTGTTTCGCCGGATCGTCCCGATTGTCCGGGCGATTGGGCTGTGGAGCCCCCGGGTGCAAGATGCATATGCACGAATGGGCATTCTCGACTTCGCCGAGGTCGAGGTCGACGCCCTCATGGCCGAGGACGAAGCCATTGCCGAACGCTTTGACAGCGGCGTGTTTCAGCTCCCCAACACCGACCTAGGAGGCCTGTAAATGTCACTCCTCGACCCGGACATCCTGATTGAAAAAGCCCACCAGCTGGTGCGTTCGAGCGACCTGCTGGGCACCGAGTGGCAACCGGCGTTTCGCGTGTTGCTGCAGGCCATCGAGACCGAGGCCGGCCTGTCACCCGCGCGCAGCGAACGGGTTGTCGGCGAAATGCTCAACCTGTTGAGCACCCGAGGACGGGTCGCCGCCCTCCTCAACCACCGCCCTGAGCTACGCGACTGCAAAATGCCGGCCCCGGCCGTGATCACCGGCTTGCCGCGCACCGGCACCACCCTGCTGCACAACCTCATGGCCGTGGTCCCGGGCAACCGTGCCTACCGTCTGTGGGAGCTGCGAGCTCCGGTGTTTGCAATCGGTGCACCCGTCGACCAGGCCCGCCGCGAACTGCAAGCCACCCAGGAAATTCTCACCTGGCTGTACGACCAGGCACCGGCATTTCGCGGGATTCACCCGATGGCCGCCGACACCCCCGACGAATGTAACTGGCTGCTGCGCACTTCCTTTACCACGCCGTTTTTCTCGTGGCTCAACTACGTCCCTACCTACGACGAATATCTCGCCACCGCCGACCATCGCCCGGCCTACCGCGATTGGGACCTACTGCTGCGACTGCTGCGGTGGCGCTCGCCCGGTGGCGCTCCTGTGCTCAAAGATCCGGGCCACATCTGGGCCCTCGATGCCCTGTTTGATGTCCGCCCCGACACCCGGTTGATCGTGATGGCCCGCGACCCCGCCTCGTCGGTGCCCTCGCTTTGCAGCCTGTGCGCGACGCTCCAACAAATGAGTGCGGATGGTCCAAGCGACGCCGAAGTTGGCCAATACGTGCTGCAAATGGTCACCCGTGGGCTGTCGCGCCTGTCCCGGGCTGTCGCCAACTACGGCAAACAAATCATGGTGGTCGACTACCGCAAGTTGGTTGCCGAGCCCGTCGCCACCGTGCGCGCGATTCAACAGTGGTTGGGGCGGCCGTTCGACAGCCGGGCAGAGCTTGCCTGTACAAACTTTCTCAACAACCAAAGGCGTGCACCCAAGCACCGCTACAGCCTCGAGCAATACGGCCTCACCCGCGCACAACTTCCCGCCCTCGACCTCCCCGGGTGGACAGCTTAAAACCCACGGACGACCTCACGATGCCTCTCGCCGAACTCCCCGAACGCTCCTGGCTCCACGCCGCCGCCCTGCAACTCGGCATCCGAGCCGAATACCTCGCCGACAGCTGGGGTGGGCTCAAGCCGTTTTTACTCTCGTCACTCAACGGCCACCAGGCGATTGGCGAGCCAAGCGGGCCAAACATCACGGGTGGCACCGCCCTCGGCATTAAGCTGCTGTGGGCGCTCACCGGGTTTTCCCGGCAACACCCGCTCGGCGCCGCGGCGTTTCGGTTTTCGGGGGCACGGATGGCGGCCAACCGCGTGCACCAACAACTCTACAAGCGCGTGCTAGAAACATGTAAACGCAACGGTCCCGCCCGCCACGACCTCCCCCTGCCCGAGTTTGACTGGCAAAATCGTTCGCCGGCAGCGTTTCAACGCGAGTTTGTCGACCGCCCCCACCCGGTGGTGTTGCGCGGGTTTGCCAACGCCAGCCAGGCCGTCCGCGAGTGGACGTTTGCCAACCTACTCGAGCGCTTTGGCCAGGAAGAAGTATTGCTGACAACCGACAAACTCGACGGCACCCCGGGCCGCCTGCACGAGGTCGACTCAAAAAAGGTGTACCTACACAATAGCGAAATACTGTTTCGCCGCCACCCCGAACTCGCCAACGCCCTCCCGCTTGCCGAGCTGGAGAAGTTCAGCGACATGCGCCCGACCTACCTCCAGCTGTTTTTGGGCCGCGAAGGCACGGGCACGCCGTTTCACTCTGCCGCCAACTGGAACTTCTTTGTCAATGTCGAAGGCCAAAAAAAATGGTGGTTTGTCGACCCGCGATATGGGTTTTTGATCTACCCGTTCGCCATCATGGGCCAGGCCGCAGCGTTTGCCATGGTCGGCTACCCCGACGATTACGACGCCGACTTTTTCCCCGCGTTCGCCTATTGCCCGGTGTTTGAAGTCGTCCTCAACCCCGGCGATGTGGTCTTCAACCCGGCGTGGTGGTGGCACGCAGTTCGCAACCTCACCCCCACCACAGTCGGCGTCGCCTCGCGCTGGATGGTGGGCGGACAGGCCGGCACCAGGCTGCGCGCCGTCGAAGAAAACTACGACATCGACCGTATGCGCAGCTGGCTGTACTTTGCCGGATTCCGCGGCTGGCCACACCTACAGGGCATCTTGCGGACCCCGAGCCCAGCACTCACCCCCACCCTGACCCTTCGCGAAAAACGCAATCGCTTTACCCACCTACAAAAAATGTTTGCCCGCGAAAAAGTGTTTGGCATGCGGCACCGCTATTAGTCACCTCGCGCGAGCGATTGTCGGATATCGGTGCACCTACAAATATATTCTTGCTCGCCAACGCTCCAGACACCTACGCGAAAAGTTGCCACGGAGGTTGTATACTCCCACCATGGCATGTTTTCGTGGATGCGCCCGCCGTGCATTGGCGGCGGCAGGGGACCGACCGAGCCACGCTTGGATCGCCCTGCACCACTGCGTCGAGAGCCTCGCCCGCCTCACCGGCGAACCGTTTACAAAGATCTTTGCCCGGCTCGAAGCGGCCCACAACTTTGGCCGACAACCAGCGAGGTGGCCCAATGCCGCACAAATCCGAGCCGCCGCGGCCGACCTCGTCGCCGAGCACCAAGCCTTTCTCGCTCGCTACAACGCCCTCGTTGCCAGGCGTCGGGTCGAGAAAAAAGCCGGATTTCGCCACCGGCGACACGGCGAGCTCGAACGCCTAGAAGCGATCCGCCAAGCACACAACCATGCGCTACCCGAGGTCGGCTACTGGGGCTGGCGACGGATTCGAGAATCCGGCTCGTGAAGCACCGCAGCCGTAAAACACCACTGACCAAGGTCCGACGCGTAAAACGCAGCTGGCAACGGCTTTGAGAGTCCGACGCCTAGGCGCTGAAGCCCTGCTAACCGCAGCGTATGGCCGAGCAAAACGCAGCTAGGCGACGGATTCCAGAAGTCCAACGTTCGACATGAAGCCCGTCAACCGCAGCGTATCGCCGTAACACACGGCTGGGCGACGGATTCCAGAGTCCGACGTTCGACATGAAGCCCGTCAACCGCAGCGTATCGCCGTAACACTCGGCTGGGCGACGGATTCCAGAGTCCGACGTTCGACATGAAGCCCGTCCGCAACGAATGTCCTACGGCAACAAGCACGCTCCCACGTGCTCAAAGTTTTCTGGCGCTTCGCCGGGGGCATACCAAGGTGTACACACAAGCATCCCATTGAGGCACTCGTTGTTGAGGTGACAAACCGGCGTACAGCAGGAATCCCCCTGGCAACCAGGCACACTCTCCCCCGCAGCACAAATCAGCCCAGGGCCGCAGGAGTTCGGAGCTTCACACGGATCGCCCGCGCCAGCACCCATGCTCTCGTCGGGAGCGCACTGAAACTCCAAGTCTGGCCCAAGGATCGGTGCACACACATCTCCATCCACACAGGGGTCGCCGAGGGGGTCGCAAAACGGATAGCAAACACCCAACGGGCAGTCCTCGCACGGCTTGTAACAGGTACCCGAGGCACACAAAAACCCATCGTGTTGCCCACAAAACGGCACACAGTACGGCCCCAACGGAGCCAACTCCCAGCACACGAGGTTGTCATCGCAATCGTCTGTGCCCGCGAACGAACCACCAGGCCCCGGCGTACACGGATCGCCAAACTGTTTTGGGTCGTCGACAATCTCGACACAATGAACAACCTCAATGTCGCCATCAAACGTGCACTTGCTGCCCGCCGGACACAGCTGGTCGAAGTAATTGCACGGATCATCACTCCCAGTCGTCGAACTATCCGAAGTTGAATCCTCCGTGGTCGCGTCGTCCGTGGTCGCGTCGTCCGTGGTCGCGTCTGTCGTAGCGTCTGTCGTCGTGCCGTCGGTCGTAGCGTCCGTCGTTGCCCCAGTCGACCCCGTAACGTTCGCCGTCGTGCTCGAGGTGCCACCAGTACCGCCACTACCACTGTCCGAGGTTGCGATGTTCATATCGCCCGAGCTGGTGCTCGACGATCCACCCGTGTCCTTGCTGTTGGTATCGCAGCCACCCGTTAGAGATACGAGTGCGAGTGCGAGTGCTGTGATATTCGCACGTGAAAAAGTCGAGACACGACGCAGTTTCATAGTGGTTCCCCTACTAGGGATTGTACACTGCGGTGATATACAGAACTTCAAATACCCGCGCGCCCATACCCAAATTTCGACACCGCCACCCCAACCATTCGCGGTGATATTTTGGCCGACGTGCGAGGCCTGAGTGGCGACGCTGTAGTTAGCTACTGCGAGCCCCTCAGGCCCGCATAACCAAAATACCCGCGCCCCCATACCCAAAATTTCGACACCGCCACCCCAACCATTCACGGTGATACTTTGGCCCCCCGCACAACCAAAATACCCGCGCGCCCAAACCCAAAATTTAGACACCGCCACCCCAACCATTCGCGGTGATATTTTGGCCGAGGTGCGAGGCTTGAGTGGCGACGCTGTAGTTAGCTACTGCGAGCCGCTCAGGCCCGCAGCTCGGCCAAAATAGCCCGCGCGCCCCATCGAAGCTCAATACTCAGAATAGTTTTCGGCGCTTAGTCGACGACAAAACCCCGAGCTGCTCCCGATACTTCGCAACTGTCCGCCGAGCAATCCTGATCCCCTCTTCTCGCAACGCCTTCACCAGCTGGGCATCGCTCAGTGGCTTTTTGGGGTTTTCCTTGGCGATCAGGTTTTTGATTTTGGTTTTGACTGCCTCGCTGGCCAGTTCGTCGCCGTCTCGGCTGCTGATTCCGGCATTGAAGAAATACTTGAGCTCGAAGATGCCCTGGGGTGTATGTACATACTTGTTTGTGGTCACCCGGGACACGGTTGATTCGTGCATTTCGATATCTTCGGCCACATCTCGCAGGATGAGTGGACGGAGAAAGTGCACTCCTTTTTCGAAGAACTCTCGTTGGAATTTGAGGATACTTCGAGCGACTTTGAGGATGGTTCGCTGGCGTTGTTGGATCGACCGGATCAGCCATTGTGCGGACCTTAGCCGCTCGCTGATGTAATCTTTCGCCTTGTTGTTTTCGCCGCCCATGGCCTGGCGATACAGGTTACTGATTTTGAGCCGTGGCAGGCCGTCGTCGTTGAGGAGCACCACGAAGTCGTCTTCGAGGCGGATGATGTAGACATCGGGGACGATGTACGCTGGCGACTCTGAAGAGAATGCTCGGGCGGGTCTTGGGTCGAGGGCCATCACGACCTTGGTCGCCTCGTAGACCTCTTCGAGGGGCTCTCCCACGTCTCGGACCACCACGTTGTAGCGCCTGGTTTCGAGGTTGTGCAGATGCTTGGCGATGATCCCTAGCACCAGGGGGTCTTGGATTGTGCGTTCGGGGTGATGTGCTTGTACCCACAAGCATTCGGCGAGGCTGCGCGATGCGACCGACTGGGGGTCGAGTTGTTGGACCCGGCGCAACACCTGTTCGACCAGCAACGAAGAGCACTCTAGCTGGCGGGCGATTTGTGTCACCGTGGTGTCTTGCAGATAGCCGTTGCCGTCTAGGCAGCGCACGATGTATTCCGCGATCTCCTCGCGCTTGGGCCCAAAGTTCGACAGCCGGATCTGCCACATCAGGTGGTCTTCGAGCGTCTCGGGGGCGGACAGCGTGGCTTCGAGCGAGGGCAAGTCACTCTCGGGCCGAATGGTTGGCCCGGTGCTCGGCGGGTAGGCGGAGTTTTCGAGGTAGGCTTCCCAGTCGAAGTTGTCGCGCGGGGGCTCGTCGACCTTGACCTCGGTGCTGCGTTCTTCCTTGGCCGAAGACTGCTGCGTGGGGTCGCCCTGCTCGTGCTCGACCCCGTCTTGCAGCTCGATCGACGAGACTGGTTCTTCGGTGGAGGTCCCGAGTTCTTGGGACTCTTCGAGCAGCGGATTTTCGAGCAACTGGTCGCGCACCAAGTCGGTGAGCTCAACCCGCGACATCTGCAGCAACTTGATGGCCTGCTGCAACTGCGGCGTCATGACGAGCTGTTGGCTCATCCGCAGTTCGGGCCGCATGGTCATCGCCATGGTGTTTGCGACTCCCGTGGAGGTTGCGTGTCAGGGGCTTGCACGTGTGGCCAGCATACCAGAAAGCAATCCTCGTCACGGCTTCGATTTTTTGGCGACGGGCGATCTCCGTAGCAGCTTTACTGCTATTCGCAACTCGAGGCTGACTCCGGTTTTAGGCCCGGTTGTCGCGATGTTTGAGAGCCGCGGCAATATATGCTGCGAACAACGGGTGCGGGACGGTCGGCTTGCTCTTGAATTCCGGATGGAACTGGCAGCCGACGAAAAACGGATGTTCCTCGGCCTTGAGTTCGACGACCTCGACGAGTTTGTCGTCGGGCGATACCCCGCTGAGCTGCAAGCCCGCGACTGTCAGACGTTCGCGAAAGCGGTTGTTGAACTCGTAGCGATGGCGGTGACGCTCTGAAATCATCGCTTTACCGTAGATCCGGGCAACCGACGACCCCGGGGCGAGTTTGCAATCGTAGGCACCTAGGCGCATCGTCCCGCCCTTTTCCGTCACCTGCTCCTGCGACGGTATCAGGTGGATCACCGAGTCCTCATCTTCGCCGCCAAACTCTGCGCTGTTGGCCTGTTTGATCCCCACGACATTGCGGCTGTACTCGACCACAGCTAGTTGCATACCCAAGCAAATTCCGAGAAACGGGATTTTATGTGTACGTGCATGGGCAATGGCCTCGACCTTACCCTCACTGCCGCGCGCCCCGAAACCGCCGGGCACCAGCACCGCGTCGATGTCTCGCAACGCATGCGCCGACCCCTTGGTCGCCACCTGCTCGGCATCGACATAGACCACATCGACAGCTGCCTGATTGGCCAGGCCACCGTGGACCAGGGCCTCGTGCAGGCTCTTGTAGCTCTCTTCGAGCTCGACATATTTGCCGACGATCCCGATCGCCACGCGCTTTTGCGGCGCCTTGAGGATGCCGACGATCCGCTTCCACTGGTCGAGCGACGGCTCGCGGCTCCAGATCCCCAGGAGGTCGCAGACCTTGTCGTCGAGGCCCTCGGCGTGGAGGACTAGCGGGACTTCGTAGATCGTGTCCTTGTCGGGCAGCGAAATCACGGCATCGGGGCGGACGTTGGTGAAAAGCGCCAACTTATCGCGGGTTGCCCGGGTGATCGCGTCTTCTGTGCGACAGACCAGGATATCGGGCTGAATGCCGATCTCCCGCATTTTCATCACCGAGTGCTGGGTGGGCTTGGTTTTGATCTCGCCGGCCGTACGGATGTACGGGAGCAGCGTGAGGTGGACAAACACCGTGTCGTCGGGCTCGCACGTCAGGTGTAGCTGCCGGATCGCCTCTAAAAACGGCAAGCTTTCGATGTCGCCAACCGTGCCACCGATCTCGACGATCAACAGGTCGAGGCCCTCGGCGGCTTCGGTGATCGCCTCTTTGATCCGGTTGGTGACATGGGGAATCACCTGGACCGTTTGGCCGAGGTACTCGCCCCGTCGCTCGCGGCGGATCACCGACTCGTAGATTTGCCCCGAGGTGTAGTTGCTGTGCCGGCTCATCCGGTGCGACACAAAGCGTTCGTAGTGGCCGAGGTCGAGGTCGGTCTCGGCCCCGTCGTCGGTGACAAACACCTCCCCGTGCTGGGTCGGGTTCATCGTCCCCGGGTCGACATTGAGGTACGGATCGAGTTTTTGCAGCCCGATCTTGAGTCCCCGGCTCTCGAGCAGCGCGCCCATTGAGGCTGCACACAGACCCTTGCCGAGCGAGGACACCACGCCTCCGGTGACAAAAATGAACTTGGTACGTTTCCCGCGACGATTCCGCACGGGAGAGATTGGTGCCACGCTCTCGCGGTGAGATCAATCGGTTTCGGTGCAGGCTTGCGCACATGGGAAATCCTCGAGTGAGTCTTCAAACAGCGTTAGCCCACGGTAAACTACCTGTCCCTCCGAGTTGAGGGCCGAGACTCTTGGGCGCCACAGACTCGCCCGCCAGGCTGCGGCATCGGTTTGTTTGTATCGACAACCAACCTGCTAAAGCGCTGCCGCTGGGGCCGGGTAACTGAACGTCGCTAGACTACGAGTTGGCACGCAAATTGTCGGACCTCGACCTATTGGTAATTGGCCAGACCTTTTGCTAACACTCGCATGTGCCGACTCCGTCGCGGACCAGCTTGCGCAAGAATTTGCGTATACATGCTCCCGCACTCGGGCTGATGGCCACCGCGATTGGACTGTTGAGCTACGGCGCGTGGTGGGCCTCGCCGACGTTTGACGAACCCTTTCACCTGCTGCGCGGCCTCAACTATTGGTGGCTGGGTGACATGCGGGCCTACTACGCAGAGCCCCCTGGGTTCAATGCACTGACAACCATTCCGGCAGCCCTCGCCACCCCCCCAAGCGACCTCACCGGCCTTGCGGGTTGGCCCGCACTCGGTCGGGCAACCCCGGCATTTTTGGCCGCAAACTACGAGCTTGCCCGGGCCGCCATCACGCTCGGACGTTCCGCCGTTATCTGTGTCTATACACTGATGATGTTGCTGACGTACAGCTTTTGCCTGCGCATCTGGGGCCTACGCTGTGCCTGGTTTGCCCTCATTATTTTGTGTTTTGAACCGCTTTTGCTGGCCCACGGCCAACTTTTGACCACCGACCTAGGGCTCAGTGCCGGGGTCCTCGGGGCCGCGATTGCGACGGTCCACTACCTGCGCACACCCGGGCTCAAGCCCTGGCTGTGGCTGACGGCCGCCATCTGTTTTTGTACACTCACAAAAATCTCGGGCGTGGTTATCGGCCCACTCACGGCCGTTGTTGTGATGGTTCGGGCCTACGTTCACGGCCCAAGGTTTTCGGCGGCCAAACGGGGCAAGCGATTGGCGCAGGCCAGCCTACAGATGCTCGCAGCAGCCCTCGCCACAGTAATTTGTATCAACACCGTTTTCCGATTTGACCGCACGGGTATGCGGGTCGAGCAGATCCTCGTTGAGAAGGACGCCAAACGCAGGCTCGCGCAGGACAACATCCTCCACCACCTGCCGGAGGGGCTGCCAATTCCCCTGCCGTATATGTACGTCGTAAGTCTCGTGCATGTACAACTCGAAGCCAAAGCAGGCAGAAAAACCTATTTTCAAGGCACCTGGCGCAACCAAGGCACGCCCCGCTACTACCCCACCCTGCTGCTGGTACAGGGCTCACCCACACTACTCGGGCTCCTGCTCGTCGCGTTTTTCCTACTGGTTCGACGCAAGCAGCTATCGCTGCCGAGCCAGGTCATTGCCGCCTACGCGATTGCCTGGCTCGCCCTCGTGATGACCTCGAGAGTCAACATCGGCTTTCGCCACGCACTACCCCTCCTGCCCCTGCTCAGCATCCTCGCAGCCCGGGCCGGAGACGCTTTTTTCGCCGACAAGTACCTACGACCGGCCCGTTTCCTGATCTACATCCTCCTAGGCTTCGCCCCGATCACCGGCATCCTCACCGCCCCACGATTTTTAGGCTACTTCAACCCGCTCGGAGGCTCACCCAAACGGGCCCACACCATCAACCTGGTCGGCGAAGACTGGGGGCAGGACCTACGCGACCTCGCAACCTACGCCCGTGAGCAACAAATTAACATGTATTACCATGAGTATCGCCCAGGCCTCGGATTGCGAGAGCTGGAATACCTAGGCGTACGGGCCAACCAAATCACATGCAAGAAGTTGCCAGAAACCGGGCTTGTCGCAATCCACGCAACGGTGATCGCGCGCGGAAGTTGTTTCCCAAGCCTGACACGAGATGACGCCGTCGGTCAGTTCAACGAGCACATCCTGCTGTTCCAGATTTCACCGGGCGTAGACGGATAAACGACAGACCCCGGGCTCGAGAGCGGGCGACAAGCCAACCAACAGGCCAACCGCCGTATTCTTCGCTGAGTGCCATGGCCAAATCGCGGCCGTCGATCGAGTGGTAGGCCACTTCTTCGCCAGGCGCACGGGACAACGAAGGGTACGGCTGAAGTCGTAAAACCAGCCCATCCCGGCTGATGTGGTTTGCGCCGATTGTCGGCGAAAGCAGTGTTCGCTTGAGCTGGGCGTTGTGAACGAAACGGCCTGTACCGCGATTGTTTGGCGGCTTGCCCCTGTTTTTGGTTGGGGATTTTCGGCAACTTCAAAAGGGCTCTTCGGCCTCGTTTCTCGGGCAACCTTCTATGACCCGAGAGGTCTCCCAACACCCAAGACTCATTTCGGGCCTTTCTCGACCAAACAGCCCGCCCAAGGCCGAAGGCGACCAAACAGTCCACCCAATCGCGCCTACTCTCCAGCCGCAAGACAAAGCCCGCACAAACATTCGCGGAAAACTTTTGGCCGATAAACGAGGCCGAAGGGGCGCCAGCTGTAGTGGCAGCCGCAAGACCAGAGCTCGCACAATTTTGGTCGAGGCACGAGACCGATGGCGCCAGCTGTGGTGGAGCCAGCAAGACCTAAGCCCGTACAGGGGCACCAGCTGTAGTGGTCTACTGCAAGCCACTTCGGGCCGTTTTTCGATCAAAGAGCCCGCGCGCTATTTGGTCGAGATCCGGCCCGAAGTGGCCGCAAGACCTGCCCGCGCCCATTCTCCAGCCGCAAGACCAAAGCCCGCACAAACATTCGCGGTGAAATTTTGGCCGAGAAACTAGGCCGAAGGGGCGCCAGCTGTAGTGGGCTACTGCAAGCCACTTCGGGCCGTTTAGCCCCGCGCCCACTCTCCAGTCCCGCAAGCCAGCCGCAAGACCAAAGCCCGCACAACCATTCGCGGTGAAATTTTGGCCGAGAAACTAGGCCGAAGGGGCGCCAGCTGTAGTCGGCTACTGCAAGCCACTTCGGGCCGCTTAGCCCCGCGCCCACTCTCCAGCCCCACTCTCCAGCCGCAAGACCAAAGCCCGCACAACCATTCGCGGTGAAATTTTGGCCGAGAAACTAGGCCGAAGGGGCGCCAGCTGTAGTGGGCTACTGCAAGCCACTTCGGGCCGTTTCTCGGCCAAAATAGCCCGCGCACCCATTCGAATGAACTCTCGCAAGCCCTTCGGGCCGTTCTCGGCCAAAATAGCCCGCGCACCCCATTCGAATGAACTCTCGCAAGCCCTTCGGGCCGTTCTCGGCCAAAATAGCCCGCGCGACCACTCGAATGAACTTTCGAAAAAAGAAAGGCTCCCTTTTCTCTCGAAAAGGGAGCCATAGATCTGGCAACGTCCTACTCTCCCACACAGTGGCCCGTGCAGTACCATTGGCGCTGGAAGACTTAACGACCGAGTTCGGGATGGGATCGGGTGTGACCCTTCCGCCATCGTCACCAGAAAA
>JAUIFF010000018.1 GCA_030429545.1 Polyangia bacterium
GTAGTGGGCCTACTACGAGCCTCTCACGTCCGCTCTCACGGCCAAAAAGACCCGCGCGCCCACTCCAGCAATTAAAAGCCTTCGGTTTGGTCCAGGATATCATCCAGCGCATCTTGCTGGCGCTGCGTATGTTTCTCGGGTGTTGCCGCCGTGGTTGCTCGTTTGCTTGTCCACCGGCGTGCGGCCAAGAACAGGCCGAGCATTGCTAGCAGGGCGACGACTCCTAGGCCGATGATGAGTTCGGGTCGGCCTTTGTAGCCGAGGATGTCTGGGTAGCGTGCGACCAGGACTTCTTCGATTTGCTCGCGCGACTTGCCGGACTCCGCTTCCTTGAGAATGAACATCTCGAGTTTGCGGGCCTGTGGTGAGGGGCATGTCGCGACTGTCCGTCCCGGGCAGTACGGTGACATCAAGTCGTGGCTGAGCTGGTTGGTGAGTTGCTCAGCCTCGAAAGCGGGCGCCGCAGCTTCGGGCGCAGCCTGTGTGGGCTCCGACGCGCTCATGCATCACATTTCGATGGTTTTGGCCTTGCGCTTGCCACCACCCCGGCTTGGCGCCTTGCGCCGCTGTCCCTTGTTCTTGGGCGGGTTGAGGGCTTTTTCGCAGAACTCTTCGTGCTTTTTGAGCTCCTTGGGGTCGCTGTCGTCCCACTTGGGCAGCTCTTCGCCGTCGGCGATGTTCTTGATGTACTTCGAGATCTTGTTCTGGACGACTTCCCAGTGCAGATCGGCCTTCTCTAGCTCTGTTTTATCGCCATTGTTGTAGGCGACCGGGTAGCCGTTCATGACCAGTTCGTGGGCCTCAAAAAAGTGCCCGATCATTTTGGACTTCTCCATGATCCGCGGCTCGTTGGCGAGAAGTCGCTGTTGCCATGCGTTGATCTTGGGGATGAAGATCTGCTTGAACTGATACCACTTCTCTTCTTCGGGGCTGCCTGGTTCGACACCAAAGGCCTTGGCTCCCTCGCGCTTGACCTCGTCGCGGTGGCACTCGAGCTCTTGCCAGTAGTTGATCAGCTTTTTGAGATTTTTCTTGTCGTGTTTGTACAGGTGCTTCTCGCCCTCGGGATCCTTGCGGTCCCAGGCGGCGAGTTCAGCATCGGTGGGAGGGGGTAAACCGTTCGGTCGCTTCTTGGGACTGGGTTTGTAGTCCTTGAGAAGTTCGTCCTCGGCATTGGTTTTGAGCGACTCTTCGATCGTCTTACTCTTGCCGCCACCGCAAGCTGGGAGCACGAGGGCTCCAGCAACGAGGATGGCCACTGAGGGTCCAAAGGTTCGCATGACACCTGACAACTTGTTGAGCATGTGGGTGATTCCCCGGGTTTGTTAGAGGGTCCTGCGAGGTCCACAGACCCCACCGCTTGCTTTGCGGGTGTGACTTTAGCCAGCGATTTGGCCTTCTGTAAAGGAGTTGCCCCTCGCTTTCGTTTGTTGACCTCGATCGAATCGACCGGTCTTCGGGCTTGCGCGAGCTGCACACAACCACCATCTGGGACGAAGAAGTGACAACTTCGCATTTGGAGGGTTGCTCTCGAACGCGCGATCCGTGAGACTGCGGCGGTTCACAATCACCCATCAAGAGCATGCACAGCCAACCAAAATTGGATGCACGCGCACAAACCCGGACCGCCTCGGACCGCCCGAATCGCCCCACAACGCCTGTAGACGACCGATGACGACGACTAAAAAATCGAAACGTTCCTCCAAAAAATCCGCGAAAAAATCCGCGAAGAAGGCCGCGACCTCCCGGGGCGCCAAAAAGAAGACCAAGAAGAAGGTCGCCAAGAAAAAGCCGGCCAAGAAGAAGACCAAAAAGAAGGTCGCTAAGAAAAAAGTCGCCAAGAAAAAAGTCGCCAAGAAGAAGACCAAAAAGAAGGTCACAAAGAAAAAGGTCGCCAAGAAGAAGACCGCTAAAAAACCGGCCAAGAAGACCTCTAAGAAAAAGGCCAGCAAGAAGACCACGCGTAAAAAGGTCAGCAAAAAGCCGGCCAAAAAAACTTCTAAAAAGAAGGCTTCAAAGAAGAAGACTTCTAAGAAGACCACCAAGAAAAAAACCGTCCGTCGCTCGCGTGGTGGCGTGGCTCGCAAGCCGATCAAACTCCGCGTTGGCGACCCCGCTCCGACGTTTGAGCTCGAGTCCGACGACGGCAAGACCTACGCCCTCAACCGCCTCAGTGGCAAGCGTGTGGTCCTGTACTTCTACCCGCGCGACAACACGCCGGGGTGTACGACTGAAGCCTGCGACTTTCGCGACCGGATCAAAGACTTTGAGTCGGAGAAGACCGTGGTCCTCGGTGTCAGCGGTGACAGCCTCGAGTCACACGCGAAGTTCCGCAAAAAATACAAGTTGCCGTTCCCGCTGCTGAGCGATCCGGACTACAAAATCTCGACCCTTTACGGAGCCTATGGCGACAAAAAATTGTACGGCAAAAGCCTCAAGGGTGTGATCCGTTCGACCTACGTCATTGGCAAGAGTGGCAAGCTAGAGGCCATTCACAGCCCCGTGCGCGTCAAGGGGCATGCCGAAGCTGTCCTTAAGGACCTCCGCAGCTAACGGCCAAAAATGGCGACGGCCAAGCAATACTCGGGAGGTTGTCACTGCGGTGCGGTGCGTTACGTCGTGACCACCGACCTCGCCCAGGTGATGACGTGCAACTGTTCGATCTGCCAAAAGACCGGGACCATGCTGACCTTTGTGCCAGCTTCGAGTTTTGACCTGCAGGCCGGCGTAGATGCCCTCACCGACTATCAGTTTGCCGCCAAACGGATCCACCACGTGTTTTGTAAACACTGCGGGATCCGTTCGTTCGCCCGTGGCAGCGACCAAAACGGCAACGAGGTGCGGGCGATCAATGTCCGCTGCCTCGAAGGTCTCGACCTCGATACGCTCAACCCGACCCACATCGACGGCAAGAGCTTTTAGCTCGTCTGCGATCGACCCAACTTGAAAAGCTCGACCACCCGGTCGAGCTTTTTGTATTTGCACAGAGTCTGCGTTTTGCCCGGGTCGTGAAGTAAGTCCAGCTCAGGCACCGACAACGCGAAATGCCAGCAGGGTTCCGCGGTTGGTGATCATATAAAACCGGTCGGTCTTGGCGTCGTAGGTCGGCGCGCTCAAGCTACCGCTGCCGCTGTCGACCCGGGCGAGCAACTCACCGCTGCGCACGTCGTAGGCGAGCAGACCGATTTCAGAGTGGGTGACAAACACGGTATCGCCGACGACCAGCGGGGTCGACAACACGCCAGGGTCGGCCTGTTGATGCCAGCGAATCTTCCCACCTGGCTCTAAGGCCATCACGCCCTCGAGTGCCGAGGCGACGATCATCACCCCACCCGGCCCGGCGACAGCGGTACCGGCTCCACGCACGGGCGTCTTCCACTGTTCCTCACCACTATCGAGGGACAGCCCGTACACCCCGGTACTCTGCCCACTCACCACCAACACCCCGTCGCGCGGAATGATCAGCGGTGTTGCATCTGCATCGATAAAGTCGCCACGCTCGGGAGGGGCCACGCTGTAGCTCCACAACGCTGCACCAGAAATCGCTCCGAGGGCGACCACCCGACCGTCGTCAAACCCGGTAAACAGCACCCCGTCGCCGCTGGTGCCGTCGCCCCGCGGCATATAGCTGAGGCCGGCGCGACCGTAGATCGTGAAGTCGGTCGGCAGCTCGCTCTCGGTCGGATATTGCCAGCGCCAGTCACCGGTGGCGACGTCGAGGGCGTAGACCTGGTCGCGGGAGTTCGAGAAGTACACAAGGCCACCTTCGACAAGTGGCTTGGCCCGCACGGTTCCGGCGGTTTCGTAGATCCATCGCGGCTCGCGGGTCTGCAAATCGAGGGCCACAAACTCGCCGTTATCGGTCCCGAACAGCAGCAGATCTTCCTGTTCGAGCAACAGCGGTACCGACGAGATTTCACCGGCAAACGGCCGTTCCCACACCACGGTGCCAGTCTCGGCGTCGAGAGCTAAAAACGCCCCGTCGCGGCCACCGACGTACAGCAGATTGCGGCGATGATCTGTGGCCACGCCGGCGTACTCATCGGGGCGCAGGACAAAGTTGTCTGGAAGGGTGATTTGCCGCTGGAACTCGAGGGACAGCACCCGGCGGGCCGCGTCGCCACTCGACGGGTAGAGCACCACGTCGGGGGCGGCACGGCTACAGCCCGCGAGAGCGGTTGCAAGTACAACGACTGCGGCGAACCTTCGCATGCTACTCACCGGCATTGGCGGGTGCCTCGGATTTTGTTGCATCTGCATCGGGTGCAGGTGCCGTCAATGCATCCGGGGCAAGCTCTTCGAGTCGCTGTTTGACGGTTTCGCGGGCAAAGTTGTTGCCCGTGTTGACCGGGTATTCCTTGTGATACTTGCGGTAGACCGCGATCGCTTCGTCGGTGCGCTCTAATGCCTCTAGCACCCGGCCCTGGTGGGCAAGCGCCATGTCGCGGTAGAACGCTTTTTCCTCGCCAGCGAGTCGTTCAAACTGCTGGAGGGCATCTTCGAGGCTCCCCTGGGCTTCGAGAGCGAGACCCAGGCCCTCGAGGGCGACAAACCGCATGGGGTGGGATTCGTCGACCGCGGCCAGGAACTTGCGGTAGAGCTCTGCTGCCTCGGCATGCTTTGCGGTCCGCATCAAACGGGCCGCGCGCACCAGGTCGGCATTGACATCGGCCTCCGAACCACCTGCCTTCTTGGCCAGGTCTGCGAGTACTTCGTCGACCTTCTCGGCACGTTGGGCTTCGCTTTCGACCACTGGCCACGGCGGGTCAACCTTGCCGACCTGCTCAGGGTCGATCAATTGGGCACGGGCTTGGTAGCCAACTGCCTCGGCCAGGATCTTGGTGGTGTTGGCCCGCGCTTCCTTGCCCTGCTCGCGCATCGCAACAACAGCGATCACACCGCCGACCACGAGGACGATCGCACCGATCACCACTGGCATCCGGGCGGCTGCGGCTTTACCCGCCCGTCGCACGGAGCCCTGGAAGGCGTCGTCCTTGTCTCCCTGCGGGCGCTTTTTTGTTTTGCGCCGGCTCCAGGTGGGGAGGTCCATCCGCTCACCGGACTCGGGTGACGATTCGGGCTTTTCTTCGCTCACAGGCGGCTTGTCTACAAAAGCATCCGGCCCATGTCCAGCCCGTGGACAGTGGTGGTTCTCCCAGGGGTTCCCCTTGCCTATGGTTGACCGCTGCCAACTGGTGGCGCAACTTACGCGCCAAGTTCTTAACAAGCCTGGGCCACGCAGACTCGCCAAAGTGAGTCTCCCGCGGCAGAAGGCGGTATAAGGGGTCGTGCGCAGTAGCATTGGCACCCGACCGAAGACCCTGCGACTGGGTGTTGCGGCTGTCTTGTGTGTCGTCGCCGGAGCGCCAGTCCATGCCGAGGGTGAGACCCAGCCCGAGGGCCCGCGCGACCCCGAAAATCGGCCGATCGACCCGGACGATGTGCCGCAGATGGACGCCCCCAACGGACAACGTCAGCCGCGGGTAAGCCCTGCTGTGCCTGAGCTCACCGTTGGTTTCAGCCGTAGTCGCCGGGTTCAACTGACGTTCTCAACTTTGTACGCAGCTTCCAAGTTGCAACTTCTTGGCCGCCCCGACCAGGTCCGCCACGGGTTCGGGTTTTCGTTTGAGACCGACATCCAACTCATGCGCTGGATGTGGTTTCGCGCCGGCGTAAGTCACACGGTCCACCCGATGCCGCGAACCGTGGTGCTCGACGAAGACGAAGAGCCGGTCGAGACCGCGACGGCGGGCATGTTGCACGCGACCTACTTCAGCGGCGGACTCGCGGTGGCTGTCGACCTCGGTCGGTTTGTCCCGTTGCTCGACGTCGGGTTTGGGGCCCTCCGGGCTGCCACTCCGCTTGGACTATTTACTGGCCAACGGGGGCTGCCGTGCAACAGTGACGGCAGTTGCGACACCGGACTTGTATGTGCATCAAGTGGAATGTGTGAGGTCAGCCTGCTGCCCGCGGCCCATGTTGGGGTTGGGGTCGATGCCCTCGTCCGCCAGCACCTCACCCTCGGGTTTTTGGTCCGCTATTACGCACCGGTAACAGCGATCGCCGACATCCCCCTGTACCTCGCGGTGTCGCTACGCGCTGGATTTCGCTGGTAGCAAGACCTCGCGCCGACACGTTTTCGCGACGGTGCTAACTGGGCAAATCAGTTGCATATCCAACGAGTTGACACTCGTCGCCGTTCGAAACAAAACGAGCCCCGAATGGGGCCCGCTTTGCTTGCAACTGCACCGATTAGAGAGTCGGGCAGTCGACCTCGCGGAGGTCGGAGAGCTCGCAGTTGGCCTTGACGCTGAAACCAGCCTTGGCCGAAGCGGAGCGAACAATCCGGAACTCGAGGTTGTAGCCCTTCTCGACGCACTCGGGGTCCATGTCGTCGTCTTCGTTGGGCGTCTCGTTGCCGTCTTTGTCGACCAAGTAGTCGAAACAAACGGTCTCGCCCACCGGAGGCACGCGCTCGCCGTCCTGGTCGATGCACTCGGGGATTTTGTTTTGCTCGCCGGTGGCATCGTTTTCTTCGACCAACGCACAGTTGGCGTCGACGTACGGCGTGTCGCGGTTGGTGTCGGCGACACAGCCCGGGAAGCATGCCGGTTTGATCTGGTCGCGGATACGGTTGGCGATGGCGTTGAGTGCCGAGGTGTAGTCCTCGGAGCAAATCGAGTAGATGTTGCGTGCACCATCAACTGCGAAGGCTTCGGCCCATTCGACCATACGCACGGGCGGCAGCGGGTTGCCCTCGGGTGGGCCACAGGTGCCATCGTCGGTGCAGATCGAGCCAGCGGGGCACTCCTCGGTACCGGAGCATGCCGTCGGCTCGACCATGATTTGGTTTTGCGAGGTGCAGCCTGGGCCAATGCCGTTGTCGATTTGGGCATCGGGATCTTGGTCGGGCGCGTAGTTGATGTCGCCACCCTCTTCGTAACCGAGTGGCACACCACCGATGAGCGCGACCAACACCTGCTGGGTGTTGTCGAGGAGCTGTTTTTGGTCTTCGATCTCTTGAACGACTTCTTTGTAGCGCTCGACCGGGTAGAGCACCGCGCTGTCGGCCGCACTGCCGTCGTCGAGCTCGGTGCCGTCTGCCCCGTAGTCGGCGGACTCGCACTGGAACGGACCACCACCGGTGCACTTGGTACCGGCGTTCCAACACACGGCATTTTGGGCAGCGTTGGCACCCATGTCAGACCAGAAGGTCTTGTTGCCCGGGGTGAAGATATCGTCGAAGGCTGGGTTGTATGAGCAATCAGCTTCGTCGGTCACGACGACGACCGACAAGATCGCCGAGTCGCGCAGGAAGCCGTAGTTGATCTCATCTTTGTTGGTGCTCTGGGCCTTTTTGAGGGCCTTGTACATCGCCTCGAGTTGCGACTCGAAACCGCAACCGGTGATGCCCTGGGGACCAAAGCACTGGAATGCCTGTAGACCGGTGACGCCCTCGGGCAAGTTGTACTCACCCTCGATCCGCTCAATCCACTTACGCGACTTTTTGCCGTCGTCCTTGCCGCTCTCGGTCTCGGTGGTACCGGCCGCCAGGATGTCGTGGGTCTCCTGTGAACAGAAGTCCTCACAGGCAAACCGGGCGTCGAAAATAAGGTCGCCGCCCTGGGTGGTCCGGCGGAAGTCGGGGTCGAGACGGTCGCCGCGACAGGAGCTCAACAGCAAGTTTCCGCCGTCGGCCGTGGCCCCGCAACGCGGGTTGCCCATGTCCGAAGTGGTGACACCAATGCGGTAGTTGGCATTGACGTCCTCGGCCTCGAGCACGCCGATGAACGCACCGAAGTTCTCCGAAAGTGTGCGCTGCTCCTCAGCCATCGAACCGGAGTTGTCGATGACAAACAGGATGTCGACATCCTTGTTGATGTTGATCGCAATGCTGCTCTCATCCTCGGCCGCCTTGTCGTACTCGACGTCTTTGACCGGGTGGGACAGGCAGGCAAACAGTTGCGGGATGGCAAACGCCGCTCCCGCCAAGAGGGCAATGCGGGTAAAAACTGCAGGACGGAACATGGTCAGTTAATCCTCCGGGCGACACTCATGCTCGAAGCAAGGTCGGGGCCAGAACGATCGCAAACGATTTGGGGCGTGTAAAGGACTTGGTTGGCCGAAGCCCGCCAAATCCATTGTCGATTTTTCGCCAAATTGCCAACAGAGTTGACGCGCTTGGTTTCGCCCACCCGCAAGCCTGCTCGCCCGGCCCGGCTCCCGGTTTGCCCTGCGCCTGACGGTAATGGACCCAGCAAACCCAGGAAAATCGACTTTTATTGCCGCTTGCCGGGGTTTTTTTGGCGCTTGCGATTGCCCTTGCCGCGGGCGCGCACAACCAACCTCACCGGTATCCCGCGCAGATCCCAACGATCTCGGATCCTCCGCAGAAGGTAGCGCTCGTACGCAGGTGTGAGGCAGCGTCCGTGATTGGCGGAGATCACAATCAGTGGCGGATTGCGCTCGGCTTGGCTGGCAAACAGAAGTTTGACCGGCTTGTTCCCAAACATCGGGGGGCTGTGGTTGGCGACGGCTTCGGTGAGCTCGTCGTTGAGGGCACGGGTTGGGATTCGGCGGTGCAGGGCCTGAGCTGTGCGCAGGCAGCCGTCTAGCAATTTCCCGAGGCCTATTGGCTTGCCCTCTCCGACATCGCGACCGTCGCCGACCACCGAAGTGCGGAAAATCAGCGGCCGTTCCAAAAACCCAAGGGCCGCCTCGGTGTGTTTGACCCGCTCGTGTGCCTTGCGTTTGTCGGCCGCGATCAGGTCCCACTTGTGCAGCAACACCACCACGCCCTTGCCGCGGATAAATGCCATCCGGGCCAGGCGTTGGTCCTGGTCGGTGACGCCTTCGGTCGAGTCGATCACCAGCACCACGACATCGGTCCGCTCCATCGTGCGGATCGCCTTGATCGCCGCGAGCTTTTCCATCGCCCGGGCGATCTGTTTGCGCCTTCGCAGCCCGGCCGTGTCGATCAGTACGAGCGGTTTGCCGTTGTGTTCAAACGGCAGTTCGATCGGATCGCGGGTGGTCCCAGCCGTTGCATCTACAATCACTCGACGCTCGCGCATCAACGTGTTGATCAGCGTCGACTTGCCGGCGTTGGGCCTGCCCATCATGGCGATCCGGGTGCCGGGCAAGCGCTCGACCGCCGGGCCCTTGGGCACCGGGGGCAAGCCCTCGAGGATCGCATCGCACAGCTCGTGAACCCGGCGACCGTGGGCGGCCGAGACCGGGTACACCTCGCCTAGGCCGAGTTCGTGGCAGCTGTGGCTATGCAACTCGCGCTTGGGGCTATCGACCTTGTTGGCCACCAAAATCACGGTGTGCCCGCTACGCCGCAGCCAGGTTGCGATTTCAAAGTCAACGCTGGTGGGGCCCTCGACCGCGTCGACGACAAACAAAATGAGGTCGGCCTCTTCGACGGCGACATCGACCTGGGTCTTGATGTGCGCCGGCAAACCGGTGTCGAGGTCGGGGTCGAGGCCACCGGTGTCGACCACCATGTATGCGCGGCCTTCCCAGTGCACCACCCCGTACAGGCGGTCGCGGGTCACCCCCGGGCGGTCTTCGACAATCGCCTTGCGGGCACCGACCAGGCGATTGAACAGGGTCGACTTGCCGACGTTGGGCCGGCCGATAATCGCGACCAACCCATAGCTTTGGGGCGCTTCGGCCTCGGGCACCTCGCCCTCGCCCATGGCCCCTTCGTCTAGCTCGGATGTAGCTGCATGTTGTTTGATGTCGTCGGTGGAACTCATGCCTCACCTCCGATGGCCTGGTGGTAGCCCAACCGCTTCATCAAGTCCGGATCTTTGGTCCAGTTGCGGGTGAGCCGGACGGTCAAAAACAGGTCACATGGCCGCTGGGTCAGCTCGGCGATTTCTTGGCGTGCCTGCATCGAGATGGCGCGAATCGTCTGTCCGCCCTTGCCGATCACAACCTTTTTTTGGCTCTCGCGCTCGACGTGCACGGTGGCGCGAATCGTGTCCTTGGGCGGCTTGCGTTGCTCGCGGTAGGACTCGATGGTGACGGCGCAGGAATAGGGAAGCTCCTGGCTGAGGTTGCGAAACAATGCGGCCCGCACCCGTTCACCGGCGTGCCACCGCATCCCCCGGTCGCTGAGGTTGTCGCGATCAAACAGCGGCTCACCCGGCGGCAAGGATGCATGTACAACTTCACGGAGCTTGCGCAGTCCCTGGCCCCGCAACGCACACACAGGCACGACCGCGGAAAACTCGTGGAGCCCCTGCCACCGGGCAATAATCGGCAACAGGTGGGTACGCTCGCTCAGGCGATCGACCTTGGTCAGTACCAAAATGATCGGCTTGCCCACATCCGCGAGGGTCTTGAGCGCCGCCAGGGCCGACTCACCCGGTTCCCACTGCTCGGCGGCCTCGATGTCGGGCAGGCGCGGCACCTCGGCCAGCAACATCACGACATCGGCATCACGGGCCCCGCGTTCGGCTTCGCGGACCATGTACTTATTAAAGGCACTGCGCGCCCGGTGGATCCCAGGGGTGTCGATAAGGACAGCTTGGAAGTTGCTTTCCGACCAGATCCCGAGCATGCGCTCGCGGGTGGTCTGGGGAAATCGCGTGGCGAGGGCAAGCTCGGTTCGCAGCAACGCATTGAGCAACGTCGACTTGCCGACGTTCGGGCGCCCACACAGGGCTAAAAATCCGGCGCGGAACTCTGCCTCGCCGGTTGGTGTTGTCTCAGCCATTGAAGCCGCCGTTATTGAGCAATCCCGGCGTGTGCGCAAGCCATGTCCAAAGACGAACATCCTCACACGCGGACAGCGTCGAGCTGTCGCTTATGTAGGATATTTGCCTTCATCTCATGACACTGCAATCCTCCTTTTTATGACCGTCCAGGTGGAGCGCCGCTCATCAGCCCGCATCGATAAGGTGTTTCGTGTCCTCATTTCGACCGAGGAACACGGAGACCAATGGTTTGTGGCCCGCAACATCTCCAACTCGGGGATGTTTGTGGAGATGCCGGAGCCGCTGCCGCTCAAAACCAAGGTGATCGTCCGGTTTCAGCAGCCGGGCGAGGCTTCGGCCATCTGCGCCATCGCCCGGATCCAAAACCACTACTACTTCCAATACGCCGGGACCGACGGCATTGAGGCCCTCGCGGGTGTCGGTCTGCGGTTTTTGCGATTTGTCCCCGAAGTTGGCGCCCCGCCGCCCCAGCACTTGCTCAACTGATCGAGCTATCTATCTATGGTCGTGATGTTTGTCCTTCTGTGGCGGGAGTTTGTGCGCGCCCGTCGACGCCTTCGCAGCCGCCGGTTACCCAAGCAGTCGTACCGGCTGCCGTTGCGCTGGCGCATGCGGATGTTGTCCCGCCGCGGGTTTACGATGGCCCGCGTGCAAAAGCGCCTGCGTCTCGCCAACCCGTGAGCCTGCAAACCGGTGCTTGCACGAGATCCGCGATCTCGGCACTATGGCACCGCATGTTCGCTGTCGCCTGATCCATCCCACGTGCCCGACGCGGTTAGCCGTGCGGCGCGACGTGGGAGTGCCAACAAAAGTCCGCCCGTGGCCCGTTGTTCGCCACGAGGCGCGTGTTTCCTTTTGTACGTTTCGGATCTCGAACAGTGAACCCACAACCTTTTTGTTCTCTCCTCCACCTCGGCTTCGACCCATTCTTTGCCGAGCAAGTCACCGATATTGAGCTCACACCCGGCCGTGTCCTGCGGGCATGGGATCGGCAGTGCGACGTTTTGAGCAGCGATGGCGTGCGCCATGCCCTACTTCCGCGGCGGCTGTGTCGACCGCGGCCGGTGGTCGGCGATTGGGTGCTGCTACAGCCACAGCCGGTCGGCGACCCGCTGGTAGCCCAACGCCTCACCCGCAAAACCGAGCTCGGGCGGGCGGCTGCTGGCACGCGCACACGCAAGCAAGTGATCGCCGCCAACCTCGACCTCGTGTTTGTCGTGATGGGCCTCGATGGCGATTTCAACCTGCGTCGGCTCGAGCGCTACCTGGCGATGTGTGCAGATGCACAGATCCCGGTGGTCGTGTTGCTGACAAAGGCCGGCCCCCACCCCGAGTTTGCGCCCAAGGTCGCGGCTTGCCAGGCCATCGCGCCCTCGCAAACCGTGCGCATGGTCGCCGCGGTCGATGTCCTTGCCGGAGTCAACGCAGCTTTGCCCCTGCGCACCGCCACCGGAAAGTCGGTCGCGCTTGTCGGGTCTTCGGGTGCCGGTAAATCCACACTTGCCAACCACATCCTCGGGCGCCAACAGATGGCAACCGGTGCGGTCCGTCGCGGCGATGATCGTGGACGACACACCACCACCCACCGCGAGCTTTTGCCGATCCCGGGTGGTGGCGTGTTGATCGACAATCCCGGGATCCGCGAGTTGGGCCTGTGGATCGAAGGCGATGGACTGACGCAGGCCTTTGGCGAGGTCGAGCAATTGGCCCAGGCCTGCCGGTTTCGTGACTGCACCCATCGCCACGAACCCGGCTGTGCAGTGCTCGCGGCCCGTGATGGGGGTGAGCTCGATGCCGGTCGCCTCGCCAACTACGACCGCTTGCAACGCGAGGTTGCGGCGACCGAGCGGCGGCGCAACGAGCATGTACGACGGGCCGACGAACGCAAGCTCGGCAAGCTTTACCGCCGGGTCCAACGCGAACGTCGACGGCGGCGCGGCGAGTAGCATGTAGGTACATCAAAATTAAAGCCCCGGCACTGCACCACGGTGTCGGGGCGTTTCTGGGTCAACGCGAACGTCGGCGGCGGCGCGGCAAGTAGCATGTACACAAAATCTAAAGCCCCGGCACGCACGACGGTCTCGGAACTTTCGCCGGGTCCAACGCGAACATCGACCGCGGCGCGGCGAGTCTTATGTAGGCACAACAATGCCAAGCCGGGTCAACGCGAACGTCGACCGCGGCGCGGCGAGTAGCATGTAGGCACATAAAAAATAAAGCCCCGGCACCCCGGTCTCGGGGCTTTCGCCGGGTCAACGCGAACGTCGACCGCGGCGCGGCGAGTAGCATGTCGGTACATAAAAAATAAAACCCCGGCACCCCGGTCTCGGGGCTTTCGCCGGGTCAACGCGAACGTCGACCGCGGCGCGGCGCGGCGAGTAGCATGTCGGTACATAAAGCTAAGGCCGCGGCACTGCACCACGGTGTCGGGGCTTTCGCCGGGTCAACGAACGTTGACGAACGTCGACGAACACCAACGAACGTCGACGGCGCTGCGAGTAGCATGTCGGTACATAAAAACCGTGTATCTACACGACAAAACAGCCCGACGCGGCATCAGGCTCTCGCCGCTAACCGAACGGATCTTTGATCCCCGGAACCTTGGTTCCCGGCACCTTTTTGGTGGTTTTCTTGGGCGTTTTTTTGGTTGTGGTGCCCGACCCACCCCGGCGTTTTTTCTTGAGCTCGAACTCGTATTCTTTGTCGACATCGGGGATCACATCGACCGGCGTTTCGTGGTAGCCATCTGCAACGAGGAGCAGTTTTACGGCCTCCTCCCCGCGTTTGAGCGTCACCCCGTCACCGTTGGAGTTTCCGAGTTCACCGTGGTCTCGGGCATCGAGCACCTTGGCATCGACGTTGGTCCTCAGCTTGAGGGTGACCGTTTGGGCGACCGGCGGATCGTCTGGTGTTTCGGGCTGGCTCCCGGTGGTCACCACCTCGGGCTCGGGTTCGGGTTCGGGTTCGGGCTCGGGTTCGGGCGCCTCGACACCCGCGGCCCCGCCGGCACTCGCGGCTGCAACTGGTTGGCTCTCGTCGGTGTGGGTCAACAACAGGTACAGGCTGGCCGCGGCGATGCCGATGAACAGGGCGGCCAAGATAATTGCAACTGCACCAAACTTGTCGTCCTTGCCGGTTGCGACCACAGGTTTGCGATCGCCAAAGTTGCCAGATCCATCGGGAAGGGTCTCGCCCCCCTCAACCATCAGCCCGGGGGTCGACGGGGCAAAGCCCATCTTTTGCCCGGCACTTTGGGGCCGCTCCAAAACCTCTTGGACCACGTCGACGGGCGCAGCTCCGGTCCCCACTTCGGTGATCGCAGCCAGCATCTCGGACATGCTTTGAAACCGTAGGTCGCGGTCTTTTTGCAGGGCCTTCAAAATCACGGCTTCGACCGCGGGGGTGATGCTCGGGTTGTCGACAACCTCGCTTGGGGCCGCCGGTGCCTCGAACATGTGCTGGGTCAGCACCCCCATAAACGTGTCTGAGGTAAAGGGTGTCTTTCCGGTCAGGCACTCATACAAAATCACGCCGACAGCGTAGATATCGGCGCGGTGATCGACCTTCATGCCCTGCGCCTGCTCGGGCGACATGTACTCGGGCGTGCCAAAGATCATCCCGGTTTTGGTGAGCCCCTTGTTGGTCGTGCTGGAGTTGTCGTTGCTGATCTTGGCGATGCCAAAATCGAGGACTTTGATGTAGTCGCGGTTGGAGCTGCGCTCGACCCGAAAGCAGTTTTCGGGCTTCATGTCGCGGTGGATCACGCCCTTTTTGTGGGCTGCCTCGAGCGCGGTACAGATCTGGACAGCGATCGGTTTGACCCGTGCCCACGACAACGGGCCTTCGCGCTTGATGGTGGCCGAGAGGTCCTCCCCCGAGAGGTGCTCCATCACGAAAAACACCGAGCCGTCCGGGGTCTTACCGAAGTCGGTTATCTCGACCACATTTTCGTGGGCGATCATCGAGGCCGCTCGCGCCTCTTGCAAAAACCGCTCGACGAGTTCGGGCTTATGGGCGAACTCCCGGCTCAGGACCTTGATCGCCAGGCGCTTGCCGATGGTGACGTGCTCGGCCAGGTAGACGGTGCCCATGCCACCCTCGCCGAGTTTGTCGACAAGCAGGTAGCGCTCGACGAGTGTCTGGCCGATCAAAGTTTCGGCGGCGACCGGCGTATCTTCTTCAAAACCGGTGGTGACGGCCGGCTGTTGGGACATGTCTGCCACAACCGTCGCCCCGGTTTGAATCACATTTTCGGGCCGGGCCATGGGCTGCAGGGTAGCGGATTTTCGCGGCGAGCGTCTTTGGTGGTTTCTCACTCATCGCCCGCGAACGGGTCCTTGAGGTCGCTCAACGCGAGGTCGCCCGCGGGTTTTTGCGATTTTTGGGGCACCTTGGGGGCGGCTGCTGGTGGCTGTTTTGGGGATGTGGGCCGAGCTTTCCTTCGCTGTTTTTTGCCCGTGGGCTGCAAAACCACCGTGATCTCACTGTCAGTATCCGGCACGAACTTGCGTGTCTCGGGGCGGTGCTCTGGCAACTCAAATGTGAACGCCCGCGGGCTCTTGGTCGGCAGCACACGTAGGGAAAGCGGCGTATGACCAAGTGGGCCCTCGGGGCCCTTGACCAACGCCCCTGACGGCATGCTCGCAAACGTCAGTGTCACCTCGGAGGTCGCGGCTACCCGTGGAGGATGCAACGGTGCCGATGTTGCCGGCGGTTCAGTAACCACCGGGACAGCTTGGCCAACCGGAGCGGGCGCGGGCTGTGCCGGTTGATTGCGAAACTGTTGGAACAAGTAGACGGTGACAGCTGCACCGACAACTGCGGCGACCAGCGAAAGCACAACGATCCACCCGCGACCGTTGGCCGGCTCGGGCTCAGGCTCAGGCACCACAACCGGTGGTGCCACCTGCATCTTCGGCATTGGCTTCGGCTTCTCGAACCGCTCGACCCCCTCGTCGCGCGACACGATCACGCTGGGTTTTTTGCGGCGGTACCGTTCGGACACGCCAAAGTCCCGCGGCTGTACCTGCCCGGTATCGCCGCGAACCATGCTCACCGGATCGCCGGGGTGGCGCACATCGTCGTGGGGAGCATCGAAGTCGGGCAGGTCATCGACGTCGTCGTCGTCGACCTTGACGACCACCGAGTTGGAGCCGATTTCCATGGTTGTCCGCTTGGGACGGGCGGATACCGGTACCGGCGTGGGACCCCGCTCGATCGCCCGGCGATCGCGTTCGAGTGCGGCCAGCAACAATTCCGATGCATGTTCACACGATTCGGGACGGTCTTCGCGGGACTTGGCCATCAGGCGCTCGAGCACGGCGCCGATGTGTTCGAGCGGCGGCAACTCGGGGCAAACCTCGTGGAGCGCGGGCGGAGGGTCGTAGACGTGTTGGGTGAGCGCCGCTAAGGTTGTATTTGCATCAAATGGAACCTTGCCGGTCAGCATCTCGAAGACGATGACACCCAGGGCATAAAGGTCGCTGCGACCATCGATCTCGTGCCCCTGCGCCTGCTCAGGCGACATGTACTCAGGGGTGCCGATCACCGTGCCGGCGGCCGTCAACCGGGTTTTGCGATCGAGCGCGCGGGCGATGCCAAAGTCGAGAATTTTGGCGAGCGTGCCCCCGGTCTGCGGGTCGGTCGTCAAAAAGATATTGTCGGGTTTGAGGTCGCGGTGGATCACGCCGGCGTCGTGGGCCACCTGCAATCCGGCGAGGATTTGCTGGGCGAGCTCGATGGCCTCGGCCGGCCCTATCGGCTCGCCAAGATCGATCCGGTCGGCCAGGGACTGACCGTCGAGATACTCCATGACGTAGTAGCAAAGCCGGTTGGCAGCCAGCTGGCCGTAGTCGCTAACTTCGACGACGTTCGGATGTTTGATCCGCGAAGCGAGTTGCGCCTCTTGCAAAAACCGTTGGGCGACATCGGCGTTGCGCATGTGTTCGCTGCGCAACACCTTGATGGCAACCCGCTTGTCGATGATGACGTGGCGACCGCGGAACACAACCGCCATACCACCCGAGCCAATCTCCGACAGGATCTCGTAGCGCTGGTCGAACACCTTGCCGATCAGGTCTTCTTCGGGGGGCACGCGCGGGCGTTGCTCGAGTTGACTGCGTGGGATCGAAAGCCCGCCCTTGGGAAAAAAAGCGCCGACGATCGTCGCCTTGTGACCTTGCTGTTGCACCGGTTTTTGGCCGCCGATGTGACCAGCCATACGCGGCGCGGCGACGCTCGAGCCGGGCATCTTCGCCAGCGACCGGGCTCCCGACTTTGTCGGCTTGGGCACGCCGCCCTTGGCCGTCGGCACGCTGCGGGCGACGAGCGGGGGGACCACTGCTTGCTCGGCCACCAACACGGCACCATCCATCGGACAAAACCCCTCGGAGACCGGGTAGACCGAGTGGCATATGGGGCAACGCATCACGCCTTGTGAGCGTAAACGGGTGTATGTGAGTCGGTCAACGCGGGCGGACTCACTCGCGCCGTCGGTGTACCCTACCGCCATGACGCACCCGGTTGAGCCCGCTGTGGTTGTCGGAAGCCCGTTGCAACTTCGGGACGTGACCCGTGTTGCCCGCGGGTCGACCAACGTCCTTCTCGACCCGCAAGCGAGGGCAGCGCTCGCACAGACCCGTGAACAGCTCGAAGCCCGTCTCGCCAGCGGTGCCGCGATTTATGGGGTCAACACCGGATTTGGCGCCCTGAGTGAAACACGCATCCCGGGCGACAAACTTTCGGCCCTCCAGCTCAACCTATTGCGCAGCCATGCCGTGGGTGTCGGGCAGCCACTTCCGCGGGACGTTGTGCGCGCACTGTTGTTGCTGCGGGCACACACACTTGCGCTCGGGGCCAGCGGCGTGTCCCCCGAACTCGCCGAACATCTTGTGACCGTTCTCAACGCCGGGATCGCTCCGGTCGTCCCGTGCCAGGGCAGCGTGGGGGCGAGTGGTGACCTTGCGCCACTTGCTCACCTCGCGCTCGTACTCGTGGGCGAAGGCCGGGCCACCATCGGCGACTCTTGTACACACATCGATGGTGCCGCAGCCCTGCAACAGGCCGGGCTCGTCCCGTTTGCGCTCGGGCCCAAGGAGGGCCTCAGCCTGATCAACGGCACCCAGGTGATGACTGCGATCGGTGCGCTCGCCCTCCACGACGCCTCCGAGCTGATCGTCGCCACCGACATCATCGGCGCCCTCAGCCTCGACACCCACCTCGGCACGGTCTCGGCCTGCGACCCACGGATCCACGCCGGCAAGGCCCACCCCGGCCAACTGCAAAGCGCCGCCCTGATCCGTCAGCTGCTCGCCGGCTCGCCGCTCAACGACTCCCACCGCCACTGCAATGTCGTGCAAGATGCCTACTCGATGCGCTGCATGCCCCAGGTCCACGGGGCCGTGCGTGGAGCATTTGCCTATGCAAGCAATGCCTGCGAGATCGAGGTCAACAGCTTTACCGACAACCCCCTGGTGCTGCCCCGCGACCGCAACGATCCGAGTGCCGGGTTTGATGTCATCAGCGGCGGCAACTTTCACGGGGCCACCATTGCCGTGCCGCTCGACCACATGACCGCGGCCCTGACCACGCTCGCCACCATCAGCGAGCGCCGTAGCGACCGATTTATGAACCCCCACACGAACCGAGGTTTGCCGGCGTTTTTGGCCGACCACCCCGGTTTACAAAGCGGATTTATGATGGCCCACGTGACCGCGGCCGCGCTCGCCAGCGAGTGCAAGGCCGACGCCCATCCGGCCAGTGTCGACACCATCCCAACCTCGGCCGGCAAGGAAGACCACGTCAGCATGGGCCCCCTCGCCGCCCGCAAACTCCGGCGGGTGGTCGACAACCTCAGCCTCGTGCTGGCGATCGAAGCTGCCATTGGTGCCCGCGCACTCGACCTGCGGGACATCGCCACCTCCGAGCCGCTGATGCGTGTACATCAAACCATTCGCCAATATGTCCCCCCGGTGACCGACGACCGCAGCATGACCGACGAGCTCCACCTGCTAGCCGCGGCGATTGTCCGCGGGGAGTTGCGCGAAGCGGCCGGGGTTGAGCCGTTGCTGTGAACGACATCTAACCTGCCCATACAAGCTGTTTGCCTATTCGATCGGCAAAGCTCGTACTTGCAACCGTGGGGCTCACCGAGGTTGAGCCGTTGCGGTGAACGACATCTAACCTGCACATACAAGCTGTTTGCCTACTCGATCGGCACGTCGACCAACGTCTGCTCGGGCTCGGCAAACTCGTACCCGCAACCGTGGGCTCACCGGGGTTGAGCCGTTGCTGTGAACGACATCTAACCTGCCCATACAAGCTGTTTGCCTACTCGATCGGCACGTCGACCAACGTCTGGTCGGGATAGGCAAAGCTCGTACTTGCAACCGTGGGCTCGCCGTCGATGCTGCCGCCGCCACCCTCGACAAAACACCAGCCCTCGCCGTTTGGCAGGCAATCGCACGAGCCGTCGCAACCACTGACCTGGGTCCCTGCGCGCACGCGAAACGTGTAGTTGCCCGCACTCGCCTGCACGCGTTGGGAACAGGTCGATCCACACATCCCGTTAACGCACTCAGGCGGTAGGTCGTGGGCCTGGTAGACGGCACCAAACCAGGCACCGCGGTAACTCGCCCCGGGCTCCAACCGCAAAAACGAGGTGTAAAAGCACGGCTCTCCCGGACACACGCAGTTGCCGTTGATCCCACCTTCGCAGGTCCAGCAGTCGGTCAACTGCCACGGTGTGGGAACATCGGCATCGGGCCCGAGCAACTCAAACACCTGCATGTCGCACTCACTCAAGACCTGGACATACATCGGCTCTTGCCGGGTATTGAGAACCGCGACCTCGACTGCGGGGCCAATGTTTTGCTAGTCGTAAAATCCGCTGCAATCCTCGCCCGAGCTGGTACTCGGATCACTCGAGCTCGAGGTCTCGCTGGTGCTGGAGGTCGGGTCGGATGTGGAGGTTGTCTCCGACGTCTGCGTGGTTTCGCCAGCGGTCGTCTGATCAGTTGTACCTACACTTTCATCGACGGTCTCGCCAATCGTCGCGCCAGTCGTCGCGCCAGTCGTCGCGCCATCTGTGGTCGAGCCGGTGTCTTTGCCATCGCCACAACCGGTCCCGGCAAGTGCCACGGCGACCACGGCAACTCCAGCAATTCCAACAGCACGGTGTAAGCGGGGCATGGATCAACCATACCGAAAACGCCCAGTCCCGGGGCGCACGGACAGATTGCCCCCCAGAACACTGGTTTGGCCGGGCTACTGCATGTCCGGCAAATCCCAACTCGAGATCGGAATGTTGTTGAGGTACTGCACCGGGTTGAAGTAGAGCTCGCCGTTGGGCGACACCGTCACCCGACCGATTCCCGGCATCGTGCCAAAGCTTTCGACTTCGCCGGTAAACGGACGGATCGCAACGATCTCTAAACTTTGCAGGCCGGCGTAGACCAGCCCCGAGAACGCATCGTGGCTGAGGCTGGTGACATCGCTGCCCAACTCGACGACAAACTCCAACTCCTGGGTGAGGGCGTTGTAGCGGTACAGCGAGCCACCTTCGATGGCGACCAGCAGGTGCACCGAACTCACGGCAGCCGCCGCGTGGACACGCTCGGGCAGTGGCGTCAACACTTCCTGTGACTGTGCATCTAAATCGGCCGAGTTGAGGTCGCCGTTTTGGGTCGAGTTGCCGACGTACAACACCCGGTCCTCGCCCCAGGTCAACCCCATCGGTCCGGCATCGGCACCCACGCTTCCAAACGGGCCGTCACCCTGGGTGACCTCGGCGACGATGACAATCGGCAGCGGGTTTTGCATGTCGTCTTCGTTGAGCCGGGCCACGCCCTGGGGCGGATCGACAAAACAGCCACAACTTGCACAGCAGGTGTAGGTAATCGCAACCTCGCCCAGGCCCTCGATCGGGGCCGGCTGCTCGGGCGTGGTCTTGTCGCCGGGCGTTTGTGCCGAACCGGGCACGGTCAGCGCCTTGAGGACCTTGACCTCGCCCATGTTGAGGTTGGAGACACCTGCCCACTCCGTCAGGGTGCCATCGGTCTCGAGCCGGCGGACATAGTCGGTCCCGCTGCGCAGGGTCACCATCCACGCGGTGCAGTCGTCGGCAAACTCGAGGTCGCCAATCTCGGTTGAAAACGGCCCGTTGAGCTGCTCGACATCCGGGGTCTCCGGGCAGTCGTGGGTGCGTTCACAGGCGCACTGCTGGCCCCAGCACAGGCCTTCACTTGTACACTCAACTTGGTGGCACGGCGCCACCGCGATACAGGTGCCCTCGCCGTTGCACACCGTCCCAGGGCCACAGTCCTGGTCGCCGCAGGTAAAGGTATCGCCAGCGACCACGCAGGCGGCATCGAGGTCTTGGCACTCGCCGCTGACGACATCGCAGACCTGGTCGGGCCCGCACGGGTCAGGCACCTGGCCGTGGCAGGTCGTCACGCATTCGTTGTCGATACAAACTTGATTGGGCTCGTCGCAGGCATCGCAACCGCCCGCGGTCGTCGGGTCGGTTTCGTTGGTGTCCTCGGTCTCCCCCGCGGTCGTCGGCCCCTCAGTTGTCGGGTCGGTTTCGCTGGTGCCCTCGGTCTCGCTCGCGGTTTGCGAACCACTCGGTTCGCCGCTGGTTTCTGTACTCTCGCTGTCGCTGCCATCGGTCGTCGAGGTGTCTGTTGTCGTCGGGTTGGTCCCCACCGTCGTTGTCGTCGTCGTCGCCGAGTCCGTCGCATCCATGCCGCCCCCGCCACAGCCAGCGAGGACAACACACAACGGTAAAAACGCACGACAGGAGCTCAGCACAGGGGTACGCATGGTCGGAGTATATCCCTCCCCCCAGTTGTGGGCGCCCCGATCGACTGTTCGATGTCATGCCCCTTGGGACATATCTCATTCATCAGGTCGCTCGCGTTCGTGCGCGCGCCGCCAGCGGTGCGTCGCCCCTGCCCCTTTCGCGGCACCAGCAATCGCATGCTACAGCGTCGCCGGCAACGGCCACTTCACGATCACCCCCGGGTCGATGTATTTGACCGGGCTGAAGTAGAGCTCACCGTTGGGGCTCACCGTTACCCTACCCTTGCCCGGCATCATACCGAACATCTCAATCTCGCCGGTAAACGGTTTGACCACGGCGATTTCGAGACTTTGTAAACCTGCATATACAAGCCCCGAGAAGGCATCATGGCTGAGGCTGGTGACATCGCTGCCGATGTCGACAACAAACTCGAGGTCGGCGGTCACGGTGTTAAACAGGTACAGCGACCCCCCCTCGATCGCTACCAGGAGGTGGACCGGACTGACCGAGGCGGCGGCGTGGATCCGTTCGGGGAGGTTGGCGAGGACATCGACGGTCTCAGCTTCGAGGTCGGCGGTGTTGAGCTCGCCATTTTCGGTTGAGTTGCCGACGTACAGCACCCGGTCCTCGCCCCAGGTCAGCCCCATCGGCCCGGCATCGATCACAAAGTGCCCAAACGGTCCGTCGCCGGTGGTCGTGGTTGCCGGAATCACCACCGGCAGTGGGTTTTGCTGGTCGTCCTCGATCAGCCGCGCCACCCCCTGGGGCGGGTCGACAAAGCAGCCGCCGATGCAGATATATGTAATGGCAACTTCTCCCAGGCCCTCGACCGGGGCCGGCACATCGGGCGCCTTTTTGCCAGCGATCTGCGCGGCCTCGGCCGGAACGATCAGCTGTTTGAGCACCTTGATCTCACCCATGTCGAGATTGGAGACGCCCGCCCACTCGGTGACCGTGCCGTTGGTCTCGAGCCGGCGGACATAGTCGGTGCCGCTGCGAAGGGTTGCCATCCACGCGGTGCAATCATCGGCGAACTCGAGGTCGACGATCTCGGTCGAAAATGGCCCGTTGAGGGCGTCGATGTCGGGGTCGACTTCGCACGGGTTGGCCCGCTCGCAGCTACACAGGGTGCCCCAGCACAGGCCTTCGGATGTACATGCAGGTAAAAAGCAGGGGGCCACCGGCAGGCATTCGCCAACACCGTCGCACACGGTCCCCGGGCCGCACGTGGCATCGCCGCACTCGACATAGTCCCCCGCCACCGTACAACTGCTGTCGGGGTCGACACACTCGCCGCTGTTGACATCGCAAACCTGATCGGGGCCGCACGGGTCTGGCACCTGGCCCTGGCACGAGGTCACACATTCGTTGTCGATACATGTTTGATTGGGCTCATCGCACTGGCCACAACCACCATCGGTCGTTGCTTCGGTATCACTGGTCGTCGTTGCTTCGGTGGTCGCGTCGGTCGTTGCTTCGCTTGTACTCGGATCGGTCGCGTCGGTCGGATCGTCGGTGGTCGGCATCCCGGTCGGCTCGGTCGTTGCTTCGGTCTCACTCGGTCCCTCGCTGGTAGCCTCGCTGTCGGTCTGGCTACCCGAGCTGGTCGGCTCGGAAGTTTCTGGCTCAACAGTGACACTCGAGCTGCCGGTGGGCGACGTCGCTGCAGTCTCCGAACCTGTGCTCTCGGTCCCGCCTTCGCCCCCGCCACCGCAGGCGAGTAACAATCCAATTGGCAACCCCAACGCTAAGATCTTGGTCATCACGTCTCCCCGGGGCCATCATAGTCGGTTCTCGCAAAACATGTCTTTTCGGTCATGCATTTTGCACAGCTGTGGGCATGTACGCCCCTCGTCCCGCCGACACTCAACTGATAGGATTTGCTGATGCCGCCGACGCCCACCGCCGCGACCGACCCCCGCCGCAATATTGCCGGTTGGCTGAGCCTGAGCTGTGTGTTGCCGGCCCTGGGAGCGGTCTTGTGGTTCTTGGCAACCCACGATTTGATGGCGTTATTTGAGCTACGTGCTCCGGACGACCCGTTGCTGACAGCTGCGTTGGTCCTCGGTATCGCTGGGGTCCTCGCCGCAATCGTTGCCCTGGTGCGCAAAGAAGCGAAGGAACTGGCACTTTTGGGTCTCGGTATCGGCCTGAGCGTGGTGTTGGCCAAGTTCATCCTGGGCGCCCTGTTGCTGTGCCTACTGGTGAGCGTTGTGGTGGCTTTTGTGCTCGACGGCGGTTAGCGAAGCCTTGCAAAGGTCTCGGGCAACACCGACTCGGGAAAACGTCAGGTCGCGTCCCAGAAACGTTCACCCAGCAACACCCGAGCGCCCTGCAAACGGCAATACTCAGGTTCTTTGCCCGCGGCCGATCGAGGTTCGCGGCGAGCCGAGCACATGCGTTTTTTGTCTAGGGCACGCCCGGCATTCGCCCGGATGTCGGCCGAGAAAACAACGGGTATCGCTGCCACGACGTTGGTAACAGGCTCGGAGAAGTCTGCGGTACTACCCATACCCGAGCGCGCGCTGGCGGGCGACAACCGGTCCGACCGACATGTCCCGCGACTGGGACCTGGTCGCAACACTGCGCCGAGCCATGTCAACGGACAGGCCGAGCGGTGGCGAAAGCTCGCGTTTTTTTGCCGTCTAAGGAGTCTGCGGTACCACCCACATATGACCCTGCGTTCGTGCTCCGTGTCCGCCATGTCCCTGGTTTTGTTGGCGCTTGTGGGCTGTAGCTCGACACCCGAGGTCGAGGTCACGACCCGTGTCGGCGACCCCGAAATGGTCGAGCAGTGGCTCACCGAGTTCGACCCGGCGCGGCTGCTGGCCCGCCTTGAGCAGGCACCCGAACCGACGCCCGGGCAACCGAGTGAAGCCCTGGCACCGCCGCAAACGCCAGAGATGTTTGCCGAGTATGTCGAGGCGATTCGCACGGGCTCTCATGGCGACCTGCGGACCTACGCCGATGCCCTGACCCAGACACCGCCAACACTGTGGGAGCCGCTGCGCGAGCATTTGTTGGCGCCCCGCAAGGCGCGCAAGACCGACTACATCAAGCTGCTGTCGCTGATCGGTGGCGATGTTCCCAATCGCTACGGCCACTTTGAACGGGCCTGGAAACGCAGCCACGGCTACAAAGTCAAGCTCTCCGAAAACTGGTACGAGGACCTGCTCACGCTCAAAAGCAAACGCGTGAGCCGGGTTTTTCGCAAGATCTACCGCGACTGTGTGCTCGAGGTGGCACTGCTGCAGGCGGCCGCAAACATCGGCCGCGAACACCCCAAGCGCACCGCCGAAGTTGTAGATACATTGTTGGCAGCGGCCTATATTCACGAGGGCACGTTTCGCGACGAGGTCGGGCGGGCAATTCGCGGGGTTGGACGCGAGGCACTGCCGACCTTGGTCCTGCGCTCGATCAAACCCGAGGTCAAAAAGAAGCGTAAAACCGACCCCGACCCGGTCGAACTGTTGCAGGCGAAATACGCCGAATACCAACTCGACCGGATGGATAAATTACACCCGCAACGTGCTCTGAAGGCCGTGGCCGACAACCCGCGACTGCTTGCGGAGTTGCTCGCCGCCTATGCCCAACGCCGGCCGCCAGAGGCCTCAAAATACATCTTAGAGTCGATCGACAGCCCGATTCCCCGGGTCCGGCGCAGCGCCCGTGAGGCCTTACTTGCATACACAACGGGTCCGGCGCCCAAGGTCCGGCGCAAATCACTGCGCCTGCTCGGCGGGGGCACGACGATGGCAGCGGCCCAGTTGAGCTACCGCGGCGCGGTCACCCTGGCCCTCGACGAGTTTTTGGCCGCCAACTATCCGGCCCTGCACCTGCCGCTGTGCGAGCTCTACGACGAACAGCAAAACCTCAACCGCGAGTGCGAGCTGCAGCCGCAACGCCTGACCCACGCACTACTCGACCATCTCGATGCCAGCCGGCGGGCGACCCAGGAAAAACTCGTTGCACAGGCACTTGAATCTGGGGACCTTCAGCAAAGCGTGGATATTCTCGACCGCCTGCTCGCCGCCGACCCGGAGTTTGGTAGCGATGGCCAACGCGAAACCATGGTTGGCATTTACACCCGGGCGGCCGACTCGGCCTATCAATCGGGGCAGTTCGACCGATCGGCCCAACTCCTGCGAAAGTCTGCCCATCTGATCGGCCCCACCGATACGCCCCGTGCCACGTCGCTGCAGGCACAGGCGTTGCTCGCCGAAGCCAAGATCGCCAACCTCCCCCGCCAGGGTCGCCAGATGTTGCTCAACACCGCGGCCCAACTTGTCCCCGACGATCCGCGGGTCAAAGATGCCCAGCTCGAGCTGCGGGTCGAACAGACGCACAGCGGCCTCGAACCGATGTGGGCACTTTCAGGGGTGGGCCTGCTCGCCGGCGGGCTGTGGATCTTGAGCGTTTTGGGTGGAGCTGTTCGCCGACGCCTCAGCCAGTAATTTTAGTCGGTTCGCACGGGCAACCAATTACATGTAGCAACATGTAAATCAGCGAACGGAGCAGTCAAACAAAAATCGCAGCGGGCGTCGCTGCGATTTTTTGTGTCGGTTGCCGGCTCACGGCGGTGGCGGCAGGTTGTCGAGGTCGCGCGGGGGCTTGCTCGGCTTGAGCCGCGGGGGCTTTTTGGGCTTGATTGTTTTGGGCTCGGGCTCGGGCTCCGGTGCCGGTTCGACCTTCTTCTTTTTCTTCTTTTTCTTGGGAGCTGCGGGCTTGGGTTTGGGCTCCGACTTCTTGGCTTCCTCGGCTTTTTTGGCCTCCTCGGCCTTTTTGGCCTCTTCAGCTGCCTTCGCCTCTTCAGCTTTTTTGGCCTCTGCGGCCTTCGCCTCGTCGGCTGCCTTGGCATCGGCCGCGGCCTTGTCATCACCCGCTTTGGCCTCTTCGGCTTTGGCGTCGCCGGCCTTGGCCTCGTCGCCAGCTTTGGCCTCTTCGGCTGGTTTGTCGGCAGCTACCTTGGCGTCGGCCTTGGCTTCGGTTTTTGCCTCGGCCTTGGCTTCGACTTGCGGCTGCTCACCGCCACCGCCGAGGGCTGTCGCTGCAAAAAATCCACCGCCGACAACCGCAACCCCGACGACTGCGAGCAACCACGATGGACCGCCGCCCTTGAGGTTGGAATCGCGGGAACCCTGCCCGTGGTCGAGGTCGGGCATGGAGTCGAGACTCCCGATAAACGTGCCCGGAGCGCCCCGGCGTTCGGCCTGGGGATCGCCTTGAAACTCAAATACCGTGTTGCCAACATCGCCACGCAACTCGTTTGCACGCGGGTTCTCGGGCGCAGGATTGTGCCCCGGTGCTGATTGGGGAGGCGAGGTGAGGTTCATCGCGACGCCCGGGGGGCGGGCCGCGACATACTGCTGGCTGGGGGCAGCTCCCGGAGGAGCCCCGTCCATCACAACCGTTCCGCTCGGTCCCTTTTGCAGCGGGTCTGAATTTTGATCGTTCACGGAAATCTCCTCGTACACCCGCGGGAAAGTTTAGAGCCCGCTTCGTCTCGACGGCGCGTTTTGGCCGACCACTAAAAAACGGCCAGCGTCGGCCGATATTCCGAACGTCGCGCCCGGAGATTGGGTGTGGGGGTAGTTTGCCACGGGCGGGTTCTGGGAGCGACTAACCGGCTCGAGACCCAACACATCGCAGTTCAGCAAATAGTTCCGCACATTTGCCGGGCCGATGGCGGAGAGGCCGGGACCGGTAGCGAGAAAAACCACGACAGGCTGTGCGGCCTGTTAGGCTCCGCGCACATGTCCGCACGAGGGTTGTTCATCGCACTTGAGGGAATCGATGGCAGCGGCACGACTTCGCAAGCGAGGGCCCTGACCGCCGAACTGAGCGCCCGTGGCTACGAGGTGGTGAGCACCTGCGAGCCCACGCGCAATCGCATTGGCCGGATGATCCGCGACGCCCTCGCCAACGAACAACTCAACCCGACCTCGCTGGCACTGATGTTCGCAGCTGACCGCCTCGACCACATCGCCCGCGACATCGAACCGGCACTCGCCCGCAACGCGGTGGTTGTGTGCGATCGCTACCTCATGTCGTCGCTGGTGTACCAGACGCTCGACTGCGAACTTAGCTGGGTGCGAACCATCAATCGACACGCACGCAGGCCCGACCTTTACCTGTGTGTCGAGCTACCGGTTGAGGTTGCGTTTGCCCGGGTCAAACAACGCTCGGACAGCGGCGCTACGGTGCGTGAGCGGTTTGATGTGCCGGCGTTGCAGCGAGCGATTGCGGCGGCCTATCGCGAACGCCGTTGCGACCCGGATGTCGCCGACATCGTCCGTGTCGTCAATGGCGACCAAACCCCACAGGCGGTCACGGCCGAGTTGCTCGCCGCGATCGAGCCGCACCTTCCCGCGAACTAAGCCAGGCGCCGCGAACGAAGCCAGGCGCCGCGAGCCAAACCGCATCGCCCCGCGACTAGCCGGGCGCGTTGGTAAACGCCGGTCCAAAGTGCGCTCGCCAATGTGTGTCGCGCACCACTGGGGTCATCGACTGGGGTTTTAAACCCACGATCGCAATCTAGAACATGTCTAAAAAGACATCATCAAATCTTCATGTATGCACAACTGGTACATCAAACGGCCTGAACCTACCCGTTGCAAAATTGCCCTGTTCCGATACGCGCCGCGCAAGACCGCCGGTTGCCGCCAACAGCTACGCCGCGCTAGGATAGTGACAATTGGTGGGAAGCGAGATTGGCGATGATCGACTACGAGACGTTTTGTAGAACCATTGAGGCGTGGAAAGCTGGCAATCCAGCTCCTGGACCCGCACAACCCCCTCCCCCTTCCGGTGGTGAGGACAACACCATTATCTACCAAATGCCGGAGCTGCTCGACGAAGACGAACTCGACTAGCACGTACGTTGTGGACAACGCGAGGCCCATCGAACTGCGGTGGGCCATTTTAATTGTATAGACATTATTTTACCTGCCAACGCGGGAAGACATGTACATACAAAAAGCCCGTGACGACAGCAATCGTCACGGACTTTTTTAGCGGGGTGGTAGGGCTCAGCCGCTGGCGAAGATGTAGGCCAGCACCGCGGCCACGGCCAGCAACAACAAAATCGCCACCATCGGTCCACCCGAGCTCGGTTGCGGCTCGTTGAGCACCGGAGCTTTGGTTCCCGGCTTGGGGATCTCGGGCTCACGCGGGATTTGTGGCTCCTGTGGGATTTCCGGCTCCCTAGCCGCGACGGGCTCAGGCTGCTTGGCCTGCTCCTGTTCCTGCTTTTCGACCGCTGCCGGAGCTGCTGCCGGTTTGGGCTCGGACTCCCCGCGCAACCGGGCGGCAAACGAAGCGATGTGCTCACCGTCTCCGCGATTGCCCCGGCCCCAGCCCCCGACGTTCGGATTGTCGGCGGTCGGTGCCATCGAAACGACCGTTCCGGTGTCGGTCATGATCGGGCCATCGTAAAAATCGGGCTCGTCGTCGACCTCGGGCGCGGCCTCTTCACCGGCCTCGAGCTCGGCCTCCATGAACATGGTCCATCCGCGGGAGGTTGGAGCAGCGCCACCGGCGGAGGGCACGGTCGGCGCACCGCCGGGGGGCGGCGAGGTCACGGGTTGGCGCGGAGCTGGCTCGGGCAACTCGTCGTCGAGTTCCTCGAGCAGGGTCCAGCCACGGGTCGTCGGACTTTCTGGCACCGTTGCCGTGGGCACAACCGGCGCGGCGGCTTCAGCCTCGTCCGGATCGTCCATGATCATCGTCCAACCGCGGGTGGTTGGTTTGGACTCACCGGCGGCCGGAATCACGGGTGCGGCGACACCTGCCCCCGAGGACGACGCCGAGGCACTTGTATCCTCATCTTCCGTGGCCTCCATGAACATGGTCCACCCGCGGGTCCGCGGTTTGGGGGCATCGGACTCGGCCTTGACGGGCGCGGTGGCTGCCGGCGGCGTAATTTTTGGGGCACCTATCGACGGGGCTTTAAAGCCGCCCGACTTGCTGGGCATGGGTCCGGGAGGAGCAGCGAACAGACCCGAAGTTGTGGTTGAACCACCACCGATTTTGGCCGGACCTCCCAGCGTTGGCGCCGCGATTTTGGGGGCTCCGCCGATTTTGGGGGCTCCACCGATTTTGGGGGCTCCGCCGATTTTGGGGGCTCCACCGATTTTTGGGGCGCCGCCGATTTTGGGAGCGCCACCAATTTTTGGCACGGCCAGCTTGGCGGCCGAGGGTGGGCGAAACTTAGAAAATCCACCGCTTGTGGTCTTGGTGGTCGGCGTGCCGATCTTGGGTGCGAGCGGTGCGGCCTTTGGTTTGACCGGACGGCGCTTTATGGTCGGAGCGTCGGCGGCCTTGCTGGGCTTGCTCACCGGTTTGGCTGCCTCGGGTTTGGCTGCCTCGGGCTTGGCTGCTTCGGCTTCAGGCTTGCCTGCTTCGGCCTCGGGCTTGGCTGCTTCGGCTTCGGACTTGGTTGCTTCGGCCTCGGGCTTGGCTGCTTCGGCCTCGGCGGGCTTGTCCGCCTCGGGTTTTGTTGCAGCTACATCTTCCGGAGTACCCGCCGGCTCGGCTGCCTCGGGCTGTGGCTTGGCCTCCTCAGCCTCCGACCCATTGTCGGATCCGGCGGCCTCGTTGTCCTCGTTTTGGCCAGCTTCCTCGGCCTTGGGCTTGAGCGTCACTGACAACGTATCCTCGGCTGGCGCGTCGGGGGCCTTGGCGTCGGCACTGGCCTCTTCATCGCTACTGGCTTCGGGGCTGGCTTCTGGATTGGCTTCTGGATTGGCCGCGATACTGGCTTCTGGATTAGCTTCTGCCCGGGCGTCGACCTTCGGCGTTGAGCTGAGGATATCCGCGAGACTGCTGGTAAATAGCTTGAGCTTTTTGGGCCGGGACTTTGCGGTTTTCGACAGGGCCTGCAGCAACGATGCATGTACACCTTCACTGGGCGGGTCGGTCTCGGCATGGTGTTTGGTCTGCTCGGCGGCGTCGCCCGGGAACACTGTCGCACCAGCCAGTAGGCGGTAAGACAGGGCTGCGAGGTTGTAGACGAGCGTCCGCTCGTTGATGTTCTTACCGGCGACCTGCTCGGGGGCAATGCAATCCGCCGCTCCGTAGCCGCCATTTCCGCGGGGCTCACCAACCGCAAACCCGCCGATCTTGATACCACTTGCATCCACAAGTATCGCCTCGGCGCCGAGGTTGCGGTGGAGCACACCTGCTTTTTTGCCCGCCTCGAGCGCGCCGATAATGTCGCGCAGATGCTTTTCGGCCACGTCCGGCGCCATCGCCCCCTGCTCGTCGACGACTTCGGCCAGGGTCTTGCCGACAAAGGCCTCGTGAACCTCATAGATCCCGCCGTCTTCGAGCTTGCCGGAGTCGACGATCTTGAGGACCCGCGGGTCGCTGACTGCCTCTAGTTGGCGGATCTCTCGCAGGCTCCGCTCGCGGACGACCGGAGTGGCAAAGCAGTCGGCACCGTAGACCGTGACAGCGAGTTTCTCGCCGCCGGGCCCCTTGGCCTCATAGGTCGCTGCTCCGACCCGCGTTCGGACACATTCTCCAGTTGTGTACATGCCGTCAAGGACGGTTCCCGAGGGGAGCTGTGGAGCCGCGGTCGTATCTGTCGTCATGAGTTCTCCGGCAAAAACGGGCGCTCCGAGACTACGCACCTTTCGCCTACTTGATCAAGCGATAGACAGGTTTACCCGTCATCGCACGTTGTTGGTGCTGGGAGCTTGTGCAGTCAACAGTCCCGCGGTCCGCATTGCAAACATCAAATCCGGGGGCCGTAGTCCCCACCCCGTGGTTTCGAAAACGCAATGAAGCGCAGTCGAACCAAAGGAAATGCGCCTACCTCAACATCTGACGACTGAGTCAGACGGAGTGCAGGCGCAAACGAGAAAGGTGCCTAGGACTTGTTTTGTTCGCTGGTCGCGGGAGCCGGCTCACCGGGCTCACCACACTTGGCGAACAAATCATCGTAGGAGAGAGTGCTGTGCTGGGACTGCTTTACCTTACGGGCATGTCCAGCATTTTTTTGACGACGGGCGCGCTTGCGCTTGGTAACTTGGGTGAAAGAAGCCATCTTGACCTGCCTGAGAAGGCGAGGTCTACCGGGGCAACCCGGGGTTGTCAACGACATCAGCTGTGACTCTCCCAGTTTTTTGCCCGGTCGGCGTATCGCTGCCGGGGCGATCTCCAGCATTCCGACTAACGCAGCTTGCGAAACACGCGGCGTACTGCGGTCACGCCATCAACCCCGAGGAGGGCCTCGGTCAGCGAGTCGAGCTGCTTGCGGTTGGAAACCGAGGCGTGGAAGGTGTTGATCGCCCGCTGCCCCCCCTCGTAACTGCGGCAGTTGGCCTGTTTGATGTTGACGCTGTGGTGGGAGAACACCCGGCTCATCTCGGCCAGCAAACCGACGGTGTTGGCGGTTCGGACCTCTAAGGTCACGGGACACTCGAGCGCGATCCCCTCGGCCCAGGTCAGGTACATGCGATCTTCGACCTGCTCGACGGCCGTGGGGCAGGTCTCGACGTGGGCGATGATCCCCTTGCCCGGAATGAAGTACCCGAGCAGGTTGTCGCCCGGGACCGGGGAACAACAACTCGCAAGCTGGACCATGGGCGCCTGGGAATTGACCCCCTGAAGGGCTTCGCTGTCGATCACCACGGGGGCCGTGGCCTCGCCCTTGCCCGGCAACGGCCGCACCCGACGACGCGACTTCCGGCCGGACATCCGCCGGAAAATCTTGCGGATCAAGCTGCCGTCGGCAGGTGTTTCGGTGGCCGGGGCAAGCAGCACGCAGATGTCAGAGACATCGATGAGTCCCGCGCCAATCGCCTCGTAAAGGCCCTCGACGCCACGGTGGTCACGCGGCAACTCAATGTGTTCGGCGGCCTCGGCCACCTCCCCGGATTGCTCGAGTTCATCGAGCACGCGGTCGCGATTTTCCAACTTCCGGGCCAGCAGCGTGCGCCCGAGGGCCTTGAGCCGGGTGCGCTCTTCCTGGCGCAGAAACTGTTTGATCCGCGCCCGCGCCCGCGACGAACTACACATCTTGAGCCACTCGCGTCGCGGCCTCGCGGTCGCACTGGTGATGATCTCGATGGTGTCGCCCTGGCGCAGTTGGTAGCGCAGCGGAACCAGCTGGCCGTTGACCCGCGCGGCCGAGCAGCGCGTGCCGACATCGGTGTGGATCGAGAAGGCAAAGTCGATCGGCGTGGCGCCCTTGGCAAACACGCGCGCATCGCCGTTTGGCGTAAAGACATAGACTTCGTCGGCGAACAGGTCGGCCTTGACGGCGGCGATGAACTCATGCGGATCGGTGACCTCGCCCTGCCAGTCCATCAGTTGTTTGAGCCACGCGAGGTTGGACCAGCGCTGCTGCTTGGTGCCCACGCCACGCCATTTCATGCGGGCCACGACCCCGCGTTGGGCCACGTCGTCCATCTCTTCGGACCGGATCAACACCCGGCGACGCACCCCGCGGGTGTTGATGACCGAGGTGTGCAGCGCACGGTAGTGGTTGGGCCGCGGCAGGGCGATGTGATCGCGAAACTGTCCCGGTACCGGCTTGAAGTGGGCGTGCAAAATCCCGAGGGAGAAATAGCAGGTACCGCGATCGCGGGTGATGATCTCGTAGTTGGCGAGGTCGACATGGTCGAGGTCTGCGGTGGTTCCGAGGTTGGCGCGATGGACCTGGTGTGGGGTCCGAACGTTCGCGCGAAACACCACCGGGCCGTGGACATCTTGGTCCCACACAACCTGTTCTTCGCCGTCGGAGGGCCCCGGATTTAAAAACGCGTCGCGCAGCTCTTGTAGCCCCTTGTCGATAAAATCGGGGTCTTCGGCCAGCAGCGTGTCGAGCCGCTCGCGGACCTCGCGGTAGACCGCCGGCTCGAGGTAGCGAAAGCTCAAGTCCTCTAGTTCGCACCGGATCGCCTGCACACCCAAGCGGTGGGCGAGCGGCGCGTAGATCTCCATGGTTTCCCGCCCGATCCGCAGCTGCTTTTCCCGCGGCATGTGCTCGAGCGTCCGCATGTTGTCGAGCCGGTCGGCGAGCTTGACCAGCAACACGCGAATGTCCTCGCTCATCGCCAGCAACATTTTGCGAAAGCTCTCGGCCTGCTGTTCTTGGCGCGAGAGGTAGGGAACCTTGCCCAGCTTGGTGACCCCGTCGACGAGGTTGGCGACGTCCTTGCCGACCTCTTCGGTGAGGTCAAAGACCGTGAGTTCGGAGTCTTCGACCGAGTCGTGTAGCAACCCCGAGGCGATGCTCTCGGCGTCGAGCCCCAGGCTGGCGATGGTGGTCGCCACCCGCACCGGATGGATCAGATAGGGCTCACCGCTCTTGCGCATCTGCCCGGTATGGGCCTGCTCGGCCAGGGCAAACGCACGCTCGATCACCGTCGTATCCATCGGCTCAGGGCGCCCACGAAGATCGGCGAGGAGGTCCTGAACGAGGGACTGTGGAGTGAGCGGGCCGTTGTTGCGGGGCCGTGCTCGAGCGACATCATCCGGGCTCATACACCCCCCGTGTCGATCGCCAACACCCGCTGACCGGAGAGCACAGCCTGGGCTGCCCGCCGTTGGCGGTCACAGCGGTGGAGGGTTGCGAGATAGATCGCCCGCATCCCATCGTAGGCGCGCTCGAGGTCATCGTTCACAATTACGTAGTCGTACTCATCGTAGTGCCGCAGCTCCTCGCGGGCCACCCGGAGCCGACGTTCGATCACCTCACGTGCGTCGGTCGCCCGGCCGCGCAGCCGCCGGGCCAACTCGTCGAGCGACGGTGGCAACACAAAGATCAACACCATGTCGTCGGCAAACTTTTGCTTGAGCTGGCGCCCGCCTTGGAAGTCGATGTCAAACAACAGGTCGCGGCCGTTGTTGAGGGCGTCGTTGACGGTTTTGGTGGTGGTCCCATAGTTGTTGCCGTGGACCAGCGCGTACTCGGCAAACTCGTCGCGCGCGACCATTTCGGCAAACGTCGACTTGTCGACAAAGTGGTAGTCGACCCCGTCGCGCTCGCCGGTTCGCGGCTTGCGGGTGGTGTACGAGACGCTGTAGCCGAGCCGCGGAAATTCACTGCGCAGCCGCTGGCAAAGCGTGGTTTTCCCCGCCCCCGAGGGCGACGAGACAACGAGTAGTGCACCGCGACTATTCGACATTTTGGACCTGCTCCCGCATGCGCTCGACGATCCCTTTCGCGGCGATCACCCGGCGACTCCCGGCGTGGGCCGTGATCTTACTGCCGATCGTGGTGACTTCGCGAAAAAGCTCCTGACATAAAAAGTCGAGGGTTTTGCCCTGCCCCGGTTTGGCCGTCGCGGCCAGTACCCCGCGCCACTGTTCGAGGTGGCTATCGATCCGGGCGAGCTCCTCGGCGACATCTCCCTTGTGGATCAGCACCCCAACTTCGCTGACGATCCGTTCTTGCAGCCGGGCATCGGCCTCGGGATCGGTGCCGTCGCAATCTTGCAAGATCGTGGTGATGTGTTCGCGGGCCTTGGCAAGCAGGCGCTGCTCCTCGCCTTCGAGGGTGGCCGCGATGCCGGCGACCTCAGCCTCGAGCTCATTGGCGAGGGTGGCCAATACCTGGCAAAGCGCGGCCCCTTCGGCCCGTCGCATCTCGACCAAATCGGCCAGCCCGCGGTCAGCTGCGGCCCACAACTCCTCCGGGGCCTGCTCGATCGACCTGCCCCCGCCGGTGCGCGAACCGACAAACCGCAGCAGCTCTAGGGCCGAAAAAATTGTAAGTTCAACGTTTTTTTCGCCGGCCACCGCGGAGGCCAGGGCGACCGCGTCGAGGGCTTCTCGCAGCTGCTCGGCCTCGGCGGCGACAGCTTCGCGGACGATGTTGACATGGACTTCGACACGTCCGCGCCCCACCCTGCTCGAGACCTGCTTGCGCAGCTTTCGCTCGGTCAACATGCCAAACGGCTGCCGCACCTTGACATCTAAAAACCGCAGATTGACCGATCGCAGCTCGACCGAAAGTGTGGCCTGCTGGTCGGCGAGTGGGACCGTTACCGATCCGTATCCCGTCATGCTCTGAAGTGGCACCGCCCTTGGGTAACGCCGATCACAGGCCTATCGCAAGGGCGCATGCGATCCTATTCTTGCGCAGCCCGCCGCATGTCCATTGCTCTTCCACACCTGTTCGGCTGTTTGGTCGCCGCGACTTTGTCGTCCGAGCCAGGGGCCGAGCATCTGCAAACGCCTGGGAACAACGCAACATCATCAAAGGCCGCCCCGCTGCGCCCGGTCCCGACGCCACGGGTGCAGCAGCGGCGGCGAAAACCTCGGCGGGTTCTGATTGCGATCGAGGGGGTCGCCATGCAGGTCCCGACATTGCGGCCCGATGTGGTCACCCTCGATCGGCGGTTTTTGGGGGCCACCACCACCCTGGGTGGCGCTGGGCTCCTCACCCGATTTCGGCCCAATCCGTGGATCGCGATTGAAGGGGGGATCCGCACCGGGTCGGTTCGCTACCGCAGTTTTGCCGACGAAACCCTGCAGGTCTCACAGGACTTGGTGTTGTTTGAGGCCGGCGTACTTTTGTATGTCGCCCGCGGCCGTTATGCCCACCTCGGTGTCGACGCTGGCGGCGGCGGTTTTTACAACCGGCTGCGCTACGTCACTGTCGACAGCGAAGGGGTGCAAAGCTATGGCTCGGGCGCCCTGCGGGTTGGGCTCAACCTCGAAGTGCTGCTGCGGCGGATCGCCTTTGTGTTTTCGCTGCGCTCGTACGGGTTGATCGCCTCGCGCTACGCCCGGGTTTCCGGGCCATTGTTTGACGGCAGCGAGACCACGCAGACGCCGGTGGCCCATCTTCAGACCTACCTCATCGGTTCGTTTGGTGTCGGCTACCGGTTTTAGGGGGTTAATCGCGTTCAGCCGCAAACTTGGCGAACATCTGTTCGATACCCGCGTAGCGCATGCCATTGTCGGCGGTCGCGGTCTCGTGGGTTGCGGCGCTCGCTGGGTCGACGCCGTGTAAAAAGGTGTTCAACAACAAAATCCACATCGCCATGATGATCTCCTCGGACTGAGCTGACACCTGGGTAGCAGGTTATCCTACCCTTCCCAAAAATTGTGCACGACCGGGGTCACCGACGTTTTCGGCCCCTCAAATTGTACACACAACTCACTCGCGGATGGCCGCGGCCACCCCATCGCGAAGGGTCCGCAGCGTCTCGATGTCCTGCCAATCGGCGCCAATTGCTACAAGTGTTTGGGCGACCTCTGGTTGCACCCCAGTAATGATGACCCGGGTGCCGAGCAGGCGGGCAGCCTTGGCCGCCCGTAAAATCGCAGCGGCAACAGCTGTGTCGATCACTCGCACCCCAGTAATGTCGACAATTGCGGTGTGGGCACCATTGTCGGAAATCCCCGCGAGCAAGGCGTCGAGTAGGGCCGCCGCGCGACCGCTGTCGATCGTCCCGATAAGTGGTAATGCAATGACTCCCGAGGCCAGGGGCAACACCGGGGTGCTGACCTCGCTCAACATCCGCTTGTGGACATCGATGACTTTTTGTTGGAGTGCCGCCCGCTCGCGCTCCGCAACCCGTTGCTCGGTGATATCCGTGGCAATCCCGGCGATTCCAGTAACTTCCCCAGAGCTGTTGTACAGGGGAAACTTGAGAGACGAGTAGATCAGCGTCCCGGCCGGGTGCGGGATCTCTTCTTCGAGCAATTGCGGGTCGCCCTGGCGACAGACCTCGAGATCATTTTGGCGGTTTTGCTGTCCGGTCTGCTCGCCAAAAATTTCATGATCTGTCTTTCCGAGCAGCTCACCTGGACCGACACCGATAAGGGTCTCATAGGCCTGGTTACACATTCGCAGGCGACCCTCGGTGTCCTTAATAAACACGACCGCGGGGCAGTGTTTGATAACTGCCGACATTAACTCGTTTTGCTCGCGCAGTTGTTCGACCTCGGCCCGCAACGCTTCGAGCTGTGCTTCCCCATCCGTACCCGACATATGCGGACGAGTATAGAAGAGCTAAGAAACGAGGTTCAACAGCAACATGTTACAGTTTGGGATTTCGCGCCAACCACAGGCGGTCGAGCCGGGGTCGATCTGCGCGAAAAGACAGCCCGCGAATTTGACGTGACACAACCGTGATGGCCAAGGGCGCTCGCAGTACCGACACGGGTTTGAGTTCGGCAAGCCGTTGGGCGACCGCATCGAGGGCCGCAGACCGTGCTTTGGGTGTCGTCGCAACACGGTATTGATCGAGGGCGACGTCGAGTTGTGGGTCGCGGACCCCAGCGAGGTTGAGGCGACCGTCGCTATGAAAAAATGGCCAGAGATCTTCGTTGCCGCTGTAGCGGGCGAGCGCCAAGTCGAACTTCCCTTGACGCATCAACAACATTAAATACGCCCACCCGGCGGTGACGTTTGGCACCTGCACACCCAGGTCAGACCAGGCCGCGCGCACGGTCTTGGCAGTCGTACTCGCCAGCCCCGTCGATGTTTCCCACATCAGGCCGAGCCGTAGGCTGCCCCCTGGTTTGCGCCGGACACCTCGCTCCAACTTCCAGCCCTGGGCGTCGAGAGTTGCACCCGCCTGTTGTTGGCGCTGCTCCAAGTCGGCATCGAGGCGCTTGGCTTGGCGCCAAAGGTCGAGCGCCCCCGCAGCCTCGCTATCGCCGGCCAAGACCTCCAAGTCGAGTTCGGTCGGTGGGTGGCGATCGACGGGTGCAGCCAGGGCCATTCCCTGCCCCCCGTAGACCTCGGTGAGTTTGCCCCGCGGCAACACGGCATCGAGCGCGTTGCGGATCGGCTGCCGCGACTGTGCCCCCTCGCGCAGGTTGTAGAGCACGAGATCGTACTCGGGCGGGCTCACGAGATAGGCCCGAAAGCGTGCCGCCATCCCGGGCCGGCCGAGCTCATCGGGGATATGGGCCGGCGACATCTGTGCAAGTACATGGATCTCACCGCGGCGCAGCAGCGTGAGTGCCCGCGCCCCGTCGGCGATCGCTCGGATCACCAGTTTGGGTGGCGGGCCTCCCGGGCGCCCGGCAGCCTCCACCCGTTCGAGCACAATTCGATCTTCGGTGACCGTCGCCACCCGCATCAACCCGGTGCCGACCGGGGCGGTGTCGAAGTCGGTCGCGCGGTCGAGGTAGACCTTGCGCGGCACCACCTTGACCGCGCTCAGGCGCTCGAGCACCAGCGGATTGGCCCGGTCAAACTCGATCCGCACCCAGTTGTCGGTGCCGTCGAGACCGGCCGCCGTCACTTCCTCGCCGCCGGGAGCCGAGCTCGCCTCGGCCTTGCGCAGCCCGGCCAACCCCTCGCGCTCGCGTTCGGCAACCCGGCGCGGGCCCAAAAACCGGCCGTAGCTAAACAGCACATCATCGATGCCGACCGACGATCCATCGTGAAAAGTCGCGTCGATGCGTAGGTGGCAATAGATGTGCTCACCCTTGCCAACCTGCTTGCGCACACACAGGTCAGCGAGTGCCGGCGTCGCCCACGGTGCGCCCGTCTCGCTGCGTGCCATCAAGCCTTCAAACACCACATCGTCGACGATCCGTTGGGCCCACGGCTCGAGTGACTTGAACGGGTCGAGGGTTTTGGGCAGGGCCGGGATCGCGACCACCACCGTGTCGCCGGCCTCGGCCTGTTCGACCTGCTCGCGCAGTTGGGAGAGGGCATCTTCGAGTTCGGCGGCGGCCTGGCCATCGTCGGTTGTTGTCTCCTCAGCGGAGGTCGACTCCCCGGCCTCGCCGGCACAGCCACCAAGCGCGAGCGAGCAGATCACCACCCCCGCCAGCGTGCGGGATCGGACACGTCCACACTCGCGCCCCGCCTGAGATCGGGCCCGGGATGTGCCCTCGACACAGGGCGATCTCGCAGGACCACGGCGTCCTGCCAACCACCCACGGATTGTGCGAATCCCGATCACGGGGTTGCTTTACCCCGGATTGCCCCGGTCGTCACGGGTTGTGGACAACGCTCCCCGAACCAACTTTGGCCAGACTTCCGCCGACCGGGCCGACGACCTGCTTGAATTGCTGAGACTTTGCGTGATACAGGTCCACGGCACGCTCGATCGCTCCATGTTTGGAGCTCGGAGGGACCCGCTGGCGATGATGACTCGTTTTCTCCTCAACCCCATGCTTCCCACGATGCTGGTGGCATCACTCGTCTTCGGCTGTGACGGCGACGACAAAAAAGCTGAGAAAAAACCCGACCCCGACGTCGCTGAAGAGAACGTAGCGATCAAGGTTGAGTTGCCCCCCACACCTGACTTCGACGAAGGCAAGGTCGCCGATAAGTGGGAAGACGGCTCCTGGTCGATCTACGGCCTGCGCAAGACCCTCGAAGAAAACGTCAAAGAGGGTGACGCCGGCAAGGTGATCGAGGTTCGCGGCTACGTCCAAGAGATCTATGAGCCGCCGGAGTGTCCGGAGGGCGAGACTTGCCCGCCGTCCAAGCACCCACACATCTGGATCACCGACAAGCCGTCCGAAAAGGGCAAAAAGCGCGCGATGATGGTTGTGAGCTACTCGTTCACAATCCCCGAATACGACGTCAAGCGCTGGAAAGACGTCCCCGACGTCACCTTCTCGAAGGGCGAGCAATACACCTTCCGCGGCAAGTTCCGCCGCTTCTCCGACCAGGGCTTCGCCGACGCCCGCGGTCTGCTCGAGTTCCAGTCGTACAAGGTCGCCGATCCCGAAACTGGCGAGACCCGCTGGGTCGCCCCGCCCGGATCCCCGTGGCACCCACTCGAGATCGCCCGCCAAGAAGAGGAGCAAAAAGCCCTCATCGACAAGGTCAACAAGGACGCAGTCAAGAAAAAGGGCGGCTAGTCCGCTCCCGACTGTCAAAACGGCTCGCCTGCGCGGGCCGTTTTCAATTTAACGCGTGCGGCCCAGGCTGACGCCAGATCTCTGTATGTGCATAAAATCTGGCGCCCAGCTCTACGCTTCCCGACAGCGTGGCCTGAGTCGTCCCAACCGGCTGGGTGCACTTGCACTTACCTCCCAGCTCTACGCATGGCCTGGGTCGTCGTCCCAACTGGTGTACGAGACTACGGTTTGGCCCCACCCGGCGGGCAGCAACAGCTCTTGGGTGGCTCGACCTACGGTTGCCCATCACCCGGCGGTCGTCCCGTCAGCACAACAGCTCTTTGTCGTTCGACTCGGACCGAGCGCTTGTTGCCCCATCACCCGGCGGGCAACAACAGCTCTTTGTCGTTCGACTAAGGTTGCCCATCACCCGGCGGTCGTCCGCAGCAGCTCTTTGGTTTGGCCCCATCACCCGGCGGGCAACAACAGCTCTTTGTCGTTCGACTACGGTTGCCCACCCGGCGGTCGTCTTCCCAACCACCTCCATCAGCACAGCAGGACGGGCGTTCGAGGGCGTGTTTGCGAAACAAAACCGTCGTACCGATCGCCAGTGTGGCGACCAGTAATACGGGCAAAAGCACGGTACTCGGGCCATAGGCGATCGAGAGCAACACCAAGGCAATGCCGCTGGCAATCACGACAAACTCTTTGTCGTTCGACTCGGACCGAGCGCTACGGTTTGGTCCCATCACTCGGCGGCTCGGCCTGGGCCGACTCGTAGTACCAACCGGCGCGGTGTACCTGCACCCATTTGTCCCCCACCGTCAGCACGACAACGGGTTTTTGTGGCCGCTGAATCCTCAGTTTGAGCTTGGCCGGCCCCGGGGGCGGGCCGGCGGCGATCCCCTTGGCCCGCCACGAATCAAATCCGGCCAGGCGATCGCGCAGCGGCCCGGCGACAACTTCTGGCGTGTCGCCGACGTACCAAACCCCATTGCGCTGGGTCAGCCGCGTCGTCTCGGCCTTGCCGATCACTTGCAGTTCGACTGAGCTCGCCGACGACAGCCACTCCCGCAGCGGATCGATATAAAGCACATCTTCGAGCAGCGCTGTGCAATCTCCGTCGCTCACCCGCGCGGCGCGATCGAGTTCGGGCAGGTCGGCGATACAACCTTCATGTAGATGCAACGAGACCTCGGAGGTGCGCGTGCGCGTCGGTGTTCGCCCCACCCGAATGGTTCGCAGGCGAGTGCGCGAGGCAGGGCGTTCGACCCACTGCTCGGCCCGTACACTGGCAAACGCGGCCAACATTCCCTCCACGCGAATCTCGTCGAGGGCATCCCCACCGTCCGGGTGCTCAGGGGCATCGAGCTGCCACACGCCCAGGTCCTTGCGCACGCTTTGCCGAGCCTCGCGAGTGGCCGGGCCGGGTTCGACCTCGAGCCAGCGAACATCGGCGATCGCCAGGTCGGTCAGGCGGCGGTCACGAAACGTCTCATCTGTAAATACAAGATTCTTGGGCAGGGGTGAGCGCACCCGCAAAACTGGCCCATCATCGCGCTGACACATCATCGCCGGGGCTGAAACGGTAGCCGTCATCCCCGTTTCGACACTTGTATTGGCAACCAAATCCTTGCCGGGCCTACGCCGCAGGGGCTTGGCGGGCGTCGTCGTACTCGCGGGCTTGGCCGCCTTCCCCTCGCTCGCGGTACCCCGCCTCTGGGGCTTGGCGGGCGTCGTCGTACTCGCGGGCGTGGCCTTCCCCTCACCTGGCGGGTCGGATGCAGGCGCAACACTCGGACCGCACTTGACCCGCAACGTGCGCCCGAGGTCGGTCTCGAACACCAGCTCGACCGTGGGGCGAAAGGTCCCGCCGCCGAGCGCAACTTCGACGCCCGCAGCATCGGTGTACCAGCGATAGACCTCAGGCTCCGAAATCGGCACCTCGCGTGACTCCTGCCCATCTTGGCCGACCTCGATCACCCAACCGCCGCCGCGGCGTCGCAACCGTTGAACCCCCGGCCGCCGCATATCGACACCGACGATTCGGGCGTAGGGATAGGGCACCAACTGCGACTCGGCCAAGCCACTATCAGGATCCGTGAGTGGCCATGGCGACAGCAGCATGGTGGGTACACAACCCAACAGGCCCGGGCCGCGGTCGACCACCCGCAGGTCTGGGTCACCCGGGCATTCGGGGCCGAGCTTGACACTAAATTCCTGACCTGTCCCATCGGTAACTTTCAGCCAGGGTTGCAAGCTTCCCTCTGGCACCCGCTCGCGTTCGACAAACGGCTGGAGACTGGCCCCGAGCAGGCGCGCGAGCCGGGTCTCGACGGCGGCTGTCGCCAATAGTTGCTCATTCACCGAACTCACCGGTTTGTTCGGTTGGTCCGGAGCGATCGGCTGGCCGCTTTCACGCCGGGCACGCCACAGGTCGTCGGCCCCGCGACTCAACACCAGCGGCAAATGGGGTGTCCCCTCTGAGGCGTCGACCATCTCCACTCGGCTGGCAAGCGCGGGCTCGATCGGCAACAGTCGGCGCGACAGCCAGGCCTCGGGTTCTTGCTCGAGCACCAACGCAATCTCGGGCTCGACAACCCAGTAGCTGTCCTGCTCGTGCATCAACTTGCCGTAGTGACCACTGCCGTCGCCGGTTGGGCCGGCGAGTTCGAGTTTGAGGTGCTCGTCGCCGAGAACAACCTCGATCCCACCGGTTGCCGCGGGTAATGCCGTCTTTGGCGATACAGCCCGTAGGGTGTTGGCCATTCGCAGCGACGACCACAGGCCGTCGAGGGCCTCGGGCTCGGCCATCCCGAGCAGGGTGTCGTCGGCGAACACTTGGTGCCGCCCAGCCCCGTCTGGCAACAGCCGCACCCGTGGGCGCTCAGGCAGCCACAGCTCAATACTTGCCTGTGCAACATCTTGCTCGCCGAGGTTGGGAAACACCCGCCGGTCGGTCGATTTGACCGAGACCATCTGCACCGATGTCGGCTTGGTCGCCCAGGGGTCGCGGTGCACCAAAAACGCCGAGAGCCCGAGCCCGCACAGCAGCGCCACGGTGACCTTGGTCGGGCGAAAACTCTCGATCGGCAGCACCTGCTCGCGCTCTGCCGCGGCTTCGCCATCCTTGCGCTTGCCCCCCCACTCGCTCATCGCCGCCTCCTCCACAGCACGACGACACCGAGCCCGAGGGCAAACCCCGGTAGCCCCAAAAGACACATCAGTCGCATGCGCTCGAGCTGCTCGGGCAACAGCATGAGTTTGACATGTTCGCGTTCGCGGGCGCGGATCCCCAGCAGGCTCTGGCGCTGACTCAGCCAGCCAATCGCGTTGAGAATGAGGTCGCGCCCGTGGTCGTAGACGACATCCTCGCGCAACAGGGCATTGAGGGCAAAATCCTGCGAACCGATCACGACGATCCGGGAGCCACCAAATTCTGATGCAGCTGCAACTGTTACCGGCCCCTTGCGGTCGCTGACCTCGTCGATCTCGGGGACGATACCGCGCGAGATTTCGGCGAGGTCGGCCTCGGCCCAACTGTCCTCGGTGGTCTCGAGCAACGACACCGCCGGCTCGCCCAACTCGATCTCGCGCACCTGGATCATCGATACGGCCCGGCCAACGAGGCTCTGGCTGGCCGGGTGGTCCCCCCACCCACTTTGCAGTGTAAATGCAAGTAATGGCGTGGCCCCGGGGACCGTGTGGGGGTCGAGGACCATGCGTTCGCCAAAGCGAATCCCGTAGCGGGCCGTGAGCGGCTCTAGTCCGTGGGTTGCCAGCGCACTGTCGCCGCGCATCAACACCGCCCCGGTGAGCAACAACAACTCGCCACCGTCCTCGGCGTAACGCTCGATCGCGGCGATGTGTTTGGCCGGCAGGCGGCCGGTCGGGCCGGCCACGAGCAACACGTCGCACTCACTGAGGCCCGCGGCGCGGTCGAGGTCGGCGGTTCGGGTCTCTAGGTTGGCCTCGCGCAACAGGTCGCGCAGGTGGGCGTAGCCGCGGTACGGCTCGAGGCTGTCAAATGCCGGCTCACCGTGCCCCTGGGTGTAACAAACGACAATTCGCTTGGGGTCGCTGACCTGTAAAAACCGGGCGAGCAACGCCTCTTCACCGCGAAACTCTTTAACCCGCGGGCCCGAGACTTGAACGTCGGGACCTGTCGCATAGGTCACCAAGTCGTCGGGCAACAGATGGGCCTTGCGCAACGCAGCCCCCTGCCCGGCCCGGATCAACACGACCCCGTCGGCGAGTTCCCGCCCGCTGAGGCCAAAGTCTTGGATCATTGGCTCGGCCTGCTGGCGATCGCGGTCGGGGTCTAAAAACCGTACCTGCAACAATCCCTCGCCGGTGGCGTTGCGCATGCGCAGCAGGACTTCGCGCAGCTCCCCGGAAAGTGGGTTGGGTCGCCCAGCGCCAATCGTTGCAGGCACAATAACCGTGACATTGATCGGCGCCTTGAGCTCGGCCAACACATCTTCGGCCCGCTCACTCAGGGTGTACACCCGCCCCGAGGTCCAATCACCGCGGACACAATGGCGGCTGGCAAACACTGCCAGGTGCCCAACCGTGACCCCAAACAACACCAGCTGCAGGATGTTTTCGTAGCGGCGCCGGGGGTTGAGCACGACCACGGCAAACGCCAACAACACAAACGTGATGCTCAGGTGAAAAAACACCCAATGCGGGTCGACAATGCCCTGGGCCAGCTCCTGCATCATGGCCAACAGGCTGGTCCACTGCAGCGCCGAGGCGATCCACGACGACTCGACCTGGTCGACCAAAAGCCCGGCCATCAGCGCAATCGTGCAGGTCACTGCCGTTGTGATCGCGGCCGCGAGCTGGCTGCGGGCGACCGTGCTGGCGACCACCCCGACCGCCAAAAAACTGCCGCCAATCAGCAACACGCCGGCGTAGCCCGACAAAATCGGGCCGAGTTCCGGCTCGACCCCAGCCCCGCGCAGCAGCACATAAAACGCCAGGGTCGGCAGCCACAGGCCGACATAGAAAATAAATGCACCTGCAAATTTGCCAACAATGATCTGCGAGGCTGAAAGCGGGGCTGTCATCAGGGCCTCGAGCGTGCCCTGACGCCGCTCCTCGACCACCAGGCGCATGCTGACGGCGGCGCACAACAGGATGACTGGCAACCACAAAATGAAAAAGCTGCCGCCAAAGTAAAACTGCATGACCGGGCCGGGGGCGGCTAGCGGGTCGTTGAGCACTTGCAACAGCAATGAAAAGTTCCACCCCTGGTTGAGCAAAAACAGGGTGCCCACCAGGTAGGCCAGCGGGGTGACAAACAGCGACAACAGCTCGCGGCGGGCGAGGTAGACCGTACCTCGCAGCCAGCTCCACGGGTGTTGCAGGGCATCGGCGCGGCTCATTGCACCTCCTCGGCAGCGCCGGTTACCCGGGCAAAGCGCTCTTCGAGACGCCGCCGTCCGCGGGCGAGATGGCACAACGCCACCCCCTGAGCGAGCGAAGCACGACCGAGGGCCCGGCACAGTTCTTCTGCAACTTTTGCCCCTTCACACGGGATTTCGACCCGCAGTGGTGCGGCGTCAAACACTTTCCGTGCATGTGCAATGTCTTGAAAGTCGGCAGCCACGGCCGCGAGTACGGCTTCGACCTGCGCCGGTTTGGCGTCCCACTCGGCGATCACATCGTGGGCATGCATGGCCTCGGCCACCGATTCATCGGCGACAACCCGCCCGCGCGACAAAATCACCACCCGGTCGCAAAGCGCCTCGACCTCGGCCAAAATATGGCTCGAAAAAATCAGCGTTTGCGCACCGCCTAGACCCTTGAGCATCGCCCGAATTTCAAGAACCTGGTTGGGGTCTAGGCCCACCGTCGGCTCATCGAGCACAACTAAGGGCGGCGACCCGAGCAGGGCATCGGCCAGGCCTACGCGTTGGCGATAGCCGCGACTGAGTTGGCCGATCGGCCGCTCGAGCATGTCCTTGAGTCCGGTCAATCCACACACCCTGGCGATCTCTGCGGCACGCTCGGCAAACGGGATCTTTTTGATGGCGGCGCGAAACTCGAGGTGCTCCCGCACGCGCAACTCGAGGTACAGCGGCACCTGCTCGGGGAGGTAGCCGACGAGCTCGCGGACCTTGAGCGATTGCGTCGAAACATCGATCCCCCCAACTTCGACCCGGGTGGTCCCCGGCGGACGTTCCTTGCGTTGCTGGACCGCCAAAAACCCGCAGAAAATCCGCATGAGTGTCGACTTGCCGGCGCCGTTGGGACCGAGCAGCCCCACCCGCTCACCCGGCTTGACGCGAAACGTAACGTCGTCGAGCGCATCGACCTGGGCCCCGCGGTAGCGGTGGCTCAGCGAGACGATCTCGAGGGATGCAGGGGGTCGCAGGGGCATGGCGGCGAGTATGGAGTCTTAACCCGCTTCGCCGGTTTGCGGCAGATTTTTTTGCCAGGGTCTCCGCGGTTCGCGTGTTGGCGAAGCCCCCGCGGACAACCCCGGCGGCCTATCCAGCTGCAGGAGTGGGACTCGCCGGTTTGCCCTCGGGCGTTTTGTTGGCTTCGGCCACGGCATTCGCGTCGACGGGGGCTGCGCCCTGCTGGGTCTCAACCGGATCGCGTTTGATCTCCGATAGCGCCCAGGTGATCGTCTCTTTCATCTCGGCGTCGGTCTCTAAGGTGAGCCGTTCTTCGAGCCGCTCGCGGTAGCCCGACAGACGTTGAAGGCCCATGGCCTCAACCACCGCCGCACGCACCTTGACCTCCGGATCGAACTTGAGGGCGTATAGCAGGGCCATGGCCGTGCCGTTGTCGCGCGCGGGCGCCAGCGCCAGGGCACAGGCAACGCGCTCCTCGACGGGCTTGACATACTTCTTGGCCTTGTCGTGCAGGGTGAGCCCATCGATCAGCCCCTTGCGTCGGATCTCATACTCTGCATATGCACGGGTTGCATCGTCTTCGCGGCCGGCCTTGAGCAGGATTTCACCAAGTAGCAACCGGGCTTCGAGGTCGTCGGGCGCCTCATCAACGATCTTTCGCTGGATCGGCGCAGCCTTGGAAAACTGGCCATCGCCGGCCAAGGCCAATGCGAGCAGACGGGATATTTCGAGTTCGTTTGGCAGCAGGTCGCGGGCCTGGCGATAATACGAAATCGCCGCTTTGCGGTCGTCTGAAGCCTCGTACAGGCGGGCGAGCATCAGGCTCGCATTGGCCCGTAGGTGGGTGTCCTTGGCATTGTCGGCAATCCCGCGCAGGGCCTCACCATGGGATTGCAGCACCCCGCGAAGCCCCCGAGTGTCGCCCTCGGGAACCTTGGACAACATCTCCTTGGCCGCGAGATAGGCGGCTTCGTGGCGGTCATCGGTGACTTCGGTGGCCCCTGCTCCGTTGCCGGCAGCGTCCTGTTGCGCCTGCTTGACCTTGTCCATTTTGGGAGCAGGCACCGTGCTCGGCGGATCGCCACACCCGGCCATGCCAAAAAGCCCGCCGGCGAGCACCATACTGCTGAGACTAAAAATCAAATCGCGCATCATGACCTTCCACCCCGACCTTGCCATAACTCGACGGTGCCGGGGGCATCCCCTGTGACAGGTCGCCAAAGCGGAAGTTCCCAAACAACCAGTTTACCCGCGTGAAGGTGTGGGTAGATGTTTGGCTGGTCCTGCGAAACCGGCGAAACCAGCCCTTCGGTTTGTGGAGTTCGGCAAAATCGCTCGACTGGCAACACCCACAAGCGGGAGCTCCGCACCCAGGTTTGCACGGTTTACCCCCGCACCAGCCGCGGCCATCGCGGATGCACATCGCAGTCTCGCATCGCCTGTCCGATGCAATTGGCAATGTCGAGGGCGACGGCGCCTGGCCGCGCGTGCTCGGCAATTTCCCCGGCCAGTCCATGAAGATGGACCCCGGCACAGGCGGCATCCGTCGGCGAACAACCGGCTGCGAGCAATGCACCGATGAGTCCGGCCAAACAGTCGCCACTGCCTGCGGTTGCCAGGGCCGGCCCGCCACTCACACAGATCCACAGGCGATCACCTGCGGCGACCACGGTCCCTGCCCCCTTCAGCACAACCACGGCTCCAGTGAGCGCCGCCAGTTGGCGGGCGGCATCCAGGCGATTTTGTTGTACACGCATTGAGTCCCAGGACCCGTCGCTCAGCCGCGTCAACATTCGCGCTGCCTCGCCGGGATGGGGCGTGAGCACCCGCGGGTCGGCGACACCCGCCGGGACAAAATCGAGGGCCGAGGCATCCCAAACCGCCGGCCGGGGATCGTCGCGGTAGAGCCCTTCGAGTTGTTGCTGGGCTCGCTCGCTCGTCAGCCCGGGACCGACCACCAACACACTCGCCCCGGCGAGCACCCCGGGTTTCACAGCTTGTTGTACATTCATCAACTCCGGGCGGGTGGCCAGCAGCTGGCGGGCAACTTCCGGGTCGTCACTGCAAATTGTCGCCAAACCAGCACCGGCACGCAGGGCGGCGACACCTGCCAATACGGCGGCGCCGGGGGTCCCCGCACTGCCGCCAACGATCCCTACGTGACCGCGTTGACCCTTGTGGGCCGCCGGTTCCCGAGAACTTATCGCCGCCACAAACGCGGGCTCGATCAACCGCACCGGCGGTTGCGATTGTTGCGGCGGACGGAGCAAGCCGATGGTGGCAACCGTCACAGCTCCGGCAAAGTCGCGCCCGGGCGTGACGTGTAGTCCCGATTTACTGCGCTTGAAGGTCACGGTACGACCGGCCCGAAATGCATGTTCATACACATATCCCGTATCGGGAACAACCCCGCTCGGGACATCGATCGCGAGCTTGGGGCCCACACACTTCTCGGCCCATCGCAGGGCCTCGGCCACTGCACCGCGCGGCGCCCCGCGTGAGCCGGTACCGAGCAGGCCGTCGACAATCACGACTTCGGGGCCAGCGGGCTCGGGTAGTTGCTCGCAGATCTCAACCCCGTAGATCCGGCAAAGCTCCAATTGCGCCTCAGCCGTTTTGTTGCGTTTTGCGGTCGCCAAACAGGCCGCCACCGCAATCCCCCAGCCGTGGAGTTGGCGGGCCACCGCCAAGCCGTCGCCACCGTTGTTGCCCGGTCCACACAGCACCAAAACGCGCTCCAACTCCGGGCTATTGCAAACGAGTGCGGCAACTTCCCGCGACACGCACAGGGCTGCGCGCTCCATCAAAATCAGTGACGGCACACCGCACGCATCCATGGTGTAGCCATCGGCCTGGGCCGACTGGGCCGCTGTCCACAACTCGCCAACGATGTCACTGGCCTCGGTCATTGGGACCATCGTAGCAAACCTGTGGGCACGTGTGTCGAAGGGGTCGCCGGTGTTGACCCGAGAATCATGTATCAACAACGACTCTCGGCCACCGACCTACCGCACCGTGGCAAAAACCGCCAGGACAGGTCGATCCACACCGCGTCAGCACTTTCGCTGATGGTGATGTCCTTCCGGATGTGTTTGGTTGGCCGAAACCAATATCTAAGCTCAACGCTCGACCGCACAGCCGAGAGTCCCCGGCGTGAGAGCCAACGCTCACACCGCGGCGAGTTCGGCCACGGCGGTCTCGATAATCTGCTCGACATACTCGCGCAGCGTATCTTCGTCGGGTCCTTCGAGCATCACCCGCAACTTGGCCTCGGTCCCCGAGTAGCGCATCACCACCCGCCCCTCGCCGGCGAGTTGCCCCTCGATCGCCGCAACCTGTTTTTGCAGCTTAGGCAATTGCTCAAATGGGACCTTACGAGCAACCACAACTGATTTGAGTACCTGGGGATAGCGGGTCATCACGCGGGCCAACTCGGCCAACGACTTGCCCGAGCGCTGCATCACCGCCAACACCCGTAGGGCGGCAACAATGCCATCGCCGGTGGTGCCGTGGTCGAGAAACACCAGGTGCCCCGATTGCTCACCACCGAGGTTGTAGCCCCCCTGACGCATGGCCTCGACGACATATCGGTCGCCGACAGGTGTACGTACAAGATCGAGCCCGCGGGCTTGCAGGCAGCGTTGGAGGCCGAGGTTGGACATCACCGTCGCGACCACGGCGCCGCCGCGTAGCTCCCCCTGCTCGTGCATGGCCCCGGCACAGATCGCCAGCACGGCATCGCCGTCGATCACGTTACCGCGGGCGTCGCTAAACACCACCCGGTCGGCGTCGCCGTCAAACGCAATCCCGACATCGGCCCGGTATTCGCGGACACGTCGACAGACCCGAGCCGGATGGACCGCTCCGCACTCGTCGTTGATGTTGGTCCCGTTGGGCTCGACTCCGAGGGGAATGACCTCGGCACCGAGCTCGCGAAAAACCGTTGGCGCCACCTTGTAGGCGGCCCCGTGGGCGCAATCCATGACAATGCGAATGCCGTCGAGGGTGAGCTCGGTGGGAAACGCGTATTTGACGTGGGTGATGTAGCGGCCCCGGGCATCGTCGATGCGGATCGCCCGGCCGATTTCCGACCCCTTGGCAACCTTGCCGGCGAGGTCCCCCGAGGCCATCAGCTGCTCGAGCTCGAGTTCGACATCGTCGGGGAGCTTGAACCCGTCGCGGGCAAACAGCTTGAACCCGTTGTCTGAAAACGGGTTGTGGCTAGCCGAAATCACGACCCCGGCATCGGCACGCATCGACTGGGTGATGTAGGCAATGCCGGGGGTCGGCAACGGCCCGACCAACAACACATCGGCACCCATTGCACATACACCGGCTGCGATCGCGGTCTCAAACATGTAGCCCGACAGGCGGGTGTCCTTGCCCACCACCACGCGCCCGTCCCGGCCAAAGTGGGCGGCGACGGCCTTGCCCAACTGCATGGCTGTCTCTGGGGTCATGGGCTGGCTATTGGCCGGCCCGCGGATGCCATCGGTGCCAAACAGACGTCGCTTGCGGCTCACCCCCACGTTGTATCAAACAACCGCCCACCGGAGATAGCCGGCAAAACCCATGCACAGGCACCTGTTGTGGCGACCGAGCCGTGGACCCAAGTCAGCTCTCGCGGGCAACCGGCTCACACTACTGCGGAATCGGCAGTTCGTTGAGCTCAAAGCGTTTGCTCGGCGGGTCCAAAACCAGCGAGGCGCGCACTTCCTCGGGAATCTTGTCGGTAATCACAAACTGGACGGACAGTGCCGATGGCCCCTCCGGCGTGGGCGCGGGAATCACTTCCATCTCAGTGGTGACCGGCGACTTGACACCGTCGAGCCGACGTAGGGCCGGCAACGGCCCGCGCACGCTCACGGGGAAGGTCGAGGGAATGCGTGCAGTCGAGGGAATCTCGGGGATCCGCACGAGGTCGACGTCGACCTTGCGCTCACCCGACTTGGCCCGCAACGTGATTGTAACTGCAACTTTTTGCCGCTCGCCGTCGTTCATGTCGACAAAGTCGACCCCCGGGTGCGGACGCATCACGCCAACCATGACCTGGGTGTTTTCGGAAACGCCGGTGCGGGTGAGGTTGTCGGTCTCGAGGTTGCTGATCTCCTGCAATACCGACTTGGGACCGCGTACCCTGATCTTGTTGGGGTTGGTGACGGTGCCGACGAGCTCGTAGTCGGGGTCGGGCTCGACCGAAATCCGGGCCTGTACCGGGAACTCGCGCTCGATAATCGGGTCGAACCGGACGTCGACTTTTTCGTAGACCATCCCGCGCAGCAACACACCGGGCGGCATCACCAACAACGACTCGTCGATGTCAAACCGACCCTCGCGGATGTCCTTGAGATCGAGCTCAATCGGTTTGAAGTCGCTGGCGCTGAGCCGGTTGATCCGCGCCCACGGCCCGTGGACCTCAGCGGTCACCGTTTTGGGCAACGGGGTCAGCAGCTGACGCTCCGGGTCTTTGTGGACCGAAAGCGGAACCGTAAACTCCTGGCTGACGTCGTCGCGCATGAACACAAAGAACACACTCGCCAGGACAATTGCCGTGGTTTTGGTGCCCCAGTGGTTGAGGAGCAGGCCAGCCAACCAACGAAATGCGCCAAACCGTGCCACGACTATTTGACCCCCCCGGTCTCAACGACAATCGCTGCAGACTCGTTTTCGGTTGAGGATACGGCCGCATCCTCGGGGCTCGAGCCCTCGTGGCGCCGGCCGACAATCGACTCACCAGCGGCCTGGACCCCACTCGACGTCGACACCGAGGCCTCTGCCCGCGGCTGTTCGAGCCAGGTTTGAATGCGTTGCTCGAGCTCGGTCGAGGTCAGCGCTCCAGAGATGTTGCCGCGATGCACAACCCGAATCTCTCCACGTTCCTCACTCACCACGAGCACCAGGGCATCGGTTTCTTCGCTGATCCCGAGCGCCCCGCGGTGGCGGGTGCCAAACCGCGGATCGAGGTGGTCGCGCTGGGTCAACGGCAAAATCACACCAGCCCGGGCAATCCGGAAGTTTTGGACCAATACCGCACCATCGTGGGCGTGGTTTATCGGGTGGGGAATCATCAACGCAACAAGTGTATCTGCATGTAGGGTGGCATCGATCTCGCGCCCGCGGTCGGTCGCAACATCGAGCACGTTAAACTCGCCCTGCAGGATAAACAATGCACCGATCTTGGCCCGGCGCAAACGCTCCATCGCCTGCAGCAGTTCTCCCACGGCACTACGGGCCGCCTGCTGGCGATTTTGCGGGAGCAGCTGCTGACCCGCCCGCAACAACACCCGGCGGATCTCCTGGTGGAACACCACGATCAGGATAATAAAGATGTACTCAACGACATATTTGATGAGAGCCGCAACCGCGACCAAATCGAGTAGCTGGGCGGCGTAGGCGATCGAGGCAATAAACGCGACCGAGAGCATCACCGGGACCGCTCGGGTGCCGCGAAGCAGGCGCAGGGTGGTGTAGCAGATGACCACCAACAGGCCGAAGTCGAGGGCGTCGGTCCAGCGCAGGGCCGAGAGGAATTCCGACGGAGTCATTGTAAATGCAACCTCCCCGGATGTTCGTCTGCCCTGCGCAGGGCTGCCGCCAGGGCAAGGGCCTCGACCGTCGGCGCGACATCATGCACCCGCACCACCGCAGCCCCACGGGCCACCGCATGGACAGCAGCCACCACACTCGCCAACTCTCGCTGGTCGACAGGACGCCCGGTCAGCGCCCCCAAAAACGATTTTCGGCTCGCTCCGATCAACACGTGGCACCCGGTGCGGCGCCGCAGTTCGGCCGCACAGCCAACCAACGCCGCACTTTGGGCGGCGGTCTTGCCAAATCCGATCCCCGGGTCGACAAGGATTTGTGAGCGCGAAATACCGGCCGCAACCGCGGCCTCGACCCGTTGACAAAGTTCTTGGGCGACGTCACCTAGGAGGTCGGTAAACGCAATCCCATGCTGCATCGTCTGCGGCTCACCGCGCAGGTGACCGAGCACGAGGCCGGCATTGTGGCTGGCGACGACATCGAGCATGGCCGGATCGGCGAGCCCACTAATATCATTGACGATACAAGCACCTGCGCGCAGGGCCTGGTCGGCAACCAGCGCACGCCGGGTATCGATACTCAGGGGCACATGGGCAAGCTGGGGATCGCCAGCGATTGCCCGCACCACCGGCAGCACCCGCATGGCCTCTTGGTCAGGCGAGACAGGCTCGGCCCCGGGCCGGGTCGACTCACCACCAACATCGAGAATATCGGCTCCACAGGCGACAGCTTGGCGACACCGGAACAATGCCTGGCGCAGCGCCGGCCCGTCAGCCCCCCACAACTCACCGCCATCCGAGAAGCTGTCGGGGGTGACATTGACGATCGCCATCACGCGCGCCGACTCAATCGCGAGCTCGCCGCGCGTGTGCACCCAGCTCGTGGCCGCAGCCTGGGTTTGCGCCGTCATGCTGCGATGGTACTCCGCGTTGCCCGTAGAACCGAGAACTTCACACAACGATGTGATGAAGATCGAATCGAGCCCGCCCAACGCGCGAGGCAACCACGATGCGGCGTATCGCCGCAGCTCAGATGTACAGCAGCCACGATGTCGCCGGACAGCTGCCAGACCGGTTCCGCGCCGAATCACGTGCACGTGCATGTTGGCGATACGGCCAACACCGACCTGCGTGGCTTTTGATGGCTCAGTCCCGTGAACGATTTGCCGCCCCGGGAGCAAACTGCTTGGCGTCGATGCCATAGCGTCGCAGGAGTTTGTGAAGGTATTTGCGATCCATGTCGGCCTCGCGAGCGGCACGCGAGATATTGCCCTCAGAACGCCGGAGCAACCAGGCTAGGTACGCTTCTTCAAACAGCTCGATCGCCCGCTCTTTTTGCTCGCGGAAGGTCAGGGTTGGGTCAAAGGCCAGGGCTTCGTCGCGATGCGAGCGCGGCTTGCTCCCGGGCTTGATCAGGTCGATGACGCCATCTGGCGACAGGTAGGCGCTGCGCTCGACGACGTTGCGAAGCTCGCGAACGTTGCCGGGCCAGTCGTACCCAACGAGGCGCGCCATCGCTTCGGACTCGGGGGCGTGCCACATCCCAGCTGGCAGGCGCCGCGAAAATAGGTCGATCAACATCGGGATGTCGTCCCGTCGCTCACGCAACGGCGGGATGATGCAGGACACCACAGCGAGGTTGAAAAACAGGTCCTCGCGCAACTCACCGGCGGCCACAAGCCCGCGCAGCGAGCGGTGGCTGGCAGCCACGATACGTGTATCTACCGGCACCTCGGTGTAGCCGCCGGCCCGCCGAATCATGTGATTTTCGAGGGCCCGAAGCAGTTTTGGCTGGAGTTCGAGCGGGAGGCTGTCGATGTCGTCGAGCAGCAATGTGCCCTTGTTGGCCAGCTCAAAAGCCCCCATACGGGTGCCCGTTGCCCCCGCGTGGCCGACTTCTTGGCCAAACAACTCGGCCTCTAGCTGGGCCGCGTCGGCACCACCGCAGTCGACGACAACAAAGGGATGCTCAGCCCGTGGCGATGCCTCATGAATTGCACGGGCGATAAGGTCCTTGCCCGTTCCCGTTTCACCCTCGAGCAAAATCGTTGCGTCGGCACCTGCCACCCGCTCCAAAACCCCAAAGATCTTACGCATGGCGAGGCTTCGCCCATACACAGGACCGAAGTTTTCGGCGGTACTCGGCAGCAGCTCAACCCGCGAATCCCGGGGCAAAAATCGCAGGTGGACCTTGCCCAAGGACAGCACGTCACCTGGTTTGAGGAATGCATCCGACACCCTCGCACCACCGACAAATGTCCCGTTGGTCGACTGCTGATCGACCACCCGATACGACTCGCCCTCGCGGCGAATCTCGGCATGCACCCGACTCACCGATTCGTCGGGAATCACGATCGTGCACTGTCGGGACTTGCCCAGGCGGATCACCTCTTGAATCACGTCGACCTCACGGCCCCGCGACTCTCCAGTTAACACCAGGAGTCGAAAACCGACATGGTGGAGTTTTTCGATGTCGTCGGCCACGACAGTCGAGTCGACGTTCTTCTCATCCTGCGCCACGCAGGGAGGCTAACAGGATGGTGCCCAGTGAGGAATCAAAATCACGCAGCCAGAAAAAGCCTCATCGCGTTTTGCGCACCCTTAAACGAAACGAGGGAATGGCCCGCAGACCACCCCCTCGCACTAGCTCGTTTGCAAACTGTCAGATGTAGAAGTCGATCGTCGCAACACCTCGAGGCGTTTGCGGCTCCTCTTTTTCAGGTTTCTGTTCAAGCTCGCGGGGATCGACCAGCGGAAGTTCAAGCCGTTGCTCTAACTCGGGACGCCGCGAACGGGACGGTGGTTGGATCTTCCAGAACAGTTGCATAAATCGCCTAGCCAATCCGGGGAAGTCGGTCCCCGAGCCGTGTCGCCGCTCTCGACGACTCTACGTTGACAAGCTCACATTTACGGATGTCATGCGTGACGATTGCGTTGCGCGAAGGCTCAACCTGTTCGACGAAAGCCGCAGGGCCGAAGAACTCGCTGCGAGGTTTGTGAGCCATCCTAGTGATCAGCCTAACGCCGATAAACCTCGCTGCAACCCTTCGATTGCCCCTGCGACACAAACAAATCGGACACGTGTGCCTGCAACTTCCGTTTCGCTACAGCCATAAAATCGCCACCGGCCACGGCGATTTGTCGCCAGCGCGATGCCAAACACTGCAGGAATTTTTATGGCAACAGGTAGCTACGGAGGGTTCTCGTCGATCGCTTAAAAATCGACCACAACCCAACGGGCACCTTCACGCTCGAGATACACGCGTTTTTCGTCACCGAGATCGAGCATTGCTTCATGGGCGTCCTCGACGATCGGATCGGCTAAATGATCCGCGAGTCGATCTCTCGCTTCGCGAAGTTGTTCGCCGTACTCCCCTTCGGTCCACGCGCGCGCCAACATCGGCTCACTCAGACCGATGCGGTAACGCTCAGGAGCGAGTTTTAACAGCACATCCCAGCGCTCCATCCGGCTGGCCCGCACAAGGGTTCGCAACGCCGCACGCGGTGTTTCCTGGCTATAAAAATCGGTCGGATCCTCGGCAAAAACCCAACCTCGCTCGGTCTCGATAATATCGACAGGCAGGTCGTTGGCCAGAAAGATCACGGCCGTTGGCTGCACAGAAGTCGGTTTTTCGTAGGCCCTACGCGATTGCTTGCGCAGCTCGTCTGAACCCATCAGGGACTTGTAGTCGACGAGGTTGCGCGCCCCGGGCAACACGTTTTTGTTGACGTCTTCGGCCTTGCCCTTGCCCACCGCCCGGGCGAGGTCGCGGCTTGCCCGACGCAGCTGGCGTTGCGAACTCGATGCACATGCAACGAGGCTTGTCGCCATCAACGCAGCCGCGACATACACGCCAACCCGGTGGGTCACGACGCCGCCTCGGGCTTTTTGGCAGCTTCTTTGGGCGAGATGATAGCCGTGAACTTGGCCTGGCTTTTGACGGTGTCGCCAACCCGGACCACGCCCTCAAACTTGCCGACGCGACCGAGCCGAACCGCCTTGACCTCGATCTCGAGCAACTCTCCCGGGCGCACGGGTTGACGAAACTTGGCCTCCTGAATGCCGATGAATAGGCAATTATCGCGTTCGCTATCGAACTTCCCGAGCTGACCAACAAGCAACACCGCGGCCTGGGCCATGGCCTCGACCTGGACGACACCGGGCAAAATCGGATTGCCCGGAAAGTGGCCCTGAAGGACAGGCTCGCACGAGGACACTGCCTTGTGGGCAATGATCGTCTCCCCCTCGATCGACACCACCCGGTCGATAAACAAAAATGGGGGCCGGTGCGGGAGGATGTCCTGGACAGCGATCGCGTCGAGTAGCATGGAGACGCGGAGAATAGCAGCTGTTCGCAGGCTCGGCGAAAACCCCAAAAGGCTGCCGCGAAGCCACGAAAAAACCCGCGAAAGCTCGCGGGTTTGAACGGTCTAGCAGCCCATGGTGTTTTTTCGCGTGTCGTCTCGCGGCGAAGATTTTGTCGAGTTTGGGGTTTTTAGGATTCGCAGCTTTAATGGCTGGAAGATTCACGGAGCCCAAGCGCAAGTGAGCAAGCCGGCGCGCCGAGAACATCCACGGTTGCTAGCTCGCGGCTTTACTTGTGGGTCTTGTCGTAGCGGCGAACAACCGTGCTGGTGATATCGAGCCCAGCCTTGCGGTAGATCATGTTGTTCGCGTCTTCGACGAGCACGAGGTCGAGCCCCATCTCACCGGCGATCTTGTCGACGACTTTTTGGCACTTGGTGTAGATGTCCTGGAGAATCCGGGCTTCCTGCTCGGCGAGCTCCTGCTGCGACACCATGTAGACCTGCTGCAGCTCCATCGCCTCACGCTGCAATTTTTCTTGTGCCTGCATCAATTGCTGGCCCTTGAGGTTTTTGAGCTTGGCCTGGTCGGCCTCTAACTTGCGGCGTTTTTTGTCGAGCTTGGTTTGCTTGGCCTTGCTGGCAGCCTCGAGTTTTTTGCGAGCAGCCTTGCCCTGCTTGGTTTGGTTGAGAACACTTTGCATGTTGACAACCGCGACCTTGCGAACCTGCGGGACAGCGGCCTGGGCTGGCGCACTGGCGACCAGCGCGACTCCACCGAAAGCCATTGTAGATGCAATGAGGCTGGGCAACAGACGGGAACGGAGTTGGGAAATCATCGGGTTGCTCCTCACTTATTTATGTTTTTTGTCGTAGGCGACAATGACGCGGTTGGTGATGTCGAGTTTGGGGCTGGCGTGGACCACAGTATCGGGGGAGCGCACGAGCACGATTTGCAGGCCCTCCTCGGCAGCGATCTTGGCGACGATAGCCTTGGTGTTTTTGTAGACTTTTTCGACCAGCATGCCCTCTTCGCGCGCTAGCCGTTCTTGCAGCTCCATGTACAGTTGCTGAAGTTCCTGATCTTTGATCATCAGCTCCTGCTGGCGCTTTTGCAGTTCGCCGGCCGAGAGCATCGCGGCCTTAGCGCGAAGGTCCTCGGCCTTCTTTTGCAACTCCTTGGTCTTGCGATCGAGCTTGGCTTGGCTCTTCGTAAACGACTTTTCGAGTTTCTTTTTGGACTTGTTTCCCTGGGTCGTCTCTAGCAAAACACGTTGGACTTCGACGACAGCCACCTTTTTGAAGGCTTCGACGTCGGCTGCCACCGCGGACTGCGGGAGGCTTTGCACAAGCGTGCAAGCCAGGGCACACACAACAGAAAGGGCAATTCGGCGCATAACGGAATCGGTCGGACCTTAGCTTTCGCTGCCACAGGCGGCAACTCGCACACTGACGCGGCGAGCTGACCGCCATTCACAAACAGAACAGTATCTTTGGCTGCTAACGACCCCTTTGTGCAGCCTGGATTCAATTCTCGCACGGGTTGGCGAGCTTGTTTTGCTGGGGGTCACTTTGGAGAAGACTCACCCCAAACCGTCGTGATTCCCACTCATGCGGCAAATCTAGGCAGAGAACAACCTGTTCAGTGAGCCGATGGGGATATCGCCGTCCATTCGGCACGGCATAGGAAAGTGCGTCGGCATGGGCGTTGTCGATGAGCAACTCAAGCAATCTCGGCAAGCTTCACGGGTCCTGCCGCGAGGGCCGGCTTGTCCGGTCACCACTTCGAGCCTCCGGGAGCACACCATGCTTACTTGTTGTATCACCACGTAGGCCTACAGAGGCTCACTTGTTGAAGCTGCTCCACGTCGGTGGCGGCCTCCGGTCGAAGTCGGGGACCCCCCGCGTCACCCGTTTTGCGTCGCCCGTACTTTTTCTCGGTTTGGACTGTGGGCGTCACTTCCCTAGCGTGGGCACGGGCCTGCGTTGTCTTTGAGTAAGCCAAGCAACCTGACTCTCCAAGGACCACATCCTGCCACGAGGGCCCGCTTGTCCGGTCACCACTTCGAGCCTCCGGGAGCACACCATGCTTACTTGTTGTATCACCAAGTATATCTACACAGGCCGGCTTGTTGAAAATGCTCCACGTCGGTGGCGGCCTCCGGTCAAAGTCGGGGACCCCCCGTGTCACCCGTTTTGCGTCGCCCGTACTTTTTCTTGGTTTGGACTGTGCTGCGCTGAAACTCTGCGTTGTCGGTGAGCAAGCGCGTGGCCTGCGTTATCTAAGCAAGCCAAGCACCCTGGCTTCGGCAAGGCTTCACGGGGCCTGCCGCGCAGTCGACGGGTACGCGAGCAACCGTGGCTCGTCGGGCTAGAACGAGTTGCCGACGTTGAACTCGAACACGATTGGGTCTTCGCCCAGCGGGACGTATTCGGTGGCGGCCTGGCGGTCGAGCGGGATGCCCCACTCAAAGCGCAGCGGGCCGATTGGCGATTGCCAGCGGAAGCCAAAGCCCATGGAGACGCGCAGGTCTTGGAAGCGGAAGCCTGTGCACGGGTCGGCCTTGGGTAGCTGCACGGGGTCGGGCTCGTTGCAGTAGACGGGCTCGGTGTTGAAGGCGTTACCTGTGTCGAAGAACAGCACGCCCTTGATCTGTGCGGGCGGGATCATCATGAACTCGAGCTCGACGTTGAGCGAGGTCAGCAAGTTGCCGCCGATTTCGTAGGCGATGAGTTGGGCGGTCGGGTCGGGCGAGCGCTGGACCTTGATCTTGGGGCCCAAGCTGCGCAGGCGATAGCCGCGGATCATGCCGGCACCGAAGATGCCGCCTGGGAAGTAGCGCTCAAAGATCGGCACGCCCCTGGCCTCGGGCCCGTGGACAAACCCAACTTGCAGCTGTGACTTGAACACCAGCCAGGCGCGGAAGGCCTGCTTGCTGCGGATGATCGGGAAGTACATCCGACCGGTGAAGTGGTAGCGGTTGAACCGGTTTTGCGAACCGACGTACTTGCTGGCGAACTCCATCCGCAACTCGTGCCGCTGCCCCCGGGTTGGGAACAGGTAGTTGTCGGTGGTGTCGTAGTTCAGCCGCGTCACGATCGACGAGGTGATGCCGTTGGAGAACAGGTTGGAGATCAGCGCCTGGACCGGGATGTTTGAAAGGACACCTGGCGAGAAAATCCCACCCAGGTTGCCGCCCGAGCCAAACCCGACGGTGACGTACTCGAGCGAGTAGCCGACAAATGCCACCAGGTTGCGCAGCCGCGGGATCGGATAACCCCAGCTCACGCGAAAACCGGTGCTTCCGCGGTTGAAGCTCGGGAAAATGTTTTGCGAGTTGTAGACGTTGAAGATGAACTGCCAACGGCTGTCGAGGAAGTAGCGGGTGAAGTACGAGAGGTTGAACAACCGCCGCAAACTCGACAACTGGGCCTGGAACGTGACGGTCGAGCCGCGGCCGAGGAAGTTGTCGTACTGCACCTGGGCCTGCAACACGAAGTTTTCGATGGTCGAAAAGCCGGCACCGACTTGGAACGTACCGGTGAGCCGCTCGGTGACCTCGACATTGAGGACGATCTTGTTGTCGGCCGTCCCCGGTGCCGTCGAAATCGTGACATCCGAGAAGTAGCCCACACGCAACACGTTGAACTCAGAAACCTCTTTGCCTGTCTCGGAGTACAGGTCACCTTCGTTGAGGGTGAGCTCGCGGCGAATGACCTTGTCGGCGGTTTTGTCGTTGCCGAGGATGTTGATCCGCTCGATGTAGACCAGCTCGCCCTTGCCGACCTCGAGCGTCATGTAGAGCTTGAGGTTTTCCTTGTCCTGGCGGGCGTCGGGGATGACGTTGACATTTGCATAGCCAACATCTTTGTAGCGGCGCTCGATGTCCTGAATGATCTTTTGGACGGTGCCCATCGAGGCGACATCGTCCTCGCGCAGCAGCGGGGTGATCGACTCGCTGAGCTGTTTTTCGGTAAACAGCGGCTCTTCGCCCCGGGGCAACACCTCGCGCGCACGGATCCGGCCAATCGTGTACTGCGGGCCCTCTTCGACCGGAATCGTGAGGTAGACAAACCGTCGGTCGGGGCTCAGCGAAAGCTCCGGGTCTTTGACGTTGAAATCGAGGTGGCCCTTGTCGTTGTAAAACGATTTGAGCAGCTGGACGTCGGCGGCAAATGCCTCGCGGTTGAACACGCCACCGGCCCGTTTGGTGATCAGGCTGAGGTAGCCGCCCACCCGGGTTTGCATGTAGCGGGCGAGCTCTTTGTCGCTGAAGGCTTCGTTGCCGACAAACGTGATCTTGCGAACGATGACCTCGGCGGCCTCGCGGATGACAAACACGACATCGGTTTGGCCGGGGGAGTCGGGCACCGGTTGGAGTGCGTACGAGACGTCGGCCAAAAAGAAGCCATCTTGTACATACAACTCGCGCACCTTTTCGACGTTGGCCTTGACATCGCCCAGGTCGAGGATCGCGTTTTTTTCGAGGTCCAATACCTCGTTGATGTCGTCGAGCTTTTTCTTGTCGTTGCCCTGGACAATGATCTTGCGGATCGTCGGCCGCTCCTTGACCGTGTAGGTCAGGACCACGCCGTTGGGAGCCAGGGCCCCGGAAACCGTGACATCCGAGAACTTGCCCATCGCCCACAACCGGCGGACATCGACCGCGAGGGCGTTGCCGTTGACGAGTTCGCCGGCGGCACTCTCGAGCTCGAGCAACATGGCTTCGGACTCGACCCGGCGGTTGCCCTCGAATCGAATTTCGGCGATCGGCTGGCCGTAGACATCTCCGGGGACCTCGGCCAGCAAAATGGCCCGCTGCATCGCCTCGTGCTGGAGTTGGGAAAACTCGGCGGCGGCCTGGTTGCTCGGCAACAACAGGCCGAGCAAACACATGATCATACAAAGACACTGGGCCGCGCGCCTGCGGACCCCGGAGTGCGAGATGTTGTTCGACGGCCGTGTCACGGAGGGCTTACGTAGACCGCTTGGGGCCATCCTTGTCTGCGAGTTCTTCGACCAGGCGGCCGTCTTCCATGCGGATCCGGCGCGGCATTTTCCAGGCCAACTCCATGTTGTGAGTGACAACTAGGAGCGTGAGCCCGTATTCCGCGTTGAGCCGAAACAGCAACTCGTGGACTTCTTCACTCGTTCGGGTATCGAGGTTGCCGGTCGGTTCGTCGGCGAGCAGCAATTGCGGACGCATGACCAGCGCACGGGCAATCGCCACGCGTTGCTGCTCACCGCCCGAAAGCTCGCCAGGCCGGTGGTTGAGCCGGTGTGAGAGCCCGACAGCGTTGAGCATTTCACTTGCCTGCTCACGCGCCGTGGCCGTGGGCACACGCCCGATCAGCGCTGGCATCATCGCGTTTTCGAGGGCCGAAAACTCCGCTAGCAGGTGGTGAAACTGAAACACGAAGCCGATCGACTGGTTGCGAAACCGGGCCAACTCAGGCGGCGCCAACTGGGTGATATCGGTGCCGTTGAACAGGATCTCGCCGCGGGTCGGGAGGTCCAACGTGCCCAGGCAATGCAACAGGGTCGACTTACCGGCCCCCGAAGCGCCAATGATGGTGACCATCTCGCCCTTGTGCAGGGTGAGATCGACATCCCGCAGCACCCGCAAGACCCGGGCACCGTGGGTGAACTCCTTGTGCATGTGATTCACCTGCACAAGCACAGGAGTATCTGGGGTCGCGGCTTTACTCATTCGGGCTCGAAAAAAGTCGCGCCACACTATGATGGGGCCCCTACCCTGTCAACGCCGGCGGACCGCTGTTAGCAGGGCTGCAGGGCAGTCGACTCACAACTCACTGGACCGCAGGACATCGACCGGAGCTAGCGCACCTGCCACACGAGCTGGGTAAAGACTCGAGATCCAAACAATCACGATGGCTGCCACAGCCACACCCACGACCTCGAGTGCATGGACCTCGACCGGGAGCTTCTCCATATAAAAGACGCCCTCATCGATCGGCAGTCCGGTTTTTGCCAACACTGCGCAGATGACGAGTCCCACGCTCACGCCTGCGAGTGAGCCCAAAACCCCGAGCAGCAGTCCCTCGCCGACAAACACGCGGGTCACCGACTGATCGTCGCAACCCATGGTCTTGAGGATGGCGATCTCACGGGCACGGTCGAGGACCGCCATCAGGTTACTGGCGAGGATGCCGAAGGCCGCCACCACAATGACAAACAGTAGGGCGATGGCCATCGCCAACCGCTCGAGCATCATCGCGGTAAATAAATTGCGATTGAGGGTGCGGTAATCGCGGGCTTCGAGGTCTTGCCGACCGTGCGCCGCCAGGATGGTTTGGACCCGGCCATGGACCCGATCGATCGCCTCAAAGTTGTCGACCCGAATGGCAATCGCCGTCACCTTGGGCCCGCTGCGCAGCAGCCGTTGCGCCAGGTCCAGCGGCAAGTACACACGCTCTGAGTCGAGTTCGTAGACCCCCGAGTAGTACACACCGGAGATCTGAGCCGCGAGTACGCCCGGTACAACTCCGGCGGGGGTGATCCGCGTAACCGGCGTGATGACCTGAACGGGATCGCCGGTGTGGACCCCCAACGACTCGGCCAACTCACGCCCGATCAACACCGGCGGACGCACGGTTCGGCCAATTCGCGGCGGCTCGCTCACCTGCTTTGTGGGCCGCACTTCGGATTTCGGGCTTTCAACTTCGGGCTTTGTTGGCAACACGCCCGCATCCCGCAACTCATCCCGCAACTCATCTCGCATTTTGGGAATCTCGTGGCTGGGATCTTCCCATGCGCCCTCGCCCCAGTCGTCGCCGGATGGGTCGGGCGGTGCTGTGCTCGGGGTGCCGGCCGGGGGGTCTTGTTGTAGCTGCATATTTTTGCCCGGGCCATCTCCCCACGCGGCAGCCTGGGTCGTCGAGTCCACGCCACGTGGGGGCAAGTCGCCAGCGGCCCGCAGGCGCTCAACCTCCACCTGCGCATCTTCCCAATCGCCACTCGATGCGTCATCCCACTCGTCGGGTGTGTCGGGTGCGGTCGGCTGCGACTCCTCCGGGGCAACCACATCGCCTGAATCGTCTGAATCGTCTGAATCGCCTGGTTCGTCTGAACCGTTGCCATCGAGCGCATCCTCGGCGAGCACCCAGGCCTTGGCAGCCTGCGTCGAGTCGGCCCCACGTGCGGGCAAACTCCCGGCCGTCCGCAGTTTGCCGACCTCGTGCTCGGCATCTTCCCAGTCACCACTTGATTGGTCGTCCCACTCGTCCGGTTCGTGCTCGGCATCTGGACTTTGTTGCTCATGCAACACATCGTCGGCGCCATCTGTGTCATCCAGCTCGCCGGCCGCACCATCGCTGTCGGTCTCTTCGAGTTGCTTGCGCGACTGCTTGTGCGACTCGGGTGCGTAACGAGCGACATAACCGGCAATCGCCTCGGGGTGCTGTAAAAATGCATATGCACCCTCACGGACATCCTTGGGCAACCCCGACGTCCGGGCATGGCGCTGTGGGTCGATCCCGTGGAGTTTGACACCTAGGCGGTTGTAGGTGCTGCGCAACATCACCTCGCCAAACAAATACGGACTCACACCGACGATCTCGGGGTCGGCTTCGAGGGTCTCCACCAGCGCCTCGTATCCCTCAAACTCGAGGCCATCGCTCGCCTGCACCTGAATATCGGCGCCATGGCTGCGGATCCGTTGCTCGAGGTCGTTGCCCAGGCCCCCCATCAAACTTAAGACCACCACCAGGGCCATGCACCCCTGGGCCACCGATACGATGATCAGCGTCGCTAGCAGGTTGAACACCCGCAGCAGCCCCGTGAGGCACAGGCCGATGCCACCTAGGGCCGCAGTTGCGCCACCAAACATCCACTCGTAGCTGTGGGCGTTGGGCGGACCTAGGGGATTGAGCTCGGGCGGGGCATAAATTGCAAATACAATCAGTGCGAGGCCCGCGAGCACCATGTAACCCGACAGCCAGCAGATCACCCGGGCCCACCCCGGAAGCTTGCGCTGGGCCCTGAGGTGTCGCCAGGCGAGGGTGAGTTCAAATCGTTGCATCAACAACGACCCTTCCAACACCCAACCCTACCCGGCCGCCCCCGACCATGTGGTTTAGGTCTCCGCCTGCCGCATGGCATCGACCGGACGCATCTTCGACGCCACCCGGGCGGGGTATAGGCACGAAAGCCAGACGATAAAGATCGAGGAGACGGCGACCAGCACGACCTCGAGCGGCACAATCGCAACCGGCAGCGGCTCGGCCTCGCGTCCCGAATTCACAAACGGCAGGCCGTAGCGCGACAGCACCATGCACACGCCAATACCCAACAAGATCCCGGCGATGCTGCCAACCACGCCCAAGAAGATGCCCTCGGCGATAAACACCTTTTGGATCTGGCGATCGGTGCACCCCATGGTTTTGAGGATCGCGATTTCCTTGGCCTTCTCGAGCACACTCATGAGGTTGGAGCCCAAGATGCCGAACGAGGCGACGACAATCACACACAGCAGGGCGATGAACACGGCGATTTTCTCGAGTTGCATGGCCGAAAACAGGCTGCGATTGAGCTCCTGCCAATCCTGCACCCTGAGGTCGTCGCGCCCTGCCTCGGCCACCACGGCCGCGACCGATTGCTTGATCTCCCGCACGTTTTCGATGTCTTCGACGCGAATCTCGATGCCGGTGATGCGGTCACCGGTTCGCAAAAATGCCTGGGCAACCGGCAACGGCGTGTAGACCAGCCAGCGGTCGTACTCGTAGTGGTCGGCATCGAACACACCCGCGACCTTCACACTCATGACACCCGGAATCCGTCCGGCCGGGGTGAGCCTGCCGATCGGGGTGATCAACTGAACTTCGTCGCCTAGGTGGGCGCCTAGCTCCTCAGACTTTTCGGAACCAATCAGCACCGGGTCGACGATCGCCGTGGATTCTTGCTTGGTGGCAACCGGCTCGTCGGGTGTGGTTTTGTTTGTACCTGCACCTTGTTGGGGGCCCGGCTCTGGCCTGGCCTGCTCGGGCAACTCGCCGGCGTCGCGCATCTTTTCGATCTCGACCTCGGGGTCTTCCCAGCCCTCTTCGTCGACGTCGGTCGGTGGCGGCAAAAGCTTGATCTCGGGGGCTTTTTTGGCTGGCAACTCACCAGCGGCCCGCAGCTTGGGGACCTCTTGGCTGGGGTCTTCCCAGCCCTCGCCCTCGGGCATCTCACCCCAGTCTTCACCGTCGTCCCAGACATCTGGGGCGGACTTCGGCTTTTCCTTAGGTTTGGTCTTGGTCTTGCCCGCTTTTGTGCCCTTGTCGTCTTTGTTCCCCGCGGGCGTGTCCTTGGCCAGCTCTTCGACGGGGTCTTCCCAGCCGGCCGGGGGCGCGTCGGGGTCGTCTTCGTTGCTCCCGCCGTGGCTATCTTGGCCGTCGTTGATTTCGAGGCCGGTGTCGAGCCCCTCGGGAAAGATGTTGAGCTTGCGCGGCAACTTGGCCGTATCACCCGCGTCACCATCGTCTCCATCCCCGGCGAGTTTGAGCGTCGGTTTTTTTGCCCCCGACTTCTCGCCGGGGTTGTCCTTGGTTTTGACGCTCGGCGACGGTCCTTCGGTCACCAGCTCAAACGAAAACTTTGGCTCGGGCACCTGCTCGGGGTGGTTTAAGTAGTCGTAGTCCCCCTCGCCCTCGACAATGATGTTGGGTAGGCGCGAGACCTTGGCATGCATGTCGGGAATAATCCCGGTGAGCTTGCCGCCCTGGCGGTCGAGGCCGTTGCGGACCATGACTTCGCCCTCGAGATACGGGCTGGCCCCGAGGACTCCCGGCACGTTCTCCAGCTTCTGGGCGAGCTCCAGGTAGTTGGAGAACAGTTGGCTGTCGGTGCCCTCGGCCTCTTCGAGCGCCTCGCCCTGCCCGGCCTTGGCCTGCACCAAAATGTGCGCCCGTTGCCCGAGGATTTTGTCGCGCAGCTCAAACTCCAGCCCGGTCATGAGGCTGAGCACGACCACTAGGGCCATGCAGCCGAGCATCACCGAAAACGTGATGACGGTGGCCAGCAGGGTAAAAAACCGCGAGAGGATGCCGCCTATTAGGAGCATCGCGCCAAAAAACAGGGTCCCGGCGGCAAATGTCCCAAAGTACATTTGCCTCGGTGTGATGGCCGGCGGTTTTTTGCCGAACATCTCGAGGCTTTCGACCACCATGCTGGTCGACTCGGGGTCGGGCGTTAAACTATTTGTATAGGCAGCAAACCCGATGCCAATGGCGATCAAGTAGAGCGCGCAGACGATCAGCGGCACAACCCAGCGCGGCGCCCTGTCGACCCCGCGAAGGTGTCGCCAGGCGATTTTGAGGTGTAACCGCGTGATCGACTGGTCGCTCACCCGGCAGCTCCGTCTTTTGGACTTCCTTGCATCAGCAAGTAAGACTCGATCAAGGCCCCTAAGTCACCATCTAAAATCGCGTTGACGGCCGAGGACTTGAGTTCGGTGCGGTGGTCGGTGACCTGCTGGTAGGGCTGCATCACATAGGAGCGGATCTGGCTGCCCCACTCGATGCTCTTTTTGTCGCCCTCTAGCTCCTGGCGCTCCTGCTCGCGCTTGCGCTGCTCCAGGTCCCAGAGTTTGGCCTTGAGCATGCGCATGGCCGTGGCCATGTTTTTGTGTTGTGAGCGTTCCATTTGGCAGCCCACGACAATCCCGGTGGGCAAGTGGGTCAGACGCACGGCCGACTCAGTTTTGTTGACGTGCTGACCACCGGCACCCGAGGCGCGAAACTTGTCGACCCGCAAGTCGCTGTCGTTGACCTCGATGTCGAAGTCGTCGTCGCCCAAGTCGGGGAGCACCATCACGCTGGCAAAACTGGTGTGGCGCCGGGCCTGGGCGTCGAACGGCGAAATCCGGACAAGCCGGTGAACCCCGATTTCGGAGCGCAAAAAACCGTATGCATATTCACCGGTGATCGCTAGTGCGGCCCCGCGGATCCCGGCCTGGTCGCCCTCTTGCAAGTCGAGCAGCTGGACTTTGAAGCCCTGGCGTTCGCCCCAGCGCTGGTACATGCGCAGCAGCATCTCGGCCCAATCCTGGCTCTCGACCCCACCGGCCCCGGCGTTGACGTTGACAATTGCATCTGCATCGTCGTGCTCGCCCCCGAGCATACGGCGAAACTCCATCTTGCCGACCTGCTCATCGACCCGATCGAGTGCGGTCCAAGCCTCGCGGATGCTGCCCGGGTCGTGCTCTTCGCGGGCGAGCTCGTAGAGCACTTCGGCATCGTCCAACGCCCCCTGCGAGGCGTTGAGATCGTCGATCAACTTCTTGGTGGTCGCCTGCTCGCGCAGGACCTCCTGGGCCCTGTCGTTATCGTTCCAAAACGCCGGGTCGGCGGTTTGGGCATCGAGCTCTTCTAGCTTCTCGCACTTGGTTTCGTAGTCAAAGATGCCTCCTAAGCTCGGCAAGCCTCGCGGCCAGCCGGGAAAGACGCTCCACGACTTTGTTGTGCTCGGGTAGATCGACAGCTTGCTGATTCATCTCTCGACTGTCCGGGGTTATACCTCAACGAGCCGAAGTTGGCGGCGTGGAGGCTGGCGCGTAATCCGGAGCGGGTATTCGCCAGTAAAACAGGCCGTGCAATAGGTTTCGTCGCCCCCTGCCCCAACCGAGGCGAGCAGGCCTTCGGCCGAGAGGTGAGCGACCGAGTCGGCGCCGATGGCCTTGGCAACTTCGTCGGGCGACTTGCGCGAGGCCACCAACTCGTCGCGATTGGGCGTGTCGATCCCATAAAAACATGGGCCGTTGATCGGCGGCGACGAAACCCGAACATGGATCTCGGCCGCACCGGCATCGCGCAACATCTTGACGATCTTGTTGGAAGTTGTGCCGCGCACGATCGAGTCGTCGACCACCACCACCCGCTTGCCGGTGAGCAACCCCGGCACGGGGTTGAGCTTGAGCTTGACGCCGAAGTGGCGGATCGAATCCTTGGGCTCGATGAACGTGCGGCCCACGTAGTGGTTGCGGATCAGGCCCATTTCAAACGGGAGCCCGCTTTGGTGGGCATAACCCATGGCTGCCACCACCCCGGAATCGGGCACGGGGATCACAACATCGGCGTCGACCGGCGACTCGAGTGCCAGCTGCCGCCCCATCTTGATGCGGGCGTTGTACACCGAGACATCGTCGAGCGAGCTGTCGGGGCGGGCGAAGTAGACATGTTCAAAAATACAGGCTCGCCGGGCGACCCGCGGGACCATCACGCTGCGGATTTCGTCGCCACCGATCACGAGGATTTCGCCGGGCTCGATGTCGCGGATCCGTTCGGCCGCGATCAGGTCAAATGCACATGTTTCGGAGGCCACAACGTAGGTGTCTGGCTGGCCCTTCATGCGCCCGAGCACGAGCGGACGAAACCCGTGGGGGTCGCGGACGGCGATCAGTTTGCCGTCGGCGATCATCACCAGGCTGTAGGCACCGCGCACCCGCGAAAGTGCCGAGCGCAGGCGGGTGACGATGTCGGGGTCGTTGCGCCGGGCAAGTAGTTGTATGATCACCTCGGTGTCGGAGTTTGAGGCAAAGATCGCACCGTCGGCCTCGAGCTCCACCCGCAATTGCTCGGCATTAACGAGATTCCCGTTGTGGGCAATGGCGACGGCCCCCTCGCGGTACTCGGCGGTCAGCGGTTGGATGTTTTTGGGCAGCGACCCACCGGAAGTTGTGTAGCGGACATGACCGATCGCCAACTTGCCCGGAAGCCGAGCCAATCGCCGTTCGGTGAAGATGTCGGAGACAAGCCCCATTTTGCGCACGGCGTGGAGCGTGTCCTTGTCGCAACTGACAACGCCGGCCGACTCCTGCCCGCGGTGTTGCAAGGCGTGCAAACCGAGGTAGCTGAGGTTGGCCGCCTCGGGGTGGTTGAAGATGCCAAAAACGCCGCACATGCCGGCGACACGGTACAGCCCGCGGGTGCCGGCGTCACGCCTCGCGGCTTCGCCAGTGTGCGCGGCAAAACCCGCTAAATCGTTGGGAGACCTGTTGGGGATGGCCGGGGAGCACCGGAGTTTGTGGGCGGTGGCGGCACGCGAGAAAAGCCACGGCGCTGATGATAGGTGGCAACAACTTTGGTGTTTGCGCTCGCCCTTACCCAAACCGCCATGGGGTTTTGGCATCTGACACACCACATCGACGGCGCGTGTGAGGCAGCCCGCTTGCTCCACCCACACGATCCGGCCACGATCTGCGACACCCGGCAACCCCTTTCGGAGTCCAACCCCACGATGTCCCTGCTCGCAGCCTTCGCCGCCTTCGTCCTCGGTTTTTTCCTGCTCCCCCAAGTCCTGCCCGGGCTCGAAGTTCGCGGCCCCTACGGCGGGGCACGTTCGGCAGTTGTCTGCGGCCTCGCAAGCGTCGGCCTCGGCAAGGTCGTGCTGATGTTTTTGAGCATCGTGTTCTTCCCGATTTTGCTGCTCGGGCCACTTGCGGGGGTCATCGCCTACACCGTCGCCAACTTCATCATCCTGATGGTTTCCGAGTACGTGTTCGACGAGGTCGAGTGCGATTCGATGAAGACCACCGCAGTGGCGGCCGCAACCCTGGCCGGCTTAGAAGGTCTCGCGGCATTTTTGGTGTAGCGACTGCGAGCGCGCGACAGTGAACGACCAGCTTGTACCTACAATGAGTACGGCTGGCGTTCGAAGCTCTCGTCTAGGCGATCTCCCCACACAGGGACGACCGCCCTGGCCGGCTTAGAAGGTCTCGCGGCATTTTTGGTGTAGCGACTGCACGCGCGCGACAGCCTAGTCGACCAACTTGTACCTACAATGAGCTTGTACCTACAATGAGTAAGTTGCGTTCGAGGCTCTCGCCTGGGCGACCCCCCCACACAGGGACGACCCCGACCTGGCCCGAACATGGATCGGCCGGCGACCCATCATTTTGAGTATGTCTCGAAGGACCGTTCGCGCTGGGCTCGCTATTGTCGGCGACAGGGTCGGTCGCGCTAACCGGCGACCCCGAGCCGTCGGCGCAACCGGGGAATCGCCGCTTCCGTATCCGGCGCAAACGCCTGGCCGGTGACCCGCTCGAAGGTTTCGACGTAGCGCATGGCCGCCTCAACCCGCAACTCGTCGGGCAAGGTCGGGGGATTGCCGTCGCCGCGAAATCCCTGCGAGACCAGCCATCGACGCAAAAACTCCTTGTCGAGCGAGCGCGGGTCGTGGCCCTTAGACATCGCCTGTTCGTAGGTATCGGCAAACCAGTACCGCGAGGAATCGGGGGTGTGAATCTCGTCGATCAACACAACCTCGCCATCGGGCCGGCGACCAAACTCGTATTTGGTATCGACCAGCAAAAGCCCGCGCGAGGCCGCCAGCTGTTGGCCAAAGGCAAACACCTGGAGGGCTTTTTGCTCGAGCTCGGCGAACAACTCGGCGGTTACCACCCCGTCGGCAATGAGCTCGTCCCGGCTGACGTTGTGATCGTGGTCGCCCTTTTTGGCCTTGGTGGACGGCGTGACAATGTTGCGTGCAAGACGTTGGTGTTTGCGCATGCCGTCCGGGAGTTGGTGCCCGCAAAACGTCCGCTCACCGCGTTCGTAGGCGGTCCAAATGCTGGTCGAGCTGACCCCGGTTAAAAACCCACGCACCACGATCTCCACCGGGATCGGTGTACATTCAACCGTGTGCATGGCCTGGGCATCGGGCACTTCGAGCACGTGGTTTTCGACCAGTTGTTTGGTCTGGGCAAACCAGTAACTCGCCAGTCCGTTGAGCACCTGGCCCTTGTAGGGAATCGTCCCGAGCACAACATCAAACGCGCTGACGCGGTCGCTGACGATAATGGTCCGCCGGCCGTCGCGGCTGAAGTTGTCACGCACCTTGCCGCTGTAGCGTGTGCCCAGGCTGTCGAATTCGGGGCCTAGGGTGGCAACGAGGCCGTCTTGGTCGATCGCAGCTTGAAAGATTTCGCGGGGGACCGGCATGCCCAAGAGCCTACCGATTCGGCCCACGTTGCATAGCCGTGAGACCATCTGATTTCTCACTCATCTGGCTCACGTGGGCGATGTGCATGTACTTACAATGAGTTGATGGCGGCACTTCAGGCGCGTGACCATTGTCGGTTGCATGGCCTGCTTGGCCACCTCAGTTGCGTAGCCAGGTCATCAACAGGTAGGCCAGCATCAACCCGCCGACCACGGCGACGATCAGGTTGACGTAGCGCTCACTCGACTTTTCAACGGGAGGCTCGGCCGGTGTGAGTTCGGGGTTGGTATCGTCGCCGACCTCCGACTCGAGCGACTCGTCGACCTCGCGACTGAGTACCTGAGCGGGTTCATCCGGAATCGCCGTATGTCCCAGGGGGTAGGTCGCCCGTGAACGGTGACGGCGGACGGCCATCGGCGCGTCGGTGTCGGCCCGTTGGCGCGGCAACCCGGTGCCGAACTGCTCCGGCGGACTGGGCAGCGAGGCCTCAGCCGCTGGCTCGGCCTCGGTCAACCCCGAGGCCAGTGCTGCATCGACGTTGTCTCGCAACTCGAGTGCGGCGGTCCCCTGCTCGACGGCCGAGGCGACCGACTGGGCGAGCGATTGCTCGCTGTCTGGCTCGGCGACTGCGGCCGTCTGGATATCCGGCTCGACGACTGGTTTGGAGACTGGCTCGGCGGGCTCCGGTTCCTCGGTCCGGACTTCGGCCGGGTACACCCGCTTGTCGAGCACAACGATTTGCCGCCCGCCAGATTTACTGGCTTGCGCAACCTTGGTGTCGTCGTCGTCCTCGGGCGTCGCCTGGACTGCTTGCAACACCAACGCCGCGTGCGAAGCGGCTGCGTGCGGCTGCGAGGGCTCGGCGAGGTCTTCGAGGTTGGTCACCGGCAGCTCGAGCGCCGAAGAGGAAGCCGAGGGCGAAGCTGCGGCTTTACCCTCCTTCAGTTGCGGCTCGAACACGTGGTCTCCCACCCCCGAAACGGCGTCGACAAGCGCTTCGTTGGGACGACTTTTCTCCTGCTCAATCAGGCCCAGTTTGAGCAACCGGGCCTCGAGCGCTTCGCCGTCGGCCGGACGCGCTGCCGGGTCTTCGGCGAGACAGTCGGCGATAAGCGAGAGCAACTCCGGGCTCGAGATCCCAGCGAGTTTTTGGGCACGCCCGCGTTCGACCGCCTGGGCCCAGGGTTTGCCTGAGATCCACCGGGCCAGCGCCGCTCCCCATGCATATACATCTGCGCCCGATGTCCAGGGGCCGCCCGCCGCGACTTCTGGGGCCACGGCCCCATCGCAGTGACCGCCATGTCGCGCGAAAAAGCAGTCCTTGTCGAGGTGGGGAACCAGCCCGTATTGCCACAGGGCATGGCCCCCATCCCACGAAAAGGTCGTGGCGGTCGAGACCAACCCGTGGACGAGTCGATGGCGATGCAAAAATCCGAGGGCACGGGGTGCCCGTTCGATAAACCGAGCGAGTTCGAGGCGGCGATCGTCGGGGTCGTGGTTGGGGTCGACAAACGCGTCGACCAGGCCCAGTCCTCCGCGCAAAGCCTCGTAAATCACCACACAGTGGTCACCCTCGCGACCGACATAGGTCACCGGCGCGAGGTCGTTGGCCCCACCCGCATCGGCGACTTCGGTCAGTGCACCTGCATGGGTCAAAAACGCTTCGCGGGCATCTTCGCTAGGCAGTAGCTCGGTGTCGACAAAGGTCGCGCGTTGGACATCCCCGGTCTCGCCGTCGAGCACAACCCAGGTGTTGCCAAAGATCGGTGAGCCGGTTGCGGGAACCTCTTCGCGCAACAACTCAAAACGCCCACAAACGGTCTGCCCCACACGCATGGTCACGACATACTCCTGTTAGCCGACCACACCCGTGCTGCCAAACCCACCGGCCCCGCGAGCTGTCGCGGAAGGTGGCAACTGTGCGACTTCCTGCGGCTCGAGCATCGCGACTTTGGCGAGTACAAGCTGGGCGATCCGTTGCCCGTGCTCCACGACAAACGCCGCATCGCCGAGGTTGAGTAAAATGACCTTGAGTTCGCCACGGTAGTCGGCGTCGATTGTACCCGGGGCATTGGCAATGACGATACCGTTGCGCAGCGCCAACCCTGACCGCGGCCGCACCTGACCTTCGTAGCCATAGGGGATCGCCACCGCCACACCCGTGCCGACCAACCGCCGCTGACCCGGTGCGAGCACAACCTTCTCGTCGTTGGGCAAACAGGCCGCGAGGTCGAGGCCTGCTGCCTGGGCCGTCATCCGGCGCGGGAGCGTAGCCTCGGGACGCAGGCGGCAAACTTGGAGTTGGGGCTTTCGCATCGTCAAGGGCCCTCGCACGGCAGTCGGCGTCGGTTGGGTTTCGCGTGGCATGGTGCTCAATGGGTACCGAAAAACACGAGTTAAGTGCGGTGGAATCTTTGCCCAAATTGCGGGCTGCGATTCGCGGTACAACGAAAAACGACTGTGGTGACCCACAGCCGTTTGCCGTTCAAATGGGGGAAACCCTCATCCGCGGAGGTTTTGAACTTCCGAAGGATCGACGCCAAAGGCGGCTTTGCGGCTGAGCCGAATCTTGCCACTTTGGTCGACGTTGAGGACCTTGACGACAACATCGTCACCCTCTTGGACCACGTCGGTCACCTTGGCGACCCGGCGATTTTCGAGTTCGGAGATGTGGACCAGGCCGTCGGTCCCCGGCAGGATCTCGACAAAGGCACCGAAGTCGACAACGCGTTTGACAACGCCGTGGTAGTGGGCACCGACCTCGGCCTCGGCGGTGAGGCCTTCGATCAAGCTCTTGGCCTTGGCAATGCCGGCGGGGTCGCTCGAAGCGATGGTCACGCGGCCACTGTCCTCAACGTTGATCACACAACCAGTTTGCTCGGTGAGCGCGCGAATCATCTTGCCACCGGGGCCGATGATGTCGCGGATCTTGTCGATCTTGACCTGCACAAACACAACCCGCGGGGCGTACTTGCTGATGTCGGCACGGGGCTCGGGCAGCTCCTCGAGCATCGCCTTGAGGATGTGCAAGCGGCCTTCACGTGCCTGCTCGAGGGCATCGGAGAGGATCTGACGGGTCAGGCCCTTGACCTTGATGTCCATCTGCAGCGCGGTGATGCCCTTCTCGGTGCCGGTGACCTTGAAGTCCATGTCACCGAGGTGGTCCTCGTCGCCCAAGATGTCCGAAAGGACAGCGATTTGGTCACCCTCTTGCATGAGGCCCATGGCGATCCCGGCAACCGGTGCTTTGATCGGCACACCGGCGTCCATCATGCTCAGGCACCCGCCACACACGGCAGCCATCGAGCTCGAACCGTTGGACTCGAGCGTGTCGGAGACGATCCGGATGGTGTACGGGAACTCGTCTTGGGTGGGCAGGACGACCCGCAGGGCACGCTCGGCCAACTTTCCGTGGCCGATCTCGCGGCGGCTTTGCCCGCGGATCGGTTTGACCTCGCCGGTACAAAACGGCGGGAAGTTGTAGTGGAGCAGGAACGTGTTGCGGACATCGCCACGGATCGTGTCGAGCCGCTGTGCGTCGGAGTCGGTGCCCAGGGTCGTGGTGACGATCGCCTGGGTTTCGCCACGTTGAAACAGGGCCGAGCCGTGGGGTCGCGGCAGCGGGTGAGCCTCGATCATCAACGGGCGGATATCGCGGAAACCACGCCCGTCGATCCGGCGCTTCTCCTCGATGACCTGCGAGCGAACGAGCTTGCGCTCGAGCTTGCGAAGAGCACCTTTGATCTCATCGCCGCGGTCGGGATGTTGCTCGAGCAACTCGGCGGCCACGGTTTTGCCGGCGGCCGAAAGGGCGGCGTGGCGTTCGTGTTTACCGAGAATCTTGAGAGCTTCTTTGAAAGACGGCGTACCGGCCTTCATCACCATGGCGGCGAAGTCTTCGTCGACGGTGGGCTCGATGTGTTCTTTTTTCTCGCGGCCGACCTTCTCGCGCAGGCGGTCTTGCAGGGCGATAAGCGGCTGGGCTGCGTCCTTGGCAAACATCAGCGCGTCGATCATGTCGGCCTCGAGGGCCTCATTGGCACCACCCTCGACCATGACCACGGCATCGCGGCTGACGGCCACAACGAGTTGGATGTCGGCGGCTTGGATCTGGTCCCAGGTTGGGTAGGCGACGAACTTGCCGTCGACCCGGGCCACCCGGATACCGACAATCGGGCCATCCCACGGAATCGCCGAAATGGTCAGGGCAGCCGAAGCAGCCGTAATCGCCAACACATCGGGGCTGTTGATCTTGTCGTGCGACAGGGTGTTGACAATGACCTGCGTGTCGTTGCGGTAGGTCTTGGGAAACAGCGGACGAATCGGACGGTCGATGCAGCGAGCCGAGAGGATTTCGTCGGCGGTTGGCCGGCCTTCACGCTTGAAGTAGCCACCCGGGATTTTGCCGGCTGCGGCATTGCCCTCGCGGTACTCGACGGTCAGTGGCAAAAACGGAAGGTCCTTGGGCTCGCGACTGGTCGCGGCGGACACCAAGACTTCGGTCTCGCCACAGCGAATGATCACCGCACAGGTTTGCTTGGCGAGTTTTCCGGTTTCAATGGAGATCGTGACGTCGCCGACCTGACAGGTCTCGGTGACGACATTGAGTTGATTTGACATCGTCAAACGGGTCTCTTTCGCCGCGGAACGGTAATTCTTTAGTTTTCCCAGCCTGAGCGGAACCACATGCCAGTTCCGCGGCCACACCCGCTGATTCGCGTACTCAAGCCTGAGGCGACAAACAAAAGGCCCGACACTTCGGGCCTAGGGTTGTCTATTTACGGAGGTTGAGTGCGCCGATCAGTTTGCGATAGCGCTCGACGTCGCGGCCGCGAAGGTAATCGAGCAGGCGACGGCGACGACCGACGAGCTTGAGCAGCCCGCGGCGGGAGTGGAAGTCCTTTTTGTGCTGACGAAAGTGGTCGGTGAGGTAGTTGATACGCTCGGTCAGCAACGCGACCTGCACCTCGGGGGATGCAGTGTCCTGGGAGTGGGTCTGAAACTTACCGATGATCTCGGATTTACGATCGACTGAAAGCGGCATTTTGACTCGCTGTGAGAGGGCACCACGCCCTCGGTTCAACTTGAAAACAGACGTTTAGAAGCACGGAGAATCGTGGTCGCGCCCCATCTTGTCAAGGAGGTAGCCCGCGGATTTTTCATCGAGCTGGCGACCGTGGTTTTGCAAATGCACACAACTCGCCTCGTCGTCCGCCCAAGGTTCTGGCCACGGCTTTAGCGCCGGCTGGGTAAAAATACGATTTCTGCATTCTTTACAGCAGTTTGGACATCATCTAGATGTTGGGAGATCGGCCTCACGTACGACTTTTTCCGGAGACAGCTTGCGACCGCAGTCCTCGAGCCGGGCGACAATTGCGATTCGGCGAGATCCCTCAAATCCGTGCACCACCACCCTCACGGGCTCGACTTCCTCGGGCGGGACCTGGCTTAGGAGCGCTGCACCGAAGGTGACGCGGTCGACGGCACAGGACTGACCGCGACTGAGCCGGGTAAGCCCCGGGTCGCCTGCTGCACACGCGACCTTCGGCAGCGGGAGACAGGCGACTGGGTCGAGCAAATGCTGGTGAAGCCGTTCGCGGGTTTGTTGACGCTCTTCGCCGGCGTTGAGCCCTGGCAACCGGCACCGATACTTGGGTGGGCGACCGGGTCGCGGCGGCAGCAGGGTCGCCTCGATCGGGCCACACGTTTGCGGGTCGGAAGTTGCAAACCCGGCACAGGCGAGCCGGCGCAACCCGGCGAGGTGAGCAGGCACGCCGACACGACGCCCGAGCTCCTCCGCGAGCGAGCGGATATAGGTGCCCTTACTCACGCGGCAAGTCCACTCAATCAGGGGCTCTTCGGCGGGATTGGAGATCACGTCTGTCGCCGAAAACACCGTCATCGAACGCGGCTCAAGCGCGACGTCCTTGCCTTTCCTCGCAAGTTTGTGGGCGCGTTGGCCATCGACTTTGATCGCCGAAAACGCGGGGGGCGGCAGCATCAGCTCACCGGTCATGGCTTTGACCTCGGCGATCGCCGCCGAAATATGTGTAGGCTCAACAGTTGCAGTTGCAACCGTCTCGCCCTCACGATCGGCAGATTCCGTGCTGCGACCCAGGGCAACCGTTGCCCGATAGGTCTTGTCGACCAGCGTCAAAAACGGGACAAACCGGGTCGCCGAGCCGACACACACGATCATCATGCCCGAGGCCAGGGGGTCGAGCGTGCCACAGTGCCCAACCTGGCGGACCCCGAGAGCCCAACGCACCCAGCCAACGAGATCATGGGAAGTCGGGCCCACGGGTTTGTCGAGTAACAACACGCCAAAACCGGGCCGACCGGTGTGGGGCAAACTTGTATCCACACTCACCTTCGCACGCCCTTCCCAACGTCGGGGCCGTGCCGGGGTCGAAAGGCCCCATCAGCCCGAACGCTCAGCTTGCCAGCAACCTGCACGCAATCCCCAGCGACGTCGCTAGCTTTCGTCCTCGGCCTTGCTCTCGTCGCGGAGCTCGGCCAACACGCGCTCGATCGCCAAGCCGCGATCGATGCTCGCATCACGCTCAAAGATCAGCTCGGGGACCCGCCGCAGTTGCACCTTTTTGCCGAGTTCACGGCGAATCGGTCCGGCCGCGGAGGTGAGCCCGGCAATCACCCGGTCGGTTTCCTTGTCTGTACAACCTTGTAGGTCGACAAACACTCGAGCCTGGGAAAAGTCGGCGGTCACCTTGACCCCGGTCAGGCCGATCATCCCGGCCTTACCCTGCACGCGAGGGTCGCGAATCCGGCCAAAAAGCAGCATATCGGCGATCGCCCGCCGCAGCGCCTCCTCGACACGTCGTTGTCGCGTACCCACTATCCGTTGCTACTTTCTGTGGCTCCGACATGACTCGGGTGCACATGCAAGTTTTGTTGCTGCGTGTGCACCCGACTGCCAGACATGGTTGAGACTTGCCGCGTTACAGCGACGGCGGAATCGTCTCAATCTCGTAGGCCTGCAGGATGTCCTCCGGCTCGACCCCGGTGAAGTTGTCGACAACGATGCCGCACTCAAAGCCCTCGCGGACCTCTTTGACATCGTCCTTGAACACCCGCAGGGACTGGACCGCACCCGTGTGGATGACCTCGCCGTTTCGCACCACGCGAATGTGGCTGTCGCGGCGGACAAAGCCCTTGACGATCCGGCAACCGGCGACGGTGCCGAGCCGTGGAATCGGGAACAGTGCCCGAACTTCGGCCTCGCCCTGGTCCTTCTCGCGGTACTCCGGCTCGAGCAGGCCGACCATGAGCTCACGAACCTTGTCGATCGCTTCGTAGATCACGCTGTAGGAGTGGATCGGAACCTTTTCGTGCTCAGCGAGTTGGGCTGCCTTGCCGACCGGCTTGGTGTTGAAGCCGATGATGACAGCTTCGCCAGCCGAGGCCATTTTGACGTCGTTTTGGGTGATTGCACCCACGCCGTTGAAGATGACCTCAACCTTGACCTTATCGGTTGATTGCTCGAGCAACGACTCTTTGAGGGCCTCAGACGAGCCCTGCACGTCGGCGCGGAGCACAACCTTGAGGGTAGGAGTCTTTTTGCGGGCGATCAGATCTTGAATCGAAGGTCCGACCCGAGCCGTCTCCTTGCGACGCCGTTGTTCGCGGCGGTGCGAAACGAGTTGGCGCGCGGCCTTTTCGGACTCGACCACATTGAAGTGGTCGCCAGCAGCCGGGACCCCGTCGAGTCCGAGGACTTCGACTGGCGTAGACGGACCTGCCTGTTTGAGCACCTTGCCGCGGTCGTCGAGCACGGCGCGAACCTTGCCGCTGAACTCGTTGGCGACCACGATGTCGCCCTTGGTCAGGCGTCCGGCCTCGATCAAGACCGTTGCGATCGGACCCCGGCCCTTGTCGACGCGAGCCTCGAGCACAATGCCGGCGGCACGTCCTTCGCGGCTGGCACGCAGGTCGAGCAACTCGGTTTGTAGCGCCAGCATCTCGAGCAACTTTTCGATGCCCTGGCCGGTCTTGGCCGAAACCTCGACGATGATGGTTTCACCACCAAACTCTTCGCCAACGAGCCCGTGCTCCATCAACATTTGCTTGACGCGCCCGGGGTTGGCCTCGGGTTTGTCGACTTTGTTGAGCGCCACCATCAAGGTGACCTTGGCTTCTTTGGCGTGCTTGATGGCCTCGACCGTCGTCGGCATCACACCGTCGTCGGCGGCCACGACCAACACGACAACATCTGTAACCTGGGCACCGCGCGACCGCATGGCGGAGAACGCCTGGTGACCGGGCGTATCCAAAAAGACAACGTCGCCCTTGGAGGTGTTGACCTTGTAGGCACCGATATGCTGGGTGATCCCACCAGACTCGCCGTCGGCGACCCGCGAAGAACGGATCTTGTCGAGCAGCGACGTCTTACCGTGGTCGACGTGACCCATCATGGTCACCACCGGGGCACGCGGCTCACCGGTCCCCTTCTCGGCTGCACCGGTGATCGCCTCTTCTTGGAAGGTGACGTTCTCAACGGTGTAGCCAAACTCGCCGGCGACGAGCTCGGCGGTCTCGATGTCGACCGCGTGGTTGATGGTGAGGCCGCGCAGGCCCATCCCCCACAACACACGCATGATGGCACCGGCTTTTTTGCCCATCTGGTGGGCCAAGTCGGCGACCATGATGGCCTCGTCGACGCGGATCCGCTTTTTGGCCTCGCTCATCTCCTGGGTGGCAACCCGAGGTGAGTGACCTTGGTTTTTGCGGTTGCGCATGGGCATCTTGCGACGACGCCCCTGCTGCTGAATCCGCTCCTCACGCTTTTTGCGTTCGCTGGCACGACCGCCGCGTGGCTCGTCACCTGCATCGGTGATGATCACCTGCTGGCGCGGACGCATCTGGCTGAGTTGGATAAAGCCCTTGATCCGCGGCTCGGCCCGCTGCTTGGCAACACCGACGATCACACCGGCATCGTTGCGGAGCACGCGGCGGTTGTCCTTCGCCTTAGCGCCTGACTTCTCGCTCGCCTTTGCCGAGGTTTGGGCTCGCTTTGCCGCGGGTTGTGGCTGCGACTGTTGCTCCGGTTGCGCCGCGGGCTCTGGCTGTGCCTCCTGACGCGACTGCGAACCCTTTTGCGATGACCGGGGCTTGTCCGCCATCCGCCCTGCGAGACCACCCGGCAGACGCCTGGTGCCCGCGGGCAGCGCGATCCGTTGGCCGACAACGGGTTTGGACGAGCGTTGCTTGCGTTGAAAGGACTCTCGGGTGACAACGGTTCGCGGGGCGGACCGTTGGTTCGGCTGTTGGCCGGACTCTGAAGTTGGCGTTGGTTGTACACGCACGGATTCGGAACTCGCTCTGTCAGCTGGCTGTGCCTCGGGCGCCGGCTCGGGCGCCGTTTCGGCGGACTGTGCTTTGACCGGCTCTGACTCGGACGAGTGCACAACAACGGGGCGCCGACGGATGGTCGGACGCACCACGGGACGGGACTGTGCCTCTGCTTCAGCGGCACGAGCAGCTTCTTCAGCTGCTTTCTTGGCGCGTGCTTCGGCCTCGAGGACTGCGGGGCGTGGGCCCTTTGCGGTCCTGCGAATGACGGTTGCGCGCCGACGCTTGGGCTTGGCCGGCTTGGTATCGCCAGCAGCCTTCGGCAGTGGCTTGCCACCGCGGACATGGGAACGAACCTTGTTCGCCTGGTCGACGGTCAAGGTGCTCATGTAGTTTTTGATCTCGAGCCCAAGGCCACGGATGACCTTTTGCATGGCCTTGGTGTCTTGGCCTAGCTCACGGGCGAGTTCGTAGACGCGGATCTTTTTCGTCGCCATGGCTCATTCCCCCTTCCCCGAGGTGCGTGCTGTATCAACAGATGCACGGTCGAGGGCTTGTGCAAGACTGCACAGCCGTTGGACGCGAGGCAGTGAGGCCGGCTGACGGCTACTGCGGATGACGACTTCGATTTCGTTGCTCAAGGATTCTCTCAGGGCTGCCCACAGCCTGGATGGATCGTTGACTTGGGTGGGGGGGGTAGCCTTAGACCGGGCCCACACGCGGGTCAAGCTCCGGCGCTTGATAGCTTTGTCAAAACAGTCTTTAGAAGGACACAAATACGCGCTGCGGCCCGGGAAGTGGGCGTTATCGCGGCGGCGCACGGCCGGGACAATATCACCCTCGGGCGAGCGACGCACTCGCAACAGCGAGGCTTGTGGTCGGCGCGTTCGGCAGCCAACACAGGTGCGAACAGGAGTACTCATCCAGTTGGCACCTCCGCCTGCAGTTCGGGGTTTTCCTCGTCTGCAGTTGGGTAGTTGACTTCTAGTTCGATTTTTCCGCTGACCGCATCGTTGGCAATATCGACGATGTTTTCAGCCTGCTCGGGGTTGTCGATGCCCGGAACTTGAGCCAGCTCATCGACGTCGGCAATGGCGAGATCACGAAGTGAACGCCAGCCGATCTGGAACAGTGTGGCTGCGATTTCGGGCCCGACTCCTGGCACCGCCGCCATCTCGGCAAGGCTGCGCAACTCCATCTCGCGCAACTTGCTCTCCGAGTGGATGTCGATCCGCCAGCCGGTGAGACGCGATGCGAGGCGCACGTTTTGTCCCTTCTTACCGATGGCGAGGCTGAGCTTATCGTCGGGGACCACGAGCTCCATGGTGTGGCGCTCGGCGTCGATCAGCACGCGAGAGACCGAAGCCGGCTGAATCGCATTGCAGACAAACCGCGCCGGATCTTCGTTGAAGGGAACGATGTCGATCTTCTCGCCGCGCAGCTCCTGGACCACAGCTTGGACCCGGCTGCCGCGCATACCGACGCAGGCGCCGACCGGGTCGACGTCGCGGTCGCGCGAAGACACGGCGATCTTCGAGCGGGCACCTGGCTCACGGGCACAGGCTTCGATCCGAACGATGCCCTCAAAGATCTCTGGGACCTCGTGCTCAAACAACTTGGCGACCAGGCCGCGATGGGTCCGCGACAACACGATTTGGGGACCGCGCGCCGACTTATCGACATCTTTTACATAGGCGACGATGCGATCGCCGGGGCGCAGCGACTCGCGGGGCACCTGCTCACGCGAGGGCAAGATGGCCTCGGCCCGCCCGTTGTCGACTTCGACGACGATGCTGCCGCGCTCGAACCGACGGACGATGCCCGTCATCAGCTCGCCTTTTTTGTCTTTGTATTTGTCGTAGAGGTTCTCGCGCTCGGCCTCGCGGACGCGTTGGATAATGACCTGCTTGGCAGTCTGGGCTGCGATCCGGCCAAATCCACGATGGGCGTATTGCAGGGCCTCGATCTCGGCATAATCGCGGGACTGTTGCTGGGCCCGTTTGCGGTCGGCGTCGAGGTAGAAGATCTCAAACAGCAGCTCGTCGCCGACTTCGGCTTCGAGGCCGGCACGTTGGGCTTGCTCGAGGCTCAGCTCGCGCATGCGCGACTGCACCTCTTCGACCACATAGAGGACCTGAAACAACTTCACGTTGCCGGTCTCGGGCTCGAAGCTCGCTTCGATCTCGCGGTCGTCAAAAATCTTCTTCGCCGCCGTGGCGACAGCCTGCTCGACGGTCTCGACAAGGACATCGCGCGAGATGTTCTTCTCGGCACAAACCTGATCGAGCACGGTGTTGAGATTGACTGCTTCTTCCATCTGCGAACTTAGCCTTCGTATACAAGATTTGCCCGCCGGATGTCCGCCAGCGGAATCCGGTAGAGCCGTTGACCGTCGAGTTCCCGGAGGGTGACGAGGCCGAGGCGATCGTTGTCCTCTGCCCCCGGCAACGGCTGCGTGCCCTGGATGTGTCCGTGAAATGTCTTCTGCTTGGGGTCGCCGCCACCTTCGCCAACGATCGGACGTTTCGTTTTGACGAGTACGCGCCGGTCGACAAACCGGTCGTAATGGCTGCGCTTTGTGAGCACCCGCTCAATGCCAGGCGACGAGACCTCGAGTGTGTACGGGTCTGCCATCAATCCGGCGACATCCGCGGCCCCGGGATCGGCCTCGGCGGCGTCGAGCGACGCGCTGACCACCGGGCCCATGCGGGTGCAGTCGTCGAGCGAAATCCCGTTGGGAGCATCGAGGAACACGCGAATGATCCGCCCTTTCCCACTGCCGATGAGCTCGACGGCGACAACCTCATAGCCCATCGGCCCGACGACCTCGGAGAGGTAATCCTCGAGCATTTGCGCCCCGGTCTTCGCCGTGGCGATTGAGGCAAGTGGTGTGGTGTTGGAAACCGTCATGGGAAAAAAAAAACGAGCTGAGCTCTGTGCTCCGCTCGCAGGCGACCGGCAGAATGGACGGGTGGATATCATAGCGCTCACGGGTGGGCAAGACCCGCTAGCTCGGATTTCTCTCATGATTTGCGGGTCGAGAGCCGTGTCGCCAATCTGTGTTGGAGCCCGTGGCCTCACTCCCCACAAACACCCCTGATCGCCGGAGTCCTGTTACCATCTCGCCGATGGTGCCCGGCAACCAGCCGCAATCACCCCGCACGGACCGCGGAAGGCGGGCAACCTCGCCGCCTCAGTGTGACAACCCTGTAACCCCAGGGCTAAAACGTCGCATACAGCCCACAGGTATCCTCACACCTGGAAGCAGTGAAACATCTACCGTGCCCATCCCGTTGAACCTGTACGAGGTGGACAGTGGCTAAATCGTCGCCGCCCGCCGGGCTCTACGCCGCCATGGCAAACTATGTCGACGGCGACCGGCGAGCTTTTGACAGCCTCTACGCCACCCTCTCTCCACGGCTACGGGGGTTTTTGATGAAAATTATCCGCGACGAACCGACCGTGGAGGACCTGATCCAACTCACGATGCTCAAAGCACATCTCGCCCGGGATCGGTTTGAGCTGCAGGGCGGCAATCCCGACGGAGCCGTCCAAGCCTGGTACTTCGCAATCGCTCGCAACGTCGCCATGGACCACCTGCGCAAGCAATACCGCCGCGACAAACGCCTCAAAAAGGCCACCGAAAGTGACGGTCTCGATCCGGTCGCCGCGCTCGTCGACGAGACCCCTTCGATCGAACACCTCGGGATCAGCCAAGAGGCTGAGCAAACCATCATCGAGCAGGTCCAGGCTGCGATCGCCAAGCTGCCCAAGAGCCAGCGTGAGGTCGTCGAGCTCCACAAGTTGCGGGGCATGAGCATGGCCGACATCGCCGCCCGCCTGCAGATCCGCGAGGGGGCCGTCCGGGTCCGGGCCCACCGGGCCTACAAAGCCCTAGCCCGCCTGCTCTCACCCCAGGCCCTGCTGTTTTTGTATTGGGGGGTAGGCGCATGAGCAAAATTGATGCACATGCACTCATTTCCCAGGACCTCAACTCCCTGGTCAAACAACGTCGTCGCCACTTTCTCCCGGCACTTGTACTTGTACTTGCATTTTTAGCGACCATGTTGACCGCGGTCGGCCTGCGCCCCGACCTCCTCGACCAGCCGGGCTACCAGCTCGCCAGCCAGATCGTGTTGTGGTGCCTGTGCCTACTCGTGCTCCCGGCGATCGGCCTCGGACTGTGGTTTCCCCGCCCGCTCACCAAAATTGGCTTGGTCCTGCTGTTGCCCATCCTCGTGTTCATCGGGGCGGTCGGCTTGCCCGACGACAGCGTCACTGTCAGCGAGCTGTTTGGCCACGTGTTCACCGACGGCGCCATGTGTACGGCCAACATGTTGGCGACCGGCACCGTGCTTCTGCTGATCGGTTACTTCAGCGGGGCATTTATCCAGCGCAGGCGCAGCTACGCGGTTGTGTGGCTCAGTTCGGGGATCTCGATCGCCGCCATCACAACGGTCACCTGGCACTGCTCCGCCACAGCTTGTGTACATACACTTTCGAGCCATCTGGGCGGTGGCCTCGTGCTCCTGGGGCTGTCCTCGCTGCTGGCCTTTCGCGTGCGGCATCGAGACCAGGGCGAGAAGTGAAGATGCCCCCCACGGGCACCGTTGCCGAACGCCCTTCTTCACGGGTAAGTCCAGTAGGGTGAGACCCGACATCGAACAGGCCATCGATCACTTTGACCCCGGCGATGCTCGAGCCGTCACCAGGCTTCGCACCCAACTCAACGAATTACTGCTGGTATCCCGGGCCTGCATCCGCCTCGTTGGATCCCGCCACCAGCGCGACCTCGCCGCTGTCCAGGATGCTCTCATGGCGATTCGGACCCGTCCGTTTACCGCGGCGCAGCGCCGGCGTCTGCAACGTGTCAAGACTGTCAGTTGGCTTCGGGCCTCGCTCGCGTCCTCTTTAGCTACCTCGCCCGCGTCTTCGGCAACCGCGTCTTCAGCTGCCTCGCCCGCGGCTTCGACTAGACCGGGACCAAACCTACTTGCGTAGCACCCCAGAGGCCCCCGGCTCGCTGATAAAGGGACTCGGGGTTTTTCGCCGTCGGTGCCCACCTATCCGCATCAACCTAATATAGAGCTCGCCCGCCCCCTTCCAGTGGAGCGGACAGACGTCGAGCCGACGTCCGTCTTGCAGCTCGACAACCATGACTTCGCGTTCGTCCGGGGCCCGGGTTTCGACGTCGATCCCCATAATCGAGCGCACCGGCACGCGGATTCGCTTGCCGCGTTCGCGGACCGCGAGGGTGTGAAACATGAGGTACGGGGTCGACGGTAACATTGCAAATACAATGGCCCGCAACCACCCCCAAATCCACCACACACCGGCGAACAAAACGAGCCGGACAACAATCCGGTAGCCGCCTGCAGCGGTAACCCAGACGTCGGGCAGGCGCACGAGCAGGGCCGTGATCAGCGACGGAATCAGGATGGCTATCGCACCAAACCCGGCGAGCCGGCCGGGCCAGTCATCTGCGCGGGCAGTGCGAAACCATGGCCGCAACATCATTGCCGGCGATAATAGCAGGTCTGTGCAAGCTGTGTCACACAATCCTGCCAGCCGTGTCGCGGGCAATTTGCACCGCGACGGCCAGCTTGTTGTATAGGCATTTTACCTAAGTCAGCCCACAATTACATGCAGGCACATGTTTTTCGCTAGAACCAGGTCGACAGGCCAATTCGCGGAACCGAAATGTTGATGGCGTGAAACGCCAACCCACCCCCGCCGGTGGCGATCAGCGGAGCGTAGTCGAGCGCGAGTGCGAAGTCGAGTGAGACCGGCTCGAGCAAAAACAAGTGGATGCCACCCTGGGCACCGATCAACGGGTAAATCACTCCGCCGCCACCCAAACTCGCCCCGCCAAAGCCCAGCCGCCCGCCGACGAACGGTTTGATACGCCCGTAGGTGTCAAACATGTAGTTGAAGTAGCCGATCACGTGGCCGCCGATCAGCACGCCGCCGCCATTGGGCACAGCATCCAACGACATTGCAGCCTGGCCACCGACAGCACCATGTCCGTCGAGAATAATCGCACCCAAGCCGATCGACAGCAGCGGCTGGGCGAACCCGCCGGCCAACACAACGCCGTCCGGAGCCGTCGGTCGCCCCACACCAAAGCCAATATCGGTAATGGTGTTGCCCCCGTTGGTTTGCATCGTCACGCTCAGGACATCGCTTTCGAGGTGAAGCCGCAACTTCTTGCCCGAAAGGTCGCCCATGTTGCCCGAACTACTGTCCGAGCTGCCTGAGCTGTCCGAGCTGCTGCCCGAGCTCCCCGAGCTGTCCGTGTCCGAGCTATCGGAGCTCCCCTCAGCTTCGAGCTCGTCCTCGTCGGCCGTCAAACTCGCCGAGGCTTCGGCACCAATCTCCTGGGTCTCGGCCGCCTCAACGTCAGGCGCGATCAAGCCCCAACAGGCGAGTGTCATCAACAAAGAGGTAGCCTCGAGTGTCCGTCGCATAGTCATAAGCATCGCATACCGCAAATGTGTGCAGATGCATAAAGTTGTGACATGGGCTACGTGAACGATGTCCAGCTGTGCAGTACGTTGTCCGCTATATCCCATAAACAACCGAGATATCCGCCACTTCCCTACGCGAACAACCTGCAAATTGATCTGATCCTTTTGTCACTGTCGCGACACTCATAGGCGTGCCCCGGCGGATGTACGAACGCGGGCGCACAGACGGAAAAGCCCCTATGCCGCTCGATGGACAAAGTTCTTTGTTGCCTCTCCACGGTCGTCCGCAGGCGATCACCGACGCCATTGCGGCCATCGCCGAGGTCTCTGACCCGGTTGTTCAAAACCTCCAAATTACTCAAATCTATCATGATCTGGCGATCGCACTGGCCGACCACTACGGCTCGCGGGACATCACTTGGTGCGGTTTTGCCAAATGGACCTCGGCTTCGGCCGGGCGTTTGCTTCGCGGCCGCGCGCTCCACAGCGTCATCCATTCGCGACTCGAAGGTTTTGTTCGCAACCGGCTTCGCCGTTCCCGGGGACTTCTCGGTCGTTTCCTAGGCCGTGTTCATCCACACATCGACCCGCTATTGGACTGTGTGCAAGCAGTCGACCGCCAGGTTCGCAACGAAGTCGCGCGTGGCAATGTCCTGGTGTTCACCGAGTTGGCACCGCGGTTTGCTGCCCTGCTCGTGGCCCTGCGCGAGGCCAAACAGCCCAACGACAACGCCCGAAAGGCACTGCTTGCGGGGCTCGACCCACGCCCGGTTGAACGCGGCGGCCAACAACTTCTGATCGAAGCGTTTGCCACCTACTACGACCTGTCGTTTGAGCACGACGACAAGCTGCGTGCCGAGCGGATGTTGTACGCCAACCTGCTGGTCGCGCGACACGAGCAAACCCGGCTGCAAGCGGTCATCGAACGCGCCTACCAGGCACCCAACGCGCAGCTGCAGGCCGTTGCCACCAAGGGCATTGGCTCCCAGATGTTCGCCGATATCGTCCACGCCCGGTTCGGCCGCATGCTCGAGCAACTCGTGCGCAAGCAACTGACAACCCTCGAGCTGCCCAACCTCTCGGTCGACCTAGGCGAAGATGTCCCGCCGCTGTTCAACGGCGAGATGTTCCCGCGCTCACTCAAACATCTCAGCGACCCCCAGCTGATCGCGCTCATCGAGCAACTCGACCGCGATCCGACAACCACAGCTGGCAGCGCAGCCCTCGACTGGGCGGCGATCTGCGACCGTATGAACTTTGTCGTCGACCTCTATCGCTCACGCCAGCAGGACCTCGCCCTGTATCGGGCTCCGTTTTGCCTGGGTCAGGTCGCGGCCATTCGCCGGGGCGAGCTCCCCGGCGACCTCTACTAGCGCATCCCAAGTCTCGACTCGATGTACACACATCAAAGTCGAGGCGGCTTTTTGTCACCGCAGCTGACGCGAGGATTTTCCGAGTAGTGAGCGGGCGATGATCAGCAGCTGGATCTGTTGTGTGCCCTCAAAAATGTCGCAGATCTTGGCATCGCGCGCCCACTTCTCGAGCAGCTCATCTTCGCTGTAGCCGACCGGCCCGCACAACTCGACACACTTGAGTGTCAGCTCGGTGGCCATGCGCCCGGCCTTGGCCTTGGCGATCGAAGCCTGGCGCGAGTTGGGCTTGCCATTGTCGGCCATCCACGCTGCTTGTAGGGTCAACAAACGCGCGGCCTCCAGCTCGGCCTCTAGGCGTACAAGCTCGGCCGCGGCTGCCGGGCACAGCTGCGGCATCCGGCGATAGTCCGGCTTGACCCCGCCCGCACCCAGCAGCTCACGGGTGCGTTCGAGTGCCGCCTGGGCCACACCCACGGCCATCGCAGCCACCACTGGCCGGGTGTTGTCAAACGTCTGCATGACCCCGGCAAACCCACCACGGCGCTTGATCTCCGCGGTTCCCAAGAGGTTTTCTGCGGGCACCCGACAGTCTGTCAGGACCAGCGTCGCGGTATCTGAAGCCCGAATACCGAGTTTGTGCTCGAGCCTGGCGACCTCTAACCCCGGGGTCCCGCGCTCGACGACAAACGATTTGATCGCCGCCCGCCCGGCACTCGGGTCAATCGTTGCCCATACAACAATTACATCGGCCCGCTCACCACAGGTGACAAAGATCTTCTCGCCGTTGAGCACCCAATCGTCACCGTCGCGCACGGCTGTGGTTTTGATCGCCGCCGAGTCCGAACCAGCACCCGGCTCGGTAATCGCCATGGCCGCCCACTTACCCTTAAATTTTTGCTTTTGCTCGGGCGTGGCGACAGCGGCAATCGCCGCATTCCCGAGGCCCTGCCCGGGAATCGTCAGCATCAACCCGAGGTCGCCCCAACACAGCTCCATGACATTGAGCACGGTCGCCAGGTTGCGGCCATTTTTGGGCCCCTTTCGCGCCTCACGGTCCTTCTTGTCGCGGGACAATCCCTTGGCAGCACCGACCCCTGCCCCACCGTCATCCATGCCGGCGAGGATGGGCCGCAGGGCATCGAGTTCCTTGGGATAGGCGTGTTCGGCCCGGTCGTACTTGCGGGAGATCGGGCGAAACAGCGAGGCACCAATATCATGGGCCATGGTGGCCACGGCCTGCAAACGTTTGGGAATTTCTAAGTTGATCATACAATCACTCCTTCGACCATGGCGACCGCACGCATCTGCCGATACCAGCGCTCGAGTGGATGTTCGCAGACATACCCGTGCCCGCCGAGCAGCTGCAAACCGTCGCTCGCCAGCTGCATGGCCTTTTCGACACATTGCACCCGGGCCAGGTGGGCCTCGCGGACAAACGCTCTCCCGTGTTGGGCGCGACTTGCTGCGCGGTATACCAAAAGCCGCATACCGTCGAGTTCGACGGCGATATCGGCAATCAAAAACGCCACCGCCTGGCGGTGACTAACGGGCTCGCCAAACGCCACCCGGCTATTGCAATACTCAATCACGTACTCGAGGATCGCCCGGCAGGTACCCACACTCAATGCACTTACACCGATATTGGCGCGGGCGACCAACTCGTCAAACGCCGTCGGCGACCAGGTCTCGGCATTACCCACAAGGGCATCGGCACCCACGCGTACACCCGAAAGTGTCACTGCGCACGGGGCCGCGGCCTGAAGCCCCATGGTCCGCTGGCGGGTGATTGTGACTCCGGGCGTTCCGGCCTCAACCACAAACACCCGGGGGCCGACCCCGGCGACCTGTGCAAATACAAGCATCACCTCGGCGTCGGCCGCCAGCGGGACCAGGGTTTTGCGGCCATCGAGGATGTAGTGCTCACCGCTGCGATGGGCGGTTGTGTGCAGGTTGTGGGGGCAAAACTGGGCCCGTGGCTCCGACCAGGCGACCGTTGCCGGCACGTAGGCTTCGTCGGCGAGGGTCGGCAGGTATTTGCCCTGTTGCTCGGCGGTACCAAACAGGCTCAACACGGTCGCCACCGACAGCGGTGCCAACCCGGCGACCGCCAACGAGAAGTCGCCGAATCCCAGGTCCTCGGCGATCAGCGTGGCCGACATCGGCACCGGCTCCTGGGCCAGGCCGCCGAGCGACTCGGGCACGGTGATCGCCGTCAATCCGAGGTCGTGCATCTGACCCATGACGTTGCTGATACATGCATCGGAGGTTTCGGCTTCGCGCCCGTGCGGTCGCAACACATCGCCGGCAAATCGCTGCAACATCTCGCGCGTGACCTCCTGCTCTTCGGTCAGCGAGAGGTCAAAGGCCGAGGGCCGTGAGCTTGTTTGCGGGCGTTTGAGGAGGTCCCCGGGCAGCACTTTGACGACCTGGGAAAACCGCGAGGAGACCTGCTTACCGGTCGAAACCGCCGCTTTCATGCCCTCGTACATGACGTTGTCCGTCAGCTTGCGCACCCACGGGTGCTGGGCGAGCGGCGAGTTGGAGTATTCACCGAGTACGTGCAACAGGTGCCCGAGCGGTGAGGAGTTGGGTTTTCGGCGGGACACGCTTGACCTTTCTCGCCGCGGTGCGGCCGGGGCATGGTACCGAAATGTCGCCCGCGGCAAATGGCGTTTTTGGCCCCCGGCAACCCGGCAAACTCGGGTGTTTGCGGCAAGGCCCCGGATACCCGCTAGACGGCCCGACCCGAGACCCCGTATGATCCTGGCATCGGCTCGACCATGCGATACGCCACCATCCGCGGCATCCGAGGTCGCCTGCAAAAACTCATGCGCGCAGCCCTGGCGACCTGCTGCACGGGTTTATTGCTTGTACAATCACCCCCGGCCCAGGCCGATGCGGGATTCCCGGCCTACGACCAGCAACGCGAACAGGTGCTATTTGGCCGGGCGATCGCCACCGCAAAACCGGTGGTTCCCAGGGCCACCACCCGCGGAACCTGGCAGACCGCCAGCGGGCGACTCCTCGCAACCTCGCCCGAGCCCGGCCAAGACCCCCTGTGGTTTCCGAGTTCGCAAGCAGCGAATGTTGCCGACGGGCTTGTGCGCGTGCGGATCGACCCGGGCAAAAAACCCGATGTTACGGTTTTGTTGCGTGTACAACTCGACCGTGGTCGGCTCGACGGGCTCTCCGGCTATGGCGTGGCCCTCGAAAAAGAAACCCTGCGGATGTACCGGTGGGACCGCGGGATCGTGCGCGAGCTCGGGCCGGCCGTGCGGGTCAAGGGCGTGGCCAAGCACCGCGAGCTCGAAGTTGTGATCTACCTGCTCGGTCCGCAACTCGTTGCACTTGCATTCGATGGCACGAGCTTCAAACACCTGGCCACGCTCACCGCCCACGACACGACCTATCCCCGCGGACATCTCGGGGTGCGCACAGGTCCGCGGACCGATGGCCAAACAGCCGTCACGCTCATGAGTGTGATGCCGCTAGGAGCTGCCCCCACGGGCCTGATTCCCCGCCGTGAGCACGGGCTGTGGCTGCCTCCCCTGCCTCCGGGCCTGGCCCCCAACTACCTGCCCCAGCCCCCGAGCGACGCCACGCCGTTTGGCCTCCAGCGCTATGTGTACCTACAACCACAACAGGTCGCCCGCCTACCTGCCGATGTCCGCCGCCGGCAGATCGCCACGATCTCGCGCCGCACCGGTAAACCCGAAGCCCTGCTGCATCTGTCGATCAAAGCCTATGAACGCCTCCAACGCACCGGGGTGCCAGTTGCTGCGGTCGCCGGCGAGGTGCCGTTTGCCGATCTCAACCAGGCCTACCGCGAGCACCGCTCACAACCGCCGCAAAAAACTGCCCGCGGGTTTCGGATCGACCAGAGCTTCAAAGACGCCGAGATGGTCGAGGCCCTCGTCCGCGGATACCACCAGCGCTACCCAAACATCTCCAAGCTAGAAGAGATCGGTCGCAGCCACCAGGGCCGTCCGCTGCTCGCACTCAAGATCTCCAAACACCCCGAGCGCGACGAAGATGAGCCGGTTGTGCTGCTCAACGCGGCCCACCACGGCAGCGAGTTGTTGCCCGTCGAGTACGCCCTAGATGCCATGCAACGCCTGCTAGAGGGCTATGGCCGTGATCCCCAGGTCACCCGTTGGGTCGACAACTTGGAGATTTGGTGTGTGCCCATGGTCAATCCCGACGGCAACCACATGTATATGGAAGTATCGCGCTACGGCGGGCGAAAAAACGGGCGCGATGGCGATGGCAACGGCACGACCGATCCATTTGAGGGCGTCGACCTCAACCGCAACTATCCGTTTGGCTGGGGGCACGGCGGCGAGCAGGGAAGTCGCTCGTGGTTTACCCACAAGTGGTACCGCGGTCCGGCCCCAGCTTCCGAGCCCGAGACCCAGGCACTCGTCAACCTCGCCACCCGCTATCCGTTTGCCGCGGTGATTTCGTTTCACACCATCGGCACCGCGATCTTCTCGCCCTACATGGTCTTTGATACACCCGAGCCCACGCCCGACGATGCCGTCACGGTCGCCCAAGAGATGGCCGCAGCAGCCCCAGAGCAACCAAACGGCAAGAAGTACCGCTCGCGTCCCAACGGCTATCCGGTGTCGGGGAGCGACCAGGATTGGCACCGCCACCGCCATGGTTCGCTGGCCTATGTCGTGGAGGGCTCCCACCACAACCCCGCAGATTTGACGATTCGCAACCAGGCCGTCGCAGCGACCCGGCCCGTGTGGGAGACCCTGCTCAACCGCGTGGTCTCCGGTATTGGTATTTCCGGACATGTCCGAGATCACCGTGGCCAGCCGCTGCAGGCTGTGGTGCAGATTGAGGAGGTCCGGCTACGGGCCAACGAGGTGTGGACCTCGCGCAAGTACGACGGCCGGTTTGACCGTGCCCTCGCCAAGCCCGGCCGCTACACCGTGCGGGCCGAGATACCCGGGTGCCCGCCGGTATCCAAACAGGTGCGGGTCGTCGACAAACGCGTCCATGTCGAACTTGTGATCTCCACGGCAAACTGCCGGGCTCCAGCTTCGTAGCGGGCTTCTGAGAACATGTATCAGCATCTACTTGCGGCGAAGTCAGACTACTGGTGCCGCTCGACGTGAGCTCAGTCGCGGCTGCGCGACAAGTGGCGAGTAACCTGTCGTGATCACATCACAAACACAGCACACTAAACACCTGCGCCGTATCCGTGCATAAGCACTCGCTCAAAACCTCCCGCGGGTGGCACTATGTGGCGTGGCATCAGACCCAACTCCCCCCGTCCGCAAAGGTCACCCCAAGGGGTTGTACCGCCTGTTTTTCATCGAGATGTGGGAACGCCTCGCGTTTTACACAATGCTCGGTGTCCTCCTGCTCTACATCACCGACTACGAGCGCGGGGGTTTAGGTCTCGACTCGGCCACCGGCAACGCGATTTACGGTTCGTACCTCGCGTTTGTCTACTTCACGCCATTTCCCGGCGGGATGTTGGCCGACCGGTTTTTGGGCTACCGCCGGGCGGTGTTCATGGGTGGCGTGCTCATGGCCGCCAGCCTGTTGTTGATGAGCATCCAGGGCACCGTGTTTTTTATGACGGGCCTGGTCGGTCTCGTCCTCGGCAACGGTCTGTTCAAGCCCAACATCTCGGTCATGGTCGGCAACCTCTACGACGCCGACGACCCGCGCCGTTCAGCCGGCTTCAACATCTTTTATATGGGGATCAACATCGGTGCCCTGATCTCAACCCTGGTCGCGGCCCCACTGCTTCGCAACTACTTTGGCTGGCTGTGGACATTCCGCGCCGCTGGCATCGGTCTGTTGATCGGCGTGGTGATCCTGATCTTCAGCTGGAAGGTGCTGGGCCAGGCCGACCGTCAGCCCGAACGCGACCCGGACGACATGGGCTTTGGCAGCATCATGACCAAAATCCTGGTGCCGGCGTTTGCCACCGGTGTCGCCGGGTTTTTCCTCGCCAAGTCGTTTTTGCCCAACGCCCCAATGTCGCCGATGGACATCGGGTTTTTGCTTGGCATGGTCCCGGTGATCGTATTTTTTGTGCGCTTGCCAAAGGCTGCCAAACCCGAGGAAAAGGCCGGTCTGCGCACACTGCTGCCGATTTACCTGGCCGGTGGGACATTTTTTATGATCCTCCACCTCAACGGCAGTGCCATGACCCAGTGGGCGCGTGACACCACAAGTCGCGATGTCGGCTGGATGCCGGCTTCCTACAAGCAAGAGGCCCTGCCCTCGTACTACGTCAATGCCCGCGAGGATGTCCCCCGCCCCGACCCGCGAAGCCTGGCGGTCGCCAGCTCGCCTGAAACGGCACGGATGTTTGGCCAGCAGCGGCTCGACGAAAAGTCGGTCCAAGCAATTGTCGATGCAAGTAGTGGGACCCTCGATGTCAAGAGTTTCGCCCCCGAGGTCGATGCCAGCTCGCTGTCGGGCAACGAACGCGCCATCTTCAACCGCGCGGTCGCGGTCTACAAAGACGGGGCTATCACCGTCAAGGAGGGCAAGGATAGCCACGGAGCGCCAACCATCAGCGTCGATCTCGACCCGACGGCCCGGCTCAATCGCCGCGTCGCCTTTGTCCGTGAGATCGAAGGCAGCGACCCGGTCGGCGTGTATGTGGTCGACGACAAGTTGTTCACCACTATCTACAAGGGCTACGAGGAACGGTTTGGCCACGCGCCCAAAACCCTGCCCCCGGGTGAGTTCGTTCGGGTTGTCAACTCCGAGGTTTACCAATCGTGGAACGCCGGCTTCGTCATTTTGCTAACCCCGATCTTGGTTGGATTTTTTGCCTGGTGTACCCGCAAAAAACGCCCGATTTCGACGGCACACAAGATGTTCTACGCGATGTGCCTGACCACGATTTCGCTGCTGTTTATGGCCCTCGCCGGGTTTTTCACCGAAGGTGGCGCAAGCAAGGTTTCGGGCCTGTGGCTGGTTGGCTTTTACCTGTTGGTCACCACCGGTGAGCTCATGCTCTCGCCGGTCGGCCTGTTTTTGGTCACCAAACTCAGCCCCAAACGCCTGGCTGGTTTGGCCATGGGCGGGTGGTTCTTGGCGACCGCGTTCGGCAACAAGTTCTCCGGATTTTTTGGTGGCATCCAAAGCTCGATGTCCCCCACCGGGTTTTTCTTGGTGCTCGCCGGTGCGGCTGGTGCCGTCGCCCTGATCCTGCGGATCGTCCTGCCCAAGCTCGACGAGACGATCAAGCACTACGGCGGCTGAGCCTGGCTTCGCCACAAACAAAACCGGCCCTTCGCGGGTCGGTTTTTTTTGTGCACACGCAAGCGTTCACAACGCGCGCAGGACCTGTTCGATCGGACATCGCAAAATCGAACCTGCCCACCAGCCGGTCGCCTACCGAGCTCATTTTGCCGCTTCAACCGGGCGAGATACTACTGATGGGCGTTATTGGACAGTTTTTTTGACCCGCATGGGAACCTGGCCGGACTAGCATTGTCTAGCCGGGCATCGACGGACCTGCGAATAACCGCGGCGAGTCTGTATAGCCACCGATGCCATGCAGGCTTTTGGCCGAGCGGACGCTCGCACGACGAGATCGGTAGTTTTCAATGCGTACACACGTTTTCCCCATCCTTTCCCTGGTGGCCTTGTTTGTCGCCTGCACACCGACCTACGAAGATGGTGCATCAGCATTTGTCCCCCCAGCTGACAGCGCCGCCCCGGCCGAGGATCCCGAATACGCGGATGCCGAGGCCCAACCTGAAGCCGATGCCTCCCCACAGGCGGTCCCCAGCCCCGAAGACCTGCAGGAGCAGGCGCCCGAGGTTGCCCAGGCCGAGGGTCCGCTGTGCGAGCGCGGCAAACCGCTGACCAAGGCCTACCCCCTCGAAGGCAACGGCGACGACCTCTCCGGCGGCCTGCTCAAAACCCGGGTGGGCGACAAATGGATGGCACTGCCACTCAAGGAGACCCGGTTTGACACCCGTGTGGTTGGGACTGTGGCCGAAACCGACGTCACCCAAACGTTTACCAACCCCTATACCGACAAGCCACTCGAAGCCATCTATGTGTTTCCCCTGGCCGACGACGCCGCGGTCGATGACTATTGGATTCACCTGGGTGAGCGCCACATCCACGGGGTGATCAAAAAGCGCGAAGAGGCGCGAAAAATGTATGAGCAAGCAAAGCAGGCCGGGCAATCGGCGGCCCTGCTCGACCAGGAGCGCCCCAACATCTTCACCCAAAGTGTCGCCAACATTCCCCCGGGTGGCAGCATTGAGGTCGAGATGCACGTGGTCCAGCCGCTACATCAAGAAGCCGGGCGCTACGAGCTGGCCCTGCCCACGGTTGTCGGCCCGCGATTTATCCCGGGAACGCCCGTCAGCCATAAGGGCAGCGGGCGACTTCCCGACACCGACCAGGTGCCCGATGCCTCCAAAATTACGCCACCGGTGCTGACCAATCGCGTGAGCTGTGCCGAGCTCAAGGTCGCGGTTGGCATCGAGGGAGGATTGCCGGTGACCGGCCTCAAGTCCAAGTATCACCGCATCAAAAGTGGCCCCTACGGCGACCAGGTGCATGTCGAACTCGCCCGCGACGGCGAACTTCCCAACCGCGACTTTGTGCTCTCGTGGTCGCTGGCCGGCGCCCGCCCGCAGGCGTCGTTGATGGCCCAGCGTGGCGATGATGGCGAGGGAGGCTACTTTACGTTGACCATACAACCACCCAAAACACCCCCGGGCGACAAAGAACGTCCGCGCGAGCTAATCTTTGTGGTCGACAACTCGGGCTCCATGGGCGGCACGCCGATCGAAACCGCCAAAAAAGCGATCACCAAGTCGCTCGACAACCTCGGCCCCCACGACTCCTTTCAGGTGATGCGGTTTAGCGAAAATGCCTCGGGCATGGGCCCCAAACTACTTGCAAATACACCGCAAAACCGCCAGCGCGCCCGCGAATACGTCGCCGCCATGCAGGGCATGGGTGGCACCCAAATGATCGAGGGCATCAAGGCCTCGCTCGGGTTCCCCACGTCGGCCCGCAAAGACGCCATGCGCGTGGTCCTGTTTTTGACCGACGGCTACATTGGCAACGAAGTCCAGATCTTCGAGGAGATCGAAAAAACCCTGGGCGAGACACGGCTGTTTAGCCTGGGTGTCGGCGGCGGTGTCAACCGCTACCTGCTCGAAGGCATGGCACGGACCGGCCGCGGAGCGGTCACCTATATGGGCCCCGGCGAAAAACCCGACAAGGTCGTCAACCGCTTTTACGAGCGAATCGCCCACCCGGTACTGACGGACATTGAGCTCGACTGGGGCAGCATGACCGTCGGCGAGGTCTTGCCCGGCAAAATCCCCGACCTGTTCCACGGCCAGCCAGTTGTCGTCTACGGCCGCTACAAAGGCAATCCCAGTGGCACCATCAAGCTCAAGGGCAAGTTTGGCGACGAGACCTACGAGCTGCCAGTCAAGATTAACTTTGCAGATGCAAACGAATCGGAGGGCCTGGCCTCGATGTGGGCGCGAACCAAAGTCGAGGAGCTAGAGGGCTACCCGTACATGCGGCGCCACGACCAGGCCTCGCGTGACAAGGCCAAACAGGCGGTCACCGACCTCGCCCTCGAGTACAGCATTATGACCAAATACACCTCGTTTGTTGCCGTCGACGAACGCAAGGTCAAGCAGGCCGACGGCAGCTATCGCACCGTGGTCCAACCGGTCGACCTTCCAGCCGGAGTCAGTGCCGATGCCGTCGGAGAGGCCTACGGAACCGCGGGCCTGGGGCTTGTCGGCACCGGTCGCGGGGGCGGTGGCACCGGTTACGGCACCATCGGCCTCGGCAACACCGGCCTCATTGGCAAGGGCGGTGGCGGTGGCTCGGGCTCAGGCTACGGCCGCGGATCCGGGACTGGCTTTGGCGGCCAGGGCAAACGCGTCCCGCGGGTACGCCAGGCCAAGGCCCAGGTTTCGGGGGCACTCGACAAGGACATCATCCGCCGGATCGTCCGTGCCCATATCAACGAAATCCGCTCCTGCTACAACCAAGGGCTGGCGCAAGACCCCAACCTCAGCGGGCGTGTCAACATCGAGTTCACGATCGGCCCCAATGGCAAGGTACTCGACGCCAAGGTCACGGCCAGCACCCTGACCAACACGACTGTTGAAGGCTGCATGGAGAAGGCGCTCAAGCGTTGGAAGTTCCCCAAGCCCGCGGGCGGTGGCAAGGTCAAGGTCTCCTACCCGTTTATCCTCCAGCCGGGCTAGCCCGAACTTCACACCTCAACTCAAAGTGGGCAGTTGCACAGCAGCTGTCCGCTTTTTGCGTTCATCCGCATCGCGCCTATCCCGCAAATCGACACCAACAAACCGCGTACGTACTTGATGATCCTACAAATGTCCCGGCGACGAAGTTGATGGCGTGCATCGCTAGCAACACGCTGCCCCGACTAGCTCACAACCCCTAGCTTACGCGTGCACTGGCACCCGCGGACGGACGTGGTACAACCCCTCGCCAATGCGCATTTCGGGACCATTTGCGGCGGTTGGAGGATGCTGGTGACGATCCTGGTCGTGGCCGAAAAACCGTCTGTTGCCCGGGACATCGCCAAGGTCCTCGGGGCGACCAAGCGCGAGCAGGGGTTTATTTCGGGCGGTGGCTACAAAATAACCTGGGCGATCGGACATCTTGTGGCCCTGGCCCAACCGGCCGAGGTCAATCCGGCGTGGAAACGGTGGAGCAAGTCGCAACTCCCCATGCTGCCCGACGCCTGGCCCCTGAGCGTGCTGCCCAAAACCCGCAAGCAGTTCACTGTGGTCAAGCGACTGCTGCGGGCCCGCGACATCAAACAGGTTGTATGCGCAACAGATGCCGGGCGTGAGGGCGAGCTCATCTTCCGCTACATCTACGAACAGGCCGGCAGCAAGAAACCGGTCTCGCGCCTGTGGATCTCATCGTTGACGGCCTCGGCCATCCGCGCCGGGATGGACCGGCTCAAACCCGCCAGCGCCTACGATGCCCTCGCCGATGCCGCCCGCGGGCGCAGCCGTGCCGATTGGTTGGTGGGCATGAATCTGTCGCGGGCCTACACCCTCTACCACGACGACAAATACTCCGTGGGCCGGGTGCAAACCCCAACCCTGTCGATGGTGGTCGACCGCGAACGTGCCATCCGCAACTTTGTCCCCGAGCACTACCTCGAAGTTGTGGCCCAGTTTTACCCCGAAGACGGCACGCCACAGCAGGCCTACAAGGCGACCTACTTCGACCCGGGCAAGCAAAAATCTGAGCAGGCGGCCAAACCTGCGGCCAAACAAGATGGTGATACAAGTAAATCATCGAAGGCCACGCGGCTCCCGATCGACGGCATCGAAGCCGCCGCCATCATGGGCAGGGCACGCACGGGTCAACCCGTGCTCGCCGAGCTCACCCACAAAAACCGCAGCATCCCCCCGCCCAAGCTCTACGACCTGACAGAGCTGCAACGCGACGCCAACCGCATGTTTGGCATGCGTGCCAGCCAAACCCTCAAGGCCGCCCAAGCACTGTACGAGCGTCACAAGCTCATCAGCTACCCACGGACCGACTCGCGCCACCTGTCGAGCGATGTCGCCAAAACCCTCGACAAGGTCGTCAAGGCGATCGCCGGCCGCTACCCCGAGCCCGGCCTTGTCGCCGACGGCAGCGGTACCCGCCCGCTGGGCAAACGTTTTGTTGATGATACAAAGGTCACCGACCACCACGCCATCATCCCGACCGCCGTCCGCAAAAAAAAGCAGCTCGATCCGGAAACACCGGAGGGCAAGATTTTCGACCTGATCTGTCGCCGGCTGCTCGCAGCCTGGCACCCGGACCACCGCTACGCGACCACCACCGCGATTGTCGAAATCCACCAACCAACGCCGGCCGGCCCGGTCGACAGCCCCGACCCCCCCCCCGTCGACCACTACAAAGCCAGCGGAAAAACCGTGACCGAAGTTGGCTGGAAAGTGCTCGAGCGCCGTAAGAAGCGCAAGCAAGGCGCCGACGAGCAAAATCTTGTGGCCGGCCTCAAGCGCGGTCAGCCGCAGGTGCTTGCCGACATCAAGCCCGAAAACCGGACCACCAAACCGCCCCCGCCCCTGACCGAGGCCACACTGTTGACGGCCATGGAAACCGCTGGGAAGTCGCTCGACGACCGCGAACTTTCCGACGCCATGCGTGAGCGCGGACTGGGCACGCCGGCAACCCGGGCAGCGACCATCGAAACATTACTTGCACGCTCATATATTGAGCGCAAGGGCAAGGCCCTGCACGCAACAGCCAAGGGTGAGCGCCTGATCGACCTTGTCCATCCACACGTGCGCAGCCCCGAGATGACCGGCCAATGGGAGCACCGGCTGCGGCAAGTCGAGCGCGGAGAAATCGACTTGCAGGCGTTTATGCAGGGCATCTGCGGCTATGTCCAAACTGTCGTTGGCGACGTTACGGCCGGCCGCCGACCGCAAAAACTCGATGCACACACATCGTTTGCCCCCTCCCCTTCGTCTGCCAAACCGCGGGCGTCGTCGCCAACTCCAAGCGCCGCCAAACAAGCTTTAAGACCACCTGTGAGCCAAAATCCGGGGGATTCGGGCAATCGCCCGACACCGCCTCGAACACCTCGGCGCTCGACGAATCGGCCGCGGCAACCAGGGCCAACAGCCCAAACCTCACTGTTTGCCGGGATGTCGTTTGACCCCCCGGCCGCACAAAAACCGCGTCGCCGTGGCGCAGGCACCGGAGAAAACCGGCATATACAACAACCTCGCAGTGCCGCCCCCCGGCAGGCAAGTGCGGGGCGACAAACTCGCAACACGCAACCGGCACGCGCGACCCCTAGCCAACACGCAGGTAGCAATCCGTGGATCGACAACGTGCGAGAGTCACCACCTCCGCAGGCTCCGGCATTTAATCCGTACCTCGATGCCCCACCCGAACCTGCGATCCGCCGCGAAGACCCCGGGCCTCCTGCGTTTATCGATGATGGTCCGATGGACTCGCGTCCGCCCCCGAGTCGAGCACCGCGGGCCAACACCGAACCCCGCGTCGGAGCTTCGGCGCCTCGCCAAAGCGACGAACCACCTGCGTTTGACAACTTTGCCCCGGAGTTTGAGTCGAGCCCGGCCGACGACGCGGGAGGGCTCGATGCTTTCGACCCCGGCGCTCCGCCGGACTGGTTGACGTTTGCCCCGGTCAACGACGAGCCAGGCCCCAGCCGCGATGTCGATACCTATCGCCCGGCTCCCGAGGGTCCGCCACCAGGCCCGCCACCGGTTCACGCCGCCACGCCCAGCAACACCCCCGTTGCACCAACACAGGACCTTGGTGAGCTCCTCCACCAACGCTTCAAGTTTGAAAACTTCCGCCCCCACCAAGAAGTCATCTGCCGGACGATCACCGACGGTCGCGATGTTTTGGTGGTGATGCCAACCGGGGCCGGAAAGTCGTTGTGCTACCAACTACCCGGTCTCGCCCGCGGGGGCACAACCCTGGTGGTGAGCCCACTGATCGCGCTGATGGACGACCAGGTCGGCAAACTCCAAGAATTGGGGCTACGGGCCGAGCGCATCCACTCTGGGCTCGAACGCGGCCGCGGCAGCGAGATTTACCGCAGCTACCTCAGTGGCCAGCTCGACTTTTTGTTTGTCGCCCCCGAGCGCCTGGGCCTACCTGGCTTTGTCGACATGCTCACACGCCGGCAACCTTCGCTCATCGCGGTCGACGAGGCCCACTGTATTTCGCAATGGGGACACGACTTTCGCCCCGATTACCGCATGTTGGGTGAGCGTCTGCCGGTTTTGCGACCGGCGCCAATTGTCGCCCTGACAGCCACCGCAACCCCACGGGTGCAAGACGACATCGCCACCCAGCTGGGCCTGCAAGATCCCCGGCGATTTATCCTGGGTTTTCGCCGGACCAACATCGGTGTTGAGGTTGTCGACATGCCCCCGCGGGCCCGGGCGGGCGCCATCGAGGAGCTACTCAAGGGCGAAGGTCGACTGCCGGCCATTGTCTATGCATCCACTCGCAAACAGTCGGAGGAGCTTGCGGCTGCCCTCGAAGGCACCTGTAAAATCGCGGCCTACCACGCGGGTATGGCCGCCGGTCGCCGCGACAAAATTCAAACCCGGTTTTTAAAGGGCAAACTCGATGCCATCGTCGCCACGGTTGCGTTTGGCATGGGCATCGACAAACCCGACGTGCGCACCGTGGTCCATGCCGCCCTGCCGGGGACGGTTGAGGGCTACTACCAGGAGATCGGCCGTGCAGGTCGTGATGGCAAGCCTTCGCGGGCGGTGCTGATGCACTCCTATGCCGACCGCCGCACCCACGAGTACTTTCAAGAGCGCGACTACCCCGAACCCGACGACCTCAAGATCATCTACGATGCCCTCCTGCGCCGCCCGCTTGCCCGCAGCACCTTGGCCAAACGCACCGGCTTTTCCCAGGACGAACTCGATCGGGCGCTCGACAAACTGTGGATTCATGGGGGCGTGCGCTACGACGCCGACGACAAGGTCTGTGTAGGCACATCAAAATGGCTGCGCCCGTACAGCCGCCAACGTACCCACCGCCAGGAACAACTCGAGAAAATCTGCCAGTTTGCCGCCTCGGCGACCTGTCGGATGCTGCGACTGGTCGAGCACTTTGGTGACCAGGAGGACAGCGGCAAGCCCTGCGGCAGTTGTGATGTATGTGCACCAAAAGCAAGCCTCACCCGGACCGCTCGCCAGGCCAACGACGAAGAGCAGGCACTCATGGGCCAACTGCTGCGCCAGCTCAACGACGGCCGGGATGTCGCCGTCGGCAAGCTGTTTCGCGAGCACTTTGAAGGCGACCTCCCCCGCCGCGAGTTTGAAACCCTGCTCGCCGCCCTGACCGCGGCCGGACTGGTCGAGGTGACCAACGACAGCTTCAAAAAGGGCTCGCGCACGATTACGTACCGTCGGGTAGCCCTGAGCGAGGCCGGTATGGAGTACCTGCTGTCCGGGGGCACCAAGGCCATTCAAGTGACGGAGCAGCAACGGCCCAAAACCCAACCCAAGCGCCGACGCAAGGCGGCCACTTCAAAAACCGGCAAGAAGTCCAGCACGAAGTCGAGCAAGAGCAAGCAACCTTCGGCTCCGGTCGACGAGCAACTGGCCGAGACGCTGCGTGAGTGGCGATTGCAAACCTCGCGCAAAAAAGGCATCGGTGCCCACCGCGTGTTGACCAACCGGGCCCTCGAGGGCCTCGCTGCCGCCAAACCCCGCACGGCCGACGAACTGCTCGAAGTCACCGGCATCGGCCCGACAACCGTCAAGAAGTACGGTGAGGACCTCCTGCGACTGATTCGCGGGTAAGGTCACCACAGTCGTTCGAGCGCCGAGGCGCGACATCTCGCAGTGCCCGATTGGCCATCTCGCCCTACAATCACGGGCGTCGTGGCGGATGACATGATCGACCCGGAGCTTTCGCCGGCCCCCGAAGTCCCACTCGAACGCCTCGACGTTTTGGGATTGGCCTGGGATGTGCTGCTGTACAAGATCCACCAGATCCGCAAGCTGGATTACATGGTGATGCAACTACATCATTACTCGAGGTCCCAGCTTCGGCCCAAACGCGCCCGCCAGCGGCTGGTTGCCTGGCTCGAAACCGACAAGCCACTTCGCTGTATTCGCGCCGAATATCCGGCCCGTGAACGCCCGCGGTTTTACGCCGAAGAAACCCGGGAATTTCTCGAAACTATCACCGCTGACGACCGCGATCGCAATCAACACGCATGGCGCCTGTGTGTGAAAATCGGCATGTCCCCGCAGGCAGCATGGGAAGGGGTCACCAAGTTTCGCCTGCGCGACCGGGTGCTGCCGACAGGCCAGTGGATCACCGAGGATGAGCTGGCTCCCCTCATCCGCCAAAACGAGGGCGACACACTCATCCTGCCCAACGGCATCGCGATCTCGGTCGGCCTGGTCGAGGCGATCCGCGACGAAGCCCTGGGTGGCCGCAAAATCGCCGCAATCAAGAACCTTCGCAACCATTCGGGGCTCGGCCTGCGGGAGTCAAAAAACCTGGTCGAGCAACTGATGGATGGCCTGATTCTGGGGGCGAGTGCTGGGACGGGCGCCTTGCCCCCGGTCGGGGTGGCGTACACCGGCCGCAAACGCACCAAGGCCCGCAAACGGCTCGACGAATGTATCGACGGCCTGCTGCGCGACCGGCCGCTGCACTGGGTGATTTTGTCGGCCACCAAAATAGTTGAAGATACAACTGTTCAGACGATGGCGGTCGGTCTCACCGGGCGCGCCCAACCGGTGTTGTTTTACAACCCGCGATTCACCCTCAAGATCTCGCGGGACCAATGCAAGGGTGTGCTGCTACACGAGGTCAATCACCTGCTTTTTGGCCATGTCAGTGGCCAACCCGCGGAGGCCCTGCACAACCATTTTGTGTGGATGGTGGCATGCGAAGTCACGGCCAACGAGTTCATCCCATACCCCCTGCCGGGGCGTCCGATCACACTCGAACGCGTTGGCTTGCCGCCGATGGAGTCGACCCACGAACGCTTTCGCAAACTGTGCGAGCGCGACGACCTACCGAGCTTTACCTGCCCCTGCCCGATGTTGTCACGCACCCTGGCGGCCCAGCCCGAGCACCACCGCGACACCTCCCACGAAGAGCTGCGCTATCCGACCGGCCTGTTGCTCGATGCCGCCGAGCTGGTCGCCGGCGAGGTCGACCGCCAGACGGCGCAATCTGTAGTCAAACACGCGGGCATTCACGCGGGCAACGTCGGTCAGTACCTCGAACCTGAAGGGCTTCCGCAACTGCCGTGGCACGACTATCTCAAAAAGCTTGCCAAGGGCCTGCGGGTGCGGGTGTCCACCCTGCGCTACCCGAGCCGGCGACAACCCGAACGCATCGGCATCGTCCCCGGCCGCCGGTCGCAACGCGAGGATCCGGTGGTGCTGGCCGCGGTCGATACCTCGGGCTCGATGTCTGTGGGCGAGCTGTCCCAAATTGCAGATGAACTCCAGGGCTTGCTGCGCGAGCGGGTCCGGGTGGCTTACCTCCAATGCGATACCAACATTGTGTTTGAGCGGTGGCTGCGAGGCAGTGATGCCCCGCGCACAGCCCACGGCCGCGGGGGCACCGACCTGCGTCCGCCGTTTGGCCGCAAGATCCTCGAACGCTACAAACCTGACCTTTTGGTCTACTTTACCGATGGTTATGGCCCAGCTCCCCAAAGCCCCCCCCCGGGCCTGCAAATCCTGTGGGTGCTGACGGGTGATCGACCCAACATTCCGGCCCGCTACGGCAAGGTTGTGTGCATGCGACCGCGCCACCGTCGACAGCGCGTTCAACAGGGTCAACCTCCACCGAAGTAGAATAGGTATCACTATTTTGGCCACAAAAAAGCCCCGCACGGGCGGGGCTTTTTTGATTTTGTATCAACAACTACTGCGAGAGCAGGTCGAGCATCTGGGCGATGTGGTCGAGTTCTTGGTCGTCGGGCAGTAGAGCCTTGGCATCGGCCACGGCCTGTTGGGCTTCGCTTATTTTGAGGCTGACGTCGATCTGAGACTTGACGGCCTTCGCCGCCTCGGCATAGGCGAATATGGCAGCCCCCTTGAGCAACTGGGGCGAAGGCGTCGACAGCAGGTCGGTAAACGCGATCGTATGCTGGGCGCTTTTTGGTTCAAAGGTCTTGGCGTCTTTCCAGCGGACCGTCACGACCACCTCGGCAGTGCCGTCTTCGAGCAGCTCGGGTGCACACGTGGTGATGCGCTGGTGAAACACCATCGCGTCGTTGGGGGCGATGTGCTGGGGCTCGATCTCCGATGGGTCGGTACCAAACTCTTCGCCGCTGAACTTGACGATTTCAAACCCGGCCGGCAAGTCAAGTTGTACCTGCACATCACGGGCGGCCACAGCCATGGTGTTGACAAACTGCTCGCCAAAGATTTTCTCGGCCTCGGCCGCATCGGGGATATACACACTGGCGCCCTTGCCTAGATCGGTCACAGTGTCCATCAACTTGTCGTTGTAGCCTGGGCCGTCGCCAACACCGACTCCCACCATATAGATGCCGTCCTCATCGTTTGAGCCGGCATGTTCCGCGATCAGCTCCTCGTCGGTGACACCGACGTTGGCCCCGCCATCACTGATCAACACCATCCGGTTGATCCGCTCCGGGTCAAAACTCAACTCCGACAGTTCGTAGCCCTTCACGAGGCCGCTGTGCAGGTCGGTCCCACCACCGGCATCGATCGCGTTGATGACATCGAGCACCATCGGGTCGTTCGGCCCTTCGACGACATAGCCACCGAGCTTGACGGTGTTGTCGGTATCCCAGGTGACGATCGAGACCTTGTCACCCTCGCGCAGCTTGCTAGCCATCACCTCACAGGACTTGCGCAGCATGGCGATGGGCTGGCCCTGCATCGAACCCGACTGGTCGAGTGCGAGTGTGAGGTTGATGGGCGCACGCGTGTCGTCGGTGACGGTTTCGCTGCTGACACCAATTTGCAAAATATACTCGGGCTGGTCGCCACTGGACTCGGCTTCGACAAGTTCCACGTGCAGGCCGAGGTCACCCGGTTGTGCCGGTGGATAGGCGAAGTTGTAGTAGTTCATAAACTCCCAGGTGCGAACCGGGACGTCGTAGAAGAGATCTTTGTACACGAGGATGGTCTCCCGCACCTGGACCGGCGAGGACATCGAGTTCGAGTCGTCGGGCGAAAGAAAAAGTGTCACATCGTTCATGTCGTCACAGACAGGCTCTACATCCGTATCTGTGCCGGTATCGGGCTCGGGCTCCCCGGTCGATTCATCCGACTCGCCTTCCGAATCGCCGCCCGTATCGGTCCAACTGCCCTCGGTGCCGGGGTCGGTGGTTCCCGACGTCGAGCCCCAATCCGTCGGGTCGGAGTCTGAACCTGGCCCGCCCGTCGGGTCGCCCGTCGTACCGGTTGGTCCGGCAGTCCCGTCAGTCCCGCCGTCCGACTCCCATCCAGAATTCCCCGTACTCCCGCCGGCATCATCAGTCTCACCGGCCGACGACAGTTGATCGACCACGGCTACGCTACAGCCAGCAAACACCGTGCTGCCGATAATTGGCACGGCCAGCAACCCAGCGATTGCGACGAGGGTTGCCCAAGAAGATTGTGGGGATTGGTGCTGCGGAGTCTGGTTGTTGTCGTGCATAAAGTTGTCCGTCGGGTGGCAACGAAAACCGAATGCAAATTTGGGCCCATCAACGATTACAAAGGGTTAACAACCGCGACACGACACCCATGACATCTGTGGGTGGCAAACATGTCAGGGTAGCTCGCCGGCGATTTGGTACGTTGCGGACATGGACGACGAAGTCGATGTCCAGTGCCCGTGGTGCTTTCAATGGCAAACCCTCGACATCGATCCGCAAACCGCGGGCGAGATGGTGCAGGACTGCGACGTATGTTGCCGTCCGTGGTCCGTGCGCGTGACACGGGATGACCACGGACACCCGCGGGTGTTCGTCGACCGAGCGTGACCTTCGTGAAGTCTTGATGTCCTGGCTAGCCGAACAGGCGGGCCAGCAACCCCTTTTTTTGTACCCGTGTCAGCAACCACTCGGCTTTTTGTCCGAGGCGGGCCGCCGGAATCCGCCCGACAATCGCATCTTCGATGTGGCCGCGTTTGACAAACAGTAAGGTCGGCACCGAGCGAATTTTGAAGGGTGCTGCCAGGTGGGGATGTTCGGCGACATTGAGTTTGTAAAACCGAATGTCGGACTCGTCGGCAAACTCGCGGGCAACGTGCTCAAAGTCGGGGGCCATCGCCATGCACGGTCCGCAGGTCGGCGACCAAAAGTCGATCACGGCACCGGGTGTCTCGTCGCTCATGATCGCCTCGACCTCCTCCTGGGAAGTGAGGTCGATGTATCCACTAGACTCAGCGGGTTCGGTCATCGGCCAAAAACTAGCATGCCGTCGGTTTTCCCGGCGAGTGCCTATTGGCCCGGTGACCAGTTGTAGGCCTGTGCACAGTACTCCGACAGCATGCGCTCGGCGTTGAAGTACGAGCCAGCCAGGGCGATCGAGCTTCGCATCATGCGGGCCCAGCCCTCGCCCACCCCGGCACCACCGTCGTGATACAGCGCAAACACTTTTTGCTCGAGCAACTCGAGCAGGCGGTAGGCCTCGGCCCGGTCGGCCTCGTGCTCGGGCCCCGCAGCCGGTTCGATCCCCCAGCCAGTCACGCCTTCGATCCAACCCTCGCACCACCAACCATCGACCACACTCAGGTTGGGCACGCCGTTGTGTGAGGCTTTCATGCCACTGGTCCCAGATGCCTCCTGGGGCGCCCGCGGGGTATTGAGCCAAACATCCACGCCCGCTGTCATGAGTGCCCCAAGGGCCATGTTGTAACCTGGTACATACAACAATTTGACCGCGTCCTTGAGCTCGGCGCGAATGCGGTGAACCTCCGCGATCAAGTGTTTGCCCTGTTCGTCGCGCGGGTGGGCCTTGCCGCAAAAAATGATCTGAAACCGGCCATAGCGCTCGGCCAATGCCCGCAGCCGCGGGATGTCCCGCAGGACGAGTGTGGGCCGTTTGTAGGCGGTTGCCCGGCGAGCGTAGCCAATCGTAAACAGGTCGGGCTCGGCGAGGTCGCCAACAACCCGGCGGTTGACGGCATCGACCAACTCGAGCTTCGCGGCGCGATGGGCCGTGACAATCTCACCCAGGGGGATTTTCTCGGCCCACCGCAACAACGCGTTGTTGGTGCGCCACCCGGGCAGCCACCGGTCAAACAACTCAGCCATCGCCGGCGAGGTCCAACTCGGGCTGTGCACCCCGTTGGTAATCCCGTGAATCGTGACCCCCGGAAACATCTGGCGCGAAACTTCGGCATGTTTTTGCGCGACGCCGTTGACAAACCCACTGACATCGATGCCCAGCAGGCTCATGTTGAGTTCGTCTTGGCTCCCGCCGCGGATGTCCTCGTAGTGCGCATACACCTTTTTGCCGAGCATCTGCACGGCGAGGTCGCGGTCGAACCGGTCGTGGCCGGCTGGCACCGGGGTGTGGGTTGTAAATACAAGTTGACCTCGGGCATCGGTGAGCGCCTCCTCGCGGCTGCGCCCGGCGGCACGGCGGCGGGCAAACAGGTCGAGCCCCAAAAGTGCCGCGTGGCCCTCGTTCATGTGGAGCTTTTCGACCTGCTGGTAGCCTAGGGCCTGCAACATCCGCCGCCCACCGACGCCGAGCACAATCTCCTGGGCGAGGCGGTAGCGACGATCCCCGCCGTACAACGAGCCCGCCAGGGTGCGGTCAAAGGCGTCGTTGACCTCGACATCGGTGTCTAAAAAGATCACCGGAACCCGGGCCCCGGTCTCGCCGGTAATCGTGTACTGCCAAGCCTGTAGGGCAACGGTTCGCCCCTCGATCGTCACCTCGCACGGCCCGTGGACAAGTCGTTCAAAGTGTTCCTCGGGCAACCACTCAACACTCGACTCCGACTGGGCTCCGTCTTCGGACAGGCTTTGGGCGAAGTACCCGCGGCGGTGCAACAGGGTCACGCCGACCATCGGCACCCCCATGTCGGCTGCAGCCCGCAGGGTGTCGCCCGCGAGTACCCCGAGGCCACCGCTATAGGTCGGAATCTCGCTGGCGAGTCCAACTTCCATCGAAAAGTAGGCAACACGGACTGAGGAAGGAGCTTGCATGGGTCTGCGGCATCATCGATTCGCGGGCCGACGGGGTCAAGCCGCAGATGTCCCTCAAGTTGCCGGGTTACGGGGATTTGGCACACGTCACACCGGCCCGAGGACCGTCTTTGTGTGGATATTCACCCTAGGTCGGGGTGTGTATGGATCAGGTTGCCCGCCGCCGGCACTTTTTGCTGACATCACCGTGGCAATATGTATCAGCAACAGGCTCTCTCTGGGGAGATCATGTTGATACATCTACTTTGCGGTATCCGCCACGGCTAGCCACGAGTTCCGCGCCGGCGAAGGCAAACGACAAGTACGCTCGCCGCCCAAAACACGCCCACAGGTCCCTCGCCTGTCCGGCAGCCACATCCGCTGTTGTCATCGGCACCACCGGTGTCAGTCGCCGTCCCCTGGGAGCCAGTTGTGATGCCCCCGGTCGTCCATGGCGTCTCTCCGGTGTCGGGCCCAGCCGTTGAATCGGTCGGCTCCCCCGTTGAACTCTCGCCGGTGGTTGACCCGTCACTGGTCGAGGTCTCGGAATCACTGCCTTCGGTATCGGTGTCGGTCTCGCCACCGGTGGTCGTGTCGGTGTCGAGCTCAGACTCGTCAAAATAGCCTCCGCAGGCGGGGTCGGCCTGGGGGTCGGCCCGGTGGGCGAGCGCGAGGATATAGGCACCGGCCCCAAACCCGAGCATGGGCGTATTAAACTTGTATGTGCCATCATTTTCGTCGAAGGTCTCGGCGACCATCAAGAAGTTTTGCTCGGCCTGGGCCCGCACCCACTCGATCAACTCATCCGAACGGGCAGCATCGCCGTGCAGGCGCGTGGCAATGGCACCACGCAGGTCGGTAATCACCCACTCTGCACTATCGTAGTCACTACCCCACGGACTGAGGTCGGTCTGGTTTTGGTGATCCCATCTGTCGTCGTTGCGTGACCAGCCGGGCCCGGCCGGGACCGCGAGGTTGGCATCGAGCCCGGCCAGTGTCGCCTCGGCGATCAGGCCCTCCGGGTCAAACAAACCCATTGCAAATGCATCGAGTACAGCCGCATCCCAATAACCCCCGCCGGCCTGGTGCTCTTCGAGGTTGGCTGACAGCGCGTGGTTGTTGTCGGTCAGCTGCTCGACCATCGCGGCCCGCAGTTGCTGCGCGGCATCGGCATAGGCCAACGCCCGGGTGTTGTCCCCCACGCGCTCAGCAAGTGCGGCCGCGTCACAAAGCCCGCGCACCGCGGTGAGATCGGTGTAAGTAAAATGCCGCTCGCGGCCCTCCCAGTGGGTTTCCCAGATCGACGAGTCGGCGCGAATCAGCCCGGTCTCGGGCTCGACCAGTCCAACCAATGCATCTGCAATCTTTGCCGTGACATCTGGCCAATAGGCGTCGACCAATGACGTGTCTCCGGTGATTTCTTCGTAGCTGCGAAGCGCCCATAAAAACAGGCCAAAGCCGTCAAACTCGAGGTTTGGGCCAAAGTCGTTAAAGTCGGTTTCTTCGACCCCAAACCCGTAGTAGCGCACCAAACTGATCTGGTAGGGAATGAGCCCGTAGCCCATGAGCTCGTCCCAGTCGACAAACCGTCCGGCCTCGGCCTTGAGGTAGAACTCGAGGGCATCGCGCGCCTGTTGGTGCATGCCGACCACCGCCATCCCAACCGTTGCATAGGCACCATCTCGGATCCACGCGTAGGTCCAGTTGCCCGGCGGCAAGCTGGCGAGCACGGCTCCAAAACCGTGGTGTTCGGCATATCCGGGGAGTTCGAGCGGCTGGTCGTTGGGCCCCAAAAACCGTGTGCGCCGGGTGTCGCCGTCGTTGCTGAGCTTGTCACGCAGGTAAAATCCCTGCTCGCGGACCTGTCCCATCCGCAACATCGCGGCCGAATGGCGCACAAGTTGCTCCTCGGCAGCCGATAGACCCTCCGGTGGCGTGAGTGTTGCTTGGAAGGTCGCCCACTGCGCCCGGGCATCGGCGACGATCGCCTGGGCCGTTTTGCCACCGGCGTAGTCGTCGAGCCAGCCCTGCACCTCACTTGCGGCAAATGGGTCGCCGTGGTGGGCAAACACATAGCCAACCCACTTGCTCTCGCCCGGCCCCATAGTGCCCAAATCGTACTGGAGCGCACTCACAGACCCATCTGCGGCCCCCGGCGGTGGCGTGTTGTCGGGCAAGTCTACGGCCCCACCGTTGGCGACGATCTGATAGACGTTTTCACCGGGGGAAAAACCTGTATGTGCAACTGGACTAAGTGGGCGGGTGACAATCACCCCGGCAAACCCTCGCTCGGCAATATCACCGCCGTCGACAACGATGGTCTCGCCGTTGTCACCGATGTCGTTGGGAACATCCCACGGCGACTGCGGACGCCCGTAGCCTAGGTGGTAGTTGTGCAGGCTAAATGCCTGCACGCCCGGCAGCGGTTGATCACTTGTATTGACAACTTCGAGGGCCATCACAAGCGCCGCATGGGGTAACTGCTCGCTTTGTGGCGAAAAAATGTATTGGCGTACCTCGAGCGCACCGACGTGCTGGACCATGCGGACGATCCCCGTGCCGCCAAAGCTCTCATCGGTCAGCCCGAGGTAACCCGAGGCGTCGTAGTCGACCGGGCGATCGGGCAGCCAAAACTGCTCACCCGCGAGGCGCAAACCAAAGTACGTGTCGTAAACGAGGTCGCGGGTGTACACCGCGGCAAACTGGCCACCGTCCCAGACCTCTTCGCCCTCCGCATCGAGCAGCGGTTCTTCGGCGGCAAACAGGTGCTCGCGAAAGTGATTGACCCGGCCAGCCTGCAAATCGACGATCGCCGCGGTGTGGCCGTTGGCGACCGGAAGTTCAAACCGGGTACGCTGGATCTCGGCGGCGCTGACCTCTGGGACAGCGAGCAACAAACCGGCGAGCGCAAATACAACCTGTCGCGAGCGAATGGCCATGGGACCATGCTAATAGCGCATTCGCAGCAAGAACGCAGCACCTGCCCCAACGCCCGAGAAGCATTGTAGAAGCATTGTAAATGCATGCAATTAGCCACCCGGCAGCCGTGCAGATGTCTGCACCCCGGCTGAGCCCATGACATTTGCAGGGCGCTCGGCTACCGTGACCGCGATGCCGATGTACGCACACAGGTTGTGGCAGCTGGGTCTGGTTTTGGCTACGGGCGGGTCGCTTGGGGCCTGCGCGTCGGGAGAGTCATCGACGACTGAGACCACCGCAGCAACGACCTCGACAACCGGGCAGGAAACCGAGGGCCCCAAACCGGTCACAACCACGGAGACCTCGGGTGCGACCGACGACAGCGAGTCGAGCCAAACCGGCACCAGCGAAACCTCGAACACCACGGACGAGCCGACCTCCGAGTCGGACTCCGACAGTGATACCGGCGGCCCCGATCCACTGTGCCCGGTGACCTTTAAATTTCGCCCAAACGGCCCCCAGACCAATCCTCGCGTCGCCGGTGTATGGCAGGGCTTTGACCTGGCGACTGCCCTCGCCCTCGACGAAGGTCCCGATGCCGACGGATTTTACACCGGGACTACAGAGCTGGCGCCGGGGCTACATGCATATAAAATTGTTGTCGACCAGGGTGGCGAGCCGCAGTGGCTGTTTGACCCCGAGCAGGCCCGGCGGACCTATGTCGACCAAACCGAAAACTCGGCCGTGTTGGTCCGGGATTGCCAAAAGCCGGCTGCCGAAGTTGTCGCGTCGACCCCGAGCCGCCCGGCCCCGGGCCAGGGAATGCTATCCGCAACCCTGCGCTACCACGACGGGCTCGCTGGCGAGGGCCCGGATATCGATGCTTATACACTCGAACTCGACCAAGAAGGTGTGGTCACGCCAATCGCCGAGTCCGAATACACTATCGACCCAGACTCGGGTGACATCACCCTCAACCTCGCCGGCCTCGACGACGGGAAGTACACCGTGCGCGTGCGCGTGGGCAGTGCCGATGGCCAAATCTCCGAACCTGTGCGGGTTGTGTTTTGGATCGAGGCCGAAGCGTTTTCGTGGCGCGACGCCCTGGTCTACATGGTTTTGACCGATCGGTTTCGCGATGGCGACCCGGGCAACAACCCCGGCGACACGCCCATGTCTGACCCACGTGGAGATTTTCAGGGCGGCGACCTCGAGGGCGTGCGCCAGGCGATTGCCGACGGAACCCTCGACAAACTCGGTGTACGTGCAATTTGGCTGACCCCGTTTCAACAAAACCCCGACGGGGCCTACATCGCCAGCGACGGCCAACACTACGTCACCGGCTACCACGGCTATTGGCCCACGCAGGCGCGTGAGGTCGACACCCGGCTCGGTGGCTCCGAGGCCCTGCATGACCTCGTGGCCGAGGCCCACGCCCACGGCATTCGGATCTTGCAGGACTTTGTGATCAACCATGTCCACGAGGACCACGAGTACATGCAGATGCACCCAGATTGGTTTCGCACCGGGTGCGTGTGTGGCACCCAGGACTGCGGTTGGACCAGTCACGCGCTCGAGTGTATGTTTGCCAGCTACCTGCCGGATATCAACCACACGGTCCCCGAGGCGACCGCGGCGTTTGTCGACGATGCAATCTGGTGGCTCGACACCTACAACCTCGATGGACTGCGTGTCGATGCGGTCAAGCATGTCGAGGAGGTCGCCACCCGCAACCTTTCGGCGGCCGTGGCCGAGACCTTTGAAGTTGCAGGTACACAATATTTTTTGATGGGCGAAACGGCCATGGGCTGGAGCGACTGCGCCGACCCCTGCAACGACGAGAACTACGGCACCATTTCACGGTATATCGGACCGCACGGGCTCGACGGCCAGTTCGACTTTGTGCTCTACCACGCAACTGCCTACAACACGTTTGCCTATGGCGATAAGGGCATGCTGCACGCGGCCTACTGGTTGGAGCACGGGCTACAAAAATGGCCTGAGGATGCCATTATGACGCCCTATGTGGGCAGCCACGACACTCCGCGGTTTGCCACGCTCGCCGACTATCGCGGGCAAGACCCGGGCCACGACCGCGGAGTTGCCCACAATCAGTGGACCAACACGGCCGAGGCCCCCGGCGACGACGAGCCCTACTGGCGTACACGTGTGGCCTTTGCCTGGCTTTTGGGACTGCCTGGGGCACCGCTTTTGTACTACGGCGACGAGTACGGGCAATGGGGTGGTGCCGATCCCAACAACCGCCTGATGTGGCGGCCAGATGGCGAGTTGTCGAGCGATGAGCAACAGACCCTGGCGTTTATCCGCCTCCTCGGCAAGGCTCGCCAACAACTGCCGCCGCTGCGTCGCGGGAGCTATGTGCCGTTAGCGGCAACCGAGGATGCACTCGTCTACGGCCGAATGATCGAGCCCGGCGATGCCGTGATTGTTGGCATCAACCGCGCCCCACAGCCCGCCCAACTCGAAGTCGAAGTGACCGGCGCGCTCGGGCTCGATGCGTTTAGCGAACTCACCGACGCTCTGTTAGGCCCACCCGTTACGGTGACTGCCGGGGGGACCATCGACCTGAGTATTCCGCCCCGCAGCGCCGTGGTGTTGCACCTCGAATGAGGCACCGACAAACATGTTCATACGTGTTTTAGCCGTCGCGCCGGTAGATCCCGAGGCGCTTGAGACGGTCGCGTAGACCCTGGCGGCTGTAGCCTAAACGCCTGGCCGCTTCGCTCAAGTTGTTGCCCACAGCGTCGAGCAGACGGCTGAGGTAGCGGCGCTCAAACTCCGTCTTGGCGGCTTTAAACGGCAACTCGAGCATTTCGTCGAGCACGTTCGACGACGCCGGCTCGGCGTCGGTCCCCGCAGTTGTCCCGGGGCGTCCACCGACTTCAAGGTCGACCCGATCGATAGCCGACCCCTCAGCCAAAAATGCCGCGCGCCGAATGGTTTTTTGGAGTTCGCGGACATTGCCCGGCCAGCTATGACTGTTGAGGTAGGCCAGTGCTTCGTTGGTGAGGTGGTGCGAACGCCCGGTTTTTTTATCGAAGTTGGCGAGGAAAGTTTTTGCCAACACACCCGGGTCCTCGCCGCGCTCACGCAGAGGCGGAAGCTCGACCGTAAAGTCCGACAGGCGAAAGTACAGATCCTCGCGAAACTCCCCGCGCGCAACCATTTGTGGGAGGTCGCGGTGGGTCGCGGCGACCACTCGAACATCGATAGGTCGACGCTTGGTTTCGCCGATCCGTTGGACTTCGCGGCGCTCTAGCACGCGCAACAGCTTGGGTTGCAGGTCCAGTGGCAGCTCACCGATTTCGTCGATAAACACGGTGCCGCCGTCGGCCTCTTCAAAACATCCAGGACGGGCCTCAAACGCACCTGTAAAGGCTCCCTTGCGGTGTCCGAGAATTGCCGCTTCGGCGAGTTCCCGCGGCAAGGCCGAGGCGTCGAGCACCACAAAAGGCCCGGCGCTGCGCTGTGAACGGGCATGGATCCCACGGGCGACAAGCTCCTTGCCGGTTCCGGTTTCGCCACCGATCAGCACATCCATTGGTGTATGTGCAACTCGTTCGAGCATGGCAAACAGCTCGCGCATCACCGGGCTGTGCCCGACCATGGCGTCGAATCGGGTGCCGGCGGAAATCGGAACTTCGATCGACTCGGCGGCCAGCAGCTCAATTCCACAACGCCCCGCACGAAAAACCGTTCCTGGTTCGATCCAAACCTCGCGGATCCGGACATTGCCAACCCAAGTTCCGTTGGTACTCCCGAGGTCGCGCAGCAACACGCCCTCGTCGCCTAGGATCAGCTCAAAGTGCACGCCGCTGATCGAGCCGTCGTCGACTGTGAGGTCGTTGAGCCGGCTTCGACCCCCACGGATCTTGCGACTTTCAACCTTGAGTTCCTTGCCCCGTTGGGGCCCGTCGCAAACCCGCAACACAACCCTCCCGGGCCGGACGATCGATGGCTCTCCGGGCCGGAGCTGACAGGTCTGTAAGAACGTATCTTCTTCGGTCCGGGTCATGGGGCGCGGCGAGTGTACGCTGAATTTTGGGTAAGCAGTGGCCGGGAGCGGAAGCGACCCGGTTGCTATCAACCGCAACGCACCGCCGCGGCGTTTGGTTCGTTGACGACCTTTGGAAACGGGCACGTAACCATGAAACGCTCGGGATACGGCAATCCCGGGGTTTGTGCACTTGCAAGCCGGTGAGCCAAGCTCGAGACAGCGCGACGTAGAGGTTGGTCCGGTAGACGGGATATATTGGTAGGCACGTGGAGCGGACGCAGCGACTAAGCCCAGCGCAACTGCGCAAAGGAGCCGGTGGCGAGGAGGCATCGGGGCGTCCACCGACACCACCGGGCACTCCCCATCCGCCGACCGATCCCCACGCCACGGAACTAGCCTCACTTGCCCGGCAGACACCCGAACAACTCGCCCACGGGCAAACTCTGGCGGCCGGTCCAACAACCAAGAGCCCATTGCAGCCCGGCAGTGTCCTCGCCGACCGCTACGAGGTACAAAGTGAACTCGGGCGCGGAGGTATGGGCGTTGTGTACAAGGCCCACGACCGTAAACTCGCCCGCGGAGTGGCGCTCAAGGTCCTCCACGGCGAGCTGCGAACCTCCAGCTCACGCGCCCGGATCCGCCGCGAAGCTCGAACGGCCGCGGGCATTCGCCACCCCAATGTCGTCAACATCTTCGACATCGGGCAGGTCGGCGAGCACGACTACATCGCCATGGAGTTGATCGATGGCGTCGATCTGCGCACCTGGCTCGGCGACCCCACGCTCACCTGGCAACAGATCGTTCGCGTATTTTTGGCCGCTGGGGAGGGGCTGTGTGCCGCCCATGCCCAGGGCCTCGTTCACCGCGACTTCAAACCCGACAATGTTTTGATCGAGCGCTCCGGCCGGGTGAGGGTGCTCGACTTCGGCCTGGCCCGGCCCATTGCCGATGACGAAGTTGCTGATGCACATGAAACAATTGCCCATACAAAAACCATCGATCTAGGGGTTGTCACCCGCACCGGTGCGCTGATCGGAACCCCAGCCTACATGGCTCCTGAGCAGTTTCAGGGGGCATTGATCGATGCCCGTACCGATGTTTTTTGTTTTTGTGTCGCCCTCCACGAGGCGCTTTATGGCCATCGGCCGTTTCGCGCAAACTCAGTGACTGAGCTCGCACTCCAGGTCGAATCTGGCACGATCGTGCCGGCCACGCCAATGCGGGAGAGTCGTCCGCCCAATGGCCTGCGACAGTTGCTGATACAAGGTCTCAATCCACAGCGCGAGGCCCGACCCGAGCTTCCGCTGCTTCTGCGCGAGCTCGAAGGCTGGATCCGGGAGCGTAAAAACCGTTGGCCGCTGCTCGCACTTGTCAGTTTAGGGGCGATTGTCGCCGTCGCTCTCACCCAGTTGCCGGGTGGGCCCTCGCCCCTCGCCGGCGCGGCCACATCGAGTGGTACGGCCGAGGCAACGCCGGAGGTAGCTAGCGAACCGCCAGCTAAACCCGCCGACATAGTAGCGCCGACCGACGGGCAAAAAGCCACCTCTGAACCCCCGGCAATCACCTGGGATGCCACATTCGCGGATCAGCCGTGCAACCAACCCTGGCACCTCGAGCTTTCTGGCACCTGGCCCGAAGCACTCTCCCCGCGATTGGCCTGGCGCGGCCAAAAACAAGATGTATTCACATACATCGTGGCAACATCAGCGTCGCCACGAAGCATTGAGATCTCACCGGCTCAGCACAAAAATCGCGCGATCGAGTACTATGTTGAACTGATCGATGACGGGCGTAATTCGGCCGCTTCGCTGGCGACACAGGCCGCCCCCCGCGAGCTTGCGGCCCCCGCTTGCCCGGCCAAATCACCGATTCGCCGATGGTGCTATACCAACCCCAATATGGCGGGTGAGCGCAAGTGCTGGCAAAGCCGCAGCAAATGCGAGAAAGATGCCCGCGAGTGGCTGGGGCCCGGGCGTCGGCGTTGCCGGGGCGAGCGATAGACCGCGCGTAAAAACCTGTGAAAGGCCTACCGCGAATGTTGGCGATACGCGAAAATGTCAGAACTTTCGCCCGTGTCCGCGGTCAACGTTGTGGTGTCTCCCCGGCGACATACTCTTGCGTGGGGCCTGCTGGCCGTGCTCGCCGCGTGTCGGCCCACACCCCAAAATCCGCAGACGCATAAGCCTGTCGCCCCCCCGCTGCCAGACTCGGAGTGCGCGCGCCATCTCGAGCGGGTTGAGCTGATGGCGGAGCGGGCCATGCCCCGCGCCGTTGGCCCTGAGGTGCAAAAGCTCGCACAGGTGGCCGCACGCGACCGCGAGGGGTCGCCCGATTGCCATCGTCGGGTTCGCAGTTTTCTAGCCGAGCTAACGACATCTTTTGTAGATGCATATGCCTCGGGGAACAGGGAGTACTACGAGCCCTCGCTCGAGCTGCTCAATGCCCGCTCGCTGTTGGAGTCGGGGGCCGAGGTCCGGGCCCAGGTTGAGTTGTCGCTCGGGCAGCTGGAGTATGCGCGGGCCACCGATAGGTTCCAAGCCGCGGCTGCCTACGACCCAGGTGACCGCTTGACCGAGGCCCGCGAGCGTGACCGGCAGGCCCTCACCCACTTTCGCAACGCCCTCTCAGGCCCGCTTCCCCCCGACGGCCGCTACCGGGCAAGCCTGGGTCAGCTCGCCGTCCTCGACCGCACATTCGAGCTCGAAACAGATATCTTTGCCATCGGCTTTGACGAGCTCGCATGTGTCTACGACCAGCTCGGCGACTGCACGGGGCCGAGCCGCTACACTCCCCAATACCAAACCTCTGACCCCGCGGTTCGCCCACTGCTCGCGGCCCATCAAACTTTCGGCTCCTTTGCCTATACAAAAAAAACGGCGGCCGAGCAGGTCCACTGGCGACTACGAAAAATTCAACTACTTACGCGACTCGGCCAGCGGGACGCGGTCGGCCAGGAGTTTTCTGAACTGCGTAAGCTCGACCTCCCGCCACCTCAGCGGGCTGCGGTGGCCGCGGCCTACCTCGACTATGTGCTGTTACAATGGCTTCGGCCGCGGGCCCAACACAACTTTAAAACACTCGAGCAGGCCACCGTGGAGGCGCGCAGGGCCAAGGTCGATTCCCACCCGCGGATTCAGTGGGCCGAGTTGCTCGTGCGGGTCGAGCAGGCCCACTCGCAAAAACAGGCGGCCGAGGCCAGCCGGTCGTTTGTTGACTTTCGCGCGTGTGCGGAGCGCTACTCACAACTCTACAACGGACAACAGGCCGTAAACCCTACGGTTGCGCTCAAGCCCGTGCATCAACTCGAGTTCCTGAGCGAGGCGATCAGCTGCTACCGCGATGCCGGCCTCGCCGGGCAAATGGCACGCCTTGCCGAACACATGCGCATACAACATCCTTCGGCCGCAAACCTACCCCAGACGATGGTGGATGTCGGCCAGACTCTCGAGCAAATGTTGCTGTTTGAACAGGCGCGGTCGTGGTACGAGAAGTTCCTCTCCCAATTTTCGCGCCACCCCAAGGCCCCGCTCGTACGGCGTCACCTCGTTTGGACCTCTGTATTGCTGGGTGCTTCGGTCGAGCAAGAACTCGCTCAGCTGCGCCGGGGAGACCGCAACGCCCGACGGTTTGCCTCGGCGATTGCCTTTCGCACCCTGCGAACCGGGCGCGACAGCTCTCCCGAGGCGCTCGAGCGATACCTGCAGGCCGTCGACCCGCGCGACGATCGACTGCGCACGGCACTTGCCCACACCTACCTCGCCCGCGTCTATTTTGAGTCGTCGTGTCCGGTTGCCAGCCAGGCGGGGCCGTGTGTCGAGCTCACCCGCGAAAAGTCGCTCGGCCAAGCGGTCGCCCGCGATCCGGCGACCCTCGCACTCGCACTCAAGCACCTCGAGTCCGCCCGGGCTGCCATGGACCAGCGGGGGTGGAGTGACGACCCATTCGGTGCGAGCTTTGGGGCTCCCTTGCAAGTACAACTTCATGAGGTCTCCGAGGCCCGGGCAATTGTCGAGCTGATCTCCGGGGACTCGCTGGCCGAGAAGGCCCTGTTTACCCGCCCACCCTACAGCCGCGAACCGGCCCGTACCCGTCGTTGGCTGGAGTTGCGCAAACGTCAACTCGAACAGATGGTCGCCACCTATCGCCGGATTCAAACGCCGCGCTACGCTGCGACCGTGGCCGCCCGCCAGGGGCTTATCTACGAGGCCGATGGCGGGTTGCTTTCAGACGTTGCCTTGGACCTCCGTCGCGCCAACCAAACCGCGGCTTCCGAACTCGCGAATCAACTCGAAGAGCTCGCCAACCGCCGTTATGAGCAGGCGCGCGAGGCCTACAACCGGTGCCTCGACCAGGTCCAAACCTGGGGCCAGGACCGGGAAAATCGCGCGGGCGTTTGCCGGGCCCGACTCGGTCAACTCCTCGGCCAGTTCGACGAACCACGTGTATACGCACCAAATCCGATGGACCCGTTGTTACTCGGCCCCAACTAGCCAGCGCGCCTATTTTAAGTGTACAGGCACCTATTTCTCAAGCTGCCAGCGGCGCCGTACCAGCTCGACGGTTTGGCGAGCTCGTAGAAGTCGCTGAGGCTGTGCCTGGCGATTGCTGACAAATGCTTCTAGCCACGTCAAGGCCTCGATCTGCGAGGTTTTTTCGGGGCGCTTGGCGAGGGTCAGGCCGAGGTTGTATTGCAATGCTGCGGGCACTTTTTCGGGCGAAACTGGCTTTGCCCGCATGTACGCATGTGCAGCCGTGCGGTAGGCCGCCTCCGCGGCCACAAGATCACCCTGCAAAAATAGCGAGGCCCCGAGCCCGAGGTAGGCATCGTACTTGAGCCCGGGCAAGGCCGCGGCCGTGGCCCGCGAAAAATTTCGTACGGCATCTTCGAGGCGCCCGGCTGCCAGCGCATGCTCTCCCCACAACAGCCAGGCCCCGTGCAGCTGAGGTTCAAGTTCGGTCGCCCGCGCAAATCGGCGGTGTCCATTGGTGGGGTCACCCACTGCAAAGGCAACCTGTGCACAGGCAGCGAGCACGACCGCAGCATCTCCGGCATCCTGCTCACAAAGTTTGCGAACGAGCTCGAGGTACGACGGCACCTGCTGCCCACGTGCGAGATAAAGTGCGACGGCGCTTGCCCGCGCGAAGGGGTCATCTGACCTCACTGCCAGGGCTGCGCGTATCTCCGCCTGTGCCTGGACAAAATCTGATTGTGCACCGGTCGCTAGATACTGCTCGTAGGCCATCAGGCCCTGGCCCAACGAGCGCGCTGGAGTCAAATGCTCCAACCCGGCAAAAAACTGCATCAACTCTTCGCTGGGAATCAACCCCTGGGCTAGCTGAACGAGGTACACGACCTCGTCTGTCGCCTGCGGATCGGCCATCACCCGGCGTTTTTGTTGCTCGAGCGCACGTTGTTCATCCCAACATGCCAGACATGCGTTTACTTGTGTGCGAGTCGGCACCTGCCCGTCCAAGTCGCTACATAGACAACCACGTTCTTGCATGGTTGCAGCCTGCAGCTTGTTGGCAGTAGCGGAGGGTTGTGGCGCATCAACCCGCTGTGTTTGGGGGTGGCACCCGGCCCCCAGCACGAGGCCGAGCGAGCAACTGCCGAGCCACTTTCCCACTGCAAGCACAAGCGACACCATACCCCCGATCTTTGCTGTAGCTACAGGGGCGAAACCGCCGTTGACTGAGGTTGTCGGCCGCTAGGATTGCTCCGTACACTAACGGTGCTGTACCGCCGCGTATGAACGGGCACTATCAAATCCTGATCGTCGAAGATTCACCTGAAGATCGTGAATTCTATCGTCGCGCCCTCGCGTCGGATCCCAACAACAACTATCAGATTCACGAGGTCGACAGCGGCGACGAGGCCCTGGCCCTGATCCATGAACTTGCGATCGACCTCATGCTTTTAGACTTTCAACTTCCGGACATGACCGGGCTCGAGTTGTTTCGCGAGATCAGTGACAACATCGCCTGTGTCGTGCCAACGATTATGTTGACCGGCCAGGGCGACGAGTCCTTGGCTGTGCGGGCGATGAAACTCGGGGTTGAGGACTACCTGGTCAAGGGCAAGTACTCGCCGGCTGAGTTGCGCCACGCGGTCGAGTCGATTGTCCGCAAGCCGGCGCCTGAGGGTGGGCTCAACCGCGGCTCGTTGTTTGCCGGGCGCTACGAAATCGCCGAGCTTGCCGGCAGCGGGGGCATGAGTTCGGTCTACCGCGCAATCGATCGCCAGACCGGGCGCCAGGTTGCCCTCAAAGTTATCCGCAATCCCGACCGGCGCACGGCCACCAGGTTTCGCCGCGAGGCCTCCGTACTCGCGTCGCTCAGCCGCCCTTCGATCGTCCAGTACCTCGCCCATGGCATGACGCCCTCTGGCGATCGGTTTTTGGCGATGGAGTGGCTCGAAGGCGAGGACCTTGCCACCCGACTGACCCATGGCCCGCTAACGATTGCAGATACACTTATTGTCGCAACACGCATCGCCGACGCACTCGTCACGGCCCATGCCCTCGGCCTTATCCACCGCGATATCAAACCGAGTAACCTGTTTTTGCCGGATGCCCAAATCTCCCAGGCCAAGCTCCTCGACTTCGGCATTGTCCTCACGCCACAACACGGGCCAGGCTATGTCACACGCACTGGTACCGCCATGGGGACGCCGGGCTACATGGCACCTGAGCAAGCCCTGGGCCTCCAAGATATCGACATCCGGGCCGATATCTACGCGTTCGGGTGCGTGCTCTACCACTGCCTTGCCGGGTTTCCGCCGTTTAGCGATGCCGGCAGTGGCAGCTTGACCCGGTCGCTGCTCGACCCGGCCCCGCCGGTCCAAAAATTTCGACCCGACACGCCGCAATACCTCGCAGACCTGGTCATGCGAATGCTCGAACAGGAAGTTGAGTGCCGTCCCCAGTCGGTCAAAACGGTCCTTGAAACCCTGACATTGAGACAGGCGGTCGCGCCTTCGCAGGTGCCTTTTTCCCCACCAATCCGCAGCAAGCGGGTCGAGTCGTCGACACGCTGTGCCCTGTTGCTGGCTGCACGTACCCACTCGGGTAAACGAACCGGTGGATATACAACAGAATTGTCGACCCAGCGAGTCCACCTGATTGCGCGCCAGCGCCAAATCGTCGAGGCCTGTGGGTGTGTACTCACGGCATTTGCCACCGGCGCCCTACAGGTCGTGATCCCGGCCAAGTCATCCCTGACAACCGAACTCGAAATCGCGGTCCGGTGTGCCACCAAGCTGCGCCATAGTTTTCCCAACCAGGTCATCGCCATCGCCTCGAACTACGACCGCGACTTCGGGCTGTCAGACCCAACAGGCACCCTCTCGCGCACCCGACATATCCTGATCTTCGGGCAGACGGGGCGCATGGATATCGAAAGCGAGGATCGTGGGCTGATCGTTGTCGATGAAACCTCGGCCACCCTGCTCGCCGGTCGCTATCAACTTGCGCCACACGGCCCCTACTACATCGTCAAGGGTGCTCTGCCGGTGTCATCGAGCGGCATCTAGGCCGGGCTGCTGCGGTCGCATCACGGCCCTTCGTTGTGGTACTCACGGGGCATGATGCGTCCGCCAGCGATGTATGCACATGTTCTAACCGCCACCATCCTCGGCGGCTGTGCCAGCCAAACATCGACGGCCTCTCCGCCCACTGTAGATGCATCACCAACAAAGCCGACCATCATCGATCCCGCGGCCGCGGCCCAGGCCAAACTGCAGGCCACCTACGAAAAGCGCGAAGCGATGGTACCGATGCGCGACGGCACCCAACTATTTACTTCGATCTACGCGCCCCGCGATCGCTCAAAAACCTACCCTATCCTGTTTTTGCGGACTCCCTACAGCCTGCGCCCCTATGGCCCCGACGCCTTTCCCAGCAAACTCGGGCCGAGCCCACTGCTGAGCGACTCAAAGTACATCTTTGTCTACCAAGACGTCCGAGGGGCCTATATGTCCCAGGGGTCATTTGTCGATATGCGGCCACACACCGGGCCTGCGCGCAGCGAGGGGCAAACAGATGAGAGTACCGATTGCTACGACACCATCGAGTGGTTGCTGCAGCATGTTGAAGGACACAACGGTCGGGTCGGTATGTGGGGCATCTCGTACCCCGGCTTTTATGCTGCCACCGGGATGATCGACGCCCATCCTGCGCTCAAGGCCGTGTCCCCGCAGGCACCGATCGCCGACTGGTATTTCGACGACTTTCACCACCACGGTGCGTTTTTCCTACCCCACGCATTTAACTTTCTCGCCTCGTTTGGGCTGCCACGCCCCGCGCCCACGACCGAGCGACACCCACGGTTCGACCACCACACACCCGATGGATATAGATTTTTTATGGAACTCGGCGCGCTCAGGCACGCCGACGAGCGCTACCTCAAGGGTGCGGTACAGATGTGGAACGACATGGTCGCGCACCCCAACTACGATGCCTTTTGGCAGGCCCGCAACCTGTTGCCCCACCTCAAAAATGTTGCTCCCGCAGTGATGACCGTGGGTGGCTGGTTCGACGCCGAGGACCTCTACGGCCCATTGCAGATCTATCGTGCGATCGAAGCCAACAACCCCAATAGCAACAATACGCTGGTCATGGGCCCGTGGGGTCACGGCGGTTGGGCCCGTACCACGGGAGCCGCACTCGGCAATGTCGTTTTTGGTGCTGATACATCAAAGTTCTATCAAGAGCAGATCGAGTTTCGGTTTTTTGAGCACTACCTCAAGGGGGTCGGCGAGTCGGCCGGGTTGCCCGAGGCCTATGTGTTTGAGACCGGTAAAAACCGCTGGCGAACGTTTGACAGCTGGCCACCACGCACGCGCACGCCGGGAAATTATTATCTCGGCGAGCAGGGGACAATCACACAGTCACCACCGACCGCCCCCCGCAGCTTTGACGAGTTTGTCAGCGACCCGGCACATCCGGTGCCCTACACCACGGACATTACCGTGGGCATGACCAAGGCCTATATGACCGACGATCAGCGGTTTGCCAGCCGTCGTGCCGACGTGCTCACCTTCCAAACTGAAGTATTTACCGAGCCGACGACGCTGGCCGGACCGCTGGTCGCCAAGCTTTGGGTTTCGACCTCGCAAACCGACGCCGACTGGGTTGTCAAGGTCATCGATGTATATCCAAATGATATGCCCGACCCCGAGGATGGGTTGTCCACGCCCGATGGTAAACTGCCGCCGGGCGTCCACTACGGTGGCTACCAACAGATGGTGCGCAGCGAAGTCCTGCGCGGACGCTTCCGCTCGAGTTACAGCCAGCCCAAACCCTTCAAGCCCAATCAGCCGACGGCGATCGAACTCCCGTTACAGGATGTGTTGCACACGTTTTTACCGGGCCACCGACTCATGGTTCAGGTGCAGAGCACGTGGTTTCCCCTCGTCGACCGCAACCCGCAAAAGTATGTCGACAACATCTTTATGGCCAACGACAGCGATTTTGTCCGGGCGACCCACCGCGTGTACCACTCGCGCGACTACCCGAGCCACCTAGCGGTCTCACTGCTCCCGGCTCAACCCGAACCCAAGGCGGCGAGGTAGGCAGGTTTTTCAAACACAAACGGACCGAGGTCGTAGACCCAGTTGCGGTGGAATTGCTCAAAGTCCGACCACACGACAAAGTCGTCGAGCACGGTGATCGACGCCAGTAAAAACCAACACTCCGTGATCCCACAGGTGCAACTCAAAAGCATGGTTTTGGCCCGTCGCGGATCGTCGTTGGCGACCGCAAAATGGTCGACCGGTCCACATACGCCCCGGTCGAGCAGATACCGGCTCGGCAGGCGAAATCGACTCAGCTGGAGACATAGGTACTCGCCCGCAAAATTTCTTGTATGGGCAATATCTTCGCCGGCTTCGCGGCGGAGTTTGAGTTCATGTTCGACATGTGGCGTCTCGGCCTCGCGTACCCAATCGATGAGGTCGCGCCCGTTGATCAGCAAACCACAGGGGTGAAACGTGCCACCCTCGGGCCACTGTACCGGTGCCACCGAACCCAGTTTGAGCGTGTCGTAGCGCTCGCGTTGCTCGGCAATCTCTTGTAGCTGCAATTTTGTTGGGGGATTGCGCCCCCCCGGATAGGTCGTGAGCGAAGCCTGCCCCGGGTCGCCGCCCCGTGGTAAGAGCGTGAACGGTTTTCCCGGCACAAGTGGCTGCCAGCCCTCGGCCAAGCCCTGGCGGATAGCAGCCGCGACTTGAGCCGGCGTCACGGCCCGCGAGCGATGGCCGATTTGGTTGGCCGGATGGAGGCGATGTAACCGGACGATCAATGCAGGGCCCTCGCCAATGTCGGCTGCCACCGCCACAATCAACGGGGTTCGTCCGGTCCGTTGATCGGGGGTTGGACGTTTGCGTAGCCGCCAGCGATAGGACACGCCATCGACCACAATCCGCCGGGAACCTCGCTTGGCCAGGGCCACAGGTAGACGCCCTTCAATAAAGCACGATTCGGGCTTCGCGGATGCACGACAACCCGCGCAACAGGGCCTTGGCCAGGTAACGAAACAGGGTGTCTAGGCAAATTTCGCGGGAAAATCCGCCGTTGCCCGTCGCCAGCAGGGGGAATGCAATTGTATCTACATGTAATGTCTCGGCGTGGTAAATGCAGCTCGCCAAAATCTCGAGGATCAGGTCGCGACTGGGGCCCGGCCCCTTCCCGTCGCCCTTGCCCCGCAGGGTGATCCCATGAAACACGAACCGGGCATGCAACACACCAGCGGTGGTGACCACGGCCCGACCCGCCCGCACAGGCACAAACCGCTGGGCCTCGTGGTAGACATCGTCGCCCGCACTCATGCGGATCGAGCGGGACACACCGCTGCGCATTGTCAGGTGTTCATCGTCGGAGCTGACGATCGCGGCAACCTCTTGGCGAACGATGTCCCCCTGTAAAATAATCAGGCGGCGCCCACCGGTGAACTCGTAGATATCCTCGCCAGCGAGCGGCTCGGCCTGGCCCGGACCTCCGGTCGCTGCGATGTACCCCGCCCGGCGCGAGTGATAGCGGGTGAGGTGCACGTTGAGATCCGCGTCGTCGTGGGCATCCCACGGCGAACGGGTGTCCATCACCGGATCGATAACGTTGAGCACCTCGGCAAACGAGTGAAAGCGTTCGCCAGGACTCTTGGCCATACAACGCTCGATGATTTCACCTGTCCGCTGGCTCAGGCCCGGGTTGATCGTCCGTGGAGGGGTGAGCGGCTCGGCCTTGTGCTTTTGCAAGATCGAAAACCACGATGGCCCGTCAAATGCTGGCCTCCCGGTGAGGACATGGTAGAAGGTCGCCCCAAAACTGTAGATATCGGCCCGAGTATCGACACCGCGGGGATCCTCGGCTTGCTCTGGGGCCATGTACCAAGGGCTACCCATCACCTGGCCGACGATCGAGGCCTCGCCCCCGAGTGGGTCGCGGGCAAGGCCAAAGTCCAGCACGCGCGCCCGACTTTGCCCGTCGATAAAAATGTTGGAGGGTTTGAGGTCGCGGTGAATCACGCCCTTGTCGGCCGCAGCCAACATGCCCCGCGCGGTGTCCCGCATCCAGCGGATCGCGTCGTCCTCGTCGGCAACCCGTCCGGCCACGTCGCCCGATCGGATATGGTCGGCAAGGTCGCTGCCGTCGATCCACTCCATCACCAACATCGGACGCCCGTCGGGGAGGACATCGAAGTCGTGGATGTGCACCACGTTGGCGCTGTCGATCCGGGCCAGCAGGCGAGCTTCTTGTAAGAACCTGTCCCGAGGGGCTCCCGGTAACAGCACCTTGAGCGCGACCTGTTTGTCGAGGCCGATGTGGCGTGCGCGGTAAACCACACCCATGCTCCCGCGCCCAACTTCTTCGATGACCTGGTAGCGCGACCGCGGATCGATTCCGTTGGGCTCGCCGACAAGCAGACCGCTCGAAGCGGCTCCCAAGTTGGCTGTGGTTTGCTGGCTCGGGGCCCCCGACGAGGCCATGGTGTCAGCCCCCTGAACCCAAAGCGTTGCCTCGAGTGCTGTCAGGTCGCGCTCCTCGTCACCTTCCGGCCCAAAGGTCAGCTCACCCCGTGGCGGCGTTGCGCGCCCCTTGCTGCTCGGATTTGTCATGATGGCAACCGCTAGCAGGGTAGCGAAAAATTCCAGTCGCCGTGGCGAAACTCGAGCCGCGCGCAGACCCGACCAAACGCGCAACTACGCCGACAGCTGTGCGCAGTCGACAGGTCGCAGAAAAACCGCCCCAAGCGGCGGAAGGGTCAGTTCGAGCGTGGGCGCGGCATCGCTACCGTCTACGGTTTGGGCCGCCAAAATCTCGGTCGGACCGCAACCTGACCCGCCGTACACATCGTCGTCGGAGTTGAGGACAACCTGCCACGACCGTGCCCTCCCAACCTCAACGCGATACCCGTGGCGGGGAACAGGCGTGAAGTTGAGCGCGACGATGATCCCGTGGTCGCCGGGGTTGGTCGGGTCGCGCCGGCAAAATACCACCACACTGCGTTCGGCATCGTCGGCCACCAGCCAGATAAACCCGCGATCGACCTGACAGTCGCCACGATGGAGTGCGGGTTGCTGAACATACAAGCGATTGAGCGCACAGACCAGGCGGTAGATACCTCGATGCTGCGGTTGCTCGAGCAGGTGCCAATCGAGGCTTTGGTCGTGGTTCCACTCGTTTCGCTGGCCAAACTCGCTGCCCATAAACAGCAGTTTTTTACCGGGGGTGGAAAATTGTAGACACAACAATAGCCGGAGGTGGGCAAACGAGCGCCAGCTGTCGTGCTCCGGGCTGCCGTGCATCTTGCCGAGCAGCGACCCCTTTGCATGTACAACCTCATCGTGGGACAGCGGCAGGACAAATGCCTCGCTGTCCGCGTACATCTGGCGAAAGGTGAGCTCGTTGTGGTGGTGCTTGCGATGAATCGGATCGCGCCCGAGGTAGCGCAGGGTGTCGTGCATCCATCCCATATCCCACTTGAAGCTAAACCCGAGCCCTCCCTGCGCGACCGCGTGGGAAACCTTGGGCCACGAGGTCGACTCCTCGGCGATCATCAAGGTGCCCTTGAACTGCTCGGCCACCATCGTCGTCAGTCGCCGTAAAAACGCGATGGCCTCGAGGTGCTCGCGCCCGCCAAATTCGTTGGCCAGCCATTGGCCGGGGCCGCGGGAGTAGTCGAGGTACAGCATTGAAGCCACGGCATCGACCCGCATGGCATCGATGTGAAACAACTCGAACCACCGGCGGGCCGCACTCAGCAAGAAACTGCTCACCGGTCCCAAACCGTAGTTGAACACCAGCGTGCCCCAATCGGGCTGCTCACCTCGCCGCGGGTCGGGGTGCTCGTAAAGCGGCGCCCCGTCAAACCGTGCCAGGCCATGGCCGTCGCGGGGAAAGTGGGCGGGGCTCCAATCGAGAATCACACCAATGCCCGCCTGGTGCAGGGCATCGATACAGGCCATCAGCTCCTCGGGCTTGCCGTAGCGGTGCGACGGCGCAAAAAACCCCGTGCTTTGATAGCCCCACGACCCGTAAAACGGATGGGTGGCCAGGGGCAAAAACTCGACGTGGGTAAAACCACTTGCTTGTACATATTCTACCAGGCCGGTCGCTAGCTCCTGGTAGCTCAACGATCGATTGCCGTCTTCGACCCGGCGCATCCACGAGCCTAGGTGAACCTCGTAGATCGAGATCGGCGCGAGCCTGGCATCGATGCGCCGACGATGTTGCAGCCAAGCGTGGTCGCGCCACTGGTAGTTTGGCGACCACACAATCGAGGCCGTTTCGGGCGGTGTTTGGTGGAGAAATCCGACCGGATCTGCCCGATCAGTCACCTCGCCATCGACCCCGGTGACCCGGTACTTGTAGAGCATCGACTGCCGTGCGCCGGCGACAAACCCCGACCAAATTCCAGTGGTGGGGTCGCACTCGAGGGGGTGACGACCGGACCAATCGTCGAACACGCCGGTTGCGGCGACAGCCCGTGCATGCGGGGCCCAGACGGCAAACCACACGCCCTCGACATCGTTGTGCGTACATGGGTGTGCCCCCAAAAACCGGTCGATATGGGCGTGGGTCCCCTCGGCAAACAGGTGACGATCGACATCGGTCATCTGCGGGATGCACTGGGTGGCAACCATGGTCGTCTCGGTTGTCCCACCCAACATGGTCAAGCGTCAACCGACCTCGCCTGCGGGCCAGCACACAGCCATGGAGCGCTCGCCAACTCGCACACCTGCCTGGCTGTGGTGCACGTGACCGGTCGCCAACCACTCGACCTCGCCGGCAAATAGCCCAAGACGGTCGACAAACTCGACGGTTTGGCCGGTGGGGTTGAAGTACATTGCCAAACCGGGCGCGTGTGTACCCACAAATAGAACCATGACAAACGCTGTGGTCCCGTGCCACGAAGTCGGCGTGAGCTCGTCACCACCGGGTGACAGCCAGGCGACGTCGCGATACTCGCCCGCGCGACCACACAAGAACCTCTCTCGCCGAATGAGCGAGGTCCGCTTGCGCAGCGAAATTAGTGCTTGTACAAATTGCTGAAGCTCGGCATCGGCAGCCCCCCAGTCGATCCACGACAGCGGTGAGTCGTGGCAGTAGGCGTTGTTGTTGCCCTGTTGCGTCCGCCCGAGTTCATCCCCGGCCTGCAACATGGGCACTCCCTGGGCCAGCAGGACACTTGCCAACAGGTTTCGCCGATGTTGGCGACGCAGCGCACAAACCCGCGGGTTGTCGCTGGGCCCCTCGGCCCCGTGCCCGGTGCTAAAGTCACAGCCCGGTCCGTCCCGACCATCCTCACCATTGGCGAGATTGTGCTTGCGATCGTAGCTCCCGAGGTCGGCAACGGTCATGCCGTCGTGGGCTGCGACGTAGTTGATGGCCGCCAACGGACCTCGCTCAGCAAACCGATCGCTCGACCCGGACATCCGCGTGGCGAACGTCCCGGCACTGCCGTCGCCCCGCCAAAACCGGCGAACATCATCGCGAAAACGGTCGTTCCACTCTCGCCACGGTGGCGGGAAATTGCCCGCTTGGTAGCCATTGTGGCCCACATCCCAGGGCTCGGCGATCAACTTGATACCGGCCAGTGCAGGGTCTTGGTAGATACAACGAAATAGCGGCGCTTCGCGGTCAAACGCCCCTCGCACACGCCCGAGTGTCGTCGCCAGATCGAGCCGAAATCCGTCGACGCCAAAGGTCTCGACCCAGTAACGCATGCAGTCCATGGCCCAGCGCAACGCCACCGGATTATCGAAATTGACGGTATTGCCACAACCTGTTGCGCCCGCAGCTGTCGTGCCACGGGGGTGAAAAAACCCCGGCACCAGCGCTCCGATGCTTCCGCTGCCCAACGGTAGGTCGTGCTCACCGGTGTGGTTGAGAACGAGGTCGATGATGACTTCAATGCCATGGGCGTGCAGCTGTTGAACCATGTGGGCAAACGCGTGCACCTGCCCCCCGGGCTCGACACTCGCGGTGTAGCGGGCCGCCGGGGCAAAGCAACCGATCGGGTTGTAACCCCAGTAGTTGGTCAGGCCCCGCTGACGCAGTCCAACCTCGTCGATCATCTCCGTCACCGGCATAAGTTCGACGGCACTCACCCCGAGCTTGTGCAGGTAGGCGCAGGCTGCCGGGCTTGCCAGGCCCTCAAACGTGCCGCGCTGCTGTGCTGGGACACTGGGCAGCTGCCGGGTAAATCCCTGCACATGGAGTTCATACACAACTGTTTGGTTCCACGGGGTTCGCAGTGGCCGCGCGGGCCGTGGCAGCTTAGTTGTATCAACAACAACACCGAGTGGTATGCCAGCTATATCGCGAACAAGTGCCCTGGCGTAGGGGTCGACAATTCGCTGGCGTACCTGCCCGGGGCGTTCGAGCCACAACGTGTAGCATGTACCAGCAACGACACCTGGGATAAACTTTGAGTATACATGTTGTTGAGTGCGGTCGAGCCACACAACCTCACCGACACCCGCTCCGGCCGGTGTACGGGCCTGAAAGCCCACTCGCCCCTCGCCGGTCATGGCGACGGCAACAGCGACCCCGGGGGCCTGTGCGTGCGCAGTCGCTAGCCGGACGCCGAGTTGGGTGTACATGTCCGTGAGACTACGGCATCTGCGGGTTCGCGCCCCAGTGGGCTAGTTACCGGCCTGACGGCGCAGCTCCACAAACGGCGACGAGGGATGGCTGTAGCGGCCGGAGTAGCGGGAGAACTCGAGATTGCCGGCGACCCACGATTTGATCACGCCGATATAACTCGCCAGCTCCGGCACCTGCTCACACAACGGCTGCAGCTCGCGTTCGAGTTCGACAAACCGCGTGGTGTAGACGTTGAGCTGGTCGACCACCCGCCGCACAACCTCGCCAAACGTCGCACCCTCGTGGACCATCAACACATGAAGTAGGTTGAACGGGTAACCGCGGAGTACGACTTCTTTGTGGTACGAAAACAGATCGTTGAGAAACGAGATGTGGAGGATCGCGTAGCGGCTGAGCTCCATCACCCGCGGCTGGCGAAGCACGCCGGCTGGAAGTTCGATCCCGGCCGCCGCCTCAAACAGGTTAAAGCAGGCCATGACAGCGGAGTCATGGGTGCGGATCTCGACGTACTGCTCGGGCACCGGTACGACCCGCTCACGCCAAAAAATCATCGAGCGCAACGACCCGCGAAACAGGTAGTCCTCGACTCCTTCGACAAAATTCGACCACTGTGAGGCCCGGATCAGGCGACGTAGGGCGAACCCGAGATCGTAGGTGAAGCACTCGAGCGGGTCGCGTGGGTCCGGAGGAGCACCCGAGCACAAAACTTCGACCTGGCGCTGCATCAGGGCCTCGACCCGGGCGGTATCCTGCCCCAGCTCCGGGCGTTCGTCGTAGAGGTCGTCTAAGAAGAACAGCCATTGACTGAACCACCCCGTCACCATCAGGCGCTCAAGCGGAATCGTTGCGTACACACGGGTATCAAGTGTCACAAAGGACATAAACCTTCGGGCATTGATATCTGCTGGGTCATTGCTGATGACACCGTACTTCAAGGCGCGTCGTTGCGAGGCGGCGACATACTCCTGGGCCCGTGGATGCATGCTCCCCCGCCACGGCACATGGACGCCAGCGATTGAGTAGGCGGTGTCGTTCACACGCGGCTTGGGGGTTTGCGTCACGGGAAACACGGCAGGTCCGATGCGGGCAGCAACAGCATTCACTGGCCATAGTACTATGTATTTCAAGTCAAACGCACGATTTGCGTGCTAATTATCTACAGGAACACATGTTTTACCCACTCCCACCCGCCGGCAAATCGTCGCACATGCAACGATTTGTTGCACCGTTGCGCCGCAAGGGTGACACATGACTATTTGTACATGTATTGACTTTGCTGTGACACACGTGCCCACCCACGCGCCATCTGCAAGTGGTCCAACCCACACACATTTACCGACCGCTTGCGTGGCCACAACTGGTGTGGTGGAGTGCGACAAATGTCGCAGCGAGCACACCGCCCTACGATAGGCCTCACGGCCCCACTCTCCGCGATAATTGGGACGGACGCCTGGGGCATTGGGGAGATCCCAAATGTTGCCGACCTCGCCCGGGCACTTCGCCGAGCCGAGCTCGGGATCGATGTGCTCCAGTTGCTGCCGATCACGCCGATGTCGAGCAGCAGCAACTCCCCCTACTCGTCGTCTAGCTCCTATGGCATCGACCCGGTCTACATCAGCGTGGCCGGAGCTATCCATGAGCTGTCCCGAGTGACAGGCTTGGGATTGCGCGCTCCGACATCGCCTGCCACTTCGGCGACCCGGGTAGCGTTTAACCGGACGCGCCAAGACAAACTCGCGGCCCTGCGCACGGCAGTTGAGACGTGTATCGACAATTCGAAACTCCGGGGCGAACTCGACCGGTTTTCACACGCCCAGCCGTGGGTCGATGACCTGGCGTATTTTTTGACCCTCAGCGGGCTGTTTCCCGGCCCGTGGTGGTCGTGGCCCGATGCCCTGGCAACGCGGACAACCGCCGCCCTGACGGAGCTTTGCCAAACCCATCGCGCAACCTTCGACTTTCATCGCTGCCTGCAATGGTTGGCCCACAGCCAGTGGAACGCCATGCGCGACGAATTGCGGGGCCTCGATTTCGAACTGATGGGCGACCTGCCGTTTATGGTCGCTGGACACAGTGTAGATACATGGTGTTCCCCTGACTGCTTCGACCGCGAACGATCACTCGGGGTTCCCGGCGATACCTTCGATGCCAATGGCCAGGACTGGACGTTGCCGACCCATCGCTGGCCGGCTATCGCCGCAACCGACGACCTGTGGCTGCGCCGACGCACACAGTACACAGCAGGGCTGTTTGACCGGCTGCGAGTCGACCACGCTGTTGGCTATTTTCGGACCTATTCGCGGGCGGTCGCCGACCTCGGGACAAGGCCCCTCCCGCCCGGGCGGTTTGAGCCGACGGTAGAGCCCGCGCAAATCGCCCAGGGCCGGCGCACGTTTTCGACGATGCAACGGGTTGCCCGGATGGTTGGTTGTACATTGATTGCCGAGGACCTCGGACAGATTCCCGACTATGTGCCCGATGTCCTCGGTGAGCTGGGAATCGCCGGCTACCGGGTACTGCCGTGGCAACGCGAGGGTCAACAGCTGATGTCGCCTGCGTCCTATCCCCGCAAAAGTGTCGCCAGCTTCGGCACCCACGACACCGAGTCGCTCGCAGGTTGGTGGCAGCAGGTCAGCAGCGAGCAGCGCAGCGAGTTGACACAGCTCGCCAACCGCCTAGGAGTTGAACTGAAAGGGTCTGAAGCATGGTCGCCGCAGGTCCTCCAGCAACTTCTCAGCCTCATCCGCCGGGCAAACAGCGAGCTTGTCCTGCTGCTACTGCAGGACCTGATTGGCAGCCCACAGCGGCTCAACACGCCCGGTACCGTTGGCGAGCACAACTGGACCTACCGCCTGCCCTGCCCGGTTGAGCAACTCGGCGATCTGTATGCAGATACATTTGATCGGGTTCGCCAGGCCCTGCATGGCTAGCTGCAAGCAAGTGCGCGTGGGTATACTCCTCAGCCCTTGACCAGTCGCCGGCTTTGGGTGATACGTGCACATCATGCACGGTAACGACTGGCTGGTCGACGGCCCGGAGAACGCGGCGATTACATTTGTATGTGCACACGGAGCAGGTGCACCGATGGACAGCCCGTTTATGAACGAGATTGCACTCAGCGTGGCCGGAGCGGACATTCGCGTGGTTCGGTTTGAGTTTCCGTATATGCAAAAACGCCGCATCGACGGCCGGCGCCGCGGTCCCGACCGCATGCCGGTGCTCCAGCAAACCTGGCTCGATGTCTGCAAAAATATCTCGGGACCGTTTGTCATTGGTGGCAAGTCGATGGGTGGCCGGGTGGCCTCCATGCTCGTTGGTGAGTCGGGGGCTGTGGGTTGTGTATGCCTGGGCTATCCGTTTCACCCGGCCGGAAAACCCGACAAACTGCGGATTGAGCACCTCAAACAGGTCACCACACCAACCCTGATTTTGCAGGGCACACGCGACCCCATGGGCAAGCGCGCGGAGGTTGAGAGCTACCCGCTCGGGGGTAAGTTGCAAATACACTGGATTGACGATGGCGACCACAGCTTTGTCCCGCGGCGCCGTTCTGGGCGAACGCAGGCCCAAAACTGGCGGGAGGCAAGCGAACAAGTCATCCGCTTTTGTCGGGCGCAGGTCGGCCCGTGAAATGCAACAAGGCCGCAGCCTCGGCTACGACCTTGTCACGTTAGGTGCTTGGGCTGGCTAGCGGCGACCGAACGGAAACAGCATGGAGGTGCGCTGCTGGTAACTGCGGTACTTGTCGCCAAACTCGACGGCGAGGTCCTGCTCCTCGTGGACAAGCGCGCCGAGGATGTAACCCGTCATGCCGAGGGCAAATACAAGGTGGCCCACACTCATCACCGGGGTCGCCCAAAACGCCAATAAGAAGCCGAGCATGAGCGGGTGGCGGACAACCTTGTATGGACCGCGAACGACGAAATCAGCCGGTGGCATCGACCGCCCAAGCAGGTTGTGGACGACCTGCGACAGGCCAAACAACGAGAAGTGGTTGATCATGAAGGTCGTCACCAGCACCAACGACCAGCCAAACACAGAGACACCGAGGGCGATGTGTCCGGCCAACGTTCCCTCTAAATTCCACAGCTGGGTGGGCATTGCCTGCCACTTCCACATCAGCAAACACAGGCACAGGCTAGCCAAAAGGACATATGTGCTGCGCTCGGCCGCCTGGGGGACCACAGTCGACCACAGCCGCTTGAACCACGGCCTCGCCATCAGGCTGTGCTGAACCGCAAACACCAACATCAGCAGGATGTTGAGCAGCAGCGACACGCCAAACGAGTCGACGTCGCCGTCGTCGATCCCCCGCGGAACGGCAAAGTTCCAGACAAAGCCGATCATGTAGACGAACGTCCCCAAAAACAGGAGGTAGCTGAGAAGCCCGTAGACGAATATGACAAACCGTGACATCAAAACCGGTGATAACACGGGTGGGATGTCACTTAGAATGCAGGTTAATCGCGCAGCTTTAGCAGCGGCCGCGCAGCTGCGCGACTCACATGATCGCGTCGATGACGAATGCCGCAATGATGACCGGCACGGTCAAGCCAATCGCCGAACCGATGACGTAATCGGAAAACCGCACCGGAGACAACGCAAGGCCATAGTTGACCCCGGGCGCCATGATGAACACCAAGCGCAGGAGGATGACGCTGCGTAACGGGCGTTTGTCGAGCTGGGCCAACACCCGTCGCATGTAGGGGTGCTTGACCCTCGCAAGCGGGCGGCCACCGATCGCCCGGACCACGAGAAAAGTGAGCGAAACAGCGACGACTCCGGTGAGCAGGCCAATCACCGCGCCCCAAAGCACGCCATAGACGACGACCGCCGCCACCACAAACACAAGTCCGGGCACGTGGGCGATGACGCCAAAGCAGTAGATCCCGATAAACGCGACCAGCCCCCAGTTGCCCGCCCCGTTCAAGATGTCCTTGAGGGCTTCTGGCGTCATGTACTCGGTCCAACCGAGCAACTTGGCCGCCAAATAGATCCCACCCAAGACCACGACGAGAGCTACCAAGCGCAGCACCACACCGGTCGCAGCTTCGCGCCGGGCGTCCCCTTCGGGCTCCTGCGCGCTCACCTCACCAGGCTCAGCCTGGGGCTGCGGATCGTTGTTCATCCGAGGGAGCGTAGCGCATGTTCGCAGCGAGTTGTCAAAGCTCCCACGCTGCCCAACGCACACCCGCTGGCGCTACAACACGTCGAAGGTCGGTGTTTCCCCGGAGATCGGAAACACGTCTTGGGTAAACGTATTCTTGGCAGCTGCGTCAATCCTGATCCGGTAGGTCCCGGGTTGCGAATCGGCGGGGATTGCCCACTGCACTTCGATCTCCGAGCTCGGGCTGAGGGCGCCATTGGTGCGAAGCCATCGCAAGCGGGTCTGCGGGTCCCAGTCGTGGGCGACAACCTCCCATTGCATGTCCTGGGACAGGCGCTCGACCTGAAGGTAGCCTTCGCCGGTCCGCAGATCGTTGCGCAGGTGGGCCCCCAAAAACCGGACCACAACCTGCTCACCGGCGGTGTATTGAGGGTCGGGCGCAAGCGCGACATCGCCAAAGTCCTGGCCCAGACACAGCTCGATCACCGGATTGGCACAGGGGGAGTCGCCGACGTTGCCCGGCACCTGGAGAAGCTGGTCGTCGCTGAGGTCGAGCGGGGTCCCCGTGTCATCGACGCTACCGCCCTCGGCGATCGCCCGCGCCACCTTGGCAAACTCCTGGCGATAGGCAGCCAGGGTCCACGGGCCAAACATGGTAAACGCCCCCTCGTAGTGCTGGGCGGCGTATTCTTGCCGGGTTGTTACATAACTTGAATATGCATTGGAAAGCCCGGCGATCACGACTTCGTCGACCCCGGTCGCCGCCAACTCGGTCGCCACCGAACTGCGTAGGCGCGAACCGGCGAGCGTGGTGATCTCAAACGGCCCGGCAGCGATCGCCAGGGCTCCGAGTTTGACCACCTGCACGGGCAATACCGTCGGCGCCCAGGGATAGGGCACCATCCGCCCAGAGGGCAGCAAAATCGCCTTCTCGGCGTGGCAGTTGGCATCCCCGGGCAACACCACGAAGTCCGGCAGGGTCACGCCCTCGCCGATAAACTCGACCGCGCGGCCATCCTCCGCTCCGGCGGCGATCGACCAACCAATTGCAGATACACATGTTTCGTGGTCCTGGCCATCACTTGTATAGGCACCATCTACCTCGACCGACTCCATATCGATAAAAGCCGTGCGCCCGCCAATGGTCCCGGTGACAAGCTCGCTGGCCTGGTCAAACAGCGCGTGGGCAAAGTTGTATTGCTGCTCGCCATGCACTTCGGCGTTGCGAATGTCGTCGCACAGGGGGTCGGGATTGTTGTCGCAGGGCCGAGCGACGGTATTTTGGGGCTCGCCAACCGTGACTTGGTTGGGGGTGACATCGCCAGAATCCGACTGGGCAAACGCGGCGACAAAGCCGACATCGCCGGCGTAGGTCTCGACCCCCATGGCCCGCTCAAACAGGTACGAGGCGTAGCCCTTGTGGTCGCCGTGTACCAACAGGTTTTCGCCTGAAATCGAAGTCCCGTGGCTGGAAAACCACACCACGGCACCCAACGGCTGACCGACCGGGTCGACCGGAAACGGCTCGTCGGAAGCGAGGCGTTCAAATCGCAACACCGTCATCCGGGTGTTGGTGTCGCGCAGGTGTTCGCCCTCGTGGGTCTCGCGTTCGTCGGCCGGATTGAGGGCATAGGGCTGGGGCGAACGGTTGTAGTTGGCATCTTGCAAGTGCCCGCGGTTGCGGCGAATGAGTGCGGGTCCCATCGACTCGTGGGCGACGATGATCGAGTTGACGATCCCGCTGACAACCGCCTCAAAGTTTTGCGGGTCGTAGCCGCCAGCCGCGAGGTTGTACATGGTGTAGTGCGAATAACCGGCGAGGCTGCTGTGTGTATGGGTTGCGCTCAAAATGACGTTGTCGCGGGTGTAAACCCCGGGGCCAAAGTGGTCTTGCAACCGCTGCAAGACTTCGAGGTGGACGCCCTGAAACACCTGACCAACGTCGACGCTGACAAACGCCATCTGGCCCGCTCCGCACGGATCTTCGATTGTAAATGCACGGGACCACAGGCGCATCGAAATCCCCTCGGCGACCTGCTCGGGCTGGGAGTACCCCATCATCACGAGCTCAGCTGCCGGCCCGGTGACGTCGGCGATGCCCGCCCCAACCCGGTAAACCGGTGAATCTACACATGTCGGGGCCGGACCGGTTTCGCTGTCGCTGTCGCTGTCACTTTCACTTTCGCTTTCACTCTCACTGTCGCTGCCGGTGGCTTCGCTTTCCCCCTCCGTCCCTGTGGCAGAGTCGGTTTCGCTTCCTCCGCTGGTCGTCGTTGGGCCGGCACTCGGATCATCGGTCGTCGCGGGGCTGGTCTCACCACTCGAAGACTCCGACCCCGACTCGGTGCCATCGTCACCACTGCCATCACCACAGGCGACAAGCCCAAGGGCAACCCATAGGCCGAACGAAATCCGCAACCATCGATCCATGGGCTATCGTCCGCATCGGCGGGTATGCCCGTCAACCTCGTGCCACGATCGAGTCGCAGGTCGCCAGACATATCTTGACATCTGCGTTCAAAACTTATTGCACCTGCAAGTTCTTGACATGCGGGGCACTTCCCGACACGAACCGTGCCGGGCTGTCGCCACGGGCTGACGCACCTGGCAGGATTCGAACCTGCGGCCGCCGGTTTAGAAGACCGGTGCTCTATCCAGCTGAGCTACAGGTGCAACCGGGATTACCCGGCGGGGAGAAAACTAGTCGGGGCGAGAGGATTTGAACCTCCGACATCGTGCACCCAAAGCACGCGCGCTACCAGGCTGCGCCACGCCCCGAAATGAAGGAGCCGGAACATACCCGAGCAAGTGCCCCAGATCCAGTGCGGTCAATGCTCGCTCACCACACCAAAACAACACCTGCCGCAGGTGGATGCACCTAGGTCGGTTGAGCGGCAAAAAATCGGTCGAGAACAGAAAACAGTTTGGCCATGGCACGGCCCCGGTGGGAACGCTCACGCTTGTGTGCAGCCGGTAACTCGGCAACTGCACACCAGTCCCCCGCGACATCCTCATCACCTGCCTTGGGCACATAGATGTACGGGTCGTACCCAAAGCCCCCGGTCCCGCGCGCCTCGGTCCTGGCGATACCCGCCCACGTGCCGGCTGCAGTCCAGACCGTGTCGGCTGAAAAAACCGGCCCGCCATCCACCCGTACAAGTGCCAACATGCACTCGTAGTGGGCGGGCGACTGCGTCAAGCCCCGGGCTTTCAACTCGCGGACAAGCTTTTGGTTGTTGGCCTCGTCACCACCAGGCGGATCGGCAAAACGCGCCGAGTAAACCCCCGGCGCACCATCGAAGGCATCGACACACAGACCGGAGTCGTCGGCCAACACCAGGGCATCAGGGCTCGCCCCGCGCGAGGTCAACCACGTGGCAAAGCCGCGGGCCTTATCCGTCGCGTTGCCGACAAACGTGTCTCGGACCTCGGGTATCTTTGGCGGGTTGCCAAAGTCGGTCGGGGTTCGGACCGTCAGCGGCAGGCCGTGGACCTCGACCATGTCGCGAAGTTCACGGACCTTGTGGGGATTGCCGGTGGCGAGGATTAGCTCGCGCACGCCCCAGCTCCAGTGAGGGCCGCCGCCTGCTTGTCGTGCAGAAGTCGACAGCCCTTTTCGGCGAGGTCGAGCATGGCGTTGAGTTCGCTGCGACTAAAGCAGCCGTGCTCGCCAGTCCCCTGCACTTCGACCAAACCACCGCCAGCGAGCATGACGACATTGAGGTCGACGTCGGCACGGCTATCTTCCTCATAGGGCAGGTCCAAAACCGGCGTCGCGGTGTCGGCCCCCCCGAGCTTGACGGTCCCAACCGAAACGGCACTGATCGCCGCACGGATTGGGTTTTGTGCCAGACGACCGTCGGCGAGGAGGTTGCGGATTGCCAGGGCCAGGGCGACGTATCCTCCGGTGATCGATGCCGTTCGGGTGCCGCCATCGGCTTCGATGACATCGCAATCACACACGATCGACATCGGCGAACCATCGGGTGTGACCAACTTGGGCAACTCGACACAGGCCCGCAGCGAGCGTCCGATCAATCGCTGAATCTCCTTGCCGCGGCCCCCCGGATCGCGACGGCCGCGGGGCGAGGTAGCTCCGGGCAGCATCGCGTATTGAGCGGTCACCCAACCCCCGTCGCGTAGCCACGAGGGCGTCCGGGCATCGAGGTTGGCCGTACAGATCACGCGGGTGCGACCCGCGGTCACGAGGGCCGAACCGAGGGATTGACCGATAAACCCCGGCTCGATGGAAAAAACTCTCAACTCATCGACTGCTCGCCCGTCACTGCGCATGGCCGGGAACCTACAACCTGCTCGGACTTCACAACAAGACTCCCGGCTTGCAAGTACACGCACTTGAAAATCGTCGGTGCGCCGGTGAGACACTTGGTCGCGGTGCGAGAGCCTGCACGCCATCTTGGCCGCGTCGACGCGTAGCTGCGTTCACGCGGTGCAAAAGAAACAGGCGAGTGCCGAAGCACCCGCCTGCCGTTTGAGGTGAATCCGAGAACTACTCGGCTTTTTTCTCGTCGCCGCCCTCAGCTTTGGCTTCTTCGCCACCAGCTGCAGGATCTGCGGCCTTCTCGTCACCGGCAGCGCCAGCGTCGTCAGCCTTCTTTTCGTCGGCTTTTTCGTCTTCAGCTTTCTTGTCGTCAGCCTTCTTGTCGTCGGCTTTCTTGTCGTCAGCTTTTTTGTCGGTGGCCTTCTTATCGTCGGCCTTTTTATCGCCACCACCGCAGGCCGGAGCGGCAAGCGAGATGGACATGAGAGCAGCAAAAAGGAACTTGGTCGTTTTCATGAACTTGAATCTCCTAGCTCGTCGCAGAGGCTGTTCGAGTCGTGCAGCGACTTTAGGCCAAAGATGGCGATTCGGGCAATGATCCCGACAATTTGCGGGTGCGGGCCTCACGCAGACTGGTTTATCCCCCGCCGAACCTAGTACTAACAATTTGAAATATAGATATTTTTTTATTTTCGGTAGCGCGTGGCACAGATTCGTGGATGCGCGGATCCCAAACACTGTCCCGGGGTTTTTTGGACCAACATGTGATCTTTTTTTCGCGGTCACATGGCCTACAAGAGGATCTCTCCGGCCGATCTCTCCGCACATTGACGGCCGGTGGGTCGGTTTGTGGGAAACCTCAGTCCCCTGTGGCCGACAACAGTGACCTGCGATGACAGGTTCGGGCACGGGTCGCCGCTATTCTCCGCCGCATGTCCGAGGCTCGAGATAAGTACATCGATGCGATCTTTTCCTCCCCGGAGGGGACCCGCGCTCTGCTGGTCGCCGGCTGCTGCGGCAACGTTGGCTTTGGCAAATTGGGGCAGCTGGCTCGCCTGCTCGTTCGCCACAACGTCCCTGTGATTGCGCTCGACCTCTCGCCTGCTGTTTTGGACATCCCGGCGCGACTGACCAAGGCCTACGGCTCGCGGTTCTCGCCCGAGGAGGTCAAGGCCATCACCGACAACATCACGGTGGTTCAGGGGACGCTCGACGACATCCCCAAGGCGCTGCGGATAGGTTTTGTGTTTGAGGCGATTCCCGAGCGGCTCGACCTCAAGCGCTCGTTTTACACAACGTTGCGTGCCCGCGACCCCGAGGCCTACATCTTTTCGGCGACCTCTGGGTTGACCACAAAGAAGTTGTTCGAGGGTCTCGCCGGCAGCGAGCGCTGCGGTGTGCTGCACCCGTTTTTCCCCCACCTCACCAACAAGCTGTGGGAGTTCCCCACCAAAGACGCCGTCACCGGGGCCGACACCATCAAGCTCATCGGCAAGTTCCTCGGGCGCCTCGGCATGAATGTGATTCGCGTGGCCGATGTCCCCAGCTTCGCCGCCGACCGGCTGTTTTGCGGGATGATGCTCGAGGCGGTGCGACTCCATGTCGACCTCGAACTCTCGCCAGCCCAGGTCGACGATGTTTGCAAACGCGTGCTCGGGACCTCGCCGTTTTTTGTCCACAACCTGATTCGCGGGGCCAACGGGCTGTCTGCCCACTGCATGCAGCTGATGCGCGAAGAGGCCGACTCGAGCATCTACGCTATTCCCGCTGCGTGGCAGCCCTACATCGACAACCCCGACAAGAAGTGGCCGTACGAGCGCGGCAGTAAATGCCCGCCGGAGAAGTTCGACGAAGCCCGCGGGCGGATGCTGGGCATGATCTTTGCGCTCACCTCGTACATGGTCGAGCACGACATCGCCAGCCTCGATGCCATCAACCACCTGGCCGAAAAGGCACTCGCTTTTCGCCAGGGCCCGCCGGCGCTGATCGAAGAACTCGGGTTTGCAGCTGCACGTGACCTCGTTGCCAACTTCGCCAAGCGCGTGACCCTACCCGAGGTTGTGGCCCCGATAGGGCCGCTGACCGACGCCCGGGCCACCCGCGAAAACGGCTGGCAACGGATCTACGTCGATACCTCGGTGCACAACGGCGTGGGCCTTATCTCGCTCAAGCGCACTGCCATCAACCACACTTTTGTCGCCGAGCTCGATGCCGCCTACGAGTTGTTTCAAGCCGACGACAATGTCTCGGCGATCGTGATTGCACCCGATGGCACCTACAGCCGCGAGTTTGGCCACGGGGCCGACATGAACTGCTTTGTCCCGGTGCTCGGCAACCACGACGCGGCCCTCAAACTGATTCAGGGCTGGAAACGCACCATGCTCAAGCTGCGCCGCGGCAAGCCGACGGTGGCCGCCCTCGTCGGCCGAGTGCTCGGCGGCGGCCTCGAGTTTGCCACCAGCTGCCACGCCCGGATCGCCGCCGCGGGTACACGCCTGGGTCAACCCGAACCTGTCGTTGGGGTCATCCCCGGGCTCGGCGGGTGCCACCAGATCCACCGCAGCTCGACCCCCGAAAGCTACGCACGGATCAACGAGCTCCTACTCACCGGCCACACCTTTAAAGCCGAAGAGGCACAGACCTGGGGATTTGTCTCGCGCATTGTCCCGGTCGCCGAACTCCCCCGCGCGTCGATGGCGTTTGCCGCTGAGCTGGCGGCCTCGGGCACCCTACCCAACTTCCGCATGGGCCCGTCAACCGTCGAGGTCGATCGCAACGTCGACCCCTTGAGCGACCGCAAGGTCCCCCACGACGCCGACCTGCGCGACCTGCTTGCGCGTACCATTGCAGATACAAATGGTGTCAGCTTTGAGGAGGCCTCGGCCCTCGAAGAGCAACGCGCGGCGGAGAGCCTGTGCATGTCGACGAGCAAGATCGGAGTCAAGGCGATGATGCGTGGCAAACCACCGGCATTCGCCAATCCCTTGGTCGACGCTGCCAGCTAGCCCGCGGTTTGAACCAACGACAAAGCCCTGCCTCGGCAGGGTTTTTGTTTGCCCGGAATCAGGCCGTATCAGGTCGTATCAGGCCGTATCAGGCCGTATCAGGCCGTTATTAGGGCGAAGTTGGAAAGTTCGACAACACCTGTAACTCGTAGGTCTGCGTGAGCGCTTCGCCCTCGGCCGGGGTCAGAGTTGCCTCGATCGTCACCGGCAGGTTGTGGATCTCATTCGGGTCAGCGAGCGCATCCGGGGCCAGCACCGCGACATAAAAATACTCGTAGGAGCCATCGTCTTTGACGGTGAACGGAATCGGGAAGCCCTGCACCCGGGCGAACACCCCCGAGTTATTTGCATAGCCATCGATTTCGATGGTGACATCGAGCTCGGGCGCGTCGGGGTGGCCAAACTGGGTGGGGTTGTCGGGCAACACAAATCCGCCGCCCCGCACAGCAATTGGGAACATGTAAGCCCCCTGCCCGCCCAACACCAATCGCAGGCGGGTACCACCGGCGAGCCCCTGCCACATCGACTCGCCCTGCCCGAGCTCAAAATACGGGTCGACCGGTTCTTCGCAGCCCGCCACAGGCCCCCCAAGGGCCAGGGCCGCGACCAACAGTTTGGCTACTTTGCACATACAAAGGCTCCCGGGCCCCCCGTCTGCATCAACACATCGTCACCACCACTGGCGGCAAACGTCGGGCCCATATCGAGGTAGTCGTGGCGGTGCCAAAAATCGCGGGGATCGACCTCAACCGCGAGCGCGCGCGGGCTGTCCTCGGCCGCCTTGGTCACCGCGATCGGAGTGTCGACCGAGTCGCCGCGCAACAAAAAGTGCAACACCAAGTGATCGCCGCGTTGGCGGTAGGTCAGCGCCTCGGTTGTCCACTCGTCGTAGTCGCCGCGGTGAAACCACCCAACCCCGCGACCATCGATGGTTTGCGGCTGCAACTGATAGATCGCAAACCCCATGCCACCGGTTTTGTAGCGAATCTCTTCGCCCCACAGCCGACCACCCAAGCCAGCGTCGGCAGCCGTGGGTTCGGCTTGGGCCGGTGGCGGACAGACCTGTGCATGGCCCTGGCGCTCAACCCTAAAGTAGCTCTGGGGCTCCCCTTGGGCCCGCGGATCGGTTTGTAGGTCGAGCCACACTTTTCCGTTGTCACCGCGGATCGCAAACTCAATGTCGCGGTGTTGCTCGCCGGTTTTGCGAAAGGTCAACGTGAGCCGGTCGCCGGTTGCCCGGTAGCGAAAGCTGTGGGTGTTGGTCAAACCGACCCGGCCGTAACGAAAGATGCCGTGGCCATTGCCATGGAAATAGTAGAACTCGATCGGGTCGCCCTCGGCATGGGCCGGTGCCCGCTGCCACAGCCCGACAATCGGATGGGGCGACGCCCGGCGGTGGATCGCCATCGGCGTCGGGGCCTGGTGTGACTGGGCGCAGCTGACCACCTTGGTCTCATCGGGTTGTGTCTCCGAGGACATCATCACAACCCCGGTGAGCGCGGCGATCAAATAGCCGGCGAGCAGTAGCGGGACGAGGGGCGAAGGCGGCTGGGAGTGTGGAACCGGTAACTTCATCGAGGATCTCCACGCCCGGCGGGCGTTGCCTACGAGTGTTACGGAAGTCGCCGGCGACGAAAAGATCAAAATCCCGCGCGCGCCCAGGTTTACGGGAGCAAATCCCCGGCTCGAGCCCCCAAACCCAAGACCTTTGGCAATTTAGGACTTGCCGGCCACCCCTCGCCCGGGTGAAACCACCGACGTGACGCTCCTACTCGCCTCTGCTTCGCCACGGCGCCGCGACTTGCTGGCGAGTTCGGGTATCGCGCTGGTTGTCCACCCGGTCGCCTGCGACGAAACCTGGCAACTGTGGGAGGAGCCGGTCGCGTACACCCGACGTCTCGCCGGCGAAAAAGCCTCACTCGCGCGTGCGGGCAACCCCGACCATCGCGGGCCCATATTGGCGGCCGACACCACGGTGTGGCGGGACGGCGGCCCCCCACTCGGCAAACCCCGCGACCGCGCCCATGCCCGGGCCATGCTCACCGATCTCACCCGCGGACAGCCGCACAATGTCACCACCGCATTTTGCCTGCTCCCCGGCCCCGCTGCCCCCGCAATAGTTGAACATACAACCACACGGGTGTGGATGCGCCGGCTGACCGCGGGCGAGCGCGAGGACTACCTCGATACCAACGAGTGGCAAGGCAAGGCTGGCGGCTACGCGATCCAGGGCTATGCCGGCGGCTTTGTCACCCGCATCGAGGGCTCGTACTCTGGGGTTGTCGGCCTCCCGGTCGCCCAAGTCGTCGAAGCCCTGGCGCGAGCCAGCTAACCCTAGACTTTCATGTATCTGCATACATACCGCACCTACGAGAGCCCCCCATGAGCGCGAGCAAGCTCCAAGCCATCCACACACGCATCCAAGCCGCACTTGCGCGCCGTGGCCCTGGCCCTGGTGTCCGCCTGATCGGCGTGAGTAAGCGCCACCCTGTATCGGCGATCGAGGCGTTTGCCGCCGTCGGCCTGCGGGACTTTGGCGAAAACTACGCCCAGGAATTTCGTGACAAGTACCGCGACTGCCAAGCGCCCGACCTGCGTTGGCACTTTATCGGCCACTTGCAGTCCAACAAACTCAAGTACGTGGTTGGCAAGGCACTGATCCACACGCTCGATCGGCCGTCGTTGCTCACCGCACTCCAGGCCCGGGCCGCCCGCGAACAACTCGTCCAAGACGTTCTTGTCGAGGTTTCGCTGGTCCCCGAGGCCAACAAGGCAGGGATTGCGCCCGACCGGGTCGGCGACCTGTTAGATCTTGTGGGCGAGCAAGCAAACGTGCGCTGTCGCGGATTGATGGCGATTCCACCGGCCGGGAGCGCCGAACAAACCCGCCCGCATTTTGCCGCGCTTCGCCGCCTGCGTGATGCGTTGGCCAAAAAACCGCGACCCGGGGTCCAACTCGAACACCTCTCCATGGGCATGAGCAGTGATTTTGAAGTCGCCATCGAAGAAGGTGCGACCCTGGTGCGGGTGGGAACCGCCCTATTTGGTCCAAGGCCGAGGTGAGCCCGCGCGCCCCGCCACTGATGCGTTGGCGATAGCAGTTGTCACGCGTTGGAGACCGGTGATACGAGCATGATGTGGCCAGCGACGTTGGCAACCGGGCACCGCTCAAAATTAACTTCGATCGCGACCATGTGATCGAAGCGACGCCGCGGGATACGGTTGCCAGTGCGATGCTGCGTGCCGGCCACGTCGCCTGCACCCGCAGTCCCAAGTACCGCCGTGTACGCGGGCCCTACTGCCTGCTCGGCGACTGCGGCACCTGCCAACTGCGAATCGACGGCCACCCCAACATACGTGCATGCACAACCATTGTCCGCGACGGCATGGAGGTCGCCAGCCAAAACACATTTGGGCCCCCGGGCGTCGACCCGACCGGACTTATCGACCATGTGTTTAGCGACGGCATCGACCACCACCACATGATGGTCAAACCGCGGATTCTCAACCAGCTGATGCAGGTTACCGCCCGCTCGCTCACCGGGTTTGGCACCCTCCCCGATGTCACCATCGAGGCCACGCCTACCCACCGGCAGCTGCGGCCCGACGTCCTCGTGATCGGTGCCGGTACCAGCGGCCGGCTCATCGCCCATGCGCTCGAAGCTCGCGGCATCAATGTACACACATACGATCGCCGCGACCGGCTGGCCCTTGAAGTGTGGTCGCAGCAGCCGTTGCCAAAGCATCTCGAACTCGAGATGGGGGTGATTGGCGCCTATCCAAGCGAAGGCAACGGCGGTCGGGTGGTTGCCGCAAGCTCGCCCTGTGGCGAAGACCAACGCCTCCACAGTATTTATCCGCGCCATATCGTCCTCGCGCTCGGTAGCCGCCAGCCGACCATGCTACTGCCCCGCAATGATCTCCCGGGTGTGGTCGCTGCCCGCGGGCTCCTACACATGCTCCAACGGACAGGTAAGAAGTTAGCTGCGCCCGTCGTTGTGATCACCCGCGACCCGGCGGGCGAGCGGCTCGCAACAAGGTTGCAGGAGCATGTTTCGCAGCCGCTGAAAGTGATTGCCCACACCGATGTGCGCGAGCTTGTCGGCAGCGATCGGGTGCGGGCTGTGGTCACCGCGACCGGCCGGTTTGACTGTGAGTTTGTCGCCCTCGCGCCCACGCCAGCCCCCGCCCATGAGCTCGCGGTGATGGCCGGGGCCGCGGTCGCGTTCGACGGCCGTGGGTTTGCCCCGCTCACCGACGACACCGGTCGCTGCCAAACCACTTCACCCGTCCCCTGGGACCTGTGGGCAAGCGGATCGCTGCGGGGGGTTGCTGACGATCACAGCGACCAAGCCAGGCAACTTGTAGAGGCAATTACTGCGGACATTGGAGCGGCGGGTGCAACCTAAGAAACCACCGACTCCGTGGTTGACGGCCTGCCCTGTGCCGGGTTGGACCCGTGTGTCTACCCAACCGCAAGCCTGCATACTCACGCGCTCCATGCATGCACACAAAAATTTCGGAGGGCTGCGATGAAACGTCCACCCCGCGTGTTTGTGTGCCGCTGCGAAGATGTCACCAAATCCGAGGTCGAGCATGCACTCGCCCTGGGCCTGCAGCGAATCGAGGAAATCAAACGCTACACCGGCCTCGGCACCGGCCCCTGCCAGGGGCGCGAATGTATGGCCCCGTTGGTCCAAATCCTGCTCGAGGCCGGGCAACTCAAACCCGAGCGGGCCCAACCGTTTACCCCGCGACCACCGCTCGAACCGGTGAGTTTTGGAACGCTTGCATCTACACCCGATCCGGCGGATCCGGGCCACCCAGGAGAGCGCGATGGCTAGCCGCCCGCCCCCGGGGAGTGCAACCGTCAAGTTGCCCGACAAGGTCGATATTGCAATCGTCGGCGGCGGAATTATGGGCCTGTCGACCGCCTATCACCTGGCCCGGCACAGCAAGCTCAAGGTTGTGGTGATCGAGCGTAGTTACCTTGTCAGCGGCGCCTCGGGTCGCAACGGCGGGGGCCTGCGGATGCAATGGGGCGACCCCGGCAATGTCGCGCTGATGATGGAGAGCATCGACCTATGCCGCACACTCGCCCAGGAGTTGGGCATCAACCTGTGGTTTCGCCAGGGTGGCTATCTGTTTTTGGCGCGCAGCCCCGTGGGTGAGGCCAGGCTCCAACGCAACGCCGCGCTCCACCGCCAGGTCGGTGCGCCGACCCGCCTGTTGAGTGCACGCGAGGCCCGGGACATTGTCCCGGAGCTCGACACCTCCGATGTGCTTGCAGCTACATACAATCCCGACGACGGCGTGGTGTTTCCCTGGCCGTTTGTCTGGGGCTATGCCGCCCGCGCCCAACAGCTCGGCGTGCCGGTGCGTACCCACACCGAAGTCGAGCGCCTGCTACCCAAGGGCGACGGGTTTGAGCTGGTGCTCAGCGACGGCCACCGGCTGGTGGCACCGCGGGTGGTCAACGCCACCGGGGCCTGGTCGAACCTACTCAATCGCCAGCTCGGGTTTACCACTCCCAACGAGCCCCACCGCCACGAGATTCTCTCGTCGGAACCCCTCAAACCATTTTTAGACCCGCTGGTTGTCGACCTCAGCTCCGGGCTCTACTTTTCGCAATCGACCCGCGGCGAGCTGGTTACCGGGGTCTCGCTACCGCCGGCCAGTGGCTACGACGACACGTCGCTGTCGCTGCACTCGAGCCTGCGATTTTTGGGCCATGTCAGTCGTTGCCTATGCAAAGTTTTGCCGGTCGCGCGGCACATGAAAATCCTGCGCCAGTGGGCCGGCCCCTACGACCTCACTCCCGACGGCGACGCGATTGTCGGGCCGAGCCCTGGCCACCCCGGGCTGATTCAGCTGTGCGGATTTACCGGGCACGGGTTTATGATGGCGCCCGCCGTCGGGCGCATGCTGGCGAAATGGCTCGCCGACCAAACCCCACATCCCATGCTCGAGCGCTGGGACCCAAGCCGTTTTGCCCGGGGCCTGTCGCAGCGCTACGAAGACATGAGTATTGGCTAAACACCCGCAGGTGGCGATTTGCTAAACTCGCCCGGTGCGGGTGCTGCTTCGTTGGCTTTGGTACACACTCGCCGGCTTCGTCATTTTGTTGGCGATGACCGGGGGTGGTGATGTCGGCAGCGACGACCCCAAACGCGAACACTGGCGCTCGATCCTACTGACGTTCGCCGGGCTCATCACCATGCTCGTAGGCCTGGGCGCCTATCTCATCGCCCAGGGAGGTGGCGACTTTGGTGTGCCCTGGCCGGCGATTGCCGCCCCAAGCTGGTTTATCTCGGGGTGCCTGACGATTGCAGCTTGGCTGAGTATCGCCCGTGACCTTCGCCGCGAAAAGCATCCCACCCGCTACCTGTAGACGAGCCGGAGGTCAGTTTGGGCGGGGCGAGTAGAACATCGCGAATGCACTTGTATAGCCATGTAAATGGGTGACACCGTGGACCGGACCTATCTCGCCATTGCAAAAAAACCCGCCGAGGGGGAGCGGACCGATTTGGTCAAAAAACACCTGGCTGTCGTGGTTTGGCTCGCCGTAGAGGTGTTGCCCACGGCCCAGGCAGGCAAACATCAGGGCCGCCGAGGGCGAGCCTGAGGGGGTGTCGGCGTTGTAGTGGCCAAGCAACTCGGCGAGCTCGTCGGCCGAGGTCACCGCGTCGCGGATATGAAACTGGACCACGGTGTTGGGCTGCACGCGGGCGTGGACGGCAAGCGCTCCGCTGCGCGGGTCGAGACCAATGAGGTTGCGAATGAGAAAGTCGCCACTGCGGTAGTGCTGGCGGCGCTGGGACATCACCAGGCCCAAAAATAGCGAGCGTCGCATCTGCGATTGCTCGCTCGGTTCGAGGCTATCGTGGAGTTTTTGCAGCACGTCGCTCGGTCGCTGACCGTCGAGCTCGACGATCACCCCGTCTTCGCAACGGGTGACAAACAACGGCGTGCCGATCGGTCGACACCCCTGGGCGACCACCGAATCGACGGCAATCGCCCCGGTCATCGCCAACCCCACCGCACCTGTCCCATGGGACTTTTTACCGGCGTACAACACATGCTGCCCCGGCATCGTCCCGCCGCTGGCAACCCCACCCACGGCATTGGTCCCCGGGTAGGCGAGGTCGATCGCCCGCAACAGCCGCGGCGTGTCACTCGAAAACGGTTCGCTGTGGAGCATCACGCAGGCGGGCGCTTCGGGCAGGTCCACAAGTTCACTGATTTTCTCGGCGAGGATTTCGGGCGGGAGCTCAAACGCGGTTTCGCCGAGGTGAAATGGGTGCAAACCAACACCGGGCAGCGAAGCTGCTGTCACCGACACGGCTGTCCCTTCTTCGACCTCGTGGCCGCCGCCAATCACCCCACCGCCCGAGCAGCCAAAGCACACAACCCCGGGGAAGGCCTGTCGCAACAGTGCCGGGATCCGCAAAAAATGGACCCTCAGAGCCCCGGAGACATAGATAACAATCAGATCGGGAGCGCTGCCCCCCAATCCGGATTTGATTGTATCAGCAATTTCCGCACAGGCGGTTTCGGGGTCGGCGTGGCGACTGAGCGCGGAGGTCCAGTGCATACGTTGGGGCTTACTCCTGTGCGGGCTCGGCCGCTTGTTCGGCCGTTGGTTCGGCCGCTTGTTTGGGGGGCTTGACGTGGGTGTCGAGCCAGGTGATCGACTCGGCCAACACGTGCAACACCGACTCGCGTGCACGGTAGCCGTGGGACTCGTGGGGCAACATGACCAGCCGCGCATGTCCGCCGAGGCCCTGCAGCGCGTGGAACAGCCGCCGCGATTGCATCGGGAACGTGCCCGAGTTGTTGTCGACCTCACCGTGGATCATGAGCAGTGGTTCGTTAATTGTATGCGCAAAAAACAGCGGAGACAAGCCGATGTAGGTATCTTGCGCCTGCCACAGTGTACGCCGCTCCCCTTGAAAGCCAAATGGCGTCAGCGTGCGGTTGTAGGCCCCAGAACGGGCAATTCCTGCACGAAACAGATCGCAGTGTGCAAGCAGGTTCGCCGTCATAAACGCACCGTAGGAGTGCCCGGCAACCCCCACCCGCTCGGGGTCGGCAACACCTTCGGCCACCACCGCGTCGATCGCTGCCTGGGCCGAGCTGACGATCTGCTCAACAAATGTATCGTTGACCGTCTCGGGATCGCCGACAACTGGCATCGCGGCATCGTCGAGCACCGCGTAGCCCTGGGTTAGAAACATCAGCGGCGAGGTCCCCCGCAGGTACGAAAACCGGTTGGGGGCGGCGCGCACCTGGCCGGCGGTCCCGGAGTCGTTGTACTCGAGCGGATAGGCCCACACCAGCAGCGGGAGTTTGTCCCCCTTTTTGTAATCAGGCGGCAGGTACAGCGTGCCCGACAGCGGAGTGCCGTCCTTGCGCTTGTAGGTCAGCAACTTCTTCTTGACCCCGGCGAGCTGGGGATACGGATGGGGGAAGTTGGTCAGTGCCCGGTCGTTGCCCTCGCGGTCGCGCACGACAAAGTTGGGCGGCTTGTCAGGCGACTCCTGGCGCAACAGGTAGGCCCGCCCGGTCGCGCTACGTGCAAATGCAACAAACTCGATGTAGGTGTCGGCCGGCGACTGCATCAGATGTTCGGTCGTGCCGTCGGCGAGCTTGCGGCGGTCGAGAAACGGACGGTCACCCTTGGGCGTGGCCCCGTCGCCGGCGAGATAGATCCAGCCATCCTCGACAAGCACGACATCCGAGCCGTCAGGCAGGGTTTCGTGAATCGGATCGCCCGGGTCGCCGTAGCTGTCGTGCACGGAGCGATCAAACAAAACCTTGGCCGAACCGGGTGTTGCCAAATCATGCAGCCGCGTGGTCACCCAGCGACGGTCGCGGTCGTACTCGGTCACCAACACCTGGTTGCGGTTGGAAGTGAAGTCGGTGCTGACATGGCGGTGCGCTATCCGCATGACCTCGACGGGCTCACCCGGGGCCGACAGCGATTGCCGCATCAGCCGATCGCGGTGCTCCGCCTCGGTGTTGGGGTCACCCCCGTCAAGGGCTTCGGACCAGACCACGGTGGCCGGGTGAAAAGGTTGCCACTGCAACGATCGTGGACCGGTTGGCACCCCCTGAATCGGTACCTCCTCGGCGGCTGGCAACGTTGCGATCGTGCGCTTGACCTCACCGGCCGTGGTCCACACTGCGTGGGTACGGGGAAACCGGTAGTACGGCACTACATACGAAAACGGCTCCTGCAGGGTTGTGACGAGGATGTGCTGACCATCGGGCGAGGGCGTGGCCTGGCGAAAGATCGCCGGCTTACCGATGGCAGTCGCCGTGCCGTTGTCGAGCTCGATCAGTGTCAACTGCGTGGTTGCGTGGTGGGCAAACACCCGGCCGTCATGGGCATTTTTGAGGAGGTCCTGGTAGGTCCGGTTTTGTGCGGCCCGCCCCGCGGTATCTTGCACGTGGGGACCGGCAGGTACCGTGGGCTCGGCCGGCTCGGCCCCACGCCCCTCGGGAATCAGTTGCACAAGCAACGACTTCGAGCCCGGCATCCAGGTAAACCCCGACCCCATGACCGTCCCGATTTTGCGGTCGAGCACACGCTTGGCCTCGCCGGATTGGGCGTCGGCAACCCACAGCTCAACACCGTCGTCGACCAACCGCGTAAACGCGATCCGACTGCCGTCGGGGGACCAACGCGGTCGCCCCAGACGCACACCTTCCGGTAGTTCAACCGCGACCTCGGGGCCATCTTCAACCCGTTGGATTACGATCCCGGTGTAGGGCCGGACAACCCGTCGGGCACTGCGGGCAGGGTCGATCCGCAGGCCTGCGAGCGGATAGAATTTTGTTGCAAGCACATCTATTCCAGGGAGTGCCTCGTACGTCACCCGGGCGATATGGGCCCCCCCGGGGGCCGGCACCACGACCGGCGTCGGAGCAGCGTCGACCACCTCAACCACCTCGGGTGGTGGCATTTTGTAGTGCTTGGGCACGGCCGTCGGGGCTGCCTCGGCAATCGGCACCTCACTTGGCTCCTGCGGCTTTGGCTCGGCAACGGGAACTTCACGGGCCACGGGCGTCTCGACCACGTCGGTCTGTTCGCACGTGTTGGGGCAGTCTCCACGGCAGCCAGGGGCCGCAGCCGACAATGCCAGTACACAGGGAAACACAAATCGCAGGGGCCTAGCCACCAATCATCCTCCAGGGCGAGTTCGCCCGCGATCGTACCGCACAACTCGAAGCGGCTAAACCTCTGCGCCCGTGCACCGTGGGCTGTGGTACTCCGAGCCCATGGGTCGCATCTTCGACACGGCGATGGGTTTTTTCGATCAGGATGAGTGGAACTACGAGGAAGCCGGCAAAGACCTCCTGCAAACCGTTTTTGAGGGGGAACGCGACCAGCGCTGGTTTTGTGTGGCCCAGGCACGCGAGGCTGAGCAGCAATTTTTGTTTTTTTCGATCTTCCCCGAACGCGTCGACGAAGCCCACCGCACCGCGGCAATGGAGTTCATCACGCGCGCGAACTTCGGCATGTTGATCGGCAATTTCGAGCTCGATCTCGACGATGGCGAGCTCCGGTTTAAAACCGCGATCGACATCGAGGACAGCGCGTTGAGCTACGAGCTGTGGCGACAAGTTGTGTACCCAAACCTGGCGACGATGGACGACTACTATGCCGGCCTGCGGGCCGTTTCCCGGGGAGAAGCCCTACCGATCGAGGCCTTGCACGCGATCGAGAACCCCCCTGGCTCGGACACTCGCGCCAACTAAATACCTGCATATACACGGTCACTTTTTTCGCGCAGACCCACCCATACCCAAGAGCACTTTGAACCTCACTTTTCGCCACCTGAGGCAAAGTGCATCAGAGGTGACCAGGTCGTCTTTTCCCCATCTGTAGCTGCTAGATTCCCCCAACAGATGGACCAATTTGGGGTACAGCTGGCGATTTCAGCTCAAGAATCGTCGCAGAGCATGATTAGGAAAATTTCCTGGTGAGAGCGACTACGCCACGTCGTTGCCGAGATCTACACAGACCTGATTGCTACAGACTACTGGCGAAACCCAGCCCGACACGTATCGACACCACCTAGCCGTTGCCAGCTACAGGCGTAGGCTGGGGAAGTCGTAGTAGACCACGCCCTGCTCACTCACCTCGATATTTGCATGACCATGGGTCGTGAGGCTGTCGAGGTGTTGCTCGGCTTCTTCAACCGAAACCTGCAACGCCCCGGCGGCGGCGATTGCCGTGATTTGGCCATTGCTACGCCGCGCAAGGTCGATGATTCGCTGCTCGATCGGTGCCGGTGGACGCGGCTGTTGGTAGCCAGGCTGCTGATACCCAGCCTGATGGGGATAGCCTGGCTGTTGGTAGCCCGGCTGTTGGTAGCCCGGCTGTTGGTAGCCCGGTTGCGGAGGATATCCGGCCTGGTGGGGATAGCCCGGCGGCTGGTACCCGGGTGGCTGGTAGGGCTGGCCGGAGTAGCCGTACCCCTGACCATGTACATACACCTGACCTGGTTGGAGATACCCGTAGGGCCGATAGCCGGCGGCAAGCAGCCGTTTGTTGACGGCTTCGACCTGGGCCGGAAGCGTGATCAGGTCGTAGAGAAGCCCGATTCCGAACAGTCCCCAGGTAAAGAGCCACAGAGTCCCGGTCACAGGTTTACCGAGGTAAAACCGGTGAAGGCCGGCGAACCCGAAAAACTGTGCCAGACACAGGAGATAGGCGGTGCCAAGATCCCGCACGCCGCCACTATAGCAGCGCGATTGCAAATCTCTCATCGGCAATTTCCCGCGGGCAAACCGGCTACCGACAATTTGCCGAATACTGGCAACAGGAGAGCAAAGCAGACGACTTTCGACGATCTTGCTAGACGATGTGACCATTGCCGCGTCCGCGCTGCGAAACCGCATTCACCGACGCGCCGCGGAACCTGCGCTGTGCCGCGCTTGCCTCAACAGGGTTCGAGTGCGTCAGCGAAAGCGGATGTGAAAGTGATTCACATGGCCGCGCCAGTGGCGAATCTGGCCCGCGGTACGCCCTCGTCCACGCGGATACTGAAACAACTCATCGAGGGCATCTTCACTCATCCCGTGGTCCCGCGCGTACTCGTACACGAGTTTTTGCAGGCGGTAGTCCATGAAAATGTAGCGGACCTGGCCAGTGTCGAGGAAGCTCTTGAGCAACTTCCAGGTGCGGCCGACGTCGAGGTTTTTGCTGCCGGCGCGCCGGAACTTGATGACGTCCTTGTCCTTGCCTTTGAGGACGTAACCGATATCGACATCACGCCCGTCCTGGTGCGACAGGTGCGGGGGAAACTTGCCACCGCCCTTTTTGCTGATGTCACCCACGTGAATTTTGGGACCACCCTTGGCCTTGCCGGCATATGAAGCAATCGCCTGTTGGATGGTCCGCACGGTATTGGAGGTGCCCCACGAAAGCGACGGATGCTTGACCACGTAGTGGCGGCCCGGCGGTAACTGAATCCCGGTTGAGAGCTTGCCCTTGTGCCCCGAGTAGGCGCCAAAGCCCTCGACAATGCCGCCCTCGCGGTAAACCGTAATTCGCTGGCCAATCTTGAGTTTGTTGGGATCTTTGAGCCGGCCGCGTTGATACCCATAAAGCTCGCCGCGGGTCAGCCCGTACTTTTTGGCGATTGAGTCAAAGTTCTCACCCGAGGCCACCGCGTGGGTCAGTTTGATGATCTCGCGGGGGGCGATATCGGGGCACACGCGAATCTTTTGGCCAACCGACAGGCTGTTGGGGTTGCGCCTGAGCTTGCCATTGAGCTTGTAGAGGTCCTTGCGGCGAACACCGTAGCGACCGGCGATCCGTGCGGCGGTATCACCTGGGATCACCTCGTGTACATGCAAGGGTGTTCGGTACTCGCACAACTTGGACTTGTTGGCCCGCTGCTTGGGGATGCAGACCTTGAGTTCCTGACCGACCTTGAGCAGGTTGGGGTTGCGTTTGAGTGCCGGATTTTGCCCGATGAGCTCGCTCTCACCAACGCCGTACTGGTTGGCGATCGCCCCGACACTCTCGCCGCTACTCACCGTATGTATCTGCACAGAGTCCTTGCGCCCACAACCTGACTTGTCGGACTTTTTGCCCGACTTGTCGGCTTTCTTGCTCGGCTTGTGCTTGGTCGATTTTTTTTCGGCTTTTTTTGCCTGCTTGATCGCGGCCAACTTGTCGGAGTCGTTGGCCATACAAATTTTTAGGGTTTGGCCAATCGAAATCTTCGCCGGGTCGAGGCCGGGGTTGTTGTACGAAATCGACTTGCGGGTCACCCCATACTCGAGGGCAATGGCAGCCACGGTATCGCCGTTTGCCACCGTGTGCCTGTGCAGCGTTCGCCCCGGGCCGCAGTAGCCACCCGCCTCGGCCGTTGCGACCGCACCGATATAGGCCGACATCCCCGTGGTCAGGGCCACGACCATCAACAAGGATTGGCGAAAGCGGGACGTTGGCGAACGCGTGGGCACGGCGACTAGACGTTACACACCCGGCATACACATGCAATTGGAAACCTCACCACGACCAGCGGCCCGACGGCCGCGCTCGACACGGCAACCCTCGCGCGGCAAGTCGACCTGCGGTTTTCACGGTGCGGCGTTTTGTGCCACCCGCGAACCTGTGAAAATCCCGGTGACCGATGAGATTTCCTCACCTGCGAGGTTTTCGGAAATAGCCCATCCGTGGTAGGTACAAGTCATGTCCGGCCACAGCAAATGGTCCACCATCAAACGTAAAAAAGAGGCCATAGACGCCAAGCGCGGCAAGATATTCACCAAGATTGCACGCGAGATTATGGTCGCGGCAAAAGACGGTGGTGGAGATCCCGATACCAACCCACGGCTGCGGGCAGCACTTGCCTCCGCAAAAGCCGCCAACATGCCCAAGGACAACCAAGATCGGGCAATCAAAAAAGGTACCGGCGAGCTCGAAGGCGTCTCGTTTGAGAATCTTCAGTACGAAGGCCGCGGGCCCCAGGGCATTTCGTTTATCGCCGAAGTCCTGACCGACAACAAAAACCGCACCGTAGCTGAACTTCGACACATGTTTAGTAAGGCAGGTGGCGAGATGGTCAGCAATGGCGCGGTCAGCTGGCAGTTTGACCACAAGGGCGTGCTCGAGATCGACAAGGAGCGTATCGGCGAGGACGACCTGATGATGCAGGCCCTCAACGCCGGGGCCGAGGACATCCAGGACTGGGGCGAGTGTTGGGGAGTGCTCACCGATCCGAGCGACTTTGCCAGCGTGCAAAACGACCTCGAGGCACTCGATGCCAGCGGTGAGCTTCGCTACCTGCCCAAACCCGAATCTACCCTCACCCTAGAGGGCGACAAGGCCATCAGCGTGGCCCAGTTTTGGGCCAAACTCGACGAGCACGACGATGTCCAAAATTGCTACTGCAATGCCGACATCCCCGAGGACATCCTCGACGAGCACGGCCCCTAACTTCAGTTTTAGTGTATCCACAACAATACCGCGACCGCGTCCACAACCCACTTCGGACGCGGTTTTTCAGTTTTCCGACACCTGGACGGCCCCATCATCGCCTCGCCTAAAAAAAACCCTGTGGTCCGCGTGCTCGGCATCGACCCGGGCACACGCCTGGTTGGCTATGGCCTGATCGATTTCCACCCGCGGGCGGGCCGGTTTACCTACCTCGAATGCGGAATTTTGCGTATACAAACAAATCTCGATATGGCGAACCGACTCCACCAAATCGCCACCGGCGTCGAGGAACTGATCGCCGAGTTCACCCCCCAGCACCTTGCCCTCGAGGCTGCGTTTACCGGAGTCAACTCGAGTTCAGCCCTCAAACTCGGCCAGGCCCGCGGCGCCATTATGGTGAGCGCGGCACGCCACGCGGTCGCCGTCACCGAGTACGCGCCGGCCCATGTCAAAAAGTCGGTTGTCGGCCACGGGCGCGCAACCAAGGCCGACATTCAAGAGCGCGTGCGCCTTTTGTGTCGACTCAACACGCCACCGCGGGCCGACGCAGCCGATGCCCTCGCCCTGGCGATTTGCCACGGTCAACGGGTCACGGTGTAGCCGCCTCGGTGGTTGCCGACGCAGCCGATGCCCTCGCTGGCGATTTGCCACGGTCAACGGGTCACGGTGTAGCCGCCTCGGTGGTTGGACGGTCGTCATTGTGCAAGACGCGGTCGAGCACCGCGGGCCGACGCAGCCGATGCCCTCGCCCTGGCGATTTGCCACGGTCAACAGGTCACGGTCTAGCCACCTCGGTGGTTGGATGGTCGTCATTGTGCAAAACGCGGTCGAGCACCGCGTAGCTCTCCTCCATGCCCGCGGGCATCGGCGAACCCAGGATCATGTCGCGCACGTGTTGGGTGTCGTAGTGCAGGGTCAAACGCATCAAGCACGCATTGTCCTCTGCCAGAAGTTCAGTTGTATGCACACATTTCCCAGGATACCAGGCAACATCAAACACCTCGTCGCAAACGAGGCGACGCGGCGCGTCGACAGCCAAGAAAGTGCCACCCATCCCCATCTCGCCGGCTGGTCCCTGCCAGACATAGCGATAGGTCCCGTGCGCGCGCAGGTCGACATCGCAGGTGGTCATGCGCCACCCTGCCCGCGCACCGAGCCAACGCCGCAGGAGGTCGGGTTTTGTCAGGTGGGCAAAAACCCGTTCGACATCCGCGGCGAACGTGCGTGTCACCAGAATTTCTCGTTGGGCTTGGGCCGCAATTTGAAAAGATGTGGTCATACCTGTTGAGACTGCTCGGCACCGCCAAACTCATCGCGACGCCCTGATTTTTCTCGGGCGGTGCTAACCTACATATGCTGATACAACCAAATAGAAGTGCGCCGGCCACAGCCGACGCACGGGTTACAGCCCAAATAGGGCATCGAGTTCGGGCTTGAGTGCACGTGCCCGCTTGGAGATTGCCTGGACACCCACGACGCACCCGGGCGGGACATGTCGCACCAGGATGACCCCGTTCGGCGCCTCGTAAACCTCAAACCCAGCCTCGCGTAGACGCGGGACACTGAGCTCGAGCATCACCGCAACCTGGGCTCGCTTGCCGACCACGCTCTTGAGTGCCGGGGCACAGTGAACGTGGGTGCGGGCAATCGGACGAATCCCCTCGCGGGCAATCGCCTCGAGCACATCGACGCGGGTGCCGTGATAGATAGGTCCGTCGCCGGGAAGCCGACGCCACGAAGCTTCGAGGGCGTCGACCGTGACGGCTCGACAATCGGTCGAGTGGCCCTGGCAGGCACGGATCTTCCCGTCGATCATTTGCAAACGACGCTTGTTGTTGGTCCGCACAATCTCCTGCAGCCGCGAGGGTGACATGCTCAGACGTGAGAGCACCTGTGCGACAGGAACCCACCCTGCCGGATCCATTTCCAAGCCTTCGCTCGGTCCGGCGTGACGCAGCAACCACGATAACTTCTTACTCTGTTTGACTAGCTTACGGTCCATTTTAGGCCTCCTCTTCGAGGTCGGTACACAGGCAGCATACGGGTTTTTATCATCATGAAAACTTGTAATAATCGATTCACTATCATGATTTCCGATAGGATTGATTTCAAGCCCCAAGACCTCAACCTCGAGTGGGTGGCCGGCTTCATCGCGTTTGCCGAACACCTCAACTTCACCCATGCCGCGGCCCAGCTGCACATCAGCCAGCCGGCACTACATATGCATGTGCAAAAACTGAGTCGGACGCTCGGGGTCCCGCTCTACCAACGCCGTGGAAAGGCGTTAGAAATCACCCCTGAGGGGCACGAGGTCCTTGCCTGCGGCCGCGAACTACTTGCGCGCGGTCGGGAACTTCGCGACAGTCTTCACGCCATCGAACAGGTCAAGCCAGTTGTGATGTGCTCGGGAGAGGGGGCCTATCTCTACCTCTTGGGCGACGCGATCAGGCGGTTTCAGGCACGCTGTCGCGCGCCATTGCAGTTGCTTGCCCGCAACGCCGAAGACACGGTGACCGCGGTGACCTCGGGCGAGGCCGATGTCGGGGTGGTGCCGGTGACCAGTCGTATGCCCGGCATCTATGCCGAACCGATCGCCAACATTGGCCAGATGCTCGTTGTCCCCAACGCCCACCGCCTCGCCGGTCGCAAGCGAATCCGGGTGACCGACCTCGCAGGTGAACGCCTGATCGTCCCGCCCCGACCGCGGCCGCAACGAATGGCCATCGAGTCGCTGCTCAACCAAGCCGGTGTCGACTGGCGCGTTTCGGTTGAGGTTCACGGCTGGCCGGCGATGATCCACTTTGTCTCCCTCGGGGTTGGCGTTGCTCTGGTCAACGACTTTTGCCGACTCCCCCGCAGTGTCCAAGGGATTGCGTTTCCCGCGATCGGGCATGTGACCTACTGCGCGCTGCGACGAGCCCGTGGCCTCGGCGATCGGCGAGAGGTACAAACCCTGTGGCGCCTGCTCACCGGTGAGTAGCTCGATGTTGCGGTACAGCTTGTAGCTGCAACGATATTGCGGTGGCGCGACACGAAATTCGAACTCAACTCGAAAAACGCCCGGTCGCCGCCAGGGCTGGCAAAATCGAAATCGACGTCCACAGGCACACCGGCAGGGCAACCAGCATGACCAAGCCCATGCTTTCCATCCCCGGATGTCCGGACAGGGCCAACGCGCCAAAACTCGCGCTCGTCGTTGCCGTTGTCAGCCAAATCGCCGAGCCGACCGCGGTTGCGGCCTCGTCGGCACGGGCCATCCGCTGCTCGCGCAACCGGTGCACCACATGCACGCCATCGTCGACACCGAGTCCGACGATCAGCGGCACCGCCATCACCGTGACCGTGTTAAACGCCACGCCGGCCCAGCACAACACACCCACCGAAATCAGTGCACCTACACTGACTGGGAGCAGGGCCAACAGGCACAGCCCCACCCGGCGAAAGTCGAGCCACAGCAGCAGCAACACAAACACCAAAACCTGGCCGAGCACGCGGGGAAACCATGGCCGATCGGTGCCGATGAGCACCTCAAACAACACCGCCATCGAAGTCGCCTCGGGGGCGACCTCGCGGACAACTCGACGCTCGCGGGTGGCCTGGTCGGCGTCGAGATGGGGCGTGGCCGGATAGCCAAAAACACGTAGCTTGCCGTCGCCCGTCACCCAACGCACCCGCAAGGGCTCCGGTAAATCACCCGGTTTCGGCACGGGCATTTCGGCGGCCCCCACCACCGCCTGCAACAGGGGGAAGGCATCGCCAAACCGCTCCTCTGCCCCCGCCTGGGCGAGGGCTGGACCCAACGAGCCGGCCGCCTGCGCAAACCACTCACGGCGCCTGTCCATGTCGGCCGGCAGCACCACGGCAGCACTCTCGACCTGGGAGATAAGCCCACTCGACACCCATGTATCTGCAATTTTTTGCGCCTGTGAAAGGCTCTCGACCTCGGCGACCCACGGCCCGGCGGTCACACCAAAGCGCTGTTGGACATCGTTGCCGGCCGAAACGGCATCGAGCTCGCGGTTGACCAGGGCGCGTAGATCGGTTTCGTAGGTAAATCGCCCGAGCCCTACACATGCGCCTGCAAGCAAAACCACCGCAAGACCCAGGTGGAGCAGCGGGCGTTGGGTAGCATGGCGGGCAATCGCCGCGACCACCCGGTTGTGCGGAAGATGTTGGCCTGGAGCAGTGGCATTCGGAGAACTTGTATTGCCATGTTCTTGCTCGGCTCCGCGCCAGCCGAGCGGCAACATCGTCAACATCCATAGCAAACACAAGACCACGCCAACGGCCCCACAAAGACCCAGGTGGCGAAAACTCAGCTCGGGCGCGGTGGCCAGCATGGCAAACGCCCCGGCGGTTGTCAGGGCACCAACCACCACCCCCGGGCCGGTCCCTCGGTAGGTCCTGCGCACGGCCTCGGCAAACCCGTGCCCGCGCGCCTGCTCCTCGCGCACGCGCATGCGCAGATGAATCGCGACATCGATCCCCAGGCCAAACACAATGACGCCGAATAGCGCCTCCATGATCGTCAGCGTGCCCAGGATAAAAGCCACCAGGGCAATCGAAGTGCCGGCGGCCAACACCATGGGCAAGGCCAACCCGAGCAGCGCCTGCCGCCGCCGTTCAAAACGAATCAAAATCAGCAACGTGAGCACCAGGCTGACCGGCGAAAGCCATGCCAGGGCACCCAGGGTTGCTTCCCCATCTTGATAGACAATCGCCGGCATCCCCGAAAACCGCCCGCGAAACTCACCGGGGCTCGATGTACCTGCAATTTCCTGGTCGACCACCCCCTGCAACGCCGGGACCACGGGGTTGTCGAGCCGGGCGTGAAAGCTGTCCTGCACCAGGGTAATCAACACGAGCCGACTACCTGGCTGGGCGAGCTCAAGCCCGCTCGAGTCCACCGTGTCGAGCCTGTCCTGGAGGTCACGCAGTGCTGCTGCCGACTGCGGTTTGGCAACCAGGGCTTGCCAGGCTGTATAGGTCGAGGCGTCGACCAAATACGGCAGACGCTGCAAAAACCATTCGGCGTCGGGCGGGTCGTAGACCCGTTCGACATCTGGATGTACCTGCAATTTTTTGACAACACGCGTGCGCAGTTGGTCGAGCTCGGCCTCCGGACCTTCGAGCAACAGCGGCAGCTCTCGACCCAACCCGTGCTGTTTGGAGGCTTGGAAGTAGCGCTCAACTTCTGGGTGGTTGCGGTCCATCACCCCGCCAAAACTCAAGTCGCGGGGCACCAACGTCGCCAGCAAACACCCGACCAAGCCGACAACACACATGACCCACCAAACCCGCCGCGGATGATCGAGCACCCCCTGGGCCAGGGCGACGAGTGCGCGCGCCAACAACCGGGTCACGCACACTCCAGGGGCATGGTGTGGTGCCCCGCAACCTGTGGTGCCGACAGCGCTCGGCGATTTTTTTGTATGCGCAAAAAGTTTCCAGTGCCCCCGAGCGCTGCAAACACACAGACGTCTACGCCAGGTTCTGCTAGGTTTGGCCGATGATGCGTGCGCTTCGACGTTTGCGACAAACCATGCGCCCCGCCGCCTGCCAAGACGCGGGTCGCAAACCGTTTTTTGAGGGTTGGTACGTCAAACTCGTCGACCGCACCCAAACGCGTAGGCTGGCCCTGATCCCCGGGATGTACCGCGACCGCGACCCGTCGAAGAGCACGAGTTTTTTGCAGGTGTTTTGCGACCACCAAAATACGGCGACCATCCTTTACTGGCCACTCAACGAATTTACGGCCAGCCACGAGCGGTTTGATGCCACGGTCGCCGGCAACCGTTTGGGTAGCCACGGGGTCGAGCTCGACATCCGCCGAGACAACATCTCGCTGCACGGTTCGCTGCAGTTCGACAACCTTCAGCGCTGGCCTGTCACCCGCACGAGTCCCGGGATTATGGGCTGGTACGCCTGGGTCCCGCGGATGGAGTGCTACCACGGCGTCGTCAGCCTCGATCACCAACTGCGCGGCAGCCTGTGGCTCGACGGTGAGGAACTCGACTTTACCGGCGGTCATGGCTACATCGAAAAGGACTGGGGCCGGTCGTTCCCGCAATCTTGGGTGTGGTTGCAATGCAACCACTTTACCGACCAGGCCGGGTTGCGCCACCCCGCGACTTCGCTAACTGCTTCGATCGCCCACATTCCGTGGCTCGGCCGCAGCTTTCCCGGATTTATCGTGGGCCTGTTGCACGCGGGAAAACTCCACCGGTTTACGACCTACACCGGCGCCCGCGTGGTTGAGCTCGAGGTCGGTCCCCAGCAGATCCACTGGGTCCTGCAAAACCGGCGTCACCGGCTAAAACTGGTGATCACCCGGGCCGAAACCACGCGGTTGCCCGGCCCCACCGTCAACGGCATGACCCGCGACGTCCACGAAACCCTGGCCGCGAGTGTCGAGTTGTGGCTACACGACCGACGCTCGAATGCAACCGTTGTCCACACCCGCGGGAGCTGTGCCGGCCTCGAAGTCATGGGTGATACAACTTCCCTCGCACCCCGGCCATGACCACGCCCGACCCTGCGATCGACTTCGACCCCGCCGCGACCTACAGCGACCGTCGCCAACTTCGTCAACAGGCTGTTACGGTGCTTCAGGCCAAAAGCTCGCGGATCTCGAGCGCACGCGTGTTGACGTTTTTGGCGGGGGCCACCGGTGGTGTCATGGCCCTTGCCGACGGGCCCGAAAACATTGCATATGCACTAATTGCCCTGTCGCTCGTCGGATTTTTGCTGCTGGTCGTGATCCACGAGCGGGTTGAACGGGCGGCCAAACGGGCCCAGGAAGCTGTCGACTACTACGAACGCGGGCTCGCCCGACTGGCCGACCCACGGGTTGATCGGGGGGCGATTGCCACCGACTTTGTCGACGGCTCGCACCCCTATGCCGCCGATCTCGACCTGTTTGGCCCCGGCTCAATGTTCGCGTTGTTATGCACGGCGCGTACCCGCACCGGCCAGCAAATCATGGCCTCCTGGCTGTTGGCTCCGGCCAGCCTCGAAGAGCTCGAGATTCGCCACGCAACCGTCCACGGGCTGCGCAACAACCTCGACCTGCGCGAGGCTCTCGACCTGCTCGGGGGACCTGTCGGTGCCACCGTCGACCCACAACACCTGATCGCCTGGGGGCAGGCACCGGGTTTGTTGCCGACAACCCGCGGGCTTGTGCTGCTGCTGTGGGCGTTTACAATTGTTGCACTAACAAGTTTTTACCTGTGGGTTGGCGACACCCCCTGGCCCATTGGTCCGTTCCCCTTTTTGGCCGTCGTTGCCCTCGAAGGCCTTGTCTACCGCCGGTTTCAAAAATCGTTATCGCAACTCTCCGCCCCGCTGCTGGGAGTGGCCAACAAACTGGCGATTGTGCGTGACCTGCTGCATCGCGTCGAGTTTGAGCCCCCGGCTACTCCCCGGCTGCGCGCCCTTCGACGGGCCATCGCCGAGCCGTCTGCGGCGGGACAAATCGACCGCCTGCGGCGATTGGTCGACTGGTATGAATCACGCAACAACGCCCTGCTGGCCCCCGTGTTGTATTGCCTGATGTGGCCACTACACTTCGCGCTCGCGCTCGAACGCTGGCGGGCGGCCCATGGCCCGCTGCTCAAAAAATGGTTGAATGCACTTGGCGAGTACGAGGCCCATTGTGCACTTGCCAATTACGCCTACGAACACCCCACCGACCCATTGCCCGAGTTGGCCCCCGAGGGCCCGGTGGTCGAGGGCCAGGAGGTTGGCCACCCGCTACTTCCGCGGGGCCAATGTATCTGCAACAATGTCGCCCTAGGTACTCCCTGCGCGATTCGAATTGTCAGTGGCTCGAACATGTCGGGCAAAAGCACCTACCTGCGTTGTGTTGGGCTCAACGTGGTGCTCGCCCTCGCCGGTGCGCCGGTTCGGGCCAAGCACTTTCGCCTGTCACCGGTCCGGATTGGTGCGACCTTGCGGGTGGAGGATTCCCTGCGCGAGGGGGCCTCGCGGTTTTACGCCGAGCTCCAGCGCCTGCGCACAATTGTCGAGCTCTCCCGTGGGGAGCCCCCGCTATTGTTTTTACTCGACGAAATTTTCCATGGGACCAACTCCAAAGATCGCCAGCAGGGAGCCAAGGGGTTGGTTTATGGATTGCTCGAGGCCGGCGCGATCGGCCTGCTGACTACCCACGACCTCGCCCTGACCACGCTCGGCCAAAGCCTTGCTCCGCGGGTACAAAACGTGCACTTCACCGACGAACTGCGCGACGGAAAGTTGCAGTTTGACTACCGCATGCGCGAGGGGGTCGTCACCAAATCCAACGCCATTGCCCTGATGCAGGCGCTCGGTCTCCCGGTTGAGCGGGCAGCTCCAGCCCCGAAGTGACGACTTGTTTGTCGGCCGTCAATTGCACACAATTGGTGTGCACATCTACGCCGGCAAACTACCAACCATGATGCAACAGACATGTCTCGGTCCGTGTCGCTGCGAGCGGCCACATGCCTAGCCGACACGGCCTAGCCGGCATGGGTCGGCGTGAGTTTCTTGCTGGATCAGTTGCATCTGCATGTGGTCTCGTAGCCGGGTTGGGGGGCACCCGCCTTGCCCGGTCGTTGTCCAGAAGTCAGCACGGGTCGTCCCTGCCGGCATTGCAGCCGGTCGATGGTGTTTTAGAGCTTTACTTCTACGGAGGTCTCAACCCGTGGGACACGTTTTTTTGTGTGCCCGAGTGGGGCAGTGCGTCCGCACAATTTCTCCATGCATTCGACCTGCCTACCCGGCTCGCGCCCTGCCTACCGCAGGAACTTTTGGACATGTTTGGTCCCGGCGTCGCGCCGACCCACACGTTCGCCCGCGATGACTTGGGCACCGATGTCCACCTCGGTCCGTGGACCTGGCCGCTGTGGTCGCGGCCCGACATCCTCGCGCAAACCCGCGTGGTGGTGATGGCCCACGACCAATTTCCCCACGCCTCGGCGATTCCCCTGGCTGTCACCGGCTTTTCGCTCGGCTCCCCTCAACTCGCGGGGACCGGGGCATTGGTCGAAGCACTGGCCGGGCCTGCGGCGTTTCCCCAGTCGGCGGTCATCCGCAGTGGGCGTGAGCCGCTGACCGACAACCTGTCGGCAACCCTGTCGGTCGGTCCACACCCACAGGCGCGTCGCCCCCTCGACCTCAACCTCACGCAAACACCCCTGCTAACGGGACTGCTCAAGCGCCCGAGCGTGGGAGCGCGCGCGAGTGCCCACGATGCCCTGCTTGCAACCCTGCGGGCCGACTATCGCAGGCAGCTACGCGGCGACCAAACCCATGTACGTGCACCGGTACTCGACCGCTTTGAGATCGCCGACCGCCGTCGGGCCACAGCACCCGAACTCGCCGACTTGTTGCCCCCTAGCCTGTTTGGCCTACCCCAGGTCAACTCCTGTGAATACACAAATATTTCGGTTCCAGCCCTCGCCGCGCGCCTCGCCAGCCACCTGCTGACACGGCCAAAAAGCCAGCGCAGTCGCTATGTGCTGTGGGTAGATGATGGGCTGCTCCCAACCGCCGATGGCGGCCACGACAGTCATCGCGAGCATCTCCACCACGCGTCCGTCAACTATCCCCACACGCTTCAGGTGCTCGCCAACCGCATCAATCGGCCCGGAGAGGACGACCCCGACAAACTCAACCTCGACCGCAATTTGATTGTCATTACAAGTGAATTTGGACGCACCCCGTGGGTCGAAGACTCGCGCCAAGGCCTGGGCCATTGGCCCCACGGCTATGTCAGCATTTTGATCGGCGGGCACCAAACCCCACCCGGGCCGTCGATCGCCGGCAGTATCGATGGCGACAGTGCCACGGCCCACGACTACAGCTCGCCAACCGAACTGCGCATGGCCCTGCTGTTGAGCCTCGGTCTCGACCCGATGGTTGTCGAGGGTTGGGGCGCAAGCTCGGTTCAGGGGGCGGCCAACGATGCCCAAGCACTCTCGCGGCTGGCGTGGATTTTGGGAGGCTCACTGTGAGCACCCCCGAGCGCAAACCACTGGCGCGGGTCGCCAGCCCCTTGAAATATTGTAGCTACATAATTTTTACGGGTGCACTTGTACTCGCCTGCAACAACTCCCCCGAAGCGGTCGACATGGGCGAGCCCACACCAACGCGCCCACAATCGCCGGCGCGGCAACCCAACTACACGCCCGACCCGGGGTGCCAGGGCAGCGACCGTGACTTTGCCCATCGGGCTTTGTTGCACCTACAAGGTCGTGGCGCCCGGGGTGTCCACGAACTCGACGTCTTGGCCCGAGCTGTCACCCTACTCGACAACCATGGTCTCGACGGCAGGCGAACAGTCGCCCGGGCACTCACGCAAACGCCCAACGGCCCCGACCCGCGTTACCTGCGACAGCTCCACACTGTGGTCGAGGAAACTCTCGAGCTTCCGCGGGTCGGTACCCAGGCAATGCCCCCGTGCCACGCCACTCGGTTTGCCGCCGCGGGCGAACCTTCACTTGCGGCATTTGTTGGCGACAACCCACCTGAAGTCCCGTTTGGTGCCCCCTGGGGCCTAGGCGACTTAATTGAGAGTAGCCTGCGACTCGACGACCTCCGGCCGGTGTTCTTGGCCCGTTTGCTGACCCGCGTCGCGGCGCCGGTCGACGGCAACAATGTCGCCCCGGAGGACCTCGAACGCGCCCGCCGAACCAACTTTGGCCGCGAGTTTGAGGGGGTATTTTTGGGTCGAAAGGGCGAGTGCCTCGGCTGCCATTCGGCCCGTGGATCGGTAACCGACCACGCCAACCCGGCATACGACCGGTTTTGGCCACTCGCCGACCTCGCAGGACCTGTCTTTGGCGACAGTACCGAGGCGGCGTTTTTTGCCGCGTTTCGCTATGCAGGTTTTGCCGAGGGCAACGTTGCCCCGTGGGGGGCCGACCTGTGCGGCGAGGTGCAGCTCGGCGACTCTGGAGATATCTTGCATATACCAGGTTATCTCGGGGGGCATTTGCCGGCGGGCGCCTCGGCCCTAACCGTTGTCGAACACCTGCGCACCGGGTTTGGCGAACTCAACCCCGCCGACTTCGAGACTGGTCGAGAAATTCCGGCCAAGGCAGCCCTCGCTGGCCTTGTCGCCAGTCGGTTTGCCGATAGTCTATGGGCTGCTTTCGCGGGGCACCGCCTGACGCTTGCCCACGGCTTCCCACGCAACCGCGCCCAGCAAGAGGCACTTGCCCACCTTTCCAAAGTATTTGTAGAATCAAATTACTCGGTACAGACACTCGCCATTGAAGTGGTCGTTCACCCCGCTCTCAATCAAGCCCCCCCGGGCATGTGTGGCGACTCCCTGCCAGCAAACCTTGACCCACGGGCCCCGCTGCCGCCACTGCTCGACGCCATGACACCCGATAGGTTTCCCGCACACCCGGGCAATGGGATTGGCGACAGCGTTGTCCGACTGCGCCCCTATGTCCTGCTCGACCGCCTGAGCGAAGCCATGGGCTGGCCGACAGCCAAGCGCCATCCGTTTCCGTTTACGTGGGAGGACGAGGCGTTGTACCAAGCCCTAGGCGTGCACCTCGAGTCGATCCGTCCGGGCCATCGCGAACCGGACTGGACGTCGCTGCTGGTCTGGGAAGATCGTGTTGCCAACGCAACCGACCCCGGCTTTGCCGGCACCATTATCGACCCTCAGGGGGACACCATCTCGCGTATCGTCGACGTTGCCTATACAGATAGTTCATTGACCGTAGAAGACACCCTGCTGGCCCTGCGCGACCGGCTGTTGCAAGCTCCACAATTTGCCGCGGGCGAGGCTGATATCCTCGGAGCACTGACGGGCCTCGAGCTGTCGGCCACGGTCACCACAGTCGATCGGGAAGTGCTCACCGACGGCCTGCGACGCGCTGCCGGAGCATGGCTTGCAACGCCACAGTTTCTGTTGGTAGGGCTCGCCCCAACACCTACTCCCGCCCCGCGAATTGTCCTGCCAGATGCGACCTTGGCGAGCCTGTGTAGTGAGTACGTCACCCGTTTACAGCCGCTGGTTGGGCCGACGTTGAGTTGCGAAAATGGACAGTTGATGTTGCAACTGTCGACTCCCGAGTAGCCGCCTCGCCCATGACCTGTGCCCCAGGTCAAGCCGCTATTTTTGAGAACACATAATGAACGTGGATTTCGCCGGCAAGCAGGCATCATGCATACACCTAGCCATACCTGTAGGTTTGAATAGCCGGCCGCCTATTTTTTATAATCAGGGTCGCTTTGGAGGCGAACGGTATGGTTGCGAGTCCACGCGGATCCGCTTGGCGGATGATTAGTGCTTGTACACTTAGCTTGAGCTTGTCGTTGGCACCGCTACCCGTGCTGGCCACCGATGGGCCCGATGATCCGGGCGCCGAAGCACTCGACGAGGACTCGGCCGCGGGCGCCGACGATGCGCCGACAAACGACCTCGACGAACCTGAAGACCCTCCCGAGGAAGCGGGTGACAGCCCCGAGCAACCAGGTGACACCGAGCCGGTGGCAGACCTCCCCCCGCCCATCGCCACCGTCGATGTCGAAATGAAGGTCGTCCGTGGGTCCAAAAGTGTGCAGCTGTACGAGCAGATGGACCGCAAGCGCCCCGGGCTTTCCATGAGCCGCGGCTATGGCAGCAACTCCAAATTTCACCTGCTGTGCACAGCCCCGTGCAGCGAGCCTTTGCAGTTGCGCTACACCGGGCTTGTGGTGATCGGTGGTCACGACGGGGTGCCGCGCTCGCGCCCACTCGACATCTCTGAACAGCCATCGCCGGTCAAGCTTCGCGCCTATGCCGGACGCAAGGCACTGCAATATGTCGGGGCCGGGCTCGCGGCCACAGGCCTGCTGTTTATCGTGTTTGGAGCCCTTCCCTTTGGCCTCAACGGCAGCGATCAGGGCAAGCGCAACGGTGCGATTTTTATTGGTACTGGCGCGGGTATGTTTTTGATTGGCGGACCACTTATCACATTTGGCTCCTCGCGTGTGCGGCTCGGTAAGTAACGGACCCAATTTAGGTTTACATACAACAGGCTTTGGCTTGACGCCCCCGTCCGAAGCTCGCATGATCGCGGCGATGGATATTTTGCTTACAAGTCGCGTCACAACCCGTTCCGGTCGTGTGCGTGACAAATCGATGATGGCCCAAAAACTCCGCCTCGCGCGGCCCGACCTCATCAACCGCCGGGCTTTTGTCGCTCCCGACCTCGGAACGCCGACGGCATTTTTGTGCCGAATGTACGAACTTGCCAACGGTGCGGGCCAAAATATTGTCCTGTTTATCCACGGCGGGTGCTCGGGATTTCGCCAGACATTGCGGCGTTACCAACAGGTCCAAACCGCCATGCTCGGCGGTATCAATGCCCATACAATTGTTGGTGTATCCTGGCCCTCCAACTGCAAGACCTATTGTGCCATGGTCCACAACGCCCGCCAAACCGGGCACATGCTGGCCGCGGCGCTCGCCCCATGGCTCCGCCACATTCACAGCATTGCGCCTGACCAGCGCAAATGTCAGGTTCATGTGATTGTCCATTCGATGGGCGGCCAGGTACTTGAACATACACTCGATGCGCTCGACGAGCAGGGCTGCGACAATACCCTCGATGAGGTGGTGTTGGGTGCTCCTGACATTAGCTCCCACGCATTGCGGCTCGACGGCCCACTGTCGAAGTTGCGGCCCCTGGCCAGGCGCGTGCATGTGTACACCGGTTGGAACGATTTTATTGTGGGTACCACCGGCGTGGTGCCCTGCCGCTACTACCCCAGTTACTCGCGGATGGGCCGGGTGGGCGTGCAATCTCAACACCTCGACGACCAAGTCCATGAGGTCGAGGTACCCCGGGGGATGGGCCTGCACTGGTCCTTTTATGACTACCCACATGTCCGTGAGGACTGGTGCGAAGTGCTGCGCGGCACCCCGGCGAACGAGATCGACGGGCGGACCTCCAAGGGTCCAAAGTTCATGCTCACGCTCGCCACCTAACGTGTTTTGAGCACACCGCCTGCGTCAGCCGCGAGGTGGCTCAAAGTACACACGGATCTTGGTGCCGGCTTCGGCACTTCCAGGGGCGACATCCTGCATGACAGCGAGCCCTGTGCCGAGCGCCTCGATGTCGAGTTTGTTTTGCTCGGCAGTGTCGAGTACCTCGGCGATTGTCAGGCCCGTAAAGTCGGGCACGCCGGTGGTGATGACCACTTTTTTGGGGCGCTTACCCGGCAGCAACGGTTCGACCCCCTGGTCTTCTTCTTCGGCAACCACAACCGGTTTTCCGGGGCTGGCAGCCGCCTTCACAACCATCGGTTTGGGTGGGGTAACGTCGCCAAAATCGGGTGGCACGCCGAGGTGGGTCAGCACCTGCTCGCCGACACGGCGAAAGCTCGGGGCCGCAACTTCGTTGCCAAAGTGGCCGCCCTCGGGGTTGTCGACCGACACCAAAATGACGATCCGCGGGTCGCGTGCCGGCACCGCTCCGACGAAACTCGCGTAGTACTGGTCTTCGGTGTAACCGCGATTTTTAAGGTCGGCCTTTTGTGCGGTCGAAGTCTTGCCTGCCACGCGATAGCCGTCGATCGCCGCGTTCTTGCCGGTGCCGTGCTTGGAGTGCACCACGCTCTCGAGCATCCGCAACACGGTTTGCGCCGTCGCCCGCCGCACCACACGCTCGCCGGTGGGTTTGTGCTCATACACAGGCTCGCCGCTGCTATCAAAGACCCGCTGGACAATCGTGGGTGCATTGTAAAGACCGCGGTTGGCCAACACCGAAAACGCCGCGGTCACCTGCAACGGCGAGGCGCTCATGCCCTGGCCAAACGAGACGTTGGCCGCCTGAATGTCCGACCACTTTTCGGGCTTGGCCAACAACCCCCGGGTTGCGCCGGGAAGTTTGACGTCTGGGCGGTTGCCAAAGTGAAACCGCTTGGCCCAGCGGTACTGGGCCTGTTTGCCGAGGCGCATGGCAATCTTGGTGGTACAAATATTTGAGGACTCGGCGAGGATCTGCGAGATGTCGAGCCACTCGGACCGGTGGGTGTCGCGAATGTAGTTGCGCCGGGTGAATCGCCACCGACCTTTTTCGCAGTAGAGCGTTTCGTTTTCGCGAATCACCCCTTCTTCGAGGGCGGCCGCAACCGTGATCGCTTTCATGGTCGAGCCCGGCTCATAGGCGGCTTGCGAGGCGAGATTTGTTGTCTGTGCAAGTGCCTCAACCGGGTGGTTGGGGTCAAACGTCGGACGGTTGGCGAGGGCCAGGATTTCTCCGGACTTGGGGTCCATCACAATGATGCTCGCACCCACCGGATTCCACTTGCTGACCAGCTGATCGATCTCTTTTTCGACCATCGCCTGGATCGCGCTGTCGATGGTGAGGACCACGGTGTTGCCGCGCGACACACCGGAGTCTGGATAGCCGTTGATCAGCAGTTTTTTGCCGTTGGCAAAGGTCGCCGGACTGCTGGCCTCGCGCCCGCGCAGGTCCTCCTCCATGCTGTGTTCGATCCCGAGGTTACCCACCCCCTGGCCGTTGAGACGACCGAGAATGTGGGCGGCGAGATGTCCCCGGGGATAGACGCGCTCGCTGGCGGGTTCGAGGCGGACGCCGGGCAGTTTTTTGGCCATCAATGCCTTGGCCTGATCGTCGTCGAGCGTGACCCGTAGCTTGCGATAGGCCTTGTCCCGTGCAAGCTCCTTGCGTACGTGTTCGACATCGAGGTCGGGGACAAACTCCAGCAGCGCCGCGATCGTTGCTTCTACATTGTTTTGCCCGCGAACCTGGCGGGGATTGACCACAACCTTGTGCACGCGGTTGTTGATCGCCAGGGCCATATGGCTGCGATCGAGAATCTCCCCGCGGCTGGCATCGAGCTTAAAGCTGCGCAGCTGCTGGCGATTGCCGAGGTCGGCGTAGGTGTCGTGCTGGCCCACACCGATCGCGTGGGCCTTGTACCCGAGCCCCGCCATACAGAGGGTCAATAGCCCGGCAACCACGGTCGCGCGACGGCTGACCGCCCGCCTGTCGGTGGCCATCGGCTTGGAGATTCGCGGCAGGAAGTTACGGCGCAATGGATGCTTCACGGGGTACTCCTCGCGGCAGAAGCATGGGTTTTCGCGGCGTCCCGCAACCGCTCCAACGCTGTGTCTTCGGGGGCACGCGGCTCGAGCTTGATCCGTTGGATCCGCTCGGGGGTCGCCGGCACCATGTTGAGGTCATCAACGGCAATTTGTTGCACGTGGTCGGGATGGCGAAGGTAGGCACGCTCGGCCTGCAGCCGCCGGCGTTGGTCGAGCAGGCGGGCGTGCTCGGCAGCGAGGTCGGTTATGCGGGCGCCGGTCTGCAAAATCGCGGTCCGGTTTTGTACACGCGTCACCCCGGCAACAGTCAAGATCGCCATGACAACCGCAATCATCAGCGGGACCCCGTAGGTCTTCATACCGACGATTGCCAGGTTTTGTTGTACAGGCACCGTTTGCTCGGCACCTGGGCGCCGGTCGGTCGCACGGGTATGACCGTGGCGGTAACCGCCGCGGGGGGGTCGCAAATTCGGAGTCCGCCGACCGGGCGCGACGGCAGACCTGGTAGTGGGCGAATCGATAGACATGTTCATGCGGCCAGGCGTTGAAGCACCCGCAGGCGACTGCTGCGACTGCGAGGATTGGTTGAACGTTCGGCTTCCCCGGGGGTCACGCTGCGAAACTCCCGGGGAATGGCAAATCGTGGGGTCGGCATGTCGGCCGCGACAATCGGCAAACCATCTGGCGGCTGGGCAACTTTGCAAAGTCGCTGAAAGCAGCGCTTGACCGGTCGATCCTCGAGCGAGTGAAACGTGATCACGCCCATGCGCCCACCGACTGCGAGTAACGCCGGGCCGACACGCAGGAGATTTTCGAGCTGCGTAAGCTCGCCGTTGACATGGATCCGGAGCGCTTGAAACGTGCGCGTCGCCGGGTGGATGCGCAAGCCGAGGGCCCGCCGCTGGCGCGCACTCATGGCTGCCGAGACACATTCGGCCAGGGCCGTGGTCGTCTGCGGACGGGTCACGCAAATCGCCCGGGCGATGCGTTTGGCGTCGGGCTCTTCGCCGTAGTCCCGCAGGATCCGGGTAAGTTGTTGCTCATCGATTTCGGCGAGCACTTCGGCCGCGGTCTGGCCCCGCGTGCGGTCCATACGCATGTCGAGTTCGGCGTGGCGTCGAAACGAAAATCCACGGGCATCGCAGTCGAGTTGGTGTGACGACACACCTAGGTCAGCCAGCAGTACAGAAACCGAGCTGATGCCCCGGTCGGCCAGCACCGTTGTGAGCTCCGAGTTCGGCGCATGGACGAGATGGAGTTCGATGTCTCGCTCGCCGACAACGGGGGTGAGCTTGCGGCCCGTCTCGGCAATGGCGTCGGCATCGCGATCGAGGGCCACCACAACCTCGGGGTTGGCGGCCTCGACGAGCGCTAACGTATGCCCGCCGCCGCCGCAGGTCGCATCGACCAACACCCGCGCACGTCGCCCATCACGCATCCCAGAGACTTCGCGCAGACACGGCGCCAAGGCGTTGCGAACCTCCTCGACGAGCACGGGCAGGTGGTAGCCATCGGCCATCCCAAGTGGCTTGCCAGCACCCGGCTATGGGGTCAAAATTTGAACGATTTCAGGCAGCAACGAAGCGATATCCAGTCGCCCTCAGCTGTCGAACTTCGGCATACGCGCACCCGCCACGGCGTGAGGTTACCCCCGATTGGTTGACCCGATTGGGCCCACTCCAGTAGCTTCGCGCCCACGCTCGTATCCATCCGAGCTGGAGCAGGTATGCAACGCACGCGAAACTATCGCCAAATCCACGAGGCCTCCGAGCTGTTGTGGGAAAAACTCGGCATGCTGTCCCCGAGTCAGCGCAAAGTCTTTGACGAAAGATTCATGATGTCATGGATTTATCACGACTTCGCGCTCGAGGGCACGGTCCTGTCCGTCGCTGAGATCAAGGCCGCGGTCGACGATGAAATCATCTCGTCCTCGTCGCTGATCCCCGCCTACGACTCGGTCATCGCGTTTCGCGACGGCATCCAGCACATTCTCGACTCGCGCGGCAAGCCACTACAACTCAGTCTCGAGTGGCTCAAGCACCTGCACTTTTTGCTGTTGCCGGCCGATAAAAAAGAGCAGGTCCAGTACCGCAAGGACAATCCGATCCATCGGATGTACTTCCACGACCTCGCGCCAGCCGACAAAATCAGCTACCGGATTCGCCGATTAACCGAATGGTTTCGCACCGACGAATGCCAAAAAGCCCACCCGATTGAGTTGGCCGCCGAGGTCCACCGCGAAGTGATTCGCATCTTCCCCTGGCCCGACATCAGCGGCCGGGTGGCCCGCTTAGCGATGAACGCAATCCTCGTGCGTGAGGACTACTGGCCATCGATCGTCCACGCCATCGATCGCCAAAGCTACTACGACGTGCTACGCCTCGACCAAGACCAACTTCTCAACCTCGTGGTCGACGGCCTTGAAGAGGGCATCCGTTCGTCCAACCGGCTGTACCAGAGCATCGTCGATTCGACCCGGGGTTACTAGCTCGCCCTAGCTCCCCATGCCCGTACCGCACACAATCACTCCCCGCAGCGCCCGTTCCATTGAAACCGCCCGGGAGTACGCCCGAGCCAAGCTGCCCAGCCGCCACGGCCAGTTTGAAATCGTTTCGTTTCTCGACAAGGCCGGGCACCCCCTCGACCACGTCGCCATCATCAGCGGCGATGTCCGCAACGAGACCGACGTCCCCACGCGAGTCCACTCCGAGTGCCTCACCGGAGACGTTTTTGGCTCGTTCAGGTGCGACTGCCGCGACCAGCTAGAGCTCGCACTCGAACGGATCGCAAACAACCGCCCGGGGATTGTCCTGTACCTACGCCAAGAGGGCCGAGGCATCGGGATTGCCCAAAAAGTGCGGACCTACGAGCTCCAGGAGCGAGGTCTCGACACCGTCGAAGCCAACCACCACCTAGGCTTTGACACCGACCTGAGAGACTACTCCGTCGCCGCCGCCATCCTCCACGCCCTAGGCGTGGCCTCGATCGAACTACACACCAACAACCTGTTGAAGGTACAAGGATTGGTGAAGCACGGTATCCAGGTTTCGCGCAGGGTCGCTATTGTTGCACCTGCACGCAAGCAAAACGAGTTCTATCTCGAGACGAAGCGCGACAAGTGTGGCCACCTGTTGTAAGAATCGATGCTAGGGCACAGGTCTATTCGACTCCCATGCGGTCATTCCTGTCGTGTAAATTCGAATAAGTGAACCGGCCGTGAGAACCTCTCAGAAGGCCCACTACGGCGTCGCTCGTGTAAATTCGAATGGGCGCGCGGGTCTTTTTGGGCTGAAACGAGCCGTGAGAACCTCGCAGTAGCCCACTACAGCTTCGCTTCTCACAACTCGTTTCAGCCCAAAAATCCTCCGCGAATCGATGCTCGGGCGTGGTCTATTCGACTCCCGCGCGGGTCGTGAGATGCATGCAGCAGCATGCGTTCGCAAAACCGCGCAATCGTGAGACGCATGCCGTAGCAAACACCCGCCTTCGTGAGATGTATGTAGCAGCATACGTTTGTAAGACCCTCAATCGTGAGACGCATGCCGTAGCAAACACCCGCCTTCGTGAGCTCCATGCAGCAGCATACATACGAAACCTGCACGATCGTGAGATTCATGCAGTAGCAAATAAACCTGCGAGCTCGCAGTATCCTTGCATCAACGGGTATTTAGAATCCCGTGCGGTACCAAGATCCATGCAGTAGCAAATAACCCCACGCCGTTCGTGAGCCGCTTGCAGCACCCTATAACCGATCTGCCATCCCGCCCGAACCAACTCTGCCACCCCGCCCGAACCAACTCTTCTCCACCCCGCCCGAACCAACTTTTCTACCCCGAACCAACTCTTCCACCCCGCCCCCGAACCAACTCTTCTCCACCTCGCCCGAACCAACTCTTCTCCACCCCACCCGAAACGACGCTGCCGCCCCCGAACCAACTCTTCTCCACCCCGCCCGAACCAACTCTTCTCCACCTCGCCCGAACCAACTCTTCTCCACCCCACCCGAAACGACGCTGCCACCCCCGAACCAACTCTTCTACCCCGCCCCCGAACCAACTCTGCCACCCCGCCTGAACCAACTCTTCTCCACCCCGCCCCCGAACAAACCTTTCTCCACCACCCCGCCCCCGAACAAACTCTTCTCCACCACCCTCCTCTACCGCACCTCCATC
>JAUIFF010000019.1 GCA_030429545.1 Polyangia bacterium
CGCCGCGATGAAACTCATCTACCTCGCGCTCGTCTCGGCTGAGAAACGCTGGACCATGCCTGTGCGCAACTGGAAGCTCGCCCTCAACCAGTTTGCAATCCTCTTCGAGGGCCGTCTGCCTCTCTGATGTTTTGCGGGGTGTACGCCACAAAATTTCTGACATGCTCATTAGGAACCTGCGGGCTCCTAGCTCCATCGAGCCTCAAATTCTTACACCGCCCAACCGCGCAAATCCTAAGATAGATGATTGTACTTCTATCCGATACTCTTCGGCCCATGAGCTCAACCACCACGGCCGACGACCTAACCGGGGCCGTACCGACGATACCGCTCCCAAGGTCCGCGAACCGAGCCCGAACTACGTGGGTGAGTAGTTCGGGACTCCTCTCCTCACCTCACGAATCGTTCACGGTCAAGTCTACCGGATTATCTGGCAAGGGACCCGTACTACGGTTGCCGTCAAGATCCTAGGCGGCAACCTGTCCCGATCTCGGTCTGAGCTTCAGCTCCTCACCTTCCTTCGCCAGCAAAGCTTGAAGGGGCAATTCTGAGACGAGCAGACCTGAACAAGGCGAAGCTTCAAGGGGCTAGACTTGAAGGTGCCAACCTTGAAGAGGCTAACCTTGAAGGGGTCAATCTAACACGAGCTAACCTCTTTCGGGCAAATCTAAAACGAGCTAACCTCTTTCGGGCTAACCTCTTTCGGGCTAACCTTGAAGGGGCTAACCTTGAAGGGGCTAACCTTGCAGGAGCTAACCTCAACGGTTCGTTCTTCCTTGACGCCAACCTTAGCGATAGCGATATATCAGGAGCTGCTCTTGAAGGGGCTAATCTTGAAGGGGCTAATCTTGAAGGGGCTAGAGGCTAAAGGGGCTCGGCAAATTCTGAGGCGTATGAGACTTAAGGGACTTGAAACGCCTCGTCCCCGTCGTAGCGCGACAGAGCGGCTCCCTCCATCTACCAACAAAAAAAGTTGAGGCACCATCCACAAAGGCCGTAAACCGCTCACTTCCGAACAACAGGTGGCAACCCGAATCTTCCAACGTCACATCAGGAGGCGGCAATCGGACCCGAACGCGGTGGAGTCAGGGTTCCCGTGTTTGGCATGCTCAAGACATGGAAGTAGTTCCCCTACTCGTCCGGCTAGGGCATCGCATGCCATTGAAGCTACATACCCCAGCGGCTGGGACTTTAGCAGTCTAAAGGCTTCTTCAATGAAATCCCCACGACAGTTGACGTGTCCGAGTTGGACACCCCACGCGTCGAATTCGTCGCACAGAGCACGGAAAGTCCGTTGGGTTTCGAGTTTGGTAAGAGCATCCGAGCACGGCCCTGGATGAATGGTGGTTGCAACTGAGATGGATGTCACGAAAGCGTATTTTCGCCACAGTTCGTGTTGAATCCCGACTTTACAGGTCGAAACACGTATGTGACTCTTTGCAAAGAGGCGAGATAAGCGCTCGCTTACGTCACTCGAGGCGCAGTTGACTATAAGATGCGGCCACTCGTGCACCTCGACCAAGTGCTCGTCGGTCAGCCGGGACGCTGCTCTGACTACAGGGAAGCAAACTTCACCTTGATAGCCTTCGTTTGTAAAAGCTGGGTCCGGCTCCCAACGATTTTGGCAAACGATGAGGGTACATTGATTCGAGACAGCCCTTGCTACAGCCTGAGCTAAACTCGTGTTGGACACAAACTTCGTACATACGAAAATAAAACTCCAGCTCGCCCGATTGGGGACAGAGCTAAGAACGGTAAACTCTCGTGAGCCCCACAGAGACGATCCAGTACGTACCAGCAGCCCATCCCGCAGGAGCTTGAGCTGACGACGACCACGTGCAACAAGAGACAGGTCAATCTTTCCCTCGAATCGCGCTAGTAGCGCCGCCGCAATAGCGCTCCCAATCCCACCGATGCCAACTACAGCAATTCCAGTATCAGGCATGTGGAGTATTCCGTCCGTGGAACGTTTGGGACAACTCGTCAATCAGCCATAGCGCGACTTCATCAATAGGCAACTCGGTAGATCCCTGTCTCCGACATTCAATGAGCATGGTACCCCTAATCAAGTCTTGTTGCCCAATCACTGTGACATACCGAAAACGAGCTAAGAGCAGCGACGCTTCTTTCCTTCCGCCTGAACGCACTAGCCGAAGCGCGGCTACGACCCCGAAATGTCTTAATTTTTCTATGAAGTGAATCACTTCTGGGTAACAGTCGGGGTATGTGATCACGCAAATCCCGATGACCTCTTCTCGGTTCTGCGGTATATTACGAGACAGAGCTTCGACTCCGGCACACACGCTCACAAAGGAAGAGATTTTCTCGGAGTATTCCGAACCAAACTTGTCGTATCGTCCTCCGTCGCCTATCCGCGCTCCGTTAGCAGTGAGCAGTTCAAATCCCATCCCAGAAAGTGTCTGTGTAGAGCGAACGAGCGAGAAGTCGACAGTCGTACTGCTCGCACCGCGCAGCATATTCGTGAATGTCTCTGCCCGGTCCACAGCAGCTTTGAGCAGACGTCTTGACCTCGTATCAAGCGAGTCCTCAGCCACAAGTCTCGGTGCTAGTAGATGAGACAGCAGGTGAGTGGTTTTCGACGGCGTGCAAAGATTGCTAACCAATTCTAACTTTGAATGTTCGTTCTTAGCGAACTGAAGGAGTTGGACTAGCCGTTCTGCTTCAGACTCCGAATTACATGCTTCCCCGGCTAGCTGTCGCAATAGACCTATGTCGTACACCCGAACGTGGATCTCGATACCTAATGGCAAAAGGTAGTCGACAATAAGTGACGACGCTGCTTCGGCTAGGTATAAGTCGGGAGCACTCAAGCCCGGAGAACCCTCGTTGATAGTGGCAATGCCGAACTGATAAAAATGCCGGTTTCGTTGCCGACGGTAGCGCGTTACTGGGCATATCCAGACAGCCCGTGCTGGATCCGCGTTGGAGTGTTTGGTGAGGTACCAGCGTAATAGTGCCGCGGAGGAATCCGGCGTTAGAACAAGGCGTCTTCCCTTACGGTCGTGGAATTCGTAAGAGCGTCCCTCCGAAGTCCCACCTACACGTCCGAAAGTCGAAGCAAATGAAACAGGAGGTAGAAATACTGCATTGAAATTTAGCCGACCTGCTTGGCGTGTAATCTCTACTACTCTAGAGAAGACATCAAGGTAAGTCGCTCCGTGGACGTTAAAGCCACGTGGTGTTCTCAGGAACTCGTCCATCGGATCAAGTTGGGGTCATGCGGTCTACACATCCACCCCGTAACAGCGAGTACCTCGCAATAGGTAGGGCATGTTACTGATGACAGGTCCGTAAGCCTCTACATAGAAGCCAATCTGGGCTCCGGCAACTTCACTGAAGTAGGGAGCCCAATCAGAAGCAATCTGTACTCGTCCATCTCGAACCACCAACAAGCCCATGACTTCCAAGTAGTTGAGAAAATGGTGCACCAAGTAGGAGTCCAGTTTCGTGACGAAAGACTCTACTTCAAGGCCACGCTTCGCAGCCTTGAGTAGCTCACTAGCCAAGCCTAACTTGTGGACAGTATGAATTGCATGAAGAAGTTGGAACTGAGTAATCAAGCTCACAACCCCAGCATTTTCGACGGATTTCCACGCCGAGTCTGATGCCGGTTCACGAAGCTCGTAAAGGGGAGGATGGTTGGACACGTTGTCTCCGATTGCTTACTTCTGATTGAATGTTTCGACGTTGAACAAAGCTTGGTCGCCAGTCCGCAAGTCTTTGAACTCATTAAATCGAGGAAAGACTACGAAGCGAATCCCCTTGCGATCCGCGTACTGAACTTGCTTCGCTAACTTCGTTGCCGAGTGGTAAACTTCGACACATTGCCCACGTGCGCGTAGCTGTCGAGCGATGTCCTGAAGAGATTTCTCTGAAGAAGCCCTGTCCCATACAATAAGGACATCTGTAGTCGTCTTCTTGCTAGGGGCAATCGCTGATGTTTGGACAAGCTTTCCGAAGATCCGTGAAATACCAACAGACATTCCGACGCCTGGGAGTCGTTTGCGAATATAGTTGCTTGAAAGGTCGTCATACCTACCGCCAGCCGCGATACTACCAAGATGAGGTTGCGAGCGCCATTGGACTTCGTAGACCGTTCCTGTGTAGTAGTCAAAACCTCGCGTGATTGAGAGGTCAACGAGAAACTCTGATGCACCAGATGCCTGTGCCCTACTTACTACATATTCCAATTCTCGCAGACCTACGTCTAGAAGGTCATGTTTAAGGTTGAGCGCGCGGACTTGCTCAGTGAACTCGGTGTCGTGAGAAGTTATTTGTGCTAGCGAGAGCAGGAGATCACAATCTGTCGAGGAAACACCCAGGTTATCAGCCAGTAAGCGGGCTACCTCGGCTCGTCCAATTTTCTCAAGTTTATCGAGTACCCGCGTTACTGCTTGAGGTTTCGCGACATTCAGGGCTGATAGTGCCCCACTCAATATCTTCCGGTTGGAGACTCGAAAAACATGGTCAGTAACCCCCATTGTCCGAATCGCTTCGTTTGCGATGAGCGGGATATCAGCATCAAACGAGAGGGGAAGGGTGTTTATTGAAATGACGTCGATATCGGCCTGCTTGAATTGGCGGTATCGACCATCTTGGGGGCGCTCCCCTCTCCAACAATCCCCGATATGGGATCGCTTGAAGGGGAAAGTAATCTCCCCAAAGTGTGCAGCGACATACCGTGCAAGCGGAACAGTCAGATCGTACCGTAGTGCCAGTTCCGCGTCGGTACCGTCGGATTGAGCAGCCCGCCCCAGGGTGTAAATCTCCTTGTCGACGTCTCCTCCCTTTGCTTGGAGGATCTCCAGTCGCTCAACGATTGGCGTTTGGATAGGTGTATATCCGTGCGACGCGAACAACTTTGCTACTGCCTGAAGCCGCTGATGAAGCTCTAGGCATACTTCAGGTGAGTATTCTGGGAACCCGCTGATTGGGTTGGGTCGAACGAGCGGGTTCCGGCGGCTGTTTGGTTTGTCTGTCATTGAGACTGGGGAACTTTACCAATAAGCTCGAGCACGATGCAAATTCGCGCACTGCGCGCAAACTCCATATCGGTAGACATCTAGAAATCGAGGAATACGCCAAACTAACTTTCGCCCGCCAACTCAACCCACGAACCATCATCCAAAATAATCTTCGCCGGTTTCGGAAAAGCCTCACTCGTAGACGGGCTAAAACGAACACCCTCCTCTTTCAAGATCCGCTCAAGAGTCGAAACCACCAGCGTGTTCGTCTTGTGACGACCGAGCTCGAAGTTCTTGACCGTGGTTGTCGCCACGCCGGCCCGTTCGGCGAGCCTGCTTGCGGACCAGCCGAGGAGCGTTCGAGCAGCGAGACATTGGGACGGGGTCACGCCTGCAAGCTAGCAACCCCATCGAGCGGCTCGAAATTTACCGTATTTTGTCGAATTTATTCAATTTGATATTTATGTCAAAATAATATATTTCGACAAACATGAGCCAGCCTCACTCAGGCTCAATTCCTGCCGACAACTCGCCAGTACGCAACCGACGCGGTGAAATCCTCGCCGGGCGCTACGAACTACTCGAGCTCATTGGCCGCGGAGGATCCGGTTCTGTTTTCCGAGCCCGAGATCCCAGACTCGGTCGCCAGGTCGCCGTCAAGATCGCCTACCCCTGCGATCCCAAGCAGCGCGCTCGATTGATCCGCGAAGCGCGGATCGGTGCTCAGCTCCAACACCCCAACCTCATGCAGGTACTCGATCACGGCATTGAGAGTGCATGTATCTACATCGTGATGCCATACATCATGGGCCCAACTCTTCGAGCACGGCTCAACGCCGGACCGCTTCCCTGGCAGACCGCTGGCATCTTCGTACATCAACTCCTCACCGCCCTGGCGGTGCTCCACAACGCAGGGGTGGCCCATCGGGATGTCAAGTCCGACAACTGCCTCTTAAGCCATGACCCGACGGGCGACCGCCTCATCCTCGCCGACTTTGGCCTCGCGCGCATCGTTCGCGATTCTCTTACCGACTTGCCACCCCACCAGACCTCTCAAGTGCTCGCCTCGATCGGGTATATGGCTCCCGAGCGCATCGATTCGCAGGGGGATGCCCGGTCCGATGTGTACTCAGCAGGCGTTGTGTTGTTTGAGGCTCTCACGCGGAGGCTCCCGTTTCGCGGAGCCCCTGACGAAGTGTTGTGGCAGCACGGCCATGAACTCCCGGTGTCCGTGAGCTCGTTGGCCGATGTGCCGCATGCGTTTGATGAACTGATCGCTACGGCCCTGGCCAAGAATCCAAGGGACCGGTTTCAGACCGTCGGCGAGTTCGATGCGGAGTTGCTCCGGTCGATTCGCCCCGGGCAGCTCGAGGTGGTACCGACTGCTGGGGTTGAGCGGGTGACTCGCGCACTTCATGCCTGGGAGCAGTGTGATGTCACGGGCGCTTTGGTCGAGGCCCGCGAGGCGGAGGTTTGTGATCGTCGCTGGCGATGCTTGCGGGAGTTGATCGAGGTTGTGCGGGAGGTGGAACGAGCAGCCACCGTTTCCGAATAGAAACTCGTTCGCCTGACTATGTTGCGCCTCTTTGCTCGCCCCCGGATTTGTGGCATGGCGACACTCGTGGCACCAGCGGCGGCTGGCTGAACCCCGTTGGCCAAGCATGAAGTCGTTCGGTCGACGACCACGTGGCCGATGTTCCCGCTCGGCACCCCGGGGTCGGTGGTCGCTCGGTGTCGGACGACCATCCCGCAGCCCACCGTCGCAGGTGTTGGAACAACTTTGCGAAGGGTCTACGCATTGGTACCGAGTTCAGGTCAACTACATCGTCTTCGGATCGAGGTTCGCGCAACTGGAGTCGACGTTTCAGACACTGACTGGGATTTCACTGAAAAGGAACCGGACCCGGCGGCATTTGCGATTCCATGTCGATATCCAGCTCATTGCCGTATCCTAGACCCCCAAGCGTTCCATATCCCCAGCACTGCACATCTCCGCCGAACATTCGTGCGCATGTACGCGTTCGCCCGAGATTTACTTCCACGACGGGTCCCCCGAGGTTGACAGGCGAAACGGCGCTCGGAGTTTCATCATCTCCAATAGACCCGTACCCCCCCTTCCCGTGCACACCGTAATAATCGGCACCCCAACACCGCACGCTCGCGTCCTCCATAAGGGCGCAGGTGGCTAGGTGTCCGGCATCAATCATGACAGGGATACCACCAAGTTCGACTGGTCCGTACTCGCTCGGGTGTTCGTCATCACCCACTGCCTCGAGTTCTGCATGGGTTTTTCCGTAACCCAACGTGCCCCTATCGTTTTCCCCCCAGCACTTTACAGTGCCGTCGACCAAGAGCGCACATGTGAAAGTGCCGCCGCATGCGATCTGCTTGACATCCCCACCGACTTGAACATCCGGCGGGGGCATGTCGGCTATTTCATCTCCGATGTTCTGTTCATTTGCATACCCCAGCCTTCCGAATGCTCCGTAGCCCCAACACTTTACAGCGCCGCCTTGGAGAACCGCGCAGGTGTGGGAAGCGCCGGCACACATATCGGTCGCCTTTGCACCACCGAGATCGACAGCGGCAACATCGCCGGGAGATTCTTCAATTCCAATGTTATCGGTGTGGCCGTAGCCTAATTGTCCATAAGTGTTATACCCCCAGCAACGCACGACTCCAGCCTTCAGCAGCGCACAATTATAAAAAGACCCATCGGCAAGTTGGATTGCTTGATCTCCAAGGTTGAGCTTCGGAACGCTGTCTGGATGTTCATCGTCGCCGATATTCACATAGCCGATTCCAAGACCCGAATTGCCACCGTTACCCCAGCATCGAACGTCCCCGTTTGTGAGGAGTGCGCATGTGGTTGAATTTGAGCCGATTACCTGCTTAGCAGGTTCATCGCCGATCTTCACATTCTCAGGCGGCATCACCCCGGACCCGTTCATGCCATCGCCTATATTGTTAGTATTAGCGTATCCGAGGGCACCCCATGCGCCATAGCCCCAGCAGCGTACCGCACCGTCTTGGGTCAGCGCACATGTTCTGCTGTTATTTGATGCACTGATCCTGCCGTAGGGGCCCATCAGCGCCAGGCCCGGTAGACAGTCATTCGTGCAAGTGTCGTCATCGACCATGTTTCCATCATCGCACTTCTCGCCTCCGGCCTGCTGGACGTAGCCGTCCCCGCAGAATGGGAAGTTGCAGGAGTCGGTGCACCCGTCATTTTGGTCGCCGTTGGCGCCATCATCGCACACCTCGACTCCCTGCCAGACGTGGTGGTCCCCACACATTGCCGGAACGCAGTTCGGTAGGCATGCGTCCTCCCAGTCCTCATTGCCATCGTCGCATTCCTCAACCCCCTGCCAGACGTGGCCGTCCCCGCAGGTGGCCGGAACGCAGGTCGGTAGGCATGCATCATTCGCGTCAAGATTTCCATCGTCGCAGGCTTCGTCGGGCCCATCGACGACTCCGTTTCCACAAATGTCTCCCTCAGTCTCAATGGTCGTAGAGTCAGCCTCAGTATCTGTCTCGGCGGTCGTGCCAGAAGTTATCTCTGTAACGGTATTCGCCGTAGTCGGGGTTCCGCTCATGTTTTCAGTTGAACTCGAGACCGCGGAACAACTCGTATCGCCCGAGTTGATGTCATAGCATTCTCCAGGTAATGCGCAGCCCCCAACTCCGCAGACGATGCTTCCACATGCGATAACGAGGATACAGGTCCAATGGGTCATCGAGCCTATTTTTTGTGACATTGCTTCCGTCCTGTATGTGTTGTGCTTAGAAATTCTGGGAAAAGACCACGATCCCGCCCCGTCCCATGGGCGCCATACCAACACTTTGCTTCCGTGCTTCCTGCCTAGAGATCACCCCCAGCACAATCGCCGAGGCAGCCGAGATCGAAGCCCCGAGGAGCGCAGCGATCCCAATCCCGGTCGTCGCGCGGTGTCGATTACACAGGGATACGACGTCGTCGTCATCCAGTGAAAGCGCTGTGGCGCAGAGGTCACCCGAGAAGCGGTACAGGTCAGCGTTGGGTGTGTCATACGCGGCTGATTCGATTTCTTGATGGAGTTTCCCTCCGGGACGAGTTAAGGAAAGAGTGCTCGCACCTACGACGATGCCGACCGCGGTCAGGCCCGACGCCACGCCTACTCCGATGAGCCGAGATCGGGCCTGGGCATCCCGCCTTGGCGGTGGCGGATTTCTGTTTTCGAAGGGGGCCGGTCCCTCACTAACCGGTCCGTGTTGCACTCGGACCCCTGGGCCGGCCGGAGTTGCGCCCGTCCTATCTTGCGCCGGTTTCCCACCGGTCCCGTGACTGAGGGGCGGAGTCATGGCGTGGGGACCCTTTGTACCTTCGGTCAGCTGAGCACCCCCGGACTCGTGACTGAGGGGCGGAGTCATGGCGTGGGGGCCTTTTGTACCTTCGGTCAGCTGACCTCCGGACTTTGGGCCGGGCGCCGAGGTCGTGCCCGTCCCCGGTGCCGGCATCGGGTTCCCCCCAGCCCCCGCAAGCTCTCGTGACGGGCTCAGCGGGACGCTGAGGCCGAGACCGAGGCCGAGGTTTGGAGTGGTGCCGTGGGAACCCTTTTCGCCTTCGATCATAGGTGCCAGGATCGCCTCGACGAATTCTCGCTGTATTGCGATGAGGAAGGAGCCATAACTCTCGCGGGGGTGCTCGTTGAGACCGGCCCGGATCTCGGCGAGTAGCGATGCGCTGGGGGCGTTGACGTAGCGATCCTCGACTTCAAAGATCGCGCGCATCGTGACATCGAATTGGGTGTGGACCGGTCCATGGAGCGGGTCTGCTGCGCTCGGGTCTTCATAGACGGCATGCATCCCCCGTAGGTAGTCAAGCGTCTCGGGAGGTTCGGGCGACACGATGATGCAATCCGCCGAAGTCGGGGTCAGACGCTCTGGATCATCTGAGACGACGCAGGTCATCTCGTGGCTCGCGCGGAGGCTTGTCCCACGCATCCGCCACAAACGATCATGGGGCAATGAGAACTGCTGATTGGGCTTCACCTCCACGCCATCGCCAATCCCGAGGATCACATATGGCGTCCTCGAAGCCTGATTCCCGACGTCGACGATTGGCGCGAGGCATCGCCCGAGGACCTCATCGTTTTTCGGCGGGCGGATCCTAGCCCCAGGTTCCAGGCGTCCGCCGTCGGCCACACAGCGAGGACTCAGCGTGATGTCCTGGCCGGCTCTGCCCGTGACCACGAGAACACCGACGCCATGACCGGTGTTGGGATCCGCGGCAAGGAGGAGCTCGTTGATCGCTATGTTGGAGGCCCACTCCGCGGAGGGATATGTGGCGATCCATCGTTTACCGCTGTAGTTCAGCGTGGGCTCGCGCTTCTCCCGTAGAAACTCGTTCCAGAGCGACACACCTCGCGGCAGGCGGTCCTCTGCTTCCTCGACGGCGGGCGCGACTGTTGTGGGTGCCGTCGCTGCGCAGCCAGGGGCCACGATTAGGAAAGCCATTAGAATAGAAATCATCCTCTGAAATCGTTGCATTTTTCTACATCTCACTGGTGAAAACGCTACCGACGGGGATGCTACTATCGCCTTTTTGACGCACGACCTTGCACCGGTACAATGGACCGCTCTCATCGGTGACCGTGCAGAGGATGTTGGATCGTGGGCCGCCGCGCATGGTTAGGGTCATGTACTTGCGGACCTCAGGCCCATCGAGCTTAACGAAGTAGTTATAAGCCTCCGTCCCCTCGTCAACTCCTCGCACGACCCATTCCGATCGAGGATTTTCGGGAGGTTTGTTGCGAGGAGACGAGGGCATCGCTTTGCTCTCCGTCCTGTTTTTCGCAGCTGGTCTCGATGTTGCTGCGTGATCGTTGGCGCCGGAGTCGGATCCGCCTGGGTTGTTGGCGTCGTTCTGGACGACAAACAACTCCGGGCTCGTGTCGGCGAGTTTGATGGGGGTATCTGCCTTCTCTGAAGCCTTCGATTCCTGCATTTTTCCATCCAGACCCTCGAAGAGCTCCAGTGTTACAAGGGAGGCCACCAAGAACCCGAGAGCACCGAGTGCGAGTGTTCGCCGGGGCGGGGGCACGATCCTCCCAAACGGCCGCACGCCCAAACTGCGAGCGAGCGCAGCGATCTCCGTCGCGCGCCCAGGGAAAGCGGTCTCTAGTCGCGGAAAGACCGAGGGGAGGATCCCACGTCGATCGAGTCCACGGACAATCTCGCCGGCGAGCTCTCGCAGCGACACTGTGTCGGACGGTAGCTGGCGAAGGAGGTCGCAGTAGTCGCCGTCGCTCCAGATCCAACGACGCAACTCGCTGTGACTGCCGAAGAGCTCCACAAGTAGATCTGCGAGGCGTGATTGAGTTGTTCTGTGGTCGTCCATAGTCTCCCCAACGTGGCGCTCTCAGACCAGAACGTAGTCGTCGTTATTCAGCACCCGCACGGTGGCGCAGAGCTCGGGCTCGGCGGTTAGGAAACTAAATATTTGAATGCGCAAACTTCGCGCATCTATCTCTGTGGATCGCGGCACTCTCCTGTTGTTCCCGGAGGCGTGCCACCGATCCCCGATAAAAAATCTGAAGAAGTATTTGCCGACTCGAGAGCCGCGATGTTCGCAGGAACGGATCATTCTACGTTTCGTCCGTAAGCTCGACCTCAATCCATCCTCCAGGATGATTTTCGTTGGGGGTCTCTTGGTAACCATGCGTCAGATCTCGTCGCGCATGTGTTCTCTCTTAAGAGAACAGCTTGATGAGACTCTCTTGCGAAGTGGTAGGATCGATTCAACTCAAGTTGGAACTTGCAGTTGACCAAGGGAGGCTGACATTCTACAGATACGTAATCTGTCAATTTACACAATGGGAGTCGGACCATAGTTGCTCCCCGCTTTAGGGGGCGAGTGGTGCACAAGCGTCTCAGCTCGTGTGGCCTCATTTTCCAGCGACTTCTTCGAGCTGCTCCTCGACTTCTTCGGTAGTATATCCGCCTCCCGGCTGCAGCCGGGTAGAACCATACTCAGATTTGAGTGATCCCATGAGAACACTTACCAATGCCCAAATAAGCACTTGGAACAACATCCAAGAGGACCTCGGAGATTTTACAATGAAATTCAGTTTTCCTGTTGTTCTTTTTACCCTCACAATTACCTGTTTGCCGAGCTGCTCACTTCCTGGAGAGTGCTACGGGAATAGTCGCAAAAATCATATCTGCGATACCAACTACGCTGAAAATGGTACCAGTACTAAGCCGGACAGTACAACTTTACCGACTTATGAATACTCGAGCGACCCAGCAGAAGGAGTACCCGAGTCACTCGGAAGTGGCATTACCGAAGGAGTAACGGGCGATGAGACTGGAAGTTCCGAAAACACCTCGGACTTAGACGAAAGTAGTTCTACGGCACCAGAGCCGGAAGAGCCCGAATGTGGAAATGGAGTGTTAGACGTGGGGGAGGAGTGTGATAACGGCAACGCGGATGGAGATGGAGGGTTATGTCCCAGTAATTGTCAATATGCTACCTGTGGTGATGGTTTTGTGTATGAAGATGATGAGGAGTGTGATGATGGTAATCTGAATGATCTTGACGGCTGTCGTAATGACTGCGATCTTGCCTTCTGTGGAGACGGTGTCGTTTATGAAGGTGAGGAGGAGTGCGACGATGGAAACAGCGTGGTCGCAGACGGATGCGAAAACGACTGCACCAAGACCAAGGCCCTTGGTGTTATCGCAGGAGGTTACCACTCCTGCGCTTTACTTAGCGGAGGGGTGGTCCGTTGTTGGGGAAGCGGACAATACGGAGCATTGGGATCTGGAAATACCGACTGGATCGGAGACAATGAGCTTCCATCCTCTAAAGAAGTTGTTTCGGTAGGATCTATAGCGAAAAGTCTATCCGCGGGCTTCTATCATAACTGTGCAGTTTCACCTCCACCTGGCGAGCTGAGGTGTTGGGGTCTTAATGCATTCGGCCAGCTGGGCCAAGCGAGCACAAACAGTATTGGAGATGACGAGTTACCCAACTCCGTGGGAAAAGTCAGTTTGGGAGCAACGCTCGTCGCTCAAGTAGCTTCTGGCAATCAACATACTTGCACACTGCTAACAAGCGGTGAAGTACGCTGTTGGGGGTGGAATGCCTATGGTCAACTCGGCAAAGGCAATACAACTTGGATTGGTGACGATGAGCTTCCGACTTCTATAGGGGCGATTAGTCTCGGCGGCTCTGCGACCCAAATCTCTTCAGGGGGTGCACACTCCTGTGCAATCTTGGAAGGAGGACAGCTTCGCTGCTGGGGTCTTAATTCCAAGGGGCAGCTTGGATATGGTAACACTGATAAAGTCGGCGACAATGAGCTTCCGAGTTCCAAGCCAGCGGTCGATACGGGTGGCGTAGTTGTTCAAGTAACTGCAGGAGCTACCCATACCTGCGTATTACTGGAGGGGGACTTTGTGCGATGTTGGGGGTCGAATGAATTTGGGGAACTTGGATATGGTCACACAGAAGTGATTGGTGACGACGAGCTACCAAGCTCTCTGCCGAAGATTGTGGGCCTTGTTACCCAGATTTCTGCGGGGGAGGATTTTACTTGTGCGTTGTATAGTAACCTTGGACACGTAAAGTGCTGGGGGCGCAACGATCACGGCCAGCTTGGCTATGGTCACACGAACAATATAGGGGATAACGAGCTACCAAGCTCGGGTCTTTACATTGTTGATGTGGGTGCTCCGGTGACCCAGATAAGCTCGGGGTTTCGCCATACCTGCGCCCTCCTTGATACAGGTACGGTCCGCTGCTGGGGTAGTGGTGAGCATGGACGCCTAGGATATGGAAATACCTTAGCAAACAATGGACTATGTGGAGGTGACAATTTTGACTGCACACTGCACTCGAACTGTTGTATTGGCGACGATGAAAAGCCGGTGGACGTGGGAGATGTCCAACTTTGGTAGCCCCCGGCTCACTCTCTCACGTACCTACGCATCATCGCACGATTACTCGCCGTCGTACCGGCATGCCGAGCTCAAGTTTGGCGGTTTTTCTTTCCCGGGGACAACGTTTTATCCCGGCATCGCGGTTTCCGATCTCCGAGCGACATAGTGGAGGACTAAAACAGGAGGACTCTGCACTAACGATTCGGTGGCTAAACTAGCTCTCACCCACGAGCTCGACCCACGACCCATCATCCAGGACGATCTTCGTCGGTCTTGGGAAAGCCTCACTCGTGGGGAGCTGAAGCGAACCCTCCTCCCTGAGAACTCGCTCAAGTCGACACCTCCGGCTCGGTCTTCAGGGCCCGTGATCCGAGACTCGGCCGCCCAGTTGCTATCAAGATCGCCTACCCCGGCGACTCGAAGCAGCGTGCCCGGTTGATCCGCGAAGCGCGGATCGGTGCCCAGCTTCAACATCCGAACCCCATGCAGGTACTCGGTCACGGCAGCGAGAATACATGCATCTACATCGTGATGCCCTGCGTCATGGGTCCAACGCTTCGAGCACGACTCAACGCCGCTCCGCTTCCCAGGCAGACCCCTGGCATCTTCGTACATCAACTCCTCATCGCCTTGGCGGTGCTCCACAACGCTGGTGTGGCCCACCGAGACGTCAAAGCTGATAACTGTCTCTTGAGACATAAACCGACGGCCGATGGCCGACCGCCTCATTCTCGCTGACTTCGGGCTCGCGCGCATCGTTCGTGCTTTGCTCACCGACCTACCACCCCACCAGACTTCGCAGGTCATCGCGTGCTCGGATAGATGGCTCCCGAACGCATCGATTCGCAGGGCGATGATGTCTCGCCCGCGTTTGACGAGCTAATCGCCACCGCCCTCGCCAAGGATCCAGGGAACCGGTTTCAGACTTTCGGCGAGTTCGATGCGGAGGTTGTACCGACAGCTGGAGTTGAGCAGGTGACAGGGATGCAGCTACGGATCGGACGAGCTCGCAGACCGGGCGACGGCCAGCTTGAGCTCCTCTCGTCTGGCGAGTCGAGGCTCTGTACGAGCCGTTAGTCACGAGCTCGTCGTTCGTCGGTCACGAGCACGTCGGATCAACGCGAGCTCGGCGGCGTCACACCGGTCCGCCGACTGTTCACGAGCAACACCCAGGAGCCGCTCACGAGTGGGTTTCGAACGAGGGACATGTGGAGATCTACTCCTCGATCGACATGCGCGTTCGACCAGGAACGAGTGGCCCTTGTAACGTGACCCGCGACGCGCGTCGCGGTTGGAACTGCTCGCCGACGACGGTTGCAACCCTGTCACGGCTGGGGTGCCAACAAGTCCCCGACAATCCCCAGCGCTTTGAACTCGCCACCGTCCGCGGAAAAACTGATTTGCGCGCGCAAACCGGTGTCTGCCTGCGTGGCAAATCCCGTGAAATTCGCCATTGAGTTCTCGCTAGGATTCAACCGCCACCCGGCTCCTGTCGCGGTCTAGAACCGCAATCGGTACAGGTTGTTAACCGGAGGAGGTTTTTGGCGGCTCTACAAATTGCATGCACTTCTTCACGCACTAGCGCCCAGAAATTTCTGGGTGAGAATGCCTGATCTGCCGCAGTCTTCAGGGACAGCCTCCTCGCATGCACTCGTGAAGATACCAAGCGCCAAAAAATTGGCTGCGAAGTTGCTCGGGCAAACTACGGCACGCTTGCCCGCGCTGGTAGAAGGCTTTTCACCAGCGCCTATGCCTACGTTGTCTAAAGATCAAATGCTGTCCCTTCCGCCATCAGGGAAGCCGGGCAAGTTCGCAACACCGCAGCATCGGCAAGTTCGCAAGATCTCTGGCATCAAAAAAATCCGGAGCCGGTCGAGACACGAACATGCGCTGAATTCCGGCTCTGGAGCCGGAATTCAGCACACTGTTCACGGCATGCCAGCTACTTAAACCGGCCGACTTGTGCGAACGCGATTCAACGGAAGCCTTCGAGACCGCGGCGCGAGGAGGGTCAGACTCAATCCTGTCTGATGAGACAGATTTCTTGAAAAATGGAAGTGATGAAGACTGTCGCGTTCTACAACAACAAAGGGGGAGTGGGGAAAACGACCCTCACAGTGCACCTTGCGCTCTATGCCTCGAAGGTCTGCAAACACACAGTGGTCGCGGCATGTCTCGACCGTCAGGGGGACTCGTATCGCTGGCTCACCGATGGAGAGGGAGTTCGCGGCGAAGGAGCACACCGCGTCAACCCGAAACTCTCGGCGATCTACACTCCACACGCGGCGCCGGACATCGGCCCCGCAGCCGACCTGGTCGTCCTCGACTGTCCGCCCTCGGAGAATATCGGCGTCATGGTCCGACCAAATATCTGGGTCGTACCGATCACCGAACGACTCGCCGCAGAGAATCTCTACAACGTCATCGAGGACCTCCGCGGCTCCGATGCCGAGATCATCCTCGTTCTCAACCGCCGCGGCGAAGGCGGCCGGCGTCAGCTTCAAAAAATGATCGAAGCGGTGTCCAACGTCAAAAAGACGACTTACTACGAGCGTGGGATCGGCCGTGCTGACGCGATCGTCCGGATCACAAATGAGTTCTCAGACATTTGGAGCGACCCATTCGCGCGAAAGATCAAAGAGGACATGACCGAATTTTGTAAGTACATCCTTCGCCGATGCGGATTAAGGAGCGCGTAAGATGGCACGAAAAAAACCGTCTCCGTTTTCAACAACCGGATTTGCCCGAGTCCACGAGAAGGCCGGGACCCCCGACGACGTCAAGGAATTCCTCAATGATGCGGGACTGTCTGCGACCGAGACAAAACCCAAAAGCAGGCGTTCACGAAGGTCGTCCAAGTCGTCCAGATCCAAGTCGGCGAGGTCCGGCGTTCGAACGAAGGGCCGTACACCGTTCAAGAGCCGAAGTTTCCGCTTGCCTCTCGAAATCGACGACATACTTGTGCAGCTGGCGAGCTACTACAACACGTACCTCGTCGGAGCTATCGAGATAGCACTTCGGAACGAATTTGAGCGTGTTCGGAGGGAACAGCGGCGCGCTTCGAAGAAGTCGTCGACTTCATAGATGATCGATGAACCCGAGCGCTCGTTCGCACACTGCGCACTCGTGAAGCGATCTCGCCCAGGCAACATCTAGGTGCGTGAGCTCGATGAGGACGGCACGGCCCCTTGGGCACTGACCCGTGAACGCTTGGGATGTTAGGGCGACGAATCAGCTTTTTCGTCGGTAGGATGCTACAACTCGTCCTGCCGGCACGGCCGGCCGATCGAGAACCCCGAAATGAGATTCGCGTTTCACGACCTTCATCCAACCCAGTTCGAGGACTTCGTTGTTGAGGTCTGCCACGAGTTGCTCGGTGCGGGTGTGCAGAAGTTCGCAACCGGACCCGATGGAGGGCGAGATGGTAAGTTTGTAGGAACAGCACAGGCGTTTCCGAGCACCGCGAAACCTCTCTCCGGTACCGTCATTATTCAAGCGAAACACACCCTGGACGCGATAGGGAAGTTCTCGGATACCGATTTTAGTGGTTCATCCAAAACCTCAACGCTTTCCGAAGAAATCCCGAGGATCAAGGCGCTTCGCAATGCTGGTCTGATCGACCACTATCTTCTCTTCGCAAACCGGCGACAGGGAGCAATCGTTAACGAAGAAATCGAAGAACGCTTGAGGACGCAAACGGGAGTTCCTTCCGTCTATCTGTTTGGCACTGAGCAGATCGAGAGGTACGTTAAACGATACCCGTTTCTCGCTGAGACTCTTCGTGGCTTTGAGTACGATCTTCCCCTCCGAGCATCGCCGGACGACCTAGCTAACGTGATATCAGCGATAGCGAGTGTACAGTCAGACCTTAAATGGCCTACTAAGGTTACCGCGACCAATATTGAACGCGTTGCATTCAGGAAGAAAAATCAGCGAAACGGTTTGAGTGAAGAATATGCAAAGCATATTACTCGAAACTACCTGAAACACTTCGGCGTTATCGAGAGATTCCTAGCGGATCCAATCAACAAAAAAACCTACAGGTCGTATGATGAAGCCGTAGCGGACTTTTCGGCGAAGCTCATTGCCCATCGAAGCGATTTCGAAACCTACGATAAGCTTCTCGATCATCTAGTCTCGGGATTAATCTTACGAGATGGAGATCTCCGGTCACACAAACGGCTTACCCGAACAGTATTTTTCTTCATGTACTGGGCTTGCGACATAGGCGATACGGAGGATGTTGATGCTACGTCCGACTAAGCACATGAACCCAGATCGAAGTGTTCTCGCACTGTCGGCGCTTCTACTTGCTCGGCTCAAAAAATCCCGGATTGCGAGCTACTCGTCTCTAGTCGAGTACGCCATCAAACGCTCGAAAGACGGAGACACACTTTTCGCTAGTGCACTATCTTTGATGTATGTCCTCGGGCTGGTTGAGTATCGGCCACGTACTGACTCCTTCGAGTATATGGGCCCATGAAACTCTCTTCACTATACAGCAACAAGTCAGGAATCTTTCCACCCCTTCGGTTCAATGAAGGCTTGAACGTCATACTTGCAGAGATCCGAGATCCTGCGAACCTCAACAAGGATACCCACAACCTCGGTAAGACAACGTTAGCTCATCTAATTGATTTCTGCCTCCTGAAGAAGCGCGACAGGAAATTCTTCCTTTTTAAGCATGAGAAACTATTTCGTGACTTCGTGTTCTTTCTTGAACTTCGCCTTGGAGCGAATCGGTTTGTGACGATTCGTCGTGCTGTGAAGGAAGCTAGCAAAATTTCACTCTACTATTCTACGGAGTCGCACGCAGACACAAGCGACGAGCCCGAGAATGAGTGGGCACACTGGCGTGTCCCGTTCGACAAGGCCAAAGAGATCTTAGAGGGGCAGCTAGGCTTCTCAGTTGCTACTCAGTGGCCATATCGGAAACCATTGGGGTATGCGCTTCGACTCCAAGACGATTTTCAAGATGTGTTTCAGCTTGGTAAGTTCAGAGGAAAACACAAAGACTGGAAACCCTTCCTCGCAGAGTTCCTCGGCCTTGATGGCCGTCTCGTTCAGGAAGCGTATGACCTTGCAGCCGAGGCAGAGAATGTGGATCGCTCGATAGCGGAGCTAGCACCGCAGCTAGTCGGACTCGCCGATTCCCCTGACCGATTTGAGGGAGTGATCTTACTGAGAGCGAACGAAGTACAGGATCTTGAACGAAGGTTGAGTAACTTCGATTTTAAGCTACCGGATGAGGAGCTTTCGCAAGAGCTCGTCAATAGGATCGAAGCCAAAGTGGCCGGTTACAACGAGCGTCGCTACCATCTCAAGATGTCACTTCAGTCGATCGACGAGACACTGGGGGAAACGATCCGTTTCGATCTCGATGGAGTGGAGCAAGTTTTCGCCGACGCGCAAGTCTACTTTGGTGAGCAGATAAAACGCGACTACAACGACTTGCTATCATTCCTCAAGAGTATTTCCGAGGAGCGAGCGGAACATCTCCAACAAGAGCGAACTGATATTTTCCAGGAGCTTGAGCAGATAGAATCCCAGTTGGCCGCTCTCAATAACGAGAGAGTAAACGCTCTAGCAACGTTGCGAGAAGCGAAGTCGCTAGCAAAATACCGAGAGTACTCGAAGCGACTCATTGAGCTCAAAGCCACATTGGCAATTCTCGAGCGTCAACGCGATCAGATGAATCACTTGGCCGAGCTCCGCCAGCAGCTTGTCGACATCACTCAGAAGCGGACTGAGGTAGTACACGATGTCCGGGAGAACATTGGGAAGTCAACCCTACCTGGGAACCGTTATCGTGATATCCGGCTTGACTTTGGAAGTGTCGTTCGAGCTGTTCTCGATCGACCAGCAGTTTTGTCTTGTACGCTCAATAGAGAAGGCAACATCGAATTTCAAGCTGAAATCCTTGATGAAACTGGAACTGCAACGAGCGCCGATGACGGCCACACATACCGAAAGTTGCTCTGCGTCGCATTCGATCTCGCGGTATTCGTTACGTACCTCAATGAATCGTTCATCCACTTCGTGTTCCACGACGGTGTATTCGAGAGTTTGGATGATCGCAAGAAGCGTTGCCTGCTGAAAGAGATGCGCAGACTCTGCTCAGAAGGGCTTCAGCAAATCATCACAGTCATTGACTCGGACCTTCCTGTGGATGAACACGGACATCGGGTAAAATTTGCCGAGAGCGAAATTGTCCGCTTGCTCCACGACCAGGGTGATGGTGGGCGATTGTTTCGGATACCAGCTTGGTAGAAGTCGTGAATCCCTCAACAGTTTGAGCAGGAATACGCCTCACTTCGCAGCACCTAGTGCCTGCCGTAAGTCTGGAAAAAAGGCGAGACCATGTTCCAACACATCGCGCGAAGCATTACGATTTACGCGGCCCGTTAGGCAAACGAGACCTGCGCTCAGAGTTGATGATATCACCGCGGCATTCGAGAACATATCCGGTAGAACAACCTCGAATGCAGCGGGAACAAGCGCAGCCAGAGAACCTGCTTTTGTCAGAATCCCCCACTTCTTCAGAGCTTGCTCGTAGCGATCAATTTTCTCACCGATTGTATCGACAATATACGAAGGGTCTTTATCTACCATATTGTTATCAAGCCACAGGAAAACCTGTTTAAGGTTGAGGACAGCTCGCGCATCTTCCCGTATTTCCAGCACTTGCTCCCACGTTAGAGCTTCTTCGTCGACAATTCCCAACCCCTGTAATGCGGCTCCAACAACTTGTCTATCACCACGTTGGTATCGAGTCTGGGAGACCTCACAGGGACTTGTGTATAAGATCGGCTTATATCCATGGTTTGCTACGTAGGCAAGAGTCTCTCCACGGAGGTAGTGGACGGATGTTCGGAGTGTCGGCTCATCAGGGAAGGTGAAACCATTACGTAGAGTCATCCGTCCCCCGAATGAGTATAGAGGAGTAAAGAAAGTAATCGAGCCAGGAGTCGCTGTTTTTCTTCGCTTCGGAGACGGCAGAGCGCATGGTGGAGTTTCTGTATCGGGGCTATAGACCCGGTCACAGAAGAGAGCTGTTGTTTTTGGATACTCAACAGAAATGCCACAGGTTTCTTGTTGTTGGTTCATTGGAAGCTGCCTCGTTGGATTATACCATCAATATGCGGATAGCGGGCCCACCTCCGCGAGGACCTCTCAAACGTCTATCCGCTCCTAGAACGGTTGTTCGGCCCCGACCCCAACCCAACAGCCGTAACCGCCGAAGCCAAATTACAAGCCTCCCGAGACTTCGAAGCATCCCCGTGCACATACTTCAGCGTCGTCTTGATCGAGCTATGCCCAAGCAACCGCTGAATCGTCGACAGCGGAATCCCCTGCATCTCCAGCACCGACGCCCACGTATGTCGCAGCGAGTGCAGGCACGGCGGCTGCCCATTCGGCAGCAGCACCTTGTTCTCCACACACAGCGTCCTCAGCTTCACCCGCAAATACTCACCCGAGATATGCCCCGTGCCCCTCGGTTTCGGGAAGAACCAACCACCGCGCGCCTGCGGCAGGATGCTCTTCAAAAACGCCGCCGCGTAGTCGGAAATCGGAATCGCCTCGACCTTGTCGAACTTGCGTTTGCGTCGGATCACCTTGCGCTCGAAGTCCACGTCTTCGACCCGCAGCGACACACAGGCCTGTCGCCGCTCTCCTGTATTGAGGAGGAAGATCATCGCCAGCGTGTACGGGCTTGGATCCGTCTCCAGCAACCGCTCGAGTTGCGCACTCAACCGGTGAACCTGCCGTTCGGCCAACCCTTTCCCGGATGTCTGCTTCTGTCTGTACTGCTTGATTTTTGGCTCGGGCACCGCCTCGAGAAACTTCTTTTGTTTCGCTAGCCGTAGCAGCCGTAGCAACATCGCGGTCGACTTCTTCCCCTGGCTCTCGGCTTTCCCTTTGAACGACCTGTGGTACGCCTCGATTTTCGCCGCGTCGATGGCTGTGACCTTCATGCCTCCAAAGACAGGCAAAATGTCCTTGTCGATCGAGATGTCGTAACCGTCTCGCGTGGCTTGTTTGAGATCGGGATAGGACTCCTGTCGGAACACGTCGGCAATTTCATTGATGGTACATGTAGGTCGCTCGACCGGTCGAACGTGTGCGAGGAGTTCCCGCATCATCGCGTGCAACTCCTGGTCACGGTCGGCGCGGTCGGGTGCTTCTCGTGTCGATCGGTTCTCGCGGTCGGGCGCTTCAACTCGCGCAACGGAGCGGACTGCCGGCCGGCGACGCGTTTGAACTCTGGCGAGGGCTACCAGCTCGCCTAGTCGCGTTCGCGCGACACATCGGGCCTCGCGTACGCTCATGTCCTCGTGCTTGCCGATCGTCTCGCGGATGTCCCGGCCATCCACCACTCTCCGCACGAAAAACGCTACTGTCCCGCGCTTCGGTGAGCGTCTCACTCCGAAACCTGATATTTTCCCGCACATCAGGACCTGCCCCTTGCGCAAAGCCCTCACCCGCGCCTCTGTGATCGCGTTCGCCATCGCTCCCCACCCTGCCAAATCCCACGCCAAAATTGGATGGCATTTTTAGGATGACCCAAAAGACAGATATCTCAAGAATCCCGGGTTCTTCGACATTTTAGCGCATCTTAGGAGTAGTGGCGCTACTGCCTGATCCGCGGGATCCAGCCGCGACTCAATCGGCAAGCGGGCCGGTGCGTCACGAAAATCCACGGGCTGCTAGGGCTCGTAGTCAACAATCGTCACACACCGTGAGTCCCCGCCCTCCCAACTTGCGTTGTAGGCTCGTACATACAAACACACCTCGGAACCGACCACGGTCTCGGGCTGATCGATGGTAAACACCACACGGTCGCCAACCCGCAGCCAACTGTCGCCCATCGGTAGTACGTTACTTGTGGTGAGTAGTCCCTTGGTTTCGTGGCTCAGCGAAGCGTCGGTTTGTGGGTCGCGGGCTTCGTAGCGAAGCGACAGCCCGTCGGGATCAATGCCCTTGCCGCGCACGCCCAAGTCGATGTGCCAACCGCCTTGAAACCCTGCCACGAGTTCGACCGTGTCACCGTCGGCCAGTGGGCGCCAGTCGGTGAGGCCTGCTCCGAGTTCGATCGTCGGCTCGACCTCCGGCTGCGGGTCGGATGTCGACGAAGGGCCATCGCTCTCGCCCGGCTGCGGCTCAGCATCGCAACCGACGACCAAAACGGCGACCAAAACGACGACCAAAACGCTAAGAAGAGCTCGCACACATGTGCAGATACAAGATGTCCTTGACACGGCGCGGCATCATAATGCAATTGAGTTGCAAGATGCAACCCTCCCACGCCCGCAAGTACTTAAGCCTGGCCCTCACGTTCGCTGTCAGCTGTGCCCTGGCCGCTTGCACAGACGATCTCGGGACCGCGAGTGAAGATGGCGGGAGCGAGACCGATGACGCGACGGAGACGGATGACGCGACCGAAACCGGCGGGAGTGAAACCGGTGAAACCGGCGAAACCGGCGAACATACCGAGCCACGTGCCCCCGCCGGACGCTTGGTGATCGACGAGGTCTACTTTACTGGCAGCCCGCCGATGACGGATGCCGACCACTACTTCTCCGATCAATTCATCGCGCTGCGCAATATCAGTGACGAACCCGTGGCCGCCGGCGGCCTGCTGATCGGCGACGTGTTTGGCCTGGCTGGCGAGATAAACCCGGGCAACGAGCCCCACGGACTCGCCGACGACAGTGAGAATGTGTACATGCAGACAGTTTGGCAGATTCCCGGAGCACCCGAAGATGTGGTCATCGAACCCGGAGAGCGCCTGGTGATCGCGCAGGATGGGGTCAACCACAGTCCGTTTTCAACCGTCGACCTCAGCGGTGCCGACTTTGAAACGTTTGTCGCCGCCAGTGGCAAGGACGAAGACTACCCGACCGTCGCCAACCTAGAACTCGTCCACGACAACACCGGTTTTGACTGGCTGATCACCGTGTTCGGTCCAAGTGTTGTGATTGCCTCACTCACCGACGACGCGCAAGCACTGGAGTTTGAGTTTGAGGGCTGGCAGCTGCTGCAACTTCCCGTGGGTTCGGTGGTCGATGGTGTCGACATTGTCAAAGATGCTGACAGCGCGGCCTTCAAGCGGCTGCCGACGGTGGTCGATCGTGGCTTTACGTTTGCCTCGGGGACCTACACGGGCGAGGCTGTGGTGCGTCGCCGGGTCGAGGGAGTATCGATCGATAGCGATGACTCGAGCTCAGACTTCGAGCTCACAGATGCTCCCAACCCCTGGCGCTGAGCCGTTACATCCGACACGAATAGGCGTTGATCCGGTTCCGAGCACAGTTGTCTATCTCCAGTTGTCTAGTCCACCGTCGGGCAACTCGGTAGGTCTCAGTTGTCTATCTCCAGTTGTCTATCTCCGCGAGCGATTAAGTTGTATGGCCATTTCGTTGCGTAGATGCTCCCACCCCCTGGCACTGAGCCGTTACATCCGACACGGATAAGCGTTGATCCGGCTCCGAGCACAGTTGTCTATCTCCGCGAGCGATTAAGTTGTATGGCCATTTCCTTGTGTAGATGCTCCCAACCCCTGGCACTGAGCCGTTACATCCGACACGGATAGGCCTTGATCCGGCTCCGAGCACAGTTGTAGTTGTCTATCTCTAGTTGTCTAGTCCACCGTCGAGCAACTCGGTAGGTCTCCTGGCGGCCTTGTCCAGCCTGCAAACTCTCATGCTGCGATTAAGTTGTATGGCCATTTCGTTGCGTAGCAACGTTGTGCCAAACCACTACCAAGCCGCAGCGCCATCCCTCAGTAGGGCTGCATTGTGACGCCTGGCAGCAAGGACGTGGCCCAACGTGCGCCGATGAGATTGCTGGCCATCGGGCCTAAACGCAGCCGCGAAAGCGGGCCGCATACGTACACACCTCGTCCCCAGTGCATGTCGCGTTGCAAGCGTGGCAAATTTGCTTGTACAGGCAAATCGAGGCGGTCCGCGGCCTTACGCAGCCACCCGCCGAGCTGCTCGGGTCGCAGCCCGGTGGCCAATGTCAATCCATCGGTCTCCACACTCCCGGCTTCACCACAGAGAACGAGCTGGCCGGCACGCACGCGTTGTACCGAAAACCCGCCCTCGCGTAGCTGCACACGTCCGCGGGCAATCGCCTGGGATAGCCGCGTCCACAGCCCGGGCGGCACACGGCCGCGATGGTCCTGTCCCTTGAGCAAGGCACAGCGTTGGTCGGGTTTGAGCCGCGACCACCGACCGACAAACCGGGAACGGGTTTGCAACTGCTCGGTGTCAAAGTCGGCGATGTGAATGGGACGACGAATCCACAGGCGGACGAGCTGCCGAGTGCGCCGCCAAACATCCAAGGCGCACTGTACCGCCGAAATGCCGCCACCGACGATGTCGTTTGCCAGCTGTGGGCCACGCCCAAACATGTGGTGTATCGCTGCCCCCTGTGCCTGCAGCTGTCGCGCCCACTCGGGGATCCGCACCTGATTGGAACCTGTCGCCACCAACACCCGCCGGGTGCGTAGCAGCACGCCGTCGCCCTCGACCACCAGGCTGTCACCATCGCGCTGCAACGCCTCCACACGACCCCGAACGACAACTCGCTGCAGTCCTTCCCTTGCGATCACGTGCTGCGCATGGCGCAGGAAAGCGGCGTGTAACGGGCGTAGAAACGGGCGGGCCAGGTTGGCGACATCGGCGTTGTCGCGGCGATGCAAGAAGTGGTGAAGGTCAGTTGGATGCCGATCGACGTGATGGCTGACAGGTGAGCGCATCCACGTCATACCGACCGCCCGTGCCCGCGCCGACCAACGCTGGAGCAGCTCGCCAGCGGGGTCGATGATTCGCAGCTGCGCCCCGTTTGCCTGCAGCGCCCGGGCAGCACAAACGCCATGGGGCCCGCCGCCAACGATGACCCAGTCGAGCACGGACATGGGGCGAACGTAGTTCAGCGAGGACGCTTTTGCAACTCAATTGCATTTAAACCTGAGCGTAAACCTACTGGCTCAACAACACGAACAACTGCTCTTCACGCGATTTTGCGACGGACGGGTCGACGCCTCACCAGGCTTCGACGGCAAAATACCTGGTCGGCAGCCACCGTGCGCAAGCAGCACTTCTTAAACTTTTTTGCCGCTACCACACGGACACGGCTCGTTCCGCCCGACTTTTTTGGACTTCTCCATGTCCCGCAGCATAGGGCCCCGGCCGCCGTTTCAACAACCCGCCCGCGCACCTTGGCGAATCGCGTCGACCAGCCGGTCCCCGGGCCCCGTTTCAACAACCCGCCAGACCCCGTTTCAACAACCCAGACCCCGTTTCAACAACCCAGACCCCGTTTCAACAACCCAGACCCCGTTTCAACAACCCGCCCCTTGGCGAAGCGTGTCGAACAGCTGGTCCACGGCCGTTTCCAACAACCCGCCACAACCCGCCAGCCCCCGTTTCAACAACCCGCCAGCCCCCGTTTCAACAACCCAGACCCCGTTTCAACAACCCGCCACCCCTTGGCGAATCGCGTCGACCAGCCGGTCCCCTGCCCTGCGTGCCCCGGCGATGTTGCGCGCGGCCGGGCCGAGCTCGAGTTCTGCAAGCGGGCCTGTGACATGAATCCGGGCATGCCAGCGCAGCGCCGTGTCGACAATCGGGTAGCCACAGCGGGCGCATGGGAGCGAGGCCGATTTGATCAGGTTGTCGACCATGGCACCCCCGGGGCGTGTCGACGAAAATCCGGTCGCCAGCAGCACGCGCTCGACCTCGACGACATCGGCCGTGGCCAAGCGCAGCGTGACCGTCTCCGGCGTCCCGAACAGTTCGGCAACTTCGGCCTGGTGCCACGTTATCTGTCCTGCGCGAAAGGCCCGTCGCAACGCTCGCCGAAGATCCGGCGGCACCGATCCGCGATGTCGTGCCTCGCTGATCATCGCCCGCCGCCGCTCGAGTCTCCGCTCGCGGCGAAAGGAACTCATGTGTTTGGGCCCGAGCCATCCCGGGTCACTGTCGAACTGGTGTTGCCGCAGCGCATGACGGGCGATCAGATAGACCCGGTGACCCTCCCGCACCAACCTCAAGGCAATTTGACCCGCCGAAATCCCGCCGCCGATCACCGCCACACACTCGACCTGCTCCGAGGGCCAGCCGGAAAACTTCGGGGCAAATACATGGTGTACGCGAGGATGGTTGGTCGGGGCCCAATCGGGCCAAAATGGTTGCTCGCTAGCGCCGAGTGCCAACACGACATGTCGCGCAAACACCTCGTCCCCATCGCTCAAACGGGCCAGGACACCGTCTGTAAGTACGTTGCAGGCCGTGACTCGTTCGCGCACATGCAACTTTTGTAGCCCAAAACGTTCGATGACCCGCTCGCAGTGGGTGTTGAACAGCCCGAGCGCCGGCCGGTCGTACGGCGGTGCAAACAATCCGCGGGCGCGGCCCCTTCGCTTGCCGGCAAAGTCCCGCAATGACCAGGGGTCGAGGTCGAGGTGGTGGACCGTCGGCGACCGCAAAAACGCCATACCCGTGGTCGCGGTACACGCCCGCCAGCGCTCGAGCAAGCGGGCTGCAGGGTCGACAATCCGCACGCGATCGGCTGCCACCCCACCCTCACCTATCAAGCGAGCGGCGATATGCACCCCGTGGATCCCACCTCCGACAATCAGCCAATCAGTGTCCATACATCTCTCCGGTTAATACTGGCCGACAGCAGCTTCAGTTCACACACGGCTGCCACTGCGCTCACCTATCAGGCCAGCGGCGATATCCGCTGCCCCCCAACAGCGGCTTGTTCCAATATCGACGAATTGGTGTCCATACATATTTCTCCGCCTATACCGCTGTTCCACAACATGCAAACGTCACCCTAATGGGCGAGTAGCAGGATCCACATGCATCCCTCCGCCCACGCTCAAGCTATCATTGCTCATACATATTTCTCCTCGCCACCGCTCCCCCCAAAGCTGTGTAGCCAGCAAAAATAGCTCACGCCGACTTCGCGGTTTCCAACTGGGGAAACGGGTTGGGAAACTTGGCCCAGTCTTTGCTGTTGCCCTGGGCTAGGTGCTCGTCGAGTAGACAGGCATCGAGGCGCGCACGCAGCTTGGCCTCGTTTAACTTCTGACCAATAAACACAAGTTGCTGGGCACGGTCGCCAAACCGCGGGTGCCAGTCGGGCATTTGGTCGGGGCGGTAGCCGTCGGGATGTCCCCAATGCTCCTTGGGCACCGCGGCCCACCACATGCCCATTGGATTGACTGTGCTGACGCGACCGGCCTGGGCCCACTCGTAGGCAACACGGTGGTCGGCAGCGACCCAAAAAAACCCTTTTGAGCGGAGAATCCCATGCCAGTTGCTCGACTCGTGGAGAAATGTCCATAGTTTCTCGGCATCGAACGGCCGCGATGTGCGGTAGGTGAAACTCGAAATCCCGTAGGCCTCGGTCTCGGGCGTGTGCTCGCCCTGGAGTTCGCGGATCCAGCCAGCTGAGTTGGCGGCTTTTTCGTAGTCAAACAACCCGGTGTCGAGCACCTGTTCGAGCGGAACCTGGCTGCGGGTGGCGGTGATGAGCTTGGCCCCAGGGTTGAGTGCTTTGACGATCGCTTGGACCTCGCGCATCTGCTCCTTGGTCACGAGGTCGTGCTTGTTCAGCACAATCACATCGGCAAACTCGATCTGGTCGATCAGCAAGTCGGTGACCGTGCGATGGTCGTCCTCCCCCAAGGACTCCCCGCGCTCGGCAAGCGCCTCCCCCTCGTTGTAGTCGCGCAAGAAGTTGGCAGCGTCGACCACCGTGACCATCGTGTCGAGCCGCGCGACCTGGCTCAAGCTTTTCCCATCTTCGTCTTCAAACGTAAATGTCTGAGCCACCGGGACCGGCTCGGAAATCCCGGTTGACTCGATCAATAGGTAATCAAACCGACCCTCCCGAGCCAGCCGCGAAACCTCGGCGAGCAGGTCATCGCGCAGCGTGCAGCAGATGCAGCCATTGGACATCTCAACCAGTTTTTCATCGGTCCGCGACAGCTCCGCTCCCCCGCGCTCGACCAGTGCCGCATCGATGTTGACTTCGCTCATGTCATTGACGATGACCGCCACCCGACGGCCCTCGCGGTTGTTGAGGATTTGGTTGAGTAAGGTGGTCTTCCCAGCGCCTAAAAAGCCCGACAAGACGGTAACAGGAAGGCGGCGATCGGCGTGCTGTGTCGCGTTCATGGACTGTGCTCGATTGGCTGTGCGATGGAGAACTGAGTGCTCGCGCAGCGAGCGAGTAGCTCGCAACGTCAGGTACCATCGCCAACATTTAAATGCAACTGAGTTGCAAAAGAGTTTCAGCCACGTCACCATCGGCCCGACAACGCGCTGCAAGGTTGCAAGCACGGTTGCGGGCGGACCGTGACAGCCGGTGAAAACCCGCCTATTGTCCCCGCCAATGCGCGCATTCACGTTCGACAACGGCGATACACTTCCGGCGATTGGCCTCGGCACCTGGCTGTCGGCGCCCGGCGAAGTCGGTGCGGCCGTCAAAGCTGCGATTGAGCTCGGCTACCGCCATATTGATTGTGCGGCGATTTATGGGAACGAAGCTGAAATCGGTGCGGCGTTGCGGGAGTGCTTTGCCGCGGGCCTCGTTCGGCGCGAGGAGTTGTGGATTACGTCGAAGTTGTGGAACACCGCCCACGCGCAGGCGGCCGTACTTCCCGCGTTGCAAAAGACGCTCGCCGAGCTGCAGCTCGAGTACCTCGACCTGTACTTGGTGCATTGGCCCGTCGCCGTGCGCCCCGGAGTTCAAATGGTGCGCTCGCCCGCCGACCTCGTCAGCCTTGAAGAGCTGCCGCTACACGAGACGTGGCGTGGGATGGAGGCGATTGCGGATGCCGGACTTGCCCGCCACATCGGGGTTTCCAACCACAGTGTCAAAAAGCTGCGTAGCCTTCTCAGTGGCGCGAGGCGTCGTCCCGAAGTCAACCAGGTCGAGCTTCATCCCTACCTGCAACAGCCGGCGCTGTTCGACTTTTGCGAGACTGCAAACATCCATCTCACGGGCTATTCGCCCCTGGGTGCGGGTGGTCGCCCGCAGCGTTGCCGCCAAAGCGACGACCCGGTGTTGCTCTTAGAACCCCAGGTCGCGGCAATCGCCAAGCGCCACGGCGCGACGCCGGCCCAAGTCGTGCTCGCCTGGGCAACCCAACGCGGCACTTCGGTGATTCCGAAGTCGGTCAAACGCCATCGAATCGCCGAGAACTTCGGTGCGGCCAAGCTCTCGCTCAGCGACGCTGACATGGCCACGCTCGGTCAACTCGATCGCCACCATCGCTATGTCAACGGCGACCTGTGGTTGGTCCCGGGCGGTCCCTACACGTGGGAAAACCTGTGGGACGAGGGTCCGAAACCCGGCTGACGGACGTGTTGATTCGTATCGCGGGGACCTGCCTCCGCGACGACGCGCCCATCGGCGAAACCTGCCTGCGACGACGCGCCCGGTCGTATCGCGGACCTGCCTGCGACACCCTCCCATCGGCCACCGGTCGTATCGCTAACCTACCTCCGACGCACCCATCGACCTGCTGCTATCGCGGCCCTGCCTCCGCGACGACGCGCCCACTGGCCACCGGTTGTATCGTGGACCTGCAACCGACCAACTGATGGGCGGGAGCTGTGGTGTGTCGAACTCGGAACTGTGCGTCTTGGTGAATCGAGTCAACACCAGCCCGCGATGACAGTACGTCACCGCGCGTCCGCGAGTTTCGGACGATCGAGCAAACACCCCGCATCGTCTATCAAGGTCGCCGGGTCGCCTGGGATCTAGCGTAATGCTCGATGAACGACCTCAATGTCTTTGCCCGTGTCGGCGCAACCGTAGTTGCGGCGGCGTTTTTCCTCTCACCCCCGGCCGAGGCGGCTGACCACCTCGACGGCCCGGCTGCGATGGCCGACCCGGCCGCCGACATCACGGACTTCCTGGCGTGGATGAGTCCCGATGCTTCGAAACTGCGGATGGCCCTGAACGTCGCGCCATTTGCAACCTCGGACTCGCGTTTTTCGGATGCGGCCGGCTACGTTTTTCACGTCGGCAGCGCGGCAAGTTTTGGCGAGCCGACAACGGAAGTCGACATGATCTGCTCGTTTTATAGCGAGACAGAACTCGAGTGTTGGCTAGGCGATGAGTATGTCGTCGGCGACGCGTCGGACCCGGCCGGCATCACCAGTGCCAGCGGCAAGGTCCGGGTGTTTGCCGGACCGCGAAACGATCCGTTCTTCTTTGAGTTCACGGGTTTCACCGCGGCAGTCGCCGCCGTCGTCGAGGCCGCGCCCAACCTCGAGCTCGACGCCAATGGGTGCCCACAACTCGACCCCGACACCGCGGCCGCGATCGTCGCAATGCTGCAAAGCGACTCGATGGGTGGGCCGGCGACCGACACGTTCGCCGGGACCAATGTCCTCGCCCTCGTCGTCGAACTCGATGTCGACCTCGTCAACTCGGGCGGCAACTACCTCGCCGCCTGGGGGAGTGTCCACCAGCTCGCCGAGTAGTCGCTCAGCCCTTTCAACTAGCAAACAAAAAATCAAAAAATCGGATCTAACCATGAAGAATCAAAACACTTTTTCACGTGCGTGTCTCGGCCTTCTCGCGGCTATTTCACTCGCTGCATGCGGTGGTGGCTCGGAGGACTCTAGCGACACTGACGCGGGGACAACTGGGCAGGAAACGGCCACCGGGGAGACCGCGGAGACAACCGCGGAGTCCACGACTGGCGAAACCGGCTCGGAGTCGGAGTCGGACTCCGAAGGTGGGCCTGGCCCGCGCGGTGCCGACTCGCCGCCAGCCCTCGGTGCGCAGATCGATCGCGCGGGTCGTGCTGCTGTCAGTACCGCAACCATCGCGACCTTTCACCCCGACACCGATATCAAGAACGCGGCCAAGGATGACTACAACTCAGCGCCGTTTGCCCAGTGGCAAAGCTTTGCCCCGGAGATGGCCACCAACCTGGCGATCCTCGACTCGCTCGATGCCACTTGCGGCAACCAGTTGCTCGCCGATGCCGGCGCTACCCGCTACGCGTTTTTGGCGGCCGTACTCGCCGATGACCGACTGTGGCTAAACAGCACCAGCGGGCAATGCGGCACCTACTTGGGTGTCGAGGCGGAAGCGATCGGTGCGGTCGAGCCCGGCGTGGGTGGCTGCGGTGGCCGCTCCCCGACCGACGATGTCATTGAGCGCAGCTACTCCGTGCTCGCGGCCGGTGTGCTCTCGGGTATCGACGACGGGGTGACCGAAGACGATGGGGCGATGCCGGATGTGTTTCCGTTTATGGGGGAGCCATGAGCATCCGCCTCGCCCTTGCACTGGCGGTCGCAGTCACGTCTGCGGCCGCCTGTGAGGCCCCACCCGAGCGTGCCGAACCAACCACGAGCCTGGTGGTCTCGGTCGGTCCCAAGACCACCGACGGCGACATCGCAGCGCGCAACCTCTCGGCCAAGATCGACGGCCTCGAGGCCGCACTCGTCCTTGCGCCTGAGCGTCAGGACGTCCGCGGGCCATTGATCGGCTCGCTCATCGCCCGGGCCCAGTTTTTTGGCACCTGGCATGACTTCGACCGGGCACTCGAGCTCTCCGACGCATGGCTCACCGCTGCCCCGGCATCACTCGAGGCCACCCGGGCACGGATCCACAGCCTCATGGCTGTCCACCGCTTTGCCGACGCCCGCACGGTGCTCGAGGCGTTCGAGCACCCCGAGAAGTTGGCGACGGAGCGTACCACCCTCGATGAACTGACCGTTCGCGACCCCGAACAAACGGCGCAGACGCGTGCTGCGGCTGCGGCCGCAGACCCCTCGTTCGACACTCTATTTGCCTGGGCACATGTCCTTGCCCGGCAAGGCCAGTTCGACAGGGCCGACGCGGTCTACCGCGAGGCCGCCAACGCCTATCGCGACACCTCGCCGATGCCGATCGCCAAAGTGGCGTTCGCCCGGGGTCTGATGTGGAGCGAAGTCGCGGGGCAACAAGCCCTTGGGGAAACGCTTTATCGCGAGGCCGTGCGGCGACTTCCGGGCTACGTCCAAGCCCGCGTCCACCTCGCTGAAATTGTCGCCTCGCGTGACAAGGATGGGGCAATCGCACTCTTGCAAGCCTTGCCCCGGGCCGAAGTTGTCGATCCAGAGCCAACCGCGACCCTGGGCGAGCTCGCCGACAACCCCGAGCTTATCGACGAAGCTGCCAACGGCTACAACACACTCCTCGAGCGACTGCCCGAGGCTGTTTGGGACCATGCGGCCGAGTTCTTTACCGGAGTCGGCGGCGATCCACCGCGGGCGCTGGAACTCGCGCTCAAAAGCTATGCGGCGCGACCGACCGAGCGGACGCTGCTGATCGCCATGCACGCTGCGGTGGCAGCCGGCGATTTCGAGGAGCTCAAGCGCCTGCGGGATACCGCCCCCGACCCTGTCGTCACGGTGCCGCTGGCCCAACTGCTCGCCGTGATGTGACCCCAAAAACCGACTGTTATCCCAGCCAACCTCAAGACCTACAAACACATGCTCGACTCCCTCACGGACGTGCTCATGACGTTGCGAATGCGCGGCACCCTGTACTTTCGCACCAACTTTCGCGCCCCGTGGGGAGTCGAGGTCCCCGCGCGCCAGCTCGTTGCCCGATTTCACCTGTTGATTCGCGGCGAGGCCTGGATCGAGGTTGGCGGGGTGCAAACACGCATGCGTCGCGGCGACCTCGTGATCGTGCCCCACGGTGCCCGACACTTCCTGCGCGACAAGCCCGAGCGGCCGACCATCCTGGTTGGGCGGGTGCTCGACGAATCCAGCTACGACGGCACCGCGGACCTGTGTCACGGCGGCACTGGCGAGTCGACCGTGCTGGTGTGTGGGCACTTTAGTTTCGACGACGAACTCCTGCACCCCGTGCTCGCAGCCCTCCCCCCGGTTGTGCACATCGAGGCCGCGCAGGGACACGACTTCACCTGGCTCGACGCGGCCACACGCACGGTCGCGGCCGAGACCTCCAAGCGCGCACCTGGTTGGGAGGCCGTGGTCGACCACGTGTCGACCATCCTGTTTATCCAATCGATCCGAGTCGCCCTCACGCGGCCCGAACTCAACGACCGGATCACGGTGTTTTCCGACCAGCAGGTCGGGCGTGCACTCGATGCCATCCACGCAGACCCGACCCACGCCTGGACCCTCCGGGAGATGGCCCAACGAGCAGGTATGTCGCGGACCGTGTTCGCCCAACGCTTCCGCGACTGCGTGGGCATGACGGCCATGGCCTATGTCACCCGCTGGCGGTTGCAACGGGCGCGACGTCGCCTGCTCGACACCAACGAGATCATCGCAGCTGTTGCCGGCGACGCCGGGTACAGCTCAGAAGCAGCGTTTTGTCGCGCGTTTCAACGGCTCTACGGCTCCCCACCCGGGGCCTACAGGCGCGAACGTGCCGAGATGCGGCAGCCGTAGCGGACGCTCGAACAAAACGGACGCTCGAACAAACTAAGCGAACGCTCGAACATCGTCGAGTGCTCGCGCAAGCATTACCAATACATACAACAACCCAAACCCCAGGAGTAGACAATGATTGTAGATCATCTCAGTGTTGGCGTGGACGACATCGACCGAGCCGCAAACTTTTACGAGAGTGTGCTCGGCAAACTCGGCATCAAACAACTTGCGAAAATGGATAGACTTGTGGCCTACGGGACCACGAGCATTGAGTTCATCGCCATGAAACCATTTGACGGGAAAAGCATGCACCCAGGTAACGGCGTCCACATTGCTTTCAATGCCCAGTCCCCGGCCCAAGTCGATGCGTTCCACGCAGCTGCACTTGCCGGTGGCGGTGTCTGTGAGGGCAAACCCGGGAAGCGCGACTACCCACATCGCCAGGTCTATGCCGCCTACGTGCGCGACCCATTCGGCAACAAGCTAGAGGCGCTCACCGACGGTTTTTCGGTCTAATATTGGGACCGGTGCGAGTGTTCGCGTGCTACGTTTCGTGTGCCGTGAGGTGCGCGGCCGAGGATCGAACACGATGACAGGCAACACGGGATTTACACAATGGGTTGGAGAGCTTGCACGCACACATACGCGGCGTCTTGCCAGCATCGCCCGGCACGAAGGTTTGACTGCCAGCGATGCCCTCGACGCCGTCCAAGACGCGCTGCGAACCTTCCTGTTGATCCCGCACGCACGCGACCTCGCCGACAACCCCGAAGACAGTGCCAAACTCCTGACCGTGGTGGTGCGAAACACGGCTCGCAACATGCGTCGACGCCATCACCGGTCACGGCCCCACGACCCGATCGACGACTTCCCCCTCCCCTCGGAGGCCGCCAGTGTCGACGAGTTGATCGAGGCCGCCGAAGACCATGTCCGCCTGCGCGGCTGTGTCGAAATGTTGGGGCAGCTGCAACGCCGCGTCATTACCCTACGGATGCTCGAGGAAATGAGCAACGCCGAAACAGCAGCAGAAATCGGCCTCAAGCCGAGCTATGTCGCGGTCCTGTTGCACCGGGCAAAAAAGTCGATTGAGCAGTGTCTCGCCGAGTAATTGACTCGCTATCGAACAGGTCTGGCCATCTGCACGCCGGCCAACCAGCGAACTACGCCTCGCGCTAATGTTCGTGCTCGTGCTCGTCGCACTCATCGCACTCATCCGCCCGCGAGGACACCAAAGCCCGTAATACGTGTAGTTCTTCGCAGCACTCCTTACACACAAGCATGTGCTGGAGCACGTCGACAAAGTCGTCTGGGACTTCGTCTGGATCTGTTTTGTCGACATAGGCAGCCGCGCGTTCGAGAAACTGAGAACAATCAATTTCTTCAGAAGTCGTCACGCGAACCAGCTCGACTAGTTCGATCAATTCTTTGCGTGTCACTTGCATGGTGAAATCCCCCGTAGTTCGTCGCGTAGGTCTTCTGGCCGAACTCCCGCGCGAATCAGGGCCAGCTTGAGTTTCTTGCGCGCATCGTGAATCAACTTGTATAGGGCGTTTGGATTGGTTCCGAGGCGAGCGGCAATTTCGCGAGTTGGGATCCCGCGGATCTCGGCGAGCAGTGCAGCCCGCTGCCGCGAGGTCAACTGTGATGCGATTGCCTGTTCGAGCACTTTGAGCAATTCGCGGCGGGCAACCGTCGCATCGATTTGCCATTGTGACCCGGCCGACTTGCCGGGCTGCACAGGAAAGAGCTGATCGAGAACTTCTCTGCGGTTGACTCGCGCATCGCGTTGGCGAAGCTCAGCGAATGCTACACGAATCGCAATTGCAGCCGCCCAGGTGCGAAACGCAGCCTCCCCGCGAAATGTATCGAGGTGCTTTAACACCCGCAACATCGCCTCCTGGGTAAAGTCGGCGATGTCTTCGTGCCGCAGGTCCCGTCGCGTCGCAGTGCCGCGAATAATGACCCTTCGCAGATACCCGCGAAGTTCCTTCAATGCAATGACATCGGCCGGCTCGCGCCGAAGCGCAGCCAGCCACTCTTTGTTATTTCGTCGACCCAGTCTGCTCATCGGTACCCTCAAGAACCTCGGCACGGCCGCAGATGTGGGCCAGCAAGTAAAATAGCGTGTCGTCGATGTCGCGCCATGTTTTTGCGAACGCGCTCACGCGAACCGCGGATAAATGGTCTTCGGTAGTCCAGGCGGGGTTTGGGACTCGGAGGTTTGGTGTGCGGTGGCGTCCGCCTGCAATTGTGAGACACAACCGCAGGCAGACACCCGCACGGTCGTTGGCGTGGGGCCAACAATGTTGAACCCAACGTGGGTTCGGTGGGCCAAGTACCAGTCGACGAGGCCCGAGCGTGGCACAGTGTCACTGTACCGCACCTGTCCGGACTATCGGAAAATCGATCTCGGTTCGGGCAATTTGGTTAAAATAGTTGGTAAAGATATTCATCGCAGTATGCGCAATAACTTCGACCACCTCACCAAACGAAAACCCCGCATCGAGAACCTGTTTGACAGCGGTGTCCGGGACATCGCCGCGATGCTCCAGTATTGTGTATACAAACTTGAGCAGCTCGGCGACCCGGAGGTTACGCGAGTCTCCTCGCAGGTTGGCAGCGAGCTCCTCATCTGAAATGTCCGCTGCGCGGCCGAGCACAGTGTGGGCCGAGGCACAGTAGTCGCAGCGATTAAAGCCGGCCACCGCGACCGCAATTTGTTCGCGCAACTTACCGTCGAGCATGCCACCTGCGAGGGTCGTCGCCATGTCGACATAGGCCCGCAACGCCGAGGGTGAGTGGGCGATGGTCCGGTGAAGATTGGGCACCATACCGAGGGCAGAATTGACCCGCTTCAAGTAGGTTCGAGCCTGCCCGGAGGCCTCAGAATCGGAAAGCGGCGGAAGCGTTGGAGATGTCTGTTCCATGTCACCTTAGTTAGAGAGCCGACCGCCAAAGTTCTTACCAAGCGTTGTTGTTTTTTTGGTTCGCTCCTAGGAACCGCGCGATGTACATCGCGCAACCCCCATCCAGCCGGGCGGATTGGATTGGCACCCGACTTACCTTCCTCTAGGAGCCCTCACGAACATCGGCGTTCACGGCCGCCACTTGACTGCCTACTCGTCGGACTCGTGCGCCAGCGAGCTCGCCAAACAAGCAGATTGTCGCAGAGATGTATTGATGGTAGTTTTACAGTCCCGGCGATGGCCTCCACGACATCATCAGGCGAGCTACTCAGGCTGTCGTTCGCCGCCGGAGACCACATTGAGGTGGAGCTCATCCGAGCCGACGACAGCGGGTTGGTCGCGTTGAAGATCGACAATGCCTACCGCTATGACGGATGCTTGTGGGCCTCCAAGCAGGCACTCGACAACGCGAATGCGCTCGAACACTCGCTGCGGCTCAAAGGTTGGTTGGCACGAACGGACACGCAACGACCACTACAGCCACCGCCCCCCCCACAGCTGGGACCGCACCAAATCGTCGACTCACTCATCGACAACGAGCACCTTGTGGCGGTGCACACCGATGAAGAAGACCGGTTTTTTGTCGGCTGGCTTCGCTCACACCGCGGTGAGGACGTCCTCCTTGACGAGGTCCTAGCCGACGGTAGCCGACGGCTGGGAACGCCTGTTCGCCTCACCGAAATTCAGCGCATTGAATGGTGTACGCGGTACCTCGAGGCGATCGCAGTGATCCACACAACCGCAGACCAAGCCAGTGCGCTGGCTCCGTTTAAAAATGCTACCTCAAGGCTCGAAATCATGGGACTTCTGGCTGAGGCCGCGCGTTGCGAGGTACTTGTGCACATTGTCCGTACTGGCGAGCCCGGTTGGTACTCGGGTCTCATTGTCGGTCTGAGTAGCGACCTAGTCGTCCTCCGCGAACTCAACGAGGAGACTCTCGAGCTAGATGGCTACCAAGGTTTTCGCACCAACTGCATCGCAAGTGTTGCGCTCGATCAAAAGACCGTCGCGCGCAAGCGAGTTTTGATGTCACGAGGGCAATTGGACCGACCAACCCTTATGTGGCCGAACTCAATGCTGGCATTGCTGACACTGCTGACACACCCCGACCGGGAGTCGGCGCCACTTGTTGCCGTATGTGACGATGATCCAAGTGCCTCGTTTGTCGGGCACTTGATCGAGGCGAAGCCCGACGGCGACACAACCATGTACTACGTTGCACCCTACGGTGTCGACGACGGCCAATTTAGCCTACCAACAAAAACGATCGATGTTGTCGAGTGGGGCTCGGGTTACCTCGCAGCGATTGCGGGGATGCGGCGCCTCCCCGGATAATAACTCCATGCACGGCGGCTCGTCGGGAGCGGACGTCGTGGGAGCAGCTTAATCAGATGTCCGAACAGTCAGTCTCGATTTCTCCAATGCCTCAAGCGAACGTATGTGCGTGATGTGAAAACCTGAATCGAGGTTGGCCAAGCTTACGTCTTCGCTGTTGAGCGCCGGTATTCGACTGGTGTCACGCCGTGGTGGGCCCGAAAGGCTCGTGTGAAGTCCGAATGGTAGCCGTAGCTCAGATGTGTTGAGATCGAGCCAATCGAGCCCCTCGAGCAGCCCAGGAGCCTGCTGGCGAGCTCCATCCTGAGATCGAGCAAAAACCTCCGATAGGTCAGCCCGCGCTCAGCCAACCTGCGTTGGAGGCTCCTTTTGGAGAGGCCGAGCGATCGGGCCATCTGCTCGACGCTCCCTCGCCCCCGCACGAGCTCCAAGTGTAGTGTCCGGCGTAAGCGATCGAGATTGAGCGTTGGCGGAGGGATCGGCTCGTCGAGCAACGCAGCCGGGAACTCGAGCCCGTCGTAATCGGAGGAGAACACAAGCTCGGCCCTCGGGGCACTGCGCCGCAGATGCGAAGTCGGCCTTTGACCGCTGTGGTGAAACAGCAGGCGCTCCGGGTTCCAAGCCGGACCAAGAGCTCCGCGGGCGAGACATCGGAGAATCACCACGAGGTACTCCGCGAAGGAGGTTCGCATCGCCGGATCGGACCGAGAACTCTCCATGTACAGCAAACAACGGGTGCCGTAATTCCTCATCCTCGTCTCGGCCCCGGGTGTGATCTTTGTCGTCATCGCCCTGCACATTCGGTGCAGGTATTCCCCGACCGTCTCGGACATTGCCACAAGCGGAAAGACCCGCGGAAGATCGGTGACACGCAGCCGGTTCACCACCTCCACGCCGACCCCGACCGTGCCGAGCCTGTCGTCGAGTCCAGCGATTACCTGCGCATAGTCGGTGAATGGGAAGGGCTTGAGTGGATCTTTGCGGAAAGAAAAATCGAGCCCCACTGAGCGACATACGGGTTGTGGGTCCTCCCCCATTTCCAAAATCAAACTCGGCAGCCAAAGCAGTGGAGTCGTCGGCCCCGTCGCCTCTCTCAATGTCGCCCCGCTTCCCACGTGTCCTCCCCGGTTGAGCTCAAGTCGGCGCTAGACGCCGACTACTTCCCTTATCACGAAATGGCGAACCACGAACGAAGGAACGAAGGCTCGTTTTTGCTAGACGCCCATTAAGCATTTGGTTCCATTTTGAAGCGCCCCCTTTCTTCAGCCAGCACCGTCTGCCTACCATCGACTCACACCTCACCAGAGTTCCTGATGCAGGAGCCTGAGAAGTGATGGCATTGGTTCGTCGAAGCAAACTCGCCAAGCATCCAAGTTTTGAAAGAGGAGTCGGAGAAATGGATGACATTGTCTTCGTTGAAACAAACTCGACAGGTCACGGAGTACGTGCACTTGAACACTGTTCAAAGCTCGGACTCCGCTCCGTCTTTCTCACCTGTCAACCGGAGTATTACAGCTCGCAAGTGCTCTCATTGGTGGATCGATGGGAACGGGTGAACACCCTCGATCCCGAGGCGATGCTCGGCAAAATCCGGCCAGCTCGCACCCTCGGCGTGCTCACCTTCCTCGATTATCCGATGCTGGCCACCATCGACTTAGCCGCGCGGATCGGAGCCCCTCACCCACAGCGCAACGCAATCCAGCGATGCCGGTCCAAAGATCTGGTGCGCCAGGCTATCGGACCGCAACACGGTCAGCCCAAGTACCATGTCCTCTCGAGAAACGCGCTGCCGGAAATTTCACCGATAGGATACCCATGTGTCCTCAAACCGGTGGACGACACCGGCAGCCTCGGTGTCACGATCTGTTCCAATCAGGCCGAGTTTAGCGCTGCCGTGGCACGGGAGAGGCGTCGAGCGATCACCACGCGAGGCTTTGCGCTGAGCCCCCGGATGATTGTCGAGGAGTACATTGAGGGCCCAGAATTTAGTGCGGAGTTGATCTACGCCAACGGAAGCTGGAAGGTCCTGGGGATCACGCGCAAGCTGATTTCTGCGCCTCCCTTCGCGGTCTGCCTAGGCCACGTCTTCCCCGCGCAACTCGACGAGCAAACCTACCGGCAGGTCCATGACTCCGTGCTCAGCTGGATGGCCGCTGTGGACCTGCGCTTTGGGGCCGCCCATGTCGAATTTCGGCTCGGGGCGCGGGGCCCCGCACTTATCGAGATCAACCCCCGGCTCGGGGGCGCGCTGATTACCGAGCTTATTCGGCACGCCTACGCATTCGATGCCGTCGACTACATCATGAGGCTGTCCACAGGTCTACCGCTGCCTGAACTGCCACGGGGATCAGGTTCCCGTGCCGCTGCGCTCCTCTACCTGCACAAGGACACCGCTGGTGAGGTTGCGGGCGTGAGCGGTGTGGAGGAGCTCGAGCGCATGGCGAACACGGTCGAATATCGCCTGCCCCGTATCGGCACCCCGGTCCGGCCGCTCGAGACCGACCTCGACCGGCTCGGTCATGTGATGGCTCGTGGACACGACGAGTGCCAGGCACTGGAGAATGCAAAAGGTGCCCTCGCTGCGATCTCGGTGGAGCTCGGCTGAGACGACCGAGCTCCGCTCCTCGACACCTACCTATGCGTTTTGGAAGGAGAAGAAATGGCCAGACTTCCCACTGCTCTAGCGGACATTACCCAGGCGATCGGAAACACACCAATCGTCCGAATCAACGGACTTCATCACGGTGGCAAAGGCATCATTTACGGCAAGATGGAGGGGATGAACCCGTTTTACAGCGTCAAAGATCGTACGGCGATATACCTGATTCGCGCCGCGGAGAACAACGGGAGCCTCCGTCCTGGGGGGCGGGTCGTCGCCTCGACCTCGGGAAACCTGGGTCATTCGCTTGCCGCGATCTGCACACTGCTGGGCTACAAGCTCACCTGCGTTGTCGACTCGAAGATGCCCACCGTGAACATGGCGCTGCTACGTGCAATGGGGGCAGAATTCGAATATGTCGACACGCCCGATGCCACCGGCAATCTCCAGCGACCTCGCATAGCGCGGGCCAAGGAGCTCGGGAGCCGCGAGGGATGCGTGTACCTGGACCAATATGACGATCCGGCCACAGCCGAGGCGCACTATGTCTCCACTGGCCCCGAAATCTACGAGGCGGTCGGGGAGCACCTCGATGTCCTTGTTGGCTGTATCGGCACTGGGGGACATATGTGCGGGACTGCGCGATACCTCAAGGAGCGGCTCCCAAAACTCGTCACGATCGCAGTTGAACCCGTCGGCTCGGTGATCTTTGGGGGCGAGTACAAGCCGACAAAGCAAAACGGAGTCGGCCTGAGTTTCACCCCGGCCAACTATGATCCGGGAGTTATCGACTACGAGATGAAGTGCTCGGACGAGCTCGCCTTCTCAACCCTCCGCCACATCGCTCGGACAGACGGACTCTTGCTCGGTGGCTCCTCCGGTGGCGTGTTGGCGATGGCGGCGCAGTACGCTAGCAAAGCGCAGGAAGAGATCAATATCCTGTGTCTACTCCCGGATGGGGGCCTGAAGTACGTTGAAGACCTGTTTGTGTGAACGCGACTGACCGGAGAAGATGACCATGAAGGTGCAGCTAAACCCCAATTTACTCGGCTTCAAATGCATCCGGTGCGGGGCCCGTTACCCTGTCGGGGACTACTTTGAAGGGTGCTCGGCGTGCGCGCGCGAGGGCCACGCCGCGAGCCTAGCCGCACAGTACGTCGAGTCGGCGCCAGTTGAGAACAGCGGGCGCATGCCGCTTGTGTGTGAGTCCTACTTGGGCGAGGGCCAGACGCCGCTGCACTCGCTCGACGAGCTGGCATCTCAACTCGGGGTCGCACGCCTGTGGGCAAAGCTCGAGAGCGCAAATCCGACAGGCTCACACAAGGACCGGATGAGCCGCTACGTCGTCGCTCGCGCCCAGCAGCTTGGTATCCCCAAGGTCGTTGCTGCCACGTCGGGAAACGCCGGAGTATCGCTGGCGGCAACGGCCGCGTCCGTGGGTATGCACGCGACCATTGTGACCCGACGGGGGGCCCCTGGTCGGTGGGTCGAAGCGATCCGAGGGCATGGTGCGGAAGTCATTGAGTGCCCCGATGCGGCATCCCGGTGGGTCGAAGCCGGCAAGATGGCGCAAGCGGGCACGCACTATCCGGCCACCAACCACCTCACACCTCCAGTCGGCAGCAACCCCTTCGGGGTGCAAGGTTACAAGAGCCTCGGCTACGAGCTGGTCGCCGAGCTCGGTCCCGAAGCTGTCGACGCAATCCTCGTCCCGACCGATCGCGGCGATCTTCTCTGGGGGATCTACGAGGGCCTCCGGGAGATGAAGGAACTCGGGCAGCTGGCCAAGATGCCCCGTCTATTCGCCACCGAGCCCTACCCACGGATCTTCTCGGTCCTCCACGGTGCTGACTACAGGGAGAGCTTTCCGGGGATCTCCAGGCAAGCCTCCGTCGCCGGCTCGACGGTGACATGGCAGGCGCTTTGTGCCGTGCGTGCTTCAGGCGGCGCGGCGGTCGTGGTCGATGACCCAGTCGCCGAGTCGTCCCGCCTCGAACTCGCACGAAACAGCGTCGCAGCCGAGCTGTGTTCGGCCGCCTCCCTTGGAGCTCTTCGGTCCCTCGTTGCCGACAACACGTTGTCCCCGGGGGCCACCGTCGTTCTCATCATCACGTCTGACGGTACGCTTTTTTAGGTGCATGGGGGGATGGCAGTGCGAGCGAAAATCAACGAAAGGCTTGTTCAGCGACTGGCGAAGCCAGCGATCATTGTGGATACCCGAGTCTTTGGATTTGGAGTGAGACGGTCGCAGGGTGGGTGTATTAGCTTCTTTGTACAAAAGGTGTGTGGAGGACGGGGCCGCCGAAAGGTGATCGGCCGTTACCCCGACATGTCCGTCAAGCAAGCTCGTTCAGCCTCACGATTCTCGACTCTTTTCAATCACCGGTCAAGGACGTCTCGCTTGTGCGTGTCGAACCGGAACTCATGTCCAAGTGCTCGCCCATGCAAACATGTAGCTACACCCATATAGCAATAGACAAGTTCGTAACCCAATCGATTGAATGGTATGACTTCATAATCGTTCACGGCCCGGTCCAAGACTTTTAGTGGAAACCCAGTCGCTTGCTGTATCCTTCGTGGTGAGCGAGGACAGCGCATCCGATAGTTGGCACTTCCTTCTTCGGCTTTCGGGCTACTTCAACAGCGGCACTGACGGGCTTCGCCCCCGCCCCAGTCCGACGCCCCGGGGCGACTGAACCTCCGCAGTCCGGAGGTTCCCGCACCCCTGCCCGAGCTCCGCGCCTTCGACCGGGACGTCGACGGTGTCATCGGGCTCATGGCCACCGAGGGGGCACGTCCCATTGTACTGATGGACGTCGACCCTCGGCATCAGCCTCGGACCAGCCACATCATCCTCACCGAAGCTCCGCAGGTACATCTCGAACGATCGCTATGGGTTCGCGCGAAAAATCGTTGCGTTAATTTGGATCCTCTCATGGTGTGAGATGTTCGGGGCGAACTCGGCTGACGTGCTCGAATCGAGGTTGATAGACTCCTATGATATTGATGCTCAAGTATAAGGATACCGGCTGGCCGACGCGTGTTGGCGAGTGGGCGACGGTGCTTTGAGGAGTAACACGTTGCCCGCGAGCCGGCCGCGACTCGGGTCGATACATGCTTCCGATAGATTGACAGATCCACAACGCGAAACAGGTTGAGCGAGCATTGCTTCTCCGAGACTCCCGTTTGCTTCAGATCTAAGGCGAGACCTCCCCAAGTAAGTACGTCGACCTTCCACGCGACCGCCGGCGGTTCCCAGCGCCTCCTATCCGGTTCTTGTTCATCGGCCCACGTGTTCGTTTCACTCTTCCTTCCGACGTTTTGTCACCGCCACGCTGTTGAGTTTCCCTTCCTTCGCTGTGACCTGCTCAGGGGAGGACTTTCACCTCTAAGTCGACGCCCATGCTGGGCGCGCACTCACGTCACTCAGCCGGCCAACCGGTTGAGTGATGGAACATTGAGGTTTTTTTTAATAAGAATAGGTCTTTCACGCACGGAAAAATCATGATAAAAAGTTTCTATATGTCGTTGAGAGAACTGGCTAATGTTCCGGTCCATCGGCTGATTCAGTCAACGGCCACGGGGATTGCGAAAGCACAGTACGAGCTTGATCTCACGTCGATTAGAATTGCGCAGCTGATGGCCGGTGTGGACGAGGCTACCCGGGTGCCGTTTGGCAAGAAGAGCTACTCGCTGCTCGAGCTCGGCTTCACCCCGACCTTCTATCAGTTTGTCGACACCGTCATTGAGATTAAGGTTTCGATTTCGACGTCGACGTCGACGTCGAGTTCTCGAAATCGCCGGGATGCTTCCTCGAAGAAGACGGATAGTGATGGCACTGTGGAGGCAACGAGCTCGTCCGTCAGTGCGGCCTATTCGTCCAAGTATCAGTATTCTACTGAGGGATCGAGCTACATCCGAACAAAAATTGTACCTGTTCCGGCGCCGGCGATCCTTCATGAGCGGATTCGCGGGCTACTCGATTCGGAGCAGCAAGGCCTGTGATGGAGACCGCTGCCGCGCTCGAGGCCGTCGAGCTGGGCCACATGGTTAGCTCCGTGGCGCGGAGCGTAGCTGAGGCACAGATGGGCCTCGACCTCAATGCGCTGCGCTCCACAGCGGCTCTCGCAGGGGTGCAGGTCGAACTCAACGGCGAGTCTGTGAGCCTGCTGGCTCTGGGATTGATGCCCAGCTTCTACCAGTTCGCGGAAACAGTCATCGATATTAAGGTCTCGATCTCGATGACCGAAGAGCAATCGAAGGAAACCAAGACAAGTAAGTCAAGCTCCAAGACCGAGTCGAAAACAGAGGTGGATGTGTCGATAGGATGGTTCTCGGCATCGGTCTCGACCACGGAGACCACGACCACGACGGCTACCAGTGTCGATGCGCGGTTCGCCTCTCGATTCCAGTACAGCGTCGAAGCATCGAGTGCACTGACAACGCGATTGGTGCCGGTGCCCCCTCCCCCCGAGCTGATGAACCTTGCTCGGGAGCTCGTGGCGGAGTCGTAATCGTTATGCCGGAGACAACGACAGCAAGCGAGTCTTCAGACCCTCCCTCCCTAGGTAGTGAGGGGAGTTATGGGATTTTGGTGCATTCGATCGGTACGGCTGGAGTCTCAATTGTCTCGGCACTTGGCAATGCTTCCGGGGTGCCTGAGCAGGTCCTTGCGCTCCGGCTGTTTCAGGCGCCGTCGGTGTTGTTTCGAAGCTTGCCGAAGGACCTAGCGGGCGAGGCCGTTGCGATCCTGCGAGGGGCGGGTGTCGAGTGCGAAGTAGCGGGACCGGACAAATCGTGTACCCCCGGTGACTCCGAGCACGAGGTCGCGCTCGTCGTTCGGGATTTTGGGAGGATGGGTGCCGTACTCGAGGCGGTAATGTTATTCCTCGGGGTGTCAACAGCCGAAGCAAGGGCGATTCTCTGTCGGTCGCCGGCCGTTTTGCTGGGCCGGATTTCAGCTGCGACGGTCGACGCCATCGAGCGGCGCTTCAAGCCGCTCGGGGTGGATGTCGACGTTTCGCGTCCGGCAACCTCCAACTTTGACGTGCTCATCGGCCCGTGCAGTGCGGAGCAGCGGGCCGCCGCAATCACCGCAGTCAAAGCACTCGGTATCGCCGTCAAACCGGCTAGCACGAATGAGAGCAACCCACTTCTAGCCATGGGAATCTCGCATCGTGACGCCGAGCGGCTGCATGGGGTGGCGAGCCGCTCGAAGTGGCCTCTTGTCATCGTCAACCGAGAGTTTCAGCGCTACGATGTACGTTTGGATACGGCACAGGACACTCCGCAGTTACGGACGTTTCTGGCCGAGACAGCGAACATGCCCGAACGTGTCATCCCGAAGGTGCTCGCACGCCTGCCGATTGTCACCCATCCATGCGTGACGTTTCCGCGAATGGGCGAACTACTCGAATCGATGCGAGTGCTCGGCGCCTCTGCCTCAGGGCACCTCCTCACGTTCCAAACCTTCTCGCTTCGAATCACGCAGGTGGGGGACATTGCGGCTTCAAAGCTGATTCTCCGTGGAATCGGAGGTCTGTCAGAGCAAGCCGCGGAGCTGGCAATCACACGTACGAAAGAAGTCAAAGGGCCCCTGTCGTCCACGCTCGCGCGTTGGCTTCGCCATGAACTCGACAGGGCCGGGACTAAAAGTCGAATGGGTTTACTATGAATCAACCGAGTGAAAAGGTACAGGAAAACAGTCCGGCGAAACTGCACATGGGCATCGCCACCCGCGGGAAGCTCTATGCACTCGAGGGCAATCACGCGCGGGCCATGCAATACTATCGGGTTGCGATTCGGGTCACGGTTCAACACAAAGAGCCCGAGGTGTTCTTCCGCCACTACCTCGACTGCGTCATGGAGTCCCTTGAACTCACCGGCGCCTACGACGATGTGCTCGCCTACTGTGATAAGGCGATCGAACTCTATACAGTCAACCCACCTCCGAACCAACTGGCCAAAATGGACTTGGCGACGATCTATCTCCGACGCGGGTCCGTTTTACTCAAACGAAAGGATGTCGCAGGGGCGCGTGTGGCGATGCAGTTGGCTGTGGATACGGCAAAGTCTGCGGGTGGTCGCCTCAAGTTAGCGGAGACAGTCTTGCGCTGGCTTACCTCCGGCTTCTCGGTCGATTCAGCGCGATTAGTCGCGGAGCAGAAGCGGGGAGGATACTTCAGTGTTCAGCGAGATAAGGTTGACCCGAGTCGCGCGATTGAGCTCTCCGATGAGATGTTAAGTCCCATGTTTAATGGGTGAAGGAGTTATTCTTCTCCACCGGTTAGATAGAGTCGATTAAACCTGGTTTTCGCTTGACATGTTTCTAATCTCGTATACATTTATTAGGTCGTTAGTGGAAGTTAGAGAAGATTAATTGCGAGGAGGAGGGAAGACAATGCCCGAAATTAGTACCGCAGGTTTGGAGGACTCCGCGAGGGTCTTTGGTGAGCAAGCGAAAGCATTGCCAGTTGGCACGATGATTCGCGACATCGCGGTGGGTGTTGCCCAGGCCCAGGCCGAAATGGACCGCAGCGCCGTTGCATTGCTCAAGCAATTCGCCAAGAAGGACATTGACCTTTACGGGGATGGCAAGAAGCAGGTAAGCCTGCTCGAGCTGGGTTTCAGCCCACAATTCTTGTTTTTCCAAAAGGTCACAATTAGGGTTCGGATGGATCTGCGATTCCATGTGGAAGAACAGAAGTCGATGAACATCGGTGCGAGCCTCAATGTGGGGCACGAGAATTCGTCCACGCAAGGCGCACAGTCCCAACCGGGAGAGAATGCGCCCGCACAGGAATCGGACTCGTCTTGATGTCTCGCACGAGACCGTGATCTAGATCGAAGGAAGACAGAGCATGCCAGAAAACATTGCAGATACAACACCTAACGCGTCGACGAAGTCGAACAAGGCCTCAAAGACCACGGTCGCAGTCGGCGTAACCTTTGATATGTCGGAGAGTCGTAAGTTCGACCTCGACGTGTCAGCTGCAACCGAAGTGGTCGCCGAAATCATTTCGGTGCCGGCGCCAGCGAAACTCACCGAGCTGCTTGCGGCCCGTTTTAAGCAGGACGGCTCCGTCAACGAGGACTGAGCATAGGGCTGAGGCGATATCATGGGAGACAATCAGGTTCTCAAATCGATGGAGCATGCACCGCTCCCAGAGATGATTCAGGGTCTTTCTCAGAGTATCGCCGATGCTCAAAATGGGCTCAATCAAAAGGCAATCGAATCGCTGATCCTACTCGCCGATTCGACCAGTGGCGTGCAGCTACCGGGCGACGATAGGAAGCGTTCGCTACTCGAGTTAGGATTCACCCCGTCGTTTTTGCATATCTCGGAGGCGACGATCAAGGTGCGTGTGGCCTTCTCGCAGACGGAGTCGAGCAGTTACGGCGTCGACGGGTCGGTCACGGCGATCTACGGCATGGTCGCAGCGACGGTCAGTGCGTCGTATTCGGCGAAGTATTCGTTCGCGGCTGAAGGTTCAAGCGAAATCATGACGCGAGTCGTGTCGATCCCTCCTCCGCTCATTCTGACGGAGAGGCTACAGGGCGCGATCAAGAGCAGGAACTAGACAACACGAAATTTGGAGGACGAAGATGGCATTTGGTGGCATTAATCTGGGGCAAGAGCTCCTCAATGTTCCGATGGGCGAGATGATTCGATCGATGGCAACATCGATTGCGGACGCGCAGTGGTCGCTCGATAAATCGAGCATGACTGTGGCTGAGATGATGAGCGGCCGGCGCGTGCTTCGCGATCTTGACACCGGTAAGCTTATCGGGGCCAACGGGCAGACAACAGACAAAGTACAGGTCCTCGACTCGAGGGTGTTTTTTGGCTACTCGATCGATCTTGACGAGGAAGGCAACCCCTTTCGTCGGCCGCAGCTACTCTCGATGATGGAACTTGGGTTTACGCCCACGTTTTATCAGTTCGTCGACACCATCATCGAGGTTCGGATCTCGATCTCGATTAAGAGCGAGACCACGACAACGACCGAGAATATTTCTCAGACGGATGTGACGACTGACGGCTATAAAACCAACTCCAGCAACAGCTCCCGTAATAGTAGCTCCAGCTCTGGATACTCGTATCGCGGGTACAACTGGGGTTGGGGCTGGGGCGGGCGGCGATCGTCGTCGTCGTCGTCGTCGTCGTCGTCGTCGCGGTCGTCGTCGTACGGTACAGAGAAAAAGAAAACGGTTTCGACCTCTCAGGTAAACGCCTCGTACTCCAAGAAGTACGGTTATTCGGCCGAGGGAGCGAGTATCCTCCGGACCAAACTTGTGCCGGTGCCACCGCCAGCGATCCTCGAGGAACGAATTCACGAGATCATGCGAATCGAGGGGGCATACGAACAGTGGAACTTGCTCAACCTGATGCGTAGCAAACTGGAGAAGGAAAGGGACGCTGCACAGGAAAGTAACGACACAGATACCGTGGCGCAGAAGAACGAGCTCATTGAAGACGTCGATCTGCGTCTCAAGGACACGCTCGCTAACCTGATCGGTGCGGAGCCCAGCTAAGGCACAGCCATGTCTCGTTCCCCTGATGTTGGCGCGGCCGTCGCTAAAACACTCGTCGAAGCTCCGCTAGGAGACATGCTCCTGAGCATCGCTACGGGTATCACCGAGGCACAGCACGCGCTCGACATGGCCATGCTTCGTTCCGCCTGTTTGATGACCGGGGAATACGAAGAGGCTGACGGGACGGTGACCGACGCCCGCGTGAAGCTCGACGGAGAGGAAGTCTCGCTCCTCGAACTCGGGTTCACGCCCACGTTTTATCAGTTCACCGACACGACAATCGAGGTTAAGATTTCGTTGTCGATGAGCACATCAACCGAGTCATCGCGGGAAACATTTGACTTGAACGCAAAAGTCGACGCCAAAGCTAGTGTGGGCTTCTTGTCGCTCAACGCAAGTGTCACCGCGAATGTGTCCTCTGTGAGCGCCTCGTTCTCCTCGAAGTACGGCTACAACGCTGAGGGGTCGAGCACGGTGCGGACACGGCTGGTCCCAGTCCCGCCACCCGCACTCCTCGAGCAACGGCTACGAAGGTCGTTGGATAAGAAGGTCGCTGCCCGTAAATCGTAAGACAAGGACGATCGTGGAAGACTACAGCACCTGGGCGGATCTACTCGAGGAAGAGGAGCCGGCGGCGTCGCAAGATGAAGCCGGCTCGAAAGGCCAGGTCGATCAAGGAACCGACGGAGTCTTACCACCCGGAGTGACTCTGTCTCAAGAACTGCTCGATCTCCAGGCGGAGCGGGAGCGGCTTGAGAAGCAGCTCAAGAGCTTGACCGGCCAGGGAGAGCCCGACCCGGAGCAAAAGCGCCTCGAGGCGATGTTTCCAACACCGGTGCGCCCGAGTCGTGAGGAGCGTCGCCGTGCACAACGACAGCAGAGGTCGAAGGCAGCCGCCAGGGAGAAAGCCCGTGAGGTCAAGACGAAAGCCAAGCGAGAGGCCACGCGTCTGCGCTTCGAAACAGACGGTAATCGCCGCTCGAAGCGAGGTGATGAGCTTGGTGATGAGAGACGGAGGGACACACAAGAAGATAACCCGTCATTTCGTTGTTCGCCGCGAGAGTCCCGCGAAAAGCGACGTCCTTGGCACCGAGAAAAACCCGAGTTCCCGTTTGATGCCCGCCCACAAGGAGAGCAAACACTTGAGTTTCCGCTTGCGTCTCGCTCGCGAGGAGAGCGAACACTTGAGTTTCCGTTTGCGTCTCGCTCGCGAGGAGAGCGAACACTTGAGTTTCCGCTTGCGTCTCGTCGGCAAGGAAAGCACTCTCTTGAGTTTCCGTTTCGCCCGCGGGGAAAACAATCATCGGAGTTCGCGTCCCGTCCGTTTAGCAACGTTGAGGCAGAGTCTACGTTCGAGTCGAGATTGCGGACGAAAAAAAAGGCCAAGGCTACCGGGCTGCAGTTACCAACAGCGCGAGAGGTCGAGGGCGCGCTCAAACAGCGGCTGCAGGTAAAGCGAGAAACTGAGGCGGCGGACAAGCGACGAGTAACGAAGCCGAAGGTCGAGGCAGCGGACAAGCAGCGATTTGGAATGACGCTACAGACTGAGCCAGCACGCGAGCGACGGCAACGCACGCGAGAATCCGAGTACATGTTCGGGTCGCAGCGAGTAAAACAACGCACACCTGATCCGACGTTCCAACGGCGCGAGGCACAAAGTGCTGACCTCGCAGTTGGGCGACTAGGGAGAGGTCCGCGTGAGTCGGAGCCCAGGTTTGTGATGGGAGCTCAGCGCGGTGTCGAAGCCGATGAGTCGCAACCGAAATCGAAGCGAGCGTTCAGGCGAGCGCCAACGGCCGCGGACGAGTGGCGAAGCTCGAGACGAACCCGCGAGTCCGCTTACGAGTTGCTCTCGCAAGCTAGACGACGGGCTCATGAACCCGCGTACCAGTCGATCTCGCAGAAGGTCACCCGAGATCGCGAGCCGACGTACCAATCTCTACGGACGAGACGCGAGAGTGAGCCCGAGTACGAGTCGCGGGTACAAACGAGACGAGACCGCGAGTCCACATACGAATCGATCACACGAATAACGCGTGAAAGTGGGCCTGAGTCGCTCGTGCAGGCGAGGCGAGACAGCAAGCCCGCGAACGAGCTGCGAACCCGTACGAGCCGCGAGCCGGTGTACGAGTCACGCTTGCGAGCGAGAGACAGCAAGCCCGCGAATCAGCTGCGGGCCCGAACGAGCCGCGAGCCGGCTTACGAGTCGCGCGTGCGGGCGAGGCGAGACAGCAAACTCGCGGACGAGCTGCGAACCCGAACGAGCCGCGAGCCGGCGTACGGGTCGCGCGTGCGAGACAGCGAGCCGGCGTACGAGTCACGCTTACGAGCAGACCGCAAGCCTGCGAACGAGCTGCGGATCCGTACGAGCCGCGAGCCGGTGCACGAGTCACGCTTGAAAGCGACGCAAGACTCCTACGAATCGCGCCTGCAAGCGAGACGAGAGACCAAGCCGGCGAGTATCGAGCAGGAGTTCGATACTCGCCGCGAGCGAGCTTTGGAGCGTCGTAAGGCGGCCCGCCGTGATACATTGCAACTCAAACAACGTATGGATTCGCGTATGCATGCGCGATGGGAGTAACCATGGCCAATCAAAGCGCATTGCTTACCGGAACGATTGACGATTACCTCCTCGGGCTCGCCGATGGGCTGCAAAAAGCCCAGGCGCAGCTCAGCCAGGTGGCTCTCGTGGTGGCAAAGGGGGAGGCGCCCATTACCTACCAGATTCCACGCCTCGACTTCGAGCTCCGACTCTCGTTTGAAATGGTGATTTCAGACGATGGCGAGGAGACCAAGCAGCTCCGGTTCAAGACCACAGGCGGGGCGAGCAACTCACGGCAATCGACAACCGAGGCGACGAGCACGATTAAGGGGGCTCTGGTCGCGGTGCCACGCTCCGCTGGCAAGCCACCGCCGTTGATCACGACCACGCTCGAACGAGTGGAGAGGAATCGACTGCGAATCATCGTTGTCGCCGCATCGACGGTGGGTGAGAAAATGATGGGAGTCGCGGTTCACTTCAATGTCGACCGTAGCCGTAGCCGCCATCTCACCGAGAACATCGGTGGGCTCGAGGAGGGCACCGAACTCGGGCCATTACCACAGACAAAATTCTTCGATGGTGTTGTCGAGACCGATGCCACAGGAACAGCCGTGGGGGTGCTCCAGCTCGACCCCGATGAGCCGGTCGGCAAGTGCATCGCAACGATCGTGGATGTGCTCGGCCAAACCGAGACCATCATGGTGCAGCGGGACTAATCAACCTACTCAAGGGTCAGGTATAGGTAATGGGAACCAGTAAGTGCCTCCAGTTTAACGGAAACGATACAAGCGTGAGGGTTGGGACGCTTCAGGAGTTAGGTCTTGAGGACGACTTCACGATTGAGATGTGGATTCGCAACCTCGGCGGCGACGAACCCGACGGGGTTGTCTTGTCCTGGGGAGAGACAAAATTATCGTTGAGACCAAACTATGTTTCATTTCATTTTCTAGGGAGAAATCCGAACAATGACACTACCTATGCAGATCGTGCTATACTATATTGTTCCGATTGGAGTTGGTTACATATTACACTGTCCCACACTCGTGACGAGGGGTGGAGTGTCTTCCTTAACGGACAGGGCGCCGAACATTATCTCTCTGCCCTTCCTCCCTCCGACGAGTCGCCGCTCTACCTCGGCGCAAACAACTCGGAGCTAGAATCGTTCACGGGCTTGATCGCAGATTTTCGCATCTGGAAATTTGCTCGTAGTTCCGGTGAGATTCAAGCGGACATGTACCGCCGACTCACCGGATATGAGGCAAAGCTCGCGTGTTACTTACCACTCGACGGGCAAAACGGAGACTCGGCTAGCCTGGCTCGGGACGCTGTGATCTCGCTTGATGCCAACCGAGCTCCGGTGGACCAGGCGGTCGTTTCAAAACCGATTACAGCAGGCTCATTCTCTGAGAATGGATTTGTCCCCCTTCATGGATCTCCGGGGAGTTGCCTCGCCACTCCAGGACGGGTAGTCGCCGCTGACTTCGATGGAGCGACGAGTTACTTGTCACGAAGTCCGAGGTCGGCGTACGACAGCTTTAGCTTCCTCGTTGTAATGGCATGGGTTCGGCCAGTAAGCTTAGCGGGTCCACTAAGTAGATTTCCGGTCATGTCTATGTTCAGTGATAAAGGGGGGTGGGAGCTTCGTGCAGGTGGTGGGTATGCATCGTTTTCTTTACATAGAGGTGACGAATCCTTTGAACGGGTGGCACCATTTCGATCTGGCGAATGGCATCATCTCTCGGTCTGGGCAACGGGACGAGAAGTCCGTTTCTATGTGGACGGGCGGCCTCTTGCGGCACATACTTCTTCTATTCAAGTAGAAGACTGGCCTTGGACGGAGCTGGCAATTGGTAAGAGTGTAAAACGCTCAGATTGTTTTTTTGAAGGTCAAATTCGTGAGCTGTGTGTGATTTGGAGTCAATATCGTCCTAACTCTGCCTCGGTCCTGCACAAACACATGTGGGAAAAACCTAATAATTTCAATAATTTCCAGAGGTGGGACGCAAGCCTCGATGGCGAGGTCAAATGGCCATGGACTGCGCACAACGTTCGGTTCATACGATCCTCGGCGCCACTCCCGGACTCGAGCGATGAAATCATCGCGGCGGTCGATCCGGAGAAGCGAATCGAGACCCTTGGAGAGCGAATCGAGACCCTTGGAGAGCAACTCGAAGCGGCACAAACCGAGACCCGTACAACCCGGCAAAAACTCCGCGAACTCGCGGACTCGGAAGAGGCCGACTTGCAGACTCTGCTAGAGGAGGTCGATACAAAGATTGAGGGCCTCCGGGACGAACTTGTTGATATCCAAGGTCTTGTTGGTCCCACGACTGGCAGCGAGCCCCTACTTGGGAAGCTCAATAACATCCGAGACACGCTGCGGGGCCTCACAAACTTGGAAAACGTCGATATCCAGAGCCTCGTGAGTGAGGTCGCAACGAAGCTCAACACCGTTCAAGGCGAGGTCAGTCGCGCGAAGACAAAAGCCGAGACCTTGCTCAGCATCGGCAAGTCGGACGAGTCCATTGAGACCTTGCTCGGCGAGCTCGAGACGAAACTCGACGAGCTAGATGAAGCGAACACGAATCTTGTGGCCGAGCTCAATGGCGCCCAAACAAAAGTGGAGACCTTGCTCGGCATCGGCACGTCGGACGAGTCGATTGAGACCTTGCTCGGCGAGCTCAAGGAGAAACTCGACGAGCTAGGACAGGAGAAGTCGAGCCTTTCGGGCGAGGTCACTCGCGCGAAGACAAAAGTAGAGACCTTGCTCGGCATCAGCAAGTCGAACGAGTCGATTGAGACCTTGCTCGGCGAGCTCAAGGAGAAACTCGACGACTTGGGGCGGGAGAAGACGAAGCTGGACGGTGAACTCAGTGGCGCAAAGACAAAAGTCCAGGCGCTACTTCAGATCGAACCGTCTACCGAGGCGATCGGGACACAGCTCGACGATCTCGAGGCGAAGCTCCGCGGCCTGAACGACGACAATTCCGACCTTACAACCAAGCTCAATAGTGCCAAGACGAAACTCCGCGACGTACTCCAAACCACCGTTTCCCAAACGTCCGACCTCGAAAGTCTCCTCACTCAAATTCAGACTAAGCTCGATACACTCACGAAAGATGGCCAGACCAAAGACACCAGTATTGAGCAGATGACCAACCGGATCACGACGCTGGTAAACGACAATAGTGCGACGGCGAGCTCGCTCAAGAAAGCTAACGCTGACATTACAGCGCTCAAAAAGACGATCGAGAGTCTCAAACAAGAAGCAAAGCAGATTACCGAACTTGAGGCCAAGATTACCTCCCTCGAAGCGGAGCAGGCACAGACCTCGCTCGAGGACTTCGTTAAAAATGCCAACAATGAGATCACACGGGCCCGTGTGGCCCTCGCCCAAGGGGGCGGCAAGCATGCGCTTGGGCGCGTGACGATGGAAGTCAAGATGCTCCCGGGTCGTAGTGGCGTCGGGATGAAGTTCCCCACCTTGGATGAGATGAAGGAGCTCGGCGCGTCGCAGCTCTCGACCCTCAATGTTGATTTTGAATCTCTAGATGAGGCGGACAATCGGGCCGCCGAGGTGATTGTTCCGACGGTGCTCGGGTACACGGAGATTCTCGCGCGCCGGAAGCTCGCCGCGGCCAACCTGTTGGTCGATGTCAGCTATCAAGCGGTCACGGAGGTGCCTGGGCGAACGCTCGAGGCCGACCGTGTTGTCAACCAAGTTCCCAAGTCCGGCGACAAGGTACCGGCCGGGAGCACTGTCACAATTTTTATCGGTCGAAGAAGCTAAGGCAAGACAATGGCGAACAACCCTGCCGACGAAACCGCTGCAGCCCTGGCAGCACCTCTCAGTGATTTGATTGCGGCTGTCGGCCGCGGGCTGGCTGACGCTCAACAGGCGCTCGATCGGAGGACCATCGAGACCCTCCGCTCGCTCCACTCGGGCATCGACGCCGACATGAACGTGATGCGCCGGTTGGGCTACCAGCCGACCTGGTACCGGATTCCCGAGCTCGAAGCCGAAATTACGGCATCGGTCTCCGTCTCACGGCGCTCCCAAGAGGTTGGGGGGTTGGAGATGTACATGTCGCCCGTGGATGCGACCTACTCCAACAGCTACGATTACAACCTCCAGGCCGCCAGTGTGATCAAATTCAAGGTGGTGCCGATTCCACCGCCGACGTCGGCCGATTTGAAGGTCGTGCCCGCGATTCTCGACAAGCCTGAGGCCGAGGCCAAGGCATTGCTCGCCGAGTTGGGTGTGCCGTTCGAGGTCACCAACGACGGTGCCGTGGTCGCGGACGTCAGCCCCGGCCCCGGCGAGCTGCTCGCGCCGGGACAGGCCGTCACACTCAAACTCAAGCCCTGAGGGTAGGACCATGGCAACAGACAAAAGCCTTTTATTCGATGGCATTCGCACCGCGATTGCCCTGGGGACGCTCGCGCCTTTGGGCCTCTCCACCACGAGCTTCACGGTCGAGGCGTGGTTCTCCATCCGTTCGGACAATCCCGAAGGGGGCACGCTGTTGTGGCTAGAGGCTCCCGGAGAGCCTGCGAGCACACTGCATATACGTATCGCCTCAGACGTGCTGGTCGCCACGCTCACGGGCGTCTCTGAACCTGTGGAGGTTACACCTCTTTACCCCGGGTGGCATCATCTCGCGCTTTTCTACGCGCGTAACGGAGGCGTCTTGTCGGTCCGCGTCAATGGGGTCCACGAGGTTCGGGTCGGGACCGCGGTGGAGCTCCCTGAGACGACCACGCTGCACATCGGCGCGGAGCCGGATGGGCACGCTTGGAAGGGCCAGCTGTCGGAGCTGCGTGTATGGAGTGTGGTTCGCAGTAGCGACCAGGTGCTGGGCCTCATGCACCGACGCCTGTCGGGAATGGAGCCGAACCTCGTGTGCTATCTGCCGCTCGACTTGGCAGGACCCGATGCCACGAGTGTAGCGAGGGACGCGAAGAAGGAGCTTGACCCGAAGACAAGGGAGCCGACGAGCACGACGCTTCCAGGCAAGCCGATCATCGATGGGGCACAGGGCGAGCTCGGGGTGCCCCTCCACGCACTTTCCGAAGACGAGCCGGGTGCCCCGAAGTCGGTGGTCGTCGGTGACTTCGATGGCCGGGTCAGTGTCGTCAACGCACCGCACACCGATGTACTCGCAAGTATCCAGGAAGTGACGGTGGAAGCCTGGGCTCGACCAACCAGCATCTCCAAGTCGCTATCGTCGTGTCCTGTTGTTTCCACCCGAGGTGAAGCTGCCGGCTGGGAGCTGCGCGCAGGGGCCGGGTATGCGTCGTTCCTCGTCCATGTCGACGGGGAGGCCATCGAGGTCAGCACGCCACTCACTCCGGGGCACTGGGTTCACCTCGCGGGCTTGTACGATGGCGCAAGGGTGGTCTTGTATGTCAACGGGGTGGCACTCGCCAGCACCGACGCAACAGGCGAGCGCACCGACGCAGGCATGCCGCTCGAGCTCGGCCGAAGTAGCGCCGACGCCGAGCGTTGCTTCGCAGGCCAGCTCAGTGAAGTTCGAGTGTGGAGTGTGGCCCGGAGTCAGGCGGAGCTTCAGCGAGATGTACACAAACGCCTCACGGACGACGTGCCGGGTCTTGTGGCGCGCTGCAGCCTGGAGGCCGAGGTTCGTGACACAACAACGAATAAGCTCCCCTGGTCGGCGAGTGGCGTGCGATGGGTCGGTTCGACTGTGCCGCTGGAGCGCTCGACGGACAGCGCGCTCGCGGTGGCGGCCGCGAACGAGCCTTTCGTCTTGCAAGCGAACAGGGAAAAGCTCATCAAACAAGGTCAGAAGCTGACAGACGAAAAAACTGAGCTCGAACGCAAGCTGGCCGAGCTCGAACAAGCCACCAAGCAACCAACGCCAGCCATCCGGCGTCCAGCTGTCACCCCGGAAGTTCCGTCGGTCGTCGAGGCGGTGCCCAATATGCCGATTGGCGAGTTGGTCCGGAGCATGGCCACCGCCATCGCCGATGCCCAGTTCAGCCTCGACAAGTCCAGCTTGATGGTGTCCGAGTTCATGAGTGGCCACTACCCCCTACGCGACCAAAAAACAGGTGATTTAGTCGATGAACAGGGTCAAGGCGTGACCCAACCCGTCATGGTGGATTCCCGAGTCTATTTCGGTCATCATATCGAAAACGGTAAGCGCGTCCCTAACCTCGTCAGCATGATGGAGCTGGGCTTCGTCCCAAACTTCTATCAATTCGTCGACACCGTGCTCGAGGTCAAGATCGCCATGAAGCTCGAGCGGCAAAAGACCGCAGTCGACCCTCGAACCGGTCGGGTGATCAATTCCCGCGGACGAGCAAACGATGTCCGACTGTCGACAACACCCGTAGATGCCGGCTACGCAGCGTCGTACAACTACAATGTCGACCAGTCGAGTGTGTTCAAAACCAAGCTCGTGTGCGTACCGCCGCCAGTGGTCCTCGAGGAGAGGCTGCGTGAAGTCATGCAACAGGAGGCACAGGCGGCTGCGGCGGGAGGTAGTTCGACGGTTCCAAGCGAGGGGTCACCGTGATTAGACGGGTTACAAGCAATGAGGATGGCCCGGTTGCAAGTGCCAACCGACACTGCGAATTTCGGCCCATCGTAGACACCCAGATCAGCCCATTGTGGACACCCCGATCGGCCTCGTGCACGGCGGGATCACCGCGCGCGATCTGCCGATTGACCACACAATGGGGGCGGCATTGACAGTGGGATTGCCCCGAAAAAGTGGACAGAGAGTTAGTGGACTACAGCCTGAACATTTGACGTAGACGCGTCGTAGCGTTGCTCAAACTCGACGGGTGTTTCGTAGCCGAGTGTTGACCACAAGAGCGCCAGTCACTCCGCCCGACCACAACATGTATCTTCGGAAGCAGCAATCTGAGACCGGTCGTTGAGCCGCCCTCTCGCTGGGGCAGTCAACTGCCGCAACCGGAATTAGGGTTTTCTGTCTACAGGTGGTCGCCGACGAGGCTCTTGGTGTAGATGCAGAACTAACGCGAGCCGCCGCCATGTCGCCCTCGACGAAGGCCCCACAACCCGAGCAACAACAACAGGCTCGGGGTCCTCGACGACGAAGTCGTTGTACAGCCACACCCGGCCGCTTCGGCGTCGCCGGCATCACCCATGCCCGTGGATGTCCCCGCGGTCCCAGACGTGTTGGCCTCGGTCGGCTCATCTACCTCGCCTGTGGTCGTCTCCTCGGCCGGCAACCCGTCGGGCAAACATGTATCCACATGTTCCTTGCTACCCACACATAGCCGGGTTTTGGCTGAGACCTCGGCGATCGCTGGGAAGCTGGCCACCAGCCAATAGCCGCCCGCAGCCAGGGATGTCCCATCGGCCAGCCCCCCTGCTTCACGGTCACCAACAAAGGTCTCGATCGCGGGCCCCACGGGACTTTCGGAGGTGTCGCCGGTGGTCGGGTGCAGCGAAAACTCGAGGTCCGACGTGGGTGTGTCGAGCCCGAACCACAGCGGGCCTCCGTTGTGCTGTACATACATATATTCGCTGGCAAGCGGGAACACGCGCAGGTCAAAGTCGAGTGCACTGCCCGCGGCCGTGGTCTCGACCAGCCGCAAAGCCGGGGCGTCGGCATGCCCCTCGCCCAAGCCCCCTGCCCGACTCCCGGTCGCCAGGTTGTAGCGGGCAAACACCGGCCACGACTGTGCGAGCGGGTCGCCGGCCAACTCGAGCACAGCTGCCATCGCGCCGGGATAATCTGGTTCGTCCTGAAACTCGACCGCTTCAAACAACGCACGGACAGGCTCGACCCCGTTGCGGGTGGTAACAAAGTCCCACCACAGGCCAACACCGTAGGCAAAACCCTGGACCGGCCCGCCCGGAGGTCGATACAGCGTACGCCCGGTGTCGGCGAGATAGGCGTTGCAAAGCCGGACAAAATCCTCTGAGTCGGGATCGAACTGGTGCTCGGCCCACACCGCCGTGCCCTCGGAAATCCAAACAGGGACGGCGGCATCGTAGGCGGCAGTGACCGCATGAAACAACTCGTGGGAAACCAAGGTGTCGACTGCAGCATTGAGCGACGGATAGCTGTAGCCGACAAAGTCGTTTTCGATCACGAGGTAGCCGGTGCAATGACGGGGGCTACTGAGGCATGCATCGGTGCCAAAGGCCCCATCCGCACCACCGCCAAAATCGACCAGGTAGATATCGTAGGCATCGCTCCCGCCGAGTGGCCCAAGGTTCAGGTCTGCTTCGGTCGGCGGCGGGCGAAACCCGAGCTGCTCGGTAAACAGCTCGAGCGCGACGGCAGCAGTTGCCCCCACGAGCTCAACCATGTCGGGCACCCCGCTATCGTCGGCATCGGCGAGCAATGTTTGGTTGGGACCATCGATGCTGTAGTGAATGCGAAACCCACCACTTGGCTCGTCAAAGTGGGTGACAACATCGCTCGGGTCAAAACTCCACAGGCCACCGTCGGTCGGGCGCTCGCTCGTTTGCCGCGTGGCGACATCGTGGGGGTGAAACGTCGCTGGCGAAACGTCTTCGGCACCAGAGCCTCGGATGGGCGCCAGAGCCGGTGTGGCGAGAAAATACAATAGTAGAATATGCATACACACACCGAGCGCTGGCGCAACGAGTTGTCGATTGGGTGCGTTAGATGTAATTACAGGTATTGCCAGCGCCAGGTGAGGTTGCCACTACCCGTGCCCATGGCACCGTTTTGGTTGCAGCCTTCCTGGCCTGTTTGATAGTAGGATTCGACCACAAGCTTGACCATGCCCTCGTCGCCCAAGTCGAGGATGAACGGCACGCCGGTGGTGGTGACACAGCCCATGTAGCCCCACCAGGAGCCGAGTGCATAGTCGGGGCTACCGGGCAGCCCAGATCCATCTTCGACCAGCGTGCACCCCTCGTCATAAAATGCTTCTTCGCGCCAGGTCGCACCATCGGGGACATCGGTGATCGCAGCGTAAGTTCCCGCGTCGAAGGCTGCCGCAGCGACACAGCCCGGGCCACCACTACCGCTATTGATCCTCACGCCATAGCGTTTGGCCGCGATATGCCACTCGAGCGATGCGAGTGCCGCTTCGTCGTCGATATCGACCCGTTGCGCCCCCTCGCTGGTAAACCGAATGTAGACCCACGGGTTCGTCGTTGCCCCCATCGTCCCACCGGCGGTGGCATCGACAGTTGTCAGCCAGTCCGAACCATCCTCGCTATTTTCGACAGCACCCTCGCTGACTTTTGCCTGAAGGGACAGGTCAAGCAGCATCTGCTCTGCGCAGGGCACGTCTGAGCAGGCGCCAACTGGCCCGGTTGTGCCTTCGCTATCACTGCTCGAGGCGTCGCTATCTGAACCGGTTGTATCGTCGGTACCTACGGTGGTGTCGTCGGTGCCACCATCAGTTGTGCCATCGGTTTGGTCGCCGGTCGTCTCCTCGCCAGTCGTCTCGGCGCCGGTCGTTTCACCGCTGTCGGAGTCACCGGTATCAGAATCGCCGCACGCGAGCGCAAGGCCAAGGCCACACCACAAAAGCCAACGGGTCGGTTGAGTGAGCATGTGTGTTAATTATGAAAATGAAATTTAATTTCAATTAGATTAGCCGCTTTTCCCTGCGACAAACACGTGAGAAGATGCACTTATTACTACGAGATAACTTCTATATGCACGATGAGCATATTCACATGCAACTCCAACTGTGAGCGAGACCAGCGCTTAGAATATTGAAAATGACTTTCTAAATCATATAATCGCCCAATGACACGGGTGACACGCCATCAAGTTTCTAAGAACACCAAGTCGTCCTCGCAGGAGCTCTTGTACGACCCGGATGTGGCGACACCCAGCCATGCCGAGCAGGCCAAGACCCTGGTCGCCCAACGCGGAATCGGGACATTGTGCACGCTCCACGGCGAACACGGGCACCCCTACGGCAGCTTTGTCACCTACGCCTTGGTGGGTGGCAATCCAGTCTTCTTGGTCAGCAAGTTGGCCGAGCACACACGCAACCTCGAAGGTGACCCAAAGGCCTCATTGCTGGTCAACGCCGAGGGCAAAGACGACCCCCTCGCCAACGCTCGCGTCACCCTCATCGGTGCATGTACACGCCTCCCGCGGGGCGAAGACACCGAAGCCCGCGAGGCGTTTTTGGCCGCCCACCCCAACGCGTCGTACTACGTCGACTTTAAGGACTTCAGCTTTTTTCAACTCGATGTCGAGTCGCTGCGCTACATCGGCGGCTACGGGCGCATGAGCTGGGTGACGTTGGCAGATTGGCAAGCCGCACAGGCCGACCCAATCGCCGCGTTTGCCCCCCAGATCATCGAGCACATGAACGACGACCATGCCGAAGCAATGATCGCCTACTGCCAGGCATTTTCCCGTGCAAGCGACACAAAAGCCGCAACCATGACCGCTATCGACCGCTACGGGTTCGAGATGTCCGCCGTGACCGAGGCCGGCCCCCGCCCCATCCGCCTCGCCTTTGCAGCGCCCATCGAAAACGCAGGCCAAGCCCGGACCGCGCTCGTTGCCCTGGTCAAACAAGCCAGAGCCCAGCTCGCACAACAGGCTGAGGCGTAGGCACCAAGAATCCGTTCGGTCGCGTACAGGCGTCCTCGGCAATTACTGCGGGGTCGCCTCTGTCGTTAGTGTCGTGCTCAAACCCGCGAGACCTAGCCCAGGGTTTCGAAATCCGTCAACATACAGCGGTGAAACGCGAGCGCAAAATAGCCACTGCTCTGTACCTCGGGCTCACGCTCATCATCGCCGCTGTCGACAGCTACCTGCGAGAGGAGTCGTTTTACACAGGCGTCAACATTGCCCTGAGAGTCGCAGTGCTGCTCCCACTCCTGTTCGCCATCACCCAAGGGAAGTCCCGCTACGCCGTACTGCTGCGAAAGACCCTATGGATCGTGATGCTCGCCGACACACTGTTGCCAGTTTACTTCCCAGCAGGAATGGCCGCATTCCTAGGTGTGCACGCACTCAACGTCCGCAACTTCGCGCAGTTCGTCAACATCCGCCAAGACACGCTCAGAAGCGTCGTAGCACCCGGAATCGTCGCATTCGGCACGGCCATCGCGCTCTACCTGCTCGTCCTCTACCCGTCCCTAGACGACACATTCAAAATCCTCGTAGGCCTGTATATCGCCCCTATCGCATCGGCGTGGTCACTCTCCATCACCAGCCACATACAAACAAAAACCCGCTGGACACGCACCGCCTGCATCGGAATGTCACTATTCTTTTTAACAGACTTTCAAGTCGCCACCCACTTCCTCACAGATATCAATATTCCACATTACGGACTCGTAAACGCAATAACCTACTACACCAGCCTATTCTTAATGAGCCAAGCAACAACCCACATTCAAAAACCACAAACTCCCCAATAAAACCCTCAACCGGTCAACCAAGCAGGCCAACGTGCGTGTGGATGAAGGCGTCTGTGCGTTGGTTTGGTGGTAGGACCGGCGTTTGTTTGGCTGTAGGGGCATTGCCTCGCCCACCGCACCACTCGCCCCACGCTCTACCACCACCAAACCAACGCTCGCCCTACCGCTAAACCAGTCCTCAACCAGTCCTCAACCAGTCCTCAACCAGTCCTTACCACCAAACCGACGCCTCGCCCTACGCACCACTCGCCCACGCTCTACCACCACCACCAAACCAACGCCCACCCTACCACCAACCCAGCGTCCTCGCCCTATCCTTACCGCCAAACCGACGCCTCCCGTTACCAACCTCGCCCGAACACCAAACCAACGTATTCGCCCTACGCCCTAACACCAAACCAACGCCCACGCCCTACGCCAAACCAACGCCCGCGCCCTAACACCTACGCACCTCGCCCTACGAACCTCGCCCTCCGCCACGCCGTAGCGCGGAGAAATTTTGGGCGAGGAGCGAGCCCTGAGAGGCGCCGCTGTAGTCACCTACTGCAAGCTCTCTCAGGGCCGCTCCTCGCCCAAAATAGCCCGCGCTACCAAGCTAGCCGGGGATGTCGGCTTTAAGCGCCCAAAACCCCCGCATGTTGAGCGTCGCCAAATCCTGACCAGGCAACCAAAACGCCGGATGGCTCGGCTCATCCCCTGGCTGCGGATCCAGATCGATGGCGAACACCCACAGCTGCTTCACTGCATTCGACCCGCCGGTCAAACGGTTGCCGTAGGTTCGCCTCGAAGTGAACACTGCCCACGCGTAGCCTCCCGACTCGAGTGGAGCGAAGGTTGGCTCGTAGTTGTAGCTGTGGTCGCGCTCGCCGGCAGCGAACGGATAGTCGTCGCCGTTGACGGCCGATAGCCGGTACTCGACTCCTGGAGTTTCGGCACTCGCCAAAAACAGGTCACCGGGGGACAACCGGGTGTCGAGTGAGTTCGGGTATTGTCCGCGGTGGTACACGATCCACTTGCCGTCGGGCGACACACTCGGGAACGTGATGCCGTTCCACGCCGGATCGGCACCGGCCTCGACCAACATCGTTGGGTTTGCGGCCGTCTTGGTTTGGGTGTCGTACTCATACAGCGAGAGGTTGAGGGTTTGGTGATCGACGTAGGCGATGATCGAGCCGTCCGGGGCAAACGCTGGCATATCGAGCTGCACGCCCTCTAGGCCGGTGTTTTCGAGTTTCTCACCGGTGACTGCGTTCCACATCCCGTCGCTGCCTCCAGGGGGGCCTGGCAGCGGGGCCGCGTTTTCGATCAGCACTTGGCCATCGGGTGAAATCGCTGGCATGGCCCAGTTGCGGATCGGCTTGCCGACGTTTTCGATGTTGAGGACCGACTCGTTGTTGACCAGGTCCCAGGTCGAGACCTTGATGTCGCCGCCCAAAATCAATGTATTACCATCGGATGACACCGAGTGGCAGGTACTGCACCCGTCCTGGCCACCGGCGAGCAGGAAGTCCTCGGGGGCATCGGCCCCGGGGTTAATCCGCAGCACCCGGCCCAGGCTATTGGCCCAGTAGTACACGCTTCCGTCGAGCGCACCGTTGGCGATCGTCCAGCTGTGCTCGACCACAACCGTCGCCGTTTCGGCCCCGGGCTTGAGTCGCGCGACCTTGAGGTTGACCTTTTCTCCCGCCAGGGTGTTGTTGATCTGCGTCCAGTCCTCGGGGGACATCAGGTACCGCGATGGCGGATCGGCCAGCACGAAATATTTGAAGTCGATGTTCTCGCCGGTGAAGTGGATCAGGTATTTATCGCCGACCCCTCCCCCGTTCCACATCAGCTCTGGCGCCCGCAAACCGAGCGGATAGACCATTTGGTCGTACGGGTATGCCCACACGATTTCATCGTCTGGTGTATCCGCATCGAGTAGTTTGTCCTCGTCGCCCGGGTCGAGCGGGACGTTGTCGACATCTTTTTCGAGCACGACATTGAGCAGGGCCTCGGCCGACTTGCCGTCGTAACTTGCTTGTACAAGTGTTTGCCCGCCCTGATTGCCGGTACCGAGCACCTGGCCCTCGTCGTCGATGACCGCCAGCGTGCCGTTGGTCAGCGCCCAGTTGGGCTCGACCGGTTCACCGTCGAGCAGGGCGTTGTAGTCCCCCTGCTCGGAGATGTTGTTGAGCACCACAATTGTCAGCTCCGGCGGAACGATGTCGAACGGGACATCTGGCTCGTCGGTGGTATTGACATCGGTGTCGGAAGTCCCTTCCGAATCCGACGTCGACATCGTCTCGCTTCCACTTGGACCCGCCGACGTCTCGGTTATTGGCCCCTCGGTTGTTTCGCTCTCACCGGATGTCGTATCGACCTCCGTCAGCGACACACCCGAACCCGATGTACCGCCATCGGTCTCACGGTCGTCGTCGCCACAGCCGACAAATGTAACAGCAGCCAGTAGGACAAGATATTTGTGCATGCTCCACCTCGCCTCGGCAGGGTAACAACCGGGCACGCCCGCGTATAGAACTTTTGCAACTGGTACACAGTTGCCGGCCTCAACGCCATTTAGAGCAACACAGCACGGCAGTTTGTGGCATCTGGCTACGGCAGGGACCCGAGCGAAAAGTGTACATACCCAGATGTACCGGCCTGGTCGTAGTAGTCGGTCAACTGGAGCTTGAAGTAATTCCCCTCAACCGTGCGCACGACATACACCCGCTCGCGGGGCGTCAGCACATGATTACTCGGGTTGTAGTCGTACCACTCATCAAACGCATAACCGGGGGTCGTCTCCATGTCTTCGGGTGCATCCACCACGTTGTCGGTGACATACCCGTCTGCCGGAGGTTCGCCGACATCTTCGAGCGCCTGGCCGTCGACGAGCGCCACGGCGACATCGCCCGAACCACTGGTACCGCCGTTGACAGCGATGTTGAAGCGTTGAAACGCCAGGTCCCACGTGGGCGAGTCTTCGGGGTTGCTCGGCTCGACCTCCTGCCCCGACTCGAGATCGTAGTAGACCCACGCTTCATCGTCGCGGGCGTCGATAATCACGTCGCTGAGGTCGAGCGTATCAGTATCACCAGTCGAACCCGTCGCTGAGTCCGAATCTGATTCCATTTGCTCGCCGGTGTCACAGGCACTCATTGCAAGTACAATTGTTCCGAAGGTAGCTACTAGGAGTGTTCGCATGGTTGTTGTCCGAGGGTTATGGGTTGGAGCTCAGCTGCCAGAGTCGACAGCTCGTTGGCTCGGGGTAAAACCACCGGCCAGGGGCCGTGTGGATGTTGATAGATCTCGAGGTGTGGGCCGTAGGCCGCGGTCAGGACGTCCTCGCACAACACCTTTGCTGGGTTGCCACGGGCGACAACCCGCCCGGCGTCAAGCATCACCAGGGTGTCGGCATGGCGGGCTGCGGCATTGAGGTCGTGGAGGACAACGACTACACAGGCACCGCTTCGGGAAAACCGCCGGACCTGTTGCAGCGTCCGGTGGGCGTGCACGAGGTCGAGGCTGGCACTGGGCTCATCGAGCAACAACACCCGCGGACCTGTGGTGTCCCACAGCTGCGCCAGGGCACGAGCGAGCTGCACACGTTGGCGCTCGCCCCCCGAAAGTGTTGGATAACGACGGCCGACCAAGTGTCCGGCGTCGGCAAACTCCAGTGCCGCCTGCACGATCTCGTAGTCTTCGAGCGACTCCCCGCCGCCGTGGGGGAAGCGACCGAGCGCAACAACTTCTTCGACCACAAATGGGAACGTGATGTCGCTGTGTTGGGTCATCACGGCCCGGACCCGTGCCATTTCGGCCGGGCGCCAGGCGGTCAGGTTTCGTCCCAGTAACTCGACATGGCCAGCGTGCGGCGTAAGCTCCCCGGCCAACACCCGCAGCAACGTCGACTTCCCTGCCCCGTTCACACCGACAATCGCCGTGACCTCGCCGGCAGCTAGCTGCAGGTCGACCCCGTCGAGCAACTGCTTGGGCCCGACACGCACGCCCACACCCATGGCCGAAAGTACAGGTATCATCCCCACCTCCGACGACGCTCCCGCAGCAGCAACGACAAAAATAGCGGCGCCCCCATCAGCGAGGTCAAAATTCCAATCGGCACCTCGGCCGGGTCGGCAATTGTACGTGCAACGATATCGGCACCGACCAGCAGCATGGCACCCAACAGTGCCGAGCCCGGGACCACCAAGCGATTGTCAGGACCGAAGGCGAGCCGCAAAACGTGGGGAACGACCAAACCGATAAACCCGATGGGTCCGGTAAACGCAACCGCCACCCCAACCGCGAGTGCCGTCAGGACGATCACAAGGCGTTTGGTCGCGTCGACATTGACACCTAGGTGACGGGCCTCCGCCTCGCCGAGAAGCAGCGCGTTGAGGGCCGGGGCACGCCGGACCAGCACCCACGTCGCCAGCGCGACGGCCGGCGCCATGATGGCCACACCCGTCCAGTTGACCGCGCCCATGCTGCCCATCATCCACAGGGTGAGGTCGCGTAAACTTGTATCATCACTGATATAGCTGAGTAACCCGAGCACCGATCCGGACAGGGCCGTCACCGCAATGCCCGCGAGCAACATTGTCCGCACACAGGCACGCCCGTCGATGGTCGACAGCCGATACACCAACAGGGTTGTCAAAGCTGCCCCGGCAAACGCTGCCAGGGGCACCGCATACTGCACCAGCGGGCCCATGGCTGAGAACACGCGACTGCTCTCGCCGAGAGCCACAATGACAATCCCCGCACCGGTCGCGGCCCCGTTCGTCAGGCCGATAAGCCCCGGGTCGGCCAACGGGTTGCGAAACAATCCCTGCAGGGCCGAGCCAGACACACCCAACGCGGCACCCACGAGGATCGCCGCGACCACCCGGGGCCCGCGGATCGAAACGACAACCGCTTCTTGAACGGGTGTAAATACAATATCTGTCGAGAGTCCGAGCTTGCTCGCCACTATCGCGAGAATTTGCCCGGGGCCGATCGCCACGCTGCCAATCGCGACTCCAGCCACGGCAACACAGCCGAGCGCGACCGACAGGAAGACGATCGCTGTGCGCCGGGTCGCCGCCCGATTGAGTCGCGGGCGCGCCATCTGCCGCCTACGCGTCCTCCGACGACGGATGGATTGCCGCGAACAGTTCTCGCAGTGCTTCGGGGGCCCGCGGGCCAAAACCTAGGAGTTTGAGATCATCGATCGCCACCACCCGTCGCGTACGACCTGCCGGGGTTTGGGCCACCCCCGGCACGGTTAGCAAACCATCGATCCCGCCTAGGCTTTCGAGGCCGCGGGTCGGGACGACGATCGCGTCGGGCGCTGCTTCGATCACCGCTTCGGCGGTCAGTGGGCGAAACCCTTCGAAGGCCGTGACCGCACTTTTACCCCCGGCGAGGTTGATCATTTGCTCGGCGGGGGACTTGGTACCGGCGACAAACAGGGCCCCAGGACCCCTTGCATAGACAAATAAAACCTTGGGGGTTTCGCCGGTCGACTTGCGCAGCGTCTCGACCGCGGCGAGTTGCGCAGAAAACTGCTTGCACAGTGCTTCAGCCTGCTCCTGCGCGCCGAGTTTCTCCCCCAAAAACCGAATGCGCGCGAGGGCCTCTTCGGTATTATCGGCCCCGGGCACGTCGATCACGTGGATGCCACTGCTTCGCAGTTTTTCGAGGGTCGACGCCGGCCCACTGCCTTCCATTGCAAATACAACGGTTGGTTGGAGGCCGAGGATCCCCTCGGCCGACACCTTGCGAAAGTAATCGAGTTGCGGGAGCTTGCTCGCCTCGGCGGGAAACCGGCTGGCCTTGTCGACACCGGCGATCTTGGGCCCGGCTCCCAGGGCAAACAAAATCTCAGTGACAGCTGGCCCGAGGGACACAATGTGGTCGAGATTGGGCGGCCCCTCGGGTTGCGGCACACTCGCGGCCTGCTGCTTTGCTGCGGCTTTTGCCGGCTCTGGCTGCGTGTCGCCGGTGCAGGCAACGGCAAGCAAACAGGGCACCGCTGCGAGCCACTGTCGGCGTGACAACCCGCGGCGTTTGGGTGTGAGTTCGCAGCCCTTCGACATCTGCGTCATAGCTTGAAACTTATTGCAAATGAAAACCATTTTCAATAAATTGATATCCGAAACTTAAATGTGTGCTCTCACATAAGCATTCAAGCACGTTTATTGAAATGAATTTTCAAAAAATTACCACACTTGGCGTGCTCACCAGCGCTGTGTGGGGGCCACACGTAACGGTCGTGCACGCGGCTGGCGAGGTCGCGCCGAGGGCCCAACCTGCCCGTGGGGACAGTGACCCGGCCGCGCTGCCCGATGAACCACCAAACGCCCAGCAAGATCCTCCGGACGATGGGGACAACGCCGCGGCGAAGTCCGCTGGCGAGGACTTTAACCGTGAGGTCACGGTGACAACCGCGAGTCGAACCGAGCAGGCAGTTGGCGATACAGCTGTCACAACCGAAGTCGTCACCCGCGAACGCATCGAAGCCTCCGGAGCCGAAAACCTCGCCGAAGTCCTCGAAGAAGTCCCCGGCATGCAGGTCACCCGCTCGTTTTCTGGGGCCGGGTTGCGTATGCAAGGTCTCGACCCGCGCTACACCCTCATATTGATCGATGGCCAGCGCGTGACCGGCCGCATCGCCGGCACCATCGACCTCACCCGGATCCCCGCCGAGGACATCGAGCAGGTCGAGATCGTCCAGGGCCCGAGCTCTTCGCTTTACGGTTCTGATGCTATTGCCGGGGTCGTCAACGTGATCACCCGCAAAACCAAACGTCCCTACGAGGCTGAGCTGCATGCCGCGTTGGGTAGCTTTTGGACCGCCGATATCAGTGCCCGGGCCGGACTTCGGCGCGAGCGTGTCGGCGCAACCTTAACAGGCGGGTGGCACCGAACCAATGGCTATACACTGAAATCACCAGATCGAGTTGCCGACGATGCATCGACCACCGGGAGTTGGCAAAACAACGGGAACGTGGCCCTACAAACAGATTTTACACCCGACACGCCCGCCGACATACGGATTGGCACCCGCGCAGAATACCAAAGTCGCGACATCCGGCGTGTGGACTTTAGCCCGCCACGCGCCAACTTCGACCGCCAAAATCGGACGCATATCGCCAACCTCACCGTGACCCCCGAGGTCCGCTGGGATGTGCCGGCTCGCCTGCGACTTATCGGGCGGTTTGCCTACTTCGACGACACCCTCACCACCGACCAGCGGCTGACAGACGATGGCGACTCGGTCGAGCGGACCGTCGACACCCTCGGGGAAGTTACGGTCCAGTACGACCAGCTCGTGGCTGACAAACACATGCTCTCGTTTGGGTTTGTGACCTCGTTCGAGGACATCGACAGCGACCGCGTGGCCGCGGCCCAACGCGCCCGCCAGCGGGTTTCGCTGTATGTACAAGATGAGTGGCGAATTGGCCAAACTCCGCGGGTGGTGTTGGTCCCGAGCGCTCGCCTCGACTACGACACCCAATTCGGAGGTGCACTCACACCGAAGGCGGCGCTGCGGATCGACCCGAACGAGTGGCTCACCCTACGCGCGAGCTATGGCGCGGGTTTTCGTGCGCCCGACTTCAAAGAGTTGTACCTGCAATTTTCAAACCCGGCGGCCGGCTATCGGATCACCGGCAACCCGCAACTCCAACCTGAGCGCTCGCGCGGGGCCAATGCCGGGGTCGACCTCAAGCTGTGGAAACGCGGCGAGTTTTCGGCGGCCTATTTTCACAACCGGATCGACGGCCTGATCTCGACCCCGACTGGCTCGGCGCAAACCGACGGTGCGGGCACCTTGGTGTTTCGCTACATCAATCTCGACGCCGTCCAAACCCAGGGCTTCGACACCCGCTTCGGCTCGACGTTCGCCAAGTACTTTGGTGCGGATCTCGGCTACACATTTACCGACGCCCTCGACCTCTCCCCCGACGACGAAGGCCGGGCGCAACGGCGAGTTCTGCCCGGACGCCCGCGCCATCGCGGCAACCTCCGTCTGTGGTTTGCCCACCAAAAAGCTGGGACTCGGGTTCAGGTGCGGGCCGCGATCTTTGGCGACCAGCAGTTTTATCGCCTCATCGATGGCGAGGAGCAGGAGGTTGTGTTGGCACCCTACGCCACCGTCGATATCCGCCTCGCGCAAACCTTTCTCGACCACTATTCGCTGTTTTTGGGGGTCGACAACCTCCTCAATGCCGGCGACCCAGATTTTTTACCGTTGGTGCCGCGCAGTTTCTACGGTGGCATGACGATTCGCTACTAACCACGAAAAAGCCGCGGGGTAGACCGCGGCTTTGTTGTAACAACAACCGATTGTACTAGTTGTACTAGGCGTCGTACGTACGTGGTCGCCGGTCGCCGCCATAGCCCACATGACCGTCGAGCATGGTCGAGGCAACCCCGGCCTCGAAGCCGTCTTGGTAGGCCTGCCAGACAAGGCCGGCAACTTCAAAGCTGCCTTCAAGGACATCTCGGGCGCGCTCGCCCTGCCCCGACGCAACCAGCAACACCAATTGCTCGGCAAAATCGAGTAGCGGTTCGTCGTCGACAATCGCCGGGACACCGCCGCCATTGAGTGTATGTTCAATGACATCGACAATATCCGGACGCGGACCGCGGGAGGCCACCAAAACCCACAGGGCATGCTCGGCGGCTACCAGCGGACCGTCTCCAGGAAGTGCAGTAATTTGGCTAGGAATACGCATGGAGACCTCAGCGGGCGTAAAACTCGACGACCAGCTGGGCATCGACTTCAAATGGCACGGTCGCAGCTGTCGGCAGGGCCGTCACTTTGAAGCGTTGGTTTTCCCCGTCAACTTCAAGCCAGTCGGCTGCCGGCAACTCAAACGTCGCCAGCGAGTCGACGACGATTTTCTGCACGCCCTTGCGTTGCCGCATTTGGACCTCCTCGCCGGCGCGAACGCGATAGGACGGAATGTCGACACGCCGACCGTTGATTTGCACATGGCCGTGACAAACGAGCTGTCGGGCGGCCGGAATCGTCGGCGCAAACCCGGCACGAAACACCACATTGTCGAGGCGACGCTCGAGCAGTTGCAACAGGGCATCACCCGTCACGCCCCGGCCCCGCGAAGCCTCGCGGTAGAGTCTTCGCAGCTGGCGTTCCGTGACGCCGTAGTTGAAGCGCAACTTCTGCTTCTCGATCAGCTGCATGGCAAAGTCTGAGGGTCGCTTGCGACGGGCCGCACCGTGCTGTCCCGGCGGAGTTGGGCGACGGTCGATCGATTTGCGCGTGAGCCCGGGCAGGGCGAGTCCCACGCGACGGCATTTTCTCAGTCGAGGTCCGGTGTATCGTGACATCTGGTAACTCTCTGGGGGTGATTGGAGCCCGTGGCTGGACTCACGTATATGCACATGCACATTGATGGGAAAATTAGAGGTTGGGTGCGTTGGCGGCGAGGTAACTCGCCACCCCCGTCGGTGTGGCTTCCATCCCCGAAGCTCCACGTTGCCAACCGGCGGGGCAAACCTCACCGTGGGCGGCGTGGAATTCGACGGCGTCAACGATTCGCAGCAACTCGTCAATATTGCGACCAATCGGCAAGTCGTTGACGATCTGCGACCGCACAAGACCCTGACGATCAATCACAAACGCCGCTCGCAGGGCGACACCATCGCTGTGCTCGACCCCGTAGGCCCGGCAAATCTCGTGGCGAACATCGGCGGCCATGGTGAAACGGACAGGTCCGATGCCACCCTGGTCAACAGGCGTGTTGCGCCACGCAAGATGGGTAAACTGCGAGTCGATCGAAACGCTGACAACCTCGACATCGCGCTCTTGAAAGGCCTTGACCCGGTGGTCGAGGGCGATCAGTTCGGAGGGGCAAACGAACGTAAAGTCGAGGGGGTAAAACAGCAGGACCGCAAGCTTGTCGCCACGGAAACGGTGAAACTCGTAGGACTCCTCGAGCGAGCCGTCTGGCAACACGGCGGCGCAGCGAAAGTCAGGGGCAGGTTGCGAAGTTAAACACGTTGGACTGGTCATCTTCTTGATTCATCTCAGCCGCGAGGCGGTGCAGGTACGACGGCAGGCCACGCCCCGCGGACAACAGGTCTTCGGCCAGGGCTTGCCGCATTTGTGTGGGAAAGGTCAGGTGTTTGTCGGTCCACGAGCGTTCGACAACCAGGGGCATTCCCCCCTGTGCGAGGGCCTTTAGCCATGCCCGCGACGGACAAAAATGTAGATACCAAACAGGTTCAAAAAGACAGGTTGATTGCGAAGTAGGCACGCTGTGGCAGGCCGTCGCGCCGAGCCACAGTTTGAGGCCTCCACGCATGGCAAGGGCCCTCGCCACGGTTTCGCCATGACTGGCCGACCCTGCGTCGATCATGACAGTCGCTCGCAACTCACCCGCCCTAGGCTGCAACGGCTCGACTTCGCCGACGAGTTGGAGCATCCGCCTGCGGCGAAAACCCTCGACCCGCAAAACCTCGTGGAGGTGCCACAGCACGGTTTCACGGGTCTCAAACATCAACGATGCCGTGTCGCCAAGGCGCAGCCGACGGACCCGGCGATGGGAACGAATTCTCGCTTGATAGGCCAAGCGAATCCGCCGATAGACCTGACCGGGAACAATATCTCCGACCCCTACCCGCCTGTCTGGGACTTCAACAAAACCATCCATTGCAGCACCTACGCCAACGGCCGCGCCCGGTTGTGGAAGTACGGCATATGCAAGCGCTCCGGGTCGGCGGCCGCCTGCTCGCAGATCGCCAACACGGAGCTCAGTTCTGCGACCGCCGATGGGTCGAGACGCAGCGTGATCGCCCCCAAGTGTAGATGCACAATCCCACAGGAACAGAGCTCTGCCGTGGCGATAGCGCTTTTTGCGATCACTTGTCGGGCACTGGGTTCGCACACTTTGTTCACCCGAACACCATTTCTTAAATGAAAAAGATTTTCAATATCAAAAAATATGGCCGAAGATGATTTATTTCACAAATATTAAATTTTGCTTAGAAACACGATTCTTACGCAATCATATTCGCAACCATGGTTGATTTTGAAATACTTTTTCAATAATTGGAAAGCATGTCACGGTTCCGGAGCTCGACCTTCCTCATTGCAGTCCTGGCGATAGGTGCATGCACATCTGAAAACCCCGACAACGCCAAACCGTACGACCAAGAACTGGCCGACGAAGTCATCGCCAACTACACAAAGGTCGTCCACAAGGGCTACGAAGACTCGCTGACCGAGGCCAACAACCTCAAGGCGGCCGTCGATGCGTTCGTCACGGCTCCGAGCGAGCAAACCCTTGAGGCCGCCAAGCAGGCCTGGCTCAACGCGCGTGACCCCTACGGGCAAACCGAGGTCTTTCGCTTTTATGGCGGTCCTATCGACGTCGAGCCCGGCGGTCCCGAAGGCCAGCTCAACGCCTGGCCGATGGACGAGGCCTATGTCGACTATGTCGAGGGTAACCCGACTGCCGGCATCATCAACGACGCCGCGACCTACCCCGACCTCAACGCCCAGCTGCTGGCCGATATGAATGGTGTGGGTGGCGAAGAGAACGTTTCGACCGGCTACCACGCGATCGAGTTTTTGCTGTGGGGTCAGGACCTCTCGGCCGATGGCCCGGGTGCTCGTCCGTACACCGACTACATCGACGGTATGGCCGACAACGCCGACCGCCGCGGCATGTATCTACAACTTGTAACCGACCTCGTGGTCGAGGACCTCAGCGGGCTGGTCGACGCCTGGGCCGATGGCAGCGATACCTACCGCAGCGAGTTCAGTGGCCTGACATCCGACGAGGCCCTGACCAACATGTTGCTGGGTATGGGTAGCCTCAGCGGTGCCGAGTTGGCCGGCGAGCGCATGACCGTTGCGTTCGACACCAAAGACCAGGAGGACGAGCACTCCTGCTTTAGCGACAACACCCACCTCGACATCCTCAACAATCAGCTCGGGATTCAAAATGTCTACTTGGGCCGCTACAACGGCGTCGCGGGTAAGGGCCTTAGCGATTTGGTCGCTGACCTCGACCCAGCTCTCGACACCAAAATGCGCGACCAGCTCGCTGCCTCGGTGACCGCAATCGAGGCCATCCCTGCCCCGTTTGACCAGGCCATCATCAACAACAGCGCCGAGGTCCAAGCCGCTATCGACGCGCTGCGCAGCCAAACCGAGACGATTGTCGAGGTCGCCACCCTACTCGAGTTGCAACTCAACCTCGAAGAGTAGTAGGCCAAAGTGTCGTGCAACCGTTGCAAAATCTCGATGTAAGCAGTGCTCGCCGTCCCTCGCCGGGGCGGCATTCGCTGGTTGTGGTGTATCTACAATGTATTGTCTTGGGTACGCTCGCGCTTACCGGTGGAGCAGTTGCCCACGGCTGTACCGCAAGCCCTGCTCCCGAACCGGGCGAGGAGTTTTCTGGGGGCGAGACCACGGTGTTCGACACCACCGCCAACGCATTTGCTTTGTCGGCGCGCAACATGTCGTTTGAGCGTCGGCAACAGTTCTTTGTCGGCAATTCGTTCTTCAACAAAAACTGGGTGACAGCCCCGGCCTCGACCACCGCCCGCGATGGTTTGGGACCGGTTTTCAATGCCCGCTCGTGCTCGGCCTGCCACTTCAAAGACGGACGCGGGCGCCCACCCGAGTCGCTCGACGAACCGATGTTGTCCATGCTGATCCGCCTGAGCATTCCCGGGCAGGGTCCACACGGCGGTCCCCTGACCCACCCCGACTACGGTGGCCAACTCGGGCCCGAGGCTATCAATGGCGTGCCGGCCGAAGGCATCGCCACCGTCACCTATAGCGAGCAGTCCGGATCGTTCGATGACGGTACCAGCTACAGCCTGCGCGTCCCCACCTACCACTTTTCTGATTGGGCGTTTGGCGAGCCGCAAGAGCTTTTAACCTCGCCCCGCACGGCGCCCGCGATGGTTGGCCTAGGCCTGCTCCAAGCCATTCCCGCAGCCGATATCGAAGCCCTCGCCGACCCCGACGACGACGACGGCGACGGTATCTCCGGGCGGGCCAACTACGTCTGGGATGTCGAGGCGCAAACACTCGCGCTCGGGCGGTTTGGCTGGAAGGCCAACCAACCCAACCTCCGGCAACAGTCCGCGGGTGCTTTTTTGGGGGACATCGGCATCACCACCACACTGTTTCCCGACAACGACTGCCCCGCTGTTCAAATAGAATGTGCAAATGCAATGAATGGCGGCACACCCGAAGTCGACGACGACACCCTCGACGATGTCGTGATGTACTCGAGCACGCTGGCCGTCCCCGGCCGCCGCGACTTTGATGCCCCAGAGGTCCTGCGTGGCAAGCAGCTATTTTTTGCCGCCGGCTGTACCGACTGCCACGTACAAAAGTGGCAAACCGGCAGTCAGCCAGACCTCCCCGAAGTCGAAAACCAAACGATCTACCCCTACACCGACCTGCTGTTACACGACATGGGCCCCGAGCTCGCCGACGCTCGCCCAGACTTTGCCGCCGATGGCAACGAGTGGCGGACCCCACCCCTGTGGGGGATTGGCCTGGTCGAAACAGTCAATGGACATACATATTTCATGCACGACGGCCGCGCCCGTTCACTGATGGAAGCGGTGCTGTGGCATGGCGGCGAGGCAGCGACCTCGCGCGATGCCGTCCTGGCCATGACCGCTGACGAGCGCGATGCCCTGGTGCGGTTTTTGGAGTCGCTATGAACTGGCTACCCAGGTTTGCGCCCCTCGGTCTTCTCGCGATGACAGCCTGCGCGGCGGAGCCGGAGCTTCTCGACCGTGGAGCCGTGTTCGCCCAACTCGGAGACCAGGTCATCGTCCCCCCGCTGCAAGACTTTGCCGAACGCTCGCAAGACCTTCTGAACGCGACCGAAGCTTTTTGTGGCGACATCAATCACCAGACCCTCGACGCAGCCCAGGCCAGTTGGCGTGCAACCCGAAAACCCTGGAGTCTGTCGCGGGCGGCCGGCTTTGGCCCGGTCGAGGAACTCGGTATCGAAAGCGGCATCGATTTTTGGCCCGCACGGCGCCAAAATATCGAGAACACCCTGGTACTTCACGACGCGATTACGCCCGAGACGATCGACCAACTCGGGGTCAGTGCCAAGGGGCTCCCGGCGATCGAATACCTCTTATTTGCAGAAACATTCGATACCGCGGCAGTGCTTGCCACCTTCCCCCCCGACCCCGCCGGCGAGCTGCGCTGTGCCTACCTCGTGGCCCTCACACGCGACATCCGCGATCGGGCAGGCAACCTGCTTGCCGACTGGGAGCGAGATGGCGGCCATCTCCAGGCGTTCAAGACCGCCGGCGATGGCAGCACCATCTACCCCACACACCAGGATGCCGTCGATATACTTGTCAATACAATCGTCGCGCACCTGACCTATGTCGTCGACAACAAACTCGACAAGCCGCTGACGACCACCGGCGACCCAGTCGAGTTGCTCGAGTCGAGGTTTTGCGACTGCGCAGCGGCAGATCTGCGTGACAACCTCGCGGGACTTGCGGCGCTGTACTCGGGAGGGGCCGCAAATAAACCCGGGCTGCACACACTGGTTGCATTTGTCAGCCCCGCTCTCGACCAACGTGTATCTGCACAAATTGTCGCCGCGCAAGCAGCCGCAGACGCTATCACCGGCCCGCTACGCCTCGCTATTGGCAACAACGATGCTGCGGTCCAGACACTGCGAGATGAGGTCGACGCGCTGCGACGCCTGTTCAAGACCGAGGTCGTGAGTGCACTCGGCGTGACACTGGTGCTTTCAGATAACGACGGTGACTGACATGTTGCCAGCACCGGCGAAAGGCCCGTCACGTCGGGTCAGCATCGCCTCGCTCGTCGCCTTCAGGATCCTGTTTGGCCTCACCATGCTGGTGAGCACAGTGCGTTTTGTCGCCCGCGGCTGGGTCGACTCGCTGTATCTCGAGCCCACATACCACTTTACCTACTGGGGGTTTTCGTGGGTACAGCCATGGCCAGCATTCTGGATGTACATGCACTTTATCCTACTCGGGGTCTGCGCGCTGTGTATCTGCATTGGTTTTTACTACCGCCTCGCAGCTGCGGTATTTTTCTTGAGTTTTACCTACATCGAGTTGCTCGACCAGGCGACATACCTCAACCATTACTACCTCGTGAGCCTGTTGAGTATGCTGGCGATCTTCTTGCCACTGCACGCCAATGCGTCACTCGACGCCAAGCGCCGGCCGAGCCTGCGGCGGACCCACGTACCCGCACTGTACCTGTGGGTGATTCGCGGTCAAGTCGCGCTCGTCTACCTGTTTGCCGGGGCAGCCAAACTCCAGCGCGATTGGCTTGTCGAGGCCAACCCCCTGGCAATCTGGCTCAAAGCACACACCGGGCTTGCGTGGGTGGGTGCATGGCTCGGCCGCCCCGAGGTCGCCCGGGCGATGAGCGTGGGCGGTGCCGTGTTCGACCTCGCGATCGTGTTTTTACTGCTGTGGCGCCGCACCCAAATCCCTGCGTTACTAGCCCTGTGTGGGTTTCACACCATCACCGGGCTGCTATTCCCGATCGGTGTGTTTCCGTGGTTGATGACCGCCTGTGCACTCATCTTGCTGCCACCAACCTGGCCCCAAGGGTTGCTTGAGCGCGTGGGCCTGTGGTGGTCGACAACGCACCCAAACACCCATGCCTCTGCACCCAGCCGGGTATGTATGCTCGCTTTTAGTGTCTATGCAACTATCCAAGTAGCGCTCCCACTACGTCACCACCTCTACCCCGGCGATGTTGCCTGGACCGAAGAAGGTGGGCGATTTGCCTGGCGGGTGATGCTGACAGAGAAGGTCGGAGATGCGGTGTTTCGCGTGCACAACCCGGCAACCGGGGCAACCTGGCGCGTGCGCCCCGAAGCCTATCTCACGCCGCTGCAGGCCAAGGAAATGTGCGTTCAGCCCGACATGCTCCTCGCATTTGCCAGGTTTTTGGGGGCCCGCGAGGCGATGCCGGTCGAAGTCTATGTAGATGCATTTGTTTCGCTCAACGGGCGGCCCGCCACACGCCTTGTCGATCCCACAGTCAACTTGATGAAACAACACGAAGCCTTCGCCCCCAAAACCTGGCTACTGCCTGCCCCCCACTAGCAGCCTGTCACGACCCCCCAATCCCAACGTTGTCGCTTATACAGTTGTGAGCCTTCTGCGCGAGACGGCGCACGAGAGAACCTGGGCGTTCGTGCGCCTCCCGAGCCTCGGCGCTCGCCGGGTTGGCGAATTACCGGTTGGCGAATTACTGGAGACTTCTAAAATAACCTCGGGTTGGTCGGTCTATAAGATGTCACCAACTTGGAGAACCCCATGACCCGTGCCCTACTCACTGTCCTCCTCGCGCTGACCGGATGTCAATCGGCACCCGGACCGGGCACAGACTCGTCGGCCGTGACCTGTGAACGAAACTGTCCCTGTGAGGGTGGAGACTGCGTATTTGATTGCGTGGGACCGGAGTGCCAAACCTCGTGCAACTCGGCCGACCTGTGCCAAGTTGGTTGTAACGGCACCGAAACCTGTGACGTTGCCTGCAACAGTGTCGACACCTGCCGGGTGTTTTGCGAGGACGCTGTGAGTTGCAACGTCAGCTGTAACTCGGTTGGGAGCTGCGAAGTCGATTGTCCACACCCCGGTCAGTGCAATATGACTTGTAACTCGTCGGGTTGTAACTGCGTGGGCCCCGGTTGTCCGTAGGCCACCCAATGTCGCGCACCAGACACATGCGCGCAAATACCCGCGGTTGACAGCGTCCGCACAACAGCGTTACTCAAAAAACATGACCCATCAGACAGGCATTTTGCTTGCCCTCACCGCCCTATTGTGCGCCTGCGACTCGGACAACACCCCAACCGAAAACGCCAAGGCGCAAGTCCCCGCGCAGGCGGCCGCCGAAGCCGAGGCTGAACAACCAAAAGACGCTGGCAAGCAAAAGCGCGCCAAGCGGGATCGCGGCGAGATGTCGATGATGCTCGGTGACGTCAAATGGGAAGCCACATCTGCCCGCGCACGCCTAAAAGACAAAAAACTCAAAATCACCGGGAGCCGGATGGACGGCAGCGTCCAGACATCGATGGTCCGGCAAGCGCTCGACCTGCAGATCGCCGATTTCAACGGCCCAGGCAGCTATGAGGTCCCGCGTGGACACCAGGGCATGATGTCAAACTTTTCCGTAGTCGGCCTCGATACCAAGTCGATAACCGAAGCCGATTCGAAGCCCGCGGGCGAGCAACAGGACAAGGCGATGAGCAAAGAGCTAATGAAGAGCCTCGCCGACGCCAAACTTGTGCACCTAGGCGGGGCCAAGGTCGAAATCACCGCGGCCTCCGATAGCGAAATCAGTGGGACGTTTTCGTTTGACGACGGCAAGCATCAATTTACGGATGGAAAGTTCAGAGCTGTCATCAAAAAGTAGACAAGCGCGGAAGCCAGGCGCCACCTCGAGTGACCGCGCCTGGCCTTGAGCCACCAATGTGGCCTTAGGCAGACTGATATACTCAGCGCATGCCTTGGGCCCCTCGCGCGACAGTGCTCGCACTCACTGCACTTTTACAGGTGGCCTGCGCCCGTTCGGTAACCCCGACGCAGCCCCCGGTGAACCTCACCGATGTTTTGCACAGGGGGGCTGCGATCCCACTTGCCGACTATATCAACAACGCTCGCCAGGGGATTAAAGCCAATGGCGAGTGGGCGATTACCCGCGAAGAAGACGAGCGGACCGGTGGCAGTGTCTCGCACACAACCATTTGGGTTGAACGGGTTACCGCTGAAAGTCGCGTCAATGTTCGACTCGACTTTCGCGACGGATTGTACGGACTTGTCATTACCGGGAGCCAGGGTCTTCCACTCGCAGAGCAGGACTGTGTCCTCCGACTCAACGAAAACTTGCGAGCGGCGATTGGCCTCGAACCGTAGGATTTTTGTAGCTAGGATCGCGTACGCCGGGCTGCGACCCACCCGCCAAACACGGTGGCCCCCATCAACGTCAGGGCCCCGGCCAGATTAAATGCCAAGTGTTGCCTAGGCGCGTTTGTCAGCACATAAATTGTATCGAGTGCCAAGACAATGAGGACAAGGCCGATATACACAGTTGGCCGCTCCCGGCCGACCATGGCGATAAGGCTGCCACCCACCAACCCGGAGATCATCGTCCCGACAACACCGGCGGTGAGGATGCCCCAAGACGCCCCCGGCTCGACTTGACCCGCGAGCAACAGCTCGAGAAACAGCGCCTGTAACAGCGCAATCACGAGGTAGCCAGCGAGGGCCACCGCGAGCACTTTGACCAAATGAACAACAAACATGGTGAGCGCCTAGCTGCCCGTGGTTTTTCTCGCGTGTCGCCTCGCGCCGAAGCGTTTGTCGAAGTTAGGTTTCGTGAGTCGCAGCTGTGGTGAGGCTACGACCGGCTCCGGGCGTAGATGGCATTGTGGTGGATGCTACGGGAAAATTGGTTGTTCGAACACGTGTGTTGTGCCCGACGCTAAAGACCAGGCCACCTCCGCGACGAACCGAATGTTAAAGAAGATCTCACCGAAAAATTCGACCGGGTCCCCTGCCCTCGTCAGGGCAATGTCGATCAGAACAACGATTTGAAGTCATTTGCGGCAACTGGTAGCCGAACAAAGAAAAACCAACTTTCTCCGCAACAGCTGCAACAGCCCGACAAACCGGCCGACCCGGTATGCGGCGACTTGACACCTCTGCGCGGTAATGAAACCGTCCCCAAGCGTCGCCCGGGGTCCACATGCGAAGAACCTCCACACTCCTGCTCATCGCCCTACTCGGCACAGCCTGCCAACCCAGCGACGACACCGGCACAACCGCCTCCGGCACCTCCGAGACCGAGACCGGCCACGACGGCGATAACTCGATCACCGAGGCCGAACCGGAGCCTGAACCCGAGCCCGAGCCCGAGCCGACGACGACGACCGGAGACCCGACGGGTTCGGGCACGGCTGACGATACCGAGTCTCCGACGACCGACGGTGCGACAGATACGTCGGACGACGGGTTTTGTGGTGATGGCGTAGTCCAGGAGGGCGAAGGTTGCGACGACGGCGTCTTCGACCCAAACGGCCCTTGTCTTCCTGGCTGCAACGCAAACGTCTGCGGCGATGGACATGTCTATACAGGCGTCGAAGATTGCGACGCCGGCCAGCAAAATGGTGCTTACGGTGGCTCGTGTAGCGAAACTTGTACAGGCACTGGTATTCCGAGCTGTGGCGACGGGATCCTCCAGGAGGAGTACGAAGCCTGCGAGGAGGGCCAGACCAATGGCGATGGCCTACTGTGCAACGAGTGCCAGTTCGACGACTTTCGCTACATCTTTTTGTCGAGCGTCAAGGTCAATGGGGCGATGGAGACGAATCTCTCGGTCCCAGACAGTGCGACCGGCATCTATCGGGCAGATGCTATCTGTAATGTCCTTGCATATGCAGCAGAGCTGCCGGGCACGTACTACGCTTGGCTGAGTGATAACAACAACCACGATGAGTCTGATGCTGCGGATCGGATCAAGGCTGCTGGTTCGTCGGCGGTTTATGTGATGCCCGGGGTTGGTAAGGTTGCTGATAACTGGGATGATTTGCTCTCGAATGGTCCGAGTGAGCCGATTGTTTGGACGGAGAAGTCGGATGAGGTTATGCCGGTGCCGGCCAGCGTATGGACGAATACGAGTCCGCAAGGCCTATCGCTAGGGGAAAACGCCTGCAACAACTGGACCTCAACCCAAGGCTCGGGCTGGGCGGCCGCAACAGTTGAGAACCTCAACTGGACGACCCAGGGCCTCGACCTCTGCGATGAACTTTTGCACCTCTACTGCATCCAAGGACAGGACTGATGAAGATCAACGGTCACACGTTATTTATTTTGCTGGTTGGAGGACTCGCCTGCGCCCCCGAGATTCCCGATTACGAAGGTTTCTGGGATGATGAAGCCCGTAAGCGCTGTGGCAATGGGGAAATCGACTTCCACTCGGAAGAATGCGATGAGGGAGACGCAAACAGCCTCTCTGGCTTCTGCTCACCTACCTGCAAAAAGGCCCGCTGCGGCGACGGCATCCTTCAGCTCGACGAACAGTGCGATGCCGGCGAAGAAAATGCCGATGATGGCCAGTGCTCACGTATGTGTACCTTCACAAGTTGCGGTGACGGAGTCGTCCAGCTCGGCGAACTCTGCGACGAGGGCGAGGACAACACCGATATCCCGTACGGCGGGGGTTGCTCAAACGAGTGCCAGCCTATCCCCCGCTGCGGCGACGGGGTCCTCAATGAGCCCCAAGAACAGTGCGACGACGGCAACGACGATGATACCGATGCTTGCATCAGCACCTGCCAAAACGCCTCCTGCGGCGATGGCTTCGTCTACAACGAAGTCGAACTTTGCGATGACGGCAACGATGATGACACCGATGAATGTACAAGCATGTGCGAGCCGGCGACCTGTGGCGATGATATCGTCCAAGCCGGCGAAGAGTGTGACGGCCAAGACAACTGCAACGAGTTGTGCATCCGCGATCGCTACGTGTTTGTCACAACGGACTTAATGCGCGGCGACTTTAAAAAAATGGGCAACCTGACAGGCATTGAAGTTGCCGATTCGCTCTGCCGTGGGCGGGCGAATGGATCCGGGCTCAAGACCGATGCCGACTTCCTCGCCTGGATGAGCGACGACGAAGTCTCACCCGCGCAACGCTTCTTCCGCTCACCAGGCCGCTACGTCCTTCCTGACGGCACCATCGTCGCAAACTCGTGGGACGACCTCACCGACGGTAGCCTCCAAAACCCGATCGACATGACCGAAGAACAGCTGCAACCCGCCGGTAGCAATGCATGGACAAACACCGCGCCCGATGGCACGAAGCTCTCCGAAGACTCTTGCCAGAGCTGGTCGAGTGATGACCCAAACGATGTCTCGTCGGTCGGCGGGACGTCGAAGACCGACGCCGAGTGGACTGACCGCGGTATTCCTGTCGGTTGTCACGGGGATCGACCGATCTACTGCTTTGAGCAGGGTCCGGGATGAGGGACGCCCCACGGTCAGCCCGGCTCGGTCGACTCGAGGATAACGAGGTTTGTGTGCCGCTCCATTTGCTGGGCCATCTCCACCGAGTTTTCGATTGCATGGGCTTGCAGCGCCTTTTGCCCGCGTTTGCCCTTGAGTTTGAACATCAGCGGACCCTTGAGCCCCTGGGTTTTCTTGGCGATCACCGCCCCAGCTGCCGCCACCGCGAGTGCGCCAACAAGCCCCCCTTGACCGCCAGCGCTGAGGTTGAGGCGCTGGGGCTCAAACGACTCGATGTCCCCCCACGCGTAGGCCCGGGTGAGAAACCAACTGACTGCAAAACCCTCGTCCGTCAGGCCAACGCGCGCCCGCCTTGCCACCACAAAAAACCAGATCCCCACCGGCAACGTGATGATCAAGATGCACATCAACACCGCGGCGAAGTACATAAAGCCTCGCCAGCCGGACTTGATTTTGAACACGCGGCCGGTGCTTTCGGCCTCGGCGAGAAGTCGTTTGGGGTCGAGTTGTTCCATGGCGGTCGCCGGAATACTAACGGTTTTCGCCAGCCCGCGCCTAGGCGCCGGGGGTTTTTCTCGCCTATCGTCTGCGTCGCCTCAGCTCAGCCAACACGGCGCCGGCGAACAAGTGCCAACGCGACAAGCCACACCCAGCCAAAATGGCCGGGGGCCTGGGCAACCCGGCACCCCCCACCCTCCTGCTCGGGCTCGACCGCTTCACCGTTACTTCGATACAACGCGGGAGACAGACAGCCCTGACCATTCGCGTTGGCCTCGAATTCCTCAAATTGTGCGAGAATCGTAGGAGTGTCGAGCGTGGTGGTCTTCGCCTCAGACTGCGGTGAATGTGACACGCACGCGGTTGTTTTTGTGCTTTGCCCGTCGATCATACTGGTGGCTCCGACAACCACACAGTATTCGGACTGGACCCCGGGAAACATGACCTGTTGCTCGATCTGGCCCAGTGGTAAGGTTGGAAACTCGGCATATACCGGGTAGTCAATGTCTGCCTCCTCCGACATCCATGACTCGGATGGAAGCTCGCTACCATCGGGTGTGAGCCGGGCGACCCAAAGTCGAACCATGCGCGGGTCGGACAGCCCGGGCACGGTCGCCGAAACTGTCAAAATGGGCTCGTAGCGCTCGGTGGTTGCAATGCAAAAAGACCCAACCCCACAACTACTCCTGCCGAGCTCACAGCAGGCTTCTTCGACAACTTCTGCCACGTCGACACCGGGTGTGAGCTCGACTTGAAGCTCGCCCGCAAGTCCAGTTTCAGGTCCGCTGGCCGTGACAAACCCATACTCCAACGCGGGCTCATGCCAGCCGTCGGGGTCGACCACACGAAGCTCGTAACTGTGATTGGGCGAGAGGTCGCTGTCCGGTTTCCATGTATAGACAAACCGCACGCTGTAGGCACGGTCGGCAACCGGCGGCTTGTGGTCGACAAGATGGATTGACTGGTGACCGGGAATCTGCGTATCCCCGTCCCACACCTGCAACTCGTAGTCGTCTTCGGGCAGTCCATCCTGCCAAAATCCTTCGTGGGCAGGCACCAGGATCACTCCGTTGGTCGGCAACGGCTGGGCGTCGAGGTAGGCAATCGATGCATCCACATCTACTCCGGCGGGGCTTGCCGTCGAGCAGGCGCGCGCCTCCTTGGTTGTACCGAGCCACAGTGCGATGGAACAAGCGATGACAGCCGTCAGTTGTTGTCCTCGCACTTTTGTGCTCCGCCGCCTTCGCGTGCGCCCGAACACGAACAACAACCCCAGTCCAAACGCCGCCCAGCCATTGTTGCTGTCATTGGGTGAAGCGATGCTACAGCCGGCCAATGCCTCGGTCGAGTGATCGGGCAATAACCGTTCGGGAAACTCCCACCTTTCGTCCCGCTCATACACATGGACCACACCAGACTCAAAACCCATGGTATGGGCCTGTGGATTGCCAACGAGAACCTGGTTGTCCACCCGTGCGACCGCAACACCGTAGAGGTCGTCGCCAACGAAACAAAGCGAGCCAGTAAACTCCCACGCACCGTCCTGCTGTCGCTCGAACTCAGCGAGCTGCCCGTCGAAGTAAAGTGTGATGCGCGAGCCCGTGAGCGCGGGCACGATGTCCCCCCCTAACGGGTCGTCGGGGCCCGCAAGCTCCGCTTCCAAACCCGCCTCGGCAAGTAAACTCCCGCGAATGTTCCACACCCCGTCCTCGCCACGCTCGAGCAGGACATCTTCGTAAACAGCCGTCGAGTCGTCGGCCACAAGCGTATGGGGTGAACGGTTCGACAACTCGACACGACCGACATCGCGCCACGTGTCACGACCAAACTCAAGCACCGAAATGTCGTCTGAGCTGGCGGCCAGCAACGCATCGCCAGCTATCGCCAGACTGGAAACGCGCTGCGGAAAAACAGACTTCTGCTCCCAAGTTGAACCTGTCCACTCGAGCACTCTCAGGTGACTAGCGTCGGCGACAGCTGCACGATCACCGGCGAGCGTAAACTCCAGGCCATAGGTAGTTTGTAGCTGTCCAACCGCTGCCCACCCCGCCTGGGTGCGATGAAAAAAGTCGACAACACTGCCCTGGTCGTTCCACGATTTGACCAGGGCATGATCACCGGAAAGCGCGACGTCACGGCCAAACTCGGTCGAAGATGGATTCACAGGACCGAGGGAATCGACCCACTGCCACGACCCTGAGAACGATTGATATACATGGACCTCGCCGAGTTGAAACCCGTGGCCATTTGACCCCTTGGCCCCGACCAATAGGGTGTCGCCATCGACAGCGAGTGCCGTACCAAACCAGTCGTTGGCGTATCGGGTCACTTCAAAGGCCGTGGCATCGTGTAGCCAGATCAACGGTTTGGCCTGTGCCGAGGCTGCGAGCTGCGTGGCGACGACTGTGGAGGCCAGGCACGCGAGTACCCGGCAGCCCACAACTTCGACGAAACGACGCCGGGCACGGTTTTCATAGATCTGCATCGGGGATTGGATGATAGCGGGTGCAGGTTATATGCCACCGAGAATTCAAATATGTACACGGGAGCCATGCCAACTTCGTTGGCTTGGCGTGTTGAACCTGCCAACCAAAGATGCGGAAGGCTAGCTATCACGCCGATCACAAGCGCTCATGCCGTACGCTGCGTCAACCCGGCGATACCAACTCGCTTCCCCTCGCTTGGGCCTGGGTGTGGGCAAGGTCGCGCACCTCGACGATTCCGACTTCAAAACCAACTGCCACGGAGGTGAAACCCGGTTGCGATGCCCGAATCTCGGCATTCGCCGGCTTGTATAACGCCGCCATCCAACCGACACTAGACCTCGGCCCGCTCCTCCCAGACCGCAGCCAAACGCTCGCGCTACCCAGCTAAAAATTGTTGCGACGTCCGGTGGTCTTCGCTCAAAAAACTTGCTCATACAACAGGCCCGTACATGACCACAGCACTGCCCCTACCCACTCGCCAACTTTCTGCCCAGGCCCGTGGCCTCCCGCCGATGCCATGGGGGTGGTTTGTTGTCGGCCTCAGTCACGAGCTGCAACCCGGCGAAGTACGCCCCCTGAGGTACTTCGAGCGCGAGCTGGTTATGTTTCGCACCGAGTCGGGAAAAGCCGTGGTGATGGACGCCCACTGCCCGCACCTCGGGGCCGACCTCGGGTTTGGTGGCACGGTCGAGGGTGAGTCGATCCGCTGCCCGTTTCACGGCTGGCGGTTTGGCGACGAGGGGCAATGTGTCGAAGTTCCGGAATGCGACCGGATCCCGCCAAAAGCACGAGCCAAGGCCTGGCACAGCCGCGAGCAAAATGGCGTGATCATGGCCTGGTACCACCCCGATGGCCGCGACCCGACATTTGAGGTCGGCAAGCTCGAAGACGACGGCTGGACCGCACCCAAAACCGTTGTCTGGCGGGTTCGCACGCACCCCCAAGAAGTTTGTGAAAACACCGTCGACACCGCCCATATGCGACCCGTGCATTCGACCGAACCCTCTCGGGTTCGCGGTGGGCCCAACCTCGACGGCCCCAAAATGTCGGTCGACCTGGCGTTTGTCGCCTCGGGTGAAATCGTCGGCATGGAGGGCGACAACGATGTCGAGCTCGATATCATGATGTTTGGTCTCGGGGTTATTCAGGTTACCAGCCGGATCCTCAACGCCGGTCTTCTCGCCCGCTACCGCGTATGTTGTACACCCGTCGACAGCCAGACGATCGATATCTACGGGCTGTCCGGTGTTCGTTACGGCGACGACCGAGCATTTACCGACGAGGTCTCCAACCTATTTTTTGAGGCATTTACCAAGGACTTCATCAAGGACTTCCCAATTTGGGAAAACAAGCTCTACCGCGGGCGCCCTGCACTTTCGGGCGCAGATGGCCCGATCGGTTTGTACCGTCGATGGGCCCGGCAGTTCTATGCCGAAGCCCCGACCACAACCCGCGGCGAGACCCGGTCAAACACACGCCGGAACAACCGTGTCGCCAACGCCCTGGTCTCGGCACGGGGACTGCTCTCCCGCGTACGCACCGCAGTCAAGCGCCGACGCGGCGAAGGCGAGACCACGACGAACCTCGGCTCGCCCACAACAGCCAAACCCAAGCCCAAGCCCAAGCCCAAAAAATCCCAGGCTCCGCGCATGCGTGTCGAAAGTGCCGAGCACTACCGGCAAACCCTCGCCAACCGGTTTGTCCCGAGTGCGGCAACTGGGATCGATGCCGTGTTTCAATGGGAACTCAGCGGCGACGGAGCGGCAACCTTTCACGCGGTCGTACGCGACGGGGACATCGAGATCCAAGATGGCCCGCACCCCTCGCCAACGGTCTCTTTGTCGATGACAGCTGACGACTACGTCAAAGTTGTCAACGGCGACCTAGACGGGACCAAAGCATTTACCAGCGGTCGCGGCAAGGTCTCTGGCAAGATTCGCATGGCCATGAAGATGCGTTCGATCTTTCCGCAGTAACCAACCACGACCACTCGGTCGGGTTGAAAGATCCGCGAACAACCCGTTTAGAGTGCGCCAATGAACGCAAACCTTCGCGCCCCAACGGCGTTTTCTGGGATGCTGGTTTTCATTTTCGGGACCATCTTGTGGATGGTCTCTGAGCGGCCAGAGTTTCGTAGCGAGCAGGGCGTCAGCCCAACCGGGCAAACACTCGCAGTGCTCGGTCAAGGTAGCACGGGTCTCGGTGCAGCTTGGCTAGGCTATCGCGGAATTAATGCGGTTCGCGAACAAAATCGACGTGAGCGCGGAACGCCAAAGCCCGGGCCTGCAGAGCGTTCAGATGGGAATACCAACGACGAGCAGTGAACCTAGCTCAACAACCCTCGCCATCGGCGAAGGTTCGCCGCATCGGACAGTTACCACTTAATCGGTCGCCGGAGCTAAACAACGTTCCGAAAGACTGTCCTCTACTACATGTCTAAAAACACACATCGACAGTTTTCCCAGTAATCGCCTATCATCCCGAAGTTTGGGAGGTCGCGATGTTGAATCTTGCGGTAGCTTCGGTATTTCACACGGATCCACGGGCTGCCGGGATCGACTTGGCTAAGGAGCTGCAGGACGAGCTCGACGGTGCGACCGCTGATGTCATCGTCCTCGGCGTCGGCGCACGTCATGCACCCAAACCTGTCGTTGAGGCATTTCGTCAGACACTCGGTGCCCAAACTCAACTTGTGGGGTACTCATCATTCGCAGAAATCAGCCAAGGAGAGGCGGTTGTCCACTCCGTAACAGCCCTCGCACTACACTCGTCAGAGCATCGGTTTGAAACTGTCAGCATCGACGATGCCACAGCCGATCCATTCGCCGGCGGCAAGCAGCTCGCAACGCAGCTGAGCGAAAAGCCTGCCCTCGTACTCGTGTTTTTTGATGGACTGGCCCTCAACGCCTCTGCGCTGCTGCGCGGGGTCGAAGCTGCACTCGGACCGGATGCACCAGTCTACGGCGGTGGGGCTGGCGATGTCGGAGACTTCAGTGGTACGTACCAAATCCACGGAGATAAAGTCATCAGTGGTGGTGCCGTGGCCGTAGCCATATACGGACCTCTGCAAATCGCGGCAGTTCATCGCAGCGGGTGGCAGCCCATGGGAGCAGTTCGCCGATGTACACGAGTCGCGAACGGGAATGTTTTGCTCGAGGTTGACCATAAGCCGGCTCTTGACATGTATCGAACATACTTAGGTGACCGCGTCCGCCAGATGCCGGGTATCGCAGTCGAGTTCCCCGTTGGTATCTGTGGCGTCGGGGAGGAGTCGAGTGTCGAGAACGAACAAATCATGTTCCTTCGCACCGTGGTTGGTGTCGATGAGTCTCAGCAGGCGCTTATCCTAGCTGGTGAAATCCAAAAAAACTCAACGATTCGTATGACTGCCACCACGAAGGAAGACGTGATTGCTAGCGCCACGGAGGCGACGACGGAGGCCCTCACACAACTTCCCAAACCGACACTCGCCCTATTTTTCACGTGTATGGCCCGAAAAATCGTGCTGGGACCCCGCTACAAAGATGAGTTGACGGCATCGATGGCGTTGCTGGGGGATGTCCCTTCGTTTGGGTTTTACACCTATGGCGAAGTTGCACCGGTCGACGGGCATAGTACGGTTCACAGTCAAGTCTGCGTGACACTACTCGTACAGGGGTAAGCTCCATCCATGCCGTGTAACGAGTGTATTTTTCTCCGGCACAGTGCCGAGGACCTACCCCTGAGGGAGGTTGTCAAGATCGCCCGAGACTGCGGCGACTGTGGTTTACGCCTGGCGACAGCCAACACCGAGGAGGGCGTGCAAACACTTCTCAGTCGCCTCGAGCAGGCTTCCCACAAAATCCGTACACTCGAGCGAGCTCAACGACGAGCGCAGGCCGAAGTCGACAACCTCCGCAACGAGTACACACATATGGAGAGCCGAATCGCAGTACTCGAGCATGTACGAGATACGAGTGCACGCGAAGCCGACGAGGAACTCGCACGCAGGCGGGAAGAGCTCGTGCGCCGGACCAACGAATTACTCGACACATCAATGCCGATCATTCCAGTTGAGCAAACAATCGCAGTACTACCGATAATTGGTACGTTTACTCTTGCACGAGCATCCATCCTGCAGGAGCGGCTCTTGGTCTCTATCAACCGCATGGGCCTAAAAATTGTGATTGTCGATCTGACTGCGCTGCGCCAACTCGAAGCCGAAACAGCAGCTTCATTGAGCAAGTTATTTGCCGCTGTCAAACTCCTTGGAGCAACCATTCTCTGTTGTGGACTCCCGCCCGAAATCGCCAAGTTTGCAGTGATCGCGGGCATCGATTTTCAGGGGATCCGGATGTACCAAACGCTTGCAAGCGCACTTGCGGAGGTTGGCTTTTGTCGGCTCGTAGATAGCTCGCGCCCACACGAGCGACTGGCGTAACGGACGTTGCCGATTTCCAGCTGGCCGCTTTTTTTGACTCTGCCCACGCCTGCCGCCGCTTTTCTCACGCGTCGATGACGGGGTTTGAAACGCAGTCGTCCCCGAGTGTCTTGCGAGGCACGCCCTCGGCAAACTCGGCAGTGAGGCGGCGTGTCGCGAAACACCACAGGTTACTTGACTACTGAGCTTCGGGCGGTGAGTCACACACACAACCGAGGGAACTGTACTCGTAGTCGCCAACAGGATACATGTAGGCACACACATCTCTCGTTGCCCTCGGCAAACAGCCTATGAAATAATCCGCGGATGCTTTTTCGGCCGTCTGTCCTCCTTTGCAGTGCTCTCATCGCGGCCGGTATTGTCGCCGCTCCACAACAGGCCGCAGCGTTTTCCACCCGTGTGCATATTGTCGTGGCCAACGACGTGCGCAAGGCACTGCTCGACTCGGGCGACGGCACCATCGCCCTGCGGTTTGGCGACCATGCCGTCCTGATTGCACCCGAGGATGCCGAGGCGATTGCCGACCACCCGCTGGCATTTCGTGCCGGAGCTGTAGGGCCCGACAACATGGTCTTCCCCGGCATGACCGACCCATCCCACGCCCTCGGCCAGCACCCGTTTGAACAGTGCGAACTGCTCTACCAACAGGCGCTCACCGGCGAGGAGCGTGCATATGCACTGGGCTGTTTCTTACACGGCTCGACCGACGCCGTCGCCCACCACTACGTCAATTTTATGACGGGCGAGACGTTCACGCTAACACCGATCACAAGCGGCAGGATGGATGCCTACGACAACGTGGTGCGCCATATCCTCGCCGAGTCGGCGATCCAGTCTGCCGCGTTTGAGCTCAATCCCGAGGCATTTGCCGACTCCAAACTGCTCCACACCATCCCCATAGGCTTTGTGTTGCGCGCCTACCTCGATGTCGACAGTCCGTTGTGGCAGCTGATGGCCGCCCACGCCAAGAGCGAGTACGACAAGGCCGTGGCCGACAATCCGGAGGCCTCCCTGCCGACCATTGTAGCTGCAATGGATGTGGCTGCCGCCGACCACCTCGTGATGTCGCCGGTGTACTTGGGCCACATCGACCAACTGATCGACGACAAGCGGGCCGAGCTCGAACAGGCCGTGCTGACCATGCAAGACCACAACACCCCCGAGGGTTCACAGTTGCTGGTCGAGCCCGGCGACGATGGCATGCTCGGGACCAAAGACGACGACACCGATTGCTCGGTGAGTTGCCCCCAGCTGTTTGCGACCTACTTCACCTACGCCGGCTTGCTCGCGCCCCGCTACAACGCCCAAAACCAAGAGCTCCCCTCGGCGTTCGACAAAATAAGCGACGAGCTGCGGGTTGAAATGCAGCAGTTTCATGTCGCCTACTTGCAAACGGTGCAGAACCTATCGGCCAAACTCAACCGCGAACCCTCGGAAATGGATGGTGGGTTTGGCGTGACCAAGGATGAGCTCGCGGAGGTGTTTGGCCCGCTCGACGACTGGGTCGATGCCGTGTCGACGATCGACTACGACACACTTGTCCACGCGGTTGTCCCCGACTGGATTATTGACCTCGACACCTTCATGCAAGCCGCGGGTGTCGATGTCGACCTCGCCGCCATCATCGAGGCCGTATTTGCCCCCATCATTGATCCAATTCGCGATGCGATTTACGGGGCATTTGTCGCCCAAGCCCAACAGTACCTCGACGGCCTCGTCGAAACCATCGAGGCCCAAAAAGACATGATCTACGCCGAGTACGACGCCCGCCTGGCCGCGGCTGCCCACCCAGACCTCAACGGCGATACGCTCGACCACCTCTACGACAGCGGGTTGTATGGACATGCATTTAATATCACCGCGGCAGCGCTCGCCAGCCACCAAGCGGTGCTCCCTGCCGAGACCGACACCGACGATGGTGGGCCCAACTCGTTTGATGCCTCCTACACCCCCGCGTGGATGCAAGCCGGTGCCTGTGGGTACCTACAGGAGGCCATCTTCCCGCTCGGAATCGATGTTACCGGCGCGCTTTCTGTCCGCATCGGGGCCGAGCACTACCCTGCCCAACTCTCCGAGGATGCACCGGTTGAGTGCCACGACGGTCTGCTGACGGCTTTTACGGATGTACCTACACAGAGTAACTGCGGCGTGGTGGGGCTTCCCGACCTCCTCGAAAGCCCGGTTGGCTCGGTCTCGCGGGCCTTTCCCCCAGCCTTTGGCGAGCAATCGGGATGTGCCAATGTGGTCGTGCCAGGCCTGCCCGAGCCCCCCGACGACTCCGGTACCGATACTGATACTGACACCGACGGGGGGTCCGAAACCGCGGGAGAGAGCGACTCCCAAACGGGTTCCACCGGCGACGAGACAGACGGTACGGGCGACGAAACGGCCGGCCCGGGCTCGACCACCAACACCCCGGCAACCGGCAGCGATTCGAGTGCGACGACAACCGACGGCCAGGATGACGACAGCGGATGTGGCTGCCACCAATCGCAAGACGATCAGACCCTCGGGTTTGCCCTCAGCCTGCTCGGCCTGCTCGGCCTACGCAAACGACGTCGAGCCGCTCGCACGCGTGCGAACGGTCCGCGGGCAGGAGGGACGGCTGTTATCCTTGCATGTACATTTGGAATCGCGGTCACGGCCTGTGGTGGCGACGACATGATGGATAGCGAGGCGGGTACGGCTGGCACCACGCAGGTCACCACCGACCCCGCAACCACCGAGGTGACAACGGGTGGGCCCGAAACCTCTGATACAGGCGACACCACCGACACAACTGACTCTGATGCATCTACAAGTGATTCGACGTCTGAGTCTGAAACTTCCGAGTCCAGCGAAACCGAAGGTACAACCGTCGACACCGACACCGAGACATCCGACGGCACAACCACCGGTAGCCAGGCCGGCGAACTGCTCGACGCCCTCGACGGTACGGTGTGGTTTGGCGAGCAAACCCGAGACGGCCTCGACCGCGGCTTCGAGTTGCGGTTTGACTCCGAGTCGCTGCTGTGGTCCGAGCTGCGCAACCCCTACGGCCCCTCGCGGCTGCGAGAGATGCGAGCGATGCAAGTTGAAGACGACGGTAAAACCGTGCACACAACCGTCATCCAACCCCCGGGCTGGGAGGTACACCCCGAAAACGGCCGGACCGACGAGTGGGAAGTCGAAGTCATCGACGGCGACCCGAGAATCCTGCGTACGGTCCGCGACGGGGTCGTCGAAGAGTTTACCGAGGGCGAGTGGCCAACACCCGCCGGAGGGCTGACAGCGACCGCGCATGTGTTCAAAGTTGGAGGTGCCGTCGATGAGGCATTTTGTGACTCAGGCGGCAGCGGCTTTGAGTACCTGACCCTGTTCGCATTTGCCCGGGGAAACCACGAAGACATCGTGGCGACCGATGTGGTCGCCGGCGCCCATCTGATCGAGTGGACAGACCCCAGCAACAACAACCAATTTTCACTCAACGATGTCGATGGATTCGATCAACTCGGCGGCACAACCCTCAGCGATACGTTCAACTTCTTCGTGACCTATACAGGCACCGTGAGCCACCCCGGAGGCGAGCTAGAGATGCGTGAGGGGGACGACAGCGTCGAAGATGCTGTCTGGGTATTTCTCGACGATAAGGTCGGCAGCGACAACACCGACGACCTATTTTTGGAGGTCCACGGGTTTGCTTGGCCCGACAAAACACCCGATGAGCCCAGCGGAAACTTTCCTGCCGGAGACCTACCATTTGAGGCTATCTTGGTGCGCTGCACCGAAGCAATCAAAGATGTGGAAGTCGAGATCCGTCTGCCCAACGACGATTGGATGCTGGTGGGTGATGTCGATACGACACCAGTGATCAACGAAGAGCTCTTCCCTCCAGCACTCTAAACCGCGCAGATACACTCAATACAGTTTGAGCTTCCAGGTCGTCTCGCCGCCCTTGCGCGTCCGCGGGAAGGTCAACTTTGATACCGCTGAAACCACACAGGTCGCCTCGGGTGTCCCCTTTGCCGGGGGCAAGGCCACCGCACTTGCGACCTTGCCATCGGGCCCGACCTTGACCTTGACGTTGACGGCCGACATCAGCGTTTTGAGTTTGGTCCCGCAATTTTTCGCAGCGGTCTTGGCCGTACTCAAACCGGGCTTGAAATCCCCACTGGTCAACTTTTCGGGGGGCTGGGCCGAGGGCTTTTTGATCGGTTGTTCCGGCTTTATCTCAGGTTTTGGCGTGACCTTGCGTTTGGTCTTGGTCTTGGCCACAGTCTCACCAATGCGAACGGTTTGCTCTTCATCCTCAATCGCTACAGATCCGAGTGCGTCCAAACCTGGCTTGGGGCCGGCCGTCTCGCCACCGGGGGTCGAGGGCGTGCGAAACACCCACTTATGCCCAACAACTGTCAGGAGTTCGCGAACTTCGTGGGCCGCCAAGGTGGTGTAGTATTCTTCGCGTCCGGCAATATTGGTAAACAGTTTGATCTCGGTATCGAGTTTATTTTCAAACCGCACAATCGCTGGGACCGCGCGCTTGGCCAGGTCTTCGGGACTGACCTCACTGTCCGTCCAACGCACGCCGAGACCGGCGAGCTGGGTATTCATGGGATAGTTGTCGAGGTTTGTGTCTTCGCCCTTGGCTCGACTCTCGCGCCACGCTCGTCCGCGGCCGACTGCCAACACACCTCCTCCGTCCTCGACAAAGCGTTTGAGCACCGTACTTTCGGCAGGTGAAAAGCCGGTCTCCCGATCGTCAAATATCAACACACCGACGTCGGTCAACACGTCCGCCTGTTCGAGTGTGTCGAGGACTTCAACTTCATACGACAGTCGCAACAGATTGCGCTTGAGCACCTCGATTCGGCGAGACTTTTGCTCCCGTGGCACGATCGCGATCTTCCGTCGAACCTGATCCGCAAGTAGCCAGGGTACCGTGATTTCGAGAAACAATGAGCCGCCGTTTTCACTGGCTTCACTGAGAACCGCCTCGTGCCCGGCTACCACCCCGCGAAAGTTTTCACCGAGACTCGCGGCCACCATCACCCGCTCACCACGTGCGAGCAAGGGTGTCCAACGCTCGTCGACATCGATCACTCCGACGGATTGTTTTTTCGCGATCCGTCGATCGGTCAATGGCCGCAGTGCCACTTCAAACATTTGCCGGACGGATCGCTCGTTCTCCTTGTCGCTCTTTTCGGCACGCGTCCGTGCCTGCTCCGACTCCGCCCGGGCGACCTCGGCTTGCTTCTGTGCTGTCTCCGCTGTCGCCTGGGCAACCTCGGCGACCTTGCGGGCCTGCTCGGCCTCGATCCGCCGCTGGTCGCTCTCGCTGCGGGCCGCGACCGCTGCGGTCCGTTCTAGCCACGCGACAACACCGAGGCCAGCCGCGAGCAATCCAAAAACAGTCACGATCGCCACGACTTTACGGGCCCGTCGGGTCTCGGCCCGGGCGCGTTCGAGAGCTTGCTCAGCCGCCCGTTGTTCCGCCAGTCGGGCACGCTCACGGGCTTCCTGCTCGGCACGGGCAACCCGCTCCTGCTTGCGGTCGTAGACCTTCTTCGCCAGCCAGTCGTGCCCCAACTCGAAATACCGGGTCCCGCGGTGTTGCTCGGCCCGCAAAATTGCGGCCCGCTCGAGGTCGGTGAGGATCGTATGGAGTTCGCCCTGGTTGGCGAGTCCCGAGGCTTGAGCTGCTTCTTCGGTCAGGAGTGTACGGGTACCGTCAGCCGCAACGAGGTGCTCCTCCAACAGTTGTTCGGCCTGACCTCGCAGCGGCCCGAGGCTGGCGAGCGCCCCCTCGAGGTAGTTGTGGAGGATAGGCTCCGCCTCGACGACATCGTACTCGTCGCCGCCGGGTCGGTCGGCTGTTGCCCGTTGGACAAACAACGCCCGACAAACGATTTGGGCAAAGGCTGTTTGGACCTCGGCGTCATCACGCTCACTTTGCCCGGGGACCCTTACTTGTAGCATCAACTTTCTTGTGGCCTGCTTCGACCACGACTGCGGCGGTTTGCCCCCGGCGGCTGCCTGAATCACTGCGCCCGTAATCTCTCCGATCGTCAGCGGGCCCAAACGAAATCCATGCTCGAGCAACCGATGCCGCCCGCGGGCCCGATCGCGAAAGCGGCCGAGATAATCCTCGCGCATCGCCAACACCAGGTGCAGGCCCCGTAGCGGCTGGCTGGCAAAGCGGTCGAGCCAGTCGAGAAAGTCGGAAACTTCGGCCGCGTTGCGTTGGGCAAACAGGAGTTGTTCGATTTGGTCGAGGACGATCAATACCGGCCGGTCCGACCGATAAAACGCCTGCTCGACAATCCACTCGACCGACTCAAACACGCCGAGTTGCTCGGTCGGCGGGGTGAGCTTGAGGTCGCGCAGCAACACTTCGACCAACCACGCGATCGGGGCTTCACCGGTTGGCCACCCGTCGACAGCAACCACGCGAAAGTCGTGTTCTTCGATGAGAGTGGGCAGCACGGCCGCCTGCATGACCGACGATTTGCCGGCACCCGACGGCCCGAACAGGGCGGCCGAACGATTGGCGAGGATCATGCTGGTAAGCTCGCGGGAAACAGCTTCGCGGCCGTGGAAACGATCGCGATCGGACGCCCGATATGGCTGGGGGCCGGGAAACGGATTGTAGAGCTGGTCGGCAGTCACAATTGCGCCTCCAGTACCTCAATGAGTGCATCCCCGGGCATCTGGACAACCGCTATCGTGCTCTCTCCAGGAAGCCCGGCCCCCCGCTTTTCCCACACTTCACGTTCCTCCTGCCCCTCGGCCAAGACCGCAACGCTACCCGCCGGAGGAGGCCGCTGATCGTAGAGCCACCGCAGCAACAGGCGATGCCGCCAATCGAATGCCGAGAGCCCAACACACAACACAGGGCGGGTCCGCAACCAGCCCATCAGCTGGTTGGTCCACTCAGGCGGAATGATGTAGCGCAGATCGACGTGCCCCTGAATGTAGTCATCTTCGGTCAGCTTGGGACTGACCAGCACGGGCTGCTCTTCGGGCGACGACCCACCGTACACACGAATGATGACAAAGGTGTCTTCGAGGTGTAATGGTGGTAGTTCTTCGATTTCTTCCCAGTCGTCTTCACCGGGCCTGCGAACCATGATCATCCGGCGCTCATCGTTGCCGAGCACACCGGGCTGGATCGCGTACAACAGGGCATTGGGGTGGTGCCGGGCAATTGCGTGTTCGAGCAGAGGCAACCATGAAAGCGTCCCGTGGACCCCGGGCCGCAGGCGACGGGCGACGGCATCGACTAGGGTCGTGGAGTCATCGGCTCGCACCGCGCGAAGCACCCGTTGAAACAACCGGTCGAGTTTGCGACGTCCGGCCTTAAGTGCATAGAGTTGTGCTAACGAAAATAGCGGCGTATCTTGTTTGACGTCCTCCTTGCTACGACGCAGCGCTTTCACCAGACTTTCGCGTAGGCGAGAGCGCATTTCAACAGTCAACTCATCGTCCCAAGTATCACCCAGAAGCAAGGAGAATGGGCCATCGAGCAAATTCAGCAATGCTTGCGGGACCTCGCCGCCGGCTTCGCGCTTGGGTTTTGGCGGGCGTACTCGCCGGCCTTCAAGATCAAACAGTTGTGAGTCGGGGCCACGCAAATAGAGCACTGGTGAAAACCCATCGGCACTATTTGCCAGTAGGGTCCGCCGCGAGGCTTGCATACTCGCACCAATGTCACCACTACCGGAGTTCGCCCCAATCAGGTGGGTATAAAAGTCGAGGGCCGCTGCCCGGGCAACCTCTGTCCGCACAGGCCAAAGGTGCGCAACCACGGCATCGACACCCGACCGCGCGAGCAGTTCGGCTGCACTTGCAAAGACACCGGGTCGTGCCCCCGAACACGCTTGTAGATACACTACTCGCATGGCATTGAAGTTGGCCCGCAGCTCCTCGGCGAACACCTCGATCGGCATCAGCGACTTCTCGCCAAAGGCATCGTCGGCCAACCGGATCACCGGGTTGCGTTTGGAGTCGAAACCACCGTGGCCGAGAAAGTGCAACACGTGGGGTTTTGGCCCCGAACGCAGGCGTTCAAACAGGATTGGGTTGCGGGCGGCTTCGCCTTCGATCGCCGGCAATAGCTCGAGCGCACCCGACTCGATGTGCTCGCGCAGGGCCACCGATAAACCGTCGAGGACCGAACGATCTGGAATCGCCAACACCGGCAACACCACAAGCCCGCGCCGAAGCTCCCGCGGCTGCCACGGCTTGACCGAGGTGACACCACGGGCAACCGACACACTGGCGGCACTGGCGAGAAACCCATGGCTCGAATCTGGACGACACACCGCTTCCCAGGGCACCGCCTGCAACTTGGGCTCCTCGATCATAAAACGCACGAGCACCCGCTCGCCCCGGCTCGATAACGCGACATAAAGGTCGCGCAACTCACCGGCAAAAATAGCCTCATGCAACGCGCGCGCCTCGGCGAGGGCATCCCCTTCAAGCGCCTGCACCCGGGCAATGGCATTGCCAACATGCACGCGAAACTTCAGCAACTTGCGCACGGAAAACCCGCTGAGTTCACGTTCGCGGGCCCTCTCGCCGTGGCAACCCCGCCCCGAAACGTGGACCGAATCGCCATTGGCACGGATTTCAATCTCCATCCACTGCATCAGCGCCCCCTACCCATATGTTGTTCCATCGCGATAAAACAGCGCCTCAAGTCGATTGCTGACAAGATCAAACTCGCTCGTTTCAATATGCGGAATTACGACACAAGTGCCCCATGCTATTGAAGGGAGAAAAATCTTATCACCGGTAGTACCACGAAACAAGTTGGACAATTCGCTCACGACTCTGTGGTCAATTACCTACCAAGCATTCGCAACGCGAAACCGGCTGGCCGGGTCAATGATAGGCACCGACATATCGACCCGAAGCCATTACGGAGCTGTGCAGGCTACCCAAAAAACCTGCGCTCCATAAGCAACCGGTATTGTCAATGCATTTTGCATATACCGACACACATTACAGACAGCTGACGACCCAGTATCAATATACGATTGGTTCCTGGTGGCATCGCGCCATATCGCAAGGCATTTGTACCGACCCGGAGGCCGTTTTTGGCTCGGTTACGCGACCCCTGAATTTACAGCAAGCGGCCATCCAGCCCCATCGTGGGTAGCGCTCGGTCACCTCGGTTCGCTACCATGGACAGTGCGGCCCGTGGGCCCACCCGAACGATTGGTCGGGGCTTCGACCCAACTTTTTCGACGAGTAGACAACGATGAACGACGCGGACTCCAACCTCGATCTGTTGCTAACCGATGCGGAGGAGTTCGTTCCGGTTTTGGCGGATGGGCTCCCAATCGACGATCTGAGCCAGGCTCCGCCACCTTCAAGGGGCCCCAAGGGAGCACAGTCGCCACATCTCGACGATCCCAGCCGCGACCCAAATGACCTACCAGCCCAACGGTGGGGAGTTATCGCGCCAGAGGGAGAACGCGGTAATGCGCTCATTGACGCCATTGAGGAACTCATCACGCACCGCCAACAACAACAGGGCGCTGCTCCCAAGATCTATCGCGTCCCACCCGACATGGATTCTGTGGCGGCCATGCGGTGGAAGCACGAGGTTTATCGCGCCGAATCTGTTCCCGAAGATGAGCGCCCCCGCTACCTCATGGTCCTAGGTGACCTGCACGAAGTATCTCTTGATTTGCAGCATATCCTCAGCAATGGTTCACTTGTTGGTAGGCTTCACTGTCAAGAAACGACTGGCTTTCGCAACTACGCACAAAAGGTTGTCGCCCGGGAGACCGGCGAGCTCGCGGAGAAAGCTCGCTCGCTTTACTACACAGTTCAGGATGGGACATCGGCAGTCTCCACTGGTTACAGCCGGCTGATGGAGCCATGTTTCGAGTTGACACATAAGTGGCAGGAAGCTGGTAAAATCGATATCGAATCCAACATCGAAATCCCGTTTAACGACTGGGGTCCCGATGAGATGCTCGATGAGGCAGGTGCCGATATTCCCTCGGTCATGCTGTCACTCAGCCATGGGCTCGGCGCGCCGCGGCGTGGCTGGAAAACACCCGACCACCAACGCGCGCTCCAAGGCGCCATCTCGATGGGGATGGAAGAGCCACTGACCGCTGACGCCCTGCGAGAAACCCCATTTTTGCCCGGCGGGATTTGGATGGCTGTCGCGTGCTTTGCTGCCGGAACACCTGCTACGAGCGCGTTTTATCCGTGGCTGTCGCTACTTGCCGAGCACGGCGGTAACCCACAGCAAGCGAAGATGGTCCTCAAGAGCCTTCCGACCGCTGACCAGCGCCCCTTTGTCGCGGCACTGCCACAGGCACTACTGGCAAACCCCAACGGTCCCCTCGCTATTATCGGCCACATGGACCTCGCGTGGACGTTTGGTTTTACGGACCCCACAAGTAAAAAAAGTCGGGCGTCCCGGATGTTCTCGACGCTACGCGCTGCGCTTGCCGGGGGCCGTGTCGGGGTCGCACTCGATGCCCTCATGCGTATTTATCGCGACTCAAACGATGACCTGATGACCCAATATCAACTCCAGCGCGAGGCCCAAGCCCGCGGTGATTCGGGCACGATTGACCCCAAGCTCCTAGGTTGCATGTGGATGCAACGAAATGACCTCCGCGGCTATGTCCTGCTCGGAGATCCGGCGGCTCGCCTGCACATTCAATGTGATAACCCAGCCGTGTTTGCCAGGCCCAAAACGCCGCGCTCCACCCCCAAAATCGAGACCAAACCACCAGCGACCCAACTCGATAGGACCAACGAAGCCGTCCCGGCACAGGCTCCCGAGGCGAAGCCCGCCGCCGCGAGTCCCGGCAACCCAGTGTATGTGCAACAAGCTCCTCAGCCAAACGTCCAACCGGCAATCGAGCCCCCAACAACAGCCCACCCCAATGACCGTGGCGCTGCCCCAGGGGCGACCCCATCTGAGCATTCCGTCCCGCAATCACCACCCTCTCAAGGGCCTGCAACCGCACCACGTCACGACCCGCCCGCCCAAGCACCACCGGCCCCGCCAGCCTCGCACCTTTATCCGCCGCAGCCGTATCGTCCACACCCGGGGCCGTCCGTCACCCACAATCCTGCGACGCATCCGTCGTTGCACCCAGCTACCATGGCCAACAACAACCCTTCAGCTCCCCCAACACCACCTCCCCCCGAGTTTGCCCAGGCACCACAGGCTCCCCCACAATCCACGCCTCCGCCCATGGGTGCGGCACCGCTACCCGCCATGACGCGTCCACGCTCCCTCGAAAATCCACAGGTCGCCCTGCGGGAACGGGCCGTGTTGGCACTTATCCGCGGCGACGAGGCACCTCGCTCCATCGCCGTCCGATTTGGTATCCCGCTCGAAGAGTTGTTTTATTGGCTCGATGTGTACCGCGAGTCCGGGCGGCGGGTACTTGGTGGCTAACACTGGCCCGTAGCTATTGGCCGGATGCCTGACGCAAGAGCCGACGTGCGATACTAAAGCGATGAACCTCCGAGGGCCCGTCGTAAATGCGAAATGCCCGGATGTCGCGAAAGATCCGCATCGCGACTGTCTCTCCGGTCACCCCCTGCCCTCCTAGGATCTGCACACTGCGGTCGACCACCCGCCAAACGGCTTCGCTGACCGCAACCTTGCTCATGCTCGACTCCATTTTGCCACGTTCGCCCTGGTCGAGGACCCACGCGGTGTGCCAGGTCGAGAGCCGGGCGGCGTGGAGGTCGATCGCGTTGTCGGCGAGCATAAACCCCACGCCTTCGTGTTGGCCAAGGGTCTTGCCAAACGCCTGGCGTTTATTTGCATACGCAACAGCTATGTCGTGCACTCGCCGTGCCGCCCCCAACCACCGCATGCAGTGGGTGAGCCGAGCCGGGGCGAGGCGGACTTGGGCGTAGCGAAAGCCCTCCCCCACGGCGCCGAGGACATTGCTTTTCGGCACCCGCAGTTGGTCAAACGAAACGACTGCATGCCCCCCGGTAAAGCAGGTGTCGAGAGCGTCCATCTGGCGTTCGATGTGGATCCCCGGCGCATGCATATCGCTGAGGAACATGGTCGCTGCGCCATCTTCGAGCTTGGCCATAATGATGGCAAACTTGGCCCCGACCGCCCCGGTAATAAACCACTTGGTTCCATCGATCACGTAGTCGTCGCCGTCCAAAACCGCCGTGGTTGTCAACATTGTCGGGTCCGAACCTGCACCGGGAGCCGGCTCGGTCATGGCAAAACAAGACCTCGCGTGGCCCTCGACCAACGGCCGTAAAAATCGTTCACGCTGGGCTGGCGTGGCGATGCGGTCGAGCAGGTGAATGTTGCCCTCGTCGGGCGCGTGGATGTTGAGGGCGACAGGACCGAGTGGCGAGTAACCTGCCTCTTCAAACACCACCGCCTTGGCCCGGTGCGACAGCGCTTGGCCACCGTATTCCCGCGGCCCATGGGGCGTGAGCAGCCCGGCAGCTCGTGCCCGCTCGACGAGTTCATCGCGCAGCGATTCGGCGGGCCCGTGCGGGGTCTGCCGAGGGTCATCCTCCATCGGTATGACCTGCTCGGCGATAAACTGCCGGGTTTGTTGTTGTAGTTGCAAGAGTTCGGGGGAAAGCGAGAAGTCCATCGTGTCCTTTCGGGCGCAATCGCGTGCAATGTGGAGAAGCTTGCAGCCGTCACGACCTCATCTGACCGCTCGCGATCTCCATGTACCTGCAAAATAATTCGCTAGTAAGCCTGTCCGCGCTCGGCCCTATCCACCAGCGATGCCGGGGGCTCAAAGTGTGGACCATAGGCGCCAGCCAGCTCCCGCGCACGTGCGACAAAACCCCGCAAACCTCCCCTGTATTGGTTGATGTACTGCAGCACACCGCCGGTCCACGCCGGAAAGCCAATCCCGTAGATCGACCCGATGTTGGCGTCGGCGGCCGAGGTCAACACCCCATCGTCGAGGCACCGAACCGTATCGATGGCTTCGGCAAACAGCATGCGCTCTTGCAAGTCGATAAGCGGCAAGGTCCGTGAACCCGAAGCAAAGGCCTTGCGTAAACCGGGCCAAATTCGCGTGCGTTTGCCATTTTCGTCGTAATCATAAAACCCCCCGCCGGCCTTGCGACCCCTGCGGCCGAGTTCGTCGATCATGCGGTCGACCACCTTGCGTGCCGGATGGGCCACATAGGGTTTGCCCTGGGCTGCTGCGGCACGTTCGTTTTCCTGCTTGATCTTTTGCGTGAGTGTCAGCGTGAGCTCGTCGAGTAGTTGCAGTGCACCGGTCGGGTATCCGGCCTGCAGCGCGGCCTGTTCGATCGACGCCGGCTCGACCCCCTCGCCGACTGCCGCGACAGCTTCGTCGATAAACCGCCCGATCACCCGCGAGGTAAAAAACCCGCGGGCATCGTTGACGACGATCGGCGTCTTGCGGATCTGAAGGGCAAAGTCAAATGCCCGCGCGAGCGCTTCGTCGGACGTATTGGCACCACGCACGATTTCCAGCAGGCGCATCTTGTCGACCGGCGAAAAAAAGTGCAGCCCGATGAAGTCGGCCGGGCGCTTAACGCCTTCGGACAACTCGCGGATCGGCAGCGTCGATGTGTTGGAAGCCAGCAGCGCATGCGGCTCGACGATGTCTTGGATTTCGCCAAACACCTGTTGCTTGAGTTCGACACTTTCAAACACCGCTTCGATCACCAAGTCGACACCGGCAAAGTCGGCGGCCTCGGCCGTGGGCGTGATCCGGGCGAGCAATGCTGCTGATTTGTCGGCCGTTGTCTTGCCGCGCTTGAGCGCCTTTTGCTCGACCTTCTCGGCATAACCCTTGCCCGCCACGGCCCGCTCGATCGAGGTGTCTTTGAGGACAACTTCGATACCGGCCTTGGCAGCGACATAGGCGATGCCAGCCCCCATCATCCCGGCCCCCAACACCCCGACCTTGCGCACCGTCTGCCGGGGGATGCCCTGGGGTCGACTCGCACCCGAGGTCAGCTCGCGCAGGTCAAAGAAAAACGCCTTGATCATGTTTTTGGCGACCTGCCCACAGGCGAGGTTGACGAGGTAACGCGTCTCGATACGCGAGGCGGTCTCGAAGTCGACAAGCGACCCCTCAACAGCCGCCGCGAGTGCGGCCCGGGGTGCCGGCAGGGGTGCACCCTTGGTCTGTTTGCGCAGGTTGGCGGTGATCGCCGGCAACATTTTGGCGACCTCTGGACTCTTCGCCGAACCGCCGGGGATTGCAAAACCCTTAACATCCCACGGTTTGACCGGCTCGGGGTTTTCGGCGATCCAAGCCTTGGCCCGGGGCACCAGCTGCTCGACGCTTTGGACAACCTCGTCGACCAAACCAACCTTCTTTGCCGCTGCCGGTTTGTATTTGGTGCCCGTCAAAATCATTTGGGTGAGTGCCCGCTGCAAGCCAAACATCCGCACCATTCGGGTGATGCCGCCAGCACCTGGGAGCAGCCCGAGCGTCACCTCTGGGCAGCCGATTTGGCAGCCGGGGACATCGGCGACGATTCGGTGATGGGCCGCAAGCGCGACCTCGAGTCCGCCGCCTAGGGCCGAGCCATTGATGGCGGCCACCACCGGGCGCCCGAGTTGTTCGAGGCGGCGAAAATGGTCTTTGACCCGGTCGATCCGAGCAGTCTGTTCGGCCGCCGTTTCCCGCGTGCTTCGGCGCAGGGAATGGAGGTCGCCCCCGGCAAAAAACGTGTTCTTGGCACTTGCCAAAATCACCCCGGTAATCGTCTCGCGCTCGGCTTCAAGGCGGGTGACTGCGGCCTCCATCCCCTCGATGTAGGCCGTATTCATTGTATTTACACTCGATGTCGGGTCATCGAGCGTCAGGGTCACAACCCCGTCTTCGCCGCGTTCCCAACGGATCGCCGTGGTGGTTTCCTCGGTCGTCATAACACTTGTCCTTTCGCCCCAGGCACGTGCCTCTTGGACACTTCAATGTCGACACTTTGTCGGCACGCGCTGCACTGCTCAGTCATTCACTTTCTACACGCCGTTATTGGCTCACAACCGTTCAATGATGGTCGCTATCCCCATACCAGCGCCGACGCACAGTGTCGCCAACCCGTAGCGCAACTGGCGACGTTCGAGCTCGTCGAGCAAAGTACCCAAAATGATGGCTCCGGTGGCCCCGAGTGGGTGCCCCATGGCTATTGCCCCGCCGTTGACATTGACCCGATCGTGGGGGACATCGAGATCCTTCATCCACTTGAGGACGACCGAGGCAAACGCTTCGTTGACCTCAAATAGGTCGATGTCGCTGATGTTGAGCCCTGCCCGTGCAAGTGCCCGCCGGGTTGCGGGGGTGGGTCCGGTCAACATGATCGTCGGTTCGCTGCCGATCGCGGCCATCGAGACGATCCGTGCCCGCGGCCGAAGACCGAGGTCGTGTCCGACGGTTTCGTTGCCAATCACCATCAACGAGGCGCCATCGACAATTCCCGAGGAGTTGGCCGCGGTGTGGACATGCTCGATGCGTTCGACGTGGTGGTACTTTTGTAGCGCAACCGCATCAAAGCCCCCGAGGTCGCCGATTTTGGTAAACGCCGGCCGCAGCTTGGCCAACGACTCGAGCGACGAAGACGGCCGCCGGTGCTCATCGGTGTCGAGCAGGGTCAGGCCGTTGATGTCGCGCACGGGAATCACCGAGTTTTTGAAGTAGCCCTGTTGCCAGGCGTGCTCAGCCCGCTGTTGCGAAGCCACGGCGTAGGCATCGACCGCGCCGCGGTCAAAACCCTCGATGGTCGCGACCAGGTCGGCGCTGATGCCCTGTGGCACGAAGTAGGCGTCGTAGACCGTGGTCGGGTCTTGGACGTAGGCGCCACCGTCTGAGCCCAGGGGAATGCGGGACATCGACTCGACACCGCCGGCGAGTACGAGGTCGTCTGAACCGGATGCAACCTTGGCGGCCGCGAGGTTGACAGCTTCGAGCCCCGAGGCACAAAAGCGGTTGATCTGGACGCCCGGCACCGACTCGGGCAAGTCCGAAACCAGCACGGCCGTCCGCGCAATGTCGCCACCCTGCTCGCCCACCGGCGAGACGACCCCGAGGACAATGTCATCGACGCGATTTGGGTCGAACTGCGGGTGCCGGGGCCCAAGCTCGTGCAGCAGGCCAACGACGAGATCCACGGGTTTGACCCCATGTAGCGACCCACCCCGGTTTTTGCCGCGCGGGGTACGGATGGCGTCGTAGATAAACGCGGATTGATGCATATTCAAACTCCCTCTCTGGTGCATGGTGCACGCAAGTCGTTGTTGGCCCAAAATCGTTGTGTGTACATTTTATGTGGGAAACAGGCGTGACTGAGGCATCTGATGTACATGCACTAAGACTCGGCACCAGCCACTGCTGCGATGGGCCCGAGCAACTGCTCGGCCAACACTGCCCGCTGAAAACTGCCGTCGCCAAACAGCACTTCATTGTGTTTTTGCCGTTTGAAGTACAGCTGGACCGCACACTCCCAGGTAAACCCGATGCCGCCGTGGAGTTGGACCGAACGCCCAGAGCAGTAGGCCGCCATGTCACTCGCCGAAGCCTTGGCCATCCGCGCACAAACGTCTGTCTCCTCAGGAGCGTGGTCGTAGGCCCAGGCCGCGTCGTACAGCAACGAGCGGGCCTCGTCGATCGCCAGCATCATGTCGACCAGCGGGTGTTTGACGGCCTGGAAAAATCCCAACGGACGGTCAAACTGGACCCGGGTACGCGCGTACTCGGCGGTTGTTTGTAGTTGCCACTCAGCGGCCCCGACCATGTCGGCCGTGACTGCAAGCAACATCGCCGGCCACGCAGCTGCCAGCGCCTTGGCGCCCTCGCCCGGCTTGGCAATACAGGCATGGGCGGGCACCGTGACGCCGCCAAAGTCAACCTGGCCCTGGTCGCGCGTGAGGTCGACAATCGCGTCGGGCACAATCCGCACACCGGGCGCACGGGCGTCGACGATGTACAGGCCAACGCCCTCGGCCGCCTGTGCCTTGACGACAAAGAACTCGGCTTTTTGTGCCTCTTGCACGTAGTGTGCGGTCCCTTCGAGGGTCAACAGACCTGCGGACGCACGCACGCGGACATCGGTATCTTCGTGGTCCCACGAGCCGTGGCGGTTGGTGATCGCCAGCGAAACCGGTGTACCATCAACAATTTTCTTGAGCAGCTCGTGGGCTGACGGTGCCCGGCAGCTGCGCAGTACAGCGGTTGCGCAAAATGTGGCGACCAACGGGCATGGCAGGGCGACGCGCCCGACCTCTTCGAGCAGTCCGACCATCGCACAAAGCGGCATCCCAAACCCGCCACAGGCCTTGGGCACGGCCACCGCAGGCCATCCGAGCTCGACCACTTCGGTCCACAGGTCGCGGTCAAACACGCACTCTCGCGTGGGGTCGATGGTCCCGGCGACGTGCTTGTGAAGTTGTTCGAGCGGCAGTCGCCGGGCCAACAGCTTGCGCGCCGTCTGTTTGAGCATCGCGGCTTCGTCGGAGAATCCGAGGTCGTCTGGGCGAATCGCTGTATGTACAGGCATTGGCTCCCTCACTTCGACTTCGCCAGGCCGAGCACGCGCTCGCCCAAGATGTTGCGCTGAACTTCGCTGGTCCCAGCGGCAATCGTAAACCCGTAGGAGTTCATGTATTTGTGCGACCACTCCCCGGCGACAAGCCCAGGGTGGCTGCGGTGGAGCGTGCTGGCCATCCCCTGGATCTCGCAGGCGACCCGGGCAGTGTCCTGCAACAGCTCGGACAGCAGCAGTTTATGTTGTAGCTGCAAGCGTTGTGGATGTTCCTGCAAGACCGGGTGCCCGGCCCTGTGTTCGGTCGCCAAAAATCCGCGCTCACGGATAAGCAGGCGAACAATCTTGTCGCGGATCACCGGGTCGTCGGCCGCTGCCCGCCCGGCACGCACACAACTTCGGGCAAGTGCGGGCAGTCCACCCGGGCCACGTGTTTGCGAGGCGTCGCCAGCCAACCCCACACCGGCCCCGGGCGTCACCAACGGTCCGCCGCCGCGTTCGTGGAGCAGGGTTGTCATCGCGACACTCCAACCGCGGCCTGGCTGGTCGAGCAATGCATCGTCACCAACTTCGAGGCCGTCAAACAGGACTTCGTTGAAGCCGAGCCCACCGGTCATTTTGATGAGCGGACGGACCTCAACACCGCGCCCAAGTGCCGCGGCGATCGGGACGAGAAAGTAGGAAAGCCCGCGGTATTTGTGCCCGCGATCGGTGCGGGCGAGGAGAATCATCCAGTCGGCGAACTGGGCGAGCGAGGTCCAAACCTTGTGCCCGTGGATGACCCAGCGATCGTCCCTGCGCTCGGCAAACGCCTGGACGTTGGCGAGGTCGGAGCCGGCCCCGGGCTCGCTAAACCCCTGGCACCAAATTTCGTCGGCGGACAAGATGCCGGGGATAAATCGCCGCTTTTGGGCCTCGGTTCCGTGGTGATAAATCGCTGGCGCGGCCATCCCGAGACCGACGATGTTCGGCAGGTAGGGTGCGCCCGCACTGCGCAGCTCTTCGTTGGCGATAGCTTGGCAGTCTGTGCGCCCGCCACCGCCGTAGCACGCCGGGTAGTCACACCCGACAAGCCCGGCATCGTAGGCGGCGCGTTGCCAATTTCGCAGGTAGGTGAGTTGTTCGTCGCTGGCGATTTCGATGGCGCTGACCGGCAGACCAAAGTTTGGCGGCGGCGGCAGGTTGCCGGCCAACCATGTCCGGCAGTGCATGCGAAAGGCAGTGTCGTCACAACTCGAAAGCGGTTCACCCACGGGTGCATGAGGTAGCGTACTTACGCCCATCAAGTCCAAGCTTCCTGCCGAGAATCTCGGCCATCATCTCGTTGGTGCCGCCAACGGTCCGGGTGGCATCGCAAAACCTCCGGCGCACCTGGAGCTCCTCCGTGTCGCCTGCTTGGTCGACAGTTGCCGCTTCGACCAAAGCTGGCAGCAACCGCCCTCGATACGTTGGAACTCATAGGCTTTCACGAACGTATGCCAAGGCTGCGCGCAATGTGCCGGCGTAACAGCGCCTGAACTTCCCGAATCGGAATGTCGGGGTTGACCAACCACCGATACAAGAGCCCGTCGATCGCGCTTGCCAGCAACTGGGCTGCGAGCTGGGGCTCGATGTCGTCGGCAACCTCCCCCGCCTGTTGGCCCTCGTCGATCCAGCGGGCCAGGGCCCGGATGTGTGCCCGATTGACGCGGGCGACATTGGCCCGGTACTCGGCACTCGGGTCGATACTGGCGTAGCGCAGCAAGTACATGGCCCGAAGTTCATCTGGCTCTTCGAGCATAAACACGAGCAGTGCGTCGGTCACGTACTGGAGCGCCACAATCCCGGTCGATGTACCAACAACTGCCTGCACGCGGCGCAGCCAATCGGCGGCAATACTGTCGTGGACGTGGCCGAGAAGTCCGGCCTTCGAGCCAAAGCGGTGGGTCACAAGCCCGCGGGAGTAGCCCGAACGCTTGCCAATTTCCGCGAGTGTCATCCCGGCGATGCCGCGCTCGACAAGCAGGCTGACCGCCGCCCGTGTCATCGCTACTTCGGAGGTCGCGGTCCGCTCCTCCTGTGTCCGAGGCTTGCGCGATTTGCGTTTTTTTGGCCGAGTCCCTGACAGAGTCGGTAATTTACCATACAAAGGAGTGCGAACATTGTCGCGCGTACCGGTGTGGAAGTGCTCATCCATGTGTAACGAGGTGTGTGTCGGTCGGCGGTAAAATTGCGTCACGCGGCGTGGCAAAGTAATTGTATCAGCAAACTATTTGCTGACTGGTTGAAACAACACCTGTCCCTCCCGACAAGTGGAAGGGACACGTGCGCCAAAGACTACTCGGGGTAGCCGAGCAACGACTTGGTTTCGAGATACTCCTCGAGCCCCCACTTGCCAAACTCTCGCCCGTTGCCCGAACGCTTGTAGCCGCCAAAGGCCATACCGAGGTCGACTGGCGTGCCGTTGAGGTGGACCATGCCGGCACGCAACCGACGTCCGACGGCAGCCGCCCGTTTGGGATCGCCAGAAGTCACGTAGGCGGCCAGGCCATATTCGGTGTCGTTGGCAATCTCGACCGCGTGGTCTTCGTCGTCGTAACCGATCAGCACGAGCACCGGCCCAAAAACTTCTGTCCGGGCGATTTCCGAGTTGTTGTCGACATCGGAGAACACCGTCGGCCGGACATAAAAGCCGCGCTCTAGCCCTTGGGGTCGCCCGGTCCCGCCGCATTCGAGTTTGATGCCGGCCGCGATGGCCCGCTCAATCAGCCCCTGGATGCGTTCGTATTGCCCCCGCGAGACCACGGGCCCGAGTTGGGTCGCCTCGTTTTGTGGGGGCCCGACAACCAAACTTTCGGCGGTTGCCTTGGCGATGGCAGCCGCCTCCGCCATCCGCGCCCGGGGGACGAGCATGCGGGTGGGGGCATTGCACGACTGCCCGGAGTTCACACACACCACAAAGGTGTCGCGCCCAATCGCCTCGGCAAAGTTGGCATCGTCGAGGATGATGTTGGGCGATTTGCCACCGAGCTCTTGGGTCACCCGCTTGACGGTTGGGGCCGCACACTCGGCAACCGAAATACCCGCCCGCGTGGACCCGGTGATCGAGACCATATCGATACCCGGGTGTTTGGAGATCGCCACACCGACGGTCGGACCGTCGCCATTGACCATATTAAACACACCGGCTGGCACACCTGCCTCGTGGAGGATGTCGGCAAAGATCAAGGCCGAAAGTGGAGCGAGTTCCGACGGCTTGAGGACCATTGTGCAACCGGTCGCAAGTGCTGGCCCAACCTTCGCCCCGATCTGGTTGGTCGGCCAGTTCCACGGGGTAATCAACCCACAGACCCCAACCGGCTCGCGCACGACGAGGTGTTTGCCAACGCGCTCCTCAAACGGGAAGTTGTCGAGGGCGGCGCGGGAGTACATCAGGTGGGCGAGCCCACAGGGCGCTTGCATGGTGTTTGAAAGGCCAGTTGGCGCCCCCATCTCGGTGGTAATCGCCTCGGCGAGTTCGCCCGAACGCTTTTTGTAGACCGCTAAGATCTGGCCCAACAACTCGCTACGTGCCGCCACACTTGTCTGCGAAAACGAAGCGAACGCCTGGCATGCCGCTGCGACTGCGCGATCGACATCGGCGGCATTACCCGCGGCGATTGTCGCTACTTTTTCTTCGGTCGCAGGGTTGACGACATCGATCGTCCCCTCCCCCTGCGCGTCGACCCATTGTCCGTCGATGTAAAACTTGCTGTGGTGATTCATGCAAACTCCTCCGGGCGCATCCTACTAGGTTTGGCGTGGTATGAGCCGTGATTAAAGGGTCTTGAGGTATTCGAGTACAGCCGTGCGCTCTTCGTCGCTGAGGTGGTCGCCAAAGGTGTGGCCACTGTTGCTGTAGCCCAACAACGTCGAGTCGTGGATGTATTTGCGTTGGTTGGATGGCGCACTCTCCTGCGGCCCGGTTTCCTCCCACGGCCACCCGAGGGCATCGCGGTCGTAGTTGGTGCTGTCGTAGTCGACACGCCGCCAATAGGCCGGCCGTGCCTCGGAGTTGAGCACGAGTTCGATGGTCGGCACCGACGCGTTGTGAAGGTACGGTGCACTCGCCCAAATCCCGTCGAGCGGTGGCGCGGTGTACCCAACAAACGGTTCATCGGCGACGAGCTGGGTGACCTGCCCATACCACGAACTGTTGAACCAATCGACCAACGCACCAACGTCGCCCTGGCCAGAGAGGTCGCCGAGCAGGGAGTCGGTACCGATCACCTCGAGTGGTATGAGCAGGTTGGGAAAGGTCTCGAGTGCAGGGTCGTCGTTGTAGGTCCCGTGACACCCGGCGCAGCTGCACTCAAACAGCTCTTGGCCCTCGGCTGCGAGTGCCTCGTCGATTGGCCACGGATATTTCGGGGCTTCGATGCTCTCCAAGAAGGCGCGGATGTCTGAGAAGTACTCGAGCATCTCGCTGGCTTTGTCGGTATCGTCGACACACAGCGACGAAGCAAACATCATGGTGCCGCGGTGATCGTAGCGGGACATCCCGTTGTAGAAATGTCCGCCCTTCTTTTTGACCCGCCACCACGGCGGCGTATCGACCGGCACGACCGGGGGATCGACCGGGGTCAGCTGCTCGTCGGACCACGCCAACGTATCGGGGTCGCGGTGGGAAGCGAGGATCACAGCCACGTTGTCAGCCGGATTGGCACCGATCGTCTTGGTTTGGATATAGGGCGACAACGCGTCGTAGCGAGCCTTGAACTTGTTCATCTCCTTGCCAGCGTCGGTGAACTCGGGCAACTCGGGAATCAGGTTGAGCAGCAGGGAGAAATCGCCGGTGTAGTCGGCATCGTGGCGGCCTAGACCAATCACCAACTCGCCGTTGAGCTTGCCCGCGTGACAAGTGAGGCAATTCATCGCCGCGAGTTCGGTCCCGCCTTCCGACATAATCACGTTCCAGTTGTACGGAACGTTTGCGTTTTTCCCCTCGCGCCACGGCAGCGATTCGCCGTCGGCGTAGGTCCCCAAAAACCCCTTGCCGAGTTGAAAGACCGTGTAGGGAATGCCGCAACTGACGTAATCTTCGTTGAGCAGGGCCCACTCGCCGGCAACCGGGTCACCTGCGAGTTCATCGGGCGGTGGCAACATAAAGCCCAGGTCCCACACACCCGGTTGCTCCCAACACGCAACCGGCTCGCCCGTGGTTGTGTCGGAATCACTCGAGTCGGAGTCACTCGAGGAATCGCTTGAACTCGAGTCTGAGTCGCTACCCCCGGTTGTGCCATCGGTCGTGCCTGGTGTCGTCGTTCCTGGCCCGGCGGTGGTGCCATCCTCGGTTTCAGAACCCGAGGAGGAAGCACTTGTCGTCCCCTCGCTACTGCCTCCGCTGTCGTCCGAACAACCAGCGACGCCTACCCCCAAGACGATTGCAGAGACAATGATCCGAGATTTCATGATGGGCTTATAGCCAACTTGCTTGTTGCCAGCAAGTTAAATTTACACCAGCTCAGTCAAGTGTTCCCTCGACCGACTCCCCGCAATCGTCGATACATTCGCCACACCACCAGCTAGCTGGCGACCAAACGTTGTACTTTGGCTGGTGGCCACTCGCCGTCGGCTGTCGAGCACGGGGCCACGAGCCAATGAAGTACCCCTCTCAAGGGCTCACAGGAACTCCCCATCGCGCTCGCGCAACACGCCCTTCACAACCTTGCCGCCGGCATTGCGGGGAAGCACGTCCATCACGACCATCGCCTTGGGCTGCTTGAACCGCGCGAGGATGTCGCCTAGGAAGGCCCGTAAACTATCGATATCGAGGGTCGAACCCGGTGTCAGCACAACCGCCGCCACCGGAACCTCGCCCCACTTACTGTCGGGCCTGCCGTACACCGCCGCATCGACGATTTCGGGGTGCGACGCCAGGGCATTTTCGACTTCGGCGCAGTACACATTCTCGCCACCCGAGATGATCATGTCCTTTTTGCGGTCGACCACCCAGATGTAGCCCTCGTCGTCCTGGCGCACGAGGTCTCCCGAGTGAAACCACCCGCCGGCGAAGGCCTCGGCCGTCTCCTTGGGCTTGCGCCAATAGCCCTGCATGAGCGTGGGGCCGCGGTAGACGATTTCACCGACCTCACCGCGCGCGACATCTCGCATGTTGTCGTCGACCACGCGGCACTGGATCGTCGGGATCGGCAGGCCGACCGAACCGAGTTTGCGCGACGAGTCTTCACCGCGCAGCACACAGGTGATAGGCGACATCTCGGTCTGGCCAAACACGGCGATGTTGATCGCGTTGGGAAAGGTCTCGGCCATTTGGCGCAACAGAGTCTTGGACGCGGGGGCTGCCCCCCAGCTGATCACCCGCAGTTGTCGACCTTTTTCACGCGCGTCCGGGTGGGCACAAATCGCTTTCCACTGCGCCGGGACGTTGAACACAATCGTCGCCCCCTCGCGCTCGTAGGCGTCGAGCAGCGCACCGGCATCGAATCCCCCGAGCGGGTGAATGACACTCGGGATCCCGAGGACAAAGTTGGGTGCGATCGACCCGAGCCCAGCGATGTGAAACAGCGGAGCGGTCATAAACCCGACATCGTCTTCGCTGAACATCTCCATCGCCCGGATGCAGGTCAGCGATTGCCCGGCCAGGTTGATGTGGTCGAGCATGGCCCCCTTGGGCCGCCCGGTGGTGCCCGAGGTGTACATAATGAGTGCGGGGGTGTCCTCAGGGACATCCGGGGGCGTAAACCCGTCGGGATCTTCGGCAACGAGGTCGTCAAACGCTTCCATCTCGGCCGGCGCACTGCCCAACACCACCACCCGCTTGATCCGCTGGGTGTTGGCCCGGATCGCGGTGACCAACGGGAGTAATGGTTCGTCGACCACAAGCACATCGCCGTCGGCGTCGTCGATGATGTAGGCGATTTCGGGTGGTGCGAGCCGGACATTGATCGGCACGGCGATCGCCCCGAGGGTGTTGATCCCCATGACCGCCTCGACAACCTCGGTGCGGTTGAGGACGAACATGAGCACCCGATCGCCAAAGGCCACCCCACGCCGCGCCAATGCAGCCGCGAATGCGGTGATCCGCCCATGGGCCTCGCGCCAGGTCGTCGCTACCCCGCGGTAGCGAAACGCAGTGGCCTCGGGTCGCATCGCCGCGTGGCCAGCGATCTGATTCATCCAGTGATTGCGGCGTTGAGCGAGGGGGATGGCGCGTTGTTCCATGGTGGCACCTGCCTGATAGCGTCTTGAAGAACTCGACATTGGCCCTGTGCTCGTTGTCGGTGACCGCGGTAAACACCGACTGAAAGCCTCGACCAAACGCCCCTGAGAATACCGTTGTCTCGGCGACAATCGGAGTCAATTGAAGTTGATATCAGACACCTTGCCGTATCTTTTGCTGGTTGCCAACAAGTTTTTTAGGGCACACACCCGTGCTACGGTGCCGCGCGATGCCGACTGAACTTGCATATCCACGTTGTTGCCATCCCCATACGGGCAGTTTGAAGCCGCTTTGGAGTCTGCTCGTGCTCGCTGGCTTGAGCCTTCCGGCATGTTCCGGTGACAACGTGGGTACCGGCACGGATTCGGAAACGACATCGGCCGTCTCGGCGAGTGAAACAAGTGATGGTGCGAGTACAGATGTAGACACAACGACTTCGGACACCACCGAGGGGCCGACCTCAACCGGACCAACAGGCACGATGTCGGCCGGCGAAACGAGCAGTAGCGACGGCACCACCGACGATAGCGATTCAGACCCGTCGACGACCGGACCCGTGGAGCCGTTTTGCGGCGATGCCAATGTCGACCCCGACGAGGAGTGTGACGACGGCAACGAAAACGACTTCGACGGCTGTCGCAACGACTGCACCGAAGTCGAGCTATTGGACCCGCCAGAACTCGAGTGGGAATACTACGAGATTGAGGGGACTGCGTGCCTCAACGGCTCAACTGCGGGCTTCGGCATCAGCCACAACCCCGACTCCGACGGCATCATGATCTACCTCGAAGGCGGTGGCGCGTGCTTCAACGACGCCTGCGACTTCACGGCTTTTAGCCTGCCGTTTGTCCCCCCGATCGACGGCATCTTCAACCGCAACAACGACAGTAACCCGGTCCGCAACTGGACCATGGTGTATGTCCCCTATTGCACAGGTGACATCTATTCCGGTGACAACGAATACGAACTCGCCGGCGATCTACGGTTTTTCCACGGATACTCCAACGTCCGGCGCTTTCTCGAAGTCCTCGTCCCGAGCTTTGAAAAGCAGCGAGTCCTGCTCACGGGTATCAGCGCCGGTGGCTTTGGAGCAGCCCTCAACACCACCCAAGCCGCCGATGCCTACGGCGACTCGGTGACACTCACCGTCATCGACGACTCCGGGCCGCCGCTGAGCAATGACGTCATCGCACCTTGCCTGCAAGACACATTTCGCGAGGTGTGGGGTCTCGACCATACTGTCCTAGCCCAGTGCCCCGAGTGCGATGAGCAAAACTTCGCAAGTGGCTTGATGGAACATGTCCTAACAAACTACCCAAATGTACGGTTTGGACTCTACTCAAATATCGCCGATCAAATTATCCGTACATACATGGGGTTTGGCTGGGGCAATGGCCAACACAACAATTGCGAGGGCATCCCAACTTCCGTTCCGATTAGTGCCTACTCTGGTGACCTCGATATGTTGCAGGCTAGCTACCTCGACGAGGCATCGACATTCTATCGGACCGGCCTCGGCCACACGGTACTGCGGGTCGGCTACTACTCAACCATGGTCGACGGAAAAACCGTGCCACAGTGGGTGGGTGATGTGCTCGATGGTACGGTCACCCACGTCGGTCCGTAGCGCACCAACTACCACCGGCCTGCAGACAAAGAGCGATATTTAACACGAATACGCAGCGCCCCGATCGGCAAGTGAATAATGAGTCTAGCCAGAGGTCGATGGTCCAGTGTCTCCCCTCAACCGTTGTCTGCCGTGTTTTCTATTGCTCATCACCCCTAGCTTGACGCAGGGTTGCAGCGACAACGCCGAATCGACCACCGAATCGACAGCCCCAACCACGACGGAGGTAACGACCGACGCTCCCTCAACGGGGCCCGAAACCGACCCGACGACGACCGACGAGTCGATGACCGATGAGCTGACAACCGACGGAGCGACGACCGACGGGCCGACGACCGGAGAGCCGACGACCGGAGAGCCGACGACTGACGACCCGATAACCACAAGCGATACTGCAGCTGATTGCGATCCCGAGGCTGACGTCATCGCAGTCGACCTCAATATAGGAGGGCCGATATTTACCGACAACAGCGAGTCATTGGTCGCGGTTGTCGAAGAGCAAATCCTCGAGCTCTCGCTGTGCGGCGAAGTGCTCAACACAATCGTTTCGGGAGTCGATTTAGGACACGGCGAAGCGCACCAGCTCACCCCGGGTAACACGCGACTGTTCTTCACAAACTCGAACGGTATCGCTCGAGTTTCGTTTCCGAGTGGCGACAACTTTGAACAACTTGTCGAAGACGGTGCGATCTATGAGCTCGCTGTCACGCTAGACGAAACCGAAGCGTTCTACTATGTCAACGGTGGCGACGCATTCCACGTAACACTCGAGCCACCTGGACAGCCACAACTATTCGACGTCGACCCCACCCCACGGACGTTCGCTATCTCCCCAGATGGCACAAAGCTCGCGTACATGGACAATAGCGACGATATTTATACGCGTGAGATTGGCAGCAACGTGAGCGTATTTCAGGTCCACGTCGCCAACGGTCCACGTCGTGTTGTCCAGTGGATGCCCGACAGCGAGCGAATTATGTACCTTGAGGACCTGGGTCAGTTCACCCACTATCTCCGCACATATAATATCAACACCATGGAAACCGTCGATCATTTTCTCGTCGACGAGTTTCCCATTGGCTCGTTTGCCCTTTCACCAGATGCAAGTCGGGTCGTGGTCGACCTCGGGCCAACATATAAAGTTTTCAAGTTCTAACTGTCCGAGCATTATCGAAGCCTTCGTATTCCCTCGGCCATATACGCTCGTCTTCGTTCACGGCTGCCACCACCGCATCCGCACAGACACCGTCCTCAACATCGCTCGCAGGTTCACCGAACCTCGGGCCATACAACCGATAGCGAGGAATGGTAGTATGTAGCGAAACGTCAACGACGCGCCGCTCTCCGACCCACCGCTGTCGATCGCTGCACCGTGAAAACCGGCCACGCAGACAAGTCCTTGCGCGCTCGCTCGTCACTGTGCATGTCAGCGATATAGTTGTGTACACATAAAGTGCCGTCACGGCGGCGGTATTCCAAACCGACCGACATATAATCGCACCTCCGGGTGTTGGCGGTAAAATTCGAGCAGTTCGAGACAGGTTTTTGCGCCCAGTGCTATCGACTCACCTCCTTGAGCCCCTCGAACACTCTTTGTTGGGTGCGTTTCAAGGCGGCGCCAGCGCTTCTGCCGATATCAGCCACTTGGCAGGGCGGCACATATTAACATGTCCCAAAGGACATATAAATGATACCCTTCGGTCGTAACGAAGCGCCGGTGTCTTTGTATGCGAAATAGAGCCTTCGAACATTGCTACGGCTCGAAAAGGGTTGCTTGTCAACGCACGCATCCTCGCGTCTGCATTACTTGCTGCCTGGCTGCGCTCTGTTTTGTCGGGTGTGCCCTGACCCCTTACCCAACCTCGGCACAACCGGCAGGAGAACAACCTGCGGCGACGAAACAACCGACGCCAAGCGAACGGGGTACGGAACCTGCAGCCTCCGTCACACAACCTCCAGAATCATCCGAATTTTCGATACCCGCCAAGCCAGTCTGGCCGAAACCTGACCTCTTTCGCCTCCACCCAACGCGCAATATGGCAGAGCTCGGGCTCTACACGGGCGTATTCGTCGTCAGCAACTCCCATGAGCTCTACAATCACCGCGAGCAGTGGCAACCCTATCGACCGGGCCTGAGTGTCGGTTTACGCGGCGGTTTTTATCCGCTCAAGTTCTTAGGAGCCGAAGTCGAAGGTGGCATCGTACCGCTGCGGACCGATGGGGGTGGACGGGCGATGCTATACACGATCCGAGGACATGCACTGTTCCAACTACCACTGTTCAGTGCTGTACCGTTTATCCTTGGAGGCGGGGGCGTCACAGGGACAACAGGAGCCCTAGGACCCGACATCGACCCATCCTTTCACTTTGGTGGAGGTGTCAAAGCCTACCTAAATCACTGGTTCGGCATCCGCGTAGATGCACGCGGGCTCCCCATGCCAGCACGCACACTTGATGGTGGCTATACCCTCCACAGTGAGCTCCTGTTTAGTGTGGTCATTACTCTCAATCGTCAGCGACGTGACAACGATAACGACGGCTTTCATGACCCACGTCAGCGATCACGACGCGAAGACGCATGCCCGGCAACCCCGGGGGTCCGGGACCTCCGCGGCTGCCCAGATCTCGACGGTGACGGGATCACGGACAGCGAAGATATCTGTCCTCGAAAACCGGGGTCAAAAACGCGTAAGGGATGTCCCGAACTCCTCGACACCGACGGCGACGGATATTTTGATCCGCGCCAGTTTGAGATCCCACCGGGTAAAAAAGACCTCTGCCCTGGAGTCGCTGGCGTGCCGGAGTATACAGGCTGTCCCGTGCCGGACTCCGACGACGATCGTGTCGACGACCTCCACGACAAATGTATTGACAAGCCCGAAACAATCAATGGCTACCAAGATGCGGACGGGTGTCCCGATAAGGTCCCGAAACAAGTTCGAAAAATTCTCGGTCGGATTCAGGGCATTCAGTTTGGGTTCCTGCGGGCAAACCTCACGGAGAACTCGAAACCGATTATTGCCAGCGCTGCCAAGGTTCTTGCTAAATACCCCGACCTTCGGCTGGAGATTCAAGGGCACACTGACAGCGATGGCAACCCAGAGAAAAATCTCGAGTTGTCGCGTAGACGAGCAGAAGCGGTCCGTACCGAATTGATCAATGCCGGTCTCCCAGAACATCAGGTTACCGCCGTCGGCTATGGCGGCGACAAACCGATTTCTAGCAATCAAACAGAGGAGGGCCGGTCGGTCAACCGGAGGATCGAATTTCGGTTGCTCGACCAGGATGGGCGTGCCCTCGAAGTTCCCGGAGGAAAAAAGAAGTGAGCGATATGTGGCTAGAAGTCGAGCTCGATCGAGACGGACAAACGGTGCGAGTTTCGGCGCGCGGAAGTCGAGGAGAACGCGTCTCCCCCTTCGAGCTAACTCCGGTCAAACTCGGCCGACTGACGGGTTTGACCAACGGCATACGTCGAGCCGTCGTCGCAGGAAAACCACTCCCCGAACGCGTCCTCGAGAGCGCACGTGAGCTGTACTCAGCAGTTTTTCGTGATTCACTACGCGACGTCGTCGGTTCGCTCAACGAAGCCTCACGGGCCAACCGCGGTCACCTTCTACTCCGGCTTATGACCCACCGCAGTGAGCTCCAACGGATACCGTGGGAGGTGATGTGTAAACCGGGCTCTTCGCGCGAGTTTGTTGGCCTCAGCCCGGATGTCTACATCGCTCGTGGCGTCAACTCAACCCACCCCTACGAAGTTCGGGAGATTCGCCGAGAGATACGAATTCTCGCCATTTCACCACTCGGTGAGGAGGACAAACTCGTTGCTCTCAAGGTCGCCCTCAAGGACTCCATCGACGCGGGTGAAGTCCGTTGGCTCGAGCCAATCGTCGGCGAGCAGACCTCCGGCTCACTGTTGTTTGACCGCCTGCGTCGCTGCGATCCTCCGCACATCATTCACTGGATTGGGCACGGCGGCGCGGATGAAAACGGTAACCCTCGACTCATGCTTCCAGAGGATACATACGGCGAAAAACAGTGGATCCTCGGAGAAACGCTCGCCCAGGAACTACGCACAAATCTCGGTGTTGACCTGCGCCTCATCGTCCTTGAAGCCTGCAGCGGCGCCCGACCGGGGGCATTTGCCAGTGCCGCCGAACTCCTTGCCCGCGACGGAGCCGATGCGGTTGTAGCCCATCTTTGGCCGGTTAAAGCCGATGTCGCCCGCAACATCTCCTCCGTTTTTTATCGAGCGCTCACGGGGACGGGTGACACCAAAGGTGATGTCGCGGCCAGTCTCCAGGCAACCCGCAGGACATTTATCGAACGCGGAGCAGAGGTTTTCTCACCGGTACTCTACCTACGGGGGTCGAGTTCCAAGTTATTCGACTTCAAACGACGTCGAACAATCGCTCGCACCGGCCCTGCAAAAGCAACTGGCCAAACCGACCTCGTTCTCAACAATCTACTCGCAGAACCCTACTCGCTCGTGCTCGGCTCGACTGGCACCGGCCTACCTGGGCAAACCGAGCTGCTCGCAGATCTGCGCAAGCAGCTCAAGGCTCTCGGGGAGGATGATGCACAGTTACAACGACTGGGCCTTAGCTCGCTTGCACAGCATTTTTTTCTGCGCCGCGGCAAAAGTCGACTCAACCGGATCTTTCAAAAAGCCTTCGGCGCGATCACCGACATGCCGGTTTTACCGTTTGTCCGCTCGATCGCCCGCTCGCTCAAACCAGGTGCACATACAACTTTGCTCTGGCTCCCCCTGCTCGAACAGGCGCTCGCAGAGCTCCACCCCGACCGCAATATCTACGCTGTCCAACCTGCTACCCCCGGGTCTGGTGAAACGCGTTTGGTGATGGTCCGCCCCGCAGGTCAGTCCGAGTGGGAGGAGGACGACTTTCCACCACCGGCGGTTGACCTCACCCGCGACTTTTTACTCTTGCGTGTTTACGGTGGCTATTCGCCCGAAGCTCAACCGATCCTGACGACACCGAGGATCACCGAGGACGACCACATCGAAGGACTATTGAGCCTTCGCGATATGTTTCCACGCGACTGGGAATGTCTGTTTGTCGGCTGGATGCGCTCGCACCCGCTGCTGTGTGTTGGCCTCTCTGTCTTTGAATGGCGCCATCGCATGTTGCTGCGCTGGTTTCTCGACGATCGCCCACCCTCGCGGGTGAGCGTAGCTGTGGTCGACCCAGAAAGTGGTGAGCAGGATGTGTGGGACCGTGGCGCTGGCGGATTGTTTGGACGTGGGGCAATCCACTCAGTCGGTCTGAATATTCTCGGTCTCGCAGACACGATCGAGGAGGTCATCGGTGGCTAGCCCGGACGACAATCGGGATGAACGGCAAGAGCTACGTCGTCGTGATCCAAAGACACTAGCCACCATCCTCATCGGCCAACTCATGGCCTATCGCTCGTCGACGGTTTACGCCCCCTCAACCTCCAAGCTCGACCGATTCTTGGCTGAAGAGGTCTTCCCAAAACTCGAGGAACAACTCGATGTCCGCAAGGTCGTGGTCGACAAGTGGGAAAAGCCCGGGCCGACCGTCGCCCAGCTCGTCACCGAAATTCATCGGCAGCTAGAGATTGCCCCCACAGGTGCCGAACAAAAACCGATTGCCGCACTCGAGACTGCCCTGCGACGGGCTGAACGTCGCTCGGAACGCCCAATCCTAATCGTACTTTACAAACTCGAGGAACTGCTCAACAAGAAGCTACCGTTTAAAGAAGCACTAAAATTTGTCGATGCACTCTCTCGCATGGCCTCAATGCCGATCCGTGGCCTCCAGCTGATTCTTGGAGTCAAGGAGGAGGAGCTTGGCGCTTTTCGTGAACTGCTGCGCGGGCGCTGGCGACTACTCGCAAACGACATCCGGATCCGTCCAACTGGAAAGAAGTGGTTCATTCCGATTCCCCTCGGTGCCACAACTGCAGTTGCAAGTACACCGGCTGCGGCCGGAGCCGCTGCTCTCGGGGGGAAAATCGGAGCAGTCGCCCTAGCAAGTGTCACCGGTATGGGGGCCGCCGTTGGCGGCACACTCCTCGCCACCCAACCGAGAATCGAACGATGCGAAAAACAGCTCATGGAGCTGCAGCAACAGGCACCACCCGAGTGCCCAGAGGTACCTGTGCCCGAACCGGTTCCCGAACCTCCACCCGAGCCTGAGGAAGTTGAAACCACTGATTTTGAGGAAACCACAGGAGGAGTCGAAGAGGCCACAACCGAAGCGGACACCGAAGATCCTCAAGCCGCTACCCAAGTCAACTTGTGCTCATCGTCGCCCCGCGACAACGAATGTACAAAGTGTGTCAAGTCAGAGTGTTGCAAAGCGGTGCGCGCCTGCAAAAACAGACGCTGGCGAAATTGTATATTCAAGAAAAGGGTTGGCCAAGGTACCTGCCAACCCGAAAAAATCGAAAAGCGTTGCCGAGAACTAGCACTGTGTGCCCTCGAGTATCAATGCCAGGCAAGCTGCTACGACGAGTAATGAAATTTCACGGGAGGTAGGGCACATCTCCGGCCGACGCCGGAACCTCATCGTCGCCGATACGATTGGTGTTACCATAACCTAGCTGGCCGATATTCCCGTTACCCCAACACCGGACAGCACCGTCGTCGAGGATAGCACAGTTATGAAAGCCACCAGCCCCTACCGACTTGACACTTCCACCAATATTAATTGTACCGACCATAATCGGCACCTCCGTGTCACCGATATTATCAGTGTTCGCCAGTCCGAGTTGACCGAATGCTCCCTGCCCCCAGCAGCGTAGTTCGCCGTTGTCGAGGAGCGCACAGGAGTGGGAAGCACCGAGACTGATCTCAGCAACAGGGCCTCCCAAGGGGACATCTCCAGCACTCGCGGGTGACTCGTCATCACCCACCTGGTTCATGTCTCCATAGCCTAGCTGGCCAAAGAACGCCGCCCCCCAGCACCGTACATTCAGATTGCTTGTAATTGCACAGGTATGGGCTCCGCCACATGCAATCGCAGTTGCGTCGACCCCGAGGTTTATCGATCCAGCAGACGACGGAGCTTCGTTGTCACCAATATCATTCATGTTGCCATAGCCAAGTCGGCCGCTACCTCCCTCTCCCCAGCAGCGGACCTCCCCGTTGTCGAGCAGCGCACACGAGTGATAGCCCCCGGCACAGATCTGGGTGGCATTTCCACCGATATCGACATCTCCGGCTGCCGAGGGTAACTCATCATCCCCGATGTAATCAGTGTTGCCGTAGCCAAGCTCACCATTGTCGTTTCCGCCCCAACAGCGGACTTTACCGTTGTCGAGCAGTGCACAGGTATGTGTGGCTCCGGCTGTCAACTGCGTAACGTTACCCCCAACATCAACGACCCCCGCCATACTCGGGACTTCATTGTCACCAATCGAGTCGAGATTTCCGTACCCGAGCCCACCATATGCATTGTAACCCCAACAGCGCACCCCATTATCATTCATCAGTGCACACGCATGATACGCACCAACTGCTAGTTGTTGCGCTGGCCCACCGAGCATGATCGCCCCAACTGTGTTGGGGAACTCGTTGTCTCCAATAATGGTGACATTTCCCTGGCCGAGGTTTCCGAAATCGTTATTCCCCCAACAGCGGACGTCACCAGCATGAATCAAGGCACATGAGTGGTAGTCTCCCAACGCAACCTGTTTCGCGCCCGGGGTGAATAGACAGGAGGCTTCGCATCCATCCCCATCGACAAAGTTACCGTCATCGCACTCCTCTCCTTCAAGTGGCTGAACAAATCCGTCGCCGCACATGGGTAAGAGACACTCAACGGTACACATGTCCGAGCTATCTTCGTTTCCGTCGTCGCACTCCTCTACCCCCGCCTGCACGAAGCTGTCACCACAGGTCGCTAGCACACAGTTATCGAGGCACTGATCGGTGTTGTCGACATTTCCGTCATCGCACTCCTCAACACCATTGTGAACAAAACTATCTCCACAAGTTGCTAATACACAGGTATCCAAACAGGCATCAGCATTATCAGCATTACCGTCGTCGCAAACCTCACCCATTTGTACGACGCCGTCACCACACGAAGCTAACGCACAGGCGTTCGTACATTCGTCGTCATTGTTGTCGTTGCCATCATCACAGCCTTCACCTGGGCCGACAAAGCCATCGCCGCATGAGGCTGCGGCACATGTGTCGAGGCACGTGTCCGTGTTGATATTGTTTGCGTCGTCGCACTCTTCACCGGGGCCAACAAAGCCATCACCGCAGATAGCCGGCACACACGAGTCGAGGCAGCCATCGGTATTGTCCAGGTTGCCGTCATCGCACACTTCACCGGGTCCCACAAACCCATCGCCACACGATGCCGTAAGACAATTGTCGAGGCAAAAATCAGAGTTGTCCGAGTTCCCGTCGTCACACTCCTCACCGTCGTCGACGACGCCGTTACCACACATTGACCCCCCGGTATCCGTCGTTGTGTCAGTCTCCGTCGTCGGCTCACCAGTTGTCGGATCAGTATCGCCCGTCGTTGGATTGGTCGTTGGCTCCGTACTCCCGACAGTAGTCGACTCCGTGCCACCGGTCGTCTCGGTCGGTTCGGTTGTGCTCATACTGCGGCACGACTTGTCGCGCTGCATCGACTGAAGCCCATCGTCAACACAAAGGTCCGCGCAGCCGGTGAACGCGAGCGTACACTTGAACGCGAACACAGAAATAATTGCCCGATGCATCACCGGTACTCTTCTAGAGTTTTTGTTCAGGCACGACACGATCTTCTATCACCCCCGTGTGCAGCCTTAACTATAAGATAACAAAGTCTGACGACAAAGGAGTGAGTAAAGTTTATACTTTCAGGCCGGCCAGCCGGAACAAACCGCAACGCAGTACCAATTCCGACCACTGGACTGCGGACTTTTCTGTTGATACACCAGCCATTATAGTATAAAAAGAGGCAGCATGCGTGGGCTACTCATTTAGACGAGGCGGCCTATTGATAAACGCACAGATGGAGGTGTACGTGGGAGGTCTAATCATTCCTGGAGTTCAAGTCTCCGTTGTCAAAGAAGTCTTACCGCGTCAACTCGCGCCATCCGGAGTCCTCGGCATTGTGGGCTTTACCGAGCGTTCCCTTCCCGGCAAACGAACTGCCCGGGCAAGCTCGTGGAATCTTTTTCGCGAAACATTCGGCCCAGCAACTGCTCGTAGTATGCCCGAAGCGCGCCAAGCCCTCGACAACGGCGTCTACCAACTTGTGATTGCCCCGTTGAGCTCCGACGCAGGTTCGATTGCGAAAACCACTGTATCAGTCGCTTCAGGCAACGAAATCGAGGTTCTTGCGCGTGTCCCGGGAACCTGGGCCAATGGCATTGTCGTAAATGTCACCACACGGCTCGATCGCAAACAACAGAAGGTCTGCGATATTACCCTAAACTCGGGTAACGGCGACCTGCTCGAGCGGCATCGGGGGATGAACTCTCCACAATCGCTCGCCAAAGCCCTCGAAGCTTCAACCGTGGTGCGAATGTCCGAAGCAGATGGGGCAGGATTTCCAAAAGATGGCAACTACCTGCTCAAAGGCGGTCAAGACGCCACGCCTGAAGCGTACCGCAATGCGCTCGAACACCTCAATAGTGAGCCCGATGTCGACATGGTCCTCGCCTCGGTTCAAGATTTCTCAGTAGACAAACATGGGGACGTCCTTGAGGTCTACAACGCCGTCGTTGAACACTGTCAGCGAATGTCGAGTGAAACGTGCGGACGACTTGGACTCGGCCAAGTCCCACCAACTGGGATAGAACCGACGACCTTCGTCTCGCATCTTCGTAGCGAGCGCTTCATCGTTGTCGCACCACATGGTGTGGTCGGCGCTGTCGCCGGCCGCATCGGAGATTTGGGGTATTATGAATCACCGACTTTTAAAAGTCTGGTCGGTGCGGGCTCGGTTGCGACTCTCAGCGTCGAAGAACAACGCGCACTCCTACAAGCAGGAATTGCCCCGGTCGTTCTCGACCGCGAGCGAGGTGTCATCATCCTGCGTGGAATCACAACCGACGGTGATCAGATCAATGTCCGACGAATTGCTGACCGTGCGGTTCGGACCCTTAAGATGATCGGTGACCGGTTTATCGGCCGGCTCAACACAGCAGATGGTCGGGACGCCCTCAAACAAAAACTGATCGAAGCTCTGTTGCAGATGGTCCGCGATGGTGCCCTCGTGCCATCTACCGACGGAACGGATCCGCCGTTCAAGGTCGATGTCTACTCCTCACAGCAGGATTTTGCCCTGGGAGTCGTACGTGTCGACATGGCAGTCCGTCCGGTACGCGCGATTGATTACATCTACGCGACTGTGCTCGTTCAGGTCTAGGAGAAGTCATCATGTCCAAGGTTTTCGCGGCAAACCGCAGCAATGTTTTAGTCGATGGTAAGGCACTAGAAGGCCTGCAGTCGCTCGTTTTCCGAGTGATGACCGAGCGTGAAGACATCCGCGCTGTCGGTTCTGACGAACGCGTCGATGTCATCTTCGGGCTTCGCAGTGTCCAGGGTGAGTTGGTTGTACGATCAACGAGTATTGAGCTCGACACCCTACTCCAAGCACGTGGAAAATTTCAGCTGGTAGCGAGTCTCAAACGCAGCGCTGAGGAGGAGGGTAAACGCACGCTCTCGTTCGATGACTGCTACGTCGAGAGTAAGTCGTTTGCCATGGAGGCGGGCAACACAGTCATAACAACCTACGGATTTACAGCGACACGCGTGCGTGAGGAGTAGGGTGTGGAGGTCGTCCGCTGCGTCGTCACAGTCGACCACTGGGAGTTTATTGTGCATATGCACAATAAATCTGGTTGTGCGACAATCGAGACCCCTGAAAGTGGGAAACTCGAGCTGCGCCCGTGGACCCTAGGCGACCATCTAGCCGCACTTGCAGCGGGACTCAATCACGCAAACATGGGTACTCTCAAACTCGATCCAGAGGCATTCGCTGCTGAAGTACTCCGCCGTTCGGCCCCCAAAAAAACACAGGTTACAGCCCCGCTCCAGTCACTCGCGCTATGGTGGGCTGCCGGAGGTTTGCGGGATAAAACCCAACGACTCAACCGTGAACTAGCGCCCCACTGGATCGCATTCGACGACATCGAGTTGCAGCTACATCCCTGGTCTTGGGCGAGCAGGACACGAGCACTTGCAGGCTCCCAAGGGCCGTCCGGCAAAATTCATGTAGTTACATATATTGAGGCAATGTTGCGTACCAGTGTCCGCAGCTGCCGTCGAGCCTCTGACGGACATCCCCTCCCCCAAGCGGCCATCTGGTCGCTGACGGGCGAACACGCGTTGCGACTGCTCGAGGAAGTTCTCGCCTGCAATGGGTTCGGCGAGCCTGATGAAGCATGGATGCTCGACGACCCCACGCGAGCGGCCGACACGTTGTGGATCTGCCAAACGCTCGGGTGGACTCCCGGACAGGTTTGGGCAACCCCTGCCCACGAGATCGACCGCATACTACAATTGCGTCGTCAGCTGCTTGCCACGAGCCTGCGAACAACGCCGCAAACAGGCCTAGCATCACACCCCGACGCTGTTGTGATCCATGTGGAGGACCTATAATGTCTCGGCGCTGGAGCAGCGTTCAGCTGGTAGGTGAACTACTCTTCCCGCTGCAGCGGGTTGTCGACAGCGCTCGCGAGGTGGCTGGCAACGAGCAACAGCGAGACCCCTCCGAGCCCACGCCACAACAACATGCTGCACAGCCACTGGACGACGGTTCACCAGCAAACCTGTCCGCGACCCCCGCTCCCCTGTCGGAGGCTGGTCAATCAAAACCAACGCCTCTCGACCTCGTTGTCCGCCCTGCATCCAAGGGGCCGCTTTCAACGACGACCCGAGCCAACGGAGTCTTGCATCGTGCACACGCTCACCGCCAGGCAACAACACGCGACACCGTCAACAGTCGGTCACAGAGTGTTGCCCAACCGGCTAGCCAACGGGTCCAAGGTCCTTCCTCGAACCCCGAGGCTGGCAGCATGCGGACGGCTCCGCACAACCATGCAGATACAAAAAAAACCGAAGACAAGCCGCGACCAGCTCCTCCCCTGATGCGGCCAGCTCGCGTGCCGCACTCGAAACGTCCGCACCAACCTAAGCATCCGCCAATGCGCGGCAACGGTATCGTTGCAGATACAAAAAAACTACAGCCCTCCGGGCTGACCCAACCCCACCCCGAACAACTAGAGACCATGAAACGCCCAACTGTTGCTGTAATGCCTGCAGCGACTCGTGGCACCTCTCTGCATTACCAACAGTCGTCGAGTCCCAAGCTCGATCTGAGCCGCGTGACAGCGGCTCGTGGTCGCTCCCTGTACCGTCAACAGCCTTTGAGCCCCGAGCTCAACCCCAGTCGCATGACGTCTACCCACCCCAGCGATACGAAAATGGGACCTCCGACGGCCCACGACTCGATGGCCTCTCGCCAACCCGCAGGACTCCCATCAGCCGATGGTTACTCACAAGATGGGGCCCAAAAAACTGCAACAATAAAACATCTACCAGACGTTCGGCGCGACGTGACCCGCGTGTCGAGTGACGACAACCATCGACAGGTTACCCACCCCAACGCACACGAGAAAAAAACCAAGAAACTCAACGCTTTCGACCCAGACGAACCAGCCCCAAAAGACATACCGAGTGCATCTCCACCGCAGGTCCCCCTGCACGAGCGCGACCATGAAACTGTCGAACGCGAAGTCACAGCAGCTCTCCGCGCGTGTGCACGTCGACACGGCCTCGAAGTGTAAACACGATGTCGGCTATCTCGTACCACGCCACGATCGATGCCCTCACGCTTTCGAGTGAAGAGGGCCAAGGGGACGCACAGTTGATGCGGATCTTTTGCGAACGCACCATGGATGGTGTCGGGCGCTGCATCATCGCCATCGCCCCAGGGAGTTACCAAGCTCCAAAGCTCCAAAGTGACGTCAGTCTGTCGCTCGATATTGGCAACGGTAGCCATGCGGTTTTTACCGGTATTGTCGCAGGTGTCGCGGCGAGTGCCACGGCAACACGTATTGAAGCCTACGACCGACTCTATGCATTAGGTCGCATGGAGTTTGCTCGAGTTTTTGAGAACATAAGTGCGGGCGATATCGTTGGCGAGCTTCTCAAACACTGTGACGCGCAACCGGGAGCAATTGAAACCGGTCCAAGCTTTCCCAGTTTTGCGCTCCATCCCGGGCCGAGTGCCCTGAGTCATCTTCGCCGCCTCGCAGCCCTCTGTGGATGGGATGTATTTTGCGACGGTAAGGGTCGTGTCAATGTCTGCGGGCCGGCCACCAAGGGCAACGAACATGTGTTCCCTGCCGGCGAGCAGGTCCTGTCGCTCGACCTCCACCGAGCGGTGCCTCCACGCGAAGGTGTCGAAGTTTGGGGCGAAGGTGCTGCGAGTACCAAAGGAGCCAGCCGCTCCCATTGGCTAGCGACCGAGCTAGAAGCGGTCTCAGCCCGGGCTACGGTCACACCCGTTGGGGAGGTTCAAGTCGACAAAAAAACCAAAACTGCCGCTCGGTCTCGGCATGGAGTGCTGCGTTCGGGAGAACTTGCAACGGCAACTGTCAAAGCAATCGCCCGGGCTCAAGCTGCCCGCAGGATTCGCGGAGAACTTACTGTTGCCGGAGCACCGCAGGTCCATCCCGGCGATCAGATCAGGATCGATCAACTACCACCCGAGCACAGTGCCGAAGCCTTGCTGCGAGGCGTGAGCCTCCGTGCTCGTAGTGTGTCCCACTACCTCGCCGCCGCTAGCGGCTTTCGTACCCGGATGGAGTTCTAAGCAATGACCGTCCGCGTTGGAGAAATTGAACTCATCGGACTCCAAACCCTGCATACGGAGGATGCTCGAGCAATTATCCAACAGCGTGGGCCCGGCCAACAGGGAAGCATCTCTCAAGACCTCGGCCGGGAGCCTGTAACTATCGTCATGGAGGGGCTGCTTCTCGGAGACACACACGCAGCCCTCGAAGAGTTGCGAGCGGCCCAGCAGGAAGGAAAGCCACTTGCGTTTGCCGCCGATGTGATTGCAGGTGCAACGTTTACCGACGTTTTGATTCTCGCGTTCAATGTCCGTCAGCTCGCTGGCTACCGCGATCGCTACTGGTTCCACCTGCGGGTCCGCGAGTACACGGAGCCACCGCTCTCGGGAACGGCGACGCAAGCCGAAGTCGACGCCGCAATCGATGCAGATGCAAACGTCTGGGCAGCGGGCGCGAGCGATGCTGGGAGCGTGCTCCAGGACCCGGCGACGCTCCCCAGCAAAGTAGCCGACAACCCTGAGCTAATCGAACATTTGAGTGCCGATGAACTTTCTTCCGTTGTCGATGCCGGCAAGGCCTCGATCGGTGGAACCGAACTCGGTGACGTGCTCGCCAAGGTTGGCCAAACAGACCCAAGCAAGCTCGGAGGGGTACTCAACGGCCTTAAACAAAAAGGTGCGCTTGCTACATTCATCGAAAAATTTGCGGCCGAGGGAGTTCGGCTCAAACAGCGACTTTCGGGGATCGACCTCGGGGCCGTCGTCGGCCTCGTCACAGACATAACCTCTGGGACAGGTATTGTCGCGGACCTGCAAGCGGTTGTAGCCCGTGCCGAAGCGCTGACCGACGAGCTCACCTCACTCGACCCACTCGGACCCTTTGCTGCGCTGGTTGAGGAGGACCAAAAGCAATCATGAGCGCCACCGTTAAAAGTGTCGTTGTCCGACTTGAAGAGCTGCTCGTTGCCCTCGGCAAACTGTTTGCGTCGAAGTCCCTCGAAACGCTCGTCTCGCTTGTGGCCCGGCTCGGGATCGACGGTATCCTCAAGCGAGGTGCACAACTCCTCCAACAAGCCCTGAACCGTGCGTTCGCGTGGCTCGAAGAGCTTCGGGTCGACCTATCGCAGACCGATGCGTTGAGAGGCCTAATTGGTGTACTTACACCGATGCTACGAGGTGTAGATGAATTGTCATCGGCTGCCGCCTCAGGCCTCGACAAACTCGGCCTAGGCAGTCTCGAGCCTGTTGTTGCTCCTGCCGAGACCTTCGCCTCGGTCGGACAGCAGGTGCTGAATTCGGCCGACCGTGTGCTCCATCAGCTACCAACTGCGACCCAGATTGCCGGGCTCAAACAGCGTGTGACCGATATCCTCGGGTCCGTCGGCGAGCTCCGTAGCGAGATCGAGCGAGCGGCACTTGCACAGATCACCACGCCAAACACGGGGGAGCAGCCATGACGACCATGCGCACCAATCCCCCGGCAACGGAAGCAACCGTAATGCAGGTTCTCGCGACTTCCCTCACCGAAGTCGGTACCGCCGTGGCCGGTGAGCACGGAGACAGGATTCGCGCACTCAAAGACCATCAGGGCTTTATTGCGAACACCGTGCGGAAGATCGTCGGACTGCTCATCGAGCTCTTGCGACTACTCGCAGATGCTCTCAAAGCCGTCGAGAATGCAGTGCGCGGTACGGATGCGATCTTCGCATTGACCGAAGTCTTACTCGACTCGGCTGACGCACTCGGCACAGCTCTTGCTAATGCGACCTCACTGCAGTCCACAGGTAGTCAGCGGCTCACCAGCACCAACGATGTAACAACAACTATTTTCCGCGATGTTGGTCCGCTGTTGTCCAAAACCAGGCAGCTTGTCCCCACGAGTACGCTGGCCGAGGCACTCCCAGCTGTCCACCAGATCAACTACGCCCAAGCCGAACTCGACCGTCTACTGCAAACCTTCGACCCTCAAAAACTACCAAGAGCATCACTCGTCGCCCTTGCCCAACAAATATCACCCCAGGTGCCGAGCGTTGAGACTGCTCAACAGGCTCTGCCCCCATCTCGTAACCAGGAAGAAGACCGAAATGACTCAGACCGACTCAAACGTTGACCTCAACGATAAGAACCCATTTCAGCTGTTGGCGTTCGTGTTCTACAAGGTTCGCCAATCACTCGAGGAGGAGGACCCGCGCCGGGCCCCTCGTTGGGTACGAATCGTGCGAGCACGCGAGGCTCAGGGAAGTGCAGATTTTATTGGCAAAGGGGTCAAGAAAGCCATTGAAGGCATACTTATCGCGTTCGCCTATGTCGCCGAACTCATCTTGGATATCCAGGAATTGCTTGTTCAAACAGATGCGGCCAAGGCCCTTATCGAAGTGTCGGCTGACCTGCTCACCGCAGTTACCAGCAAGGAGTTTATCAATGGCATCGAAGGCCTCATGGGCCAGGAGGCCTCATCGAGCAACCCGCTCGCGTCTGTCAGCGGGTTTTTCCAAACAATCAAGGACAAGGCACAGTACATTCCCGAGCCTGATGATGTCCATTGTGTCGGTCATGAGCTGTTTCGCTTGTTGTGTGTGGTTCAACAACCGCTACCGCTCAAGATCGAAAATGGTGTGATTGCAGTTGATGAGTCTGCAACGGAACTATCGAGTACCGACCAAGTCGACATGCATGGCACCGGCAAACTTCGACTGTTTCAATGGGCGTACGAACTGAAGTACAGTATCCACGGTCTAGGCCCTAAGGATGCGCCAGAAAGCCTGTCTGTACCAGTCGCGCGGCTAGGCTCTCGACGGCTTTGGTCCACACAGAAGCCCGAACTCTACGCTGGAAAAACGAAAGCCGTTCGTCCAGTCGGCGAAGCATCCGACACCATCTTCGATCTTTCGTTCACGGAAACCAAACCACAAAGCCAGGATCAAAAAACCGCCAATACAGATCTCGCCAAGTCAGACACCAGTGTCTTGCGCGATGCCTCTGACACGCCACTGGCAAGTCGTGATATCAGCGAGCTAAGCCTCGTCCTCGACAGCCTTGGTTACAAACCCGCCAACGGCCAGGCCAAGGAGGCAACCACCTTCTCAGCCGACCTCATCAAACGCCTGCGCGAGTTTCAGTTTATCAACGAACTCTCGGTTACCGGTCGCCTCGACAATCCAACAGTCAACCGCCTCTTTAACCTCGACTTCGAAGGCCAAAATCTGTGCCGGGCGAAACCATTTGACGCCGACGAGCTCCAAGGAAAATCACTCGATGCCTACGAGGCCGGGAGTTTTGAGTTGGTCAATGGCGACGCCGATCAGCCTGATGCCGAGAACGCTACGGTTCAAACCAAACCTGTTGGGTACAGCTACTACGTCCCAGGGCTCGACCTCGCCAACTGTACCAAGGACCATCGCGGTTGGATCCGCGATGCCGATGCCCAGTTCGTGGCCCTGCGCTCGCGTGCTGCTAACAAGCTGGTGTCGCTCGCCAACTCGGATGCATCCGATCGCTTTGATGGCGGCCCCTACTCGGAGGGCGAAGCTTCGTCTGGCGATTATTTTTTCGCCGCCCGACACTGTGCACCTTGGCAGGCAGGACGGCACGGGTCACCGGGGGAAGGACACAAACAACCCCCACACGGAACGATGTCGGCGCTCTATCAATGGGTTGACCTACGGCCAGTCAAGAGTCTCGTTAAACAAGGTCACGTTCTACGTGTACGTGCATCGGTCAATATTCGCACCGCATATAAACCCTACATCGAAGCTGAAAGCGAAGGGACCGACGGAGAGCAAAAACCGAGCTGTTTGGTCTCCGACCAAGGCCGGCTAGTGCTCGAAACATTCAACGCCGACGACTATCAGGCATCGCCCTCGCGCCACGAAAAAAACTCTCGGGACGTGGCCGCGAGCAGCTGGACGCCAAAGGACAACGAGATCCGAGCCGACGTCAACGACCACGAGCTTCGCCGCCGCAGCCAGTATATGTGGCAACGTCTGACTGTCTCAAAGGTCATCCCCACCGAGGCCGTCGGTATGACACTCGTGCTTGAGGCGCGCCACCAAGCTGGGTGGGATACAGACGTTTACTTCGATACCGCCTGTGTTAGCTGGGAGGTCGTGAGTGAGTGACCTCGTCACAATCATTCGCGCCATCGTCCAAGACGAGTTGAAGTCCTTGTGTCTCGGCGACCTCGGCGTGGTGACGAGTGTGTTTCCCCATCAAGCTGGGGACGACCACAACTACGAGTGTAGTGTGCGGTTGCGCGAACGCGAGTTCGAACTTCGGCGGGTTCCGATCACGACACCCCATGTCGGGATGGTGAGCACGCCGGAGGTCGGCGACCTGGTTCTCATTTCGTACGTCGGAGGTGACGCCAATCGCCCGGTCGTCGTCGGACGTCTGTACTCGGATCAAAAAAACCCACCCGAGCATGCTGCCGGTGAATGGCGGGTTGAATCACCACTTGCGGGTGAAACTTCACTGGCGATCAATCGCGATGCTGCAATTGAAATTAAGGCGGGCGACACCAGTATTACCGTTCACCGTAGCGGCAATGTCGAGGTCGCAACGCCTGCCGACCTCACGCTCAAGGCCGACGGCAAGGTCGACCTCACCTGTAAAGACTGCACGATCAAGGCGACAGGAAATATCGAACTCGGCAATGGTGGAGCTGGTGTCATCACCACCCAAAGCCACAAGTGTTACTACACCGGTGCACCACTTATCGGCTCACTCACCGTAAAGGCGAAGGGTTAATCATGCCAATCCCGCCGGCCGCAACTGTCGAAAACCTGACCAAGGGCGCGCTCAGCTCGGCGGGGCTCCGAGGCGAACATGTGGATAAACTCGCAACCGCGTTTGGCGATACACTGGCAAAGAGCTTCAATTTATTTGTATCCACAACGACTATCTTACCCGGCGTCGCTGCTGCCGCACCACCGCCGGGGTTGTCAGGGTCAACAGTTGGCCCCGGTAGCTTTTTACCGCCAACAGCCCCCACGGCCGCGGATATCGAAGGTTTGGCGCAGGTTGGACTGACTTCGACCGGGCTGCATGGGCAACATATTGGAGCCTTGGCAAAGGTCTTTGGTCAACTCATCGCAGCTGCGGGTCAACAATTTTTTAGCCAACAAAAACTCGCCCCAGGTGTTGCAATTGCCGCTGGCATCACCACGGCTCCAGGGTTTTTGCTCGGACCTCCAGCTAACAAGCCTGCGCTTGAAGCCGTCGCCTTAGCGGCCTTAGACCAAGGCAACCTCAAGGGTGAAGCGAGCCCGAAGCTCGCGGGTGCCCTCGCGCAAGTAACGGCCACCGCCCTTGACATGCTCGCTGCGAGTGTCCAAGTCGCCCCCGGTATTCCCTCGACACCCGCCGCAACCTCAGGCCCCGGGAGGTTGCTGTGATTGCCAAACGCAATGACGCGCTCAAGACCGATGTCGAGCTGAGCTTTTCAGACGACGGTCGAATCGACCTAAACTGGTCGGGGCCGCAGATGGAAACGATAAGCGGCACAAAAAACCTGATTCAGGCATTGACGCTTCGACTTCTCGTCTACCGGGGAGAGCTAAGCGCGACCGGACACCCACGGTATGGCAGCCGGGTACGTGAAATGATCGGACGCCCGCTCAACCAGGCAAACCTTGATTTACTTCGAAGACATGTACGAAATGCCATCCAAGAAGACCCGCGTGTACGTAAGATCCATGCGCTGTCTGTAACGCCTCGCCGGGGCGAACCGGGGGCCGTGGATGTGTATGTCAAACTTCTCGCCAGCTCCGACGAAGAGGTGACACTCTCGGTCGGACTGGACCTTCAGGCATAACCGGAGGAAGCAGGCAATGATTAAAACCGAGCACCAAGGAATATCTGGAGTCCTCACGACCGTTGTCTATGCAAGCGATGGTCGCGTCGTCGCGCGCCGAGTCACCCCAAATCTCATCACACTTACCGGAAAGCGCTTACTCGCCCAACTGTTAACGGGGGGTGTTGAGGGTAAACTTGAACTCACGATGGGTGTCGGCTCGGGCACGCGTCAACCGGCAGTAAGCGACACGGCACTCGACGAACTTGTCAGCGAAGTCCCGGCCGCACTCGACCGGATTGAGGACGTCGATGGAGCCGTGTGTATCCGCGTTCGAGCGTCACTGCCCGCAAGCAAATCAAAGCAAGCGGTGGAACTGCACGAAGCTGGCATCTTTATCCGAATAGCGACCCCGAAAGGCGGCGATTCGCAAGCACCCACGCTGTTTAACCGCGTGCTCTTCGATGTGCTTAGCTGGTCTAGCTCAACGTCGATGTTGCTCGCCTGGGACATCACCCTCTAGCACGACGACACAAGATGGCACGAAAGCCCATACTCGCTCCAATCGATACCCACTTCCGCGGGGTGACCAACCGCCTGCTCGAGGCACTTGGTGCCGGGGCTGATGTACATGCAGGTAGTGTAATTCGAACACTCGTCGAGGCCTACGCGCGTGAGATGGCGACTTTTTATGCAATGCTGGAGCGGGCACACCAGGCCGGCTACCTCGACAGTGCGACCGGTGGTGCGCTCGACAGCGTGGTCGCGCTGTTGGGTATCGAGCGCGCCCGAGCGGGTCGATTACACGGAAAAGTAGAGTTGAGTCGGAGCTCACCAACTCCCTACGATATCCGGATTTCAGCGGGTTTTCGCGTGACCGGGAGAACGCCCGACGGCGAGATGTTGCCGCTGTTCGAAACGGTCGAGGATGTGGTTATGGCTGCCGGAAGCACGCGCGTACTAGCGGCTGTACAGGAACTTGAGGACACTTCACGTGATACGACAACAATCCCCTCGATCGGTCCCAATCTTCTGACCATGACTCCACGACCTGCGCTTGGGATCGAGTCGGTGACCAACCTCGACCCAATTGTCCGTAACAGTGTGGATGAGAGCGACGAGAACCTGCGCGCGCGCGCTAAGATGGCCCTTCGGCAATCTCAATGCGGAACCCTCGAGTCGATCAAAGCTGCGATCCTCGAGCAGGGTGTCGCGCAGGTCGAAGTCTATGAACGCGAAGGCGACGCACCGGGCATGATCGATGTGTTGATCGGTGACCCAGACTTTGAGCGCGACCTACAGGCGAGGGAACGCGTGTCGAGGGCCCTTCGGGCGACGAAAGCTGCGGGAGTACGCGCCCAAGTTCGGTTTTTGCGAACAGTATTTATCCAACCCGTGTTGCAGCTCAAACCTGCCGACCCGATGCTCGACGAGCGTAGCTTTGCCCGGCTTATCGAGAAGGTACAACAGGCTCTCGTTGCCCACGTCGCTTCGTTACCGAGTGAAACTGTGGTCAACCGGCGCAAGCTCGAAGCCGTCGTCTTAGCAACACCGGGAGTCGACGATGTCGAAAGCATAAAGTTTGGTGTTCTCACAGTTTCCCCCGATCCACGCGCGCCAACCGATCCGACTCGATTATTGCTCAATAGGCGTCGCGACACGAGTCTTACGCTCGGCTACATCGATATCGGGATGTCCGAGCGAGCATTGATCGACACCAAACGCTGGCCCCCGATCATCGTCCGGGAGACCGAAAAACTCCGACAACTTGACTTAGTAATTGTTGTTACAACTAAATCTAAGGGGGTGGAAGATCGTGTTCGCGCCGAGCTGCGCAGCTTTGCGAACCGCTTCCATGATCTCGGAGACCGCGGCCAACAAAAACTTCTAGACAAGTTGCGCGGGGTTGTCCGCAGTGCCGGAGCTCAGGATATCGCCCTAGCAATTGTCACGGATGAGACAGGCACGGCACACGTCCTCACCGGCTCCGAAACACTCAATCACCCAGCCCTCGTAGGCGACGCGGCTCTAGCCATAGGCGGCCTCGAGTTCGTTGTTGCCGACAAACGGGAGGAACCGTCGTGACACCCCATCGGCGTATGCGACGGCTACTTGGGTACCTCCCGCGGGCACTCCAAGAAGGCGAGAATATTCGACACTTCCTCTACCAAGTAGCGAAAGAAATGACGTTGGCCGAGGAAGGTCTTACGACACTGATGCGGTCGCGGTGGTACCGGCTCGCCCGTGGCTGGCACGACCCCAAGGACTTCGTCGACAAGAAGGTAGCGACACAACTCGGGGGTATCGCTAGTTTGTTTGGCATCGAACCGCTCAAAGGGGAGTCAACCGGTCAGTTCCGCAAACGTCTGCGTTGGCTCGTCGATCTTCATCGTGAGGGCCTAACAACAGCTCCGGCAATCCTCAAGCTTGCAGCCACTGTCTATTTGCCCGCCAAACTACCGACTATCACGTGGGAGGGGGATATCGCCGTCGCCGAGCTTACAGTGGCGTCCGATACCGGACCACGTCGGATTCGTTTGCTGTTGCGTGACAACCCATCAAACTCCGCGCGAAAACTGCATCAGGCTGTCCCTCCCAAGGGTGTTGTTCAGATCACCAACGCCAGTATTGAACCTGCGATACCTGAGCTGCACATACGTGCACGCGACAGGAAAGTCACCTATCCCCAGCTGACACTTCGCAACAACGACCTCCGCATCGTCTACTTGGGCTCACTGTCCCCGGGTCAATCCCTCGTTCTGCGTCACCGCCAACCTCCCCTACTCGCCGGGCGCCCCGATACGACTCCCGTGATCGTCTACAACCCATGTAGCTTCAATGAAGATGAGGCGAAGTTTGCGGTCACGCGCGTGGACAAAGGCAAACCGGTTCTCGTCGGTGGGAGATTTTCGGTGTTTGAGCCCCAGTCGTCCCTGCCCACGCTACCCATCGGAGTAAGTCGGTGGGCCTACAACACGGTCGATGTCACAACACTGGCTCGGTACCTGGGTTTTTGGCCCAAACTCAAAAAATTCTTGCACGAGCCGAGCACACTACCCGGGCCAATTGACCTCGAAATGCGCTGGCAAGAATCGCGTGCGGCGTGCTTTGAACTGTGTGTTCCACCAATTGTTCCACTCCACATGGATGGAGACCTCGCGGCCCTGACCCGCGCGTTACGGCAAGCGATCAACTACGGGCGTGCTGCGGGTGTGCAGGCGCGACTGACCCTAACCCCTCCGCCAGTCCCCGATGCGGTTGCTCTCGCCGACCAGCTCTCAGTGCATATACAGAAAAATCCGAGTGACGAACTAAACTTGACCGAGCGATTGACCGTGGACTCGATTGGGCTCGAGCTAACGGACGCGCTCGCTTCTGAATCCGAACGTTTTTACGCAAGCGGAAAGTTCGGTGCCCGTACATTCGACGCCACTTTGTTTGACCACCCCACAAAACCTGAACCGGAGACGGACCCATGACCGACTCGTCCAGCGACAACCCTGGCAAAAAGGGTGAATCTACACAGAAACCGGGAGCCTATGTCCCAGCGAGTCCCGGAGATCCGATCCTCGCCCAAGACTGGAATGAGATGCAGCTTGCGATTCGCAAGCACATTACAACGCATTCACATACCGGCTCAACCGACCAAGGACTGCGGTTGACCGGCGAAGCTATCGACCCGGGCTCAACTCTCTCGGTCAAGGCTCTTCACGCCGAGACACTGGCGTTGACCCAAGGAGGTGTCAAACGGTTCTCCCTGAGCACCGAGGGCAAATTGGAGTTCGGCTCGGGAGCATTGACCATTCACCAAAACGGTGAGCTGCACCTGGGCCAGACAACGGTTTTATGGAGTAAACAACACAAACGTTCGATCTTAACGTTCGACCGATATATGCAAGACCCCGACGGTGCGTTCTACGAAGTCGGAAACTGGATGGATGACTGGTTCCGGTTTCGCCGGGTATGGGGCGGAAAAACCATCGACTTCAGGCACCGCGACGATCTTCTGATCTCCCCTGCTGGCCGCGTCTGCGTCCGCAACAACCCAGTCGTTGTAGGCACACCGAAACAAGGACCGAACCAACGCATTGTCGCTGGGACAATCGCTGCCGATGGCTCAAAGCTCCGTGGCGAAGGGTTTACGTGCGAGCGATTCGCTGAGGGTCGCTACAGCGTTCGATTTGAAGAACCATTTACAACCCCCCCCATCATTATCGCTACCGCGCAGGGGTACAACAATGACGACCACCGTGGTGAGGGGGCTATGGATTGCTACACATCCATCTGGGTTGCACAAGTCAAGCATGACCTGTTCTCGTGTGTGACTGGTAGGCGCCATACAACAAACTATTCTGCTTCGGACCGGCGCTTTCACTTTATCGCAATCGGGAACCTTGCAGATGGCTGAAATCCCACCATCCGCTCGGGAGTTGCGGCATGACTGAAATCAATGCGCGTCTGATGCGTCGAGGAATTGCGCTTGACTCCGGTGCAACACTCGACGTCGACCCCGACGGCCTCGACGTGTTGATAAGCTTCCCAGGTGACACATCGGTGATAGCCGCCAAATGCACGATTACAACCGCAGGCGATAATGAATATACACCTATTGATAAACACTCGTGCAGCGTAACAACCAGTCACGGTCCAGGCTACACAAGTGCCCCCGTCACCTGGGTTACCGTCGACTGGCGCACGCGCAGAGTTCTTGCCGAAATTACCCTCTCCGTAGAGGGCCCAGTACCGGCCGGAGTCGAAGGACACCTCAAGCTCGCCGAGGCTGGCCCGTGGTATGGCCCGACCCCGTCCATCCTTCCCTTGGGTCACAAGTTTCAGCTTCCGGGCCTCACCGCTCAACGACTGATGATCGAGTTTTTCCGGCGCGACGGTGACAAACTTATCCCAGTAGCGGTTCCCATCAAACATGTCGCACTTACAACATTTGCATATCCACCCGATCTGGCCCTCAGCGTCGGTGAGCAGCCGCCATTTGCCCAACACCCCCGAGTCTTTCGTCCGGGCGAGCAGTGGGAAGTCGAGCAACCGTTGCGTGAGGCCCTACATCGAGCATTGCATGCTCACCAAAATATTGATGACACAACAGTTTGTCTGCATATGAAGTCCAGCGCTCCTGGCAAGCTCGCCAACATTAGGCTTGAACTAGTGACCTCTCGCCAGCTCTCTACATGGAAGAGTGGCCGAGCCAACGCAACACTCAACCTCGAACCCGACGTCGCCCAGGGGGTTGAAGTACCGCTACCCAAAGCCGCCCAGTGGGAGTCTCTCTCCTGCTGTGTTGCATCGCAGCTGGCACAGGAGGCATCCTTGCCAACAAACGCGAGCGGTGTATCTACAGTCTCCCATCGCTGCCGCCCGGGTGTGCTTGTCGGCCAGGAGCTTGCCGCGGTCCCGGTTGGCGCCAGGGTATGCGGCCTCGATCTACATCTGCGTCCGTTGACAGCCGTTATTAATATGCACCTACAAATATATCGCGACCGCTTTGGCCTGCCGGGTACCGAACCAGTACAGGGAGAACCCATCGTCCTCAAGAGCCAGGAATCGAGCGCTCCGCCATGGCCTGCCCGGTGGGTTTCATTTACCTGTAACAACACCGAAATTCCGGTCGGCGAGCCCTGGTGGATTGTCATGAAGGTCGTAGAGGGAGATATTTTGTGGTCTCTCGACCCGGTAGCGAGCGACGACCGTGAAACGCCACGGGTATATTACCGAAACTCCGGAGACCCATGGCACGAGTGTCGGCTTCCGCCTGAACAGGCCGGGAGGCCTAAACGTGCCGCTGGTGCTCGGGCACGGGTTCGCGTTGAAGCCGAAACCACACCGGAGGTCAAATACTCAGTACTTGTCGCTGAGCAGCAACTACCGGTTGTTCCCAACGACGCGGGACAGATATTTGTTGGTGCTGACAGATTTCAGCAGCCTCTCGCTTTGCCACTAAGAATCTACGCCCACGCACCGATACGTGCGGTCATACACTACTCCAACCTGCGAGTCTCGCTCACCCGAGAGGCGACCACCTTTCGTTTTCCTCGGGAGTGAGCTGGTATCTACTAAACCTCGAACGCCTGGTGTGACATGCTATTTGCGGTGGAAACTTTCTTTGTCACCCTGTTGAGTCAAGACCTCAACGATGAACTCGAACACGTCCGGGTTGAGACGTTGAGTCTCGCGCTTGGTAGTGGTCAACGCCCACCCGATGAGGAAAAACCGAGATATCTCCATACATATCGTTGCGAGGTCCCCGGCGCGACTACTTCGTTCAAGGTTCCCGAGGACATTCAAGGAGACATCTCATCTGTCGAGTCGCCCCCTGGATGGCCGCTTCGCCCTGGAGACGACTACAGTGTAAACAATCGCTCTATTCGGCTACACCGGACTCCCGGTAACACTACAAATACGTTTTTGGTACGTCTTCATGGCTCCCCCGCGCAGGGTACTATTTCTCGGGACCCATGTACGATCAAGATCAATGTGGTAACAACTGCCGACTCTCGACCGGAGCTCGCAAGTCGCCTGCGTCGCGCACGGGGTACTATCTTGCGAGGCGCCGTTACTCCGCCAAATTTGGTCGCCGAAACACCCGAAACGAAGAATGTCTACATCCGGCTCGTCGAGCCCACCATTTCATGGGTCGGATCGAAAATTGAGTCGCCCAACAATAACCTACATACGGCTACGTTGCACTTTGAAATCAAAGGTACTCTTGTCCAACACATCATTACTGGAGATGCGCTCGTAGATGCGAGGATCAAGCAGGTAGTCGTGACAAACCGTAATGGCGGGAAATGACAATCACCCAAAGGCTTACGACCCAGTAGATATAAAACGTCCGCGGCCTACTCGACGGGATCTTCCTCCTCGGGGTCGTCGACCGGCTCCTGGTCCCAACCGACGTCCTCTGGCTCGATGAAATTCCCCTCGTCGTCAACAAACGCTCCTTCGGGCAGGTCGTCTCCGGCAAAGTCAACCATCGGTATCCCCGATGCACGCACGCGAAACAACCCTAGGCCAATCGGACCGTGACCTCCGAGAACTTGTAGCCCTAACTGCTTGGACGATGAAAACTCTAGACCCGCCCCTGCACGCCCTTGCTCGAGCCGAGTGAGTTCAGAACCCGAGCCACGAACCGACACAGATGTGGACTTAGATGTTGATGCAAGTAACACGACATCGGTGCCGACAAACAATTCGGAAACAACTTTGTATCGCAACCGCCAACGCTCCCGACCACGACGGCGCCAAGAAGCTGCGAGGGCACGTGTGATGGGCCCCACGTTTGACACCCGCGTTGAGGTAACTTCGGCTGCCTTGAGGACGAAAGACTGGGCAGCTGCCATCTCAAAGCGAAGCTCTGCTCGCAGCGCTCCGGCCGGGAACGCCGCGACTGGAATATTGCCATGGAGTTTGGTCATCCGTACCTTAGACGATTGGAAGTCGAGTTTAATTGTCTGCCCCGCAACCGGCTGAACATCGACTCCAAATTCCTTGACGTTGCCGAGCGGAACAAACACCCCCCCTCGCCAAAGTCCGTAGTCGCCCAGGGCGACGGACGAGGTAATCGGCAACCACGCAGGGTGCATATGGAAGTGTTTTCGTAACACCCTACTAAAAGCTCTCGCTATGGACATCGTTATGCTCTCTCCAGCGGCCTGATTTTCCAGTCCCTATCTGATTTTCCACGAGATATTCCAAGTCACCCGGATAGGCCCATTTGGATGACTGGTTTCATCAACCACAACCTCGCCCCGCACCTCACCATTGCGATCGGCGTCGGGTGTACTTCTAGCCATGTCGGTGGGCTTGTCCTCTGACCCCTCGTCGACGGGTGTGTGTTCACGTAGTACTTCCATTTTTGCATCTCCTTCAGCCTGGTTATCCGAGGGCCCAGATTTTGTAGGCACAACTTTGACGCTCTCGCGCACCTCCGGTTGCGACAGGGAACAGTCGACCAACTTGGGAGCATCCGTTGATGCGACTTGTTCTGCCTGCGCCAGCGGTTCGGTATCCTCGCCGGCCGTGGCTTCACGCTCGTCCGGTTGCGGTGCCGGGGGTTTCTCCATGGAGGCAGCCTGTAGTTTCGTGTTGTCGTTGACACGCTGGTGGTTTGGCGTGTCTGTTTGCGTCTCGACTACGGGCTCCATGGCAGCAGGCCCCTCGCTCGCGGGAGAAACCGTGCGCTCGACTTCAAAATCCCCTTCAACCCCAACCTCGGTCGCTACTTCGGTCGCAACTTCAATCCCAACTTTATTCCCAACTTCGGTTGCAGGCTGCTGTTCAGACCCTGAACTTGTTGTATCCACATGTTGACTTGCCACCGTTTCAGTTTCGGTTTCAGATTCGGCGGCAAACGAAGAGGCTTCCTCTCCTTTGCTTGCTGAACCTAACGTCGCCGGTGCGTGAATCTCGATGACCTCCTGCGGCTTTTCAAAACTAACCGGAGCAGAACCCCGCTGGAGTGGTAGCCTCGCTGCCGGATCGCCGAGCAGGATGTAGCCCGACAGGTCCTGACGCACCATCCATAGGTGCCCGAGTTGTTCCGGCGCAACCGGGCTCGGGCGTTTGGCCTGGCGAGCCTCGGCCATCACATCGTAGAGGTCAGTGAGTTCCTGGTTCTTATCGATATAAAACCGCATGAGTTCGAGCATCGACACCCCAACCCGATCGCCGCGACATAACGATTTCAGGACATTGAAGAACTTTCGCGGCCGCTTCTTTTGCTTGCCCTTTTTTATCTCCATAAACCCGTAGGTCCAGGCGAGATCGAGATGTCCAACAAAAGCCAGCGGACCCTCTGAGCTGGCGAGAGCCGCCTGTGGAAGGGCCGCAATAAACGGACGTTGGTTTTCCCCGGGCAGACTCTTTAAAACCGCCTCGGGGCGCCCACGATACTGTCGACTCTTTGCCAACTGTGCAAGCCAATGATGGAACTTGCTGCGCTCAGGAGTGCCCGCACCAAAGCAGGCAAACATAAACCAAATACCACCTGGCAAAAATGGCATGTCCTGTAGGTCACGTCCAGGAAGACACCCTTCCCGACCAAAGCTCATCGCTCCTTGACCGTTGAGTTGTGCACGAGTCGACGACCAACCCTTGCGCGGGGCTCCACACCCATGACTCATTGAAAACAAGATACTAGCTTCGAGGTCGCCCACAGCATCGAGCAACTCATCTTGGGTCGGGTCATCCTGGTCCCCACACTCGAGAATATCCCCCGCGTTAAAGCGTCCTGCGGCCCGCATCTGGCGGGCCTGCTCAACCACAGGCTCGATCAACCCGCGATAGCCTATCCGGGTCGCTGCCGTCCCATCGTGAACCGTGTAGAACATCGATGACGGGTCCTTGACATGCGAGGGATGCTTTTCCCAACGCAAGACTTTCTCGACATACGACTCATACCCCTCCGGATCTTTAAACGCCAAACGTCCAACATAGCCCTCACTCATTTGCACAGCTTGTAACTCATACGAAACCTCGTGGAGGTCACCGAGGATCAGCTGGTAGCGGGGGATAAGATCGGGGTCATCGTCGTTGTAGACATCTTGCCGCCAACTCATCGCATCCTCAGCGGACATGCGCGGTGGTACGCGGTAGATTTTCAGGGGCTCGAGCAACTGTCCGGCGCGAGCATCGATAAGCGGCTGGATACGCCCGAGCAGCTCATCACCGCGCTTCCCCTCCGGGGCGATCACACACCATCCTTGGGCCGCGAGGTCATTACCAGAGGCACTTGGGTCATAAAAGTCCTCACCGGACACCTCCCGTCGCTTCGTCCGTTGATCCCCCGCAGACTCTGACGGAAGACCCCCGTCGAGTACTGGCGAATTATCGTCCATATGCGCCAGTAAAAGGTTGAAGCCATCATCGACGTTTTCCATCCGCAACACCTACCTCTCCACTCACACGGCGACTTGCCGACCGCGAACTGTGCGTACTTGCCCAATTACATTCTTATGCACGGCGCTTGTTGACTTGGGCGACCGGGTATAAGCATAACGTTTGGCAATAGAATTTTCTATACAAATCATGTTCAAACGACTTCATACCCTGCGCTTTTTCGGCGTTGCCGACGCACCAAACCGGTTCGGAGGCCGGGAACAGAATCCACACAAGTGGGTCGCGTGTCAGGAACTTGTTGGTGGTTCGCGTGGGCTGGGCGGCCGGACTTTATCAGCCCAGATTTACGCTCTCGTCGTTCCTGAACGCAGACTTAAGCGCACGACCAACTATCTACTAATGTCGAGACTGTGGCGGGACAAGCATGTACCAAGGAATGCAAGTCGCGTGTCTTGACACATGCGTCGACGCTTCATGCGGAGATGGCTTTGTCGGACCAGGAGAGCGATGTTCAGCAAGCCCGTTCCCCTTGCCTCGGGTGCACTTCCGGGACGCACTCCGGTACCTCGGTCGCGCCCTGTGCCGCAACGATATCGTCGATGTATTGCCCGACAGAGGGGCACTGCGGAACTGGAGTCCCAGCTTGTCGGTCCACTGTGTGTCCGCGCTTTCGCGCCGGGGTTCTTTCGGTTGGCGGGTACTCTCCGACGGAAAGGAGCTTAAATGCCCTTGGTCGAGTCGCTAAATTGTAGATACCAAGCAAGTTCGGGATGGTTTGAGCTGACATGCTTCGAATCCCGCGACTGATGGTGCGGACTCACTACTCGAGACCAAACTTCGGTATCATCGGCACACGCAATCGAGCCATCACACTGCCTTCGGTGATATGTACATGAATCACAAACTCGAGACGATAGCAGCCCTTGCATCTCTTTTGGCATCGCTTTCGCTACATGGTTGTGGTGACACCGGCGCCGACGACCCCTGTGTCACCGATGGGGTTGGGTGTGGCGAAACGGGATCGGCCACAACTGCTGGGACGACGCACGAGACAACGGCGGTGACAACCGAAGAAGCAACCTCCGACTCAGCTGTGTGTGGCAACGGAATCGTTGACGAGGGAGAGGTTGCGTACCAAGAAGTGATGCTGGCACCTGCCCGTGCGGATGAGTTGCGTGCTGGGTTTTCGGCCACCGAAGTCGAGGAGGAAGTGTTGGCCCGCGAGGCGCAGTTGCGTGATTCGGGTGAGCGCCGGCAACCTCTGGCAGCTGGGTTTAGCTGGGGTCGGGATGCGAATCGGGTTCCGGTGGGGTGGTTGGGCCTGTGGACGAAGGGCCGTCGCTTGCCGAAGGTTTGGGTTGTTGGGGCTGTTGTTGCGGTGCTTGTTGTGACTTCGACTGTGGTTGCGTTTTTGCAATCAAATCCGCCGGAAGTGGCGGGCGTCAATGGGGTTCCGATTTCTGATGACATCGGGGAGGACTCGGCAGAGCTAGACGGTGCGTCAACGGGTATTCGGGCAGAGCTGTGGGCGGGAAACTGTGACTTTTCCGAACCTCCTGTGTTCCCACCAACACCTGACATCGACGTTCGTGCACCCCAGACAGGTCGTAGCTGCGGTGTGGTCGAGACGGCGCTGAAAGATACGGATGCGCCGATGAATCTAATTGGGCTGTCGGGTGGGGAGTTTACGATGGGAAGCCCAGCCGGTGAAGGTGATGAGGATGAGTACCCGCAGCACCGGGTGTCGCTTTCGCGGTTTGCGATATGTGAGACGGAAGTGAGTGTTCGACAGTATGAGCTCATTACACAGCAAAAACCCAGCTACTGCGATTATGGGTGCGAGCCCGAACATCCCGTCCAAAATGTGAACTGGGAGGATAGTGCGAAATTTCTCAACGCGCTGACCCGCTACGAAAATCGACATCGTTCGCCGGAGGACAAGCTCACGGAATGCTACGAGGAGACAACGTGGGCATGGGACCACGCATGCACAGGCTACCGTTTGCCAACGGAGGCAGAGTGGGAGTACGCAACTCGGGCCGGCACAAAGACGCGATACTTCTTCGGTGACGATGACAACGGAGTATGTTCATATGCAAATGTTCGGTCAGACTGCAACAACGGCTTTGAGAAACTCGCCCCTGTCAAAACAGACAAACTCAAGCCCAATCCCTGGGGGCTTCATGCAACGGCGGGAAACGTCTGGGAGTGGGCATATGACTCGTACGACAGCAAAGCATATGCACACACAACAAATGTAAACCCAGCCCGAGAAAGCTCGGAGACTGACCGGGTTTTGCGCGGTGGGTCGTTCTTCTACGGGCCGATGGGCGCTCGCTCGGCAGTCCGGGTCTGGAGCAGCCGCGAGGCCCGGAACAGGATCGTTGGCTTTCGCTGTGCCCGTGGCCCGTCGCCCCAGCATTGAACATTGGCGGGCCGGCTGAAACACACATCTCAAAGTACATGTCTGATACGACAACCTAGAAGGTCACGCTCGGGCCTTTCCTGTGTCGACGCCGACGAACTCCAAGGCTGCGACGCCAATGCGTGCTGCACCCCGTTTTGCGACCTCACCCAGCAAGACGCCTGCCCCAACCCCGGGACGGGGTGCTGCCCGTTTTCGGAAAGTAACGAAATCTATCCAAATACCGGCTTCTGCGGAGCTCCGACTTGCAATCCCTCCTCCAGAACTGCCCCCAAGGCCAGGGGTGCTCCCGAACGGAGAAAGCTACACTTGCCAAGAAGTCCTGGTCGAAGACACCGGCTTTGAGGGCGACCCCTGCACCCTTATCAAGGGGTCCCAGCCAGGCCTTACCTGTGTCGAACCCGAACAACTTCTCAACTGTATGCACTTCAAGTGTTGTACTCCGTTTTGCGACCTCAACGCGCAAGACCCCTGCCCCAACCCCGAGACCCGTGTATCGCCGTGTACGAGGACAACCTAGACTACCCCGATGTCGGCTTTTGCGGTGCGATGCCGTAGGTGCCAAACCCGAATAAGCCGCGAAGCAAGTTTTCTCCAAACACTATCCGGCTATCCTCGTAGGGAGTTTGCGCCATCAGCTGCGGTAACCTAGCGCAACCACCGAGGCGACGAGCTCGACTGCCGACCTCGCAACCAGCGACATCGAATCTGTTGATAGTACAACGAGCTCCACACAACCGACAACACCAAACCGCGCAGGGGCAGCTTTGCGGAGTAGTATCACTCAATTGCCGATACTCCGCTGCACTACGGAGCTTCTGCGACTCGGAAGCTACTTTGCAGCCGGTTCAGTCCATTACACTCACCGACCACTTCACTCCCTGTCGCTGCTCCCCACAGCTCACGCCTTGGTTGGTAACCGCCAAGTCTGATTCGGAATTAATCGAGGGGGTCTGAAACGATCAAGTCGACCATCGCAGCAGCAGAAATCGCGTGGGACAGGGTAAACAAGTCTATCACCGGCGGAACACATTCGGCATGTCCCAAGTAGTGGCTCACGGCGCTGAGGAACGAACCTGCACCGAATGCCCCCATTGTCGTGGCATCATAGACGTTGAGCCTACCTTCGAGTTGCCCCATGTCCCAAGTTTTGGTTTTGTCCGACACCTGTCCCGCAGCAATACTACAACCGAGCGCACCAACACTGAACACGACGCCTGTATATGAAACGTACTTCACCGCGGAGCCGTACTTAATCGACACAGCCTTGCAAACATGACTGGTACAATTACAGCCCCAAGCCACATATGTCAGGATTTTTTCGGTCTCGTTCATCTCATCTAAGCTTGTCCCCTTGAGCATGGCGCGGATATGGGGATTGCTACGTACAACACTCTTCAAGAACGAAAACATAAACTGTTGCCATCGCAGCCCCTTGTATCCAGGTTCATCCTCCCACTTTGGATCCGTTTTTATGTGTATATGGAGGACGTTCGTGTAACTCAGGAGAACCCCTAGTGCGAGATCAAGTGCTCGCACCGCGAGTGCAGCCCCATCTACTGAGCGCTCACTATCGCTAAAACTCAAGACTTCAGACGATGCGAATGGGCCGTCGCTGCTCCCCGAGATGAGTTTGTACGCGAGCGTCAGGGGAATCGCTATGATCAGACTGACTATGCGGCCAATCGTTAATTCCCGTCCGATAACCGTCTCGAACAACCAAGTCAACACCGGCACGTCGACTCTCGTGGTTAAGACGTCTGTGAGCACCTCGAACAATGCATCGACCACCGTTGCCACAAAGTCGACGGCATGTCGCAGGACGGACATCACGATCCGCACGACATCCTTGACAAGACTGAGGATGAGCTCTAGCGGGTCCCCATCGGCGATACTCGTCAGGCTACCGATTTTCTCCACAAAATCACTATTTCTGAGGTGCCCCGTAACACTCGAGAGCAGCTCCTTGATCTTTGACTCAGTGGAATCGAGTGCTGTTGCGAGCGGCCCGAGGTGCCCTGTCAACGACTCGAGCAGTGGGTCGAGTACACTGCTCAACTGACCGAGGACAAAGCCCAATGGACCACCCAAGTCGATGTCGAACGGGGGGGCATCTTGCTTTTGTTGTGGCTTGCTTTGAGAGGAATCTCCGAGTGCGGAAAGCAATACTCCTTCAAGGTCGGCGACCAAGCTCCCCCCCATACCAAGTACATTCGCCGAAGTTCGCCGCGCGCCATCGAGAACGCCTATCAGCTGGTCGAGGAGAAAGTCGGACGTGTCTAAGAAGTCGCTGAAGTCGAACAGGCCACACAGGAAATTCACGATCTCCATAATTGTGTTGCCAATCGTTTTCAGGACATTCCACACTGCCCCCGCCATGTCCTCAACGGTTCGGACGACGGCATCAAACGCAACTTGAATCCCATCAAACGCCGTGTCGATCGCAACTGCAATATGGTCTACGACCTCCTCTGCCGTGTCGACGATCATTTCCCCGCAGTCTTCGAAGAAGTCGCCAACGTCATCCCAAAACCCAAAACTCAGCGGCGTAAGTTCATTGTCTTCGCTCGCCCGGCGGGTTTTGAGCGGGCGACCAATCCGCCGCACCACGACCATCCCCTCGGGAAGTTCAACATGGACCCCTGCACCGCTCTCGGTGTGTAGCGGCTCGATGGGCGTGCCGGGAACACTCTCATCATCGATACCAAATGCGAGCATCTGGGTGCTCTGGAGTTCAAAAGTCGCCGCCGCTGCACAGCCGAGCATGGTGCGAAGCATGCGGGCGAGCTTTTCGGAGTGCTCGACATCAGTCACCAAACTCCCGGTCGTTTTTTGGCGCCCGGCCGATGCCTTTCGCCCACCTCGAACTTCCTCGGGACTGAGCGATGCAAGTGCGTCGTGAAGGACTTGGTCGGGGGTAACAACCACCCACTCACCGACGCCCATACCACCGTGTCGGATGTTGAAAATCGGGGCAGCGAGGTTCTCGACCTTGATCAAAATCCTAGCATGTCCATTGGTGTCGGTCTCGAGCTCAAATTCCAAGTTATAGGGAATCCCGATACGATTTTCGGCGCGGCCACTATTTCGGTAGAGGGTGGCACGTTTACTCAACACAACCGTCAGCATTGTCCGTGGCAGTGCCCGGCCTCGGCCGTCCTTGGCGATCAAGTCGATCGCCAAAAACGACATCCGAAACTGTGGAGCCGGACGGGTGTGCCGCGTCTGATGGTAGTCGGTGCTCCCATTTTCATCCAAGTATTCATGGGCACGGCTTACCCACCACCCGAAATCCCTTGAGCTCGTCACTTCGGCCGGCAGATCCTTGAAGGTACTCGGATTCAGAGGCTCGACCTTACTCATGTCAACGAGTTCTGAGACAAGTTCGCTCGTCGCCGTGATTGTGTGTCGCTGTGGAGGTGACTCCCCCCAACGGATCGACGGATCTTCGCGGAACATCACCCAGGCTTCGGTCGGCGAACCGGCAAAATCAAATGGGTTGCTATCGAGGGCAAAGCGCTGTGCGAGCCCCCTCGACTCGGGAAGCTTGAGCTTCCAGTTACTCAACACCTCCGCTTGTGTCAGCGCCTTTTCCCACATGCGAAACTCGGTAAAGCGCCGGTGCTTACCGAACTCCAACAGGTTGGTCTTGGCAGGCTCGTAGGCCTCGACAACATCACGCGCAACCAGGACGCCATCACGGTATATACAAACAACTCCATCACGGTCGGCAGTCACCGTAAGGTGTACCCACTCATCGACCACCAAACTAGATCTCACCGTCACCCTGTGAATCTCGCCATTCGCATCGCGCAGCAAGACTTTGAGGTTATCGTTGGGCACCCAATCGATGCAGAAGCGGACAGGCATGCCCGGTTCCTGCTCGTCGACAAGCTTAACCACGGGCGTGGTGTTGGCATCCTGCGTACGCAACCAAAACTGGACAGAAAAGCCCGAAGGGCTCTCGGGGAGTGCAACGTTCCCTCGCAGTTTTGCAGTTCCCCGCTCGGTAGATAAAACAGCAGAGCTCGCAACCGAGGGCGCCGGAGCCAACCCGTGCCCGGAGTTTGTTACAAATTCCCCGACATTTTCCGCCGGAGCATCAGGCCCGACGACAAATGGCCGGCGAATCTTGTCGATCGTCGGGTCTTCATTTAAACGGAGGTAGGCAATGAGGCCGGGTGCCCAGCGGTGGATTCTCCGGCCAGTTGTTGACTGGATCAGGTCGTCAGACAGCGCCCGGTTCCACAGCCGAACCTCAGCCATATGACCACTCCACCCCTGGCCAAAAGTTGCAAACCAGACCTTCGTCTTCATCAAGCCGACGAGTCGGTCTGGGAAAGAAAATAGCCTCTGGGGCTCGCTGGCACGTTCTCCATTGACGAAAAACGAGCACATCCCCTGAACATCCATGACGACCGCCAAGTGCACCCATGAACCCGAGACTTCCGGCCCAGATATGGCATCATGCCAATCTACGGGCATACCACCGTCTGTTGCCCAGATCCTCAATCGCCTGTCGGAGCCGTAGTTGACCCCCACGATATATTCGATGAACTCGTGCGGTCGATGGAAGTAGAGCTCGACCAATTTACCCTTGCCCAAAAGAACACTCGCCTGCCACGTGAGGCCATTCCAGGAACGCTCGAGATCTTTGACTGTGATTCCAGGTTTATCCTGACCGATTCGCAGGGCAATATGCGTGCGGTAGTAGCCGACTTTCGGGGCTGGAAATGGCCCCTCCTTGCGTTGTCCAACAAGATGGCCGTGGCGCTCGAACGGTGAGTGGTCTTTGACGGGCGTTTGAAAGTCAAGTGGCCGCCAGTAACCGACGAGCCCGAACTCATCTCCGCGTAGAATGCTGTTTGAACACCTCTGGATTTCCTGCCAGTAGGGGAAATAGTTCCACAGGCGAACTTCACCGATGTTGAGATTGGACGGGCCACCCACAACTCCGCGACCGATATACCCGCGGGTACGCTCCCCTTCAAGTGGTGTGAGTTCTTGGAAAAGGCTTCTCTTCGACTGCCTGGCGACTCTGCTCATGAAAGAAGCCACGTCGTTTGCGTCAATAACCGGCTCTTTAAACTCGGCGCGTTCTTCCGCCGTCAGGTAGTCGGGTGTCGACTCATTTCCGTCAAGTTGAACCCGCACGTGCGTACCGTCGAAGGCGAAAATCAGAAGACTCCAGCGATTGACCTTTAAGGCGGTGTGTTTCATGACCAGCGCCCGCCGGTCGCTACTTTGGTTGTGCCACAACAGCTCGACACTCCCATTGGCCATACTCCGCAGGAGGATCTGCTTGTCGGGATCGGTTGGGTCTTCGATCTCAAATAGCGACGCGTTATCGACGAGGCTAAGCGGCCGGACCCACATTTGAATGATGAACCCCTTGGCAAAGGAGACATTCATCGGTGGGATAACGATGTAGCGGGAGCCACCTAACACCAAGCCTCGGGATAGCGAATGACCACGACGCGATAGCTCTTTTGAGAAGGCGGTTCGCTGAAAGTTCGACGCGTCGGGATTTTCGTCCATCCAGTCGATGCTTGCACGCAGGATCTCCGTGGGAACCTCCGCGGCAGCGAGATTTGTGTAAATCGGTGGGTCCGGGGGCGTGAGAGTCGGAATCGTGGATGTCGTGCGGCGCGGGTACTCAATGTCGTCACTGTTTTGCGTCAACACGAGCGGCACAATTTTTCCTTGGGTGGTGAGGCCAAAGACAAATGGAAATCCGCTAACCGAAAATGAGAGTAGTTTTTCGTAGATTCGCTTGCACAGGCCCCGTGACAGCCTTGACAGCCGGCGGCCCCCGTCAAACAACTCGATCACATACACGTGCCCAACGAGGGTTTGCCACACGACGAATACCCGACCATCGGCACTCACTGGCACCGTATACGCGGCTATATCTGAGCCCGCCAACCGCTCAGCGGCGACCAACTGCCAGCTCCCATCGGCATTGGACACATAGGTTGTGAACATTGGTGTGAGAAAATATTGGATACCATTTTGTCGAAACGGGAGACTTCCCTTGACTCCCACATCTAACTTTGCCTTGCCGAGTGTACAAGTCCTCCAGACCTCGCAAAGGAGTGTCTTCTGGTCGTTATAGCCAAAGCAGAACTGCTTATTTCTCACCGAGTAGACAAATAGTGTGGTGCAGGCAAACGGAAGTTTCCCGCTGCGGTGCTCCTTGCCGAGTCTACCATCGGCGAAAATCGGACGCACCGAATACACACCATCCTCGCGCTGGCCGAGCCAATACAGCTGCCCATATTTGGTGAATGTACACATTGTTGGGTAGTAGTGCGGAAGCCGTCCAGTGGCCTGCTCAACCCCGATATTTCCGGCACCATCAAGCAGATGCGTCCGGTAGTGCCCACTTTCCTGGAGAAGCATCAGAAACGAAGAGGTCCCGTTCGAAAATGCCAACACCGCCGGCGCAACCGGTCCAAACCGGCCCTCGACAGGATGCTCGCCGGCCGTCCCATCGGGCATGAGGCGCTGACTCAACCACTGGGCACCGGGTGGGTTCGGATCCGGGGCCGAAGCGAGCGCACGAAAGCCATACATTCCGATTTCGACAAATAACTTCGGGTAATACCGACCGAACGTACCAGTCCCCGAGGAGTGGCCTGTATTCGGGTAGGTCAACTCATAGCTTCCGTCCGCTCGCTCGGCGAGGACAAGAGGAGCTATGTTCGCTGCCTTACAATGTACTACCGTCGGACAAAACTCACCAATTGTCCCATCCCGATGGTGCTCTAGCTTGCTTGCACTACTTAGCACCCAAACGGTGTAACTCCCGTCAGACCTTTGGCCTAGAATGTCTATTTTTAAGACCTTTCGTCGATGTGGAGGTTCGTAGAATTTGGATTCTCCGTACCAAGGGAGCGCAGTGAAGTTGACGTACGAGCCATCTAGAGTACCGGTTGCCTCTTCAATGAGTGTTCCTGAACCGTGAGGTACACTCCACAACGTCCATCCCCCGTCCTCGTCAATTCCCATGAGGCGGTCATTGCCAAGTCGCGACACGTCGAGTATGGATGGGTAAAACCGATCAAGTGTACCAGATCCTTCAAGTTGCCCGACCCCGTCGGTACCTCCAAAACTCCGGATAAACCATGTGCCGTCTCCCCGAAGGGCAAAGAACCTCGGCCCCCCGCCAAATGTCAATAGTATTGGGTAGTAGGCACCAAAATCTCCCTGCGAGAGCACCTTACCTAGCACCAGTCCAAGCAGTTCGCGAGTCTGATAGCTACCATCTTGGCAATGCAAGAGAACCGTCCGCCCATAGGGTAACAGGCAAAACTGGGCAAAGTATGCGGGGAAAGCTGCAACGCGCGGGGTATCGTCCTTGCCAAAGCCACTACCCATCCACAGACCACCGGCAGGTAACGGTACCAACGGTGCGGGGGCCGCGGCCGGAGAAACCGCGAACACAGCCGACCTATCGCCAACTCGGACTGCATGCATCTTCGGATAAAACCTATCGCACGCCCCCTTTGCGACCTCGACAAGCGAAGTATTGTCGTCGGCGAGGCCGTAGACTTTCCAATCGCCGTTGACTCGCTGACCGAGCAAAAATGTCTCCTCTCCATTGGCCAGCGCAACGAACGTGTCATGAATGTCGTCACGACTGGCACCGCCGACCTTCTTGAGTGGTGTGTTGCTGGTGTCGAGCGTACAAATCGCCAGCTCAAACCCATTGCGGGATAGCACATATTGCTGCCCCCCCGCAGTGAATGGGTAAAGCTTCGCGCCAGGCTCGGTCTTCCGGTGTGCAGCGTCCCCGACAAGACCTCCCTCGGTCAACGGGAACAACAGCATGCTCGCTTCCGTCGCACGAAGACCCATCCCGTACAGGGAATTGTTGATCATACACGGGAAAATTTCCGGGCAAAAATACGGCAAAGTACCACTTGCGAGCTCCTCGCCGAGCGCTCCACTTCCGAGCACGTTCCACGTCGAATAACCACCATCTACGCGCTGAGCAAAAATGTACGTCGCCCCACCCTGTGTATAGGCAAACATTGAAGGGTGAAATGCAAGGAGGTTGCCACTTGCGACCTGCTCGCCGACGCGATGGCCCGAAGGTAGGTCGTACACGGCCCATTCACCATTTTGTTTGTGGGTAAAAAGCCACGGCCGACCACCCGCGGCAAACGGAAATACCGTTGCAGAGGCCTCTAGAATCTCTCCAGTGGCCGCCCCGAGCTCGGGCGAGCCCGACGGTTCAACCCCCTGTAACATCCACCGAGTCAAGGGCTGGCGCGTCACAACCGAAACCTCAAGCAGATTTGGGCGAGGCCACGCGGGGAGCACGAGTGCCACCTTGGTATCCGTCTGTCGAGAACCCGAGACATCTGCTTCAGCAAGCCATGGGAGCGTCTCGCCATCGCGTTCGTACCACGGCGCAGCTCTCCGCTCTCGCGCGGGGACCAACTCGCGCACCGACCAAGCACCGCGGCGATCGTGCATATACAGTAATGTCGTATCTTCGCGACCGAGGCGGTAGGCGAGTGCGACCTCAAAAAAACCACCTAAGTCAGACGTTGTCCGGTGCTCACCGAGGCCACTGTGCGACAGCTCAAAGGTGTCGAGGTTGCCGTTTTTGCTGTGGACAAGACAAAATCCAACATCCTTGTCGGTGGGCAAAAACCCGAAGGGTATCACGACCTCGTGAAAGCGTCCCAGCGTACCGCCGTCACGCGGTTGTTCGGGGCCGGCGTGTGTGAGGTCCCAAACCTTGCATGTACCACTTTCTTTTTGACCAAGAAGATAAGCATCGCCCTTGAAGGGAACGAGCACCGGGTAGTATGCGTCGAGAGAGCCCGTGGCGACCCCATCACCCACACCTCCGAGGTCGAGTGGCCGCACGACCCAACTAGCATCATTACGATGTCCAAAAAGATAGGTCTCACCTTCGGCGACAAAGGCAAAAAGCACAGGGTAATCTCTCCCCAGTGACCCCGACGCCAGTTCTTGCCCAATCTGGCCACTCGTGAGTTCGAAAATCGTGTACGACCCATCTTCGCTACACACAAACAAACCATTGTCGAGACTGCTGCCGGCGGCGAACGTGAGAATATGGGCAAATTCGGCCGAGAACTCGCCGGTTGCCCGAATATCACCTGCTGGCCCTTCGGCACGTAGCTCGCGAGCTTCGTAGAATGCCTGAATGGTGTTGCGGTAGCTCGCCTGGGTTTCGACGCCGAGTGTCGCCGCGGTATGAGGCGTTGTAGCGGCCTCAGTTGAAGCCCCGAGCGCGAGCGCTGGTGCCGAGGTAGCACGCGTGAGTCCAACAAGACGGGCTCCGCCCTCCCGCGAGAACACAAGAGTATGGTCGTACGGTTTGGGACTCGTCCCGCGGCAAACCTCGGCCCACCTGCGGCCCCCCTCGAACAGCTCGAATACGATAAATTGTCCCCCTTCCTCCTGTGCAAACACAAGTGTATGCCCATCGGAGTTAAAAACGCATGCAGTTGTCAATGTTGCGTCAGCGTCCCCACTTAACAGGGCGAAGGAGTCAAAGGCACAAAGGGACAGCTCCAAACTCTCGGTCGATACCTCAAATGAGTAAAAGCGCCCGTCCATCAGCGCAAGAAGGTAGCCCTTTCCTCCCTGTGTGAACATGAACAGGTTTTCATCTGAGGCCCACGCTCGCTCGTGAACGGCCCCAATCGCACCACCATCTAGGGGTGAAAAAATCAACAAGCCACGCCCGCTTTTGTTGGGCCCGACGGCATACAAGGTGTCGCCTATCTTGCAGCAGTCGAGAACCGAGCACGAGAATGGGAACAGGCCGTGAGCGAGAGGCTCACCGATGCTGCCGTCTTCGAGTAACTCCCGCGAGGTCCAAGTTTTGTCGGCGGCCTGCCCCAACCAATAACAGTGGCCGTCGCCTGCGATATAGCTCAACATCGCGGGGTAATAGGATGAAAATGAACCACTCGAAGTGACCGATCCGAGCAAACCATCCTCCCCGATCTCCACGACCGAATACGATCCACTTTGATCGTGAACAAGGACATAGTTGCGATCGGCGACCTCATATGAGATCGCAACCGAAAAGCTCGCGTCGAGCGAGCCGGTTCCGAGCACATCCGCGAGGTTCCCCGCGAGTGTGAGTGCTCGGCAGCTCCACTGCATTCGTACCTCGTTGGAACCTTCGTCACTGCGTTGTTCACTTGACTCGGGAGTCTGTGTCTCGCCCATCGTTTCATCCTCCGGTAGCGACCCAAGCACACCATCATTGGTGTTGCTGAGCTCGCAAATGTGGTGTTTCTCGGCCTTCGGAGACCCCAGCTATCGCTATTACGTTCGTCGTCGTCGACGAAAATCAGGACTCCGACGTCGTTCTAAGGCACCGCTATTGAATAGAGCACCCGTGACTGATACGTCGGTTCGTATTCCTCGAACACAACGTCACTATCCCCGAGTCGTCGCAGCCGAGTGGTGCGTGCGAACCGTAGTTCAAACTCGGCAGGAAAACCGTTTAGGTTTGCACTTCGAAGCCGATAGTGCACATTGAGGTTCGGCAAATCGATCCGCTGCGCGGTGAAAGTCGCGGACGTGCCGTCGGCCAACACAAACGCAGCGCTACTTATATTGTCACCGTCGTAGGAGATCTCGATATTTTCGACCGCGGGCGTTGCCAGCAGCTTCTGGGCAAGTACACGAAGGCGCACAAGCTTGCCGTTGACCGAGATCAACGCATTCTCGATCACCGGAGCCAAGTCCATGCCCATGATCGCTTCTTCAATCACGGCACCCACGCGCTCGAGTTCTTCCTCGCTCAACGAGTCTGCAAGGGTAGCGGTATCCTCGATCCGCTGTTGGAGCGCGGCGACATCGTCCGACAAACCGGGCAAATTTTTGTCTTCAATGACCTGGTCGAAAACCCCTTCGACTTGGGGAATCAAAGCTTGGGTTGTGCTGTCGTTCATCGAGGGTTTTTCAGCGTTCAGTCGCGCTGTAACCTCGGTATCCAAGTCATTGGGAACTTGTATGATCTGCGCGTTGATGCTCGCTTCGAGGGTATCGATGTCCTCTCGATAGTCGGAGATTTGTTGTGCGAGCGATGTCGTCGTGACCGTGAGTTCTGAAACCACCGTACTCAATAATTGCGCGAGTTCAATTTTGGCTTCGGCGATCGTGCCCGTATGAGTTGCGTCCTGTGTATGGAGAACCCCGATGAGTTGTTCGAGTAAACCGATGGCCGACGAACGGTTTAACGTCTCGAGCGCAGCCGAAAGTATGGCCGAGGTGCTCCCCCACCCCTTGGGCTTACCCAAGTCGCTCCCCGGCGCTGCCACAAACGGGAGCGGGGTCTCGCTCCACGCTGCGCCAAAAAGTTGCAGGGGAGCCGTCCCGCACAGGTCCTCTCCACGGACGACATCGTCGAGTGGCCAGTAGCCGACGAGGTTGGCCTCGGAGCCCGAAAGCCGAACCGCCATCGCCTGAGCAATCTCGTCTTTTGTACGCGCACAGCTCCAAACACGAGCCTCGCAGATTTTGGCACCGATCCCATGGGTAAATGGATTGTCCGGGCCGTACTTGTGCCTTCCAACAAACAACTCCGTATTTGGCTGATACTGCGGTGGTGACGAGTTGGCGAGAACTGAGGTTTTTGCCCGCAATTCTCCATCCACATAGAGTGCCAAGGTTGCCCCGTCATAAACGCCCGCGACATGTTGCCACCGGCCGGTGACCAAGCATGGGGCTTGCGCGAGGTTGAGACTGTTCCCAGCAACATAGAATAGTAGATACGAGTTATCCGCACGAAGTAGTCCGTAACCGCCATGCTTCGCGCTACCACCATCCGTATATAACTTCGTAACAATACCTCCCCGCATCGGAGAGAGTTCTGTCGGCTCCAACCAGACCCAGGCTTCGACTGTGAGGTCACCCTCAACCCGGTGGGCCGGTTGATCGCCGGCACTCGCATAGTCGCCGAACTCGCCAAAGTATAGCCTTTTCCCCACGCTCATACTCGTACCTCCAGGCGCCGTCCGGCCCTGTTCTATGTCGCGTTCAACTTGAGATTTGCAGCAGCTCGATCCGACCACCACGTTCCGCGTAACCTTCAGCCGGCGTAGCGCTAACTACAAACCGGACACCGAGAATGCGGAACGTGACGCGGCGAAGAAGCCCCGGTACCTACTCGATCGACAGGTCAAATACCACGTTCGACTGCTGGACGGCATCGTATTGTTTCATCGACAAACTCGTTCCACAGACATCTTTTTGCCAGCCTCGAACCTCAAAGGTGAGCGTAAATTCCCCAGTGAGACCAGACATGCCAAACATATTATTTGCGGAGAACCGATAGATGAGGCGTTGCTCATTTTCGTCACGTGATGCAGTGAAGTCTGCTGAGGTGTTGTTCGAGTACTCAAATTTCGCACCCGCAATATGATCTTGAACATATGACATCGTGATGTTCGCTACTTTGGGCTGGTTGGCGAGAGCCCCGAGTAGTTTGTCAAACCGAACAGGCGTCCCGTTAACCGGGATTTCGGCACTGGCGACAAGCTCTGACAGGTCACTATTTGCAAGTGCGTTTTCAATCGCCTGCGTCACATCCGAAAGTTCTTCATCATTGAGCGAGTTCGCAGCAGTCTCAACGAGGTCAATTTTTCTTTGTGCCTGCTCGATCTTCTCACGGACCTCCGCGAGCCTCTCGAGACCAAGAAGCCGCTCGACTTCCTCGGTGACCTTAGGCATCGCCGCAGTGACAGCGTCATTGACGATTCCGTCTTTCTTGCTCGTTATGCGGCCGTCAATCGTTGAGGCCAGGTTGTTGGTGTAGTCGTTGATGTGCTCCGTCAGCGATGTTTCGAGCGCCGATACCCGGCCGGTCAGGTTCTGAGTGTCCTCCGCTAGACCGTCGGTCGTATCTTTGATCTCCGCCGTGGCGGCGGAGAGGTCATCGACCACCGACTGCTTCGCGGCGGCGATTGCACCGTCAATTCCACTGTAGTGTGAATTAATCTCATCCATCAACCGGTCGAGAAGACCGATCACAGACTTTCTGTTGAGCCTCTCCAGAGCGGATGCCAAAATGGACGAGGTATCAATTGCGCCCTTGAGCGATGCACTTTCAGACATGGTTCTCTCCTCAATTCGTACTGTCGAACAGCGTTGTAATGGACTTTTGCGAACCCTGTACACTCGAGATCGGAACACCCTGCGCATCTCGACTGTCGCGTAGGCCCTCGCTCGATCTATCTAACTGACGTGATACAGAGCTCAGGCCAGCGTACTACTCGAGTCAAAACAAATCAAGACATGACCTCTAGAACACTTTAATTTAAAGGAGTAAGTACGGCGAAAGTGATGCTCAAAAAATTCCCCACTCGCGACCTGCCGGCAGGTTTAGTGGCGAGTTTGAACCGCCGCAAACTTTACCAAACTCGGAGAACAAACCTGTAATAAGATGCGGACGAGTGGATGCAAAAGAAACCTTGGAATACGCATCCAACCATTCCGCGAATACCTATGCAGTGTCGCTAACGCCACTTTATCCGAGCCGGCTGTCCGGCAGACTCGCCTGGCGGCAGCGAACAGTAAGGCTCACGACTGGGCCGAATACCGGTGGGTCAAAAATGATATCGGCCTACCTACGGCAGTAGATTGATCCGCGCAAATTGGTCGGCAATCTCCATTGAGCTACGGGAAACACTCGAAATCCGTACCCCGTCGACCACCGCCGCCACGTTTTCGAGACCATCGTCTTTAAACAGAATCACATTGGCCGGGGGGCCGGAAAAACCGGCGGCTGTCGCAAAGAGAAGATCTCCATTGTAGTAGACATCGACCTGGTCGGGCGCAGTCGACACAAATGCTAAATAGTGCCGGACCCCGCTCGGTAACTCCTCGCCGCTGGAGCTGGCTGGGTATGCTTGGATACCGTTACAGTAGTACCAACCAAAATCGCTACTGTCGTCGTAGTTAAAGATCCGCCGAAAGCAGCTCGTGGTATCTGGCGTCAGCACCATCTCAATCGTGTAAGGATGGACGAGTAGATTTGAGTACATCGACCAGTCCAAGCCCTGTACCTGAACCTGCCCCGAAAGTGACAGCCCCTGGCCCCACGCGGTGTCCACATACTCCCCACCGAGGAGCACTGCACCGCGATCATTTCCGCTCGAGTCGGAAACGTCACCATTGAGCTCAAAAATCGCAAGGGTATCTGCATCTGTGTCAAATAGTTCGACGCAGCTCGCACAACTTCCGCCACAGTCGGTGAGCAGCTCGTCACCGTTGAGCATCCCGTCGTTGCAGGCGTCTCCGTCTCCGTCTCCGTCTCCGTCCCCGTCTCCGTCTCCGTCCCCGTCTCCGTCTCCGTCCCCGTCTCCGTCTCCGTCCCCGTCCCCGTCTCCGTCTCCGTCCCCGTCTCCGTCTCCGTCCCCGTCTCCGTCTCCGTCCCCGTCTCCGTCTCCGTCTCCGTCCCCGTCTCCGTCCCCGTCTCCGTCTCCGTCTCCGTCTCCGTCTCCGTCTCCGTCTCCGTCTCCGTCCCCGTCTCCGTCTCCGTCCCCGTCTCCGTCTCCGTCTCCGTCCCCGTCTCCGGTCATCGACGTTCCCGAAGTTTCGTCGGTCGTTGAGCCCGACCCTGAGGTTGTTGTCGCGCTTGTGCCTGTGTCAAATCCGGTTGTGCTTTCGGAGTCGGAGAAGTACGTCGACTCCGCATCAACTCCGCAACCCACGGCAAGTGCTACGACTGTCGCTAACGACAAACAACGCAACGCCTGACCACTATTCAAGTTGCTCGTTTTTATATTCTCTACAAGCATCGACAAAAAATATCATAGTGACTTGTGTTATTCCACATTCCCTTTACTATTTTAACCAGTTTACGAGTCGAATGCTCGATACTTAGGCAGCCCTCGGGCCGCTCGCAGTATTACCAAAAGTTATATTAAAGGCCGGTCGCCCGACCGGTCTAGCATGGCAAAGTGGCGCGCGTAGCGGCAATCTATGACAAGCGAAATCACCGTCGCTCGGTATCCCTTTAATAATGACAACTGATATATTCCTGTTGACGGAAGTCTGTGGATCGTGAAACATCTCTTTGTGTTGATGCTGAATCATCTATTCGTGTTGTCGCGCGCCTGCGAAATCAAGAAAAACCGGTCGCGTGGCTTGGTGGTACACACTATTTGTGGCTTGCTCATGATGACGTTCGTGCCAAATGCCCAGGCTGCCCCAGCAACACCTGCAGATACCGAAACAGATGGTGAGGAGGAAGCAACCTGTGAAGCCCCCCCCTCGCTCGATGAGGCTAGGCTCATCACCGGTCGCGACTTTTATGCGCGTGCCAATCAACTCTATGAGCAAAAGGACTACCTCGGCGCCGCGACCTCATGGGAGCAAGTACTGTTGCTCATGCCCGACAAAGAGGCTGACCTCCGCATCCAACTTGCGCACGCCTATCACTATGCATATGAGAATGACAAAAACCCGGCTCACCTCGATAAGGCTGCGACACTGTTTCGAGCTCAATTAGCAGGCCTTGAGGCCGGTGACCCAACACGCGCCGATATCGAGTCTGAGTTGGCGAAAGTCGAAGCTGAAATCGCAGCACTCGCCAAGGCGAAGGCAGATGCCCAGGCACGCCGCGAAGAGGAGATTCGCCAGGAGCAGCGCCGCCTCAACAAGCAAGCGTTGGCCGATGCCGAAATTAAACACCAGCGTAACCTCCAAAAAGTCTATTTTGGCGTCGGGGGAACGTCCGCAGGACTTGGACTGGCATCACTCGCAACGATGTCGGCCTTCTTGGTGGGTGGAACACGGCTCGATACCCAAGGCGAAAATGCCTCGCAGTCGACCGGGGTGCCCGATGGGTACTACAACGACCAACTCAACCGCGGGGTCGCACACAATCGTGCGGCGTTGGCCACTGGACTTGTGGGCGGGATTCTGACTGCGGCCGGTGGAGCTGTCTTGATCGTCGCTGGTATCCGCCAAAAGCGGCTCTTTGGAAAACGCGGACGACAGGTGGCGATCACTCCAACTTTCGGCGGTGCTCAACTGCACTTCTAGGTGAGATCAATGCGAAACAACTTTGGGAAAATATTGGCTTCTAGCCTTGCCCTAGTATCGTTCGAAGCCTGTTTTACAGGCGAGTTTGCCCAGGGACTGCCGTGCGTGAGCGATGGCGATTGTGGGCCACAACTTCAGTGTCAGGAAGGACTATGCGGCGGCGCAGGCGACCCTACTCTCTGCGGCAATGGACTGCTCGATATTGGGGAGGAATGCGACGACAGCAACCTGAGAGATGGGGATACCTGCACACCATCATGTCGTTTTCCCATCTGTGGCGACGGCTATGCGGCGGTTGGCGAGGCATGCGACGACGGCAACACAGAAGATGGAGATAGTTGTACATCCAGCTGTCAACTTCCGCCGATCCCGCCGATGTGTGGCAACGGGAATGTCGAGTCTGGCGAGGAGTGTGACGACGGGAACCTCAACGACGGCGACGCGTGCACGCCACAGTGCCTCTTGCCTACCTGCGGGGACGGGTTTTTGGCAGGGGGCGAAGAGTGCGACGACGGCAACGACATCGGTACCGACGCATGCACTCCACAATGTCTCTTGCCAGTGTGTGGCGACGGCTATGTCAACGCGGGAGAAGTCTGCGACGACGGCAACGATATCGAAACAGACGCGTGCCTGAACAAATGCCTGCTCTCGCCGGAAGCCCCCACACTAGAGATGAACCTGGCGCGGGTCAAGCAATTCGAGTTCAGTTGGACTCCGGTGCTCGGTGCCGAATGGTATGAGCTGTTCGAACGGGTTGAGCCCGGGGACGACTATCAACAGATAGGCGGGATGATAGAGGACCTGTCGTACTCATTGACAGTCCCCCTACACTTTCGTGTGAATGCGAGTTACCAACTTCGGGCATGCAATGCGTTTCGCTGCGTCGATTCAGCCGAATACCACGTATCGGGCACCCTATCGCGCGCAGTCGGTTACTTCAAGGCTTCAAACACCGAAGAACGCGACCACTTTGGCAGTAGCTTGGCGCTCTCGGCCGATGGCACCACCCTCGCGGTCGGAGCTTATTCAGAACAAAGCGGTGCGACAGGTATCAATGGTGACCAACAGGACAACTCGGCCCAGGATGCCGGTGCCGTCTACGTATTCACCAAGGTCAGTGAAACCTGGGAGCAACAGGCGTATGTCAAAGCTTCTAATGCCGAAGGCGATGACTTCTTTGGAGCGACCAAGCTTTCCCTGTCGGCCGACGGCAATACCCTCGCGGTCGGAGCTTGGCGAGAAGACAGCGGAACAACCGGTATCGACGGCAACCAACAGGACAATTCAGCGATGTGGTCAGGTGCGGTCTACGTGTTTGCCCGGACAGGCGATACGTGGGCACAGCAGGCCTATGTCAAGGCCTCCAATACCGACGAGGAGGACTACTTTGGATATGCATTCGATCTATCTGGCGACGGAGATACACTCGCTGTAGGTGCAACGTACGAGGGAAGCGGCGCGACCGGTATTAACGGTGACCAGGGCAACACCTTACCCTCAGCCGGAGCAGTCTACGTGTTTACGCGGACTGGCGGAGCATGGTCGCAACAGGCCTATATCAAAGCTTCCAACACCGGTTTCGGCGACCGGTTCGGGGATAAAATGGAACTTTCCGGCAATGGCGACACTCTGGTTGTAGGAGCCCCCTACGAAGATAGCGGAGCGGCCGGCATCAATAGCGACCAGTCCGACGATTCGGCCAACAATGCAGGCGCGGCCTATGTGTTCGTAAGGGCAAACGACACATGGTCGCAACAAGCCTACCTCAAGGCCTCCAACGCCGACGAAGGCGACCTCTTTGGTTTGTCTCTCGCGTTGTCAGAGGATGGTGATACGCTTGCGATTGGAGCACCCCATGAGGAGAGTGGTGCAACCGGGGTCGACGGCGACCAAAACGACAATTCCGTCCCGACATCGGGAGCCGTGTACATGTTCACCCGGACCGGCGAGCAATGGACCCAACAGGCCTACCTCAAAGCCTCCAACACCGAACAACCGGACCGGTTTGGCTCCGAGCTCGCACTGTCGGCCGATGGGACAATCCTCGGAGTAACCGCAGAATTTGAAGATAGCAACGCGACCGGTATCAATGGCGACCAAAGTGACAACTCGGCCCAATCCGCTGGGGCTGCCTATTTGTTTACACAAGCCGACGGTAGCTGGCAACAGCATGCCTATATCAAAGCATCTGTCTCGGGTATGAATTATGCATATGGTGCCGCCATCGCAATGTCGGGCGACGGCGAGATCATTGCAGTCAGTGCCCCCGGTGAAAGTAGCGCGGATGTCGGGATTGGCGGACAGGATTTTGATGACAGCGCACCTGAAAGCGGAGCCGTAAATGTCTACTGAGAAGACGAAAAAAAACATCGCTGCCCAACGGCTCTGGGCGAGCGAAAACAGGCGACACAGTCGTTGGCAATACACCGTTGGGTTTGTGCTGGCGCTCGCCGGCGGGGCCTGCTTCACAGGCGACTTCGCCCAGGGCTTACCATGTGAAAGCGACAGTGACTGTGGGCCTCAGCTGCAATGTCTGGAAGGGTTGTGTGGCGGACTTGGAGATCCCGCCCTGTGCGGCAACGGACTGCTCGACACAGAAGAAGAGTGCGACGACGGCAACTTGAGGGATGGCGATGCCTGCACACCGTCGTGTCGCTTCCCGGTGTGTGGCGATGGCTATGCGGCCCTGAACGAAGCCTGCGATGACGGGAACACCGACGATGGGGACGACTGCACGGCAACCTGTCAGCGCCCACCCATCCCGGCGACCTGTGGAAACGGCAGTGTCGAGTCAGGGGAAGAATGCGACGACGGAAACCTCGACGAGGGAGACACCTGCACACCAGCTTGCCGCCTGCCGATTTGTGGCGACGGATTTTTGGCTTCGGGAGAAGAGTGTGACGACGGCAATGACATCGGCACGGACGCCTGCACACCTCAGTGTGCACTGCCCGTGTGTGGCGACGGCTACGTCAATGCCGATGATGTTTGCGACGATGGCAACGATGTTGAGACCGATGAATGTACAACGACGTGCACGCTATCGCCGGAAGCACCTGTGCTCGAGCTCAATCTGTCACAGGTTAAACAATTCAACTTCCGCTGGGAGCCGGCTGTCGGCGCCGAATGGTACGAGCTCTACGAGCGAGAAAACGAACAAGCGGAGTTCGTCCAAGTCGGCGGCATGCTCGAAACCGAATCCTACTCGATGACCGTACCACTGCACTTCCGAACAAACGCGAGCTACCAGCTGCGAGCCTGCAATGCATTTCGCTGTGTCGAGTCTGCCGAACTCGATGTTTCGGGAACCCTCGCCGAGGCCGTCGGTTACGTCAAGGCTTCCAACACTGGCACATCGGACAACTTTGGTTTTAGTGTCGTCTTGTCGGCCGATGGCAACACCATGGTGGTCGGTGCCGATAAGGAGCGGAGCAACACCACGGGGATCGACGGCGATCAAGAGGACAACTCGTTACTCGAAGCAGGAGCTGTCTACGTGTTTGTGCGTACCGGAGAAACCTGGGAGCAACAAGCCTACATCAAAGCCTCCAACACCGAGTTATTCGACTCCTTCGGATTTAGTGTCGCCGTGTCTGCAGATGGCAACACACTCGCCGTTGGAGCCCCCTATGAAAGCAGCGCCGCAACCGGAATCAACGGCGACCAAAACGATAACTCAGCGGGCCTTTCTGGCGCAGTCTATATGTTCACACGAACCGGCGAAACATGGGAGCAACAGGCCTATGTCAAAGCTTCCAATACCAACGCATCTGACATCTTTGGATTTAGCGTAGCGCTGTCGGCAGATGGCAACAAACTCGCAGTCGGAGCCTACGGGGAGCAAAGTGGAGCGACAGGTGTCGACGGCGATCAGGAAAACAACTTCGCCGAAGATGCCGGGGCCGTATACACGTTCACGCGGACGGGAGAGACTTGGGAACAACAATCCTATATCAAGGCCTCCAATACCGGCATCCAGGACTCGTTCGGATTCAGCCTCGCACTGTCGGCCGATGGGACCACAATGGCAGTTGGTTCGGTGCTCGAAGCGAGTGGAGCGACGGGCATCGATGGCAACCAAGACGACAACTCAGCAACCTGGTCTGGTGCAGTCTATGTATTTACACAGATAGGCGAGACCTGGGAGCAGCAGGCGTACCTCAAGGCATCCAATACCGAAGCCAATGATCTGTTTGGGCTAAGCCTCGCAATCTCGGAAGATGGGGACACCCTCGCGGTTGGAGCATACGGCGAGGAAAGTGGTGCCACCGGTATCGATGGCGACCAAGGTGACAACTCGGCCGACGATGCCGGAGCCGTTTACATGTTCCTACGCTCAGGTGATGAGTGGACCCAACAGGCCTACCTCAAGGCTTCCAACACCGAGGCTAATGAGCAGTTTGGTGTAAGCGTGGCCATGTCCGCCAGTGGCGACGTACTCGTAGTTGGCGCTCGTTACGAAGACAGTCGTGCAACGGGTATTAACGGTGACCAAACTGACAACTCGACCTTTGAGTCGGGCGCGGCATACATGTTCACTCGGACTGACGTAGTGTGGGAGCACCACGCTTACATCAAGGCGGCAAACCCACTGGCAGGGGACCACTTTCGGCGAGTCGCACTAGACGGGGATGCAAGTACGCTGGCGATCGGAGCCGGGGGAGACAACTACGCCACAACTGGCGTCGGCAACGAACTCAGTATGAATGCGGCGTTCAACTCGGGCGCAGTCTACCTTTACTGAAATTTCTTCAGCGTGGCACGAGCGAGTGGCTCGCCACCGGTTTGGCCGAAAACTGTGCCTAGTGCGTGCTAGCCAGCCGGCCTACAAAGTGCCGAGTTACTATAGTGCCGTCGATGGCACTGGGCAGAAGTAGGCAAAAAAACATTGACAATTTCTATCTATTTTTGTAAGCTCTCTCGACCCTCTAGACAAAGGGTCTAGTTGCGTCAGACTGCGTCCGATGTAGGTCGCGGTTATCTTGAAAGGAAAAGGAAGGTAAGACATGGGATTACGATTTGGTGGCGGTAGCAACACCCCTCCGCCGGAGCCCGAACCGAAAGTCACATTTTACACTGAAGCGAACTATGGGGGGACGTTTAAGTCCGTCGGCCATGGTGCCTATGAGGCGAATACTGCGGTAGCGACGAGGCTCTGGGATTTTCGTTTGAGGTCGGTGAAGGTGCCTCCAGGATTTACGGTGACGCTTTATGATGACCCGAAGTTTAAGGGGAGTCCCCGAGTGTTCACAAGCGACTGTGCCGACTTTGGCAAGGACTACGACGATAGGGCGTGTTCATACACAGTCGCCGAGCCAAAGCAGTCGAGCGAGCCGTCGAAAATAGTACCAAAAGGTCGTTTCGGAGGTTAGCCTCTTAGGCTGGTAACTTCGCCATAGTGGTGTCTTGCCCGACTAGGGAGGGCGCCGCTATTTTCACTTGGCGCTCAAGAATTCGAGTGGGTAAGAGCCGGGTGAGGATACAGGTCGAGCTCGCCGCAGTGGAACAGGATCGCACCTCGAAATCGGCCAAGGGCGAAAGCCCAGACGTTGCCTGCCACCGTGTTTTCGACTGCGAATTTCGGCCCATCGTAGACAACAAGAAGCTTCGAGACTTGCGCCACTGGACCCGCGAGTACTCGAGCGAGCCGATCCCCTCGGAACCGCGGCGTGCAGCGGCACGCCGCGGTCCATAGATTGGTCACACGCGAGCTAATTTTCTATATCGGTCATTAGTTTCTGCTCGTGGTCACCCCATGACAGGGCATAGCTATTTTTCCCGTACAGGATGATCCAATCCCCAGCATCTGAAATCGCAATATGTTGGATCGCCAACCCTTGGTTTGAAATTCGCTGGCACATCTGCGACAGGGGCTGCGCGAGCTCCGGGATAAGGGACATCTTCGTCTGGTTGTTACCCGACACCACGACCCAGCCAAACCGCGACAGCACGACACAACGCAGGCCGTGTTTCTTTTCGCTCTCCAGTACGTCGGTGAGCCCGCAATAGCCTTCGCCCCATTGCGCTTGCAGGTCGGCCTCGTACTCGGTAAGGTAGCCGTATGTACATGCATCGGTGCCGTGCACAATCACAAACGGAAACTTGAAGTAGCTCCGATCTGTCACGGGATCCTTAAGTACGCACAGAGGGGCACATGAGACATGCTGAACCCCGAGGGGACTACCTGCAACGATGGTATTGAATCCACTCACGAGGTCGGCGAACGCGGGGCTACCGGATAGACTTCCGATCTTGAGCTGCCCCTTGTCAGCGGTTTCGAGAACTTGGAGAAAGTATTCGTTGTACGGCCCCTTGTACACTTGTGAGTAGTCGCGGATAAATGCGAAGGTTCTGGGTTCCCAGGCCGCATGTGCGCGTACGTCTTGACTCACTTTATCAACCCCACCTAGCACAACCCAGCCTGGCCCGGAGTCGAAGGTAAGTCGGCGAATTGTGGTGCCAGAGCTTCGCAGGTCGTTGAGTTCTTGGACGAGGGTCGGGTATCGACGGTGATAGTCGGGGTCCAAGGTGGCGCTATGAGAACGACGAGGGATGACGACCGCGTCGCTGGGCACGCTGAACTGGCGATTGACGCTTGAGGCTTCTACGTGTCCATTCGGCTCGCCAAAGCGTCGCGGAGTCGTCGCATCGGCGACAACATACTTCGTGCCTTCGTCATCTTCGAGTACAGCCATTCCTGGCTCTCGCTCGGCCCACCCAACCACGTCATAACCGTGTCCTGGAGCATAGGCCCATCTAAGGTCGAGATGTTCAATGAGGTATGCAAGGATACCGGCGAGGAGGTAACGTTTTGAGTCACAATCGGCGAAGCGATGTACGAGGCAGCCTGCGGGGGTTAAGATGCCACCGTATTCTCGGGACTTGTCTTCGTGAATGGGTGCACCATAGGGAATCCAGCCGACGAAGCTCATCGCAAGCTCGACGCGCTCAAGCGGGGTGTCAGTTTGGTAGGAGTCGAGTATCCCGACCAGGTACTCGGCGATATCTTTGCAGTATGCCGCGTGGTCGGCGATGAGCCGGTCGACCTTGAGCTGGCACCACGGAGAACCGTTCGGTGGCTTGAGCCAGTCCCCAGCAAAAATGTAGTACGGAGCCAGTGCCATGAGTTCCTGCTTGAGCGTCTTTTGCTCCTCCCGTGTGACAGCGTGGCTCTCTTGCCAGCGGGTGCGAATTTCTTTGGGCAGGCCATGCCGTTGGATCAATTCGAACAACCTCGTCTTCTCCCATCTGAATTCGGCCGTTTGTTGGTTACCTTTGTGATCCTCGAACTGATAGGTCACAACTACGTGGTCCGATTGTGTGTCGACCTCCAAACGATTGCTCAGGCCCCCGCCAGCTTTGGGATCGGGGTAGACAACCGGTAGCTCCAAGCTCGTTGTCGTAACATCACTCGTTTGCGTGTCGGTCGTGGTTTGTGTGAGTGGGTCTTTAGCCATTGACATGATGAAATTCGCCTCTTGTTTCTCGTATTACTCGCACCTGCGGCGAGCCTCGAAGTCGATCAATATACGCAGCGCAACAGTGGCCTGCACGGCGCAACCGTCGGATGCTAACACCACTGCGAGACATGGTCTACATGACGTTGAAGGGTCTTTACCGGGTGGCCAGCCGGTTCAATCCATTGCAATCACCGAAGCCCGGGTTCGCGGCTTCAATGTCTGCTAGCAGATTTCGCCTACCACGCCGTAGGTCCGAAGGTGAGACAACCGGTTTCTCGAACTCTCGAAAAATGCACACTTCGAGTTTTGTCTGCAGGCGTCCTAATTAAGAAGTCCTTATTAAGAAGGTTTTCTCTGACCCATCGCCCCAAGAGGATGCATGGGTAGCCACTATTCAGCATGGATAGCCACCATTCAGCAGGTTTTGCTTCTTTCCGCCCGTGCATGCTAGCCTTGGAGGGCCTGAGTTTTCGTGCCACAACTGGGTATTATTTCCCATTCGTACTATTAT
>JAUIFF010000020.1 GCA_030429545.1 Polyangia bacterium
TTTTCGTCAAAACAAACAACCGGACGCCGAGAGCGGAGCCCCCGATGCGATTGTTGCAATTGCACCACTTTGTGAAGCAGAAGATTCCTACGCACTGGTGGCCACGGTCCGCAATGTCGGTGAGGCCGTACTCCCACCCGGGGTCGTGGTTGGATTTTATATTGGCGACCCACCGGATGGGACCAAGGTTGGCGAATCGATCACGACGACAGCACTGTACCCGTTGGAGGCACAAACCCTCGTTCTCCCCTACGACGATGCCCCACAGGACGTCAAAGACGGGCTCGTCAATGTCTACGCGGTGGTCGACGACACGATGGAGCCGCACCCCGAATGGCAGGAGTGCCGGACCGACAATAATCTCGGGGTCAACTCGGGCAAGTGTGTCACGGTCGAGTAGGAGCGGAGCACTGCACTCTCGACGTTCGCCGCCGCGGAAATTTTTACCTGCCCGTGAGGCCAGCCGATGATGCCGGGGCAAGTCAAGCATGGGCGGGCGACAGCCCTTGTGGTCGAACCCAACGCCATGACCGCATCATGCGGTTGCGACTGGTCAACGACTCCGGTTGCGCCGGGTCGCCAGTCACAGCGGCAGCAAAGCAATGAGTGACATCGAAGTTGCTGACTTCGGCCTTGGAGGTAGAGATGTGCGCGAGTTTCGCACGGGCTCAGGTGAAGTGGATCGCAGAGAACCGGAGACCGCGTCAACAACGATGAGCAAGCCTGAGTCAGCTGGCGAGGTTCGCGGCAGTCCTGTGCAAACTGGCGACCGACGACTGAAAGAGGGGTGGCGCGGCTGCGATCTGGTACACTCCCCGCGTCGGTGGATCCCGAACAACAAGCTGAACTGCGAGGCGAACTCCGTGCCGCAGGCCTGCGGGCGACCCCGGCCCGACTGGCCGTTTTGGCAGTTCTGCGCGGGGCGGCGCAATCGCTGACCCATCAGGATGTGGTCGACGCACTCGCCGGTAACGCGGGCGACCGGGCGACGATTTACCGCAACCTCGTGACCCTCGTCGATGCCGGGTTTGCCAGGCGTACCGACCTCGGTGATCACGTGTGGCGGTTTGAAGCCGTCCGCGCGGACGGGGCCAGTTATCACCAACACCCGCACTTTCTGTGCACCGAGTGTGGTGATGTCTCGTGCATGCCGCCCATGGAGATCAAAGTCTTTGGCGGGCGGACCGTTCCCCAGGCCGTGCATGAGCAAACGATCGAAGTCCACCTGCGCGGCGTGTGTGACAGCTGTCGCTAGCCCGACGCTTTCGCCACGTTTGGGGACTGAGGGGGAGCGTGCCTCGCTCGTTCCGTTGCCATCCTCGCGTTGGCCTGTTGGTGAGACGTCCAGCTAAGTGGGTGTATCTACATAAACCCAGCGGGAGGCCGCGGGCTAGCGGGCGACATCAACGCGTAGGCGACCGCCCAAGAACTTACACCCGTCGAGTGCCCGAATCGCAGCCTTGGCGGCCTTCGACGAGCAGAAGGTGACATAGGCAAACCCTCGATGATTGCTGTTCTGGGCACTGTTACTGATCAATCGAGCCTCCTCGATTTCTCCGTACTCCAACAACATCGCCCGCAACGCGGCAAGGCTCGTTTGTTGGGTCAGTCCTCCGACGTACAGCGTGCGCATGGTGTTACTCGCTGTCGACCCTACCAGAATCGGGCCTGGGATTTCTACGCTTCACAAACTTGTCACCTCCTGAGAAAAGTTGCGGCCGACCGGTCAAGTGACCGCTTTTCGGGCGTACACTCCAGTTGCCGATGAGCCTTCGTTTGCCGAGTTGTCTGGCGCGATCAGAGTGCGGGAAAGCGAATTTTGCGGCCCGCAGACTCGGAGTTGTCGATGGACGCTAACGGACCGAGCCGCGTTGTGATTGTTGGTGGTGGGTTTGGTGGTCTCAATGCCGCCAAGGCCTTGGCTGGGCAACCCGGCATCGATGTCACGTTGATCGATCGCCACAACCACCATCTGTTTCAGCCGCTGCTTTATCAGGTTGCGACCGCCGGGTTGAGCCCCGCAGACATTGCCACGCCGATCCGGACAATTTTGCGTGGACGGCCGCGTAGTCGCGTGTTGCTCGATAACGTGACGGGCGTAGATTTTGCCGCCAAAGCGATCACAACAGCGAGCCAGACGATCTCCTACGACTATCTGATTTTGGCCTGTGGTGCACGTCACAGCTACTTTGGGCACCAGGAGTGGGAAGAGTTTGCCCCCGGGCTCAAGAGTCTCGAGGAGGCCACGGAGATTCGTCGACGTGTCCTGACAGCCTACGAGCTCGCCGAAAAAGAAACCGACCCGGAACGCAAGCGGCAGCTACTGACATTCGTTGTGATTGGCGGCGGCCCAACCGGGGTAGAACTTGCAGGTGCACTGGCCGAGATCAGTCGCCAGACCCTGCGCCGCGACTTTACCAACATCGATCCCGGGCGCACTCGCGTGCTGTTGCTCGAGGCAGGTCCGCGGATTTTGGCTTCCTTCGACCCGAGTCTTTCGGCGCAAGCGACCGCAGACTTAGAGCGCTTGGGCGTTGGCGTGTGGACCGAGTCGCGGGTGACGGACATCACCAAAGAAGGGGTGTTTTTGGGGGATGAGCGGGTGCGGGCCGCGACCGTGTTGTGGGCCGCCGGCGTGCAGGCATCCAAACTCAACCAACACCTTGGCGCTGAGCTCGACCGCCAGGGTCGGGTGGTGGTCGAGCCGGATTGCAGCTTGGCGGACAATCCAAGCGTGTTTGTCCTTGGCGACCAGGCCCACTTTGCCCACGATCCAAAAAACCCCGGTGTGCCGTTGCCCGGACTTTGCCCGGTTGCGATCCAGCAGGGTAAATGGACCGCCCGCAACATTTTGCGTGAGCTCAAGGGCAAGCCGCGCGAGGCATTTCGCTACGTCGACAAGGGGCAGATGGCAACGATCGGCCGCAAGCGCGCGATCTGTGAAATCGGCAAGGTCCGATTTCGCGGGATGTTCGCCTGGCTGGCATGGTTGCTTGTACACATTTATTTTTTGATCGGCTTTCGCAATCGTCTCATGGTGATGCTCAACTGGGGCTGGGCCTACCTAACCTTCCGTCGCGGTGCCCGGTTGATCGTCAGCAAAGACTGGCGGGCCCACGACGAGATCCAGCCGTTGTAGTTGACTTTACATCGTTAATGTCGTCGCGTGTGCGTGATGTCTGCGCTCGCGTGAGAGCGGTGTGACGGACCTACCTGTCGAGTGGTGGACGATAATTTTTTAACTTCGGCGAGTTATGTCTCTTAGGTCATGTACTATCGGCCTTATGAAAAACTTGCCTTACGCTCCCGTACTTTTGAGCCTGGCCCTGGTGCCCGCCTGTGCCGCGCCCTGCGGTGATGATGGCCTCGCAGGTCAACAGGAACTGTGCCCGATCGACAGCGCGTCTGAGACGGACTCCCAGACCGGCAGCGAAACCGAAGGCTCCGACAGCAATACACTGACCGCCGGTACCGTGACCATGACCGACGGCACGGCCACCCAGGGAACGGCGACCCAGGGCAACACCCAGGGGACCAACACCGAAACCGAAACCGCCGGCCCGACCGACAGCGAGACCAACGGGGGTGGCAACGTTTGGTGTGTCGACGCCGATATGGATGGGTTTGGCGATCCGACCATGTGCACCCCGGTCGAGCCCGGCGAAGACCCGCCCGACGGTACGGTCAACAACGACGACGACTGCGACGACAACGATGGCAACACCTTCCCCGGGGCAGCGCCAAACGACGACCCCGAGGCCTGTATGACCGACGCCGACGACGACGATTGGGGCGACGACAGCCCGGGTGCCGGGGTTGATCCCGGCAGTGACTGCGACGACAACGACCCCGACCTCGTGATGGATTGTGGGCCCAAGCTTTGGTGTGTCGACGCCGACATGGACGGGTTTGGCGATCCGCTGAGTTGCATGATGTCGATCGATCCGATTCCGGGTTCGGTCGACAACGGCGACGACTGCGACGACCTCGACGCCAACACCTTCCCCGGCTCATCCCCCAACGATGACCCCGAAGCGTGCATGACCGACGCCGACGACGACGACTATGGCGACGCCAACCCTGGCCCCGGTGTCGAACCAGGCACCGACTGCGACGACAGTGATGTCTTTACATTCCCGGGAGCGGCGCAAAACGAAGACCCGGAAGCGTGCATGCGCGACGAGGACGACGACGGTTGGGGCGATACCAGTGTGCCCGGCGGTGTTGTGATCGGTTCGGACTGCTACGACAACAACGCCGACCTCAACCCAGGCGATCGAATCCTCTACACGTTGGCTGCAGGCGGTGAGGTCCACGAGATCGACCCGAGTGACGGCTCGATGAGCCTGTACGCGACGTTCGATAACCTCGGGATCAATTCCGATTCGCTCATCACGGCTGCCGTCAGCCCCGAGGATGGGATGCTCTACGCAAGCCAGACCAATGGTGCCGATCGGTTGTGGGTTTTTGACTACTGCTCGCAAGATGCTCCAACCGAACTCATGCCCCACGGGAGGACTCTGTGCGGCCTCGCCTTCACTCCCGATGGCACCCTGTATGGGATCGATAGCTCGAGCCCTGTGGCCGACCAGATTGTCGTTCTCGACCCGAATACTGGCACGGTTGAATCGATGACCCCGATCACAGTCGGCGGCCTACCACTCAACATTAACGCGTGCGGGATGGCCTACGACTGTGTCAATCAACAGCTCCTACTCACCCACGGTAGCGATAGCCAGGTGCTGAGCATCGACCCGGTCACGGGGATTGCGACCGTCGTCGCTGACATTCCCGAGGGCAACTGGGGGTCCGTTGGGTTGGCCTACGACTCGATCACCAAGCGCGTATTCAGCAACAACGGTGATCAGCTGTACGATATTGAAATCAACATGAGCGACAACTACACCGGTCCGGTGACGCTCGACAACAGTGTCAACGACCTGCAGTTTGGCTACACCTGCGGGTAACGCATCACGATTTTGGTGTTGATACAAGCACCCTGCGACGGCGGGGTGCTTGTTACCATTTGGCGTATTGATCTTCGACAAATCCGAACAGGCCGTCGACCCGGTGGGTGCCCACACGCCCGCGAAATTCGCCAAAGAACTGCTTGAAGTTACTGGCGATCAGGCCAAAGTTTTGGACCTCCTCGTGTCGCCCCTGCGGGCGGAACTGCAGGTCAATTTGACCGTCGAACGAACGGATGCTCCACTCGCTGTCGGGGTTGTCGCGGTCGTAACAAAACTGCACCGTATCGACCTTGACAAGCTTGCCATCGAGCCAATAACAGTTTTCGGTAAATTCGGTCTCGTTGACGCCACAGGATAGGTTCAGGCCGATGCGAGTGCCGTTGACTTGGCCGGAGAGGCAGGCCCAGTTCCAAAACGTCTCGCGCCGCATATAGCCGCCCGACCAGTCGTGGTGGGCAAAGGCTTGCAGCCCATCGAGGTCGTAGCTCCCGAGCGCACACTCGATGCGACCCGTGCAGCGTACGCCCGCGACTTTTTGTGCATACACCCATCCGGTGGCCCCGGTTTTGGTGGTGATACACATTGGCTCAAACGCCGGTTCGGACTCGGAAAACGCGGCGTCGATGTGCAGCCGCCCCGCGAGTTCGACACGCAGGCGCTTGCGCCGAGGATTGTCCGAATTTTGATAGCAGATGGCATTTTTGCCGCGGCGAAACCAACTTTCGCCGGCCGTCGGTGTGTTGACGGTTTTGCTAAACAGCCAGCCGATGTCCTTAAATTGCCACTCGACCATGCGCCGGGTTTGCGGCTCAAACACATAGCAAAACACCACCGTGCCGAGGCGCATGTTGACCATGGCACAGCCGGCGATCACCTCTGCGCTGATGATCCCAAAGTATTGAAAGTGGTTGTAGCCGAGGATTTTGCCGAGCCTGCCCACCCGGCGTCCAGTTGGGGTGCGCAGGTCGTAGTCACGGTAGTTGATCTCCGTCCACGGCTGCGCGACGATACCGAACCGGGGTTTGCCATGTTGGATCAGCTGGGCCATTGCCGAGATGATGGCGAAACATTGTCGGGATTGCGAGGGTTATCGCCGACAACGATTTTGTATGCGCATGTTTTTGCGGGCGCTATTCGCGAAACACCAGCAGCTCACGGGTCGACTCGACCTCGTTGCGGTCGCGGGCCGTCACCAAAATCTGATTGCTGCCGGGTTGCAGCGGGATCTCGGTTGAAAACTCGAGGCTGTGACCGTCGCTTTTTTGCTCGCTGGCCCGGTAGAAGATTTTTTGTTCGACCTGGGCCGGGCCGGCAGGTTTGACCGAGACCACCACATCGTGCATGCGATCGGGATGCCGCGCCACACCGGTGAGTTTGAGCGTGGGTTGGTTGACGACCCGCGGCAGCGACTCGACCTCGATCGTGGGTGGGGTCACCGGTAGCGGCGTGACGGCAGGAGTGGTGGGGCGTGCCTTGCCTTCAAGCGCTTCGACAGCAGTTGCCGGCAACCACAGGCGACGGCCGTTCGACCCCCGAATCGCCACCCAATCGCCGGCCTGGCCAACCTGCTCCACGACCGTCTCCGGGGCGATCGTCGCGATTTGCTGGGATTTGCCGTGGGCTCCGTTGTACAGCCGCACCGGCTCGTTGCCCTTGACCCGGACGTTCGCTGTAGATGCAAGAAATGCCGGTCGGCCGGGAAACAGCCGCAGCTCATCGCGGTGGCTGACCTGCTCGCGGACCTTGAAGTCGATGACCGTCAAGTCGAGCTCGACCGGACTTTTGGGACTGGCCTTGGGGTTGACAGTGATCCCAAACGCACCAAATGTCTCGCGCCCGGGGGCGAGCTTGCCGAGCTCTAAAAATCCCTCTTCGAGCAGGGCCTGGGCCCCGGAGCGGTTGCGCAGCAACACTCGGATATCCTCGGCTTTGCCCTCGCCAATGTTTTTGACCCGCAACGCCAACAGCACGCGCTCGCCCGGCTGCATCACCCCATCGCCGTTGCCCTCAACGGCAAACTCAGGCTCGCCCGGCACTGGTTTGGTGGGCGGGCGTTTGGGCGAGATGTCGACCAGGGTCGGGTCGTCGACCAGCCAGTAGTCAAACGCGAGTTGCGGTCGCTCGGCGCCGTGGATGTCAAACCGAACAGTTGTAGATGCATCGGGCTTGGCATCGGGCTCGCCCCCGTGAACGTCGAGCCGCAGGGTGTCGGTAAAGTCGGGGTGCCAGCCCATCACCTGCAGGCGAAGGTCCTGGGTGAGTTGTTGACCCGGGGCGATGGTCCCGAGCAACAGTTCGATGCCGTCGAGCTCGTCCTGTAAACAGTCGGTGATCAGGTGGACGCGGTGGGCCGGTTGGTCGCCGGTGTTTTTGACACTCACACGCAACACAAATGGCTCACCGGCGGCAAACGGTTGCTTGCCGACAAGTTCAGCCCGCAGCGCTAGCGTGGGGTTTTCGTGGGCAAGCGGCTCGCCGCTCCAGTCGATCCCCGAGTCGGCAAGCCCGGCACGGATCCGCTGATCTTCGGCCGCGGCCAGCTCCTGTTGAACCTTGCCCACGACATCGAGGCGAGCCTTGTGCTCGCCAATCCCGGTCAGGCGTTTGGCCACGGCGTGGGCGAGCCGGATCTCCGGATCCTCCATCCGTCCGCGTTGTTGCCCGGGCTCAATGGTGGCCTTGGGGTCGATAAAATATCGCACCAAGGTGTTGTCGGGAATGTCGAGCGAGTAGTCGCGCTCGTGTTTGGCCGATGGCAGGTGGGCAACTTGGGAGCGTTCGCGCCGGCGTTCAAAACGTTCGAGGTCGTAGAAACTGGCGATGCCCTTGAGGTTTGAAAGTTGTACAGGCAATAAAGTGAGGTTGGGCTGTACGCCGAGCGTTTGGATCGACTTGTCGCCGGCAACTTGGTACTCGGCAATTGTCAGTTTGAGCGCCTGTTCCTCTTCGTACATGGTTTTGGGCATCAGCAGCTGGACCGAGCCCTTGCCAAACGAGGAGCGCCCCACAACCACTCCGCGCTCGAGTGCCGAAACGGCCCCACTGACGATCTCCGAGGCACTGGCCGAGTCTTCGTCGATCAACACCACCACCGAAGCGGCCTTGGGCAGCGCCAGTTCTTCCTTGGCCGATTGCGACTCGCGGCCGATCGCCGAGCGCACGATCACCAGTTCTCCGCGCTCGACGAGGAGGTCGAGGACTTCGATGGCCTGGGTGAGGAGGCCGCCCGAATTGCCGCGAAGATCGATCACCAACCCTTTGAGTGGCCCACCCTTGGTCGGCTCCCCACCGGCGCGTTCGGCCGACATGGCTTGCAGTGCATCTTTGACCTTCTCCCCGGTATTGCTTTGGAAGGTGGTGATTTGCACATAGCCGATGTCGTCGGTGAGCCGTTCAAAGTTGACGCTGTCGACCCGAATAATTGCCCGGGTAATGGTGGTGGTGAGGACCTTGTCGCCACGTCGGATCTTGACGACGACCTCGGTGTCGACCGGCCCCCGCAGCAGTTCCTGGGCCTCGAGCGAGCTCATGCTCACGGTGCTTTGGTCGGCGATTTCGAGGAGCAGGTCGCCATCTTTGACCCCGGCTTTTTCAGCCGGCGAACCGGGCATCACGCGGACGATCAAAATCCGCCGCTGGTCGACGCGAATCTCGGCCCCAATGCCGCCAAACTGGCCCCGTGTACGTACACCTAAATCGTTGTGTTCCTTGGGGTCGAGCAGGATCGTGTGGGGGTCGAGGGGTGCGAGTAGGCCGTTGATGGCGTGGTACTCGAGCTCCCGCAGGGGTGTGCCTTCGAGGTTGAGGGTCTCGCGGGTGAACACCAAAACCTCGCTGAGGAGGTCGCTGGTGGCCATCAAATCGTCGAGCTTATCCACCTGAAATTGTTTGGTCGCCGACCCGACGGTGACCGTGAACGACAGCTGATTGTCAGCATTGGCCGTGGCAAAAAACGCGGGTCGATGGCGGCCGAGCTCGGTGAGCGCGGTCCACAGCTGTTCGGTCGGGTCGAGACGATCTCGGTTGACGTAGTCGCGGGTGACGACGTAGCTCGACCACGTAAGCAGGGGGAACTGGCGGTTGTTGAGGTCCAAGACCGCATCGATGTTCTCGGGTTTGGGCGGGAGCTTTGGCGTCGCTACCGGTTCGTCGGCTTGGTCGGGCCACAGACCACAGCCCATGCCAGAGGTCGCAAGCAGCAGTGCGGCCAGGCTGCAGCGAAGCAGACCGCGACGGGCCCGTGACAACCGCGAAAAAAACCCGTTCCGGGAACAACCTGTGTGGCCACACGCGTCGTGACTTCCGTGGCCGGAGGCGGTGCTTGTGACGTCGATCTGGGCCGCCTCGGGGGAAGAATTCACCGCGATAGGTTCCCGTAAATTTAGGCATAGCGCTACTAGTGCGGTGTTTGCGAGTACTTCTGGGGCGTTTTAGCGACTTCTGAAGTGATCGCACATTTGTGGTCTGTAGTCAGGGCTCGTCAATTAACGTTATTCAAAACGTCAAAAAAGATATTTATAAATTCAAAGCTCGGTAACACTGCTCGCTAAGTGACGGCAGTTTCACAAGTCGACATCTGGCACAAAATCCGCATGTCAAGTTTTCGACGTGCGCACACCTCTGCTCATGATTGCACTCTCCGGGTTGTTGTCTGCTTGTGTAGATGCCCCTCTGCAACCCGCCCACCTCGCGGCCGACGGACAACTTCACGGATTGATGCCCATGGAGCATGCGATCCCGACGACGTCCTCGACAACACCGCGCCGGGTGGTCAGTTTTAACGCGGTCGTCGCCGCCCAAAAACAGGGGGCGCTCGAAGATGCAGTTGTGTTTCCCAAGGATGTTGGCGAAATCCACCTCCACGTCCGGGCCGATGGCCTCGACAGCGTGCGACCCGTGACGTTTGTTTGGATTCACGACGAGCTGCGCGAAGAACAAGAGGGGGTACTGGCCCCCGCGTCGGCCCTGGCCCGCGTCGCAAGCCGCAATATCGATCCCGAGCAAACGGGGTGGTGGCGCGTCGAAGTCTATGCCGAGACCGACCAAAGCGGTGCACGCGAGCTGTTGGTCACGCGCGAATTCCAGGTTCTCTAGTTTCCTGATTGGTCGAGTCGTTTCACGCCCGTGGCGGTGGTCGCCACGGGCGGTTTTTTATCCAAAACAACATTCGTCTCCACAGTTTCACCCGCAGCACGTGTGATCCGTCAAACGGCGAGGGGGATGCGTCGGCCAAATTTCGACCAACACTGACGCTGGAAATTCAAATCGGGGTGGCGATGCTTTTGAACGCACATCGCACATCGAATCCGTGCGCGGATGATGGTCAGATTTGTGGCGTTCACAAACCGTCGCAGACCCCGTAGATTGCATCACTATGGCAGCGCAACTCAATCGTGAGCAGGTCGAGGCTTTCGCCAACGGCCTTTATTACTTGGCGAACGTGGATGGGATCGATGAGTCCGAACGGACTTTGATCGCGGAGTTTTTGCAGGAGACCGACAGCGGCTTGACGATGGAGCAGGTCGCCGCCGCAAACGTCAATCCCTACGATGTCGCCGATGTGTTGGAAACCGCCTTTCAACGCCGGATTTTCATGCGAGCAGCAGTCGCATTGGTCCATGCTGACGGCGAATACACCGATGCCGAACGTCGCGCGGTCGGTGAATTTGCTGATGCATTCGGTTTCAATAACGCAGAGTTTGGTGAGCTCGAACAACAAGCCAAACGCCTCAAAATTCAGTGACCACCCGTAACCCCCAAAAACACACTAGGAGCCGAGACCCATGGGCCTGTTAGGATTTATCAAAAGCCAGCTGATCGACATCATCGAGTGGATGGACGACACCAACTACACCTTGGTGCACCGCTTCCCCGACGAGGATCACGAGGTCAAAAACGGAGCCAAACTGATCTGTCGCGAAAACCAGGCGGCGATCCTGGTCAACGAGGGGCAAATGGCCGATGTGTTCGGTCCGGGTACCCACACCCTGAGCACCCAAAACGTACCGATCCTGTCGACCCTCAAGGGTTGGAAGTACGGCTTCAATAGCCCGTTCAAGGTCGAGGTCTACTTCGTCAATCTCAAGCAATACCTCGATCAAAAGTGGGGGACCTCCAACCCGGTCCTGATCCGCGACCCCGAGTTCGCCGTGGGCAACCGCCCAGGCCGGGTCCGGATCCGGGCGTTCGGTTCGTACAACTTCAAGATCACCGACCCCGCAGCGTTCTTCAAAGAGGTTGTAGGTACACAGGGAATCACCACCACTGACGCGATCGAAGGTCACCTGCGCCGGTTGTTGGTCAGCCGCTTCACCCAAGCCGCCGGCCGGGCCAAGGTGCCCGTCGCCGACCTCGCCGGGCAATACAACCTGCTCGAAGATGCAGTCAAAGATGAGCTCAAAAAAGAGTTCCAAAAACTCGGGCTCACGCTGACGACCTTCATCATCGAAAACATCTCGCTGCCACCCGAGATCGAAAAAGCCCTCGATGCCGCCGCCGCCCAGTCGGCCCGCGGTGTCGACAACACCCTGGCCTGGGAAGGTATGCAAGCCATGCGAGATGCCGCCCGCAAGGGTGGTGGCGCAAACCCGATGATGCAGGCCGGCATGGGCATGGGTATGGGTGCGGGTATGGGCCAAATGATGGGCAACATCATGGGCCAAGCCATGCAACCCCAGGGCTATCCGCCGCCGGGCTATGGGTATCCGCCGCCAGGTTATCCGCCACCTCCCGGGTATGGTCGTCCGCAACATCCTGGGCAACATCCTGGGTATCAGCAGCATCCTGGGCAGCATCCTGGGCAGCATCAGCAGCATCCGGGTCAGCATCCTGGGCAGCATCCGGGGCAGCAACCGCCGCCGCAACAGGCTCCTGCTGGGAATACGCTGGAGGGGAAATTGCGGAAGCTGAAGGCCGCGTTTGAGGCGGGGCTCCTCGATGAGCAGGAGTACAAGGCCAAAAAAATGGCTTTGTTGGACTCGTTCTAGCGCGCGCGTCTTTTTGGCCGTGAGACCGGCCCTGAGAGGCTTGCAGTAGCCCACTACAGCGTCGCCTCTCAGGACTCGGTTCACGGCCAAAAATCCAGCGCGAACCGTAGGGTGGGGTTGGTTGTTTCGACTGGAAGGCGCGCGCGTTGTAACTCAGGGCGGGGTTGTACAGGCAACTGCGGTGTTGCTCAGATGTGGTTGTACAGGCAACTGCGGTGTGACTCAGGGCGTGAGAGGTTTGGAGTAGCGTCGCCTGTCAGGACTCGGTTCGCGGCCAAAAATCCAGCGCGAACCGTAGGGCCCTAACGGACCGAGCAGGGCGACCAGTTCCAAAGTCGATGCAGGGCCGTCTTGTTGGCCAGCATTGGTCACACACCCGGAGGCCGACAACCGCGAATCGTAGGGCGGGTTGGTTGTTTCGACTGTAGGGCGCGCGTCTTTTTGGTCGACTTCTGGTGTTTGGGCATCGCGATGGTTGTGGATACATAGACTGTTTGCATATGGTTGCCTATGCGCGTGGTTTTTGTGGCTGTACATACTTGCTTATTCAAGTTTTATGCCGGTACTTGTTGTGTGCTGCAGGCTTGCAGGCACTCGTCCGTCGCAGCCGTTATGTCGTGGCTAGCTGCTGCCAGTGAGCCCGAGCCGTGCCCATAACTCGGGTGCGAACCAGTCGGGTCCGGTCCCGTCGATCGGGTGGTTGTGCGGCAGGATTCCGAGGCATGGCAGGCCGGAGGCGGCGGCGATGACTTGGGGGTTATCGTCGCGGGAGGGGTCGTCGCCGGCTTGGGTTTGGGACAGGACAAAGCCGATGGGCGGGAGCTTTCGCTGGCGCAGGGCGTCGATCGTGAGCAGGGTGTGGTTGATGGTGCCTAAGCCGAGGCGGCCGACGATCAGCGGCCTGGTGGCGAATGCTTCGATCCATTCGGGCAACCAGGTTCCCCCGGGCATCGGCACGTGCAACCCGCCGGCCCCCTCGACGATCACGAGGTCGGGGCGGGTTTGACGTTCGAGCCTGGCAAGCGCTGCACGGGCGCGGGCAAGTGGGGTGATCAGGGTATTTGTATCAACATCATCCTGGCCCTCGGGGTCGACGAAGGCCTCGCGGTTGTCGGCGATCCCCGGCGCCAGCGGAGGCTCGTAGCGCAGCGGTGCGACTAGGCCGAGGTGCTTGCGCGGTAGCCCGGACGCCCGCAACAGACGCTCGTGGTCGCTGCCCGGCCCCGAACCACCACTCACGGCGGGCTTGAACGGCGCCACCCGAAATCCGGCGTTGCGGGCCGCTCGTAGCAGGGCACAGGTCACCTGCGTCTTGCCGCAGTCGGTGTCGGTCCCGACGACAAAGATCCGCATCATGACTGCGAGACATACCCAATTGTGGCGGGGCTTGCAGGAGTTTGCGGAGGGCAGTTTTTATTCGTGCTTCGCGCGTTTCACGGAGCCGGCCCATAAGCTCAGCCCTGCGGCCGTTTGCACGTGCACAAAAACCTGCAGTTGGCGCACAAACGGTGAGCTAAAAGCGGCCCTGGAGTGTGACCGAACCCGGCCCGATCCCAAACGCGGTCTTCGACTCTTTGCGGGTTTTTTTGCGAGTATTGAGCAGGATCGCAACACCGAGGGTCGTCAGCGCCGCACCGCCGATGAGGGCCGCGGCGCCGTACCACTTGGTGTTGAACAGGTAGCGGCACTCACCGTTGGCGTCGACATTTTCACCGTTGCAACTAAAGCTGTGGGGGAGGTCGTGGAGCGCCGTCAGGGCGACACCACCACCCAAAGCCGCGATCCCGATCCCGAGTGAGGCGTAACCCCAGCGCCGTCCGGGCAGCCGGGATGGCAGCTTGTCGAGGTCGAGGTTGAGTTCTTCGGACACGCCCTCGACAAAGGTGACCTCGCGTTCGATCGCTATGTAGCCTTCTTTGCTCAGCCGCAGCACGTGTTTGCCGGGCACCACCGCGCGCTCGATCGGGGTGGTACCAATAATTTCGCCGTCGAGGGTGACGAGCGCGCCGCCGGGGCTACTGGTCAGCGTCAAGGATGCGGGGCCCTTGGCGAGGGCTTCGAGTTTGACGCTGATTGTCGCGGCGGCCGAGGACAGCAGTCCGGCGGCATCGGCAACCCCGCAAATCTCGCAACTGTCCTGGCTGTTGGCGACCCGCTCACCCGATTTGCCGTCGAACAGCTCGACACTGACCTCGTAATCGCGGTCCTGGATGCCAACGGTTGTGCGCACGACATAGCGCGCACCCGTGGCCTCGGCGGCGGACTTGTAGCAGGACTTATTTGTACAGTCACTCGCTCTACCGTAGGCCGCGGTAACGTCCGCCGGGCCGGTAATGTTGAGGTCTCCCCGTTTAAACCCGTCGACCAGTGAGCTCGACAGCGATTCGCGGTCGGCGTCGCTGAGCTGGCCGTCGACCTGCAGTGGCAAGATCGCAACGTTGCCCCCCTCCTCGGCCGCATGAGCCTGCGGGAGCGGGCCTAGCGGTAACCCGCCACACCACATCGACGCTGCGAGGAGGAGCGCGGGAAATCGACCGACAGACGCCATTGCCGGGAGGCTAACACGCCTGACCCGAGCTTCACTACCGCGGAGCAACTCGGTAGCTGATTTTCTCATCGCTTGCGTCTGCATTCCCAACCGGCGAACGGACGTGGGAAAAAGTCACCGCCGGGGAGGCTCCAAACTGGTATGAGAGTCAGGCGCCTTGCCACGTGCTCGAAAACTTCAATTGCATATCTTCGCGCAGTCGCTGCTGTTCGCCGGACTGAGCATGTTTGTGTGGGCAGGATGTGGAGATCGTTCCACCAGCCAGCCGAGCCGCGAGCAGGTCACGCAACAGGCGAGTTCCCAGACGGTACCGGTGTTTCGCTATCAACGTGCGTTCGAGGAGGCGGCCCCCGAAGGGCTCGCGGCCAAGCCTGTGATCGAGGTTGCCAGCGGCAACCGGGGAAGGGCGTGGTTTGTCGTCGCGGTGCATCGAGCCGGGGAAGACCCCGCGTTGCGCCTCGAGTTGTGGACCTTTAGCCAGCGCAATCAGGAACAGTTGCTGCGACCCGAGGGGGCTCCCGCATTGTTTTTAACCCTGGGGTCGGACGTGCCGAAAGCGGCCCTCGACAGGGTCGCTACGCTGCGCAAGCAAATGGCGACTCCGGGCACCGAGGTCACCCGGCCGCGGGGACTGCCCGCGCAGGGCCCGACGCAGGCGCTCGAAAACCTTGTAGAGGCATGCAAAGTCGTCAGTCGTGCAGCCGCGAAAGATGGCGACAGGGTCGACGCCCTCGCCACGGTGATCGCCGGCATCGACGACCGCCTAATACTCGAGCGTTTACAATTGTCGACCGTGGTCCGCGAGCTGTCGACCCTGCCACAAACTGTGTATCAGCAACAAGCCAAGGGCACCCGACGGATGGTCCTCGAGGTCGGCACCGGCGAGGCCCATCGCCGCCACGAGTGGACGCGGACGCGCACCGGCTGGGTGCTCACCGGGTATGAGATCCCCAAAGATGGCGGATGACCCGGGCGCGCGCGATTGATTGTGTTAACCCGGAACTTCTCGGCCGCCAGAAGGTCGTACCGACGCACGCGACCGTGCTATAGCGAGGTGCCGTGAACGAGTCGACCAACCCCCAATCCGACGACGAAGATATGTCGGGCGAGTTTGCGACCCCGAGCGGGCGCCGGCGCTCGCCGCTGATCTCGGCAATTGTCGTACTGCTGGGCGGATATCTGCTGGCGACCATGTTCGCCGATGTGCGTTACTTCCTCCGCGGCAGTGAGCCGGTCGATCTCGGCACAGCCGACGCATGGGTCGAAAGCGGAGCCCTCGAAACTGGCGAGCACGACGAGGCGTATGTCACCCTGCGCGGGACCCCGGATGTCCAAACCGCGGCCCGCTACAAGCTCGACGACCGCAACATCCGGTTGTTGCGGCTGGTCGAGGGCGAGGGGAAGCTATTTGTCGCGGTCGAGGGCGCCGGTCGGACCGACCGCTACGACGAGGTGTTTACGGGGCGGCTACGGCGGCTTTCGAACACGCGAATCCTGCCGTGGATCGAGCAATACTACGCCGATCTCAAGCTGACGCGGACCGCCGATCTCGACCCTGCGAGTTTTCGCGAGGCCCTCACCCAGGCGCCGCCTTTTGCGGTCAAGACGGTCGAAGGGGGCGAGGTTGCGCTGCCGGCCGATGCCGAAGTCAGTCTCGTCGTCGCCCATTCGCAGGCGCGGGTGCAACTCGGGCGCGCGAGCTTCAAGTCGGAGGCGCGGGCGCGCAAAGCTCTCGAAGATCTCGGCTACCCATTTTTCGCACCCGAGCAACAACGCAGCTCCAAGTTTTATCAATACTGGGTAGCGATCCCCGAGGCACAACGGCAAACCGCGCAGACAAAGCTCAATGCCGGGCTCGAAGATGCCGGTTCGCCAAAGGCCACCCACGGCGCGGTCGTACTGCCGAGCCGGTCGACATACGTTGTTTCTGTTGGCGATATCAAACCGGCCGAGGGCGGGCTGCGGGTTGTCTTCAACGACCAGATGCCCACGCCCGGGTACAAGGTCGAGGGCGGACAGCTCATCGAGCAGCCGCTGGCGAGCGACGGAACGTTCTCGATCGATGCGAGCGCGCTCGAGGGGGTACGCCTGCAACAGCCGCTGTTGGTCGATCCCGACGGGTACATCCTCAACGGTGGGGAGACACCGTCTGAGCACCTGTTTTCGCTGTGCCTGTGGCTCGCGGTACTGGTCGTTGTCGGGCTCAATGTCACAAGCCTTGTGCTGTATTGGCGCTCGCGCGACTACGCGTAGGCCTTTGGCACTGCGATAGTGCACTGCGCGCGAAAGTTGGTTCGCGTGTCCAATATCGCGGGACCTCCGCGCATTGGCGACCGCAATTGCGCATGCGGTCATCAAAATCCCCGGAAATAAGCCCAATCCCATCGCGATCGGCTAGGCTCTACAGAGGTACGCCAGCGGCGTTGGATTCTCTCGACTTCCTCGTAGTGTCACGCAACTTGTGTCGACGGCCCAACCACAGATGACTCTTCGCCTGTTCGGGGCAGGGGGAGCCTTTTCTCGCAACCTCGGGACCACGTGCTCCATGATCACGTTGCGATCGGGCAAGCGGTGGTTGATCGACTGTGGGCGGCAGGCGCCGGATCAACTCCACGACGCCGGCTACACCTGGCACGACATCGAGGGACAACTGATCACCCACGTGCATGGCGACCATGTTTTTGGGTTGGAGGATTTTGCCTTCCTGCGCTTCTTCGAATCCCACAACGGCGTCCAGTCGACGCGCCAGGGAGGCCCCTGCCCGAAGTTAGTTGCCCACAGTGCGGTGCTCGCTGAGTTGTGGGAGACGATGGCGCCGTCTTTGCGGTACCTCCGCGACGAACAGGGCAACCAGCTCACCGGCACGCTGTCGACATACTTCGATGTGCTCGAGGCCAAGACCTATGAGCCGCCGCGAAAGAACTGGTGGCGCCACAGCGAGAAGTTTGCCTGCGAGGGGATGGAAGTCGTTGCCCGCGAGAGTGAGCACGTGCCTGGTAAACCCTCGTGCTCCCTCGAGATCGGTCTGTACGACGACCCCAAGGACAACCGCATTGCCTGGTGGAGCGGCGATTGCACCGTGGACCGCGACTTTTTGGTCGCCAACGAACCGCGGACTTCCGTGTTTTTCCACGACTGCACGTTCGTCGACTACCCCGGCCAGGTTCACGGGTTTTTCGACCTACTGTCGGCATTGCCCGAACGGGTCCGTCGCAAAGTTGTGTTGATGCACCACGAAGACGACATCGAGGAAAACCGGGAACGGGTCGAGGCCGCCGGTTTTCGCGTTGCCATGCCCGGGCACATTTACAACCTTGAATCCGGCCAGCGCGAAGCCTAACTCGCAGCGCCGGGCTAGCCCGCCGGATTGCCCGGTTCGGTTCGTGCTGTACGGTTCGTTCAGGACTGGCCGCGGGTGATGCCCAAGACCTTCATTTTCTTGTGCAGGTGGGTGCGCTCGACCCCGAGGGCCTCGGCGGTACGCGACACATTCCACCCGTAGTCGTTGAGGCGTTGGCGAATAAATGCCCGCTCGACGGCCTCGCGAAACGACTTGAGCGACATGCCCTCGGGGATGCCATCTTGCCCCAACGGACCGAGCAGGGCGACCAGCTCCGAAGTCGATGCAGGTACATCTTGTTGGTCGGCATCGGTCGCACACCCGGAGGCCGACAACACATCCTCGGGGACATCTTCGACCCCGATCTGGCTGTCCGACAAGATTGCCATCCGCTCCATGACGTTGCGGAGCTCGCGGACATTGCCCGGCCAAGCGTAACGCGTGAGCACGGCCATCGCCTCCGGAGACAACGGCTTGGTCGACATCCCGTTTTCACGGCAGGCAATGTCGACATAGTGACGGCACAACAGCCCGACATCGTCTCCACGTGCACGCAGGGGTGGCACCGTCAGCGGCACGACGTTGAGGCGAAAGTACAGATCCTCGCGAAACTCGCCGGCGGCGACCAGCTCCTTGAGGTTGCGGTGGGTCGCGGCCAACACCCGGACATCGACCTTGATCGGGCGCTCGCCACCCACCCGCATCAACTCGCCACTTTGCAACACCCGCAAGACCTTGGCCTGGGCACTCAGGTCCATGTCACCGATTTCGTCTAAAAAGATTGTACCTGCATTGGCCACCTCAAACAGCCCGCGCTTGAGCCCGGTTGCCCCGGTAAATGCCCCGCGTTCGTGGCCAAAAAGTTCGCTCTCAATGAGTTCGCTGGGGATCGCCGCACAGTTGACCTTGACAAACGCCTTGCCGGCGCGGTCGCTGGCCTCGTGGACAGCTCGCGCCACGAGCTCCTTGCCGGTGCCACTCTCGCCCTGAATCAGCACGCGGGCCTTGGTTTTGCCGACCTTGGTGACCTTTTTCAAAAGTGCCCGCATCGGCTTGCTCTCGCCGATAATCTCCCCGCGGATCCGGGCCCGGAGGCTGCGGAGTTCGGCATCGGCCTCGTATTGGCGCAGGGCATTGCGGACCCCGATCACCACGCGGTCGCGCTCGAGTGGTTTTTCAAAAAAATCAAACGCGCCGAGGCGAGTGGCCTTGACCGCCTCGGAAACCGTTGCATGTCCACTGATCAAGATCACCGGCAACGGCGGGCGCCCAGCTCCGATCTCACGCAGGCGCTCGAGCAGCTGTAGCCCCGACATGCCCGGGAGTTTGACATCGGCGACCAACACCTCAACCGGCGCGCCGCAGGCCTCGTGCTCGCGCAGGGTATCGAGGGCTGCCTCGGCTGACTCGGCATCGAGCACGGTGGCGCCTTCGCCCTCGAGCACCATGCGAAGTGTCCGACGGATGTTGCGTTCGTCGTCGAGAACAAGAATTTTGCCTGCGAGTGCGGTGCTCACCATGCGCTCCAAAAAAGCCCCGACATGCTACCGCGAATCGCCCCAAAAAGCCGCGCTTTGTGGTTGCCCCAGTGCTGCAAAAGTCTGGAAAGCGCCCAGGAGTGGGCGATAATCGCTAGCTTTGGTGTGGGGTGAGGATGCTCCTCTAAAAAGAGTGTATGTGCATGAAACATCCGGGTCACAGGGTCACGAAATCCCGTACCAAACCGATTTGAGCCGCACTGGTGACGACACCAACCGGCAGACCTACGAAAGCGCCGAGGCCATCTCGTGGACAATTGCATCGGCGGCCGCGGCCGGGTCATCGGCTCGCATAATCGGCCGTCCCACCACCAGGTGTGTGGCGTGGCTCGAGATCGCCTGGGCCGGGGTCATCACCCGCCGCTGGTCGTTGGTCGCCGATCCGGCCGGACGGATCCCCGGGACCACATGCAACAGCGTGGGCGCAATATCATGTACATGCACAAGCTCGGCGCCGCTGCAGACCACCCCGGCACAGCCGGCCTCGCGGGCACAGGCCGTGCGCATGGCGACCAACTCGGCCGGTTCGCGGGTATGTCCGGCCTCGCGACAGGCGCTGCTATCTTGGCTTGTGAGCACGGTAACCGCCAGGATCCCCATACTGTCCCCGGCCTCGTCGACACAGGCTCGCAGGTGCTCGACCCCCGAACCTGCATGTACAGTCAACAATCGCACATCGAGCTCGCGGGCACTCGCAATCGCCCCGCGCATGGTGTTGGGGATGTCGTGGAGTTTGAGGTCCAAAAAGATCTCGAGTTTTGGGAACGCGGTGCGCAGCGATCGGACAATCGCCGGACCCTCGGCGACAAACAGTTGCAAGCCGATCTTGAGCATGCCGACGTGGCCGTTGAGGGTTTGCGCCGCCCGGTGGGCCGTGGCCGCATCGGGGACATCGAGGGCGACGATCAGGCGGGACCTTGCGTGGGCGAGTGCGTTGGTTTCGGACATGTCGATGGCGACATAGCGCAGGCGCAGTGGCGACGGCAATCCATCGGTTTGGCCCAAACGGGTGGGGGGCGCGTCGGGTTGAGTGTGGCCTCGTTGTTGGCCGAGCCAGACGAGCCGGCCATGGCCAACATCGGGTTGAGAAACTGGTCGGGTTGTTCGACGGCAGTCTGAAACGCCTTGAAGAGTCTGGCCCTGTGAGTTTGCCCGAGTCGTCGCCAACCGCAACAAGGCGCGCAGGACTTCTCACACAGCCACGAGCCCTTGAATCTGGGTTCCCATCCCGTCGATCATCCATCCCATGCTCACCCATGTGGTCCTCTTTAAGTTCCCCAACCAGGCCGACGCTGAGCGGGCGCGCGACCTCTTGCTCGGGATGCGCGGCCGCATCGAGAGTTTGCGGGAACTCGAAGCCGGCCTCGATATCACCCGCTCGCCGCGGTCCTACGACCTCGCCCTGATCACGCGGTTTGACGACCAGGCCGGGCTCGATGCCTACCGCACCGACCCGGTGCACCTACAAGTTTTGGAGTTTATCCGCGGCCATGTCGAGACCACCTGTGCGGTCGACTTTGTCGCCTAGCAGGCGGCGGGCCCCCTCGGGGGTGGTGGAACCAGCTGGTTGACCAAACGCGATAAACCGCTACCTTCGCCACTGTGCTGAGCGACCCGACCGATCCGTTTGACGCCCTGTTTCAAAGTCTCGAACGGGCTGTGGCCGACGGTGTGTTTCCCGGGTGTGTCGCCCTTTGTTGGTGTGACGGTGCCACGGTCTACCACGAGGCCCACGGGATGTTGGCCAGCGACCCCGAGGTCCCCGAGCACGCGCGGGCTGCCATGCGCGACACGATCTACGACCTGGCCTCGCTCACCAAAGTACTTGCAACAACAAGTTTAACCGCGATCGCCGTGGCCGAGGGCAAGCTCGCCCTCGACACGCCGGTACCCGAGCCCTGGTGTGCGGCCTGCCCGGGGGCGACGCTCGAACACTTGCTCGACCACAGTGCCGGATTGTTGGCCCACCGCGAGTACTTTGCCGAGCTCGCGGCTGTCGGCCGTCCGTGGCCAGGCCAGGCCGCTGCCGTGATGCGGTTGGTGTGCAAGACCCCGCCCGAATATCCCCTCGCCAGCAGGGCGGTTTACAGCGACCTCGGCATGATGATCCTCGGCAGCTGGCTAGAGCGGGTGTATGCGACCCCGCTCGACACCCTGTTTGAAAACCGTGTGGCCTGGCCACTCGGGCTGCACACCGGTGTGGTCCCGCAGCTCGCCTACAATCGGATCCGCCGCGACGGTGGCCGGGGTCCAAGCGACGCCCAGCGCGGTTTGATCGCCCCGACTGAGGTCTACGACCACGCGGCCGCAGCCCGGGGCGAGGAGGTGCCGACCTGGTATGCCGTGCGCAAACCAGTTGACTATGCACATTACGAAGTCCACGACGACAAGGCCCTGGTGATGGGGGGCGTGGCCGGGCACGCCGGGTTGTTTGGCAATGCCGAAGCCGTGTTAGAAGTCGCCCTGGGTTGGCTGCGATGCACCCTACCGGGGCTCACGCCCGGCGTGCGCGATCGCTTTTGGCAGCCGTCGCGGGTACCGGGCTCGACCCGTCGCCTCGGATTTGACGGCACCAACCCCGATGGTAGCGGCAGCACCGGCAAGGCGCTCTCGAGCCACGCTGTGGGCCACCTCGGGTATACCGGCACGTCGTTGTGGATCGACCCGGGAACCACGCCACAAAGCCGCCCGCGGGTGTTTATCTTGTTGAGTAACCGCGTGCACCCCACCCGCGAAAACCCGAGGATCACCCGTTACCGCCCGGTATTTCACCAGTTGGCCGCCCGGCTGATGGACACTGTTGGTTAGCAAAAAGTGTATCAGCATAGATTTTGTGAGCGGTCGCGCGTCGAGGTTTGCTACCCTGGGCCGACATGATCGAGCCTACCGTTGGCCTGCCAGCCCTGTTTGCCGTGTTGGGCGATCCGATCGCCCACTCGCGTTCGCCGGCCATGCACAATGCCGCGTTCGCGCAACTCGGGCTATCCCACCGCTACGTGCCGCTGCATGTGCGTGCCGAACAACTTGCAGATGCACTTAAAGGTGTGGGGGCCCTCGGGTTTGGCGGGGTCAACCTCACCGTCCCGCACAAGCGCCAGGCGCTCAGCATTGTCGATGAACTCACGCCCACGGCAGCACGCATCGGTGCCGTCAACACGGTGATTGTTCGCCAGCGGACGGGCGGGCCCTATCTCGTGGGGGACAACACCGACAGCCCTGGGTTTGCCGCGGCCGTCCGCGAACTCGGGCCGCGGCCGGTCGAGCGTGCGCTGGTGTTGGGCAGTGGTGGCGCTTCGCGGGCAATTGTCGATGCGCTCGTCTACGAATTGCGGTGTACCCACCTGTGTTGGGTTACCCGGCAACCACAACAGCTCAGCGTTGAGGGCCTAGGCGGTGCCACCCAGGTCGAGGTTGTCGATTACCATGCACTTACAACAAAATTGGGGTTTGACCTGCTGGTCAACACCACCACCGTCGGCATGCACGGTGGGCCCACAGCCTTTCCCGCCGCGGTCGAGCCGCAGGTGCTATGCCCGGGTGGTCGGGTGGTTGACATCGTCTATCCGCGGCCGGCCGGGGGCCTGCTCGACCGCGCCGAGGCGACCGGCTGCCAGGTTCAAGATGGATTGCCGATGCTCCTATGGCAGGGTGTCCTGGCCTTGCAGCGCTGGCTCGGGCGCGAACTCCCAACTTCGGCGATCGAGGCGATGCGCCGGGCGATCGAAAATGCATGAGTATGCACCGTGATCGTGATCGACTTCGATCATTCGAGTGGTTGCATGTCCTACATTTGGTTTCATTTAACCACCCAAAATCATTAAAAACTTTATCTTTCTTGCGTCGGTGATCCTGCTCGGATAAGGGTTGCGAGCACTTGATCGCTGTGCAGTAGCGACGGCAGCGAGGGACCAACACATGGCGCACTTCGAACTCGACGACTATCCGGAAATGGCCAAGATCAAAGTGATCGGGGTCGGCGGTGCTGGTGGCAACGCTGTCAACACCATGATCGCGCACAAGGTGGAAGGGGTGGAGTTTTTCACCGCCAACACCGATGTCCAAGCGCTCGAAAAGAGCCTGGCACCGACTACGATTCAGCTCGGACGCTCGGTGACCCGCGGCCTAGGAGCCGGGGCCAACCCCGAACGCGGACGCGAGGCCGCACTCGAGAGTGTGACCGATTTGGCAGCCGCCCTAGAGGGTGCCGACATGGTGTTTGTCACCGCCGGCATGGGTGGTGGCACCGGAACTGGCGCTGCGCCGATCATCGCCCAGGTCGCCCGCGAATGCGGTGCATTGACCGTGGGTGTGGTCACCAAACCGTTTAAGTTTGAGGGCCGCCGCCGGCAAAAAGTCGCCGAGCAGGGTATCGAGCGGTTGGAGTCTGCGGTCGACACGTTGATCACGATCCCCAACGATCGTTTGCTCAGCGTAACCAGTGCAAATACAAGTTTGCTCGACAGCTTCCGGCTCGCCGACGAAGTCTTGCAGCACGCCACCCAAGGTGTCTCCGACCTCATCACCGTGCCCGGTATCATCAACGTCGACTTCGCCGACGTGCGCACGATCATGTCCGACCAGGGGCGTGCCCTCATGGGTATGGGCATTGGTCAGGACGAGGGGCGTGCCCTCGCAGCTGCGCAACAGGCCATCAGCTCGCCGCTGCTCGAGGATGTCACCATCCACGGGGCCAAGGGCATCCTCATCAATATCACCGCCGGTCCCGACCTTCGTCTGCACGAGGTCGAAGAGGCAGCTTCGCTTATCCAAGAGGCCGCCCACGAAGATTGCAACATCATCTTTGGTGCGGTTATCGACGAGAACATGGGCGACCTATTGCGGCTCACCGTCATCGCCACCGGGTTTGAGAGCCACGCCCCGGCCGAGGACGAGCTGCAAGAAGTCATCGCCAGCCACGGTGGTCGTCGGCGGCAATCGAGCTACAGCCGCAATCCAGCCACGGCCGTGTCCCAGGCCGCAGCGGTGTTTGGTGCCACCGGCAAGCCGCCGGCCAAATCCCGCAGCCAGGTTCAGGTGCCCAAGGCCTCCCGCGGCGGTCACCAACCGATGGCGCAGTCGGGCCTGTACGCCGGGTTGCAACAGCAACAACAAAAACAACAGCAGCAGCAGGCACGACCGAGCCGCGACCCGCAGAGCTCCAATGCCGGGTGGTCGCGCGACAACATGCAAACCAGCAACGATCCCAGCGATATCCCGGCGTTTTTGCGACGCCGCGAAGAGCAGTACAACCGCTAGTATTTCGGTTGGCCAGAAAGCAGGCACACAGCGATGTGTGCCTGTTTTTGTTTAACGTCGTTGGCAACAATGTAGATACAAGCTCCCTGGCCAGATGTCGCGTGAAGAGGCCGGATTTGAGCCCATGAGCGGACATGTTCGCGCATTCATGTCCCCATGGCGCGAAACAACCACACGACGGCCGCTGCCAAGGCTTGCTACGCTCACCCACCGTGGACCCGCACTCCGAGACCCTCACGGCCGAGGCCATCGCGGCTGTGGCCAACACCATGATGGGGACCTCGGAGTTCGAGGATGCCGCGACCCATGTGCATCGCCTGCACAAAACCATGACACCCGAGCAGTTTGTCGGCCTCAGTGGGGCCCGGCGGGCATTCGCCAAAATGTCCGAGCTGGCCACGGACCCCGGCACGCGATTTGCCGTGACCCGGGTGATCGGTGAGGGCGGCATGGGCGTGGTCCACCTCGCCGAGCAGCGAAGTTTGGGGCGAAAAGTCGTGCTCAAATCACTGCGCGAGCAGGCGCAGTCCGAGGAAAATACCCTGCGGTTGTTGCAGGAAGCCTGGGTGACAGGGTGGCTCGAGCACCCCAATGTCGTGCCGGTTCACGACGTCACCCTAGACAGCGAAGGCCGTCCGCTGATCGTGCTCAAACGCATCGAGGGCGAGACCTGGAGCGACCTCATGGGCGACGCCGAAGCGGTCCGCAAGCACTTTGGTGAGGACGACCTACTCGAGTGGAACTTGCGTTTGTATATGCAGGTTTGTAACGCGGTCCACTTTGCCCACAGCCGCGGGATTCTCCACCGCGACCTCAAGCCCGACAACGTGATGATCGGTACGTTTGGCGAGGTCTATGTCGTCGATTGGGGCATCGCCGTCAGTTTGCACGACGATGCCGAGGGGCGGTTGCCAGCTGCACAGGGCATTACGGGGGTCGCCGGGACACCCTGCTATATGGCCCCTGAGATGCTCACCGGCGATGGGGCCGACCTGTCTGAAGCGACAGATGTCTACCTACTCGGGGCGATCCTACACGAGATTCTCACGGGCCAGGCCCCGCATCGCGGTGAAACCCTGCCCGAGGTTTTGCAAAGTGTGTCGCTTGGGCCTCCGCCTCCCGATGGGCCCGCACCACTGGTCGACCTGTGCCGGCGGGCAATGGCCAACGAGCCGCAAAAGCGCCCACCCTCGGCCGAGGCCCTGCGGCTCGAGGTGCAAACGTATCTGCGCCAACGCAGTGTTGGCGACTTAATTGTGCAGGCACAAAAAAAGCTCGAGCGCCTACTCGTGGAGGTACACAAAGCCCCGGCCGATGCCACCGCCAGCCAGGATATCCGCCGCCATCGGCTCGCCCTCTACGAGTTGTTTAGTGCCTGCAAGTTCGGTTTTCAGGAGGCGTTACGCGTATGGCCCGACGGCCAGCTACAACGTGAGGGCCTGGCCACTGCCACCACAGCGATGATCGAGTATGAACTCGATCGCGGGTCCCCCGAGCAGGTCATGCCGCTGCTTGCCGAGCTCAGCCAGGTTGCCGAACCCACGCCTGAGTTGCTCGCACAAATCGAACAGGCGAGCGCGAAGTTGGCCCAACAGCAGGCGCATATACAACAACTTGCCCAGATGGGGCGGCAGCTCGATCCGACGGTCGGCCAGCGGACCCGCACGTTTATCACCCTGTGTTTGGGGACGTTGTTTACCCTGGTGCCGCTGAGCGGGCGGTTTGTGCACGCGAGGTTTGACGAGGAGGCGATGCGCCACGGCCTCACGGCGATGGCCGGCCTGTTGCTTGTGATCGTCGCCGGGTTTGGCTACTGGGCCCGCGAGTCGATGATGAAGACGGCGATCAACCGGCGGGTGATGGCGACCGCTGCAGTCGCCATCATTGTCCAGATCCTGCTGTTGTTGAGTTTGCCCGGGTTGGGGTTGGCACTGGCGACCGCCGAAATCCTGATGCTGTTGTTGTGGGCTCTCGTCGGGGCGATGCTGGCGATCGGGGTGGCGACCGCGATGTTTCCCTCCGCGATCGGCTACCTCGTCGGGTTTTTTATTGCCGTGCAATACCCCGCGTGGCGCTACGAAATGATGTCGGCCACCAACCTGGTGCTGACGATCAACTTGGTGTGGATTTCGGTGCCCGCCGACTTCTTTTTTTGGCAGCTTAGACGGACCGAGAAACCTCCGGGTGATTGACTCTCGCCACGCGATGGGAAAATCTTGGGCATGCAACTTCGACGCCCGCGGTGGTTGGCCCCGATGCTCCTGTTGGCCTGCGGGACATCACCTGGAGATTCCGGGCTCATACAACACGGAAACCAGGGGACAGACACCACCGCAAGCACGGGGGGGACCGGCACGGGCGATGGGTCGACAACTGCGAATACGACCGAGGCAACCGACTCGAGTGTATCGACCGAGGCAACCGGCTCGAGCGACTCGGGCGAGACCGGGGAGACGAACGAATCTCAAGGAACCACGGACCTGACCACGGCAGGGGAGACCGATCCGTCCGAGTCGGACGGCACCGATACGGACACGGCAGGCTCGCAGACCGAGACCGAGACCGAGACCGACGCCGAAACCGAGACCGAGACCGAAACCGATGACCCCCCGACCGAGACCGGGAACCAGGGCATGGGGTGGGGCGAGCTCGCGGGCGACTGCGGGTTGATCGACGGCGACGAGATCGACTCCCCAAATTACTTTGTATTTACAAATAGTATCGATTTTGGCGACAGCGGTTTCGACTACGACGCACTCACACCCGGGGGCCAAAAAGTCTACGACGACGGCAACCTAGGCGGCAGTTCGTTATACTCGGAAGTAGCCGCCTACGAGGTGCTCGCCCGCTGCGACATGGCGCTGTTGCTCAAGACCGAGGGGGAGATCGTCTACCAGGATGAAATGGGCAAAAAGACCGACCTTTTGGTCGACCTCGCAGGCCACAAGGTCGGTGTGAGCGTCACCCGGGCATTTGGGTTCCCCCCGGAAGACCCGTATACCGTCGAGCAGGCCGAGAATTTGCTCAACGACAAGCTCGCCGACATCCAGCTGAGCACCGCCAATGTCAGTCCCGAAGACGCCTGGACCAAGCAGATCCTCCACGTGATCGCCTATGCCGACATGCATGTACAAAGTATTGAAACGGCCTACGCCGGGATTGCAGAGCAGGTCAAGGCCGATACGATTGTCGTGGTGAGCGTGACCCACGGCGACGACGGGTTTATCTACGACTAGCGGGCTGTAGGCCCTTGCACGACCTACCCATCGGAGGGCTTGCCCTGGTGCAGTCCGCACTCTTTGTGGGCCGCCTGCTCCCACCACCACCGGCCCTCGCGTTCGTGTTGCCCCGGAAGGATCGCCCGGGTACATGGCTCGCAGCCAATGCTCACCATCCCTTGCTGATGCAACGGATTGAACGGGACGTTGAATGCCCGAATCGCGTCCCACACATCGACACTGGTGCGGTGGGCCAGGGGATTAAATTTGACAAGCGGTGCGCCTCCGCGACCGCGGTTGCTGCCTTGCTCGACCAGCTCAACCGTGCTGCGGGTGCCGGGGCTTTGGTCGCGGCGCTGGCCGGTTATCCATGCAGATACACCTTTTAGATAATTTCGCAGTGGGGCGACCTTGCGAATCTGGCAACACTCCTGGTGGCCATCGCTAAAAAACGAGAACAGGCCCTTGGTGCGCACAAGCTGCTCGACCGCCGCGGTCTCGGGAAAGCAGTACTCGATGCGGATGTTGTAGTGCTGTTCGACCGTGGCAAAAAACCGGTAGGTCGCCGGGTGGAGGCGACCGGTGTCGAGGCTAAACACGCGAAACGGGTGGCCGCTTTGATGGGCGTATTCGAGGAGCAGGACATCTTCGGCGCCGCTAAAGCTGATGGCGATATCGCCACCAAACGTCTCGAGCGCCCGCGCGACCACGCGACCGGGCGACGCGCCTTCGAGATCGCGCTGAAGTTGAGTCACTCGGGTTTGCACATCGGGAAATTCGGCCATAGCGACACCGCAGGGTGTAGCCCACTTCGCGCGGGCCGGCCACTCACTGCGATGGGGTGGGATGGGGGGTGACAACCCGAACAGGCCGGTGGTCGCACGCACGTGCAAGTTGCTCGGGGTTGGCAAGCTGGGCGTGGTCTGTGTCACGTAAAATCACCCATGGATAGGGTGTAAATCACCGCCGTTGGGTGACTATGTATGTACATGAGATTGCCAGAGGCCAGACCTAACCCCAGGGGCAGGTCGCAAATGACGGGCCGTCCATCGGCTGCCTGTGATCGCCGTCACCGGTTTGGCAAACGCGGCTGCATGGCTTTGTGATAGGGACAGGGCTGTGAACGACATCGTCGCAGATGAGCGCCGGTTTGCCGGTAAAGTACTTGTCACCGGCTCCAGCGGTCATTTGGGTGCCAACCTCGTGCGCCGCCTGCTCGCCGACGGGGAGCAGGAGGTCCGGGTGTTGCTGCGCTCCAACAGCAACAACGCGGCGGTCGACGGCCTCGATGTCGAGCGCATCTTGGGCGACCTGCGCAACCCCGACGATGTCGCCCGAGCGGTTCGCGGCTGCGAGACGATCTACCACTGCGCGGCCAAGATTTCGACGAGCTATGGCAACCGCCGTGAGCGTCGTGAGATCTTTGAGTGCAATGTGTTGGGCACCCGCAACCTGCTAGCCGCCGCACGTGCGGCCGAGGTAGCCAAGGTTGTTGTCAGTGGGTCGTTGAGTGCCGTCGGCGACGATCTCGACGACCCGACTAAGCCCTGCGACGAGTCGATTCCGTTTTTTCCGTTTAGCCGCACCCCGCCCTATGGCCGCACCAAGGTGTTGGTCGAGCACGAGTGCCTCAAGGCGGCGGTCGCCGGCCTCGATGTGTGTGTAGCTACATCAACTGGGATTGTCGGACCGGCCGACTACAAACCCTCGCGTATGGGGGCAACCCTGCTGGCCCACGGCCGCGGCAAGTTGCGGGCCTACATCCCGGGTGGCCACGAGTTTGTCGCCGCCCGCGATATCGTTGAGGGGCACGTGTTGGCGATGCGGCGCGGGGCGACGGGCGAGCGCTACATTTTTTCGACCGAGTTTTTAACCCTCGACGATGTCGTCGGCATTTTTGAGGAACTCACGGGGCGGCCGCGTCCACGCCTGCGCCTACCAGCGGGCTTGATGGCCGGGATCGCCGAAGTCGTCAGTCCGATCATGTCCCACGTGTTTCCCAAGGCGCCCCAGCGACTGACCCCAGGAGCGATTCACATCCTGCGCAAGTATCGGCATGCGGACTGCTCCAAGGCCAAGCGTGAGTTGGGGTATGTCCCGACCTCGGTGCGTGAGGCGTTTGCCGAGGCCCACGAGGACTTTGTCCGGCGCGGGCTGTTGCCGGCTCGGGTGTCGGCAACTCGCATGCGGCGGGCCGCATCATAATTTGTCTATACACTGGTTAGCGGAGTTGGAGAACGACCATGAGTTTGGTGCAACTACATGCAAAACGCCCCCCGAGCTTTGAGGCCGCCAAAAACCGGCGGCAGCGGGCACGCGCGGCCGGGCTCGATCCCAACCACTGGTACGCGGTGGCCGAATCGTGGATGATCAAGCGCAGCCAGGTGCGCGAAGTTGTGTTTTGGAAGCGCTCGGTCGCGGTGTTTCGTGACAAGCACGGCGCCCTCCATGCGATCGAAAACCGCTGTGCCCATCGCCAACTCAAGTTGTCGCTCGGCGAGGTCGACGACGCCTGTCACCTCGTGTGCCCCTATCACGGCTGGGCCTACGACGGCGAGGGCCGGGTGGTCCGGGTCGATCACGACCTGTTTGGCCGCAAGATGCCCAAGCTCAAGGTCGCCTCCTTTCCGGTGCTCGAGCGCTACGGCCTTATCTGGGTGTTTTTTGGCGATCCCGCCCTGGCCACGCAGGTGCCGATGCCACAGATTCCCGAGCTCGACGGCAACCAGCGGTGGTCGGCGCTGACGATCTCGGGCAAGTGGAAGGCTCACTATTCGATGATCATGGAGAACATTTGCGACTTCTCCCACGGCTACCTCCACCGCGACTATCGGCCGTTTGCCAACGCCAAGCTGACCAATGTCGATTCTGCCGGTGACGCGATTCGGATCACCTACGAGACCGAGGTTGCGACCGGGCGGGTCTCGAAGTTTTTTGTCGACCGCAAAAGCCACGACACAACCTCGATGGACCTGGGCATCGACTACCCCTATCAGTGGTCGAACACCGGGGGCGGGATTCGCCATTTTTGCAGCCTGCTGCCGATGGACGAGCGTACAACCTATGCCTACTTCGTGTTTTATTTCGAGCACTTCAAGGTGCCGATGGTGCCCGCTCGCCTGCCCAAATGGCTGATGGGGCCGGTTTTGCGCGGGGCCAAAAAACTCTACGTCGCGCCGTTGCTCGCTCAGGATGGGTTTGCCGTGGAGGCCGAGCAGGAGGCCTACGACGAGCACTACGATGCACCCTCGGCCGAGCTCAATCCGGTTGTACATGCAATCCAAGCGCTGATGGTGCGCAAGTGGCAGGAGTATTTGCAGGGGCAACAAAAGTCGGCAGCGAGCGTGTAACAGGCCCGCGGGCGCGCCACCAATTTCGCAGTTTACAATTGCGGGACGGTTTGACATGCTTCGGCCGATTCGTTTGTGGACCTGCGTGCGCACCTCCTGGCCTTGATCTCGCCCTACGCGTGCGGTGACCAACTCGCACCCGAGGTCGTGCTCGAGGATGCGACCACCGAAATGGGCCTGCGCTATCGCCTGCGGGTCGCTGGCCAGCGGCTGTGGGTCGATATTGCGTTGCTGTCGGCAGGCCAGCGCTACGCCGCCCGCTCGCAACGGTTTGGGTTTGGCTACCGCAACGAGGGCGGACGCAACCCGATCGACTCCAAACTCGGCGAGCGCGTGTGCCAACACGTCGCAAAAATCGTCCAGGCCAACGAACAAGATGTGCTTACACATATTGCCGAGCGCGCCAGTGGCGAGCAGCTCAGTCAATCGCGGCGGGTACGACAGGTGGAGGTCGGATCGCTGCTCGAGCTCGCGGGGACCACTGAGATACCGTTTTATACCGTCAGCCCGTACATGGGCTGTACGATCGGCTGCCGGTTTTGCTACGCCCAGTCCAATTTGGCGGCGGTCAGGCAGTTGGTGCAGTTGCCCGAGGCACCGTGGGGGTCGTATGTCGATGTACGGACCAATGCCGCGGCTGTGTTGGCCGCAGAGCTCGAATCCAAGGATCCCCTACCGATCAAGTTTTGTCCGATTGTCAGCGACCCGTACCAGGCGATCGAGGCCCGGGAGCTGGTCACACAGGCGTGTTTGCGGGCGATTGGCGAGTGCTCCCAAGTCTGGCCAACAATGTTGCTGACGCGCTCCGCGTTGATCCTACGCGACCTTTCGCTGATCGCCAGCCTCGCCCAACGGGCAGGTCCACAAAGCGTATTTGTCGGTGTGTCACTGCCCACGATCGATGATTCGGTGCGCGCACGGTTTGAGCCACGGGCGGCCTCGGTCGCCGAGCGTTTAGAAATTTTAAAACGGTTTCGCGAGGCTGGCGTGTCGACCGGGGCGATTGTCCAGCCGCTGTTGCCGGGGTCGGTCGAGCACATGGTGGACCTCCTCGCGGACCATGTCGACTCCGTCAGTATCGATGTGTTGCGTGGGGTGGAGGGTGCCGCCGCGGAGTTTGCCGACCCGAAGTTTCGCATGGCCGCCGACTCGGCATGGCAAATGGAACGCGCGCTTGCCCTGCGCGACAAGCTGGTTGCCCGGGGGATCGACGTGTGGCGCGGCGAGTTGCCAAAGATGATGCAGGTACATATACCTGGCGGCCGCTAGCTGTTGGCGGATTGTTGGTGTTTATTTTAAATGCGTAAGCATGTTACGTGAACAGGCGCTTGCAGGAAGCCGGCGGTTCATTTTGAGGCATATGCCCTGACAGCCGCTTGCGCAGAAAGGTCGGCGCTCCTTTTTTTGAGGTATAAGCTTTTCGCGGACAGGCGCTTGCAGGAAGCCGGCTCTATTTTGATGTATAAGCATCTTTCCCGGACAGCTACTTGCGCAGGATGGCCGGCGGGTTGCAAATGTGCCCGCGATCACGCGCATCTGCGGGACAGCTCACACTGCGTCAACCTGGCGCATTGGCCATTGACCGATTGATTCCCGATACATAGCCGGGCGGGGGTGAGGATTCAGGTGTGGGCTACGGCGGTCGCTACATTGCCGCCCACGCCGAGCTTCGCTACCTTGCCTGCATTGGCGATGACGCACGAGAGCCAGGCAATTCCCTCAAATCCTTCCCATTCCCAGGCTGCAGGCAGTGGTGAGCGCTCGCTGCCCGCCGATGAACTCTATTTGGAGCCGATCGACGGGATGGCGCGGTGGTTTGGCGACAAACTCAACTCGCTGATCCTGCGCGGCCTCAGCATGGAGGAGCAGGCTCCCCGCAAGCTCACCACCATGATCACGCCGGTCGAGGGCTACTTTCGCCGGGACCGGCATATCCACCCGGTGATCGACCCCAAGCAGTATCGCCTCGAGCTGAGGGGGTTGGGTAGCGACCACACGCTAACCCTGGAGGACCTGTTGGCCCTGCCCCGCGAGGAACGTGTGTGCGTACAAGAGTGTGCGGGCAACGGCAACCACCTGATGGGCTCGTCGGGGTTGGTCGGCCAGGCCCGCTGGTCGGGGCCGTCGCTCAAGACCATCCTCGAAACCTACGGCGGCACCGGGAGCGCCCGCCACATCGTCTTTCGCGGCCAGGACAAACTCGGCCCGATTCGCCCCGGAGGCTATCACTACGGGCTTTCGCTCGAGGAGCTCGAGCAGTCGCGTGCGCTGATTGCCGTGGAGATGAACGGGGCGCCCCTGAGCCGGCGACACGGCTTTCCCGCCCGGCTGATTGTGCCCGGTATCTACTCGATGTCCCACGTCAAGTGGCTGCGGATGATCGAGGGCAAAACCGAAAAGCACCAGGGCGTCTACAACACGGTGGTGTTTACCAACAAGCGCCGCGAGGGTCGACGTTGGGTCCGCGAAGAAGCCCGCTGGATCGGACTCAAATCGATGATCAGCTGTTGTATGCGCAACGAAGATCACTACCTGCTGCTCGGCTGTGCCTGGGGTGGTCAACACCCGGTGGGCAAGGTTGAGGTCTGCACCGACGGGAGCACCTGGGTCCCGGCCGAGCTGTGCAAGGCCGGCGAATACTTCGATGAGCAGGGGATCGGCAGCGATGATGTCGACCACGCCTGGTCGGTGTTTCGCTACCGCTGGGACGCCAAGCCGGGCAAATACAAGATCGCCTCACGGGCCTATGACATCCACGGCACCCCGCAGACCATGGACAACGACCCCGACGTCAAGGGCCACTTCAACCAAACTCGGGTCAAGTGGCGGCGCGTGGTCGTACCGCGGATTTAAGGCGACATCATCGACTCCTCCGGTTTTGCCGCGCCTCGGCGCTCATCTCTTTGAGCACTTACCCGTGATGCCGACGTGCGCGGGCAGTTGCTCGGCGGGTGGACGCGACTGCTTGAGTAAGGTCGCATTTTCGTTGTGGGTACAATTACTCCGCCAAGGGCCCCACGTGACCTCGTTGCCGTCGGTCGCCCATAGCCTAGGTGCATGGGCCGGAGAACTGTTCGCAGTGCCCGTTAGCCAGCACGCTTTCGGCGGTCCGGCGGAAGCTCCAGACCGCCGCTAAAGCGCCGTGGTTGCTCACCGTGTGGAACCTTGGTTCGGTGCACATACACGCGCTTGAGGTTTTTCATGTCGGACTTCATCTCGGTGCACCACTGCCGGTACTCCTCCCATTCCTCGGAGGCGGTAGCGAGTTCCTCACAGGACTGTTTTTGCCCGGGTGGAGTGGCGCCAGGATCTTTTTGGCACGACGCTTGGTGGTTGTCCCACTGCTGGTCCCAGGCTTCGAGCCTGGCGCACCAGGGGTCGCGTTTACCAAACGGGTCGGCGATGCCCTTGTCGGTGATCACCAGTGTCAAGAAAGCTTTGGGGTCATGTTGCTGGGCCGCGAGGTAGCAGCGGTCGGACCAGCTTTGAAAGCTCGCGTCTAAAAAGATGTACTCACCCACGCGCTTGGTCCCCGACTCGGCGACGTTGCGCAGGGCGATCCCGCCGGCGCTGTGACCCTCGGCGATGACCCGCGGGAGAATTTTAGTTGGATGTACACCAATTTTCTGGGTGAGCAGGTCAACAACCTCCCGGTGCAGCGTTTCAAACCTGTCGGTGCCCCCGGGGATATCGGCCATCCACAGCCGATCGTAGGCGCCGTTCCACCAGCCCTGATGCTCGGGGTCCTTGCGCTTACCGGCACTCAGGGGATAGATCAGAGCGAGGTTGTGGGGGACGGCTTGTTGCCCGTCGGCGATGGCTTCGAGGGTTTGTGCGAGGCGGTTACTACCCACCCAGCGCTTTTTGGGCACGCCGTCGGCCTTGGGCTCGATGTGTTCGCTGTAGGTCCCGTGAAAGTGGTAGATGAGTTGGACGTCGGCCTCGGGGTTTGGATTTTGTGGGATATACACAAGGACCGAGCGATCGCCGTTGCCCTTGAGGTTGCCGACCCACACACTGCCCTTGCTCGCCAGGTTGTTGGCAAACTCGGCAAGTCCGGGGTCGGCCTGTTTGGAAACCCAGGTACGCGCACGGATGGTTGACGCCTGGGCCTGAGCGCGAGGTTCGGGGGCATCCACGTTTTCGGGCTTGGGCTCGGGCGTGGGCTCGGGTTTGTTTGGCGGTTTCGCGGTTTGCTCGCGGACCTGGGGTTGGTCGCTGGCCTCCGGGCTGGTGTGCGATGCAGCTGGGGTGACGACTTCAAAACGATTGACCGCATCTTCACGCCCGGTTGGTGAGGGGGTGGGTGCGGGGCTCGGGCCCGGCAAGTCCGATGGGGCACACCCAACGAGGCAGACAAGCGAGAGGGTGGTGGCGCGCACGGACATCGCAATAGCTGTTGTACCCCGATTTATTGGCCGGCGATATGGCGATTGTACGCGACGGATTGTATGTGGATACATGTACTAATCGAGCCGCCAGGTCTCGGTGTTGTCATCGCGTTTGTGGCAAACAAATCCACATTTTTGTAGCACCCTGATGGAGGCGACATTGGCCGGCGAAACAACCCCATACAAGGGGCGCAGGCCCACGAGGGGCAAAAACGCTGATACTGCGGTCGAGCCGATCCCACGCCCGCGAAACGCCCGGCCGAGCCAGTAGCCAAGTTCCCTGCGTCCGTCCCGTTCAAAACACAAAATGTGGCCGGCGATCGCCCCATGTTCGACGATCGTGCGCTTGATGACCGCTTCATTGCCGAGGACATTGGTCGTGAAGTGCTCGATAAACGCTTGGCGGTCGCGGGCAGGCACGCCGGCGAGGGCGTTGGCCTCGGGGTCTTGCTGCTGGCTGCACAGGGTTGGCAGGTCCGACACCATGAGTTTGCGAAGGGTCACCGACACGCCATGGGTTGTAGCGAATTGCGGTTCAAACAAAAACCCGCCCATGCTTAGATGGGCGGGTTTTAGCGGTCAGCTCCCGTCGAGCTATTCGATTTTGGTCAGGTCGAGCCCGCCCGGGTACCAGTAGCTGCCAAAGCTCTGCACGCCGTAGACACTGATTCCGACCTTGAGGTCCGAGGTAATGCTGTGGGTGCCGTCGCCACCGTTGCTCAGCGGTTCGTGGGCGACCGAGTATCCGGTGTTGCCGATCGGCGTCCAGTCGACAACAGCCTGGCCGTCGACCTCGACGTTGGCCCCGTCGGGGCCGATGATGTCGACGAAGTTGGCCTGCCAGCTAGTCGGTGCATGTACAAGGTAATTGGTACGGTACTGCTCGGTCGCAACCGCCACCAACATCGCGGGGTCGCTGGTACCGAACCCGGCACTTTGGCCGACCATGTATTGCGAGACCAGGATCTTTTTGTCGGCCGAGACCAAAAATGCCGCCTGGGTTGAGCTGAGCTCGACGTAGTCACCGGCGTTGACCAGGGTTGTGTCGGCGCCTTGATCGGGGTCGAAGGTGACGTTGGTGTCGGGCTCGCTGGCGATCACGCGGACGATCTGCGCCTTGTCGAGGTTGTTGTTGGGCACCTGTACCGGCGGCACCACGATGTATTCGCTGGCCAGGGTCTCGATGGGGAACATCGCCTCTTCGAGGTGGTCGCAGGCGGAGACGTTGAGCGGGACGTTGGTGCACTCATGGCCGCCAAACACCTGCACGGGCTTGTCGGCGTCGACGATTGTGCCGGTGACATCGCCGGCCGAGCTCGGCACCACCAACACATCGCTGGCGTCGAGGGTCACCATGCCGGTGCCGTTGGCCGCCACGCCGCCACCGGGCTGGACATTGCCACCGGTTGCCGACGGCGAAAGTGTGACGGTTGTGCCATCCTCGCGGGCGACGACCGCATACCAACCCGGGTACGAGCCCCACTGCGGCCACGCGGCAACCAGATACCGGCCGGTCCAGGTGTTGGCAGGAAGCAGCAACGAGGCATCGTTGGTGGTTGTCGCAGAGATTGGGTTGTATTGATAAACGGTCACCGGCTGGGTGCTGCGCAGGCGATAGGCGCCATCGACCACGACCTTGCTCGGGCCGTGCCCCTTGGTCAACGCGTCGACCCACGGCAGCGTGAGGGTTTGGACACTGCCCGCGGCGACGGTGGCTTCGGTGATGTTGACATCGCCCTTGCTCACCGTGATCGTTGCATTGGCATTTGTTGTATTTGCAACCGCGACCGCGTATTGGTGGCCACCGCCGTTGTAGCTGTCGTGTTGCAGGGTGACGGTTGGGTAGTAGTCGCAACCGATGTAGCTGAGCCCTAGGTTGGCACAGGCCCCCACGCACACGCCCTGGTCGGGGTCGCACTCGAGCCCCTGCAGGCCATCGCAGGTTTCGCCGGGCTCGTAGGCGTCGCCTTCGTCGTTGCAGACCATGATTTGGTCGCCCTCGCAGGTGCTGGAGCCCGGGGCACAAAACACGCAGCCAATGCCGTCTGCACAGGCTTCTTCACAGACTTCACCAGGGGTGAGCTCACCGTCGACGCACTCCTGCGCTTCGTTGTCGACACAGACAATCTCGCCCTCGGTGCACGGCGGGTCGCCGGTGGTTGGGTCGGTGTCGGAGTCGCTGGTGTCGGAATCGGTCGAGTCGGAGTCGGTCGAGTCGGAGTCGGACGTGGTCGGGTCGGTGTCGGTGCTGGTATCGGTGGTCTCGCTCGGATCGCTGTCGCTGTCCGATTCGCTGCCGGTGGGCCCGGTTGTATCCGTGGTTTCGCTATCGCTAGTCGGCCCGGCGGTGGTCGGGTCGGTGGTCGGGCTGGTCGTTGTCGGTAGTGTGGTCGTCGTCTCGGTCGCACCTTCGGTGGAGGTTTCTTCTCCGCCACCACAGGCACTCAAGACGGTTGCCGGTACAAACAATGCTGCTGCAAGAATCCAAGGTCGGTGAAGCATGGGCGGGTTGTCCCATCCGCACCCCGGGTGGTCAATCACGAATTCGCTGTCGGTTTTTTGAGGTTTTATAGGTCGCCGATACGCGGGCGACCCTTAGGGTGTGGATTTGCCGTCGATGACCCGGGCGAGGTCGTGGTCGAGAACCCTCCGCGAATAACGCAACATGTCTTCGGCACGGGCAGCGAGGTCGGCACATGCCGCACGCGGCTGGACACTGCCGTCTGGGTCGCGCAGGCACATGCCCTGCTGCGGTACGCCGGGACCTGTGGCTAGCCAAAACAGGCCCTGACCGCGGGCTGAACCATCGGCAAACACCGCGATGCCCGAGTCGTTGCCCGGGAGCAGCGGCTGACCGAAAAAAACAGTCGGAGCCGCGATCCCGAGATAGTGCAGGATGGTGGGCGCGAGGTCGATGTGACCACCCACCGTATCGACCGGGCCGCGGATTGGCTCGGCCGTACTTGGGACCCACAAAAATGCAGGTACACGTTCTAGCAACGGGGTGACCGCGGGCGACCAGCGTTCGATCCCGGCGAGCTTGAGCAGGTCCGGATCGTGGCCGAGGCGGCTGTCGTGGTCGCCGTAGACCGCCACAATTGTATGATCAAGAATTCCCTCGCGCTGGAGCGTGGCAAACAGTGCCTGCAGCGAGGCATCGGTATAGTGCATCCCGTGCAGGTAGTTGCCAAGTGCGGTCCCCTCGAGCTCGCCCATGTCGAGTTCGACAAGCGACGGGGGAAAGCTGTCGTAGGGGTGGTGGACACTCAGGGTGACGAGGAAGGCAAAAAACGGCTGCTCGCCGGCGTCGAGCTCTCGCAGTTTGGGCAGCACCCGGTCAAAAAACAGCCCGTCGGCGAGGCCCCAGCCAACCACCAAGCCCTCGCCGAGCTCGCGGCGAAACCACGATTCTTGAAACCCGTAGCGCGGGTGCAACAGGGCCCGGTTCCAAAATCCACGCTTGTACGGGTGGGCGGAAAATGTTTGGTAGCCATGGTCGGCGAGCAGGTGGGCGAGCGTGTAGAATTCGTTATCGGCACGCAAAAATGCAAGTGCGCCCTGGGCCAGGGGAAGTTGTGAATGCAACGTTGCATATTCACTGTCTGAGGTCATGCCCTGGGCCGTGAGGTCGGCGTAGTGGGGAAAGTAGCGGGCCTGGTCGCGCATGCGATTTAAAAACGGCGTGACCTGCTGACCGTCGACCTCGGCACCGACCACCCAGCCCTGCATCGATTCGACCTGGATGATCAACACATTGCTGCCGGCAGCCACCCCCGGGCGTTCGTGGGCGGGGAGCTCGGGTGGAAGCGATTGCGCGGCCGTGTGTGCAGAAAACCACGCCCGGATATCTTCGACTTCTTCCGGGCTCGCCGAGCCACGACCGGTGCGCTCACGCAGGGTTCGCAGGCCGTCAAACACATGGGCTCCAAACACCCCGAGGCGACCGACATTGCGTTGCTCGGAGTACACGCGATAGCCGAGGTCGCTGGTCATGATGTCGACCATCCGCAGGCAAAAAGGTGCCGACCACAGGCCGGCGGCCGCCAAACCCAGTGCCCACATACGGCGACGTGTCGTCGCTGGAAGGGTTGGCTCTCGTGTCGTGGTTTTGTGCAGCCCGATCGCCAACACCAGCCCGGCGATGGGCACCGGTAGCAGCCATACGTGGGTGCCGCCTAGGGCCGCGCCGACACTGGCCGAGATGTCGCCGACCTGGTGGGCCCCCGAGAGCGCTTGAAACGGGACGATGCTCCCGCAAAAATGCATGTATATCAAATCAGCCAGGACCAGGGTGGAGCCCAGGCACGCCCACAGCCAGGCAACCCACGGGCGGATCTTTCGCGGTGCGCAAAGCGTGCCCAGGGCAACCAGCCCGGCACTCGACCCCGCGATCAGGGCACTCCCACGCCACAGCGAGTAGGAGCTGAGCTCGGCGAAACTATGTATCAGCAAGATAGTGGCCAGGCCGGCCCAGCCCGCCGGAATGAGCTCCACCAGCAACCGGCCGCGCGTGCTCATTGGGGGTTTACGCCGCAAAAATGCCAGGCCGAGGATGGTGAGGCACAAAAACAGGGCCTGCAACAGGCCGGATTGCCACACCACTGTGATCGCCGCCTGGGGTTGCGCCGGGCTACCGCCGACATCGGCGAACCACGTGACCTGTTCGCGGACCATGTCAAAGCTCAGGGTGAAGGTGCCCGCCTGCGACGGACCGACAACTTCGGCGTTGAGGGTGATCGATTGCCCAGGTTCGACGGGGTGGGGAAGGTGGGTGCGATGGCCATCAAACACCACCGCCTGGCCGTCTTCGCCAAGCCAGTGGTAGGCTAGCCGATCGCCCAGGTCTTCGGTCCATGTCTCCCGCCCGGAGTTTTGCACGGTGACGGCAACTTCGGCCTTGCCGTTGACAGCGATAAAGCTCGGCCACGCGACATCGACAATCGTCGCCGCGAGTCGGTGGGGCCCGACTTCGAGTGCCTGTGTCGCCGGCGTTTCCGGTGCATACCAGGCCACATGCTCGCGGACCATCGCCCAGGACAGGCGGTAGTTTCCCGGCGTCGGCGGGGCCCGCAGTTTCGCCACAATAGTTGCCTGTGCACCTGGTTTCAGGAGCGTTGGCAGCGGGGTGCGAACGCCCTCAAACACCGAACCATCGTCGCCGGTAAACCGATAGGAAATCGCATCGCCCAGCCGGCTCGACCACGATTCCTGGCCGGTGTTGTGGAGCTTTAGGGGCACCTCAATGGTTTCGTCGGCCGTCAGCTGGCCGATCGGAGCTGGTTGTGTAATGGCGATGTGTCGCCGCGAGGGCGTGACCTCGACTGCCTGAAACACGGGGTTTTTGGCTGGGCCGAGCCAGCGAACCCCCTCGCGCACGGGCTCCCAGGCCAACACGTAGGTCTCGGGCCTGTCGGGCCCGCGGAGGTTTGCGGTGAACTCGATGGTCTCGCCCGGCAACACCGGCTTAGGAAAAGGTGTGCGTACACCTTCCTCGACGATGTTGCCGGCTTCGTCGCGCCAATGGTACGAAAGCCGATCGCCGTAGCGAGGGTCCCATGCGACCGATGTGTGGTTGCGCAGGGAGACCTTCGCGGTGGCTGGCTCCCCGGCCCGAACATCGTCAAGAAGTTGTACTTGCAGCAATTCCCAGCCGGCGGGCGGGCCCTTGACCTCGACTGCGACCGTGAGCTTTGCTGCGTCGGCACCCACGGGTGGCAGGTACCAGCCGACATGCTCGCGGACCATCGCCCACTGAACGTAGTAGGTGCCCGGCTGCGTGGGCGCGTGGAGTGTGGCGAGCACCTGCCGCTGTTGCCCCGGTTGGATGTCACGGCCAAACTCGCTGCGGCGACCTTCGTACTCGTAGAGTTTTCCGGTGCTGTCGTACCAGTGGTAGGCAAGCCGGTCGCCGGCGGCGGTCGACCACACGGCCGGACCGGGATTGGCGATGGTGACGGGTACCGAGACAATCTCGCCCGGACGCAGGGATGCGGGCAGTTGGTGCGCGACCTGCTGCCAGCGACGGGGCTTGGCCGGCTTTGCATCCGCGGTTGCGGCAGTCGGGGGTAGTAGCACAACGAGCGCCGCGAGCAGCGATGACAAACGGGAGGGCAAGGCTCGCGTGGCTATATCAAAATCTCAGGAGCGCAAAAACCCCGAAGGGCCATCCTGCGATTTATATGCGCATACATGGTATTTGCGGGCGAGCCCTAGAAGCGGCCAAATAGTTGCAAACTGGCCCCCTGGGGCCCAAAGCTCGGCGTGAGCGACAGTTGCTTGGCCTTGCGTTTGCGTTTGGCAGCAACAATGAGCATCGCCACGCCTGCCGAGACCTGCAGACCCCCGGCGATCGCGGTGCCAATAATGGCTCGTTTGTAGCGATCGGCGCGGTTGCGGCTGGCGCTGGCCATGGCGAGCTCATCACTGGTCAGTGGCCGCGTCTGCGACTCTTCGGCGAAGGCAGTGAGCTCGATGATCTCTTGGCGGTAAAAAATACCTGAGGTGACCGTGCCAAGCAGGGTGGCGGCTCCGAGGGAAGTCACCGCGGTCCCGGCGATAAACAGCGGCCGCCCGCTGGTTTGCTCCGGCGTGTCGACCGGGGTATCAAACGAGCCGCAGCCACCGTCTTGCGACGGACGATCGGGCGGACAGTTGTCCTCGGGGACAGATTGGGTGGGCTCGTTGGGACCGGCCGCCTGGGGTCCGCCAAAAAACACGACCTGGCCGCGCATGGGTGTTTCGCCAAAGCTCGACTCGCGCAGTAGTTGGCGACAGGCGTAGGGCCAGCGTTCACCAATTTGTTCTTCGAGGAGGTTTTTGAACTCGCGCCGGCGTTTGACGAAATAGTCTTGACCCTCGCTGCGACCTGCACGCAGGTGGGTGCTGGTCACCCGGTGGGCGAAGCACAGGGCTCGGCGTTCGCCGTATTCGTCGTACATCAAGTCGGCAGCGGCCACGGCCCGCAGGATGTAGTGATCGCGGGCTTTCGAGGGGCCGTCCTCGCGGTTGGCGAGGCGTGCCCAAATCGTTGCCGCTTTCCAATAGTCTCCAACCTCAAACGCGCGATTGGCCCGGTACTCGAGCGCGACTCGCTGGGCCTCCGGGTCGAGTTTGGCGGGTGCTGAGGACTCGGCAGCGGGCCCGGGCGTGGGCTCTGACTGCGGAGGTTTTTGTTCGGTGTTGGCGGCTGTCGCCGAGGAATCAGGCGCGTTTGGACCTTCGAAACTCGCGGGATCTTCTGAGTTGGGAGGCGCGTTTTCAGCCGCAGCTTGCTCGTCATGCTTGTCATCGGCCGCAGTTGGTGGTGCCTGGACCGGTGTCGATGTGTCGGCAGTTGGGGGACTCTGTGTATTTACAACAGAATCCGAAGGACCCTCGGGTGTGAACCCAACGGCGAGCGCGATGGTGAGGAGCCAACCATGCATCGTTCAAACCCTCGATTGGGCTAGACCCAATCCTGAGTATGCATACCACACGAGAAACCTAATTGGCGGGACAATTTGTGCATCACCAACGAGTTGTTCCTGTGGATAACTACAGTCGAGAAGTGTTTGTATGGTCGCTTACAAAAATTACGGATGCGAGTTCGATGAAGGTACATGTGATCCGTTTGCGACCTAGAGACATACTTGCGCATAAGACGCCAAGTGCCGGCGTCGCACGATGGTCGATTTTGGTTTGGTTGTTTTGCTTGCTTCGACTTCGCCGTGCCTGCAAACATCGGCCTTGCCCCAGTGGGGCGGCAACGACCTTCACGTGACCCCTGACGACATCGCCAAGGCCAAGGCTGGCGACCCTGCCGCGAGCCGACTGTTGATCCGCGCTGCGCTCGCACGGGAGCCGGAGGCGATGCGCGCGCTCGTTGATCTGTTGTTGCCGGTTATCCAAACAGAAGTAGCCTTTGCCCTGCGGCGACGGGCACTCCCGAGGCGCCGCAATGCGCGCCAGGACGTCGAGGACTTTGTTCAAGAGGTTTTCATCGAGCTGCTGACGCGGGACGCCAAGGCCCTGCGTGACTGGGACGCAAAGCGCGGGCGAACGCTGCCGAATTTTGTTCGCTTGGTCGCTAGACGAAGGGTTGCTCGCCTGTTTCGCGGCCACCGGGGAAATCCCTGGAAAGACGATCCGACCGAAGCTGCTGACTTTGACTACCTCGCCCCGCCCGACCGTTCGAGCGAGGCCCAGCTCGACAACCGCCGCCGCCTGTCCGAGATCTACGAGGTCCTGCAGTCCCGCCTCAGCGACCGCGGCCTGGTGCTATTTGAACTGATCTATCTCGAACAGCGCTCCGTTAAGGAAGTTTGCGAAGTCATGGGTATGAGCCGTGCGGCGGTGGACACCTGGAACTCCCGCCTGCGAAAGTTAGTGCGCTCTCTCACGGAAAGCTGAGCCAGATGCGAGATTTGCTGTCAGAAGATCCATCGCGGTGGACAATCGAGACCTGAAGCGACCTATCTATGCACGATCCCGCTATCGAAGACGCGCTTGCCAGTCATGGCCGCAAGTTACTCGCTGACCGCGCACCCGCGTGGGAGGCGTTTGCGGCCGGAGAGCTGAGCGAGGCCGAAGTGATTGCCGCCCGCCGCGAGCACGAGTCCGAAGCCGAGTTGCATGAGCACCTCGAGATGTTCCGCCCATTTTCAGCCGACGAGCGCGACAACTTAGTTGCGAAACTGTTGACCCTTCCGGGTGAAAAACATGTACCAGCACCTTCCCTGCCGACAGCCAAGGTGATTCCGCTGTGGCGCCGGCCCATGGCCTGGGCCTCCGTCGCCGCAGCCGCGGCCGTGGCGTTTTTGCTGGTACAACCAATTCGGGGACCGTCGCCACAATCGCAGGGTAGCCTCCCGACATTCGAGTTAGAGGTCAACGGCGGTTTGGCAACGCAGCGCTCGGAGGGCAAGGTTACGGGTGTTCCCAAATACGCCGCCGATACCGAAATCGAAGTTGTCATCCGTCCACAAGTCCGCGCCAAACACCCGCTAGCGGCCAAACTGTTTGCGTTCAACGGCGAGCAGGGGCAGCTGTTGTCGACGCCGATCGAGGTTGCAGATAGCGGTTCGGTTCGACTTAAAGGACAGGTCGGAGAAGTTCTCAAGCTCGCGCCTGGGACCTGGCGGTTGGTGTTTGTCGTCGGCGCCACCGAGGCGCTGCCAACTTCACCGGGGGCCGTGAAGGCACTCGAGAGCCATACTTTGCATGCCGGACCTGGCGGCGATTTCTGGGTCGAATCGATGACCCTCGATATGACCTCGCCGTAACCGTGCCCCACCGCGAGGTGGACGCGCGACCAGATTGACAAACCAGAGCGCCTGGAGGTGTCGTTTGCGACAGCTAGCGGCGGCGTCAATATGTTGCGTGGCACCGGCCTGTCGCTCCGTGGCATCCTACATCCTGCCATCGTTCAACCAACCACCCCATGAAGCTCCTTTCGCCCCCGTTGCTGCTCGCCCTGACTCTGGTGTCGGCAATGGTGCAGTGCACAGCGCCAGATGCTCACGACGGGTCCGAGCCGGAGATCGTCGACCCACCGGCGCAGCGCGGCGATCGGATGGTGGTGCCCCTCGAAGTCGAATTTTATGGGTGCCTCGAGGTGCAAAAAGGGCCGCTTTGTATCCTCGACGCCGAAGCTGAATTTCGCCTGTGGGTGCCGACCGCCCCCGACCGTGAAATCGATCTGAGGCTCGACGGCAAGCCGATCGAGGCGGCGCGAGAGGCCCGCGAAGATGGGGTGTTGCTGCGCGTCAACCTAGCCCCGCCGGCCCAGCGCCTAGAGGTTGCGGTCGATCGCGTGACCGGTGAGCGGGCCGAGTTTTCGTTGACCCTACAAACATCTCCCAAGACGCCGCGGCCCGAGTTTATCGCCGCCTGGGAATTTGTGCATACACAATCCCACGACAGTGAACGCGCGTTTCACCACCGCGGGATCCTCGAGGACCTACTTTCCCAACTCAACGCCGGCGACCGGGTCGAGTGCCTGCGGCTGTTGGCCCGGCTTGCGACGCGGCTAGAGGAGCCACAGGTCGCGGTTCGTGAGTACCGCCAGGCAGTCGACCTCGCGCTCAAATTCGGGATGATCGGCAAGGCCAGCCAGGACGCCCTGGCGGCGTCGTTTTTGCTGAGCAATCGGCTCGACGACCTCGTTGAGGCCGAGCGTTGGCTCGACCGGCAATCGCAAATCTCACGCGGCGACCCCTATACCCACGCCCTCGCGCCCTACTTCCAGGGGCTGTTGGCCTACAACCAGGGGGACCTCGAGCGCGCCTTACAGGAGTTTTCGCTGGCGGGTTACCGCGCGCGGCGGCTCGATTTGCAATCGGAGTTGCGGCAAGCGTTGCAGATGCATGGACTTGTGTTGAGCAGGCTAGGCCGCGACGACGAGGCGCGGGCACTGTTTGAGCAGGCAGTCGCCCTCACCAGCGAAACCACGACGCCGTGCGCCCGTGCCGAGTTGATGACGAACATCGCCGCCAGCCACATGCGGACGCTGCAAGAGGGGCGCACAGGTGAGGACCCGACGCCATTTCTAAAACAGGCACTTGCGCTCAACCTCGATCCAAAGGGCTGCAACAACCCGCCGATGGCCGACCGCGCACGCCTCGAGTTGGCCTGGGTCGCGCTGCTCCACGGCGATCTGCAAATGGCCCAAAACCGTATCGAGCAGGTACCCGCGGCCCGCCTGCGAGACCCCAGCGATCGGGCGATGCGGCTGCGGTTGTTGACCTGGCTGGCACTGGCCCGCGGCGAGGCAAAACAGGCGCTCTCGTACCTCGAAGCCCGTCGTCCGCTCGAACCCGCAACCCCCCATGCCCGCTGGCAACTCGACTTTGATAGCGGTCGAGCCTACGAGCTAGCCGGCGAGTTTGAGGCGGCTTTGGATGCATATGCAAAAGCTGAGCTGGTCGTCGACGATCTGATTTTGAAGGTCGGGTTTGGCGACGGTCGCGACCTGTTTGCGACCGGGCACCACGAAAGTGCACGCCACTACATCGACCTGCTGGTCCGTGAACGCCGCTACGACGAGGCGTTTTGTGCCGCCCGGATCGCGCGGGCACGAATCGTCTACCCGATCGACAGAGCTGGGCGGCTGGCAGCCCTGGCACCCGAGGCCCGGGCCCAGTGGGATGCCTTGATCGGCGACTATCGGACGATTCGCGATCGCCTCGACCAGGAGCGGGCCGAGGACTGGAAGTTGCCGGCCAAGCAACTCAAGAGAATCCAAACCCAACGCGCCCATCGCGAGGAACGGGCGAGTGACCTGCTTCGCCGCGCACTGGCACTGCTGTCGCGAGCATCGCTGCCCCGGGTTTCGTGCGACGACCTGCGACCCCCCGCCAGCGACGAGGCGATCGTGCTCTACCACCCGGTACGAGATGGTGCTTGGGTTGGGTTTGCCGCGACCGCAGGAGACTTGCAAGTACATCGGTTTGAGTCGCTACCCGAGACAAGCGAGCTCTCCCAGACAGATTCACTGGCCCTAGGCTCGACCCTGCTCGCCCCGTTTCAAACAGCAATAGGCCGGGCCAAACACCTGCGCATGCTGCCAATGCGGGCATTGCTCGATATCCCATTTCACGCCGCGTCCGACCCGGCCCGCCCAAGCCAACAGGTACTCGAACGTGTCGATGTTGCCTATGCAATCGATCGCCCGGCCAAGCGCACCGCCACCGACGGGGAGCTGACGCAGGCCCTCGTCGTCGCCGATCCCCGCAGCAACCTAGCCCACGCCAACGCCGAGGTGAGAATGGTCGAGCAGGCACTCGGCGGGCGGGGAGTTGCCGTGCAAACCCTCCGCGGAGCCGGAGCGAGCGGGGCCCGCTTGCGCAGCGCCCTGGCAAAAACCGATCTGCTCCACTACGCCGGCCACGGGCTGTCCGATGGGACAACCGGCGTCGGCAGTGTGCTGCTACTCGCCGGCGGGACCCTGTCCGTCGGCGATATCCTGATGCTGCCAAGGGTGCCCAAATCGGTGGTGCTCTCCGGATGCGAAACAGGTCTGACCGACAACCGTACATTGTCAGGAGGCATGAGCGTAGCCTGGGCCTTCGTCGCCGCCGGCTCGCAGTCAGTCATCGCCGCCTCAACCGAGATCGACGACGACTTGGGGGCAGCAATCAGTAGCCAACTCTACAGCGGGGATGGTGCGGCGTTCGAAGGACCGGTGGCGTTGCAACGAGCCCAGTTGGCAATCCGGAATCAGTCTCCCGAGGCGCCATGGTATGTATTCCGAGCTTGGGTACCGTGATTTGGGTGCGTCTGGGCGCGCGGGTCTTTTTGGCCAGGCTGCGGCCCGAGAGCGGCTTGCGGTAGGCCCACTACAGCGTCGCCGCTTCGGGGTCGCAGCCTGGCCAAAAATCCGCCGCGAATCGTTGGGGAGGCTTGGTGGTTTCGATTGGGACAGTGCGCGCGGGTCTTTTGGGCCAGGTTATGGGCCCGAGAGCGGCTTGCGGTAGGCCCACTACAGCGTCGCCGCTTCGGGCTCGCACCCTGGCCAAAAATCCGCCGCGAATCGTTGGGGAGGCTTGGTGGTTTCGATTGGGACAGTGCGCGCGGGTCTTTGGGGGGCTTCGGGCCGAGAGCGGCTTGCGGTAGGCCCACTACAGCGTCGCCGCTTCGGGGTCGCACCCTGGCCAAAAATCCGCCGCGAATCGTTGGGGAGGCTTGGTGGTTTCGATTGGGACAGTGCGCGCGGGTCTTTTGGGCCAGGTTATGGGCCCGAGAGCGGCTTGCGGTAGGTCCACTACAGCGTCGCCGCTTCGGGGTCGCACCCTGGCCAAAAATCCGCCGCGAATCGTTGGGGAGGCTTGGTGGTTTCGATTGGGACAGTGCGCGGGGCCTGCATGACACAACCGACGTTGGCCAGGACTCTGGGCGTGGCCCACCGAGGATCGCCACGCCGGGCTCAGCCTTCGTAGCAGTCTCGGAGATTTTCAGCAGTAGACTCCGAGATGTGGGGGCTCTTGAGGAGCGCTTCCCAGCCCTCCGGGCCAATGTCATTGTCTTCGTCGAGATGTAGGTCTTCCAGCTGACGCAGGAAGGGTGACTGCGCGAGATGCTTCATGCTTCGTTCCGTGACCTTGGTATCTGCCAAGACGAGGAATCCGAGCTCTGGGAAGTTCTGCCAGTGATCAACCATGGCCATCATCCCCTTGTCACCAAAGGGATTGGCTTGAATGGAGAGGTTCTCGAGCGCGGGATAGTCCCTTGCGCTGGCCAGCGCACACATTCCCTCATCACCGATGTTGTTGTCATAGATCTCGAGATCGACGACTTTCGAGAGCGCGGAGCCTGAGGCCAGAGCACCGATCCCCTCGTCACCGATCTCATTGTCGTTCAACTGGATGCTGAGTGGAGAAAAGGTGGAGTTCTGCGCCAAGGCCACCAATCCTGCGTCGCCGATCCGGTTACCGTTCATGTACAGGTGTTCTAACGCGCCGAGATCGGTCTGCTCCGCCAGTGCCCGGAGCCCCTCGTCTTCGAGATGACTGTTGTCCACATCGAGCAACTCGAGCTGATGAACCAAGGGCCTCAACGCCCTGGCGCCCTCTGGTCCGAGCGGGTTGTTGTTCAACGAGAGCTTCTGCAGCGCCTTGGCCCCGTGGAGATGCTCAACACCTGCGGCGTGGATATCATTGCCCCACGATGTCAACGTCTTGAGCGTCTTGAGCATCTCGGCTTCGGCCAAGGGACGCAGCCCCTCATCAGCGAGTTCGTTCTCCGACAGGTTTAGAGTTTGCAGTTGCGCGAACTTTGGGGACCGACAGATCAACTCAACCCCCTGGACGCCCATGTGAAAACGAATGAGACTCAAACCTATGACGTGCGACAGGTGAGGTGAGTCCACCAACACCTGGACACCTTCTGCGCCGGGTTCCTCATCCTCTTCGCCCTGGAGCTCGAGGTGGTTGAGGTATTGCAAGAGTGGATTGTCCGCCAACGCCTCGACCCCGGAGAGATCAACTTGGTCGCAGGGGATGCTCAGCCCGAAGCACGGCAGAGGCACGATCTGACTGGCTTGCTCAACCTCGTCGAGGTCCGAAAAGGTCTTCAGCGTATGGAGACACAGTGGCTCCCTGAATTCAAGCACAAGTGGCAACACACTGGCCTCGTACTCGGCTCGATCGTCGTGATAGGCGCTTCTCAAGGCATCCCACAACGCGGCGATATCTGCCGTCCAGGCATTGGCGTGAAGGAGGGTTTGAATGGTGTCGCGCATTGACATTTTTGTTCTCGCTGGGGGGGCTGATGGATCGAGGAAACATATCGATCCATCAGACCGATGCGCAAGGACGCGCGGGGCACAAGTCGATTCAGGACTACGCGAGTTCCTGGAGCCTGTTCCCGGTCCGTGCGTGACGAAGTGATGGCCAAGCCCAACGCTCGCCAGGACGCCCTCGATGCCTACGACTGGTACCGAGAGCGAAGCCCACGAGCGGCCGAGCAAATTGCGTATGCACTCGAACAGGCGACAACGATCCGCCGCGAATCGTTGGAGAGGCTTGGTGGTTCGATTCTTCGTCGCTGTATCAACTGCGTACGCGAGTCTCCAACCTGTTCGTGAGTTCCCCACTGAACTCGCCGCGGTCGCTCAGCCACCGCAAGGCGTCACGCAGCGTTTCCTCTAGGGGGCGGGGCGAGAGCCCGAAGTCTCGTTGTGTCTTCTCCACGTTGTACCAAGCGTAGCGCCCGATCATGTCGCGGGCGGCTCTGGGCGAGGCGGTGATCTCCCGTCCGAGCAATCGCTGGAGTCCAGCGACGCCAGCGCGACGATGAGGCTCCGTGGCAGGTTGAGATGTCGCGTCTGCTTCCCGGTGTACGTGGCGAGCGCTTGTGCGACCTCGCGGCTGCTTGTGTTGGCACCGCCGAGGATGTAGCGCTCACCGACGCGACCTGCGTCGACGGCTTGCACGAGGGTCCGCGCGACATCTCGGACGTCGACGATGTTGATCCCGCCGTTCATGCTGGGCATCGATCGATCGGTCAGGCCGCGGATCACCCCCATCGCGGGGCCGATGCGGTAGTCATGCGGACCGATGACGTAGGTTGGGCACAAGCAGATGAGCGGGACCCCGAGCGTGGTCGCCAACTTCCACGCGCGGCGCTCGGAGCGGAGCTTGGCGACGAAATACGCGTCGGTCACGCCGTCGCTCCACGAGCACTCGTCGAGTGGCACTGGGTGATCGTTAAAACCGACCGCAACCATGGAGCTGACATGCACTACCCGGCGCAGGCCATGGTCTGCGGCCGCGCGCAGCACGTTCTCCACGCCAGTGACAGCCAGCTGCGCGACAGTCTCGACATCGAGACCGTGGGTTTTCAAGATCGCAGCTAGGTGAATCACCGCGTCGCAGCCTTCAGCGGCGGCATGCACCGCGTCGGCGTCGCGTATGTCGCCGTAGCGATAGCGCAGCCCCAGGGGATCGAGTCCTTCGGTGTTTGAAGTCTCGCGGACCATTGGGACTGGTTCATGCTCCCGCGCCACCAGCTCGCGGATCACGTTGCAGCCGATATGGCCGTTGGCACCTGTCACAAGGACGCGCATTCAATCACCCGTATCCTGCATTTTGAAAGTGGTGCGGATAACCTCGGCCATCGAGTTCGAATCCGGCTCGTGGATGTTGAGGAAAGGCGATTGACTCGCTAGGCGGCGGGCGATCATCGGCGCGAGCAGCCGCAATAGGTACCGCGACAGCCCAGCCTGCGAGCGCATGAAATCGAGGTAGTCCGCGAAGCTGTGCCGCTGGTAGTTGAGCGCTGCCTGGGAAGGACCTGTGTCGACCCAGTCCTCCGCGTACCAGGCCGCGTCGCAGGCCGGATCTGCGCGGCGAAAGGCTGCTTTCGGGATCGGGCGCAGACCGAGCGCCTCCATGTTCGTGCGGTGGTAGTCGTAGGCGATCACGCGGCAGTCGTGCTCCGGCCCACCGAGCGCGAAGCAGCATCCTGCAACGTCGGCCTCAACGGCGCGAGCCAACGCCAGACCGGCGTCCCGGCTGTCGAGGAGGTGCTCCCGACGGGAGGGTGGGAGGAGGAAGAAGAACCGCAAGAACGCGGGGTCGCGGCCCCAGCTCTTATCCGTAGCGAGCACCGCCGGCAGGCGCAGGATGGTCCACTCGAGGCCGCTTTGGCGCAGGGTTTGCTCCGCCCACACCTTGTGACGGCCGTAGTTGTCGAGCGGCGCGGTCGGTGTTTCGCCTGTCAGCGGCGCGAGCTTGCGATGCGGATTTCGTGGTCCGTGAACTGTATAGGACGATACCAGGACCACACGCGGCGGCAGTTCGAGACGCTTGCACGCTGACAGCAGGTGATTGGTGCCGTCGACATTCACCGCGCGGGCGAGCTCGGGATTGACATAAGCCAACGGCGCGATCACGGCGGCGACGTGAAGCACGACCTCGGGACGCGCCGCCTCGACGATCGCGTGCACGCGCTCGCGCTCGCGAAGGTCACCCCAACAACACGAGAACCGAGCGCCGCGGGCCTGCAGCCGTGCCGCGCGTCGACGATTTGCTTTGGTATCGAGATCAAACGCGTGGACCTCGTGACCCAGGGCCAGAAGCTGCTCGATCGCGTGTGCACCGACGTTGCCGAACGCCCCGGTCAACAGTACCCGCGCCCCGGTCATGACGCTTGGCCTCGCATCGTCCGAGCGGCGCGCCGACGAAGGGGGTAATTCAAAACTACTAACTTAGAAATGTTCATTCAACGACGGCGCAAGATACCAGCTCGCCGCCGCTATCGCTAGCCGTAGCGACGGTCATCGCCGTTGACGTACATGCCGTTCAGGTCCTTCAGGTCGAGGTCGCGGCTGGCTCGGGCGCGTATCGACGCGTTCGGTCGCACTGTCCGGCCCTGCAGGTACGTCGCGCCTGCCTCAACGACATCCGCCCTCTTCCGGCTTCGCGTTGCTCTCTTCGCCGCGTCCTCCCGAGGCCCTGCCTAGCCGTTGCACATCCCGTCGAAAACCAGCCATACGTCGACACCGATACTCGGATCGTTGCTCGACGACTCTGCGTCGTACTGGACGAAGTCGGGCAACCCGTCATCTCGCATGTCGAGGACCGAATGGTACCCGTTGCTCAGAACATTAGCGGGGTAGGGAATCGACCACTGCTGGCCCGCACCTGCAAAACCACTCCCATCATTTTCGAACACCAACCACACGTCCGTGCCGATACTTGGATCGTTGCTGGTCGACTCTGCGTCGTATTGCGTGAAGTCGGGCAGGCCGTCGCCGGTCATATCGAGTACTGCATGGTACCCATTGCTCAGGACATTGGCGGGATATGGGATAGACCATTGTGCACCGGTCGTCGCAAACCCGCTCCCGGTGTTTTCAAACACAAGCCAAAAGTCGGTACCGATACTCGGGTCGTTACTTGTGGACTCTGCGTCGTACTGGACAAAGTCCGGCAGCTGGTCATTGTTCATATCGAGGACGGTGTGATATCCATTGCTCAGGACATTGGCGGGGTACGGGATGACCCACGTTGTGCCGGTTTGGGCAAAGCCCGAGCCAGTATTCTCGAACACCAACCAGTGTCCGTTGCCGATTTCAGGGTCGTTGCTCGAAGCTTCACCGTCGTACTGCACGAAGTCTGGTAAACCGTCACCCGTCATGTCCAGGACAGCGTGGTAGCCGTTACTTAGAACATTGGCGGCATAGGGGATCGGCCACTTGATATCCGAGGTGGCAAAACCATTGCCTTCATTGGTAAACAACAGCCAGTAGTCCACACCGATCGCAGGGTCGTTGCTGGTTGACTCTGCGTCGTATTGGATAAAGTCAGGCAAATGGTCGTTGTCGAAGTCGAGGACGGCATGGTAGCCATTGCTTAGAACATTGGCGGGGTAGGGGATCGTCCACTGGGCACCGTTGCCGGTAAATGCACTGCCGGTGTTGGCGAAATTCAGCCAGTATTGCACACCGATGTCGGGGTCGTTACTCGAAGACTCGCCATCGTATTGAACGAAGTCCGGCAGGTGATCCCCATCGATGTCGAGGACGGCATGGTAGCCGTTGGCGAGAACATTTGCGGGGTAGGGGATCGACCATTGGGCAGGAGCGTTGTCGAAGTTGGTACCGGGGCACACGGGCTCGCCCGTGGTCGCGGTTTCGCTGTCGGTTTCGCTGCTCCCGGAGTCGGTTTCTCCAGTCGATGTGGTTTGCGTTGTGGTTTGAGTGTCTGGACCGGATGTCCCGGGCCCCTGCGTGGTCTGCGAATCAGACGTGTCGGTCTCGGAAGTCTGGTTGCCCTCGGTTGTACTGGGGCCCTGTGTTGAGCCGGTTCCTTCCGTTTCGGCGTCTGTTCCCGGGTTGGAGCAACCGCAGATCCCGGTGAGTGCCAACAGGACAGTGCTCAGTTTGCAGCGTGAGGCGACGCGTGACATCGCGCGATGATAGGCAACTTCGGCGCGATGTCTTCTACAAAATTCGGCTTCAACTGAGAGTGTACACACATGTATTTCGACTCCGAGTGCGTGTACGGTTCAGCAAGTTTGAAGAGTCATGTTCGTTGTGAACAAAGGACTTGCGAGCGGTGTTATGGTGGGGCCGCTCCTGCGTGAACCCCGACCAACAGTGTGAATCCGTCGCAGGGCATCGTCGGCTTACATGAGAAGCTGTTCGTGGGGACATGTCGATCGACGCCCGTGCGTCGGGTCGAGACTCCCTACATACCTGGTATGTCGGTCGTGGAATCGGCACACAATTGCTCGAGCGTTTTCAACAGCGTGCACGGGAGTGTCTATGACCCTTTTCGGGCCGGTAAGCATATCTTGCTCCCTTACCAGGTCCCGAGTAACGTCGGCAGCATTGCCTCGGCGACCTGTGCGGGGCACTCTTCGTGGACAAAGAGCTTGGCTTTGGGCACCACGTGCAGGCGCGCGTTGGCAAAGGTGTCGACCATCTCTCGCGCCCAGGCCACGGGAAAAAACGGATCGTGTTCCCCCCACACCAGTTGTACGGGTACGTCGATGCGTTGGTGTACCTGCGCCAACTCGGTGACATACTTGGTGTCGAAGCTGTGCACGAGCTGGCCGGCTGCCCAACGGCGTGAGGCGTCGTCGTGTAGCGGGGCGAGGAAGAACTCCTCGAACGCACCGTCGATCAGGGTGAGGTCGGCAAAGCAATCGCCCAGCAAAAACCGACTGCGGCGTAGGCTCTTGCGCATCACCGCCCAGCCCAACAGCGATGCGAATCCAGGCAGCTTGGCCATCAGTAAGAACTGGCGAAACCGCCAATTGAGCCCCTGGGGTTGCTCGGTGTTCACCAGCCCCATGGCGCGCAACCGGGGATCGCCGGCGACCGCGTGGCGGGCAATCATGCCGCCGCTGTCGTGGCCGACGACGGCGTAGTTTTTGAGGTCGAGCAGATCGACGACCCGGCGAATGCTGCGGATGTGATGCTCGAGGCTGATCGGCGTGGCGCGGTCAAACCGGCTGTCTCCCGCACCTACGAGGTCGAGCACGTGGCAGGTGACGTGCGGGGCGAGGTGGGGTAGCAGCCCCCGAAACGTCGCGCCGCTCACCGGCCATCCGTGCACAAACAGGACATCGGGGCCAGTACCAACTCGGCGGTAGGCGATTTGTCCGCCCTCGACGTCGAGGTACCGCTCGGGGGCGCGGCGAAAGAGGTCTTCGGCGTGGTCGATTTGAAAGTTGGTCGGGGCTTCAATGCGTGCGTTCATGGTGATGACCACAGCATGGGCTGGGTGCCGGCGCCATTACCTGCGCAGGTAGGTGACGACATTTGCCCGATCGTCTAGGTTGCAGCAATGCCGACCCAGGACCATCGTACCGGGCTTTACCCCGCATTACTCAAACACTGGCGAGGTCAGCGGGGCCTGAGCCAACTCGACCTTGCATTGGCTGCCGACGTTTCGAGCCGCCACATCTCGTTTCTCGAGACCGGGCGCTCGGCCCCCAGCGCCGAGATGGTGGTGCGCCTCGCGACCGCGCTCGATGTGCCGTTGCGACACGCCAACGGCATGTTGCAGGCCGCCGGTCACGACCCGGTGTACCCCGAACCCGCCGCCGGCGAGGGTCTGCCTCCCGAGATCGCCGAGGTACTGCGCCTGATGAAGGAGCATCACGAGCCGTTTCCGCTGGTGGTGATCGACCACAAGTACGACGTGGTTGACCTCAACGGCGGAGCCCAAGCCCTGTTTGGGTTGGTGGTCGACGACCTCGCGGCCACACTCGCCGGGGGTCTCAATCTCATTCGCCTCACGTTCGATCCGCACGGGGTCAAACACGCGATCGTCAACTTCGACGAAGTCGGCCGCACGCTGCTGTGGCGGGTGCAACGGGAGGTCCTCGCCAGCCCCAACGACAACCCCCTGCGCGCCATCCTCGAGGAGGTCCTCGCCCTCCCCACCGTCGCCGATGATTGGCGCGAGGCCGACCTCACCGCAGTGTCTTCGCCGGTGCTGCCTGTGAAGCTACGGGCCGGTGAGCAGGTCCTCGAGTTCATCACCATGGTCACCGCCTTCCAGGCTCCCCAGGCGGTCGCCCTTGACGAGCTGCGGATCGAGACGTGGTTTCCGGGCAACGCAGCCACGGCGGAGGCTTGTCGGGCGTTGGTGGGTATGCCACGGGGCTGACCTGTCAAGCTTACACCAAGGCCAAACTCCGAAATTTTATTTGCATCTACATTACAATTGAAGAGCTTGCGATTGATCGACCGTTGAGTCCACGGTCCCAAGCTCGGATGGAGTCAACCGACACGCGGATAATGGGGTTCGGTCTTCGCAGGCCAGGGGCGAACATCGGGCGTTGTCGTGGCTCCTGCGAAAGATTGCGCTCGCAGACCACAACTCGCCAACGAGCTCCTTTCATCGGTGTTGGGCTGGCGCCGATTCGTATTCACTCGCGTAGTGGCACTTCTCGGTCTATGGTGTGCGCTGTGCAGCACAGACCTAGCAGGCCTCCTCTTCAGCCCGTGTGGCGATGGCTGCTGATCGCTGCTGGATGGTTGTGTGTCGGTCTGGCGGCGGCCGGAGTGGTGCTTCCGCTGTTGCCGACGACCCCGTTTTTATTGCTCGCGGCCGCCTGCTTTTCGCGTTCTTCGGAGCGGTTTTACCGGTGGCTCCTCAACAATCGTCATTTTGGGCCGCTTCTCCTGCAGTGGCGAGAAAACCGCTCGGTTTCATTGCGCAGCAAACGAGTGGCCCAGGTCATGCTCGTGGTGACGTTTGGCAGTACATGTATGTGGTTTGTACCCAACGACATTGCTCGCGTTGTGCTGGCTGTATTCGGTTTGACAATGTTTGTCATCGTCAGTCGTTTACGGGTCGCCGACCCTGCAGATGTTGCGGCCACCTGCGATGAGCTGTGCGGCGCCGATGCGAGCCGTCACTCGACCGACGCGGTGTGCAGCGCTCGTGCAAAGACCTTGCCGCACACGGAGCTGTCTGCCCGCTGAGCGCGGGTTTTATTTGCGTTTTCGCCGACGCCCGGCGACCAGGTTTTTTTGCAGTTCGCCGAGCACATCAAATTTTCCGAGTGCTGCGAGTTTTGCTTGCTCTGGCCAGGTTGTCGGGTCGATCCCGCGAAAGCGGGAACCCGCAGCGTGCAAGATCTCCCTCAGCCGTGTCGCTGGTGTATGCGCGAGGGTTGCAAAAGTCGTGATGCCAGACCCTTGGAGGACCTTTGCCGACTTCGGGCCGATGCCTTCGATACGTTGCAGGTTGTCCACTGCTTGGGCCGCTTGTCCCGCGGCTTGTCGGCATGGATCACACGGTGGACGCCGACGAACTCCGGTGAACGTCTCCACCCACATGTATATACGACAAAGTGCCTGTGTTCTCTGGTTTTGTGTGTATATCCATTGAGATCGGCAGTCGGTTAGGGTCTGGGCACGCAACAACCTAGTTGTATGTTCACGGTGAGCGGACTGCTCGCGGCGGGCTAATGCGGCGGCCTCACGGGATTCATGGCGCGCCCGTTGGCGTTTGTCCAAAAATTCAGCCACCGCCAGGCGACGTCCAGAGGCCTGCTTCTTTCGCTGTTGTGCGGCCTGTTTAGCGTGCTGCAATCGCGGCTGCCGGCAACCTTGCTCGAGGTGTTGATGGACTGATTTCGCCAGGTCTTCGACCTCGCGACGACGTGCCTCTGACTCGAGTTGTCGCTGTACACGTGCAGCTTGCGCTTGCTCGCGCAGCAACTTCACCTCGGCGCGCAGGGATGCGAGCACAGCAGCCCGTTGCCGACGACCCACTGCTAGCCGCCCCCGTCCTCGGGCGAGGCCAAGACAACATGGAGGTGATGGTCGTCTGCAGTGATACTCTCAATGTGGATAAGCGAGGACAGTAGTGAGGCCGTGATCCGGGCGGTCGGGTTGCGCGAAACCCCGGGAATCTTGAGGAGATCGAACACGATCCGATCTTCACATGCATCTACAATGAGTTGGGGCCGCGCTGGGAGATGGTGCACCAAGTCGCCTGGACGCGAGAGGTCGAGGACCCCCGACTTGATCAAGACGGCGAGGGGGGACACGCTGTGGCCGGCGAGCGCCAGGTCGATATCCGCGAGTCGAACACTCACTTGGACCGAGTCGGCAGCGATCGCCACACGCTCGATACCGAAGGAAAAGCTGGCCTTGATCGGCGTCCCCATCGCGTTGAGCTCAGCACCCAGGCGGATAAACGGGGGCGCCACATCGATGCGCAGACCAAACGGAAAAATGTTGCGGGGCGTCGCATGTTCGGCGAGCCAGCGCAATCCGGCAAGTGGCACGCTCAGGCGACGACCGACCAAACCCCGGGCAGCTCGCACAAGTTCAGACGGGTTCCGATAAAGGAATCCACAGCTAGCGTAAATAACTTCCCCTATCTTCACAGCATTTGAGGTTAGCATTATTATGACCCAAGGGACATGTTGTTCATGTGCCAGGGAAGTCCGGTGGTGATGGTCAACGCGGACCGTCGCAATGCAACACGCCTGGGCATGATGGGCAGTGCCGAACCTATGGGGCGTAAATGAATGTAGACGGGCTTCTCCAATGCGGCCTATGCTCACTTTGGTAGGTGATGGGGGAAATCCAGCATGAAGGATCTGCGACAAGTTCAATCGATCGGATATCGGGAGCTGCTGCGCTCGCGCGTACGCCAGTTGCGGCACGATATTATTTCGACCCAGCGCGATGCATTTACAACGGCTCGCGCCGAGCGGGCCGCCGACGTAGCTTCCCGTCACGACCAGGTGCGCGAGATGATCGATATCGAATTTCGACAGGCGCGACTCGACCAGGCCGCAATCGATCGCGCGGCACGTAAGCACTGCGTCACAACCCGCCACCATGACGTTCAACAGGAACTAGCGACACATCGCCACACCCGCATCACCGAGGGCCAACATGAGCACGAGCAGCGGATGCGACAGGGTCGAGAGCGCAAACGACTCGTGCAAGATCAAGCAAATACACTCCACGCGGAAATCGCTGCAGACGAGTCGCAGCGGTTGGCAGCTGCACGGACGCTCCACATCGATCGCATGACCGAACATGTCGCCCGCATGCGTTATGTGCACGAGCACGGGATCCAGACCCATCAGCTCTTGCACAGGCACAATCTCCAAACGGCACAAATGTGTCGTCGGTCCCGCGACGAGCGAGAAGCGACTCTCAATTCAGTGTATGGTTGGGTCGAGGAGTTCACCGGGCGTTCCCTGCGTTGAGTTGAACACATGCTTATTGTTGACGACCTGTTGGCCGCGCCCTTCCGTGGTTTGTTGTGGGTGATGCGAGAAATCGTCGAGGCGGCCGAGCAGGAACTCGAAGCCGAAGCCGATGAAATCCGCGACCGCTTACGTGAGCTCTACATGTTGCTCGAGACAGGCAGGATCACCGAGGCCGAGTTTGACGCCGAGGAAGGGCCTTTGCTCGATCGCCTCGACGAGTTAGAAAACGAGGAGCAGGGCGATCCTGATGGGCCTACACAGTCTTTGGAGGATGATGGGTAGCCCGACCGAGGAGGGAGGCCGACGGCTCGATGTCGACCCCAATGCCTTGCGTGGCGGACTCGGTCAACTCGTTTTGACCCTCGTCAAGCTGATCCACGAGTTGCTCGAACGCCAGGCGATCAGGCGGATGGACGCCGGCTCGCTCAGCGAGCAACAAATCGAAGACCTCGGCACAACCCTGATGCAGCAGGCCGAGGAAATCGAGCGCCTGTGCGAAGTCTTGGGCCTGCGCGAGGAGGATCTCAATCTCGACCTCGGTCCCCTCGGCAAACTGATGTAAAAGATACGCCATGGCGAATCGGGCGATTATCCATGGCACACGCAGCTCCAATCTGGCGGATGTACTCGAGCGCGTGCTGGACAAGGGGTTGGTGATCGCCGGCGACATTAAGATCAAGCTCGTCGAGATCGAGTTGTTGACCATCCAGCTGCGACTCGTTGTGTGCTCGGTCGACCGCGCGATCGAACTCGGCATTGATTGGTGGCGCCACGATCCCAATCTTGCCGTCGACTCTCCCGACGCAGCGAAGAAAGTCGGCGACAACCAGTCGTCGACAACGGTCGATGTTCAGATTCAGTCGCTCGAGCAACAGATTGCGCGGCTGCGGGCGGATGTACTTGAGCGCAGTGCCAAGGATAAAACGCTCGACCCGTCCTAGCAGCGCTTCGCCCTAGATTCCGTCCTCATCGGGAATCATCGGCGGGTCGAGTACCCAGCGGCGACGCGGGTGGACAAACCCGGCAGAAATCGCCGTGTCGGTCGCACACAGAATTACTTGTAGACCCAAGTAAAGTAGATCAACGTCGGCAACTGAGATAACGAGTTCACCCCGGACAACAGCCCCCTTGTGCAGCACGCGGTCGAGTGCCTCACATAGCGACACCTCGCGTCGCTGATCGTTGGTGAGCCCTTCGCCACCGATGACACGGTCGTCGAATTCTAGCTTGTCTCGTTCGTGCGCCAAAGCTGCTTCCCCAACGAGGTTAACACATCGAGCTGGGTTGGGCTCACGCCACGAGTGATGTGTATACAAGAGAGATCCTGTTGTGCCCAGTGGGCAAGTACAGGTCTTTGCTGCTCGGCGAGGGCCAGGCAGCGAGAGCAATTGTCGACTGGTGCGACCACCTGGTTGACGACCACGGTATCGATACACAGGGGGATGTCCCGGCAGGTTTTGAGTAACCGGAGGGCTTCGGCATAGGCAACTTCGGTTGGCAACGTGACCAATAAAAGCCGGGTTTGCTCGGGGTCGCTGAGGACGGCTCGCAGCTGCTTGAGGTTGCGCGAAAGCGCAATCAGCCGGTCGCTGAGTTGAGGTGCCCGGAGGATCCGGCGGTACTTCAACAACACCTCAAACATCGTCCGGATCCACTGTGAGAGCAACTCAGGTAGTTGTAGTAGGCGGACCAAGTGCCCGGTCGCGGCGCAGTCGAGCACCACACAGGTATCGGGGTCCGCGAGCAGTTCGGGCAGCACTTGTGTAACTGCAATCATCTCGTCGAGCCCCGGAGGACCTACGTCGAGTAGATGTTCCATGACCTCATCGTCAAACGAGAGGTCGACACCCGCCGGCTTTCGCAGCAAACTCCCCTCGACATCCTGCAGGTAGGTTTGGCGGAGCGCTTGCCACTGCGCCGTTGCATCGACAGTTTGGGCCTGTTTGCCTGGTGCGATGGTGACCGGGCGCGTACCCACCTCCACACCCAAGTGGCTCGTAAATGTCGGGTTGGGATCGGTGGAAAGTAAGACGACGCGATGCTTGGTCGACCACCCCAGTGCAGTTGCACATGCAACTGTTGTCTTGCCCACGCCCCCCTTGCCCGCAACCATCACCAGGCGACAACTCGGCGGCACTGACAACTGTTGCCCGCGTACCCGTGGCGGTGAGCCGACGATCGACGGCCTGGGTGGGGAACCGAGGTCGAGGGGAGTCGCGTGCGCCCAAAACAGGTCGAGCGCGCAACCCCGAGGTTCGTTTGTTAGCTGTGCAATCTCGAGGACCCTGCGCTCCTGCAAAAAAGCCGTGGCCGTGTGTAGGGCCATCTTCTCGGTCTGGGCAGCGGCCAAACAGCTCGCGCACGTTGGCGTTGCGGGAGTGCGACGGTTGACGAGGACAAACTCGACGTCGATCCCGAGCTTGCCCAACTCGTCGGCCATGCTTTGGGTGTCTGACAGAGCCGAACGCTCAGCGGTGGTCACGAACACAAATCGGCATTGCCCGGAGCGCAGTAGCTCCGTCACCCGACGGCAGCGCTCGCGCAGGTCGTCGATAAACGCGTCGGTGTGATCAGGCTGGTAGCTCCCGCGAAACGTGGCGAGTAAAAACCGGTGCTTGGCAAGCAGAGCATCGAGCGTATCGAACCACTGTGTCAGCAAGGTTGGGCTCGCCAGCATTCGCAGCGTATGCCCGCCCGGAGCGGTGTCGAGGATCAGCTGGTCGACCGCCGGGTCGGAGATGATGTCGGACAGCGCCAATACGGCCATGAGTTCATCGAGCCCCGGAAGCGGAAGGTCGAGAAATTGTTGGATATCGTGTTCGTCGAGAAAGGTTCCCCGCCGGGCAATCTCTGCCAGCGTGGCATCGTGAGCATGGCGAAACGCTTGATGGCGGGCGCGGGCATCAAGTTCGCGGACTTCGACGTTCGCCGGTACGGTCGCGTCATCGAGGCAGTCGCCCAGGGAATGGGCAGGGTCGATGGAAAGCAGGACGAGTCGGCGTTGGGGTGCAGCGCGTGCAATTGTCAATGCACATGCAACAGCCGCAGTCGTCTTGCCCACGCCACCGCGCCCGCTCAGCACCAACAGTCGACAGTCCGATGCAGCGAACGCCTGCGGAAGACCGCCCATCAGCGTGTCAAACCGCGAGGTTGAGCTCGACAAAGCTCACGGGTGCCCAGGAGCCGCTGACATTGAACGTGAAGTTCGCATCGAAGGAGGATGCTGCCTCGCCGACGACACGATCGAAATCATCGAGTTCGTCGCGCGCCACCAGGCACGAAAGATCCATCACCACCCGTTCGTTGCGCGGGGGATTGCGGATGTGTTCGACCTCATGGCGGTTGAAGACTTCCGCGACCTGCTCGTAAAGTCGGTCGCGTTCCTCGGTGAGTAGGTGCTCAAACAACCGACCAAGGTCGATCATTTCTTCGCGTACAGCTTGTTGGATATCGCCGATGGCATCGCGGGCTGAGCGGAGTTCGGCGTGGAGCCCCACAAAATACTCGAACACATTGGAGACATCCCAGACAACTCTGACAGACATCTCGACCTTGCCTTCAACGCCCTTGAGCTGCTCGCCGAACTCCTCCTGGTTTTGGCTGAGCAGCTCCTTCAGCTCCGCTTTGGATGCGGCGACCGTGCCAAACTTAAACGGGACGACCGTGCAGATCTCCATTAGTTGCTTAAGCACATTCATGTGGGCCGAGAGGTTGCGACGCTCCGGCCGGATCCGTTTTTTCTTCACCGGGCTGATCAGGGCTGTGACCGCACCTACCGTGACGGTCTCGACACGAGCACCTTCGAGGCCCGTAAGTTCTGGAATTTCTTCCTGGAACTCTGCACGCATGAGCGCATAGATGTATGGGCTTTGAGTCGTACTGCCTGCGGTCGTCATGTCCATCCTCGTCGTGAGCGTGCGTGCTCCGGGCCATCGTGTCGGAAAATCAGCAAGATGCCAAGTCGACCGTTTCGTTCAGCGCAACGGCGAATCGATGCCAATGCGCAAAACCATCACATACTTGTGTGTGCAGCGTTATCGACCATGTTGAACCTCAAGGGTCAGGCCGACAAAGTCGAAGGTGTTTTGCAGTGCACGTGCAACTGGTGGCTCGAGGATTCGGCGCCCGTGGTCGACCGAGCCCAGCACGACTGAACTGAGCTTGCGGCGAAAACGTCCAAACAAGCCAGCCCTCGCGGTTTGTGTTGTGGGCGGTGGATTGTCCTCGCGTGTGACCGAATTTGTTTGCTTGTGTAGCCGTTGCCACAGGCTGCCAAAGCGCTTGCGTGTCGTGACACGCGGCTGGCGAAAACTCGCTATTTTGCGCGCCTTTCGACGACGCTTCCAGCATTGGACCAGCTTGATACTGCCCCACTTGAGCACTCGCCACGAGTAACGGCCGAGTATTCGCATACCCCACCACATCGCTAGCCGCATCAGCACGCGGGCGAGCATTTAGAGCCACCGCTTCTTTCGTCGGCCGCGCAAGACATCCTGAACAACATCGTCGATCACCGTCGGGATGATGGTTTTGCCATTGCGGGTAATCCGGGCGAGATCCCGGCTGAGAATATCGCGGCACGCCCAGCGAAAGACATCGTCGCGCTCGTGAACTTGGGCACCCGATGCGGCGAGCACCTGGGCGATCGCTAGGGCGGCGCGGATGGTAGGTCGCGCTGCCCCCTCGTGATGGGCACGTAGGGCGCGGACGATGTCGACGATTGGTGCCGCCAACTGTTGCGGCACCTCGCCCCGGGCGACGACAATGGCGACTTCGGTATCGCGGTCGTAGTGGTCGAGGTACAGGGTGATCACACGGTCGAGGAGGGCATCTTGAGCCTTGTGGACGCCGGCGTATTCCTCTGGGTTGGAGGTAAAGATCACGCGAAAGTTTGGATGTACATGGATATAGCCACAATCCTGGCTGCGCTGTTTGGGAAGGCTCAAAACCCCCTCGGAAAGCACACTGAGAAGTGGGTTGTTGGTCTCGGCACGTGAGCGGTTAAACTCATCGTAGATAAGTGTATATCCATGTTTGCAGGCTAGGGTCAGGCGGTTGTCGACCCACTGGGTGCGCAACTCCTCCTTGACCTTGGTGACCGAGTGGATAAAGTTGTCGACCACGCGCGAGCGGCTGTAGCCCGAGTCTCGCCCAACCAAATCGCTTGAGTCGAGTTGACTGTCGCCGTGCAACAGCACGACCGGCGAGCCGAGCATCGCGGCAACGTGGAACGCTAGGCGCGTTTTTCCGACTCCTGGGAGCCCGGCAAAATGTAGGGGAAGGCCTGCCCGCAGGTAGGTCAGCGCCCGATTGGTGATCGATTCAACTTCCGGGGTGACGACAAACGTCTCACTCGGTTCGATGCGCAAGACGTCCGGCCCCTGGTCGACAACACTCAAATTCGTCTGGCTGTTCGCGGCCACAATGCACCTGTTTGCTAGGGAGAAAAGGCCCCGGGAGAAACTCCCGGGGGTTGAGAAGTAGGTAACTATGCAGGTGCAGCTGCGGTCGCGGTTAGGCCGATTGCCTCTGCATACTTGAGGTAGGTCTCGACCGAGGCGATAACGACCCGGGCTTCGACTGCGAGCAATTCGATCCCGACGAGGGATACCTTTGCCCATGCATCAATCACGATGCCTTTTTCAAGGATGCGGTCCACTACTTCTGCAAGGCTCGATGAGTCCGTAGACTTCTGGATCTTTGCCATGGATTCTCTCCTGAAGGTGACTAGTTAGATGAACAAGAGGACATGTCCCCATGCGATGTTTACGAGAAAACCGTAACACACCGGTTTGTTCTTGACTGAACTTGTTCCCGCAAAAGAGCGGATGGAATCGCCCTGGCAAATAAACGCACATACATTTATTTCCGATGGGTCGTGCCGGCAGCTTATACAAAGTGAAATGGCGGCCAAGGCCCCGTAAGGACCGAATCGCGTGTTGTTCGCCACGCACGGAACTCGGTTGCCAAAATCGCGTGGGCCGTTCGCGATACAAGCAACATCGCCCGCAGTCCCTGGGCGCGAGGGAGCGCCTCGACGACGTGTTCCCGCAGGTTTTTCCCGAGTTTATCGAAGAGTGCAGAAAATGCCGTCTGCTTGCGGCTCTCGAGCTCCTCAGCATGGGCATAGTGGTGCTTTCGAGCACGTAAAAATGCGGCCCCGCTGCGCAGCTCACCGGGCGGAGGTTGTGGGGCAACTCCGGCGCCCATGGGCAATCGCACACTATACTCGCTACATCCTGCAATACGTTGATATGCATCTAAATAGCGTGCAGATTCGTCCGCGAGATGGCGCTGAATTGCCTGTTCATGCGGCAGCACGCTGCCGTACCGGCAGGGGACGATGTCGACAAGATCGTGGAGATTTGCAAGCGCCTGCTCATACTCCAACAGGAGCTCGACCGGAACGTCTTTGAGTCGGTGCGGTCCGCACAGGCGCGAAACAATTGCGCCCACATTCGCAGCACAAACGAGCTCGAGCCTGGCCTGACCGACTCCACCGATATCACGCGCGAGCGCAGCTTCGAGGGCGCCGCGCAGCTGTATCGGGGCGATTGCGTAAATCAGGAGACCTGCGGACATCGTCACTTGGAGTTTGGGACCAAGTCTGGGGAAAAATTGTAGGGAGGCCACGGCCCATTGAGCTCAAACGTCAACCCAAATGGTTCCCACATCCGCGCCCGCTCGTCGAGTTCGTCCCGCAATCGCTCAATCTGTCCCCGAGGCAAGAGGCAGGCAAAGTTAAGCACACACCGGTCGGATGTCGGGTGACGAGCTTTGACCGTGGTGGTCGTGCAAGATTTGACCTGCATGCAGGCATCGAGCAGGGTCGCGTTTACCTGTTTGCCCGTTTCGGCGACCCACTCGCGAACTCGACTCGCGGCGTCGCGACGAAGACGTTTTTGCTGGAGGTAACGTGCCCCCTTCGATGCCGGTAGGTCGGCGACCCGCGGGTCTTGGGCCGCGAGTTCATCTTCGCAACGGCGATCGCAAAGCCACCCGCGGACCGCCCACTCCTCGGCCCCATCGACGGAGAGGAGGAAGTCGTACATGGTGTCGCTGTTGGCGGCGAGCCATTGCTCGACACGTGCGCGCGATGAAAACAAAGTGCCGAACCGCAGCGGGAGTGTGGGCCCTGCGGCCATTTGCTGCTCGTTGACAAGCTCGTGCCTGAGCGCTTGTGGTCCGATCCATTGTATATCCGACAGATTGTGCGCGCCCCGTTCGCCGGTCCAGGCCTCGAGCTCGACCGGGCAACAAATCGCCCGCACACGCGTGCCACAAACGGACCCAACTGGCGCACCTTCGAGCCCGTCTGTGGCGACAACCGAATCCGTATTGGGGATTACACAAAACACGTAGAGCGCCTGAGCTGAAGCAAGTTCCCGGGGTTCGGTGTCGGTACAAGTATTTTGGCTGCCCATAGGATTCCCACGTCGTCCAAGTTCGTTGATGGCACAAACGCCCACTGCGTTCAAGTTGCCAAACCGCGCCTCGCCGATCGCTGATCGGACCTGGCGATTTTTCGGTACCATGGGGTGATGTTTAAAAAGATGCGGCAAGCCGTGGTAGGTCGCTTGCAAGGTTGGGTGCGCGTGCGAGTCGACCAGCAGCGAGAGCGGGTCGAGGATCGTCTGGCGGCGACGACCAACGCAGTCCTCGATCGATTCGGCCTCGATATCTCGGTGGTCAACACCGACAAAAGAACCGGCAAGCCACGGGATCTTCCCAACGTTCCGGTGCACCCCACAACGCCGAGCAGTGAAACGGCGGCGAGCGGCGTGTCGACAGTTGCCGGAGGAGTCGCTGCGGCATTCGGAGGAGTCGCTTCGACGGTCGGTGGCCTGACGACGGCGGTCGGTGGCGTCGGAACGACCATCGGCAATGTCACGGGGGCGGTCTCGGAAAAAGTACCTGGAGTTGGAGGGCTACTCGGCGCCGTGAGTGACGCGTCGAACCGCGTCGGCTCGGCAGCCTCCCATGCGGGTAAGGTCGCGTCTGCGGTTGGCGGAGTCGGCTCGCTCATCGGAACGTCGATGGGGCAGAGGCAGACGTCTCGGTTGCCGAGTTCAATACCCAAGAGCACGCGAGTGATCCGTAGGCGCCCGCTAGCTCGACCGAAGTCTTCCCTCGATCTGTTGCGGTCGCCCGGTCGCCGACGCCCAAAGTCCTATGCCGATCTCGCCATCCGCCAAACAGCCGGGCTCAAACCCCACGAAATCCTGATGAAGGTCGCCACCTATCAACTCGGACAGATGTTGTTGGGTGTGCTGCAACGCAGTGCCCAGGCGCAACTCGACGCGACAACTGCAGCCAAACGAAAGTTGACCGAACGCCAAATCCAGTTGCTCAGCCGGCTGCCGATGGCGATCCTCGAACGCATTCTTGCGAATGTCCCCCAGCCGGCCCTGCCTCCGGCGAGTGAGCCCGCGCAGGAAAAAACTCCACAAGAGGCTGAACCCAGGGTCCCCAAGGCACCTAAGGTGAGACCGCAAACGCCAGGTTCCTTTCGCTACTGAACTGAGAGCGTCATGCGTGCGTGACCGAATGTGTCGAATTATACTTGCGCCTACATCAAGCTGAAGGGCGTTGCGATGTTCGACCGGTCCGCTCAGCGCACGACTCCAAACTCGCACGAAGACCGGGGCCAACCCGTCGATTCGGGGATTGGCTGGTGATGGCGATCCTGCCCCGTTCACCTCACAGGCCAGGGATCTGCAAGCAGCCCGATACGGATGAGGATGCGACTCGTTGGCGAGTTGTGGTACGCGAGCGGGATGTTGTGCATGGGCACGACCACGCCCGATGATTTTCGCCGGGCAGCAAGGATGGTCACCAGTTTTCGCGGACCCGGGCCAACTCGTATCCATTCGCGCAGAGGCACTTCTAGGTCCCCATGTGGGTGACACACGGTCACGAGCGTGTCGTCGGGGTCGATTGCACGCATCAGGACGTCCGTCCCCATTGTACGCGAGCTCGGCTGCAACGTTGCCACCGGATGGGTCGCGGTGGCTCCGTCAAGATCCGCAAAGCATGGTTGTGGGACCTACGGGTTTTTGGAAAGTGTGAGGACACGTGGGGCTTAGGCCCCTTTCGAGGAACTCTAGGTGCTTCTAGAGATGTATACACATTTTCTTGCCAGGGCGTGGGCCGCTGTGGTGCGGGGCTCGTGGGGCGGCCCACGTGAGGCGACTCGCCTCCATTTGTCTGGTGGGCGGTAGTGTACCCCCGCGGGGCTCGGTACCCTCCCGGCCGTGGCTGCTCCCGTGATCACCGACCCCCGGTTTACACCCGGTCAAAAGCGCAGCAAGCTCGACCGGTTTGCCCTGCGCATGATCCGGGACGAGCGTGACCTGCCGTTTATCCGCCTGAGTGTGGCGATGACGCTCGTCCTGATTCCGGCGGCGGTCACCCTGTTTGCCTGGGGCGAGTTCTCGTGGTGGTGGTCAGCTGCCTACTGGGCCGTGTTGTTTGGGCTGTTCAACGACCGCTTGATTCTGATGCTCCACAACACCAGTCACCGGCGCCTGTTTAAGCGCGAGTACAACCTGTGGAATTTGTATATACCATGGGTTTTGGGGCCGCTGTGCGGCGAGACTCCGGAGACCTACTTCGCCCACCACGTGGGGATGCACCACGCCGAGGAGAACCTGCGTGAGGACCTCAGCAGCACCATGCCGTACCAGCGCGATCGGCTGACCCACTGGCTGTTTTACTTTTTCCGGTTTTTGTTTGCCATCGTCATCGAGCTGTCGATGTACATGGGCCGCAAGGGTCGGCAAAAACTACGGCGGCGGATGTTGATCGGTGAGATCGGCTGGTGGGTGGTTGCCCTGGGGTTGGGGGCGCTGGTGTCGTGGCAGGCGGCGGCGACGGTTTACCTGATTCCGGTGTTTATCGTTCGCTTTATGATGATGGCCGGCAACTGGGCCCAGCACGCGTTTATCGATCCGAGCGACCCGACCGACCCATATAAGTCGTCGATTACGTGTATCAACACCCGCTACAACCGGCGGTGCTTCAACGACGGCTACCACATCGGTCACCACGAGGCGATGACCCGGCACTGGACCGACATGCCGGCGGACTTTGAGCGCAAGAAGCATCGCTACGTCGAGCGTGACGCCGTGATTTTCGAGGGCATCGACTACTTCCAAGTGTGGCTGTACCTCATGCTCGGGCGCTACGATTGGCTGGCCAACCGCTTTGTCGACCTACGCGAGATTCCGCGGTCCAAGCAGGAAATCGCCGACATGTTGCGGGCACGCACAGCCCCGGTGCCATACCCGAGCTAAGTCGCCGGTTGCCCGTTTGGCCCGCCCTGGGCCAGGTGGCCTTCGCCAGCCAACAGCTCGTGAAGGTTTACGCCGCGGAAGCAGGCGTTGTTGGTACGAGAGCATGACTCCGACATGTTCATTTGAACATGAACGAAGCTTAGGTACCACCAAGAGCAGCCTGGGTCCGGGTCCGAACTACCGCCCGCCGCAGCTGCGGTCGCGCGGGCCACAGGTGAGGCGCACATGGATGTGGGTGTCGTGGCCCTTGGCGTGACGGACGATGCCGTTGTTGGTCTTGGACTTGCGCGGCCACTGGATCCACTTGGCGAGGTCTTTTTTGCTGGCACCCTGGGCCCGGGCCGCGCGGTAGAGCGTGCGTTGCAGGCGGTGGGTCAGGAAGATGTACTGGACCTCGTTCGTCTCAATGAATGCGTGTACAAGCTTCCAGGTCGCCCGCCAGTCGATGGCGCCACCCTTGGTCACCCGCGGCAGACGAATGTCGATGTCGCGGCCACTTTGATGGGACCTGTGGGGCCGCAGGCGCCCGCCCTTGCGCTTGCTGATCGCCCCGATCTGTAGCGGTGCGCGAAACTTGGTGGCGTGTTGGTAGCGGGTAATCGCGTCTAGGATCTGTTTGATCGCGTGGCTCGAGCCGTAGGCCTGCTCAGGTTTTCTGAGTACATACAACTTTTTCCGCTCGGGCAGCTGGATGCCGTTGACCAGACGGCCGCGGTTGGGCCGACCGATCGAGATGCCGTTTTGTCGAACCCTGTTCTTGCGCAGGGCTGCCGATAGGGCCTTTGAGGATTTGCCGTCGCCGGTCGCCTCGCCGTCATCGCCACCATCGCCTGCAGGGTCGATCCAGATCCGTAGTTTGGTGCGCTTGGCCTTGAGGTTGTTGCGCTTTTTGATCTTGCGCCGGTTCCACTTCCACAGCTCATCCGGGTCGACGTCGTGCTTCTTGGCGATCTTGGCCCAGGTGTCGCCACGCTTGACGGTGTACTCGATGAGCTCGCGCGGTGGCGGCGGGTCAATGGCCCGGACTTTGATGGTTTTGCCGGCGACGAGCTTGGGTTTTTTGGCGCTTTTGAGGGTCTTCTTGTTCCAGCGAAACAACGCCTTTTCAGAGACCTGGTAGCGGGCGGCGATCTGCTCCAAGCGCTCGCCAGGGAGGACCTCGTGTTTGACCCATTCGGGTTTGCTCGGCTCGGGCTCAGGTTCGGGCTCGGGCTCAGGTTCCTCCTCTGCGACGTCGGCCGGGATCTCCCCGCTGTCGATCGCCGCTTGGATCTCTTTTTCGAGTGCCTCTAGTTCGGCTTCGGGGTTGTATTCGCCAGTTTCACCGGTCTCGCCCCCGTCGGTTTCTTCGGCGGTTTGTGGGAGTTCATCGACGACTTCGTCCTCGACGACATCATCTTCGGCAACTTCGCCCGACGCGGTTGGCGGCTCGCCAGTCGTTTGCCCGGTATCTGCCACAGGGGCGGCTTCAACTCGCAGCGGGGCGGGCTTGGTGTCAGTGACCGCAGGTGGCGGGAGCCCATTTTGGCAACCACAGAGCCACAACGCGAGTGCGAGTGCAACGTTGAGGTTACGCGGTCGTGACATGGGCGTGGCGAAGTCGGAGCCTGGCGCTCGCTGTACGTGTGGGTGCGGTCGCAGATTCCGACAAACGCACCAAAGAACGCGATAGCACTCACCGCCGGGACTGACCAGGCCTGTTTCGCGCGATCACACCCACAGTTCTTGGTGGTATCTCAAACGCTCGAAGCCCACGACAACGCTCCGCCTCGAGCAACTTACAACCTCAAGACCCGGGCGTTTCGGCGCAGCTCGACTGCAGTTACTCGCCAGCCGCCTTTTCATCGACGGTCAGCTCTAGTCCCAGGGTTTGGACAACCTCGGGATAGATCTTGTCGGCGAAGTATTCGCTGCCGGCCATCGTAAAGTGGATGCCGTCGTCGGCGCGCAGTGTTTGGTCCTTCTTGTTGCCGACATCGGCCTTCTTGAGCAGCTGGTCGCCATCGGCCGTAAATGGGACAGTGTCGAAGTAGGTCGCCCGCTCGCCGACGGCTTTGACCGCCTCGGTTTGGATGCCGCGGATCAGCTCGAGTTTCTTATCAAACGAGCTCAGGCCCATCTTCGGTAGGCCGAGCCACAGGACCTTGCGATTGTCCCCGGCGATTTCCTTTAAAAATGCATCGGTGCGCTCGCGGTAGGCCGCGTCCCAGCCGTCGGACTGCCAGTGGACGCGCTTTATCTTCTTGGTTTTTCCGGTGAGGTCCTGGCCGTCGTTGCCACCGATGATCACCACCACCAGGTGCGGATCGTGGGCTTTGACCTGGCGCTTGGCCTCGCCCATCCAATCGAAAAAGTCCGGGCGCGCCAAACCCGACGAGCTCTTACCCTTGCGCGCGCAGTCGATGTCGGGGTGTTGATCGAGTTTTTTCTCGAGCAGGGCACCAATCCCGGTGGCCGCCAAGCTGTCGCCCAAGATCAGGACTTTTTGCGGGCGCTCAGCGGCCCGTGGGTCTGGTTTGGGCTCGGGCTCTGGGGCGGCCTCGATAATTTCGGGTTGGGCCTCGGCCTCGGCATTGGCGGCTTCCGGCTTGGGAGCCTGTTGTGCGGACGCGTCGGGATTGTCGGGAGCAGGAGGAGCTTCGGCCGTGATCGCGGCGGCCGGCGGTGCGGTTGGGCCCGGCGTCGACGGTTGGCGATCTGTTTTTTCGGTCGAGCAACCCGGGGCGAGGACCGCGAGTGCGAGACAGATAGCAGGGGAGAGAAGTTGCCAGGTGGTCAGACGCGCGTCGCTCATCGGGATGGAGCCCATATAGCCCAGCTGCGGGCACGGACCAACCTTTTGCCAACCACTGGCGGATCTCGAGATCTGTGGAATCGTTTAACCGGAAGCGGGGTTGGTTGGGCCAGCCAGAAGTCGGTGCATCTTCGGTGCGCCGGCCGATGACTTGCGTCCGTGCCTAGGAACCTCGAATCCTGCCAGCTTGTCTCACCACCGGCACCGTTGTCGTTTGAGCGAGAAACTCCGCTGGCCGCTAATCTCACAGACCATCGTCAAGTCGCTGATTGCGCAGGGTAGAAAGCTCGCCGGAGCTATGGAACACTGATGAGGTCTGTCACGAAGGAGCTTGCCCATGTCCACCCACGAGTCCCCGACCGCAACCTCGATCTCCCGCTGGAAAACCGCCCGCGGCATTGTCCTCGGCGCCATCATCCTCGCCGGTTCAATGGCCACCTCGGCGGCTGTCATGTATCGCCTCGCCGACACCAACTGCAGTAAGCGGGTTGTGCCCCATGCCAAGGTTGTGACCCAACGCGGTTTCACCTACAGCGGCATTGGAGCTGTGATTCAGCAGCAGGGCGCCGATCAAGTCATGATTCGCCACGTGTTGCCCAACGGCCCTGCACACGGCCTTATCCGCGACGGAGCCTATCTGATCTCGGTCGACGGCAAGACTCCCGACACCCTGCAGGGTTGGGCCCGCGGCCTTCGTGGTCCCGCTGGCTCCCAGGTCGAAGTTGAAGTCGCCTACCACGGCAGCGGTCACCAAACCGTGACCCTGACCCGCGGCCTCATCCACATGCGGCGTTAACACCGGATCCTCCCGCCCAATCGCGCTGCCACCTAAGTGTCACGCAGCCCGGTTTTCGGGCGGACAGACTGTTTGGCGACCTCTCGCGAGGGGTCGCCACTTTCTTTGGTTTTAGCCTTTGGTTTTAGCCTTTGGTTTTAGCCTTTGGTTTTAGCGGGCGTCTGAGTGCCTCGTTGGTGTGCTCGACCCGTCGCAATATTCGGTTCTTAGCCTTTGTTGCAGCAGGCGTCCGAGTGCCCCGTTGGTGTGCTCGACCCGTCGCAAAACAATGTGTATGCAACGAGTCCCGGCGTTCACCCGGCGAGGTGGCGCCAAAAATCGTCGACAAACACTGCGCCGTGGGGACTGTCGTCGACTACGTGCAACGAAACCTCGGCGCCATCCCAGGCCTCTGGCACCCGCCAAACCACCCGCGTGAGTGTCCATTCGGGGGTATTGCGGCCAAATGGGAGTACGACCGGCTGATCGCCAATGTCGACCCGGTTGAGCTCGACGCGCAGCCCGGCGGATGTACCTGCATAGCCAAGTAAAATTGATAGCTGCTCGCCCGCCCGCACCGTGATCGGGGCAGACGCCAACTTCCCCAGGCCCGCAAGGCCAGACCGGGAAGCTGCACTCGAACCTAGGGCCTTGCCCCCGTGGGGACCGACCGCCCGATTGCGACGCTTGCGATGGCGGGTGACCCCGTGGAGGCCCGAGACCGAAGACCGGGTAAACGCACCGCCCTTGATCGAGGGGAAAAACTGGCGAAGGTCGCGTTGCTCAAAGTCCCACAACACCTCCACGCCAGCCGGTACAGCGTCGTGCTCGGGGATCCACTCGAACACCAACTGGGGGTCGCGATAGGGCGTGACCATGCCGGCGGCCGACATATAGCCGGTGAGCGGGAGGAGGCGTTGGTCACCGGTGAGGCGGGCCGCGAGGCGAAAGCGGTCGGTTAAGACAGGTAGCAGCCAGGTTGGCGGATTGCGGTCAAACCACAACGTCGTATAGCGACCGGCCCGAATCGCCGTGCGCAGCTCGAGGCGCAGGCGCGAACGGTCGCGGACGGGGATGTCGTTGAGTCCCATCGAGCCGACATGCCCGGGGCCGCCGGCCAGCACACTCCACCACGGCCGATGAAAGGCGAACACCTCACCTTCTTGTGCATACAATGATTCCCGAACCTGCTGGGCCTGTTGCCGGGCCTGCGCACTGGGCAGGGTACGCATGGGGTCCATCAGGCGGTAGCTCAAACCCAGGCCGCGGGCGACCCCGTGTTGTTGGATCGGCTGGTAAAATGGCTCGACAAACAGTGCAAACACAAGTTGAGCGGCGATCAGCAACAGCCCGGCGCGTTCGAGCCGACCTGTTGGGAGGGTCACCCCTAGCCAAATCGCGACAAAGCACACCCCGGGGATAAATGCGTTGGGTTCGGCCCATTGGGTCGAATAGCCAAGCGCCGACACCAGCAACCCCGCGAGTGCGAGCAGCAGCCAAAAGCCCGTGCCGTCGCGGCACCGGGCCGCCAGCTCTGAAAAACATGCAGGCACAACCTTTTCGGCGGCGCGCAGGCGTTTGCCCAGCTCAGCTCCCCGCTGGCCGAGCAACACACCGGCCCACAGCAACAAAAATGGCGCGGCGTGGGCAAACATCCCCCAGGTTTTGCGATAAAACCGTTCGGCATTAAACGCATGGGACTGGTGGAGCTCGTAGATGTAGGTCCACAGCCAGTTCTCGGTCATCCACATGCCGGCGTAGACCCCGATCGCGTCGATGACAAAAATCGTCAGGACGTAGCGCCACAGGTGGGTGCGGGCCAACATCAAGCCGCCCACCCCACTGACAAAGATCAACACCGCCGCGGTTTGTTTGGTCCAAAACGCCAGTGCCATCAACACACCGGCAATCACCGCGCGCCGGGCCGACTGTTGGCTGTGGCGTAAAAAGTACAGGCCCCACACCGTGAGCGCGAGCATCAACATGTCGGGCCGGGCGATGTCGTACCAGCGAAAGCTAAATACATAGCCGGCACAAAACAGCCCAATCGCGGCGAGGGCATGTGCCCGGGGTTTGCCCTCGGCGGTGACGATTTGCCAAATCCCACCACAGGTGGCCAGCCACGCGACAATGCTGACAACACGGCCGAGTGTGTAGTCGAGCGGAAACACCGTGCCGAGGGCGGCGAGTACCGCCGAGTAAAAAGGTGTATATAAAAACGGTACGAAGTCGAGCGAGGGGCGCTCGTAGATCGGCAGGCCATAGAGGATCCGCATGGCCTGTTGCAGGGTGCCGCCCTCCATCCACTCGAGGTCGAGCGCAAACCCGGCGCGCAGACCAAAGGTGACCAGCAAGACGACCAGCCACACCACACTCAATCCGCTGACGAGACGACGGAAGGGGACCAGCTGGGCGGGAGTCGGCACGGCGGTACTTGTGTCACGCGAAGGTGGGTTTGGGCAACCTTGCGGGCGCGTGAGGTCTACAGAACTCGGGTGCAGCTAACGAGAATCCATGCTGGTGGTTGCCGGCAGATACCCGCGGTGCAATGTCTAGGGGCCAAACGGGCCGACGACCTCACCGCGCCTGCGCAGGCAACAATAGTTGCCAAATGCAAACGTACCACTCGCGGTCGAGTCGTCGTCGATGGGACCAGGCGCAATGCAGGCCCACGCATACCCGGGGCCCATGCGACGCCTGGCATCGCGCGGGCCGGGCCGTCGTTGGTGGACAATCCCAACATGGCACAGCAGGTCTGGTTGTTGCCCGAGGATGTGTTGACGCGGGGCGTAGAGCTGGTGCCCGGGCCGTACCCGCGGCCCGGTTGCCGGCTTGAGCCCAAGTTTGGCCAGCTGCGGGTCGACAAGCCCATAGGCATCGATCGTCGGCAGGTCCGAGGCATAGGGTAGGGCCCCCGCCGCGCCGACACTCACGCGGGTTTGCGGCGGGAGATGCTCGGCCATCCAGGTGCCCACACGCACACGCACGGCGGCAAATCGCCGCATCGCCGTGACCCCCTCAAACCGCTTGTCGAGCCACCCCTCGGGGGTTTGGCGGTCGCGGGTCCAGGTGCTGTGCGCCCGCTGGCCAAGTGCGGCCACGAGCGCGAGCACAAGTATCGTCGCTAGGGTTTTATATGCAAATACAATATGTTTAGGATGGCTGTGCAACCGTCGCAGCAGGCCGCGGTGGAGGTCGAGCAACAGCCAGCCACACAGACACCCGGCGAGGGTCGTGGCCGGCAACAACAACCGGCTGTAGGCCATAAAGTCGCCGCCGACCGACCACACGTACCCGGCCATCGCGGCGATTGCGAGCACGAGCTTGAGGTGGCGCAGGCGGACCATCGGGGTCAGGGCCAGGGCATATAAAAGCCCGGTTTCCCGCACCCAGGCGCTCATGTAGGGCCACCCATGGCTGTCGCGTAGCAATGCCCCGTGGGCCTTGATCGCCCAGGTGTTGGGCAGCCAACTGCCGTAATAGTTGTATCGCCACACAAAATGTCCACCAACTACGAAGCCAGCCACCCCGGCAGCCGCGGCCACCCGAGCCCACGGTAGTCCGCGTAGTGCCGGCCCCAGGTTGTTTTGTTTTAGCTGTACAATCAAGTTTTCCAGCAGCCAGCCGAGTCCGTAGCCAGCGATCACCACCGCACTATCGGGGCGCGTGAGCACAGCGGCCGAGGTCGCAATCGCGGCAACCACGATGCGCTGGCGGGTCCAGGCAACCATGGCAAAAACCGCCAAGGTTGTGGCGAAAGCCGTTTCGAGGCCACTTTGGGACCACACGACATAGGCGGGACTCACCGCCAACAGCCCGGCTGGCAGCAGGTCGCTGGCGGCATAGTGCCCAGGCGCACCGCGCAGGTGGCGGACCCACACCGTGCATAGCCACAGACCCACGGCCGAGCTCAGTTGGGTGAGCACCGGGGCAAGTCGCTCGGGCGCAAGGCCAAGGACCTGACCGACTGCCAAGACCACGACCCACAAAAAGTTGGTATAGCCCTCGACCCGTTCACCCAGGTTGAACTCGAGTGCCCCGTGCTCGGCGAGATGCCGGGCATAGCGAAACGAAATGTAGGCGTCGTCACAGATAAATTCCCAGGCCTGGGCGTGGCAGATAAACACCACGGCGAGGACCAGGGCCGCCCCCAAAAAGGGAATCTGCGTCGTTTTGGGTGGCCTAATCGGCACCTAGGCGGTGTACCGCCATCGCCGATGGCGGATCAAGTTGATGCCGACCAATCGCCAGCGCAATCCACGATACATCCTCACAGTGGGTTGCCGAGGCAGCCCCGGTCGTGGCAGTCATCGCCGGATTTTTCCGCTACCCTGCGGTGGCCCACCTGTGAAGCTCATCATCCAAATTCCGTGTCTCAACGAGCGCGAGCAACTGCCCGGGACCTTTGCCGACCTCCCGCGGTCGATCCCCGGGGTCGACAGCATTGAGGTTTTGATCATCGACGATGGCAGCAGCGACCAAACTTCGCAGGTGGCGGCTGAGTTGGGTGCCCACTACGTGTTGCGGTTTGCCAAAAATCGCGGGCTTTCGGTGGCTTACAGCGCAGGTCTCGACGCTTGCCTGCGCCTAGGTGCCGACATCATCGTCAATACCGACGCCGACAATCAGTACCCCGGCCCGGCAATCGCCCAGCTGGTCACGCCACTTTTACGGGGCGAGGCCGACATCGTGATCGGCGATCGCCAAACCGACACCATCGCCCACTTCTCAGTTATCAAGCGCGTGCTTCAACGCTGGGGTTCACGGGTGGTTCGCCGCGCCTCCGGGACCGAAGTTATCGATGCCACCAGCGGGTTTCGGGCGGTCAACCGCAAGGCCGCCAGCACCCTGTTTGTCCACAACCGGTTTACCTATACGCTCGAAACGATCATCCAGGCCGGCCACGCCGGTCTGTGTATTACCAACGTTCCCGTCAAGACCAACCCGCAAACCCGCAAGTCGCGGCTGTTTGCCTCGATGGCCAGCTACGTGCGGCGCAACGGTGCGGTCATCGTGCGCTCATATGCGATGTACTGGCCGGTACAAACCTTTGGCTTTGTCGCCCTGTTGCTAATGCTCGTCGGCACCGGACTCGGCGGACGGTTTTTATACTTCTATATTTCGCGCTACCCCGCCGAGAGTGGGCATACCGAGTCGTTGCTCGTGGCCGTGGGTGCCATCGTACTGGCATTTTTGGTCGGGTTGATGGCTCTGCTTGGCGATTTGATCGCGGCCAATCGCCGGCTCACCGAAGAGGTCCTAGGCCGGTTGCGGCAGTTCGAGGCCGATGCCGCGCGGGCCGAAAACATTCCCGGGCTGCAGGTTACGGGGGCTGCCGCGTGGACGCCGGGGGAGACCGCCTGATGCCCTTGCACCAAGTTGTATCTACAATGTCTTTGGGTGCGTACCGGGTTGACCAGGGCAACATCGTCGGCAACGTCTATGACAAATACGGCACCCAAAACCCGATCGCCCGCCTGTTGATGGCCGGGTTTATGCGGGCCGTGTCGCAACTTTATCGCCAGGCAAGGCCCGTGCGTGTGCTCGAGGTCGGCTGTGGCGAGGGGCACTTGGCGACCGCGTTGATGGCCCACCATGTGCCCGAGACCTTTGTCGCCTGTGATGTCGAGGACCGCGAGCGGCCCGGGGTCGACCCACGTGTCCAGTTTGAGACGGCGTCGATCTACGAGCTTCCCTATGCCGACAACGCGTTTGACTTGGTGCTGTGTTGCGAGGTGCTCGAGCATATCGAGCACCCCGACCAGGGGTTTGCCGAACTCGCCCGGGTGGCAGCGCGTCACGTTTTGGTGAGCACCCCGTGGGAGCCGGTGTGGCGGGCGATGAACCTCGCGCGCGGGCGTTACATCCGTGATTGGGGCAACACGCCCGGGCATATCCAACATTTTAGCCGGCGGGCATTGGTCGCGTTGGCGGCCAGGCACGTGCATGTGCAAAAAGTTCGCCGCCCGCTGCCGTGGACGGTGATTTTGGGTGCACCCCGCGGCTAAGCGCATTGGCACAGCCCTCGCCTGGCTGTGGCCCTACCTGGTGCTCACCTCTGTTGGCACGTGGCTGCTATGGCCCATGCCACTCGGGGTGATGCCGCTGTCCGCCGACCACACCGTCCACCTCACACGCGCCTATTTAGTTGGCCAAAACCTCAGCCAGGGGTACCTCACCGGTTGGGATTCGACGTGGTTTTTTGGCTTTCCCGCGGGCGAGCTCTACCCGGTCCTCGGCGATCTGGGGGTCAACCTATTGCGCGGCCTCAGCCTGGGCCTGGCCGAATGGTCAGCATGTTACGCATGGCTGGTCTGGTTTGTCTTCGTGCTGCAGGGCTGGGTGTTGGTTCGCGCCGGGCGTTTGTTTGGGCTCGGTGCCGTGCCTGGGCTGCTGGCCGGCCTGTGGATGTTGCTCGACGCCGGGTCCTATCGCGAGGGTGGATTTGTCTATACAATTACCTACGGGGTCTGGCCCCAGGCGCTCTCGACTTCCCTGGCTTTTTGGGCGTTTGCCGAGCTGGCCCGTGGCCTGCGCTGGCTCGACCCCAAAGGTGATGTTCCGAGCGATAGCCCGGGGCGGCCGCGGGCATTGCTGCGTGCCGGCGTAGGGCTCGGTGCAGCCCTGCTCGCCCACCCGATGGCGCTGTTGATGTCGGCTGTTGGCGCCGTGTTGATGGTCGCAACCCACGGTGTCGCCCGGCCAGGTCGGCAACTTCTACGCCTGCGCCGGACGTTGCTCGACACCGGGCTGGTGCTTGCCCTGGGGGTCGGGCTGAGTGCGTTTTGGCTGCTGCCCATGCTGGCCAACCGCGGGTGGATGGTCAGCTACGGATGGTTGTATATGCCACTACGACCAATGGTCGACATGCTGCTCGACCACGGGGCGTGGACCCATGCCATGCCCAAACTACTGGGCTATACAATGATAGTGGGGGTTGTGGTTGCGGCCATACGCGGGACCGCATTTGTCCGATTTGTCGCGCTATGGGGGGTGTGCCACTGGCTGCTGGCGAGCACCGATGTGTTTTGGCGGTTGCGGCTCGACCTGGTGAGCGAGGGCTTTACCCACCTGCAGTACCAACGGTTTTTAATCGCCGCCAAGCCGGCACTCTATTTACTCGCCGGGTGGGTCCTTGCGCTGCCGATTGCCTGGGCCCGGAGGGTTTATGGGCAGCAGAGCAAGCGTTGGCTGGCCGTTCTTGCCGGGGTGGTCGGGCTGTCATCGAGCGTGTACTTGACCGACCATGCCTACCGCATTGGTACGCAACACGGGCTCGGGCAGTTGCAGCTTGTGCGGCTCCCCGGCAAACCCGAGCTCGACCGCGACTATGCCCAACTGGTTGGCTGGCTCAAAGAGCAGGTTTTGCGCCACCCTGGCGAGCCACTAAGGATCGCCGTCAAATCCCACCGCAACCTCCACTGGTTTATGGATGCACCCGTGTTCACCGGGGCGCGGGTGTACAAACTCGGGTTTACGCCCGGCAGCAACTTTGTCCACAAACCCGAGGTTGGGCATCCGCAGCTTTACGACCGGTTGGGAGTTCGCCATGTGGTGACCACCGGCCGGGTGCCAAACGGGGCCGAGCTCGTGGCTCGTTTCGGCCAAATCAAAGTCTGGGCGCGTGAGCTCGTGGGGCCGCGGGGGGCCCATCTCGAGGGGCCGGGCAATTTGCGGGTGATCGATGGCGAGCCCGACGACGGTGACCTCAAGTTTGAAGTTGGCGAAGCCGGCAACCAGCCCCACCAGGTAACCCCGGGCACTGCCGACGAAACATGGTTGGTTGTTCATGTCGCCGGCTATCCGCGGTGGCAAATGTCGCAAGATGGCGTTGACATACCCTGGATCGAGGTTCCGGCACGACTGCCTAGGCGGGGTCAACCGCTGCAAACCGCCAGCCAACAGCAACGGCGCAGCGGAGCCCTTCGCGGGGGTAAGGCCCACGGCGATGATGGGTCCGAACCGATCTTGATGGCGGCCAAGGTCGGGCCCGGCGTGGTCGAACTCCACTATCGCCGGTGGATGTTGAGCGACGTGTTGGGGGCCGGTTTGACACTTTTGTGCCTCGGGCTCGTGGGCCTGCGCTTGCGGCCGGCACGCTTGGAACGCGCCTACCAAGTTGCCTATACACAGGGCCTGCGACTGCTTCACCCGTACATCCTCGCCGCGCTGGCCTTTGCCGTGGTCGCGGGCGCAACCAGCCGCTGGGTTGGCGGCTATCAACACGAGGCTACCCTTGCCAGCTCCCAGCTGCAGTCCTCCACTGGAGTGGTCGCAGCCCCGCTCAAGACCGATATGTTGATTGTACCTGCACTTGTTGTCGAACGCGGCGTCAGTCGCCTGGGCAAGCCGGTCGCGGCGAGCTTTCGCCTGGCGCGGGTGCCCGAGCAGTTTTTTGGCTGGGTTTCACTCGAAGACGACGATGCCAAAATGCGTGCCGGTGGGCACGTTCGCGTGCGTGTGGAGTTGTGTCGCGAGTCGACCTGCAGCGACGAGCAGTGGGATGTGTTGAGTGAGCGAAGGCTCCGACATAAACCCGGGCGCATCTGGTTCAAACTCGACTCTGGTGGCGCACAGAAAACCCCCGGACAGCTGCGGGTGACGGTTGTCCCGAGTGGCAAGTCGCCCCCACGGGTCGGGCTCAACATTGATCTCAGCGGTCAACCATGGCACCCGGGAGTGGGTTTGTGAGCGACAAACGCTATCGCCAATGGGCCCGTCGGGGACTCGTTGCAGTTACACTCATTGCCCTGGTCGAGTGGGTGCTTGCGGGCCGGGCCTACCGCACACTTGCCGGGCCGAGTGATTGGCAAGCGGTGGCCACCCACCTGCAAGCCAACCCCGGTAACGGGCCGCTGTTGTTGGCGGAGCCCTGGCTGGGGCCACGAGCGCGGATGGAGCTTGCCCTGCTGCGGAGCTACGATGTTGTTGCGCCACCCGATCTACATGGGACCCCGCAGTATCGTGTGTTGAGCCTCGTCGACAACGGGCCGGGCTCGTATGTGGCACAGGACAGTCGCGATTTGCCACCGGCGCAGGTCGAGGCTGTCCACAGTCTCGGTGCATTTACACTTACCGACTATCGCAACGCCCAGGCCGGCCAGCGCGTGGGCTCGCCCAACCTGCTGGCCGGTGCCGGTTTGCGCGTGCGTGACGACCGTGGGCGTTGCCGCCCAAGCGGCAGCGGGTATGCCTGCCGGCGTGGAAAGGTTGTGCAAGAGGTTCTCGAAATCGACTTCCGCTCCCGTCGCTGTGTTTCGATGCGTGTACAAGATCATACAACCGTTCGCTTTGAGTTGCCCGAGGTCGAGCTCGGCGACCGTCTGCGCGGGCATCTGGGCTTTGCCGATTTCAATGCCCGCCTACGCAGTGATGCGGCCGTAACCCTTGATATTGCGATCGACGGACAGGCCCATACCTCGGCGTTGTTTAGCGACGAGCAGGGGTGGGCCGCGTTTGAACTCGACACCACCCCCGGGGTGCATGCGCTGGAGGTTCGCGTAACAACTGCGATACAGGGGGTGTGGAACGATGCGGGGTACCAGGGCCGCCCCTCCCATGTGCCGTGCATCGAACTGCGTGCGCTTGCCGGGGGGGATTTGTTTTGATGTCGCCTGCAACCGACCAACCCCAGCGCGCTCGAGCTCGCCGACAACGATTTGCAATCGCCTGTGTGCTCGCACTGCTGACAACCACCCTGCTGTCACTCGGGCACCGGCAGGTCGGCTACGTCCGCGACGAGGGCGTGTATTTTGTCGCCGGCCGGGTCTATGCCGCGTGGGTGAGTGATGCGTTGGCCGGTCGCAACAACGCGCGGACACAGGCTGCCCGCGACCGGGCATTTGCCCTCAACCGTGAACACCCGGCCCTCATGAAGACGGCGGCCGGGGTGTCGGCACGCATGTTTGCAAAGCCCGCGATTGCACCGAAGTCCACGCCAGATGCTGTCACACGCGAGCCTTCAGGCCTGTGGCCGCTCATGGCCGAGGGGGCGGCGATGCGGTTGCCGGCCCAAGCTCTCGCCGGGGCACTGGTCGGTTTGCTGTTTTTACTCGGCGCCCGGATTGGGCGTAGCCGGCTTGCGGGGCTCCTGGTGGCGGTTGGCTTTATCAGCCTCCCGCGCGTGTGGTTTCACGCAGGTCTGCATTGCTTCGATATCCCGGTGGTGTTTGCCGGGGTTGTGTGTACATATTTTTACTTTCGCTCACTTCGTGACCCGCGCTACGGCTGGGCCCTGGGTCCGGCGCTCGGGGTGGCAATTGCGATCAAACACAACGCCCTGTTTTTGCCATTTTTGTTTGGCCTGCATCACCTTATGTGTATGGGCATCGAAATTGCGAAAACCCCACATCTGCGGGACCGCAAGTTGTGGGCACGGGTATTTTCACTGCCGTTTGTCAACATGTTGCTGGTCGCGCCACTCAGCGCCCTCGCACTGTGGCCGTGGATGTGGGCGGATACATGGCAACGGCTCCAGGAGTACTTCGCCTTTCACCTGCATCACAGCTGGTACAACATGGAGTACCTGGGCGTGAACTACAACAAGCCGCCGCTGCCGGTGGATCTGCCCGTGGTGTTGACATGGGCGACAGTGCCGAGTTGCTTACTTGTGCTTGCATGTATTGGGTGTGTGCTTTTGCTTGTTCGCGACGTCCGGCTCGCACGCGCTCAAGCAAAGCCGAACGCCAACGAGCACACGATAGGTCAGTTGTTTTTGGCACCCCATCGCGGGTTTGTCGGGGACGGGCTCGGCTCGCTGCTGCTGCTGTCCGCGGTGTTTCCGATTGCCCTAATAAGTTCGCCCAACGTGCCCGTTTTTGGGGGCACCAAACACTGGTTGTTGGCCTACCCATTTTTGTTGCTAGCGGCTGCCTACGCCTGGCGTGTGTTGTGGTCGAAGGCCGAGCTTGGTCCCCGGGTTCGCCACGCACCCGCCCTGGCGTTGTTGGTCGTGTTGGTCCCGGGCATATGGAGCACCGCCCACGGGCATCCCCACAACCTCTCGCAGTATGCCCCCGCTGTCGGGGGCGCCCGCGGGGCCGCGCAGCTCGGGCTAGGGCGCGGATTTTGGGGTTATGCCGTCACACCCTTGCTGCCCAACATGCAGCAGCCTACGGGTTCAATGTATTTGCATGATCTTCATGAACTCGTCCGGCGACAGTACGTGCGCGAGGGCGTGCTGCCACCGGGGCTTGAGGCCGCGACCCCGCGGCGAGCCGACCAGGCCCTGATGTTTTACGAGCGACATATGCTGACCAACGAGATCGATGTCTGGAATGGCCTCGGCACCACCAGCCCAAGCGCGGTGGTCACCCTCGACGACGTTCCGCTCACCGGGCTCTACACACGCCCGAGCAGGCGACCGTAGGCTTCAAGGATTTTGTTGTTGGTACAATCAAGCTGGCGGCTGCTAGCGAGCCTGTCGCCGCGCCTGGCAGTTTTGGTGGTCGAGGCCTGCGGAGTTGTGGTCGTCGCCGAGCACCCGGATACGCTCGCCGATGGTCGGGCACTCGACGGGTAGCGACCACAGGGTGTCGAGCATCGCCTGGGGAGCGCGCGGCCACAGCCGGATGCTATTTGGGTGGATCGTGGCAATCGTGCCGGTTGGGCTGACCGTTGCCGTGGCAAGCCCAGCCGCCTCGATGTCGCGGAGAATCGTCGGCTGCCCGCTGGCGACGGTGGGCCACGTCCACAGCGAAGCATCGGCAACGGTGGTGACAAGCTCGCTGCCATCTTGCGAAAACGTCAGGCTCCGCACCGGTCCGGTATGTTGTAGTACCCGCGGATCTTCGAGGTTATCCCGCGACCACAGCCGAACCGTGCCATCTTCACTTGCAGTTGCAAATACATCGCGATGGGGATGATAGGCGACGGCGTTGATTTTGGCACTGTGCTGGCGCAGCACCTGGGGGGCAGCCAGTGCCCGCGCAATCGGCCACAGGGTCACCACCCCGCGGGTATCGCCAGAAACAAGTGATTGCCCGTCGGGGGCAATTTTGACGGCCGAGATCGGGTCGCCGCCGGTTCGCAAGATCGTCGCCGACTGGTCCTCGGTGTGCCACAGCCGCAAGGCCCCGTCCTTCGATGCTGTCGCCGCCAAGCTCCCATCCGCGTCGAGGCTGACGGCTGTGATCGCGGCTTGGTGACCACGCAAGATCAACGGTTGGGGGGTGTCGGACGTCAGGTCCCAAAGCCCGAGATGATGGTCCAAGGACCCGGCGAGCAAGTACTTGCCCGCATCTGAAAAGGTCATGGCCGTGATGCTGGCCTGCGAGTGGGGAAGCGTTTGCACAAGCCCACCGGTGTGGTCGTAGACCTTGAGCGGAGCGTCGGGCCAGGCCGCGGCAAACATCTGCTCGGTCGGTGCAAACGCAACCGCTTCAGGTTGGCTCGGCGAGTCGATCGTATAGGCGGCAACCGTGGCGTGGGTGTCGAGGTTGAGGCTGCGAATCTGGCCTGAGCGGTCGCGGATCATCGCGTGCGACGTATCGGCCGATAGCGCAACCTCGGCGATTTGCTGACCGGTTGCGACGTCGAGCGTGCGTGTTTTTTGCAGCAGGTCCCACACCTGCAGCCGCCCATCGGTTGCAGTTACAACGACATGCCCCGCGGCGGCTCCGTGCGGGCGCAGACTATCGATAGCTGTGTCGAGCTTAATCGTTGCGTAAGCTTGGGCCGGTTGGTTGAGGTCCCACAGGCTGATCTCATGTTCTGTCGCAACAGCCAGTTTGTGGTTATCGAGACAGCTTATGGCGACAATCGGCTTGGTATCGGTCGCCAGCGGGACGACCAGGCGATCCGCCCCGGCCGGGCGATAGGTGAGTACGCGGTTGTCGAGTTGCACCACCGGGACGGCATCCTGACCGCAGATGCGCACGGCGAGGGGGGCACTCGGGGTTTGTAGTTGCTGCAACTCGCTGCCTGCGTCCCACACATAGGTTTGTCCGCCACGGGTGTGGACGACGACATGTTCCCCGGTCGGATCGCTGACGACGGTGTGCACAACCCCGGGGATCTGTGCCAAGTGGGTCCCCTCGGCTGTCGGCGACCAACGTTGCAGGAGGCCATGGATCGAGGCCGAGATGATCCCATTTGAAGTATATACAACCGAGTGAATGGCGCCCTCGACCCGGCCGAAGACCTCGGGCCTGTCCCCGGACGTTCGATAAAGCGTACCGTCGAGGCTACCGGCGTAGATCGTGTCTTCGCTGGCGGCGATCGCCTGGGTTGAGAACGTACCGGGGACAGTGGCGACCGCCTCCCGACCCGTTTGCGTTTCGGCAAAGATTTGCAGATGTTGGTCGGCGTCTTGGAGGCCAAAGAGTTTTGTGTCGGCCGTGGCCACCAGTTTTTGTGCGGGCCGCGACAGCACCAAGGGCTGGGGTTGCAGTGGTGTGTGCATCGCAGTTGCGGCGGCGGCCCCAAGGCCGGGTAGATCGTCCGCTGCTGCAATCTCGCGCACGAGTCCCATTGCCAGGGGGGAGCCTGGGTCGAGCCGCTCCCAGGCACGTAGGCGCAGTCGATTTTTCATGCGCGAGTAGCCGGCTTGCATCTGCGATACCCGAGTGTTTGCCAGGGCGAGTGCTTCTTCGGCTGCGAGTGCACGGTCGCTGGCCTGCGAGCGCTGTGCACTCATTTGATTGGCCCGACGTTCGGCGATATCTGCCTGGCCCAGTCCCCACCAGCCAACCGCAGAAAACCCGATCGCCCCGACAACGCCGAGTCCCCGTAGCAGATCGCCACGTTTGCGACTTGGCACAGATTTTGTGGGTGTTGGCGCAACCGCGGGCGCGCTCGAATTAGATGCCGATACAGGATTTTCGCTGGGCAACGTCGTCAGCGCTCCGGGGCGTTGCAGCGGTTGTTCGGCGAGCGCATCACGGATGTCCCGACGGATAGGTTCGGGGTTGAAACGTCGTATGTGCGGGGCGAGCTCAGGTTCGGTGTAGAGGTCTTCGACCCAACGCTCGACGTCCTGGGGATTGCCAAGGGGATATAAATCGGATGCGTCGGTCACGAAATCCGTGTATCACCGGCGATCGACGGTTAGAAATCTTCGACGAGTGGGTCGTGGCGACGGCGTGTAAACAGCGAAAACTTGACAGTCCGTGGGTGCGAACGTTCTGCGGGAGCCAGTTGTCATTGCGTAGGTGGGCCGTTCTCCCACTTGAGAAGCTGCTCAAAGTTCAGACAAATGGGCATTTCGCGGCATAGTTTCGCGTAGTACCATGATCGCGGGGACGGGCACGGGTGTGGTAGGCAACGAAAAAAGCTCTCGTTGTGTACGAGCATTTGTTTATTGGCTGCTGCCCGGTCTTTGCTGTTCGTTGTTGTTTGGCTGTGTCGGGCTTGCGATCAATCTGCTCGACGATTTCTTGCAGCAGCAACGATTTCGCCTGATGCCCGAACTCTCGCTGATTGCCGATGTTGCCATGGTCCTGGCGTTGTTGAGTGTCCCGGTGTTCGCCTACAAGATGGCGGGGGCGATCCCGCGTTCGTTGCTGGCCATGCGCCGGTTTAAGCGGCGCGCAATCGTCGGCACTGGCCTGGCCATTCAAACAGGCGTGGCCGTGGGCTGCGCGTTGCTGGTGATGGTCTCCGACCCGGACTGGTTTTTTGGTGACACGTGTATCGACAGTCAACCCGTCAGCAGCGGCCACACGATGTACCTCTATCGTGGTGGCCTTTTTTGCAGCTACACGGTCTATCGCCGGGACCCGTGGGACCCTGTGCTTCGCCCGGTCAAGTCGATCCCGCGCGAACGCTGCCTTGGCCAGGTGGTATTGGTGGTTCACGACGGGCGGAACATCGAGATCGCCGGCGCCGATGGCCGCCCCCTAGCCGCCCAGCCGGTCGACTTTTCGGCGCTTTACCTCGGTCCCCATTGATCGGCAATTCGTGAACAAAGGACGCGCTTAGAGATCAAGCGCAATCGATGCACCTGCATTCGCCAGGTTGAGCATTTGCGGGCTGCACGACAACGGTTGTCTCTTGCAGGCGAGGCGGCGCTTCGAACAATTGCCAACAACCGCGGCAAAAGGCTTATGCTACCGGTGATGGACGATTACCGGGCGGTGATCATGTTGTTCTTTGTGGGGTACGTGCTTGTCGAGCTCGCCCACGGACGGTTTTGGTTTCGCGAGAAAACCACCGCCAAGGACCTCATTCTCGATTTCGGCTCGGTGTTTGGCCTGGCGATCGTTGTACTACCCACGATTTTGTGGACGACTGCGTGGACGACCGAGGCGGTGGTCCCCGGGAGCCAGGGGGCCCTGGCGCATTGGCCCGTGTGGCTGATGTTTGTCGTGTTGGTGATCGCCGACGACCTCGTCCAGTACTGGTGGCATCGGCTTTCCCACAATTGCCCGCGGCTGTTTTTGTTGCACCGTGCCCATCACTCCGCCGAGTACCTGTCGGTGCGCCTCGTTTACCGCAACAACATCATCTACTACGCACTCATGCCCGGGTTGTGGTTTTCGGGCGTGCTGCTCTACCTCGGGTTTGCCCCCGCTTACTACATTTATTACATCGCCAAGATGGTCGTGATTATCAGTGCACACTCGAGTGTGCGGTGGGACGCCAAGCTCCTCCAGATACCTTGGTTGCGTCCGTTTATGTGGGTACTTGTGCGGGTCATTTCGACGCCGAGTACCCACTCTGCGCACCACGGAAAATACACCCACGACCGCCATACCCACTACAAGGGCAACTACGGCAACTTCTTGTTTTTGTGGGATGTGGTGTTTGGGACGGCCAAAATTACCGGCGGGCGTCCGCGGCAGTTCGGCATCGAAAACGTTGCTCCTGCAACGATTTGGCAGGAGCTGGTGTGGCCGTTTCGCACGCGGACGAGATAGGGGCTACTCGGGGTCGCAGGGGCCGTCGCAGGTGTGTTCGATTTGCCCGTCAGGCTGGAAGAACAGGTCGATCTGTTCCTTGATCTTGGCGTTGCGCCGCACATCCTCGTGGACCCCGTTGAGCTCATCCTCGGTGGGTAGGGCGGCATCGATCCCGGGCTCTTGCTCGAGCATAAAGTCGACTTCGACGGTGGCATTGTCGACCGGGGCGGTGAGCGTGTCGAGCCCGTAAATTTCCCGTGGAGCCGGGGTGAGCAGCCCGATCCCAGCAGCCCGAGAGTGCAGGTGGCTGGCGAGGTTGTTGACCGAGTGATCGCCAATACCAACCTGAATCAGGATTTTGCGCTCCGGACTGTTGGGGTACGGGTCGAGCACGAGCCGGTGGGCGTAGGTCATGGGGTCGACGCGGTCAAACGTGTGCTGACTGAGCGTCATAAATTTTTGCATCGTCAGGTCGTTGGGCAGCCGCGTGAGGGCGATGTCGTAGAGCTGGCGAAAGCTGGCTGAGCGCGACATCATCAGCGAGTAGGGACCTCCGCCCACACTGAGCACCGCCCGCTCAATTTGTGGGGACAACGAAATAAATGTCGTACCAAAAATCGAACCCTGACTAATGCCGTAGTAGTAGAGCTTTTGCGGGTCATAAAGCAGCTTGCCAAACTGTTGCAGCTCTTCCAGTTCCGTGATCGGGCCAAGCAATGCGTAGGTGAGCGCGATTTGGTTGACCATTGCCTGGTGGACGCGGTCGACAAACTTGAAGGCTTCGCTGACATTGCCCCCTGGGCCGAGTGCCGACAAAATTGTGATTTGGTCGGGCTCGCTCATGCCCCACCAATCGACCGCCGCGGCCAGGTATTTTTGCTCGTTGGTAAAGCCCCGCATAAACGAGTAGTTGATCTCCTCGCGCAGGCCAAAAAAGCCGTGCCCGTATTGCAGCATGCGCAGCGGCTCAAAGTTTTCGTCGGCGGGGATCGCCTCGACCGGTACTTGTAGTGTAAACGGAACCTCGGCCGTACCGTTTTGCACGACATTGCCGTCGCCGTCGCGGTTGAGTAGGGCACCGGGGTCCTCGTTTTCGAGGTACAGCGGAACCGTCAAACGGCCCTCAATGCGCAGGGCGATCTGTTCGCTGTAATCCGGCAGGACGGCCGTCACCGTTACTTCTGGTGGGTTTTGCTCAAACTGGGCAACGGCGTCATCGCGGATTTGCAAAAGGTCGCGGGTGTTGTGTGTGTCGCTGCCGGTGGTGAAGTCCCATGCGAGCTGGAGGTCTGCCCGCTCGACCCCGTGTTGCTCGAGCAGCGGGAAAATCTCAGTTTCGTAGCGTGCCGCCAGCGGCTCCAACACGGGGTGGCCCTCGACATCGCCGGCGAGCAGGTGGGCAAAGCCTAGGGGGGGAACGATCGGCGAGCCGGCGGCATCGTTGAGGTGTTGAAAGGCAACGATGTAGCGGGTCTCATTGTCGAGGCGGACAAACGGACGGACGATAAATGCCTGGTCGCTTGTCAGCTCGGTGCTGCGGTCGAGCTCGGCCCAGTGGGGCACCGGTTCGCCGGTTTCGGCGTTGAGCAGGATCGTCGGGTGGTCGGGCATCAAGCTGGCCTCAGGGTCACTTCCCTGATGAAACGTGATGTTGCTTTGATCGACCCCTTCGGGAAAGATCGTGAGGATTGGCTGGTGACGCGAAAATCCATCAACCGGGTGGACCTCGGTAAAATCGTAACCGACATCCTCGTTGGTTTTGGGCTTCGCCTCGGGTGTCAGCTCGACCCGTTTGCCACTGGCAAAGTTGGGTTCGTCGACCAAAAATACATCGGAGGGGTAGGGCAACATGCAGTCGTGTGCATAGGCAACTGGGTTGCAGCCCTCAGGGACCTCGGCGGGGGGCAGCGGCTCGCCAGTGGTGTCACCCTCGGTATCGGTGTCGGTGTCGGTGTCGGTGCTAGATTCAGTACCGCCGGTCTCGGTGGTCTCGCTTTCAGCCTCAGAGTCTGAGCTCGTCTCGCTCGCCGAGTCGCTCGAGCTTGTCCCGCCACCGCCACAGGCCATCAAGATACCCGCGAGGGCAAGGGTCAACGATGTGGAGGCACAGGCACGAACAAGCATGTTTCGTATATACACATGTCGTGGATGGTTGTGCGGAAGGAAAGGGCCGGGTAGTCGTGACCACAGACACGCACGACGGCACGAGGGCGCTGGCGCGCAGGTTGAGCGAGTGACAACAATCAGATGTCGATACACCTAGTCGATGAGATAGATCCGCGAGATTGCCAGTTGGCGGCCCTCGGGCCCGGGCAGCAGGGTCAACGTGACGCGGTGTGTACCTGCGGCCAGCTCGACGTTCTCGCGGACCGCCAACGGTCGTGGTATGGAGCTCGATAACTGGTAGGTGGCAACCATCGTGCCATCGATGGCGAGTTGGAGTGCGCCGCCGGAGGGTGTTTGGGTGAGGTCAAAGCCAATGGCCGAGCGCGAGGCGCTAGTCGAAAACTCGAGCTCGATACTCGAAGTCTCGGGAGTGGGGGCCTTGAGCAGGAGCTGAAAGCTGCGGTCCCAATAGCCGGGGTACCAACGTGGATCTTCCAGCCGAATATTGCCGAGGTCACCACCGAAGGCCCGAAGGCCGGGTATCCCAAGCGGATGCAAGTCGACTGGCAACTCGGCGTGGGACGGACGCTCCTCGCCGACCCACGTGTAGAGCTCGTAGCCCCCGGCCACCCGTGCCCGTGCCAGTCGACTGCCAAATAGTTGATGAAGCAACGACTCGATCCGCCGATGGCGGGCCCGGATACCGGCGGAGTCGTCCTTGCGTCGACGCAGCAACACGCCTCCGGCGGTGGTTTCGAGGTAGTGTTTTTGCGAAGAAGCCGACCACGATTCAAACTCCGGTGCAAATACAACCCTTGCCCGCGGGCGTGTAAGCTGAGCCGCAATCCGCATCGAGATTTTGCTCGGATAGCCGTGATAGTCGGCGGGCGTCCACGCCATCAGGAGGCCACGGTTGGTCGGTATGAGTTGCTGACAGATCGCCCCGACCCGGGCCGGCGACAGATGCCGTTCGGCGGATGTATGCAGTTGCTGTTGGGCCGTCGCCCCGGTGCGCAGGGTCGCTGCCGCAGTGCCTATCAAAATACATGCTGATACAATATATTGCCGGCGGCGACCCGCGTGGGTAGGCACCAAGGCGGCAAGCCCAATGCCTGCCCGCAGCGCCAGCCAAATCAGGATGGGGATGTGAAACCTGCGGTTGCCGGCTGGCATGTACGGAGCGGTTGCCAGGTACACCGCGACAAAACCCGCGGTATACAGGTCGAGGGCGATGGCTTCGCGGCGCGGCCGTTTTTGATAGGCGACCGCGGTTCCGATCGCAGCTGGGACCACCCACAGCGCGGCCGTTGAGCCAAACACATAGTCGAGGACGAATTGCAGGTGGGTCCATGCGTCGGTCTGCGGGAGCGCAACCGAGGGCGATTCGATGCCGACACCGGTGTCGCGCAGGAGGTAGGCGTAAATACTTGCTGGTACAGCGACCGCCAGGCCCCACCAGCCAACCAGGGTCGCCCGCGAGGTGCTTCGCCGGGTTTGGACAAACGCCAGCGCGGCAGCCCACAGCAGACCTTCGTAGCGGGTTGCCAGGCAGATCAAACACGAAAGCCCGAGCAGGACTCCGCGGGTTTTGGCCTGGTTTTTACTGGTGAGCCCCAAAAGGCCGAGGCCGAGGCCGAGGTAAAACAGCCCCTCCTGGTAGGGCGCGGCACTGACCCACAAAAGGTCGGGGTCGGCCAGTAAAATGGCGGTCGTGACTGCGGTGGCCAACGGGCCAAACCGTCGCCACTGGGCCCGCGCAAACACGATGATCGCGGCGGCGACCAGTGCAAGCATCACCCACTTGAGGAGGATAAGGCCGCCAGATAAATATGTATTGGCAACAATTATCGCCTGAAGCCCCGGCAACCACGGGCGGCCGAACAGTTCGACCCACAGGCTGTCGCCCATCCACACGCGGGTGTAGGGATCGGCACCGACCAGGCCGGGGAACCCCATGACGACATAGGCCCGCTGGGCAAGTGCGAGACCTAGGGCGGCGGCGACAAGCGGCCACCATCGCCGGCTTGTCGATTGCTCGGCCACGCCCGCAGACTAACCCGGACAGGTGGAGGTTCTGCAAGTTCATCGCCGACAGTTGCCGGCAGCGAGGGGTCGTGCGAGTCTGCCGGAGCCATGATGGATGCCAAAGCTTCGATGCTCGTCAGTTGGTTTTTGGTGGTCGCCGCCGCCTGCGACCCCGCGGCTCAACCCGCCTCGCCGGCCAAGTCCGAAGCAACCCCGAAAACGGCCAAGCCCCCACAGCCGGCTGTGGTTGCCGAAGTCGAACCGCCCACAGCTACGCCTGACCCCGCGGCCCCGACCTACGCCGAAGCCGGCGGGGTCAAGTATGTCGAGATCGTCACCGGAAAAGATGTAGATGCAAACTCGGCATTGCCGATGATCATCGCGATCCACGGCCTAGGTGACCGGCCGGAAAATTTCGCCAACGTGGTCGAGGGATTTACCCAACCCGCACGTGTGATTTTGCCGCGGGCACTCGACGACCACGAGGAGGGATTTTCGTGGTTTCCCATTCGTGCGCGTTCCAAGGACATCGATGCGCTGAGCGATGGCATTGTGGTGGCAGCCGACAAACTCGCCGACATGACCCGGGCCCTGCAGGCCTCACGCCCAACCGTGGGCAAACCGGTTGTCACCGGGTTTTCCCAGGGCGGGATGTTGTCGTTTACCCTCGCCAGCCGTCACGCCGAGTTGTTTGCGGCCGCCGTGCCGGTGGGGGGGTGGTTGCCCGACCCGCTGTGGCCAAAGGCCAAGCCCGAGTCGGCGGCCAAAAACCCCCCAGTTGTCGCGCTGCACGGCGATGCCGACCGGGCCTTGCTGATCGACCGCACGCGGGCCTCGGTCGCTGCTCAAAAAAAGCTCGGATACAACGTCGAACTCAAGGAGTACCCCGGGGTCGGCCACCAAATTACCCTGGAGATGCGGGCAGAACTCTACGGGCTGCTCGCCAAATTCATTGAGCAGGCGAAGTAGGGGGCGAACCTAGTTGGCTGGGCTCGGGGTCGGCTTGGGCCCGAAGCTTCGCAGTTGCTCGCCGAGGGTTTTGGCCTCGGTTGTGGGCAACTGGCAGCGCCCCTGTTCACAGACATAGGCCGTCGGTTTGCCGCCACGGGCGGTCCGACCGGCGAGCGCAGGAACGTGCTGGCTCGCGGCAGCCAACGCAGCGCCCGATTTCACTGTAAATACAAATGTGTTGGGGAGGTACACAGAGGCGAGTTCGGCGAGTAGTGGCGACGGGTCACCGCCGTGCTCGGGCAGCACAATCAAGATTTCGAGTGGGCGGCCCCACGCGAGCGACAGGGCCGCGTGCATATGGGTGAGCGAGGTTGTCGCTTCGAGATCCTCGGCGAAGGCCGCCAGCAGTTTTTCGGCGCGGGTGCGGTAGCGTTGCTCGCCCGTGATGGTCGCAAGCCGCAGCAGGTTGTGGGCCATCACCGAGTTGCCCGATGGCTCGGCACCATCGTGGTTCGGAACTTCGCGGGTGAGGAGGACTTCGCGATCGTCCGGAGTCAAAAAGTAGGCACCTGTGTTTGGGTCGGCAAAGTGGGTTTCGACGGCTTCGGTAAGGGCGACCGCGCGGGTGAGCCAGATCGTGTCGGAGGAGGCCGACAACAGGTCGAGATAGGCCTGGATGATAGATGCATAGTCATCGAGAACACCCATGTGTTGTGCCCGGCCCCGGTGGAAGTTGCGATACAGGCGATTGTTTGGCCCCCGCAAATGGTCCCACACAAACGTCGCCGCGGCCGTGGCCTGCCGCCGATAGCCGGCGTCATTGAGGTATAGGCCCGCCTGGGCAAAGGCGGAGATCATCAGCCCGTTCCACGAGGTGATGATTTTGTCGTCGCGCAGGGGGGCCGGGCGTTTGGTCCGTTCGGCCAGTAGCGGGGCCCGGGCCTGCTCGATATGTTGTTGCAGTTGTTCGGGCGAAATCTCGAGTGTATCTGCAACATCTTTGGCAGCCCGTGGGCGGTGGGGAATGCTGCGCCCCTCGAAATTACCCGTCTGTTGGATGTCGTAGTAGGCGAGCACGGCCGTGGCTTGGTCCGCCGGTAGTGCGCTGCGAATTTCGGCTGGTGTCCACGTAAAAAACACGCCCTCCTCGCGGTGGCCGGCAGCCGACGTACTATCTGCATCGGTCGCCGAGTAAAATCCTCCAGCGGGAGCTGTCATCTCACGGGTGACGTAGTCGAGGGTTTTGCGGGTAATTGTTGCAAATGCATGATTTTCGCTGGCGCGATAGGCTTGGAGGTAGGCCGTGGCCAACTGGGCATTGTCGTAGAGCATCTTTTCAAAATGCGGCACCAGCCACATGGTGTCGGTCGAGTAGCGGTGAAACCCGCCGCCGAGCTGGTCGTGAATGCCCCCGTTGGCCATCTTGGTGAGTGTGTGGGTGACCATGTCCCGCAGTTGGTTGGCGCCGGTGCGGTGGTGTTCGGCCAGCAAAAACCCAAAAATCGAGGGGCGGGGAAACTTGGGTGCGGGTGAAAATCCGCCAAAGGCAGGGTCGTAGGCGCGACTCAGGCGTTGCACCGCGCCGTCGAGTACGACCTGTTGGGGCATGTCCCCGGGGACCGATGGCTGGGTTGCCTGTTGCAGCAAGGTAGTGATTTTCTCGCCGCGGGCATCGAGTTGGTCACGTTGCTGGGTGTGGAGTGTTGACAGCTCCTTGAGGAGGGTCAAAAACCCTTTTTGGCGCCCGCGTAGACCATCGCGTGGGGGAAAGTAGGTGCCGCCAAAAAACGGCTTGCCGTCGGCGGTCATGACGACGGTCATCGGCCACCCGCCGCGGCCGGTCAGCATCTGCACAACCGTCATGTATACCCCATCGACATCGGGCCGTTGTTCGCGGTCGACCTTGATGGCGACGTAGTGACGGTTGAGAAACTCGGCGATCTCGAGGTCCTCGAACGATTCCTCTTCCATCACGTGGCACCAGTGACAGGTGGAGTAGCCGACGCTCAGGAGGATCGGGCGACCTGTCTTTTTTGCCAGTTCAAAGGCCTCTCGGCCCCAGGGAAACCAGTTGACAGGGTTGTGGGCATGCTGGCGCAGGTAGGGGCTCGTCGTCAAAAACAGGCGATTGGTGAACTTGGGTGTGCGCGCGTTGAGGAGGTGTCGCGTGCGTGGCTCATACGACTGCTCGCGTGCCTGCCAGGCTGCTGATAGCTGGTTGACAACAGCTGCCGGCAGACCGGCGACGCCAGGAAGCGGCTCGCCCAAAAATCCCCTCGAGACATCGGTGGTCGTGGCTTCGGCTTGAAGATCGGTTGTGGACCCGTGCTCTTGCGTCATCGCAGCTCCCCGAGGGCTGGTGCAACCCGGGCACAAGACGAGGCCCCAGGCGAGGGCGAGTGCTACCCGGCGTATCACCAGCAAAGTATACGCCTTCAGTCGAGCGGTCGCTGCGGCGGGTTTGCCGGTGTGGGCGGTCGCGCGAAGGGAGCAGGCAGCGTCGGCATTAGATGTAACTGCAAGGGAGTTGTGAACTCACATACCTGCCAAAAACGTGTAGTGCTTGGCTTGCCAGGGTTCGGGCCAGGTATCGGTGACCGAGGGGCGGGCACACATGCGCTGGTAAAATCCGTGGAGCGCCGGGTATTTTGCTTCGAGTTCAAGGCCTAGGTGGACGGTGGTGGCGACATACGCAAACACCGAGAAATCGGCGAGGGTTGGGGTTTCGCCGGCCGACCAGGGACTTGTGCGGTAGTAGGACTCCCAAAAACCGAGCTCCTTGTGGAGCCCGGCCACGAGCGATTCGATCTGCGTGAAGTCGAGGTCGAGCCCACGGGTTTGCATGATGTAACGAAACAACGCCATGCCGGCGGTCTTCAGGTTTTCAGACTCGTGCAGCCGGGTGAGCGCAACGGCCCGGGCCCGTAGCTCGGCGGGCATCAGCCCGGGCACGGGAAACGCGAAGTCGATGTAGGTCATGCAGGCGAAACACTCGAAAATACTTGTATCACCATGGGTCACCACGGGGATCGTACCCCGCGGGTTGCGGGCGAGCATGGCCGCTGTCCGGTGCTCACCGGCCGAAAACGACAGTCGGACACAGCGGTACTCGAGCGCCTTTTCTTCGAGCACCATGTGCACCATCCACGACGGGGGCGAGCACTCGACCATTCGCACCGTCGAGAAGTCAGGCATATACAAGGTCAACGGATCTTCGAGGTGCACGGCGACTCCAGTCCGATCGGTCTGTTAACAAATTCGCGCCTCGGCCGTCAAGGCGCCGGCTATTTTCACTGGCAGCGCTACGCCGAATCAAGGTCTCCGGCAAACAAACTTTGTTTAACGAGCCGGCCGGTCACCCGAATCGCCCGTCAGGCGCCCGCTCGCAGCCGCCGAACATCCTCGAGGTCCTTGGGCCGTCCGCAACTGAGTTTGTTTTGGACCGGGGCTTCGCGGCTGGGCACGCGAAACGATACCTGGGAAGTTTGTATAAGCATTGAGTTGAGCAGTTTCAAAATCGACACCCGACAAACTTGTCAAAATGTCGATACGGCGCGGGGGGAGCCCGAGCTGAGGGACCGTGTCCTCCCGACTAAAGTCGGCAACGCCTACCTGATGGGCCGCGAGCGGAGCTCCAAACCTTACAGTGCTCGCACGAGTCGGCCGGCATTGTCCGGACAGGGGCGGACAAAAACGTCGAGATCGCCCGTTGCCCGAACGACTCCATGGGCTGCAAGGGCGTGGGCACCAACAACCAAAAAATCGACGTTGTTTGCCTTTAGTTCACCGATAAGGTCGACAAAGTCGACATTGAGCTCAGGGTAGTCACTCATCGGGCCGCTCTCCCCGGCGAAATACCCGGCCGGGCATCTCGTGGCGCTCGTAGGTTGGTAACGGTCTGCCACTTGAGGCCCACAGGTCGAGCGTGATCTGCCAGACCATGGCGACCCGTTCGGCCGGTGTACCGTGGCGGACGATTGCCGCATCTGTTTGTCCAGACAGGTTGGTCTTGTGACCGACCCAGTTGCTGCGCTTGGCAGCCCGTGCCCGTCGAGCGTCGTCCACCAGAGGATATTATCACGATTTGTCGGGTGAGACCCGGGTCGGGCTGTGGATCAACTTCCCAGGTGGGCGTTTGCGGGGCTGGGGCAGCGCTTGGGGTTCGGGCTCGGGCTCGGCCGACTGCGCCTGTTTCCCCGGAAATTGTTTGATATACACATCGTGCTTGGAGTAGGGGATTTCGATGTTGGCTGCCCCTAGGGCCCGGTAGATCCGGGCGTTGAGCTCATCGATGACAATCTCCTTGAGCCCCGGATCGTCGACCCAAACCATCAGCGAAAACTCGAGGCCGGAGGCACCGAATTCGAGGAAGTAAACAGTGGGCTCGGGGTGGCTGACAACGTGCGGACAACCCGGTGCACAACGGCGCAGGGTTTCGTAGACGCGGTCGATGTCGCTGCCGTAGGCCACCGAAACCGGCACCGCCACGCGGGCCTTGGTGTAGGGCCCACCGGTCTCGTTGACGATTTTTTGGTTGCCGATGATGTGGTTGGGAATGTTTATTTCGATGTCGTCGCGGGTGAGGATGCGGGTCGAGCGAAACCCGATGTCGGTGACGCGACCACGCAGCCCGTCCTCAAAGGTAATGAAATCACCAATCCGGTAGGGTGCGTCGGCGATGATGAAAATGCCGGCGAACAGGTTGGCGAGGGAGTCCTTGGCAGCAAAACCCACGGCGATACCGACAACGCCGGCCGAGGCTATCCAGGTGGTGACGTCGAGGCCCCAGGCGAGCATCACCAGGTAGATCGACAGACCGACCAGCAACACCCGCATGATGATGTCGAAGATCGGTAGGCTCGCTGGCTGCAAAATACTGTGGGGACGGGCGTTGCGAGCCATGGCCCCGAGTACGGCCGTACTTATCTTTGTACATGCAACCATCCACAGGACGATGGCCGCGGTTTCGAGGCTGCTGTTGACGACCTCGCGGGTTTCGGGCTTGACCTCGAGGATTCGCAGGGCGCGACTGACCCCGACAAAAATGGTGCTGTAAAATAGCGGCCGGCGAAGCACCGCCACGATCAGGTCGTCGAGCGTGGTGCGGGTGCGCTGGGCCAGGGTTAAAAACACCCGCGCAGCGGCAATCTCGATGATAAAGGCGACCAGGACTGACCCCACAAACACGGTGGCAGCCATCACAACTGGCTCATCGAACACCTCTAGGATTTCTGCGAGCATCGTGTGGGGTGTTGAGACTACCGCAGTGTCAGGCGGGATGCGACGTGGCAAAAGTCGTCATTGGGCCGCCAAAAGTGGGGTCACCCACCCGCGCAGTTGCTGAGCAGTTGGGCGTGCACCGGCCGAGATATGAGCGATTTTTCCGTCGCGGTCGAGCACCAGGACGGTCGGAAAGGTCGCCAGTTGTAGCTGCGCGGCGACGGCTCCCTGGGGGTCCCAGCCGAGGATAAATCCGGGTTCGCGCACAACCGGCTCCGGGCTTAAAACATCGCGTCTGGGGTCGACAAGCAACAATACCGCGGTGACTTGGTCGGGGTGTTCGCGCACCAATGCGTTGTAGCGCGTGAAGCTGTCACGCCAGTTTTCGGTCCAGGTTGCGGATACTTCGAGCACCACCACGTGGCCCTGAAGATCACCGAGGGCGACGCTGTCCCCATCGACCCGTGGGAGTGTGAGGTGCAGTTGCTCCCCCGCCTCGCGGTTGGTCGGTGCGGCCTGCGGGTCGGGCATCGCCGCACTTGGGTCGGGTGGCGGCTGGTGGTCGGTGGCCGGTGGTCGTGGCGGTTGGTTTGTGGTCGGCGGGCAACCGCTTAAAAAGCATGTACAGGCAACGAGCTTGAATGCGAGCTGTCGATTTGGGTGCGCATACATATGCTTCGTTGCGTCCGCGCTAGGATGCCCCCGCGGTCTCGGGAACGTAGGCATGGACCGTATCGACCAAGAACTTCACCATTTCGGGGTCGGTGTAGCGCGAGATGCCGTGGCCAAAGTTGAAGATGTGGCCACCCGCGCGTTGACCCGTGCGTAGGATTTCGAGGGTTTTTTTGCGGACACCCTCGCGGCTACCAAGCATGGTCATCGGGTCTAGGTTGCCCTGCACAACCCACTTGGGGCCGACCACGTCGATGGCGTCGCCAAGTCCGATCGACCAGTCGATGCCCAGGACGTCGGCCGGGAGCTCCGACACAGTCGACAACAAGTTGGCGTTGCCGCGGGCGAACATAATGATCGGCACGGTGCCGCGGACCTCCTCGCAAAGCCGCCGCAGGTGGGGCAGTACGTGGGTGCGGTAGTCGGCCGGTGACAACGCGCCGGCCCACGAGTCAAAGATCTGCAGGGCATCGACACCCGAAGCGATTTGCTGTTTGAGGTAACCGATCAGGACCGTTGTGATCGACTCCATCAGCTGGCCAAACAGCAGCGGCTCGCCAAACATCATGGTTTTGGTGTGCTGGAAGTCGCGGCTGCCCTTGCCCTCGACCAGATAGCTGAGGGTTGTAAACGGTGCGCCGCAAAACCCGATGAGTGGCACCCGTTCGTCGAGGGCCTTTTTACAGGCGACGATGGCATCGAACACATAGCCGAGCTCGGTCGCCGGGTCGCCAAAGGTCAGGCGGTCGACGTCTGCCCGGCAGCGCACCGGACTTTCGATCACCGGTGCTGGGGTGAAGTCGACCTTGGCTCCCATGGCGTCGAACACCACGAGGATGTCGGAAAACAGGATCGCCGCATCGAGTCCAAAGCGGTTGATCGGTTGGAGCGTGACCTCGGCGCACAGCTCGGGTGTGCGGCACAGGTCAAAAAACGAGATGTTGCTGCGGATCGCTCGGTACTCGGGCAAGTACCGTCCGGCCTGCCGCATCAACCAAATTGGAGTTCGGGCCGGGCGTTCACCTGCGCAGGCCTGAAGAAAGCTCGTATTTTTGAGCGCCATTGGCCGCACTATACCCGCGCCGCTGGCGATTGCTGTGTACATCCAACGTCTGCGAACAGCCGTGCGCGGCGCGGTGCATCACAGCCAAGAAAAAGTTCGACTTATGAGCTGACGCACACGGGAAGTGTCTGTCATACTTGAGTTGACGGCAGCACCGAGCCGCAGATGGGGGGTTGCACCGGTGTCGTGGATCGTCTTTGTTTTCCTACTTAGCTACGGAAGTTTGCGCTTGGCCCTGTGGGTCCGCGGACAAATCCGGTTTGCCTACGCCAAAAAGCAGTTGCCGGGGTTTCCGGTGCCACTGCCCCAGCCTCAGCACCTTTCTCGGGGCCTAGGCGAGTTGATGACCTGCAGTTACGTCGAGCGCGTGCACATGATCGAGAGCCTGCGCTCGATTTTGACGGTGCTCATCACCGATCCGGATGTGCCGCTCGGGTGTGTCCGCGACTTTCGCTATCGCCTCGCGGTCTTCCACGCATGGGCCGCCGCCCGGCGGTGGATGGGTGTGATCAACAATTTGCCCGCGCCCGACCGGCAGAGATTGCGGGCGCTCGGCTGCCGGCCCGAAGTCTTTGTCAACAAGTCCGCGGCGCTCGCCCAGGTCGCGCGCTCGACGGGCAATGCCCGGGCGCTGGAGCCGTTCGCCGTCGATGGCGTGCAGCAGACGCAGACGGTGCTCGACAACCTGATTCATCAGCTCGCGCTGACCGAGAAATACCTCGGACAGAGTCCGGCCGACCCCTATCGCATCTAGCTCTTGAGCTTGTGTCGCTTAGGCCGGTGGCACCACCGGTGCGCAGGTCGACACGCCCGCGCCGACAACCCGCATCGGCCCCGCGGGGTTAACCGTCGTTAGGGACATGTCGCCGTCGTAGTCGAGTTTGGTGACCTTGCTGGTGGTCCCGGGAATGCCCGAGTTAGCCTCGGTAAAGAAGTAGAAATCACCGCCCCAAAAGGCAAAGGCAAACGCTTGGGTCAGCGGCAGATTGGCCAGCGCAATCGTCTCGATCTCGGCGCCCGTGGCCTTGTCGAACTGAATCAGCTTGGCCGTTGGGACCCCGCCAAACGCGTAGAGCCGGCCATCGCCGGTACCCGTGAGTTCGGCCCCGTTGTAATTTGTATTTGCAATGGTTTCCATCTGCAGGGTTTGCTCGTTGAACACCCCCACCTTCCCGTGGTTGGGCCCCTCGCTCCACGACCCTGCCTGGCCATTCCAATGTTGCCCATACAACTTGTCGCAGGGATCGTCGGCGCTTTGTGAAACAAACGCCATGCCAAAGTGCTGCCAGCCGTTGGCCCCGGGGGTGTAGCCCGGGTCGCTGCAGTCCGCCGGGTTGTTGACATTGAGCTCAAACAGGTCGCCGATGTTGGTGAGTCCCTGCGAGGCCGTGTCTTGCACCCAGGCGTAGCCATCGCGGCCGACCCCCATCGAAAACGTGCTGTTTGGGGTGGGGCAGTTGAGGGCACCGACGAGGGCAAACAGGTTGTTGTTGGGATTGTAGGTCCAAAGCTCGCGATCGTCGCTGAGTACGTAGATCAGGTCGGAGTTGGGGGCACACGGGCACATCGAGTCGTCGGGCCCGGTCGTCGACGAATCGCTGGTATCGTCCATCCCGACATCGAATTTCAGACCCGTGGTGGTCGGCTCACCAGTGGTTGTATCTGCATCACTTGTAGAGCCATCCGAGTTCGAGCCGACATTGGTCCCGCTGCTTTCGTCGGTCCCCGAGGTAGAAGCATCGCCCGATGTACCTGAGTTGGTGACCGAAAGGCCCGTGAGTTGCGGGTTTGCAGCATTTGAGTCGTTGGTATCGCGGCTATCGCCATTGCCGTCGCCACAGCCGGTTACCAAGATAAGCGCCAAAACAGGTGCCGAGGCAAGCGAACGAGAACCGAGCTGTATGTGCATGGTTTATACAAACGCCCAAAGCTGGCCCGCGTCAACCTTGAAGTTGGTGATGCACACAAATTTCGACCGTCCGTGCAGCGGAGAGGCCCGTGTCCCGAAAATGTCTGCACGTTTCCGGTTGTCGCTTGCATGTCGATTGAACCCTTGCATGTGCGTCCGCGAGTGCGGCTCAACGCGGTACGTGGCCTCAAGTGGCCCTTGTCCGCGGGTACACCTTTGCAACTCGTTGCGAATGTGGGTCCGCCCAGCGGACGGGGTTTGCATTTGCACCCACCCGGTTTCCGGCCCCACCAAAGCCCCGGTCGGTTCCTAGTTGGCGGACATCCAAGGGGAGGTAAAGCACGGTGCGGGGAGGCGAAGGCCCAACGACAACGGACGAGCTGTGGCGAGGTCTCGACACGCACCGATTGTCGAAACAGCGACGTCAACGACCGCTGGTGAAACGCGATCGTGGCCATTGCTTTCGCAGAAAACTGCCAAGAGCCGTGAAGATTGCAAGGCTAGCGGAAACCGCTGCGTCCGCAACGTAGGCACGGGGCAGTCAACTGCACACACCCGAGCACCAAAAATGTCGGAGAACGCCCGCGGCCAACGATGCCGCTGTACCCGAGGTCCGATCTTTCCTATCTTTAGACATGTCTAAAAGGACATGTAAACCAAGCATCCAATCTCATTTCTTATCATGTCCGTTGGGCCAGGCTTCAGTGCTGACCATGTTGATGGCGACCACGTTACCCGCCTGCGGTAGCAACTCGCCGAGCGAGGGGTCCGCCTCGGAATCATCTTCGGGAACAACAGACGACGGCTCGACGGCGGGCCCAGACTCGGATTCATCAACAACTTCGGGGTCTGAGACAGACTCTGGCGGCGAAACCATGACGACCGCCGGTTCTGAATCGAACTCTGAGACAGCCGTTGGTGATGGCGACGGCGACGGAGATGGCGACGGCGACGGCGACGGCGATGGCGATGGCGATGGCGACGGCGATGGTCGCGACCATTGCGCGAATACCCCAAAAGAACCGATTTCTATGGGGTTTTACTAAAAATTTGTTCCCGGTTTTCAAGACTTTTCTTGGACAATTTTTACGTATGGTTTTTGAGCAATGGCGCGTGCGAAGTCTATCACCGAACATCTTGTATCTGCACTGAAACCGGGTGAGCATTTCATGTCGGGCCGCGTGACTGGGTTTGGAGTCCACCGCACACCCAAGCGCGGGGCCGTTGTGTTCTTCGTCCGCAAGGTCGTCGACGGCCGCGACTATCGGCGGACCGTGGGCCGGCATCCTGCGATGTCGGTCAAGCAGGCTCGTGTCGCTGCTATTTCTGAACTCGCTAGCCTTGGAAACCCCGCCGCAGTTGTCCCCCAACCGGATTCGACTCGTTTACCGGCCGCGCCCCCGGTGAGTGTGAAGCACCTGTCGTCGCCGGATCTAGCTGCCCAGCTTGCCCGTATCGAGCAGCGTCTGTTGACCCTACAGCCCGAGGAGGCACCGGCCACTAATCCGATCACGTTTGCTGAGGTCGTCGAGCAGCTCGACGCGGTTTACTTCGCCGACAAGGCGGCCTCAACGGAGAAGACCTATCGCAACTATCTCGCCAACGTGTTGTTACCCGAGTGGGGCGAGATTCCGGTCGAGGAGATTTCAACCGATGATGTCGAGGACTGGTTTTTCAACTACGTGGGCGTGAACGGGGGCAAGCCCACGCAGCCGTACAAAATCTTCAAAAGCATTCTCAATCTCGCGCTTCGCCGCAAGCTCGTCGCCAAAATTCCGCGCTCGACGATCACCCAGGCCAACCAAACCGAGCGCGGCGAGGCCCTGTCTCATCGGGCATATAAGCGGGTGGTGTCGTTTCTCAAGCGGAAGATCCAAAGCGACCCGCAGACGCAGGACTACGCGTTACTTGTCTGTGCAACGACTGGCGAGCGCTCACACTCGCTGTGTACGCTGCACTCGAGCGAGATCGATTTTCGGACGCGCGAGGTGACGAAGAAGCGCAAGGGCGGGAAGGTCGAGGCGTTGCCATATGGCAAGGAGGCCATCAAAATTCTCAAGCAGATTCGGCCGAAGTCGCCGGGGTACTTTTTCCCGCATCAGTACATCCCGGGGCATCACTTGAGTAGTCCGAGCCTGCGGCGGTATTTCCAGGCGCTGTGTGAACAGCTCAAGATTCGGTTGCCCTCCGGGAAGGTGCCGGTGGTGCACAGTCTGCGGCACTCGTTTGTGTCGGAGCTGGCGCGGCTGGGCGTGAAGCCGACGACTATTCAGCTGCTGGCGGGGCATTCGGATTTGCAGACGACGTTGCGGTATCTGCATGGGGATAAGGAGCTTGCTCGGCGGGAGGCTGATAGGTTGGTTCTTGGCGAATGAAGCCGACCGACCCACCTGGAAAACGCGTACGAAATGAGAGTGAGGTCATGTGCAAAAAAACTTGTGTGGAGTCAGGCAAACGCTCTCCGAACCATCGGCCGTTTTTCAATTTCCGAAATCAAAATGCACCCGGTCGACTCTCTGGTCCGCGGGACGCCGTTTCGGACGATACAGGTTCTGAGCGATAGAAGGGGTGATGGCTATAGGTTAAAAATGGTTGTGAGGACTCAATGGTTTGATTTATCATTCTCACTATGAAGCGTCTCTACCCGGATTTTGGCTCAAAGTGGTGCATGAGAGTACATTGCGCGGGGGTCGTCACGCTGCACTTGGTGGTCCTGGCGCGGACAAACTAAGGGGAGGATTTGGTCCCGCGATTCTCGCCGGCGGGGACGGAGATGACATCCTTAATGCTCGGTCAGATAATGATTTTCTGCATGGCGGAGAAGGAGACGATCTCCTTAACGCTGGAGGTGGTAGTGATATTTTAGAGGGCAAGGGCGGTAATGACAAGCTGAATGGCCATGCCGGAAACGATGTGCTCATTGGCGGCTCGGGAGCGGATTCCATCGCCGGCGGTCCTGGAAACGACGTCGTCTTAATACTCGATATTTGTGAACTCGAAGCTGGCGAAAAACTAAACGGCGGCTCGGGGATGGACATTCTTATTTCACCCGTGGATCTAGCCACTCTACAGAACCTTGACATCGACGTGACCAAGTTTGAGAAGACAGTTGTACTCGGTGAGGCTTCCATCTTCGATTGTGGCCCCTCCTGTGACTGTCCGACTGCCCCTCTGCCCGTGGGCCCCGAGATCTGCGACTTCAGCGAGATGTCGACCCCAGAAGATGCCTCGATCGCACAATCGATATGCCTTGAGGTACTCGACAGTCTCGGACCCGACTTCCTCCTTGATGCACCGGATGAGCCTCAGGCACAAGACCTAAAGGATTTCTTTTCAACATTTTTTAGCGAACATCCGCAAGTAGTTGATCAAGGGACCACAACGAGTTTCATCGTGTCAGGAGCTCCTAGCCCCCTGCCCGGTCATGGACCAACGGGTACTCCGCAACCAGGTGTAGACACAACAGAATCCCCGTGTGACCTTCCCGCGTGGCCAGTCCTTGTCGGGACAGGCGTTGGAGGGTTCCACAATAATTGTTCAGAGGACGAAGCTAATACCCTCAGAGACGACTTAGACCGGGCGAAGTTCTATGTCTGGCGAGCACGCCAGGCTGTACAAGCGGTGATCGACGCCCCGAACCAGGCCGAGGCAGAAATGCTGTGGAACCAAGGAATCGATGATAATCAGCTTTCCTTGGCTTGGTGGTTTGGTGTCTACGACCCCGAGATCGTGGCGGCCGTATCTGAAACGCTCGATGACGTGTGGGACACCCTGCAGGGGAACTGGGCAGGAGGGAGCAGCATGAATGTTCAATGCTGGCACCCATTAACCTGGTGGGAAACGGCGCTGTTCGTGCTCTTTGCTCCTGATCGGATTGTTTACAAGATGATTGCCAATCCATGCTCATGGGACTGGTCGGGAGCAGGCCTCGGAGATGATGAGTTCATTCTCGCCCACACATGGTACACTTTCAACCCCGAGAAGACGGTCACCGGCCTCTTCTACCCTGTCTGGAGCCTAGAGGTTTGTGAATCGTACTTTGAACCCGAGACGATCGACGCGCCGGATCGCGCTGCGACGTTGGTTCACGAATTCCTTCATCACACGTTTAACGACTACGGCCTGATTAGGGATAACCACTCGTCAACTGGCTTGTGCGACGGCCCTTGCTACGACGAGGACGAGGCGCGCGCGCTTGCGGTGAACGCTCCCGATCACGCGGTCCGGAACAATTCAAATTTTCAATATTACGTCAGAAATATTGGAACCGCCTATGTCGAAGGTCTGTGCGACGATGTGCACCAGGCGTTATGTTTCCCGTCTGAATGCTGCGGCAATGGTGTGCGTGATCCCGACGAAGCCTGTGATACTGACGACTTCGGAGACACGAGCTGCGCGGACTTTGGGTGGAGCGAGGGAAATCTCGTCTGTAGCCCGGACTGCCAGAGCATCGACTCTTCAGAGTGTACCGGAAGCTGCGGCAACGGAGCACTCGATGAGGCGAACATGGAAATGTGCGACGGGAATGATTTTGGGAATAAATCGTGCGCCACGTATGGCTGCGAAGGCGGGTCGCTGACGTGTAGCTTGGCCTGTCAGATCAGCACAGAAAATTGCACAGGGACTTGCGAGTTGGCCCCTCCGTTGAGCTATGATGCCTGTTTTGTGGATATCGACGCCGATTGTATGGGAGTTCCGGAAGGCTGCCACATGTCGGGGGACGCCGGCCACTGTGTGGGAGGACCATGCCTGAGAAGTCGTCCTGACAAACGGACTGAAGGGCAGCTCGATCCGGCCTCTGAGTTTCATCCTAAAGGAAATTTCCGCGACGTTGAGGGCAACTTTCACCGCTGCGCGGAAATCGATGGAGACGAAACTACTTGTCTTGATGATAAAGGCTGGGGTGTTTGTATGAAGTGCGGCCTCGGACTTGGTGAGACAATGCTTGGTTGTCAATGCGACAACGATGACATGTGCGGTCCAGACCTCTATTGCTGGGGCAAGGAATTTCCCAACAAGGGATTTTGTTGGGAAATTACAGGACCTCCTTTCTGGCAATGTAAATCCGGCGCATGTGGACAATCCATCCGCGATGGCGACAACCAAGGGGATCCTGCTGAAGATGGTGGTGGGTACTGTGAGCACTACGCGTTTGATGGATTCGGTGAAGCTCATTGTCAGCCACAACGTTGCGGAGACGTTCAAGTTCACAACTGCGCACAGCAAAATTTAGTCTGTGACCTCGGCGGGGACAACGCCTGCACGGTCGAATGCTTTAGCGACGCAGACTGTCAGCTTCCTGGTTGGCCTGTTGGGATGGTCTGTGACACAAACTTCGATCGTTGCGTATTCTGAATGGGAGCCATGTCAAAAAATCGCATGTATCTATGGTCGGTCCTGTTGCTTGCCCTTGCAGGATGCCCGAACGGAGAAACGAGCACGAGCAGCTCGGGGACCACTGCAAGTGAAAGTGAGGGCGAAAGCGAGACTGAGGCTGACGAGACTACAGGAATCACTGAAGGCGCGACCGATACAACAGACGCGGTTCCGGCGTGCCCGCAGCAAATTTGGACAGGGGATTTTGTAGGCACCCCTGAAGAGCTCGAGGGGTATACTGAGGTCACGGGATTTGTTCGTCTGAGGGAGACCGATGCCCAAAACCTAGAGGGCATGGAGTGCCTAGAACGAATCGGGTCATTCCTCGAAATTCGCGCGAATCCTAACCTAAAAACTCTGCAGGGAGTCCTTAGGCTCGAGCATGTCGGCGTGCTTGGTATCATCGATAACCCTATGCTGACGGATCTGTCGGGCCTTGATGCGCTACTCGGAGTCGATGGGCGGGTAACGATCGAGGGTAATGCCGCCCTGACCACTCTTCACGGTCTCGAGGGCCTGCAGAATGTCGGAGAGAATGTCGAGATTCGCAACGACGATGAACTCGGCAATCTGCAAGGTCTTACATCCCTTACCGACATTGGAGGGATTTTCCTGATTAGCAGCAATGACTCATTGCTCGATTGTACGGGGGTGAATGCACTGATCTCAACAGGAGGAATCGATATTTGGTCTAATCCCGAACTTGGTAGCCTCACGGGCTTCGAGTCCATCGTCAACATCGGTGACTCGCTCAGAATTTCTTCTAACCCCGTACTCGACGACGTGCTGGCCATGGAGGGCGGAAAGGTTGACACAGATGGCGAGATTGAGATCACGAGTAACGCTCTGCTGCCACAATGCCAAGCAGAAGCGCTCGCGGAGGCGATCAAGCCCGATGGGTACATGGGACAAGAAGACGTGAACGGCAACCAAGGGACATGTCCTTGAGACGACGGGTTAAGAACGCGTGTTTCTGCTCCCTGGCAATTTTCGCCGGGACGCCCCTCGACGTCGCTGCGTCGAGTACCGACCCCAGTGTTGAGTTCGTGACAGCGCGAGAGTGGATTCAGTGGCGCGAGCAACGGCAACAAGCCCGAGCGCTCACTGTGGGTGGCTTTGCGGGCCTGGGTGCTGTGAGTATAGCGACTGCTGCAGTCGGTGTTTCGGAGGGAACAGTCGGTGAGGACCCCGCCAGCTTGGCGGCATTTATCCCAGTCGCGGGGCCACTCTGGTTGGCCGCATCGACACCAGAACCGGGCTGGAAAGCCTTCTACACCATCGATCTACTAATGCAGGCAAGTTTGTTATCCGTAGGTATCGTTGGAACTGTTCGCCTACGACGTGCTCAACGCGCATTGGCACAGCCTACGTATATTGTATTCGATCGTCGGTTAACCACCCGTCTCAATAACGACTCTGACTTAGTTCGGCGCAAACGCCTGGGTCTTGGCCTTACCGCGGGCGGATTTTCTGGGTTTGGTCTTACATACCTCGTTACTGTCTCGGCATTTGTGTCGGCCGAGTCGGAGACGTTGCTTGCCGGTGACCCTCAAGTCCAGCGCTTCTGGTCGCTATTACCACTCGCCGGACCATTCGTGCTCGCGGCGCAGGCTGAGCGGCCGGGGACACGTGCATTGGCGTCAGTGCTCGGGCTCGTGCAGGTCGGTACCCTGTTGACGGGGAGCGCCGGTGTGCTCGTTCTCGCCCGACGGCGCTCTGAAGGGGAGCAACGGGTAGTTCGAGACGTCGTCGTAGCACCCTGGCAAGGAGCCCACGTCACCGGTCTTGCTTTCAGCGGCCGCTTTTAGGTAACGTCAAGTACCTCTGGAGCTCTCGTTGGAACTACACGCCCAAGCGATCGCCGCAATACCGATCCCGAGACACGCGCCCCCGACGAGAGTCGCTGGGTCGATGAGGCGAACGCACGTGTGCGGGAGGCGGAGTCCCAGCGCAACGAGGCTCGTCAACGGGCCCAGGCGGCTGAACGCGAGGTCGCGGCTGAATTGACCTTGTCTTGCTCGAGCAGATGAGAAGACACCTCGTCGGACATGTAGCGGACCTCGCCTACGTTGACATTAGTTCACGAATCCAACTACGCGCAGGCATCCTAAAAAATTACACCCGAGATAGCACGTTCGCTACGCGCGAAGTTGCATAAACACCGAAACAGGCCGCCGGGCATGTCGCCAAAACAACTCGGGCCGCCGGGCCGGAGTGCGTATACATCAAAATTACAGGTGACTTTTCGAGCAGGGTGATCGTCTGCTTCTTTCGTGTCGAAAGCCCAGAACGCACGCGGGACGATTTTTTTTGCCACGCTTCGGACAAGCTGGAACTCCGTTGGAGGCCGCGCGGCACGTGCCGAATCGTCCGTCACGTTTCGCGCTGAAGGCAGCGGAGGGCCTCGGCGAACTGGCCCTCACGTGGTCCGAAGGCTCCGCGGGGAGGCCCCGCCGTGACACGTCGACCTGGGAGAAGTTTTTTCGCCGTAAGCCGTTCTAAGGCGTGATGAGAAGTGATGTCACGCGTGTAGCGAAATCTCTCACGCCGTGTAACGTAATTTATCACGCCTTGATGACCAATTTCGTGAGGCTCGACGCCGCCTGTTTGAGTCGCAGCGCGCGTGGTCTGACCGCCTTGCGGATTCGTGCACTTGAGCGCACTTGAGCATTAAAGGGCAGCTTCACAGCCGGCAGCCGTAAAGCCAGCTGTGCATATTTATTGCAAATGCAACCATCTACTGACGAGCGACATTAGGCCGGGACTTTCGCCCGGATTGTCGGCCGGTCAGGTCGGGGTACTCCTCGGAGCATCGGTCTCGATTTCGACCCGGTCGAAAAAAGTCGGGAGATCGGCTTTCGGACAACGGGCCGGCAAGCCATCGCGGGCACCACCGACTTCGGACGGCGATCTACCTCGCAGCACAGCCCATCGGTCCGTCCCGTGGTCGTGACCCACAAACAAAAATCGCCTCACGACCTCCGAACCGAGCGCACGCCAGCGTCGGGTGGCACCAACAGCGACCTCGAGCTCGGGGCTAGCCGTCCTTGTGCCGAAGGTCGTCAACGGTCACGACGGAGGGGGGTAAAACGACCCCCTTCTTCTTGAGGTCGGCCCTCATCTTGATGAGATGAGGCATGAACTCATTGAGCAGCTCTACCGAAGGCTCCTCAAAAAATCGATCAATCTGAGGTGCGGTTCGCCCCTTCCGAAGCATTTGATACATCGTTGCTTTTACACCAAGTCGGAGCATGTAGCGATCCAACATACCAGCGCACACGGAAGCGACATGAGTCGTGTGCGTCTTGGCGGCTGTGAGAACGCGTTCGACATTGCCAGCAAGATCGCCGGGTTCATCTGCGTTGAACTCCTCTAGCCCGACGGTTTCCGCGATGTCGCTGAGCACAGCTTTCGTTTTTTCGAGCTGGTCGTTCACGTATTCGCGGAGTTCGCGTTCACCGTTTCGCAGCTTCCGAAGCTGGTCGCTCGTCTTCTGTTCCTCGGCAAGTTGAGCACGCAGTTTTGACACCTCAGCCTTCATGGCCATCAACGCGACTCGAGCTTCGGATGCCTCCTCGTGTGCGCGTCGGGATTCGTTCGTCACTCTCTCCCGTTTCGCTCGCATGTCCTCGAGCTCAGCCCGAAGTGACTCGCGTTCCTCTTTCTCGTGGGCCCGTTCCAAGTCGTTGAGCTGTGATGTGTGCGATACCGTCGGCGAAAGACTCGGTCGCCGAAGCATCGCCGGGGTAACGGCTTTGCGGATCGAAGCGCCGAGTGGGTGGTCGGGGTCGCAGGCGCGGGCGAACCAAATCGTCCATCGACGCTGGCTTCGTTGAGTCACCAGGTCGCAGACCGAAGCAACCAGTCGGAGGGCGGACGGCATGTCGCTGTCGCTCGGGCTTTCGGCGATCAGGCCCGCGTCCGCGAGTGAGCGGAAGAGTTGCCGGGCGGATGTGGTGGTGTCCGGCAGTCCCAAGCGGTAGGCGGCGGGGATTGCTGTGAGCAAGGCTTTGGCCGCTTTCAATCCACGAGGGCCTCGCGGGAGTTCGGCGATCTGGGCTCGACAGTAAGCTTCGAGGATCGCGGCTTCATCAACCTGGTCGTCGTCATCGCTCCCATCAACACCTGTCTTTTCAGTCACCATAAAAATAGCGTTGATCGCGGGGCGAGGCATCGCAACGGTAGTCATCGCGCAGCGCCCGGGGATTGCCGGTTTCGCGATGACGATTCGCCGGTTACTGGTCGGTTAGGCGGTGGTTGGCCGGGGATCGATGACGGCTGGGTGACGATTAGTCGGTTGTTCGTGCCGTCCAGAGTGCGTGGAATTTTGCGAGTCGCGGCGCGAGATTCCCTGGTACCCAATGACGGTAAACCAGTGGGTTGGCCGGGGATCGATGACGGCTGGGTGACGATTAGTCGGTCATTCGTGCCGTCCAGGGTGCGTGGAACTTGCGAGTCGCGGCGCGAGATTCCCTGGTACCCGATGACGCTAACCGGTTACTGGTCGACTGTTCGCTGACGTTTCGTCGGTGGCCGTCGATACCGGATCGATGACAGTTGGTGACGATTCGCCGGCGGTTCGTTGCGCACACCTGTGGGTAGCCGGGTCGGATTTGTCCTCACCTTCCTACTCGCGCGCTCCGACTTCGGCCTCACGAACAACCTCGAGCAACTCCCGAAATCCCGCCCACCGGCGATCGCATCCTTCCGCGTGGCGGGCCTCGACAATGGCCCGGCTGACCGAACAAGCTTCCCAGGCCGAGAGTGCGCGGAAAACCCTATCCACTCCGGCCGTCGGAATCACATCGACCTCGCCCGGACCGATCACGGTCAGCAACGCGGCATCGAATTCGCCTGCCGTTTGGAACCTGTCTCGAGGTTCCTTTGCTAACGCCGTCGCTATCAAGTCATCGAACGCTTGCGGCAGTGACGACACGATCGAGCTCGGAGCCGGAGGCGATTCTTGAGCGTGGCCCCACAACACTTCCCCTTGGTAACCGCGAAACGGCAGCCTGCGGGTCAGCGCCTCGAACAGGACCACGCCAGCCGAGTAGATATCACTCTGCACGTCACCGGGTGAATCGATTCGCTCGGGAGCCATGTAGCCGATCGAGCCGATGACCTGCGACGTGTTGTGACTCGGCATCCCCGAGAGGGCTGTGTGACCGACTCGCGCGAGTCCGAAGTCGGCGAGGATCAAGCGTGTCCCAGATGCGTCGTGCCACAACAGACAGTTGTCGGATTTAACATCGCGGTGGACCACGCCGGCCCCGTGGAGCACGGCCAGGCCGACGAGAAGCTGATGGACAAAGATGCTCGCGGTGCGCCACGGGAGTCGGCCGGCGTTAATGCGGGCACCAAGTGTTGGGCCGGCGATGTAAGGCATGACAATGTATAGGCAATGATTCTCGATGCCGAGATCGAGCACGGGCATCAGGAACGAGTGATGTAGCTGGGCACCGATCCGAGCTTCGCGGATCAAGCGGGCTCGCTGTTTGCTGTCATCCGGGTACGCGACCTTGATAGCGACTGTCCGATGGAGCAGGCGATCGAGCCCCCGAAAGACGCTCGCGGATCCACCTCGACCAACCAACTCGAGTAGCTCGTAGCGACCGGCGAGTATGTTACCGAGTTTGTTCCGCGGAGGGGCCGGCGGAGCAGATGAGACGAGGAAGGGATCCTCGTCCGATGTGCTCACCGATGCCCCCGCGCATCAAGGGTGCCATCGCAGACAAAAGGACCGAGCCTGCGTCGAAGTTCGCGGTCGAGTTCAGGCCAGACGATCCGAAACGTGGCGAGGGGGCCGTGTTGCGGGTCAAACAGCTGACCGTTGACAAACAGCCCCTGTGCAGTGGCGTGGCAGTACGGCCGCGGGAACACACTGGCAGTGCCTGCGTCGTCGACCAAGCAACGAACCGCGACGTGTTTTGTCAGCTGCGAGAGCAGGCGAGCACCGCGAATCCGGCGACGAGTGATTTCCAGTCCACACAGGTGAACCACGACTGTCCGAGCACCAGCGGCCCGAAGTTTTCGGAAGATGGCGATCGAGCCTGTGCCCTTGTCTAGCTCGACTACAGAACCCGACTTCGCTCGAGATTCAGATAGTTGGGGTGCGTGAAAATCGCTTGCTGCACGATCCTCAGATTGTGTTTGTTCACAGATTTTCATATTCAGTATTTTATTATTAAAAATCTATTTTGATCAAATAAATCAAATCAAGCTCGCTGACGAACGTTTTTTGAGCGGTTTCGCCACACAAAATTCGGAGAGGGCGTACCACGGGTGGTAATTTTCGGGCTTGACTCCGGTCCAATGCAAAGCCGCCCGCTACCTTCTGGGCTGGACCCAGCGCGATCTCGCGGCACAATCGGGCGTTTCGTTGCCAACGATCGTCCGGTACGAAAACGAGAACGACGTTACATCGTCAATGGTTCAGGCTCTCGCGTTTGCTTTTTCGCGCGCAAAAGTTGAGTTCTTGGAGTCCGGACGACCCACGGGAGTTTCGAGAGTCGATCTGCCAGATGGATCATCAGTTGTCCTCCGAGCCAACGAGCGACCCAACGAGTAACCGTTGACGCCAGCGAGAGAACATGTACATGCAAAGTCGGTGGCATCGCACGTCACGTTCACCCCGGCATTCATGTCTCAAGGGACATGTTGTTTGGCGAGAACCTGCCGCGAAGCCGGTCCGCTATCCCCGCGATTTGTCTCAGATGCCCACATCTGCGGGGGAGAGATCGCTCCCCGGAATTGGCGCAACTTTCGGGAAGTGTTTGGCGAAGATTTCCGAATTTGCCAATGCTGACCACTGAATGCCGCTAAGCGGGTGATCGTCGCGACGGCGATGGTCGCGACCATTGCGCGAATACCCCAAAAGAACCGATTTCTATGGGGTTTTACTAAAAATTTGTTCCCGGTTTTCAAGACTTTTCTTGGACAATTTTTACGTATGGTTTTTGAGCAATGGCGCGTGCGAAGTCTATCACCGAACATCTTGTATCTGCACTGAAACCGGGTGAGCATTTCATGTCGGGCCGCGTGACTGGGTTTGGAGTCCACCGCACACCCAAGCGCGGGGCCGTTGTGTTCTTCGTCCGCAAGGTCGTCGACGGCCGCGACTATCGGCGGACCGTGGGCCGGCATCCTGCGATGTCGGTCAAGCAGGCTCGTGTCGCTGCTATTTCTGAACTCGCTAGCCTTGGAAACCCCGCCGCAGTTGTCCCCCAACCGGATTCGACTCGTTTACCGGCCGCGCCCCCGGTGAGTGTGAAGCACCTGTCGTCGCCGGATCTAGCTGCCCAGCTTGCCCGTATCGAGCAGCGTCTGTTGACCCTACAGCCCGAGGAGGCACCGGCCACTAATCCGATCACGTTTGCTGAGGTCGTCGAGCAGCTCGACGCGGTTTACTTCGCCGACAAGGCGGCCTCAACGGAGAAGACCTATCGCAACTATCTCGCCAACGTGTTGTTACCCGAGTGGGGCGAGATTCCGGTCGAGGAGATTTCAACCGATGATGTCGAGGACTGGTTTTTCAACTACGTGGGCGTGAACGGGGGCAAGCCCACGCAGCCGTACAAAATCTTCAAAAGCATTCTCAATCTCGCGCTTCGCCGCAAGCTCGTCGCCAAAATTCCGCGCTCGACGATCACCCAGGCCAACCAAACCGAGCGCGGCGAGGCCCTGTCTCATCGGGCATATAAGCGGGTGGTGTCGTTTCTCAAGCGGAAGATCCAAAGCGACCCGCAGACGCAGGACTACGCGTTACTTGTCTGTGCAACGACTGGCGAGCGCTCACACTCGCTGTGTACGCTGCACTCGAGCGAGATCGATTTTCGGACGCGCGAGGTGACGAAGAAGCGCAAGGGCGGGAAGGTCGAGGCGTTGCCATATGGCAAGGAGGCCATCAAAATTCTCAAGCAGATTCGGCCGAAGTCGCCGGGGTACTTTTTCCCGCATCAGTACATCCCGGGGCATCACTTGAGTAGTCCGAGCCTGCGGCGGTATTTCCAGGCGCTGTGTGAACAGCTCAAGATTCGGTTGCCCTCCGGGAAGGTGCCGGTGGTGCACAGTCTGCGGCACTCGTTTGTGTCGGAGCTGGCGCGGCTGGGCGTGAAGCCGACGACTATTCAGCTGCTGGCGGGGCATTCGGATTTGCAGACGACGTTGCGGTATCTGCATGGGGATAAGGAGCTTGCTCGGCGGGAGGCTGATAGGTTGGTTCTTGGCGAATGAAGCCGACCGACCCACCTGGAAAACGCGTACGAAATGAGAGTGAGGTCATGTGCAAAAAAACTTGTGTGGAGTCAGGCAAACGCTCTCCGAACCATCGGCCGTTTTTCAATTTCCGAAATCAAAATGCACCCGGTCGACTCTCTGGTCCGCGGGACGCCGTTTCGGACGATACAGGTTCTGAGCGATAGAAGGGGTGATGGCTATAGGTTAAAAATGGTTGTGAGGACTCAATGGTTTGATTTATCATTCTCACTATGAAGCGTCTCTACCCGGATTTTGGCTCAAAGTGGTGCATGAGAGTACATTGCGCGGGGGTCGTCACGCTGCACTTGGTGGTCCTGGCGCGGACAAACTAAGGGGAGGATTTGGTCCCGCGATTCTCGCCGGCGGGGACGGAGATGACATCCTTAATGCTCGGTCAGATAATGATTTTCTGCATGGCGGAGAAGGAGACGATCTCCTTAACGCTGGAGGTGGTAGTGATATTTTAGAGGGCAAGGGCGGTAATGACAAGCTGAATGGCCATGCCGGAAACGATGTGCTCATTGGCGGCTCGGGAGCGGATTCCATCGCCGGCGGTCCTGGAAACGACGTCGTCTTAATACTCGATATTTGTGAACTCGAAGCTGGCGAAAAACTAAACGGCGGCTCGGGGATGGACATTCTTATTTCACCCGTGGATCTAGCCACTCTACAGAACCTTGACATCGACGTGACCAAGTTTGAGAAGACAGTTGTACTCGGTGAGGCTTCCATCTTCGATTGTGGCCCCTCCTGTGACTGTCCGACTGCCCCTCTGCCCGTGGGCCCCGAGATCTGCGACTTCAGCGAGATGTCGACCCCAGAAGATGCCTCGATCGCACAATCGATATGCCTTGAGGTACTCGACAGTCTCGGACCCGACTTCCTCCTTGATGCACCGGATGAGCCTCAGGCACAAGACCTAAAGGATTTCTTTTCAACATTTTTTAGCGAACATCCGCAAGTAGTTGATCAAGGGACCACAACGAGTTTCATCGTGTCAGGAGCTCCTAGCCCCCTGCCCGGTCATGGACCAACGGGTACTCCGCAACCAGGTGTAGACACAACAGAATCCCCGTGTGACCTTCCCGCGTGGCCAGTCCTTGTCGGGACAGGCGTTGGAGGGTTCCACAATAATTGTTCAGAGGACGAAGCTAATACCCTCAGAGACGACTTAGACCGGGCGAAGTTCTATGTCTGGCGAGCACGCCAGGCTGTACAAGCGGTGATCGACGCCCCGAACCAGGCCGAGGCAGAAATGCTGTGGAACCAAGGAATCGATGATAATCAGCTTTCCTTGGCTTGGTGGTTTGGTGTCTACGACCCCGAGATCGTGGCGGCCGTATCTGAAACGCTCGATGACGTGTGGGACACCCTGCAGGGGAACTGGGCAGGAGGGAGCAGCATGAATGTTCAATGCTGGCACCCATTAACCTGGTGGGAAACGGCGCTGTTCGTGCTCTTTGCTCCTGATCGGATTGTTTACAAGATGATTGCCAATCCATGCTCATGGGACTGGTCGGGAGCAGGCCTCGGAGATGATGAGTTCATTCTCGCCCACACATGGTACACTTTCAACCCCGAGAAGACGGTCACCGGCCTCTTCTACCCTGTCTGGAGCCTAGAGGTTTGTGAATCGTACTTTGAACCCGAGACGATCGACGCGCCGGATCGCGCTGCGACGTTGGTTCACGAATTCCTTCATCACACGTTTAACGACTACGGCCTGATTAGGGATAACCACTCGTCAACTGGCTTGTGCGACGGCCCTTGCTACGACGAGGACGAGGCGCGCGCGCTTGCGGTGAACGCTCCCGATCACGCGGTCCGGAACAATTCAAATTTTCAATATTACGTCAGAAATATTGGAACCGCCTATGTCGAAGGTCTGTGCGACGATGTGCACCAGGCGTTATGTTTCCCGTCTGAATGCTGCGGCAATGGTGTGCGTGATCCCGACGAAGCCTGTGATACTGACGACTTCGGAGACACGAGCTGCGCGGACTTTGGGTGGAGCGAGGGAAATCTCGTCTGTAGCCCGGACTGCCAGAGCATCGACTCTTCAGAGTGTACCGGAAGCTGCGGCAACGGAGCACTCGATGAGGCGAACATGGAAATGTGCGACGGGAATGATTTTGGGAATAAATCGTGCGCCACGTATGGCTGCGAAGGCGGGTCGCTGACGTGTAGCTTGGCCTGTCAGATCAGCACAGAAAATTGCACAGGGACTTGCGAGTTGGCCCCTCCGTTGAGCTATGATGCCTGTTTTGTGGATATCGACGCCGATTGTATGGGAGTTCCGGAAGGCTGCCACATGTCGGGGGACGCCGGCCACTGTGTGGGAGGACCATGCCTGAGAAGTCGTCCTGACAAACGGACTGAAGGGCAGCTCGATCCGGCCTCTGAGTTTCATCCTAAAGGAAATTTCCGCGACGTTGAGGGCAACTTTCACCGCTGCGCGGAAATCGATGGAGACGAAACTACTTGTCTTGATGATAAAGGCTGGGGTGTTTGTATGAAGTGCGGCCTCGGACTTGGTGAGACAATGCTTGGTTGTCAATGCGACAACGATGACATGTGCGGTCCAGACCTCTATTGCTGGGGCAAGGAATTTCCCAACAAGGGATTTTGTTGGGAAATTACAGGACCTCCTTTCTGGCAATGTAAATCCGGCGCATGTGGACAATCCATCCGCGATGGCGACAACCAAGGGGATCCTGCTGAAGATGGTGGTGGGTACTGTGAGCACTACGCGTTTGATGGATTCGGTGAAGCTCATTGTCAGCCACAACGTTGCGGAGACGTTCAAGTTCACAACTGCGCACAGCAAAATTTAGTCTGTGACCTCGGCGGGGACAACGCCTGCACGGTCGAATGCTTTAGCGACGCAGACTGTCAGCTTCCTGGTTGGCCTGTTGGGATGGTCTGTGACACAAACTTCGATCGTTGCGTATTCTGAATGGGAGCCATGTCAAAAAATCGCATGTATCTATGGTCGGTCCTGTTGCTTGCCCTTGCAGGATGCCCGAACGGAGAAACGAGCACGAGCAGCTCGGGGACCACTGCAAGTGAAAGTGAGGGCGAAAGCGAGACTGAGGCTGACGAGACTACAGGAATCACTGAAGGCGCGACCGATACAACAGACGCGGTTCCGGCGTGCCCGCAGCAAATTTGGACAGGGGATTTTGTAGGCACCCCTGAAGAGCTCGAGGGGTATACTGAGGTCACGGGATTTGTTCGTCTGAGGGAGACCGATGCCCAAAACCTAGAGGGCATGGAGTGCCTAGAACGAATCGGGTCATTCCTCGAAATTCGCGCGAATCCTAACCTAAAAACTCTGCAGGGAGTCCTTAGGCTCGAGCATGTCGGCGTGCTTGGTATCATCGATAACCCTATGCTGACGGATCTGTCGGGCCTTGATGCGCTACTCGGAGTCGATGGGCGGGTAACGATCGAGGGTAATGCCGCCCTGACCACTCTTCACGGTCTCGAGGGCCTGCAGAATGTCGGAGAGAATGTCGAGATTCGCAACGACGATGAACTCGGCAATCTGCAAGGTCTTACATCCCTTACCGACATTGGAGGGATTTTCCTGATTAGCAGCAATGACTCATTGCTCGATTGTACGGGGGTGAATGCACTGATCTCAACAGGAGGAATCGATATTTGGTCTAATCCCGAACTTGGTAGCCTCACGGGCTTCGAGTCCATCGTCAACATCGGTGACTCGCTCAGAATTTCTTCTAACCCCGTACTCGACGACGTGCTGGCCATGGAGGGCGGAAAGGTTGACACAGATGGCGAGATTGAGATCACGAGTAACGCTCTGCTGCCACAATGCCAAGCAGAAGCGCTCGCGGAGGCGATCAAGCCCGATGGGTACATGGGACAAGAAGACGTGAACGGCAACCAAGGGACATGTCCTTGAGACGACGGGTTAAGAACGCGTGTTTCTGCTCCCTGGCAATTTTCGCCGGGACGCCCCTCGACGTCGCTGCGTCGAGTACCGACCCCAGTGTTGAGTTCGTGACAGCGCGAGAGTGGATTCAGTGGCGCGAGCAACGGCAACAAGCCCGAGCGCTCACTGTGGGTGGCTTTGCGGGCCTGGGTGCTGTGAGTATAGCGACTGCTGCAGTCGGTGTTTCGGAGGGAACAGTCGGTGAGGACCCCGCCAGCTTGGCGGCATTTATCCCAGTCGCGGGGCCACTCTGGTTGGCCGCATCGACACCAGAACCGGGCTGGAAAGCCTTCTACACCATCGATCTACTAATGCAGGCAAGTTTGTTATCCGTAGGTATCGTTGGAACTGTTCGCCTACGACGTGCTCAACGCGCATTGGCACAGCCTACGTATATTGTATTCGATCGTCGGTTAACCACCCGTCTCAATAACGACTCTGACTTAGTTCGGCGCAAACGCCTGGGTCTTGGCCTTACCGCGGGCGGATTTTCTGGGTTTGGTCTTACATACCTCGTTACTGTCTCGGCATTTGTGTCGGCCGAGTCGGAGACGTTGCTTGCCGGTGACCCTCAAGTCCAGCGCTTCTGGTCGCTATTACCACTCGCCGGACCATTCGTGCTCGCGGCGCAGGCTGAGCGGCCGGGGACACGTGCATTGGCGTCAGTGCTCGGGCTCGTGCAGGTCGGTACCCTGTTGACGGGGAGCGCCGGTGTGCTCGTTCTCGCCCGACGGCGCTCTGAAGGGGAGCAACGGGTAGTTCGAGACGTCGTCGTAGCACCCTGGCAAGGAGCCCACGTCACCGGTCTTGCTTTCAGCGGCCGCTTTTAGGTAACGTCAAGTACCTCTGGAGCTCTCGTTGGAACTACACGCCCAAGCGATCGCCGCAATACCGATCCCGAGACACGCGCCCCCGACGAGAGTCGCTGGGTCGATGAGGCGAACGCACGTGTGCGGGAGGCGGAGTCCCAGCGCAACGAGGCTCGTCAACGGGCCCAGGCGGCTGAACGCGAGGTCGCGGCTGAATTGACCTTGTCTTGCTCGAGCAGATGAGAAGACACCTCGTCGGACATGTAGCGGACCTCGCCTACGTTGACATTAGTTCACGAATCCAACTACGCGCAGGCATCCTAAAAAATTACACCCGAGATAGCACGTTCGCTACGCGCGAAGTTGCATAAACACCGAAACAGGCCGCCGGGCATGTCGCCAAAACAACTCGGGCCGCCGGGCCGGAGTGCGTATACATCAAAATTACAGGTGACTTTTCGAGCAGGGTGATCGTCTGCTTCTTTCGTGTCGAAAGCCCAGAACGCACGCGGGACGATTTTTTTTGCCACGCTTCGGACAAGCTGGAACTCCGTTGGAGGCCGCGCGGCACGTGCCGAATCGTCCGTCACGTTTCGCGCTGAAGGCAGCGGAGGGCCTCGGCGAACTGGCCCTCACGTGGTCCGAAGGCTCCGCGGGGAGGCCCCGCCGTGACACGTCGACCTGGGAGAAGTTTTTTCGCCGTAAGCCGTTCTAAGGCGTGATGAGAAGTGATGTCACGCGTGTAGCGAAATCTCTCACGCCGTGTAACGTAATTTATCACGCCTTGATGACCAATTTCGTGAGGCTCGACGCCGCCTGTTTGAGTCGCAGCGCGCGTGGTCTGACCGCCTTGCGGATTCGTGCACTTGAGCGCACTTGAGCATTAAAGGGCAGCTTCACAGCCGGCAGCCGTAAAGCCAGCTGTGCATATTTATTGCAAATGCAACCATCTACTGACGAGCGACATTAGGCCGGGACTTTCGCCCGGATTGTCGGCCGGTCAGGTCGGGGTACTCCTCGGAGCATCGGTCTCGATTTCGACCCGGTCGAAAAAAGTCGGGAGATCGGCTTTCGGACAACGGGCCGGCAAGCCATCGCGGGCACCACCGACTTCGGACGGCGATCTACCTCGCAGCACAGCCCATCGGTCCGTCCCGTGGTCGTGACCCACAAACAAAAATCGCCTCACGACCTCCGAACCGAGCGCACGCCAGCGTCGGGTGGCACCAACAGCGACCTCGAGCTCGGGGCTAGCCGTCCTTGTGCCGAAGGTCGTCAACGGTCACGACGGAGGGGGGTAAAACGACCCCCTTCTTCTTGAGGTCGGCCCTCATCTTGATGAGATGAGGCATGAACTCATTGAGCAGCTCTACCGAAGGCTCCTCAAAAAATCGATCAATCTGAGGTGCGGTTCGCCCCTTCCGAAGCATTTGATACATCGTTGCTTTTACACCAAGTCGGAGCATGTAGCGATCCAACATACCAGCGCACACGGAAGCGACATGAGTCGTGTGCGTCTTGGCGGCTGTGAGAACGCGTTCGACATTGCCAGCAAGATCGCCGGGTTCATCTGCGTTGAACTCCTCTAGCCCGACGGTTTCCGCGATGTCGCTGAGCACAGCTTTCGTTTTTTCGAGCTGGTCGTTCACGTATTCGCGGAGTTCGCGTTCACCGTTTCGCAGCTTCCGAAGCTGGTCGCTCGTCTTCTGTTCCTCGGCAAGTTGAGCACGCAGTTTTGACACCTCAGCCTTCATGGCCATCAACGCGACTCGAGCTTCGGATGCCTCCTCGTGTGCGCGTCGGGATTCGTTCGTCACTCTCTCCCGTTTCGCTCGCATGTCCTCGAGCTCAGCCCGAAGTGACTCGCGTTCCTCTTTCTCGTGGGCCCGTTCCAAGTCGTTGAGCTGTGATGTGTGCGATACCGTCGGCGAAAGACTCGGTCGCCGAAGCATCGCCGGGGTAACGGCTTTGCGGATCGAAGCGCCGAGTGGGTGGTCGGGGTCGCAGGCGCGGGCGAACCAAATCGTCCATCGACGCTGGCTTCGTTGAGTCACCAGGTCGCAGACCGAAGCAACCAGTCGGAGGGCGGACGGCATGTCGCTGTCGCTCGGGCTTTCGGCGATCAGGCCCGCGTCCGCGAGTGAGCGGAAGAGTTGCCGGGCGGATGTGGTGGTGTCCGGCAGTCCCAAGCGGTAGGCGGCGGGGATTGCTGTGAGCAAGGCTTTGGCCGCTTTCAATCCACGAGGGCCTCGCGGGAGTTCGGCGATCTGGGCTCGACAGTAAGCTTCGAGGATCGCGGCTTCATCAACCTGGTCGTCGTCATCGCTCCCATCAACACCTGTCTTTTCAGTCACCATAAAAATAGCGTTGATCGCGGGGCGAGGCATCGCAACGGTAGTCATCGCGCAGCGCCCGGGGATTGCCGGTTTCGCGATGACGATTCGCCGGTTACTGGTCGGTTAGGCGGTGGTTGGCCGGGGATCGATGACGGCTGGGTGACGATTAGTCGGTTGTTCGTGCCGTCCAGAGTGCGTGGAATTTTGCGAGTCGCGGCGCGAGATTCCCTGGTACCCAATGACGGTAAACCAGTGGGTTGGCCGGGGATCGATGACGGCTGGGTGACGATTAGTCGGTCATTCGTGCCGTCCAGGGTGCGTGGAACTTGCGAGTCGCGGCGCGAGATTCCCTGGTACCCGATGACGCTAACCGGTTACTGGTCGACTGTTCGCTGACGTTTCGTCGGTGGCCGTCGATACCGGATCGATGACAGTTGGTGACGATTCGCCGGCGGTTCGTTGCGCACACCTGTGGGTAGCCGGGTCGGATTTGTCCTCACCTTCCTACTCGCGCGCTCCGACTTCGGCCTCACGAACAACCTCGAGCAACTCCCGAAATCCCGCCCACCGGCGATCGCATCCTTCCGCGTGGCGGGCCTCGACAATGGCCCGGCTGACCGAACAAGCTTCCCAGGCCGAGAGTGCGCGGAAAACCCTATCCACTCCGGCCGTCGGAATCACATCGACCTCGCCCGGACCGATCACGGTCAGCAACGCGGCATCGAATTCGCCTGCCGTTTGGAACCTGTCTCGAGGTTCCTTTGCTAACGCCGTCGCTATCAAGTCATCGAACGCTTGCGGCAGTGACGACACGATCGAGCTCGGAGCCGGAGGCGATTCTTGAGCGTGGCCCCACAACACTTCCCCTTGGTAACCGCGAAACGGCAGCCTGCGGGTCAGCGCCTCGAACAGGACCACGCCAGCCGAGTAGATATCACTCTGCACGTCACCGGGTGAATCGATTCGCTCGGGAGCCATGTAGCCGATCGAGCCGATGACCTGCGACGTGTTGTGACTCGGCATCCCCGAGAGGGCTGTGTGACCGACTCGCGCGAGTCCGAAGTCGGCGAGGATCAAGCGTGTCCCAGATGCGTCGTGCCACAACAGACAGTTGTCGGATTTAACATCGCGGTGGACCACGCCGGCCCCGTGGAGCACGGCCAGGCCGACGAGAAGCTGATGGACAAAGATGCTCGCGGTGCGCCACGGGAGTCGGCCGGCGTTAATGCGGGCACCAAGTGTTGGGCCGGCGATGTAAGGCATGACAATGTATAGGCAATGATTCTCGATGCCGAGATCGAGCACGGGCATCAGGAACGAGTGATGTAGCTGGGCACCGATCCGAGCTTCGCGGATCAAGCGGGCTCGCTGTTTGCTGTCATCCGGGTACGCGACCTTGATAGCGACTGTCCGATGGAGCAGGCGATCGAGCCCCCGAAAGACGCTCGCGGATCCACCTCGACCAACCAACTCGAGTAGCTCGTAGCGACCGGCGAGTATGTTACCGAGTTTGTTCCGCGGAGGGGCCGGCGGAGCAGATGAGACGAGGAAGGGATCCTCGTCCGATGTGCTCACCGATGCCCCCGCGCATCAAGGGTGCCATCGCAGACAAAAGGACCGAGCCTGCGTCGAAGTTCGCGGTCGAGTTCAGGCCAGACGATCCGAAACGTGGCGAGGGGGCCGTGTTGCGGGTCAAACAGCTGACCGTTGACAAACAGCCCCTGTGCAGTGGCGTGGCAGTACGGCCGCGGGAACACACTGGCAGTGCCTGCGTCGTCGACCAAGCAACGAACCGCGACGTGTTTTGTCAGCTGCGAGAGCAGGCGAGCACCGCGAATCCGGCGACGAGTGATTTCCAGTCCACACAGGTGAACCACGACTGTCCGAGCACCAGCGGCCCGAAGTTTTCGGAAGATGGCGATCGAGCCTGTGCCCTTGTCTAGCTCGACTACAGAACCCGACTTCGCTCGAGATTCAGATAGTTGGGGTGCGTGAAAATCGCTTGCTGCACGATCCTCAGATTGTGTTTGTTCACAGATTTTCATATTCAGTATTTTATTATTAAAAATCTATTTTGATCAAATAAATCAAATCAAGCTCGCTGACGAACGTTTTTTGAGCGGTTTCGCCACACAAAATTCGGAGAGGGCGTACCACGGGTGGTAATTTTCGGGCTTGACTCCGGTCCAATGCAAAGCCGCCCGCTACCTTCTGGGCTGGACCCAGCGCGATCTCGCGGCACAATCGGGCGTTTCGTTGCCAACGATCGTCCGGTACGAAAACGAGAACGACGTTACATCGTCAATGGTTCAGGCTCTCGCGTTTGCTTTTTCGCGCGCAAAAGTTGAGTTCTTGGAGTCCGGACGACCCACGGGAGTTTCGAGAGTCGATCTGCCAGATGGATCATCAGTTGTCCTCCGAGCCAACGAGCGACCCAACGAGTAACCGTTGACGCCAGCGAGAGAACATGTACATGCAAAGTCGGTGGCATCGCACGTCACGTTCACCCCGGCATTCATGTCTCAAGGGACATGTTGTTTGGCGAGAACCTGCCGCGAAGCCGGTCCGCTATCCCCGCGATTTGTCTCAGATGCCCACATCTGCGGGGGAGAGATCGCTCCCCGGAATTGGCGCAACTTTCGGGAAGTGTTTGGCGAAGATTTCCGAATTTGCCAATGCTGACCACTGAATGCCGCTAAGCGGGTGATCGTCGCGACGGCGATGGCGACGGCGACGGCGATGGCGACGGCGACGGCGACGGCGACGGCGATGGCGACGGCGACGGCGACGGAGACGGCGACGGCGACGGTGACGGCGACGGCGATGGCGACGGAGACGGAGACGGCGATGGCGACGGAGACGGAGACGGAGACGGCGACGGAGACGGAGACGGCGACGGAGACGGAGACGGAGACGGCGACAACTGTCTCGAAGAGGAAATCGCTTGCGATGGCATCGACGAGGACTGCAACGACATCATCGACGACTTAGATGTCGGCAACGACGGATTTTGCGATTGCTATCGGATTGGCATTATCGGGACCAAGGGAGCCAATCCGGGGGCGAACTTTGAAGCCTGGCTCGAGGAAAAAGGCACCACGACGACGCGTTTTGGCACCGACGTGAACCACACGTTGACGCCCGAGCAACTCGATGAATTTGATATCCTGATTGTCGATCGGCTTACCCATGCATATACACCCGCAGAGGCTGCGATCCTGGAGACGTGGTTGCAGCAGGGCAACGGCATGATCAGCATGGCGGGCTACGCCAACAACCAAACCGATGTCAATCAGCAAAACTCGCTTGTTTCGGTGACGGGACTTTCCTACTCGTCACCGATCTACATCAACCCCACAGAGGACTGGCAAAACCACCCGATTTCGATGGGGGCCGAGGCTGTTCAAGTCTACGGCGGTTGGCGTGTCAACGGCTCGGGCGAGGTGTTTGTCCGCCCGTCAGGCGAGCCCAACAACTCGCTGGGGACGACCACGCCGGTGGGAGAGGGCACGGTGATCGTGTTCTCCGACGAGTGGATCAGCTTTGATACGGAGTGGCAGCAAATCCCCGAGGTCGAGGTGTTTTGGTCCAACATGATCAACTGGGTCGGGCCCAAGAGCCTGTGTGTGATGCCGCAGTAGGCAAGGATTGGCGGCCTTTCACGGTGGGAGGCCGCCATCTTTTATGCGTGTACAGATATTTCTGGTTGGCGCCGGGCGGCCTTTCACGGTGGAGGCCGCCATCTTCTATGCGTGTACAGATATTTCTGGTTGGCGCCGGGCGGCCTTTTGTACATATATGCACTAGCTAGTGCCGGCGGCCTTGCGGGCCTTGGCCTCGGCGAAAATCATGACCCGCTCAGTGGCATCAGAGAACACACCGAGGGCGCAGGTGACCCCCTTGGGCACGCGACTTCTGAGCTGCCGTCGCCAAAGCCCATCGCCAAGCGCACCGGGAGGTAGACCTTGCGCACCCCATTTTTTGCCGAGGGCACGCACGGCATTGGGCAGTTACCCGAGCCAATCGTTGTTCCGTGGCCGTCGTTGTCTTCGATGCCGACAGCTGTTCTGGGCGTAGTCACAGCCGGTTGTCGCGCGGCCCTTACCACCGCTACATGCGGAACAGCAACGCGACAAAACGTCCTACCAGTACCCCCATTATCGAGCCATCGCGCTATTTTATTCACGTAATTCTACCAAGAGTAGTGAAGATTACAGGGCTACCGGAGATGGCATTTCTTTATCCGTAAAGTAGGCACATTATTTAATGTGCAGATCCGAATATCAAAGTGTTCGGATAGCGCTCTCAACACGAGAGTATTGAACCCGACGCCGGGTTTCCTCTATCTTTAGACATGTTTAAAAAGACATGTGATTCAGGAGTTCAAATTCGTACTCTAGTATATCCATTAAGTCGAGTCTCAGTGCTAGCCATGTTGATGGCGACTACCTTGCCTGCGTGCAGCAGTAACCCCAACGAGGAATCGACCTCAGAAACCATTTCGGGGACAACAGATAATAGCTCGACCGCGGGTCCAGACTCGGACCCAACCACTGCGGGCTCAGAGTCAGATTCTAGTGGCGAAACCATGACGACCGCAGACTCGGAGTCGAACTCTGAGACAGGCGATGGGGACGGAGATGGAGACGGAGACGGAGACGGAGATGGAGACGGAGACGGAGATGGAGACGGAGACGGCGACGGAGACGGAGATGGAGACGGAGACGGAGACGGAGACGGCGACGGAGACGGAGACGGCGACGGGGACGGAGACGGAGACGGAGACTGCGAAGAAGAAGAAATCGCTTGCAACGGGATCGACGAGGACTGCAACGGGATCATCGACGACTTAGATGTCGGTGACGATGGGTTTTGCGATTGCTATCGGATTGGCATCCTCGGCGAGAAGGGCGTAAATCCGGGGTCGAACTTTGAAGCTTGGCTCGAGGAAAGAGGCACCGCGACGACGCGTTTTGGTACCGACGTGAATCACACGCTGACGCCCGAAGAGCTCGATGAATTCGACATCTTGATCGTCGACGATCTTCGCCATACATACACACCCGACGAGGCTGCGATCCTGGAGACGTGGTTGCAGGAGGGCAACGGCATGATCACCATGGGGGGCTACACCACCAGTGAAGTCGACATCGCTGAGCAAAACTCGCTCGTTTCAGTGACAGGGCTTTCGTACTCGCCGCCGACTATCACCGACCCTGTAGAGCAGTGGCTGGACCACCCGATTACGATGGGTGCCGAGGCCGTTCAGATCTACGGCGGTTGGCGTGTCAACGGGTCGGGGGAGGTGTTTGTCCACTTGGGGGGTTGGCCCGACCTCTCGCTTGGCACAACCACCCCGGTGGGTGATGGCACGGTGATCGCGTTCTCCGACGAGTGGATCAGCTTTGATTCGGAGTGGGAGAATATCCCCGAGGTCGAGGTATTTTGGTCGAACATGATCAACTGGGTCGGCCCCAAGAGTCTGTGCGTGCTGCAATAGGTAACGATTGGCGGCCTTCACGGTGGGAAGCCGCCATCTTCTATGTGTGTACAGATATTTCTGGTTCGCGCCGGGCGGCCTTCATGGTGGAGGCCGCCATCTTTTATGCGTGTACAGATATCGCTGGTTAGCGCCGGGCGGCCTTGCGGGCCTTGGCCTCGGCGATGATCGTCTGCAGGTTGCCGCGGTGGCGCCACCAAATGACCGCGGCCAGGGCGAGCACGAGCCAGCGGTAGGGCTCGTGTGGGCTCGACAGGACAATGTGGAAACTGGTGGCGGTGACAGCTGTCAACGAGCCGATGCCCGAGGTCCGGGTGAGCACGAGTGTTTGAATATACAACACAAGTGCCATCACCCCACTCAGTGGCATCAGGGCTGAGAACACACCGAGGGCACAGGCAACGCCCTTGCCCCCGCGAAACCCGAGGTAAATCGGATAAATATGCCCAAGGGTGGCGCATAGGCCCACCCAGGCGACTTCTGAGCTGCCGTCGCCAAACCCCGCCATCGCCAAGCGCACCGGGAGGTAGGCCTTGAGGACGTCGAGTAAAAACACCAGCGCCCCCCATTTTTTGCCGAGGGCACGCACGGCATTGGTCGCTCCAATGTTGCCCGAGCCAATCGCCCGGATGTCGACACCGCGCAGCCGGCCGATCAGGAGACCGACGGGAATTGCTGCCACGAGGTAGGCAAACAGGCACCAGGCGAGCAGGGAGTCGGCGAGCACGGCCGCAGAATACTAGCTACTCACGGATTTGCCACAACTGCGGACGGATTTTGCCGGCGTTTTGGCCTCGCGTTGCCGAAAATAGCAGGCCAACCCGTGTGCTTACATCGATCTGCCAAGCTGCGAGTTACTGCCCGCGGGCGGCCTTCTCGTCGATCCCACTGATACCGTGGCGCGCTGCCAACACTGCCGCGACGTCGTTGGGGTGACGGTCGCGTAACGCCAGGCCGACAAGCGTGTGAAACAGCAGGTCAGCCGCTTCGCTATCGACCCGATCGTCTGTCTCATCGGCCAGTGCATCGGCGAGCTCACCGGCCTCTTCGCGCAGCTTCTCGCCGATTTTGCTCGCGCCCTTGGTCAGCAGGCTGCGGACGTAGCTCTTACCCGTGGGGCTGGTGGTGCCGAGGCCCTGTTTGCGTTCGAGGATCGTTGCAAATACACGGTTGATGATGGTGCCGACCGCGGTGTCGGGCCGCAGGCCTTCGTCTTGCTCGTGCAGTTCGCCGTTGGCGATTTGCTTGTAGAAGCAACTCGGCCGCCCGGTGTGACAGGTCGGCCCCTTGGGGAGAGCGAGGACCAGCAGCGCGTCGTTGTCACAATCGGTGGCGAGATCGACGAGGTTGAGGGTATTGCCGCTGGTGAGGCCCTTTTCCCACAACTCGTTGCGACTGCGGCTCCAAAATGTAACCCGCCGGTTGGCCAGGGTTGCCGCGAGGGCCTGCTCGTTCATGTAGCCGAGCATCAACACCTGGCCGGTGTGCGCGTGCTGGACAATGGCCGGCACAAGTCCGTCCGACGCGGGGCGTAGTTGTACCCACAACGAACCTGCGGTGGCCATCGGTCAGTACCCGCGGTTGAGCTCAGGCGGCCGCACAGGGATGTTGTGTTCGCCGAGGAACTGTTTGGCCTGTGGAATCGTGTACAGGCCAAAGTGGAAGATCGAGGCCGCGAGGGCAGCATCGGCCATGCCACCGTCGTCGGCGAGGCCTTCGCGTAGGTGCTCGAGCGAACCGACGCCGCCGCTTGCAATCACCGGAATGCTGACCCGTCGACTGATTTCCCGGGTGATCTCGAGGTCGTAGCCCTTGCGGGTGCCGTCGCAGTCCATGCTCGTGAGCAGGATTTCGCCAACCCCGAGCTCTGCCAGGCGTTCGCACCAGCCGATGGCTTCTAACCCGGTCGAGCGCGTACCCCCGTGAATCACAACTTCGTAGGGAGGCTTTTCCTCTCCGGGCAGGGCGGGCACCCGGCGGACATCGACGGCGGCGACAATGCACTGACTTCCGTAACGCTCGGCAACTTGCGGGACCAGGTGCGGGTTGGTGACCAGGGCGCTGTTGATCGCGACTTTGTCGGCACCCGCCATCAGCAGGTTGCGAACGTCACTCATGCGCCGGACCCCACCACCGACGGTGAGCGGGGCAAATACCTGGCCCGCAACCTTGCGGACGACGTCCAAAAACACCTGGCGGCCCTCAACGGTGGCGGTGATGTCGAGCATGCACAGCTCGTCGGCACCCTGAAGGTCGTAGGCACGTGCGGCCTCAACCGGATCGCCGGTGTCGCGTAGGCCAACAAAGTGCACGCCCTTGACGACGCGCCCATTTTTGATGTCGAGACAGGGGATGAGTCGGCGTTTCAACATCGTGCGATTGCCTCCTCGAGGGTAAAGCTGCCCTCGTACAGCGCCCGACCTAGGACGACGGCATGGATGCCGGCAGCCCGGAGGTGTTCGAGATCCTCAAGTGACCCGACGCCACCGCTGGCGATGACTGGGATCGGGAGATTTTTTTGGAGTTCGGCGGTGGTTTGGACCGCGGGACCGCCCTGGAGCCCGTCGCGGGCAATGTCGGTATAGAGGACGGCGGCGGCACCCCAGTTGGCTGCCCGTTGGGCCAGCTGCGCGATCCCGACACCCGAGGGCGTCTGCCAGCCGTCGATCGCGACTTCGTCGCCGCGGCCGTCAATCGCAACGATGACGCGGCCGGGAAAACGCTTGCAGACGTCGGCCACAACCTCGGGCTCGCGCGTGGCAAGTGTACCTACAACGATAAAGTCGGCCCCGGTTGCAAGCGCCGCTTCCATGGCGGCACGCGAACGAATGCCCCCGCCAATCTCGACCTGTAGCCCCCGCTGGTGGGCGGTTGTGATCAGGTCGGCAATGAGATCTCGGTGGCCTGGCTCGCCAGAAAAAGCACCGTCGAGGTCGACGACGTGGAGGCGCTTCGCCCCCGCATCTGCAAACCGGTCGACGAGTACCCGGGGGTTTTTCTCGTAGATCGTGACCCGAGATCTGTCCCCCTCGGCGAGTCGAACAGCTTGACCAGACAGCAAGTCGATCGCCGGGATCGCGATCACGAACGTCCTCCGAGGACGAAGGTCCGCAAAAACCGAAGCCCTGCAGTCTGACTTTTCTCGGGGTGAAACTGGCAGCCGATGATGTTCTCGTGGCGGATCGCGGCCGGGAACTCGATCGGGCCATAGCTCGTTTGCCACATCAGGTCGCTGCTATCGCCAAGCTCAACGTAGTAGCTGTGGTCAAAGTAGTAGTGATCGCCCGAGGGTTGGACGTCGTTCCAACCGACGTGGGGGATCTTGAACGGGCGGCCGTTCGGGAGCTTCATACCATCGGGAAATCGCTTGGTTTTTCCCGGAAGGACCTTGAGGCCCTCCTGCCCGCCGTTTTCTTCGCTGCTCTCAAACAGCATTTGCATGCCCAGGCAAATGCCCAAAAACGGGTCGCCGCGGCCAATAACCATCCGCAGTGCGGCGCCCATTGAGCCATCGATCACGGCCTGTGTCGCTGGGCCAAACGCGCCTTGGCCGGGGAAAACGACCATGCGCGAAGTTGCAACTACGTTGGGATCATCGGTTAGCGTGACCGACGCACCCACCTGGACGAGCGCGCGCTCTACGCTGTTGAGGTTGCCGAGGTTGGCATCGACCAGGGTGACTTCGCGTGGCATACCGGTTGACCGGGTTCTAACACAGGTTGACCCAGACCGGATGATTCTTCTCGTCGGCTGGGTAGGTATCTGTTTGTTCAGTTATCGCGGTACAGGCATTGGCCCGTGAGCTTCGCCGGGACACGTGGATGGTGACGCCAGGCCTGGCTTATTTGTACAAGCAAATGGTTGGCCTTTGCTAGTGTTGAGGCCCGCCTGCACCGACGGACGTGGTTGGAGCAGCAGCCGCAGCTGGCTGACTTGGCAACACGCCGGTGCCCGCCTGCGGCGGCGCTGGGCTGGCGTAGACAACTCCACTTTTGATCACCAACACCGGGCGCTCGAGCACCGAGATATCGGCCAGTGGATCCCCGTCGACAGCGATGATGTCGGCGACAAATTGCTCGCGGATCTGTCCGGTGTCGGCGAGCCCCAGGAGTTCGGCTGCAGAGCGTGTAGCTGCAATGATCGCATCCATCGGCCGCATCCCCAGCTTGACCATTGTCGAAAACTCGCGGGCGTTGTCGCCGTGGGAAAACACCCCAGCATCCGTGCCAAACGCGATCTTGACCCCGGATTTGTAGGCCATCTGAAAGCTGTTACGCATTTTTGGGGCGATCTCTAGGGCCTTTTGGGCGGAGTCAGGCGACAGCTTGCCGGCCTTGGCCGCCTGTTCGACAAAACTCCCGACATAGACCGTGGGCACCAAAAACGTGCCGTTTCGCTTCATCATCGAGATCGCTTTTTTGTCGAGGATGCTGCCGTGTTCGATGCTGTGGACCCCGGCGGCCACGGCCTCGCGGATCCCCTGATTGCCGTGGGCATGGGCGGCGACCTTGCGACCGGCCCGGTTGGCCTCGTCGACGATTGCCCGCATCTCTTCGGGGGTGAGTTGTGGGGCTCCAACTCCGTCACCCTGGGAAAGTACGCCACCGGTCGCGCAGATTTTGATGACGTCGGCCCCGAGCTTGATCTGGTGGCGGACCGCCTTGCGCAGCTGCAGTGGTCCATCGCCGATGCCCTGGCGAAAATCCGGCGGATCGAACAGCTCACGGCTGAGGCTATTGGTGTGGTCGCAGTGGCCCCCGGTCATGCCAATGGCGTGGTTGGCCACGAGCATCCGCGGGCCTGGCACATACCCGGCTGCAATCGCATCGCGCAGGCTGGCATCGGCATCGGAGCCGCCGACATTGCGGACGGTGGTAAACCCCGCCATCAGGGTTTTACGGGCATTGACGACCCCTCGTAGGACCCGGTCAGCCTGGGTTTCTTGGACCCCGCGCGTCACCTGGGCGGGAAAGCTGCCGGCGGGCTCGGACAGCATATGTGTATGTGCATCGATAAGGCCCGGTAGCACCGTCCGCCCCTGCAGGTCGAGGGTGGTCGCCCCAGGGCCGGCGAGATTTTGCCCGATCGCGCTGATGCGGTCGCCGTCGATACGGATATCGACCCCGTCGCGCGGGGCCTTGCCCGAGCCGTCGATCAGCCGCACGTTTTGTAGCACCAGCACCGGGGCCGCCACTGAAGGGGGCTGCGGCGGTGCCGGGGTACCGGGTTTTGCCCGCTGTTCGGGCAGGGGGCAGACCTCCTGGTGCTCCGGTGTTTGGGTCTCAATATGCGTGTGTGTACAACCAATCCCCGTGCCGGCGACACCAGCGAATAGGATTCCCAGGCACAAACGAGCGGTACGTTGGTAGGTCGACCCCAAAGCGTGCGACTTCATTGGCAGGAGGGTGCCGGGTTTTGGCGGTCGCTGCCAGGGCAAAACGCCTACGAATCATGTTCATACAAATAAACCAGGTCCGTGCGAAACCAGTGCGGGAACCCACGAAAACCGCAATTGCGGCAAAATACAGCACTCTGCATGGGGTGAGGCAAAAATGCCCGCAGTGCGAAACTGGCGGGGGCGAATACACTGGACAGTATGTTGGCATCGGTTGACCCCCTCGATTTTGAAGCGTTCTACCAGGCGACGATAAAGTGGCTCAAAGCTTCGGCCCCTGGCTTTGTCGCAAACCTCGTTGCGTTTGTTCTGATCCTGATCGTGGGCAAGTTTGTCATTGCCGGCGTAGTGCGAGTCTTGCGCACAATGATTCGCAAGTCGGAGCGGGGCTCGGAGCTAGTTGAGCGTTTCCTCATCAATGTCATTAGCAAGGTCCTATGGGTCGTGGTTCTCATGGTCGGGCTCTCACAGATCGGGATCGACATGGGGCCGATGATCGCCGGGCTTGGTGTGGGCGGATTCATCATCGGATTTGCCTTCCAGGAGACCCTCGGCAACTTCGCGGCGGGCATGATGCTCATGCTCAACGAGCCGTTCAAAGTCGGCGACTACATCGAGGCCGCGGGTGCAGCCGGCTCGGTGACGGACGTCAATATCATGGCCTCGACCCTCACAACTGGCGACAACCGGGTGATCACGATTCCCAACCGCAAGGTTTGGGGCGACAAGATCGTCAACTTTAGTGCCATGGACCTGCGGCGTCTGGACCTCGTGGTCGGGATTGGCTACACGGCGGATATCGAGCGGGCCCTCAAGGTTATCGAAGCGATTTTGGATGCAAATACAAAGGTTCGCAACGACCCCAAACCGGTGATCGCCGTCAACGAACTCGCGGATTCGTCGGTCAACCTGATCGTGCGTCCGTGGTGTGCCAAGGGCGATTACTGGCCGTTGCGGTTTGAGTTGATGCGCGGCATCAAGGAAGCGTTTGATGCCGAGGGCATTGAGATTCCCTTCCCGCAGATGGACCTCAACGTCAAAAAGCACTAACGCACTCAGCGACCTCGCAAATCGACCCCGTGCCAGGACTTGGTACGGGGTTTTTGCATCTCGGTCGACACGCTGCCCGGTTTGGTCTTTCAGGCAGGATAGCTCGCAAACTGCAAGTAGCAGTCGCTACAACGGCATTCTGCAAACCGTGAACGGACTAGGCTTGCTCGCCGGTTGACAGCGGAATCGTTCGTGGTCGAAACTTTTTAGTATGCGAGTTATCCTTGTGCATACATTTTTTGCGATGATCGTTGGTTGCCTGACGAGCGCCTGCCAAAACGACCCCTGTGTCAGCGTGTGCGAGCGCCAGCGCGACGACGGGTGTGTGGTGATTGCGGTGGTCCAACTCCCGTGTTCGCAGCAGTGCGAGCAACAACGCGATGTACCGACCAACTGCGATGTCGAAATCGATGCCTACTACGCCTGTGCCGATGCTCAAGCACAGGTGTGCGGCGAGGATGTGGCCGCGGCCTGTGGACCGGAAAACGAGGCGTTGATCGCCTGCCGCACGAGTTAACCGGCGTTGACCGTGGTCTCGGTGCCGCGCCGGGTGTAAACCCGGATCATCCGGCGGCTAGCCGGCGTTGACCATGGCCTCGATGCCGCGGCTGGTGTAAACCCGGATCCTCGGGCGGCTAGCCGGCGTTGACCATGGCCTCGATGCCGCGCCGGGTGTAGACCCGGATCATCCGGCAGCTAGCCGGCGTCGACCATGACCTCAATGCCGGGTGAAGACTCGGATCATCCGACGGCTAGCCGGCGTTGACCATGGCCTCGATGCCGCGGCGGGTGTAGACCCGGATCATCCGGCGGCGATAGGCGGTTTCGTAGGGCACATTGGCCAGCGGCTTACATTGCTTAAATGCCGCCTCGCTGACGATTTGCGCAACCTTGGGGTCGTTGAGCGCGAGCCCCAAAATCGCGTCGAGTTTGCGCACCTGGCGGGGGCGGGCACCCAACACCCCGGCGACGACATGTGCCGCCGAAATTGTTGCTGATACATCGTCTTTGTCGAGGTCAAACCGCAGAGCCACGCTCACCAACGGAAAGTCGATACTCTTGCGTACGCACCATTTGACGTAGTGGGTACGCCGCGCAGAGGTCGGTAGTGGGACCTGAACCTCGGTGGTGATCTCACCTGGTTTGGCGTGGGTGTGGCGCGTGCCGTCGGCGTGGTAGTAGTCGCAAAGTGGGACCGTGCGTGTGCCCTCGGGCCCGGCCTGAACAATCACGGCTTGCAGGCTCATCAGCACCGGGACATTGTCGCTGCTCATGGCGGCCACACAGTTGCGACCCTTGGGTACCACGTGGCAGACGTTGCCCTCCGACTTGATACACCCACCGCCGATCGCCCCGCGCCAAAACTCGGTTTGGTTGACGTAGCGGCAGCGGGTATCGAGGTTGAGGTTACCGCCGATCGTCCCCATGTTGCGGATTGACGGGCTGGCCACACACCCGGCGGACTGGGCCAGGCTGGGAAACAGTTGCTGGACGTCGGGGTGCTCGGCGATTTGCGTTAAGGTTGTACCTGCACCGATTCGCAGGACCCCAGCGTTGTCGTCGCGGACAATCCCGCGCAGGGCCGTGAGCCGGTTGATCGACACCAACACCTCGGGGCGGTCGAGCCAGTGCTTGAGGTTGGGCAAAATGTCGGTACCGCCGGCGATCAGGCGGGCACCGGGCTGCTGCAAAGCTGCGACGACGCCCTCGACGGTATCGGGGGAAACAACGCGAAATGGGGGAAGGCGAAGCATGGTGTCAAAGTCCTCTCGCGGTTGTTTGGTTGGCCATTGGACCTGTCACGCCGACCTCCGACCGTGGGTTTGCCCAGATTTGTGCTCGGGCACAAGGCCCGCCGCTTCCTGTTCGCGCCGGGCATCGATGGCGGCGAGTACCTTGGCCGGTGAAAACGGAAGTGTATCGATGCGCACGCCAACCGCGTCGTAAATGGCATTGGCGATCGCCGGAATCGACGAGTGTAGCGGGCCCTCGCCGGCCTCCTTGGCCCCGTAGGGTCCGTTTGCATCGGGGGCTTCGACGATCATCGCCTCTAGCTTGGGGGTGTCTAAAAACGTCGGCATTCGGTAGTCGAGGAAGCTCGGACTTGCATGTACACCGTTGTGCTGCGGGTCGACCACGTGTTGCTCCATCAGGGCTTCGCCAAACCCCATATAGGTCGAGCCTTCGATTTGGCCCTCGACAATGCGTTTGCTGAGCGCCTTGCCGCAGTCGTGGGCTACCCAAATGGTTTTGACATCGACAATGCCGGTTTCAGGGTCGACCTCGACCTCAGCGAGATGGGCAGTAAAACTGTAGGCCGGCGAGGCGCCGATCGTGCCACCGCGATAGTCTCCATGGCGATCTTTGGGGGTGTTGTAGCTGCCAACTTCGCCGAGCAGACCGTTGTCGGCCTCGGCCCAGCAAAACGCTTCGCGCAGGGGTACCGAGCGATCGGGGTTTTCGAGGTCGAGGGCCTTGCGGGCGATCAGGGCCACTCGCCGCCGCGGAATCTCCCAGCGCTTGGCGACCGCGGCACAGACCTTGCGCCGGAGTTTTTGCGCGGCCTGCATACATGCATTACCAACCATCAGGGTGATGCGCGAGCTGTAGGCCCCGAGGTCGACGGGGCATAGGTCGGTGTCGGCCGAGAGCACGCGGATGTCCTCGAGCGGGAGGCCGAGCTCCTCGCTGACAATCACCGCGAGCATGGTGTTGCTGCCCTGGCCGATGTCGTTGGCCCCGCTAAACACCCGCGCGCGGCCGGATCGATCGAGGCAGATCTGGACGGCCGCCTGCGGCATTTCGTTGGGGTAGATCGGGTAGTTCGTGCCCGAGATGTAGGTCGAGCCGGCGACCCCGAGGCCGCGACCGTAGGGGAGTTTGGGTTTGCGCTCACGCCATCCGGAGGCGGCTTCGACCTTGTCGAGGCACTCCGAAAACCCGTTGGAGCCCACCCGGAACTTGTTGACGGTGGTCGACTCGGAGCCGAGGTTGTTGCGCCGCCGTAGTTCGATGGGGTCGATCCCGAGGGCGACGGCCGCCTTGTCGAGCTGGATCTCCATGGCAAACCGCGGTTGGACCGAGCCGTGCCCGCGTTTGGGGCCACAGGCCGGTTTGTTTGTATAGGCACGCAGGCTCTCAAACCGGTAGCTCGCAAACTCGTAGGGGGCACACAAGAGCTGCCCGGAGTAGTAGGTGGTGACCAGGCCAAACGAGGAGTAGGCGCCGCCATCTAAAATTGTACGTGCATCGACCCCGGTGATCTTGCCCTCGCGGGTAAACCCGGTGCGATAGTGCATTTTCATGGGGTGGCGACCGCGGTGGCTGTAAAACACCTCCTCACGGGTGTACAGCAGCTTGACCGGGCGTCCGGTGAGCATCGCCAGCTTGGCGGCACAAAACTCGAGGTCAAACGGCTCGCTCTTGCCACCGAACGCACCGCCTAGCGGGGGCTGGATCACGCGGATGCGATGGGCCGGGATTTCGAGCACCTTGCTGAGCTCGCGGTGAAGGTAGTGCGAGACCTGGGTCGCCGACCACACCGTGAGGATGCCACTCTTGGACATGTCTCCTTCGACATGTGCAAGCGCGCAGTGGGGCTCGATGGCCCCGTGGGTGGTGCCCTCGAAAAAGTAGTCGCCCTCAACCACCAAGTCGGCGCCCGAGATCTTTTGCTCGACCTCGCCGAATTCGAGGAGCACCCGTTTGGACAGGTTGCCCTTGCGCCCGTAGGGGTTGATCGACAGCGAGCGGTCGGTGTTGGCGAGTGATTCTTCGGGGTCAAAAAACGCCTTGAGGACCTCGTATTCGACCTCGATCAGGCGCATGGCCGCGATTGCCGTGTCCTCGTCGCGGGCCGCGACCGCTGCCACGCCATCGCCGACGTGCAGGACCTTATCGACTGCTAGGGCGTTTTCGTCGGGCGTCCACGGGATAATGCCGTAGGGGATTTTAAAGTCCTGCCCGGTAACAATTGCAAATACACCTTCTAGGGCGAGGGCCTTGGAGGTGTCGATCGATTTGATGCGCGCGTGGGCATGGGGGCTGCGCAGGATCTTGGCGTGGAGCATGCCCGGGAGCTTGAGATCGTCCGTGTAGCGGGTGATCCCCCGCATCCGCTCCATGGCGTCGACCTTGCGGTGGGACTGCCCGAGCTGCCAGGGGTCGTGGCTCGGCGCGTCTTCGGGTGAAGGGTTGTTCGCGTCTGTGGCCATGGTTTACTCCTTCCCCGGGGCGGGGTGCATCTGCTGGCTGGCGTCGACGACCGCGTCGAGAATTTTGGTGTAACCGGTGCATCTACAAAGGTTGCCGGCGAGTGCCTCGGCGACCTCGGTGTGTTCGACGGCGCGTCCGCGTTTGCGGATGAGGGCCTCGGCGCTCATCAAGATACCGGGGGTGCAAAACCCGCATTGTGCGGCGGTCCAGCGGTCGAACGCGTCTTGCAGGGGGTGGCAGCCGCCGTGGCAGTGGCCCAGTCCTTCGACCGTTGTGACCTCCCGGCCCTGGGCGTGGGCGGCCAAGGTGAGGCAGGCCAACACCGGCTCGCCGTCGAGCTGCACGGTGCAGGCGCCACAATCACCCTTGTCGCACCCCTGCTTGCTCCCGATCAGGTCGAGCTTGTAGCGCAGCACTTCGAGGAGCGTCCAGTGATGGGGGGCCGCAACCGTCACCGGTTCGCCGTTCACGGTTGTCGACAGCAAAAACGCAGCCTCGGACATGGCTCAAGCATCGCCGCTCGGGGAGAGCGGACGCAAGCGTGCGGGCTTGGCGGGGTTGTGCGAAAGCTCCGTGGGCTGGGACTGTGTGGTGCGTTATTGCACGTTCATGTATAGGCATGAGTTATCTCGAAGATCGGGGAATGGGTTGCACCTGCGCTGAACAAGGTCGATTCTCGGAAAATAGTGTATTTGCAAATAAGCCAGCCTTCGCCGCCCAGCAAGGCCCCGAATTTGAACGTGTTTCCCCGGGTACGTGGTATGTTCGGGCCGGATGCCACGGCAGCTCACCAGGCGCGGTCGATCATGCCCCCTGTGGTCGTTGCTCAGCTGTGCCCTGCTGAGTGCGTGTGCGACCCATCGCGGGGAGTGGCGGACCGATCGCGCGTCGCCGGAGGCCACGACGACCACGGCCGACGCAAGCGTGCGGCTGTTTGTGTTTGGCGATGTCGGTGAGTCCGGGCGCTGGGCTGGACCGACCAGTGCGCGCCTGGCCGAGCGTGTAGCGAATGCCCTCGCAGCCGGTGAGCAGCCGATCGTGCTGTGGCTCGGCGACAATCTCGGGCCCCGAGGTCCGGCAACCAAGAGCATTGCAGATACACGCGAACGAACCTGCACAACCGTCGACAGTGCCCTGGGCCGGCCTGCGTTGGCCCAGCTTGCGGCTGCCGTGTCCGACCCACGGGTGACCAACTACGCGGTCTTGGGTGAGCGCGATTGGCAGTGCGGGGCGCCAGAGCTGCTCGTAAGCGGCGGTAAAACCAAACTGCCGTGGAAGATGCCAGCGCACAACTATGTTGTTCGGGTCTACGCCGACGGCAGCTCCGAGGTTGTCTCAAGCTGTAGCGCCGAAAATATTTGTACCCTCAAGCAATCCGCCAAGCGTCCACTCGCCGAACTGGTGATGGTGGATTCGGCGGCGTGGATTTCCCGGCATCCCCAGGGCTCTCCGGCCGCGATTCAGGCCGAGGCGAGCAATGCCCAGCAGGTTGCTTTGCTCGACACGATCTCGGCCGGCGCGCGCGATACCCTGCGGATTTTGGTGATGCACCACCCGGTCGAAACCGCCGGACCCCACGGCCAGGGGGGCCTTCGGGCCGATTCGGCGTTTTTGTATCACCATCCGCGGCTGCAACAGGCGCTGCGCGAGGGCGTGTTTCGCGGGGTGATCTCCGCCCACGACCGATCGCTGCAGGTCGCCCACGACCTCGCCGATGGGGTCAAGCGGTCGAGCCGGGTGTGGCTCGATGCGCCGGTGTTTCAAGTTGTTGCAGGTGCAACTTCAAAACCGGATGGCCGGGCCCTTGCGGGTGCGCGGCGACTTCGGTTTTACCAGGGGCAGTCGATCGAGCCGGAGTTGAACAGCAGCCACGCAGGGTTTGGCGAGCTTTGGCTCTCCGGTGAGACCATTGGGGTGCGGATGCATGCGCTTGCCCGCCGCTGGCACGTTGGCGAGGCGCAGCTTCCTGTCGCGGCCCCGGCGTTTTCGGAGCAGACGCCCTCGCCCGGGATGGAACCCTGCATCAACTGCAATGCGCCGACAGCCGCGCGGTAGTTCACCCAAGCATTTGCGACTCACGGTCGCAGTTTTGGCCGTGGCTCGGTTATTTTTGCTGCTGGGGGACAAGCCGCGAGGTTGATGCCATGTGCCCACACGCCCGCGACAAGCACGCAAGCGGTTTGGCTGGAATGCAAAAACGCGGGCGGAGTATCGACGTATGGCGTGCGATACACTAGCGTGGACTCTATGCGTGGGCAGCGTTTGCTCGGATTACTCGGCTTTATCGTGTTCGGTCTCCTCGCGGTGGCCGACGGTATCTACCTGACGATGGTCCACTTGGACTTGAGCTTTGGCGGCGGGGGCCTTGGCAAAATTTGTCACGCCCTGTCGGCGACCGGCTGCTCGGTCACCGGTGGCCGGTTTGGCGAACTATTTGGCATTCCGGTTTCGCTGTTGGGCGGTGCCGCGGCGTTTGCCCTGGTGGTGCTGGCGTTTGTCGCCCTGTTTCGATTTCGCCGCGAGCACGACGGGATCCGAGATGTGCTGTACGGGGCGTCGTTGTTCGCGGTCTTGGTCTCGCTGCTGATGGCCACGTTCTCGCTGATCGAGCAGGCATTTTGCCCGTTTTGTGTCGGCTGGTATGGGCTCAACGTCGGCATGCTGTGGACCGCACGTAAGGCTGCACAACGCCCGTTGAAAGAGGTGGTTGGGGCCGCGGCCGGACAGGTCTTACGGGCGCCGGGACTGGCCGGATTGGTGCTGTGGGGGGCGACGACTGCAGGGACCTACGCGGTCTATGCCGATCGCCACGCGACCATGCTCGAAGAAGAGCTTGCCTATGCAAACGACTACGTGTCACGACTGTTGCGCAAGCCGCCGGTCGACCTCGCCGACATCGGCCTCGACAGTCCGGAGTTCGCCCGCGAGCGCGTGGGCCCCGAGGGCAAGGCCATTGCGATTGTCGAGTTCAGCGATTTTCAGTGCCCCTACTGTTCGCGGGCATTCAACCGGTTAGAGGCCTACAAGCAACACACGCCACAGCCGATTGAGTTTGTATTTGTCAACTACCCGCTCGACTCCAAGTGCAACCCCATGATCAAAGACGAGCTCCACCCCGACGCCTGCTTGGCCGCCTATGCCGGTGAGTGTGCCAGGCGCGAGGGCGTGTTTTGGGAGTATGCACGTACACTCTTTCACAACCAACGCGAGCTTGGGCGCGAGAGCTTGATCGGCTACGCGACCGACCTCGGGATCGACGGCCAGGCATTCGACAGCTGTCTCGACGACCCTGCGGTGGCTTCGCGGGTGTTCAACGACATTCGCCTGGGCAACCGGCTCGGGGTCACGGGCACGCCTTCGCTGTTGATCGGGGGCTATCGCGTGAAGGGGGTCCCCCGGCGGCCGACACTCGACCGGATTCTCAATACCGTGGCGGAGCGGTCCAAGTAAGCCCGCACCGGAGTTTGCCAAACAAAAAGCCCATGCATGTGCATGGGCTTTTGAATTCGTTGTGACAGCAGCTATTGCTTGGTCTCGACGTAGCCACTCGGAACTTTGTAGGCAAATGCCTCGTCGCCTAGGCCGACGTTGAGCTTGATATCCGTGAGGACGAAGTGGTTGATGCTGTTGTCTTGGTTGCGGATAACGAAGGAGTCGACGCGTCCGCTCGATTTATCGACGATCAGCAACAGGGTTTTGAAGTGCGGGTTTTTCTTTTTGGGCTTGAGCTCGATGGCTTGGTGGCCGGGGATGCCAAAGCGCTTGTGTAGCTTTTGGCTGGCGTTGCGAACCCAAAAATCCTGGATGAGTTTTTGCCCGCCAAACAGGAACTTCATGGCGCCGGACAGGCTCGAGTTGTTGCTGACGTTTTGGCTGACGACCTGGCGAGTGTCGTGTTCGACGACCCACAGGGTTTCGTCGGTGACATAAAAGTCGGGGTCGGCTTTGCCCTCGTAGTCCCACACCATGCGGCCGGGCTTTTTGAGCGAGAGCTGACCTTTGGTGACGGTTTTGGTGCCGTAGACCTGATGGCGATAGGTCTGTTTGAAGGCGGCCTGCATATCCGTTGTACCATCATAGAATGCTTGTACCCGGGCGAGCAGTGCCGAGGCTTTGAGCTTTTTTGCCGGGGCTTCGGTGGCAGCCGGTTTGGCGGCAGCTTCGGTGAGCGCCGAAGCATCGGCAGCGGTGCAGAGGAGGCCAAAGGAGAAAAGGCAGGTGTTGAGCAGTTCCATTGTTCTCGGTTCCCAAAGACGCGTGACCGGTCGAGACGATTCACGTGTCGGTTTGCGTGGGTGTGCGAGTACCCAGGTCGGTTTTGCCGCGGGAATTCCTAAGCATTGGCCGATTGGCGGCGATAGATTGCATTTGCGCGGTTGCGATGGTCGTTTACCGCGAAAACCGACCCGGTGGCCAGCAGCTTCCAGAGACCCTAAAAAACTATTTGATTTTAGGAGCTTGGGAGTGCGTAAGTCGCGGGTAAACAGGTGTGCCGCTAGTCGCTCCCGGGCCCGAGGGCCTTTGGCTGGCTCGAGGCTTTCTTGCCGAGGTAGTAAAGCGCACCCCCGACGAGGGCCAGTGGCCACAGGCTAAAGATCATGGAGGTGGCGACGCCCGAGCCGATCCCGGTACCGGCGGCCGCAACTGCCGAAGCTCCCGACGAAACGTCGCGTTTGCGAGCGTAGAGATAGGTGGCGCCTGCAACGGTGAGGCCTACGATTGTTCCGATCAAGGTGAACTCCTGGTGTTGTCGATGTGGACACCCGATGAGCCTCGAGTGTTTCCCGTGCCGGACGAGACGGTTGGCGTCGCTTCGAAGGGCCTTGCTAGGCAGGGTACTCCTCTTGGCAGCCTAAGCAAGCGATATCAGTCTACCACTGTCGATAGTGCTCCTAGCGGGTTGAAGCGAGATCTCCGAGGGGCTGTTTGGTGCGCATCTGAGCCCGCTACAGGCGAGGTTGGTCGGGGTATCGTTGGGGTATGTAGCCCACGCTTTGGGCTGGATTGATGCCCGATGAATCCCGCTGTATCAGCCGCAGAACTCGAACCCGGTCGGGCTGTCCGTCTGACGCGCGACGAGGGGTTTGAGATCGAGATCCGCCGGGACATCTACGAGGGGTTTCGCCGGGCTGTGTACCTCGCGATCATCCTGATTCCGATGTTCGGCATTCTCGATGCGATCAGTGTCGAGGCTGAGCTGCGTCGTTCATTTTGGATCATTCGCGGCGCGATGGCCGTCATCTTATTGTTGCTGTTACAAATAATTCGCGAGCCGAACCGACGCGAACGCTGGCTGTTCCCCGTGACGGTGTTGTCGTGTTACATCACCGGGGCTTCGATCGCCCTGATGGCGGCCCTGTTTGACGGCCACCAAAGTTACTACTACGCTGGTATGAACCTGGTGTTGCTCGGCATGAGCATGTTGGTCCCGTTTGGCCCCAAGCTGATGCTGGCCTCTTCGCTCGGGATCTACAGCACCTACGTGCTGCTGTGCCTGTGGCTCGATACGCGTCCGCTGAGTGAATGGCAGTGGCACCTGTTTTTGAACAACCTATTTTTTTGCCTGAGTACCGGGGCGATCGTCACGCTCGGGGCGTACTTTAGCCACTACCTGCGGCGCAAAGCATTTGATGCCCGCTTTGAACAAAACCGGGCCAACGAGGAACTGATGTTGGTCAACGGGCGGTTGCAGCGAAGCTACGCCGAAATCTCGGACAAAAAACAGGAACTGGAGGAGGCTTATCGGTTTAAGTCGACGTTCCTCGACAACATGTCCCATGAGTTGCGCACACCACTGACTTGCATTCTGACGCCACTTGAGGGCCTGTTGGCGGGCAATGTCCAGGGCGAGTTGCGCCAGATTTTGGAGGACATGGACCACGCCTCGCGCCAGCTCTACGACATGATCAACGACCTGCTCGACTACTCGCGCTACGGCGAACGCGAGGCCCCGTTGCGGCGGGTGTTGGTCGATGTTAATTCGCTGATCAACAACAATGTACGTACATGGAAGTCGACCGCCCGGCAGCGGCGGATCGAGTTGGTTTGGGACCCGCCGATCGCCCCAATGATGACCTTTGGCGACCCCCGGGAGTTGGCCAAGGTCGTCCGCAATCTCGTCTCCAACGCGATTAAGTTTACCGAGCCGGGTGGCTCGGTTACGGTCTCCCTCGACCTCGTCGACGACCGTTTGCAGCTGGTGGTGCGCGACACCGGGATCGGCATGTCGCAGGAGACCCAGCGCCAGATCTTTAAGGCGTTTTACCAGGCCGATGCCTCGATGACACGGGCGTTTGCAGGAACTGGGATTGGCCTCGCTTTGGTCAAGGCGATTGTTGAGCGTCACGAGGGGCGGATTGGGGTGCAGAGCCAGATCGGTGTGGGCACAACCATGACGGTCACCCTGCCTGTCGATCGGGTTTCGACCGCGCGGGCACGGACGGCTTCGGGGGCCCTTCCGGCGGCGACGACAGGCAAGCTTTCGGGGCTGGGCGCGGTCGGTCCGATTATCTTGCAGGGGCAGGACATCGCCATCGAAGTCGGCAACACTGGGCAGACCGAGCTCGAGCGGTTTGAGCAGGCTCTGTGGACGCCGAGCACGGTGGTTGAGGTCCCCGACGAGGTCGATACCCTCGGGGAGCATGTCGCCAAAAGCAAGGCCAAGCGGGCTCGAATTGCTCTTGTCGATGACAATCCCGGCATTTTGCGGATGCTCGAGCGTCTGCTCAAGGACCATGACCTTGTATCTGCAACTGATGGTGAGGAAGGCCTGCGGCTGATCGAAGAGCACCGTCCCGACCTCGTGATTTCGGACGTCATGATGCCGCGGGTCGATGGGTTTGAGATGGTCGCCCGCATGCGGCAACATCCCGAGCTTGAGCGGATCCCAGTGCTGATGCTGACGGCCCGAGCCGAGGGCCAGGACCGGATTCGTGGGTTGACTGGGGGGGCCAGCGATTATTTGGTCAAACCGTTTGCCCCGGCCGAGCTCATGGCGCGGGTGCAAAATCTCCTGCGTTCACACCACTTTGCGACCTACCTAACGCGTCTCAACGAAGAGCTCGAGACCAAATCGGTGGGCCTGGAATCGCGGATTCACGGGTTTTTTATCGACACGGTGCGCACCCTGGTGGCCGCCATCGATGCCAAGGACTACTACACCGGGGGGCACTCCGAGCGCGTCAGTTTTTTTGCCGTCAAGATCGGCGAGAAGCTTGCCTTGCCCCGGCCCATGCTTCGCACCGTCGAACTCGGGGCGTTGCTGCACGACGTTGGCAAAATTGGCATTCCTGACAAGGTGCTCAATAAGCCAGGTCGTTTGACTGACGAGGAGATCGAGATCATTCGCAAGCACACGGTTTTGGGTGGCAAGATTTTGGAGAAGTCGCCCGAGCTGTTTGAGCTGCGCCGGTTTGCCCTGTCACACCACGAGCGTTGGGACGGGCGCGGGTATCCCGAGGGGTTGCACGGGCCGGATATTCCGCAAAGCGTGCGGGTTGTCAGTGTCGCCGACTGCTGGGATGCGATGGTCTCTGACCGCGTCTACCGACCGGGTATGGAGCCCGAGGTGGCCGCCTCAAAAATCGCCAAACTCGGTGGCACACAGTTCGACCCCGAGGTTGTCGAGGCGTTGATGGGCGTGTGGGGAGAGATGGAGTTGCCCGCCGATCTGCGTCCGCTCAAGCCGCTCAACAAGCCCATGGAAAATCGCCAGGGTCCGCGGGTGAGTGAGTGCGGCGAGGTCTACCACGTGCATGACGACTGAGCGCAAAAGTTGTTCATACACAGGGTTTTTGAGCGCTGAAAAACCGCCGCGCTGGCCCCGAGGGTGGTAAGCTGCGGTCCATGAGCTCACAGCCCCTTCGCTACGAATTACGCGATCACACAGCAGTTGTCACCATGGATGACGGGAAGGCAAACGCCCTGAGCTACGCCATGCTCGATGCCCTGTCCGAGGCGATTTCGCGGGCCGAGGGCGAGGCCAAGGCTCTGGTGTTGGCCGGCCGTCCGGGCAAGTTTTGCGCCGGCTTTGACCTCAAGGTGATGATGTCTGGGCCCGATGGTGCCAAGGGCCTGCTGCAGCGCGGCGGAGAAGTGCTGATGCAACTATATGGCAGCAAGTTGCCGACCGTCGCCGCCTGTACTGGTCATGCACTCGCCGGCGGGGCGCTGGTATTGTTGTGTTGCGACACCCGCATCGGGTCCGAGGGCAGCTTCAAACTCGGGCTCAACGAAGTACAGATCGGGCTCCCGGTGCCGGTCTTGGCCTACGAGCTCGCCCGCGACCGCCTGAGCAAGCAGGGTTTTTACACGGCAACCTTGCAGGCGACGATCTACGACCCGAAGAGCGCTGCCGGGGTCGGGTTTTTAGATCGGACGGCGCCGGGTGAGGAGGTGTTGGCGGCCGCACTCGCCGAGGCCAAGCGACTTGCGGGGCTGTCGGCCGGGGCCTACGCGTTTACCAAGTCGTGTCTGCGCCAGCCGATCATCGACCGGGTGCATGCGCACAGCGAAGCCAACCTGGTAGCGATCACAAAGGTGATGGCGGCGGCGATGGCTGGGTGATGGGCCGTCGGTGGCTGTAGCCTAAACAACATGCAGATACAAAAATGGCTCCCGTTGGGAGCCGTTTTTGCGAGCGTTGTCTGCTGACTAGAGATTTTCTTGGGCAAACATGATCGCCTGAATGATCGTGTATTGCGTCGCGCTGGGGATCTTGCTGTCGGAGGGTAGCGGTTGGATGCCCTCGCTGTGCCAGCGAATGATGCCGTTTTCGTCGAGCAAGATGATCGCCGGGGCGGCGCGCAGGTACTGGATGTACGGGGTCGAACCTTCGAGACCGATCTCGCGGGCGGCGTTGTGCTCGGTGGCGTTGGGGAACCGGTACATCGGGATCGCCGGTTGCTTGGGATCGCCGGCCTTGGCCTGGAACTCGCGCATCTGGCCGTCGTTCATGGCGGCCTGCCGGTTGTTGCCCGGGAAGGTGATCTGTGTGAACAAAATGTCGACACCGGCCGCTTGGAGATCTGCTTGGGCGACCTGGAGGACCTTCAGGAAGTCGGCGGCAGCGGCCTGCTCCTCGCGGGTTCCGTGGTCCCAGAACACGATGAACCGCTTTTTGCCGAGCAGCTGGCGGCCGTCGAGGATGCCACCTTCCGAGCTGACGAGCATGGCCGACGGGCTGGCGTGGCCAAAGAGCGTTTTGCGGGCCCAATCGGGCGCCTTGTCGAGCTCAGCGGCCCCGACCGTCCAAAACGGCGGCGCCTCTTTGATCGGCTGAAGTTTGTCACTCGGGGTCGCAACCAGCTCGACATCGATGGTCGACTGGGTCGCTTTTTTGAAAACCTTGAGTTTGACAGGTTCGCCGGTGGCGATCTTGCTCAGCCGGACATCGGTGGCGGAGCTCACTTTTTCGCCGTTGACCTCGAGGATCAGATCGCCTTTTTTGATTTGGTCGCACCCCTTGGTGCACTCCGAAAATCCGTTGTTGTAGGCGACGTACACACCACCCTGGGCGAGGTCGGCCGACGGAACCTCGGGGGGAACTTCGATCTCACAGGCGGTGCCGAAACTGGCGAGGGCCAGGGCGGATACGATGCAAGCTGCGGACAGGAACTTCTTCATGGACGGTCTCCGTGGGTGATTTGGACCCGAGCGTGGGCGCAAACAGGCGCGGACCTACGCGGCGCGAACTTTAGGACGTGGGGGGCATGGGGGTCAAACGTTCGCGAACAATGGGGTCAGGCGGGCGCGTTGGGGGCACCAGTACCCCGACAACCAGGCTGCACACCCCGTTGGCCGCGAACTGCCGCGATCTCGCACAGCTCTCATCACATCCTGTCTGTTCAGGATTCGGCGCCTGTTGGTGTGATATGAGAGGATGACCGGGGTCTGTTCCCCGGGCCCTTTGCCGATGACTCGCCAACCGCCGTTTTCTGGGTTCATCCCCACGTCGCTCAAGTTGCCGCGGCGAGATGGTGTGCTGGCCGACGCGAGCCTACAGTTGCCCGACCTCGCGGGGCGGACCATCGCTGGGCGTTACCGGGTTGTGGTTGCCCTCGGGCAAGGGGCTGTGTGCACGACCTACCGTGCCCGCGATCTCGAGTCCGATCGTGACGTCGCCCTCAAGGTGCTCGATAACCATCGTTTCCCGGCGGCCGACCGCGAACGTGCACATCGTCGGTTTATCCAAGACGCCCGGGCGGCGATCCGTTTGCAGCATCCGAATATTGCCGAGACCTACGCGGCTGGGATCGACGGTGGTTTGGCCCACGTCGCCAGTGAGTTGCTCGCCGGCGGACGGGACCTTGCCGCCCTGGTCGACGAGCATGGGCCACTGCCGTGGCCGCGGGCTCTGCCGATCCTCATGCAGATCTGCGACGCCCTCGAGGCGGCCCACTCAACCGGGACGATCCATGGCGCGTTGCACCCCTGCTACTGCTACGTCACCGGTGACTCCGATTTTGTCCAAGTACGCGACTTTGGGCTCTCGCGCGTGCTCGACGAGCTACAGGCGGACAGCGAGGCCGACCGCATGCCCGTCAACCCCGAGTACACAGCCCCCGAGCTGATTCGCGGGGGCACGCCGAGCCAGCAGACTGACATCTACGCCTGTGGTGTGGTGATGTACAAACTGCTCACCGGTACGGTTCCGTTTAAAAGTCGCAAGCTCGCGCAGTTGTTGTCTATGCAATTGCTCGACACGCCGATTCCGCCACGTCGACTGCTGCCCGATGCCGGGATTCCACGCGGGGCCGATGAGGTCGTGATGAGTGCGCTGTACAAGGAACCCGACGGTCGTTACCAGACTGTCCGCGAGTTGCGGGCCGCCCTCGCTGGGGCCGACACCGGTTCGACGCAGACCAAAGAGATTGGCTCTGCCGGGCGCAAAAAGCCGTCGCGTGTTCCGGCGCGACGAACCGGTGTGGATTCGTTGGAGCGTCTCGCCCGGCTCGAAAGTGGCGAGAGTCAGGCCCGGGCAGTGGTTGTAGGTGCAAGTTCTTCGGGGGAGGGGTCGGCTCCCAAGCCCGTATTGCACCCCCCCCAAGCAGCCGCTGTTGCGCCCAAGGACACCGAGTCAGACGACTCGGGGAGCAGCATCGCAATGACGGTCTTGCTCGCAATCGTCGCGGTTGGCTTGGTCGCCTGGGTGTTGATGTCGTCGACCGACCAACAGCCGCAGGCAGGTGTGGCCAGCCGGCAGCCGGGCCCGGCCAAGGCTGCCAATCAGGTAGCGCCCCCACAATCTGTCACGGGACAGGCGGGACAGCCACAGCAGCCACAGCAGCCGGAGGTGGACGACACCACAGCCCCAATTGCGGCGACGACCACCGGGGCGCAGACCACCGGAGCTGATACGACAGCCGCGACGGCCGACGAAACCGGAGCAGGCACCGAGCAACCGACGGCGGGCGACACTGAAGATACCGCAGATGCCGCTGGAACCGATGCAGATACAAGTTCTCAGGCGGTCGAGGACTCGGGCGGTGGAGCCCCGGCGACGACCAAGGTCAACAAGCAGCCAGACAAACCCTACGACCCCAACGACGAGGTGCTCGAGGAGATGGGTGTCAACTCCGGGGGCGACGACGAATACGACCCCAACGATGAGAACCTCGAAGAACTCGCCGCTGAGCAGGAAGTTGCCGATTGGGGCAAGCGTGTGGCCCAGCGCCTCAAGCCCTATCGCTCAGCCGCCCGCGAGTGTGGCAAGCAAAACGGGCTTGCCCGTGAGACCCTGATCAACGTTCGCCTCATGCTCGACGCCGCCGGTAAAATCGTGCGTATATTGCCCGGCAACAACACCGCCGACGACGCTGCATTTGCCTGCGTGAAGGACCTCATCAAGGACGTCCGTTTTGCCGAAAAGCGCAGTTCAGGCAACGTTAGCGGAGGTGTCTTCGAGTACAGCTTTAAAGTCTACTGAGGTGCCGCAATTGCGACCTCCCAGCGACGGATGTATGTTTGCCGCGCATGTGGGCCCGCGGCATTTCTTGTAGCATCACAGTTTGTCTGCTCGGTTGCGGGACCGCCACCAACACAAGTGAGGCGACCGCGACGTCCGACACCAGCAGCGGTTCGGATACCGGGGATAGCGTTGGCCCAGTTGCGCTTGATTGGGTCGGCGAGCCCGAAGTTATCACCTACCCGCGGCAGCCCATGGTGGTCGACATCAACGTTGAGCTGACGACCGCGGCCAACCTTCAAGCGGATTTCCCGAGCGATCCCGGGGTTCGGGTTGCCATCGAAAGTGTCACCGCAACGAGTTACCGGCTGCGCGTCCGCGGATTGCGGCCCGACCAAGCCCATGAGATCCAGCTGTCCGCCGAAGGCACAGGCGGGGAACAACTAGGCCCTAAAAACATTGCATTTACAACGGAGCCGGCGCGGCCCGGGTTTTTGCAGGCATTCCCGGTCACGCGGCCCGACGATGGCAGTACCCCGGATCCGTCCTATCGTCTGTTTGACCTGATCGCCTATGTGCCCGGCCCGGCGATCAATGGTGCATATGCAGTTGACCGCCAGGGGGTGACCCGTTGGTACCTCGACGCATTTGGCCCGGCCGAGGGCCCGGGTTCGCTGTGGGCGGGGTTGGGCCTGCGCGACGACGGGACCATCCGCTTCGCCGTCGACGGTGAGGTGTTTATTATCGACGAATTAGGCGAGGTTGTGCACCACGCCACGCCGGAGCAGCTCGGCCAGCCGGTGATCCACCACGATCTCATTGAGATGCCAAGCGGTCACTTGCTGGGCATTGGCGCTAGCTACCGCGAGATCGACTACGGGCCCGACATCGGCAAGCTCTGGGTCGCGGGCGACACCCTGGTGGAGTTTGCGTTTACCGGCCCAACCACCACTGAGGTGTTTTGGGAGTGGGATATTTTTGACCACCTCGATCCGTTGCGCACCCGCTCGGGGTTTGAAATCGAAGTCGAAGGGCCCGACCCGAGCACGCCCGCCCGCGACTGGACCCATGCCAATGGCGTGGTGTTCAACCCCGAGGACAACTCGCTGCTGCTGTCACTGCGCCACCAGGATTGGATTTTGAGCATCGACCGCACAACCGGCGATCTCAACTGGAAACTCGGGCCCGACGGCGACTTTGAGTTAGTTGAAGGTACATGGTTTTACCATCAGCACTCGCCCGAGTGGCAGGCCGATAGCACGCTGTTGTTGTACGACAACGGTCTGTCCAATCCGGATGTTGCCGATGCCGATGAGATTTCCCGTGCGGCCCGTTACGAACTTGATTTTGGGGCCATGACGGCGCGACGGGTATGGGAGGACGACGGCGAACCGCTGATGTCCGCGCTCGCCAGCGACGCAGACCGGTTGCCCAACGGCCACATTTTGGTGCTCGACTCGGTCATGCTCACGGATATAAACGGCACACCCACGGCCCCCCACTCGCGTCTGCGTGAGCTCGACGAGCAGCGCTCACCCATGGAGATTTGGTCGATTCGCACCCCAGCCGAAAAGTTTGCCTATCGCGCCACCGCCTGGCAACGGCTTGTGGGCGAGGCCGTGACGGGTGAGTAACCAGCCTAGTAGGCGAGCTTTTTGGGCGAGAATTTACGGCGATAGTGTGCAGGTACAATCTTTTGTCGGGGCGGCAGCCCGGACACACGGTCGGGCTCGGGTTGGCTGTCGTGTTGGGTTTCGCCGCGGTGTCCCGAAAGCCGGGCGAGGGTGTGCTCGAGGTTGTAGACCAGCGTGCGCTCCTGTTTAAACGTGGGGTCACCGGTTCGCCGCATCAGGGTTGAGAGTGCGCGAACGAGTTGGTAGGCACCTTCTTGGTCGTTGTGGTCGTGGTGGAGTTCGGTCGCCCGCTTGAGCGCGGTGACCTGATTGACAAGCAGCGACCCGCGGCGAAGCCCCTGGCCCACGGTGGCCCGGGTGCCAACTTTAAATCCGACCCGGTCGTTGAACCCGTTGTGTTTTCGGTCTTCGTAGCGCAGCGTTGCCGTGCCCACACTGGCACCCTGGGCGATGCCCTGGCCGGGCAGGAACGCTCCCGAGTCCGGTGCAAATGCAATGAAAATCGCACCTTTTTTCTTGCTGAGGAAAATCGTCGAAATCGTCAGCTCGAGGGTCTTTCCCTGCCACTTAAGCGCCTTCCCAGGAATGCCGTAAACACCGGCAATTTTCATACCTTGTGCGGGTGAAACCCGAAGTTGGAGGTCGTAGGCGAGCTCGGTGACCATGGTGTCAAACTCGTCGCGGAACTTGGCCTGCATGTTGTCGGCATCGGGAAAGAAAAACAGATTGCCGCCGCGGACACTGCTGACCTTTTGCGCAAGCTCGGCCCCAAAATGTGTGGATACACCAATTGTCGTGAGGCCGATCCCCTGGCGCGAGGCAGATTGCGCCATCGCCATAAACCCAGCGGCATCGGTACGGCCGACATTGGGCCGCTCGTCGGTAAACAACATCACCCGACTTGTGCCCTTAAATCCGCGAGCGGCTTTTTTGGCCACGGCAAAGCCGAGGGCGAGGCCGTCTTCGAGGGCGGTCGCCCCCTCGGTTTGCAACGAGGCAATCGCCCGGTTGATGGCAGCTCGTTGGTTGACCGGGGTCGGCGGCAACACGATGTGGGCGGTGCTGTGGTAGCCAACAATCGAGAGCTTGTCGCCCGGGCGCAGGTGGGACGCGACCTCGGTGAGACTTTTGCGGACGAGGTCGAGGGGCTGTCCAGACATGGAGCCGGAGCGGTCGACCACGGCGACCAGCGAAAGTGGAGGCCGGCGGTAGTCACTGGTGAGCCCCGAGGAGAATCCTAGTTGTGCGAGGTGGGTAACTTCTGACTGCGCAAGTAGTTGCACAGGCATCGACTCCCCACCGACACACAGGAGTTGGCGACAACGTCCCTGGGGCGTGAGCGGAAGGTCGTGTTCGCTAAAAAGCCCTTCGGGTGTGAACGTGTTGGGATGTGGAATCTCGCCGGCAGCCACCCGATCCCGGGCATAGCCGATGTCCTGGGCACCTCCGGGGGTCGCACCTAGGTTGGCGCCCTCGGGACTGAGCAACGCGCCATCGACCGCATCCATCTCAAAGTCGTAGACCGTGGTCGGATTGGGAGCGGCGACCTTGCGCTTTTTTTTGCGGCCAGAGTCGGCAGAAACAACGTCGGCATGCAGGCTCATCGCCGTGATAGCAGCCACCATTGCCGAGAGGAGGGACAAGCGGAGGAGGCGGGGCACAAGCGGGGCAACGCATCTTCGCAGCCCACGGTTTGCCAGATTCAATGTTTTTTTAAAAAAGTGTATTGCTCGCTATCGACCGACCTCGCAAAACGCCGATCCGGAAAATCGGTTGACGCCCATGCTCAAATAGATGTGTGTGCAAATTAATCGTGTTCGGGCAACGGAATATACTCATCGCTGTCCCCGGGAATGGTCGCAAACCGCTGATTACGCCAGTCCTGTTTGGCCTGTTCGATGCGCTCGCGGGAGCTTGATACGAAGTTCCACCACAGATGCCGCGGCCCATCGAGCGGCTCGCCAGCGAGGTACGCAACCCGGGCCGGGCCGTGGCTGCGCAACAGCCCAACCTGTCCGCTCGCCAAGATCGCCATGTCGCCACAACGAAGTGACTGACCGTCGATATCTACCTGGCCGTCGACGACGTACAGGCAACGCTGGGAAAACGCGGGGGCAATCTCGAGGGTGGTCGCCTCGGCAAACTGAAGGTGGGCAAAGCACAGTTGAGAATATGTATGTACAGGGGATGTGAGGCCAAACGCCGAGCCGGCGAGCACCCGAATCGTCAACCCCGGCCGCTCCTCACAGGGAAGCGTCGCTTTTGGGTAGTGGTGAAACGCGGGCTCGACATCCTCAAATTTTTGCGGAAGGGCAACCCATAGTTGCAGGGCATGGAGCGCAGAGTCAGGGGTGCCGACACTCTCAGGCGAGCGTTCTGAGTGGACGATGCCGCGGCCGGCAGTCATCCAATTGACAGCCCCGGGCGTGATCAGTTGCTCGGTTCCGAGGCTGTCACGATGCATCAGCTCCCCGGCAAACAGGTAGGTTACGGTTGCCAGGTGGATATGCGGGTGTGGGCGAACGTCGAGCCGTCGGCTGGCAGTGGGAGGCGCAGGACCCAAGTGGTCGAGAAACACAAACGGACCGATGCTGCGCCACGCAGACGGCAGTAGACGACGCAGTGGTATGCCGTCGAGGGTGCGCGGCTTCGATTGGATGACGTGATGCTGGCCCATCGACCGACAATAACAAGTTTGCACGTTTGCCGCCGGTGGCTGGTCGCTGGGATTACTTGTATGTGCGATAGTTTCCAACCGGTTGCCGCAGATGCAACAAACCCGCCGAGGGGGCGGGCTTGTTGGCGGTTGGTCGCAACCTAGCGACGACTACGCTTGTTTGTCTTGGCCTTTGACCGGCGGGTGCTCGCCGAGCGGGACTTGGCTTTCGAGCGTGTTGCCGATGGCCGGGGTTTGGCTTGGGGACGGGGCCGGGGTTTGGCTTGGGGACGGGGCCGGGCCTGTGGGCGAGGCTTGGCCTGTGGGCGCGGCTTGGCTTGGGGACGAGGCTTGGCCTGGGGACGAGGCTTGGCCTGTGGACGAGGGGTTGGGCGCGTTTGGGGTCGCGGTTTGGTTTGCGGACGAGGACGAGGTGTTGTTTGCGGACGGGGACGGGGGCGAGGCGTGGTTTGCGGACGGGGGCGAGGACGAGGCGTGGTTTGCGGACGGGGGCGAGGGCGAGGTGTTGTTTGGGGACGGGGACGGGGCCGCGGCGTGGTGTCGGGATCGTGTGGGCGAGGGCGCGGGACGTGGGGGCGAGGGCGCGGGCGATCCGGAGTGGTGTCAGGGTTGCGCGGACGAGGGCGCGGGACGTGGGGGCGTGGCCGCGGGCGAGGGCGCGGGGTGGAGTCTGGACGCGGGCGATCGGGGTTGGTGTCGGGACGAGGACGGGGACGCGGGCGAGGACGCGGGGTCGAATCGGGACGAGGACGATCGGGGTTGGTGTCGGGGTCGCGTGGAACGGACGGACGAGGTCGAGGACGGGGACGCGGGGTCGAATCGGGGCGAGGGCGATCGGGGTTGGTGTCGGGGTCGCGTGGAACAGGCGGACGAGGTCGAGGACGCGGGCGCGGGGTTGAGTCGGGGCGTGGGCGATCGGGGGTGGTGTTGGGGTCGCGCGGTCGCGGTGTGGAGTCGGGGCGCGGACGATCGATGTCGGGCTCGGGACTGGTGTTGGGGTCTGGGCTCGAGCCAGGTCGAGTTGGACGCGGGGGACGGCCGGGGGTTGTTTGCGGACGCGGGGGACGGGGGTCGCTGCTTGGCACGTAGGGGTTGAGTGGTCGACCGTTGTGTTCGGGGCGGCGAGCCACCGGGGTACCGGGATAAACTTGGTTGCCACTACAACTAGTTGTGGCGACAGCGGTGTCACATCCGCAGTTGCCGTAGGCATTGGCTTGGGCCATTTGCCCGCGGTCGACCACGTAAATCGCCTGCTGACCCGGGTGCACGTGGTGCACGTGGTGCACGTGGGCATGTCCACAACCTGCACTCACGCCTGTGAGGCCGAGCAAAAGTGCCAGTTGCAGGAGGGGCCGGGCGACATTGCGTAGCATATTTTAACGACGCCCACCGGGTTGCCATCCTTCAACAAAAACCGCGAGAGCGGGTGTATTTTGTGGTGTCCAGGGAAATTGCCCTTGCTTGAGCCAAGGGCTAGGTCTGTCGCGTCAGGTTGGCCAGGGGGTTTTTGTCACTGCTTAGGGGGATCCCCCTGCTTGCCTGCTACGGGCTCCGGGGCCTGGGGAAATCGCGCGATCGACTAACTTGTATGTGCATTTTTTTCGAGCCAGGCCACCAGCTCGAGATGGTTGGTCTGTGGCAGGGTGTCGTAGGCACGGACGTGGGCCAGGGTGTATGCGCCGTCGCGGCAGAGGGCTTCGAGGTCGCGGGCCAATGCCTCGGCACTGCAGCTCATTATCTGAATTCGCGGTGCAGCGAGTTCGCGCAAACGTTCACACACCCGGGCTCCCATACCGCCGCGTGGAGGGTTGGCAACGACGAGCTCGGGGGTAGGCCCCCTGCGTTCGGCCAAGAACGCTTCGGCTTTCATCGGCGGTACGCCGAGCGCTCGGGCACTCTCGGGATAGGACTCGCAGGGAACGACGTCGGCAAAGTTGCGTCGCAGGAGCGTGGTGGTTGCGCCAGCCCCGGCGTAGAGGTCGTAGGCGAGTGTGCCCGCGAGCGGCTCTTGGCTCGGTGTAGATACAAGATCTCGATAGGCCCGCGCAGCAATCGCTGGGTTTGGCTGCAAAAACCCCAGGGGCCCACACGACAGCGTGAGGTCGTCGCCGAGATCGAGGGTGAGGTCGGCAACGCCGGTGACGACCTCCGCCGGTTTTCCCCGCATGGTATTGCCCGCTGCGGGCTGCACACTCCAGGCGACCGCGGCCGGTGTCCGCAACTCGACCGGCAAGACCTCGGCTGCAACACTCGAGTCGGTCGCCGTGACCAGGGTGAGGACCACACGCTCGCCGTCGGTGCGCAGCCAGATGTAGCGAAGATCACCTGTCTGGGTTTGCTCGTCGTAGGGGGCGATGTTGTGTCGGTTGGCGACACTCGTTAGCTCTTCGGCAACTGCCAGGATTTTTGGATGGTCGACAGGACAGGTTCTCATGCCAGCGCCGCGGTGACTGTCGCGACGGTAGCTACCCAGCCACAGCTCACCCGCCTTGCCATAGGCCACGCGCTTGCTCGAGTGGCGGTAGCAAAGTTCACGTTCGGGGTCGTGGACCAACGGGCCAACGTCGACACCGAGCAGTTGGCTCGCACGTGTGCGCTTGAGCTCGCGTTGGCTGGTCGGTTTCAACTCAATCAGTGGGCACCCCGAGCAAATCGGGTGATGCACACAGGGGGACGGACGGCGGTCCGGGTGAACTTGAACGAGTTTGCGCAGTTTGGCGTGGGCACGCGGGTGGTGGCGCGAGCGGGCGAGGATCTTCACCTCGACGCGTTCACCCGGGTACGAACCCCGTGTATGAACATCGACGCCATCGACCGTGGCAATGCCCGCACCTTCACGGCTGAGTTTGTGGATATCGACGGCGAGTATGTCCCCGACCTTGGGCCCGCGTTTGTGAAACTTCGCCATCGTCAGCACTCTTACCAGACTCGCGCGAGCCTGACACTAGGAGCCGACCATCCCGAGTTTTCTGAGTTCTTCAAAGTAGTTGGGAAAGGTTTTGTCGACACAGTCCGGATCGCGAATGGTGACCGTGCCAGCCAAACTGAGGGCCATGGCCACGCGATGGTCGCGGTAGGTGTCGATCGCAACTCCGGGCCGTGGACCGTGGGCTGGTGGGTGAATATCGAGTCCGTCGTCGTGCTCGTCGACCGTGGCCCCGAGCTTGCGCAACTCGGTGGCCGCGACCGCCAGCCGGTCGGACTCATGGTGTCGCAAAATAGCCACGCCGCGCACCCGGGTCGGGCCCTGGGCATGGACGGCGAGGGCGGCGAGGGTCAGGGTCATGTCCGGCATGTCCGAGAGGTCAAAGTCGCCGCCGACGAGTGGCGAGGTAGCCGTAACTCGGGTGTGGGTGGGCCCCTGCTCAACGCTCGCGCCCATCGCTCGCAGAACTGTCGGGGCAAAGGCGGCATCGCCTTGAACACTTGTATGACCAAGGTTTTTGATGGTGACGTCGCCGCGGTAGATCGCACCGAGGGCCAAAAAATAGCTCGCGGCCGAGGCGTCGGGCTCAACGGCATAGTCGCGCCCACGCGGGGTGCCGGGCAGCACTTCGAGGGTATCGACTGGGCCCGGTAGCCAGCGGGCAGTCGCACCAAATTTTTGGAGGATGTCGAGGGTCATGTCGATGTAGGGCCGGGCGGGCGTTCCCTGTTCGAGCACGATCTTGAGTGGCGCCGCCATCCACGGGCCCGCCAGCAGCAACGCCGAGATAAATTGTGAGCTTTTTGGGCGTGGGAGCCTGAGCGTGCCGCCGCGCAGGCCGGAGGGGGCGGGCTTGATGGTAATCGGTAAGAAGCCTTCATTGCCTGTACATGTAATACCGGCCCCGAGCTCGCGCAGGGCGTCGAGCAACATCGCCATCGGACGCTCGCGCATCCGTGAGGTACCATCGACGCGGCTTTGAATCGGTGAGGATGCAAGTATCGCGGTCAAAAACCGCCCGGCCGTACCCGCGGTCTTGACATCGAGTGGGGTGTCGACATCGGCCAGCGACTGCGGCAGCCCGGTGCCGTGGATGGTGACACGACGACCCTCGTCGGCGACTTCAAACTGCACTCCGAGCCGCGACAGTGCGGCCCGCATCACCACCGTGTCTTCGGAGTCGAGACACCCGGACAGGCGCGAGGTACCCGGACTCAGGGCTGCAAGCAGGAGTGCTCGATTGGTCAGGCTTTTGGAGCCTGGCGGCGTAAACACACCGACAGGTGGGGTGGGCGGTGGATGGATCGCGTAGGCTGCGGGGTGCTGCACGCGGGCGAGCGTAGCCCATATCTGCGCTACGAGCTCGGGTTTTGGCGGGTCTTTGGCGATCGCGTGGTCAGTCGATCACCTCAAAGCGAACCCGACCCACGAGTTGATCGTCGGCCGTGACAACGTCGACGCTCCACGGCCCGGAGAGATCGCTCGGGAGGTTAAACGAGCGCAGTGTTGACCGCAGTCGCGCCGTTCCTTTGGGTGGGTTGCCCGAGGGCTCGACCGGTCCGCGTTGCATCTCGAGGTCCTTGTGCCGCCACACATGGAACATCTTGCCGCCCTTGCCCCCGGGGATCACGACATCTGTAAGTGCATGCATCTCCTGGATGTAGGAGGTGTGCAACTGGGTTACATGCATCGTCAACCTTCCGTCGGGCAACAGGCTCGGGCCGACGGCTGCGGTTGCGATATGCAGGGGCACCGGGGGGATCGCTCGCCGGCCAAAGTAGGCCGCCGACGTGGCCGCGGTGATCGAAAGCATAAACGCGATAAATGGGCCTGGGCGGGCGAGCGCCTTAAACGGGACGTGCATGCTCCAAAACCATGCCGCCGAGATCGCGGCCGCGAGCATCAGGCTCAGCAGTGTGCGGGTGTCGGGGAACAGCGCCGGGATCACGAGGTTGAGGCAGGCGAACAAAATAAACAGGTAGACCAGCGAGGCGCCGACTTTCCAGCGCATCAAAAACTGGTCGAACACAACATCGAGAGTCGACAGCACCGCCAGCAGTCCGAGGCCGATGACAAACCACCGGGTTGGGCCGTCGCCCGTGGCCGACTTCCAATAAAACGGCAGCAGGAAAAACAGCATCCCCTGGTAGAGGTTTTTGAGGAGGTAGGTCATCACATAAAATCCGACCTTGCGGATTTTGTGTACGCGGCCGGCTTTCTCGTCGTCCTCCGGTGGGGCGTCGAGATTGGCCTCGCCCGAGCCAAACACCCGGAAAAACACAATCAGCACCAGCCAACCGGCGGCGAGTGAGATCGTCAAAAACCGGGCGTGCTCAAACCCCTTGTCGGCGAACGTAACAACAAATGCTCCAAGGGACAGGGCATAAAGCGAGTGGAGCCACCACAGTTTGTTGGCGTGACGCTCCAAAAAGGCTCGTACACGTTTGGCCACCATCGGCAGCAGGGGCGTGTCATCGGGCAGCTGCGGGCTTGGGGGTGGGGCGTCGGGATCGGGAACTGGCTCATCGACCGGTGCCCGGACAAACACGGGAAGTTGCTGACTCTCGGTCGTCGGCGCGGACTGGTTTGGCGGTTCGGTCGTCGCCGCGGGCTGGTTTTGTGACTCGGCCACAGCGACGGGCTGCTTGGGTGGCTCGGTCTCGCCGCTTTGCTCCGTGGTCATGCGCCGAGGATCCTAGCAGTCCAAGCTCTGCTCTCCCAACTCTCGACAACGGTGGCGTGCGGGGCACCAAGGCGGGAAATCAACGTGGCGGCGTGCTACACATAGGCTGTGTATAACCGCTTGACTTATCTTATGACTGGTGTGCTTGCCTGCGCCTGTGCACCCGGGATGGCGACGACGCAGACATCGACCTCCGGTGGCTCCGAGTCGGACACCGGCACGCACCTCCCGGCCCCGTGCGAGTCCTATCTCGACTGCCGCGACGAGGCCACGCCGAGCTCGGCCGCCGACGCCCATGCCGAGTTTGGTGTCGATGGCAGTTGTTGGGAAGACCGCTCCGAGACCGAGTGTGTCGACGCGTGCGAACTGCAGCTCGAGCAGTATGGGATGTCCTACCCCGACATCGAAGCCTGTGGGCCACCGCCGACCGATGTCACGTTTTCGATTGGCGCGGCCGACTTTGCCGACCCGTCGATGCTCGACATTCCCCCGGCCTACCGACCGCTGGCCAACGGCGACACGCTCAACCTCGTGCGCGGTGGGCAGGGCCTGTTGATGTTGCCGATCGGTTTTCGCGGGGAGAACTTTGAAGTGCCCGAGGACCCGACCGACTACACCCACCCAAAGATGCCGATCGTCAACCTGTGGCTCGACATCGAGGGGTACAACATTGGCGTTGGCGGGCATTTTGCTCGGATTGCCAATTATCCGGTTGGCTTTGAGCCCACAGGCGACGGGGTGCTCGAGCACCTCTACACCGCGATCTTGGTCCCCGACGAGTTTGACGGCGACGTGATCTATGAGCTCGATGGGCTACCCGGGCAGCTGTGGGTTGAACTGCGCACCTACGAAAATCCCGCGGTCACGCGCGAGGTCGAGGTTGTGATCGCGGTGGGGGACGGGGTCTAGCCCGTCTATTTTTATTGCTGATACAATTAACCTGGTCTACGGCCAAAATATGCCGGCGACGGTGCCCACGATCGTCAGCAATGCCAACAGGCCGGTGCCCCACAGCACGACTGGTGTTGACCACTTGCCCGGCCCGACGCGGCGCTTTAAAAATCGCAGCCACGCCAGGTGCTCCCAGTTGCCGGCTGTCCACTGCATCACCTGGAGTTCGTCATCGAGCTCCTGCTCGGCGCGGGCTCGGCGGTGACGCGCCGCCGCTCGCCGTGCTTTTGAGCGTTTGACCGCCGGATCATCCACAGGGTGACCTTAGCACCGAACGCGAGGGTTCGGTATAAGGGACTGTGACAGCGCGTTTGAAGGTTGCCTGCCGGACCGAGACTGGGCCCGAGCGTCGCGTCAACGAGGACTCGTTCTTGTTTGACGCCGATCTCCAGCTGTTGGTGGTGTGCGACGGCATGGGTGGCGTGTGCAACGGACGACCGGCCGCCAAGGTGGCGATGTGGACGATCTGTGAGGTGTTGGCAAAATCATCGGGCGAGCCGAGCGGGCACGATTTGGTGAGGGCCATGCGCGAGGCCCATCAGCGGATCCGTCGCATCGAGCCGCTACTGCCAGGTGTCGGTGTGACCGCAACATGCTTGCAATTACATGAAAACCGCGACGGTCTCAGGCTCCATGTCGCCCAGGTCGGCGATACGCGGTTGGCCAAACTCACCGACGCGGGGTTGGTCACGCTGACCCGCGAGCACACCGTCAAGGGGGAACTGATGGCCACTGGCCAGCCAATACCGCCGGAAAAACGCGAGCTATTTGCCCGACTCGTCACCCGCGCGCTCGGCTCGGTTCCCGAGTGCTGTGAGATAGATGTTGATACATTTGAGATCGCAGTCGGCGATCGGTTTGTACTCACAACCGATGGGGCCCATCGCCACGTCAGCCCCGCAGCCATCGTCGCCCACTGTCAACACCACCGCCAAGACATGGCCCTGGCGGTGTCGGGTATTGTTGAAGATGCAATCAAAGCCGAAGCCGACGACAACGTCACGGCCTGTGTCTTTGAAGTTGTCAACGAGGGGGCGAGCACGGGTGTGGCGAGTATGCACCCACCCAATGTGTCCTGGCTGTATGCCCCACAGGGGCCGTTACAGCCCGTACCGGCGCACTGGTTGGCCGCAGGCGAACCAATGGCGAGGTTTCAAGCATTCTACGCCGCGGTCATGGACGAAGCTTATCGGCGCTAGCGACCGAGCCGCTTGCAACCGGCGCTCGAGCAGTTGCGAAGCACACAACAACTCACTGCAAACTCGCAGCCGTAACCTGATGACGGTGGGCGAACATCGCTTCGAGGCGGGGGCGGACCAGCCACGGGTCGACCAGCCGGCCGAGGAAGCCAAATGGGGGCTCGTAGGTCACCCGGTCGATCAGTCGGCTTTTCCCCGATCCCCTGTCCTCAAAGATATGTTCGTGCCGCCAGCTTTTAAACGGCGAGCGCTCGGCAATGTCGACAAATGTGTAGGGTGGCTCAAACTCGACAATGCGCGCGACCCAGGTTTGCCAAATACCCGGAAACACGCGGGTGCGCATGCTTAGTTGCGCACCTTTCCCGTAGTTTTCGTCAATCTGGACCAGTTTCATGGCAAATCCGGGCGGGGTGAGTTTGGGCAGGGCCGCCACCGGATCGGCGTGAAACTCCCACAGACGTTGCTGAGAAACCGGGAGGTCGAGGGTCCATTCAAGCGTCGGCACAGCACCGATATACCCGACTTCTGATGATTTGCACGCGGGCTCTCGCCATCGCCTCGTTCGCCGCCAGTGAGCATACAACAAGGCGTGACGGAGCAGATCTAGGGGAGGTTCTCGATCGCCTCGCTTGTGCAGTCGGGCCCAGCCGTCAGCGGGTTGCAGCGCGCCGGCGTGCCATCGGCGAGGTCCATCCAATAGTCGCGGCTGTCAACTGGGCCGGGAAAGTCGTCCTTGAGCATGTGGATCCCGGCGGCCTTGGCCTGCTCAAATTGCTCAAAGCAGGCATCGTCGCTCTCATCCGCGCCGCAGACGTTGGTGGCGGTGAGCATGTGGCGGGCATGGGCCTCGGCCACATTTGGGTCGCCAGCGCCGAGCTTGGCCACAGCCGACCACGGGAGGTCAAATTGGCTGCCGCCGGAGCGGGCAAACATCGCCCGCCCGCCGAGGTTGTCGTAGCCATATGTATATTCATCGGCGTGGTCGTCCTCGGTGTTGAGCAAAATAAACATGACCTGCCCACGCAGGTCATCGATGTATGGCCAACCATCGTCCTCAAGGGCTGCGCGCACGCTTTCGGCATTGCCCTGAATATCGTCGGGTGTCAGGAGTTGTGCCTCGTCGATCACCGAGCGGATATCGTCGTCGATCTCGTTCATGTCGTCGATCGGGAGGCCACCGGTTTCATCCTTGACCTCGATCCACACCATGATCGGCATATGCTCGGGGTGTGCCGTCGACCAGTCTTCGATCACGCTGACGCAGTCGACAAACGTGTCGCAGGTCGTGTCCGAGTCGATCGCGGCGATGTGGTAGACCTCTAGTTCACTAAATCCGCGGTGGACATCGAGCTCAAACGCTCGCACGCCCTGCATCCCAAGTTGTTGGTCGAGTGGCAGGTGCGAGTACTCGTGGCTGGCATCAAACGGAAACAGCGGTTCGAGGTGGTAACTGTTGTGCGTACCCTTGACCTGAACTTCATGTAGACGCACCAAATTTTCCTGGCCCCCGGTGTCGCTGTCGGTGGTGTCGGTCGGGTCTTCGGTGGTGGGGTCCGTCGTCGGGTCTTCGGTGGTCGGGTCTTCGGTGGTCGGGTCCTCGGTGGTCGGATCTTCGGTGGTTGGGTCTTGCGTCGTCGGGCCCTCGGTGGTTGGGTCACCGGTACTATCGCTGTCACTTTCGGCCTCGCTACCCGATGGAGCCTCAGTCGTTTCTAAGCCCGTACCAGACGTCGTATCGCCGGTTGTGGTCTCGGATGTCCCCGAGGTCTCGGTCCCGGTCTGCGACGATTCCGTGGACTCGCCCTCCTCGATATTTTGACATCCTGCGGCCAAGCTCAAACAAACCAGGCTAGCTACCCAGACCACGCGCTGCATCACCCAGACATAACACATTTTGCCGGTTGGGCATCGGCTGGCAACGGAGCCTGTCCCAGGCAACTCAATAATCCCGCAGGTTTGCGAAGGGCGGTTGGCGGTGGCCGTGCGCGGCGGTGTTCGGAGGTGGCGATTGTACCAACGCAAACGGTTTGGTTTGCTACCTTCTGCGCCGTGACGACCGGCAAAAAACCCTGGAACAAGAAGACGCCACAGGGCCCGTGGGACACGATCGTGATCGGTTCGGGCATGGGGGGGATGACGGCGGCGGCAATGTTGGCCAAGCTCGGCAAGCGCGTGTTGGTGCTCGAGCAGCACTACGTGCCCGGTGGGTTTACCCACATGTTTAAACGCAAGGGTTACGTCTGGGACGTGGGTGTACATGCGGTCGGCGAGGTCACCCAGCACAGCCTCACGGGGCGCCTGCTACACATGTTGACCGACGGTGGGTTGCAATGGGCAACCCTGGGGCCGGTGTATGAGCAATTTTATTTCCCCGACGGGTTTGAGCTCGAGTTTCCCGACTCGCCCCAGCAGTTTCGCCAAAACCTACTCGATGCGTTTCCCGAGGAGCAGGAGGCGATCGACCGCTATATCCGCTACGTGCGTGAAGTCGCCGGGGCGATGAAGATGTACTACCTCGCCCGCCTGAGTTCGGGAAAGCTCGGGCACCTCAGCGAGAAGTTGTTGGCCCGCAAGGCCCGCGCTCACCTGACTAAACGGACAGCTGATGTGTTGGCCGACCTCACGCAAAACCCCAAACTGCGGACGATTTTTGCCGCGCAGTGGGGCTACTACGGTTCGCCGCCAAATCGTTCCTCGTTTGCCATGCAGGCACTGGTCGTCAAGCACTTCCTGCACGGCGGGTACTATCCGGTGGGTGGCGCCAAACAGATTGCATTTGGGCTGTTAGGGGCGGTTGCGAAGGCCGGTGGGTGGACCCGGATCGGTGCCGATGTCCAGGAGATTTTGGTCGAAGGTGGTCGCGCGGTCGGGGTTCGTCTGGCCGATGGCGAGGAGATCCGGGCCCCGCGGATCATCAGTGCCGCGGGGGTTTCGTCGACGGTACAGCGCCTGCTGCCGGCGGCCTACCGGCAAAAGTCGTGGGCCGAAAAGGTCGCCAAGCTCAACCCCGCCCCCGCCCATGTTTGCCTATACATTGGGTTTCGCGGAGACATTCGCACGGCCGGCGCAGGTTCGGCCAACAAGTGGTTTTACAACACCTGGGATGCCAACGACGAGGCCTGGGATATTTCTGACCCCGACAATCTCAAGGACGCCTCGGTGCTGTATTGCAGTTTCCCCTCGCTCAAGGACCCGGAACACGATCCCGGGCCCAAGCAGCTGCACACCGGTGAGGTTGTTACCTTTGTCCCGTGGGACGCGTTTGCCAAATGGACCGGGACCCGCTGGCAACGCCGCGGTGAGGACTACGAAGCGCTCAAGGAAAAGTTGCAACAGCACCTACTGGAGCAGTTTTTGCAGCGCATGCCCGAGCTGCGGCCGATGGTCGATCACGTCGAGCTGTCGACACCGATCAGCACCGACCACTTTTGTCGTCCCGTCAAGGGCTCGATCTATGGGCTCGAGCCCACACCTGAACGGTTTCGCAACGCCTTTTTGCGGCCGCGCTCGCCAATTCCGGGGTTGCTGTTTGCCGGGAGTGAGGTCACCACCGTGGGGGTGATGGGAGCGATGATGGGTGGGGTGTTGGCAGCCGTTTCGGCCGAGCCCTGGGCCGCGTTTTCGCTGCTGCGTGGGCTGGTCAAGCAACAGCGACCCACTGGCTAAGCGCCGGTGTTGGTTGCCATGTAGCAGGTCGGACATCGGGTGCTGCGACAAACCCTTGCACCCCGCAGGGGTCCGCGGTATCCGCAGACCTCGCGCTTCGATCGTTTGTCCGGTTTTCGCAGCTCACGGGGAATCCACGGGGACAGTACAAGACCCCATGCACGGGTGGGGTTTACCGAATCCCGCGAGTGCGGTACCGATGCGGGGATGTCCGAACTGATGCGGCTTTGCCTCGAGGGCCCGCGGCCGCGCGGTGAGTGGCCGCCGTCGCGCTTGCTCGGCCGATACTACGGCGGACGCCCAGGGCCGACGATGATTGTGTTCGGGGGGATTCACGGCAACGAACCTGCCGGTGTACATGCATTGAGTCGGGTGTTTGAGGTGTTGGCGACCCACCGGCTCAACATGAACGGCCAGTTGATCGGTCTTGCGGGTAACCGCCCCGCGCTCGCCGAAAACCGCCGCTTCCTCGACGAAGACCTCAACCGCATCTGGGGGCCCGAACGGGTCGACAGCCCGCCGGGGCAAACACGCGAAGTCGGCGAGCAGCAAGCGTTGCGAACCATTGTCGACGAACTCGCCGGCAGCCAACCCGACCCCCTCGTGTTGCTTGACCTGCACACCACGTCGGGCACCGGGCCGGCGTTTTGCGGGATGATCGACTCCTACCGCAACCGCCAACTGGCCAAGTCCCTACCGCTGCCAACGATCATCGGCTTCGACGACTATGTCCACGGGGCCATGTTGCCGCACTACCATCGGGCCGGGCACACGTGTATAGCGATCGAGGGTGGTCAACACCAGTTGCCGGAAACCGTCGACCGCTTGGAGTCGGCGATTTGGATCGTTGCCGGTGCGGCTGGGTTATTTGAGCAGTCGCGCGGTCAGGAATTGGTCGGTGCACACCACCAGCGGCTGGCCCAGGCGGCGACCGGGTTGCCGGGCATGATTCGCAACTATTACCGCCACCCGGTCGAGGACGGCGATGGGTTTGTCATGCTGCCCGGTTTCAAAAATTTCACACCGGTCACAGCCGGGCAGCACCTCGCCGATTGCCACGCCGGGCCGGTGCGGGCACCATTCGGCGGTTACCTGTTGATGCCGCTTTACCAACCCGGTGGGCATGATGGTTTTTTCGTTGCCAAGCCGGTATCCAAGGCGCGCACACTCATTGCCGACAGTTTGCGGGGCCCGCTGTTTCGCGCCTGACGAGCGCCTCAAACCTGCTTGAAAGTTCGTCGATGGGTCGGAGGTTGCTAGCGACCACCGGAAGTTGCCATGCGACAGTAGTTGGCGGCCAAAGATGGCAAAAACGCACCCGCGCGAGAACCTAAGCCAGATACTTTAAGTATTCGCCCTGGGGTTCGCTATGCTCACCCGGTGCGTGCTCTGCCCTTTGTTTTTGCTGTGGCGATCGTGGGCGTTAGCTGTACGCCGCGCCCACCCGATGCCACGACAACCGCGGCTATGGAGCTGGAAATGACCCCAAAAAAACGCCTCCCCGAGCCACCCGTCGCCCAGGGGTTTCAAGCCGCCGAAGCCCTTGGAGTCACGCCACTTCGCCAGTTTCCCGGACGGCCGATGCTCGCCCACAGCAAGGCCAAAGTCGTTGTCTGGTCACCGGATGGCGGGCGACTTGCTTCGGCCGGTGGTGGCCAGGGTGGTCTGGCCTATGGGACAGACGCTGTGCAGGTGTGGGACCGCCACACCGGAGCCGCGCTCACCAAGTTTGGGTACCCTAAATTCGAGCCCTCAACACTCGCCTGGACAGGTTCGTGGTTGGTCGGAGTCGAGGTCGCAGCCGAGGCCGTGGTTTGGGACGCGGAGCGAGGGGCCGTTTTGGGTACTTTTCGTGCGGATACAAGTATCTATGAGCTCGTCTGCGCACAGACGAATCGTCGCTGCGTGACGGCCGATAGCGATGGCAAGATTGTGCTGTGGGACTTGGAGGGGCTGGGCACGCCGTCCGGCGTCGCCACCCGGGAAGACCTGTGGACCGCCGCCGACTCCGTATTTGCATTGGCACTGACCGACGATGGCAAGACTGTTTACGTCCCGAACCACGACAGTGGCAAGTCATCGCTGCACGTATTTGATACGGCCACCAAAACCCGGCAGCGCAGTTTTCCACTCGAAGGCGAAGTTCGGTCGCTGGCGCTTTATCCCGACGGCAAGCGGATCGCAGTTGGTTGCATCACCCCTAGCGGAGAGGCGATTGTCGTCCACAGCATGCCAGATGGACAGGTCTTAACGCGCATGTTTGGCCATACACACCACATCTATGGTTTGTCCGTACTTGCCGACGGTCGACTGCTGAGTGCGAGTGGTGATGGCACGGTCCGTGTGTGGTCGGAGGCAGGGCAGCAGCTTCACACTCTCGACTACGACGGGTCGGCGTTGTGGTCCCTCCAAGTCTCGCCCGATGGCAAGGAGTTTGCGGTCGCCGGCAATTCCCGCGTGATCCCAGTGTGGACGACCGACACCCTCGCTCGCAAGTTTGACACGACCCAGAGCCACGAAGAGCGGGTCTCCGCCATCGCGTTTAGCCCCGACGGGCAGGAGCTCATGAGCGTCGACACCGGCGGGAAACTGCTTGTACGCAACGCAACCACGGGTGCTGTGCGGGTTTTGCATACCCAGTCAGATTCGTTCATCAATTTGCAGATACACCCAAATGGCAAGGAATTTCTAACCCTCGACAGCGAGCAGGTACGCCACTGGGACCTCGAAACAGGAAAGCCTCGCCAGGGGTTTGCCAGTGACCGATTTGCCAACTATTGGTTTCATCCCAACGGCAGACAGCTGCTGCGTGGTGACCCGAGCCGGGTGGTCGCCGAGATAGATGCCTATACAGGAAGTGTTGCCCGCACATTCGGCACCCCCGAGCCCCACGACGAGATGCGGCAAAACCTGTTGCGAGCATCGTCGATCACCATTTCTAGTGATGGCAAGTGGATGGCGATGGCCCGTTGGGACCAACCTGTGCATGTCTATGAGCTCGCCACCGGGGTCCGTGTGCAGGAGTTGATGGGGACACTCGAAGCCGTGTTTCGCCCCGATGGCTCACACCTCGCGGTCGGGGCAGGCACAGTGTCCAAGCGTGGCAATGACCTCTCGATCAGGATTTACGAGACGGCCACTTGGCAGCAAAAATCCACCCTGGCAGCCGAACCGACCGGTATGCAATACAGTCCCAACGGCGAGTTGCTCGCAGTGTTTGAGCACGGAGCCGTGGCACTTTGGGAGCCGTTGGCGGGCAAAAAAGTAGCCCTGCTCAAGGCCCCTGGGCACCAGGTAGCGAGCTTCGCATTCGCTCCGAACGGCAAAAAAATCGCAACAGGTGGCCACGACGGCTCGGTGTTGACCTGGGAACTCGATGCCGTCTCGGGACCGCGAGCAAACGCGGGCACAAACGCAAAGTAAACGAGCTCGGCAAACGAGGCCAAATGATGTCAGGTGCCGGCGCGACGGATCGGACAAACACCGGAGCGGCGAGGCTCCCACTGTCACCGGTAGATCGACCAGCTCGAGGGTCGTGCGGTTGTCGAGATCCGGGTGAGTGCTGCCGGTGACACCAAAGCGTCGACTGACAAAAGTACACCGACGACAAGGGCCAAGTCACAGCGGGGTGATGCGACCGCGGTGAGCGTACCAGCGCCGTCACCTGTGTCGGCGAACGGAAACTTCCCGAATCAGCTCGAGCGTTCGGAGACGGAGGTCGCTTGCGACGCGAATGTGAGAGCTCCGGTGTGATCAGATGTTTGTAGGGACAACAGTTTATGAATGTGGCAAGGCCTCCCGCCTCCGGCAAAAAAGTACCACCGACGACAAAGGCCAAGTCACAGGGGGTGATGCGATCGCGGTGAGCTCGGGAAACCCGCAAAAAGGTACCAGCTGCGTTACCTGTGTCGGCGAACGGAAACTTCCCGAATCAGCTCGAGCGGTCGGAGACGGAGGTCGCTTGCGAATGTGAGAGCTCCGGTGTGATCAGATGTCCGTAGGGACAACAGTTTATAAATGTGACAAGGCCTCCGGCCTCCGGCAAAAAAGTACCACCGACGACAAAGGCCAAGTCACAGGGGGCGATGCGATCGCGGTGAGCTCGGGAAACCCGCAAAAAGGTACCAGCTGCGTCACCTGTGTCGGCGAACGGAAACTTCCCGAATGAGATCGAGGTCGGAGACGGAGGTCGCTTGCGACGCGAATG
>JAUIFF010000028.1 GCA_030429545.1 Polyangia bacterium
TATGCAAGATCCCGGTCATTGCCCGTCGGGTGGCGGGGTTTGGCTCGGCTCCCACAGCTCGATGCGGTTGCCTTCGGGATCCATCACCCACGCAAACCGGCCGTAGTCGTATTCCTCGATGCGTTCATCGACCTGCACCCCTTGGGCCCGCAGCTGCTCTAGGAGTGCATCTAGGTGGCGAACTCGGAAGTTGACCATAAACGGATGCGGGCTCGGGTCGAAGTAGGTGGTGTCGGCAGCAAACGGATTCCACACGGTGAGCGCTTCGCGGTTGTCGTCACCCTCTCGCCATTTGAAGTTATGGCCGTAGGGGGTCATGGGTTCGAGACCAAGATTGTTGGCATACCAGGTCCGCAGGGCCTTGGGGTCGCGCGACTTGAAAAAGATCCCACCGATACCAGTGACTCCAGGTTTGTCAGTCATAGCGCGACAGTAGCAGCATAATGCGTATACATGTTACCGACGCGCCGGTATTTCGACAAACTTGTGTATACATTCAGGTCACGTGATGTGCCCGGTTAGCGGACCAGGACCATCATGCGTGCGCCCTTGATGTCGCCGCTCGGTGTCCAGTTGTCACTGCACGACCACCCATCCTGGTAGTCGTCGATGCCGACCCCAGTTTGGCCAGGTGGGGTATGGCGACGATCGGTAAAGCCAAACGTCCGCCGACTGCTGGTGTTCATGTTGTTGACATTGCTGTGGCCAAACACCGTCCCCTTGCCGTCAGCGATGAAGCTCGGATCGGAGATGTAGGTACCTGCCTTGCAGTAGTGGACGATGTCCCCGGCGTTGTTGCACGAGATCTGGCCGTGGGCTGTGGTCAATCCGGGTGGGTCGAACGCAGTCCCGCCGATCCGTTCTTCCTGGGTTTGCTGGGGTGAGCCGAAGTCGATGGCAAAGTAGGCGAGTTTGTCGTCATACCCGGCGTCGCCATAGGAGATCGCCATCAGGTGTTGCCACGAGATCCCGAGTTGCTGAAACCCGACCACGGTGAAATCGGAGAGGATGTCACTGGAGTCGCCACAGCCCTGCTGGGAGTCGCCGGTGATGAGTGGGTAGCAGTCGTCGACCGCGGTGGTCTCGGGCATCGAGATGTCGCCGTTGGCAGCGAGGGCTGTCCACCCACCGCCGTCGGTCGTCATATCGCAAAATACCTGGATCGCATCGCTTTTTGGTCCCTTGTTGGGGTCGATCCAATACACGCCATCGCCGTCGGCGAGCCCGTCGTCGGCGATTTGTTTGCAGTCATCGCCGGCGTTTTGTTGGGACGAGCCATCCTTGATAATACAAAGACTTGTGTCGAACTGGCACTGCTGGTCGCAGCTGAGATCGCCACTTTGAAAGCCGAGCAGTTCGCAGGTTTGACCCGCGAGCTCGGCGGTATCACATTGTTCGCCGTCGACGTCGTCGATCAGCGAGTCGCCGCAATAGGGGGCGAGTGCGAGGCAGTCGCCGGCACACCCGCCGTAGGAGTTGTCGTTGACACCGTCGTCGCAGGCTTCCTCGGCATCGACAACGGCATCGCCACAAAACGGGCCAAAGCCTTGGCAGTCGGGGGTACAGCTGCCGTAACCCCCGTCGTTGACACCGTCGTCACAGGCTTCGTTGGCATCGACATTGCCATCGCCACAGACACCGTCACCCGCCGTGGTGGGTCCATCGGTTGTGGGCCCATCGGTGGTCGGACCATCGGTGGTGGGCTCGTCGGTCGTCTCCGTCGTTGGCGCTTGGGTGTCGCTTTCACTTGCGTCCTGGGTTTCGCTGCCACTTGACGTCGTATCGAGGGTCGTCGGCTCGTCGGTGGTCGGAGCGTCGGTGGTCGCATCTGTGGTTGGAGCGTCGGTGGTCGCGGCGGTCTCCATGGTTGTGCTTGCATCTGGGTCGGAGCCGCAGGCCGCATTCGCCAGGGATGAGGTGAGCACGGCTGTGCTCACAAAATGTATGCGCAAATTTTTAAACATGTCCCTTAGAGCATATCATTAAAGCGGCATGTTCGACGCGAGCCCATGTAGGGTGAGTTGGGTGTGTTGGGTATGTTCTTGCCGCGCGTGGTACTGGGTTACACAGAGCTACATGTGTATGCATGTTTTCACCCAGGTTGCCGGTTTTAGGCCCCGCATTTTCCTCGGAACGCCCGGCAAATCACTCGCGTACGGTCTGACTGTCCCCGTTTGCGTGTGGTCGCAAATGGTGTCCTAAGGGGCAGCTTTCTGTGATTGTGGCTACTCGCTGGGGTCGCCGCGAATGCCTAGCGCGGCTACTCGCTGGGGTGCCGCCGCGAATGCCTAGCGCGAACGAAAAGCTTTGATCGCATCTGCGAGCGGGCGCGCGTGGTCGTGGATGTCGTGCCAAGGGTCGAGACGTCTGCCGAGCCGAGCGAGCACACTGCGGATATTAAAGCGCTGAGCGTGGAGCTTGGGGTCGGACAGCTCGTCCCACGTCAATGGGGTCGAGACCGGTGCCGTGGGCAGTGGCCGAACACTGTAGGGGGCCACCAGGGTTTGATTGACGCCGTTACGCAAGTAGTCGAGAAACACCCGGCTACCCCGCTTCTTTTTGCTCATTTCAGTCGTAACAAGGTTTGGGTGCTGGCCGGCGAGGTGGCTGCAAAGCTGCTTGGCAAACGCTCGGACATCGTCGACGTGGTGGGTCCGGGCGATCGGTGCGACCACGTGAAGGCCCCGGCTCCCGGATGTTTTCAAAAAGCTCACAAGCCCGATGTCGTCGAGCAGTTCACCGACAAGCCCAGCACTCTTGCGCACCTTTTCAAAGTCGTCGTCGGAGGGGTCGAAGTCGAAGATCAATTGATCGGGGTGGGTCAGTCGATCTTGCCTGGCCGAAGGGACATGAAATGTAACGCTGCGCTGGTTGGCAAAGTAGACCAGCGCCGCCGTCGATTGACACATCGCGTATTCGACGATCTCCCCCGCCTGCTTGTGTACCTGGACGCGCTCGATCCACGCCGGCGTATGACTGGGCGCTTTTTTTTGCAAAAATCCACGCACGCCGATCCCCTTGGGGAAACGCTGGACCGTCAGCGGGCGCTCGCGCAAAAACCCAATCATGACGTCGCTGACCGCTTCGTAGTAGTCGACGAGGTCACCTTTGGTGATGCCCCCCGGAAACATTTGACTGTCGGCGCTCGAGATCGCAATGGTCCGCCCGCCGATGTGGACGACTTTTTTTGAACCGGACTTTTTCGCCATATCGACCTCGATGCAGGATGTGACCCAACCCTAAGTTTTGCCGAAAAATGTACGCCGGGGAAGGTTGTAAATTCGCGTATCTTCGCGTCTATAGTCGCCAGCTAGCTTGCTGTTCGGTTATGATTCTTCGGACAGGAGTTGATCTTGGGTTCTATTGTTGTCGATGCCTCGCACCGCCCCATCATCTTGGTGACGTTTACCGGAAACGTCACCAACAAGGCGTTCGATGCTTATCTGATGGAGATGGACAAAACCCTCGAGAACCTGGGGCCGCGGGTGGTGATCTTTGATGCGCTCGCTTCCGGACGAACCCCGGCCTATCACCGAAGGCGCCAGGCCCAGTGGATTCGCGAGCGGATGCCGTTGCTGCGCCAAGGGACGGTGGCAAATTTGTTTGTCCTCGCCTCCCCTGTGATTCGCATGGTGCTGGCTTCGATCCTGTGGATGCAGCGGATGCCGTGGCCCTACCATGTTGTGCCGACGGTCGAGGAGGCCCTCGAGAAGGCCTATAAGCTGCTCGACCAAAAGGGGATCGACTACACCCCAATGCCTGCCGTGGAGTGCTCAACAGGCTAGGAGGTTGTCGGGGCCAGCACCGGCCACCGATGGACATGGGCCTCGCGTGCGAGCTCGACAACACGGCGCCCGGTGGCACTGGCTGGCGTGACCGCTGAAGGCTCGGCACCACACAACACCTCGGCGCAGGCGGTCACACCCTGGGCGAGCCCTTCGAGGTTGTAGCCGCCCTCCAAAAACAGGCACAGGCGGCCGTTCGCGTGGTGGTCGGCAAGCGCTTGAACCTGTGCACATATGTTGGCAAAGCCCCCGGCAGTCACCGCCATGTCGCCTAGTGGATCGTCGACATGGGGGTCGAACCCGGCGGACACAAGCACCAGATCAGGGCGGTAGCTGTGGGCGATCGGTGCGACGATTGTCTCGAAAATACTTGCATAGTCACCATCACCCATGCCCACTGGAAGCGGCACGTTGACGGTGTAGCCCAGGCCACGCGCCCTGCCGGCATCGGCCAGGCGGCCACTGCCGGGATAGTGCGGGGCCTGGTGGATGTTGACCACGAGGATGTCGTCGCGGGCGGCAAATAGGTGCTCGGTACCGTTGCCGTGGTGGACATCCCAGTCGACTATAAGCACCCGCTCGACACCGGGCAGGGTGCGGGTATAGGCGGCCGCAACTGCGACATTGTTGTAAATACAAAAACCCATGCCGAAGGTCTGCTCGGCGTGGTGCCCGGGCGGTCGCGCAAGCACAAAAGCACGACTCGCCTGGCCCGTGAGCAGGGCATCGATCGCGTTCACCCCGGCCCCGGCCGCAAGGTAGGCAACGTCGACACTGTCCGCCGAGATCGGGACGTCGGGGTCGAGCTCGCCGGTCAGGCCCCGGGCCCGGTCGACCCGCTCGATATATTCTTGTGTATGCACGTTTTTCAGATGCTCGCGGGCAGCCGGAGTCGGCTTTTGCCAGTGGACATTGGGCCACGAGCGCCGATGCAGCCGTTCGAGCACAGTGGCGAGGCGTGCCGGACTTTCCGGGTGCGAAGGCCCGGGGTCGTGGGCCTGCATGAGGTCATCGGCAAGAAACCAAACGGGCGGGGATGCGGGCATGGAGCGAACCGAAGTTCAGTTTGGCAGGAGCCCGTGGCGACGCAACAGGGTTTTGAGGTGTTTACGATCGAGGCCAGCAGTGCGCGCAGCGGCCGAGAGGTTGTGCTGGCACCGCGCCAACAGGTCGCTGAGGTAGCGAACTTCAAACACGGCAATGAGTTGCTTCTTGGCCTCGGAGAACGGGAGATCGGTGCGCACGCTGAGGGCGTCGGCCGCCGCAAATCCCGGGGAGGTGATTTGCAGTTGCTCAAATGCCGTCGCCGACGGTGACAGGGCGAGGGCGCGATCGATGACATTGCGGAGTTCCCGGACGTTGCCGGGCCAGTCGTGGGCAAACAGTCGATCGAGGTTGGGCCCGTGGATCTGCGCGGGCGCGCACCCGGCAAAGCCACGGACCCGCAAAAGTTCGGCGATCAGCAAGGGGAGGTCTTCGCGCCGGCGCCGAAGCGGCACGAGTTCGACGCAGATCACACACAGCCGGTAGTAGAGATCCGGGCGAAAGTTGCCCGCTTCGACCTCGCTCAGCAGCGGCCGGCGGGCCGCGGCAATCACCCGGACGTCGAGTTCGACTTCGCGGTCGGCCCCAACCGGTGAGACCCGACGGGCCTCGAGCACCCGCAGCAAGCGAGCTTGTACATGCATGGGAATGCTGTCGAGCTCGTCGAGAAAAATGGTGCCGCCACCCGCCCGGACAAACGCGCCTTCGCGGGTAGCGACCGCGCCAGTAAACGCCCCTCGCTGGTGGCCAAACAGTTCACTCTCGAGCAGGTTTTCCGGGAGTGCGCCGCAGTCAAGCGCGACAAACGGGCCGCTGCGGCGATTGCTGTGGTTGTGGATCGCCCGGGCCGCGAGCTCCTTGCCCGTGCCGGTTTCGCCCGTCACCAACACCGTGACATCCGACTGGGCGGCGAGCTCGAGTACGGCAAAGACCTCGCGCATCACCAGGCTTTCGCCGACCATCTCGCCAAACCGTCGGGCCTGGGTTGGTTGTACATTCAAGGGCTGCGGGCGCGGGACGATTCGCAGATAGGTGCGGCCGACCAACAGCGGCTGGCCGGTCCGGACCTGGCCGGTTTGCACGCGGGAGCCGTCGACAAACACCCCGTTGCGGCTGTCGAGGTCCTCGAGCAAAAATCCGCCACCCTCGGGCTTCGGGGTCAGCCGCAGGTGTCGGCCCGAAACCCGCTCGTCGGTGAGTTGCAAATCCGATGAGGGATGGCTGCCGATGACGACGGGTTTTCGCCCGAGTGTCAGGGCGCGTCCCATGTCGGGGCCCTCGACGACGATGAGTTGGTAGTGCGGCGGACCGCGGGAGGTGGACTCACCGTAGGCGGTGGCGACGGTTGTCGCGCTCAGATCGCGGGCCACGGTCGCAGTTTACACACTGCTGAGGGCGATTTTAGCGCTCGCTTGAATCCCGCGGTGTGGCCGGCTATCAAGGCAGCAATCGCGGACGAGTATCCAAAATGGCTGCAGACGACACGCAAAAATTTATCGCTCAGTTGATCCGAGACAATCGCGTCATGTTGTTCATGAAAGGCAACCGCCTGTTTCCCCAGTGCGGGTTTTCCTCGGTTGTGGTCGACATTCTCAAGTCTCACAAGATCCCGTTTGGGACGTTTAACGTGCTGCAGGACATGGCCGTGCGCGAGGGCATCAAGCAGTACTCCGAGTGGCCGACGATCCCGCAGCTGTACGTCGATGGCGAGTTTATCGGCGGCTGCGACATCGTTCGCGAGATGGAACAAACCGGTGAGCTGGCCGAAAAACTCGCGCCGGTTCGGCCGTCGAGCTAGTCGCCCGGGACGGCTTGTATTTACACAGACGTCGCCCACAGTGGGCTGACATCTGCGGCGGCTTGCGGTCGCGTCCCACTTCGTCCCACCGCTGACGAAAGCGCCTTTGTTCGGTACCTTCGTGGGGCGGAGGTTTGGATATGTTTCGGTCTTTGATTGTTCGCAGTGCAGGAATCTCGTTGGCGTTTGGCGTGGCCGTGAGCATGGGCGCCTGTGAACCGCCGTCGAGTGCGAGTGAGTGCAGCACCACCGTCCCGTGTGAACGCGGCGAAGAATGCAACTTGGTGACGCTGTCGTGTGAACCGACCGAAGCGACCAACGAGCAAACCGCCGAGCACGCAGGCGGGAATTTCAGCGAGCGCAAGTTGCCATTTTTCCGCGGGAAGGTGTGTGTGGCGACCAAGGTCGCGGCCGGCGATCCGATTCCGGTGTCGATCGAGCCCTGCATTCACCCGTGTGTGTCGGCGACCCTGTTCCAGTTTTACAGCCGCTACTCGTGTGATGGTTCAACCTGTCGCGCCGCCGAGATCGCCTGGCTCGACGACGCGGTCGGTACCGATTGCCCAGCCGATGTGTTTGGCCGGTTCCCCAAATCCGAGTGCACCTACCCGTTTCGCATCGAGGGGAAGCAAAGCCCGATCAGCCCGAGCGGGAGCAACTACACCGGACTTGTGCCGGTCGAGGTCCCGTTTTTGACCAACGAAGATGTCGAGCGGGTCGCGCAAATGGACATGTCGACGAGTGAGTTCTTCGGCCTGATCGATAGCTACGCGCCAGACTCCGACCGCATTTTTCAGGTCAACATCGCCGGCGACAATCCGACTGCGCCAGAGTCGTGCGCAGAGCCCGGGTGCACATGCCGCGACGTGGGCTTTTAGCCAGCTGAGGATTGGTGATAGCGGTCGTCAACCCGCGAAGTTGCGACCGTCGAGGTTTTTCCCCCGCGGACTCGGCAAACATCGCGGTCAGGGGTAGGCTTCCCCCACATGCGCGCACTGACGATCGCATTGGCCGGGCTGTTGGTCGGGTGTGCCAGTAGTGAAAAGGAATTGCGGCAGGCGTGGGAGCAGGCGCTCAAAGACCGGGAAAACGGCGGGGAGCAAACCCAAAGCGAGCAAGACGATGGTGCGGCAGGTCAGCGAGCCCAGCAGCAAGAGGGCATAGAGGCCTATCTCTCGCAGATTCACGGGCGCCTGGCCGAGGGCGTTGGGGCGATGTCGGTGTCGGCCCTGCTGTCGGCGATTTGCGACGGTGAGGCTGACCGAATATCGAACGACACAGGTGCGGTGTATCACTGCGTTCCGGAGCCCTCGCAGGAACTCGGGAGCACCCCGCTAACGGTCGAGGTCAGCTCGGCGGGGGTGGTGAGTTTGGCCGCCGATGACCTTTCCGAGGCGGCTGCACGCCAATTGGTTCGCCACGGGATTGAGATCGTGCGTTCGCTTTGTCAGGTGGCCCCCGTCGATCGCGTGCAGGACCCGAACGAGGATTTTCACAGCTGTACCACCACCGATGCGGTGACGGTTGTGGTCGGGCGGTTCAAGCTCAGCGATGCGACCACGCAATGGCGATTTTCGCTGGCGATGCTGGCCCCCGGCTGATTGAAGCCGCAACCGGCGGACTTGTGAAAGCTCCCGTCGCGCGGTGGTTCACACACGCTAGGGTACCTACAGCCGACTTCCGCAGGCAGTTTTTGGGGCTACTATCCGGCCGCCGAGGAAACCTATGCAAGCACCTGCAACGATCGAAAATCCTGGCCACGGCGGGCTGTTGTTCCCGTTTGACATGTTTCGCCCCAAGATGCTCGCCGGCGCCCTAGGTGAGGCTTTGGTGGCCAAGGTGCGCAACATCGTCGACGCCCGCCTGGTGCTGACCCTGAGCCTCGAAAGCCAGCTCGTCCTCGGACGGATCGAGGGCGCGGTCGTCGAGGACAACCCCCCGGACTTTTGGCGCAACAACCTCGATCTGTTGATGGCCGCCAGCCAAGTGTTCCCCCGCCAGATGTTCGCGTATTACGTGTATGCGCAACCAGAGCGGCGCGAGGGATTTATGGTTGCCCAGCGCGGTCAGCCACTCGCCGCCGACGACAGTGAGCAGGATGGCCTGCCGGCAGACGACCCCGAAAAGCGCTGGCCCGTGACGATGATGTGCGAGCAGATGCGGCTGTCGATGGCGGACCTCGAAGCAGGTTTTGCCGGCTGCCCGTCGATCGAAATCTCCCTGCTCGAGCCCGCTGGCGACGACCGTGAGTTGCTCATGACCCTGGCCGGGCGCGGACCCGGAACCGAAGAGCCGCAACCGGGCGAGCCACCGGCACAGGCGAGCGCGGGAGCACGGCCCGGGCGCGAGGCCCCTGCCAAGCCGGCGGCCCAAAAACCCCGCAAGATCACGGCCGAGGAAGATCAGCGCCGCCGCGATGCGCAAAAGGCCGCCGAGCTCGAAGCGCTCAACAACCTCGCCGCCAAGACCTCGAAAAACCTCCCGTTTGTGGTCGACGACCACGGCATTGTGGTCGCGCCTGAGGGGGTTGAGCTGGCCGATACGCGGGTTTTGTCGCGGTACCTGGTGAACGCGATCGAGGGCAACCTGCCCGAAGGGCTACCCCGCGAGATGCACGACGCACTCCAGGGCAAGCCCGTCGACTTCGCAGTCCGCGTCGAGTTTTTGAGTGAGGTCTTTCGCGGCAATCAACCGCTGTCTGGGCCGGCCTTTCGCGAGCACGCACAAACAACTTCACTCGGGGGTCACGAGCTACTCGCACTTGAAGTCCTCGCCCCGCGCCTAGGTAGCGGCACGCTGTTTGCCAAGGAGCGCAACCGGGTGTTTGTCTCGCGCAAGTCGGAGCAACCGGTCCCCGAAAAACTCGTTCTCAGTTTGCTCGGCCTCGGGTAACGAGCTGGTAACGGCTCGTCTTGTTCGGGCCGAGCCGCAACGGCTAGTTGGGTCGTCGTTCGAGTCGCGGCGAAATCTGACAATTTCGCTGACACGGGGTCGTCGTTCGAGTCGAGGCGAAACTCGTCGATTTCGCTGACATGGGGTCGTCGTTCGAGTCGCGGTGAAACCCGTCGATTTCGCTGACAGGACTATTTGGGTCGTCGTTCGAGTCGCGGCGAAATCTGACAATTTCGCTGACACGTCGTCGCCGCGAGTCGCGGCGAGACCCGTCGATTTCGACGACAGGGCTATTTGGGTCGTCGTTCGAGTCGCGGCGAAATCTGACAATTTCGCTGACACGCTATTTGGGTCGTCGTTCGAGTTGCAGCGAAATCTGACAATTTCGCGGACATGGCTGTTCGGGGTCGCGGCGGAACCCGACGATTCGCGGCTAGTTGGCGTCGTCGGTTGAATCGCTGCGAAACCTGTCGATTTCGCTGACGAGTTGCGGGTCGTTGGCTGCGTGCGCAAGTGTCCGCGCCTCACTCAGGAGGCGTTGGCTGACGGCAGACGGGGCGCTCGCCTGTGCCAGCCAAAGTTTGGTCCTGGCCAGATCGTCCGGTTTGGTTGTTCCCGCGGCCATATCGGCGGTATCGCGGACATGCACCGCCGACAGCTGTTGGCGCGCCAGTGTGGGGTTGCCGGCCAGCAGGGCGGCGTGCCCGAGGTTGCGCCGCGCCCAGGTCAACTTTGGATCGTCCGCTTCGAGGTGCAGTTCGCGGATATCGACAGCGCGATGGAAGTGGGCGAGGGCCTCCCGCGGTTTTTCGAGCTCGAGCAACAACAGCCCCAGGCTATTATGTGTAGCTGCAAGTTTTCGGTGGTTGGGGCCGAGTGTGTCACGGCGGATGTCGAGCGCCCGTTGCAAGGCCTGCCGGGCCTCGTCGAACTGGCCGAGTTTTTTGAGGGCGACACCCATCGCGTTGGCGGTTGTGGCCACGTCCGGATGGTCTGGGCCGAGGGCTTGGGTACGGATTTCGAGGGCCTCGCGATACAGCGAGACCGCACCTGCGAGGTCGCCCTGCTCGCGCGCGAGCCGACCGAGGTTGTGCAGTGCCCGTGCAGTGTTTGGGTGGTGCTTGCCCCAGTGAAGGCGCTTGATCGCCAGGCTGCGTTCGAGGCTGTTGCGCGCCCCCGCAAGGTCGTGCTGCTGGCGTTGAACCGTGCCGAGATTATTGAGTGTACTTGCAACGAGTGGATGGTTGTGACCGAGCGCGGTCTCGCGGATTTTGAGTGCCCGTTCGAGAAGGTGTTTGGCCTGGGTTAGGTCTCCGTTGTCGGCGAGCGTGGTGGCGAGGTCTCCGAGGGACTGGGCGACATCGAGGTGGTCCGGCCCGAGCAGGTGCTCGCGCAGGGTGAGTGCCCGTCGCTGAGCACTGATCGCCGCCTCGTAGTTGCCCGCGATCCACTCGAGATCGGCGATTGCCGATTCCAACTCGGCGGCGCGCAGGGGGTGGGGCTGGTGCTCGGCGAGCACCTGCTGCGCTTCGTTGCGCCACCAAGTGGCCTCGTCGACGCGAAACGCTTCAACCCCGAGTGCGCGGATTTTTGCAGATACAAGGGAAAGCCAGAGTTCCTGGTCGTGGGTGCGCTCGGCTAGGCGCATGGCTCGTTCGCGACTGCGGGTCGCCTCGGTTGTGCGCCCGAGTTGGGTTTCGAGACGGGCCTGGGCCATCCAGGCACGGGCGCGAATCGGGTCGGAAGCTCCGCGGTCGGCGGCCGAAGTCGCCGAGGACACCAGCTCGAGCGCCTCGCGGTACTTCCCGGCCTTCTCGCGCATTTGCGCAGCCGCGAGTTGTTGGTCGATCGAATGGTCGAGCGCGCGTTGAAGCGTCTCAACCCGACCTGCCTCACCGTGGGCGGCCGGTGTGAGTTGTAGGCAGCGCGTGGGTGAGGGCAGCTCTCCCAGGGATTCTGTTGCTTGTACAACAGTTTCGGCGCCGGCCTGCGCCAGGTCTTCCAGGCGAGCGCGGACAGTTTGTTCGCGCTCGGCCAGGCACTCGGTGCGTAGTTGGGCCAGCTCGGGTGACAGCAAACCATCTTCGGTTTGGCGGCAGACTTCGACAACGGCATCGAGGTGGTTTGCCGAGTCGTTGGCCATCATTTGGTCGATCGTGGCAAAGCGCTCGCGGGAAAACGGCAACTCGGAGCGCGCCAGGGCTTGTTCAACATCGGTTCGGATCGCCCCCTGCCAGATGCTGTGGGCCTGCAGCTGGTCGCTCGTGCACGGTGACACCTTGGCCGGCCACAGCGATGCCGCCACCAATCCGGTTGCGAGCGTGCCGCCTAGTCCCGCGGCGAACGTCCATCGGCGGCGTCGATCAAGCCCCCGTGCGAGCGCCACCAGCAATTGCTGCATGTCGCGGTAACGGGCACTGGGACGCGGCGACAGTCCTCGTAGGCAAACACGCTTGAGCCAACGGGGAACACCTGCGCGCCCGACATCGGCAACCTTTCCGTCCAAAAGGTTGTACATCAAATGATGTGGCGACGAGCCCGAGTAGGGGCGTTGACCAAACAGGGCCTCAAAAAGCGTCACGCAAAAACTGAACTGATCGCTGCGCGGATCCAAGGGTTCGCGGCCGAGTTGTTCCGGCGACATATAGGCGACCGTCCCCATGACGGAACCCGCCCGGGTAATCGGATCGCTCATGGTCGGGCTGAGGTACGTCTCGCCTCCTTCGGGGGAGGGGGTCACGGAGTCGGACTGGTCGGGTATGACAAGCCCGAAGTCGATCACGCGCACCGTCCGGTCGCGGCCGATCACGACGTTGGTGGGTTTGAAGTCGCGGTGGATCAGGCCGGCTTGGTGGGCGGCGAGCAGACCCCGCCCGGCTTGCACGAAGATCTCCACAATCTCTCGCCAACTCCGGGATTGGCTCTGCATCCAAGTCTTGAGGGTGATCCCCTCGATCAGCTCCATGGCGATGAACAGTTCGTTTTGGTGGATGCCGACATCGAAGACGGTCACCACATTCGGGTGCCGAACGCGGGCGAGGGCCTGGGCCTCCCGCAACATTCGCGTGCGACGGCGCATGATTGACGCCTCTGTGTCGGAGTCTCGCAATCGGATCAACTTGATCGCTACGGTGCGCTCGAGTTCCGGATCGTGGGCGCAAAAGACTTCCCCCATGCCGCCCGCGCCGAGTTTGTGCTGCAGGACATATCGCCCGACTCGGCGCCCGCTGGCGTGGTCCGTACCGAACAGCCGTTGTTGGAGCGCCTGACGCAGCGGTTCGGGAGCCGGGATCGCTCCGCTGCGAGCAAAAAGCTCGGTTAGAGCTTCGTCATCTGCGGTCACATCTCCCACTGCCAACTTAGCGACCGGAGTGTGACAACCAGATCACGGATAATTCGTGACGGATGTGAGTTGGAGGAGCTGTTCCTTCGGACCTGCCGCTTCAAACATCCCTGACGTATGCAGACGGAGAAATCCCCCATTTTGTAGTGGGGGTTCTTTCCGCCTCCGAAGAACGTCGATATGCGCCCAAATTTTGCCGTTTAGAGGCTCTCAAAAATTAATTTTCGTTCATCTAAATTTTTCTTAATCCGATCGCCGACAAGCAACGCTAACCACGGTGAGAGAAGGAAGTCGTCTGGCCTCTCCTCCCGTGGACACCTATTTTTCGTCCCTATTCGCCAGGTCGCTCCGTCACTCACGTCAGGTGCATGCGGTGGCTATGCCCATGCGGTTTTCCTCTTCTGAGGATCCTGACAACCGCAAAGCCCTGTGTATCTTGGGTTTTGCCGCTTCGGTGAGACGTCGTGTCACGTTGAAGCACATATATGACTGTATGCGGGGCTTATGAGTGAGGTTCAACAAGTTCCCCGTCGGTAGGTTCTATCACCTCGTCGTCGCCGTGGCTCGCGGGAGGTCGGCCTGCGAGCCCGGCAAATCTATTTCGGGCAACTATACCCGCCGCCGTGATATGCAACTTCGCCTGTTCATCGGTCATCGACCCTGAGAAATTGGGTCGCGATGGTCGCTTGCTGCGTGAGTCTGTTGCCCGCGATACCCGTCGAGACATCGGCGGGTATTTGTATATGGGAATAGATTTTTGCCGAGCAAACTTTCCCATGGCGCGAAGAATAGGGTAGAACGTTAACTGCTCAAACGCTGGTTCTTCGCCAGTATGGGGAGTTTCCCCCGATACCCGTCGACTGCATCGGCGGGTATTTGTCTTTAATCAGTAAGCCAAATGCCGATTATTTCGGCGCGACGCTAGGGTGGAAATAGATGTTTGTACAACAAAGCCCTAGCTACGTTGCACAAGAAAAGACAGCAGCTCGGGCCGGTTGGGCGACGGAGCTGCTGCCATAGGTTTTCTGTAGATACAATGTTTGGGGCGGCATGGCCCGAGCCATGCTGAACCCTAGACCGGCTCTACCCGGACAAGTACATCCCCAGCCCGAACATCGTCACCATCTTCAACTTCGATCGCCACGACTCGGGCCGGCGAGGGCAGTCCTGGGCCCGTAAAGGTGATTCGATGGAAGGTCTTCATGATCTCGAGGAGGCCGACGACCTGGCCCTCGCGCACCTCCTGGCCGACTTCGATGAAGAACGGCTTGTGCGGGGCTGCACGCCGATAAAAACGACCGCTGGACGGCGCACACAAGCCGGCTCCCGTTGTTTGGTTGTCTTCGTGTGCCTGCTGGACTTCGCCACCCAAGTTGCCGGCCTTGGGGTCGATGACCAGCATGGGTGTCCCAAAGGTCAGAGGGATGCGTGCGGCATCGGGATCGAGCCCCTCGCCCACCGCACTGCAAACTCCGGCGACTTTTTCGGGCACCACGACATCGTGCAGCACGCCGAGGACTTCGATGCAGCCCAGGGACATGCCTGGCATCACGGGGGTGCCAAGCGACGGGCGGTCGCGCCAGAGGCCGAGGGCAGGGGCCAACAGGCACAGGTTGCCCTGGTCGTCGCGGGTGAACTTGGGCTTGAGGGTCTTGCGACGGGAAGTTAATTGCATATCAACGTACTCCCTGGATCAGCACATCGAGGTCGTGGAGGGTCCAGATCCTCGGGTTTTTGATACGGCGGTGGCCGATCGCCTGGTAGCTCATTTCGACCAGGGCGGCGAGGTAGGTGCGAAGTTCGGCAAACTGCACGATTTCGTCGGTATCCATTTGGCTGGCGGCGGCATACGGGTCCATGTCGGCCTCGATGCGTTTTTCGACCGCCCTCATCCCCGACTCGATCGCCGCCCGCTCCTCGGGATCCTCGGTGATGATCTCGAAGTCGTCGTCGAGCTTGGTGTTGTAGGTGGCGATCGCCAGGGTCCGCCCCTCCATCACCGAAAGCCGCGACAGGCAGGTGCTGAGCTGGACCACCGGGTCGTAGGGCAGGCCACTCATGGCGTAGTAGCCCGCGCCCGAGGCCTTGCGCAGGAGCACCGTGAACATCGGTACGGTGTTGGTCGAGTTGGTGTAGATCAGGTTGGAGCCGTAGCCCAAAAGTCCCTGGCGCTCGGCCTCCGAGCCGATGTCAAACCCGGAGATGTCCTGCAGCCAGATGATCGGAATGCCGTCGCTGTTGCAGGCGCGCGAGAACGCCGAGATCTTGGCAATGCCAGCGCGATACAGGGTTGAGCCGGGGCGTGGGCGTTCGGGGTGCTCGGGGTCGCGAACCAGGCCCTGGCGATTGATGATGAACCCGGCATAGAGGCCGCCGACACAACCGATTCCGCAGATCATTTCGTCGCCGGACTCGGGCATGACCTCCCAAAACAGGCTCTGATCGCACAGGCGGGCGAGCACCTGGTGGGCGTCGTAGGCCTCGCGGTGGTCGGCCGGGATGATGCCGCACAGCTCGTGGCTGGGGAATGCCGGGTCGATCGCCCCGCGCCCGGCCCGGTAGTAATCGGCGGCGCTGCTCGGCAGTGAGGCGATTTCGCGGCGCAGACACATCAACAGGGTTTCGTCGTCGGGCACCCGGACATCGGCGCAGCCACTTTGATGTACATGCACCTCGGGGCCGCCGATGTCGAGGCTCGACAGGTTTTGGCTTTTGGCCCCCTTGATCAGCGCCGCCCCGGCGATGACCATATAGGCCTGTTCGGTCATGTAGACGCGGTCGCTGATGATCGGCATGTAGCCGCCGCCAGCGATGCAGTCGCCAAACACACCGGCGAGCTGGGGCACGCCGTTGGCCGACAGCAGGCTGTTCATTTTGAAGATGTGGCCGGCCCCCGTGGCCCCGGGGAAGGCCTTGGATTGCTCCGGCAAAAACAGCCCCGAACAGTCGACGAGATAGATCGTGGGGAGCCGCAGGCGCATCGCCATTTTCTGTGCGCGCTGGATTTTTTCGGGGGTCTTGGGCCACCACGAGCCCGAGGCGACGGTGTTGTCGTTGGCGATGATCATGCACCACCGGCCCTCGACCTGGCCAAATGCTGTCACCACACCAGCCCCGGGTGAGCGCAGGCCCTTGGGCCCAAACTTGACTCCGTCGTTGACAAACGTGCCGACCTCGAGCGGCGCGGTATTGGGGTCGATGAGCTGCTCGATCCGCTCGCGCGCGGTCAACTTGCCTTTTTTGTGCACACGGTCGCGGTACTTTTGTCCCCAACCATTGTGCACATCGGCACGTCGTTGCTGCAGCAACTTTTCCTTGGCCGCGATGTCGGCACGGTTTTCCGTAAACGAGTCGGCATCGATAACCTGCTCGCGGGGGGCTCCAACCGGGATTCTAGGTACGTGAACCATCGTCGTTCCTTGTGGGTGGTCGGCTTAGCGCGGCCATCCGGGGATGCTGCGGGTGTCGTAGTCGTTGGCGGCGAACTTGGGGGAGCGCAGGATCGCCAGGTGCATGGGAATGGTTGTGGGTACACCGATACAGGTGAGGCGTTCGAGGGCATCGATCATGCGGGCGACTGCCTGCGCGCGGTCCTTGCCCGAGGTGATGACCTTGCAAATCAGGCTGTCGTAGTGGGGCGGGATTTCGTAGCCGCTGTGGACATGGGTATCGACGCGGATCCCCGGGCCCTGCGGCGCTGCCCACTTGCTGATAACCCCGGGGGCAGGGCGGAAGTTGTCCGACGGGTCCTCGGCGTTGATCCGGCACTCGATCGCGTGGCCCTCGAAGGTGATGGCCTCCTGGGTGAGCGCGAGGCGATGGCCGGCGGCAACCAGGATTTGCTCGGCCACGAGGTCGATGCCCGTGCGTTCCTCCGACACGCAGTGCTCGACCTGCAGGCGGGTATTCATCTCCATAAATCGCAGCACACCCTCGCTGTCGAGCAAGAACTCCATGGTTCCGGCACCGACATAGCCGATCTGTTGGGCAGCAGCGGCAGCGGCTTGCAAGGTACGCTCGCGTTCGTCGGCCGAGAGCACCGGCGAGGGCGACTCTTCGATTAGTTTTTGGTGGTTGCGCTGGATGCTGCAGTCGCGTTCACCGAGATGGACGACGTTGCCGTAGCGGTCGGCCATGATCTGGATTTCGATGTGGCGCCCGCCCTCGATCAGGCGCTCCAAGTACAGGCGGTCGTCGGCAAACGCGGCCCGGGCCTCGGCCTGGGCGTCGTTGAATGCAGCTGCAATTTCGTCGGCACTCCGGGCGACCCGCATGCCCTTGCCACCACCGCCACTTTCGGCCTTGAGCAACACCGGGTAGCCGACTTCATCGGCCACCGCCCGCGCGTCGTCGACACTGTCCAAGATCCCGTCGCTGCCAGGGATCAGGGTGAGGCCGGCCGCGGCCATGGCCTGACGCGCCGGCGTTTTTTTGCCCATCAGCCGCATCACCGCGGGGGGAGGACCCAAAAACGAAAGCCCGTGGGCTTCGCACAGGGCGGCAAACGTCGGGTTTTCGGCCAAAAAGCCCCAACCCGGATGGACCGCGGTACACCGGGTTTGCCGGGCTGCCTGGACCAACGCTTGCATATTCAAATAGCTCTCGCTCGCACGGCCCGGACCCAGGCACACGACCTCGCGGTCTTGTAGGTGGGCAGCATCGGCATCGGCCGCCGAGGCGGCAAACACCGGTGTGATCCCGAGGGCGTCGCAGGCCCGGGCGATCCGCACCGCAACCTCGCCGCGATTGGCGATGAGCAGGCGGTGAAACATGCGAGGCATGCGAGGGGGGTTGGGTGACCGCGGAATTTCGCGCTCCATCGGGGCGGCACGTTACCACCCGATAGTGTGGCTATCTAGCCCCCGAATTACGTCCCAAATCCTGTGGCGTGGCTTGCAGATGCACGCAACCAACATGATGACGTAGCACGGGACTGGCGTTTTGTCGGGTAAGCTGTGGCCATGGTTTGTTGGCGGGGCACAGGCTGGTTATGCGCAGTTGTGGTTTGCGGCTGTACGGCGCCACAGGCCGGCTCACAGGCTCCGCAAAGCGGCGTGACAAAGAAACCAACAACACAATCGGCCACCGGTGTTGAGGACAGCGATGTCGCCATCGCCGGGTCGCCGACGGCCGGGTTGCCAACCGTCGCGGCTTCCGAGTCTGTGCCTGCGCGCGAGGCCGAGTCACAGGAGCAGCTGGCAAAATCCGCCGAACACAAACAACCGGACCAGCCCGAAGATCTGGTTGCCCAACCCGGCAAGGTCGCGGTTCCCAAGTCGAAGCTGGCAAAGCCCGCCGAACACAAACAACCGGACCAGCCCGAAGATCCGGTTGCCCAACCCCGCAAGGTTGCGGTTCCCAAGTCGCAGCGCAGTGCCGTGCAAGCCGCCCTCAAGCGCCACTGGCCACGGTTGCGGCTCGACTGCGCCGGTGCACACAAATGTATCCAAACCGGTGATGTGGACGGCGATGGCAAGCGGGATGTCGTCGCCATCGTCAGGCGCGGGCACCAGGTGGGCGCCGTATTGTTCACAACAGCTCTCGGGGCGCTGCTCGTGGGTGCCGGTGAACGCGTGCGGCTGACTGCCGTCGATTGGGAACTCGACGACAACAACCAGCGGGTGTGGACGCGCGAGGGGACCCAGGAACTCGAACAGGACTTTCGTGGCCTCGGGATTTGGGTGTCGCCAGCGAGCAAAAAAACCACCTGCGCCAGGGGGATGCAGCTCGGTCACGACGCGCTCGTGTACTCGGGTAGCGACGCCGCCGAAGTTGTCCTTGTTCGCGACGGTCGGTTTTGTTGGGCACCCTGCGGGTACTAGCTTCGCGGCGGGCAATTTTGCCCGTAAATGTTGTATGAACAACAATCACGCGAGGTGCGGTGGTTTCACGACGAGTGTGTGTCTGGGGTCACAAAGGGCAGGGCGATTTTCGAGGTTGCGTCGGCAAAACGCCGAACTACCCTCCCCCGTCATGAGCTCCCGTCCCCTCCTGTCTGAAGATGCCCGCACCCCCGATGTCGCCCACAAGGTCGCTAACTTTCACGGAGACGTGATCGCCGAGGTCCGTGAGGCGATCGAGCGTGAACCCGTGGTGGTGGTCGGTATGGCCGGCAACCCGTTTGTCAAAAAGGCGCGTAAGGCCCTCGAGCAGGCCGGGATCAACTTCCGCTACCTCGAGTACGGCAGCTACCTCAAGGGGTGGAAGCGGCGGTTGGCCATCAAAATGTGGAGCGGTTGGCCAACCTTCCCCCAGGTATTTGTCCGCGGCACGCTCATCGGTGGGTTTAGCGACACCGAGCAGGCGCTCGCCGACGGCTCGTTGCGAAAGTTGCTCGAGACCACCCAACAGGCCGCCTAGGCGCCCGTATTTTTGTGTGTGTACAGTATAAAACCGCAGGTGTGATGCCTGCGGTTTTTGCCGTGTTTACCAGTGTAATTATCCGCAGGGTTCGGGCGGCATGCTGGCGATCCACTCACTGATGAGCTCGACGCCAAATGTGTCGACCACGAGGTTGGGGAGCTCGGGCATCTTGATGTCGGGCACTGTCGAGTTCATGCGAAACACGACAATGCTCTGGTCGGGAAAGCCCGGCGTAATGTCGTAGTCGTTACCCCCGGCCCCGGCTCCGGCGGCAGCAGGTGGCTTGCACACGCCGTACTCATAGGGGTCTTGTTCCCAGGCCAAAAACGAAATGCCACTGCGGTTGGCCCCGCCACCCGGGCGGTGGCAGTGGGCACAGTTGGCGTGGAGGTAGGCGCGGGCGCGGTCGGCCAGGGGGTCTTGGCTTTCGGGCCGGGCCAACGCCGCCAGCACGCTAGGGTTGGGTGTGGTGTCAAACAGGCCCTGGTCGGAGAGCCAGGTCAGTTGGTCGACCGTTTGCCCGTCGCGTTCGACTTGGATATTGAGCTGCTGGGTAAACGGGCCCAGGACCTGCAGGGCATCGTCGCGCTCGTGGCAGCTGCCGCACTTGTCGAGGTTGGGGACGATGTACTGCTGGCTGACCTCGACCCCTGATTTATCTGTATAGGCAACATCTACACGCTCGCCGACCTTGTGGAGTACGGCGTCGGTTTGCTCGTCGTTCCACAGGTAGACGTGGGGCTTCCACTCGCCCTGCTCGAAGATCAGCAGGCGGGTTTCAATGATGCGGTAGCCGGCACCCGGGTCGCGCAGATCGTGGTCGAACGCAAAGGTCTTGGCGATGATCGTGCCCTCGGGCCACACCCAGTCTTCGCCCTCGTCAAACCCGATTTGGGTGTTCTCGGGCAGGATGATGTGGCGAAACTTGCGGGCGCCGTCGGACCACAACGGGGCCGCCGGCTCAAACACCACGACACCGTCCTTGGGATCGAGGGCACCGGGATCGTCGCGGACAAATAGGTCGTAGTCGGAGAGGTTGGCAAACGGGTACTCGCCCTCGGCGACACACCGGGATGTGCCGGCGCACGGGTCCTGATCTTCGGGCGGGTCGCCGGCGCAACTGGTCAACCCCACGGTTACGCCCATGGCCAAACAGCATGTAAATGCAATTTTTTTTGCCAGACGGTCCGTCCGGACAGCGGTTTGAAAGTTGGGCATCGCGGTACCTCAGTACCCCGGCGGGAGGTCGGGGAGCGGGGTGTGTTGGCAGGTGACGGTGTTGATGTCCTCGGTTTTTTCACCCCCACAAAGGGCCAGGTTCATAAACCGGGCGTCGCCGTTTTCCCACAGGCAGGTGTCGTAGCGACCGTCGGAGTTGTCCTTTTCGGCGTCGACGCAGCCATCCCAGCCAATCTCAGGAGCGGGTAGCGGCGGGTTGCCGGCGAGTACGAGTACTTGGAGGTCGGGATCTTGTCCGTTGTCGATAAACAGGTTGCTGTGGATGTAGTTGCCCTCGGCGAGGATGTCGTAGTTGGGGTCGTCGACCGGTTCAAAAATGAAGTCGTGGTAGCCGAAGATCACCACGCCGACCGTGTCGTTGTTGCGGATTTCGTTGTCGCGGATCTCGTTGAAGTCGGAGGCCATGATCATAATGCCAACGCCGTACGGGACCGCGGCGACGGCCGTGCCGGGCACACCCCAGTTGGGCACGTTGTTGTCTTCAAACAGGTTGTCGTAGGCGACGGTCTGCTTGCCGTCCTGCACTTCGAGGCCGGGGAGGTTGAAGATCAGGAGCCCGGCAGTGTTGCCGTAGGCGTGGTTGTTACGCACCGTCGCCCCGGTCGAGTTTTCAATTTCGATGCCGGCGACGTTGTCGTAGGCGACCGAGTCTTCGACCAAAATGTCGGTCGATTGCCCGACGTAGATCCCGGCATCGCGGGCCCCGTAGACCGTGCAGTTGCGAATCGTGACATGGGTGGCCTGGACCGGGTAAAGCCCGTAAGCACCGTTGTCCATCGAGTATTGGTTGGGCCAGGCGGCGGTAATGTTTTGGTAGGTGATGTTCTCGACACCGCTGGCGACGATCCCATCGCCGGGGGCATCGATCACGGCAAAGTGTTCGACGGTGACGTCGTCGCCGGTAATGATCAGGCCATTGGCACCGATGTAGTTTTCCTTGTCGAAGGTAAACGAGGTCTTGTCCTCGCCGGCCCCGCGCAGGGTGATCCCATTGCCGGAGATCGCCAGCTCTTCGTCGAGCACAAATTCACCCTCTCCGAGGCACACGACGCTGCCGTCGGGGGCATCGATCAGTGTGCCTACAAGAGCTTGCTGGCCGTCGCTGGCGGCGACAAACAGGTCACAGCCCGCGGGGATTTCAGGCCCGGCAGTTTCGCTGCCGGTGTCGGTGTCGGACGTGTCGGTCGTCCCAGCCGTGTCGGTGGCATCGGTGTTGGCCGTGCCCCCGCCACAGGCGGTCGCAAACAGGTAAGAGAACAGCAACCCGCCTAGGCGCAGCGACAGCGGATGGAAAAATTTATTTGTAGGCACAGCAAGCTCCTCGTCAGCCCCTGAATCATGCCGTTAATGCATGTTCATTCAAACAGGATCGAGCGGTCAGTCACGAGGTTTGCGGCGGCGGTCAAACAGGGCGGACAGGGTCGGTATCACGAGGATGGCCGCGGCCGCGGCACACAAGATGCCGAGCACCGCGAGTTTGCCGATCCCCCGCAGACCGCCGGAGTCCGCGACGATAAACGAGGCAAACCCGATTGCGGTGGTCGCCGTGGCGGCCAAAATGGCGGTTCCAGTTTCCTGCAGGCCCTTGGCCAGGCCATCGGCTTGGTCGCGCAGGCGTCGGATCCGGTCGGTGAGGTAGACGCCATTGTCGACGCCAATGCCGAGGATCGCCGGCAAAATCGGGATGTTGAACAGGGTGAAGTTGACGGCGGTCGTGCCCATGAGGGCCAGCAGCCACCACAGGCTGAGCACAAGCGGGAGCACGGTGATCAGCATGAGGACCAACGACCGCATTTGGATGAGCACCAAAAACGAGATCAGACCGGCCGCGGTGCCGAGGATGATCGGCGCCTCGGCCCGCATCATTTGGTACATGGTCGCGTATACCGAGGCCTCGCCAACGAATGCCTCTTTGGCACCTTCGCCGAGGTAGGACTCGGTCTCCTCCAAAAACACCACGCCGTCGAGAATGTCGGCGCTGTCGAAGTTGGGGTAGGCGTAGATCGCCAGCTCGCCATCCTGGCCGCGCAGCTTGGTCAGCACTTCGTCGGGAAGTTTGTCGACGGTAACCGGTTTGGCCGCGAACATTTTTCGCAGGCGTCGAGCGTCGCGGGGGCTGAGTTCGTCGTCGCTGTTGGCCTCGGCCTCGTCGGCGTTGGCCTTCTTCTCGAGGCGCTCCCAGGTCGACTCGGGAAAGTCTTCGGTGAGTTCTTCGATCGCCTCTTGCCGGGCAGCTGCGTCGATCGCCGGGTTGGGGAGGAGGTCGGGTAGGCCAACGAGCTCCGCGACCATGGTCTCGCGCTCGGGATCTGCCTCGATCTCGGCCCGGATCTTCTTGGCGTTGTCGAGGATCTCGCGGGCGCGGTCCATGTTGTCGACCACCACGATGCCGGCGTGAATGTCCTTGCCGAAGATCTCGCCCATGAGCTCGTAGTCGCGGTTGAACAGCGCGCGGGTGCGGTCGGCCTGAAGCTTGCGACCATTGCGTTCAAACCCGACATTGGCCGCACCCAGTGATGCCGCCGCGCACACGAGGATGATGGCGATGAGCAGCGCGCCCGGGCGCCGCAAGATCGCGACGACAAAGCGCCCGTAGTCACCGTCTTCGCGCGGGTTTTTCGGAGCTTTGACGCCGACGAGTCGCAGCAGCGCGGGAAACACCGTGACCATCGACAGCAGGCACAGGGCAACCCCGAACATCGCGATCAGGCCGAACTCGGTGAACGCGGGAAAGGCCGACGATGCCATCACGATGAACGCGCCCATGGTTGTGCCCGAGGCGACGAGCAGGGGGATCACAAGCCCGACAAAGGCGCGTTCGATGGCTTCGGCGTCGGAGCAATTGCGTCGCTCGTGGCGGGCCCGCAGCAAAAAGTGGATACCGGCGTCGATGCCCATGCCCATCACCACCGTCGAGATCAAACTCGTCAGGGTGTTGAGGTGGCCGAGCACGAAGTAGGTCGCGCCCATGGCCCAGGTCACGCCGGACAGCAGGGGCAAAAGTAGGGTGAAGACCGCCCGCGCCGAGCGGAACACGAGGTAGACCACCAGCAGCACGCCGATCAGGGCGAAGGTGCCGCTTTTGACCATGTCCTCGCGGATGGTCGCGTGTTCGTCGGCCTTGACCGCGTAGGGGCCAATGATGTTCCAGGTGAGGTCGCTTTGGGCCCACGGCGCATCGGCGCGGCCATGGATTTCGCTTGCCAGGGCCCGTGATTGCTCGGTCACTGCCTTGGCAAACTCGAGGTCGCTCGAGCGCCCTGTCGGGTGGGCGAGGAGTACGAGGGCGTCGATCCCTTCGCGCTCAAAGTAGTCGGCAAACCCCGTGCGCTGCTGCGACTCTTCTTGCTTTTCCCGAATAAACGCCCGTAGTTGTTTGGGTGCCTCTTCGTCGGGTTTGTCGAGGCAAACATCGGGCTGGGCGGTGCACAACTCATAATGCGTCCAGGCCTCGACCCGCTCGACGAGCTGTTCCCACGATTTGTCGTCGAGGTAGTAAAGCGCATGCTCAACAAAAAACTCACTGCGCAGTCGGTACTCGACCGTGGTGATGTTTTCGTTGGCCTCTAGTTCGGGGGCAAGGGTATCGGCGAAGGCGTGACGCTGTTCGGTTGTGCCACCCTTGACGACCACGTAGACACCGCCCGTGGCAAACTTGCCCTCGAGTCCTTCGAGGGCCTCAACGACCGGGTCATCCTGCGGCAGCAGTGCCCGCAGGTCGCTGTCGATGTGCAGCCGTGAGGCGAAGTAGCCGAGCACCGCTGTCAGCAAGATCCCGAGGATGAGCACCAAGCGGTGGTGGGCGAGGACCCCTCGGATCCAACGCTCGCGAAATCGACTGCCTTGTGGGGCCAATGGGTCGCCATCTTGCCCGATGGCTGGCCCTGCAGCCAACCCGATGGCCGCGAATTCACAAAACGCTTGCGAAGTTTTTGAGGTTTGCTCTACGCGGGATCTGCGGCATCTTCAGCCGCGGGAGGGTCGTCGGCCCCTGGTTCGAGAGTGTTGTGGATCACATTTTTGACGTGGTCGGCAATCAGGTGAGCCCCGGCGATGCTGAGGTGGACACCGTCGCCCGCGCGGACCCGCACACGTTTTTTGCCTGGCTCAATGACCACGCGATCGGTGTAGTTGCCCTTGTCGTCGGACAGCAGTCGCCAGATATCGATAAAGTGACCACCACGTCGGATCGCCATCTCGGCGCGGAAGATGGTGTTGACCCGTTGTACGCGCAAATGGAATTTCTCGGGGCGCATCACCGGCATGCCGATCCAAAACAGGTGTTGCCCCGCAGGTGCCAGGATGTCTGCAAACGCCGTTACCCGACGGGCGTACTCGTCGCGCCAACCATCCTCGTGCCACCGAATCCAGTTGTCGCCGGGGCCCATTTTGAGGCCCTGCACATCGTTGCCGCCAAACATGACGACGGTGCCGTCGGCGTTGGGAAAAGCTTCGACCTGCTTTTTGGCCTCTTTCATCCAGTTGAAAAAATCGGGGCGCGCAAGCCCAGTGCTGCTCTTGCCCTTGCGTTGGGTTTCGTAGCCGTAGGTCTTTTCGAGGTCGCGCGCCAAAAACAACCCGAGGCCTCCGGCGATCATACTGTCGCCGACCAGCAAAATACGCTTGTTGCCGGCGCGCACGACTCGGGGAACGAGCGGCAGTGTGGCACTGGCAAGTGCGGTGATGAGAAATCGACGGCGGTTCAGTTTTGCGCGCATACGGGTCCAAACGATAACGAAGCTTTCGCGCCATAACGAAATACCCGCGGGTTTCATTCTCGGGAGCGAGGTTTGGCGACCCAAAGCTACGGTAAGGCTTATGATCGGTCGGTGGACGACCCCCAGTCGCTGCCGTTGCGCCGGACACTTGGACCCTATCGCCTCCTGCGTCGGATCGGTGTGGGCGGCATGGCCGAGGTCTACGCCGCCAAGGCGTTTGGTGCCAGCGGGTTCGAAAAACGGATCGCCCTCAAAACGCCGCTCCCGCGGGTCCAGGAAAATCACCAACTCCTGCGACTGTTGATCGAGGAGGCGAGGATCGGCGCCCAACTGCACCACCGCAACCTCGTCGCCGTACATGACCTTGGAGTCGCTGACGGCGTTTACTACATCCGCATGGATTACATCGACGGGCCAGACCTGCGCACCGTGCTCGCCCACGGTCGCCTGCCACCCGAGCTCGCCGTGTTGATCGCCGAAGAGCTCGCCCGCGGCCTCGACTATGTACACAACGCCTGCGACGAAACAGGGCGGCCTTTAGGACTTGTTCACCGCGATGTCAGCCCGTCCAACATCCTCATCTCGAGCCAGGGCGAGGTCAAGCTGGCGGACTTCGGGATCGCCAAAGCAACGGTCTTGGCAGATACAACTCGCGGTGATGCGCGCAAGGGAAAGTATGCGTACATGTCGCCAGAGCAGGTGCAGGGGGTGCGTTTGAGCCATCGCAGCGATCAGTTTTCACTCGCGGTCACGCTCGTTGAGATGTTGACGGGTCGCCGCCCATATGAGGGCGCTTCGCCACTGGAGACCATGGAGTTGATTCGCCGGGCCGAGCCGATCGAGCTGTTGGACGTGCAACCATCGCTGCGGGAACTTGTCGCTCGCTGTCTCGCCGCGGAGCCGTACGATCGCTACGCATCGACCGCCGAAGTTCGCGAAGTATTGGGAGCGGTGCGACGAACATTGCGCGGGGCAGAAATTGAAGACCTACGTACGTGGGTCCGAGCACGGGTCAATTGACCCGAAACTCTACGCGATTTGCGCAAAGCGCCACATCGACCGGGCGATTACGAGGGATCGAATCGATCTTACATACACGGACCTACTGACGGCTCGGGGTGAGGTCGCTTGACACCACCGCCCCGCAATCCCGATCCTCAATCGAGATTGGGACAGGGCGCCGCAAACTTGATGCAGCTCGCGCAGAGGCGGGTCGGCAGGCTACTTCGAAACAAGTGGCGGCTCGACAGCGTGATCGATGTCGGCGGCATGGCAGCGGTTTACTCGGGCACGCATCGCAACGGCCATCGGGCGGCGATCAAAGTTTTGCACCCGAGTTACGTGCGTGACGCACAGGCAAGGACGCGGTTTCTCCACGAGGGGTACGCCGCGAATGCGGTGGGTCACCCGGGTGCGGTGACCGTGCTCGACGACGACACGACCGAAGACGGTGAAGTCTATCTGGTGATGGAGCTGCTCGACGGCGAGTCGCTCGAGGGCAGGTTGGCCCGGGAAAAAGTATTGCAACCGGTGCAGTCGTTGCTGATCGCCGATGCCCTGCTCGACATCCTCTCGCACGCCCACCCCAAGGGCATCATTCACCGCGACATCAAGCCGGCCAATATCCTCATCACCCGCGATGGCACCGTCAAACTGTTGGACTTTGGGCTTGCCCGGGTCCGCGAAATTTCGGCCGAACGCATGGTTCAAAGCGAAGGCATCGTGTTTGGCACGATCTCGTATATCGCCCCAGAACAGGCCCAGGCACGCAACGAGGCGATCGATGCCCGCAGTGATTTGTGGGCTGTGGCGGCGACGATGTTTCGCATGCTCAGCGGCGAGACGGTCCACTCACGCGAGGGCACACTCGGACAGCGGTTGTTGGCGGCGGGTCGCAACCCGGCCCGATCGATCGCAACCGTGACTACCGGATTGCCGCCGGTGATGGTGCAGCTCATCGACCGCGCCCTCGCGTTTGCCCCCGACGATCGTTGGCCCAGCGCAAACGTCATGCGGGCGGTCCTTCAAGACGTACTCGAAGTGATGTCCGAGGGATTGCCGGCCCATCAATGCACGGTTGAACGGCCGCCGGATGTGCCGCAAAAACGTTTGCACGAACGCTCGAGCAAGGCCCGTCAGGCAGCGCTCGCGGCCAATCGCAAGGCCGCCGAGGCAGCGGCCGCGGTGGTTCATCAACAGCAGCACACACCCTCTGCAGAAAAGGTGTATCAGCAACCATCCCCGCTCGCCCGCACGGCGACGGTGCAGGGGCAGCCAAAGTCTCCGTGGGATCAAACGCCACGCCATACCCCCGAGCCGGCCCAGCAAAATCCCCTCAATCGGCGCAACACGCCGAGCCCGCAGACAGGCCCCTGGAACCAAAGCCGCGGGACGATTCAAGATCCCTACCGGCCCCCCGTTGGACAGCAGCAAAACAATCCGTGGGGGCAAGCGCGGCCGTCGACGGGAGAACAACCGATCCCGGGGCGGCAGTCGCCGCAGCAAAACAATCCGTGGGGGCAGGCGCGGCCGTCGACGGGGGAACAACCGACTCCAAGTAGGCAGCCGCAGCAAAATAACCCGTGGGGACAGGCGCGGCCGTCGACGGGAGAGCAACCGATTCCGAGTAGACAGTCGCCGCAGCAAAACAATCCGTGGGGGCAAGCGCGGCCGTCGACGGGAGAACAACCGATCCCGAGTAGGCAGTCGCCGCAGCAAAACAATCCTTGGGGACAGGCGCCGTCGACGGGGGAACAACCGATCCCGGGTAGGCAGTCGCCGCAGCAAAACAATCCTTGGGGACAGGCGCGGCCGTCGACGGGGGAACAACCGATTCCCGGTCGGCCGCAGCCAAACAACCCGTGGGGTCAGGGACGACCGACGACAGGAGAGCAACCGATTGCTCGGCCCAATAATCCGTGGGCCCAACGGTCGCGCCAGCCGAGTCCCGCAGAGGGACAGCCGCGATACACCCCCGACCCGGCGACGCCCAACCCCTACGCCCGGCAAAACCCAGCGGGCGGGCAGGCGCGGCACACCCCCGACCCGGCGACGCCCAACCCCTACGCCCGGCAAAACCCAGCGGGCGGGCAGGC
>JAUIFF010000021.1 GCA_030429545.1 Polyangia bacterium
GATGGCCACACGTTCTTAGCGTGCTACGGTTACCGTTTCGCCACCCGGGCAGGTGTTGATAGTTGTAAATCCGTGGGGCAGGAGTCGAACCTGCAAAGCGTACACACGCACCGGGTTACAGCCGGCTATCCCACCACTGAGACGTCCCACGGTTTTGTTGTATGTGAAAGATACCCGGGGAGGGAGTCGAACCCTCAAGCCTGATGGCCACACGAACTCAGCGTGCTGCGTTTACCGTTACGCCACCCGGGTGGGTGTTGATGTGTGTTCTCGTGATACCCAGGGAGGGAGTCGAACCCTCATGCTTTGCAGCCACATGGTTTGAGCATGCTGCGTTTACCGTTTCGCCACCTGGGCTTGTTGTTTGCGAATACCCGAGGAGGGAGTCGAACCCTCATACCGTCTGGCCACATGGTTTAAGCATGCTGCGTTTACCGTTTCGCCACTCGGGCTTGAAATGTTGCAGAGCGATTGCCCGGGGAGGGAGTCGAACCCTCATGTCAAAAGACAGCAAGCCTTGAACATGCCGCGTTTTCCGTTTCGCCACCCGGGCGGGTGTTTGTGTTGAATGTTGCGATCCGTAGGGCAGGAGTCGAACCTGCAAAGCGTTCACGCGCCGGGTTACAGCCGGTTGCCCCACCACTGAGGCGTCCCACGGTTATGGTTGTATGTAAAAGATGCCCGAGGAGGGAGTCGAACCCTCATGCCTGCTGGCCACACGATCTGAACGTGCTGCGTCTACCGTTTCGCCACCCGGGCGGGTGTTGTTGTTGTTGTTGTTGAGATCCGTAGGGCAGGAGTCGAACCTGCAAAGCGTACACGCGCCGGGTTACAGCCGGTTTCCCCACCACTGAGGCGTCCCACGGTTATGGTTGTATGTAAAAAGTGAAGTACCGAGTCGAAGTTTGCGATCCGTAGGGCAGGAGTCGAACCTGCAAAGCGTTCACGCGCCGGTTTACAGCCGGTTGCCCCACCACTGAGGCGTCCCACGGTTTTTTATGTAAAAAGTGAAGTGCCGAGTCGAAGTTTGCGATCCGTAGGGCAGGAGTCGAACCTGCAAAGCGTACACGCGCCGGGTTACAGCCGGTTGCCCCACCACTGAGGCGTCCCACGGTTATGGTTGTATGTAAAAGATGCCCGGGGAGGGAGTCGAACCCTCAAGTCTCGTAGACCACACATTCTTAGTGTGCTGCGTTTACCGTTTCGCCACCCGGGCGGGTGAAATTTGTTGAAGCGTTTTGATGCCCGGGGAGGGAGTCGAACCCTCATGCCTGCTGGCCACACGATCTGAACGTGCTGCGTCTACCGTTTCGCCACCCGGGCGGGTGTTGTTGTTGTTGAGATCCGTAGGGCAGGAGTCGAACCTGCAAAGCGTACACGCGCCGGGTTACAGCCGGTTGCCCCACCACTGAGGCGTCCCACGGTTATGGTTGTATGTAAAAAGTGAAGTACCGAGTCGAAGTTTGCGATCCGTAGGGCAGGAGTCGAACCTGCAAAGCGTTCACGCGCCGGGTTACAGCCGGTTGCCCCACCACTGAGGCGTCCCACGGTTATGGTTGTATGTAAAAGATGCCCGGGGAGGGAGTCGAACCCTCAAGTCTCGTAGACCACACATTCTTAGTGTGCTGCGTTTACCGTTTCGCCACCCGGGCGGGTGAAATTTGTTGAAGCGTTTTGATGCCCGGGGAGGGAGTCGAACCCTCATGCCTGTTGGCCACACGCTCTGAACGTGCTGCGTCTACCGTTTCGCCACCCGGGCGGGTGAGCTGCTCTTGATGTTCTCTTGCTGTTTGTGGATACCCAGGAAGGGAGTCGAACCCTCACGCCTGTTCGGCCACACGATCTAAGTGTGCTGCGTTTACCGTTACGCCACCTGGGCAGGTGGATCGGGGCGGTGGGATTTGAACCCACGACCTCGTGTCTCCCAGACACGCGCGCTCACCAGACTGCGCCACGCCCCGTTTGTTGTTGATGCATCGACCACGTCCCTGTGGTCTTGGTTTTAGTGAATCGGGGTGACTGGATTTAAACCAGCGACCTCCTGTATCCGAAACAGGCGCTCGTATCAGACTGAGCTACACCCCGGTGTTGTGCACGGTGTGCACGTGGTTGGTTGGTGAAAAGTCGGGGTGGCTGGATTCAAACCTGCGGCCTCCTGTACCCAAAACAGGCGCTCGTATCAAACTGAGCTACACCCCGGTTTTGCACAGTATTGTGCGTACATGGATTGGTGGAAAGTCGGGGTGACTGGATTTAAACCAGCGACCTCTTGCTTCCGAAGCAAGCACTCTTATCAGGCTGAGCTACACCCCGTTGGTTGTGTGTACAGAATATGTATACACATGGAGTCGGTGCGGGAGGACTCGAACCTCCAACCTCTTCGTTCGTAGCGAAGTGCTCTATCCATTGAGCTACGCACCGGAATCGAGGCGACAGGATTTGAACCTGCACCCCCCTGGTTCCAAACCAGACGCGCTACCAAGTTGCGCCACGCCTCGCTTCGGGTGGTGTGCTGTCAGTCTGACGAAGTTGTTTGGACTGTCACAATCGGCATTCGACCACACGGGCATGAATGCGAGGAACGTTCGCTACAACCTCGGGGAGCTTGTTTGTTGCCCCTATGACCTGCTTGCTTGTCCTACGCTCTAACCTAGAGCGTTGCCGCTAATCGCGGCAGCGGTAGATATGGGTACGGACGCAAGGGGAGCAGGCTACCCACCAGAAGCTGGTGTGCGCGCGTCGACCCGTGGATGTCCTGTACGTTTGCCATTGGTTGCTACCTTCTATGCTTCAAGGTCTACAGGCCCCTAGACGGGGTGTCAAGCGGATCATGCAAAGTTTTTTAACAATTTTTTGAGCTGACCAAAAGGACCGATTTTGGGCCTGACCAGGTGCCGGTTGCGGCTGGTCGGGTGTGGGTGCGTCGACCGGGCGACGGGCTCCTCCCAACTTGTACTTTCGCCCGTCAGACGCGGTGGCCGGGCGTGGTCGTGAACGTATGGCTGATCATGTATACACATGATTTTCATCGCCACCGGATAGGGATTTTGCTAGAGTGCCCGCACCCGTGGCCGCATCATCATCCAGCTCGTTTGACAGTGCACGTTCGCGTGTTCGTAAGCGACGAAGCGAACGCCTGGCCCAGGTGGTCGTGGTGGCAATGGTAATTGCGCCTGCACTTTGGATTGGCGGTGTGTTTCCCTCAACGGTGCTGGTGAGTTTGTGCCTCGGGGCCGCGGCAGTCGGGTGTGTTGGGTTTTTCCGCCACCGTCGGGGCGTTCGCGTCCCAGCTTCGGCCATCTTGGCAGGGGCGGCCTGCTTGCTTACTGCTGTCCAGTGGGTTCCCTGGTCGTCCGGGTTTCGCCAGGCGGTGGCACCACGGCTGGCCTCGACTGTGGAACGTGCCGTCGGCACAGCGACAGATGTTTGGGCTGGCTTGACGACATCTCCCGGCGATACCGGCCTCGAAGTCGGTCGGTTGTTCGCGCTGTTGCTGCTGACCGTGGCAGCCGCCAACTTCTCGTGGCGGTTGAGTGCTGCTGCGGTCGCGGTGTGTAGCAGCGTGGTGGTTTTGATCGGCCTGTTTCACCACGCGTTCGACATGCATGCGATCTACGGCGTGTACCAAGCTGTCGATATCGATCCGTCGCAAACGGCGAGCTTGCTAACGAGTTTTGTCAATCCAAACCACCAGTCGGGCCTGATGTTGCTCGGGCTGTTTTGTGCGGCGGGTCTGGCAGTCGATGTACGTGCACAGACCCGGTCGGCCCGCGACTCGATGACCCACGCCCGCCGGCGAGAGCTCCACCTGATGTGTATGTCGGCCATCGCGTTGTTGGTGGTTGGACTGGTTTTGTCGCGCTCGCGGGGGGCGATGCTCGCGGGGGCAATTGTCACGCCACTGGCCCTGTGGTGGGCGTGGATGCCAACCAACAAGGGGAGGGCTGGTGAGCGTAGCCAGTTGCTCACCCGTGGCCTCGTTGTGGCTGCGAGTGGTGTCGCCGTGGTGGCGTTGGTCCGGGCAGGCGCATGGGATGAGGTGTTGAGTTTGGGCCACGATGGTGACCCGACCCAAAAACTTCGGCTCGCCTGGTCGGCGATGCCCCTGACCGAGTGGAGCCCGGTATTCGGCACCGGTCGCGGCACGTTTATCGACCTGTTTCCCCTGGTCAACCCAGCCACCGGAAGTTTGGTGCATACACACCTAGAGTCGGTGCCGTTGACCATGCGCGTCGAGTGGGGGCTGTTTGGTATCGCCATCGGCGGCGGGCTATTGGCCTGGTGGCTCGGGGCTGTGTTCGGCACAAAAAAACGGCGCAGCAGCCAGGCTCGCCGGGTCGTGTTGTGTGGGTTGCTGGCCCTGGCGATCCAAAACGTCGGTGATTTTAGTGTGGAGTTTTTAGGGGTCGCAGCCCCGGCTGCGGCATTGGTCGGTGGCCTGTCCCCTCGGACATGGCGTGTACGTCGTCGCGTGTGGATCCCGGTGCTGGCACTGAGTTTTCCGCTGGTGTTTGGGATCGCGGCGACATCGGCTCCCTACAGTTGGACCGCACGCGACTCGGTGGTTGAGGCTGTTGCCAATGATGCGTTGCCGGCAACGCAAGCCCTGCGAATGTTGCCACTTTCGAGCCGGCTCCACGCTTCAGTCGCGCGCCGATATGTGGAGGAGGGCGCATGGGAAGCGGCCTTGCCACGGGCACGGGCGGCGACGATGCTGCGCCCGGGCTCGGCGGATGTGTGGTTTTTGCGGGCGGCCGTGGAGGATGCTGTCGAGCCCGATGCGTCAGCGGGCCGCGAGGCTTTGGCCCATGCCCTCGCCAAGTTGGAGCGCCCGTTGGCACCCGCACACTTGATGTATTTGCAAGAGTGCTACCCCGACCCCTTGGCGCTGGTGCCTCTGATGGCACAGGACCGGGTTGCATGGTTGCGAACAGCTGGGCCAATGATCGAGCAAGACCCCGACTACGCGGCCGTCTTGATCGCAGCTCGGGCCGCCGACGATCGGCACCCGAGAGTGCTCGAGCAACAGGTCGAGGTCGCCCTGCGTCAGGGCAATGCAGCCCTTGCCCTACATGCCGCGCGATTGTTGCGTGAGCAACAACCCCAACGCGCAGCCGCCCACCTGTTGGTTGTGCGGGCCCTACGAAGTTTTGAGTTTGAGCGCGAGCGGGACATTCAGCAGGCCCTGCAACGGGCGCTGCGCGAGGTCGACGACGCGGCTGGTCGTGGCCAACTCGAGGAGGCGTTGATCCGGTCGTGGATGGCCACGGGGGAGCGTGGCGATCTCGAGCGTGCGAGCGAGTTGACCGAGCCGATGATGTCGCGGCCGGCCGACCGGGCGACGCTGCAACGTCGACACACCCTCAGCCGGTCACTTGCGGCAGCGCTCGAGGCGATGAACGTAACGCAGTAGTTCCGTGCGCAAGGTGTATCTACATCGAGCTTGAAACAGGCTCACGGGATAATGTGCAGATACATGTAGTGCGCGAGGCCACAAAAAAACCCCGGGTATCCGGGGTTAGCGGAGAGGGCGGGATTCGAACCCGCGGTGACTTGCGCCACACATGATTTCCAATCATGCACCTTCGGCCACTCGGACACCTCTCCGGGGGTGGTAAGCGGCGGTGTTAGCCCACCGCGGCTCACCTCGATATGTGGTTTCGGAGTCGTTCTAGAACGTGCGCACTCGTCGTCAATAGAGCGGAGAGGGAGGGATTCGAACCCTCGGTGACTTTCGCCACACCTGATTTCGAGTCAGGCACCTTCGACCACTCGGACACCTCTCCGTAAACGTTGATTCCTCGTGGCGGGGCGCGGAACATATCAGCTCTTTTCAAAAAGATCGAACCTCGCAAGGGGGAGTGTTTGTCAGTCTGCACACACGCGACTCGCCCGGCTGTTGTCGACGGATGGGCAAAACCCAACACCGGGTGGGATTTTTCACGTCAGCCGGCGGTGCCGGGGCATGGTGCTGCCGAGCCTGTGAATATGCATCGACGCTTGCCAGCCGCGACAGGACTCCTGCATCCTCCGGCCCATGCCGCTTACTCCGGGGATCCACCACCTGACGCCGACGGTTCCGGTGCACGTGTTCGACGCGCCCAAACCCGGACCCACCGCGTTGATTCAGGCCGGGATTCACGGCGACGAGATCGCAGGTGTGCACGCCTTGTGCGAGTTGCTCGAAGAGGAGATCCGACCGGACTGCGGGCGTCTGATTGTGATCCCGGTGATGAACGCACCAGCCTACCGGGTCCAGCAGCGCAGCTCCAAGGGTGGGCTCGACCTCAATCGCTGCTTTCCCGGCGACAGCGGGGCGAGTGCGCGGGAGCTTCGTTTGGCCCGCAAGTTTATGGACCTGGTCGAGGATGAGCGGCCGGGCCTGATGGCAACCTTGCACGAGAGTAAAAAGCGCTACGACCCGCTGCTACCGTTGCCGTCGTTTGGTCAGACGCTGGTGTATGGGGTCGAACCGATGCCGGCGATCCTGGGCCGCACGCTCGACCGTCTCAACGCTCGCTTTACGGGTGTGAATGAGCACTGGGACCCGCATTACTTTCCGGTGGCGACGTCGTCGACGGAGGTCATCGTCGAGGCGATCGGCTGTGTCGGCATCTGCGTGGAGACCTGGATGGGGTTTGCGCTCGAGCACCGCATCGCCATGCACCGCGCTGTCGTCGAGATATTGCTCGCGGAGTTCGGCGTGCGCGCGTTGAAAAACAAGTGAGTTATCAAGTGCTTGTGAAGGGGGGCGAAGTTCGTGACCCCGATAACTTGGCGACCGCCCACAGATCGACGATCCTTTGGGGGTGACGGTCGTTGCCGCGAGTGTTGTTCCCGAGCCGAAGTCCCTGAAGGCCCACGCCGACGAGGTGTTTGAGCGGGTCAGCCCCTACCCTGGGGATGGCTTTCGCAATCATTGTCAGCGTCTGTTTCGTTTGACCGATTTGCTGCTCGAGCAAAAAGGAGCGCAACTCGATCGCGGGGTCGCCTACACGATCGCGATGTGGCACGACCTCGGGCTTGTGAGCAAGGTCGACCAGGGCAATTGCTACCCCGCGCGCAGCCGGGCGTTGTTTGCCCGCGAAACCGCGGGGATGGACCTGGCCGGGACCTCGTCTGAGCTTATCGACGAATGTTTACTGTACAACCATCGCCTGTTGCCGGTTCCCAATCTCAGCGTTCAGGCCGACTGTTTTCGCAAGGCCGTACAGATTGAACACACCCGTGGGCTTGTCCGCTATGGGCTCGATCGCCAGCCGGTACGCGAGATTTTTCAGGAGCTCCCGCGCGGCAACTTCGACCGGGTCCTCCTCGACTTCACCTGGCGGGTGCTCAAGCGTGAGCCGTGGACAATTGTCCACGGTATCTTCTTTTAGTCGCTACCGACCCGTAACCCCGCTTGCCAGTCCGGTCGCGTGCGTCGACCGGCAAGCGCCAAGCAATCCCGAGAAGGTTTGATATGCAAAAATCCCCCTCGACAACCGAGCTCGAGGCCGCGGCCTTTCGCCGGCTTGTGGCCCACCTGCAATCCCGGACCGATGTGCAAAACATCGACATCATGAACTTGGCGGGTTTTTGCCGCAATTGCCTGGCGCGTTGGTACCAGGAGGCGGCGGCCGAGGCTGGCGAGGAACTGTCGAAAGATCAGGCACGTGAGCGCGTCTACGGCATGCCATACGCCGAGTGGAAGGCTCGCTTTCAAAAGTGATGCATCGCGAGGTACTGCGGGTGGCGACCCGCGGGCGCGGGACCATCGAGCTGACTGGGCGCCTCCAACGGATCGTTGCAAAGTCGTTGATTGTACATGGGCTTTGCCATGTGTTTGTCCACCACACCAGCGCCTCCCTGATGCTCTGTGAAAATGCCGATCCCGATGTCCGCCGCGATTTGGAGACATTTTTGAGCGAGCTGGTGCCCGATGGCGACAGCCGATTTGTCCACGACGCTGAGGGCCCCGACGATATGCCCGCCCATGTCCGCAGCGTTCTCACCCACACCAGTGTGACGATTCCGGTGGCCGGTGGCCGCTGCGACCTCGGGACCTGGCAAGGCTTGTACCTGTGGGAGCACCGGACAGCGCCGCATGAGCGCCGCCTGACTGTGACCGTGTTTGGAGAGGGAACATGAGTCCACATGCACCCGTGCGTCCGCTCGGTCCGATCAAAAAGTTGCGTCGGCAACTAGAGCGGACCATGACCAAAACCATGGCGACCTACGGGTTGCTCGAAGCTGGCGATCACCTGATGGTCGCGGTTTCTGGCGGCAAGGACAGCTACACGTTGCTCGACCTGCTGCACGAGACCAAGCGCCGGGCGCCGTTTGAGTTTGCCATCACAGCTGTACACCTCGACCAGCAACAGCCCGGCTACAATGGCTCACCGCTGCGGGCATGGCTCGAGGAGTTTGGTGCTCCGTTTGAGATCCTGTCCGAAGATACCTATTCGGTAGTGCGCGAGCGAACAGCCGTCGGCAAGAGCTACTGCACCGTGTGCTCCCGCCTGCGTCGCGGGATTCTCTACACGGCGGCAGCACGCCTCGGGTGCAACAAGATCGCGCTCGGGCACCACCGCGACGACGCCCTCGAAACCCTGCTGATGAACCTTTTTTATGCGGGGAAGTTGCAGGCGATGCCCGCCCGCTACACCACCGACGACGGCCGGTTTGAAGTGATCCGTCCGCTTATTGAGTGTGCCGAGTCCGATATCGCAACCCACGCGCAGGCCATGGGATATCCGATCTTGCCCTGCAACTTATGTGGTTCGCAGTCGGGGCTGCGGCGCGAGGCGATGGGGGAGTTGTTGACGACACTCGAGCGCGACAATCCCAACCTGCGCGCGGTCATGCTACACGCGCTAAAGAACGTAAGTCCGAGTCACCTGCTCGACTTGAGCCTGCAACGCGATCGCCAGACTTTGGCGACACAGGCGAAAGATCTACCCGCGCCGATCCCCCGGCGGTTGCCGGTTGTCTCTGGTTGAGCAGTCGACCCGCGCAGGGTTCACGCTGGCAAGTGAAGTAAATATGTCTATTTAGACATGTTTTATAGTTCGGGCGAAAACGTTGTCCCAACAAATGTGCATATTCATCCCGGTCGTATCTGCGCTAGCAGGCTATACATGGGCGTATGCGTCAACTGAGGACGGCCCACGGGTTCACACAGTGCTTTGTTCCCCGGCGTCCAACCGCTATAAGATCGGTTGAGGGTAGTACATGTTTGGACCGATCACTCGCTTTGACCTGCATCAATCTCGCATCCCCCGTCAGTGGTACAACATTCAGGCCGACCTCCCGCGGCCGTTGCCTCCGGTGCTACACCCCGGCACCCATCAGCCGGTAGGTCCCGACGACCTCGCGCCGCTGTTTCCCATGGCCCTGATTGGCCAGGAGGTTAGCCAGGAGCGATGGATCGATGTGCCCGATGAGGTTCGCGAGTGCCTCAAGTTGTGGCGCCCCACGCCGTTGTTCCGGGCGGTCCGCCTCGAAAAAGCCCTCGATACCCCGGCCCACATCTACTTCAAGTACGAAGGGGTGTCGCCGAGTGGTTCACACAAACTCAACACCGCGATTGCCCAAGCCTACTACAACAAGCGTGAGGGCGTGACCGGGCTGACTACTGAAACTGGCGCTGGCCAATGGGGGACAGCACTGAGTCAGGCCTGCAAGTTCTACGGCCTCGAGTGCATTGTCTATATGGTCAAGGTCAGCTACCAGCAAAAGCCCTATCGCCGGGCGATCATGCAGTCGTTTGGCTCGACCGTGTATGCGAGTCCAACCGACAACACTGAGGCCGGGCGTTCGATCCTCGCCGAGGACCCAGATACGACTGGCTCCCTCGGCATCGCCATCAGTGAGGCGGTCGAGGTCGCTGCCAAAAGTGGTGGTAAATACAAGTATGCCCTCGGCTCCGTGCTCAACCATGTGCTGTTACACCAAACGGTGATCGGCCTCGAAGCCCTCGAGCAAATGGAGATGGCCGGCGAGTACCCGGATGTCGTTGTCGGCTGTACCGGCGGTGGTAGTAACTTCGCCGGACTTGTCAGCCCGTTCTTGCATTGGAACCTCACCCGCGGCAAGAAAACCCGCTTTGTCGCCGCCGAGCCGGCAGCCTGCCCAAGCCTCACCCGCGGGACCTATCGCTACGACTTTGGCGATACCGTCGGCATGACCCCGCTGGTCAAGATGCACACCCTGGGCAGTAGCTTTGTCCCGGCACCGGTGCACTTTGGCGGCCTGCGCTACCACGGGATGGCCAGCATTATCTGCGAGATGTACGACCAGGGCCTGATCGAGGCGGTCGCGTTGCCGCAGCTCGAGATCTTTTCGGGGGCCATGAAGTTTTTGCAAAGCGAAGGCATCGTGCCCGCGCCCGAGCCCTCCCACGCGGTCGCAGCTGCGATTCGCGAAGCCCTCGCCGCCAAGGAAGCCGGGGAAAAACGCGTTATTTTGTTCAACCTGTGTGGGCATGGCCACTTCGACATGGCGGCCTACGATGCCTACCTCGCGGGCAACCTCAACAACTACGAGTACCCGCAGGAGAAGATCGAAGCGGCCCTGGCCAAACTACCCGATATCAAGGACCCGACAGCAGCCTCGTAGGCAAGACTGGACCACACAAAGCGGCACTTCGGTGTCGCTTTTTTGGTTGATTTGCCTATACACGGTTTTCGCGGTGCGCCTAGGGCTTGAGCACCGTCACCTGGTCCCCGCGGATCTCGAGGGCCGCAGCCTGGCCGCCGTAGTGCTTGGCCATGCCGACATCGATCATCCAGACCTTGCCATTACAGGCCGAGGTAATGCCGGTTTCCTGCACGGTATGGCCCACAACCATGCGGTCGGCACCGGCGGCGGTCAGGGCTTTGTACAGCGTCTCACAGTCCTCGCCGTCGGGGTTATTTGAATAGTCACGGGTCCACACCGGGCTGCTGTCGCCGGCAATGATCGCCATTGGTGGATCGGTCTTGCCCGAAAGCCAGTTGTAGACATCGCTGTTGATCTTCTCGAGTCCGTAGCTGACGTGTTCGGGCAAGATGCCACCGTGGACAAAGATGTTTTTGCCGACCATCAGTACAACCGGGCGGGTGGCGAGTTTTTGCCCGTAGGGACCACCCGGTAAGAACGCGGCTAGTCGCGGACGCATGGGCTCGGGCACTTTTTGCAGGCGGGCGTCGTGGAGGTCGATATTTGGCACTCCGGCAAAGTCGGTAAAACCCTCGGGGGTGACGTAGCGCAGGTCGCCGGCGGCGTTCATCAGCTCGTGGTTGCCGTTGAGGATATAAACCTTGCCACCGGCGGCCTCGGCTTCGGTCTGTAGGGCCTCGAGCAGGGCGATGATCTCGCGTTCGTCGTTGCCGCGATCGAGTTGGTCACCGGTTTGTACAAGCACTGTTTTGCCCCCGGTCCAGTGATCGTCTGGGCCGATGAGACCGGCGATTTGCAGCGCCTGTTTGGTCGCTGCGAGGTCGCCATGGACATCGCCGATGGCGACGATGCGCTCGGCGGTGGCAACCCGTGTGGGTGGAAGCTGGGCCGTTCCAGGGCCGGGTCGCGGTTTTGTTGTGGACGGTGCCGGTTTGGCGGGAGCCTTGTTTGTTTCGGCCGCCGGGCTTTTGGCTGTGGTCTTGGCGGGTTCGGCACTACACGCGGCAATCGCAAACCCAGCGAGGGAGATGGCGAACCGAAGGCGTCGAAGGTCGGCGAAGATCAGGTCGATGGCACGCATGCGTGCGGCATCGTAACGTCAACATCCAAACCGGCATAGCCATGGCCGGGAATGTTGTTTGCAAGCGGGAGAAGCGGCCGTCGGGTTGTCGAGTGAGCCGGCTATCTCGACGATGCGAGTTGACATCGATAAGTTTCACGGCTCGTAGTGTTTCTCCTCGCTGGTTGCGTACTTGTTTGCCTGCCAGCGATTGGGCACACTCGCACCATGGCAAAAGCAGTGTCGAAGGGAATCAAAATCGTTCTCGCAGGGGCCGTCGCCCTCGGGGTGTGGAAGGCCGGCGAGGCGACGCTCTCGTATGTGGCGGGCAGCGACGCGGCCGCGGCAGAACACTTTGAAAACCGGCCATGGCTCGAGCGGATCCCCGAGGACCACCGCGACATGATCGGCCATATGATTTTCCTCGACACCCGCGATGGTCGCTACGGTGCGTTTGGCCGCTCGTCGACCTGGCGCCACTTTATCGAGATTTTCCTGTGGAACCGCGAGGCCAACCGCCTGCGCCTGTTGTTGCCGCAGGACCGCAAGCGCGGTCGCCTCAATGTTCGCACCTGGGAGTGCGCCGACGAGTCGCCCGAGCCGTTTGACCTGTGCCTCGAACTCTCCGACGGCCGCCACTCGATCGTCTACTACAGTCACAGCGATTGGGAAGTCGACCCGAACATGGACGACGACGATCGGGCCGAGTGGATCGCCGACCATGCCAAGACCCCGGAACTCGCCGCCGCGTTTGCGCAGGCGCTTGACACCGAGTCGGTGCCGGCTGTTGACGGCGAGGACTTTGAGGACCTGTCCATGCCGTTTTGGGCGGGCGAGTAGTCGAGTTTGTTGATGATGCACCGATTGTTGTGGTCATCGAAAAGCGGCCGGGTCTCCCGGCCGTTTGGTTTTTGACGATGCACAGCAAAACCGTCCGCGTCGAGTTTTATGGCGTGGTCCGGCTGCGGACCAACCGCGAACACTTCGACACCACACCCGGGACATTGGCCGAGGTCCTGCGGGCGGTCCAATGCGCCTTCCCCACGCTCGCCCCCGACTATATCCGCGAGGGGCGGCCCGCACCCCACCTGTTGGTCTCGCTCGACGGAGGTCCGGCCACCGACGACCCGACATTGCCACTTGTGGCCGGGGCCACGGTTGTACTTGTATCTGCACAGTCTGGCGGATAGGCTGACCTCAGGGGAATTGTGGCCGGCGGACTATTTGGCAAATACTTACTGGTGCAGCTGACAGGCGAGGCTGTACATGCAGAGCATGTCGAGCTCGATCCCCGGGTCGCCCGCCAGTTTATCGGCGGTGTTGGCCTAGGTGCCTACCTATTGTGGCAGCACGCGCCCGTCGGGGTGTTGCCACTCGCCCCCCAAGCGCCGTTGATCTTTTGCCTGAGCCCGCTGCTCGGCACCGGGCTGACGACCACCGCCAAGTTTACGGTTGTCTGCAAAAGCCCGCTGACCAACCGGATCAGCGACAGTTTGAGTTCGTCACGGTTTGCCCTGGGCTGTAAAAAGCTCGGTGTCGATGCCATCGTGATTGTGGGCCAGCTGGCTCGGTGGTCGCATTTGCATCTACATCAAGATCCGCGACAGTGCCGGGTGCGGGCCTGTCCAAACTGGATCGGTTTGTCGGCCCAGGAGGTCTCGCAGGCTGTCGCGGGCGAGCGGGCGAGTAAGAAAGTGCATGTCGCTGCCATTGGCGTCGCCGGTGAGCAGCTTGTGCGCTATGCAACGATTTCCAACGACGGTCGTCATGCCGGGCGCGGTGGGTCCGGAGCGGTGATGGGGTCCAAGCGGCTCAAGGCGATCACCATTGAAGGACAGGCCAAGGCGACGGTTGCCGACCCCCGTGCCGTGGCCGCCTTGGCCCGTGGCTACGCGCAAAAAAGTCAGGGCGTGGCGACCGAGAAATATCGGCTGCTCGGGACCGCGGCCAATCTAAGTGCATTTGCAAGAATGCGAATTTTGCCGGTCCGTAATTTTCAAGCCGTCAAAGTCGAGCCCAAGCAGGTCAAGCGACTCACCCCTGAAGGCCTCGCCCGCCACGCTGGGCACGTGCGCGAGAGCTGTGCCGGCTGCACGATCGCCTGTGACCACCGCTACGGCGGCACGCGGATGGAATACGAAACCCAGTTTGCCCTCGGCCCGTTGTGTGGCGTGTTTGAGCCCGACAAGTTGCTGGCGGCCGCGCGGGCCTGCGACACCCTCGGGCTCGATACGATTTCGACCGGCGGAACTCTTGCATTTGCAATGGAATGTTGCGAACGCGGCCTGCTCGACTGGCCCCTGCGATTTGGTGATGACCTCGCCGCGTGGATTACGTGTATCGCCAAGCGCGAGGGGCCTGGTGCCGCGATGGCCGAGGGGTCCCGGGCGCTTGCCCACTCGCTCGGCGGCGATGCTCCGCGATTTGCCTGCCACGTCAAAGGCCTGGAGCTCCCGGGCTATGAGCCACGGGCGATGCAGACGACGGCTTTGGGCCTGGCTGTTGCAGCCCGTGGTGCCGATCACAACCGCAGTGGCGCGTATCAGGCGGATCTGTCGCCGGGTGTGGATCGCCTGCGGGCCGACCTAGAGCGCGGGCCCCAGCGGGTTGTCGACACCGAGGACCATGCGGCCATGCTCGACAGCTTGATCCTCTGTAAGTTTTTGCGGGGTGTTCTCGAACATCCGTACGCCGAGGCAGCTGCGATGTTGCGGGTGACCACCGGCAGCGACTTCGACGGTTTAGAGGTCCGGGCGGCAGCTGCTCGCACGGTGACGCTGCGCCACCTGTTTAACCAGCGCGAGGGCTGGACCCGCGTCGAGGACCGGTTGCCCGACCGTTTTTACGACGAGCCCTTACCCCAAGGAGGGGTGATCGACCGGGCGACCCTCGAACAAATGGTTACGCGTTACTACCACCTGCGCGGATATACGGATGCCGGGCAGGTCACACCGGCCCGCTGTCGCGAGCTCGGACTCGATTGGGTGGTCGGCAGCAATCTGTGTGCCGACTTCGCAGATCGAGAAAAGTAGTGGCATCCTCGCGCGGCGACGCGCTGGGTCGCGGGCTTGCAAACTCGCACTTGCAACACACATCCCTGTTCAGGTAGGAGTCGCGCGTGCACGAGATCCAAACCCACGGCATCCGCGTGGATGTCCGCGCGAGCTACATGCCGGAGCGCTCGCGACCGCGTCGGCGGGAGTTCGTGTTTCGCTACACGATCAAGATCTCGAACGAGGGAGAGCACCCCGCTCAGTTGCGGCGCCGTCACTGGGTGATCACCGATGCCCAGGGAGCGATCCGCGAGGTTGAGGGGGAGGGTGTTGTCGGCAGTCAGCCGCTTTTGTACCCCGGGGAATCATTTGAGTATACATCGGGATGCGTGCTCGACACGCCCCACGGGGCCATGCGCGGCAGCTACATCATGTTTCGTCCCGACGGGCGGGCGTTTGAGGCTGAGATCGAGCCGTTTGTGCTCGTGAGCCCGCAGTCGATGAACTAGCGTGGGCACCTGGGGCAGCGAATGTTCAGCTGCAATAGCTGACACAAATGTCGTGGTGTGTGACTGGGGCAAGTTGTGGAGACACCCAAACTTACGGTTTTCACAGGCTACGCCGCATATGCAACAATCTCGGTTGTACAGATGTACTCGAGTTTGCTCACTGTGCCCGACCATGCATAATGTCAACGATGGCGGCGCAAACGCAACATGCGGTTTTAAACCAATGTCTATGCATCATCCTGGCGGCCGCCTGTAATCCGGGGGCGGGCGAAAGTGGCTCCGAAACGGAGACATCCGGGTCCTCGGCAAACACCACGACACAAAGCGGAACCGAGACGACCAGCGACGGGACTTCAGCCGGGCCCACGACTTCGGATTCCGAGACCGCGACCGGCTCGGGCACGAGCGAGACCACAAGCGATACGGGTGAGCCCGTGTGCCCCGGCGGCACGGTTATATGTATGGGCAATGAAGCCCTGGTGTGCGATGGCAACGGTGGCTACTCAGGGCAGGAGGAATGTAGCGACTACTGCCTCGACGGCGTGGGCTGTGTCGCCTGCGAGCCTGGAACGGCCCGTTGCCAGGAAGACAGCGCCGAGGTTTGTGCCGAAGATGGCAGTGCCTACGAACTCGTCGAGCACTGCGACCCGATCCAGGGTCTGACCTGCGAAGCTGGTAGTTGCCAGGGGGTGTGTGCCGCGCAGTCCCTGGGTGCGAGCCATGTCGGTTGTTCGTTTTTCCCCACCCAAACAGCCGGGCTTCGCAGCGATACCTGGCCATTTACGTTTGGGGTGGCAGTCGTCAACACCTCGGACGAAACGGCCAACCTCCGGGTCGAAAACGGCGACGCGTTTATCTTTGAATTTGCCCTCGAGCCCGGTGCGGTGACCGAGGTTGATCTCCCGGATATCCCCGACTTGGTCAACGGCTCCGCGGCGGCCGATCCCTCCAAACTCGTGCCAGGTGGGGCCTATCGCCTGCGGTCAGACCAACCGGTGGCGGTCTATCAATACAACCCCAACGGGACCTCGATGCAGGGGGTCAACACGTTTGTCAACGACTCGACGGTGCTGTTTCCCGCCCACACCCTCGGGCATCGCTACCGGGTTGTCAGCCGCAACCACTGGGTGTCTGAGCCCAATCATCGCTCCGGGTTTTACGCGGTCACGGCCACCCGCGACAACACAGAAGTTGTACTTACACCTTCTGCAAGCGGGTCCGCGGTGCTGGCCGGTGGCGGGGTCGCAGCCGACGGGACGGGCGTGGTGATGCTCGACACCGGCGATGTCCTGGTCGTCTATACCGATTCGCTCGGCGAGTGGCCCGATGCTTCGGATCTCACAGGGACGTTGGTGAGCGCCGATCGACCGATACAGGTGATTGGCGGGCACAAGTGCACCTATATCCCCCACAACGTCGCCGCCTGTGAACGCCTAGAGGAGGCGCTGCCTCCGGTGGTGGCTGCGGGTACGGAGCATGTTGTGGTGGCACCGCTGGTGTCGACCGGCGGTGATATCCCAAAGGTGCAAATGGTGCGAATCACAGCCACCGAAGATGCAACCAACCTCGAGTTCTCGCCCGATATCGATGATGCGCCGACGTTGTTGGCCAACGCTGGCGACTATGTCGAGCTCGGGCCACTCAACGATGACTTCGTAGTGACCTCGGACGCACCCGTGCTCGTGTCGCAGTACATGGTTGGGCAAAACGGCGGCAACAACACGGGCGATCCCGCCATGCTGGTAACCACCCCAACTGCGCAGTATCACGACAGCTACCTGCTGCATGCCTCCAAGGACTTCACCTTCAACTACATCAGCGTGGTCGCGCCAACGGGCTCCACGGTCGAACTCGACGGGGTCACGTTGGCGCCATTTGTTGAGATTGGCGAAAGTGGGTTTGCCGTTGCGCGTACGCCCCTTCCTCCCAACTCAGATGGCTTGTACAGCCTGACGGGCGATGCCGAGTTCACGGTCAACGTCTACGGCTACACCCAGCACTCGACCTATTGGCACGGTGGCGGCCAACGCCTGGGCGACCTCGGGCTTTCCGAACAGTAGGTGCGCGGGCCTGTTCGCCCATGCGTCGGCGCCGGCATTTTGCTGTCTGCTCAGACAGGTCGCTTGCTTGCGAATCGTTCCCACCCCTGGCAGGCTCGAGCGACGTTCGCGAAGTGCAGGAGTCGCGACGCCAGATTGATTGGTGGATTTCAACATGAATGTAAAACTGAATTCTTGGATGCTTTCGGCACTTTTGCTCGTACCAACCGTCGGGTGTGGCGAGGGTGGGGACAGCAGCACCGATGGCAGCGCGACCGATGCGACGACCGAAGGGCCCGCGACAACCGACGGGGAGACAACCGACGGGGAGACAACCGACGGCACGGGCGAGACCTCCGACTCCGAGGCCGGCAGCGACTCGGATTCGGAGTCGGAATCCTCGGGCGATCCCAGTGAGAGCGAGAGCGAGAGTGAAAGCGACGGAACCACCGAGGGTGGGGTCAGTTTTGCCGGCTCGATTTACCCCGATATCATCGCCGTGAGCTGCAGCTGCCACATCGGCGGAGGCTCGGGCGGCCTCGCCATGCCCGATGCCGACACGGCCTACAACAACTTGGTCAACGTACCGTCGGGGCAAAACCCTGGGATGGACCGCGTGACGCCGGGGGACAGCGCAAACAGCTACTTCTACCACAAGGTCGAGGGCACCCAGGCCGACGCCGGGGGCTCTGGCCAACAGATGCCGCTTGGCGGTGGCGCCCTCGATCAGGGGGCCCGCGATGCGATTGCCGAGTGGATCGACACGGGTGCAGCACCATAAACGTTGCCAGATTATGGCCCAAGGGCACCCACGCGGTGCCCTTTTTAATTGTGCGCCCAGCATGGGCGTCGGCTTGGCGGTGAAAGTCCTCCCGCGTGACCAGGCACGTCTGTATCGCCAAGACGCCGGTACTGTTCAACAGGCTCGAACTCGGATTGCCGAGACTCGAGTTAGGGGAAATGGCGGCACAAGGCAATGTACTGGGGCCGGGCACACCTGTACCTGCTGACGTTCCCGGCTCTGTTTGGCATGTTTAGGGCCTACCGCCGCAAAAATCTCGATGGCCTGGGCTTGGCCCCGCAACCTCAATTTTTCGAACCGCCCGGTTCGGACCCGGCTGCCGGGTCAGGGGAGCCTGAGTCGGCTACTTGGGCCCCCTATGCCGATAGTTCGAATGAATATGTATTTGCAATATTCTTGCGCCTAAGCCTTTGACTTGGCGAGGTGTTCCGCGATCGCGCGGCGTCCAGCTTCGCGGTAAATATTTGCAAATGCATCGACATCGCGGCGACGGATGCCATAGGTGCGCTGGACCTGTGATTTGCTCAGTTCACCGGCGATGTATTTGAGCAGGCCCTCTTCGAGTTTTTGTGCCTGTTGCTGCTGGGCAGGCGTCGCCACTTGCCCCTGGGCCTGCGGTCTTTGCGGTGTCTGCTGCGCTTTGGTGTCGGCCAGTGGCAGCCGGACGGCAGGGTCGCCCATCAGCACGTAACCACGCAAGTCTTCGCGCATCAGCCACAGGCGCCCCAGCAGGTTGGCAGTTTGTCGGTTGGCAACCTGTCCGGAGGCTTGGTCGTCGCGGGTGAGGGCGAGAATGCTTTTGGAGATCTCGGCCAGGGAAATTTGCATGTGCAAAAATACCGTGCCGACGCGACCACCAGCGACCACCGGGCGGATCATGTCGTGGAACCTGTCGGAGCGCGCCTGTTTGCCTGCTTGCGGGCTGAGCAGGAGCCGCGGCGACTCGTAGCTGTAGCTCCAGGCAAGGTCGAGGTGGCCGAGCACGGCCTGTGGCCCCTTGGGATTTTTGAGTGCTGTCTTGACAGTTGTCGAGGTAAAGCCCCCGGGGAGCGACAGGGTCTGGCGAAATGCCGCCAGCTCCGGAGTACCGCTACGTGCCAGCAGATCGATCCACGGCAAAAAGTGGCTGGAGTGGGGGGTTCCGGCTCCGTAACAGGCAAAGTAGACCCACAGGCCACCGGGTATGAACAGCTGCCGGTCGAAGTCGCGGGCTTCGAGATGGCCGTTTCGACCAAAGCTCATGGCCCCCTGGCGTTGCTGGGCCTGGGTCGGTGTCCAGGCCCGACCGCGGGGCGGCCCGAGCCCGTGACTCACCGAAAACATCACCGTGGGTTGGGGTTGGCCGGCGAGTTGCAAAAACTCATCGAGGTCTGGGTCGAGCGTGGCACCGGCAAGGCCGACGGTGTGCCCGGGGAGGTCGCGCGACAGGTGCGTATGGCACGTAGTGATCAACTGCTCATGGGCCGACCGGGTCGCCGCGGTGCCATCATGAACTGTGTATAGTAAACATCTCCCACGCTCAAACTGCTGCTGCGGGGCGGTTTCGTGGGCGACGACCTTGGCGGCATAGGCCTGGTAGTCGGCATCGCAGTCACCGACGAGCCTGCCCGGAAAGCCATCCATGGCCAGCACCTGCTGGGTTGCGAGCGAGACCCCATCAAAGTCGCCGAGGATCAACAGGTAGCGTGGTCGGTCGGCCTCGACCCGGCGATACAGCGGCGGGAATTTTTCGAGCCGCCAGCGTTGAGCCTCGAGTTCCGTTTGCCCCGCCGGCACCTTGATGACCAACACCGGTTTGCGTTGCTGGTTCGACCGCAGTGACATTAGCGGCTCGATGAGTTTGACGAGCCGGTCGGCAGCTGGGGTATCAGCAACAACAACAGCCCATTTCTGGCGATCGAGATGGTTGGCGTCGCCAGATAAATCCCGCAGGTTCTTGAGTTTGTAGGTCGGGCCCCGGGCCGCGTCGGCAGCCGATACACCGGGTTGACAGCCACCGTCGAGCCACGGTTTTGTCGGCTGATCCTCGGCGGTGAGCAACAGGTGAGCTGGCGCTTGGGACATCGTGCTCGAGAGTACCCGATCTCCTGGCACCGGTGCTCACGTCGGGATGTGCGGACCTACTGCGCACAAATGGCCGCGAAAGATGTTTGTACAATAAAAGCCTGGTTAGCCGCGGGAGCGCTCGCGGCGGTCGACCACAAATGCCGCGAATTCGCTAATGAGTTCGAGGTCCTCCCGAACCGCGCGGGCGGCAGTTGCCATCAGGCGGGCCTTGAGGATGACTTCGGGGCCACCCATGGCCGTGGGCGAGGCGTCGGGCATCAGGGCCGAGACCGCGATCCCCAGGCCATCGGCAATACGGACGAGCGTGCGCAGCCCGGGACTTTTGTAGCGCCCATTTTCGAGTCGCGAGATCATGTCGGTGGTGATGCCGGCGGCCTTGGCAGCCCCCTGTTGGGTGAGCCCGCGCTCCTCCCGAAGCGCACGCAGGCGGGCGCCCATCCGCACCATAAATCGCCGCTCGTCGTCGGCTTTGGTGTGCTCGATACGTCGCGGAATTCGAGTCGGTGGCACGGGCGATACTGTGCCACAAAATTGACCGCTCGAGGCAGGGAGGGCGAACTGCTTGTCGATACAACCAAGGCCTAGGCCACTTCGAGCAGCTTGGCCTGCAACACACGCAACCGGTCGCGGACCTTGGCGGCTTCCTCGTAGCGCAACTCGCCGGCGAGGTTCGCCATTTCGGCCTTGAGCTCGGCGATCCGGTCGGGGATTTCGTCGGCCAACAGGTCGATGTCGGCCAGCGGTCCAAGACCGAGCGGCAGGGCATCGGGCTTGGGTTTTTTGGCCGTCTTCTCGCGCGGATCACTGCGGTCGTCCTGGAGCGGCGTGAGTGCAGCTTGGGTGCTCTTGGGCGTGATCCCGTGCTCGGTGTTGTAGGCCTGTTGAAGCTCGCGACGGCGCTGGGTTTCGTCGATGCAGCGGCGCATCGAGGCGGTGATCCGGTCGGCGTACATCAGCACCTGTCCACGCAGGTTACGAGCCGCTCGCCCACAGGTTTGGATAAGGCTTTTGTACTCGCGCAAAAACCCCTCTTTGTCGGCGTCCAAAATCGCGACAAGGCTGACCTCGGGTAGGTCGAGACCCTCGCGCAACAGGTTGATGCCGACGAGCACATCAAACTCGGCGGTCCGCAGCCCGCGGATGATCGCCACCCGTTCCAAGGTGTCGACGTCGGAGTGCATGTAGCGAACCCGCAGGCCGAGGTCGGCGTAGTGCTCGGTGAGGTCCTCGGCCATGCGTTTGGTCAGTGTTGTCACCAACACCCGCTCACCGCGATCGACCCGGATTTTGATCTCGTCGTAGAGGTCGTCGACCTGGCCGGCGATCGGGCGAATTTCGATGACTGGGTCGAGCAAACCGGTCGGGCGAATGATCTGCTCAACCACCACGCCCTCGGTTTTTTCGAGCTCATACTTGCCCGGCGTCGCGCTCATAAAAATCAGCTGGCCGTGGCGTTGCTCCCATTCGTGAAACTGCAGCGGCCGGTTGTCGAGCGCCGAGGGCAGGCGAAAGCCGTGCTCGACCAGGGTGTTTTTGCGACTTCGGTCGCCCTTAAACATCGCCCCGAGCTGGGGCACGGTTTGGTGCGATTCGTCGAGGACCATCAAAAAGTCGTCGGCAAAGTAGTCGAGCAGGGTCGGTGGTGGCTCGCCCGGGTCGCGGCCCGTCATATGCCGCGAGTAGTTTTCGATACCTGAGCAAAAGCCCATTTCCTCGAGCATCTCGAGGTCGAACATCGTGCGCTGCTCGAGCCGCTGGGCCTCCAACAACCGACCCTTGCCCCGCAGCTCTTGGAGGCGCACCAACAGCTCGTCCTTGATCCCGGTGAGTGCCTGGTGCATCTGCTCGGCCGGGGTGACGTAGTGGCTGGCGGGAAAGATGGTCACGCGCTGCATATCGCCGCGGGTCACCCCGCGCAGGGCATCGAGTTCGTGGATGGCTTCGACTTCGTCGCCAAAAAACTCGATGCGTACGGCGGTGTCGTCTTCGTAGGCCGGGAACACCTCGACAATATCCCCACGCACACGAAACGTCCCCCGGTGAAAGTCGATGTCGTTGCGTTCGTATCGCATGTCGACAAGCCGCCGCAGCAGGTCATCGCGATCGAGGGTTTGGCCGACAGCGACCGGGGCGACCATGCCGTAATAGGCCTCGGCCGCACCAATGCCGTATATACAAGAAACACTGGCAACGATGATCACGTCGCGGCGGCTGAGCAGCGAGTAGGTGGCCGCGTGCCGCATGCGGTCGATTTGCTCGTTGATGTTGGAGTCCTTCTCGATAAACGTATCGGTCGAGGGGACATAGGCCTCGGGCTGGTAGTAGTCGTAGTAGGAGACGAAGTACTCGACCGCGTTATCGGGAAACAGCGCCTTGAACTCGCCGTAGAGCTGGGCTGCCAGGGTCTTGTTGTGGGCCAGGATCAGGGTTGGCCGCTGGACCGCCTCGATCACGTTGGCGATGGTGAAGGTTTTGCCGCTGCCGGTGATCCCGAGCAGGTGTTGGAAGTCGTCGCCGCGTTTAATACCGGCTACGAGTTCGGCAATGGCCTGGGGCTGGCCACCCGCGGGTTTGAACCGACTTTCGAGGCGAAACGGGCGGTCGGCGGCGATTTGCGGGCGCACGTGGGTCCAACGGGCCCAGCTCGGTTGATGGGCGTTTGCTTGCTCGATCTCGGGTTGGTTTTGCTCGGCTGCCATCGCCGGCGGACGATAGCAAAAATCGAGGTCAAAAAGTGTCCTCGGGTGGTCTTGCCCGGTCGCTACCCTCGTAGGCGAATCGAGGTGTTTTTGTAGATTCAAGTTAACCGTCCGGTCGGTCGCTTGGACTGGGGTCGGACGGGTGCTAAGTCTCACCCGTGGCCGACAGTTTTTGGCACCCCCACAGCGATGCGCCCGGGCTCTACGCGATTGTCGACCTCCCGGTCCGCCACGGGCTGGCGACCGCCGAGGTGGTGGCGGCCATGGTCGAAAGCTCGGCGCGTCCGCGGGTGGTGCAGGTGCGGGCCAAACACTTGTCAGTGCAACAGTTTGAGGTGGCCGTGCGCAGCGTTGCCGCAGTTTGCCTGCGGTTCGGCGTGCCGGTGATTGTCAACGACAACGTCGATCTTGCCGTGGCTGGGGTCGCTGGGGTTGTTGGCGTACACCTCGGGCAGGAGGACCTCGCCGGCCGGCCCGCGCAGATCATCGCTGAGACGCGTGCACGGGCAAGGGCCGCGGGCCTCCCGAACTTTCGAGTTGGTGTGTCTACACATCATCTCGAAGATGTTGTCGCCAGCCGTCAGCTCGACATCGACTACATCGGTTTTGGCCCGGTGCGGGCGACCTCGAGCAAGCAAAACCCCGACCCGGTGACCGGGTTTGAGTTGTTGCAGCGGGCCTGTGAGGCGGCTGCCGTGCCGGTGGTGGCAATCGGCGGGCTGTCGGGCGAGATGGCCACACGCGCGCGCCAAAGCGGGGCGCAGTACGTGGCCATGATCGGTGCGCTGCAGGGCGTCAGCTGTGCCGAGATTCGGCGGCGGGTGGCGACCGAAGTCGCCGCGGTGACCGGGTGCTAGGCATTTTTGGCCTCGGCGATCAACCTACTCATCGCCGATATCTACCGTCTTGGCGGTGCAGACGACCTTTCTGCCCAGACCACGCCCAGTGTTGAGAGTGTGTGTACAAGGGTCTGTTACCCAACGGGGATACAGATCGACTCGATGCTCCCGAGCAGTTTTTCAAACGCCACCGCGATCGAGCCGTCACAGATGTTTTGGACCTCGCTACGGCCCAGCAGCGAGAAGCTGACATCCGCGAGGCGCCGGGCGGGTACGGCCTCGCCGTAGGGGCCGTTGCAAATTGACGTTGGCGCCTCGTAGATGCCCTGGCCCCCGGCAATCCCGAGGACGTAGAGCCGTTGGAGATCGCCGCCGACAGCATCGACGAGTTGATTGCGCAGGGTCAGCCGGGTTTTTTGAAAGTCGTTGCTGTCTTCGTCGGTCACGATCACCACGATCACCAGCGAGTCGTCACGCAAAAAGCCCGCGTTTTCGGGGTCGGTCAAGGCCAGCGCGGCGTTGTCGAGCGGGGTTTCTTGGGTCCCGGATTTGGTCGCGGCGATGCAGGCAAAGTCCTGCTCGAGGGTGTCGCTCGGGCCGACGATCCAGCGCTTGCCCGAGGGCAGGGCACAATCGGTTTCGGGACTTTCGGGAACCTCCGGGTAATCTCGATGCGTATGCATATGTGTGACGCCGGGTTCGGTCGAGACCACCCCCACGTGGTAGTCATCGACGATCCCGAGTTCGGCGACCAAGGCATCGGTAAACTCGCGGATCACGGGCGGGTTGCCTTCGAGTCCCTGGAGTGCGGCCTGCTCCTGCGTCATGCTTTTGGAGCCGTCGATCACAAACAGGATGTCGACGCGCTCACAGCCGATAGGCTCCTCGTAGTCGGGGGTGAGTTTGTAATTTTCGCAGGCGCTCAGGGCCGTTTGGGTCCACTCCTTGGGCACGGACCGTAGCGAAGTCTGTGTATACTCAAAGTGTTGGCCCTGCGCGCCAAAAGAGCTCGACCATAGCTGCATACCAGTGGCTTCGTGCCCGTAGGTCATGGCAGCCGCCCGCCGGCGGTCACCGTTGGCGGCGAGCCGCACGTAGGCCTCCGTAACCATACCGGGCCGGTTGTACATGCCCTGAAGGCCCTCACCCTCGTTGCCAAAGCGGGCAAACAACATGGCCTGGACCACCGAGTTTGGGTTGGGCCAGTTGTCTTCGAGCAGGATCGGGAACATCAGCCCGGCATACATCGCGTCGCCCGGGTCCATCGGTGATTTGGCAGCCGGGACCTGGTCGAGAATACAGTCGAGGGCGTCGCCGGCCCCGTCGTTGAGAGTAAAGTTGTCGCCCCAGGTAATTGTATAGTCACCAGGTTCGTTGCCGAGGGGCTCAAGGCAGGCGAGGTGTTGTTGGTAGAAGTTGCCCTCGGTACCGGTGTTGGTCAAAACCCGCACCGGTCCGCCGGCAGTCACCGCGAGGGCGTCGAAGTGACTTTTGAGCGCCTTGCGAAATTGTGCGTCGTAGTCGACATCGGGGTCGAGCACCAACGAGACGTCGATTCCGGGGCACAGATCTTCGAGGATCGGCGGTCCGGTTTCGCTTTCACTCGAGTCATCGGTGGTGGCGGAAGATGTGTCGGTGGTTGGGCCCGCGGTCGCGGTCTCGATGCCCGACGAGTCAGACGAACCTTCGCTTGTGGTCTGGGAAGGGCTGCCACAGGCACTGACGGCAAAGGCCAGCACAATCGACCCCACCCCCCGGTTTGCGGGAACACGCGGGAAGTTGAGGCAAAGCGCGCTGGCGACCATGCCGTTTATCGTACCGCGGGTTCGTGGGTTTGGCACGCCCGGTCGCGCGGCCTGATTGTATTTACATGCAAGACCTACTGCGGGGTGCCGCACAGGGCCCACAGGTAGAAATCTTCTTTGTCGGATTCGCCTAGGGAGGAACCTATCGGCATCCGCCCGGCATTGACTTCGACCGCACCCTGTTCGGCGTTTGCCTTGGCATTTTCGTAGGTGTCGTAGTCCACACCTACGGGCGCACCGGCCCGATCACCGCCGGAGAGTTCCGACGAGTGACAGCTTGTGCAGGAGCTGATGGCCGCGAGCTCGCCAAAGGCCGGGACATTGGAGGCTGCACAGTCGACCTCGGGGAGCTCCCCGGTCTCGCTGCCGTCGGAGTCGCCGCTGTCGCCATCGCCCGAATCACAGGCTCCAGCGAGGGCACCAACAAGCACGAGCGAGGTACAGGCCGTCAGGAAGGGAAGTCGCGACAACAGTGTTTTCAACATGGGGAGCCTCTTTGGTGGCGCATCGTACCACCGCGAGAGGTCAGTTTTTGGGGCCGAGCGAGTCGAGAAATTGCTGACCCCGCTCGCCAACATCCGCCGGATTAAAAATCGGCGGCGAGCAGGTTGTGTCGGTACACAAATACACCGCAGGCTTGCCACGGTCGGGATAGCGCTCCCCGGGCGGACTGATCGCAATCGAAGCCTGGGGTGCGTAGAGCGAGTTCGCAGCCCGATGGAGTTCGAGGGTCGTTGGATCGCTCAAGTCGCCGCTGACGGTAATGTCCACCGGGGTTGCCTCGAACACTTCGAGTGCCAGCAGGTATTCGCCAATGATCCGCCCGTAGCTCTTGATGTTCTTCGGCTGCGACACCGCGAGCAGAGCACGTTTGGCTGCTGCCTGATAGGGAAGGTCGGTATCTCGATGGTCGAGCAGGCGGTGAAGCTCCAACAAAAACCGCGCGGCGACGGCGTTTTCTCGCAGGGGTTTGCGGCGGTTGGCAAACACGCCCACCGCTTCAGGGTCGGCTGTTTGGGCGAAAAAACCACCGGCTTGTGGGTCTTGAAAATCGCGCAGCAACACGTCGGCGAGGGTGCGCGCCTGCTCGAGAAACTGACCCTCGCCGGTGACCTGGTACAGGGCGACAAGCGCCCGCCCCATGTTGGCCTGGTCGCGCAGGTACAGTGGTTGTGGTGGGCCACCTGCCTGATGGGTCAGGCCTCCTCCCGGGGTCGAATGCTCGTTGATGATTCGCTCCGTTGCCCGCCGTGCTGCCGCGCGGGCCGGGCCGTCGGGTTCGAGCGCGGCGAGCTGGCAAAGCGCGTGAATGAGGGCCCCGTTGATATCGGCATAAATCGCCGTGTCGATCCGTGGAATCCCGAGGGCACGCCGCTGCGCGTCGGACTTGGCATAGTACTCCGCACCGACGATCGACGAGTGGTCGGGGAGCCGCAGATCGGCATCCTGGCTGGTGTAAAATCCACCATTCGGATCTTGCAAGAACTCGAGGATGTAGTTCGCTTGGGCTTCGATACCGCGTTTGAACTCGGGGTCGCCGGTTGCCAAAAACGCCCCGACATAGCTCTCCAACGAGCCTGCTTGGTGCGCTCCGAGTTTTTCGTAGTGCGGCTTGGTCCACACATTGCCGACCGAGTATTGGTAGGTCCCGCCCCACACGGGGTCGAGCAACAGCATCTCGCGGCGCAGGCTCTCGACAGCTTTGTCGCGTGCGGCCGCGTCCCCCTGTAATGCGCCGCGCATCAGTGAGTACTCGATCGCCGGTGCGAGGGGGTACTTTTTGGGACCGCCCCAGCCATGTTGTTGGTCGTCGTAGTAGCGGTCGAGTTGTTTGCGCGCCCGCTCATGGACCTGTGCGAGCGACTGGTCCGGCGGCGCTGCGGGTGGTGGCGCCCGACGTCCCGTGAGCTCGCCTTTTTGCTGGGCCTCGACCAATTCGCGCAGCAGTTTCAAAAACGACTCCGGCGACTGGTAGCCACGCAGCTCTAGGACGGGCTGGGCGTCGGAGGTCAGCACGGCAGTGGCCGGCCAACCCCAGTCGAGGTAGCGCTCGGCGAGGTCCGGGCGAGCATCGGAGTCGATCCGGATCGGCATGAAGTGCTTGGCGAGCAGGGCCGCGACCTCGGGATTGCCATAGGTTTTTTCGTCCATGACATGGCACCAGTGGCACCAGCTGGCGGCGACGTTGATCAGCAAAATTCGGCGCTCGCGTTTTGCCGTCTCAAAGGTTTGCTTTTCCCACGCCGACCACCGGACTTTTTCGTGGGCCGGGGCGACCGTTTGGGTGTTGGCCTGGCCTGTACTACAGCCGGGGGCAATTACGCCAAGGGCACAAATCAGCAATGGGTAGAGCGCTCGCGTCATGCTTAGGTGAGATCGGTACGCCACAATCGAGGTTACAGATCGGCTCGAAAATGGACCGCGCCTTCTTCGGTGTCCAAATGTGTGTTCTGGCCAACGCATGAAAAAGCCTGGGACTTACACCTGTTCCCGGATCACAGCGTTGGCCGGTTATTCTTGGCTCGGCAACCGAGGTTGCGGCAACCGATGTCGGGTCATGCGGAATTTTTCGGGCTGTTTCACAGCTTACCTCGCGCGTTGTGTGAGGTCGTGGCAAGCGGCCAGTTTGGGGCTGCGAACCCGGCGTGGTCCAAGTGCTACGCCACGGGGCCACCGGTCGATCTCTCGCATGCGTACAACCTGGCACGTCAGTCCGGCGACGGTGGCCGCGTCAGCTTCGAGCGCACAACCTGTGACGGTCGCCGGGTAAATGTCACCGCACATGTTTTTGCAGTCGCTGCAAGCGGGCAGGTGTTGGCGCTCGTCGAACATGAAAGCCCCATAGAGGACAGCAGCGATGGTGCTTCGATCCTCGATCACGTTGCAGATGCACCGATCACGTGTCTGTGGTTGGGTCCCGACGCTGAGGTCACACGCACACTCGGCCACGGCCTGTCACTGGCGGGGATCGACCTCGAGCTCGGCTCCGGCCTGCGCGGGCTAGGGGCCTGGGATCTCGACTTCGACGATTGGTGGCCCGAGGTGATGTCGGGTGAGCCCTGTCAGCTCACGCTGACCTGCGGCGAAACCTGGTTTGATGTCTGGGTCGCGCCGCGGTCGAGGCAGGGCGCAATTATAGGTGCCTATGCAATACTGTTTGACAGCAGTATTCACCACCTGGCTGGTCAGGCGATGCAGGCGACCGAGGAGCTGCTGCGTGGGGTGCTCACGAGTATGCCGTTGGTGTTGGTGGCGATCAATCAACAGCGACGAGTCTTGCTACTCGAGGGCGCCCAGGCCCGGGCCTACGGCTTGGCACCTGGCGAGGGGGTCGGTCAGCTGAGCGGCGAGGTATTTGCAGATACACCAAAAGTGATCGAAAGCCTCGACCAAGCGCTTGCCGGCACCGCCAACAATTTGATCGCCGAGGTCGGAACGCAGTTTTTCAAGATCTGGAGTGCACCATTTTACGACGACGCCGGGGAGAAGAGCGGGGCGATTGCCGTGGCCGCGGACATCACCGCGAGGATGCACAACGAAAAGATGCTGTTGCAACAAGGTGATCAACTGCGGGTCGCCCGCGACCAGGCGCTCGCGGCCAGTCGGGCCAAAACCGAGTTTTTGGCGGTGATGAGCCACGAGCTGCGCACGCCACTGAATGCGATTATCGGCTACTCGGAGATGTTGTTTGACGAGGCCGAAGGTGAGGTGCGGGCCGACCTGTCGCGGGTGTTGTCAGCTGCCCATCACCTGTTGACGCTCATCAGCGATGTGCTTGAGCTCTCGCGGATCGAGGCCGGGCGCAGTCGGGTCGAACGTCGGCGGTTTTCGCTTGCCCATGTTGTCGAACGCTCTGTTGCACATGCAAAACAACGAAACCCCGACAGCAAGGTGGACATCATGCATCCCCCGCTCGAGGGCCTAGGTGAGATGGTCAGCGACCGGAGCAAGGTTGGGCAGATCCTCGACAACTTACTTGATAATGCACTTAAGTTCACACCAGTTGGCGAGGTCCGGTTGGAAATTGATACCCTGGTCGAGGACGTGCGCCAGGTTGTCTTGACCGTGACTGACACCGGCATTGGCATGGACGAGGATACGCTGGCTCAGCTGTTTACGGCATTTTACCAGGCGGACTCGTCGACCACCCGGCGCTACGGCGGGACTGGCATGGGGCTGACAATCACCGAACGGTTTTGTCGACTGCTCGGGGGCAAAATCGAAGTCTCCAGTAGCATCGGGGACGGTTCGAGTTTTCGTGTGGTCTTGCCGCGGGAGCTTGCGGTTGGCTAGCAGACTCGGGCGTAGTTTTCGATGAGTCTTTTAGGTCAGGTCATTGGCCGTCGATGTCGACACCCCACTAGCCCGGACTTCTCACCGACGCGCGCGCAAGTGACCGAGGAAGGCGCACTGGAGGTGCGTCGACGAGTGAACGCGGAGCACGTTCAATGGTTGCGTGCATTTGCAAGCCGCAGCCGGACTCTTGGTGAGAAGTTCGGGCTAGTACGGCGAATCGCCGTCGCGCTCGTCGCGGCGCCCCTGTTCGGCCTCGTAGAGTTCCTGGGCCTCGACGGTGCGGCGAGCGGTCGGCACCTGCCACAGTCGAGCAAACGGAATCTCATCGCCGGAGTCTTCGCAGATGCCGTAATCCCCGGTCTCGAGGCGCTCGAGGGCGGCCTCGATGTCCGCGAGTTTTTGGCGTTCGTGACCGGCGAGCTGTGCCTCGGTAATGCGCAGGGCTTCGTCGGCGGCAGCGTCTTGCCGATCTCCGGTATCGCGACCGACACCATCGCGGCCAGGCCCCTGCACATCACCGAGCCGTTTGGCGGCGCCGTCGAGCAGCGACTTTTTGGCGGCGTACAGAGCTTGGCGAAGACGTTCGACTTGGTCGGCGCGTAGGTGGTCCACGGGTCGGGAAGTGTACGGGCCGGCAACCGCCGCGACAAGCATGTAGGCACATACGTGTTGACCGTGGCGAATACGCCGCAGGGGTGGCGTACGTGTTCCAGCGAGCAACGTGGGCGGGGGCCGAGCGCCGTAAGTCGTGGTAGATCGAAGGGGTGGCGAATTCGCAGGACAACTTTGACTACGACTACATCGTGATCGGTTCGGGTTTTGGCGGCAGTGTGAGCGGGCTGCGACTGACCGAAAAAGGTTACCGCGTGCTGATGCTGGAGAAGGGTCGAGAGCTGACACCGAGCGACTTCCCGCGCACCAACTGGAACCTCAAGCGCTGGTTGTGGATGCCGTGGCTCGGGTTTCGCGGCCTGTTTCAAATGAAATTTTTCCGCCACGTCACGGTGCTGTCGGGTGTCGGAGTTGGCGGGGGATCGCTTGTGTATGCAAATACATTGCCGATTCCCAAGGACGGATTTTACAAGTCGCCGGCGTGGAGCCACCTCGCCGATTGGAAACAGGAACTCAAACCGTTTTACACAATTGCCCGGGGAATGCTCGGTGCGGTTGCAAACCCCACGTTCACCCCGGCTGACCGGGTCATTCGCGACGTCGCCCGTGAGATTGACAAGCCGTTTGAGCGCACCCATGTCTCGGTGTATTTCGGCCAGCCCGATGTCACCGTCAAGGATCCCTACTTCGGGGGGCAGGGGCCCGACCGCACCGGCTGCAACATGTGTGGAGGGTGCATGCTGGGTTGCCGGTTTGGCGCCAAAAATACCCTCGACAAAAACTATCTATACTTCGCGCGCAAACTCGGCATGCAACTGCAAGCCGACACCGAAGTCACGGCTGTGCGGCCGCTGCCCGGTGGTGGCTATCGGGTCGAGACCAAGGTCGGAGCCTCGCTACTGTTTCGCCGCCGCAGGGTGTTTACCGCCCGCAACGTCGTGTTTTCAGCGGGGGTTATGGGCTCGGTCGAGTTGCTTCTCAAACTCAAACAAGATCCGAAGGGTCTCCCGAACCTGTCTGAACAGCTAGGTCGAAGGGTACGCACCAACTCCGAGTCGTTGATTGGCGTAATCGGCAACCAGCGCAAACACGACCTGTCCCGCGGGATCGCGATTGGCTCGATCATTCAGACCGACGAGCACTCCCACCTCGAACCCGTGCGCTACCCGGCGGGTTCGGGATTTTTTAGAACGCTCATGGCACCACACGTCTCGGGCCAAAGCGGCCCGGTGAGGTTGCTGCGGATGCTCGGCGCCATCGTCCGCGAGCCACTCCGCTTTTTAAAGGCCATGGCCGTGCCCGACATGTCGAAGTACAGCATGATTTTGTTGTATATGCGAAGTACCGAGGGAACCCTGCGGTTTCGCCTAGGCAAGGTCCGCCAGGCCCTCGCCACCGGGCTGGAGTCGGGCGAATCGCCGACGGCTTCGATTCCCGAGGCGACAGACCTGGCCGAGCGCGTGGCCGACAAGATCGATGGCATGCCATTTTCGCTGGCGACCGAGACCCTGTTCAACATTCCGACCACAGCCCATATCCTCGGCGGTTGTTGTATGGGCAAAGATGCCGATGAAGGGGTGATCGACCATCGCCACCGCGTGTTTGGGTATGAGGGGCTTTACGTCATCGACGGCTCGACGATTTCGGCAAATCCGGGGGTCAATCCGTCACTCACAATCACCGCACTGGCGGAGCGAGCCATGTCGATGATTCCGGCCGTGGACGACTTGCCGCGAGCCATGATTCAAGGAAAAACAGCTGGGGGAGCGCTTCCTACCCGGCTTTAGGGGCAGCCTCGCTGTCGCCAGGCCGAGGTCGGTTGGCGCCGTGTAAATCGATTGTGTATACAAAAAGCCCCGGTGGTCAGGCATCCACCGGGGCGGTTTTTGGTTAATCGACTTCCAACACGACTCCTGCGCCGACGGTCTTACCACCCTCACGGATGGCAAACCGCATACCCGGCTCACAGGCGACCGGCGAGTTGAGTGTAAATGCAACTTCTGCCCGGTCGCCGGGTTGGACAGTTCCGACCTCACCGACGTTGACGGTGGCGGTGACATCGGAGGCACCAAAGAAGAACTGCGGGCGGTAACCGGTGCCGAAGCCCGTGTGACGGCCCCCCTCCTTGGCGGTTAGGGTGAAGATCTCGGCCCGGCCGCGTTGATGCGACTGGATCGAGTTAGGAGCGATGGCGACCTGGCCACGGACGACCTCGTCGCGGTCGACCCCGCGGAGCAAAATCCCGACGTTGAGACCGGCCTTGGCCGCCGGGATGTCGCGGTGAAACGCCTGGATGCCGGTGGCGACCACCTGCATGGGCTTGCCGCTGTTGCGACCGACAATTTGGACCTCGTCGCCACGGGAGAGCGTTCCCCGCTCGACCCGCCCGGTGATCACAGTTCCCCGACCCGGAATTGTATGTACACCCTCAATCGGCATCATAAACGGTGCCGCCTCATCGCGCTTCGGCACGGTGAAGTGGGTGTCCATCGCAGTCAGCAGCTCCTCGATGCAGGTAGTCTCACCTGCCTCAAGGGCCTGCAAAGCCGAACCCATGATAAACGGGCAGCCCTCAAAGCCCTGGGCCTCGAGCATTTCGCTGACCTCCATCTCGATGAGCTCGATCATCTCCGGATCGGCGATGTCGCACTTGTTGACGAACACGACCATCTGCCCGACGTTGACCTGCCGCGCGAGCAGGATGTGCTCGACGGTTTGCTTCTCCGGGCCCTGGCTGGCGTCGACCAGCAAGATCGCGCCGTCCATTTGCGACGCGCCAGTGATCATGTTCTTGATGTAGTCGGCATGGCCGGGGCAGTCGATATGGGCGTAGTGCCGCGTGTTCGACTCGTACTCGACGTGGCTCGCCGAGATTGTAATCCCCCGCTCCTTCTCCTCCTTGGCGTTGTCGATTTCGTCAAACGCCTTGACCTTGCCACCGTGCATAGCAGCCGCGACCTTGGTGATCGCCGCGGTCAGGGTGGTTTTGCCATGGTCGACGTGACCGATGGTACCGACATTGAGGTGCTCTTTGATATACATTGGATTGTTGCATCTCCTTGTTCGTCTTTCCGAACTGTCAGCCTGAAAAGTTAATCTGATCCCGAACGCGCGGGCTATTTTAGCTGAGGATGCGACCTGAGACGCTTGCAGTAGGCATACTACAGCGGCGCGGCTCAGAGCCGCATCCTCAGCCAAACTATCACCGCGAACCGACGTGCGGAATTTGGTCGCGTTGGCGAACGACAGCGGCTCAGAGCCGCATCCTCAGCCAAACTATCACCGCGAATCGATGTGCGGAATTTGGTCGCGTTAGCGAACGACAGCGGCTCAGAGCCGCATCCTCAGTCAAACTATCACCGCGAATCGTCTACAGGATTGGTTGATTTTGATTGTGTGTACATAATGTTTCGAAGTCGACGATATCGCAAATGTACTGCGGGATTGGTTGTGTGCGCCGTGAATCGAAGTGCAGTTTTCGATCACCTGAATCGTAGGCCGGAGCTTCGCTGTTCACCGCGGTTGTGGTGGTTCATTTAGGTGTCCGATTGTACTTGTTGCGATAATTATCAACTTGAAAAGTCGAAGTGTTCTTGCCTTGAGAGACAGGTCGTGGAGTTTGCCAGCGTATCGGTTGCGAGGCGCCAAGGAATCACCTGTGCGGTATTGCTGACCCGATCAAGCGTCGCACAAGATTGGCGGAGAGAATTTCGTTCTCGATCGAGATCGTCGGCGATTAGACATCACGACCAAGCGGCGCCCGCGATTAGACATCGCCACCACGACCAAGCCCCGCGCAACGATTCGCGGAGATAGTTTGGCTGAGCTGACATTAGTCCGCGATTAGACATCGCCAACACGACCAAGCGGCGCCCAACGATTCGCAGACAGCCGTCCCAGTGGGTATTGTCCGCGATTAGATTCCGCCAACACGACCAAGCGCCGCACTACGATTCGCGGAGATAGTTTGACTGAGCTGACATTAGTCCGCGATTAGACATCGCCAACACGACCAAGCGGCGCGCAACGACTCGCAGACAGCCTTCCTAGTGGGCATAGTCCGCGATTAGACATCGCCAACACAACCAAGCCCCGCCCAACGATTCGCGGAGATAGTTTGGTTGAGGTCCGAGCTTTGAGGCGCGCCAGCTGTAGTTAACCTACAGCCAGCGTCTCAGAGCCGGAGCTCACGCCAAACTAGCCCGCGCGTACGAACCACTCGTACCTCAGTAACTTCGGCTCCGCGTGTTGTTGGTTACTGGCTACAGCGTCCAAAAAACCCACGGAGCAACACGTCAGCGCGATACGTCACAGTATACATCTGCTTGGCTCCTTCCACGGGTCGAGGGTTCTACTAGCTGCCGCACCAATGCGACGCCATGGGTGTAGGGGACTCAAAATCCGATGTCAAGCGGGAGGTACAAAAAACTTTCTGGCCGCTTTTGCGCTCGTACACTTGGTTTTGAGCTACCTGAAGGTTTGGTTCACCGAGGTAATCAAGTTGTATATACTATGGAATGAGAAAGGTGTACCTACCATGACTACTGTGTTTGCCATTGGCGCCGCAACTCTTGCCTGGTTTGTGACCGCTGCGATCCTGTTTTTTAATCCGGTTGTCGACCGGCTGTACCGGGCCCAGGAGTCTGACTCGGCGGCGCGCAAGCTTCCGCAGCAGCCGTCGACGATTGCCAAGATTTTGGTGGCGGTGCTTGTCCAGTGTGTGCTGTGGGCATTTGTCTACCTCGGGATTGCGGATGCGTTGTCCGACGATGCTTTGTGTCGCGGGCTGCAGTTTGCCGGGGTCATTACGGTGGTCAAACTCGTGCCCCGGGATATCGACCGGCTGTTGCTCACCACCTACCCGTCGCTGCGCATGGGCATTGAGTTTGTCATTGGCATCCCCTGTGCTGTGGTCGTTGGTCTCGTATTCGCGTACATGCTGTAGCTGGGCGCGAGCGCGCGATGGCTGCAAGCCCTGCGACAATTCGTTTCAGGGTTGTCGCTTGTACAACCGGGCACGGCGGGGCACCATGGGGGCGACGATGAGTTTGCAGCTACAAACGCTTCGGCGTGTTCGGACGGGCGGTTGGCAACATCCGCTGGCTCGACCATTGCTTTAAATGTAGGTACATCATGATTCGTGTTCAGGACCTCACCTTTCGCTACCCCAAGACCCAGGGCCCGGCCGTTCGCGGGCTTTCGTTTGACGTCGAAGATGGCGAGGTGTTTGGCCTGCTCGGTCCATCCGGGGCCGGGAAGTCCACCACCCAAAACATTCTGATCGGCCTGTTGCGCGGCTACGCCGGGACCATTGATGTGATGGGTAAGCCACTTTCGCAGTGGGGTCCCGAGTACAACCGCCATATTGGTGTGAGCTTTGAGTTTCCAAACCACTACCTCAAACTGACCGCGCGCGAGAACCTCGAGTACTTTCGGGCGCTTTACGGTGGTGAGACCGAGAGTGCGCAGTCGGTGATGGAACTTGTCGGCCTAGGCGACGCCATCGATAAACCGGTTGGGAGTTTTTCAAAGGGTATGAAAAATCGGCTCAACTTTGCCCGTAGCCTGCTGCATCGGCCGCGTCTGTGGTTTTTGGATGAACCGACAGCCGGCCTCGATCCGGTTAACGCGGTTCGCATTCGGGAAATTGTGCAGGCGCAACAAAAACGAGGGATCACAACATTTTTGACCACCCACAACATGGTGTCGGCCGATCTTTTGTGCGATCGCGTCGCGTTTATTGTCGATGGCCAAATCGCCGCGATAGACCGCCCTGAAACCCTGCGTCGAAAGTATGGGCGGCGCGAGGTCGAGGTGACCTATGCCGGTGGTGAGGGCAGTCAGGCACAAACCTTTGCCCTCGATGGCCTCGGCGAAAATCCCGATTTCTTGGCTGCGCTCAAGTCCCGCGAAATCGCAACGATTCACTCCCAGGAGACAACCCTCGAAGACGTGTTTGTGCAGGTCACCGGGAGGGCGTTGCAATGAGCCGACTGCGGTCAACCATGCGGCTCGACGTCCAGCTGCAGGTGCGCAGCAAGCTCTATCACATCGGTATTGTGGTGGCGGTTTTGATGGGCTTGGCCATCCGCCTGTTGTTCTCACCGAGTTCGATGGGAACGGTACTCCCGAGCTTTGTGTTGGTGGGCATTGGCGGGACGACGTTTATGTTTGTCGCCGGGATGGTGTTGCTCGAGAAAAGTGAGCGCACAATCGAGGCCCTGCGCCTAAGCCCGCTGCGCACGCGTGACTATTTGGTGAGCAAAGCTGTCACGCTCACGGCCTTCGCTGCGGTCGAGTGCATTGTTGTGATGGCGGTGGCCGGCTTCGATGTCGGCCTCAACCCACTGCCCATGGCGTTTGGCCTACTGACCCTCGGCCTTGCAAATACATTTATTGGCATGGGGCTGGTCGCCAAGCATGCCTCGGTCACAACTTTTATGTTTCCGACGGCGTTGCTGGTGATTGGTGTGCTGCAGTTGCCGCTGTTTGGGGTGATGGAGCTCGGGCCTCCACTGCTGTACCACCTGATCCCCACCCAGGGCCCGTATGTGCTCATGCTCGGGGCCTACACCCCACTGGCCGCGTGGCAGTGGGTATACGGGTTGGTGATGAGCCTGGCCCTGGTGGTCGCGTGTTATATGTATGCTCAAATAAAATTTCGACAACACATTCGCCTGCGCGACGAAGGACAGCCATGATCTCCCGCACTGCCCTGTTTGCAATGTTGCGTGTCGATGGCAAACGCCTGGCCCGCGATCAATTTATGCTGGGGATGTTTGGCTACTTGTTTGGTCTGTGTATCGCCATGCGGTTTGCCATCCCATGGGCGACAGCCGAGGTCGCCGAGCGGTTTAGTTTTGATCTCGTCCCCTACTATCCGATCATCGCCGCCTACCTAGGGATGCTCAATGGGGCGATGCTGGTCGGCATTTTGTCGGGGTTTTTGTTGCTGGAGACCCGCGAAGACCGGACCATTCGTGCGCTGTTGGTCACACCGGTGCCGTGGTCGTCCTACGTCGGCACCCAGATCGTGGTGATGTGGCTGCTCTCGCTGGTATTTATGCTGGTACAAGTTTGGCTGATCGGCGTGGGGTATCCGAGCGTCGGGCCACTGTTCGCGTCGGCACTACTGGTTGCACCGTTTGGTCCGATGGCGGCCCTGTTTATGGCGAGTTTTGCCGACAACCGGGTCGAGGCGTTTGCCCAGGCAAAGTTTGTCAGTACCGCGGCCCTCGTTCCGGTGATCGCCTGGTTTTTGCCGGAGCCGTGGCAACACCTCGCCGGTGTGATCGCACCCTACTGGGGTGTACGGGCATTTTGGGCGGCCGAAGCCGGTGACCCCAATTGGGCTCTGTGGTTGCTTCCCGGAGTGTTGGTGTCGGCAATTTGGCTGTGGGCTTTGATCCGCGTGTTCGGGCGGGCAGCCCGTCGCTAGCTGCGGGCAGCCCAATTCGTTGTGTGTACAATTTTTTGGTGCCTACTAAATCTCGCGGCCGGTGCGACTGTCCTCGAAGGTCCGCTCCCACACCTTGCCGATGTCGAGGTTTTTGGGGCGCATGCCACGAAACCATTGCACCCGCTCCCCGGGCTTGGCTTCGACATCGACCTTGACGCCCCAAATCGGTTGGATCTTGCCCGGGTCGAGCGAGTAGCGGGCATCGCCGATGGTGTTTGGGGCTGTCGGAGGGGTCGCCAACCACCCGCGGCTAAACCACAACAAGACTTCGAGGGTCCGCCGGTCGTTCGGGTGCTCGCGCAGCCGCGGGTCGAGGGCATCGAGGCGAAATGCGGGAACATGCTCGCCGTCGTCGACCCGGGGTGCGCCAAACCACGGCACCCGCACGCGGTCGGCGTAGACCATGCCGTCTGCCTCGTAGATCGAGCGCCAGGTCTTGTTTTGCAGGACTGTGGGCATCACTTCGGCCCGGGTTGGTGTGTGCCCACGGGTGTCCGCGAGGCGCAGAGCAGCCGCCTGGGCCCGATGGGCCTGCACACTGCACAGCAGCATATATGTACTTGCAACCACAAGCCCGAGCACAGCCGGCCGCCGCCGCTCACGTCGACGGGCAAACCACACACCGACCAATAGCGGCAGGGTATAGGCGAGGTCGATAATGCCGATGGTGTTCCAGGCCACACGGGTGTTGGCAAACGGCCACCACAACAGTGTCCCATAGGTTGTAAATGCATCGAGTAGGCCATGGGTGGCATAGCCGATGGTGGTGGCAGCGACAATCAGGCGTGCCTCGGCACGGTGACGCTTGCGCAGGATCCACGGGAGGGCAACGATCAGCCCACCGATCGGGACGAACGCGAGTGAGTGGGTGAAGTGGCGGTGGTACTCAAGCGCCATCAACGGGTCGGTCGGGCTGCGAATCAAAATATCGAGGTCGGCAGCCATCCCTCCGAGTGCGCCGAGCAACCAGGTACGCCGCCCGAGTTTGTGACCGACAAAGGCTTGGGCCGCGGCCGCTCCGAGCGCGCCCTGGGTAACGGGATCCATGCGCGAAAGGGTAGCCGAACAATTCGACGAGTTGTCAGGTCGGTCGGGATTTTGGCCCACGTAGGGTGCGGGCGTTAGGGATAGCTGAAGGGCAGGGACGCACAGTCGGCGTCCTCGGGGGCGGGGCCACGGTGCTCAGGTACGAACGGGGCGGTGGCGGAAAATCTGTAAGAGCCCGCGCGTTGGCTGAGCGAGGGTGGAGGCGATTCGCCGCGGGCCACAGCCAACCTTGGGCGCGGCGTCAAAATCAATGTATCACCACAGATTGTTGGCTCGAGCCACCACGCCGGCCCGGCATCACTGCCGTCGAGCGTTGCATGGTCATTGTCCCACAGCGGGATAAATACAAGGGTGCCGCGGTGGCCCAGGCCGAGCCATAGTCCACGCGGGTGTTCGCTGCGGATACCGGGCAAGGTGGCGAGGACAACCGGTTGCGCACCGCTGTGGGCAACTTGCCAGTCGCAAGCCTGGGGATGTTCGCAGGCCACAGGGGCCGTGCCGAGCTGGGGACCGTCGCTGTTGGGCTCGAGTTGTTGGTGCTCGCGCAGTTCAACTTGCTGGCCAACCACAACCAGGGTCCGCGGGCACGCACCCGAGTCGTCGCGTGCAAGCAACGGCTGGTCACCCTCGGTGAGGCATGTCGTTTGGGTCGTTGGTGGCGTGGTTGCAGGGGCAGGGGCCGTTGGCGCTTCGGCTGAGCACGCCAGTAGTGTACATACAAAAGGAGCAGCCAAGAGGCTGCTCTTTTGGTCATGTCCTATGTGCATGATGGCCGCCGAAGCTGCAGACCACATCACTGGTTGGAGATATTGGCAACCATGCACCCGCCGTCAAACGACTTCACGCGCGACGGAGAGTTTTCGTAGGTTTGCATCTGCCAAATTTGTTCTCCGTTGGCATCGAGGCCGGCGACGTCACCAAGTGAGGTGAACGAGACATCGACCTTGTCGCAACCGGCGAGTTCAGGCAGCGGAAATGGTCCGATGAGCAGGCGGTTACCCTCGATGTTGGGGTCGGTGATGTTGTATGTGACCGTCAACGAGTGGTTCGAGAGGCCCTCGGTTTCGATCAGCGTTTGGGTGAAGTTCTCGGGCTCAACCTCGCAGCTGATCGGTCGCTCAACGTCCGGCTCGGAACACAGCCGTCCCGCCCACTCACCGAAAACCCGCTCGCCTTCGACACCGTCTAGGCGGTACTCGGGGTTGGTGTCGTTGTAAAAGGTTCGCAGGCACTCGAGGTAGTTGACGCGGACTTGGATGGCCGCGGTGCCGTTGTAAACGCTCGGGTCGGTGTTCTCGCCCCGGCGGATGTCGAGGCAGACAAACCCGTGGTCGTCCACCGGCTCATCTTCGCCGCAGCCCGAGATGATGGTCGTGGCGACCAGACCGGCGATCCCGACGAGTTTTAGTAGTCGAAGTTGCATCGTTTCGGAGTGTCGCAGACCGGCTCCCTCGCGGGCAAGCGCGCAGGCAGCAACATCCCCTCACGCGATCGACGGCCGGGTCACTTTGCAGGCGCGATTTTCGGGTGTGGGCCGGGCCACGTCGGTTGGCTCAAATCGCCGCCTAGGACCCCTCTCAGTGCCAAATCGCGTGTCTAGGTTGTGATGCCCGTCACCCGGTGATCGCCGGCCTGCGTGGTAACGTGATGGAGCGCTAAGTGCGCATTGTCTCTTGGATAAGCCATGGGAAGCTCAGCGATTCCCCGCGTAGGGGTTCATCTTCAGGAGGTCCGAAGCCAGGTTGAGAGCTACGCAGCTCGCTGGTTGACGGCCGCAGCCGACGAGAAGCCATGGCTCTTGCAGGTGCCGGATATCGGCGTCGCCTGTGAGGTCCTGCTCGCCGATCGGTTGTTTTGCGACCTCAGTGCCGACGAACGTAGCGGTCTATACCGCTGGATCCGGGCCAACCAAGATCCGAGTGGGGCTTGGCTGGGGTTGCGCGGACAGCCCGACCTGTCGCTGACGGCGATGGGGTGGTGGGCGTGTGTCGAGTTTGGCGACGACCCGCAAAGCGAACATCTCGTACGTGCGCGCCGGGTGGTCCATGAACTCGGTGGCGCCCAGCGGGCCAATTTCTCGGTCCGCATCTGGTTGGCGATGGCCGGGGCCATCCCGTGGTCGTGGCTGCCGAGCATGCCGGCCGAGCTGTGGCTGTTGCCCGCCTCGACACCGGTCTCGCCCCATCGCATCGCTCCGTGGGCGCGCGGCTTGATGACTCCGTTTTTGTTGCTCGCCCAGGGTGATGCCCGGGTGCATCTTTCCGATCCAACGCCGCTGCTCCTGTGCCGGACCGGGGGAGAATTGGTCGCTCCGCGGGTCACCTCACCGGGGGCTGCCGGCGATCTCCTCCAGATCTTCGACCGCACGCTCAAGCTCATCAACAAAGTGCCGCGCGGGCCGTTGAGCAGGCGAGCAAAGGCGCGGGCGCGGGCGTGGCTGCGGGACTCACAGCAGCATCACGGCGGGTGGTTTAGTGCCCGGCCCACGCTGCTGACACTCGTCGCGATGCGCTGCATGGGGATGACCTTCGACGCCCCGGAAATTCGCCGCGGCCTCGACTACCTCCGGCGCTCCCGGGGATACATGCGTATGCATCGAGGTCCCCACAAGGGCGAGGTGTTTTTGGCCCAGGGGCTCGGCAGTGGTCCGGTGAGTGTGCAGGCCGATTTGCTGGCGAGTGCCGACGCCGGGGCGAGACGTGATGCCCTCGATGGATTGCTGGTACATGAGATCCGCGAAGCCGGGGCCTGGCAGTTGCGGACCGACGCTCCGGCCGGGGGCTGGCCGCACGAGTTTGGTGCCCAGGCGTACCTCGATGTCGAGGCGACCTGCGCCGTGTTGGGAGTGTTGGGCATCGCCCTGCGCGACGGCCCCCAGACCAGCGTGCGGACCCGCGAGATCTGGGCGGCGATTCGCAGGGGATGCCAGGTCATCTTGGCCATGCAGGAGGCCGACGGTAGCTTTAGCCGGTTTGAGCGTGGCGAATCGAATGTGTGGATGAGTCGGTTGCCGTGGCGCGATGCGGTCTTGCTCTCGGCCGGCGAGCGGTTTGCTGCCGAGCGAATCCGTGTAACTGCAAAGGTTTTGTTGCGACTCAACCAATTCGGGTGGCGGCGTGACGACGATCGCATCGCCCGGGGACTTCAGTGGTTGGGCATGCGCACGCAACGACTCGGGCGGTTCGACACCTCAACCCTCGCCCTTGTGACCCGGTGTTTCGCCGCCCACAGCGGGCGCAGCCCCCATCCACAACTACCGGCATGCGAAGCGGCCCTGCGGGCCCGGCAGCACGAGGATGGTAGTTTTGGCTCGCTCGTCGACACTGCGGCAGGTTTACGTGGGCTGATGGCTCTCGATGGGGCGCCGTGTATTCAGGCACACCGTGCCGGGGCCTTTGTCGCGCGGGCCTGCAAGCAGCACGCGACCGACGAGCCTCCCGACCTGGGCAGCCGCCTGCACTACGGGCTCGGGCTCAGTCCGATCTGTGTCGAGCCGGCGCGGGGGGTCATTGACCTGGTCGAGACCCTGCGGGAGATCGCCGGGGAACCTCAGATGAGCATGTACATACAGCGAGGTGAAGAATGATTTGCGAGCAACCACCCCAGCGTGTCGACGTCCTCGTGATCGGTGCTGGCATGGCCGGGTGTGCGACCGCCCAGGCCCTCGCCCTCGCCGGTGGCGACCACCGACAAATCTGCCTGGTTGATCGCCACCGGGGCGTATGCCCGCGATTTGCCGGCGAGTTTATCCACCCGCGGGGAGCCCAGGTGCTCGAAGACCTCGGGTTTATGGCGCCGTTGCTTGCGGCTGGTGCGGTCGAAGTTGCCGGGTTTGCCGTGCTTGAACGGGTCGACGGGCGCTACGTCGAGTTGCCCTACTCGCTGTTGCCCGACGCGCGTCCGCGCGGCCTCGCGGTGCATCACAAAACCCTGGTGCGAACCATGCGTCGTGTCGTCGCCAGCCAGCCGTCGGTCGCCCTGTGTGAGGGGTGGTCGATCGCCGAGCTGTTGCGCGACGAGGCAGGTCGCGTGTGCGGGGCTTCGCTGCGAGGAAAAAGCGAGGGGCGGACGGTAACCCGCGATGTATATGCAGATACCGTGATTGGTGCCGACGGCAAGTCGAGCGCGACCAGGCGGTTGGCCCAACTACCTGAGCAGCGCTCACAGGTCGGGTTTACCGTGGGTCTGTCACTGACCGACGCTGCCGTGCCCGGGCCGATGTTTGGCAATGTCGTGCTCGGAGCCTGGGGGCCGATGTTGATCTACCCAATCGAGCATCTCGCCGATGGCTCGCTGCATTACCGCATGACCCTCGACCTGCCGCCCGCGCTCCCGGCTAAGGGGCGTCAGCTGTTTGATTTTATCCGGACGACATTTGTCCCGTTTTTGCCAAACCCACTCGCGGCCCAGACCGCGGAGGCCTTAGACCGGGCCGAGGCCAGCGGCCAAGCGCTGCCGATGGCTCCGACCGTCAACCTTTCAACCCCGAGCGCGATTGCCCCGGGATTGTTGTTGGTCGGTGATGCGGCCGGTTGCTCGCACCCGATCACCGCAAGTGGCATGACCATGGGTCTGCGCGACGCCGAAGTTGTCGGGCGTTTGGCCGCCGAGGTTGCGGCGGGTACGGGACCGTGGCTCGGTGAGCGGGAGTTGTGTAGGTACAAGGTTCTCCACGACCGTTACGTACCAACCCGACAGGCACTGGCCGAAGCGATTTACCAGGTGTTTCGCGGGGGCGATGCGGGGGCGCGGGCGATTCAAGACGCGTTGTTCGACTACTGGGGGAGTTCCCAACGTGCCCGCGAGCGTTCGCTGTCGTTGCTGTCGTGTGCCGAGGGGCGGCCCCATGTGTTTATCAGCGAGTATCTACGGGCTGCGCGCTACGCCATGCGGGTGTGTATCCAGCCGCGATACGCACGCAACTTGCCGGTGGTCGATCGTCTGCGTACGGCCCGTGGGGCGGCGCAGCTCGCCGGCGGCAAGTTGGGCCAGGTCGCACAGGTTGTATGGGCAAACGTTCGTCCGCAGTGGACGATGCAACGCGCGGTCTAAGTCGGGCTCGGGTGGGACTTCAGCCGTCGTCTGGCGGCCCGAAAGGTTGCGCTAACGGAGAAGCGGCCTTAGGCGCGTACACATGCCTAGGCTCAGGTTCCCCCAACCTGCCGGCGGGTGGTGACCCGCCGCATTTTGACCAGCCCGCCATCAAACCCCGCATCGGGCTGCGGGGCCGCATCGACCGTCGCCGTGACCGTGGTTTGGCTTTCAATGAGGGCCCCGGTCGCAAGGTCGACCGTGTAGTCGCCGTGGATGTTGGCGGCCGCCGAGCGCAGGTACTTGGCCATGCTCGCGGTTGGATTAAACGTGGCATCGCCGGCCCGCGACACCGCCCACAGGCCATCGGCCGCGGCCTTTCGCACATGTTTGAGTGCCCAGGTGACGCGGGCATTGAACAGCGTGGAGGTGGTGAGTTGTTGCGTCCAGGACTCTCCGGGGGCGAGCACCCGATCGGGCAACACCGGGCGTAGGCTCCACTCGCGGGTCGAGGTCAGGTCGTCGTCGATAAACCGTGCCTGCGGGTCGCGTGGTTGTTGGCCGGCGGCGGCGAGCAGCGATTCCCAGTTGCTGCGGACGGCCGCGCGGTAGCCCGGCTCATCGACGATCCCGACAACCTCGCCCCGTGGATTTAATTTGTATAAACACTTGACGCCGACGAGCGCCAGTCGCTCAACCGCGAAACTGTCGAGCCCCTTCACCGCGCTCGCCGTGGGTTCTCCCGGCAGACCCAGCTCTCGGCTGTCGAAGGCTTGCCCGCCCGCGGGCTCAAACCGCAGCTGCTCGATCGTCATCTCGAGCTCGGCACCCTGCTCATTGGCGCGAACAATCGCAAACCGTTCGCGGCGAGTCTCGACCGCGGTCGGAGCCTCGGGGAGCGATCCTCCGCGGTTGTTGCTAAAAAGCTTGATTTCGATGTCTTCTCGCCAACTCGCCCCGGGTTGAAACCGGTACACCGGAGCTTGGGCAGCCTGCGTGGGCGCAGTTATCGGCTGGCTTTGCGCCTGCTCTTTGTGCACTTGGGGCTCGGGTGTCGGTGCTGCTGGAGCTTGGCAAGCACCTGCGAGCAGCAGTGTTGCCACCGCGCACCAGCGGTGAAGTTGTTGACGTGTGCACATATGCGAAAGCTCGAAACAGCGGGACCATGCCACAGATTGGGCGTTGTTGAGAAGTCGTCTCTGGGTATTTTCGATGGCGGTTGTGGGATTGGACGCTGTCCCCGGTCGATTCGGATAAATATGACTATGCAAGTACGTAGCCGTGGGTCGTGGCCGCTGGCGAGTGGAGCCGAAAGAGTTGAAGGCTCGACCCGCAGTGTGCGATATCCTGGGGTGTGACCGAAGTTTCGGTATCGACGATCGCCGCGCGCCTGCTCACCTATCTCGAACGTCGGGAGGACCGCAGCCAAAAGGTGGTTGCGTTTGCTTCGCCGGCAGAACTAGAGCAGGCATTTGCGGCGGCGGGTGTGCCCCTCGCACTCATGGCAGGTGCTCCGGCCAGCTCGCCAGAGGCGTTGCTCGCCGCCGTCGAGCAGACCCTACACGCGAGTGTGCACACCGGGCATCCTCGGTTTTTCAACCAAAACTTCGCCGGTGCCGACCCGCTGGCGATCGCCGGTGATTGGCTGGGTGCGGCCGTCCACACGACCGCTGCGACCTACGAAATGGCGCCAGTGTTCACGCTGATGGAGCGTGCTCTGATCACGCGGCTCTCCGAGTTGGCCGGACTGCCCGGGGCCGAGGGAATTTTTTGCCCCGGGGGGTCGCTGAGCAACCTCCACGCCCTGGTGCTGGCCCGCGACCGCGCTGTGCCGCACGCCCGCAGCCAGGGGGTGGGGGATGCCAGGCTAGTTGCATTTACATCTGCACATGCCCACTACTCGTTCGAAAAGGCGATGAGCGTCGCGGGCCTCGGTCGCGACAACCTGTGTGTTGTGGCCTGTGATTCGCAGGGGCGGATGTCCCCAGAAGCCTTGAACTCGGAGATTGAACGCGCCCGCGCAGCCGGCCTCAACGCTTTTTTTGTAAATGCAACCGTTGGCACCACGGTCGTCGGTGCGATCGACCCCTTACCCGAGATTGCCGAGGTTGCGCAGCGTCACAACCTGTGGATGCATGTCGACGGTTGCCACGGGGCTTCGCTGTTGTTTTCGCCGACCCATCGACACCGGGTTGCGGGCGTCGAGCAGGCCGATTCGCTGAGTTGGAACCTGCACAAAATGATGGGGCTGACCCAGCAATGCGCGGCGCTATTGGTGCGCCGGCGCGGGGCCTTGGCCGGGAGCTTTGCCACCGGCGCGGCCTACCTGTTTCAGCGCGAGAAAAACCACCGGGCGCTCGACCTCGGGGACCTGAGCTTTACCTGTGCCCGCCGGGTCGACAGCTTTAAGTTGTGGCTTTGCTGGAAGGCCTACGGCGATGCCGGTTTTGCCGCGCGGATCGACCGGGTGATGGCGCTTGCCGACCACCTCCAAAACCGGCTTGCCGCCGACCCGAGATTTTTGCTCGCGTACCCCCGGTCGTGCTCCAACCTGTGTTTTTGGTGGGTGCCGCCAGGGCTGCGACCGTTGGTGCACCACCCAAAACATGCATCTGCATCGGTTCGGACCACGCTCGCCCGCCTCGCGCCGGCGATCAAAGACCGGTTGCAACGGGAGGGGAGCCTGATGCTCGGCTTTCAAGCCATCGACGACCTCCCGCACTTCTTTCGACTGCTCGTGCTCAACCCGCGGGTGACAACCGACGACCTCGACCACGCCCTCGAACTGCTCGACCGCCACGGTACCGCGGTGGCCCAATCCCATGGATGCGCCTGAAGTCATTGCCTGCCAGCGGTTCGGGCTTCGGGTCGAGTCCCTGCGCGACCTCGGTGGATTTGAGAGTCGGGTGTTTGCGGCCAACCGAGGTGCACTCGCGGTCGTGCTCAAGATCTCACAGCAGTCGCGGATGTCGGTGGCCTACCTGCGCGGCGAGATTGCCCTGACGACCGCACTTGAGCGCCACGGATTGGTGGTGCCCACGTATGTTGCATCGCGGCGGGGTGCTTGGGTCGAGCTGTTGCCGGCCGGATCGACCGCTACCGTGCAAACCGTTGTCGCGGGTCGACGCTCGCAGCCCGAAGACGACGGCCCGCAACTGTGGCACTTGCTCGGGAAAACCCTCGGCGAGCTCCACAACGTCACCCGGACCTTGCCGCGTGATCGGGTTGTAGGCTCCGAGTTTGCGCGAGCGCGGGTACATGAGGCTGCCCGCATGCGTTTTGCCCACCTACCAGCTGCGGACAAAGAGCTCTGTAAGCTCGCGGGGGTTCGAGCCACACAGGTTGCCCACGCGTTTGCGCAAGGCTTCCTGCGTGGACAAACGGGCCTTATCCACGGCGATCTGCACCACGGTAACTTTTTTCTCGCCGGTGACCAGCTCGCGGTTTTTGACTTCGATGACTGTGTATACTCATGTTTTGTCCACGACCTGGCCATCTGTCTGTTTTACACGGTGTCGCGGGGTGGGCGTGACCCATACGATAGGTCCCATGTACACCGGGTTTTAGACCACCTGCACGCCGGGTACAGCGAGGTTGCCACACTGCCGACAGACTGGCTCTCGGACCTCGGGCTTTGGATCGCGCTGCGGGAGATCGAGCAATACACCATGATTCGTCACGCCCTCGCCCCGGAGGAATACAGCCCGTGGGTCGCGCGTTTTATGCATCACCGCCGTGAACGCTTGCTCAGCCAGCAGCCCTATCTCGACCTGCCCCGGGCCTAGATATTTGGCTATACATGTTGTCGGTGGGCAAGTCCCTAGCGATGGCGTACACGCCAGTGGTATGCTTGTGGCGGTGTTCGACCCCATGTTTACGCAGGATCTCACGTGAGTGAGCCAGCCGCACCGGCCCGCCGTCCGCAGCCCGGACTTGTCAGGCGAGTGCTCGCCAGGCTGCGCACGCTCGCGGCCCTGTGCTTGCATTTTGTCCACCCAACCCGGTTTGTGTTGATCCCCATGCTCGTGGTGTTGTTGTGTGCCGCAGTTTTGTTGTGGCTCACGGGCGGCTTGGCCTACGTCGCCCCGTTTGTCTACGCATTGTTCTAGCAATGCCGTTATGCTCGCCGGCAATGTCCCTCCTGCGACAGCTCGCATTTGGCTCCGCGCTTGCGGTATGCGCCTGCTCGACCGGCCCGAGCGCGACCGCTGGCGTCGAGCCTCCTCGCCCAGCGGGGCTTTCATTGCGAGGTTTGCACCTAGGTGCGGACGGTAGTGTATGGGCCAGTGGTGGTAAATTTGTTGTTCATACAAATTTATCGCTGGTGCCCGTTGACACAACCGAGCTCGCTGTTGATGCCCCCGTTGACCTGCGGGACATCCACGCCTTTGATGGCCAACACGCTGTTGCCCTCGCTGCCGGTCCGGGCGTGCAGTCGCGACTGTTTCGCACACAAGACGGTGGCGAACATTGGCAAATCACCTATCAAAATACCGATGAGGAGGGGTTTTTTGATGCCATGACCTGGGACGCCAGTGGCCGTGGTGTGGTGATTGGCGACCCCGTGGGGGGCCGTTTTACCCTGCTTGAATCGCGCGACTTTGGTCGTAGCTTTCACCCGTTTCCGGAACTCGCGCGCCCGGTTGCCCTACCAGGCGAGCACTTGTTTGCCGCCAGCGGGACGTGTCTTGCCGGGCATGACTCGGTGTTGTGGTTTGGCACGGGCGGCAGTCACAGCCGGGTGTTGCGTTCACTCGACGGCGGTCGCAGTTGGACCGAGCACAATGTCCCGATCATGAGTGGGGATGCGGGGGCAGGGGTGTTCTCGGTGGCGTTTGCCGATGCCGCTCGCGGGATTGCGGTTGGCGGAAATTACCAAAGCCCCGATGCCACGCTGGCGACAGCTGCATGGACCGACGACGGTGGCCAGACCTGGCATCCCCCGGTTGGGCGCGGACCATCGGGCTATCGCTCGGCCGTGGCGATCGGTCCCAGCCGCGCGGGGAATGGCTCGATCGCCATTGCCGTGGGTACCAATGGTGCCGATTTTTCGCGGGACTTCGGGCGAACGTGGCAGCCAGTTGAGGCGCCACCGCTGCACGCCATTGTCATTTCCAAAGGTCAGCAGGCGATTGCCAGTGGGCCCGAGGGGCGCTTGGCCGTGTTGAGTTGGTAGTCGCCGACCAAGGTTTTCGCAGGCGGGGCTGACCAAGCTACTTGTGTGTGCATGTTGCTCAGGCGACCTAGCTCGGCACCCGCGTGTATTCGCATTCCATGTGGGGGCGCCAGGTTTTGCCGTCTTCGGACTTCTCAATCACAAACCGGTAGCGATCGCGCGACGCCAGTCGGTGGATGTAGCGGGTGAATCCCTTGGCTGAGCGACGCATAAACACCAGCTGCTCGTTGGCGTAGCGGCCCTCGACCGGATTGGCCGGGCCGCCGCCACCGCGCGAGTCAAACCAGTACATCGTGAAGCATCCGCGACCTTCGTCCCAACCGTAGATCCCGTGTCCGCGAAAATGTTGGTACGAGGGATTGTCTTCGCGGTACTCGGAAATCAGGAAAAAGCCACCGAGGTCCATCCGCATCTCGAGCGAACCACGCCGCATCTCGGGGTCACCACGGTCGCTGTAGCGTCGCTCCTCGCCATGCCACGAGCCGACAAAAGCTTCGAGTTGGCGGTGGGATTCGGCGGGGCTCGGGAGGTCGATACAATCCATGGTGATGCAAGGAAGTTGAGCGGAAGCATTCTTACGCAATTTCCCGGCGATCATCAAACGCATGCACTAGTCAAAACCGATACAAACCTTACCAAAGTGGCGTTGAGCGGCCATGTGTTCAAAGGCTTTCGGTGCATCTGCAAATGAAAACACGCGGTCGACAACCGGGTGAATCTGGTGATGTTCAAGTGCCCGGAGCATTGCTGAAAACCCTGCTCGATGGCCAACAAACACACCTTGGACGCGGATCTGCTGCATCAGCACGGGCGTGACATTGAGTTTGTCGGCACCCCCAGAAAGTACGCCAATCATGCTGATCGTCCCACCTGCTCGTACCGCTCGCAGTGATTGTTGAAGGGTCCCCGCGCCCCCAACCTCGACCACATGATCGACGCCCCGACCCCCCGTGAGCTGGCGCGCACGTTTCCCCCATTTGGGTTGCTCGCGGTAGTTGATGGTTTCCCATGCACCTAGTTTTCTTGTGCGTACAAGCTTCTCGTCGCTGCTCGAGGTCGCTAGCACCCGGGCGCCGAGGGCCGTGGCGAATTGTAGGGCAAAAAGGGACACCCCGCCGGTGCCCTGGACCAACACGGTGTCTCCGGCCCGGACTGCGCCGTGGGTGACGAGGGCACTCCAGGCCGTCAACGCGGCACAGGGGAGGGTGGCAGCCTCGGCATCCGAGAGATAGTCTGGAACCGCGATCACGCCGTCAGCTGGCAACACCACGTAGTTGGCGAGCATGCCAGACAATGGCCCCCCGAGGGTGTGCTTGGTGACATCGCCCGGAATGTCGCCGGCGTACCAGCCCTGGGCAAACAGCGACGCGACACGGGTACCGACCATGGCTTCGTCGACGCCAGGGCCAGTCGCGACAACTTCCCCGACCCCGTCAGAAAGCGGCACCAACGGCAGGGGCTGGCGGGGGTTGTACTCGCCGCGGACCATCATGAGGTCGCGGTAGTTGAGGCTGGCGGCCCGGACTTTTAAAAGGACGTGGCCGGGCCCAACCGCGGGCATGGGCCCGGTGGTGTGGCGGAGGTTTTGCAGGCCGAACGAGCCGTCGACAACGACGGCGTGAACCGAGTCGGGGAGGGACATGGCGGCAACCTAACAGATCGCGGGCCCGACCCACTACCCATCGCCTCACTGCTCGTGGCGGTTGCTAAAACCCGATATCCATGCAGTTACAACTGCCCTCGGCTTCGCAGTTGGCCGGGGCCGCGGGATTGGCTTCGGCCAGCGACAGGGCAATGCTGCGGGCAGGGTCTTGGGGCCGGGTTTCGATCAGACTAAACAGCTCACTCGAGCTGTGCGAACCGGCGGCGATAAGCGAGGCATCTTCGTTTTTCAAAAACGGGATCATGACCGTGGCTTCGCCGCTATAGGGCCCACCACCGATGGTCAGGGGCCCAAGGTCGACCTGCACCGGATCGATCCACTTGCACAGGCTCTTGTCGAACTTGCCAAACACATCCGACGGGCACGAGCCGCCGGTGACGTCGTTGAACCACAACACCGGGGCGGCCTCGCAGGACACGCTCATGTCTTCGCCGGTGGTGCAGCGCGACAGCGACTTGAACGCGTAGGGACTGTTGGACAGGCACGGGTGAATGCAGGCGGCGAGGGTGATAGGCACGCTGTCACCGGGTTGGACGGCGGTGGGCATGCACACGGTGCCGCGAAAAAACGGAACTTCGGTGGGGCCGACATCGCCGCTGGCTTCGGCCGTGCAGTCGTCCTCGCCTTCGCACATCACCGGGCCCTCCGAGTCAGAACCGTAGCCATCGCTTTCGCTCCACGACGAGGAGTCGGTCTCGACACAGCTGTCATCGTCAAACGCACACTTCAGCAACATCGTCCGCGACTCACAGCCGGGGAGCACAAGCACCAGACAGGCGCCCATTGCCAACAGCCCACCTGCGTTGGCAAGCAAGCCGCGATTGTGAGGGCGCACGGTTGTCGTCGAGTTGTTCGTGTCCATCCCCGACAGTGTAGGACGGTTCGGGTAGATCCGGGGAAAGACCCGCAAAACCTCACATCGCGGCGAGCAAGGGTCGGGGGATCGTAGCGACAGGTCGTGGGGTCGAAGCCTCACCCCCAAGACTCGCACGCGCATCATCAGGTAAGCGGCCCCGCGTCCGGATGCCTGAGCCCCGTAGCAAACGCCGGCGCCGCTGCCTTGTTCGCGCTCCACCTAGTCGATAGGTTCGGTGCATGGGCACGGATCTCTACTCTGTCAGGGTGACGCGGCTGGCTGAAACGAGCGATGTTTTTCCCCGCTGCCGCGACGACATCTCGGGGCGGGTCCTTCAGGCGAAGAAGGTGCGCGGCCGAAGCAAGCTCAGGGGAGAGGAGGCCTTCGCGCGGGCGATGGCGTGCGTTCGCGAGGAGGGGGCCGAGGCGGGGGTTCGGCTGCTCTTTGACCTGCTTTGCAACAACCCGAAGACGCCCCACACCAACGTCTTTCACGACTGGCCCACACCTGTGCCCTGTGACAGTTTCGACGCTTGGCGCGCGCACTTCAACCCGAAGAAGACGAGCGGGAATCTCAAGTGGCGGACCAAGCAGGCGAAGATCGTCGCGCGCGACCTAGATGAGGCACTCAAAACGGAGGATCCCTTTGCCCTGCTCGTTGGCCGCTACGAGATCGCGTTTCACCGGTGCTTGTGGCTGGCTCAGAACACCGCGCGCTTGGCCTTCGCCGATTGCTTCGCGCCCGTGAGCGCGGCGGAGGTGACCCTTTACATCGAAGATATCTACAGCCAAGGCCGTGAGGTCGGGATGCCGGCCCTTGGCACTGTGGACGCGCGGATGGATCGCTTCGCGGCCCAACTGGTGCGCGACCGTGACTACTTCGCATCGCCGATCTTCAAACGATACGGCGATATCATGAACGCCGCGTCGGTGGCCGGCGAGCTCGTTTTAGGTGTTGAACAAACGGAGTGGAAGCGGCGGACGGGACTGCTCCGGGTAGCGATGCACAGTCGCTGGCTCGGGGAGCTCAAGGAGGGGGACGAGTACCGCTCCCGCGCGTCGTGACACCGGCCTTCGACGGGTGGGGCGAAGGCCTCAAGACATCGGCGCCGGTGGTGTTTACCGGCAAACCTCTGCACAATCGCGCCATGCCCCGAACGCTACAGTTTTACTACGACGTCGTGTGCCCCTACGCCTACCTCGCGTCACTGCGCGTCGAAGAGTTGGCGGCACGCGCGGGCGTCGAGCTGAGCTGGCATCCAATTTTGCTCGGCGGCCTGTTTCGCAACATCGGCCAAGACCCCGACCCGAATCGCAAAATGAACCCCAACAAGGCCCGGCTCAACCTCCTCGATATGCACCGGTGGGCCGACTACTACGGGTTCGAGCTCGAGATGCCGGCGCAACATCCACGCCGCTCGGTGTCGGCGATGCGGCTGTTGGTGGGCACGCCTGTGCAGCGGCGGCCGGCCCTGTCGCATGCGTTGTACCGGGCCTATTGGGTCGAGGGTCGAGATATCGCCGACCGCGAGGTGCTGGCACAGATCGCCGGCAACCACGGGGTCGATGCTGCGGTGATCGACAGCCAACAGGCCCGCGACGGTTTGTTTGCATCTACACAAGAGGCCGCCGACCTCGGGGCGTTTGGCGTGCCGACATTTGTCCTCGATGGCCACATGTGGTGGGGACAAGACCGGATGCACCTCGTTGCGCAGGCGCTCGGGCTGCGCGAGGCAGATGGCTTGCCACACGCGCCCCAAGACCGCAGCGGTATGGCCAAGACCCCCGCGGCACCGGGGACCAAAGTCACGTTTTTTCACGACTTCTCGAGCCCGTTTAGCTATCTCGCCCAAACCCAGCTCGACCGTGTGGTGCAGGCCTGCGGGGCCGAGGTCGAGTATGTGCCGATTCTGCTAGGTGCCCTGTTTCGCCAGCTCGACACACCCGATGTGCCGCTACTGGCCATGCCGCCCAATCGTCGTACATACATCGGTCGCGACCTCCACGATTGGGCCGCCCATTGGGGCGTTGACTTTCGCTTTCCCGACCACTTCCCGTTGCGCACGGTGTTGCCGCTGCGTGTCGCCGTGGCCGAGCCGCGGACAACCGCAGCCGTTTATCGGGCGGCCTGGGCCGACAACCAGGCGATCGACAACCCCGAGGTGCTTGCGAGCGTGTTGCAGGCGGCCGGGTTTGATGCCCAAAAACTGCTGGCCGCGGCCCAGACCCAACCGGTCAAGGATGCGTTGCGGGAAAACACCGAGCGCGCGCGCGTGGCCGGTGCCTGTGGTGTGCCGACCTATGTCGTGCACCGCCCGGGCAAGCCCGACGAAGTCCTCTGGGGGCAAGATCGCCTCGAACTACTGGCGGCGTTTTTGCAGGGGCGCGACCTAGGCGGGTTGTAGCCGGTGTGGCTCGCCTGGGAAAAGGCCCGGCTGCAGGCCTGGGTCGATAGCTTGCCGATGAGCGACGGGCCCTATGCCGCGGCCGTTCGGGCGTCACTGCAGGCTCCCAAAACCAGCACCCGGGGGGCACGCCGCAAACTATCTGACGATGCATGCAAATCCGGGCCGCAGGAGCTGTTTACGCCGGTGCACAGCTATCTCAAACAGCTGCCGATGTTGGCTCCGAGCTGGCAGCATGGCGTACTCACGTGTTTGCACCTTGTGCCCTACGCCTATGACGTTCGGGTGACATCGGCCCATGTCGACGCGCTCAAAAATTTGCTGATGCAACCAGTTTGTCAATTTTTACAGGAACTCGAAGTCCCGTGGAGTCTGCATGCCGAGAACGCCGCGTGGATGCCAACTGTGGCGGGGACCCTGTGTCGGGCCGGTGTTCGCCTTCGAGTGCTGCGGATAGGGCATAGTGAGCGGGTTTTGGCGCTTCACGACATTCGCCGCCCGTCGGCACGCCAGCGGCGACGGATCGAGCTTGCACAGGTGTTTGGAGATGCGGCGGCTGAGATCGTGAACCCTCGCCGTGGGCTTTTGTTTGCATGTGCATTCAATCTCGCCCTGCCGCTGTGGCAGGCAGGCCCGGCCGACAATCCCACCCGCCACATTCAGCTCGAAACAGCCCTGGGCAAGGCGCCGTTGTCGGCCAAGTCGCTCACACTCGTGGCCCGCGGGCTGTGGGACCGGTCGAGCCGGGTGCGTGCGCGGGCATTGTTGGGGCTTTCGCAGGTTGGGCTCGGCGCTGCCGCGTTGATGCCAGATTTATTGCGTATGCAGCTATCCAACGCAGATCACCGCGAGTTGCTGCACGACCAGCTCACCCAACTCGGGAACAACCGCGCGGTTGTTGGGGCGATGGCCGAACGCCTGCGACCCGACAACCGGCCCACCTGCGATGGCTGCAACACACGCGCATGCCGACGGCCGCGGGCGCCTGTGGGATGTTGCGGCGGGCCCTGGCGATTGTCCCGGTGCCGCTTGAATTTGGTTCGGTGCCGCCACAGTGGCAACGTCAGATCTGGCGTGATGTGTTGCGACACCTCGAGCAACTTTGACTGTATGTGCACCGAGTTGGTGCTAAAGCCCCTCGGCCTCGGCCGAACGCCTGTACTGGCGAAGGTTGCCGTGAATGTATGTGCACCGAGTTGGTGCTAAAGCTCCTCGGCCTCGGCCGAACGCCTGTACTGGCGAAGGTTGCCGTGAATGTATGTGCACCGAGTTGGTGCTAAAGCCCCTCGGCCTCGGCCGAACGCCTGTACTGGCGAAGGTTGCCGTGAATGTATGTGCACCGAGTTGGTGCTAAAGCCCCTCGGCCTCGGCCGAACGCCTGTACTGGCGGAGGTTGCCGTGCCCGCGCGCGCCCGCAAAAATGATGGTTTTGTCGGCGCCGTCGGGCCGGTCCTCGAGCGTAAACAACAGTCCCTCGGCATGGGCAGGCGTCATGCGGTGTAGTGCCCCGCCGGCATCGACCCGCAGCCAGCTGGCAAACAGCGACTCCTCGCGGGTGCGCCCGGTGACATAAAACGCCGGGGCCATGGCCTCGATCCCGTGCTTCTTGCACAGGCTGGCAATCTGTGGCGGTTCCCACAGGCCCTCCGGCTCCCACACCAGCCCCATGCCACTTTGTTTGAGCGGACCTTCGAGCCAGGTTTCAAACCGGGCACGATCACGGGCGCCGGGGGTCAGGCTTGGAGGTGTCCGAAGAACCATGCGAGTGGCACCGAGGTTGCGGGCACACTGCAGCGAGGTTGTCCACGCGGCCTCAACTTCGGGGGTGGCCTGCAGTTGGCCAAACGCCTCGGGGGCGCCGGGGAGGTTGCGACTACCGAGTTCCCGCAGCCCGTCGCGCGGACCGTGGCTGACGTAATGCCACACGTAGGGGACGATTTCGGCCTGCGGATGGGCCCGCTTTATCTGCTCGGCCAGACTCCGGGCTCCGGTTGCCCGCGGGGGATTGATCAGAGTCGTCTGCAAGACCACGACATCGACCGGGTCTTCGCGCCGAGCGGCGCGCAGGGCCTTGAGATCTGAGACGAGAATGCCGAGTTTGGCCATAGCGGGGGAAGCTAGCAGGGTTGGGCAAAATGCACCATCACGCGGTTTGTGACTTGCAGACAGGTATCTGTCGCTCGCGAATTGCAGGTGCACCGAACCCGCGGCGGTTCATCACCGGTGACACGACGCTTCCGTTTGCCTGCAATCTGGCCTGGATGAGCGTGGCGAGTCACACCTGCAGCCACCGCTGGCGGCGTTGACAAGCGCACAGCCGCCTGTGTACCCACGCACTTGAGATGAAGATCTTTATCGACACCGCAGATGTTGGCGAGATTTCTGAGGCGGCCGGGCTCGGTCTCTTGGACGGCGTCACCACCAACCCGACCCTCATCGCTCGCACCGGTCGCCCGATGCGTGAGGTCCTCACGGAAATCTGCGCACTCGTGCCTGGGCCCGTCAGTGGCGAGGTGTTGTCGACAACCTACGATGAGATGTTGAAAGAGGCCCGCGAACTCGCGGCGATCGCCGACAACATCGTCGTCAAGATCCCGCTGATCGCCGACGGTTTACGGGTGGTCCGCACGCTCACCGAGGCGGGCATCAAGACCAACGTCACCCTGTGTTTTTCGCCGTTGCAAGCTGCTCTGGCAGCCAAGGCCGGTGCGACCTACATCTCGCCATTTGTCGGCCGCCTCGACGATGTCGGCCACGAGGGGATGGATGTTGTCGACCAGATCCTCGAGATCTACGATCACTACGACTTCGACACCCAGGTGCTTGTGGCTTCGGTGCGTTCCCCGGGACATGTCCTTCACGCCATGCGGATGGGCGCCCATGTCGCGACCTTGCCACTCAAGGTCATTCACCAGCTGATCAAGCACCCGCTGACCGACGTCGGGTTGGAGCGGTTTTTGGCGGACGCGGCGAAGATCGCCAAGCCGAAGTAAGCCTGACTTGGGAGTGCCAGCCAGCACGGGCACCGGCAACACACTGAAGTAGTACGAGCCGCAGACTTTGCGGGTTGTTGGCTTTGCGCTGCGACTCGAACCTACGCTGTCGCCGGGCGCTTCGGGCTCCACTCGAGCCATCGCCGTGCCGCGATAGGCACGTGGGTACACTACGAGCTGTTGAGCGACACAATGTCTGCACCAACGCGTTTGGTGTGCATACACTAGTTAAACCAAACACGGCCCCCGGTTCACGATCCGGGGGGCGTGAAATCACACCGATGGGCCTTAAAATTGGTATGACCAGTTGACAAGTAGACCAGTTCGATCCACGCTCATATGAGCGATGAGTTTCAAACCAATCTCCCGCAAAACCCTTCCTGACGCGGTTTTCGAGCAAATCTCGACCGCGATCGTGCACGGCGAGATGCGCCCTGGCGCGCAGCTCCCTTCCGAGCGTGAACTGTGTCAGGCGCTTCAGGTCAACCGGGGGGCCGTTCGTGAAGCGCTCAAGCGACTTGCCCAGGCCGGACTGATTGCAACCCATCAGGGCGGTGGAACCCGGGTCCTCAACTTTCGCCAGACCGCCAGCCTCGACCTGATCTCGCGGCTTCTGTTTTTGCCCGATGGCACCGTCGACCTCAAGGTTGCCCGCAGTGTCATCGAGATGCGGGCGGCCATGGCTCCCGACATTGCCCGCCTGTGTGCACGCCGACATACACCGGCAATCGCCACCAAGTTGCGAGGTTGCATCGCCTCGATGCACGAAGCTGCGGCGGATCTATTGCAGCTACAACAACTTGCGCTCGACTTCTGGGACATCCTGGTGTCGGGTTCCGACAACATTGCCTACCAGCTCGTGTTTAACAACCTGCGCGAAACCTATGACCATCTGCGTGAGCCGTTGCTGCATGTGTTGGCCGACGAACTACAGGATATCGAAGCCTATGAAACCATCGCCGCCGCGGTTGCCCGTGGCGATGAACTCAGTGCCACCCATGTTGCCCGCGCGCTGATGGAAAAGGGGACCCGGGGAATTTTTGAACTTCTAGCCGCTATCGAAGACCCACCCAACGCCGAGGAGACACCGTCATGAGACCCGACAACCTCAAAACCCCAGATCCGTCACTATCCCAAGTTATTTTGGTGTTCTTGCAGTATCGCAGCCCCCAGCTGCTGCTCGCCGTGACAACCCTGTGTATCGGTTTGCGGGTGTGGCTTGGGCACTTTAGCTATTGGGATTTGGCTGTCATCGCCGGTGCCTTGCTCTTACAACCATTTATCGAGTGGCTGATTCATGTCTTCATTCTCCACTTTCGTCCGCGTACGATCCTCGGTCTCAACATCGACCTCCACGCCGCACAAAAACACCGGGCTCACCATCGTTCGCCGTGGCAGCTCGACCTCGTGTTCATTCCCCTGCAGACCGGCTTTATCGGGCTGGCCGTGCTCGCGGTTGTGTATTACCTGCTGATGCCGTCCCCCGAGCTGTTTATGACGGGCATGAGCTGGGCGGTGTTGATGGCGTTGAGCTACGAGTGGATCCACTACCTCACCCACACAAGCTATCGCCCGCGCACGGCATTTTATCGCCGGCGTTGGCAGCTGCACCGCCTCCATCACTTTAAAAACGAGCACTACTGGATGGGCGTGACGGGTCATCTCGGTGACCAGGTGTTGGGGACCCTGCCCGCCAAACCCACGGACGTGCCGACCTCGACAACGGTTCGCACCCTCGGTATCGACAGCAGCGGCTAGATGCTACCCGGCGAGACTGGCCGTAAATCCCAACCCCTCAATGGTTTCGACAATCATTGAGGGTTCAATTTTTTTGGCGTTGAAGCGGACCTCAGCCTTGCCGGTTTTGTGGTCGACCGTCGAGGCGAGTACGCCGTCGAGTTTGCCCAGGGCATGGTTGATGCCCTGCTCACACGATGTGCACACCATCCCGCCAACATCGATCGTGACGGTGCGCTCCTCAACCGTGGCCTGGCCGCAGCCGGATGCCAACACGACTCCCACAGGTGGGCCTAGGAGCGCAAATGCGAACGAGTAGATGGCAGCACGTCGGGACACGCGGCAACCTACCACAGGGTGGTGCCAGCTGCCGAGACCGCGACCGCCTGCCACAGGTTACGCATGTATAAACAAGTTTACTGGGCGAGGTAAACATCGACCCGTGGGGGCGCACCGGTTGGCTTGGTCACCACGTCTTCGCGGCCATCGCCGTTGATATCACCGACCGCAAGCCCCTCAAAGTTCCAACCGTCGTGGACCACGGGCTCGGCAAACGTCCCGTCTCCGAGGCCGCGGTACAGCTGGATCCGCCAGGCATTGTTGGGCGTGTCGGTGACGAGGTCGGCCCAGCCGTCGCCGTCGAGGTCGCCCACCGCAAGGCGCACATGGTTGAAGACCCCGGTCTGGACAGGGTCGCCGAGGGTCGTGTCGGGATTGCTCGCGTAGGTCCACACCCTCTGTGGCGAATTCTCGGAGCCGGTGAGCACGTCGGCACGACCGTCGGCATGCATGTCAGCGGCGGCGAGGGTGACAAACGCCCAAACATCGGTTTGGGACGACAGTTCGATCGCTCCGGTTGCCAAGCCTCGGTGTACATACACCCTCGGCGGGAATCCATCGGCATTGTCGAGGACCACATCTTCGCGGCCATCGGCATCGATATCGGCGACCGCTGCCCGGGCGTGGTTCCACACTTCGGTGGTGACCGGCTCGGCAAAGGTTGCGTCGGGTTTCCCCGGGTAAACATTGATGCGCGGGGGAAACCCGCTGCCGCTGGTGACCAGATCGGCCCTGCCATCCCCGGTGATGTCCCCCGCCCACAGGCCAATAAATGTATATACTTCGGTTGTCACGCCGTCGCCGAGCGAACCATCTGTCTGGCCGGTGTACACGGTCACCCGCGGAGGAAACCCCGAGCCCTCGGTGATGACATCCTCGCGCCCGTCACCATCGATGTCGGCCACGGCAAATGCCGCGTAGGTAAAGACCTGGGTGGTGACCGGGTCGGCGAGGGGGGAGTTTGTAAACCCGGTATCGCCCTCGCTGTCTTCGGTTGTCGCCGTGGTGTTGGGGCCAGTTGTGGGCTCGCCCGTCGAACCAGTTGTCACGGTGCTGGTGCCCAGCGTCGTCGCCGTGTCGGTCGTCGATGGTGTGCTTGTTGTAGATGCACTTTCGCTGTCGGTCGTGGGCCCGCCCCCGGTGGTTGTCGGTACGTCGGTTCCACTAGGGTCGCCCGACGACGACAGTGGGGTGCCCGGGTTGGGCGGACGATCGTCGGTTGTTTGCTCGCCAGGCGGTGGCAGGCAGGCCGACATCGCCAGCGCGGTTAGCAGGGTTTTTGTCGCGGAGCCGTTGAGCACTGGCCGCGCCGGGCGAAACGTTCGCTTCGCAGCCCACAGCTCGCGTATTGAGACTTCCTGCACAGGACTCAAGCCTAGCACTTGGCGAGGTTTACGAGTTGCGTGGGTGTGTCGGACCGGCTGTGAAAAACGCTGGTGTGGGGTACTCTCCCGCCTGCGATGCCCACCGCCAAACTCGCCGACCGCTCGCTGTTTCCGGACCTCGCCGCGACGGCCTACCTCAACCACGCCGCGATCTCGCCCCCTTCCAAACCGGTACTGCAGGCGGTTGCGGACCTCACGGGAGACTACGCGCGGCGCGGCCTCGGGGCCTTGATGGATGCCCTGGCGATGCGCGACCGTTTGCGCGGCCGGCTGGCCAGCCTCATCAACGTGCCGGCAAACAGCGTTGGGTTGGTGCCGAGCACGACCCGTGGGCTGTGTGACATCGCCCTGGCGATCGACTGGCGAGCGGGTGAACGAATAGTTGTATTTACAGGCGAGTTTCCAGCCAACATCACCCCGTGGCAGCAGGTTGCCCGGACGTTTGATCTCGAACTCGTCTTCGTTTCGCTCGCAGGGTTTATGCCCGGGTCAGGTGGCGGCCCCGAGCGGGGGTTGGCCGAGCTGCAACGGGTATTGCCCGGCACCCGCTTGGTGGCGGTTTCCCATGTCCAGTTTCAAACCGGGCTGCATATGCCCATACAACAAATCGTCGAGCTGAGTCATCGTCACGGCGCGGAGGTGGTTGTCGATGCGGTCCAAGGGCTTGGCGCGGTCCCGCTCGACGCGACGGCAACGGGTATCGACTATCTCAGCTGCGGCGCCCACAAGTGGCTGATGGGGTTTGAAGGCCTGGGCTTTGTCTACATCCGGCCCGATCGTATGCCCGCTTTAAAACCGCGGACCGCCGGTTGGCTCAGTCACGAGCAGCCGCTCGGGTTTTTACTTGCGGGCGAGCGCGGGTTGTTGAGTTACGAGCGACCCATTCGCCAGCAGGCCGACTTTACCGAGGGTGGAGCCCTCAACCTGCTAGGCGCTGCAGCCTTGGATGTGGCGGTTGCCTGCATCCTGGACATCGGTGTGGACGCAATCTTTTCCCACATTCAGCGCTACCACAATGCGCTCGAGCCCGCGTTGGTTGAGCGTGGGTTTACCAGCCTTCGCAGCCCCGACCGCGGGGGTCGTTCGGGGATCTTGACGGTTGAGCCGCCCCGCGGTGTGGAGTTGTTGCAGCTACATCAGGCCCTGGGCCAGGCAGGGATCGCCTGCTCGACGCCGGACGGGTTTTTGCGGTTTGCCCCCCACTGGCCCAACGACATTGCCCGCGAAGTTCCCCAGGTCGTGGCCGCGATCGATGGTTTTCTTTCCCAACAAGTGTTTCGCGGGGCAGATGTCGGCGAGGAGCTCGATGCCGCATTTGATTTCGAAGCCGATGCCCCAGCGCAGGTCGAAGTCGGTGTCAAGCTTCCGCAGGTGCTCGCCAATCAGGTTGGGTTGGGGCCGCAGATCGTTGTGCCCGAGCCCTCGGCCGGGGCGTTTTGTGAGGCGTGGCAGGTCAGTCCCAAGCCCGAGCCGAGCCTTGGCGGGCGGGTGCGCCAAGCCATTGCTTATGCAACATTGGCACCGTCTATCCGCAACTGCCAACCCTGGGCCTGGCAGGTGCGCGAAGGTCCAAAACAGGCCCGCATTGAGTTGCGGCAGCGGACGCTCGAGCACCCGTTGATCGATCCTGATGGGCGCTTTGTTCGGATCTCGCTCGGAGCTGCGGTTGCTGGGTTTGAACTGGCGGCAAAAAACCTCGGACTCGAGCTGCAAGCGCAACCCGCGGCGAAGGATGGGATTGCCGCCTGGGTTGCCGCGTTGGCCCCGGCCGATGCTCCGCTGCCGGCCGGCGAGCAACATTGGCTATTTCAGTGTATGCACAAGCGTCGTACCCATCGCGGACAGCTCGCAGCCCGGCCGCCGTCCGAACGACTGCTCGAACGCTTGCAGGCGATGGCTGCGGACCAGGGGTGTGGGCTTTGTCTGGTGAGCGGGCGAGCGCGGAATCTGGTGGCGGCGACGATCGCCGAGGGGTTTGCCCGCCTAGATGTCGACGAGGCGATGCGAGCCGATGCCAAGCGCTGGCATTTTCCCGCTGCGGCGCCCCAGCCCGTCGGTACGGCCCACTCGCCGATCGCCGCGAGTTTTGCCCACGACCCGGGCGATGGGGAGCTGCGGGCGGCCCACGGTGGTGATGAGATCCTCGCCGGATCGCCCGTGTTGACCGTGCTGACGACTCCCGAGGATGGTCCGGGGGCATGGCACCAGGCCGGTATGGCATTGATGCACATACAGCTTCGTGGGCGTGTCGACCACCTGTGGATGTCGCCGCTCAATGCACCGCTGTTTGAGCCAAGCCTGCGCCGGCGGCTGGCAACCATTTCGGGAGGGGTTCCACAGATGGTGTTGCGCATGGGTCACGGGGGAGATGTGGCCCAACAACCGCGCCTGGGTGTCGACCGAGTTTTGACAATGATTGATGGCTAACCGAATGCTGATACATCGAAAATTACACTCATATGTGCTCACCAGTGTGTTGACAATCGCCTGCGCGGCTGGTTGTGGGGGCTCGCAACCTCCAGCTACCGGGCAAAATAAACCGGCGACCGACAAGGTTGTTGCACCGGCGACCGACAAGGTTGTTGTTGCACCGGCGACCGACAAGGTTGTTGCATCGGCAACGGGAGGCACGGCCACCCCGCAGGTTGACACGCCTCCCGTGCGCCAGCCTTCCAAACTGTGTGATGCTGTTGCCGCCCAGCCGGCTTCAAGGGCGTTGCTGCGGGACAATCCCCCCGCCCCCGGCGATCTCGATGCCGAGTTGCGTGACCTCGTGATTGCGGAGTTGATCGCCGCCCACGATCGGACATTTCGCCGCAGCGACCACGCGTCGTTTGTCGCACTCGATCGCAGCCAACCCGCGGGACTTGTCGAAGCCCATGACCTGGCGATGGCCTCGGTGATTGCCGGTTTTCGCGGGCACCTTGCCCTCGCCGCAGACCTCGAGCTCGGACTCGACAAACGCCGACAGGCGTGGGACGACGCCGCGTGTCTGTGGGAGGTTGCACTTGCTGGGATCGCCGCCGAGATACCGCAGGAGGGCGTGGATGCCCAGCTCGGGGCCGAGGTCACCGCGGCATTTCAAAGCGGTCGCGCGGGCTTTGCCAAAAAAGATGCAGATACACGCGACCAGGTGGTGCTACCGGCCCGGCAAGCAATCGAAAAGCGACTGTATCGGGCGCTACACCGCCGGCTTTTACAGGCGGTGGCGCGCGCCGAGAAGGCGCCACCGACGGACCGCGAGCAGGCACTCAAAAAAGCCTTGCGCACGCTGGGCTACCTCGCCGATCGGATCGAAACAAAGAACACGCCTGGATTGCAGCGACTTCAAACGGCGTTGGCCCAGACGACTGCGCCGACTGTCGAGGAGGTTCGTCGCGAACTCAACATCGCGTTTGCCAAACGCGCCCGCAAGTACTGCTCGGATGCCGTCGACCACCCCAAGCGCCCGCTGGCGTTGCGGTTGGCCAGCGCCGCTGAAGGGGCGACCTATGTCGAAGTGGTGATGCCCGACATGGCCCGCAAACTCGCCGACGAAGGTTTTGACGCGGCGGCGCACCGCGAGGCCTGGGACAACTTGCAGCAGGAACTGGCGGCGGACCCCGAGTCGGACCTGTCGGCGATTTCGCAGGAGCTGGTCCGCTGGAACTGTGCATATCAACTGAAATTGGGGATCCGTGAGTGCACCTCGAGCAAGGATGAGCAGGCGAGCTAGCCTGCTGTCAAAATAGTTGAATAAGCACCTACTGCGGCGTTGGAGGCGGCTGTTCAAACCCTTGGGTGATGTACACGCGGTCCTCGCCGGCACCCCAGGTCAGGAACATAAAGTCGCCCTTGAGCGGCTCGAAGTAGGCTCCCCACGGGCGCGGGAAGGTCGTGTAGAAATCCTTGCGGGTCTCGACCATGGGGTCGCCTAGGCCGTCGGCTTCGTAGACCGAGACGGTGTTGGTCGACCAATCCGAGACGATGATGTGGGGGCTATCAAACCCCGGTGAGCCCTCGGGCACATAGGCAAACCCTCCGGGCCCGTTGGGCAGGGACACGATTTTCGTGGGGTCTTGCAGGCTGTAACCTTCCCCATCGGGCATGTAGCCGACGTGGTACCAGTGCCCGCCAGCCCAGGTCATCACCCGTAAGCCGGCGGGGTCGTTGAAGTTGGGTGGGACAAAGCCAAGCCCGCTAACGCCCTGGTCTTCGTTGACCCCGAGGGGCTGCATGTCGGTTGTATTCCAGGCCATCATGGCGCCCGGGAGCAACTGGCTGACTTGGTTGGTGGGCCAATGGGTATAAAACAGGATACTCTGGGGACCGTAGGCGAGATTGGCGTCGACATACGGTGCATCTACAAGAGGTTCGGCCAATCCGTCCCAGCCGATGATGTTGCCACAGGGCCCACGGACCACACCGATGCGGTAAATCTTGCCCGAAGGTTGCTCCGACTCCCCGGCGATCAGCAGCGTGTTTTCGTCTTCGTGGTGGATTGTGCAACCGCCTAGGAGCGCTCCCTGGGGCATCCCCGGCACGGGCCCGAGGTCGTAGGTTGTGTAGAACTCCTCAAACTCGGGCGCGATGACGACTTCTTGACCGGCGGGGTTGGGGAGCTCGTCCTGGCAGGCGGGTACCCCCGTGTCGGAGTCGGTCTCGGTATCGGTATCGCTGTCGGTCTCGGTTTCGCCAGTGTCGGTCGTGCCTTCGGTCGACGTGTTGTCTGTATCTACATCTGAATCGCCCTCGGTCGTGGTCGTCGGATCGGGGTCGGTGGTTTGCGGGTCGGTGGTTTGGCTCGGGTCGGGATCTGTCGGGTCTGTCGGGTCTGTCGGGTCTGTCGTGGGTTGCTCGGTCGGGTCGACAGAACCCGCACTCGGATCGTCGGTGGTCGCTCCGGTCGGATCGTCGGTTGCAGTTTGGGGGCCAGCCGAGCTCCCGGTTTGGCTGTCGGAAGCTTCGGATTCGCCGGTTGTCGCCGACGTGGCATCGGTTTGTGTCTCGGCCGAGTTGTCGCCACTACAGGCCAGCGATGCACTCGCCGCAACCAATACCAACCGCCGCAATAATATGTCCATTTGGACATGTTATTCGGATTCGCCGGCTAGCTCAATCCGCAGCTTGCTTGGGGTCTTCGCGTTCGTGGCGAATCCGCGGCAGCAACTCGACAAAGTTGCAGGGCCGGTGGCGGTGGTCGAGTTGCTGTAACAGGATTTTGTCCATGGCTAAACGGACAGCTCCGGTCGAGCCCGGGAGGACAAACACGTAGGTCGTGCCACACAGCGCAGCACATGCCCGGCTTTGAATCGTCGAGGTGCCGATCTCTTCGTAGCTCAGCTGGCGAAACAACTCGCCAAATCCCGGGATGGCCTTGGTTGTGAGCGGCTCGACGGCTTCTGGGGTGACATCCCGCGGGGTGACCCCGGTGCCGCCAGTGGTGATCACCACATCGATACCCGGGTCGGCGATGAAGTCCGCGAGACGCTGACCGATTTGCTGGCGATTGTCGGTGACGACTTCGCGGGAGATGACGTTGTGGCCGGCCGCGGCCAGACGGTCTTCGGCGAGTTTGCCCGAACGATCGGTTTGCAAGGTGCGGGTGTCCGAAACCGTCAAGATCGCGACATTGACAGGAATGAAGGCTCGCTCGCTCACGCGCCCACTGTAGCAGCAGTCGAACGGGCAGGCCGCGGGAGTCACCACACATCACAATCGCCCGGACGCTGGCCGCGAGGCGAGGGATTTGCCACCAACCTGTGGTACCAGCGGTCGCCATGGCCCTCGCAGTCGGAATTGTCGGACTCCCCAACGTCGGGAAATCAACCCTGTTCAACGCCCTATCTGACGCTGGGGCACAGTCGGCCAACTACCCGTTTTGCACGATCGAGCCCAACGTCGGCATGGTGCCGGTGCCCGATCCCCGGCTCGATGCGCTGGTCAAGGTTGTCGAGCCCAAAAAGGTTGTGCCAACCACGATCGAGTTTGTCGACATCGCCGGGCTGGTCAAGGGGGCGAGCCAGGGCGAGGGCTTGGGCAACCAGTTTCTCAGCCACATTCGCAACGTCGATGCGATTGTCCACGTGGTCCGCTGTTTTGAGGACGATAACATTGTGCATGTACACGGTGGTATCGACCCGACCGGCGATGTCGAGGTGATCCACACCGAGTTGCTGTTGCGCGACATGCAGTCGGTCGAGACCCGGCTCAACCGCGCCCGCAAAAACTCCAAAAGCGGGGATAAGGTCGAAAAACAGGCTGTCGCGACCTGCGAGAAGTTGCTGGCGGCCATGGAAGGTGGCACCGGCGTGCGTGGGATTGAGCTCGACGATGCCGACCACGTGGTGGTTCGCGACCTGGCTCTGTTGACCGCCAAACCGGTGCTCTATGCCGCCAACGTGGCCGAGGACCAACTCGCGGCCGGGATTGCCGGCGAGGATCCGCAGGTCGCCAAGCTTCAACAGTTGGCCGCGGCTGAGGGCGCCGAGGTGGTGGTTGTATCAGCATCTATCGAGGCCGAACTCGCGGGTCTGTCTGAGGAAGACCGCGCCGAATTTTTGGAGGGCCTAGGTACCGATGAGCCCGGGCTCAACCGGCTGATTCGCAAGGCCTACGACCTCCTCAACCTGATCACCTACTTCACTGCTGGCAAGCAGGAGGCCCGGGCGTGGACGATTCGCCGCGGGACCCTGGCGCCACAGGCCGCGGGCAAGATTCACACCGATTTTGAGCGCGGGTTTATCCGTGCCGAGGTGATGCACTGGCAACAGCTGGTCGACTTAGGGTCGGAGGCGGCGGTGCGGGCCAAGGGGCTGCTGCGGGTCGAGGGCAAGGAATACACGGTTGTCGACGGTGATGTGATGCACTTTCGGTTTAATGTGTAGACGGCCGCGTCGCCCATGACACTCCGCAGCTTAGAAACTCGTTGCGGATACACCTAAAATCGGCACCGCGATCCGCCCGCTAAAACCGTGCGCGAACACTGGCGACGGCATGCCAAAATGTCGGTAACCCCGAGCTGACTTCGATCCCCTCGTCGCGCCCGGCCATGTCGATGAGGCCGATCGGGGCCCCGGCGTTGAGGTCGGGATGCTTGGCCGCGATGACGACGTGGTAGCTGTATACCCAGCGAAATTCGAAGCCGACCGCGACGTTTGGATGGGGGTAAAATCCGAGGCCGCCGAGCAGTGGAATGCCGATGCCGTGGAAGTCGAGGCGCAATGGCCCGCCCACGGTTTCGTATTTGTTGCGCCACAGCTGGTAGTCGAAGGCGGTACCGACGTAGGCAGACACGCGGCCGCGCGGGACCACGTGGAGACGGACCGCCGGGCCGACATTGAGCACCCGCATTTTGGCCGTGCCGAGCACGAGGCTTGCCACGTCGAAGTCGGTGCCGATGTAGCTGGCGTTTTCAACGAGCAGTTCCTGTAGGCGACCGCTGTCGATACCGTAGAGGTCGACGACGTTGCGGCCGCTGTAGGCCCGGGGGCCCATGGTTGCCCACTGGACTTCTAAACCAAAGTCGGCAAAGCCAAAGATGTTGCCGCCCAAAAATCCCCCGAGTGAGAGGCCGGGCTTGGCGTAGTGGCCTCCTTGGCCCTTGCATATGCGTTTGAAGCACCCCGCGGCGCCGATTTTGAACTCGCCAATGAGCCCGCGGTGCTTGAACACCTTGCGCTTTTTCTTTGGCTTCGTTGTATCTTCATCGGTCTCGGGTGGCGTGTCTTCGGGTTTTGGTCTGTTTGTCGGAGGCTGCTCGGGGGCCGGGCCCTCGGGTTGTGCCTGTGGCTCCGGTGTGGGGGCGACCGGCTCGGGCTCCGGTGGGGCCTCAAAGTCGGAGCGGGGCGCCTTGGAAGAGGTCGCTTGCGGCGGCGGTTCGACGATGGGCGCTTGGGTGGCGGGACTTGCGGGCGCCGGTTGGGTCGGAACCGAAGGTTTCGCGGAGGGCTTGGCTACCGGTTTGGCGGGTGGCGTCGCACTTGGCTTGGCGGGCTGGACCGGTTGGGTCGGCTTTGCCGGGCTCGTCGGTTGTTTGGTTGCTGGCTTGGCAGGTTGCGTTGGTTTGACGGGGGTGCTCGGCTGTGTCGGGGGCGCTTTTGGCTGTGTCGGCGGGCTGGGCGGCGGATCGGCGCCGGGCTCGGGAGGCAGTGTGGGGCTGCGTTCAGGTGGCAGCGTGGGCGGGGGGCCCGGATCCTGGGCCGAGGCAGTACCGGCGCTCGCCAAGCCCGCCACAAGTGAAAACACCAGGATGCGGGAGAATCTCGTGGCCGACCGACACAGCATGCTCATACGTAGTGCACCCAACACCCGGATTGGATCAGATCGAGCAAAAGTTTTCTAGATCGTGGTCCGGTGCCGAGCCGACGTTGTACCACCCATGGTTGTGGCGAGCCATCGCAGATTTCGCGCATATGTGCGACGGGATATATCGCCCGCGATTGGTTTGCATAGGCAACGTGAGCGCCGCAGTATATGCGCATACACTAAATCCAGAGGCTACTACCCGCGCCACTACCTGTAGTTGTTGATTGTACAATTTGTTGAGGGTGGTCAGTCGCTCGATTGCACCCGCGACAGGCCGTGGTCGCAGGCGAGGACCAAAAACGAGTTGCCGATTTGCTCAAATACCTCGCGCCCGCGGGTGTAGGCGGCAATCGCCAGCTCCCGTTCTTGTTGCCGGGCAAACGCATGGCCGAGGGCCAGCAGGCTGCGGCCATTGCCGAGTTGATCGCCGACCGCGGCAAAGCCTGCACGTGACTCTTCAAACAGCAAAACCGCACGCTCGAGATTTTTGTCGTCGAGGTGGCTGTGCCCGAGGTTGAGCAAAACCCCCGCCCGCCCCTGCGGATCTTGCAAGTCGTCGTGGAGGGCGAGCGCCTGTTGGCCATAGCGGATCGCAAGTTCAAAGTCGCCTTCGCGGCGGGCCAAAAATGCCAGGGTGTCAAGAGCGCCGGCCCGGGTTCGCAGGCTGCGGCTACGAACACTGGCTTGGACGGCGCGCTGGGCCTGTTTGCGGGCACGGGTAAAGTCGCCGCTGCGGACCAAGACATCGGCATGCAGTGCCCAGCCGAGGCCCCAGCGGGGGTCGGAGCTCGGGAGCGCGAGCTTGCGAAGTGCTTGCTCATACAACTCTAATAGGCGCACGGCCTGCCCGGGCTCGCCGCAACGGTGGCGGTGGCGGGCGGCAGCAAGTAGCGCCTTGGATGCTGCTTCGTATTGTTCGGCGGCCAGTAGGTGGCCGGCGAGCCGCTCGGCCGTGACCGATGTATCAGCATAGTTTTCGAGTTTGATCGCCGCGGCACAGGCGAGGTGGTGCTCGGCGAGCCGGCCGTGTTTACGCGCCGACCGCAACAGGCATTCGCGGAGCATGGGGTGGGCAAAGCGAAGCCCATGGGCCTGGGCGGTGACGAGGTGGGCTGCCCGCAGGCGTTCGACCAGGTCTTCGGGGTAGGCGAGTCGGGCCGCGGCACAGGAGCGTTGCAGCTGCTTGGCCGAAAACTCCTGACCCATGGTGGCGGCCAACTCGAGGATTTCCCGGGGCAGGTTGTGGCGATCGAGCCGCGACAGCCACAGGGCATGGAGGTCGTCGGGAAAGCCGATGGTAGTGCCGCGGGCGAGGACAAACCCCTGTGGCCCGGGGTGCAACAGGCCGCGGTCGATCCAGTCGCCGATGAGTGCCGTGGCCAGCATCGGGTTGCCGGCGACCTTGTCGACCACGCGTTTGTGGAGCGGCGGCTCTAGGTCGAGTAGCTGCGAGACCAGTTGCTCGGTCTCGCCACGGGTCAGCGGGTGCACCGGAATGGTCGTGGCGCGTGGGTGTTGGCAAAGTCGGGTAATCAGGGCGTCGGTGCCCGGACGCTCGCCGAGGGATTCGTCGCAACAGGTCAGGATAAACAGCAGCGGGCAGGGTTCGGCGAATTGTTGCTGCAGCATGTAATTGACAAACTCGACGCCGTCGTGGCCGTAGTGGGCATCGTCGAGCCACACGATCACCGCGCGGTCGCGGGTGAGGCGTTGCAGCAGCTTGGCCATCAAGCGCCGGCGATCGTCGGGCCGGGCGCGGTAGACCGAGGCCTGTTCGTCGCCAGAAACCGGCGAGGCCAGCAGTAAAAAGTCACAGGCTTCTTCGAGGGTGGCAAGGTCGTGGATCCCGAGGCGGGCGAGTAGCTTGCCGACCCGGAGTTTGATCGACCAGCGGCGTAGCCCGACGCAGCGAAAGTGGTCGGCGAGCATCCGCGGAAGCCCCGTGTCGGAACGGCCTTCGCTGTCGTGGGCGGCCCGCAAAAACGTGGCCACCCCGGCCTCGTGGGACCGCTCGCACAGCCAACTCGCAAGCCGGCTTTGTCCGAGGCCGGCGGCCCCGCGCAGCACCAAAGCTTGTGGTGTGCCCGTTGTATGTACATTTCTAAGGGCCTGCCAAAGTTGCTCTCGTTCGCTGTTACGACCGATAAACGGAACTCTCCGTAGGTGAAACAGGCCGAGGCCAGCACCGGCGAGGCCAGGTGGGGGCGGGGCTTCCTCCTCGGGACAGCCCGGATCGGGCGTGCGGACAACGACCCGAGAACGGAGGTCGAGGGCCGGCTCGATCAGGGCATTTTTTGGCGGCGAACCATCGAGTGAACGTGTGATCTCGTCGCTCGACTCGCTGAGTTTGCGCCGGCTCGGCGCCTTCGGGGCCGGGCCAACCACGGTGTCGGGCTCCTCCGGTTCGACCGGCATCGGCCGGATCACGGTGACCGGTTCGGCGGGATCACCCAGGGCTAAAAATGCGTGAAGAGCATCACTGGCCCGCTGAAACCGACGACTCGGTTGCTTGTCGAGCATGCCCCCGAGCCAACTTTCGAGGTCGGGCGGCACGTCGACGATCGGCTGGAGTTTGGGCAGGGGCAAGTCGAGGTGTTGGCGGCCGATGCTTCGCGCCGACTTACCGTCAAACGGGCGCGAGCCACAGACCAACTCCCAGGCCAGGATTCCGAGGGCGTAGAGGTCGGTCCACGGGCCGTAGTCCCGCCAATGCCCGCACAGCTGCTCGGGCGCCATATACCAGGGGGTTCCCCGGGCCTGCTCGACGGTCCCGTGGGGCGAGGCGCCAGTCGAGCACGGCTGTTGGCGATCGACCGCGTGAACCAGGCCAAAGTCGGTGAGTTTGAGGTTGGGCCGCGGGTCTTCGGTGCTGCCGAGCAGGACGTTGCCGGGCTTGATGTCGAGGTGGATGAGGCCACGCGAGTGGGCGTGGGCCAGGGCCCGCAACAGGGCGGTGACGATCCGGCGAAAGTCGTACCAGGTGAGCGGCGGCGTGAGGGAGTCGAGCGACCCGCGCGACGCGTATTCCATCACGAGGTAGGGACTGCCAGCCACCAACGAGCCGTTGGCACGTTCGGCCATTTCGTCGCTGACAAACCCGTGGTCAAACAACATGATGATGCCCGGGTGGGTCAGCCCAGCCACGGCCTCGACCTCGCGCAGGAAGTCGGCTTGGTACCCGGGTTGACGCATCTGCTCGGCGGTCAACACCTTGATGGCGACGGGAAAGTCCTGGTGCCGGTGGACGCCTTGCCAGATCTCTCCCATCCCACCCTTGGCGATGCGGGCATGCAATTCAAACGGCCCGACAGGAATCCGGTGCACGGTGGGCGCGGACATTTGGCATCAACAGGCTGGCAAGCAGCGCTGTCTAATGGTCCCGGAGTGCCGGGCAGGCCGTCAAGCGCGAGGTTCGCGGTTTGCTCGAACGATCATTTCGGCTGGGTCGTCGTGCCACATGGGTCGTGAGACATTTTCACGATTACTCACGGTCAATTATGTTTAAACGTCAGCTTCGATATTGACGATGTTTTACTCATGGTCCACAGTTGCCAAAATCTGGCTGATTGTGCAGGCACATAAAACCACGTGCCTAATCGGAGAATAACGATGGCGAGCTTTAGCGAGATTCTCGGCAAGGTCAAACAATCGATTCGCGAAGTGTCGGTCGAAGACACCCATGCGCGCTTGGATGACAACCACCAAAGTCCAGTCCTGATCGATGTGCGCGAGCGCGATGAGTACGAACAGGGCTTTATCCCCGGCGCCAAATGGGTCCCCCGTGGCCTGCTCGAACTCAAGGTCGAGGATTTGGCACCGCAGCGCGAGCGCGAGGTGATCATTTACTGCGCCGGCGGGACCCGTTCAGCCCTGGCTGCGCGCTCACTTGGTGAGCTCGGCTACCAGAATGTGGCGTCGATGGCTGGGGGCTTTCGCGCGTGGAAAAATGGCGGCTTTGCCTTTGAGCGCCCGCGCGTTCTCTCCGCCGATCAGCTCAAGCGCTACAGCCGGCACATCATGCTTCCCGAAGTCGGCGAAGTTGGCCAGGGCAAGTTGCTCGACGCCCGCGTGTTGTGCATCGGTGCCGGTGGGCTCGGCTCGCCCTCGAGTTTGTACCTGGCCGCCGCCGGGGTCGGGACGATCGGGATGATCGACGACGACCTCGTCGACGAAAGCAACCTGCAACGCCAGGTCCTCCACAACATGGAGCGGCTCGGCATGCCCAAGGTTGAAAGTGCTCGCAAAACCCTGCAAGCCCTCAACCCAGACGTCAAAGTCAATACCCACCAGGTCCGCCTGACCAGCGACAACATCCTCGAAATCCTCGCCGGCTACGACCTCGTCGTCGACGGTGCGGACAACTTCCCAACCCGTTATCTGCTCAACGACGCCGCGCTCAAACTCGGCAAGCCGGTGGTGCATGCCTCGATCTTCCGGTTTGAGGGGCAGATCACCACCTTCTTGCCCGACCAGGGCCCGTGCTACCGCTGCCTCTACCCCGACCCGCCGCCGCCCGGGATGGCGCCGAGCTGCCAGGAAGCTGGTGTTTTAGGGGTGTTGCCGGGCATCGTCGGGACCTTGCAGGCCAATGAAGCCCTCAAACTGATACTCGGCAAGGGTGACACGCTCAGCGGTCGCTTGCTGGTGTTCGATGCTCTCAAAACCAAGTTCCGGATCTTGCGCCTGCGCAAGGATCCGGACTGCCGAGTCTGTAGCAAAGAGCCGGAGTCGATCGAACTCATCGACTACGAACACTTCTGCTCGATCGCCACCTGAGTGGTGAACATCCAGTAGACGAACGAGGCCGGGTCACTCCGGCCTTTTTCGCGACCAGCGTCGGTCCCGCAATCACCTGCGACCGGCGACGCAAACAGCGGATGTGTGCAACGGCAAACAAGGGGCTGGTTGACGTTCGCCAAAGGGGTGTAAAGTTTTGCCGACCCCCATGAACCAGGACGGCACCCGACATCACGAGCGCCTTTTGAGCTTTACGACGATGGCGAACTTCGCCCGCGGGTACTCGCCGCTGTACGCCGCGATCATGCAGCACATGATCGCCTGGATTCAGGACGACCAGGTCATTGACGAAGCCCACAACGCGGGTCTCACCGGGCGCCTCGCCTCTCTTCGCAGTCGGGTGATGGCGTTTTTAGATCGCCCGGAGTGGACCAACGACCTCGATCCCGTGTTGCGGCTGGCCGCGGTGTTGCACCGGATGGTGATCGACGGCGATGAACGGGTCGAGGGACTGCGCAACTTCTATCGCACGGTGGGCGGCAAGCGTTCGCCCTCGGAACCTGGGTTTGCCCTCACACTTGTCCGCGCATTTGCCCGGGTCGGCGACGAACTGCTCGAGCGCGCCGGCAGCTGGGTGATTCAGTCCAACGAGACTGCCCGCGGATTGATCTGGCTGTTGCCGGCCGCGGTCTTGCAGATCGAAGCGGCATACCTTTTGGAGCTCGGGGCCAGTGCCGGGCTCAACCTCTACGCCGAGCACCGCAGCTACACGCTCGAGCCGGCCGACGGTTCGCCTGTTTCGCTCGGGCGCGCGGGCGCCAAGCAGTTTGTGATTCCGTGTACCGGTGCGGTACCCGAGCTTGTTCCGGCCGCGACAGCAGGGCCCGAAATCCTATTGCGCCGTGGTGCCGATGCCAGCCCGGTCGACCTCGACAACCCCGAGACCGAGCGGATTTTGGCCGCCTGTATTTGGGGCGACCAACCCCATCGCTTGCAGCGGCTGCGCGAGGGGTTTGCCCTGCATCGCGAGCTTCTAAAAACCGCAGGTCCGGCCGCCAAGGTCGAGCGCCGGGTGTTTCCCGAAGATACCCAAACGTTCCTCGCCGAGGCCTTGCCGGCGGCTCCCCGCGCGCCCGTCATTTTGTTTGACACCTACTTCACCGCCTACCTCAACGACGTCGATCTGCGAGCGCTCGAACGCGATGTTCGCGAGTTTGCACATACATGGACGTTGCGCCACGGGCTGCCCTGGCTGTGGGCGCGGTTCGAGCCTGCCCGCGCCGGCGAGAGCTCCCCCCATACGGGTTGGTGCCGGTGGTTTGTCGACACCTGGTCCCGTGGGCGTCACCGCCGAATCGAGCTGGGCTGGGCGCACCCACACCTGGTGCGGGCGGAGTTTGGCCCCGGCTTAGCCGAGCTCGAATCCCTGCGCGGCCCCGAATAGCCCACAAGATGCACCGTACTTTTGGACATAGAGGAGAGCCGACCGTGATGCGCCCAACGATGAAACAATCGCGGTCGAGTATGTCGATGGCCCGCCTCGCCGCGGTGTTGGCTCCGCTACTTTGTTGCACAATCATCTTCCAGAGTTTCCCCGCAATGGCACGGGTGGCCGAGGCCCATGAGGTGACCCAACTGCAGCTGCTGATCGCCCGGACGGCCGGCGACGACGAGGCCCGCAAGGCGTTTGAGGCCGGTAAAAACGCGTTTGCGATGGGCAACTACGAAGATGCGATCACGCATTTTGAAGCCTGCTACACCCTGTCAAACAAGCCTGTGCTGCTGTTCAACATCGGCCAGTCCTACGCCCGGCTCTACACCATCAGCCAAGACCCTACCCACCTGCGCAAGGCCAAGGCTGTCTATTTGACGTATCAACAATTCCTCGAGACCAGCGGCACAACCGACGACGAACTCGCGCCCCAGCTCAAGGAAGTCGAAGACAAGTTGGCGGCCCTCGAAGCGACGCCTGAGCCCGAGCCTGAGCCCGAGCCCGAGCCTGAACCGGAACCTGAACCGGAGCCCGAACCCGAGGGCCCGCAGGTCGCCGACCCTGTCACCACCGACACCCCGACAACGCCCGCCAAAAAGCCGGTGTACAAGCGAGGCTGGTTTTGGGGGACGATCGTCGGTGTGCTCGCGGTTGCGGGAGGCGTGACTGCGGCGGTGTTGCTGACCCGGCAAAACGGCATCGACGAGCCTGAACTCGGCGAAATCGGTGGCGTACCCGAGCCCACTGGCCTGACGTTTTCGTTTTAGTTTGGGCACGCCAAAGCCGGCGTGGGCACACAGGGCGTGCCTGAGCCAACGGGCCTGACGTTTAGTTTGGGCACGCCAAAGCCGGCGTGGGCACACAGGGCGTGCCCGCAAAAACCCGTTGGTTCAACATCCGCCGGTGGGCGACGATGCGGCGTGCTCACACCAACACAACTCACACCAACACAACTGGCCGAATACCGGCAGCGTGGGTTTTTGGTGTTTGAGCGCCAGTTCGCACGCTCCGACCTGCAGCCGCTTCGGCAAGCGATCGCCGAGGTCGTCGACGCGTTTGATATCGATGCTCACCGGACCGTGTTTACGACCGACGACCAGGACCGCGGGCGCGACGAATACTTTTTTGCCTCGGCCGAGGCCGTGCACTGTTTTTTAGAGGCCGATGCACTCGACGACAGCGGCCGGCTACACAGGCCCAAACACCGGGCGATCAACAAGGTTGGCCACGCCCTGCACGACCAGATACCTGCCTATACACAGTTTTGCCGGCGGCCACTGTTTGGCCAACTCCTGCGCGACCTCGGCCTGCAAAACCCACAGTTGTGGCAGACCATGTACATCTTTAAACAGCCGCAGATCGGCGGTGAGGTTCGCTGGCACCAGGACGCCTCGTACCTGCTGACCCGCCCCCAGGCGGTCGTCGGCATGTGGCTTGCGCTCGAGGATGCCACCCGCGAAAACGGATGCCTGTGGGTCCATCCGGGTGGGCACCAAAGCCCCCTGCGCGAGCGTTATGAAGTCGACTGGGACCGCGGTACCGCCACACTGCGTCGACTCGATGACACTCCGTGGCCCGGGTTTGACCAGGCCGTTGCCCTCGAAGTCCCGGCCGGCTCGCTGGTGGTGTTTCACGACCATCTGCCGCACTACAGCGCCCCCAACCTGTCCAATGCTTCGCGCCATGCGTTTACCATGCACGCCGCCGATGCCTCGGTGACCTGGTGCCGCGAAAATTGGTTGCAACGGCAACGACTCGGCCCGTTCGCGCTCTAGCGTGGGCCCCGAAACCGGTCTCTTCAGGGCGCAGACTAACGATTCGCGAAAGCCCTGAGCAGCGACGCTGTCGTGGGCTGCTGCAAGCCGCCCAGGGGTCTCACGGCCAAACAAGTCGCGCGAGTGGGCTCCAAAACCGGTCTATTCAGGGCGCAACCAGGTGCCGCGCCGGCGGACCTCGAATAGGCCAAACCGCAGGTCCAGGCCGAGGTCAAAACTCGGGTACGGATAGCGGGCACCAATCGTCAGGCCATAGCGGCGGGTACCAAACCGCATCCCGATCCCACCGGCGATCCGATCGGCGATGGTGTATTGCTCTTCGACGACCACCGGCATGGCCGGGTAGGGCTCGAACTCGCGGCCGCGCGCCCACCCGAGTTCGAGACTGGCCGAAAACCATGCCTGTGAAAAACTCAGTGCCGCCATCAGGTAGTGGACACGGCGTTGAAACCGGACCGGGACAGGGACCGAAGGATCGAGTCGATTGGCGGCCACGGCTTCGGCGTAGCGCTCCTCGCTGACCGGCGGGGGATAGAGAAGTTGGCGGTAGTTGGCCCCCACCACAAAACGTCGGCCGCGGAAAAATGCCGCGTGGATCACCGGCGAAATGCCCGGCCGCTTCTGGCCGACAATCCAGTGGGCGGTCGCACCAATCGTGAGGTGGTCGAGCACGCCCAGCGCCAGCTCGAGGCGGTAAATGTGCGGGTAGCCGACGATCATGCGGGTCGCCAACACCCCGTGTTCGACATGTCCCGGAATGACATCGACACGGCGCCCGAGGTAGGCCTTGGTCCGGGCGTTTAGTTGCTGTCGCCGCTGTTTGGCGGTTGGTTTTTTGGGAGCCGCAGGTGGGTGTTCGGGCAGGTTGGTCAGGTCGGCGTGGTTTGGGGTCGAGGCCCGTTGCGAGGCCTGTGCGGCCGGTTGTGCGGCCTCCTGTGCGGCCGGTTGTGAGGCCTGCTGTGCAGTCGATTGTGAGGCCTGCTGTGTCTGTGGCGAGGGTTGCGAGTCCGGGACGGATTCGGGGCCTTGCGCGGCAGGCCCGATCTTCGGCCCTTGCTTTGGCGAGTTGGATGTTTGGTCTGCGGGCAGGCTCGCGCTCGACGGCTGGGTCGATGCCGGGTTCACCGGCGGGCTCGTGCTCGCTGGGTTGGTTTGGGTCGGTGCGCTCACCGGTTGGCTCGGCTGCGCGGCCTGGCGAAACTGCCAAATATTTGTGTATGCATGTTGATGGTTGGCAGTTGCCGCTAGCGCGTATGCATATGCATTTTTCGGTTGTGAGGCCGGGCCATTTCGCTTGCCATCGGTGTCGAGCGGCGTCGCAGTTGCCGCTGGCGCGTATGCATATGCATTTTCCGGTTGTGAGGCCGGGCCATTTCGCTTGCCATCGGTGTCGAGCGGCGTCGCAGTTGCCGGGGCGCTTGCCTCGGTCCCCGGCATCGGGGCGCCTTTCACTGCGGCAGGGGCCGAGGTGAGGAGTGCGGCGGCAAGAATCGTGACGGGAAAACCCACGCGTGCTCGGCATTGAAGCGCAAACAGTGAGCAAGCTCAACGGAGAATCGCGGTTCACAGCCGTCAGGTGCAAGCTAGCGATCCCATACTCCAGGCACATGGTGCCTGCCTGTTCACGTGCCGGTGCCCCCAACCGATTTTCGTGAGAATCGAGGAATGATGACGAAAAAGCCCCTGTCCCGCGCAATCTACATCGTCGCTGCCAAGCGCACCGCGTTTGGCACCTTTGGCGGGAGCCTCAAGAAATTCACCGCTACAGACCTCGGAGTTATCGCGGCCAAGGCCGCGCTTGAGGCCGGCAATGTCAGCCCCGAAGTGATCGACGCCGTGTGCTTTGGCAACGTCTCGCAGACCTCGGCCGACGCCCTCTACCTCGCGCGCCACATCGGCCTGCGCAACAACGTGCCGATCCCGGTGCCGGCGCTCACCGTCAACCGCCTGTGCGGGTCGGGGTTTCAGTCGATCATCAACGGCGCCCAGGACATCCTGCTCGGCGACGCCGAAGTCGTCCTCACCGGTGGTACCGAGAGCATGAGCCAGGCGCCCTATGCCGTTCGTGGAACCCGCTGGGGCACGCGCTTGGGCACCGACGTCAAAATGGAAGACACCCTGTGGTCGTCGCTGCTCGACACCTTCACCGGCTGCACCATGGCGATTACCGCCGAGAACCTGGCCGAGAAGTACAGCATTACCCGCGAGGAGTGCGACGCCTACGGCCTGCGCAGCCAGCAGACCTGGGCCGCCGCCCAGGAAGCCGGTCGCTTTGACGCCGAAATGGCACCGATCGAAATCAAGTCGCGCAAGGGCACCAAGGTGTTCAACGTCGACGAGCACCCGCGCCCGCAAAGCAACCTCGAGACCATGGCCAAGCTCCCGGCTGTGTTCAAAAAGGGCGGGGTTGTCACCGCCGGCAATGCCTCCGGGATTTGTGACGGTGCCGGTGCGATCATCCTCGCCAGCGAAGAGGCGGTCAAAAAGCACAACCTCACCCCGCTCGCGCGCCTGGTCCAATACCAAGTCGCCGGCGTCGACCCGACGATCATGGGGATTGGTCCGGTACCGGCGATCAAGGGCTCGCTCGGCCGCGCAGGTTTGGCGATCAAGGACATGGACCTGATCGAGGTCAACGAGGCGTTTGCTCCGCAGTACATCGCCTGTGAGCGCGAGCTCGGCCTCGACCGCGACCGCGTCAACGTCAACGGCGGTGCGATCGCGTTGGGTCACCCGTTGGCGGCTTCGGGCGCCCGAATCATGACGCACCTTGTCCACGAGTTGCGTCGCCGCGAGGGCCGCTACGCGGTCGGCTCGGCTTGCATCGGCGGTGGTCAGGGCATCGCCGTCGTGATCGAGCGGGCCTAGTTCTCGCCTCGTTCTCGTACGCTGCTCACCAGCTAGACAGGGCCTCGCAACGCGAGGCCTTTGTCGGTTGTGCTCCGCGTGGGTGGCAAACACCGCGTGCACCAACGGGCCGGTCCACTCGTCGTAGTAGTGCCACCGCAGCAGGTTGCGTTCAACCTTTGACAGCCGGTGGGGCGCCTTCGAATCGAGCTGCAGCACAATACCGAAGACGGTGGCGGAAGTTCGCGATCCACAATGCCAAATTCTTGGCTCACGGAACTCGGATTACCGAGGTCCGTTCGAACAACCCGTGACCCGTTTGCCGCGTGAGTGCCACCGCAGCAGGTCGCGCTCAACCTTTGAAAGCCGGTGGGGCGCCTTCGAATCGAGCTGCAGCACAATACCGAAGACGGTGGCGGAAGTTCGCGATCGCGATCCACAATGCCAAATTCTTGGCTCACGGAACTCGGATTACCGAGGTCCGTTCGAACAACCCGTGACCCGTTTGCCGCGTGGCAGGGGTGTCCGAGTCTACGCCTACCGTATCGACCGGTACGGACCCGCTTGCCGCATCGCCCGGTGCGGAGCCGCTTGCCGTGGCAGGGGGGCCCGAGTCGACGACGTGCGGACCCGCCTACCGCGTGGCAGGGGAGCCCGAGTCGACGACTGCCTAACCGTATCGCTCGGTGCGGACCCGCCTACCGCGTGGCAGGGGAGCCCGAGTCGACGACTGCCTACCGTATCGCTCGGTGCGGACCCGCCTGTCGCGTGGCAGGGCTGCCTGACGAATCGCCCGCGAGTTACCCGGCTTTGCGGGCCACACAAACCTGCGACTCCGACTCGATCGTCAGCGGTTCCCCACAAAAACCACCGTCGTGCTTCACCAATTCTAGCCCGACCCACGGCAGCAGTGCCCGCAGTTCCTCGGGAAAGATCTGGCGGTGGGCGAGGTGCACGACATGCTCCGAGTTTGTTGGTGGTACAAATGTTTCACCGGCAGGTGGTGCGGGGTCGTAGTAAATCCGAATGTGACACACTTGGGTGGCGTAGTCGTAGGTGTGATTGGTCGAGTAGATCATCCGGCGACCGCTGTTGGGGTCGATAAATGGCGTCACGCTATGGCGGTCGGCCGGGTCCCACATCAGCCAGTCGAAGTCCGGCAAGCAGACATCAAACAGACACACGCCTCCGGGTTGCAAAACCCGGGCGATCTCACCAAAGCAGGCCTGTAGGTCAGCCGTGGTGTACAGGTGCATCAGGGTGTTGAACGGGGCGAGGACGCAGCGAAAGCTGTTGTCGGGGAGGTCGAGTTTGCGGATGTCCCCGAGTTTGGTCGTCACCCGCTCGCGGGCGTCGGTCGGCAGCATGTCGGCGGCTATTTGGCGGTCGAGTTTTTGCCGCAAGTGCTCGAGCATCGGGCCCACACGGTCGATCGCCGTCACGCAGTGACCATCGCCGAGCAGCGGCAGGGTGATGCGGCCTGAGCCGGCACCGAGTTCGAGTACGCTGATGGGTTGTGGGCCCACCTGCTCGCGATACCAGGCGATGTCCTCAACCCGCTCGCGGTACTCAAAGTCGTACAAAACCGGATCGAGGTAGTGATCCGTTGTCCCGTGGCGCAGCAACGCCGCGCGCCGGGCTGCGCGTTGGTCGACCATCGTCAGCGCCGCTTCGACGCCTTCTTTTTAGCGACTTTTTTGGTCTTCTTTTTGGTCTGCTTCTTTGAGGTCTTTTTGGCGACCTTCTTGGTCTGTTTTTTAGCGGCCTTCTTCTTAGAAGCTTTTTTAGAGACCTTTTTGGTCTGCTTTTTAGCGGCCTTCTTCTTAGAAGCTTTTTTAGAGACCTTCTTGGTCTGCTTTTTAGCGGCCTTCTTCTTAGAAGCTTTTTTAGAGACCTTTTTGGTCTGTTTTTTAGCGACCTTCTTGGTCTGCTTCTTAGCGGCCTTTTTCGCGACTTTCTTGGTCTGCTTCTTTGCGGCCTTCTTGGTCTGCTTCTTTGCGGCCTTCTTGGTCTGCTTTTTAGCGACCTTCTTGGTCTGCTTCTTGGCGACCTTTTTGGTCTGCTTTTTAGCGACTTTCTTAGTCTGCTTTTTGGAGGCCTTCTTGGTCTGCTTTTTAGCGGCCTTCTTGGTCTGCTTCTTAGCGGCCTTCTTGGTCTGCTTCTTAGCGGACTTCTTGGTCTGCTTTTTAGCGGCCTTCTTGGTCTGCTTTTTAGCGACCTTCTTGGTCTGCTTTTTGGCGACCTTCTTGGTCTGCTTCTTGGCGACCTTTTTGGGGACCTTCTTGGTCTGCTTTTTAGCGACCTTCTTGGCGACCTTCTTGGTCTGCTTCTTGGCGACCTTCTTGGTCTGCTTTTTGGCGGCCTTTTTGGTCTGCTTCTTGGCGACCTTCTTGGTCTGCTTTTTGGCGGCCTTTTTGGTCTGCTTCTTGGCGACCTTTTTGGTCTGCTCTTGAGTCGTTTGCTTGGTGACCTTCGTGGTCTGCGGCTCGGTAGCCTTTGTTGTCGGCTGTTTTACGGCCTTTTTGGGCTGCTCCTTTGGAGCTTGCTTGGTGTCACTTGCCGGGGCAGGTGTGGCCTGCTTGGTGGCTGCAACAGGAGCCTCGGGCTTTTGCGACTTGCGGGGCGCTTGTATTGACGCGGGCGGCGTTTGCCGTGGTTTTGGCGCGTCAGCTTTGGGCTGCTTGGCTTCGCTTTGTGGTCTAGGCGTCGGTGGGGCTTTTGCTGGTTTGTCTGTGGCCTTGGCTTGTAGCTGCACAGACTTTGGAGCTTGGGCTGTCGGCTTTTGGTGGGCTGTCGGCTGTTCGCCTGTCTCCGCTGCGGGTTGGGAGCGTTGGCCATCGCGGTGGAGCGTCGACTCGTTTCGCTTGCGCGTGCGCTGGCGATCGCGGCGACGGCTGTCGCTGTTTTGCCCGCGTCGGCTGCCAGACCGTTCAGCTGCGTCTGGTGTGCGGTGTGTTTTGGCCTCGCCATTTTTGCCCGACTTCTTGCGCCGCTTGCGTTTGCGGCGACGGGCCGGAGCCGGCTGGCTGGCTGCCGCGGTGTGCAGGGCTGCGAGGTGTTGCCAGGCGCGCAACTCCCCGCCATCGGTGCCGCGGGCGCGGACGGACAAACCCAAGAACACGAGGGCGTCGTGGAAGTACTGGCGCTGGACCAGGGTCGAGCGCCGTCGTCGCGGGCGGCGAATGTCGATCATCCGCCGGTGGGCCATCAGGATTTGGCGGGCGAGCTCGCGATCGCGGCGGGCCATGCCAAGCGGCACACAAATTTCGCCCGTGAGCTCCTCGATACGACCGTCGAGTTGTTGGCGCGAGGCCACCGGCCACAGGTCGTTGAGCAGCGGTGCAAACAACACCGCCAGCAGAACCCCGTTGCTGACCTTTTGTCGGGTCCCCGAAGTGTAGGCGTCGAGCGCCTCTAGGTAGCCAAACAGCACCCGGCGGACGTCGTCGGCTTCGAGGTAGGTCGCGTAGGTCGGCGTGATGTGTTGCAAGAGACCTGTCTCGAGCATCAGCTCAAAACTGCGGTGCGAAGCCCCGCCGCGCATCAGCTTGTAGAGCTCCTCGAGCACGCGGGCGCGCGAACACTTGGTGATGTCCGAGGCCGTATCGAGCAGCGCCCGCCAGGTTTGATCCTCGATTGCAAAGTTGAGACGGGCGGCGAACTTGATCGCCCGAATCATGCGCACGGGATCCTCTTGAAACCGCACAACCGGCTCGCCGATCGTGCGAATAACCCCGCGCTCTAAGTCGTGCAAACCGTCGACAAAGTCGACGATGTCGTCGCTCGGCAGGTCGTAGAACAACCCGTTGATGGTGAAATCCCGGCGCCTGGCGTCGTCTTCGATGCTGCCCCACTCGTTGTCGTGGGTGATCAGTGGATCGCGGTCGTTGCTTTTGGGGGCCGAGCGAAATGTGCTCGTCTCAATGATTTTGGGCCCAAAAAATACGTGCGCGAGCTTGAAGCGGCGGCCGATGATCCGGGAGTTGCGAAACGTTTTGCGGATGGCTTCTGGCGTGGCCGAGGTTGCGACATCGAAATCTTTGGGGCGACGGTTGAGATAGAGGTCGCGGACGCACCCGCCCACGAGATAGGCCTCGTGACCATTGGCGAGGAGCTTTTTGACAACCTTGATCGCGTCGGGGTCGATGTCGCGGCGGCGAAGCGAGCGCGTGCCCTGGTTAGAATCCGGCATGATCTGCCGCTCAAGTACCACAGTCGCAGCCAGATTGTGATCCCGAGGATGTTCGGGCGGCCGTGCCTTCACCGGAGTCGGCCAATGGCGATATTCGCGGTAGCCCCACGCCAGCTACAACTGGCACAGGGCGAGGGATGGGAGAGGTCACCCGAGTGCAGCGATAGGCTTTAAGGTCACCAGGCCATCCGCCACGACGCGCTTGATCGAGCTCACATGTCACCCTGCCGCGGTTATGGCGCAGCCGCAGGTCGGGCAGCTCGGTGACAACGCTGACGAACCTCCGTAATTTTTGAGGGGGCTAGCTCCACCGGCCCGGGTTTGCTATGCACACCGATCGTGTCTGAAGCCAGCCAGGAGCGGGAGCCAGTCCTCGACGACCTGTCGAAGGAAGCCTGTCCAATCGTGGTGGAGGAGTGCCAAATCCTCACCAAAATTCAGGCCCGATTGCGACGCGACGCAGCACTCGCGCCCCAGAAAATCGAAAACCTCGACGCCCAAATGATCGAGTTGCGCGACGCGATTGCCGAGGCCAAAGAGGAAGACGTCGCCTCGCTCGTCGACCAGATGCACCAAGTCGCCGCCCTCAGCCGCACCCGCGGACAGGGTCGCGACATCCCGATCGACCCCAAAAACCCGTACTTCGGTCACCTGCGGCTCAAGGAGTCGCGGTCGCAAAAACCCCGCGACGTGTTGATCGGCAAACACACCATGCTCGACGACGGCGATGGCCTGTCGATCGTCGATTGGCGCAACGCCCCGGTCAGCCGCCTGTACTACCGCTACGAAGAAGAGGACGAGTACGAGGAGGAATTCGACGACCGCAACCTCGAGGGCGTGATCCTCACCCGGCGCTCGCTGGCCATCATGGACACCCAGCTGCGGCGGGTGTCGGCACCCCAGGGGACGTTCGTTTCGGATCGATCCGGGCGCTGGCGCGAGGCGGTTGGTTCGGCCAAACCCACACTCGAAGGTGGTGTCGGGACAGCTGCTCGAGTGCCGCGCGGGCAACTCGGGATCCACGGCGACGATGACCAGCCGCGGGCCGACAAGCACCTGCAGGAGATCACCGCGCTGATCGACAAGGAGCAGTTTGCCCTGATCACCCAACCCGAATCGGGGATCGTACTGATCCAGGGTGGGGCCGGCTCGGGCAAAACCACCGTGGCCCTGCACCGCGTCGCCTACCTCTCCTACAACGACCCGATTCGGTTTGCCCCCAAACGGATGTTGATCGTCGTCTTCAACGACGCCCTGGTCGAGTACATCCGCCATGTGTTGCCCTCACTCGGGGTCGATGGCGTGCAGGTGACGACCTATCGCCGGTGGAGCGACTCGCTGTTGCGCCGGCTCAAGTTACGGTTGCCGATCGACCATGTCGAGACCACTCCCGAGGTCGTCTCGCGGTTCAAAAAACACCCGGTGATCATGCGCATGCTCGATGCCTTGGTCGACGAGCAGTTAAGCGATGCCGTGGCCACGCTCAAGCGTCGTCTAGGCGAGCGCCAGGGCTACAACCAGGTTGTCGAAATCTGGCAGGAGCTGCATCGGCTCCCGCCAGTGGTCCGAATTGCCCGGGCCCGGCACGCCGTCAAACAGGCCCGTGGCAAGATTCCGCCCGCCACCCGCACCCTGGCCGACACCGCCCTGCGCAACATCGAAAACAGCATGCGCGACCTGTGTGGCGACTGGATCGAGCTGATGAGCGACAGCGAGGCGATCCGCCAGGCAATCGATGCACATGCAAGCGGTGTGTTTAGCGAGACCGAAGTCGAGACGATTGTCCGCTGGTGCGCGCGCAAGGCCGAGCTCGAAGACCGCGACGAGCAGGACTCGGCCGAACTCCTCGAAGATCTCGACGCCGACGAACGCAAGCAACGGCGGCACGAGGCCAAGGTGCGCAAGCAGGAGGCCCTGCGCCGTGGCGTTGGCCTAGACCCCGAAGACGACGCCCTGCTGATGCGACTTTGCCAGCTCAAACACGGCGGGATCTTTTTGAGTGGGCGCCGCTTTGAGTACGAGCACGTGGTGATCGACGAGGCCCAGGATTTGTGCCCGATCGAGGTCCGGGTGTTGCTCGACTGCGTCAGCCAGGGCAAGAGCGTGACGATCGCTGGCGACCGCGCGCAGAAGATGATCTTCGACAACGGGTTTCGCGACTGGCCCGAGCTACTCGCCGACGCCGGTCTCCCGCACGTGGCCGTCTCACCGCTCAAGATCACCTATCGCTCGACCCGCCAGGTGATGGCCCTGTCGCACCACATCCTCGGTCCGCTCGCCCGCGAAGAAGACCAGGTGATCGCCCGCGACGGTGCCCAGGTCGGGTTTTATGGGTTCGGCGACATCGGCGAAGCGGTGGCATTTATGGCCGATGCCCTGCGCAACTTGATGCAGCGTGAGCCGACGGCCTCGGTCGCGTTGATCACCCGCTATCCACAACAGGCCGACGTCTATTACGACGCCCTGCGAATCGCCGAAGTTCCGCGGCTGCGCCGGGTGGCGCGGCAAAACTTTGCCTTTGCCCCGGGCATCGACGTCACCGACGTCCGCCAGGTCAAGGGCCTGGAGTTCGACTACGTCGTCGTTTTAGATCCGACCAACCAAAACTACCCCGAAGTGGTCGAGTCGCGTCACCTGCTGCACATCGCGGTGACCCGCGCGGCCCACCAGCTGTGGATGGTGTGTGCGGGCAAACCCAGTGCGCTGGTGCCCGAGCAGCTGATCATCGAGTCCGGTAGCTAAAGCCGGCCCGGCCCGCACAAAACTGACTGACCCGTGATGGTTCAGTCTTTTGTGCGCATACAAGTATACCGGCTAGTCCTGGCAAGAGGAGCCGGTCATTGTCTGCCCCTGAAAATCGATCTCTGCCGACTCACAGGTTTGGCCCGCGGCGCAGTCCTCGTCGTTCTCGCATTCGCCACACAGCCCGATCTCGATAAACCCCATGAACGACGCGGGGCTGCATATACCTGTTTGGCAGGCCTGGTCTTGGCCGACTTCGCAGGAGTGGTCGCGGGGCAATGAGCAATCCGGTACGCAGGCTCGGGTGCCCGAGAACGTGGTGAGATCCTCGAAGATCGGTGCGCAGTTGGGGCGGTCGTTGGGGCAGTCGCCATCGCTTGCGCATTCGCTACATGTTTGTACAGGCAAGAAGTTTTCGATCGTATAGACCGTCGCGCAAAACGGAGCCTCGGGGTCGTTGCAAGCATCATAAGACTGGCAGCCGCCGCACCGCTTGCCCGTATTGCAAACTGATCCCGACGGCACGAACGGGTTGGGTGGCGTACACCCGCCATTTGGGCACTGCGCGTCACCGTCGCACTCGCCGCAGTAGCCCTGGGTCTGAATCGTGTAGCAGACCTGTCCCATCATACAGTCGTCGGCAGTTGCACACTCGCCGGCCTGCTCGCCCGCGTCGACCTCACAACTGGGTAGTTCGACCGCCTGTGGGCAGCTACCTCCGGAAGTTGTGTCGGAGGTTTCCGACGGGTCCGACGTTGGCGATGTCGAATCGCTGGTCTCCCCTTCGGTGGTTTGCGTGGTCGTGTCGGTGGACTCGCCTGTCGCCGTTGTCTCGGTCGAGTCGGTGCTCGTCGGATTGTCGGTCGTATCCGAGTTGGTCCCGGTGTCCGCTGTGGTGGGTTGGTCGGTCCCAGACATTGGCTCGGTTGTCGCCGTATCGGTCCCCGCGCTCGCACCACGGGTCGCGCCACCCGGGTCGCTAAAACATGCACAAAGGCACGCGAGGCACAAACCAACGGGTACCCACATCTTTGTAGAAGCGTATAGGGACATGGCCCATCGTACACCTAAATCGATGTCGCCGGCAGTTCGGCTATACTTGCAAGTACATCAGGTTGCGGCACCTGCCCGCTAGCCGCAACGCGACCCCGTTACCCCGCCGTTGGGATCGACGACGCCATCTTGGCAGGTTTCGCCGTTCATACAGTCGGCGTCGGTCCGACATTCGCCACAGGCCGCCAAGACGAGCATACCCATGAGCGAAGCATCGCTGCAGATACCCGACTGGCAGGCCTGGTCCTGACCGTCGTCGCAGGCGGCATCGAGGGGAAGTGAGCAGTCGGGAACGCAGGCGCGGGTACCCGTGAACTTGGGCAAGCTATCGAACACAGGTACACAGTTGGGGCTGTCGTTGGGGCAGTGGTCGTCGGTTGCACATTCGCTGCACGTTTGAACCTGGATTAATGTTTGCACCCCGTAGACCGTCGCGCAATGCGGCGCGGTGGGGTCGTTGCAGCTCTCGTCGGTCTGGCAGCCATCGCAGGGGCGACCTTCGTTGCAAAACGCTCCCTGGCCCAAAAACGGATTGGGCGGAGTGCAACCACCCTCGGAGCACTGTTCGTCGACCTCGCAGGCACCACAAAATCCCTCGAGTGACGGGATCTTGTAACAGGTCAGGGGATCTTCGCAGTCATCGTCGACGTCACACATGTCTGCTGGGTCGCCGACAGCTCCCTCGCAGGTGGGCAGCTGGACCTCCTGCGGGCACGCTCCCCCTGTGGTGTCGCTGGTGTCGGAACTCTGGGTCGTCGACGAATCGGTGGTGCCGGCCGTGGTTGGTGCGCCAGTTGTTGCTGTGGTTGTTGTGGTTGTTGTGTCGGTCGTGTCGGTTGTCTGGCTATCAGTGGTCGCATCCGATGCCGAGTCTGAACCAGACCCGGTCGTTTGCTCGCCGGTTGTGTCGGTTTCAGAGTTGGGCCCCGCGGTCGAGCCCGAACTGTCACTACCGCCGCGAGTTACGCCACCAGGGTCGCTAAAACATCCACCTAGACAGGTCACACTCGACCACACCAACCCCATGAGGCCAAGGCCCGTTGACATACGCGAAGCCATGGCAAATCGTACATCCAAAAACCAACCCGCAGGCGTCTAATTGCAAATACATAAAACTCGCCGCGCAGAAATACCCATCGTTTGCCGAGATGTTTCATTGCCGCGAAGTGAGCCTCACCACCAACGAAGTGGCGTTTGAGGCCGGCACTGGGCTGTGAGCGGCGGTGGCCGGCGAGAAACATCACGGCCACCGCGCAGCACATTGCGAGTCGCTAGGATAGCGGCTACACACGGCCAACTTCTGGTGACCTGGTCGTTGCATTCATGGGCCCTGCGCACCCCCGCGAAACTGCGGGAGGTGTCCCGACGTCCACGTCGACCGCTCCGCTATTCTCGCTGGCTGGTCGCGTGTGCGCTCGCGGTGTTGCCCAATCGCCTACTCGCGGCCCCGGGTAGCGGTGCCAAGCCCCATGTCATTGGCAAACAGCGGGTCGAAAATCTCAAGCTCGACGCCCACCGGATCGATGACGATGCCATCAAGCTCGACGGCCGTGTCGACGAGGCGGCGTGGATGGCCATTCCCACGCTGCCCGAACTCATCCAATTAGAGCCGCGGTTTGGTCAGGACCCGACATTTAAAACCGACATCCGCGTGGCCTATGGCGACGATGCCCTGTACCTCGCGTTTATTTGCTACGACGACCCCAAAAAAGTTCTCGGATCAGTTGCCCGAAAAGACAGGCTCGGGGCCGGCGATCGGGTGTGGATCGAGCTCGATGCCAACAACGACAACCGCACCGGCTATATGTTTATGGTCAACCCCGCCGGCTCGCAGGAAGATGCCCAAATCTCGCGCGACAGTCGGTTTGATCAACTTTGGGACGGGGTTTGGCAGGCTGCGGCCCGGACCACCGAGCAGGGTTGGAGCGCGGAGATGAAGATCCCGTGGTCGACGATTCGCTTCGATGCCAAGCCCGAACATACGTTTGGTATCAACGTCGGTCGGTGGGTCAACTGGAAGGCCGAAAATGCCGTGCTCTCGCCGGTGCCCCAGGGCCTGCCCGGGGTGCTTTCTTATGCCCTCGACTACCGTGGAGTCAAAGGCATCGTCCCCGGCCTCAACCTGGAACTGCGGCCGTACTTCTCCACGCGGATCGCCGCCCAACGCCCGAGTGGCAGCCTCGATGGTTCGTGGCCGGTGCTGCCCAACGGAGGCATGGACCTCAAGTATGGCCTGCGCGGCAACCTGACCCTAGACCTCACCGTCAACCCTGACTTTGGCCAGGCCGAGGTCGATCCGGCAGTGCTCAACCTCGGTCCGTTCGAGGTGTTTTTTCCCGAGCGCCGCCAGTTTTTTCTCGAGTCCAAGGAGTTGTTTGAGACCCGGTTTGACCTTTTTTACTCGCGCCGGGTTGGCGCCCCACCGCCGTCGTCGCGGGCCAAGCTGACAACGCGGGCAGGTGAGGAAGGCGAACTCATTCGCCTCGATCCGCAAACCCGCCTGTTTGGTGCCATGCGGCTCACCGGGCAGCTCACCCCGACCTGGAGCGTGGGCGCCCTGACGGCCAATGCCGGGCCGACCTACGGTACCGAGCAATTCTCCGACGGAACCCAGCAGTCCGTCGATGTCACCCCCTCGACCCAGTTCTCGGTGTTGCGTGTGCGCAAGGAGTTCACCAGCCAGACCAACGTCGGCGGGATGTTTACCGCGGTCAATCGCGGCGGTGGCGAAGTCGATGCATATACAGGAGGTCTCGACTACCAAATCCAGTTTCGCAAACGCTGGCGCCACGCCTCGCAGGTCATCGGCACCCACGACGGCGAGCGGTCGGGGATGGGCGCCATCACGGGTATTCAGCGTACCGGCAAAAATGTCTCGTTTGGGTTTGAAAGCGAAATGCTCACGCCCCACGCCAATTACAACGACCTCGGGTTTATGCAGTTTGCCAACTACATCGAGGGCGAGGCCGAAGCTTCGGTCTACAACGCCCAACCGGTTGGCAACCTGCGTGAGCTCTACGGCAGCGCTTCCGTTAAGGTGCAGTCGAGTTTTGAGGGGCACATCATGGAGAAGCGGTTGCACACCGACTTCGGCCTGATGGGTCTCAACCAGTGGCGATTGAACATGTTCTTTGGTGGGCACCTGCCGCAGCTCGACCTCTACGAAACCCGTGGCAACATCCCGTTTGAAGTCCCGCTGCACTGGTGGGCCGGGGGCAATATCTCCTCGCCCGACACCAAGCGCGTGGTCGGGGTGATCCGCGGGGCCTACGGCGAGCAGGCGGGTTACCCCGGCCCAGACTTGGGTGCGGAGGTCCGCTTGCGTCCGGTCGACAGGTTGCAGATCACCGGCGCGTTTGACTTTGCATCGAGTTTTTTTCGCCCGCGCTGGGTGGCCGAAAGCGAAGCCGGCGTGCCGGTGTTTGCCCGGGCCCGGGTGGTCAACCTCACCGGTGTGTTGCGGGCAACCTTGGGGATTTTGCCAACCCTCACCCTGCAGACCTACAATCAACTTGTCTATGCAACAGCCCGGCACAACCGGTTTTTAGAGCTCCCCGAGCCCGACGTGCTCGTGCCGCTCAACGAGACCCAAGCGGCACCCTACGCGGGGATGGTCGACCAGGGCTTGACCAGCCTGATCTCCAACACAATTTTGCGCTGGGAGTACCTGCCCGGGAGTTTTCTGTTTGCGGTGTATACCCATCGAACGGTTCTGTCCGAGGGTGGCATGGTGATGTTTTCGGGGGCCCGTGGGTTTACCAACCTGCGGCATCCCGATGCCCAAAACGAGGACATCATCTTTATCAAGTTGGTCCACCTGTTTGGGCTTTGACCGGCCTGGCCTGTCGGCCAGCGGTTACTCGGGCACAAACACGTTCTTGAGCGCCCCGCCGGTCATGTCGGAATAGGTGTAGTGGACACCAGCCACGAGCAGCTGTTCTTTGACCTCGGTTTCGGTATCCATGCGCCAGGCCCAACCGTTGTAGTCGACCATCCACAGCTTGCCCTCGAGGTCGATGCTCACACCAACCGGGGTGCCGCACTGGTCGAACGTGTGGTTTTTGACCAGGGTCTTTGTATTGCCATCGATTTGGACGAGGCCACAGCCGGCGTCACCGGAGTTCGAGGCGACCCAGACCTGGTAATTTCTATCGACCACAATTCCGCGGTGACACGAGTTGGTGCCGGGGATCGCGTGGAAGGTCTCGTTGATCGGGTCGAAGTAGCTGACTGCACCACAGTGCTCACCAAACCAGGGGACGCCGTTGAAGTCGACGGTCATGCCGTAGGCGCGGTGGCCAGTGCCTGACTCCCAGTGGGAAAGCTCGAGGGTTTCGGTGTCGATCTTCCACAGGTCGTCTTGGAATACGCCGGTGAACCACACGTCGCCATCGGGGTCGAGGGCAGCGCCGTAGGGTGCGTGGCTGGCCGGCCAGTTGTCGATTTGGACGGTCGCTTCCTGGACCCCGGATTTCCCGTCGATGCGGGCCATGTAGGCGATCCCGTTGCTGGTGTGCCAGCCAACCCAGACCTTGGGGGCATCGTATTCGCAGGTGCCTTCGTTGAACACGCCCGGGTCCCAGGTGATGCCGCGCGGACCTCCCTGGTAGGCCGCCGGTGCCGGGCTGACGGGGGTGGTCCAGATGCGACATTCTTCGTCGGCAAACGCCACCAGGTCGTCCTTGTTTTGCGACGTTGTGATGACCCCGTCGTTGTTGCGGTCGATGCAGTCTTCCTCGGTCGAGGCGTAGTTGCTGACGGTGTAGCTGCCGCGGTTGGCCACCACGGTAAAGCGGCCGTCGAGACTCACGGATGTACGCGATGGACTGGCGCCGCCCGGGTTTGCATCGCTGTAGTAGCGGGCCTCCTCGAGCATCGTCACGGTGTTGATCTTAGAAATGCTGCCCTGGCTGGTATTGGCGATCCACAGGTAGCTAAAATCGATGTCGTCTCCGCCGGTGCCGGTGCCCATACAACCGGTGGTACTGCTGTCGGAGTCGGTTGCGTCGGTCGGATCTTCGGTTGTGGTGTCGCTGTCGGATGTCGTGGGTGCGTCGGTGGTGGCGTCGGTGGTGGCGTCGGTCGGGTCGTCGGTGGTCTCGCTGTCGCTCGGGTCGTCGGTCGTGGGACCTGCGGTCGATGATTCGCTGTCACTGTTGCTCTCAGAGCCGGAGCCGTCCTCGGTTTCCGATTGGCTTTCGCCCATCGAACCGGAGGTCTCGTTGCCGGTGGGGGAGGTCGTTGTCAGCAACGTCCCCGCCTCCGAGCCGTCGGTGGCAGTTGAGGCCTCGCCACCGCCACAACTCGCAAGTGCCGTTGCCGAAAGTAAAACCAATGCAAGTCGATGGTCTGCCCCAAACATAGGCCCATGGTACACCTGTGTGCGCAATCCACCAGACCTAAAGAACATGCTTATTCGCGCATGTCCTTCAAGTTGTCGGTGCGACCTGTGGGCGCTTGCCACGCTTAGGGCGGGAGGCTGCGACGGCGAGGTCCACGGCCGCTTTGTTGCACTGTTGTTACGTCTTTAGCCAGGTAGCGACTTGGCGGGCAAAGTACGTCAAAATCACGTCGGCGCCGGCGCGGCGAATGGCCAGCAAGCTCTCCATCACAACTTTTTTCTCGTCGAGCCAGCCGCGTTCGCAGGCGGCCTTGAGCATCGCGTACTCGCCACTGACTTGGTAGGCGGCAACCGGCAAGGTTGTGCACTCACGGACCTGGCGGATCACATCGAGGTACGGACCTGCGGGTTTGACCATGATCATGTCGGCGCCCTCGGCCTCGTCGAGCTCGACCTCGCGGATCGCCTCGCGGACATTGGCCGGGTCCATTTGATAGGTCTTTTTGTCGCCACCGCGGGGGGCACTGTCGAGGGCATCGCGAAACGGGCCATAAAATGCAGATGCATATTTCGCGGTGTAGGCCAGCAGTGAGACCTCGGTAAATCCCTCGCTGTCGAGGGCGTCGCGCAGGGCCGCGATGCGTCCGTCCATCATGTCGCTCGGGGCGATGATGTCGGCCCCCGCCTGGGCCTGACAGACCGCCTGCTTGCACAGCACTTCGACGGTCTCATCGTTGAGAATGCGGCCGTCCGGGGCGACGATACCGTCGTGGCCATCGGAGGAGTAGGGGTCGAGGGCGACATCGGTGACCAGCGTGAGTTCGGGAAACCTGTCTTTGAGCGCACGTAATGTGCGGGGAATCAGGCCCTCCGGGTTGTGGGCCTGGCGACCCTTGGGCGTTTTGAGGGCATCGTCGACGGCGGGAAACAGCACCACCGCACCCACGCCGACCGCGAGCGCAGCCTCGACTTCACGCAACAGGCCGTCGGGCGACAGGCGGGCGCAGCCGGGCATCGAGGCGATGGCTTGGTCGGTCGGTTGGTCGTGGATAAACAGGGGGTAGATCAGGTGCTCGGGGCCGAAGGTGGTCTCGCGGTGAAAACCCCGGACGACGGCACTTTTGCGATTTCTTCGCGGACGGCTGCGCATGCCGGCGTTATAGCAAAGCCGGCCGGAGACATCGACTGTCCCGTGGTTGTCCCGTGGTTGTCCCGTGGTTGTCCCGTGGTCGCGCGTGACGGGTCGTAGGCCAGGGTTCTATGAATGTACAACGATCAAAAAACACCGACTGACAACAGTCGGTGTCTTTGTTTGGCCCCGCGGTCCGGTTATTTGGGGGTCGGCATGGGGTTGGGACCCTTGGCCGCCGGTGGGGTACTCGGCGGGGGGGTCGCTGTCTTGGCGTCGCCAGCAGCCTTGGCGTCACCGGCCTTTGCCGGGGCGGTCGAGCTGGGCGGTGGTGCCGTTGCCCCAGCGGTTGGAGCGGCCTCGTTGCCAGCTGCTCCGGTCTCTCCTGTGTCGGCCGGAGCCGGGGCCTTGGCATCGGCCTCGGGCTTCTTGATTGGTTTGGGAGCTCCCTTACCGTCGTAGCAACACAGGATGCCACCGTTGCGCTCGGAGGTGACGGCCCCGCACCCCTCGGCCTTGCCCAGGGAGATATAGGTTTTGCCGCGCCAGACCGCGTCTTTGCATTTGCCCTGTTGGCAATCCTCGCCGCAGCAAATCGGCTCGGAGCACAGGCCCGAGTCCATGCACGGGAAGATCGTCGAGGGTGTTGGCGGGGGCGGGCACAGCTCGTCGGTCTGGCCGTGGCTCATGGCGGCGACAAACTTGCCCGGACCGGCCTCTTCGGCGCAGCCGCGCCAGGTTGTGTGGGTTTTGAGGTCACGGTTTTTGCCCTCGTTGCCGCACACGTGCCATCCGGGCGAACAGGCGTCGGCCGGAACTTCGCACACGCCCCCGTCGTCGCCGCAGGCCTTGCCCGTCGGCTTGTCGCGTAGGCTCTTGGAACCCTCCCAGCTGGCGAGGCAGCCGGCGATGCGACGGTGTTTGCTGAGGTCGGCAAAGCCTTCGCGCTGGCCGTCGGAGCAACCGATCACCCCGGGGTCGCCCTTCTCGCTCTCGACAAATTTGATGCCCTGCAGTGATTTGGGCGGGTCTTCGCCGCCGCCGTCGTCGTAGCCGCCGACGTTGGGGCCGGGGCCGCAGACACAGCCCGCCAGCAGCAGGCTCGAAACGAGAGCAGCCGGGGCTGCGAGTAGGGTGATGCAGCGTGTAAGCGCAACCATGGGCCCGGAGCATAGGAAAACTTTGGTGCAGGGTGTAGCCCGAATTTTCCGCCCGCCCGCCACCCGGTCGCCCGGGTTGGTGCAGTGAACTACGATAAGTTGGCCTAGGTGGACCGAAGGGGGGTTCTCAGCCCATTTGCAGCACGAACCGTCGCGCTCGACGGGCAGCCTGCTCGATGTTGACAATCTCACGGAAATTGTCCGCGGACGGTCAACCGGGCCATCGGGGCCGGGCCACGACCCTGTTGACTATACATACGTGCCGCGATGCCGGGCAGGGGTGGCCACTAGGCGCTGTAGCGCAGCAACTTGCGCTCGCGCAGGTACCAGCCGTCGGCGGTTGGAGTGTAAATACAACATTTACACATCTCGTCGGCATAGACGTGGATCGTCACCGCCTTGGTTTTGTCGGAGGCATTGGCGATCGTGTGGTACTCGTAGGGTGGAATCAGGGCGCCCGACGAGCCGACCCCAGCAAAGATCCGGCCGGCCTCGCGAAAGCGACAGCGTGCACCTGTATCTTCGAGCAGATCAAACTGGACGACCTCGATAGTGCCCTGCACCACGCCTTCAACACACCACAGCCCGTAGTGGTCGTGGATCGGGGTTGATTGGCCGGGCCCCCAGGTCATGGCGATCACCGTGTAGTTGAGGCGTTCGGAGCGGTGGAGCAACCGCCGGGCGTACTGCCCGGGGATCGCCTGGGTGAGCTCGTCTGGGAGTTTAAGGGCGCGATCGTTGATCAGCCGGGTGAGACCACCTCCGACGGCGTGGCTGAGCTTTTGCGGGGTGGTGTGTTGCACGGCTTCGTCGAGCAGTGAAACCAGTGAGTCGAGACCTGGAAACTGGCGCGGCGTCATGGGACCTCGTGGGTTGATCCTACCGGTTCCAACGATTTTTTGCGGTGATTTCCGGGGAAATTGCCGTTAGCTCACACCGTGTTGCGCGGCCGCGACCGTGCGTGCTTGGGCGCACCTTTAAATATGCGTATACATGTTTTTGCGATGGCATCGCCGGGCGTCGCCGGTCGAGCGACGCGGCACCATCAATTCGGCTAGCTCGCCGACTGGGCCTGTTGGGCCTCGAGTTTTGCCAGGGCGCTGGCCTTGGCGGCTCGGATCGCCCGCAGGCCGGCATTCGGCGGTTCTTGGTAGACCCGGCCGGCAAACAGGTCGATCAGATCTTCGCGGTATTTTTGGTGCACGAAGTAGGAGAAGGCCAGGGGGTTGAGCCAGAAGCAATCGACCATGTCTTCGATCGCATCCATGCCACGCTCCGAAACCTGCTCAAACAGGGCAAACGGGTTGTCGCCAAAATCCTTGCCGTCGCGGCGCAGGTAGTCGCCAATCGCCTCAGCCGCGAGTTGTCCCTCGGCGACCGCAAAGTGCAGGCCAAACGAGAAGATCGGGTCGACAAACCGGTGGGCATCACCCACGCACAAAAACCCTTTTCCGGTGAAATTGCGAATGTGATAGCTGTAGTTGGAAGCGGCGCGGACCGGCTCGACAAGCTCGACACCCTCGACCCGGCGGGCGAGTTCGGGATTGAGGGTTTTGAGTTGCTCCCGATAAAACGCCTCGCGGTCGAGCTCCTGGTCGCGGTAGTGGCCAGAGGGCACAACCACGCCGACGCTGACAACATCGTCTTCGATCGGGATAAACCACGCCCAGTGGTTTTTCTTGGCGTAGAAAATAAGTGTATTACCACTGGCTTTGCCCTCGTCGCGCCTGGCCCCCCGGAGGTGGCAAAACAGTGCGAGCTGGCGGTCGTACTTGCCGCGTTCCTTGGCGCTGGCGATGCCCTGGTTTGACAAAAACGTTGCCATGCCCGAGGCGTCGACGACCACCTTGGATTCGATACGGATGGTCTCTCCACGGGCGGTGCGAACAACCAGTCCGGTGACGGCACCGGCGGCATCTTGCAAAACCTCGGTCGCCTGGCCGGTGATCACCTGGGAGCCCGAGCGCTTGGCGGCCTCGAGCGCCTGGCTATCGAACTCGCTGCGACGAACCTGCCAGGTGCTGTAGTCCTCTAGCTTGCCCGACGCACCACGCGACATCACCGGCACCCAAAAGGTGTTCTTACCGCCGGTACCGTAAACGGTCACCCCGTATTTCACCGGGTGCCCCTTGCTCGCCATCTGGTCTTCGAGACCCATGGCGCGGACAACCCCACCACAGTAGCCGGTCATCGATTCGCCAATGTGAAATCGCGGAAAGGCGTCTTTTTCGATAATGACGGAGCGAACACCCTGTTGGGCCAAAAACACAGCCGTAGCAGCGCCACCGGGGCCGCCACCGACAATCACTACTTCGGTTTGGATCACATCTGCCACTAAACCCAGTCTAACCCAAAGATCGAAATTTGGCGGCAGTCACCAAACGTGACTTTTGGGCCAGGCGACGCGCGAAGTTACCAGGCGAAGAATTAGGTGCATACAAGCCGGTAGCAGCCAATACATGGGTGTGCGGCGATCAGTCGCGGACCGCGTAATCGTCTCCGTAAAATTTGCTGGTGATTTGTGTATGAAACGACAACGCGCGGATCGGCGGATAGCGCACGGGCCCGAGCCCCGGTAGTTGCTCGAGCATGACATCTTCCGGCAAGTAAATGTTGATCGGAAACGAGGTCCGAACCTGCGCACACAATTCAGCAGACCGTGGGGGCGCAACGCGATGGGTCGTCGAAGGCAGGCGGTCGCCCGAGATCCGCTGCATATAGTCGCCCGTGTTGACGATCAGCGAGCCCGGCGGCGCCGACAGGAGAATCCACTTGCCGTTTTTGCGGTTGAGGACTTGCAGGCCCTCGATCGTTGGTGCGGGCAACAGGGTAAACAGGTTGACATCTTCGTGGCCGAGTAGGCGGCCCGCACCCGAGTTCAGGTGTGTCTGTGAGAGGGGCGGATAATAGTTGAGCCGCAAGCCAAACGCGGGCCGCGAAAGCCACGGGTCGAGGTGTTCAGGTGGCGCCCCAATGGCGCGCAGCATTGCCTGACACAGCGGCCTACACAGGGGAAGATGGCTGGCGACAAACCGGCGAAAGCTATGTTCGAGTTCGGCTGCGGGCCACCACGCCGACGGCTCAAACGCCGGGTCGTTGTCGAGGTTAAAGGCACGCCGGCACAGCACCCATCCCTCGACCATGTCGGGGTGGACCTCGGTGGTCGCCGCAAACGGAAAGTAGCCCTGGTTGACCGCGCCATGGCGCTTGGCCAAAAATCTGTGCTTGTCCGCAGATGGTCGCTCGAACATGTCACAAACCCACTGGTGGGCGACCTCGTAGAGCTGGGGGTCGATGCCCGTGTCGCAGACGACGGCAAAGCCGATCGAGGTCAACGACTGGCCGAGCGCGCGGGCAAAAATCTCTGGGGGAGAGAGTAGGGAGCAGGGTTCGAGGCGATAGTCCTCGTCAAACACATCACCACTTCGTTGGGCGAGGGTGTAGGTCTGCCGCTTGTCGACCCGCTCGTATTCGGCGAGGTCCGTATTGGTCGTGGCGACCTGGTCGCGATTGGGTTTGGACACCACAACAAGTTTCACCGCTGCGAGCGTAAATGCCAAGTCTGGTTGCTTGCTCGAGGTTGTGGGCATGCGATAGTTCGTGGGTGATGGATCCGGCTTCTCCTGTTGAACTCGAAGGCGGGTGCTACGTGGCCCGGACCTGGCGCGAACCAACTGTCGTCTACGGCACTGTCGACATCGACTATGTGATCGATCGGGAGCGCGGGAGCGAAGCCCTGAGTTTTCGCGTCTTGCGCTGCCGTCCGGGGGAGTCGCCGCGGTTTGCGACCCCGAGCTGTGGCGATGTCATGTATGTGGTCTCTGGGACAGCGACGATCATCGTCGACGGGGTGCGTCACCCGGTTGCGCCCGACACCGGGTTTTTTTTGCGTCCGGGAACGTGCTGGAGCGTCGTCGTCGAGGGACCGCAGCCGGTGGTTTTGGCGAGTTCGCAATGTCCCGACCCCGGGCGCGGCGACCCACGGGTGACGGGCGCAGGCGCTGGCAACACGACAGGACTTCCCCGCGTCCATCTCAGCGAACGCAAGCGCGCGGCCACGGCTGACCGTTGGTATTGCGTGATGGTCGATCAAAAGCTAGGGAGCTCGCAGGTCACCCAGTTTGTCGGGGCGATTCCCCCCGGGCGCGCACCTGACCACTTTCACCACTACGAAGAGGCGATCTACATTCTCGCCGGTCAGGGTCGAATGTGGGCTGGACAGCGTGCTACCGAAGTCGCGCCTGGAAGCGTGATCTTCTTGCCGCGGACCCAGGTCCATTGCCTCGAGAACACCGGGACAGGTGAGCTGCGACTACTAGGCGTGTTTTACCCGGCGGGAAGCCCGGCCAATCGCTACGACCCCGAGTAGGACGCACACGCACGAGGTGTCGCAAGGGGAATGTGTGGGGGCGACAGCGCGGGACCTACTCCAGGTTGTTAGACTGCGAGGGGCAACCGCGTAGCCTACGAGGTTGCCGGCTCGACGGAACGACGGATGTCAGAACACGGGACACAAGCGGAGTCCGCACGCGGAGACGAGGAGACCGCCCGGGTCGACCGCGTGCTGCGGCGGATCCTCAACCTGTGCCTGCTGATCACCGTGGTGATGGCGGTGGTCCAACCTCTCGTCTTTGGCGAGTTTCCCCCGTCCTATCCGACCTATCTCATCACGTTTGTGGTCATGGGAATCCTCTCACTGACCTGTCGCATGGGCTATGTCTATACAAGTGCCTATGCATTGATTGCCATTCTCGGGGCGATCGTCACGGCCGCCTGCCTGATGACCGGCGGGATCCGCAGCCCGAGTGTGGCAGGGTTTGCCATCGTGCTCGTGCTCGGGGCGTTGCTGTTTCGCGGGCGCGTTGTGTTGTGGGTCGCCGGCGTCATCATGTTGACGATGACCGGGCTTTACGGGATCGAGGCGGTTGGCTCACTACCACCACAAAACACCCCAGACACCCCCATAGGTGCCCTCACAGGCCATTTTGCCCAAACCGTGGCTTCGGCCTATTTTCTCTACCTCATCGTCATGAGTTTGCAGCGGGCGACCACGCGGGCACGCGACAAAGAAGTCGAAGCCCGGGTCAGCCTTCAGCAGACCGAGCAGGCCAAGCGCTATGTCGACAACATTATCGCGTCGCTGGCCGAGACGCTGATCATCCTCGATGCCGAGGGCCATATCACCCAGATCAACCCCGCCACGCGTACCCTGCTTGGCTACTCCGAGGACGAGTTGCGCGGCGAGCCGTTGTCGACGGTTTTGGTCACCGACCGCAAACGCAGTGTCCGCGAGCTCAATCAGCTGATGCGCGAGGATATCTCCCACGCCGATTGCCGCTACCGCACCCGGCACGGGGTCATCATCCCGGTGTTGTTCTCGAGTAAACGGGTGCTTGACGAGAAGGGCAAGCTCACAGAGATTGTATGTACAGCGAGTGACATCACCCTGCGTAAACAGGCCGAAGAACGCCTGGTCGAGGCCAAGGAGCTTGCCGAAGAGGCCAACCTGGCCAAGAGCCGGTTTTTGGCCAACATGAGCCACGAGTTGCGCACGCCGCTCAATGCCGTGATCGGCTACAGCGAGATGATGATCGAGGAACTGCGCGAGCAAGTGGCCCCGACCGAGGAAGACCTGCGCAAGGTGCAAAAGGCCGGCAAGCACCTGCTCGGATTGATCAGCGATATCCTCGACCTGTCGAAGATCGAGGCGGGTCGGATGGAGATCATCCACGAGCCGTTCAATCCGGCTAAAACGCTTCAGGAAGTTGTCGACCAGGTTCGCCCCCAGGCGGCGCAAAACAACAACAAACTCGAGCTCACCGTCCAGCCTGGTGTCGAGCATATGCTCGGCGATCCGGTGCGGGTGCGTCAGGTTTTACTGAACCTGTTGAGCAACGCTGTGAAGTTTACGGAGAATGGGTCCGTGCGGGTGGTCGCCCGTTGCGAGCTGCGCGATGGTGCAGGTTGGCTCAAGGTCAGTGTCACCGATACCGGTATCGGGATGTCGGCCCGCCAGCAGTCGCGTCTGTTTCAACCGTTTCGTCAGGCCGACCCATCGACCTCGCGGCGCTATGGCGGAACCGGCCTAGGTTTGGCGATCAGTCGGGTATTCGCCGAGATGATGGGCGGCACAATCGAGGTGCAAAGCGCACTCGGGCGCGGGAGTACGTTTACGTTTTTTGCACCGATGCAACCCGAGCGAAAACGGTGATGCGTTTCGACGCAAACTTTTTTACCTCGGGATTTCGCGCCGAGTAATTGTGGTGGCAGACCCCACGAAGTGCATGCACACACATATGTAGCGCGAGCTCGCACGGTGTGTCCCGCAGCCGCCAACGCCAAAATAGGATAGTCTAACAAACATGTTCTCATGGTCATGTCGAAAGGCAGTCGCGCTGTGCTGCAGTCTCGGTGTTGGCCTTGGGGTGTCGCCTGCATGGGCCGAGCAGCCGGTCCAAGCTCCCGAACCACAAACGATTGCACCCGAGGACGATCCGGTGTCACAGGCACAGGTCATGGTGGTGGTCGATGTCAGCGAACTTTCGACGGATGCCGAAGCTATCGAAGAGCAGGTGCTGTTGCGATCGGAATACACCCTCGAACAGGCCAACCTGATCCCCTCGCGGGTACCCGACTTCATGCTGATCCGCGTGACCATCCAAACCGGTGAAGGCGGCGGGGGGTACCGGGCAGAGCTCACTGCCGAAAAGGGGGGCAAGGCGTTGGAGACCGGGCGCCGCCTGTCGTGCGATCTGTGTACCGACAGCGAACTTGTGATCTCCGTCCAACGCCAGTTTGCCGACCTGATCCACGAGCTCTATCCCGAAAGCCCGCTTGTCGAGACCGAACCGGACGCGCCCGAGCAACCTGTACAGCCGAGGCCGCAACCACCGAGGCCGCAACCTGTTCCCGACGACGGCAAACTACTCGGACCCATGGGGCAGGCCGGAACAGCTTTGGCCGTGTTTGGCCTGGCGGCAACCGGTGTCGGCGTTGGATTTTTAGTGTATGGCCAGCGGCCGCACCCCGAAAATCCGCTGTACCTGCGTGACCTCGAAACCCCCGGATACCTCGTGGTCGGTGTCGGTGGGGCGGTGATGTTGACGGGTGTGGCGCTGATTATCGGCGACCGGATCCGGGCCAAACGAAGGGCCGAGCAACGACGCGTCAGTTGGCTACCCGGGGTTGGCCCTCGAGGGGTCAGCCTTGGGGTCGCGGCCCGGTTTTAGTTTGATATACATATAGTAAGGTGACCGGTGGCCAACGCCCGATAAGCCATGACTGGTGAGCAACCGTTACTTGGTCGGCAAAAAAGGCCCGGGGCGCTTGGTGTCGTTGTCGCCCACCGTTGGTTTGAGCGCACCATTTTTGGGGTCCGACGGTTCGGGCTCGGGTTCGGGCGCCGGCTCAGGTGTCGGGTTGTCGGCGGGGCGGTCGGCACTCACGTGGGTGCGTCCACGGCCGCGGCGACGGAGTTTTTTGAGGGTGGCGACAATCGGCGGATTGTTCTCGGCAACCTCGATCTCCTGCTCCCAGGTTTCGTAACCGTCGGCTTCGAGGCGAACCACATGCTTGCCGAGTGCGAGCTTGGATTGGTACGGCGTGGTGCCGACAGCCCGATTGTCGATAAACAGGTTGGCTGCCTTGGGGTCGCTGACGAGGGCAACCGCGGCCATTGCAGCGTCCTCGACAGGCGCCACGACCTTGGGCTTGGGCGCGGTCAGCTCGACCAGACGCTCGCGTGCTTCGACATGCGTCGGATCGCGGGCGAGGAGGTCGCGGTAGGCAGTAATGGCTGCCTCGGGTTTGTCGCGGGCCTCTAGTTTGCGGGCCGTATCGAGGAGCTGACCAACTTCGATGCGCTTGCGCAGGCGTTCGGTCTCGCCGCGCAGGTGGGGAAACTGTGCCAGCGAAAACTCGACTTGGCGCAGATGATCGCGGGCCTTTTCCCACTTCCCTTCGTCGGCCAGTGTTGACGCTTGGGTCAGGGCCTCGCGCATCGATGTGTCCTCTTGGACCTCTGCGGAGTCGGTGCCCGAGACCACCACGGTGGTGACACCCACGGCAAACACACTTGCGAGCAGGCCAAAGATCACAGCCCGGCCGCGGGACGCCGCCGGCATTGGCTCGGCGACCGTGACTTTGGTCGGCAGCGGTGGGCGGCCGAGTTCATCGGTCGATAGGCGCAACAGCTCACTGCCGGGCGGAGGTTCAGGTGCCGGCTCGGGCTCGGGCTCGTCCGCCTTGGCCACCGTTCGCGAGAGCAGGGGCAGCGCGTTGGGATCAATGGTGATCGGGCGCGGACCGGCGGCGCGAAAGCCAAGGCCAACTTGGGTGCCGGAGTTTTCGTCGACGGGGCGCAGCAGGCCCGGGTCGACCGCGTCGAGCAGTTCGTCAAACAGGTCGTTGGCGTCAAATGGCCGGCCGTCGGGGTTGGCGTCGAGGCAGCGCTGTACCAATGCGATCAGGCGTTGCGAGATCCCGTGTTGGTTGGGGAGCACCTCGGCGAGATGGCGCTGGGTTTTGGAGGTCGGGCCACCGCCTGCCGGCCACGGGTATTGTGTCGACAGCAGGTAGTAAAACAGGGCACCGAGGGCAAACACATCGGTTTGGGTGTCGGCTGGTGTCCCCTCGAGCTGTTCGGGTGCCGGGATCCGACCGGCCATGGTGGTGTGAAACCCGGCATCGGCGGCGGCCGGCAACAGGCCGTAGTCGAGGACCTTGACCGGGCCGAGAGAGATCGTTGCCGGGCACAGGTCGCCGTGCGAGAGCCCGCGCGAGTGGGCATGGCCGAGGGGTTTGAGCAACTCGACAGCGAGCGGGGCAAACTCGGCGAGGTCGAGCCTTCCATGTATCTGCATCCGACGCGCGAGACGGACCCCGCGTGGCCACTCACTCACTGTATAGACATGTTTTTGTTGGGCACCACTGGCGAGCAGCTGGGCGAGCGAGGCGTGGGTCATGCTCTTTTGCTGAAGGACCGACAGTGCCTGCAGCATCCGCGCCTCGTCGCTGTGGGGTGTCGGGGCAAATATCCGGATGGCGACGTCGTGCTCCGAGCGGATATCGAACCCGCGAAACAGAATGCCGGGGCCCCCCTCGCTGATACCTTCGTCGATGCGAAAGCGTCCCTCTAGGGTTTGGCCGATCCAGCTCAAGTCGTGTGCGTGCGCCATGGGAAGAGTTGCTCACCAACGTGTGCGAGCTGTTGGCAGTCTACCGAGGAAGTCTAAATTTGTGGTCGGATTTCCCGGGAGTTGCCACACTCGCTAACGCCGCCGTGGCAAACATTGATCGGGCTAGCTGTATTCCACGGTGGGAGGCGCACGTGGTACACCCGCGACCATGGATCCGCAGCCATATCTCCTCACAATCGACCACCTCCTCTCCGAAGAGGAGCGGCTGACATGGACCGCGGCGCGTGATTTTTGCGAGCGCCGCGTCGCCCCGGTCATCGAGGAGCACTACGAGCGGGCGACCTTCCCGAAAGAACTCATTCCTGAGTTTGCCGAGATGGGGTTTTTGGGCTCTTCACTCCAGGGTTACGGCTGCGCCGGCATGAACCCAGTGGCCTATGGGCTGACGATGATCGAGCTAGAGCGCCAGGACAGCGGGATCCGGTCGTTTTGCTCCGTGCAGTCGGCACTGGCCATGTGGCCGATCTATACCTACGGCGACGAGGCGCAGCGAAAGCGGTGGTTACCCGAAATGTCTGCGGGCCGCGCCATCGGGTGTTTTGGCCTGACCGAGCCCAACTCTGGCAGCGACCCCGGCTCGATGCGGACCCACGCGCGCCAGCTCGAACGCGGCGGTGATTACATCCTCAACGGGCAAAAGTTTTGGATCACCAACAGCCCGATAGCCGACGTCATGGTGGTGTGGGCCAAAACCACCGACTTCGGCAGCGACGCCCCGGTGATCCGCGGATTTTTGCTCGAGCGCGGGATGAAGGGCCTGTCGACGCCCGAGACCAAGGGCAAGCTCAGCCTGCGGGCCTCGCTGACCGGCGAGATCGTGATGGACGAAGTTCGCGTGCCCAAGCAAAACATGTTGCCCAACGTCCGCGGCCTCAAGGGCCCGCTCGGTTGCCTCACCCAGGCCCGCTACGGGATTGGCTGGGGCGCCGTGGGTGCGGCGATGGGTGTATATGAACGGGCCCGGCGCTACACCATGGAGCGCACCCAATTCGACCGGCCGCTGGCGGGATTTCAGCTGACCCAACAAAAGTTGGTGGAGCTCCACAATCAAATCGGCAAGGGCCTGCTGTTGGCCTACCACTTTGGCCGCCTCAAGCAGGACGGCAAGCTCACGCCCTACCAGGTCTCGTACCTCAAACGGGACAATGTGCGGATGGCTCTTGAGTCAGCCCGGACCGCACGTTCGATGTTGGGTGGCAACGGGATCATGGGCGAGTATCACGTGATGCGACACGTGTGTAACCTCGAGACGGTGTACACCTACGAGGGCACCCACGAGATCCACACATTGGCGATCGGGCGCGCATTGACGGGCCTCAGCGCGTTTCGTTGACGTTACACGTAATCGGCGCGGCGCCGGTTCGTCAAGCGTTTGTAAAGTGCTGGCGTCATGTCGGCTTTTTACCCGTGGGCGTGATCCGAGACCTCGGCATGGAGACTACCCAAGTACCATGCGCGGTATCTATCCAACCCTAGCCACCCTTGTAACTGTCGCCTCCCTGACAACCCTCAGCGGCTGCACCGAACCAGATCAATGTGAAACCCAACCGGCGGGCGAAGCCTGCTCAAGCACCGGTATTTCGAGCGCATCGGTTGGCGAGACCCAGACATCCGAGACCTCCGCAACCTCCGACTCGGGCGAAACCTCGGCGCCCGGAGGTGCTGAAACGGCCTCGGATTCGGGGACCACACCCGACGATGTTTGCATAAGCAATGATGATTGCGGGGACTATGAAATCTGCCAGGATGGCAGCTGCCGGCTCGTTTGCGACACCCGCGAGTTTGTGGTTGAGGGCCAGCCGCCCAACGTCATGTTGGTGCTCGACAAGTCCGGCTCGATGGTCAACGAAGACTACAACTGGGACCACGACGGCGACCCGCAAACCGCGGATGTCACCCGCTGGTTTAGCCTACACGCGGTTGTCGAAAGCCTGCTGGGGATGTTCGACAGCGATGTCAACTTTGGTGCCACGTTGTTTCCCGCGATGGAGGCCCAGGCGATTGCCGGACAGGCCGGGTGTGTGATGAGCGATGCCCCCGAAGTCGCGGTCTTGCCCGAACAGGGGCAAACAATTTTGGCGACGATACCCGCTGCCAACGACCTCTCACTCGCGGGCGGAACCCCGGCCGAACAGGGCCTAGCCCTCGCCTACGCCCACCTTGCCGCCCTCGAAGACCCCGGCGATCCAATTGCGATATTGGTGACCGACGGGGCCGCGAATTGCTCGACCTCGGCCCCCGACAATCAAAAGCATCTGTTCGATGAAAACCTCTACGGCACCGTCGAAGCCGCGTGGGAGCAGGCTGGCATTCCGACCTACGTCGTCGGTATCGACATCAGCGATGCGCCCGATCTGTACGGGGTTGTCACCTCCGACGTCCTCAACGAGGCGGCAAGTCGCGGGGGCGTACCCCGCGAGGGCGACGAGAAGTTTTACAATGCAACAAACCATCAGGTGCTGCAGCAAGCACTTACACAAATCCTCGAGCAAAGTATCTCGTGCACCCTCGAACTCTCGCAGCTCGAACAAAACGAGTACCTCGACATGGTCATGATTGGCGATATGCCCTATCCCCAACTCGACCCCGGGGCCGATTGCGACCAGGAGACCGGGTGGATCCTCGACGATACCGGCCTGCGGCTATGCGGGCAGGCGTGCTCAGATTATCGCAGCGGGGAAAAGGTCGAAGTTGTGGTCGAGTGCGACGTGGGCTAGGGACTGGTGTGCAGATGCACCCAGCAAGCTGGATGGCCGGATGTCTGCGCCATCCAGCTTGTGCTACTGTCGCAGCATGCCTTACCTACGCTCAAGTCAATGGATTGCCGGCACTTTCGCCAGCTTGTGTTTATTGGTGGTCGCCTGCGACAGCGATCCCAAGGACACCGCCGCATCAGACGGCACCGGTGAGACCTCTGGGACGACAAGCTCGGACACCGGCGAAACGACGGGCGAGACCACCGACGCGACCACGTCCGATGCGACCACCGACGCGACGACCGGTGACTCCGAAGGGACCACCGGCGAGACCACTGCATCGACCGAGACCAGCGAGTCGACGGATACGGGCGAGACCAGCGAGACGACGGATAGTTCGGCGTCTGAAACCGGCGAGACCACTGAGACCTCCGAGACCGGGGAGACAACCGAGACGTCCGAATCGAGCGACAGCTCGGAGTCTGAAACCGGTGAGCCCAATCCCAGCGAGGTGATGATCTGCGGGCCCGATGCCCCCGACGATCCGCTGTTTATCTTTGCCGCCGAGATCACCGGCGATACCATGTATGTGCACCTGAGCTACAGCGGCGGCTGCGAAGAACACGAACTCAGCCATTGTTGGGACGGTGCCTTTGCCGAGTCTGAGCCGGTGCAGGCATTCACCCGTATTGCCCACAACGCCAACATGGACGCCTGCGAAGCCGAGATCGAAGAGATGCTCGAGATCGATCTCACCCCCATGAAAACGGCCTGGCAGGAGGGCTACCAGCAGGATTCGGGGACGATTTTGGTCCACCTAGAGGGCTGGCAAGACGTTTTGACATACACGTTTTAGGTCGGAGCAACGCTCGAGCCAGGTGCCCGCGAACCCGGTGTGCATTCGCGGGCTCGAGCGCACCACACATTCGCCCATTTCAGTGGGACGTAACGATTGACATCGATCACCGCCCGTGGTGCCCTCGAATCGGGTGGGATTGACGCAGCGAAAACCCTCGGCCGTGCCACTGGATACGACTGCCGAGGTCGAAACACCCGAGCACATTCGGTTTCACTACCGGATTGCCGGGCCGGCCCGCCGCGCCCTTGCCTACAGCATCGACTTGGTGATCCGCGGTCTCATTGTCTATGCAATTTTCATCCTGCTGATCCTCACTTTTATCTCCGGCGACGTCACCGAAGGTGCGAGCTTTGGGGCCATTGCGGTGGCCCTGTTTGTGATTGAGTGGGGCTATTACGTCGTGTTTGAAACCGTGTGGTCCGGGCGCACGCCGGGCAAACGCATGTTGCGGCTACGCGTTGTCAAGGAGGGCGGGTATGCCGTCAACTTCAACGACATTGTCCTGCGCAACCTTTTGCGGGCCGCCGATATCCTGCCGGGGATTTACAGCATTGGTGCCCTGGTGATGTCGCTCGACACCCGCTGTCGACGGCTCGGCGACCTCGTGGCCGGGACCATGGTGGTTGTCGAAGAACGCGGGATGCTCGGCCAGCCGCTGGTGATCCACCCGCCGCCCACACCGGCCGAGTTGGCGACATTGCCCTCGCGCCCGCCCGTGAGCCCCGAAGAATTTGAGGCCATCGAGTTGTTTTTGCGCCGCTGCGGGCGATTGAGCACCGCGCGGGAGGATGAGCTCGCCGAGATGCTCGCGCCGAATTTGGCCAAACGCATGGGGCACCCGCGGGTTACCGATGCCAGTCGCCTGTTGGCACTGATCTACCACCGTCTGACCGTGGGCGAGGCCACCGTGCCCGACCCGGTTGTCACGCCGGCGACGGGGCGTCCGCGGGGGCCCTGGGGATGAGGCTATTGTATAAACAACTGAATCGCAGGTGGCGTCGGCCCTGCACCGACAGTTGGCGATCGGAGGCTCGCCGATGAAGGTGCATACCCAGGATGAGTTTGTCCGTGCCCACGAGTCGCGTTGGCGGCACCTCGAAACGCTACTCGAACGCAAACGTGCGCTATACCAGCACTCCGCCGTGGAAATTTCGCGGTTTGCGGAGGATTATCGGGTGGTCTGCGGGCACCTTGCCTATGCGCGCACTGCCGGATTTGGTGGCGACTTGGTCGCCTATCTCGACAGCCTCGCAGGGCGGGCACACAATGCCCTGTACGGGGCGAGGCCGTTACGCGTGGGGGCGTTGTGGCACCTGATGATTCGCCGGTTTCCACGGGCGTTGCGTCGTCACTGGCGTGCATTTGGGGTTGCCAACCTGCTGTTTTACGGGCCGTTTTTCGCAGCACTTTTGTTAACACTCAAATACCCGGGCTTTGCCGGCGAAGTCTTGCCCAAGGGGCTACTCGAGAGAATGGCCGACATGTACGCCGACGCCCATAGCGGGCGCGAGTTCGGGACCGATGCCGCCATGGCCGGGCACTATGTCCACAACAACATCGGGATTGCCTTTCGCTGCTTTGCCACCGGTATTTTGTTTGGCCTCGGGAGCATGTTCTTTTTGCTGTACAACGGGATCGTCATTGGCACCGTGATCGGCTACGTCATCTATCGGGGCAACGGCGAAAACATCCTGACATTTGTGTGCGGGCACGGGGCCTTTGAACTCACCGGTATTGTCATTAGTGGGGCCGCCGGCATGGTGATGGGCTATGCACTAGTCGACACCGGTGGGCGCTCGCGATTGGAGTCGTTGCGCGCCTGTGGCCCGGATGTTGGGGCGATGATCATGGGTGCCGGGGTGATGTTACTGATCGCCGCCTTTGTCGAGGGATTTTGGTCGCCCTCGGGGATCGCCGCGCCGGTCAAGTGGAGCGTGGCCGCCGGCCTGTGGCTGCTGATCGCCATTTACCTCGTGGTTGCCGGCCGAGGGGGTACGCGGTGAATCTCAACGAGGCCAGGGTCCACCTGCGCACCCGCGATATCGGCGAGTTGTTCGACCTCGCCGGGCGTGCGGTGTTTGCCCTCGGCGGGCGCCTGTACCTCTATTTATTTGTTTGTACAAGTTTACCGCTGGCCCTGGGTTGCTACTATCTCTACAGCCATTACGGGGTCGAGCCAGCCGAGGTCTGGCTGTATGCATCGATCGGCCTGTGGGTCAACCAGGGGGTTTACACGGTTGCCGCCTCGCGCCTGTTGTTTGAGCAAAAAGTGAGCCTGTGGGCGGTCGCTGGTCAGTTTGCCCGGCGGTTGCCGGCCTACGCGGTGATGCTCACCGTTGTGTGGCTGGTGCTGTTTGTGTGCTCGATGATGGTGATTCCATTGATTTGGGCCGTTGTTTGGACCCTGTTCGCCCACGAGGCCTGTCTGCTCGAACAGCAGGGCCCACTGCGGTCACTTTCGCGGGCCAAGGTGTTGGCCAAGCAAAATTTTGTTGGCCTGTTGGGCTTTAGCTTCATGCTGTTGCTGGTGGCACTGTTGGCTGTGATGTCGGCCGAAATGCTCGGGCGCGGGCTCGTTGGCTTTGTCCTCCAACTCGGGCATCCGTTTGGCGAGTTCAGTGAAGATGGGATTTCGCTGTACGCTCTGATCGGTGCATTTGCCATGGCACCCTACTGGGCGACGGTCCGGTTTTTGACATACATCGACGGTCGAACCCGGCAGGACGGCTGGGACATTCAGCTGCGGTTTCAACACTTGGTGCAGCAGCAGGCGGCCTCCGAAGGAGGTGGGTGATGACATTGCCTTGGCCGGCCTGGCACACTTGTGTAAATACAAATGATGGAGGTGCTCCGTCGTGAGTACCCCGCTCGGATTGTGGATTGCGCTCACCGTGTGGGCCATACCCTTAGAGCCAGCCGATGTCGGCGGGCGTGCGCGGGCTTTGCTCGCCGACGAGAAGTTTCGCTTTTGTGCCGAGGAGGATTTTCCGCTGACCTCCCGCGAGGCCCGTTGGTGTCCGGTGATCGGCGACGAAAGCCCGCGGTGCCCCGCGTTGGTCGAGTCGTGCAAGCGTCCCCGCGGTGAGCTCGATTTTCGTTCGGGAGGCGGCCAGGCCAACATGCGCCGGGTTGTCGAGGAGTCCGACGACGAGCGCGAAACGGGAGTGTCCAACGGCGAAGCCGATGCCGAGTCGGGTGCGAGCGCCAGCGATGGTTCAACCACGGGGCCAACCGCTCGGGATGGACAAACGACCACCGGTGAACATGCAAGTGAATCGCTTGAAACTGGGAGCGGGCAACCGGATGAGACCGGCGACTTCGGGGGTGAGACCTCGGCAACCGGCGAAGATGCAGATACAAAAGGTTCAGACGAGGCCGACAACAAGCAAAAGCCCGACAGCAAAAAGCGGGACAAACGACGGGTCGAGCGGGACGAGGACGACGAGCCCCCAGACCCCCCAAGTGCCGGCGAAGCAGGGTTTGGCCAAGTCCTCTTTTGGCTGGTCATCGCTGCCGGTGCGCTGGCGATTTTGCTGCTGCTTTGGCGCGCCCGCCTAGGGCTCGCGTCCGAGGACGAGGAGGCCGAAGGACCCGGGGAAGATGATGTGGTGGACGAGGAAGAGGCCCTGCCCCACACACCCGCTAGGGGGCCCGTGTTGACCGATGTCGAGGCCCTGTTGGTCCGCGCCGAGGGGGCTGCTGCCGCCGGCGATTATCGCCGGGCGATCGCCGATTGCCACGCGGCCCTGTTGCGAAATCTCGAACACGCCGAGTTGATCACCGTGATCCGCTCGCGCACCAATGGCGAGTATGTGCGCGACCTCGCCGGCCAGCGCGAGCTTCAGGGCAGGGTCGCCGAGGTGATGCGGGATGTCGACCGGGCGCAGTACGGCTCCGACCCACAGCGGCCGATGTTTGACCGCGTGCTCAAGCGCGTGCGTACACTTGTGGGCACGGGGCTACAAAACATGTTGCTGGCCGTGGTTGCCACGACAATTTTTGCATGTGCATGGGGCTCGGGTGGGGGCAAGTGGAAAACCTATCGCTGGGAGTTCTCACCCTCCGGCCACGGCGGCCTTATCGAACTGGGCGAAACCTACGGGATTGAACTCAAGGAGCGGGTGCTGCCAGTTGTTGACATCGATCGCCAGACCTCGACCCTCGTGCTGGTCAACGGGGCCGATCCCGAGGACGAAGAGTGGGAGCGGCTTGCTGAGTGGGTCGATGAGGGGGGCAACCTGATCGTCGCCGGGAGTGTCGGGAGTTTGCCCGACTGGCTCGGTGCCCGCCGGGTGTACGACAGCCGCGAGGTCGCGCCGCTGTCGGTTGCCAAGCCGCACTGGCGGGATTTTGGGCAACCCGACCTGCGCGTACCCGGGGGCGACAAACTCTATCTCGACGATGCCACGCCACTTTTGCTGCACGACGATGGCGAAGACGTCTATGCGGCCACCAAGCAAATTGGCAGCGGCTCGGTGATAACCCTGGCCGACGATATGCTGTTGACCAACGCCGCGCTGGCGGTTGGCGACAATGCGGCGTTTAGCCTGGCGCTGTTGTCTTCACTTGGGGGCGATGCCGAATACATCGATGCCAGTGCGTGGGTCGGTGCAGATACACCATTTGCGACGGTTGGCCGGACCGAGTTGCTCCCAGCCCTGTTGCAGGGGTTGGCCCTGTTGGTGCTGCTGTACCTGTGGCGCGGGGTACTGTTTGGGGCCCCCCGTGACCCGCCGCGTAAGTCCCGGCGGGCGTTCTCACAACATGTCGAGGCGGTTGGGGTCCACTACGGGCGGGCCAAGGTCTCGCGCCATGCGGTCCGTTTGTACGCCGCCTGGGCGATGGCCCGCCTGCGCGATGGGGCAGGTTCAAGCCGGCGTGGGCTGTTGCCACTGGCCGAGATGCTGGCCGAGCGCTGTGGCCGGGACGAAACCGAAATCATGCGAATTCTAGTCGAGGCCGACGCCGCCACCAAGGAGTCGCTCACCACCGACGACCCGGGGCGCGGCGACCTCGAAGACCTTCAACTCATGCAAAAACTCGCGGTTTTGGTCGAGCGGGCAGGAGGCACACGATGAGCCAGGCAAAACAAGTTGCAGCTACATTTGAACAGATCCAGCAACAGGTCGGGCGGGTGTTGCTCGGGCAACAGGAGGTTGTCGAGCACGTCCTCATCGGCATTTTTGCCCGCGGGCATGTGCTGCTCGAAGGCGTGCCCGGCCTGGGCAAAACCCTGCTGGTCCGCTCGCTCGCACGGGTGTTGGGCTGCGAGAGCAAGCGAATTCAGTTTACCCCCGACCTGATGCCGAGCGATGTCACCGGGGGAAATATGTACAATCAAAAGGCTGACCAGTTTGAGTTCATGCCCGGCCCGGTGTTTACCCAACTGCTGCTCGCCGACGAGATCAATCGCGCCCCCGCCAAAACCCAGTCGGCCCTGCTCGAGGCGATGCAAGAGCGCAGTGTCACCACCGACGGCGTGACCCGCAAGTTGCCCCGGCCATTTTTTGTGTTGGCCACGCAAAACCCACTCGAGTCCCAGGGAACCTACCCCTTGCCTGAGGCCCAGCTAGACCGGTTTTTGCTTAAAATCGATGTCAGCCATCCAACCCGGGAGGTCGAAAAACAGATCCTCGCCAACTACGTGCGTGGGTTTGATGCCGACCGGCTCGCCGAGGCCGGACTCGAGCAGTTGCTGAGCGCCGAACAATTGGTGGCCTTACAGCAATCCTGCGCAGGCATTCGCATCGACGACGCGTTGCTCGACTACATCACCGACATTGTCGGGCGCACCCGCGGGCATCGTTCGATCTTTGTGGGAGCGTCGCCGCGGGCCTCGATTTCACTGCTCAAGGCAACCCGTGTGCGGGCGGCGATGTTCGGGCGGGACTTTGTGATCCCCGATGATGTCAAGATGCTGGCTCCGGCGATTTTGCGCCACCGTATCGTGCTTCACCCCGATGCCGAGTTTGAGGGCATTACCCCCGACGACTGCGTGCGCTCAATCCTGGCCGAGGCGCCCGTACCCAAGACCGCCGTCTAATCCATGATGCTACACCGAATCCACACAGCTGCCAGCAGGGCTACGGCGAAAGGGTCCCCATGATTCCCTCGCGGCTTTTGGTGTTGGCGATGGTCATTCCGCTGGTGGTCGGGTTTGCCACGCTTGTCGATGCCACGCTGTTGCCGGCGATGTTGGCCCTAGACGGCCTGATTGTGGTGCTCGCGGTGGTCGACGCCATCTTGAGCTGGCCGCGGGTGATTGTCGTCGAGCGCCAGTGTCGCGACGTGTTTTCGATTGGACAGGCCAACCTCGTGACCCTCACGGTGCGGTCACGGGCTCGTCGGCGACTGCGTATTTTGCTGCGCGACGATGTGTTTTCACCAGCCCAGGCCCCCGACTTCCCCCTGCGCGCAACCGTGCCGGCACGCCGTCGTATCCGGGTGCGCTACCGCGTGATTCCCCAACGTCGGGGCGCCTACCAGTTGGGTGACCATCACGTCCGCTACCGGTCGCCACTGGGGTTGTGGATTCGCCAGCTCACACTGCCGGCCGCCGACGATGTTCGTGTATATCCAAATATTCAGCAGGTGCGCAACTTTGAGTTGTTGGCCCGGCAAAACCGCGACGGCGGCACCCGAGCCTCGCGCAAACGCGGTGGTCGCAGCGAATTTGAGGCCCTGCGCGAGTATCAACGCGACGACGAGTTTCGCTCGATCGACTGGAAAGCAACCGCCCGGCGCCACAAGCTGATCGCCCGGCAATACCAGTTAGAGCGTGACCAATCGATTGTGTTCATGCTCGATGCCGGTCGGTTGATGACCGCAGAGACAGGTGGCCTGCCATTATTTGATCATGCATTGAATGCAGCACTGATGTTGGCGACCGTCGCCGCCCGGGGTGGGGACCACGTCGGGCTGATGGCATTTGCCGAGCGCGTACACTGCTACCTGCCACCCAAGGCCGGGCAAAAGTCGGCCCGTGCCCTGGTCCAGGCGACCTTCGATATCCATGCCCAGCTGTGCCAAACGAACTATGAGCGCGCCTTTGGGCAGCTCGGTCCACGCCTGCGAAAACGCAGCTTGGTGATCATCGCGACGGCCGTGGTCGACGAGGCCTCGGCAACCGAACTTGCCCGTTACACGCGGGCACTGCTTCCGCGACATCTGCCACTGGTTGTGTTGTTTCGCGACGGGGATGTCGAGAGCCTCGCACTCGCTGTTGCCAACCCCGGGCCGGGTCGCCTCGATCGGATGCAGACCCCCTATACGGCAGCGGCCGCGGCAGAGTTGCTGGCCCGTCGAGATCGGTTGCTGCGCGATCTACAACGTGCGGGTGCCCTTGTCCTAGATGTACCTACCGGGCAATTAACGCCAGGATTGGTCAATCGCTACCTCGAGGTCAAAGCTCGGCAATTGCTTTAGCTCGCCTGGTCGCTGCGGCCAGCCACGGGTAGCCACCTGCGCAGAACTTCAGGACCGTCGCAGATTTCGGTAGCATTCGCCCAGTGTCAAACCGTCGATACAAAAACTGGCGGCGAATCGCCATGTGTGCGCCGTTGTGCGCGTGCTTTGTCGACGATGGGCAGATGACGTCTCAGACAGGTTCGACTTCCGACGCGACCACAGGCGACGAATCCTCCACGACCGACCCGTGCCCGGTGGGTTCGCAGGGCTGTGGTTGTGTTGCCAATTCGTGCCTCGATGGGCTGGTGTGCCAGGGGGAAGTCTGCATTGTCCCGATCTGTGGCAACGGCATTTTGGAGGGGGTTGAACGTTGCGACGATGGCGACACGGTCAATGGAAATGGCTGCAACATCGACTGTGAAATTTCGGGATCGTTGCAATGGCAAATGTTTGCCAATGGCGCGGCAAATGCCAACGACTACGGTGCCGAGGTTGCAGTTGATGCCCAGCAAAATGTGCATATCAATGGAATTTTGCGGGTAGGTTCGGGCAACCCGTCACGCTGGTATGCCAGCATGCGCCCTGACAAGTCTGGGCTGAAAAGCGGGAACGACCAGTTTCCAACGAATTTTGTCACCGACCTCAGTGGTTTGGCGGTCGCCGGCGCGGACCTGATTGATATCGGCACTCGGAGTACGGGCTCTGATGGCAAGAATATGTGGATCCGTCGGCGTTCCGCGACCGAGGAGCTGTGGAGCCGGGGTTTTGATGGGATCGGCGAGGAGGATGGCGGCCTTGATGTCGCCGTGGACAGCACCGGACATATTGTCGCCGTCGGGTTTGAAACCACCGACCTCGGGCGCAACGTGCTGCTCGTCAAACTCGATCCGGAGGGCGCGAGTGTATGGCGTCAAACCTACAATCACTCCGGCACGCTCGACGATGAGGGGCACGGGGTCGCGATCGCGGCAGACGACGACATTGTGGTTGCGGGCACCGTCGGGTTTGCCAGCGACGATCAAAATGCCTGGGTTGCGCGCTACAACAGCGATGGAAACCTTTTGTGGCTGCGGACGTTCGCCGGGCCGGCAGGCGTCGACGACTCGGCAGAGGCGGTTGTGGTCGACCCTGCCGACCACGTGATTGTGACCGGTTTTTTGGGGATTGACGGGATGTTGCAATCGACGATGTGGCTCGCTCGACTCGCCCCCGACGGCGTCCCGGTGTGGGAACTTGAAGATACACAAAGTGGGGTCTTCGCCGCGGGCACCGATGTCGCGCTCGACTCGACCGGGGCACTTGCGGTTGTTGGTGTGGCCCTGTCCGAGGAGCAGGGTCTCGATGTTTTGGTGCGCAAGTACACCGCTTCAGGGGAGCTGATGTGGGAGGATATTCGCCACAGTACCGAGGCCAACTGGGATGCGGCCCACGGCGTGGCGATTGATGCCGAGGACAGCATTTATGTCGTTGGGACCATGTGGGCCCCCGAGCAAGGCGGCAACATCTGGCTCGCCAAATACAACCCGTAGGCAGGCCCTGAGTCGATTCGATTAAGATTGTAGGTGCAAGCACCTTGCCCGCGCGAGTTCGATGTATTCGGGGACGCGGTCGATCCCAATGCTGCGGTAGCCAAGCTCAGTTGCCACGACATTGGTGGTGCCGGTGCCACAAAACGGGTCGAGCACCACTCCTTCCTTTGGACAGGTCGCTAGCAGCGGCAGTCGGCACAGGTCGGCTGGGTAGGGCGCAAAATGTAGCGAGCGGCCGTGGGTGTCCTCGGGCAAAATCTCCCACACATCACTCGGCTTGGCCCCCTTGGGGTGATACTTGAGAAAGTAAAACCCGCGGTCGCGCAGTTCTCGGGCGCGCCCGGACAGCTTGGTCGAGTTCGAATGGGTCGTGCGTTGGCGCCCGCGAATCACCATGCGAAAGTCGGCGTAGGTGCCATCGGCGACCTGTTTGAGCATGTCGTTGAGGGCGGCGATGGCCGTTTGTTTTTCGTCTGCCGTCAGGTCACAGGAGAGCTCGATTTGACGTTTGTAGCGAACACCCGTCACGCCAGTTGCAGATACAATCGAACCGTTTTTGACCTGCGCCCGCCCGGGGGTTTTGCGGATCGCATCGACGTCGTAGAAGTACCCACGGCGCTGTTTCACAAAGTGAAACACATGCTCGTGGAGGTTGCGAAGCTTGTCGCGGGCGTGGTCGGGCCCGCCCTTGAGTTTGTGCCAAACGATATCGTTTCGCAGGACCCAGCCCTGCTGGTCGGTAAGGGCTAGGGCGACGCGCCAGGGCATGCCGAGCAGGCATTTGTCGACATAGGTATCGCCGAGGTTGAGCCACAGCGAGCCGGTGGGTTTGAGTACGCGCTTGACCTGTGTAAGCACGGCGAGCAGGCCCGCGAGGTACTCGGCAAACGAGCTCTCGAGCCCGATGGCACCCGCGTGGGAGGATGCCTGGTATTGCCGTTGCCGCCAATAGGGCGGGCTGGTCATGCAGACATCTATGCAGTGGCTCGGGAGCTCGGCCAGCACCCGCGCCGCATCGCCGACCATAAACGCAGCACTCGGTTTGTCGCTGCCCTGCAACAGGGACGCGACATGCTCTAAACGAGTGCTGCCAGCGGAGGACACGCCCCGGCAGTTTGTGGACGGACGGGGCAGTTTGTCAACCCGTGCGAGTTGTGCACATTCAAGTATCGCGGCGAGTTGGCGATGGGCTGGGGGCATTGCGGTCGGCTGGGCAGGGTGCCCCTGCTTGCTCCACGACTCCGGTAGCGAGCAACATTTCCCCGTGGCTGAGGCCAAAGGCAGTGCCTGCGGGCATGTGTAGCGGGGTGCCGAACTCGAGTTTGGCCAGGCGCGGCGCATCGGCACGGGCCGGTTGCTGCCAGGAGAGCGCCACGGGCAGGCGCCGTTGGCCAAGGTGCAGGGTCAGCCCGCGGGGGAGGGGCGGGGACCAGGTTTCGACATAGGCCACACACGTGCGCGAGCGTTGCAGGGTGCCGGGTTCAAACAACATCATCCCCGGGACGATGCGAACCCCGGGCCTGTGTTGTATGTGCATGAGTTGCAGGTGCCCCACCGGCAGCGGCTGGGCCTGCATCGACATGCGCTGCTGCAACACCAGGGTGGTCACCGGATAGTCCCGACGAATGCCCGTGAGTTGCAGTTTGGCCCCGGGAAACAACTGGCCCTGCCACAGGCGAACGATCGCGTAGGCGGTGGAGCGCGTCACCGGGTGGACGTCGCCGATTGTCAGCACAGGCAGCGGGCCCGTAGGGCGGTCACGGGCGTGGGCAGAGACGCGATCGAAGTCGTCGAGCACAGCTCGCAGGGTTGCCACGCGGGCTTTTGGGTCGCGACTGTCGAGTGGGCGAATCGCCAACTCATCGCCGGCAAAATTATGTAGGTACAAATGTTCCCGAAGGTCCCGCAGGTGCTCGTCGCCTAGCGAGCCGAAGTACCCGAGCCCGGTGAGCGGGAGGCCCTGGGCGCGCAGCCGCAGGAGCAGCTGGTCGAGCCGACCAAAGTCGGTGCCGGCGGGCAACAGACACAGGGCCGTGTCACACAGGCCCGCGGGGGCGACCGGCGGCCGGACCTGCGGGTGCTGCAACGGACAGGCGCAGATCGTCAGGTCGACCCGGGACGCCTCGATCGATGCCCGCGGCAGGGCCCGGTTGGGGAGTGTCTCGGGAATGGGTTCGAGGCTCGGGTAGGCCTCGTAGTGGCGAAACACCCGGGTGGGCATGTCGGCGGCACGGGCAGCTCGGGCGAGCGCCAGCACGGTTGTCGACGTTTGCTCGACGTCGTCGCCGACCACCGCAACGGCGACATGGGGCCTGCGAGTTTTGGTTCCCACCACGCGCCGGCTGCATAACATCATTTTGGCGAGGCGTGGCTGCCAGGAGGGATGCCGGCGGTCGCGGCTTGACAGCTGGATGGCAGCCGGTGAGTCTGTGGTGTGGCGTCGATTCGCAGCATGGCCGCCAGCGATATACCGGCGGTGTTTATCCTCGTGCGGGCCGCGTTTGCCCGTGACGTCGCCCCCGGGTATGGCGCGGACGGGGTCCAAAATTTTTTGGAGTACGTGTCCCAAAATGCGCTGGCCCTGCGCCTGCGAAAGGGCCACCAAACCTGGGTTGCCGAACAGGACAAAGCCATTGTCGGCGTGTTGCAGCTACGGCTACCTCGGCACCTGTGTATGTTGTTCGTCTCCCCGGATTGCCGCTACTCGGGGATTGCCCGCAGCCTGTGGGCACTTGCCGTGCAAAGCCTGCAAGCGCGGGGTGAGCGTGGGGTGGTGACGGTCAACAGTTCGCCGTATGCGGTCGAGGCCTATCGCCGGTTTGGGTTTACCTGCGACGGTGGCCAGACCAATGTCGGTGGCATTGTCAGCCAGCCGATGGTGTTTGCGTTGCCGGGGTGACCGGGGTTCTCGTTTCTCGGCCGAGTCAGTACACTGTTTCGGATGCCCACCTGGAGCTCTCCGACCTGGCTGCCCGATCCCCTTCGCCGTCGCGTTCGCGCGGCCCACAGTGGTTTGATGCGCAAGGGCTACATCTCGGCGCTGGCGAAGGCGAGTCAATGGGGCCGCCACTTGCCGATCGCTCGCCGGGCGTTTGCCGGCGTACGGGTCGAGCAAAACCTGCGCTACGGCAGTGGACGGGACCAGGTTTTCGACCTCTACCGCCCGTCCCAACTCACCGGCCCCGCACCGGTGGTGTTGTACATCCACGGCGGGGCGTTTACCGACCTGTCCAAAGATACCCATTGGATGATGGGCCTCGCGTTCGCCCACGCGGGCTACATTGTTTGTAATATCAACTATCGCCTCGCGCCCGAGCATCCATTTCCGGCGGCGATCGAAGATAGCCTGACGGCGCTCGGTTGGGTGCACGAGCACATCCGGAGTTACGGTGGAGATCCTGCGCGGATCGTTGTTGCCGGCGAGTCGGCGGGCGGCAACCTGGCGACGGCGACAACCCTGGCCTGCAGTCATCCGTTTGCCCTGCCGGCAGCGCAGGCCGTATTTGCGGCCGAAGTGCGCCCGGTTGCCTGCATCGCGGCCTGTGGAATTTTGCAGGTGACCAACACCGGGCGGCTCAGCGCTCGTCGGCGGCGACCGTTGCCGACGTGGGTGCAGGACCAGTTGGCCTCGATCACCCGCGAATACCTACCCGTGCATGTACAAGATGAGGCGACGTTGCCACTGGTCGACCCCCTGGTGTTCCTCGAAGACGGTCCGCAAACGGCCCGCGAGTTGCCGCCGTTTTTTGCGTTTGTCGGCACCCGCGATCCGTTGCTCGACGATACCCGCCGGCTTCAGATCGCCCTCGATCAGCGCAATATTGCTTGTACATCAAAAATCTATCCCGGTGAGATCCATGCGTTTCACGCGATGCTTCCGCGGGCCGGTGCGCAGGAGTGTTGGCGCGATCAGTTTGCCTGGCTCGGGGAAGTGCTCGGCGAAACCGACCGCAGCCGAACCCTGCGGCGAATGATTCGCACGGGCTAGACCAGGCGGGCGAGCCCGTGCGCGAGCGAGCCTGCCCCGGCAGCAACGCAATTTTGTGTGGGCGCGGGAACTTTTTTTGGCGGCTGTCGTGGGACGTGGTTGATGCCGACAAGCCAAACTCCATGGGTCGCTATTGTGGTTGCCGCCCTAGTTGCCGGAGGCTGTGGTCACGCCGCGTTGGGGAGTCCACCTGCAACAACGTCGCCGACGACCGACGGAACCCCGGCCGCAGCGGTGACGCGAAAACCACAACCGCGCACACCGTCGATCGATGTCGAGGTCGCGGTTTCGGGCCGCGCTGACAAGTGTATGCAGATACAAGTTGAGGCCGAGGGCGACCCCGACGACCTCAAGGTTTGGCGGCTGCACGTGCCGGACGGGCGGGAGCCGGCGATTGCGGTCACCGATGCCGGGGCCGCGGTTGCCAGCGAATCTCGGCGAGAGTCGGACATGGTGGTGGTCGAGCTTGTCGAGCGCCCAACCGGGCCGGTGCGGTTGACACTCGACTACGGACGCCGGCGTGGGGAGGCGCTACATCGCGGCGTGCATTGCCAGGAACACTTTGCCACGATCGCCGGTGAGGCCCTGCCGCTGCCCGAAAAACTTGTGAGTACATCTTTGCCGGTCGCACTCGATGTTCAGCACACCACCCGTTCCGACTACCGGGCGGCGAGTAGCCTCGGGCTCGGTGGTCACCACAAACTCAACCTCGGACTCCGCGAGCTTCGCCAGCTCAATATACTCGTGGGTGACCTGGCGACGGCGCAGTTCGACAGCCAAAACGGCCGGGATGATGTCGCTTCACTTGGCTATACAAGCTTTGATATGCGGTGGGTCGCGGCTGAGACGGCGGGCGTGCGTACGGTGATCGACCAACATATCGGTCTGGTGTCGCAGTTGGCGTTTACGGTACTGATGGTTTCAGACTTCTACCCCCAGCAGCGCGACCTCAAAGTCCACCTGCGCACGGCGAGCCTCTGGCTCGACCTCAATGCCCATCGCGAATGGGGGGCTCACCCGCGGCTTTCGGTGGCCCAGACACTCACCGGGCGCTGGCTCGGAGGGCAGCTTCGCGTGCGCGAGCCGGACCAGGCCGATATCTTTGGCCTGTGGTTCGATCTCGGGTTTTCCCGCTATGTCGCCCGAGAGGTGTTGTTTTCGCTGGGAACCCTCGATATCGACGAATACGCGGCGGACCTCAACCGGGCCCAGGCCGAGTGGGCAACGTCGCGGTTTCGCGGCAAGTCTCCAAGCGAGGTTGAAGTACCGACGCCGGGGTCGATGGGGGAGCGGGCACTCCAGGTTCACATGATGAGCCGTGGGGAGCTGGCCGCGGCGTACCTCGATGCCACGTTGCGCAGCCACGGTGCGACCCTCCCGAGGGTCCTGTCGCAGCTCGTTGCGACCGCACGCGAGCGCAACAGCGCTGTGGTCCAACCCAAGGTCGTCAACAACTTGCTGCGCCAACATTTGGCCGCCGACGAGCTCGCTAGGTTTTGGCAGATCGTCGCCGGTGCCACGCCACCCCCGGTCGATATGGGCCCGTGCTTTCGCCCAAAAAAGACAGTTTTTGAGCGCTATGCCCTGGGTTTTGTCGCCGGGCCGGGAGACCAAGTCGCCGGCGAGCCAAACCCCCAAGCAATTGCCGAAATTGACCCCGATGGGCCGGCCTATCGCGCGGGACTGCGGGCCACGGATCGCTTGCTACGGATCGAGGGCGACAGCGCCGACCCGCAAAAACCGGTTACGCTCACCGTCGAATTTGAGGGCGAGACACGGCAACTTCGCTACCGGCCGCTCGGCGGTGTGGGCCGGGGCGTTCGCTATCAAAAACGGGCCAACATCGACCCAGGGCTATGCCCGCGGTGGGAACTCTAAGTCATTATTTGTATGTCCAATGAAATCGGCGGCTCAGTCCGGCCAATGGCACGCAAACAGTCCCTCGTTGGTGACGATCTTGTGCATGCGGACATCGTGCAGCTCGCGTGGTAGGGCGATGCCGGCGGGATTGAAGGCGGGGTGAAGGCACACGCCAATGCGCACCGGCGGGCGCAGGTCGGCCACTGGCGCCAGCACACGATCGTAGTGACCCTTGCCGAATCCAAGCCGGCAGCCGGCCGTGTTAAACCCGAGTCCCGGGATCAGCAGGAGGGCCTGCGGGTCGCTGCGCAGGTCGTAGGGCTCGGTTGTCGGGGGTTCGCGTAGACCAAACCCGCCGCGGACGAGGTCGCTTTGCCTTCGCAGGCGGTAAAACGCGATGTTCTTTTTGTCATCGGTGACCCGCGGAAGCACCAAGTGCTTGCCCGCCTCGAGGGTGGCGCGAAGGAGGTCGTCGGTCAGCGGCTCCCCGCGCACACCGACAAACGCGGCAACCGTCGAGGCTGCGGCGTACTCAGGGGTTCGGAGAATATGGCCGGTGAGGTCGGCAGACCAGGTCCGCAGGGTCTGCGGCAAAACCTCTCGCCTGCGTTGAAGCAGGTGCGTGCGCGCGGCGTGTTTTTGCTGGCTTCGGTTGTCCACGGGTCACACAGTGCCACGTTTGCATAGGACGAGGCTGTCGCAGCTGGCCGCGAAATCTATCTTGCATCCGGCAAAGTCAGTGTGCTAAACGGTTTCGCCCTACCACGCGGGAGTAACTCAGTTGGTAGAGTGTCAGCTTCCCAAGCTGGATGTCGCGGGTTCGAACCCCGTCTCCCGCTCACCTCAAGGCCACCTTCACGTGGCCTTTTTCAATTGTACGGAGCCTGGGCTATGTGTGCTTACAACAAAACCTGGCTACCGTTGAATTAGCCACCGCGTTCGAGGCTGAGCTCGAGGCGAAATAGCTGGTCGTCGACGGCAAACACCAGCGGGTAGCCCGTCGATTCGACTTGGGTGAGCACACCACGGGTATCGAGGTGGACGCGGCGTTTTGTCGTGGTCTCGCCCCAGCCCTTCGAATGTGTCCGTGAGTGCACAGTTACGCTGTGGTCCAACAAAATCGATGTAGACGCATTTTTTTTGCTGGCCGGCAAAAGTCGTGGGGTAAACACAATGGCAAGGTCGATGTCGCGCTCGGGGCCCAGCCGTATGGTCTGGCGGATCTCGGCCTCGACACCCATCACCGTGGTAACGACCGGCTCCGAAAGAGGATCGGCAAGATGCTCGTCGTCGGGCGTTGGCTGACCCGGGGCGAGGGTGTGTTCGGTGTAGCGGCGTAGGGTTGCCCGCAACTGGACGGCCTCCGCCGCTAGAGCTGGTCGCTGGTCGGCAGCCGGGAACGCTTCGCCGACAAACTCCGCCGTCGGTTTGCTCGGCACCTCGGCTGTCCGAACCTGTTCAGGAGGCGAAAATTCAACTGTCCGGGTCAGGACCAACAGCGCGCCGGCAGCGACCCCCAGGTAGGCATTTTTTCGCAACCAAGGGCCGATCCGAGTGGTGATGCGGTGCAGGGATGGCACCCGCGCAGCCTGGCACACGACAACCCGAGTGCGCAATTTTATGGCGAATTAGCGGGGTGATTCGGATGCCCCGGGGTCGATGGCGAGGAAATATGTATTTGCAATCAGTTCGAGGTGACAAACCGCAGGTGGTAGGCGACAACCGCAAACGCGACCGAGACGTTGAGGGAGCCCTTGAGGCCCAGCATTGGCACCCGGACGATCTGTTCACACAACTCCAGGATCCGCGGATCGATCCCCGAGACCTCGTGGCCCACAACCAGCGCGACCGGTTTGTTCGGTTGGACACGGGGCAGCTCGTACACGGAACACGAACGGGGACCTCCTTCGATGGCCCACAGGCGATAGCCGCGGGTGAGCAATTCGCGGGCCCGCGCAACGCCGTCGCGGGCGTAGGTCCATGGCACACTTTGCTCAGCCCCGAGCGAGGTTTTGGCAAGTTTTGGATGCTCGGGCGTGGGCGTAAAACCCCCCAGGTGAATCGCCTGAACGCCAGCACCATCGGCCGTGCGAAACATCGAGCCGACATTGCGAAGGCTGCGGACATTGTCGACGAGAAGCTCGAGGGCGAGCCCGGGGGCTCGATCCCCCAGCGCCCGAGCTTCCTCGCTGTGGTAGGGCTCACCACTAATGCTTGTGGGCGCGCCACACCGCGGACAACTTTCGCCAAGCGCCTGGTCGACCGCGACCGGAAATCGCAGGCCACATGCGGGCTGTTGGCACTGACGGGCGTGGTAGCGACGCATCGCCTAGCGCCATAGCAGCAAATTTGGGGCTTGAGCAAAATCTCGCACATGTGGGCAGCTGTGGTGCTGGCGCCACGTCGTGCCTCGCAGCAAGATCTAGGTGTCAAGCGGTTTGGTGATCCGCGATATGCTGGGTTCGATGGCCTATCGCGATGATCGACAGGCACTTGCCATGCAGATAGCCGAGCTCGAACGCGCCAACCAGAAGTTGCGCGAGAAGCTCGAAGCTTCCCAGCGCAAGCTGGCGAAGACCCAGTCCGAACAAACAGCCAAGCGCACAGCGAAGGCGCGGCAGGGATGCATTGTGTGTGGCGGGACCCTCCTGCCGGTCGCGATCTTTGCCGGGCGTGACATCACAGCACCACTGCCTCTCAAGATGAGTACCCTGCGATTTGTCGACCCAAACGGCGGGTTTACCCACTCAGCGCCGCTGCATTCGATGGCCTGTGCAAGTTGTGGCTTCATCCACAACTTCATTGATATGCAAATTTCTTCGGTGGTCGAGCGCTAGCTCCGGGCGCGCTTGTCAGCTCGGGTCGTGGGCTGTCCCGCGGTTGATTGTTGATACACGGTTTGTCGGGACGGCCGGTCTCCGAGCGCTCGCGGCCGATGACCGCGACAATCCGGTTGCGCGACAATGTCGGACCATGCGAAAAAAGTCTCGCCACGGCCTGCGAGCCGGAGACGATCATGGAACACATGCCGACGATCATGAGTGTGATGACCCCCTTTCCCCACGCGATCGCAGGGGGGCGGACGCTCGCCGATGCCCGGGACATGATGACCGAACGCGGGATCCACCACCTGCCGGTGATCGACGACGGGACCCTGCTTGGAATCGTGTCGATGCGGGACATCCGGGTGATCTCCGTTCAGGTCGAAGCCTGGCAAGAGATCGAGGTCAAGACGATTTGCGCGCGTAAGCCCTACGTCGTCGAGCACTCGACACCCCTTCCCGAAGCTGTGCGCGGGATGGCGACCCGCCACCTAGGGACGGTGCTGGTCACCCGGGCGGGCAAGTTAGTTGGGATTTTGACGACCACAGATCTGTGTCGCCTGCTCGGGCAGGCGCTGACGCGCCTTTACCCCCCAGACGATGTGGCCTGAGTGGCAACTTGGCCGCTGTCCGCGAGCGCGGCGCCAACCTAGACATGAATGAAGGGTCATGTCCCAAGGAATCGCTTGGCCGCCATCGCTGATCATGCGATCATCACTGCCGTGCGCATGGGGTGCCGGGGAAGGTACCGATCGAGGTGGATGGTGTTGGTCGGATGGAGCGAGATCGGTTGAGGTCGGGTGTGTGGCGAGTGTGAGCGTTGGTGGTGAGGGTAGAGCGGCCACACCGAGTTGTTGGGGGCACCCCATGGGCATGTTTGTCACGCAAGTGTGTTGTTGTTGATACACCTTGCTCCGGCCGCGCGGCCGGCAGTTGATGTTTCCCATCGAAACGGCGATCCGATAACATGTCTCATGTGACATGTTCAAAGGGTAATCCCGTGAAGTACGCCACCTTCAAAACTGGTCTACATTTTTTTGGAACGCTTGGGGTCGCTGCGCTCGTCGGTTGCGGCGGTGGAGGTCAGGACACGGAGTCGGGCTCCGAATCGATCTCCGGAACCCTGGGAACAACCGAGCCAACCGGTCAAATGACGACAATGGAGTCGACCGCCGGGCCGACCGATCCGACCAACAATACCGACCCCACTATCGGTGAAAGCGAGTCTGACAGCACAGGCTGCCAACAAACCAATGCCTGTGGTGGCTGCGAACCGTTGATGGGGGAGCCGGGCCAGCCGTGCGGTGGCTGCGATGAGACGGTGTGGGCCTGTGACGGTACAGACCAGGTGTTTTGCTCGGGCGAAGACCCGGATGCCCAGGATTACTGGCCCGACAACGATATGGATGGCTACGGCGACGAGGATGCGAGTCCATCGAGTTTTTGCGAGCCCCCGGGCAGCGGTTGGTCGCAAAATAGTGACGATTGCGAGGATGATGTCGCGACCGCCAACCCCGAAGGTACCGAGGTCTGCAACGGCATCGACGACAACTGCAATGGCCAGACGGACGAGGGCCCTGAGGGCGCCAACTGTGATGATGTTTGCTGTGACATTCAGCAGCTTTGTGACGGCAATGAGTGTGTCGACAAATGTCCAGGCGGGGAAATCTGCGGTGAAGACCTCGACATTTGCTGCGAGGGCAGCGAGGTGTGCTACGCCAACGCCTGCGTGGTGCCCGGCGAGGAGTGCGAGTTCACCGAGGAGTGCGCACTCGATGAGGTATGCGCCCCAGGCCTAGACCAATGCGTGCCCGAGGAGGCGATCCCCGATTGTGAGTTCATTCCGGAGTTTGAGGACATTACACCGGCACAGGGCTGTAAGTGGAAGTCGACCGGGTTGCCCAACGCATCTCACAAAGATGTGGTCGCGACACCGATTGTTATCAACTTAAGTGATGATAACCAAGATGGCATGACAAACGACGACGATATCCCAGAGATCGCGTTCTTGTCCTATAATGTCGGGGTTTCGTGCTGTAACACGCCAGCGACCCTACGGATTGTTAGCGGCGAGTGTAACGACGACCAAACAATGACGACACTCGCATCGATCTCGAGTCCGGTGCTTACAAATGACAGTGGCCTGGCAGCAGGGGACCTCGACGGCGATGGTGTGCCAGAGATTGTCGCCACCATGCGACAAAACACGCCCCAGGGGACCGTCGCCTTCCGCCGTGTGAGCGACGATGCTACCCAATGGGAAATCATGTGGCAAAACAACACTTACCCCACATGGAATGTACATACTCGGGGAGGTCCAGTAGTTTCCCTCGCCGACCTTGAGGGCGACGGAGAGCCCGAGGTGATCATCGGCAACGTAGTCCTCGACGGACAGTCCGGGATGCTCAAATGGGACGGGAATGTGACGACCAATGGCCAGGGCGGAATTGGCAACAACGGGTTTTTAGGACCGTCGTCGACAGTCGCCGACCTCGACCTCGATGGGGTTTCCGAGGTCATTGCCGGCAATACCGTTTACGCAGCCGACGGCAGCGAAATCTGGTCGTTCAACTACATGTCCGCAAATTCAGCCTGCGGAGGCAGCCTGCCCTGCGATGGCTTCAACGCCGTGGCCAACTTCGACGACGACGACGAGGGAGAGGTCGCAATCATCCGCTTAGGTGAGCTGTTTATCCTCGATACCGATGGTACCCAAATCCGAAAGATCGTTCTCCCCCTCGACAATTGCAGCTTCAACGAATCTGGCCCACCAACCGTGGCCGACTTCGACGGCGACGGCCGCCCCGAAATCGGCACAGCTTCGGCCGACTATTACGTCGTCGCCGACCTCGACTGCACCGGCAACCCACTACCCGACGAATGCGCAGGAGAGGGCATCCTGTGGCAGGTCGACAACCAAGACTGCTCGTCGCGGGTGACCGCATCCAGCGTGTTCGACTTCAATGGCGATGGCAGTGCCGAGGTCGTGTACGCCGATGAAACCCACTTCCGAATCTTCGACGGAAAAACCGGAACAATCCTGTTCTCGGATAACTCCTTCCGAAGCCACACACGCATCGAAATGCCCGTCATCGCCGATGTCGACAACGACGGCAAGGCCGAGGTGGTCGTCGGTGAAAACAGCTGGAGCGGAGGAGACCCAGGCCTAGAAGTGTGGCGAGACGCCAACGAGAACTGGGTGCGAACCCGAAGAATCTGGAATCAGCACGGGTACTACATTACAAATAACTTCACAGTCTCTCAAAAACGCCCTGCGCGTTCATATTTCGGAGATTGTGTCTTTTCGGACAGCATGATTTTGGCCCTTGTTTGTCCTGATTTTGTCCTGATATTTAAGGCCCATGGCGCAGATGCTAACGGCCGCGAGGCTACGCTCGCTGCGGCCCAAGAGCCGGTCGTTCGAAGTCACGTGCAACCGGCTGCCAGGCTTCGTCGTACGCGTACTGCCAAGCGGCAAAAAAGTGTTCTTTGCTCGGCGACGCGTCGACGGCCGCGACGTCCGGGTACGGTTGGGCGTCCTCAGCGACACCTTCTCGCTCAGCGAGGCCCGCCGAGAGGCCGCGCTCGTTCTCGCCGGGGCACCAGCCCCTACGACCGCCTCCAAGCGTGCGAAGCCGCAGCGACGGGCTTCCTCGCAAGGTCGGTCCCGCACCGAGGAGCAGCGCTCTCCTGAGCATCTGAAACACGAACCCGAACCCGCGCCACAGTTGACGGTTCGCACCCTCGCGGAGAGGTTCCTGCGTGAATATGTCGATGTCTATCTCAAACCGAACACACGCGAGAGATACCGCGATATGCTCAACCGAATCATCCTCCCACGTTTCGGTGACCGTGCGTTTGAGTCGATCTGCCGGAGCGATGCCAAAGCCCTACACGGAGAGTTGAGTGGGTCGCGCGGAACTGCTGATTATGCAGTGTGTGTGCTGGGTAGCTTGTATACGCGAATCATAGATGATTGGGAACTAAGTGAGATGCGCAATCCCTGTGCCAGGGTCAAGCGTTTCGGAGCACGACGAGTCGAGCGGTTCTTGAGCCCCGAGGAGCGCCGTCGTGTGGAGGCAGTGATCAGCCGTGGGCTGCGGCTACGGCCGGGAAATCGAGGTCGAATCGCCCCCTACAGCGCATGGGCAATCCGCCTGTTGATGCTCACCGGCCTGCGCAAATCGGAAATCCTCGAGCTCGAGTGGTCAATGGTCGACTGGCAGCACTCGTGTCTGCACTTGCCCGAGACGAAAATAGGACAACGCACGGTCATCGTGTCGGATGAGGTGATTCAGCTGCTCAGGGAGATCCAAACTGCATGCAGTTATCCACAGAGCGGACTGGTGATCCGCGGGCGCAATGGTACGAAGCTCACCAGTCTCAACTACACGTGGAACTCGATCCGCCAAGCCGCAGGGATTCCAGATGTCCGTATTCATGACCTGCGACATTCGTTTGCTTCCGATGCATTAATGGCAGGTGTTCCGCTCGCTATCGTCGGTGAGATGCTAGGCCACCGGAATCCATCGACGACGCAAAGGTATGCCCATTTAGCGGATAAAGTCGTGCGAGATGCGTTGGTGACGGCGACTCGCCGGATTGTCGGCACGACTTCGGTTGAGGAGAAAGCGGTCCCATTTACGCGCCTTGATGACGCGCAGTGGGCCCAGGTCGCACCGCTGGTAGGCGCAAACCGGGCGCGTCCTGGTCCTCCGATCGATTTGCGAGGGGTGGTGGATGCGATCCGGTGGTTCGAGTCTCAAGAGGATGCGCGCTGGTCAGACTTGCCAGCGGAGTTCGGTCGGCCGACGACTTGTTGGCGTTGGCATAAGCGGTGGGTGGAGCGGGGTGTTTGGGCGCAGGTTGTTGCGGTGCTTGGGGCTGGGCCATAGTCAAGTGCCCGAGGAATTTCCTTATAAGGGCCAATCTTAGTCCGTATTGGTACCTGGGTTCGGGTTGCCTGAGCTGATCGCCAGAACACGACCTCACGGCGTGTACGCACAGGGACAGCCGTGTCGGTCAGTGCCCAGCGTGACGCCGGACGACGTGGTCGTGAGGCGCGACGGTTTGAGATTCGTGCTCGCATTCTCGAAATCATCCGTCACTGGCCGAGCGGCCGCCTGGGTCAGTCGAAAGTTGATGGCTGACCCGAAGGCCCGCCGGCCGAAGGACATGTCCGTCGAGACAGAGGCTACATGCGCAGCTAGATTCGCGCAGCGCGGGTTTACTGGGCTACATCGAAGAGGTCACTCGTTGTACTCGGGCGATTGTGATAGCCTCTACCCGATGGTACGCAGTCGTTTTCGTTTTCTGCTGCTGGCTTCGTGGGTGGGCCCGGGCTGCGCCATCGATACCTTTGGTGCCACAGACTCGGTCGGTTCAAGCAGCTCGACATCGCCAACGACGGCATCAACGACACAAACCGACTCGACAACCGAGAGCGACTCGCTCAACACCAGCGAAACGCCAACAACCACGGAGGACACTGGATCCTCGGATCCCACCGAGGTCACAACAGGTCCGCTGCCTGAGTGTGAAAACTGTGATGCCGTTGGGGTTGCGGCGGGTGACGATCAAACGTGTGCCTGGAATAGTAACGGGGAGTTGTATTGCTGGGGTCAGGCTGGTTCTTTCGCTTTAGGGTACACTATGGAGGCGCTAAACGGGGAGTTTCGCATCGGCGATGATGAGAGGCCCATCGATATGGGGCCTGTTCCGGCTGGTGGACCGGTCGTCCATGCTGCTACAGATTTCGGGATAACGTGTGCCGTATTTGAAAACGGAAAGCTGAAGTGTTGGGGGCAACTTGCCGGTTATGCTTACGGGCACATGGAGACGATTTATTCGGCTGCTGATGCAGAGGATGTCGACCTCGAGGCTGTGGCGGCGGTTGACGTCGCTGCAAAGTTTGGGTGTGCGCTTTTGACCAACGGGGATGTCTACTGTTGGGGCCTCAATAATATTGGTCAGCTTGGCCTCGGGCACACAGATGCGATCGGTGACGACGAACTACCAAAGACGGCCGGACCCGTGAGCTTAGGGCGACCAGCGACTCAGATCGCTCTCGATGATTCTCACGCGTGTGCTGTTCTCAATGATGGGAGTGTACGCTGCTGGGGCGCAGGTGGACGCCTCGGGATAGGTAATCTCGAGACGATAGGTGATGATGAATTGCCAACCTCCGTTGATCCGGTAGATTTAGGTGGGCGGCGGGCTGTTCATCTCTCCATCGATACACTCGGTACGACATGTGTTACGGTAGAGTCTGGGAACGTGTACTGTTGGGGATTGAATGTGATTGGCTACGGGGACGTACCAGAGCAGGTTGGTATAACCTATACTCCCGATCAATGGGGCCCCATAGATTTAGGGCGCAGTTTTTCCCGAATATCGCCGGGAAGCGGGACTCCATGTGGAGTTGCAGATGGTGACGTTGTCTGTTGGGGCCTTAATCAGTATGGGATGATCGGCGATCCAAATGCTTCGGTTTGCACGAGCTGTTTTGACGACTGCTGTGCGACCCCCCCAAGTCACGTAGTCACGGTTGAAGTTGGCGGGGATGCGATCGATGTTGTTGGAGGATGGGCCCACAAGTGTGCACTTCTCAAAGACGGCAGCGTACGCTGTTGGGGGAACGGATGGAGTGGGCAACTCGGCTATGGCAATATTACCGTCCACGCGTGTCAATTACCTATGCAAACCCCAAGTTGTGAGACGGAAGCTCCCTGTTGCATCGGTGATGACGAAACACCGGCCAGCGCCGGGCCTGTTCCTTTGCAATGATGCTCCGCGCGGTGATTGTTTTTAACATCCCCGCCTTTCTCCTCGACCGGACTCTACGGCTCGGGCGATATCTCGGCCCAGGGTGGCTGTCGATTTCGCGAGGTTGGACGGGTCTCAAGAGATGCTCGCTGGTCAGACCTGCGAGCAGAGTTCGGTCAACCGACGACCTATCTTATAAGCGCCAATCACTTCGTCCTAAGTGGGCCGGCAACGCGTCCTTCCGATGGGTCCGTCACTGGCCGGTCGGCCGCCTGGGCTGACCCGAAGGCCCGCCGGCGATACCCGCAGCGCGGGTTTTAGGGTTACATCGAAGCACTCGTTGTACTCGGGCGATTGTGATAGCCTCTACCCAGTGGTACGCTGTCGTTTTCGTTTTCTGCTGCTGGCTTCGTGCATGGGCCCCGGCTGCGCCTTGGATACCTTTGGTGTCACAGATTCGATCGGTTCAAGTAGCTCGACATCGCCAACGACGGGATCAACGACTCAAACCGACTCGACAACCGAGAGCGACTCGCTCAACACCAGCGAAACAGCAACAACCACGGAGGACTCAGGATCCTCGGATGCCACCGAGGTCACAACAGGCCCGCAGCCCGCGTGTGAAAACTGTGACGCTGTTGGGGTTGCGGCGGGTGACGACCAAACGTGTGCGTGGAATAGTAGCGGAGAGCTGTATTGCTGGGGAAAAGTTTCTGGATACGCCTTAGGATACAGTTTAGAGGAGTTAAATGGAGAGTTGCGCATTGGCGATGACGAAAGACCGATCGACATGGGGCCGGTTCCACTCGATGGCGTGGTGGTTCAAGCAGATACGGGCCTATTCGCTACATGTGCCGTACTCGACACTGGTCAGCTCCGATGTTGGGGACAACTTGGTAGCCGCGCCTACGGGCACACGGACACGATACAATCGGCTGCTGATGCTGGGGATGTAGATCTCGGCGGTCCGGTTGCAGCCGTAGATGTCGGCTCTTTCTCTACCTGCGCTCTACGGACGAACGGGGCTGTTTATTGCTGGGGGAATAACTCGTACGGCCAGCTTGGGCTCGGTCATACAGATGAGATAGGAGATGACGAGCTACCAAAGACAGCTGGGCCGGTTAGCTTAGGTCGACCTGCGGTTCAAGTCGCAGTTGATTCCAACCACGCCTGCGCAATACTGGACGATGGGAGTGTAAGGTGCTGGGGTCAGGGGCTGCTTCTTGGACTGGGAGGTGTCGATACAATCGGTGATGATGAGCTGCCAAGCTCCGTCGAACCCGTAGATTTAGGTGGTCGGCGTGCTACCCATATTTCTGTGCATGGAAACACGTGTGTTGTTGTAGAGTCAGGAGATGTGTACTGCTGGGGACTAGGTACTCTCGGTTACGGAAGCGAACCCGAGTCAGTCGGCATGACCTACACTCCAGACCAGTGGGGTCCTATCAACGTGGGTCGTAAATTTTCCCGAGTTTTAGCCGGAGTGGCAACGCCCTGTGGTGTCTCAGGTGGCGAGGTTGTTTGCTGGGGTGCCAATTATCACGGTGGTCTAGGAGACCCTAACTATCCGCACTGTGCGAATTGTATAGAGGGTTGTTGTGTCACCCCACCTGATGACAACGTCGTTGCTGTTGAGGTTGGCGGGGAGGCGATCGACGTCGTTTCGGGATGGCTCCACAAGTGCGCGCTTCTCAAAGACGGTAGCGTTCGGTGTTGGGGCAACGGTTGGGGTGGCCAACTCGGCTACGGAGATATCACCGTCCATGCTTGTCAATTGCCTATGCAGAGCCAGAGTTGTGAAACAGAAGCACCCTGCTGCATCGGTGACGACGAAACGCCGGCCAGCGCCGGGCCCGTTCCTTTGCAATGATGCTCCGCGCGATTGTTTAAAAATCTCCGCCAGCCAGGGCCGAGATAGCGCCCGAACCGTGCTTGTGCGCAGGCCTCGAAGGAGTGCTTGCACAGTCCCCCCAAACTCCGTGACACTACATCTCCCATGGCCCAACACCTCCATCCTGAGCAACAGGCTCGTGAAAAAATCGATGCGATGCTCCGGGCTGCAGGGTGGGAGATCCAAAATGCCGACGCCGTCAACCTGACCCCGCCTGGGGGTCGCGGTCCGCGAAGTCAAAATGAAGCGTGGTCACGGTCGTGCCGACTACCTTCTCTTTGTCAACCGCAAGGCTGTTGGGGCTATCGAAGCCAAGAAGGCTGGGGAGACCCTCTCGGGTTATTTGCGCGGGTTAGTTAGTTGCGGTCGAGTCGAAGACGTTTGGCTATTATCACCTGAACGGTACTGGAACAGGTGGAAGCTCCCCCGGCTCGTCAGCGATACAGCATCGTGGATCAGCAGAACATTTGAAGAAAGAAGACTCGATACAAAGTTCTCCCCCGATATCACCGTACCCAAGTCTTCCAGCGGAGCCAAATCCCCAGCACAACACATCACCGCCATTCATTAAAGCGCAAGTATGCTCTTCACCAGCGACCACCTCAAGAGCTTTCTCTCCACCAAGGCTCAACGGTTCTACCGCCGTCGGTTTAAGAGAGTCACCGATGCTGACATCGTGACCAGTACGACCCGCACTGAAATTTCCCCAGCATCGGACCCCACCAGATTCGAGTATCGCACAAGTGTGGGCATATCCTGCCGAGACGAATTTCGCGGGACCTCCAAGCTCGACTGGCTCGATATCCGTTGGAAGCTCGTCATCACCTATATTCTCGGTATTACCGTATCCTAGCTGACCGTGTTCGTTTAAACCCCAACATCTAAGGACTCCCCCTTCAAGAATAACTTAGGTGTGTCTTCGCCCTGCACTAACATATATAGCGTTTGAACCGAGATCGACTGGTCCGACCGCTGTCGGTAGTTCGTCGTCGCCAATGTCGATAGTATTCCCTAGCAAGCACTGCCCCAACATCGAAGACTCCCATCAACAAGGATTGCACAAGTGTGACTGTACCCTGCCGTAACCATGGACGCTGGACCACCAAGGCTCACAGCCTCCCGCTCTGACGGCAATTCATTATCTCCAAGAACTCCGGTCCCTCCAATACCCAATTTACCACTGTTCCCATTGCCCCAACAGCGAACGTCACCACTATCCATCAACGCACAGGTATGAGTGGACCCACTACTAATTTGGACAGCGGGACCTCCAAGACTTACGGGCCCCACCGAGCTTGGTAGTTCGTCATCGCCGATATCGTTAAGCGTTCCATACCCGAGCAGTGTTCCATCTCCCCAGCACCGAACGTCACCACCTTCGAGAAGGGCACAAGATATTGCGCTTCCGGTCGCCACCGCTATTGCTTGGCCGCCGAGACTCACCGGACCTACTGTGCTGGCGGGTTCGTCATCACCAACATGTTCGAGGTTCCCATAACCCAAACGTCCGCTTAGCGAACCGCCCCAGCAGCGCAAAGCTCCGTCCCCAAGTAGGGCACACGTGTGCCCTCCTCCTGCCGAGATAACACCTTTTGGTGTTGCCTCACAGTTGGGTTCACAACCATCGTAGGGCTTTGAGTTACCATCATCGCAAGCTTCTTCGCCTTCGATTTCCCCATTTCCACACAACGCCGAATCTGTCGTCCCACCGGTTTCTGTGACCCCTGTCGAACTAGTATTAGTTTGGGTCTCACTCGAACCTGCAGTCGCACTCCCATTCAAAACCCCAAAGGTGTCGATCGCGCACCCAACCTGCTTCGCGGCGATAATCAACCCCGTACACCATAAGCAGCTTACCAAGCTCCACCGTCCAAGTTCTCTGAACCTCAAAACACCCCTCTGAAAATGCAAGATAACAGGTTCCCTCGGTACGCGTCTAGCTCGTAACGCTTGGTCATTTCCGTTCTAAGCTCGATATCAAACATCCAGGTCATAGTGGCGCGAGTGCGGACACGCCGACAGTCTCGGAGAAGCAATGGTTCAGAAATCTAAGAAATGGAGGTACGGGTAGCCCGGAGAGGGGAGAGTCGTGAACAAGCCTCGCATCCTCGAGATCGGTGGTACAGTCGTTAGCGACCCTCAAGCGGAACAACTCACTCAGAAGTCAACTAGTCAATGAGCCGACTCCGAAACCTTACCGTAATCTCGATAATTCTTGCCTGCTCCTGCAGCATCGATACATTCGGGAGTGGAACCGCGGGCCCACCGACAACCTCCGGCAACCTGACAACGACCTCGGAGCCTGGGACTCAGTCCGGCCCGTTGACCAGTGAGACCGAGACCGCCTCAACAACCGCGGGCACGGATACGGGCACGGAAACGGATACGGACACAGACGGAGAGCCAGCGTGCAACAAGGTTGACATGCTGCTGGTCTTGGACAACTCGCCAAGTATGGATCAGTGGGATGCTCGCTTTATTAATTTAGCTTTCAACTTTGAGGAAATGGTAACAGGAGTATTCCTCGGAAATGCGGGTAGCTTTCACTTCGGTGTCATCACAACAGATGCCTACGAAGACAATACTGATGGCTGCAACCAACTCGGGGCCATCGTGAGGTTTGGAGGCGCTCAGGATGCACCGTGTGTATTCGTCGAGGGGCACCCGTTCGCCACCGAGCAGGATAGCCTTACAGAGGCCCTCGGGTGTATGGGCCTTGTTAGCAACGGCGATACCAACGAGCGCCCGATGCAAGCGATGCTCCAAGCTCTATCCCCTGAGCTCAATGGACCGGGAGGCTGTAACGAGGGGTTTCTACGCGATGATGCTCTGCTCGTGGTTGTCATTATCACGGACGAAGACGATGACCACGCCCATGTCGATGCCCAGGGCAACGGAGGTTCACTCGGGGATCCTGCCGACTGGTACAATCAACTTGTTGAGCTAAAAAACGGCGACCCGGAGGCGGTTGTTGTCGGAGTGCTCGTTGGCGAGGACCAGGATACAGGTACGTGTCCTTGGACGTTGGGTGACATCGACGAGAAAGATACGATGGGCGCTGAAGAAGCCAAACGGATTGAGCAATTTGTCAACATGCTTCCATTTAACCATCGGGCAGTCGACTCGATCTGCCGCGACGAATATATATCGTTTTTTACAGCACTGTTTACGGTCAATGCACAAATTGCATGTGAGGAATTCGTACCGCCGGCCGATGAGGGTTAAAACCTCAGCTTCGCCGCAACCGTTCCCCCTTGAAATCCGGGGGTAGGGGCGATGGAAAAGGCGAGGTTTTGTTCCCGACGCTTTTTGCGGGCGGCCAATACAGAAAAGACTACTGTCGACACAGCAAAGACCGCTGTTGCTGTGCCGGTTGCGACGGCGACAGTCCCAAGGGTATCCCACCGGTCGCAGGCCGACTCCACCTCCTGGTTGATACCACCATTGGCGCGGGCCGCCGCACACATATCGTCGTTTGCGCCAAACGGGACGTCATTTGATGGGTCGGAGTCTTGGTACGAGGCTTGGGCCGCCGTGAGTATCTTCTTGTAAGAAGACCCTGCAAACGGCTCTCGCAGGCGGGAGAGTCCGGTTCCAAGTGACACTCCAAGCGCAACACCGGTGAGTATGCCCGAAGAAATCGCCAGTCCTACGTATAGCTTTGATGTCTTTGCGTTGTCGCTGACCTCGTCTTTCGGAAGCTCTACCGCGGGCGGCTGTTCGGGCCCCTCACGCTCCCCGTCCGAGTCACTCGATCCGTCGTTGTCCTGTGGTGGAGTGGGTACTTCCGATGTGTCCTCTTCGTTTGTACATTCGGGTGCTGAGTCACTGATCGATGCTTTGTGCTCGGCTGTAAATGTGTGGTTGCTCGACGACTCGGGGATGGAGCCGAGGTACTGGTCGGCAGCTTGCGTCGCCTCGCGAATGTACTGACAATCTTCAGTCAATTGGTACGCCAAGCGATACGAATTGAGGGTTTTCCCGATCCGAATTTGACGCCAGTCGGCTTTGCTCGAGTCGTCGGCGGCGGCTTGGACAAGTCGAAGCCAGATACGAGCGGCGCGAGCAGCAGCCCTCGCGGCTGCTGCAGGGTTTTGCTCCTGCGTGGAAATCGCAGTATCAAACTCCCGGGCAGCCTCGGCATCAAGCTTCTCCGTGTCAGCGGGATCTTCGGCAGCAACCACACTTGGATACGACTGGCCGACAACAAGCGCGGTTGTAAGCACCGAAACCGAGCAAAGTCGCCAACGGAAGGAAGTGTGGAGGGGCATCTACCGCAAGAGTACCCCAAACTTCGTGCACCTGGGAGAGAAATGGCGACGTTCCTATCTCCGGGAAATCGATCTATAATCCACCCGCCCACGATGCCCTTGAAGCAAGCAGAGGACTTTGTCGGAACGATCCTCGCCGATCGTTACAAGCTCATCGAGCTTCTCGGAACAGGTGGCATGGGAGCCGTCTATCGGGCCGAGCACATGCACTTGGAGTGCATTCGAGCGGTCAAGCTTCTGCTACCCGAGCACGTCGACAACGAAAGCCTGGTCAAACGCTTCCACCGCGAGGCCCGCGGGTTGTCCCGCCTCCATCATCCAAATGTCGTCAAAGTAGTCGACACTGGACAGTCGTCGGATGGTTTGCCTTTTATTGCGATGGAGTTTCTCGAGGGAGAACCACTCACCGCGACGCTCAAACGTCACGGTCGACTCCCGTGGCCGATTGTCAAACGCATCGCGCGGCAAGTTTGCAGTGCACTCCATGCCGCCCATGAGGCGGGAATCATTCATCGAGATATCAAGCCGGACAACTGCTTTCGCGTCGACGGCCAAGATGATGAATTCACAATCAAGTTATTGGACTTCGGAATCGCAAGAATCGAACGGGGAGAGCAGGTCACCAAACTAACAAAAACGGGTAGTGTTATGGGGACACTACACTATATGTCATACGAACAGGTATCCGGTCAAGTCTGCGGCCGAGCGTCCGATGTCTGGTCAGTTGCAGTCATGTTTTACGAGCTCCTCTCAGGCAAACTGCCGTTTCGAGGCTCAAACATGGGGCAGATTTTTTTTGCCATCGTCCAACACGAACCTCCACCCGTCTCCCATGTCGCGGGAGACGCTCAGTTGCCAGCCGAACTCGATGACGTGCTCGCCAGGGCACTGGAGAAAGATGCATCCCGTCGATACAACACCATGCTCGAGTTCCTTGAGGCCCTCGAAGCCGTTCCCGATGCGCGGGATGCCGCATTGGCGCAGACCCTTCCCGCAAGTGTATATACACATGCACAGGGCACCGCGAACACCGGCAGTCGCGATGAAACCCAAATCTACCAACGCTCGCCCAAACCGGTCCGCGGTGACGAAAAAACTCAAAACCAACAGGTTGCAGGTACTGACCTATACGGACAAATCACCGGAGAACAAACCGTTGCACCCGTGGCACCGGCGAAACAACTGACGGCTGATCACGAGGTCCGGCCAACTCCGACGCAAAGCAAAAAGCGCCCGCTCGTCATACTGGCTGGTTCAGCTGGACTCACTGCCCTTGCGATACTCGGCTGGGCATTGACCCAAACCGACGAGCCCACACAACAGGTCCCCGCGATCGAAGTGCAGGGAGATGTACACTCGGACCCACCCGAACAGCTCACAACTTCGCCAGATGCGACAGCAACCGATGCCACGACGGGAAACGACGAGACAGGCGAGCCCGAACCAACAACGTCATCGCCACTCGTCGACGAAGATACAAATGTTGACCCGACTACCCCGAAGGAAGTGGAGAATCCACCTGCGACGAAGAAGTCCAAAAAGCGAAGAAGACCGAAGGACACCAAGAAAGATACAAAGAAGGCGCCAGCCGAACCCAAGCCTCCGCCCAAAGTACGCTCGTTAAAAGAGCGGACAACGCCCGAGGTCAAAAAACTCGAAGGACTGCTAAAAACACACTGTTCGAGCAATCTCTCACCGGGAGACGCCCCGAAAGCATACATACGGATCCACCGCACGGGCGCCGTCGAGTTTGTCGACTGGGATGCAAAGAGTAAAGTCCTGTTTCAAGCCACCGGAGTCGAAGTTTGCGTAAAGCGGGTCATCAAGGGGTTTCGAGTACCAGCAGGCAGTGACCCCGAGGAGTCTGTTAAGCGATTGATCGCGGTTCGGAAGTAGGTGGCTATGGTACAAAGCTCACCGGCCTCAACTACACGTGGAACTCGATTCGCCAAACCGCGGGTATTCCAGATGTCCGCATTCATGACCTACGGCAGGAAGTAAGCAAGCTGATAAGAATATCACCCCCTTGATCGTCGAAGCGCTCGATAGGCGTGGCACTGAAGCAGTAAAGGAGAGAGCACTTCGAGTGTGTAGCTCATTCGGCACTGTCGGTTACCGCAGCATGGGGCGCGATGGTATGGCGTTCGCAGTCTACCACTGCACTGGAGATCGGCAAGGAGCGGTCGCAACGTGCCGCCGATTGATTGGGGGGTTTGTGAGAAGAAACTGGTTCGGGCTCGAGCCATTGCTCGGGTTTCCTCTCAGAGACGAATATCTCATTGATACAGGAGCACGAAGCGATTTCGAAGGCGGGAAAATTGAGTGGGTTAGGAGAACCAGAGAGATCGAGGTCTACTCAGGCGTCGCCGATGGCGGTGAGAGGGTGCTTGTTCACAAGGAAAGAGAGTAAGCTCGGTTGTTCAAACCCGCTTAGGACCAAAAGATCCCCCCGAGTGATTTAGGTTTCCATGCCTGGGAGCATCGCCGGGAGGTCGATCTCAATTTCATGTAATTGCAACGCTTCCTGAATACGTTGGGCAATTGGCAGAAGTTTCGGCCCAGCATCAGAAAATTCTTGTTCAACAAGTTTTGCCATGCGCACTTGGAAAGTGTTGTGTGGCAATGTCTGCCAAAGTATCGTTAGATGTGGGAGATCCCTCCTGTCTCGGCGGCCAATGACCAACTTTCCACCTCGAAAGTCGAAGAACAGGTGATCGAATGCAATAGCGTTTGCCTTGTGTGTTTCAAACATGTTTCGGCTCACTCATCGGGAAGACCATGGTCAAAAAATTCTCATGGTCGTATGTATAGTTGACAACCGGTCGCAACGGCACGATTGGTTTTCTGTTTGTCATTGAGCGCAGGTTTGGGCCCTGTCAGAAACTTTGTGGATCAGCCCCGATAGGCTGAAGTGAGGCTCCAACCACGGAAGGATCAGGGCCGCTAGGGCGGCGTCGCGGTCGACTGCGGTGTAGATGGGTTTGAGGTCTGCACAAACGGCGCGACGGTCCTTGTACGAAACGTAGCGGGTTGAGTTGCGGATCATATGAACAATGCAAGTCTGGACGACCGTCTTGGGAAACACGGCCTCGATCGCCTCAGGGAACCCCTTGAGACCGTCGCAGCAGACGATGAAAACGTCTTCGACCCCGCGATTTTTGAGTTCGTTGACCAGAGCGACCCGTCGCAGCACCGATGTTTGAGCCTCCTGGGCCTGGCACCTGGCTTGAGAAAGCCGTCGACTGTTTCGAACCGCGGGTGCTGCTCTACCACGGCGGTGTTTGTTGACTCAAACGCGGTCGTGTCACGCTTCGTCGCCGCGTACAAGCACCAGAAATACATGTGGATGTATCCATTTTGCAAGATGCAAGTACAACTTCGTAAAACAAACTCACTGAGTAACACGGGTCCCCGTTCAACCCGGTCCGGTTGCAGCAACGGGTTCGTACAGAAGCGCATCGAGTAGCGCTACACGGGCCGACCACAACTCGCGTTCAATCTTGTTCGCGGGCGGCGCTGACGAGGCCCATGGGAAGTCGAGTATACGCCGCGTGAGTTTGAGGTATGCTTGTGCTCCGCTTGGTGCTGAACCGAAAACGGTTCGAATTCGGTTGATACTAGCGGAGTTTACGCTCAGGAACGTGTCAGGGCGTTTGACAGACAGAAGACGTGTCCAGCACCCAAGGCCAACGCCCCGCAGCGCGAGAGCTTCTTTCGAGGCCTCGAGAATCATCTTGTCAGTGATCGCGCCGCGCCGTGGAATGCGATCAAGAGCCTCACTGAGACCCTTCGCACCATCATTGACAAGCTGTTTGAAGTACCCGGCTCCGCTCATTCGGCCGAACCATCCCAGGCTTGGGCCGAAGCCGGAGACGAGTTGGCGATTCTCTCGGGACATCCCCGCGAGGGACGCGTGCTTCTCGAACGCTGCGTGAACACGTCGGACTTCGGTTAGGTATGCGTTGTCATCGGTCGCGGTTGGAATAACTCGGATCGAGCCTTCGACGTCAATGAAATCACGGTCATCCTGGTCGAGCAAGAGGTCGCGGTACTCGTCCCAACCGATGTCGAGATCTGACGCAGAACCGATAGTTCCACCGTTTCGGCTCCGCGTAAGCGCCTTTAGCCGTGGTGGTCTCGTGCGACGCTTCCATACCGAGCGGTATTTGTCGATCAGGCGCTCGTCGAGATCACGAGATTTTGGAGACGTGTAGTAGCCGTTGATAACCGCGATAAGATCCTTGATCGGTCTCCAGTCCTTCGCGCCCGCCAACTCAAGGTTCAACTCGTAGTTCGACGCGAACGCGGCTGCGGTGAAGTTGCTCGACCCAATGATCGCGCGTGCTTCGTTGCCCGCGGTCCCCACGAGCACTTTCGGATGAAACGTGCCTGCGGTTTCGTACATTACCTGTACTCGATCTTTTGCTTCCGAGTGTAGGTGTACGAGAACGTCGGGATGCGTGCCGGCGAACTGGAGTCCAAGGACCCCCTGTTCGATCTTGGAGGTCGGGAGATGCTCCCAAGGGCTTCCACGGCCGTCGATCGACATCCAGGCGTATGCGAAGCGGATCGAGGTCGCCCACTTGAACAGGTCGAGGACGGCTGAACGTGTTGCGGATGCATCCTTCAGCACAGTCGTGAGACCCACCATGACGCGATTCTACATCGTAATCCCGTCACAATATGAGAACCGCCCGCTGCGATTGCGGCGGACGGACTGAGAATCGGGAGCCGGCAAGCAACACCAGGGGCCCGTGAACATTTGACGCGCCCTCACAACACTCACCGACCCGGCCAACCAGCAAGCTCAACCCCCGACCCATCCTCGAACAACACCTTCTTCGGCCGCGCCTCCCCAGCTGCCGTGCCCTCGAGAAAAACCACCCCGAGCTTCACCAGGGCTGCCTCGATCCGTTCCACGCTCGCTGCGTGCGAGCGCACCGCACCTGTCTCATAGGACCGTACCGTATTCGCGGTGACCTGCGCTTTTTCGCCCAGCTCTGCCGGTGTCAGCGACAGCAAAAACCGCGCGGCCTTGCACTGCTGGGGTGTCACCTGGCGAAGCTACCCAGCTTGGCAATCTCGCGCCAACTTTCATAAAATTAATTTTATTATTAATTTATTACTCAAAACAAGGCTAGCCTCTCTCGCGTGCGTCGCTCAAGTCAGCCTCGACTGTCGGATCCACATCGGCCCCTTGCGGGCGCGATTAGGGATCCTCACCTGACAGATCCCGCCGGCCCCACGGTTCAAATTTTACCTCTACGACTCCCGTGGTGCCTCCAGGACAAGCCCAGCCACACGACCGGTGTAGTGCCACCCGGACCGGCCTGTTGACCCGATGACGACCCCGTGAGACTTGCATAGCCATCGAACCGCCCTCGAGAGGACACCATGCCGACGGACACCCTCCACCGCCTCGCCTACCTCGCAACGGCCGACCACGACCAGGCCAACGACTTTGTCCGGCGTGTACTTGCAACGAACCCGGGTGGTGATCGCTCTGAGTTGGTCACGGAGTTGATGCGGCTTTTGCAAAACGAACTCCACCGAAACGCCCAGGAATCGTTTGACGAGCTCGACCAGATTCTCCGCGAAGACCTCACCACGTCCGACCAGCTCACCACTCGCACCCGCCACGACCTCCTGTGGGAACTCAAGCGCACCTGTTTGGTCCGCACCCTTGGCTGTATTAGCCCCAGCCCTCGGCTCGCGTTCATCCTCTGCGATGTCTATGGCGCGACCCTCGATGAAGCGGGTGCCATCTTTCAGGTTCGCCCGGCTGCTGTTCGTGTGCGTCTCACCCGTGCTCGCGCGGTCCTTCGTGACTACCTCGAACAGCGGTGTGTCCACTTCGATCCTGACAATTTTTGTACATGCACAGGTCGGCTTGGCATTGCTCTTCGCAAGGACTTTATCTCCTCCGACCCTGTCCACCCGACTCCCGACAACAGCCATCGCGGTCGGCGTGCTCGTAGTCCATCCGACCTCTACGCGCATCTTCCCATTATTCAGCCGCCAGACTTTCACCTTGGATTGAGCACGTGACCTCCACGACGACCACTGCCGATGTCACGACCGAGGCTCTCACCGTTCGGTGGGGCGGCCCGTTGCAGGATTACATCGATGTCGGTGACACGGTCGGCACGATCCAACTCGAACGCAAGCTCGGGAAGGGTGGCCATGCTCGCGTCTACCAGGGTACGTGCAGCGCTACCGGTGCGCGTCGGGCTGTCAAAGTCCTTTATCGACGCGAGTTTCTCAATCGATTTACTTGGGAGTACAAGCTTCTCGATCGCGTGCAAAGCCCACACTTGGTCCGGGTGCACTCGTTTCATCTCCAGCCGGCCCCGCATTACGTCATGGACTTTTTGCCGGGCACCACACTCGAACGTTATCGCCGGCTGCAGGGTGGCATGCTGCCCATCAACGAGGTCCTGCGGATCGCCTACCAGGTCTGCGATGGCCTCGAACACCTGCACAGCATCGGAATCATCCACCGCGACCTGACCCCTAAAAATGTCATTCGCGGACCCGAAGGGCACATTACGTTGATCGATCTTGGGATCGCCAAGACGCTCCCCGAATTCATTCCCGACAACGATCACATCGTCACCACAAGTGCCCTCGGCACGCCGGGATTTGTCGCCCCCGAGCAGGAAGCTCTGCGCACACTCGACAACAAAGTCGACTTCTACGGCCTCGGTGCGCTCCTCTACTATCTACTCACTGGCCACAAATACCGGCCGAGTGTCGGGGTCGATCTCGACGATGAGCAGCTGCGGATCTTCCTTCAGCAACTCGTGGCCCTCGACCCGAAGCAGCGGTTCACCTCGTTGGATTGGATCCGCAGTGAGCTCGACGCCCTGGTCGAGAACTACCGCGAGGACATCCCGGCCACCACGGTCTATGTGGTCCAGCGATCGAATCGCGTGCCGATGCTGGTGGCCGTACTCCTGGTGTTTGTTGCGGTTGGGCTGCTGCTTCGCATCGATCGCAGTACCGAGAGCACGGCCCCGACGACAACTGCCGCGATTTCCCAACCTGCGCCAAAGGTCAGCCCGCCCGCAGAGCTGAACTCCGCACCAGTGATCAACCCAGTGCCGGAGCCGACTCCAAGTCCCAACGCGAACGGGTCAGCCGTCAACGTCTTGCCCCCAACGACGAACGACGAAAACAAAGCCGTTCCAGCTCCAACAACTTTCGCAGAACCAGCTCCGGCCACACCAACCGAGAGTGCACCGGAGCAAACAAAGCCCGCTGCGAACAAGCGAACTCGCCGACGAAAGAAGTCGGCAAAGACTCCCGAGCAAAAGCAGTTTGAAACTAAGCTGCGCCAAGCGCTTGCCACCTGCACAGTCTCTCCGCAGAAAATCACCTACCGGGTGACGCCATCCAAGTTCACCGTGAAGGGCCGCGACCTCGGTTTCCGCCACACGTGCGTCGAGAAATTCGTGCCGCGCACAGACGCCGAGTTCTCAGGTACCATCCACCACAAGGAATAGTCATGCAATTGATTGTATTGGCACTGACTCTGGCCACCCCCGCCGAGCTCACCAACCAGGAGCTCGAGGACGCCGGCCGCCAGGCGGTCGCCAACGACGATCACCGAACTGCAGCCGAATCATTCGATGCCCTCGCACGCCGACAGCTCGACATCGGAGAGGCACTCCCGTGGACCATTGCAGCTACATCTGCGTGGCGACGCGACTACGACCAGACCCAGGCTCCCGAGTCGCTGTGTGCCGCACTCGACTTGCTTCGCCACTTCGCAACGGAACACGACCACCCGCCGCCGGATGTCGATGAGTACTGGTCGCTTGTCGAGATGAAACGGACCGCCGGTGTTTCGTGCGAGTCCGAGACAAAGCCCGAAGTGCTCCCGCATAGCGAGGAAGATCCCCCGACGCCCACACAAGATGTTCCGCCGGCAATCCCCACTCCGACACTCAACCTCCCCAGCCAACCGACCCCGCCAACAAAACCCAAGATGTCCAAGCGGCGGAAGTTGGTGATCGCCGGAGGTGTCCTCACCGGGCTGGGCGTCGTCGGACTAGCGACGCTCGCCGGGCAAACCGCAAACTACGTGCCGACGATCCGCCAGTATCGAGACCACAACCGCGACGAGCTGTATCAGCAGGCCTACCGCCAGGAGACGGCGATGATCGTGACGGGCATAACCACTGGCGCGGTGCTGGTGAGTGGGATAGTGTTGCTCGCGGTGCACAAACGTCTGCACATACAACCGAATCTCAGCGGGGTTTCACTGCGAGGACAGTTCTAGCCGATGAAACGCTTCGCCCTCCTCAGCGCCGCCGTATTGCTCGTGTCCGGGTGTCGGCTGTCGGTCAAAATCAAAGAAGACCACGACCGCGAAGCCGAAGAGATGAGCAGCTCGTCGGACGGGATGATGTCGAGTGGGGCGATGGAGTCGAGCGACAGCGTCGACCCTCCACCGCCGACGACAAGCACGTCGACCGGGGCGGGAACCAGCGACACCGACGACACAAGCGGCCTGCCGGATTTGCCAAACGACGCCACACCCGTCGAAATCGTGACCTTCAGCGCAGACATCAACCCCATCAAGCGTGCCGGGCCAGTCCGCCTGACAGCCGAGGTGGTCGGCGATGTCGAGCAGCTCGAACTCGAAGTGTTCCACGAGGGCAGCAACTTCCACGACACCATCACCTGGCCGGTCGATGAACCGACCCATGATTTCGTTGTCGATACAAGCAAATTCAACGGCTACCTCGAGTTCAAACTCCACGCCCAGGGCGAGACCAACGACATGGCCGAGCTCGAGCTCGCCGTCGATATGCCGCCGGCAGGATCACTCGACCAACGCTGGGAACTCACCGCAGGCACAACCGGTGTAGCCCTTGCGCAGATCCCAGGTGAGGGCAGCGAACCCGACCGGCTCGTGACGGTCGGCAAACAAAACAACGGGAAGCTGATCATCAACACCCTCGATGGCGACGACCTCTCACCCAAGGCGATCTACGAGCCGATGGAGCCGCACGCGGTCGCCTACGACCCGGGTAGCGGGGTTTTCTTTGTGACGGGCGAGAACACCGACGGCGAACTGGTGCTCCGCAAGTTCGTGCCCGGCGAGTCAGATCCGTTTCAGTATTGGGAGCGAACCTATCCGCATGCGGGCGGGCATGATGTGGCGGTTGGGCCAGATGGGTTGGTGTACGTCGCCGGTCAGGTTGCGTTCAACTCGCATACGGAAGCCGCGATTTGGGTGTTCGACCCGGATGGGCCGTTGATAGGGGTGACGACGTTCACTGCTGTTGATGAGTTCCTCGACCCTTTGGGGTCGAGTCTGGCCGGGCTCCTTTTCAGGGGTGATCATGTTTTCGCGGCCGGATCCCGTGATGTTTGGAACGACAACATCAATAGTAGCTACCAAAGGGCGTCGATATTTGAGTTCGCAAATGAGTCACTTCATCCAATTACGACCCTTTCATCGAACCTTGAGGAGGAGGAGTCGAGTTGGAATGATCTTGTTACCTCCGATGAACATGTTTTCGCCATAGGCTGGAACAAGCCAAACGTTGAGACTCCCCAATCGATCGCATTCGGACGCTACAGCTCCGAGCTCACCCCGCAGATGATCTCCCTTACATGGGACGGCTATGGAGTCGGCCACGCGGTCGCGTGGCATCCTACTCGTTATCCGATTGGTGTTGGGGCTCGATCGGATTTCGAACCAGAGTTTTGGGCCAACGCTCCCACTTGGGAGCAGCCGTACCTTGATCCGACGAACGACCTTGGTGAAGCTCGTGCCATCGTTGTCGACCGCTACGGATATGTCTACGTCCTCGGCTCACGTACCGAGAATGGATATTCGCACCTTGTGTTGGTACGGCTCAATCCGTAGGTCTTACGTAGGGATTTCTGCGTCGCACAGATCGGCTACTAGCTCGATCCCTGCATCCAAATAAGGAGCATAGTCGGTTGCACACAAGCTTCCCTCCACCTTGTGCTTGATATAAAAATGCAAAAATGCGGCCGATGTCTCCCAGTAAAAACCATCACCGGGGGGACAGACAGCAATCTCCTCGTCGTAGGAACCATCGTCAATAATTCCAATAACGGCGAGCTTGTCCTGGTCACCACCTTTGAGGGTGTACAGTTTTTCAGCCCAAAGCCCCGGTGGCCCCTCGACCGACTCGTGCCCAACGTAGGAGTAATAGACGATGACAAGTAGAGCGTCGTCCCGCAAGAACCCCTGATTACAGTCGGCCGGCTTCTCATCGGGGGAGACGGACCACAGCATAGAAACCTCGGGCCGCGAACTCGCGTACCCATAACCCAATTTTGAGATGCACTTGACCGTCTCCTCAAGGTCAGGTTGCTCACGGCTGTCGACGTAGCGACGCCCACCGACCACGCCGCAGTCACGGTTTGCAGCCTCGAACCCGGCGGGAAACACAATGCCGGCACCCTTCATGCCGCAGGTATCGAGGATCCCGTCCTCATAGGCTTCACACGGGTAGTCCTCGGGACCAGTCGGGTAGCAGGTGCCGTTGTCCGCACAGGGCTCGATGCACTCGTTCATGCCCCAGCCACTGACATCGGCAGTCATGGAGCCGTAGCCGTCGACTACCATGAAGTGAAGGTCGAAGTTGGCGAAGGTTTCGAGCACATCTTCGATGAAGCTTGGAAAGGCAGCCCAAAACTTGGGCCAGTATTTGTGCATACCTTGTTCGCGGTCGATGACGAACAGGAAGTCGATTTTGCCGTTGCAGCCGAGGTTTTGGTCGCCGAAGTCAGGGACGGAGGTTGTAGAGCTGGGGTTGTGGCCGGTTGTTGTTGTCGGTTCTGTTGGCTCGTTGGAGTCGGTTGAGCTGTCGCTTCCAGGAGTACCGGTGGCGGAGTTCCAGGTTGGCTCTGGGAGATCGCCCGTGGTTGTGTGGACTCCCGTTGTGGTGCTTGTGGTCGGGTCGGTCGCTTCGGCGGAACACCCCGCGATGGCGATGCACAACCCGAGAAACCGACTCTTGCGAGTTCGGAGCGTTGCGGATCGAGGTGTCCCGGGACGACACATCATCGGGGCACACTAGCACATTCTGCTCGTGGGGTTGGCCGACCTATTTCGGGATTTCGGCGTCACACAAGTCGGCAACGAGGCTAAGCCCCGCATCGAGATACGGTGCATAGTCGGTCGCACACAGGCTCCCCTCAACTTTGTGTTTGACGTAGAAGTGTAAGAACGCGGCCGAAGTACTGTAATAGGAGCCTCCGCCGGGTGGGCAAACGTTGAGAGCGTCGTCGTACGAGCCGTCATCAATGATGCCGATAATAGCGACCTTGTCCTGGTCGCCACCCTTCAGGGCATACAGTTTCTCGGCCCACTTCCCAGGAGGTCCCTCCGTCGACATGTGCCCATAGTAGGAGTAGTAGACGATGACAAGCAGGGCATCGTCACGAAGGAAGCCCTGATTGCACGCGGCCGGCTTGTCATCCGGTGAGACCGACCACAGCATCGAAACCTCGGGCCGCGAACTCGCGTACCCGTAGCCGATTTGCGAGATGCACTTGACCGTGTCCTCCAGGTCGGGCTGCTCGCGGCTGTCGACGTAGCGACGCCCACCGAGCACGCCGCAGTCGCGGTTAGCCGCCTCAAACCCAGCCGGAAACACAATGCCGGCGCCCTTCATGCCGCAGGTTTCGAGGATGCCGTCGTCGTAGGCGTCGCACGGGTAGTCTTCAGGGCCAGTCGGGTAGCAAGTTCCGTTGTCCGCACAGGGCTCGATGCACTCGTTCATGCCCCAGCCGCTGACATCGGCAGTCATGGAGCCGTAGCCGTCGACGACCATGAAATGGAGGTCGAAGTTGGCGAAGGTGTCCAGGATGTCTTCGATGAAGGTCGGGAAGGCGGCCCAAAACCTGGGCCAGTACTTGTGCATGTTGTGTTCGCGGTCGATGACGAACAGGAAGTCGATTTTGCCGTTGCAGCCTTGGTTGGTGTCTCCGAAGTCTGGGACGGTGGTTGTGGAGCTGGTTGGGTTATGGGTGGTGGTTGTCGGTTGGGTGGGGTCGTTGGTCTCGGTTGGGCTGGTTCCTGGGGAGCTGGTGGAGGTGTTCCAGGTTGGCTCTGGGAGATCTTCGGCGGTTGTTTGGAGTCCCGTGGTGGTTGTTGGGTCGGTTGTTTCGGCGGAGCAGCCCGCGATTGTGATGCACGCTCCGAGGAGCCAAGGTATCCCGGGACGACACATCATCGATACACCTTGGTACATCCGAAGTGCTAGATGCACTTTTCGGGAGCCGGCGTCGGAGGTACTTATATCATCCATGCAGGGCGCGAAGCACTCACGGAGAAACATTATTTGCGTTGCCTTCAATAATATCCTCTAACCAATCATAAATGCGAACCTGATTAACTTCAGTATTGAGGAAACCATCATCAGAAACTATCCATGCGTGGTTTTGAGATTCAATGATGTAAGTCGCCCAAACAGAGTTGACAAGAACGTTGTCTCTTAAGTCGAGCAGTCCTTCCTCAAAGTATGATGGTTGCTGCTGAGGTGTTCCTTGCGAAGAGCAAGGTGTGATATCTGTGTTGCTCGTCGTTCCATATCCAAAAATTAGTCGGTTCACATCATCTTGGGAAGAAGATAGAAGCCCTAGGCTGGTTGCATCGTACTTTTCGGCTAGATAAGGAGCAAGGTTGAATAAGCCACCTGTGAAGCAATCGAAGCAGTTTTCGGGCAACGCCTTCTCGAGATCCCAAAGGGTTCGCCATTGACTTTCGAGGCACGGCGCTAGGTAATCTTCTCGGAAGAATGGCCCGGAGTCGTTGAGTAATGATGTGGTTGCCATTGGAAATGCTTGGGCTATACGATCAAAGTTCAGCATTGCTCCAAATCCTCCTGACCCTTGCCCCGCAACGAGGACTGCTTCGACATCAAGGAAGGTTGGTACAATCGACTCAAGAAATAGTGCGGCATTAATATACCCGACAAAGAAACTTTCATTGTCACCTCCTGTGATCTTTGAACCTGCGTGAAAGTCTCCTGTGCAGTAAGGAATATATATGTGATGCCAGTCGTCAACCGGGTTGTTGTTGTTGGGTAAGTTGATATTGAAAATACCCGTTCCTCCAAAGCTATCGGCCCAAAGTTCAAAATTTATTTCGGAGTATGCCGATGGTGTCGCTTCACAGGTAATGTCATTAAAGCATGCTCCACCTCCATCAAAAAGTATCAGTAACTTCGGAACGCTACCATACCTCACGCCAATTCCCGCAGGGGAGCCATCAAGGCAATGAGAGTTCAGAAACTCTACCCAGAACCAGCCTCCCGCTGGCATGTCTGGTAATGGTTCCCCGTCCCATGTGTCGTTTCCGCTTGTCTCAGAGTCTGTCTCAGAATCTGTAGACGAGTCGGTCGTTGTCTCCGTTGACGATGGGTCCGTTGACGACGGGTCCGTTGACGACGGGTCCGTTGACGATGGGTCTGTTGTTGTAAATTGTGTGGTTTCGGTTGGTCCGGCGGATGTCCCCGTGGAGCCCGCTTCCGTAGTCATGGGCATGTCACCCGGACAACCCAAGCAGAACAGTGTTATGGTTCCTGCGGAGATACAAACGGGTTTTGGTACGATGCTCATTTTGATCCTAGCGAAGTAAACGTCAATCAGTCTTCATGAGAGGGATCTTTAGCGAAGTGCATACCCTACTGGGAATCCTTGGCCAGAGGGCGCATCCTCGACTTGGAATGTGTCATCACCATCCAATACCCATAGTTTGCTCACCCCTAAACTATTCCACCAATAAATTTCTGCCCGGGCCCCTCCAACACCTTGCCCATTGTCCTTGAAGTTACCGGCTATCGGAAGCATTTCTCTGTGGGCAGGATTGTTAGTGAGCGCGGGAGGGATGTTGGTAACCCCTTCAAGCACCTGGTTTGTACTAAATACCCATATAAACTCACTGGTAGTCGTTTGAGCAATCCAGTACAGCTGATCGCGGCCAAGTCCAAGTAGATCATGGGAGAACAGTTTATACTTGTTGTCGAGTGTGGGAGGAGCAAGTGTTGTTACGTTAGTTCCAGGACCTTGTGAGCCGCCGAACCAGATAATTACATCTTCGCCCGGTACATACCAGACAATATCAGAAGCTCCGTCGCCATCAAAGTCTCCAACGGAAGTGTGTGCTACATCAAAAGGCCTTAATCCAGGCACTCCTTTTGAGTATGGGTTAAACGGAATATATGACCACGTTTTTTCAACGGGGAAATACCACTTTCCAGCGTCACTAGAAAAAGAAGACGACTGAGTAGTGTCAATGTATAATATGTCGTCGTTGCCGTTAGCGTCGAAATCCCCTGTAAAGACATCGAAGCGGTCAAAACGACTGGCGCCAAATACTCCAGCCGGACTTAGAGTTTCTGCGACTAGGGGTTCGTCGTTGAAACCAAAGTAAAACAATTGATCCCAGAGCACACCATTTGGTAGCTCCGAAAAAAACCTTCCTACAGAGGGTATTCCGAGGGGGCTTGCATCTTCGGGAATCAAAAATTCTTCAAACGACTGGCCATCGTCAGTACGGCGAAAGTACTGATCAGTGACATCTTCCTCAAAGGGACTTAACAGTAGAAGGTCGTCCTTTCCATCGATGGAAAGATCGACTGCGATCGGTCGTTGTCCTGCTCCGTTGGGAGTGTTCGTCGTTTGTATTGTAAGATTTTCTCCTCCAAATAAAATCGTATTGCTTTCCGGTGAGCCGCTTGATGAGTAAAAGAAAATGTCCGCCAACCCGTCACCATTGAAATCAGTATCCGTTACGCGGGGCATAGCGTATATTGTACGAGCCCCGCGAGCATCAAGTCTTGAGATTTCTCTGTTCCCTTCCCCATTTGCGCATTGATTGTACATCATTGTGGAGTTGACATCATACGGGCTAACGCTAAATTTTACTTCCTCGAATTCCGCAGCAGCATTACAGACATGGAGATCGGGAAGATCGTCAGTTATAACCATCTCATGTCGGAGGCCGACTATATGGCCCAGTTCATGGGTAATAGTTCGTATTTGACCTAGAAGTGTAGGGCAGTTCAAAGCGCCATTTGTCGCATTGAGGAATAGAACTCTCTTCGAAACATCTCCACCTTGTAAATCACTAGGTTTGAAGGCCAAGCCTCCACAGACAGGGTCGGAACGCTTTCGTACTCGGAACGCTGGACCGCCCTGTTGGTAGTCGACGCAGTCGTCGTCAAATTCGGGTAAATGAATAAAGTTGACATCTATAACCCGCTCCCAGTCTTGGGTGGCAGTGTTCATAGCTTCGAGAACGGTGTCGTACTCTGACGGGTCTTCAAAGTCCACCGAGGCTCGGGAGACACAATAAGTGAGCTTCACACGGTTGTCTGGAAACAGAACATCAGCGTATCCCATCTTTTTTAGGAAAACAGCACGCGTGACTCCACTATTTCCGTGGGCCTGAGAATAGTTTCCTAGAGATCTTTCGTGCACGTGGAGTTCGACGTCCACTGCGTTACACGCCAAGCCTGTGGCTAGAGCCGTTGAGATTACAATGCGCACTGCAACTCCTTTAATTCATGTTGAAGCGACACATCCGAGAGGTTGACGTGTCAATTTCCCAAGCCAAGTAGATAGAGTCACTTGAGCTGACTGTGCTGGTTATATTCTTTCCAGGTGTGTGGTAATTCCATAGTAATTCTAACTCTGGCGTTGTGGTCAAGATGCCCACTCCTGAGGGGGTGCGGTACGAAGTTACCACGAAATTTTTTGTACTATTTATCTTCGTCGGGACAGCTGCCTCTCCTGTTGTGTCGCTCTCTACGAGGCTGTAGTATTTTAGAGTGCCTTCAAGGGTCAGTGAAACTAGGGCTATTTTCTGAACCTCGTTCTCGAGTAAACCATTCGCCAGATAAAGTTCTTCCTCACCAAGCGAGAGGTCTCTAACTTGACAAAAGTCTCCGTAGTCGAGGCTCCATACAGGATTAAGAGGAAAACCGGAAGTCGCATCGAGCCGGGATACTAAGCATTCTCCCCCTGGCTCTGGTACAGAAGTGCCACCAATATAGACAATTTCGTCACTTTGAACCAGTGAGCCAAAGTAGCCGTCAGTAAATGCATGAATCCAGGTTTCTTCCCCGGCGTACGTGAAAGACTGAACGCCGCCGTCGCCAAAGGAACCAACACTCAACGCTAGGACCTGATTTTCTGAGGCAGAAATCTCAACGACCCCAGCCTTTCCAAAGCCTGGAAGTTGATTGAGTGCAAGGTCAAGAACCAAAAAGTCGTCAACTCCAGTATCCTTCCCATGCGAAAAAATTATTTTGTCTGGTGCAACGGCAACAGATGAGGGTAGAGGAAACTCAAACGAGAAGTCGCTCTCAGCGATGCCTGTTTCAGGGTTTAGTAGTCGAACATTTACCCTCTCGTCGAAAATATCATATGTGGAAGATACTATCGTATTATGCCAGTGCGAAACTTCGACTTTGGGCTCGCGACCATTAATGTCATGACACCAAACCATAACTGGACCCGGTTTGCAATCTTCTTGGCATCCATCAAGATTGTTTTCGTTGCCATCGTCACAGAGTTCCTCTGAGTCGAGCTTCCCGTCACCGCACTCACCGTCCTCTGTATCGGGCATTGATGTCAACTCGGTCGAGGAGGAGTCCGTCCCTGTACCTTCCGCTGTCGTACTTGTCGTGCTTGTCGTGCTTGTTGTGTCTGTTGTGCTTGTTGCGTCGGAGGTTGTGTCGGGCCCGCTTGTTCCGTGTGTTGTTGTGTCATGGCCTTTCGGGTGGCAAGCAGCACTCGCCGTCAAGATGATGCAAAGACCAAGAACGTGTTTTTTTTCCTTGTCCTGTATCAGGCCCATTCGTTGACGATAGCACAATAATGTAAGGTTAAACACGAGAAGCCCTTCCAATCGCACAGCCTACCGCCGGGCCGAGTGCTACAACTTTGTTATCGCTGCGGTTTTTGCGTGCCAAGAGCCCGACAACAACTACTAACCAAAACCAAAACTGAAGTATTCAACCCCACCGCCACCTCAAACAACCCCTCCACCGAAAGCCGCTGCTTACCCGACTCCACCCGATAAACCCACCGCGCACTCTTACCCACCGCCTCCGCCAGCTCCTCGCGCGAAATCCCCCGCCGCTCACGCACAGTCCGCACGATCTTCCCGAGCACAACCGTCGACAGCTTCGCAACCGACCCGTTCTCCCCCTTACAAGCCACCGGCGCACCTCGACATCGATCGCAGCACGCCATCAACCGTCCTCTCTCATCAACATCGCCGCCGTGAGACCCACAAGTGCACCCGCGCCCAGCAGCCGCTGCACCCACGTCACCTCGTGCCACGCGTGCCCCTTCTCATCGGCCGCCCGTCGCTTCCCCCACGGGTACAAAAACGCCGTCAAGCTCAGCGGATCCACGAACACCAAAAACAGGTTCTCCTCCGCCCCTGCGATCCGCTTCAACTCCTTGATCGCCGGCTCGATCGCCTCCACGTACTCCAGCACGCAGCTCACGTACACCACCGACGAATCATCCTCGATCGCCTCGACTCCCTTCGTGATGTCAGCTGCGATCGACACGGGGCACGCCGGGCACCCGTTGAGGTCGACGCACACGGCCCCGCAGTCGTAAGCCTGCACCAATCTCGTGTGTAGCCCTGCGTTTGGATCTCCGACCACCACCAACTGGCGCCCGGTCTCCATGCTTCGTTTTGTTGCAGCTTCAAATTGTTTTTGCCTGCGCCGAAACCTTCCCATTGCGACAGCTCCCTCATAGGCGAGTGTGGTGAGAAGTCCGGTGGCTGCGACTACGCGACGTGTTGAGGACATGGGTCTCCTGCTCCTGCTGTTACGAGTTTTCGATTGTCGGACCGGCCGATGGAGGTCCACGTCCACCAGGTCAACGCATCCACGCACGGCGGCAGCTGGCCCAGCTGCTCCTCCATCCGCTTCGCATCGGTCTTCACCGCTCCGAGTGTGGGCCAGACAGTCTTAAAACCCTTCTCCTGGTAGGAGCGGATGCACTTCTCGATGAACGGGTCGCCGTACTGGTTCGTTGAGTCATATGCCTGCGGCATCCCGCCGTCGAGCCGCGACGAATAGACATCGGACCGGGCGTCGCCGTGCGAGTCCATGCGCTCGGGTGCCATGTAGCCGATCGAGGCGATGACCTGCGATGTTTGGTGCGCCGGCAAATCGCACAGGGCGGTACAGTCGACGCTTATCTCGTATCTCAAAAATAATCGGTGGTTTGTTTTCTCGCCGCCCGCGACTGATCTTCGATCGTTTCCATGTACTTGCGAGGTGTAACAGATGCTAAGAAGCAAACGGGCGTTTGGCCCAGGCTTCCTGAAAGTCTTCTAAAGTATCCAGTGGGGGTGGGTGGATACCACATTCTTCTGTTATTTTTGAGTGAATACCTCGAAGCTTTGTCAAGCATTCTGTAATTATTCCCGGGGGAGGGTCAGCGAGGTACCTCTGGGCAGCGGCTTCCGAAATTCCCGATTGACGAGCCAGAACTAACGCGAGACGAGCTTTTAAGAGTTGGATAGTGTTGTGGTTGAGGATCCGACCACAGGCAGTCATGACATCAAAGGCCTGCTTTTTGAGACTCGATATGGCTTGTTCAATACCGTCCACGTATTCATCTGGTGTCGAGGCATCAATTGCATCGAGCTCAAAAATATCTTCGATTCTTTGGATTGTCTTCTCTAGACCCCTACGGTCGTTGAGTCGCTCGCTGATGGTATTGCGAAGGCGCCGCTCAAGAGCGCTAGATGTTTCCCTCAGGTTCTTGAGTTTGGCCTGTAGCTCGGAGTGTTCATTCTCAAGGTTTTTGTTTGCCACCCGTAATGCAGAGGCGTCACGGCGCGCCTCCTCGATTTCTCGCTCAGCCTTGTTGCGCGTGGCTGTTAACGTCTCCTCTAGGAAGTTCGTTTTTTGAACGAGTGCCTGGTGCTCCCTCTCGAGTTGTTGGCGGTTCGAAAGCTCTCTAGCGTGGCTTGCCTTCAAGGTATGGAATTCTGCTTGTAGACTGGCAAGTTCCGCGGCCAGCTGATCCCGCTCGGCGCGAATTGAGCTTTTCGGCGGCTTTGCTTCTCCCGGAGTGAGCGCTGGCCGATGGAGCATCGCTGGTGTGACGACCTCGCGGATCGACGCTCCAAGCGGTTGGTGACGGTCGCACGCCCGCGAGAACCACACCGTCCAACGCCGCGCGCTCCGCTGTGTCACGAGACCGCAAACCGAGGCGATCAGCCGTAGAGCCGCAGGCATGTCGCTAGCGATCGGGTAGCTGGTGATCAACTCCGCGTGCATGAGCATGCGGAAGAGCTTTGCGGCTGAGACGGTGACATCGGCCCAACCGAGGCGACAAGCGGCCGGGATCGCGGTGAGCAAGTCCTTCGCGGCGTTCAGCCCCCGACTACCTCGAGGGAGCGAAGCAATCCGCGAGCGACAAAACGCCTCAACGATCGTCGGCCCATCAACTTCATCGAGCGCACTTTTACCTGTCTCTTCAACCACCATCAGCCCATGGTTGATCGCGTCACGATCGTTCCACAATGGGAAACATCGCTCAATACTCACCAAACGAATGACGAATCAATGACGAATAAGTGCGCGATTGTCATTAATTCATCGACTATGCGCCAGCGAATATGCTCGCTCGAGCTCGAAGGTCAGTCTGGAGTTCAATCGCTGATAAAGCCGCAGGCCAGACCCTGTTACTAAACGGTTGCTTGAGTTGGGGCAGGTCGTACCGCTCGGCCGAGTGCGACCCCACAGATCTTGGCGGCCTGTGTGAGCGCCCGACGATTTCGACCGAACCTGCCGACTGTGCACCTGGTGTGCATCTGGTGACCGGGCCCGTGACCAAACTCGGGCAACTCGGCGACCACAACCGGCGAGCAACCGCTACCGACCAACCGGCGACCGGCCGGGCGACCAACCAAACTGTGCACTTGGTGACCGGCCCGGTGTGCATCTGGCGAACAACTGTGCACCTGGTGAACCGGCCCGGTGCACCTGGTGACCAACCGTCGGTGAACTCGGCACCCGGGCAATCGGGTTTGTCGCGGCCGATCCAGTGGTGCCCGAGTTGGTGGAGTTGCTGCAATGGCGTGGGGGCGAACTTATCCTTACCAACCGCCACTTTCACGAGCTGCAAACCCTCGACACTGATCTGGATGCCACATGCTCCGTGCGGATGACTGACGGGAGCCTGGTTGTGGCGGGCGAAGTCGGCGACGATGCTGAAGTTCGGCTCTACCGGCAGGGTGGCGGCCTGTGGCATCGGTACTGGGCCAAGAAAATCGATGACGCTCGCGTGTTCGATGTGGCGGCCCGGCCCGGGTAGCGACGGCCCGGGTAACGACGGCCCGGGTAGCGACGGCCCGGGTAGCGACGGCCCGGGTAGCGACGGCCCGGGTAGCGACGGCCCGGGTAGCGACGGCCCGGGTAGCGACGGCCCGGG
>JAUIFF010000022.1 GCA_030429545.1 Polyangia bacterium
TTTTCTGGTGACGATGGCGGAAGGGTCACACCCGATCCCATCCCGAACTCGGTCGTTAAGTCTTCCAGCGCCAATGGTACTGCACGGGCCACTGTGTGGGAGAGTAGGACGTTGCCAGATCTATGGCCCCTTTATCCGCAAGGATAAGGGGGCCTTTTTTTTAATTCGTATGGGCGCGCGGGCTATTTTGGCCGAGAAACGGCCCGAAGTGGCTTGCAGTAGCCCACTACAGCTGGCGCCCCTTCGGCCTCGTTTCTCGGCCAAAATTTCACCGCGAATGGTTGTGCGGGCTTTGGTCTTGCGGCTGGCTTGCGGGACTGGAGAGTGGGCGCGGGGCTAAACGGCCCGAAGTGGCTTGCAGTAGCCCACTACAGCTGGCCTCGTTTCTCGGCCAAAATTTCACCGCGAATGGTTGTGCGGGCTTTGCTCTTGCGGCTGGCTCGCGGGGTGGCTTGCAGTAGCCCACTACAGCCCTCGTTTCTCGGCCAAAATTTCACCGTGAATGGTTGTGTGGGCTTTGGTCTTGCGGCTGGAGAGTGGGGCTGGAGAGTGGGCGCGGGGCTAAGCGGCCCGAAGTGGCTTGCAGTAGCCCACTACAGCTGGCGCCCCTTCGGCCTCGTTTCTCGGCCAAAATTTCACCGCGAATGGTTGTGCGGGCTTTGGTCTTGCGGGTGGCCTCGTTTCTCGGCCAAAATTTCACCGCGAATGGTTGTGCGGGCTTTGGTCTTGCGGCTGGAGAGTGGGCGGGCAGGTCTTGCGGGCTATTTGGTCGAGATTCGGCCCGAAGTGGGCGCGGGCTACTTGGTCGAGGTGCGGCCGAAGTGGCCGACGGTAGATGATAAGCCGGCGATCGTTTCTCGAATGCGGGCCTGGGTCTGGATATGCGCCGAATGGTTGTGCGACTGGAGAGGTCGAACGGGCTGTGCGGACTTCGACTGGAGATGTGCGGGAGACGTGTACGTTAGGGCGGCTTCAGTTCCGTCGATTACTTAGGTCTTGCTCTTCGGCAAGCCTGCGCAGACGGGTTTGTGAGTCACCGTTCGAAGGCCTCTCGGTTTCGGCTTTCGGCAGAAGTTTGGAACAACACAGGAGCTCAATGCTTGTGCGATGTCCAGGTGAACAAAGGGCGATGATCCGGCGTTGGCCTCGCTATCCGTGACGCCTCGCGGTTAGGATTTCTGTGAAGGCCTGTATGCTGCAGTTTACGGGGGCTACCTTGTTTTCAGCACACCAGTGTTCTAGAAAACGGTGGTGAGAAGTGTGATCGGCATAAGGGCACTTGGCGTCGTGCTGATGCTCCTTATGGGTTGCAACAACCCGTCGCCATCACCTGCTGACGAGACGCCTCCGGCCAAGTCGGCGGATGTGTCCGCGAGTCGTCCGGCGAGTTCTGCTCAGACGGCGAAGAAGGCGAAGTTTCCGCCTGAAGCTCGTCGTAACAGCGCTCCCGCGGGGATCGCAGATGCGCTGCAAGCTGGTGCGACGGCTCCGGCGATGAAAGCGATCACGGCCACGACCGGTTCATGGAGTTTGGGCGAGAAAACCACGGTGCTTGTGTTCTATCGCGGTCACTGGTGACCCTACTGCCGCAAGCAGCTCGTTGAGCTGCAGGAAAACCTTGCGGAGTTCACCAAGCGCGGCGCGGAAGTCGTGGCTCTGAGTGTGGATACGTTGTCGGACTCCAAGGCTCTGGCCCAGAAATTGGAGCTCAGCTTCCCGATTTTGGTCGACGACGAGCGTGCGCTGACAAAGCAGTTTGGCCTCTACGACCCCGGGAACGACATCTCGTGGCCAGGTGTGTACGTGATTCAGCCAAGCGGCACCATCACATGGTTCAAGACTCTCGACGGTTACAAAACACGTCCGCCGATTGCCGACATCCTCGCGGCCATCGAGGCCGGGAGCAAAGCTGACGCTCCCGCTCCTCGTTGAGCCGACCCCTCGACTCGCTTTTCGTACTTTGCCTTCCGCGTAGCCGACAGTACGCTGCGATTGCGAGTCGGTGTTTTGTACGAGCCTCGACGTGCGGCGTCGACCAGGTCCAGGAGAGGACGGCCGGTTGTCGTCCAGCGGTTTCACTGTGACCTCGGCTTGTTCATGCATATGCATTGTCCCGTGACGGATGGGCCTTGATGTACAATCCTCCTGGATTCGCAAGCGCGGCGTGGGTCAGCGACCAAGGTAACTGGCATGACCCTGCAAGGCATGGTGATGGACAGAGTTTATCGAAGAGTTGTTGTTCGGTACTTCCTCGCGTCCCACCAGGGCTCGTCGCCGGATCGGATGAGCAAGTCGTTCTACTTTGAGCTGCCCGCAGACCGTGATACCGAAGCCGGATGGTTCGAATTGCTCCACCGGATCTTCTACGACGCAAGTGTTGAATCGAGAAGAAAAGAGCCCAGTGATACCAACTGGCTAGCTCTCGAGAGCTTTGAGGTCATACCTATTGATCTCCAGCTGATGTTCGCCTGGTCGGGTTCTCGAGACCGCGACAGTATTGAACGCCACATGCCCTGGTGGACAGCGCGCGACGGCATCGTCGCACACACCTACGCCTGTTGGTGGGTCGATGACAGCGGTCGATACGACGGCATGGCAGTCGACGAATTCACCGAATTGCTGAGCTACCGCGCCGTGGAATTAGGCGTAATCGAGGCCACGCAGGTGCTCGCGTTGATGACCCGGATTTATCAAGACCCGTCGGTTGCGGCGCGCATGTTTGAAGACCGTCAGCAACGATTGGCCAACCTTACCTGTGTACGCCCGACCACCGCATTTCGTAAACAGCCAGACTCCCGACCTTGCCTATCCGGACCCTTGGATACCGATGTTTTGGGCGAGCTGCGAGTCAAACCACCCAAATCCGCACCCGAGGCCGCGAGCGACGAGACCGACGCATTCACGCCGCGAGTCAAACCACCCAAATACGCACCCGAGGCCGCGAGCGACGAGACCGACGAGTTCACTCCGGGCGGGACCCGGAAACGCCACATACTTGTAGCTTCACTGTTTTTAATCGGCACAATTGTCGTAATAGTTTGTTGGCAGCTACGCGAGCAGCGTCAACATGCTCACCAGGAGACCCAGGCCACACAGCAGGCGAAGCTCGAACCGCTCGTGGAACAATGGCGCGAACTCAAAGACCAGGACCATGCATCCCGCCTCACCGCGTTCATCGAAGCTTCCTCCCCTGCCGAAGCGTCGGGCTGTGCATCGCTCTCGGGCCAAAACCAGACTATCACGGTGGTCAATCGTGCCGTCCTAGACGCCCTGATCACAGGTGAAGACTCGATCGCTAGCGGGTCTCAAACCTTTGTGAACTCCGGAGTCTGGCGCCAAGTTTCCGAGCGTCGTCCTCCGCGGTCGGCTGAAGCCCTCCAGCAACAATCTGCACGCGTTCGTGACGAGCTTGAGCGGCCGTGCGTTGGCGTCCTCACCATCAAGAGCAAGGGTCGCACTCGAGCCATCTCTGTCCAGGGAGGCGACGTCACCGGGCGTCTGCGCGTGGTTTGCCTCGGGCAATCTCAAGTCTCCTGTGAAGTCGGAATTTACACGGATAGCCCGGCAAACTACTGGGACAACGTCGACCGGGCTCTCGCCCAAGCGAATGCGGGAATCGTCGTCCTCCACTGATGTGACGGCTCCTTCCCCGACCTGCCAAGCTTCATCGACAGAACGCGATAGGCTCAACCCCGGTTGCGCTCGCGCCGTTCGACGACCGCCACTCGTTGGCAATCGGTCGGGCATCAGTCGCAAGACTGTCATCGTTGTAGATGCATTGGGGTGAGTGGCGGAGCAGCGGTGCGCGGGTTGACCTTCTCTACCTGCGAGAGTTTCGCGCCAGACTCGTTTGCGGGGCACATCAAGTCTCACCGAGTCGCCCGAGTCGCTGTTCGAAGAGTGTATGGGCATTCACCAATTGAGGTACGGCTTCGGGGCAACGGTTTAGACCAAGATGGCTGTCATGCTTGCCTATGCAAATAAATCGCAATGGATCTCCCGGAGCCGCGTGGGTTTGCGACTTTCCCGAGCAGATGCTGTCTGTGTGGGACCGCGATAGGCCAGGACACACGTACGATCTACGGGAGGTCTCCTGCGGCACCTCAGTGTGCGCTTGGGGGACGCGGGCCCAGACGTTGCCCTGCAACATCTCTTGGAAGTGGAAGTTTTCGGGCTGGATGAGACCGACGGTGAAGTGGCCCAAGTGCACGACGATGAAGAACAGGATGATGCCGGAGATGGCAGCCATACTTGCCTATTCAAATAAGTCGCAGTGGATCTCCCGGAGCTGCGTGGGGTTGCGACTTTCCCGAGCTGATGTGTGCATCATCAACTTGCCTGCGGCCGAGTTGGTTTGGGACTTGAGCTGACGCCTCGTACTCGTTTTCGCGTGACTCGGCGTGGCGCATGGTCAGCCGCGAAGCCGCGCGTCGACCGATCGACGTTCAAGTGGGTTGGCCCAACGGGCCCACGCAGACGTGACGTCGCTACGACGACCCCGAATTGCCCTGGCGAATCCGGTCGATGAGCGCTGCGTAGGCCGCGAGCACTGTCCTTGCTTCTTCGACCATCAGGCGGCCCTTGGGGCTCAGGCGTGTTCCTCGGGTATCGGCCCAAAGTAGGGTCGCGCCGACCCGTTGCTCGAGCGCATCGATTCTGCGTCTCAACGTGGAGCGGGGGATGTTGAGGGCATCGGCAGCGGCCTTGGCACTGCTGTGCTCGGCGATCGCGAGGAGTGCTCGAAGCTCGTCTAAATCAGCCATCGGCGAGTGCTCGCACGCCCTTGCGAATGTTGCCGAAGAAGTCGAGGAAGGGGCGGCGCATCCTCGGGGTGTCTGGCATCACGGCTCGGACGGGAAGGGAGCGCCCGACAAGTTCGGGTAGCACGGGCACGAGCGACCCGGGGACGGTACCCGGGTAGGGGAGTTCGCCGGTGGGGAACCGGGCAATGCCGAGGCCTGCAAGGGCGCACTCGCGGATGAGACCGATATCGGGTGAGCAGTGCGAGAGCTCCACGTCGAATGTGCCTCCTGCAACGAGCGGCCACTTTTCCGGTGGGCTTTTTGGGGGGATCCACGAAAACAGGTCGTGTTGCTGCAGGTCTGTGACCTGTCTCGGCGTACCGACGCGCGCGAGGTAGTCGGGGGCTGCAAACAGTCCCTCGTTGGCCATCGCGAGTTGTGCACTCAGCCACGGGCCATCGGCAGGCCGGGGCTCAAACGTCATGGCAATGTCCGCCCTGTCCGGCAGTCGTGCCAACGGTTGTGCGACGGGAAAAATTTGCGAGCGCAGTTTGGGATATCGCGTGTGGCCAAACCGGAGCACCATGACCAACAGCGGTGGCGGGAGGCCGATTGGAATGGCGACGCGAAAGCTTCCGATGAGTTCGTCGGCTCGGCTGGCGACGCGTTCGATCGCGGCCTCGGCCTCGCGTATGAGTTCCCGGCCTCCGCGTGCGAGCTCGAGCCCCGCGGTTGTGAGGGTGAGGGAACGGCCGACCTGGTGGAGCAGCGCGACACCGACTTCCTGTTCGAGCGCAGCGAGCAAACTCCGGATCGTCCGCTGGCTGAGGCCGAGCGAGGATGCTGCCTGCGAGAGGGTGCCGTGGGTCTGAAAGCTGACCAGAGCTCGTAAGCGTTCGAGGTTCATCGCGGTGCGGACAACGAGTATCCACGACATCGAAAACTTCGGCGGGCGGCGTGGCCAAAAACTGCCCCGGTGGTGGCCGTCGCGTGTGTCGAACCTCGGCTGTTTGGCCCCTAGAACAGGTTTATGGAGTTTTGGACCAATAACGTTCCCCTCGTATTGTTGTGTTTCGTTTCGCTCACTGCGTGTGGGAATGACCCGGCAGACACCGATGTCAGCGCAACCGAGGCAACGACTGCCTCCGAGACCGAGGGGACCGAGTCCGAAGGGACAGAGTCTGACGGGACACAGACCGCGGGGACGGAGACCGAGGGGACAGAGACCGAAGGCATGGAGACCGATACCGGCGAGGTCGATCCGATCCACGAGATGATTTGTATGCAACTCGAATCGCTCGCCGACCCCGACGAGAGCTATGCCATCCCCGGTGTCGCTGGGGCGTCGCGCTGGGGCATACCTGACGAGCCACCCGCGACCCCCCGTGTGCGCCGTTCCTGGTCGAGCCTCGACGCCGCCGCGAAAAAACAGGTTGTCGATGCCTTCATCGCGCTCAAGCAGATCACCGTCGACAGCGGCGACCCCGGTTCGTCGCGGGCGGACTACAACAGCTTTTGCGAACAGCCGGCGTTGGGCCTGAACCCGTACCCTAAAAATCTCTACGACTACTACGTCGAGGCCCATATCAACGCCTTTGTGTCGATGCGGACCGAGTTGATGCCGATGCCGCGGATGAGCCACATGGCCCCACAGTTTTTGCCCTGGCACCGTTATCTGCTCCTGCGCCTAGAGGCCGACATGGCCGAAGCGATCGGAGACCCGGAGTTTACGCTGCCCTATTGGGACTGGGAGGATTGCTGGGAGGACGACGACCCCAACACCTGCACCCCGATCTTCGAGACCGACTTCCTCGGGACGGCGGGTGGCTGCGACGACGCGAGCCAGGTGGTCGAGGGCTACCTGACCGACAACGGATTTGTCGCCAACGTCTATTCGGTCGGCGGCGTCATGAACTTCACCGGCGACGGAATTGTCTGTGACCCCCGTCCTCTCGTGCGCAACGTCGGTTGCAGTACTTCAGTCGTCGGGCCCCCGACCGCCGAGGAAGTCGCCGGGATCTTCGCCCGTCCGGTGTACGACGCGATGCCCTACAACAGCTGCCACACCGAGGAAGACATCTCGTTTCGCCAGTACCTCGAGGGGTTCAACAACAGCGACCGCGATCCGATTTGCGTCGCCGCCGGGTGTGCCCTGCACGGTCGCGGTCACGAGTGGATGGGTGGCGATATGACCATCAATTCGACCCCCAACGATCCGATGTTTTTCCTCCACCACAACAACGTCGACAGGATGTGGGCGGCGTGGCAGGAAGCAAACCTGGCCTCAGGGGAAGCCGATCGCATGGTCGACCACGGCAACCCAGGCTATCCCGAGGGCGACTTCCGCGGCCCGTTGTTCATCTTTGACGACGTGCGGGCCGACGAGCTGTTCGACTACCGGGCCCTGGGCTACGCGTTCGATACGCTGCCGAGCGAGTGAGGTTTGCGAAAAGCCGGGGCGAACGAGACTTAAAGCCGTTCGCCTCGGTTTCATGCAGATACAAGCGCTCGTGTCACCTCACTCCGGTACCGGCAGCCCACAAAACGGTGCCTCGAATGTCAGCTCGTTGTTGTCGAGGTTGCACTCGGGCTCGTTGGCAATTGCCCGGACAACGAGGTGATCGTAGGGGGCGGGGTCGACGGTAAACAAAATCGCGTCGGCAAATTGACCGGCGGGCAGTTGCTCGTTGAAGTCGACGGTCTCGACCACTGTTTCCTGATCGTTGTAGATACCAACTAATTGCAGCTGGGCACCGGCTGTCAGCGGCGAGGCGCCGACGTTACCAAGATGGGCCCAGATGCTCAGGAGGTTGTCATCGCACTCGGTCTCGCACTGTTCGCCCTCAACTGTGAGGTCGACAATCGCGGTGCCGTCGGGGGGCGAGAGGTCGCCCGAGCGGAAGTTGTTGTACTGCAACCAGTTGGGTTCGGGCTGGGCCGGAATGCCGCCATCGTCGGTGACATTGGTGATGCTGTAGGCGTGTTGATTCCAGGTTTTTCGACCCGGGCGCCAGGAGTTATCGGCATCGCCGAGCACGGTCACACCGGTGGCCGAGCCCCAGTAGGCGCTGTGAATCACGACAATCTCGACTTCGTTGTCGCCGTCGATGTCGACCACAATCGGGTATTCGAGCAGGGTGCCGTTGTTGTGCTCGGCCCACTGCAACTTGACCGTGCCGTCGAGCCCCGAAAACACCCACAGGTGCTCTTCGTCCGAATACACGACATCGGCCACGCCATCGCCTTCAAAGTCGTACACCGATGAGCCGGTGACCGAGGAGCTGTCGTCTTCGGTGGCATTCTCCCACACGATCGTGCCGTCGCCGTCGACCATGATGTAGGCAAACTTTGCAGCTACACCAATTTCGGGCTCGCCGTCACCGTCGAAGTCGGCGATGGTTGGGGCCCCGCCACCGCCACCGGGAATGGGAATGTCCCAAAGTACAGCACCGGTGTTGGTCATCAGCCGGACCGTACCCGGCCCGACCACGGCGATCTCGGGTACGCCGTCGAGGTCGAAGTCGGCGACCGCCGGAAACCCGTCACTGAGGTTGTCGTTGTGCCACAGGGCACTGCCGTCGATGGCGTAGACCGCGTTGCCAACCACCACTTCCTGGGTGCCATTTTGGTCGAGGTCGACGGCAAACGAGGCACTTCCGTAGCTGGTCCCGCCAAGGCCGTAGCTCCCGCTTGCTCGCAAACTCCCGTCGGCGTTGAGAATCACACGGCCGACGATGATTTCCGGGGTGCCGTCGCCATCCATATCTGAAATGGCAGCCGCCGAGCCATGACCGACCATGTCGTTTGTATAGGCACTTGATTTCCACTTGAACGTACCATCGTGCTCAAACGCCATGATCTCGCGCGAGCTCGTGGTGGTGATGAGTTCGACCAACCCATCGCCGTCGATGTCACCCGCGGCCACGCTCGACCAGTCGGCGATACCGTTGCCAGTCGAGCTCCAAAGCTCCTCGCCGCCATCGCCTGAAAGTGCTCGTAATACCCCCTGGCTGCCATTTCCTGAGAACGTGACAAACACCAGGTCGGGGATGTCGTCGGTGTCGACCGAGCCGTCGTTGTTGTCGTCGGTCAGGGGTACGGCGATCGGGACCGACATCACCCAGCCCCAGTCGCTCGCCTCGTCCCAGGTCGACTTTTGCCACTCGACAATCGGGTTGAACATGCCGACGGCGGGCTCGGCCTCGCAGCTTGCATCCATCGGCCCGGGGTAGCCCGGTGGCGGCATGGCGCAGTCGGGCCCCGGGTCGGTGTCGGTACCGGTTGGGTCGGTGGTACTCGGGCCCTCGGTGGTCAGTTCGGTCGTCGACGTGGTTTCGGTCGCCGACATCGAGCCGCCACTGGTCTCACTTTCCGAGGCACTCTCGCTGTCCGTCTCAGTGGTGCTGGTACCCGGGTCGGACGTGCTCACCATGGTGGTGACCGCATTGGACCCGCCGTCGCTACTGAGCGCCTCGCCACTGCCACAGGCGACCAGGCACGGGGCGACGGCGAAGGTGTAAAAAATATGCTGATACAAGGAGTTCGCACACGGGCGAGGGGGTGTTGTTGCCATCGTCAAACCATCTAACTTTCAACGTCGTCGACTGAGTTTATAACGATAACGAGCCGGTGACACTCCAAACAGGAGACTGGTCACTGACGGCAAATCAGCTCTGACATTGGCACCTGTCCGCGGTCACATCCTACCTCGCCAGGAAAATGTATAAACACGGAAATCAGGTGAATTTGGGTGAATACAGGCCATTTGATATGCTGCGCACCCATGCACACTCCAGGCACCAAGTGGGGAACTCACTGGCTCGGTGAGCCCCATGAGCACCATCGGCAGATCGGCTCGACCAACGATCGCGCGCTTGCCTGGGCACGCACGGGCGCGCCCGGGGGGGCATTGGTGACCGCCGACCAACAAACCGCGGGCCGGGGTACGCGGGGGCGCACGTGGGTATCGCCAGCCGATAAAAATGTTTATGCATCGATCGTGCTGTGCCCCAACCCGAAATCGCTCGGTGGGCCGCAGGCCCTGTCATCGCTGAGTTTGGCGATTGGCCTGGGTATCCACCGTGCCCTGTCGCCCAACCTCCCCGGGGTGCGCCTCAAGTGGCCCAACGACCTGGTGGTCGAGCAGCCCAGTGGCGGCTACCAAAAACTCGCGGGGATCCTGTGCGAAACCCGGTGGCTGGGACAGGCGGTGCAGGTCGTCGCCGGGTTTGGCATCAATGTCCACTGCCAAGCATTCCCAGGCGAGTTACAGGCAATCGCAACAAGTATGGAACAGTGCAGCGGCAAGCAGTTTGTCCGCCACGAGGTGTTGACCAATGTCCTGCGCGAGGTCGAGGTTGTGCTCGACAGGTTTTTACAACCGGGCGGGGGCTTTGCTGCGATTGCCCAGGAGTATCGCCAGCAGTGCGTGACCCTGGGTCAGTGGATCAGCCGGCCACGTCAGGTCCGCGGCAAGACGGTTGCCCTGGAGGGCGAGGTCGTCGGCCTGACACCGCTTGGGGCCTTGCAGCTCCGGACCACGAGCGGGGAACTCGTCGAGGTCCAGTCGGTCGCGCCGTGATGCCGGTGCCCACCAGCTGGCGGGACGCAGTCGAGTGGCCTTTGACTTCCGAGGTTGTTTCCGCGGTCGGGGTAACTCTCGTTGGGCTGCGATACCGGCAGCGGTTGCCAGGCGTTGCGATAGGCTGGATCACGTTGCTTGTACAAATATGTCGACGCAACAAACCCCGAGGCCGACGGGCAGCTCTCGGGGTTTTTCGGGTGTGGCGCGGCTACGCGGCCTTGCGACGGCGACGCACGAGGCCGGCGGCGGCGAGCAGCAGGACCATCGGCCCGCTCCAACCGTTGTCGCTGACCTGCACCGAGCAACCTTTTTTGGGTTTGACCTCGGGGGGCCCTTGCTCCTCGTCGGTTTTCTCGGGCTCCTTGTCTCCGACTTCCTCTTCTTCTTCGTCAGGCCCGGCAAGCGAGTCGGCGACGTCCTGATCGGACAGGTCCTCCTCGCCACTGTCCTCGCCACCCTCGTCTTCGGCGGGCTCACGGCCCGATTTGATCAACTTGATCTTGCTCTTGGCGAGGGTGATGTCCTTGCCCTTGGCGTTGACCTGAACAGCCTTGACTGTGTAGGTCCGGTTTTTGTTGAACCCGATGTTGCCCTCTAAATCGAACTCGGCGGAGATGTACTTGCCACCGTCGTAGCCGGACTCTTCGTGGCGGTGCACGATCGAGGGGTTGCCGTTGACCTCCTGCCAAAACTCGATGTAGAGCGGGCCTTCGGCACCGCGGTCGAGCTGCGCCCAGACAAACGCCTGCCAGGCGTCTTCGCCGGGGACGTTGTCGAGTTCCTTGACGGCGGCTTTTTTACCTTCGCCGGTCAGCGCACCTTTGTCGTTGGTCTCGAGGGGCTTATCTTGGCCAAACTTGATGTCCCCTGCGTGGGCCATGCCGGCAGTCAAAACGACGGCGGCGGCGACAATGGCGGGGAGCATCCTGCGGGAGGGGGCTTGCTTGTGTGTGTACCTCATGGCGAGTTTCATCCTGGAACCGCTGTGGCGGGATGGTATCACAGGGGCTGTTGGCTCCTGCGCCTTCACCTGCGCGGGCGTTGTTGATGTCTCTACAGACATGTTGGGCTGTCGTCAACGTGCGACGGTGGCCCCGGGTTTGCGACGTACCTAGCTGGCCGTGTTGCAAATTTAACCGCACGCGGATCTTCGCACCGGATTTGGCGCGCTGGCGGTTTTTGCTGGCAAAATTGCTCGAGCGAGTTGTCAGCGGCGCGCGGCTTGCTCTCACTTGCGCGCCAGGTTGGCGGGAGACTGGCGCGTTTGGCTATTCGTCGCGCAGCAGCGCGAGGATCTCTTCGTCGAGCTGGGCCTGATGCTCGCTGGCAAACTTGCCGACGATGATGTCGCGGCGTTGGGTGATGGGCACCGGCGTTCCTGCGCTCACACCCTTTCCACCAATGCCACCAACGGCACGTCTACGCACACGCTTGGGCCCCCGGGTGGGACGCGGTCGAACTTGCCCAGCCGCGGCGGCAGCAACCTGAGCCTGGGCCTCGGCGGAGTTGTAGACCGGGTGGGAAACCGAGGGATCGATCGTTGGTCCGGCGGCACCTGGCTTGAGTGGCGGACCGTGCTGGGCGACCTCCCGCGGTGCCGGCGGGGCACGACGTTCGGCCGGTTTTTTGGGCTTGGGCTCGGGTTTTTTGGGCTCGGGTTTTTTGGCAGTTTTCTTGGGTCCCTCTTTTGGATGGGGCCCGATGTACTGCACGATCTTCTCGTCGTAGCGTCCGCTGCGAAGTGCCCGGATCATCGTCTTGTGGGACTTTTGCATGATCCCGATGATCTTGGAGTCGGAGTCCTCTTCGTCGGCGAGCTCGCTATACATCTCCTTGTGCGAGGCGATGATCGTCCCGTCAAAAAAGATGTGTGTAAAAATATGTGCCTTCTTCCGCCCCGAGTCTTCGGTCTGGACATGGTAGAGCCGGCCGCGGTGCGGGATGTTGTGGTTGTATCCTAGCTGCGGCGATTGATGTGCTGCCATGGGCCTGACCTCGAAGCCGAAAGGCGCTGCCCATTGCAGCGGTATCGGTCTCCCATGTGAATCTGCGGGCGAAGTCCGGCTTCTGTCAACGCCTGCAGACGAACAGGCATAAACGCGGGTTCACGGGGCGGTTTGGGCGGATTTTTTGTCGGGGGCTACAACCCACGTGTTCGAAATAGTTTTGAAATCTTCGCGCGTGTTTCGCGCGACCTTCTGGGCGCACGTTTCACCACAACTAATAACGTTGTTTTGAGATTTCGACCGCAACCCGTGACGAGCTCAAATGGCGGCGCGATTTTGTGTGTACATCCATTGAGTGGGCATACATCGTTATCGATGTATGCACAACATTTGCGCGGAGGGCTTAGTTTGCAGCGGCCGGCGCTGCCCAGTCGGGGTTGCGCAGTGGATGCACCAGGGTTGGCAACCGCTCGTGCTCCCCGCGTTCGACCAACAGCTCAAAGCCGTCGAGGATCAGCGCCGGTGTGGTGACCTCGACATCGACCGTGTGGCTCAAGATCCCTTCGATCCCTGGCTCGGCCGCGAGTCCTCCCGCCGGGCCGACGACAATGCGCATCGGTACGGTGACCGACTTGCGCCCGTGGGCACGGATCCGCCGTAGTACCCGCATCGAGACCGGGCTAAACATCGCCCCGCGTACAAGTGTGCGCTTGCCGTTGGCGTCGAGGCGGTAGACCTTGGCAGGCAGCGGGATCGAGACCTTGCGGCTGCCACCAACTGCGATCGCTCCGTCGCGGGGTACCGGGCCGAGCGAGTTGCCGTCGCGCAGTTCCTCGATCACGTAGGCAAACTCGTAGCCATCGTCGCGGGCCCGTTTGAGTAGGTCGGCTTCGAGGGCACGGGTGGACTTGCCCCGCTTTTTACTCGAGAGCGTGAGGTTGGACATCGTCGCCCCGGTTTGCAACACCGGGCTGATGCGGGATCTCCCTGTACTTCCGGACAGGTAGCTGTTGGGTGTGCGGGTCATCAACAGACCCTTGAGCACGCCGTCTTTGACCAACACAGTGCGGGTGGCCGCGACCCCCTCACCGTCGATTTGGTAACTGCCAAACGCCCCGGCTTTTTGCGGGTCGTCGACCAGTTGGTAGGACGGGGGCATCACCGACTTGCCGAGCGAGCCCTGCCAAAGTGGCTCCATCTCGAGCAGGCGACCGCCCTCGGCCAGCGGTGGAGGAGTGCCGGCGGCCTGGGTGGCGACGGTCGAGGCGAGTAGGGCCGCCGAGGCCGAGCCGCTCAGCAACACGGGCCCGTCGTAGTCCTCCTCGATCATCGGGGCCTTGGCCATTTGTTCGAGCTCGTCGAGCACCCGGTCGACCATGGCCTCGCCCTGCTGTTTGAGCTCGGGGCTGGCGACAAGCGGTGCCTGGGTGTGAATCGCCCCGGCGTGGTCGAGCAACATCCCATCTTCGGCCCGGGTCTGGGCGGTGACTGCCAACACCGCCCGAACACCGCGGTCGTGCAGGACCATGCCATCGCTGCCAACGGTCACGGTGTCGGTCGAAAGTACTTGGATATACACATCACCGTTGTCGATCGCCGGATGTTCGGCAAAACGACTGCTCAGCTGTTGGGTGAGGGTACGCAGGTCGGCCCGGGCATCGCCTAGGGGCTGCGGGGCGGCGAGGTTTTCAAGTTGCCGGGGGACAGCGCCCACGCGCGGGGCCCAGTCGGGTGGCGGAGGATCGCCGGCGAGGCGCCCCAAAATGGCCTGTTTTTGTGCGTAGGTTGCAGTTGCGGCGCGAAACGCCTGGTCCATCGCCAACCATGTGCGCTGGCGGGTAAACGCAGCCTCGGGCCCGAGCGGCAGGGCAAACCGCATCTGTGCCCCGTCCTGGCCAAACATTCCACTCTGGTCGCGCTTGGGGGTGCCGACCCGAACTTCGACCGTGCCGACGGCTTGGCGCTCGTGGACGTCGGTAATGATGCCGCCATACGAGCCGTCGATGCTCAGCAGTTCCCAGCGCATCACCCGGGCGATCGCCACATACGGGGCCGGAGCCTCGTCGAGCCGCAGCTTGCCGATCCCGCGTTTGAGTTCGGCTTCGATCGCGGTGACCTCATTGGTCGCCGGGCTGGCCGCGGGCTCCGGGGCAGGTGCGGGCGGTGGGGCAGCAAACAGGGATGCGACGAGCAGGGAGGACAGGCTCATGGGCGCACCTCAGTTTCGTTGAGCATACAATTTTTTTTGGTGACCGCCGGCAGGCCTGTTGGTCGCTTCACACAGCCGATCATTTTTGCCCCCGTTTCACCGTGCGCGGCGAGGGAAGCAACGGCGGACGGTCGCGATCGTGGCTGGCCCGTTCAATTTCGAGGGTGCGTAGCAACAGGGCCGGGCTCACGGCACTCACCGGGACATCCCCCGACTCGGCGCCGCACATGCCGTTGAAGATCCCGGGCTTGCGGCCGGTGGCGAGGATGGTTTCAAATGCGGCAATCGGTGTACCTACAATATCGGCCCCGCGGACAAGCTCGTCGGGACGGCCGTCGGCCCACACGCGAAACACCATAAGCGGTAAAACCTTAAATGCCTGGGGCCCGCTGCGGTCGGTGATTGTGTAGCCGCCTTGGATGTCGCGAAACCACAGGCCGTAGGGTTTGCCCTGGCGCTTGACCTCGGCCAGCAGCGCGGCCCGGAGCTTGTCGTCGGCAATGGTTTTGCGGCTCGAGACAATCAGGTTGCCCTGGCGGGCGACAACCTGGTTGCCACGCTCACGCCGGCCGTGGCCGTTGGATTTGGCAAACGGCAACACCGGTGAGCGCCCGAGTAAAAACCCCTTGAGCTTGCCGCGTTCGACCAGTTGCACCGGTTGGGCGACGACACCTTCGTCGTCGACGTAGTAGTGGCCACTGAGCGGTTGCCCGCCGATCGAGCGCACAGTCGGGTCGTCGACCATGTCGAGAAAACTCGGCAACACGGTCTTGTCGAGCATGTCGGCAAAGGTCTGGCCTTCGAGGTCGTCTTTTTGCCGGTGGCCCTCCAGGCGGTGGCCAAAGATCTCATGAAAAAACACGCCGGCGGCACGACCTTCTAAGACCGCCGGGCCGACGTAGGGTTCGGCCAGGGGGGCCGAGCGCAGGGCGAGCAGTTCCTCGCGCAGGCGGTTGGCGGTGTCGAGCAACAGTTGTTGGCCGGGGAGTTGGTTTTGCTGGTGGACCTCAAAACTCTCAAACCGGGTCAGCAACATGCCGTCGTCGGCCTGGGTGGCGGCCTGCATCATCACTCGCAGGCGGACCATCGAGCCCTGGACTTTGGAGCCCTCACTGTTGACGAAGCTGCGGTTGTCGACAACGACCAACAACACGGCGCTGCTCTCCAACACCCAGGGGTCGTCGGCCAGGGCTGCCGAGACCGCCGACAGCCGAGATTCCCACGACTTGCCGAGGGCTTTGAGGTCGAGGTTGGCCAGCGGCTCGACGTGGGTCAGCGGCTCCTCGCTACTAAAGTCGGGGTGGCGTGGCCCGTCGCCCTGGCTGCGCATGGATTCTTCGCTCTCCGCCGTACTCAAGGCGTCGACCGCATCGCGGTACTGCGATTCGGTGAGCATCCACAGGGCCTGGGCCAGCGATAGGGGATCGTTTTCAACGCTGACCGGGAGGCCGACCCCGAGGCCGTTGCCGGGACCGTAGTTGCCGCCGATCGAGTGACTGTTGTCGAGTTCGGGCGAACCCACGCGAACATCGATGTCGATGGTGCGGTCGCGGTCGTAGCGGTTGCGCAGGACGGTGCCACCCTGGGCCTCGAGCCACAGTTGATCGCGGGTCACGAGGTCGTAGGCCAAAAAGTAGGCCGGGGTTTCCTGGTCGTCGGCCGACAGCCGGGCGAGGTTGCCCTGCAGCTCCTGCTCTAAGATCGCCAACGCGGCGGTCGGGTTGCCCTCGGGCGCCTTTGTTCGTTCGAGTTTGAGGTTCGAAGGAGAACTCGCCCGGCGACTTTTCCCGCGGCCGTCGGGTGTGCGGGTGGACTGCGGTTGACAGGCAAAAATTCCAAGCACACACGCCGCCGCGATCCATCGCAAACCCATCCGCGACATCATACCCGTGACCGACAAGCCGACCGGGGAGAAAGTTCCCGCGCGGTTGTTGACGGTCGCGCAGTCCATGCCGCTAGACGACCCGAATACCCGCATTGAGGGATGGAGGAGTTAGGCCGGCAGGCGGATCGTCGGCAACTTGCGGGTGTCGTCGTTGCTGCGCGGGCGGTAGAGCGTGATCACGCGACCGATGATCTGCACCAACGCGGCCTCGGATAGCTCGGCCAACTTGCCAGCCGCGGGTTTTCGCGGATCTAAAAACCCCTGCCCGAGGCGCACCTTGATCAACTCGTGATCGGCCAGGGCCTGCGCGACCGCGCTGATAAGACCCGGGGTAAACCCGTCGCTGCCGACGAGCACAACCGGCGAGAGCTCATGGGCGAGGCCTTTGAGGTGGGAGCGCTGGCGCGGGGTAAGGGAGATGGACATCCGCGGGAGTTTGCTCGGTTACGCGGCGTTGGGCCAGTGCAGCCAGATAAAAAACTCGTGATTGCCGTCGCGTCCGGTGATGGGAGACGCACATTCGCCGCGCACCTCAAACCCGAGGGCACGCCCGGCCGCAGCCACAGCAGTGCGGGCTGCCTCGCGCGCGTCGGCATCGCGAACGATCCCCCCCTTGTGGATGTGCTCGCGACCGACCTCAAACTGCGGTTTGATCAGCGCGACAACATCGGCCCCCGTCGCCAAAAACTTGGGCAACGCCGGCAGGACTTTGGTGAGCGAGATAAACGAGCAGTCGATCACCACCAGCTCGACCGGCTGCCCGAGTTTGTCGGGGGCGAGATGGCGGATATTTTGCCGCTCGATCGACACAACCCGCGGATCCTGGGCGAGTTTCCAGGCGAGCTGGCCGTAGCCGACGTCGATCGCAAACACCTTGGCGACCCCGGCCTGCAGCAGGCAATCGGTAAAGCCACCGGTCGAGGCCCCGACATCCATGGCCACGCGACCGGCGACGCCAACCTGTGAAAATTGCGCGAGCGCACCCTTGAGTTTGAGCCCGCCACGCGAGGCAAAGCCGTGGTCTTGCCCGCGCAGGCGCACCGGCGTGTCGGGCTTGAGCCGGGTCCCGGGCTTGGTTTGGGTGTGCTCGCCCACCACAACTTTGCCGGCCATGATCAGCGCCTGGGCCCGGGTCCGCGAGGGGCACAGGCCGCGCTCGACCATCAGCACATCCAAGCGCACCTTGCCGGACTTTCTCGCGGTTTTTTGCGGGTGTGGATCGCTCGCCACGGCGGCTGTGATACCACTTGCAAGCCGGGCGATCTCCGTGCCTGTGTGACCTCACCAAAGATGCAGTCGACAGACCTACTTGGGTGGCTTGTGTGGGCAACCCGTCCCGGCGATCTTCAAGTCAGTCTGTTGCTGGCGATGGTCGTCGCAGGGGGGCTGGTCGCCTGCGCCCTCGCCCGCCGGTACCCGCCAAAGGCGGCGGACGATCGCCACAATTCACGCGGATGAGGTTGCAAGCCCCGGCTGGTTCGGATAAGTTCCCGCGGCACTGACCTGGGGCTGTAGCTCAGCTGGGAGAGCGGTGCGTTCGCAATGCACAGGTCAGGGGTTCGATCCCCCTCAGCTCCACTCCACACCTCGATATGGGCATTTTAGTCCGTATCGAGGTTTTTTGTGGCATCTGCGCGGGCAAAATCGTGCGGCCGCTAACTTTGGCGATCGCCTGCGAGGGTGTTGCCCGGCAGCGGTCGGCCGTGCCAGGATGCCCGGGTAAGGAGCCGCCAACGCGCGGCATGGGGCTGCTCGGTTCATGTACAAGATCTTCAAGCGATCGCACTATCCGGGCAACTTTGAGGTTCAGATGGCGGGTGCCTGCGACCCCGGGATGGCGCGTGAGCACAACGAAGATGCCATTTCGCTGCAGGACGACGACGGCCGCGGCTACTACATGGCAATCGTTTGCGACGGCATGGGTGGTCACAACGCAGGCGAAGTCGCCTCGGCCATCGCCGTCGATACGATCTCCAACTACCTGCGCGAGAACTTCTTTTTACAGAGTCCGCGCGAGTTGCTGTACCACGGGTTTTTACTCGCCAGCACCAACATCACCGAGTACACCGCCCGCAAGCCCGATACCGAGGGCATGGGTTGTACCGCGGTCATGGTGATGGGCATCAAAGACAAAATGTGGGTTGCCCACTCCGGCGACAGTCGGGCCTATTTGGTCGACTCGCGGGCCGCAACGCCGATCACCCTCGACCACACCATGGTCCAGGAACTCGTCAGCAAGGGCGTGATCACCAAGGACCAGGCGGCGGTCCATCCCTACCGCGGTCGGATTTCGCGGTGCCTTGGCCACGGAAAATCCAAGGGCGTGCCCGACATCAACGCCGGGATTATCGAAGTTGCCGACAACATCCTGCTGTGTAGCGACGGCCTCAGCGATGTGGTGCCAGCCGAGATGATCCACGAGATCGTCACCAAAAACACGGCTCGCAACGCGGTCCGCAAGTTGGTCCAGGCCGCCAATCAAGCCGGTGGGCCGGACAACATCAGCGCGATCCTCATTCGTCGAGTGTTGTAGCTACAATTTGTTTGGCAACGCCGGTTCGGGGCGCAACCACAAAAAACGGCGCCCATATTGGGCACCGTGTTTTCGCGGGTGATGGCTTTAAAACCGGAGTTTGAGCTGGGCCGTGCCGCCGTCCAAAAACGGCGTGGGGCCGGCGTTGAGCCGCAGGTTTTTGGTCAGGCGGATACCGTCGGCATTGATCGCAGCCTGTTGCATGCTCTTGCGGTAGCGCGAGTATTTGACCGCACCGGCGATCCCCAGGCTCAGGCCCGTGGCCTGCCCGGCGAAGCTCAAAAACAGGACAAAGCGGGCGGTCAGCGTGGTGTATTGCGGCATCGCGGCCAAGGGCCCGGCAACCGGGATCAGCAGCATCGAGCCGGCCTTGCGCGAATCGATGACATTGTCGCTATCGACACCGCCGGTGTCGTACAGCACAACGCCCGAAAGTGCGGTCAGGCCATAGACGGCGGCAAACACCGAGAAGCCCGCGATCAACATCCCCTTGCCGGAGCTGCGAGGTTGGGGCTGCGGGGCCGGAGCTGCGGGGGCTGGGCGCGGCCCGTAGGGGTCAACATAGGCGGGTTGATCCTGGGGCGGATAGGGCTGACCTTGGCTCGGAGGAGGATAGGGCTGGGCCTCGGGCGGCGGGTACGGTTGGGGCTGTGGCTGCGGCTGCGGCTGCGGTTGCGGTTGCGGTTGCGGCTGTGCCGGCTGCGGCGCAGGTTGGGCGGCGGCGGCCTCGGGCGTCGGATGTTGAGCATGGGCCGTGACCGGCATGGACAGCATGGATACGGCGGCAGCGATACACACAAAAGAATGGGTCACACGTTTCGGCACGGCGGACTCCCTTACCATTGGCAGGTTTCTCGAGTGTCGATCATGTCGTGCAAAACAGCAACGTTTGGTTGCTCGCCAACGATCCAGGTCACAAATCGAAAAGTGCAATTTTGCGCAATGTCAATTGACAGGATTGTATGTTTATACAAACATAACCGGCCTAAAACGACCGGGACAATCACGCGCACCCGCCACGGTTTGGAGCCAAATGAGCATCCGGGGAAGTTCGCGAGAACAGGCGAAAATCGTCACCTTGAAGCCACCAGCGTCGTTGCTATACCGGCCTAGATGAACTTGCCCGCCCCGCGAATCGCCGCGTTCTTCGACGTCGACCGAACCCTCATCGAAGTCAACTCAGGAGCCGAGTGGATCCGTCACGAGTGGCGAGGCGGTCGGCTGTCGCTGCGGCGACTGGTGCGAGCCCTGTGGTGGCTCACCCTCTACCGGCTGTCGTGGATGGACTTTGAAGATGTCACCACAAAGGCGACCAGCGACTACCTCGGGCGGTCCGTCAGCGATCTCGAAAACGAGGTCCGAGCCTGGTTCGACAGCGACATCGCCACCTGGATTTGCAAGCAGGGATTGCAGGCCGTCGAGTACCACCGCAGCCAGGGGCACATCATTGCCCTGCTGACTTCGGGTACCCGATTTTCAGCCCAACCCCTGGCCGAGCGCCTCGGCATCGATCACATCCTGTGCACCGAGCTAGAGGCCGAGCAGGGCGTACTCACCGGGCGTCACCTGGCACCGGCCTGCGGCGGCTCGGGTAAAGTTGTGTATGCAGAGAAGTTCGCCGAAAACCACGGCATCGACATGGGCAAGAGCTACTTCTACACCGACAGCATGAGTGACTTGCCAATGCTGGAGCGGGTCGGTGAGCCGCGGGTGATCAATCCGGATGCACGGTTGCGGCGGGCCGCCGTGGCCCGAGGATGGGCATGGGAACGCTGGACTGCTTAAACTCTCGAGTTGGGGCGCGGGTTCTTTTGCCCGTGAGACCGGCCCTGAGCGGCTTGCAGTAGCCGACTACAGCGTCGCCGCTCAGGACTCGGTTCACGGGCAAAAGCCCACCGCGAATCGTGGGTGTGGCGGAGTCGTGTCGTCTGGGGGGCGCGCGGTTAGGAAGGGTGTTTTGCCCACCGCGAATGTTTGGTGCGGCAGAGTAGTGTCGTCTGGGCGGCGCGCGGTTGGTTTTGTGAGTGAGCGGGGCTGATTAGTGTCGTCTGGGCGGCGCGCGGTTGGTTTGTGAGAACGGGTGAGCGGGTGCAGTAGCCCTCAGGGCGAAGAGCTGGTGTGGCAGGGTCGAGTCGTCTGGGCGCGCGGGGTTTTACCGGTGAGACTGAACCTGAGCGTGCAGTGGCCGACGACAGGGTCGTCGCTCAGGACTCGGTTCACGGGCAAAAGCCCACCGCGAATCGTTGGTGTGGCAGAGTGGTGTCGTCTGGGCGGCGCGCGGTTTGTTTTACCCACCGCGAATAGTTGGTGTGGCGGAGTGGTTTCGTCTGGGCGCGCGGGGTTTTGCAGGTGAGACCTTGAGCGTGCAGTAGCCCACTACAGGGTCGCCGGTCAGGACTCGGTTCACGGGCAAAAGCCCACCGCGATTAGTTGGTGCGGCAGAGTAGTGTCGTCTGGGCGGCGCGCGGTTTGTTTTGCCCACCGCGAATGTTTGGTGCGGGAGAGTAGTGTCGTCTGGGCCGCGCGGGGTTTTGCCGGTGAGACTGGGCCTGAGCGTGCAGTAGCCCACTACAGGGTCGCCGGTCAGGACTCGGTTCACGGGCAAAAGCCCACCGCGAATCGTGGGTGTGGCAGAGTCGTGTCGTCTGGGTCGGGCGCGGTTTGTTTTGCCCGTGAGACTGGGCCAGTTGGTTTTGCCCGCTCAGGGCTCGGGTATTGTCGTTTGGTGTGACTGTGGTGCTCATTTAAAAAATGATTGCACATGCAAATCTAAGCTGAACATATTATATGTTCATACATCAAAATCGCGGTGGTGAAAGCGTGGGAAAAGCCACATTGTTGTGGTACGCGGGTGCGCCTGAGGTTGTGTATCGTGCGGGTATGGCAAAGCCTCCAGTGAGCGTGGGTCTGTGGGATATCGGTGCGGTCGATCGGATCATCGAGGCGGCCCTGGCCGAGGACCTGTCGACCGGGGATATTACTGGGCGGTCGACGGTCGCCGCCGGGCACCAGGCGGGGGCTCGGATCGTTGCCAAGCAGGAGCTTGTGGTTTGTGGCACCAGTGTGGCCGCGCGGGTGTTTGCTCGCGTCGACCCGGCTGTTGAAGTGGAGATCTGTGTCGGTGATGGCCAACGGGTTGTTCGCGGTATTGAGGTGATGCGTCTGCGTGGGCCCGGGCGTAGCTTGCTCGCGGGGGAGCGGACGGCTCTCAACTTGCTGCAGCGGATGAGTGGGGTGGCGACCATGACCCGGGGTTATGTCGAGGCGATCGCTGGTCGCTGTCGCGTGGTCGACACGCGCAAAACCATGCCGGGGCTGCGTCCGCTCGATCGCTATGCCGTGCGCTGCGGTGGCGGGCACAACCACCGCAACGACCTCGGCTCGGGGGTTTTGATCAAAGAAAATCACATCCTGTGCGCCGGTGGGATCACCCAGGCCATCACCCGCGCGCGGGCTGCCGCCCCCCACACCATGGCGATCGAGTGTGAGGTGCAAAACCTCGACGAGTTGCGGGAGGCGCTCGCGGCCGGGGCCGACATCGTCATGCTCGACAACATGGGCGACGCCGAGGTGCGCGAGGCGGTGGCGATCACCGCGGGCCGTGCCCAGCTCGAAGTCAGCGGCGGTGTCGATCTGCAGCGCGCCAGCGAAGTCGCAGGCCTCGGGATCGACATCATCAGCGTTGGGCGCCTGACCCACAGCGTACCCGCGTGCGATCTGTCGATGCTGTTTGTCGGCTGACCTGGGAATTTGGTGAGCCGCGAGAGCCGTTTGTCGACTTCGATGTTGGATCGCGTGCCAGCGAAGTCGCAGGCCTCGGGATCGACATCATTGGCGCTTCGGTGTTTGATTTTGTGCCAGCGAAGTCACCTTGGGATCGACATCATTGACGTTGGGCGGCTGACAAACAGTACCCATGTGGGATCAGTCGTCGGCTGACTCGTGCGAGTGGCCTCGGAACCTTCGTGCGGCCGAGTGCCTCCTCGGGACTGCGTCGCGGGGCAAAAGTGAGTCTCACGACAATTTGAGTCTCACGACAATTGTGGTGTCGAGCATTCGCGCAAATAGCGATTGGTCGCGCAGGCCCGGTTACGCGGATACGCGAGTCGCCCGGGTCGAAGCGCCGGTTTTTTGCCTCGATACCGCGGCCACGGTAATGCCCATGATCGGCAATCGGTGGCACTTCGTCGTCAACAGCGAGCGCCCGTGCGCAAAAATGTTCGTCGTGGCTCAAAGCCGCGGCCCGAGGTTGCGCCTGCCGCAAAACCGGCCAAGGCCAAGCCGCTTCGCAAGCAACGCAAACAGCAGCGGGTGCGCAAGACGGGTGTTCGCGCCAATCGTCGAATCGTGCCCGGTGAAAGCCGTGTCGAGCATCCCGAGCCGGGGGTCGCCAGCGGGTTGCTGGCCCGGATCGACAATTTGGGCCCCCGCACGCGCAAAACACTCAAGTTTGCCGGGCGGTTTGCCGGACTTGCGACCCTCGCCTACGCGCTTTTACTCGGGGCCCAATACGGCCACGACTACGCCACAACCTCACCGCGGTTCGCCGTCAAGGACCTGGTGTTCGAGCCGACGCCGCACATGCCGAGCGAACGGCTTGTGCAGACCATGGGGATCGCCCCCGGTACCAACATTTTGTCGGTCGACCTCGAGGGCCTGCGTGAGACTGTCGTCGCCGACCCGTGGGTTGCAGATGCAACGGTCGAGCGCGACCTGCCCGACACCCTGCGTGTGAGCGTGGTCGAACACGAGGCCCGGGCCGTGTTGTTGGCCGGTGAGTTTTTCCTGGTCAACTCGCTCGGTAAGCCGTTCAAACGCCTAGAACCCGGTGAGCGCCAGGACTTGCCGGTGATCACGGGTGTCGACCGCGAGGCCCTCGACGCCGGCGACGAGCAAAAAGCCCGCGAAACAATTGTACGTGCACTCGATGTCCTGGCCGCCTACCACAGCGACGACAGCAAGCGCCCGCCATTGGCCGAGGTTCATGTCGCCGACGACGGGGCGATCTCGCTGTACACCGCGGGCTATGGCACCCAGATCCGGCTCGGCCGTGGCCCGATCGACGACAAGTTGATCCGCTTTGATGCCCTGCGTGCGGGGCTTGGCGAACGTGCTGACACCCTGGCGATCGTCCACCTCGACCAAAGCGCCGGGCCCGGACGCAAGGACCGGATCGCCGCAAGTTTTTTACGACGCGAAGACGAACAGGCCGTGCTCGAGCGCGGCAGTGGCAAGCAAACATCGACCGCCGACAAGCCGGCGAGCGAGCCCGCGGCCCCAAAACCCGCCCAAAAACCCGCGGTCATCACCCCCGCCGGGTTCAAAACTGCCAAAAAGTCGCCAAAGCGCCGGATCCCCCGTTACGAATAACCCCGGAGACTCGTGAGTATGGCTGAAGTCGGAGACGTGATTGTCGGACTGGATATCGGCACCACCAAGGTGGCGGCGATCATCGGCGAAGTGACCCCCAATGGCGTCGACATTATCGGTGTTGGCACCAGCCCCTCCGAAGGCCTGCGCCAGGGTGTGGTCGTCAATATCGAAGCGACGACCAACAGCATCTCGCGGGCGATCATGGAGGCCGAGCAAATGGCCGCCGTCGAGGTCCACTCGGTGTATGTCGGGTTGGCCGGCGGGCACATCCGCGGGTTTTCCAGCCTGGGCCAGGTCAGCATGCGCAACCGCGAGGTCACCCATGAGGACGTCGCCCGCGTGCTCGAGCAGGCCAAGGCCGTCAACATCCCGCTCGACCGCCAGATCATCCACACCCTCCCGCTCGAGTACATGATCGACGGCCAGGGCCAGATCCGCGACCCGATCGGCATGAGCGGCGTGCGGATGGAAGTTCGTGCCCACGTCATCACAGCCGCGGTCACCAGCGTGCAAAATATCGTCAAGTGCTGCAACCGCGCCGGCCTCGATGTCATCGAAGTTGTGCTCGAGCCCCTCGCCAGCTCGACCTCGGTCCTGCACGAGGACGAGCGAGACCTAGGCGTCGCCCTGATCGACATTGGTGGAGGCACCACCGACCTGGCGATCTACGCCGAGGGACAAAATGTATTTACATCGGTCATCGTGATGGGTGGCCACCGGATCACCCAAGACGTCGCCCACGGACTGCACACCAGCGTATCCGAGGCCGAGGCGATCAAGCGCAAGCACGGCTGCGCGCTGGTCAGCATGGTCGACGGCGATGACATCATCGAAGTCCCCGGTGTCGGTCCCCGGCCACCCCGCGAATTCCCCCGCCGGTTTTTGGCCGAAGTCATCGAGCCAAGGGTCGAAGAGATCCTGCTCCTCGCCCAGGAAGAACTCGGAGCCTCCGGGTTCATGGAACTCGCCGGCTCGGGGATCGTCCTCACCGGCGGCGCCAGCCAAATGGAAGGCATGGTCGAGATCACCGAGGACATTTTCCAGATCCCGGTACGAGCCGGGATGCCCGTCGAAGGCGCGGCCCTGTCCGGGCGGCCAGATGTCTGCCTGACCAAGGGAGGCTTTGCCGGCGTCATCCAAAATCCAAAGTTCGCCACGGGTGTCGGGCTTGTGCTCTACGGAGCCGGCCATGAGCCACTGGCAACCCCCGAGGTGGCCTACCGCGGCACCGACATGCGCCCGGGCATTGGCACCCGTGTCGCAAGTTGGTTTCGCGAGATGTTCTAAGGTTCCTGTCGATACAGGAACCAACATTGCCCCCGAAGCGTCGGTCGCACCCACGTCGACCGACGACAGCCCGTAAAACATGCTGAAAGATCCTCGGGCGAGTTGCCAATGAGTGTGCATGGCAGCGAAAACCGCCAAGCAACCGCGCCGAGGAATCGTCGCCGCAATCGCAGTTGGCCTGTTCGCAGTCGGCTGCGCCACCGGAACCTTCGACTTCAGTCGTTACGACCAGCCCACGATCCAAAGTGAGCCAATGGCCGAAGCAGGCGCCCTAGGCAAGGTTCAGGGGGTCGTACGCAACGATAAGCGCGGCGAAAAAGTCGATGATGCCCTCGTCGTACTCGACTGCCCATGCCTATCGGGCTGGCGCGAGACGAAAACCAACGCGGATGGAATCTTCAAGTTTACCGACCTCCCACCAGGGGAGTACCGCGTGCAGGTATTGACGGGACAAGCCGATGTCACCCGCAGCACAACCCTCAAACCCGGTTACCAGACCCGCATCGATTTTAACATCGACCCCTACAATGAGTTCAAGCGGACCTGAGCGGCGTAAAATACGTGTGGGTACAAATACAAAGGTAACCGCAAGCTTGCCGGTAGCGCTGAACGACTTCAAGTCACCTGATGCCCCGAATGGCCAATCACGAAGTCGACTCAGGTATTGCCAAGAGACAAAAAACAACTTCTCCGTGTTTCACCCCAAGTAACGAGCGCACAGCCCAGAGGCAAGAAGCAAACCTCGTATCCGAACACGAAGAGCGGGTGACGCGGGGGTCCAGACGTCGACCGAGCACCGCACCGACCTCAACGCTTGTGACCGAGACAGCCATCTTCTATCTATATGTATAATCATAAAATTTCATCCAGTGCGGAGCACAGGCTCGGCGTGGGGTCCCGCGGCAGGACCCGTGGAGGTCCATCGAAGCTAGGTGCGCCTCTCCAACCCCAGGACAAACTTCACTGCGTGTCCATCGGCGTTAGGCCGCCTGTTTGGCCCCACAGTAGGGCTATTCGACGCCGGCACCGACGAGCGCCGTGTTCAGGACAAACTTTTTGAGTAGCGAGCGCACAGCCCAGAGGCAAGGACCAAACCTCGAATCCGAACACGAAGAGCGGGTGACGCGGGGGGTCCACACGTCGACCGAGCACCGCACCGACATCAACGCTTGTCACCGAGACAGCCACCATCTAGCTATATGTATAATCAAGAAATCATCCAGTGCGGAGCGCAGGCTCGGCGTGGGGTCCCGCGGCAGGACCCGTGGAGGCCCATCGAAGCTGGTTTCGTTGCTCACACTCCACGACGACTTCCGCTTTCGGTCCTCTGATTGGGACCGACTGCGTTTCAGTCGTGCCTGTAAGATTCCATCGGGGATCATCAATGAAACAGCATGGCAACAAAAAGACCCGTGCAATCGCGGCGAGGAAGTCTCGCTGCGGCTGTAATTGGCCTTGTAGCGGTCGCCTGTGCCTCCGGCACGTTTGATACGCGCGCACCCGACCATCCTCCGATTCGCAGCCAGCCCCAGCCAGAGGGCTCCCTAGCAACCCTCCAGGGTGTTGTTCGAGACAGCGGCGGGAGAAAACTTGCAGGTGCACTGATTGTCATACAATGTGCTTGTCTCGTGGGTGCACGCGAGATGCACACAAATCCGGATGGGATATTCCGTTTTTCTAGTCTCCCTCCCGGAACGTACACAATTCAGGCGTTGATCGGCCTCGCCGATATCACCCGTATCGTACCCGTGGCGGCTGACTCAAAAGTTCGCAGCGATCTCCGGGTCGAACCTGAGCGGGCATACTACCGCACGTAAGTTTGCACCTACACCAATTTATGACGCATTTCACGGAGCACAAATCGCGAAATCAGCCGCAGTGTATCGAGTACTCCGTCGCCGCGGTGGGCCACAGCTGTCTGATCGGGCAGTCCCTCGGGGTTGACGTAGCGGCGCAGTGTCGCCACATCGAGTGCATTTGGGGTATCGCGCTTGTTGTACTGAAACACCAGCGGCACCTGTAGGGCATGGTTTACGAGGTCCTGATACAGGGCTTCGCAGCTTTCGCAGTTGGCCTCGAGCCGTGATGATTGCGAATCGACGACTTGGACAATCCCATCGGCACCTCGCAGGATCAGGCGCCGGCTGGCGCCGTAGTGGATCTGCCCGGGCACCGTATAAAGGTGCAGGCGCACGCGAAAACCGGCGATTGACCCGAGCGAGACCGGCATGAAGTCGAAGAAGATCGTCCGCTCCTGTTCGGTTGCCAACTCGATCAGTTGGGCGCGACGATCGGGGCGCAGGCGGCCGTGGATGTAGCGGAGGTTGGTGGTTTTACCGGCCAGTCCGGCCCCGTAAAACACGATTTTGCAGTTGAGTTCCTGCGTTGCGTAGTTGAGAAACATGATGATACACCTTCCCAGGCAGTTGCCTGTGATTCACACGATTGACATTTGGCCTCCAAATGGCAGTTTAATCAGACCTCTTGGTCTGAAAATGGATGTGCTTTACGCGACATTCCGCCGCGCTCGCACCCATCTGTCACCCGCACATCGCGTGCACGGTTTGGGCGAGGTTCAGGTGACAGATGGGTGCGAGTTACTCGAGCACGGCCAGGGCGGTTGTCACCAACTGGCGCATCGCCGGGCGGCTCAAACCGGCACCGCGGCCCATTACCGAAAGTCCCATCAAACTGTTGACGAGGTGTCGGGCCATGGCCACCGGGTTGGCATCTGCTCGCAGTGCTCCTGCTTGCATTGCCCGCTCCAACACGCGTCGCAATGCCAGCTCTAGGGCACTCAAGTAATTGCGGACCTTGGTCGCCACTTCTTCGTCGCGCAAACCCAGCTCTAGGGCAGCACTGGCCATCAAACACGCCCTTTTGTCGGTGCGCATAACGGCCGAGAGGTAGTGTTGACAAAACCCGTGGACCGCCGATAGCGAGGCATCTTCGCGGGCGAGGTGGTCATCGACCAGTGTCATGATGAGTTCGCGGTAGCGCTCTAAGACCGCGAGGTAGAGGCTGTGTTTGTCGCCGTAGGTGTCGTACAGACTCTGCCGGCGAATGCCCATGACCTCGAGCAGTTGTTTGAGCGACGTGCCTTCGTAGCCCTGTTGCCAGAACAGTTCCATCGCCCGCGCAAGCGCGAGTTCGGGGTCGAATTCCTTGACTCGGGGCATCTCGCGGACAACCTCAACAGCACCGTACATGTTTTGGACCATGTGGTCAAGATAAAGTTAATAGACCACTTGGTCAAGATTAAATGTGTCTCATCGGCCCTGTATCGCTAAAAATCTTTCGGGCCGGTTGTCGGGGGCGGTTTGGAGCTTTCATGGTAGCTGCGAAACAGCACGCGACTGCAGGTGTACTCGATCAAACCGGAGTCGCTTGTTCGACACAACGCCTTCAAGATACTGGAGTACGTAAAAATAGCGTCCTTTGTCTTCCTCCTGTGTCGATGCGCCGACGATTTCATCGTGGCGCCTGAAGTATGAACATGCTGGACCATGAGCGGATTGTCCGACTTGACCGACGCCGAAGACAGCTTGCCAAAGACAGCACGCCAACTTCAAAGTCCGTTGAGCGGGTGATGCGGGGGGTCCCGCGCTTCGACCGGGGGCCGCACCGAGAGTCCGCCTGGCCAACAAGACAACCCTCCGCCTCGCGACTTACACCTTTTTGAGTCACCACCGCCGTGCGCTCTGAGGCTCGAAGTGGTGACCGGACAATCCGACCCTCGCGGCAGGACCCGTGGAGCTCTATCGAAGCTCTGTTTCCTCCAATAAATGAATATGCATGTTGGAGGGAGTGGGGTAGCTGGGGGTGCTTGACTGGTCACGGGCGATTTTCGCGTCTGGGGTGCTGGCTGTCGTCGGCAAATCAGCCCACTCGCCTAGGGACGCCGTGGTAGGATGGGCTATGCAGATACATCGTTTGTTTGGCCTGGTGTTTGGCACTGGATTTCTCCTCGCCGGCTGTGGCAACGACAGCATGCAAACCTCGGCTACCACCACCGGCACGACGACCGCGGGTATGACAACCACGACAGGGACAACGAGTGGCGAGTCGACAACCGAGGGGCCGACCACGGGCAGCGAAACCTCGGAGACAACCGAGGGCCCGCAAACCACCGGGGAGCCGACCACGTCGGGTCCCACTACCACCGAGCCAACCACCGGCGACAGCGATACAGACACCGATACGGGCGAAAGTGACTCGGACACCGGTGAGAATTGTGTATGTGCACCGGGGACGGACCAGATCTATGTGCTGTCCGACGATAGCGAGTTGTGGATCTTCGACCCGCTGTTGCTGGAGTTTACCAAGATTGTCGACCTCAAGACCGACCTCGGTTGTGTCGGTGTCGACACGACCTACTCGTTGGCGGTCGACCAAACCGGGGTGGCCTGGGTGCTGTTTGCCGAGCCCCGCGTGCTGCGTACCGCCGACCCAATGCTGCCGGGCTCGTGCCAGGACCCGGGTGTCGACCTAGCTGGCTACGGCTACGACCTGTTTGGCATGGGGTTTGCCAACAACAGTGAGGTCGATGATTGCGAAAAACTGTATATGCATAGTTATACGGGCGACGGGCCCTTTAGCGAGGGCGAGGGTGTTGGTCGGCTCGGCGTGATCGACCCGCAAACCCTGGTCGGTACGTCGATTGCCGATATCAACTATGACGGCGGCGAGCTGGCCGGGACTGGCGATGGTCGGCTGTTTGCGTTTGCCGGGGTCGACCCGGTCAAACTGGTCGAATATGACAAGGTCACTGGCGAGGTTTTGTACACGCTCCCGCTCGATGGCCTGCAAAAAACCAATGCCTCGGCGTTTGCCTTTTACGGCGGTGATTTTTACCTGTTTACCGAGTCGTTGCCGGTCGGTTGCGACACCTGCCTGGCCGAGACATGCCCGGCCGATTACGAGGCGTGTTTGCAGGACGAGGTTTGTAGCGAGCAGCTCGAATGCGTGATGGTTGAGGGGCAAATCACCGACGAGTGCGGGGGGCTGTTGTCGCAGGAACTCCACACCTGCTTAGAAACCTGTGTCGAGCCCTGCTTTCCGGCCAACTCCGAAAAGGTCAGCCAGGTGATTCATGTCGATTTTGACGAAAGCGACGGGCCAGGTAAGACCCGCACCGTGGTGGTCGAAGCCGGGCCTATCCGCGTGGTCGGGGCCAGCAGCTCGACCTGTGTCCCCGTCGATCCGCCGCAGTAACAGCAGCGCCTAGCGCTCGGGCTCGACCACCGCTGCGGCGACGCACACGGTTTCATCGCGGCGGCTTTCGTTGACCACCTCCACGACGTAGCGGCCATCATCCGCCGGCGACTCAAAGCGATGCTTTTGCCGACCGAGTCGTCGCAGTTGGGTGCGTTCTCCGGCACGCCACTTGAGTTGTTCACCGCGGCCGGGCATCCCGGTATCGCGGGCGACGATTCCGCGGACAAACGCGTCGCCGAGCTCGGTAAACGCGACCTGTGCAGAACCTTGGCCAGGCACGGTCACCTGTACGCAGCGGTACAAAAACGGTTTGCGGTACAGCATGCCGACCTGGGTTTTCTGGGCGTCGCGGCTACACCCGCGACGACTGTCGCGGCCGAGCATACCGTCGCACAATGAGTTTGGTGTGCGGACAACCTGGTAACTGCCGGCATCGACAAGGTCGCGGACAAACCGGGCCTGTTTGCTAAAGGCCTCGTCATCGACCCAGGTACGGTCCAGTAGCTTGTGTTGCCGTTGGGTCAGCAACAACGCCATGGTCACGGCACCGGCGACCAGGCTGAGTTGAAGCGTGCGTGAAACCCAGCTTGGCCAGGTGCGGTCGGACGTTTTAAATGTACGTGCAAATACCAGGCCGAGCAGTGCCAGTGCCCAGGCCAACCAGCTGACGTAGCGCCACACCGGGTTACCGAGGGGCAGTCGCCGCAGTTCGAGCCGGCCATCGCCACCCGGCAAGTTCACACGCATGCCCGTGAGCCCGCCGCGACTCAGCGACGCCGGGGTGTGCTCGACCGGGATGGTGGTGCCCCCGGTTGGGGTAAACGACCAGGTAAACCCCGGCAACGGGGCCCACAATGATTCGATGGTCGATGGTTGTTGGCCAAAGCCAGAAAGTTCCCAGGCCCAGGTGCCCAGGGCCGGATCGGCGACGACAGTTTTCACCTGAGCTGCCGGGTGCTTCCACAAAAACACACCAGGCAGGCGACCGGGGCGATTGCTCGGGAGGTCGGGCGGCGGGTCGAAGTTTTCTAAGATGTAGGGGCCCGCGGTCCCGACCGGCACCAACGTGTCCGCGAGGTTCTGTTCGCGGTCGGGCAGCGGACGATCGCGCAGTACGTGTGTCACCCCGAGGTCGTGCAACAGCCCGGCGCGGCGGTGCTCGATGCGATAGACAGAGTTGACCGTTGGAACATGTCCGTCGAGCACGGTAGGAATGTCGAGGTCGCTCAAGCTCATCAGCGGATACAGGCCACCGCCCATTTGCTGGCGAAGAAACGCGACCTTCAGGGGGACTTCGCTGTCGCGCTGTTCTTGTATGAGCAATTTTTTGAGGGCCGCCTCGTCGGCCCCGTGATGCGACGACTCGAGCGTGTGCAAGCCACCAACCGGGCGGGCAATGACCTGGCTGCAGCCGTTGTAGCCACCCCACAGCAGCGGGGCTGCGAGCACGGCGAGGGCAATTTGCCGCCGGCGCTGTTGTAAGTGCACGTAAATTATGGGGCGAGCACGGCGGGCAACCGGCCACAGACCGCGGGCCGTGATGGCAGCCCCCACCCCGGCAAGGGCGTACCACAGGGGTTTGATGGCAATCGCGTAGCGGATAAACTGCAGGTTTTTAAACCCCGAAACCACCAGGTCGAGCCGCAAGATGGTGATGGCTGCGGTCGAGCCGAGCAGGCACAGGGCGATGGTCGTGGCCGCCAGCCACCAGGTCACCAGGCGTGCGCGTGCGATTGCTACCAGCAGGCCGATGACCGCCAGCGGACCGACCCAGGCCCGTTGGTCGTGAAATAGTTCGCCCGTGAGCAATTCGCTACTCAGCTGCGACCAGCTTTCCCACGGCACCGGCGTGCGCCCGAGTGTCGATGCATGTGCAAAAAAGATGCTGAGCCAACCCGCGGCCAGGGCCGCGGCAAGCCCCAGGCCGAGACCCCAGGCGAGGTAGCTGCGCGGTGTGTTGCTGCCCTTTTCGCCACAGACCCAGGCAACGACCGGAAGCAACCCCATCGAGGTGGCACCAGTCAGCAGGCCAAACGGGTGGGCGAGGATCGAACCGGCGAGGCACAGTGCCACCCAGGCGATCCGCCGGGGCGAGGGAGCTTTCATCATGGCGATTGCGGCCGGGAGGGAGAGCGTCCACAGTGCGGTCGACAACAGTTGCGGCCACACCCCGTGAAACATCAGGTAATGCCAGCCACCCTCGCGGCTATAACCCTCGTCGAGCAGCCACAGCGACGCCCCGATACAGCCGGCCCAGGCCGCGCCCCGCAGGTGCTTGCGGTGCTTCGGGTTGTCGCTCAGGCTCAAAAAAAGTGTATGCGCAACCAAGCCGACGCTGGCGGCTGCGACCGTCCACACGGCAAACAATCCCAGGGCGTAACTGGCCCGCAGGCTGATGAGGCCACCGCTCAGCAGGTGGGCCGCAGCCGTCCACAGGTAGCCGAGGATCGGGTAGTGCTCACCGATCGCAATGCCGTTGTTGAGGGCGAGGCTAAATCCGTGGAAGTTGCCGGCATGGACCAGGTCGACCAGTTCGGCGGTTTGAAAAAAGTGAATCGCGTGGTCGCGCGAGGCCGGGGGATGGCCGAGCAACAACTCGCCTAAAAGGCACACAAGTACACCGGCAAATACGAGCAGCGGGATTGTCCGGGGCCCGGGTATGCGCGTGCGAGCAGCCGCCACCAAGCGCTGAAGTTGCGGGCCAAAAAGTGGCGGAAGACTCACGAGGAGGGCGGCGAGGGCCAGCCACGTGCCAAATACACCGGCGGTCTGGCTGGCCATCACGACCGCCGCCACAGCTACCACAGCTGCGTGGGTCCACAGGTTGTTGCCCCGGGTGCTCAACGCCGCGACTTTATCAGCAGGCCGCATAAATTCCCGGAGATCGGCGAGTTGGTCCGAGCCGTCACCGCCGCTTTGGTGACAGCCCGTGGGCAACAAGCGCGCACGCGGGTGAGATATCCGACCTGCGCTGGCGTGGCGGGTGAGCTAGCCCGACGTACAGGCACAGATGTGACATGGCATCGCCGGGGGCCATCGGGCATAGTGCGCGCCGTGTCGACGCCCCAGGTTTTGTTGTTGGAGAACATCCACTCGTCCTCGCACCCGAACTTTGCCCGCCACGGGGTCAAGGTGCACACCTCGCCCAAGGGGATGGCCGAGGAGTTGCTCATCGAGACCCTTCAGGGCTTGCCCGGCGATGGCCCACGGTTGCTGGGGATTCGCAGCAAGACCCATGTCACCGCCCGCGTTTTTGCCGCGGTGCCCAACCTGGTCGCGGTTGGGGCTTTTTGTATCGGCACCGATCAAATCGACTTGGCCGCCGCCGCGCGGCACGGAGTGGCCGTGTTCAACTCTCCGTTTGGCAACACGCGCTCGGTCGCCGAGCTGGTGTTGGGCGAGATCATCATGCTCTCGCGCCAGGTGTTTATGCGGTCGACGGCATGCCACGCCGGGCACTGGCGAAAGTCGGCCAAGGGCTCGCACGAGGTCCGTGGCAAGACCCTGGGCATTGTCGGCTATGGCCACATCGGCAGCCAGCTCAGCGTGCTGGCCGAGGCCCTCGGGATGCAGGTTCGCTACTACGACATCATCTCGAAGTTGCCGCTGGGCAACGCCCGGCCGTGCGAGTCGTTGACGGAGTTGCTCGGGTTGTCGGACTTTGTCAGCCTGCACGTGCCCGACACCGAGCTCACCCGCCAAATGATCGGCGCAGATGAACTTGCGGCCATGCGCTCGGGTGCCTACCTCGTCAACGCTTCGCGGGGGCTGGTGGTCGACATCGATGCCCTCAAGGCCACCCTCGACTCCGGGCACATCGCCGGGGCGGCCCTCGATGTCTACCCGGTTGAGCCCAAGCAGGCCGGCAAGCCCTTTGAAAACGTGTTGCGTGGCTACGAGCAGGTCATCATGACTCCGCACATCGGCGGCAGCACAGAGGAGGCTCAGGCCAATATCGGGCGTGAGGTGTCGACCGCGTTGACCCGGTTTATCGCCGACGGTGTCACCCTCGGTTCGGTGTCGCTGCCCGAGGTCGATGCGCCCCCCAATGTCGGGTGCCGGATCATCAACATCCACCGCAATGTCCCCGGCGTGCTGTCGGCGATCAATCGGGTGGTGGCCGAGTCTGAGGTCAATGTCGTTGGCCAGCGGCTGGCGACCGCCGGGGAGGTCGGCCTGTTGCTTGTCGATCTCGCCCTCGATCGCGGGCACAATCACGGGCGTGCGCTGTCGCAGGCGATCGGTGCCCTGCCGACGAGTTTGCGCACCCGGCTGCTCGAAGAGTCCTAGCCGCAATCACAGCGAGAGCTGTTGAACATACATACGTTCCCGGTGGCACCTGGGGGCAACTAGCGGATTGTGTTTTGGTTGGTCGGTCTGTAACACTGCAGCCGACACGATTGATCGAAGGTCACATGAAACTGCTCCGCTACGCGCTCCCCCTCGTATTGCTTGCTGTCCCCGGTTGTGGCGACGACAAGCCGGCCCAGCCCCTCGCCAAAAAGACCGAGAAGTTAGAGCCCGCCAAGCCCAAGTCCATGGGCGCGATGACGTTTGCCATCGACACCACCTCGGCCAAGGTCGAGTTTGCCATGGACGCCCCGTTTGAAAAGATCCGCGGCAAGGTCCCGGCCAAGGCGGTGACCGGCACCGTCCATGTCGACCTCGACGATTTGTCGAAGACCACCGGGCTTGTCCATGTCGATATTGCCGAGCTCGAGCTGTTTCAGCGGACAGCTGGTGAGGACGGCGAGTTTGGCGAGGAGATCAAGTCCGACACCCAAAATGAGCATGCCCGCAACTGGCTGGAGATCGGGCCGGACGCTCCAGAAGATGTACGTGCAAAGAACGCCCGGGTCGAGTTTTCGCTCAAGCAAATCAAAAATCCTTCGGCCACCGACATCAAAACCCTGAAGGGCGACAGCCGCACGGTTACGTTTGTCGGCAGCGGCGATTTCTTGCTGCATCAACGGGCGGCAACCAAGGAGACCAAGATCGAAATGACCCTTGCGTTTAAGGGCGACACGGTCGAGTCGATCGCAGTCAAAACGGTTGAGCCCCTGATGATCGGCCTCGACGAGTACGACGTGCGCCCGCGCGAAGCGTTTGGCAAACTCGCGGCCAAAACCCTCGAAGCTGTGGCGCCCAAGGTCGCCAAGGAGGCCGCAGTTTCGGTTGAGTTCGTCGCCAAACCCGACCCATCTGCCGCCAAGCCAGCAGCCGAGGCCAAGCCAGCGGCGAAAGCCGAACCCGCAGCCGAGGCCAAGGCCGGCGGCGAGGCGAAACCTTCGGGCTACTAGTTGCGTTTGTCGAGCCAAGGGGCAAAACCATGGACTTCAAGACGATTTCACTCGCGCTCGCGGCCTTGGGCTGTGGCGTGATCGCACCCGGTTGCAAAACCACCACCGATGCCACCGAAGTGCCCGGAGCGGATACCAGCCAAGCTGAGGCCCCGGGCGATGTCGAAGCGCCCGAGGCCGAGGAAGCACCGGCCGAAGCACCCGCGGACGAAGCCTCGGCCGAGGAAGCACCAGCCGAGGCCGAACCAGCCGAGGAAGCACCAGCTGCGGAAGCACTAGCCGAGGTCACAAGTGGGACGGCCGCGGGCACGATCGGAACGATCGAGGAAGACCCCGCCGAGAGCTCGATCGGAACGATCGATGGCGAAAACGAACCCAGCAAAACCGTCGTCAAGAAAAAACGGGTGCGCAAGGTGAAAAAGAAGAAGAAGCACACCAAGGGGGGCGAGGCTTCCTGCGGCGAGGGAACCTGCTCGGGCTAACGCAGATTATTTGTATCAACAATATTTGACGTGCCGGCGATTTCATGACAGCGCACCCGTTGCAAAACCGCAAGGATGGTCCGATTACCGGCGTAGGCTTGGGCCTGCGCTGGGCTTTTTTGGATGACGTGCTCGCAGGCGACGTCCCGAGTGCGATTGCGTTTTTTGAAATCTCGCCCGAAAATTACATGCGTCGTGGGGGCTACATCCCCGACGCCCTCGCCACGGTAGCTGAGCGCCACAACCTGCTCACCCATGGGTTGATGCTCAACATCGGCGGGGCCGAGCCACCGAGCGAGACCTACCTCGATGAGCTGCGCGAGTTTTTAAAGCATCTGCACATACAAGAGCATAGCGACCACCTGTGCTGGACAGGGCACGGCGGTCGTTGCCTTCACGACCTGTTTCCATTGCCCCTCGACCGCGCCAGTGCCCACCACGTGGCCGACCAGGTGCGACGCGTGCAAGATCACCTGCAGGTGCCACTGGCACTCGAAAACATCAGCTACTACGCCTCGCCCGGGTTTACCGGTTCGCCCCGTGACCTGCCCAAACGCGAGGCTGCGTTTGTATGTGAAATCCTCGAGCGCGCCGATTGCCGGTTATTGCTCGACGTCAACAATGTGCACGTCAACGGGCAAAACTTTGGCTTTGACCCGCTCGATTTTCTTCGCGAGTTGCCGCTTGCGCGGGTGCAATCGCTGCATGTCGCCGGCGGGGAGCGGCGGCCAAACCTCGACGGGCTGGTGATCGATACCCACGGTTCGGATGTCCTGCCCGAAGTACACGAATTGATGGCCTGGGTGATCGAGCGCGCGGGTCCGCGGCCCGTCGTCTATGAACGCGACCACAACATTCCCAGCCTAGAGGAGCTCGGGCGTCAGGTTGCGCAGTTGCAGGTTGTCTACCAAGCAGCGGTGGCCCGCCACCAGCGAACAGACCGCGGGTTGGCAACACAGGCCGAGCTCCCCGCGGAGGCTATCGAGTTGCGAGCGGCCAACACCGGCTTGACGCATGTCGTACTCGATGTAGATACAAAGTCCTACGATGCGGATTTTTTTGAAGCGCACGGCCTGGCGCCGGCAGCAAGCGAGGCCCTGGCGGGGCTCGGGTCGCGGCTCGGGGTCTACCGGCACCTCTCGCGGGCGACAATTCGTTCGACAGTTGCCAGCTTTATCCCGCGGACACTCGCACGCTTGCCCGAGGGCCGGTTCGACCGTGACTTCGCAGCCTGGATGGCGGGGCCTGGCCCATGCTCTCCCTACCTTCGCGATCTGCCCCTAGAGTTCGTCGAATGGGCGGTGCCGCAGTGGGCTGCATCTGAAGATGTGCCGCGGTATCTCGGAGATCTGGCGCGCCACGAACTCATCGAGTTTACGGTGGCAACGGCTCCAGTTTCGGCCACGCGATCGGGCGGAGCATTCTCGTTGACGAGCGTGCTTGAGTTTCATGCGAGCTGCCGGATTGTCGACTACGACTACGCGATTCATGAACTGTCGTCCCAGATTGAAGACTGTTCACCGCCGCCTGCTGTCGCAACTTCGCTACTTGTATATCGCGACGTCTGCAATCGCGTCCGGTTTTTAAAGTTGTCACCAGTGGCACGAGCCGTCACCGGTCGGTTGTTGAACGGGCAAACGGTTCAAGTGGCTGTGACCGAGGGGGCACAGGAGGCAGGAGAGCCGCTAGACCCTGAAATTTTAGGGCGTATGAGCCAATTGCTCGCCGATTTTGGCGACCGTGGGATCGCCGAACCTGCTAGCTAATTGCTCCTGGCGCAGGGTTTTCGGTAGACATGTCCCAAGATCCAGGTAGTTAAGCCGTTGAAGCCTTAGCTTGTGAAAGACCATCCCTACGATTCGGCGGCACTGCGTCAGCAGTACGAAGACGAACGCTGGCCGGCCAATGCAAGGGTCATGCGGGCGGCTGCGCTTTCGGCCATGGTGCTCAACCCGATCGGCGGGCTGACGGACTATGCGATTTCTGGGGCAACGGCAACGACCTATACCATCGTCGCCCTGCGGGTCATCGCCGCCTGCCTCCACATTCCCATCCTGCGCGACTGTCTACGCGATCGCCCGTCGCCTGGGCTCGAGCGTTGGATCATCGCCGGTTTTGTTGCAACTGCAATTTCTGGGGTGTTGGCACCCACACTGTTGCGACCAACTTCGGTGGCTTCTCAGGGCGGGCCGCTGTTGCTGCTCGTGGTGTTGTGGAGCCTGTTGTTCCCCGCCTGGCGCACGCGTAAGTCGACGGTGTTTTTGCTGGTGTCCGCCGCCTATGTGGCAATCGGGTATTACTGGCGGCCGCTTATTGGCTACGGCGGACAGCACGAGCTCATCACTGTCAGTATTTTTTTAGTTGCACTTGCAATCTTATTGCCGAAGGTTTACGCCCGCTTCGAGTCAACCGAAAAACGCCTGTTCACCGCGCAAAAAGGGCTCGAGCAAACGGTTTTGCGCCTCGAAGACGAGGTCGACCTACGGCGGGCACGGGAGATTTCCCTACGCAACGCCCGCGAGCAGGCCGAGGCTGCCAGCGCGGCCAAGGGCGAGTTTTTGGCCAATGTCAGCCACGAGTTGCGCACGCCGTTGGTCGGAATTTTGGGGGTGGGCGAGTTGTTGCTCGATGCCGACCTACCGACGAGACAGCATCGCCGGGTCGAGTTGTTGCAACAGTCCGGGCAGCTGCTGTTGGGCCTTGTCAACGACCTGTTGGACTTCAGCAAGTTAGAGGCGGGGCGGCTGCCGATCGAGCGGATACCCGTGGCCGTTGCGCGGGTGTTTGGCCATGTTTGCCAGCTGTTGCAGCGGCGCGCCGACGAAAAGGGGATTTGGCTACGGCTGGAGATCGACCCTGGGTGTACGCCGTGGGTGTTGGCCGATCCGCTGCGGCTCGAGCAGATTTTGCTCAACCTCGTCAGCAATGCGATCCGCTTTACCGACAGTGGGGGCGTCGAGATTCGGGCCAACACGCACACCGGTGAGGATGGCCGCGGACGCCTGAAATTTGCCGTCAAAGATACGGGCGTTGGCATAGATGAGGAGGACCTCGAGCGTATTTTTGACCCGTTTGAGCAGGCTGCCAAGTCGACGGCCCGCAAGTTCGGTGGCACCGGTCTTGGCCTTTCGATCACCCAGCGTTTGGTCGAGCGGCTCGGTGGCAAAATCTCGGTGCAGTCGCAGGTGGGCACGGGTACGGAATTCACCGTTGAGATCGTTGCTGATGCAACGAGTGTTCCGGTCAAAGAGCGGGTCGCTGTCCCCATCGACGAGGGCACTTCGTTGCGGATCCTACTCGGCGAGGACAACCCGGTGAACTCGCTTGTGCTCACCGCCCTGCTGCGCTCGCTCGGCCACTCGGTCGAAGTCGCCAAGGACGGTGCGGCCCTGGTCGACGCGGCCGCGCACGGGGGGCACGACCTGATCTTGACCGATATCCAGATGCCGATTTTGGATGGTGTGCAGGCCGCTCGGAAGATCCGCGAAAGTGGTCACACGGGTCCGATTCTGGCCCTGACAGCCGATGTCTCGGGCTCGGCTCAAAGCGAGGATTTCGACGCGGTGCTACCCAAGCCGATTGCCCGAGAGGCCTTGCAAAAAGCATTGATGCGTTACTGCTCCAAGAAGAAGTCGCCACGCCTATTGTCGGTGAGCTAGCGGTCCGAGGTTTCTCGCGCGGCGTCTGGCGCCCAAGAATGTGCTGAGGTTGGGGTTTTTGCATCGCACCACCGTCGGCTGAATTGGCATACGCGGCATCTGCCTTGCGATGGGTGATGTCGCCCGCGAAAAATCATGCACATACAGACATTTGCGGCTCGCGTTCGCCCCTTAGTCGCGTTGGTTGCGCGATGTGTACCCCCACAGTTTCAGGCGCGCGCACACAGTTGGGGACGCGTATCGCACAGGAACATCGGGCCATGTGTGCGGGTTCACCCCAACAAAAAGTGACCACCCCTGTGATAGGCTACAGCCCTCATGCGAGCTGTTTGGATTGGGTTTTGTGCCCTCGGCATGGCGACCGCTGTCGGTGCCTGTCGCGGTGGCAACACGTTGGCACCAGGTGAATGCGGAACCATGTGCGGCAAGGGGACGCGTTGCGACAACGGCACGTGTGTTGTCGACTACGGCCAGGACATTTGCGGCAACTCCTACGAAGAGGACGACGAGCCTGAAATCGGCGACCGCAAACCGCCGATCGACAACTGGGCGGAGTGCACCGAGGACATGGCCAGCCTGCCAGAGTTTGTCCCCATGGACGACTCGAACGTCCCCCAGTACGACCCCAATGCCGCGCGGTCGATCGATATGAACGCCGGCGATGAGCAGCTCAACGAGGAGCTGATCAACAACCACATGCGGGAAATTGAATATGCACTCAATGCCTGCTTCTCGAAGGCAGCCTGCTACAACGGCGGGGCCTTCCCAACCGGTGAGGTCAGCTTTACGTTCCGTCTCGAGGCCTCCGGCGACGTGTCATCGGTGGCCCTCCAGGCGCCCGAGGAGTTCAATATTTTCGGGACAATTCAGTGTGCTCGCCGGGCCGTCGCCGACCACAAGTTCCCGAGCTACGACGGCGCCGCCATGACGATTTCCTACAGCGTCGAGCTGTTGTAGGGCGGCAACGTGTCCTTAGCAAGGAGCCCGGCTGTTGCCGGGCTTTTGCGTATACAACAGGTGCGATGCCGGACCGGTCTACTGGTCTTTGAAGCCCATCACCAGGCCCATTTCCATGGACACGTTTTGTTCCTGACCCATGGCCTTGACCGCCATCTTGAACTTCGACTCCATCGAGATGGTACTGTCGATCGGCGCGAGTTTACTGAGGTCGAGCAGGGTTTCGCCGCTACCTGAGGACTGCAGGTTGAGCAGTTTGGCATCGGCGCCCGTCGGCATGCCCGGGGCTTTGATCGTCTGTGGCTCGGCGGTTTGGTCGAGGCTGATCTTGAGTTTGATTTTGGAGCCCTCGACCGAGACCAACTCGTAGGAAGTCTTTTGGGTCATGTTGATGCCGTTGCCGCGGGTGATGTGCGAGGTCGCTTCCCAGGTTGCCCCCACGCCGACGGCCTCTTCGGGGAGAGGGACGGCGACCTGACCGACCGACTCCTGCAGGCTGTCCATTGTCTGGCGCATCTGCTGGGGCAGGGATTCGGGCATTTCAAAGGTCGCGGCCTTGACGACCCCGCGGTTGGACACGGTCGACGAACCCTTGAGCCCGTCCATCCCGGCAAGTGCTGTTTTCATCGACGAGACCATCATCTCGGGGGCGCCGTCGCGGGGCACCACTTCGATGTCGCGCAACTTGAACTCGTAGTGGATGTCACCCTCGGCCGAGACATCGGTGACAGTGCTGTCCATCACCATGCGTGTGGTCGGCAACACTGTCTTGGGCAACTTTTGCATCCCCATGTCGAGCGCCATGGTCATGTCCATGGTCATCAACGCATTTTGGTGAAAGCCCTTGGTCGTCGAAAATCGCAGCTGTTGGCGCGGCTCGTCGCCAGGGCTTTTTAAGGTGATGGTCGGGGCATCGGCCGCCGAAGGTGTAATCGTTTTGGTCGTCGCCGGGGCCGGGGTATCGGCTTGCTTGTTGTCGGCGGCGGCAACAGGCGGCGCCGGTTGTTCGGCCGCGGGTTTTTGTTTGTCAACCGCGGGCTTTGAGCCCCCCGTACACGCGGGCAGTCCGAGCGCGGCAAAAAATAGGGAAGCACGGGCGAAGCGGCGGACGAGTTGCATCGCCGCCATCGTACACCGAAGCGCTGGCTAGGGGGGTAAGTCCGCAAAAAGCAAGCGATCGGCCTTCGGGACGGCGATTGGCCGCCAACCCGTGTACCGTGGGCACGAGGTCTCATGCCCGTGCCCATTTCGCTACTCGCCCGTGCCGATGTTCTCGCCCAGCTTAGCTCGTGGGCAGAGACTCCGTGGATTCGCCAACTCGTGGGGGTCGCTGCCACGTTGGTTGTGCTGTTTGCCGCGATCTCGCTGTTGCGGTCGCTCGCGCGTCGCCGCATCAAAGATGTAGATACACGATATCGCACGCAAAAAGGCCTGTTGTTTGTCGGCTATCTATTTGCCGCGATCTACCTGTTGGCCGAGGCCAGCGGCAGCCTCTCGGGGCTCACGGTCGCGATCGGAGCGGCCGGTGCCGGGATTGCCTTTGCCCTGCAAGAAGTTGTGGTTTCGGTGGCCGGGTTTTTGGCCCTGGCGACCGGCAGCTTTTACAAGGTCGGCGACCGCGTTTCACTCGGCGGCATCCGGGGTGATGTCATTGATATCGGGATTATCCGGACCACGTTGATGGAGTGCGGAGGTTGGGTCAACGGCGACCTCTATAACGGCCGAATTGTCCGGCTAGCCAACTCGTTTGTGTTTAAGGAGCCGGTCTACAACTACTCGGCAGACTTTAAGTTTCTGTGGGACGAAATCACCCTGCCGGTCAAGTTTGGCAGCGATTACGATGCCGTGCGTAACATGTTGGAGCGGGTGGCCGAGGCCGTTGTCGGTGAATATACACGCAGTGCCGAGGAGACCTGGCAGCACATGGTTCGCACCTACCGAATCGAAGATGCCCGGGTGGCGCCGATGGTGACGATGATCGCCAACGACAACTGGGCCGAGTTTACCCTGCGCTATGTCGTTGATTGCAAGGCCCGCCGCTCGACCAAGGATGCCCTGTTTACCCGGATTCTCAGCGAGGTCGAGTCGGGGTCGCACCGCATCGAACTGGCCTCGGCGACCTTTGAGCTGGTGGGTGCGCCCAAGCTTGATGTCCGCGTGGGCTGAGCATTCGGGCACCTAAAAAGTGCTGATACAAGTTATTTGGCCGCAGGCACGGAGCGTCACCGAGCACAAAAAAGGCAGGGCGTTGATTGCCCTGCCTTTATGGTTGGGTTGTCGATGAACCCTATTTCTTGTTGCTGAGGGCCTTGAGCCGCGCCTCGGCATCTTCGATGGCCTTGTCCTCTTCGGTTTTGGGCGCTTCGTCGGCCATGCCCTTCATGTTGACGTCGATGTGTTCAAACCGGGCGAGCATTTGGAACAGCGCAAGCCGGGAGCCGGGGGCCGGGCCCTCGTAGTCGAACTCGTCCTCCTTGTCGGGGATCTTGATGTCACCCCGGGCACCCTCAATGATGCACTCGTGGGCGATCTTGAGGATTTTTTCGCCGTCGCTTTGCGAGGCCTTGAGGTCGGCGACCAACGGGTACTTCGATTTGTAGCTGTTGATCAGGGTGTCGACCGCGGCCTTGCTGCCACATTGCGCATACAACGGATCGTACTTGTCGGGGACGATCGACGACTCGCGGTCGATCGAGCCGTCCGGACCTTTTTTGGCAAAGTCGCCACCGGCGGTCGCCAACATCTGGAAGTCGGCGAGCAGCTGGCGGTAGATCAGCGACTGCAAGAAGGCGCGCTTGAGCGAAGACCCACTGAGTTTCTTGCTAAAGATAAACGTGAGTTCGTTGTAGCCACCGCCTAGGTCCTCGCGCAAAACGGCAAACCCGGTGTCCTTGTCGGGCTTGAGTTTCTTGGCCTTCTCGGGAATGTCGGGCGAGCCCTCCATCAGCCACAGGCCGTGGGTGTCACCGGTGAACTCGACGCGTTCACGCAGCTCGCGAAGGTTGGTGAGGATGATAAACAGGTCCTCGTTTTTCTCGATTTTCTCGCCCCAGGCTTTGAACTCGGGTCCGAGCGAGTCGGCCCAGGTGCGTGGCGGCACCTCTTTGTGGCCGAGGTCTTTTTTGATTTGGCGCAGCACCGATTTGAACGGTTCGTCGCCGGCGACGACCCGGCGGGCATACATTTTGACGCCCATCCAGTCCTCCCAAATCTTGTCTTTGTCCTTGATGTATTGCTTGCGCAGCTCCTCCACGACACCCCGGACATCGCCGCTGAGCTCACCGATGGTGGCGTCGGCATCCTTGCCGTTGAAAAAACTCAACAGGCGCAGGTGGGCGTACTGCCGCAAAATGAGCTGCTTTTGGTCTTCGCCGTAGCCGTACTTGATCTTGTGGATGAGGTCGGCGTAGTTGCGCCGCGCATTCTTGCGAAATGCCCAACTGTCGGCTTCGGCGGTGGCGATGATGATGGCCTTGGCCTTGTCGGCCTTGCTCAGTCCCTTTTGGATTTTGATGGTGGACAGCACCCCGGGCGTCAGCTCGTAGGGATACTTTTGGTCGAGCACCGCGACGTCTTCGTCGAGGACATCGGGCAGACGTTCGTTGCTGTAGATCTTGGCGAGTACTGGCCGGAGTTCTTCGCGGACAGGGTCGGGTGGCACCGGCGGCGGCAGGTCTTTTTCTTCGGGTTTTTCTCCGGCCTCGCGTTCGAACTTGGCTTTGAGGAGGTCATCGCGGCTCGTACAGCCGGGCGACGCGAGACACAGGGCGAGGGGGACGAAGGGAAGAAGACGACGGACGGCTCGCAGCATTGAGATACTCCACCAATTTCAGCGCGTTGCGCGAAATCTGGAGCCACGGTAAGAGAAACCGCGCAAGCCTGTCAAACCCCCAAAGTTGCGCCCCGGACCGGGCATTTTTCAATCTCGCCCGTAGCCAGCGTTGCGCACGCACCGGCAGCAAAGACGAGCACACTGTTTTAGGTGAGGATCCAAAGCTTTCGGCGGCTTGACCCACACAGGTCAGGAGCGCATCTTACGTAACGTAAGTTTTGCGATGTCACCCATCGCCTGGAGTAGCCCGTGTCGACCGAAGTTCAAACCCAGACCTCTCCTGCCGCTGCCCCTGTCGCCCCCGATCCCGCGATGGCTGGGGCCCTCGAAGTCACCGAAGTCGCCGCCGCGAAGATCACCGAGATCCGCGATGCCGAAGAGATCGAGCCGTCCTATGCCCTGCGCGTCAAGGTCATGGGTGGCGGCTGCGCCGGTTTCCAATACGATCTCTACTTCGACGAGCCCGCCGAGGGCGACCAGATGTTCGAGAGCTGCGGCGTCCGCCTCGTTTCCGACCCCATGAGTTTTATGTACCTGATGGGCACCCAGATCGACTACGTCGAGGGCCTTCAGGGGGCGGGCTTCAAGTTCAACAACCCGAACACGACCGGTAGCTGCGGCTGCGGAAGCTCGTTTTCGGTTTAGTTCTCTCGCGCCCGACAAATGGCGAAAGAGCACCCCTTCGGGAGGTGCTCTTTTTGCTGGTTGCAGCAACGCGCGTTGCTGAGTCCATGTATTTGCAATCACAACGGCTCGGGGTCGCCGAGCCGTAGCCAACGAACTGGGTGAGCCGGGCTAGGTCGCGCCGTCGCTCTCGTCTTCAGTTTCTAGTTCGTTGATGGGGTTTTTGCAGGCCATGGACCCCGCGGCGATCGACAGCGCTGCGATGACGAGCAGCGTAAAAAACTTACGGTTCATCAGTAGTAACTCCGGGGCTGAGAATAGTCGTTGAAGTGGACGATGGGAATAGCTGTTCGGCTCGCTCGAGTCGAGTTCTAAGAGCCGATCGAAGTGCGGGGTTTGCCCGCATGATCACTTGGCGTTCGCTCGACCAGATCTTTCGGGCATCTTCAAAGTGTCCGGCATCGAGGAGAATCTCGAGATGTAACAGCACGCTGTGACCCCGCTGTGGTGCCAGCTGCCGAGCCTCCACGACATGTGCAAGCGCGGCTTGTCGGTCGCCGAGCACGTGGTGGATTTTGGCCGCAGCTAACTGAATTTCTGGAGAATATGGATATTCTCGCAGTCCGCGCGCCAGCAGATCAAAGGCTACTTGGCGACGCTTTTCCCCAGCATTTGCCGGGTTGTCGAGGCTGACCTCGGCGGCCGTCGCCAGGATGCGGGCATGTCGATCGACACTGATGTCGAGGGCCTGTTGCAGACGAAGACTGGCGACTCGCCAATCGCGAGCGGCGATCGCAAGACGGGCAAAACACAAATGGGTCAACTCATAGTGGGGATCGAGACGCTCGGCATTTGTGCAGTGCGCCCTGATCTCGGCCAAGATATTTGCGTGTGCAGGCTCACTCTCGTTGGTGGAGCGCAACGCCGGCAGCAAACTTTCGGCGACCAGGGCCTGGGCCCGGGCAGATCCAGGAGCGGTGCGCTCGGCCGTTAGCCACAGTTGGCGGTTGCTGCGATAGCTGCCACAGGCCGCCATCAACGCACTTCCCTGGATCACGACAAACACCGCCAGCGGGGCCCACAGCAGTTCGGGTGCACGCGCACGGCGGGCAACCTCGCGGCCGAGCCCCAGCAACAGCGCGGCCAGGCCGAGGCAAACTGGAAAACTTGGTAGATACATCAATCGCTCGGCCCGGATGTTGGGCATCGGCACAAAATTGGCCGTTGGCAGGGCCAACACCATAAAGCCGAGCAGGGTACAGGCGACCACAGGACGCTTGCACATACACCAAAGTCCGTAGCCAATCGCCAAAATAAATGCCGCTGTCGCCATCACGGTTTCGGGCGCGGTCCAGCTCCCGGCGTGGTCGACATACTCGGGTGACAGCCCAAGCGGTACCAACATCTGTTGGATATACATCCATTGGATCGGCATCGAAGCGGCAAGCACGGGCCCCTGGCCGACGCGATTGGCAAATAGCCGCAGGTCGACCGCGCCGCCGTAGGGGACCACCGAGCCGGTGACCAACAGCGTGTGGGCGAGTGCCAGGCCGAGCCCGAAAAACAGTGCAAGTGCAATTAAAGTCAGACGGCGGGGGCTCGCCTGGATGGCGTGCCACGGGCGTGAAACGTGTACAATCAACCACAGCAGGGGCAGACCGGCCGCACTCATTTTGGCCCCACAGGCGAGCGCCATCAGCAGGCCGGCTGCCACACCATGTTGCCAGGGTCGTCGCTCCAGCCCGTCGCTGGCTAGACACAGTGCCCCAAGGCCAAACAGGGCCGCCAGCAAATCCTCGCGAAACGAGACCACGGCAACGGCCTCGGCGTGGATCGCCAACAGGCCAAAAATCGCGACCACGCCGGTACGCAGCGTCAGGGGTGCACCGAGGCGTCGCAGCCAACTGGCACCCACCGCACACACGGCGAGGTGCAGGATAATCGAGATCGCGTGGTGGACCTTGGCCGACAGCCCAAATAGTTGATACGTCAACAAATCGAACACGACCAGGGTCGGGCGAAACGTGTCGGGGACGTTGCGGGCCGTGGCCTCGCCGGTAAACAGCATCCACAGGTCCTCGGGGTGGCGTAAAAACCCGTTGGTGATCAGGGTCCAGCTGTCGTCGTAGACAAACCGATAACCGACCACCGGGAGGTAGACCACAGCGATGAGCGCGAGAACCCCAAGCAGCAGTTTTCGCGGAGATAGCCGGGCTGTGCCGGTGAGATTCGCCGCTTCGGGTCCCGGGGACATCCCGGTGAGCGTACAACGCTAGCCACCCCAAGCGCCGGCATCACTGGCTGCGTGGGCGAGGTTATCCGCACTGTGCCCGCTACCGCGGGGGTAGCCAAACTTGTAGCTTCAACGGTTTGGTCGGCTGCTTGGCGGACAGCCCGGCCGACTTGCACTGGCGTTTTTTGGGCGCCAACGGGCCGCAGTGGGTGTAGTCGTAGCCCCAGGTTGCCAGGGCCATGATCCATCCGGTGAGGGCGATCGCGGTGGTGACGATCGAGGTTTTGTTGAGGGCCTTGCCGCGGTCGACCAACTTGTCGTGGTCTGCGCCCGAGATACCGTCGTCAAAGCTGTTGCTGATCTTGCGTTCGGTGGCAAATCCGGCCGCAGCTACGCCGATGGTCGCTCCGGTGCCGATGGCCCCAATAATGATGCCCGACCAAAACAGCGCCGGCGTGATGCTCTTTTTGCGTTTGGGTTTGGCGTCGTCGCTGCCCGGTAGGCCGGCATCGCTTTGGACCGCCGTTTGTAGCTCAAAGTTGGTGCGGGCACCCATGTTGCCAATGCCTTGCAGGCGGGCATCGGTCACCGGGCGGACGGTGGTTGTGGTGGCACAGCCGAGTGGGGCACAGGCGACGGCGACGGCGAGGACGGCCGACAGTGCGGCAAACCGGGGTTGTTGTTGGCTCACAGGCTGCCTCCTGTCGTCGCGTCGGTGGTCGCGTCGGTGGTCGCGTCGGTGTCGGTCGATGCCCCTGTCGCATCAGTAGTGGCGTCGGTAGTGGCGTCGGTATCGGTGCCGGTGCCGAGCCCAGAGAGGTCGACGCAAAAGCCTTCAAAGCACAGCTGCCCCTCGGGACAACTCGATGTATCTGCACTGTCGCAGGCGACCCCACACACCGCGAGCTCGTCGAGACCGGCTTGGCTGAGCATCTCGGCAATGTCGGGTGGGACTTCGGCGGCGACACAGGTGTGGGGCGCCGAGCACAGGCGTTCTTCCTCGTCGCACAGGTGGGTGCAGATCCCGTTGAAACAGCCGAAGTAACCCTCGTTGGGCGGGCAGTCGTTTTCGCTGGCGAGCAGGTCCTGGGCACACGGGTACTGGCACAGGCCGTCGATGCACTTTTGCGCAAACAGGACTTCGCCCTCATCGTCAGTGATTGTCTCGCAATCGGCGTCGGCGCTGCACTGAAAGCGGAACGTTGGCGGGATCGGGGTGTCGGTGAAGCACGCGGCTCCAAGGCCCAGGCCCAGGGCGAGGGTGGCCCACAGTCCGCGGACCCACCACCGCATCCGCAGGCGGTCGTTTGCTTCGTCGGTCGTGGTTCTCATGGGCAACAACTCCAAGCCTTATAGCAGCCTACGCAGTTCCTGAAACCGTCGGTCACAAAATCGCTGCGGGCTTTACACAGCGATTTCGAAACGGGCCGAAAACTCGGCTTCCTGCCCGATAGACCCACCGCGGCAGGCGATCGGTTCAACATGGCCGCGGGGAAAATCACAGATCGGGCCAAGTCGCCGATGTGGCGCGATGCTCCAAGCGAATCGCCTTGGTGAAAAACCTCCTGGTGCTCTTGCTGACCCCCTTAGACCGTGATAAGCCGCCCGCCGAACCAACATGCTCCGGGAGGTCCCTGCGGCGTCACGCTTCAAATTTTGAAGGTGTGCGGGGCACCGGCGAACGGGGCAAAAGCCAAACGCCAGGAAACAACATGGGAAACGAAGCTCAAGAAGCCAAGCAAGAACTCGAAATGCGTGACGGTCAGCGGATTGTCACCGTGCGCCAATTGCTCGAGGCCGGCGTCCACTTCGGTCACCGCACCGAGCGCTGGAACCCCCACATGAAGCCCTACATCTACGGGGCCCGTGGCGGTGTGCACATCATCGACCTGCAAAAAACCGCGGTTTTGTTCCGCCGCGCCTACTCGTTTATCCGCTCGGTCGCATCCGAGGGTAAGCCGGTGCTATTTGTCGGCACCAAAAAGCAGGCCCAGGACGTCATGATCCAAGAGGCCCAGCGCGCCGGGCAATTCTTTGTCTGCAGCCGCTGGCTCGGTGGCACCCTCACCAACTGGACGACCATTCGCCAGTCGGTCGAGAAGCTGCGCAACATCGAAAAAATGTCGACCGACGGCACCTACGACCAGCTGACCAAAAAAGAGGTCTTGATGCTCGAGCGTCGCCGGGCCAAGTTGGAGCGCAACTTGGGCGGTATCAAAGACATGCCCAAGCTCCCCGGCGCGGTCTTCATCATCGACCCGATCAAGGAACACATCGCGGTGACCGAGGCCAACCGCCTCAAGATCCCGGTGGTCGCTGTCGCCGATACCAACGCCGACCCGCGCAAGATCCAACACATCATCCCGGGCAACGACGATGCCATCCGCGCGATCAAGTTGTTCTCAACCAAAATCGCCGAAGCTTGCATTGAGGGCTCGCGCCTGGGCAAATCCCGCGCCGCTCACGATGCCTCGGGCGACCGCGATGCCCCGGCTCCGATCCGCGTCACCACCGGTGGCGACGGGCCCAAGGTCGAGATCGTTTCGCGCCGCACCCAGCTCCCCACGCCGGAGGCTGTCGCCAGCCCCGAGGCGACCACCACCGAGCCCTCCGCGTAACCCCGACGAGAGTTTGTACAAGCAATCATCAGCCGGGGTCACACCCGGCTGGTCACATGAGGAAGAGCGATGAAGGTATCCGCAGCACAGATCAAAGAACTCCGCGAGCGCACCGGTGCCGGGCTGATGGCCTGCAAAAAAGCCCTGCGTGAGGTCGATGGCGACATGGACAAGGCCATCGAGTTCCTGCGCAAAAAAGGCCTCGCCGCAGCCGCCAAAAAAGCCGGCCGGATCGCCAGCGAAGGCGTTGTCACCTCGTACATCCACAGCAACAACCGCGTCGGCGTGTTGCTCGAGATCAACTGCGAGACCGACTTCGTCGGCAAGACCGAGGCGTTTCACGAGTTCGCCCGCGACATCGCCATGCAGATCGCAGCCATGAACCCGGACTGCGTCCGCCGCGAGGAGATGGACCAGGCCAAGATCGAGTCGGAGCGCAACATCTTGCGCGAGAAGGCGCTCGCCGAGGGCAAGCCCGAGAAGATCGTCGACCGCATCGTCGATGGCCAGATCAACAAGTTCTACTCGGAGCGCGTGTTGCTCGAGCAGAAGTTTGTCAAAGAAGACAAAAAGAAGGTCGAAGACGTCCTCAAAGAGTTGGTCGCCAAGTTGGGCGAGAACATCCAGATTCGGCGGTTCACCCGCTACGAGCTGGGCGAAGGCCTCGCTAAGAAGTCGGAGAACTTTGCCGCCGAAGTCGCGGCGCAGGTCGCTTCGAGCTAAGCGAAGAGCGGGGGCCGCCCCGCTCTTTTTTTATCCCCACACCCCCAACAAGCACGATGGCTGACGAACAAAAACCGTTTTACAAACGCATCCTGCTCAAACTCTCTGGCGAAGCCTTTCAAGGCAGCCAGGGTTACGGCATCGACGGAGAGGTCCTGCGCACGATCGCAGCCTCGATCGAGGAGCTCATCACCCTCAATGTCGAAGTTGCCATCGTGATCGGTGGGGGCAACATCTTTCGCGGGCTCAATGCCGCGGCCTCGGGCATGGACCGTGCGAGCGCCGATTACATGGGTATGTTGGCCACTGTGATGAACTCGCTGGCCTTGCAAGACGCCCTCGAGCAACGCGGCGTCTACACCCGGGTGCTCTCGGCCATCGAGATGAAGGAAGTTGCCGAGCCGTACATCCGGCGCCGCGCGACCCGACACCTCGAAAAAGGCCGCGTGGTGATCTTTGCCGCCGGTACCGGCAACCCCTACTTCACCACCGATACGGCGGCGGCATTGCGGGCGATGGAAGTTCAGGCCGAGGTGCTGCTCAAGGCCACCAAGGTCGCCGGGATTTACGACCGCGACCCGGCCAAGCACAGCGACGCCGTCCTCTACAAGCGGCTGACCTACCTCGAAGTACTCGCCCGCGGCCTCAAGGTGATGGACAGCACCGCGATTTCGCTGTGCAACGAAAACAACCTACCGATCATCGTGTTCGACATGCTCACGCGCGACAACATCCGCAAGGTCGTCTGTGGTGAAACAATCGGTACACTGGTGGCGCCCGAGGGACACCCGGGACGAGGGCAAGCAATCGCCGATGGAGAGGAGTTGAGTCATGCTGGATGAAGCCATCGAACTGGCCAATATGGAGATGGAGTCGGCGATCGACTCCCTGCGCAAAAAACTCTCGAAGGTCCGGGCCGGTCGGGCCAACCCCGCGATTCTCGATGACATCCGTGTCGACAGCTACGGCACCATGGTCCCGCTCAAGCAGGTTTGTACGGTCAGTGTGGCCGATGCCCGATTGCTCGTGGTCAAACCGTGGGACCGCAACATGGTCCCGATCATCGAGCGCGCGATCAACAACTCGCAGCTTGGCCTCAACGGCAGCAACGACGGCATGATCGTTCGCGTGCCGGTGCCGGCTCTCACCGAGGAGCGCCGCAGGGGGCTCGTCAAGCAGGTCAAGGACATGGTCGAGGAGGCCAAAGTCAGTTGTCGCCACGCCCGCCGCGACGCCAACGACATGCTCAAAAAGGCCGAAAAAGACAAGGAAATTTCCGAGGACGACCTCAAGCGCGGCCTCGAGAATATCCAAAAAATCACCGACGACTACGTCAAAAAAGCCGACGATGCACTGGCCAAAAAGCAGGCGGAGATCCTCGAAGTCTGAGGCCGTCTAAAATGTGTGCGTACAAGGGCACCCCAGGGTGCCCTTTTTCGTTGGTTGTTGGTGGACTTTTCCGCCCATGGGCTCGCTGCCCTTGCGAGAGCTGCTCGCACGTTAGCAAGGGTGCCCGCCTCGGAACGCCAACCTATATGTATAAGCAATTAAACAAGTGAAATGGTAGCGGACACGGGAGCCCACACCGCGCCTCCGGGGGCTGGTCTCGTTTCATTCGCCTTGGGGTGAAAAACCGTGCCGGGTCAGCCCCGGAGCTTGAGGCAATAGTCGCACATACAACGTTTGCCGGCGTACACCCGGCCGAGACGGGTTTTGTCGTCGTCGCTGAGTTTGCTCGCGGGTGGGGCACTGAGGTCGACTGCGAGCCGCCAGCCGTCACCCTCATGGGCCGGCCGAACCTCGGCGACAAACTTTTCGACTTCGACAAACGGCGAGGTGACCTCGGTGTTGGCGATGGCCTTGGGGTCGGGGCGCGGCGTATTGATGATGTAGCCGGTGCGCCACAGGGCCTGTTTGACGGCGTCGTAGCGCTCCCCGAGCACGAGCTCTAGCCAGTGGGGAACTACCCCGCAATAGACATCGGCGTTGCCCTGCTCGTCGTCGAAGAAGTATTGGAACACGCCCCGGTCACCCATGCCCAGGATGTAGCTGCGATCGTACTCGCGCCAGTGTTCGCTCGCCTGCAGCCCGGCGTAGGAAAGCACCCGGCGTGCCGGTTTGCGGCGAAGGTTGGCCGACATCCCCCGGCGCAGGACCTCCCACGCGTTCCAAAAAGCATAGTAGCCACCTTCGCGGGTCGCGTGTTCGCTGCGTGTCACCCCGAGGTCAAACGATTGCGGCCAGCGCATTCCCCGATGGTACGCCAAGTCTGGGGCGGTGTGTAGCTCGTTTTTGACATCCACGATCGCGGCATTGTTGTGTATGCAAAAATCCCGCGGGGACCGGCGACATTCCGGAGCGGGCGGCGAGGTTGCAATTGCCTGCCGCCGAGAGACGTACCCAAAACGTGCGAAGTGCCGCAGTTTGCGGTCTGCTCCGGTTGCCGGGATGCTCGCTAGGTGTCCCGTAGCTTGCGGTACTTGATCCGCCGCGGTTGCAGGGCATCCTCACCCATGCGTTTGCGCCGGTCGGCCTCGTAGTCCTGATAGTTGCCCTCGTACCAGACCACCTGCGAGTCGCCCTCGAACGCCAAAATATGGGTGGCGATGCGGTCGAGAAACCAGCGATCGTGGCTGATGATAACGGCGCAGCCCGGGAATGTGAGCAGGGCGTCTTCGAGGTGGCGCAGGGTGTCGACGTCTAGGTCGTTGGTCGGTTCGTCGAGCAGCAACAGGTTGCCACCGGTCTTGATGAGCCGGGCCAGGTGCACGCGGTTGCGCTCACCACCCGAGAGCTTGCCGACCTGTTTTTGTTGGTCGCTGCCGTTGAAGTTAAAGCGGCCGACATAGGCGCGCGAGTTGAGTTCGCGACCATCGATCGACAGGGTCTCCTGGCCGCCACTGATCGCCTGCCACACCGTGTCCTTGGGGTTGAGGGCATCGCGGGTTTGGTCGACATAGGCAACGTCGACGGTGTCGCCAATGCGCAGCTCGCCGCTGTCGGGTTTTTCCTGCCCGGTGATCATGCGAAACAGGGTGGTTTTGCCGGCCCCGTTGGCGCCGATAATGCCGACGATGCCACCGCGGGGCAGGGAGAAGTTGAGGTTGTCGACCAGCAGGCGGTCGCCAAACCCCTTTGCCAGGCCCTTGGCCTCGACCACGACCTTGCCGAGCCGCCGGGTAAATGGAATCCGAATTTGCGTGGTGTCCGACCGCTGCTCGCCGGCGTCGGCCAGAAGTTGTTCGTAGGCCCGAATACGTGCCTTGCTTTTGGCCTGCCGCGCCTTGGGGGTCATGTTGATCCACTCGAGCTCGCGGGCCAGGGTGCGTTGGCGGGTCGACTCCTGCTTTTCTTCCTGGGCCAGGCGCTTTTTCTTTTGGTCGAGCCACGACGAGTAGTTGCCCTTCCACGGAATCCCGTGGCCGCGGTCGAGCTCCAAAATCCAGCCGGCGACGTTGTCGAGGAAGTAGCGGTCGTGGGTGATCGCGACCACGGTGCCCGGGTACTCATGGAGGTGTCTTTCGAGCCAGGCGACACTTTCGGCGTCGAGGTGGTTGGTCGGCTCGTCGAGCAACAACATGTCGGGTCGTTGCAACAGCAAGCGTGCCAGGGCCACCCGGCGTTTTTCTCCGCCACTGAGCTTGCTGACATCGGCGTCGCCGGGCGGGCAGCGCAGGGCGTCCATGGCAATCTCGACGGTGCGGTCCAAGTCCCAGCCGTTGCCGGCATCGATCTTGTCTTGGAGCTCGGCCTGCTCGGCCATCAACGCGTTCATTTCGTCGTCCGAGGTGACCTCGCCAAACTTCATGTTGACGGCATCAAACCGGGCCAAGATGGCTTTCATCTCGGCCACGCCCTCCTCGACATTGCCCTTGACGTCCTTTTCGGGGTTGAGCACGGGCTCCTGCGGAAGGTAGCCGATGGTCGCGGTTTGGGCGGGCCAGGCCTCGCCGATAAACTCCTTGTCGACCCCGGCCATGATGCGCAGCAGGGTACTTTTGCCGGCGCCGTTGCTGCCGAGCACACCAATTTTGGCGCCGGGGAAAAACGACAGGTGAATGCCGCGCAGCACTTCTTTGCCGCCGGGGTAGACCTTGCGCAGGTCCTTCATGGTGAAGATGTATTCGTACGATGCCATGGTCGTGCACACGCGCCAGGTTCGGGCCGCGGGCGGCGAACATAGCAGGCTGGCGGGGCGATCAAAACCGCCAATCGCCGGCGGCCCGCAGGTCCACCAAGTGTATGTTCATACAAAAAGTCGGACCTCCGGCTATCGGGCGAGCTGCCGGCGAAGCTCGGTGTACGGGCGAAAACATAGCGATTGCCCGCAGCCCGGCGTTTCCTCGCTCGCGGCCTTGTGCTACACGCCACGCATGCAGTTTGCCCTGCCGAAATTCACCTACCGCTTTATCCCTTCGATGGGCAACGTGATCCATCCCGGCAACTTTCATCCGGTCGGGACCCAGCGCGGCGCCGTGGCGCTGGTCGAGCGGGCCGTGGCGGTCGGGCAAGCACAGCCGGGTGCCGGTGGCCGCTGGCTCACGGTCGGTGGTTCGGGAGGGTTTGGCAGCGCGGCGAGGATTGCCCTGGGTGCGACCCATGGCGCCCACACCCTCGACGTTTCGTTTGACGCCCCACCCAACCCCGAGTCGCGCAACAAGATGCGGCGGATAGGTTCCCCCGGGTTTCACCGGTCGCTGGCGATCGAAAACCAGCTGCGTGGCTTGGGCCGGTTGGCCAAGTCGTTTGCCGGTGACGCGTTTGCGCCCCAAACCATCGACCGCGCGGTGGCCGAGATCCGCGAGCTGTTTCCCGGTGGCAAGATCGACGGGTTGGTGTGGTCGCTGGCCGCCCCCCGGGCCGTCGACCCGCGCTCCGGGCAAAAAGTTGTAAGTGCACTCAAACCCCTCGGCAACCCCCTGCAGCTCAAAACCTTTTCGCGGGCAACCGGCGACACACCATCGACGGTCGACCTCTGCGAGCTGCCGCCAGGGACCCCAGAGGAGGCGATTGCCACGATTTTTGTGATGGGTGGCCAGGTCGTGTCGCAATGGGTCGAGGCCCTGCGCCGCGCCGATGTGTTGGCCGAGGGCTTTACCCTGCTGACGATTTCCTACCGCGGCGGGCCGCTCAATGCCGGGATCTACCGCAACGGTCTGATCGGGTTGGCCAAGGCCGACTTGGAGTTTCACACCAAGGTGCTTGACCACCAGCTTCAGGCGATCGGCGGGCGTGCCCTGGCGGTCGAGGGGCCCGCGGTCGTCACCGAGGCCTCGGGCGGGATACCGGGTGTGCCGTTTTATATGGCTCACCTGCTCGATGTGATGGGCGAGCGCCACCAGGACCCACTCGACGCCATGCAGCGACTGTTCGGCGAGTGCTTGCCCGCGGGCGGTGAACCGGTGGTCGACGACGAGGGCCTGATCCGGCTCGACGACCACGAGCTCGCCGAAGATGTCCAGGCTGCCCTGCGCGAGCGCCATGCCAAGTTCGCCGTGGGCGACACCTTCCCCGCGGCGTTATACGACCGATTTATGAGTGCATATGCACAGACGCGGGGGTTTGACGTGCCAGGGGTCGACTACGAAGCCGCCTTCGACGACGAAGTCGTGTGCAGCTAGTGCTGGTCGCGCGGGTTTGCGGTGGCGGTCGGTGGCACGTGGTCTGCTTGTCGTGCAGTGGCTGACCCGGATTTCGCGACCGTGACGGTTTGCATCGAAGTGCCGCGGGAAGGCCTGCGGCGAAGCCTAGCGTTTGATCGAGTCGTCGGGTGGTGACGCGGCGGCCAAGGTTCGCTACAACCTCCAGACATGTCCGGCCCCGTCTCTGCGTTCATCCGCCACCACTACCGCCACTTCAATGCCGCGACGCTGGTCGCCGCTGCCGATGCCTACTGCGACCACCTCAAAGGTGGCGGCAAGATGTTTGTCACCCTGGCAGGAGCGATGAGTACGGCGGAACTCGGATTGTCGCTGGCCGAAATGATCCGCCAGGACAAGGTCCACGGGATTTGCTGCACGGGTGCCAACTTAGAGGAAGACCTGTTCAACCTGGTGGCCCACGACCACTACGAGCGCATTCCCAACTACCGCGACCTCACCCCAGCCGACGAAAAGGCCTTGCTCGAGCGCAAGCTCAACCGGGTGACCGATACCTGCATCCCCGAGGAAGAGGCGATGCGGCGGATTGAGAAGTACGTGATTGCCGAGTGGAGAAAGGCAGATGCCGCGGGCGAGCCGGCCTTTCCCCACGAGTTTTTGTATCGCACGATCCGCAGCGGGGTGCTCCGGCAGCACTACCAAATCGACCCCAAAAACAGCTGGATGGTCGCCGCGGCCGAGAAAAATCTACCGATCTTCGTCCCCGGCTGGGAAGACTCGACCCTGGGCAATATGTTTGCCGCCGAGTGCATCTTGGGTGAGATCAAACATGTGCACACGGTCCGCAGCGGGGTCGAGTACATGATTGAGCTGGCGCGCTGGTATATGGCCACCGCCCCCGAACATCCGCTCGGGTTTTTTCAAATCGGCGGGGGCATTGCCGGCGACTTCCCGATCTGCGTGGTGCCGATGCTCGAGCAGGACCTCAAACACAAGAATGTGCCTCTGTGGGCCTATTTTTGCCAAATTAGCGACTCGACCACCAGCTACGGTTCGTACTCGGGCGCGGTCCCCAACGAGAAGATCACTTGGGGGAAACTCGATGAGGATACACCTTCTTTTGTGATCGAGTCGGACGCGACGATTGTCGCGCCACTTGTATTTGCAAGCATTTTGGGGTGGTAGGCCGCGACTACTTCTTGGCCTTGACCTTCTTGACCAGCGTGTCCGGGTCTTGCCCGGGCAGCCCGGAGCTGATGCCCCCATTTTTGCCCGGCTTGCTAAACGCGACGTCGTAGCCGTCGCCGAGGGCGAGCATCACCCCCGACACGACTTCGCCGATCGACGCCATACCCTGGATGTTGATCTTGTTGGCGTGGTCACCGGCGCGGTGGTAGTCGCTGTGAATCCCGGTAAAGAAGAACAGCACCGGAATGTCGCGGCGATAGAAGTTGGCGTGGTCGCTGCGCCCGGTCACGCTGCCCTCGTAGATCACCGTCATGTCGCGGTTGCCGAGTTTGTCGAGCAACGGCATCCACTGCTCGGACGAATGGATGCCGCCGATCGCCAGGCCGCGACGACCGAGCCGGCCGACCATGTCGAGGTTGATCATGGCGACGACCTTGTCGAGGGCAAACGGCGGGTTTTTGACCATGGCCTTGGAGCCATAGAGCCCGAGCTCTTCGCCGGAGAAATGGGTAAACACCAGGGTGCGTTTGGGTTTTTGCGGGAGCGCGGCGATTTGCCGGGCGACTTCGAGGACCATGGCCGTGCCGCTGGCGTTGTCGTCGGCCCCGTTGCAGATCTTGTCGGTGGTCCCATCTTTTTCGATGGGTGAGCAGTGGCCCTGTTCGCCGTCGGTGCCGATATGATCGTAGTGGGCACCAATCACCACCAGCTCGTCGGGTTTTTCGCTGCCGGGGATGGTGGCCACGACATTGGGAACTTCGCGGATGGCGTGGTCCATGTCCGTGACCAAGGTGGCCTCCATGCCGAGCTCGCGCGACTGCGGCTTGAGTTCGGTATCGATGGCTTTTTGCAGTTTGGTGAGGGAGACCTTGGCACCCTTGAGGTAGCGCTCGGCCGGCTTCCATTGTATCTGCACAATTGGCAGGGGCTCCTCGTCGGACAGTTCGCGGGTTTGCGGTTTGCTGAGGTCGGGCAGCTTGTCCTGCTTGCGCGCCTTGTCGTCGACAAAACTACGGGGGCCCCGCACGGCGATCACCCCGACGGCCCCGGCCGCTTTGAGGCGCTTGAGTTTGGTCGACATCTGCCCGGCCTCCATGCCGAACTGCGGGCCGGGGATCTCGGCGGCCTTGGCCATGATCGGTGCAAATACATCCTGTTGCAGGCTCAGCGACAACTGCATGGGATCCTCGGGCAGCGGCCACAGGGTGGCGGCGAGGTCGACTCCCGGGAGCATCGGCGACAGTAGGGCGAGCAGGCGTTTGTGGATGTCCTTGTGGAGTTTTTGCAGACCCTTGGCGTCCTTGGCCTGCTTGAGTGGCCCGACGCGTTTTTCAAAGTCGCCGTTGATCGCCTGCAACACGCGAAAGATTTCGCGGAGGTTGGGGCGGCCGGGGGAGTCGAGCAAGACCAGGGCAATTTTTCCCTTGAGGTCGATGCCTTCGAGGTCGTCGTACCCGGGCCGGCCGGGCGTTGCCGGGATGCCGCTTTCGGGGTCGCCGGGCTTGCCGGGCACGGGGTCGGCCTTGGCGGCATAGCCGACGAACACAACCGGGGCCGTGACTTCGCCGGTCCCGCTCGCCGCCATCGGAGCGATCACCTTGGCATCGACCTGCTTGCTGCGTTTGCCCGTGGTCAGCGCAAGCTTGGGTGGCGACTTCACCGAGACCCCGGTGATGAGCTTGTAGTTGTGGAGGTAACTGTCGCCGAGCGGGCTAATCTGGAGTTCTTGGTAGCGGTTGGTGAGGAAGTCGACCGACAGCTTGAGATCGTCGTTGAGCGTATAGCGCCCGTTTTGCTCGTCGGCGGCGAGGAACTCGATGTCGGCCATCATTCGGCCCTGGTCGAGCATCAACACGTCGGGCCGCGCGGGCGCTTCGGCAACCGCTGCTGCGGGCTCGGACGGTGCTGAGAGATCTCCCTGTCCGGAGGCCTTGCAGCCGGCGAGAAGGGGCAACAGCCATAGCGCCGTGAGGCAGCACAGTCGATTCGCGTTTTGCCGCAATACCATGGTCGGCTTGTACCAGACCCGTGGCCGCACTCCCGCGCGGTTGTCATGCCGATTCGCGGGCGAATTCCTCGATTGGAACCAGGTTTAGCGCGGGAATGTCGAGTTTCTGTGTGTTGGTTCACGCCCGTGGCGGGCCCCGGCTGCACAGAGGTTTTCTGAGTCCAAACTCGCCGCGCCCGCGGATCGTGTTTTTACGCAGGTCACGGAGGGTGTCCCGGCAAGTTGACGGCTCCGGGCAAACTCGCGTACCGTCGCGGATGGGTAGGGGAACCTAACCATTTCATTCACTGGTGACGACTGGCGTGGGAACCAGTCCCGCCCTCTCAGCGCATCTCCGGGGGAAGTGCGCCACTCATTGAAAAAAAAGAAGGATTAAAGAGCATGAAGCGTCTCAATTTGCTCGGTTCGTGGAAACGTATCGGCGTGCAAGCAGGCCTGCTTGCCGGCCTTGGTCTGGCATTTGCCGGCACCGCAGACAAGCCGGCAGTCGCCGGCATGGGCGACTGTCCACTCGAGGATGAGTGTACATTCAAGAAGCCGAACTTCATGATCATCTTGGACTACTCGACCTCGATGAACGAAAGTTTCGGCGACAACATCAGCCGCTGGGAAGCAGCTGCTGGTGCCGTCCAAAACCTCATGATCGCTGATCAAAACTACCTCAGCGAAAACATGCACGTCGCTCTGATGCGGTTTGGGCACGATCCCAACCCGAACTCCGAGGGCACCCTTATCAACAACGACTCGTCGGGTATCGAGGACGGGCAAAAGCTCGACGTCCACTGGTACGACCTCGAAGGCGACGACAAGACCTACTACGAGTGCAATGGCCAGGCCATCATCGACGCAGTCGATGCCCTGCCCGCACCGATTGACGGCAACCTGACCGGTATCGGTACCTGGACCAACGGCGCCTTGCAGTACGCCCAGGAGCTGATCGAGCAGTCGATCGCCGACCACCCGTCGGACGTCCCGTCGATGGACAACCGCTACTACGGTCTGTTGGTCATGACCGACGGTGACTGGACCAATGCCAACGGCATGGGCCAGACCCCCAGCGAAGCCCCATCGAACACAGCAGCTGATTTGCTCGCGGGCGTCGGCCCCGAGAACCAACCGGTTCAGACCTTCGCCGTGTTCTTCGGCGAGGAGGGCAGCTCCGGCGAGATGTCGGCACAACAGCTGGCCATGGCCGGCGGCACCATGAACGCGATCCTGGCAACGGACCAGATGTCGCTGACGATGGCGCTGACCGAGGTCGTCAACACCATCAAAGACCAGGTTCAGGCGGTCGAGTGTATCGGTGGTCTGCCCCGCATCATGGTCATCCTCGACGCCTCGTCGTCGATGCTCAACATCGGTGGTGGCGCCATGCCGGCACCGCAGGGCGAGTCCGGTTGGGACCTCGCACGTGCCGCGCTCGCCGGCGACAACTCGATCTTCGAGGTCGAGGTCAACGTCGGTAGCAACCAGGTCGTCGAGGACTTGGTCCACCTCGGTCTGTTGGTCTTCGGTCACAACAGCCCGGCTCCGGGTGAGCAGAAGATCCTCGTCAACTACGGCCCCTGCATGAAGGACAACTTCCGCTGGGCCCTGGCACCGCAGATTTCGCACCCGAACTGCGCAGCTCCGGACTACACCCCGCTGCTCGACAACCAAGACTACGTCATTCCCGATTGCGCCGACCCGTGGAACGGTCCGCCGATCACCTGGGAGTTCGAGCAAATCGTCGGTGGTCTTCCCGACCCGAACTCGGATCCGGCTGGCCCCGGTTTCGATGCCGATACACAGACCCACATGCCGAAGTGTGAAGGCGCCGGCCCGGCCTGCTCGGGTTCTGGTACATACACACACTTGGGTCTCGAGCTCGCCGCCAGCAACCAGGCGCAGTACCACGCCGACCAGTTGATGCTGGGCAACGTCGACGACGGCACCCAGTACCGCAACATCCTCATCACCGACGGTCAGTACAACGGTTACTCGACCGACGGTCAGGTCCAGGGTGCCCTGGAGGGGATGTACAACAGCGGCATCACCACCTACGTCATCGGCTTCGGTGACGGCGTCAACACCCCGGCCGCCATGCAGCAGCTGCAAAACATGGCCCAGTGGGGTTCGGGCGGCAACGAGAACTACATCGATGCCGACAACCAGCAGGAGCTGGAGATGGCACTCGCCGGGATCATCGAGCAAATCTCGTTCGACCCCTGCTGTGCGTTCAACGACTGCTCCGAGGTCTCCGAGCCGACCACCGGCGAGCCCGACCCCGAGCCGGGTCAGTGCGCGACCGATGCCGACTGCAAAGAGGGCGAAATCTGCGTCATCCCGGGTATGGCGATGTTCGGTACCTGTGAGCCCGACGTCGACTGCATGAACGACGAAGACTGTGGTCCTGGCCAGGTCTGCACCGACGAGGGCATGTGCGTCACCCCGCCGTGCATGAGCGACGACGACTGTGATGCCGACGAGGTCTGCAACACCGAGACGGGTATCTGCGAAGCTGCTCCGTGTACGATCGTTCCGTGTGAGGGCAACCTCGTGTGTAACGAGGAGACTGGTGAGTGTCAGCCGGGCGTTTGTCCCGACGACTTCCAGTGCCAGGACGGCGAGGCTTGTGTTGACGGCATGTGCGTCATCCAAAGCTGCCCCGACGTTCCTTGCGAGGACGGCTTCACCTGCAACAACGGTGTCTGCGAGCCCGACGATCCGACCGATGCCACTGGCACCGAGAGCGACTCGGACACTGGCACCACCGCGGGTCCGACCACCGGTACTCCGACCACCAGCACGACCGACGACGGCACCACCGGCGACGGCACCGACACCGACACCGACAGCGCCTCGACCACCACCGGCGAGGACGACGAGGGTTGTGGCTGCACCACCACCGCCGACGAGAACAAGGCCCGCGGCCTGTTCGGCACCCTCATGGCACTCGGCTTCGCCGGCTTCATCCGCCGCCGCCGCCGCAGCTAGTCAACGACTCGCATCCGCGAGAACAGGGCCATCCTTCGGGGTGGTCCTTTTATTTAAGATGTGTGTGCAAGCAGTCTGTTCGGAGGCGGGAACCGTTTTGATTGCACAGTCAACGAACCGCCCCGTCGTTGGGCTACGTGCCCTCTTCAAGGATGTCTAAAAATCGCTGATACAAGAACACTTGGCCACGCTTTTTGCCGGTAATTTCACGGACCAATCCCCGCGATTGCATGTCCTGAAGGACACGCCGAACCGTTTGTCGGCTGATACCGAGTTCGGCGGCAGCAGAAGAGACCGTCAGGAGAAGTCGCTGGCACAGCAACTCATAAACCAACAGGTTGTTTTGGGCAGCAGCAGCTTGAAAATGGGAACCTCGGCGGCTAGCCATGACACTGCGATCCTCCTCCATGAGGGCATACAGGTTGACAATTGTGTCCGTCGCTTTGGTGGCAACCGTGGCAATACCTTCGAGGTAGAAGTCCATCCACGCTTCAAACTCGCCGTGGGTCCGAACTCGCTGCAGGCGCTCGTAGTACTCTTCCCGATTCCGTTTGAAGTGGAGACTGATATATAAAGTGGGCTCTTTGAGAACTTTTTGATGTATGAGCAATAGTGTGATCAGGAGCCGGCCGACCCGACCGTTACCATCGAGGAACGGATGGATTGTCTCGAACTGCACGTGTGCGAGACCTGCCCTGATGAGCGGTGGCAGGGGCGAGTCGTTGATAAACTTTTCGAGCTCACTCAGTGCTTGTGCAAGTACATTCGGCGGTGGCGGGACAAACCGAGCATTGCTCGGACTGCTACCTCCAATCCAATTTTGAACGCGGCGGATTTCTCCTGGCGCTTGGACCGCACCGCGGCTGCCCTCGACAATGATGTGCTGAACTTCGCGGAGCAGTCGCATGCAGACCGGGAGCTCATTGAGGCGGTCAATGCCGTATTGCATGGCTCGGACATACGAGGAGACTTCCTCGACATCTGAACGCGGGACGCCAGGCGCGAGCTGATTTTCGTGGAGGACGAGGTTGGTCAGGGTCGACTGGGTGCCTTCGATCTGGCTCGAGAGAACAGCTTCCTTTCGGATGTATAGCCACAGAAAATGGCTTTTGTTTGGCAGCATGAGTGCCGCGGCATCGAGCCGGCCGATGGCGACACTCGCTTGCTCATGGAGCGTACGCAGCCGGTCGGTAAACTCGAGTGGTGGATTTGGTGGGAGCCGATGCGGGATAAACGCGTGGAACGCGTCGGCGCCAGAGCCGTGTTTTTGAAAAATGCCGGCTCGATTGCTTGGATTCGAGCGCTCTTGGGACGACATGCTGACTTTGTTTAACACCTAAAGTAAAAAACATGCCGTTTTTTTACTTTAGGTGTTCGATCCCGAACACTTCGGAGACCTAGTTGTTAAACGTATCGACCGACAGCTTGCCGTCGCTTTTGTACGTCTTGTTGGCTCGTGCCTCGGCGAGGCCTGAGGTTCTGAGCACCCACATCTGCTTGCGGGCGGTGACCTCTTCATTTTCGCGGGCGATGATCTCGATGCGGTTGTTGCCCGGGGTCAGCGGGATATCGGCCGTGAATGCGAGGCTGCCGTTTTGTGGGTTCGGGTTTGCTTGGTAGTACACTTTTTCCGCGCCGCCAAACAGGTTGCGCGAGGGGTTGGTGACGGTGATGTAGACATCGCGGACGGCCTCGCCGTCGCTGGCTGTACCCTTGATTTGGATGCTCTCACCCTGGGTGCTGGTCGATGGCGAGACCAGTGAGATCTGGGGCGGGCTGACGTCGAACACCGGGTCGACCTTGGCCTTGCCACCAGCTGACTTGACGACTTGCCCGGCCGACTTGCGCAGGAAGGCGTGTTGGCTGTTGTCGACCTGTACGCGATACCAGGTTTCGGTTTGGCCGAGGAGCTTGAACTTGGTGCCGGCCTTGGAGCGGGCGACGACCTGGGCTCCGTCCTGGGGCGCGGCGTAGAGGTCGGCGGCGGCTTGGGTGAGCACGCCCCCGCCTTGCTTGGCAAAGGTGACCGGTTGCTTGCCCCGGGGAAACCTCAGGGTTTCGGTGAGCGAGGTGCCGATTTTGGTGTCGGAGACCGAGAGCTGGAGTTTGGTGACGTCTAGGTCGGCGGCCTTTTTGAGCTCGAGGTCAAACTCGGCGACCTGGTGCTGGCCCTTGGGCAACTTTTTGAGCTTGACGCGACCGGTGTGCAGGAACACGCCCTCGCCACTGAGGTTGCGAAGGATCGCCCAGGGGCTGACGGCATCGCCTTCCCCGGTGTTCTTAACATGTACATGCAACTTGACCCGCTCGCCAACCTGCATCAGGCCATCGCCGTTGCCACGGATGTTGTCGCCAAACGCCGGGTCGTCGAGGACTTGAAAGCCGTAGGCAAACTGCGGGCGTGGGAGGCCTTCGCTGCTGATCTGGATCGACGATTGCGAATCCCCGGTGACTTTGGCCCCGTGGCGTTCGTAAAACAAAAAGTCGAGCTGGTCGGTGCGCGAGTGTTCGTGCTCGGCGACGTTGAGTTTGAGGTCGAAGGTCTTGGTCTGGCCCGGGTCTATCCGGCCAAAAAACAGCTCGCGCTCGTCGAAGTAGATGTAGTCGCTGTCGCTCATCGCCCGCACCTGGTAGGCCGGTGAGGCGCCCGTGTTTTTGACACTCACGGTGACGACCCCAGACTCGCCACCCTTGATCGTGTTGTTGGGCTTGTCGGAGCGAATTGTGACTGCCAACTGCGGCGCTTGGCCGGGTGCGGGCGCCGGGCCAGCCGACCAGTCAATCCCGCGTTTTTGCAGGCTCTCAGCAATGTTGCGCTGCTCTTTTTGTTGTTGCTCGCTGACAAACTCCGGGAGCTGTTCGATGAGTTGCTCGCGCTTGGCCGTGGGTGCCCACAAAACAAAGTCGCGGGCCATTTGGATCTCGGGGTCTTCGAGCAGGTCGCGGGCGGTGAACTTGCCCGAGGGGTTTTCCTCGGTGGTTTTTTTGCCCGAGGATTTTTTGGCCTTGTCGGCCTTCTCCTGCTTTTTGCGCTCGTCCCGGGTGCCACCTATCGAACCCCAGCTGCGGAAGTACAGGGGACCGGCGGTGATCTTTTGCGCGGGGTCGACCTTGTCGTTGGTGAGGTGGTCGGTGAGGGCCTCCTCGCGGACGAAGTCAAACCGCTTGCGCGCGTAGTAGGAGATGGTTTCTTCGCCGATCGCCACCGGGATGGTCTCTAAGTCAGGGCTGACGCCGACCGACTGGATCGAGATGTCGCCGGGGGTGAGGTACTGGGCGATCGTCAGTTTGAGCGCGAGTTCTTTTTCGTCGACTTTGCGGTCGTGGAGGACCTGGACCGAGCCCTTGCCGAAGGTGCGACGGCCCATGAGGATGGCGCGGTCGCGGTTGCGCAGGGCTCCGGCGACAATCTCGGTGGCACTGGCCGAGCCCTCGTCGATCAGCACAACCACCGGCAGGTCGGGAAACTGATAGCGGTCGGTGGCCCGCGAGACATCACGCGGGGCCGAGGGCCCGACGGTCGAGACAATCGTGCCCGCGTCTAAAAATGCATCTGCAACTTCAACAGCGGCCTGCAACAGACCGCCCGGGTTGTTGCGCATGTCCAACACCACCCCGCGGACACCCTCTTTTTCAAACTCCTGCAGGGCCATGATGAGCTCCTTGCCGGTGGTTTGGGCGAAGTTGCGGTTGAGCTGAATGTGCCCGACCTTGGCCGACTTGCCGTTTTCGTCGGTGCCGGGCAGGACGGTACCGATGACACTTTCGAGTTTGATGATCTCGCGGGTGACTTTAAAGCGTTTGGGTTTGCTGAGGCCCTCGCGGCGGATGTACACCGACACCGTGGTGCCGGCCTCGCCCCGCAGGCGCTCGACGGCCTCCGACAGGCTCATGGTCACGGTCGATTCGCCCTCGATTTGAACGATCTTGTCGCCGGCTTTGATCCCCACCTTGTCGGCCGGGTTCCCGTCGATCACGCGGATGACGGTGAGCATGCTGTCGCGGCTGCCGATCTCGATACCCAGGCCACCAAAGTTGCCGCGGACGCCGGTCCGCATGCTCTCGAAGGCTTCGGGGCGCAGCAGGGTGGTGTGGGGGTCGAGCGTGCCGAGCACGCCTTCGACCAGGGTGTACTCGGCCTTGGCCCGCTGCTCTTCGGTCAGCGTGGTATGTGTGTGTACAAATTTGACGACCTCACGCACCCGGGTGCCGACCCCCCAAAGGGCTTCGACCTTGCCGATTTGAAACTCGCGCTCGTGGGTGCCGACACGCACGCGCACACGGGTTGCTTGCTCATCACCGCCGGAGCCGATGGGTTCGACCAGGACTTCGGGGATCGCCTTTTCGAGGCCCTCGAGCGCGGCCAGGGTCATGCGGTGCGGGTCGATGCGGTCGGGCTCGACGTAGTATTTGGCGACGTACCAAAGCGACCAATCGAGGATGCGCATCTCGGTGTGAGAGGCGGCTTTTTTGAGCCGGGTTGGGGCTGGGATATCCCCGCCGCGCGCCATCGCCTGGGTGTCGCTGAGGGCCGTGAGCCCAAGTGCCAGCAGCAATGAGCCACAGGCGAGCGAGGTGGTGGAGACTTTGCCAGATCGCAGACGCACAAAAACCACGGGCCAAAGTTTAACCGGGGCAGCGGCAGTCGGCCATGTATGTGGCCACATTTCCCGGGTTCCCAAAAGTTTCACGCCGGCGAAAAAAAACTTGATGCGCCCGCTTGCCAGCGATTGCAGATGACACATGTCATATCGGGCATTGGCGCGAGTATCCTTCGCGCCGCAATCCCACTACACTGCGCCCACATGGTGACCCGCAAACACAGCAAGCGACGCTCGAAGTCGGAGAAGTCGGGCTCCAAAAAGCCGCCGCCCGAGGTGGTCGTCGAAGATGTGATCGAGGTGACCGCGAAAGATGCCCCGGGCCCATCGTCGGCGGCGCAGGAAGCTCCTGCTGGATCCGATGCGTCGAGCACCGAAACGGAACCTGCCCCCGATCCGAGTGAGCGCGATGCGCTTGCCGATGTCGAGCCCCTGAGCGATGCCGAGCTAGAGAAAATCGAAGCGGAGATCGCCGCCCGGCGGCCCAAGACCACCACGACCAGCTCGACAGCCCTGGCCCGGCGCGACCCGATGGCCGCCTATATGGCCGAGGTTCGCCGCCATCCGCTGCTGACCCGCGAAGAGGAGTATGCCCTCGCCGTCCGCTGGGTCGAGCAGGGCGACACCGAGGCCGCCAAGCTGCTTGTGACCTCCAACCTCCGCCTAGTCGTGAAGATTGCCCACGAGTACAAGCGGACCCACCACAACCTCCTCGACCTGGTCCAAGAGGGCAATGTCGGGTTGATCAAGGCGGTCAACAAGTTCGACCCCTACCGCGGCGTCAAACTGTCGACCTACTCCGGTTGGTGGATCCGGGCCTACATCCTCAAATACATCCTCAACAACTGGCGCCTGGTCAAAATCGGTACCACCCAAAATCAGCGCAAGTTGTTTTTCAACCTGCGCAAGCAACAGGCGCGTCTCAAGCAGGCGGGGATCGACCCCACACCCGCGCGGATCGCCAAGGAACTCGATGTCTCCGAAAAAGAAGTCATCGAGATGGACCGCCGGCTGTCGGCCCCCGATGCCTCGCTCGACGCCCCGCTCACCAACGACGACGGTGGCACCCGCACGCGGCTCGATATGATCGAGGACTCCGCCGGGATCGACCCCGAGGCCGGAGCCGACCAGGCCGAGTTCAAAAATCTGCTGGCCGACAAGCTCCGGCGGTTTGGCGCCGACCTCAAGGGCCGCGAGTTAGAGATTTTTCGCGACCGCCTGATGTCCGACGAACCCGTGACCCTACAAACACTTGGCAGCCGCTGGGGCGTGAGCCGCGAGCGGGCCAGGCAACTCGAAAAGCGGATGGTGCTGCGGCTGCGCAAGTTTTTGCAAAAAGAACTCGGCGATGCCGTGCAGATCGCCCTGGGACACGACTGATGCCGGAGGCCACGGGAGTGTTGGTGCTGGTGGGTACACCACTGGGCAACCGCGGCGATCTCAGCCCGCGTGCGCGTGAGGCAATTCTGTCGGCCGATTTGATCCTGTGCGAGGACACCCGCAGCCCTGCGCGGCTGTTTGACCAGGGCATGTCACTGCCGCCACGGGTGAGTTGTTTTGCCGCCCGCGAGGAACGGCGCAGCGAACAGTTGCAGGAGCATCTTTCGGCCGGCAAGCGCGTGGTGTTTGTCTCGGAGGCCGGGATGCCGGTGTGGAGCGACCCCGGGGCACGGCTGGTCCAGGCCGCGGTCGCAGCCGGCTACGAAGTCGATGTCATTCCCGGGCCGACGGCCGCTGCCACAGCCCTGTGCCTGAGCGGGTTTTCGGGGGCAAACGTCCGCTTTGCCGGGTTTTTGCCGCGGTCCGGGGGGTCGCGGACGGATGCCCTGGCAAGGATTGCCGCCGACGATGCGGTGACGATCGTCTACGAGGCCGGCAATCGGGTACCGGCATTGCTGCGTGACCTGGCAAAGGCGCTGGGTGAAGACGCCGGCGAGCGTGAGATTGTCATCGGTCGCGAGCTGACAAAGATGCATCAGCAAGTGATTCGCGGAACGGTTGACGAGCTGCGACGGGACATCACCGAGCCCCTGCGCGGAGAGGTCACGGTGGTGATCGGCGGCGGTGTGGCGACAGCGCCCAAGGAGCAGGAAGTTGCGCGGGCGGTCTGGGATGCCGTGTGTGATGCCAGCCTGAAGCCGCGGGCACGGGCCCGAAAGATTGCTGAACTCACCGGCTTGCGTGCCAAAGAGGTGTATCAGCAACTGATTAGGGAATGAGGCCGGCGATCTTGTGTTGCACAGCGCCGCGACATCAAGGTCGGCACTGGCAAGTGTATACCGAAGGGTCAAGTTTCATCCGGTGGCGGGTCGATGGTGGCCTGGATGCAGTAAAGCGCGGCCATTGCGTTACAGCCGGTCAGTCCTTTCTCGGTCCATTGAGAGTTTGCTTTTTCGGAGTCGCCGCGCATCCCTGCTTCAAACAGCCCGTTGCTTGTCCACAACGCGCAATCGGATGCTGGTGATCCTCCAAAAAGTGTTCCTGTCCAGACGACCGATGCGAATGACTCAGCCTGCTCGGTGAGATTGATCGGATGCAGCAAGTCAGTCTCAAGGAGGTGAGACCACGACTGTGCCACGAGAGTACCGTCGACGAGTTGAAGTGGCTGCTCGGGAAAGTTGAGGTCGGCGGCGATACGGGTGGGTGCCGGCTGGTCGGAAGTGCTGAGCCAAGCGAGAAACGACTCGTGGTGTGGCAGACCCGCGGCCTCGGCGTGGGCGCGGCACAGGGTGTCGGCACCGCGGAGTCCGTCGGACATGCCAGGGAGGTCAAACATTTGCAGGGCGCCGTCGTAGGTTGCGCTCGTGACAAAAATGAGACGGCCGGCGTAGGTACACTTGCTAGTGCATGGAAGTTCGGAGGCGCCGGGCTCACAAACCTCGTGGTCGGGCTCGATTGTCCCATCACCGCAGTAGGGTGCGAGCGTGCAATCCGGGGTGCATCCCCCATAAGCGCCATCGTTGGCGTCACCGAGATCGCAGCTTTCGGCATCGCCCGGGTTTTGTGGAGCGTCGCGGACCAACCCATCGCCGCAGACGGCATGCTGGCAGGTCGATGTACAATCACCGTTATCAGCATTTTGCTCGGCGAGATCGCACTGCTCACCGGGGTCGACGTGGCCGTCTCCACAGCTCGGCTCAGGCGTGGTCGAGGACTGGTCGGTGGTGTGGTCGGTAGTCTGTTCCGTCGTGGTCGTCGTCTCGGGGGAGTGCGTCGTCGCGGGCGGAGCAGTCGAGGAAGACGAAGTCGTGCCGGACGACGCGACATCGGAATCGCCTGCAGTTTCGGGGTTATCGGGCAGGCAAGCCGCGAACAACGGGACGATAAGCAGGAGGCTGAAGCGGGAGATCGTTTGAGGCATTAGGGAAGCTCCACGGTTTGTTGAAAGCAGTAGAGGTAGGCATGGATGTCACAGCCATCGGGATTTGTGATGGTTTGCGCGTCGGTCCAATTGATGTCGGCTTCGCTCGTGGCACCCCAATGGCCATTGTCTTCGAAAGCCGTGCTGGCCCAGTCAGCACAGTCGTACGCCTCAGAAATCAAGGTGCCGTTGGTGCGGGTGTTGGTCCACACGATCCAGTTGCCGGGGAAGCCGAGTTCGTTTTTGTCGATCGGGTTTTCGAGGTTGCCGTCGACGAGGTCGAGCCACCCGTTAGCAACGATTGTGCCGTCAACCAGGACATAGGCACCGTTTGAGCGCTGAAACCGGGTTGCGGGCATCTCGTCTTGGGTGCTGAGCCAGGCCATATAGGTCCCGGTGAGTTGAGCTGCCTGCGCGAGGTTTTGGCAAATTTGGTCGGCACCTTCGAGGCCGCCGAGGTCACCTTTAAAAGATTCGCTGCTGACGAAGACAGTGCGGTCGAGCAGACAGTTGTGGCAGCCGTCGCCGGCGATATTATTTTGGTCGTCGCACTCTTCTTGGCCCTCCCAAATGTGGCCGTCGCCGCAGCTGGCCAGTTGGCAGGTCGAGAGGCATCCGTCGGTGTCGTCGCTATTTTGGTCGTCGCAGGCCTCGTGGTCTTGCCACACAAATCCATCGCCACAGGTTGCGAGCTGGCAGGCGTTGAGACAGTCGTCGGTGTTGTCGGTGTTTTGGTCGTCGCAGGTCTCGGGGGATTGGACTTCGCCGTCGCCGCAGGTTGCCGGCGCGGTATCGGTTGTTGTCGACGGGTCGGTTGTGGGATCTTCGGTGGTAGTGGTTTCCGAAGTGGTCGCAGACGTTGCCGGGAGGCCCGTCGTACCCGCGCTTGTCATGTCGGTCGTGGATGCATCGACCTCATACGGGGGGACGTAACACTCGTCGTCGGCAACTTTTGGGACGCATCCGCGGTTATCGTGGTCGCACCACGAGCAGAGATCTTGCCCGCAATCGGCACCGTTGAGGCTACAGTGGTCGTCGGCGAGATAGGGGACGCACGCGCTTATGAGTGCGACGAGACCGATCGTTGATAGGGTCTTGTGCGGTCGAAAAACTTGTAGCATCAACGAGATTGTAGAGAAACTGCCGCGATTTCGTCAATGAAATTTGTATCAACAGATTTGTTGATACAAGGAGTGTGACAAAGGAGGTCCTGTTCCAGGTTGGATGCGAATGAGGCTTTTGATGTGTCGAATCTTCTAAATTTAAGTGTTTGTACACTTTATTCGGGGGCGCTTTGGCGACGGTATCATTGAAATTGCTTATACAAATAGTTGAGGGTCGCACCAGTCAAAGTTGAGGTCGAACATACCGACGTTGTGCCAAACGCGTGGGTACTTCGGTGCGAGCTGATTTCACGACCAAACAAATATCAAGGCGTCTTTCGCTTAAACGAAACAAGCGCAGGAGAACCTCCTGCGCTTGCTCGTTGATTGCTGAGGTCGCGTTAGAACGTCAGCAGGAAGTGGAAGTACGGCATCACCTGGATCACGTCGTCAACGAGGTACCGGCGGCCGACGTTGTCGATCACGTCGCGGCGCAGGGGATTGACTTCGTCGGTGTTGGGATCGACGGCGTCGTTGCCGTTGCCGTCGACACCACGGGTGGTGGAGGTGATGAAGTGCCGGGTGTTGGTGGTGAGGTTCACACCCAAGCGCAGCTGTGCGTACTTGTTGAGGTGGGCGTGCAGAGCCGCGTCGAGGCCGAAGCGGGCAAAGTCCTGGAGGTCGGTGATGCCGTTGAAGCGCTCACACCCAGCAGCTTGCCCCGCACCCTCGATGTAGTTCGGGTCGGTGGGGTTGGCCTCGACGTAGTTTTGCACCGCGCCGCGGTTACACGTGGCCACGCCCGGGGCGTACGAACCGACGAGCGCCGGGCTGTCGGAGAACAACTCCCACATTTCGCTGTAGCCACGGCCGTTGAACTTGAGCTCGGCGGTACCACGTAGTTGTAGTGCCACCTTTTTGGCCTTGGCCTTGCGCTCAAACGGGACGATCTCGACACCGAAGTTGGCACCGACGGTCGACTGCGGATTGATCTTGGCCTGGGTGCCGCCGTAGTTGCGGAACTCGGTTTTCCCAGCGGCAAATGCCTGGCGCCAGTGGGCGAGGAAGAACGGCTCCAAAAACCGGTAGCGGCGGGAGAGGGCTGTCCACACGCCGATCTCGTGCATGCCGCGACCGACCGACTTGTTGCCCGAGGGGACGCCGTCGGTGATGTTGCGGGAGAAGGTCATCGGCCTGCCAACGGCGAACCGACCTTCGACCGCGAGCACCCACTTGGGCATGTGTGACAGGCGATCTTGGTTGAGGATCCCGTACTTCAGGCCGACCCACAGTTGGTCGAGGCCGAGGCGGTTGGGACCCTGAAAAATCTTGACGCTGTCGCCCCCGCCGAAGTTGTCGTACGGGTTTTGGGTGTCGGTTGCGTCGAAGCCCCCGCGCGGAATAATGCCGTCGCGGATGGTCGTGCTGTTGTTGTGGTTGACACAGGTCGCCTCGTTGGGGGGCGACACATCACCAAACACACAGGGGTCGGCTTCCTGGTCGAAAGACCAGCTGCGCGTGTCGGAGACGACGACCGGCAAATTCACGTAGACAGCGAGGTCGCGGTACAGGCCGATCTCGAGGCTCGGCGTAACGGTGTGACGCATCTGCCTGTACAGCAGGTCACGGGCGACGCGGTTGGTGTTGCCGTCGCTCCACTCCCGCAGAATCGCAGCTTTCTTGAATTGGAAGTCGTAGCCGACGCCCAAGTGCAAGTCGAAGGGGTTGCCTTCGTCGAACGAGCTCGCTACCCGGGTCACTTCGGCTGCCTGTGACGAAGGAACGAACCCTAAAGATAGGCCTACGAAGGCCATCAGACCGCAAAGTTTCCGCATAGGGAGCACCTCAGAAGAGTGGCTGCACGCTACCAGCGCGCGGGCGTCATCGTCAACATTCCCGGGTTGTTCCGATGGGTTTGATCGATGCGCGGACCCGGGATTCGCGCTTTGACCGAAAAAAATTGCTGTGGGGGCCTCGCGTGAGACACGCGCCGTTGCGGGGACGTCTGCGAATTGCCCCTGCGATGCGCGGTATTTATCTTGGCGAGCAACAACGTGGTGAGGTCCAGACTAGGACTTTTCGGAGGGATTGTCGGCCAGCATTTCCCGCAGGCCGAGCTCTTTCATCTTGGATTGTAGGCTTCTGCGGCTGATCCCGAGGGCCCTTGCCGAGCGCGTCACATTGCCGTCGGTCCGCAACAGCGCTTCGCGGATAAGGGCCTCTTCGACCAACCTCGAGCCGGCTTTGACGGCTTCTTTGAGGTCGTGGCGGAAGCTCGACAGCGGCAGCCGGATATGGGTTGGCAGCCCCGTATCACCGGCTTCGGGTTGCGGTTCGTCGGATGCAGCCTCGCCGGTGTCGAACGCATCCGGGAGATCACTCGCTTCGATCTGGGTGCCCGAGGCGAACAACACCATGCGCTCGATCAGATTTTCGAGCTCGCGGATGTTGCCCGGCCAGTTGTAAAGTTCGAGCGCTTTGAGTGCCTGGGGTGTGATCCCCGCGATCGATTTGCCCAGGCGCTCGTTGCAGCGTTGGACAAAGTGCGAGACCAGCAGCGGGAGATCTTCGACGCGTTCGCGCAGCGCCGGGAGATCGACCGGGACAACATTGAGCCGGTAGTAGAGATCTTCCCGAAACGATCCTTCGCGGATATCGGCTTCGAGGTTGCGGTTGGTCGCCGCGATCAGGCGGACGTTGACGCGGATGGTTTTGGCCCCACCGACCCGCTCAAACTCGGAGTCTTGGATGGCGCGCAGGAGTTTGACCTGGCTCTCCTTGGGAATCTCGCTGACTTCGTCGAGAAACAGGGTGCCGCCGTCGGCGAGTTCAAAGCGTCCGGCCCGGGCAGAGATCGCCCCTCCGACCCCGGCCTCGGTGCCAAACAGCTCGCTTTCGAGCAATCCGCTGGGGATCGCGGCACAGTTCACGCGGATAAAGGGATGGTCGCTGCGGGGCGAGCCGAGGTGAAGTGCGCGGGCGACAAGTTCTTTGCCGGTTCCGCTCTCGCCCGTGATCAGCACCGTCGAGGGACTCGCGGCCACCGTGCGGACGATCTCCCGGATTTGGTTGATCGCCTGGGAGCGGCCGACCATGCCGGCACGGCGACAGGGGTCGTCGCTGGCAACATCGATCACGACCGCGGCCCCGGTCGATTGCCCGGAACGCTCGCGGGTGGCCAGTGCCTTGTCGACGACCTGCCGGATCTGTTCGCGGTCGAACGGTTTTTCGAGATAGTCGAACGCACCCAGTTTCACGGCTTCGACTGCGGAGTCGACCGAGCCGTGGGCGGTGAGCACGATGATCGGCAGGTTCGGCTCGTGTTGGCTGAGTTCTTTGATCAGGCCGATGCCGTCTAAGTTGGGCATCCGCAGGTCAGTGATCACGACATCAAACGTTTGCGACGGCACCGACTTGACCCGCAAAAGGGCCGCGGCGCCGTCTTCTTCGGCGTGGACCTCATGGCCCTGTTGGCGCAGCAGAGCACCTAAGACCTTGCGCAGGTTGGGTTCGTCGTCGACCAGGAGAATGCGAGATGTTTTTTCGGTCACGGGAGTTTATGAAGTCGGGGGTTGGTCGACCGGAAGGACGACAGTGAAGCGGGCGCCGCCGGAGTCGGGGCTTTGCACTTCTAAAAGGCCGCGGTGATTCTCCACGATTCGTTGGCTGATGGGCAAACCTAACCCAGTTCCCCCGGTTTTTGTGGTGTGGAAGGGCACAAATAAGTTGGTGAGCGTGTGGTCGGAAAAGCCGGGGCCGTTGTCGGCCACGGTCAGGGTTACGGCATCGCCGCTCGGGAGTCCACGGCGGCGCAGGCCATACTCGATCGCCACGGTGCCCGGGCTCGGCCCCTCGCGCGTGGCCTCCAACGCATTTTTGATGAGGTTGTGGAGGACTTGCAGGAGGGCATCGGCATCGCCCCGGACCGCCGGTACCTCGCCCGCATGCGTCATCACTTCGACCCGTTCACGATCGGGTTCGGCGATCAGCCGCAGGGTTGCCTGTACAACTTCGGGGAGCTCGACCCGGGTCATCTCGCCCTTAAACGGTCGCGAGTAGCGCAAAAACTGGGTGACGACGCGGTTGAGACGGTCGACTTCCTCGACGATGATCGCCAAAAATTCCTGGCTCTGCGCCGGGATATCCGTCTCCGCGGTGGCCTCGATCACCTGCACGGCGCCCTTGATGGCTCCGAGCGGGTTGCGAATTTCGTGGGCGAGGCCGGCGGCCATCTGGCCCAGGGCCGCCAGTCGGTCGCGTTCTTTGCGTTGCTCGTAGACCGCCGAGTTTTGGATCATCACCGCCGCCTGGGCGACCACGCCTTCAAACAGCTCGATCTCCTGGCGGCTAAACGGCTCGAGCAGGCGTTCGTCGTCGACAAACAGCACGCCGATGAGTTCCGGGAACTCGTCGGCTTCGAACACATCGACCTCGGGGACATCGCGGCCCAAAATCGGCAGTGCCAGACTTCCTCCGGCGGAGGCCAGGGTTTCGAGACACTGGTCGAGCTCGGCCTGGCGCTCGCGTTCAACTCGCACACGCTCACGCTGCAACACATCGCGAAGTTGGGTGCCGCGTGAGCGCAGGCGGTCGATCAACGGACGGTCGCGGGCGAGGTCGAGGCTTTTGAGTTTGGGGGTGCCGACCTGGCCGCGCAGCCGCAGTTCACGGCCGCGGCGGTCGACCAAATAAAACGCCGCATGGGTCACGCGGTTGGACTTTTGCAGGGTGTCGATCACCACCTGCACCATCTCGTCGGGATCGATAAGGCTCACCAGGGTGCGGCGCAGATTGATCAGGGTTTCACGCAGGGCCGAACGCTCGCGAAACACCCAGCCCTCGACCAGGCTGTCGATCGCGTTGCGGGCCGGGTCGAGCAACACCAGCACCGCAAACGAGCCGACCGCGATATTAAAGAGCTGCAGCGAGATGCTCGGCGTTGTCAGTTGTACCCACAACAATAAGATCGCGTAGATCGCCGAGGCGGCGATGACCAGCACCGTCATGCTGGCGATCCGCGTGACCAACTCGGGGAGCTCGAGCAGGCGTTCGCGCTGCAGGGTTTGGGCGACGAAGTAGAGGTAGACCGCGGTCACGATCGGACCGATTGCCGGGAGGCCGGGCGAGCCCAGTGCCAGCGCGATCAGGCTCGCGTAAAACAGGTACATCAGGCGGGGCGCGACCGCGGTGCCCGAAGCTGCCCGGGCGGCTCGCCACATCCGCATGGTCGAATACAACAGCCCGCCGAGCACATAGACATACAGCCCCACGCGCACGTAGGCCCAGGCCGGTTCTTCGCTGATTGGCCGGTAGATCAACGCAAACACCTGCGCGACCATCAACAGCCCGAGCATGGTCGCCTGCACCCGTCCGCCCCCGCGGTGCCCGGCCGCCGGGACAAAACTCGAAAAGCAGCGGTCGGCTGTGTACGGCAGCACCAGCGAGATGCTCTCGGCCAGCCACACACACAGCTCGACATTTAAAAGCGCGGCAAACAGGCGGGCGAGGTGAAACAGCCCGAGGTTGATACAAAACGCGGCAAACAGGATGAACTGTGCGCGCGAGCGGTCGCGCAGCAACATGCTGATCCCGATTGCCAGGGCCACGGTGGCCGCCAGCAGCGAGCTCAGACTTTCCTGCAGATTGATTCCGGGCACAGCCGGGCGATGGTAGCCTTTCGCTCCATCGACGAGCACGGGAAGATCTCCGAGGGGGACAACCGCGCAAGTTACGCCCGAGAATTCCTCGTAGGTGCACCTTTGTGTTTTCGTCGAGTCTTGGCGGCGGGGTCGCGACCGTGGCATCCTCGCAGCCATGGCCGCAGCCACGATTGACAACGACGCCCGTGCCCAACAGCTCGCCCGAGCCATCGCCTCGGACATTCAGCTGTACAACAAGCAAAAGATCGAGGAGGCGCTCAAGAACGACAACTTCTTTGAGGCGCTCGCCGAGGAGATCACCGAGGGTCGCGACCTGTTCCGCGGTCGCGTGACCCCTGAGCTGTTCTTGCGCAACTACTACGACCGCGCCATCGTCGATCGTGTGATCAAGCCGATGGCCTCGCTCAAAACTCCGATCTGGTAGGCCACAAACTCACGCTCGAGCTCGGTGACGAGGCGTTTGGACAACGTCTCGACCGGGCTTTGGTATGTGCGCTGCAGCAGCGCGGCGAAAGTTGTACACGCAGCCAACTCGGGCGGGTGTTTCGCGCCAAGCAGGTGTTGGTCGACGGACGGCCGGTGAAAGCCTCGCGGATTGTCGAAGCGCCGACGGTCGTGCACCTCGTGTTGCCCACGCCCGAGCCGTTGAAGGCCGAGCCCGAAGACATCCCGCTGACGGTCGTTTGGGAAGATCCCCACCTGCTGGTGGTCGACAAGCCCGCTGGCATGGTTGTCCACGCCGGGCCCGGGCACGCCCACGGCACGCTGGTCAACGCCGTGCTGTTTCACCTCGGGGCCAGTGCCGAAGACCTCCCAGTGATGCCCGGCAACGATGCCCTGCGCCCGGGGATTGTCCACCGCATCGACCGTGACACCAGCGGCCTGCTGGTGGTCGCCAAGCACATGCGCGCCCAGGAGGGGCTGGCCAAACAATTCCGTGAACATACAATCAAACGCTGCTACCTCGCGGTCTGCTGCGGGGCGCCGAGCTTTGATAAGCTCCGGGTCGAGACCCTCCATGGGCGCGATGCCTACGACCGCCGGCGGTTTTCACCCGATGTCAACCGCGGGCGTCGGGCCGTTTCAAACTTTGAATGTACACGTACTTTTGGCGATGCCGGATTGTTGGAGTGTCGCCTCGAAACCGGGCGTACCCACCAAATCCGCATGCATGCGCGACACCTCGGCCACCCGCTCATCGCCGACGGCCTGTACGGGCCACGGGCCGGCAGCCCGCGGGTTCGCAAACTCGCCGCCGAGCTCGGTCGCCACGCCCTCCACGCCCGCGACCTCGGATTTGACCACCCGATCTCGGGTGAGCGGGTTGAGCTGACGGCCGCACTACCCACGGATCTCGCGGGACTGATCGACCGGCTTGCCTAGCAGTTCGTGGTTCTTCTCGCGCGGCGTCTCGCACCGAAGATTTTGTTGATGTTGGGTTTCGTGAAATGCAGTTGTAGTAGCGCTCCTGCAAATTTCGCGGGGACCAACATCAGCAAAATCGGCAAGCGAGGCGTCGTGCCGAGACATCCACGGGCTGCTAGTTAATGGGACATGTTTGTTGTGCAAGCTCCGAGCATCGGCCGACAACACCTCCTCGAAACAAGTTGTCGACAACCGGCCACCCTCGGCACCTCGCGGTCGCGGTCGTCCGCGCGGGCTCGTGTCCATGGGGCGCTCGCAGTTTCACTCGCACTGGTCGCAGGCTGTCGCGTGGAAACCTCGCCAACCTCCACGACCACCCTGGTCGCCGACTCCGTCCATGAGTTTTCCGGGCGTCAAGGTCAACGCAATTGGTTTTATGGCTTTTGGAACAGGAGCGTCGACGCCAACGGCAGCTATGATTCGACGACAGACTTTCAGTTGCTCGAGCACTTCGGCGACGACCCCAAAAATGGGTTGAGCAGCCGCAGCGAGTTCACAACAGGCAAGCTGTGGAACCTCCGCGACGGCAGCTACTACACGTCTTTGTGGGCTGAAGGCGGGCATCCCCACGGTGAGCTAGAACTCGGAGAGTACGCTTCGGTTGAGCACTGGGCCGTTCGTCGGTGGGTCAGCACCGTGGACGGGGCCGTGAACATCCGCGGCCAAATCGGCAAGGTCATGCCGTGGGGAAAGCTGTGGAAGGGCGGTTGCAAAGCCATGATCGTGGTCGACGGCAAAACGGTTTTCACCGGCACCATGGGCAACCAAAGCGACACCTATTCCGTCGATAGCCAGGTCCATCGGGGCTCGACGATCGACTTTCTGATAGGCCCTGACCCGAGCATCGGCGTCACGACATTTACGGCCGTGATCAAGCATCGCAGCGTCGCCCCCTGACCGCCTAGACGGTGAAAGCGTAGCGAGGGGCTCGTTGGCCACACTCGACACTTCCATGACCTCGGGTTGACCTTGATTTGGGATAAGCGGGCTGAGCGGACGGCCGCGCTACCCACGGATTTATCCGCTTAGCAGCTTGCCTGGGAGTCGTGGTGACCGTCAGAGTGGTTCACTGAATTTGCACGCAGCCGAGTTGGGCGCCTTTGTTGCGGGGGATCTCCGGTCCAAAGTTGACGGCTCCGTAGGAGATCGAGTACGTGCCTGGCACGAGTTCGGCGCTGTAGTTTGGTGCGGCTGTGCTGGCAAAGAGAACGAAGTCCCCGCTGTCCGAGTAGAAGTACAAAGAACCATCTCCGTCGTTTGAAGGCGCCTGGCCATTGATTGTGACTTGCCCGGATACCGTCACCATCGGGACATCGATGTTTGCTGCCCCGGACTCGGTAATCACGACTCCCGTGGCAATTACGGCATTGTTGTTATCTGGGAGACCGACCTCGTCGTTGAGGACATCGTATATAATGTCATAGGTGCCTGGAATAATCTCGATTGCGTAGGTGCCACTATCGACATCTCCAATCAGGACCCGGTCGTTACTGGCGAGATTAACATAATAAAGGTTTCCATCACCGAACACCCCGGGTACTTGGCCATTGACAGTCAACATGCCGGTGCGGGTGACCATGGGAACATCAATGTCGGTTGTTCCTGACTCGGTGATAGCAACCCCAGTCGCGATGATTGCGTTGTTGTTGTCTGGGAGTCCATCTTCGTCGTTGAGCACGTCATACAAAATGTCGTAGGTACCCGGAATAATCTCGAGGGAGTAGCTACCACTGTCGACATCGCCGATGAACACCCGATCGCCCGTTGCTTGGTTGACATAGTAGAGGTAGCCGTCGCCAAAGACTCCCGGTACCTGCCCGTTAACTGTGAGCTGGCCGCTGCGGGTGACCATGGGCACGTCGTAGTCGGCAGAGCCTGACTCCGTAATTGCAACACCGGTGGCAATCACGGCATTGTTGTTATCGGGCAGTCCATCTTCATCGTTGAGCACGTCGTAGACAATGTCGTAGGTGCCCGGGATAATTTCGACGGAGTACGTGCCTGAGTCAACATCCCCTAAGAACAATTTGTCGCCCGAGGTTGGGTTGACAAAATAGAGATAGCCATCGCCAAATACCCCCGGCACCTGACCGTTGACTGACAACGAGCCAGAGCGTGTGACCATTGGTACATCGATATCCGACGTACCGCTATCGCTAATCACAACATTGGAGGCGATCACGGCGTTGTTGTTGTTCGGAATCCCATCTTCGTCGTTGAGTACATCATAGACGATGTCGTAGGTCCCGGGAATGATTTCAATGGAATAACTGCCGGTTGTGACATCTCCGATTCGCAGGCGGCCCCCGGTGGTTGTATCGACATAATAGAGGAGGCCATCACCAAACACATTTGGCACCTGGCCATTGACAGTCAACGCACCACTGCGTGTGACCATTGGTACGTCGACCGGAAGTGGCGCCGAGCTGTCTACAGTAATATTCGTAGCAAAGATTGTATTGTTGTTGTCAGGAATTCCGACTTCGTCGTTGAGAACATCGTAGCTCAGGTCGAACGTACCTGGAATCATCGGTACGGGTTCGGGGTCGCCGGCGACATCTCCCAGACGTACACTACCTGCTGGGCCTGAGACAAGATCGACGAGGCCGTCCCCAAAAATATTGTTAAGAACGGATCCATTTACGGTGAATTGTGGTTGAACTGTCACCATTGGAATGTCGACGTTGAGGTTGCCCGAGACGACGGGACACTCGATACACTCGAGGCCCATAGCGACATATCCCTCATCGCAAGCACAATTGGGTTCGCCCGCTTGCTCGACACACGTACCATGACCCGAGCAGTCAATATCGGCACACGGATCAATATCGCCGTCGCCGTCGCCATCGCCGTCGCCATCGCCATCGCCGTCGCCATCGCCATCGCCATCGCCATCGCCATCGCCATCGCCAGTTTCTGTGGCCGGTCCAGCGGAAGGATCGACGGTGCCTACCGTGGCGGACGTTGTTGGGCCTGTGCCAAACGTCGTGGCGGTGTCTGAGTCTTCACGCCCGGTATCACCACCACACCCCGGAAGCGCGAAACTAAATGAGAATATCAGGATGGAGGCTCTACGCATGTAGATATGCTCAAAGGTGCTGTAAGGATTGTCAACAGTAAATCGATCTGTTTAAAAGAAGCAGGCGGTATTGTGCGAAGCGTCTCCGTCCATTTTTGCACCGTGTTGTCAGGCAGTCGTCGAACCAACGAACAGCCTTGGCAGTCATCTTTGTGGGTAAGTTTAACCAGGACTTGAGCCAGGACTTTGGTTGATGCGAAGTCCTACTGCTCCAAAACGCTCCGGAATGTCAGGTTGGTCGTCTCGCGCGCTCCGTGAAAAAATGAGGGGCTCGTCCCGAGGTTCAAATTCGAATAGCTCGATTTGTCGACAGTTTGCCGGTACAACGCCTGCGTGTTGTTGCACGCTCCCCAGCTTCTTGATCTCGCCACCACAACCACCGGGCTGCGACTTGTTCACGGGTTTAGCGATCGTCACGGGGGCGTGAGCGAGGGTTGCTACGCCAGCTTAAACCTCGGCCGCAAGTGGGGCGATGATCCGGCCGCAGTCGACGAAAACTATCGACGGATTGCCGCGAGCGCGGGCTATCGGCCACAGGCGTTGCGACTGGCACGCCAAGTCCATGGATGTACATTGATCGACGGCGCCAGCTCGGGTCCGCACGAGGCCGACGGTCTTTGGCTCGCCCGCGACAGCCAAAACCCGCTCGTGGTCGGGGTGCTCACGGCCGACTGTGTCCCGGTGTTGCTTGCCGACACCAGCGGCCAACTCGTGGCGGCGGTCCACTCCGGCTGGCGCGGGACCGTGGCCAACATCGCCGGCAAGGCAGCCCGGTTGTTGCGCGAGCGTGGGGCCGCGCAGCTCGTCGCCGCGATTGGGCCGTGTATTGAACAGCCCGCGTTCGAGGTTGGTCCCGAAGTCGCCGAGCAGTTTGACCCCAAGTATGTCCAAATGGTGCCCCATGCCGTGGGGTTGCGCCCCCACATCGACCTTGTGGCAGTTGTCCGCGACCAGCTTGTCGCGGCCGGAGTTTTGCCATCGCAGATCGAGCGCGTGGGTGGATGTACGCACAACAACCCCGACGACTTTTACTCCTACCGCCGCGATGGCCGGGGTTGTGGGCAAATGCTCTCGTTGATCGGTTGGGCCCCGGGATAACCAAATTTGGCTATGTCCGGCTACGGCAAAACATTCAGGCCTACACCCGCAGCCTGGCGAAACTTGCGAGTACATGTGTTTGACAATCGCTCGTGGCTGGAGTTTGCCACCGCAGGCCGGGAGCGTGGGTCGATCTACGTACACAACAACACCCCAGACTGTTCGTTCTACCGATGGCCGGGTTGTGGGTAAATACTCGCGTTGATCGGTTGGGCCCCGGGATAACCAAATTTGGCTATGTCCGGCGACGGCAAAACGTTCAGGCTTACACCCGCAGCCTGGCGAAACTTGCGAGTACATGTGTTTGGCAATTGCTCGCGGCCGGAATTTGCCACCGCAGGTCGGGAGCGTGGATCGACCTACGTATACAACAACACCCCAGACTGTTCGTTCTACCGATGGCCTGGTTGTGGGCAAATGCTCTCGTTGACCGGTTGGGCCCCGGGTAGCCAAAATCGGCTATGTCCGGCGACGGCAAAACATTCAGGCCTACACCCGCACCCGGGTGAAACTTGCGAGTACATGTGTTTGGCAATCGTCCTATGCTTGTCGCGATTGCGAGGTAGGGATGCTCGTCGATTGTGAAAAAGGTCGGCAACGCGGGTGCCAAAGCTTCTGTTGCCGGCTTGTCGTTCGATTGCGGCCGGGCGAGGTCGAGCCGGGGGGCAACAGCGACCCGCTCAAGAGTTGTATCGACAAGGATCCGACAACCGGGATGTGTGTGTATTTCGATGCCACAACATCCCTATGTGCGGTGTGGACCCACCGTCCCCAGGACTGTCGTGACTACACCTGCACCCATGATCCTCGGCTACAGGTGGTGCTGCGCGAGGGATTTGTCTCGCTCACCCGGTTGGCGCAAGCGGCCCGCGAGCTCGCAGAGCCCAGTGCCCTCAATTTGCCGCGAACTCCCGATTAAAAACTTGCTAGTACATTTTCTTGGTGAGCTCATGCGCGCGGTTGGGTGCACAACACAGAGATTTAGGTTGACATGTCTCTTGGGACATAATAGTTGCAGGTGTGGTGTACCGGTCGATCAAATATTGTTGGGTTGGGGCTGCGGTGCTGGCTCTTGTGTCTGTCGGGTGTGGTAGTGGCGGGGCCGAGACGGCTTCGGATGCCGGGACGTCGGCGGGTCAGACTTCTGAGACGACAACCGGCGCGACCGATCCGACCACCGGCGGTATGTCTGAGACCGACGGCACCTCGCCGACCGGTGGCATGTCGGATTCTGAAACCAGTACGGCCGGTCCCACCGAGGGCGAGGTCGAGACCGACCCCGACCCGAGCAATGGCGAAGGGGAATGCGGAGACGGGATCGTCAATGTTGGGGAGTCGTGCGACGAGGGTAGCCAAAATGCCGACGACGGGTCCTGCACCAGCACCTGTGAGCTGGCCTACTGCGGCGATGGCCTCGTGCAAGCAGGCGTCGAAGCCTGTGACGATGGTGATGCCAATGCCGACAATGCCGCCTGCACCAGCAGCTGTGAGGTTGCAACCTGCGGCGACGGCCTTGTCTTAGAAGGCACAGAAGCCTGCGACGATGGCAACCAAAGCAACGAGGATGGCTGCCTCGACACCTGCGAGCTCGCATCGTGTGGCGATGGGTTTGTCGGACCGAACGAAGCCTGCGACGACGGCAACGAGATCGACGGCGATGGCTGCAACAGTTGCGCACTACCGGGCTGTGGCAACGGCATCGTCGACATGGGTGAGGAGTGCGACGACGGCAACGACGACGACTTCGACTTTTGCGGAAACTGTATCGCCGCAACCTGTACCGACGAGGCGCAAAACGGCGACGAGACCGACCTCGACTGCGGCGGCAGCTGTGACCCGTGCCAGCCCGACCAGGCCTGCATCATTGGCGAGGACTGTGTTTATGATGCATGTACAAACGATACCTGCGACTACCCCAAGAGCTGTAAGCAGATCAAGGAACAAAACGAGCAGGCCGAGGACGGTGTCTACCAGATCGATCCAGATGGTGGCGAGGGTATGCTCGAGGTCCTCGATGTCTACTGCGACATGACCCTTGACGGCGGCGGGTGGACCCTCGTGATGGTTTCGAGCGACGATGGCCAGGACACCTGGACCTGGCAAAATCGCTACTACATGTCGAGCGACGACACCGTATTTGGCGATATCAACGAGCTTCACCGCGACTACAAGAGCTACGCCCTGCATGCCCTGAACTTTGCCGACATTTTATTTGTGCATGCACCTTCTGAAGTCTGGGCGGTCTACGGGGCCGTCGGCGACGACAGCAGCGACCTCGCCGCATTTATGGCGGCGATTCAGGAGCCCGAGTGCGATCTCTCCTTGGCCGGCAATGGCCATCCGCTGACGGCTGGCACCCTCACGGTGGGCGGCAACATGTGCGACGACGACCTGTACTTTCACCTCGGTGATATCGACGGCCAGGGCATGAACCACTGTCAAAATCTCAATGCAAATGCAAATAACTCATCCTACGGGCCAACCTGGAGCTTGGGCAACAACGGCGGCTGCCCGTTTGACGACCCGGCCAACAGCGCCCTCGGGCCCAACAACCCGTGTAACAACTGCGGGGCCAATGCGGCGACGACCGAGCGGATCTCGCTGGGTTGGGGGTTGACCCAGGGGCTCAACACCGGGTTGGCCGGGACCGGCGAAAACAACATGCGCGTGTACATCCGCTAGGTAGGTGCAACCTCGGCCGGGCCTTCGCTCGAACGCGGTAGCCGTCAGGTGTTGGCAGGCCGGTGTTTTAGGGGTTACGCGCGCCAGATATGGATCAGGGCGAGCACCGGGGTCGACGCTCGAGCAGGTGTGTACCTGAACGGCCGTAGCGGTCAGGTGTTGGCAGGCCTGAACGCGCGCCAGATATGGATCAGGGCGAGCATGGGTCGAGGCATGAACCGGGGCCGTGTTGGCAGGCCGGCATTCTAGAGGTTGACCGGTACCGTTGCCAGAAACGTCTTGCTCAGGTCGAGCACAGGTCGAGGCAAGAATCCGGGGCCGTGTTGGCAGGCCGGCATTTTTAGAGGTTGACCCGTACCGTCGCTAGTCGAGGCACGAATCCGGGGCCGTGTTGGCAGGCATTTTTAGAGGCTGACCCCTACCGTCGCCAGGCGAGGCACGAACACGGGGCTGTCACCGTCAGTTCTTGGGAGGCCGGTGTTTTAGGGGTTGACCTGTTACGCGCGCGAGAAACGTTTGCCCAGGCCGAGCACGGGCCTTTGCTCGAACACGGGGCCGTAGCCCGCAGGTGTGGGCAGGCGGGCGTTTTAGGGGTTGACCTGTACGCGCGCCAGGTACGGCTTGATCAGGTCGAGCACGGGGCTCTTTGCCCGAATTTTGCGTAGGTTGCCGTAGTGGCCGGCCACTGCCCGGTCGACAAACACCAGCTCCGGTGGCGGCTGAAACGACTCCATGCGTTTGATCGCACCGGGAACCAGCTTGACCACGTCCTCGTGGAGCGTGGAGTTTGCATATTCAAACACTTGCTGGCGTAAAAACGGGAGGGCAAAGGCATCGCGCCAGCGTTTGTAGTAGGCGGCTTCGACCGGCGGCCCGTCGGGGTTGCGGACGCCGAGCTCGAGCAGACCCTTTTCGACCTGGTCGTAATCCTCGCGCAGGCCGGCATCGATGGTTTTGAGGTACGCCGTGGCGATCTCGGGTTTGACCTTTTTCACACAACCGTAGTCGTAAAGGATGATCGTGCCGTCGGGGCGAAACGCGATGTTGCCGGGGTTGGGGTCGGCGTGGAGGTTGTGGTGGTCGAAAATCTGGCTGGCAAATAGCTTGAACAGGTTGATGCCGATGCGGTCGCGGACCTCCTGCGAATAGCCGGCGAGGTCGAGGTCGTCGATGCTATCACCTGGCTCATAGGTCAGGGTGAGGACCCGCTGGGCCGAGCGCTCCCCCACGACCTCGGGAATGACCACCGTCGGGTCGCCGTGGTGCTGTTTGGCGAAGGCCCGCACGTTGTCGGCCTCGTTGCAATAGTCGAGTTCCTCGTGCAGCCGCGCACGGATCTCGGCAAACATGTTGTCGAGGGCCCGCTTGGGAATTTTGATCAGCCCACTGGCGCGCAGCACCAGCTTGAGGTGGGCGAGGTCGGAGTCGACGGCTTCATCGACGCCGGGGTATTGGACCTTGACCACAACTTCGCGGCCGTCGTCGGTGCGCGCGCGGTGGACCTGGCCAATCGATGCAGATGCAAACGGTTTGCGTTCAAACCGAGAGAACAGAGCTTCGGGCGGGGCGCCGAGCTCGGATTCGATTTGCTCGGCAATGACTTCAAACGCCATTGGCGGAGCCTGTTTTTGCAGGGCCTTGAGCGGCTCAGCAAGCTCGCGCGGGAGCACATCGGTGGCGATCGAGGCCATCTGACCGACCTTCATGACCGCGCCCTTGAGCTCGCCTAGGGTCTCGGCGATTTTGGTCCCGTTGAGCTCGTTGACGGCGGCACGGTCCTTGGCGGCCTGGTCGGCCGACTGAAACATCGACTTTAGGCGGGACCCGGCGTAGCGCCCGGCGACGGAGGCTGTCATGCCTGCGAGCCGGAGAAATCGGCGTCCTTTGGTAACGGGTTTGTCCTCGCTGGCCATGTTTGAGCCCACTTTGCCGCGACATGTCCATAGGCGCAAGTGGTTGGGCGAAAACACCGGGTTTCGAGCACGTGTGCCAGCCCTCGGGCCATGGGCCGGTGGTTAGACGTATGGCGGAAGGGCGAGTTTGCCGATGCAACAAGGCCGGCCGCGGCGTGCGTGGTTTGAAATGTATCACCAACTAAAATGCGCTCGACTCGAGGTCGAGAGTGCGGGTCATCGGCGCCTGGGGGTTGTCGGTCAACGGCAGGGTGATCTTAAAGGTTGAGCCCTTGCCAACCTTGCTTTGAACCGTAATGTCACCACCCATCATCATGCACAGGTGGCGACTGATGGCGAGGCCGAGCCCGGTGCCCTCGTACTTTCGCTGGGTCTCGGCACTGCCCCGGGCAAACGGCCGAAACAGGGTGGCGAGCACCTCTGGCTCAATGCCAATACCGGTGTCTGAAATCGCGATGGTCAGGGTGTCATCCGCACTTCGGTGGGAAACCCTGTGTACCTGCAATGTAATCGTGCCGTCGTGGGTAAACTTGTTGGCGTTGTTGAGCAGGTTCATCATGGCCTGGCGCAGGCGCGTGGTGTCGGCCCACATCTCACCGAGGTTGTCGCCGATCTTGTGGGCGAAGTCGTTGCCATTGTCGTGGATCTGTGGGGCAATAAGTGCAAATACATCCTCTATGAAGGGGGCGATCTCAAAGCGTTCCCAGTGCAGGCTCAGTTTGCCGGCCTCGACCTTGGACAGGTCGAGCACGTCGTTGATCAGGCTCAACAGGTGGGTGCCGGCGGTGCGAATCTTGCGAACGTCGTTGAGGGATTGGTCGATGCCAGCTTCGTTGAGATCGTCGAGCAACAGCTCGCTGTAGCCCAAGATGGCGTTTAGCGGTGTGCGTAGCTCGTGGCTCATGTTGGCCAAAAAACTGCTCTTGGCTTGGTTGGCCCCAACCGCGGCATCGCGGGCGAGGTTGAGGGCCGTGTTGACGTCGCGCAGTTCCTCGTTGTTGTCGCGCAACTGGGCCTGGGCGCGGGCAGTTCCCGCTTGCAAAAACAGCAGGGCGGCGAGCAACAGGCCAAAGGTTGTCAAAATCATCGCGACATTGACGAGCGCAAGGACGGCCGGGTCGATGGCGATGCTGGGGACCAGGGTGTAGCTGGTGACCAGCAGGGTGAAGTAGCCGGTGGCAGCGGCGATACAACCGAGGACAACCAACAAACGCTCGCGCGGGGCAAAGCAGACAAACGAAACGCCCATGGCGGCGAACAGGCAGTGCTGCAGCCCAGCGGCCGGACCAAACCGGGCCGCGATAATTGTTGTTGCCAATACAAGGGTAATGACAGTTCCGAGGCGCCCGAGCGTATGCCGGCCGCGGGCATTGAGCAGCAGGCACAGGGCGACACAGGCGCTGGCGAGGGCGGGCAGTACACCGTCGAGCGGCGAGACCAACGCGGTGAACAGGACCCCGTATAAAACCCCGAGTGGAATCAGCGAGATACCGATCTGGTTGGTGATGACGAGGTGCCGAGATAGCTCATCGGACATATCCTCGGTGACACCCGTATGGGCGAGTCGCCGGAGGAGTAGTCGCAATCGCACCATCACTACAGTCGCTCCACACGGTGGAGACCGTTTTATCGTAAGCTATTCAGCCCCGAAGTGGCGGGGATGGGCCCATTTTTTGGCCGGGGGTGGGCCCACTTTGGGCGCGGGGCTGCCCATACGCCTGTTTTGACAGGTGTGGGAGGACAGGTCTTAAGGGCTAGTTGAAAATTGATGACACACCGAAAGATGCGAAAAAATAACCCTGCTCGCAGCTGTGATTGCCGGTTGCAGGGGTGCGTGTACAAGCGTGCTACACCGGGTTTTTGCTACTTACCCAGTTTTTCATGTTGACGCACTCTTGGTAGCGCGCAGTCGTGCGCGACCATGCGAGGTTGCCAAAGATCCACGCACGCACACCCCGTAAGAACGCTGATAGTGGCTCCTCGAACCCCGGGGCAAACCCCGGCATCCGGCGCTCGAGCTCCAAAAAACCGAGCAACTCGCGGTTGTGGAGATCGACCGCCGCTTCGACAGCCTGCGGCAGGGTCAGGCCCTGCTCGTGGCTCAACAACAGCACCAGGTTGTTGCGGTTGCCCTCCTGGATCTCCTTGGTCACCGAGAAGATGTCGTTGACCCAACAGATGCAGTTGTTGGCCATCAACACAAGTTGCTGCAGCATGACATGCTCGCGCAGGTCGACCGGCAACCGCTGGCCGAGGGCGATGTCGAGGAGGTCAAACACCGTGTGCACGGCCCCGGCATAGGGCCGCATCTTGGTATACACACCGATCGGCGGGATCCGTCCCGAGGCCCGGGTTTCAACTTCCCACAGGTTGGCCTGGAAGTAGGCCCGGACCGCCCGCAAAAAAAATCCCATCCAAGTGTTGCCGGCGCGTTGCAAGAATCGCCGACGCAGGTCCGACAGGGTGTGGGCCAGGGGGCTGTCGTCGCTTTGCGGACGGGCCTGCCCACTGAGGATCTCGAGCAGTCGGCGGTGGACGGCCGCGAGTTTGAGAGGGTCGCGGGCGAATTCACTGGCCGCGTCGTCGCAGTACCAGTCGTCATAAAAAAACAGCCAGGTGCACCAGTCGCAGGCGAGCTTGAGGGCTTCGAGCCCAGCGGTCGGGTAGCCCCCGGCGGCCAGGTGGGTAAACTTGACGCGCCGCAGCAGCTGCGAAGTCTCCTCGTCGACGATCAACATAAACCGGTAGGCCCAATCGATCGTGTGTTGTTCGGCCTCTTCGACGTGGGGGTTGAGGGCTACCGCCTGTGGGTCGCCGATCGAAGCCAGCCCGCCGATCGGCAGGGCTGGGTAGATCACGGGGTGCTGGGTTGGCCGTGGCGTGGCGTCACGCGTGGCGACCTCAAACTCGAGGGAACGCAGCTCGGTCTTCGGTGGTAGGTAGAATTCCGTCGCCAAATCCTCCGATACTTCCAAGGGATAACCGTTGATTGCGAGTAAATGCAACCCGAGCCGGCGCAGTGATACCCTCCGGCGGCCGCGTCCGTGTCGAGTACCTCCGCATCTACAGCATCGAATCCGCCGCCCGCACGCAAGACCCGCGCGCTGTTGTGGGTCGGGCTGTGGTCGGCACTCGCCGTCGCAGCGATTTTGTGGCTGCAAGTTGGGGAACGTGCATCGGCACGTAGCGAAGCGTCTCGGACGTGGAGGATGTTGCCAGCAGCCGATCGACCGCAGGCCGCTGACCTGTGGTTGCTGCTGCAGACTTCGCCCAACGCCGCCGAACCCCAGGCGCAGCGTGAGCTACAGCAGGTCGGGGCGACCCTAGGTGAGCAACTCGACGATGTCCGTGTGCCGATAGCTCCGCCCGCCAGTGAGATCGGGATGTGGCTCGACGAACACGTCTTTTATTTACTTGCACCAGCAGCGATCGCCGACCTCGCCAGCAAGCTCGAGCCCACGTCCATCGCGGCTTCGGTGGCGAAGATCCGGGCCGAGTTGGCAAGCCCGATTTTTGGCGTGATGGGGTCGGACGTCCGCCGCGACCCCCTGGCCATCCACGGGTTGATGCGCCGGGCAACTGGGGCGTTTGGCTTTGTCCGCGCACGCGGTGAGGAGGGCCCCGACGACCTGCCGCAGCTGACCGTCGCCGGCGATTTGCGAGCAGCCGACGGGCGCAGCCTGTTGATGAAAGTCCGCGACCCCGGGGACCTTTTGCAACTCGAGCGACGTGCCCAACAGTTTGTCGAGCAGGGCGGCCACGACATTCGGGTTTCACTGGTGGGGCCGGCAGTGCGTGAGCGACGGGCAGCGCACCAAGCTCAGGCCGCCTGCAGACGGCTATTCGCCACCGCGCTGGCCATGCTCACCCTGTTGTTGGCCGTCACCCTGCGAACCGCCCGGCCAGTTATTTGTATTATCATGTTGATCGCCACGGCGGCGGCCATGTTTTTAGCGATCGAGCCCCGGCTCGGACTCATCGACCTCCCGTTCGCCGTGTTGCTGCTCGGGTTTGGCTGTGAGGGAGCGTTGCATATTCATCGAATCTCCCTGCGCGGCTGGCCGTCGGCGGTGATTTTGACGACGGCCCTGCTACCGTTGTGGCTCACCCCCCAACCGTTGCTGCGCGACTGGAGTGTGTTGTGGGCCCTCGGGTTTGGCGTGATGTTGGTGGCGATGCGCGGGGTGTTGCCGGCGAGCTTGACCCTGCTGCAAAGTTCCTTTAAATGGCCGCAGCCGCGTTTACGGCTCAAACCAATGCCGCTGGTGTCGGCGGCCATGACCTGCGGTTTACTCATCGGCGGGGCGTGGGCGGTCGAGCGGATGCCGGTTGCCGCCAGCTACCCCACACCCGTGGCCGATCCGAGTTTGGCGGCCGACGAAGCTGCCCTGGCGCGCGGTTTTTTTGACCCCGATCGGGTGGTGTGGGCGCAATCCCCCGGTGAGACGCCCGAGGATGCGGTGGCCAATGCGTTTTATGCCGCTCGCGAACTCGCACCGCTGCTCGGGCCGACCGCGTTGCGGATCGAAAGCCCGGGTTCGTTTGTCGTGCCCCCAGCCGAGCTCGGCGAGCGCCGGGCCGAACTCAAACGCATTCGCCTCAGTGATCGCCTAGAGCAGTTGCGGGCGACATTCGCCGACCACGGCATGCGTCCGGCCGCGTTTGGCGAGTTTTTGACGGGGGCGGGTAATCTCGAGCGCACACCCGACCCAACCACCGCGCTCGAAGGCTCGCTCGGGCCGTGGGTCGAGTCGTTTGTCGACGAGCCCTCGGGCTCTGGGGGTGGACATGTTGCTTATACACGGGTTCACGTGCGCCCCGAGGCCCACGTGCCAGCGACCGTCGGCGAAGGCGAGGTTCGTCTGTACGGACCGGCGCGGGCCAATCAGGCGGTAGCCGATGGTTTTGAGCAACAGTTGGGCCTGTACACCCTGTGCGGCCTGTGGCTGGGAGCGTTGTTTGTGTGGCTGGGAACGCGGCAAATGAGCGTTGCCCTCGCGGCCGCGCTTGCGGCCTTGGCCGCGCAATCTGGCGTGTTGTTGGTGTTGCCGCTGCTGCACCTGTCGGCCGGCCCCATGCTGGTCCCGGTGCTGCTATTGGTGGGCGCCGCCGGGATCATTGCCGGTGGGCGAGCTTGCAGATGCATCGATCTCGACCAGTCGGTTTCGACCGGCGGGTTTTTGCTGACCAGCCTGTGTCAACTCGCGGCCGCGTTGACCCTGATGTTCTCGAGCCAGCCGCTGTGGCGAGAGGTTGGTTTGATCGCCGCCTGCGGTTCGGTACTGGCAACCGGGATGGGGGTGTTTGCCGCGCCCGGGCTATGCCACATGCTGCGCCGGATTGGTGCACGCTTGCAGGAGCGCAGACGATGAAGATAGGGCGCCGAACGTGGTTGATGATAGCTGGGGCGACCGCGGCCTGGGGTTTGCCCGGCACACAGGCCCAGGCTTCGACCCGGGCCGAACGCCGGCTCAAGAATCGCCTGGGGCTGTGGCACCAATTTGCCCAGCGCAGCCAAAACCTCCGCGCCCGCTACCAACTCACCCGTCACACCTCGATCCTGCAACATCCGCTGGTGGCCACCGGTACGCTGGTGTTTGTCGCCAGCGATCGGCGACTGGTGTTCTTTGACGATTCTGAGGTCGGGGCGAAAACCCAAATCGACGCCGGCGGTATGTCGATCGTGCCGCGGGATCATGCCCTTCGAGCCAGTGAGCCCAAACAGGGCCCTGCCGCCCAGTGGTTGGCCACACGCCTGCTTCGACTGTTTTCCCCGGGTGAGCCCGATGACCTGATCGCCGCTGCCGAGGTCTCAATCCCGCGGGGTTCTGGCATGCGGCTGTTGCTGACCCCCGGCGAAGACTCGGCGGTGGGCCGTGAGTTGCGGTCGATGCAACTGCGCTTCGATCCGACAACCGGCGCAGTGGTGTACATCGAGGTCGAAGAGGCCCGCGGCGATCGCCTGGTGATCGGGCTGAGCGATCATCGGCAAAATGTCGACCCAACGACCTTGTCTGAGTTTTTAGGTGAAGGCCCGGTGCCAGGGTGATCAGCTAAAACCGGCCAAACGCGAGCATAATGGTCGCCTCGGGGCCGGCGAGCCGCCAACTGCCGGGGCCGCTCCACGAGCTGGCGGCGATAAATCGGTACCCACCGCCGACGCTGATGCGAAAAAACGGGCTGAGTTTTACATGTAGGTACATCTCAGGCTCGGCCACGAAAAACCCGTTGCGGTCCTCGCAGATGCCCTGGGTTTTGTTTTGCAAGCACGCCCCGCCACCGCCGAGGAGGGTCAGCAGTTCAAACGACACCCGCTGGCGGACCCGGGCCACAACCACGCCGATCGCCGCTCCGGCGTAGTTGAGGTTGAGCGCACGCACCGGGTCGGGTGCCTGCGGGTCGATATGAACGGGGAGCATGAGGTAGTGAAGAGCTGCTCCAAGAGACAGACGTTTGCCGAGCAGCACGCCGCCGCGCAAGCCGACGATTGCAGCGAATTGGCGGTTGAGGAGGGTCAACTTCACCAGGGGTCCGCCATAACCACCGATCTTGCGTTGGCCCGGTATGGGTGCAGGTTCCTCGGGTGACTGCGCTGCTTGGGGCGGCACAGGTTGGGTTGCAGCTGGCTGGGGCACCGCGGGTTGCGAGGCCGGAGCGGGCGTTGGTTGCGAGGCCGGAGCGGGCGTTGGTTGCGAGGCCGGAGCGGGCGTTGGTTGCGAGGCCGGAGCGGGTGTTGGTTGCGATCCGACCGCGGGTTGCGAGGCCGGAGCGGCTGTTGGTTGCGAGGCCGGGGCGGGTGTTGGTTGCGATCCGACCGCGGGTTGCGAGGCCGGAGCGGCTGTTGGTTGCGAGGCCGGGGCGGGCGTTGGTTGCGGTTGCGAGGCCGGAGCGGGTGTTGGTTGGGATGTGACCGCTGGTTGCGAGGCTGGGGCGGTGCCGGGCGGCGATGCGACAGGTTTTTCTGGATGGCTCGCAGGTGGCGGTGCGTCGCTCGGAAGGTTGGCTGTACCAGGGGCTTTGGTTGTGGCCGACGAGCCGTCGGATTGACTCGATGTCGTTACAAAAAAATTAGATGTAGCATCAATGTTTTTGCCAAAGGCCGGCGTCGTCAGCAGACACCCGGCGAGGGACAACAAACTCGGCAAAAAGATGGATCGCGCGCCCATGTGGTAGATCGCGCCGCACGATGGCCCAATCACAGGGCCGGCGCAAGACTCTGGGGCTGGGTTGGCCTATGATCGGTTCATGTGTCCGCCAGATCCCGAAGTAGAGTCCCCCGCACCACCGCCGCCCGAGGGGGATGCGATCATTTCGCTCCAGGTGGATCTCGACCGCCTAGGGTTTGATCCAGGGAAGATCGATGGCCGGTTTGGCCCCAAAACCCGCGCCGCGATCCGCCGGTTTGAGCGCAGCCAAGATGTGCTCGAACCCAGTGGCGAGCCCACGCCCGAAATCATGGCCGCCTTGGCCGCGACCCGCGCTGGTTCCCAGGTAAAACGCTTGCACGAGGCCGCGCAGGCAGCCGAACGCGTGGCCCGGCATAAACGCGATTTGGCGACACAGCTGCGGGCCGAAACCCCTTCTGGCTCCCGACCTTTTGGCCACCCGCACGAGGAAGCAGCCGCCGCCGCCCTAGGTGCAGCTGAGCACTTCGTCCAAGCAGCAGAGTTTTGGCAACGGGCAGCGACCCAACCCGAGGACTGGAAGTTGCGGGCCCGCGCAGCCGAGGCGCGTAAGCAGGCAGCGCTCGCGGCCTCTTCGGCGAGTGCGGGATTTGTCGAGGTCGCAGGGGGGTATGGCGAGTCCGGTGACCCGCTGACACAGGCACGTGCACTCGAGGGCGCCGCCAAAGCTTCTGCACTGATCGCGCGCTTGAGCCCAGGGCCGAGCACCTAAACAATGATTGGCCACCGATCTTCCTGAGCACCTGTCAGGCCCCGGCAAATTTGCCAGGAGGTAGGAAGATTCGCCCGAGAATACTACTATGTCCCGCGATGCCGACCTCTCACGTCGTCCGTCTTTTGGCCACCGGGGCCATGGGTGTCTCTTTCGCCGCCGTGGCGGCGATCGGGTGCTCGGTTGTCTCGGCAGTTGATTTTCAGCAGTGTTCGCAAAATACCGACTGTCGCTCGGCATTCGGTCTGGGCTGGGGCTGTAACGCGACGACGGGATACTGCGAGCAGGTCGAGCAACATCCGCGATGCAGCCGGGTTGAACCCGCGGGCCTGTTCGACGACGAGGCCCACTCGACGACATTCGTCATGGGTACCCTCTTTAACGATGCCGCGGTCCTAGGCGACCAGGTGCTGATCAACTCGGCGAAGTTGGCGGTCCGCGAGGCCAACCAATCGACCCTCGACGGGCGACTTTTTGGTCTCGTCCACTGCGACTACCAAGACAACCCCGATATCGACCAGCTGAGCTCTGAAGAGGCGGCCGCCGAAACGGCGCGGTACATGGTCGAGGAGCTCGGGGTCAACGTGATCATTGGGCCGGGTACGTCGAGCACCGCGGAAGCTGTGTACGAGGCCATCAAAGACACCGAGACGCTGATCATCTCGCCCTCGGCCACGGCCAACAGTTTGATCGAAATCGATGGCCTCAACGGCACCAAAAACCCGGGCAACCCGGGCCTGTTTTGGCGGACAGCACCGCCAGACCTCGGGGTCGGGGCCAAGATGGCGTCGTTGGTGCAGGAGGGGGGCGCCAACAATACGGTGATCCTCCACGAGACCGGTGGCTACGGCGAGGGGCTGGCCCTGGAGGTCGAGCGACTGTTGATCGAAGGCGGTGGCGCGAGCACCCGCTATGCCTTTGAAAACCAAGGGTCGGCCAACATCCAGACCATCTCGCTCAATGAGCAAACGTTTGACTCGGTCGTGTTCATCTCGTCGGAGGTCGACGTCGTGTCCGACTTCGTCAACACCATCGGCGGACTGATTCAGGACAACATGAACAGCCCTTACGCGAATGCGCGGGTTGTCGTGTCCGATGCCGCGGTGCCGAGTTCGCTGATCACCGACTCGCAAGCTCGCCCGGCAATGCTCGAGGTGTTCGACCAGATGTACGGCGTGCGCTACGAGGACCGCTCGGGCGATCCGGTTTACGACATCTATGTCGGCGCCTACGAAAACAGCTCATTCGACACCGGCTTTATCGATGGGTACTACGGCGAGCACACCTACGACGCGACCATGCTGGCGATCTTTGGGGTGGCTTGGGCGACCTATCAAGAGGGTGGCGACCTGACCGCCCGCAACATCGCCAAGGGCCTGTGGCAAGTGAGCTCAGGTTCGTATGTGCCGATCAACTCCAACAGTTTCGATGTTGTGAAATCGGCCTTCCGCAATGGGGTTTCGGTCGATGTCGAAGGGGCATCCGGCGAGCTCAATTACGACGCGTTCACCGAAGAAACGACGGCCGCGGTCGAGGCCTGGCAGATCCAGTGCAATCCGCAGTGCACCGACGTGCCAGTCGGCTCGTAAGTACGAGATTTGGCTACAGGTGGCGGTCCTGCCACCTCGCGGATCGGGCTGTGGATCACACGCCCAGCGCGGAATTTGGTCCCCCCAACGCACGTAAACCCGCTATCGTGTAGGGTGATTGTCTACGAGGGCATAACCAGTGGCAGAACAAAAAACCATAGTTGCGGGTGGAGCTGTCCCCCAAGCTGTGACCGGCGAATATGCCGTGCCCACAGCGCGCGCCGATGAGGATTTGACCGGCAGTGTATTGCTCGGTCGTTACCAAATTCTCAGGCCCCTGGGCGTCGGCGGGATGGGGACCGTCTACCTGTGTGAACACACCACGATCCTCAAGAAGTTCGCCGTCAAAGTATTGAGCGCCGAGCTTTCACAACGGCCCGATCACGTCGACCGCTTCCTCCGCGAAGCCCGGGCTTCGTCGATGATCTCGCATACCAACGTCGTCGAGATTACCGACTTTGGTCAAACCCCAGGCGGGGCCCCATTTTTTGTCATGGAGTACCTGCAGGGCGAGGACCTCTCGGACACCCTCGCCCGTGAGGGCAAGCTCCCGTGGCGGCGGGCCAAACAGATGATGCTGCAAATATGTGCCGCGTTACAGGCCGCCCACGACCAGGGCATCGTCCACCGCGATATGAAACCCGGCAACGTGCTGCGGGTCGAACAGCCGGGCAACCAAGACTTCGTCAAGGTGCTCGACTTCGGTATCGCCAAGGTGACCTCGAGCGAGATCGAAGACAAAAACCTGACTCAAAGCGGGACGGTAATCGGTACCCCCGAGTACATGTCCCCCGAGCAAGGTTGGGGCAATCCCGTCGACCACCGCGGAGACATCTACGCCACCGGTGTGATCCTGTTTGAACTGTTGGCCGGCAAGGTGCCATTTAGCGGCAATTCGCTGATGGAAATCCTCAACCGCCACATGTACGAGGTCCCCGATGTCGATGCCGCGGGAATCCCCGAAGATGTCGGACGGATCATCCTCAAGGCCATGCAAAAAGACCGCGAGCTGCGGTTTCAGTCGATGCAGGAATTCATCAATGCCCTCGAAGCCATCGGCACCGGGGCCGCGACCGTGCAGGTCGTCGACGAGGAAATCCAAACCCCGTGGGGCCAGCAAGTCACCGCCCGGTTCTCAGCCGTCAAAGACGAAGAACCACCCAAAAAGAAGTCCGCGATGCCGTTGTTGATCGGCTTGGGTTCACTCGCCGTGGGAGCAGCCGTTGCGTTCGTCATGATGAGTGGCGGCGACCCCCAACCGGCGCAACAGCCGGCAGCACCCCCGCCGACCGAAGCCCCGGCCAAGGCAACGGAAAAACCGGCTGAAACACCGGTCGAAAAACCGGTCGAAAAACCCGAGACGATCAAGCAACTCGCACCGGATACCGAAAAAGTCCGCTTCCGAATCACGACACCTGGAGTCGACGCAAAGATCCTCGATGCGCGCGATGAGGGCATCTACGGGATGACAAACGACGCAAAGGGCGTCGAGGTCGAAAAGAGCAACGACCCGCTCAAGTTGATTCTGCGAGCCGATGGCTACGAGGATCTAGAGTTTGAGATCGTGCCGAACTCAGACAAACAGTTCGAGCGCCCACTGGTCAAAGAGACGACAAAGTCGACCAAAAAGCGCAAGAAAAAACATGTGGGTACAACGAAGCCGGATACGACGACTGACAAGCCGGCTGAGCAGCCCAAGAAAAAGAAGTCGGGCGTGGGGTCGGATCTGATGGACCCGTTCAGCAATTAAACGGGTGCGCGGGCTATTTTGGCCTGGCTGCGGCCCTGAACCGCTTGCAGTAGTGACTACAGCTTCGCGGTTCAGGACTCGCACCCAGGCCAAAATTTCACCGCGCAAGTTGGCGTTGGTGCGGGCGCTGGGTTTGAGGGCGAGTGTTGGTGCGGGCGCTGGGGTTGAGGGCGAGTGTTGGTGCGGGCGTTGGGGTTTGAGGGCGAGTGTTGGTGCGGTTCAGGACTCGCACCCAGGCCAAAGTTTCACCGCGCAAGTTGGTGCGGGCGTTGGGTTTGAGGGTGTTGGTGCGGGCGGATGGCGGTGCGCTGGGCTTCCGGCTCGACCCAGGGCTTATTTGGGTAGTCGTTGCTGTTACAAGAGATACCGAGCGACGATCTTTGATAGCTTCGTCGCTCGGTATCTGATCTTCCTACGCAAGCCTAGGTGTGCTCGCGGGTAGCTCGGAAGATGAGGTCGGGGAATCGCTCTTCGACCTTGGCGAGGTTCCAGCGGTTGGGTGCCAGATAGGCGAGGTCTCCGTGGCCGTCGTGGGCGAGGTTTTGCTGGGCCTTGCGCTCGAACTGGTCCATCAACTTGCGTATTTGGATGCGCGACTTGCCTTCGGTTTTGGGGGTGACCCAGCGGGCTGTTGTATATTCAACACCCTCATAGTCGGCGTCGACGCTGTACTCGGACTTGAGCCGGTGCTTCATCACTTCGAGCTGAAGCTGGCCGACGGCTCCGACGATCCATTGGCTGCCGAGCATCGGTTTGAACACCTGGATGGCCCCTTCCTCGGATAGCTGTGTCAGTCCCTTGGCTAGGGCCTTGGCCTTGAGCGGGCTTTTGAGGAGGACGCGGCGAAATAGCTCGGGGGCGAAGCTGGGGATCCCGGTGAATCGCAGCTGCTCGCCGGTGGTGAAGGTGTCGCCGATTTTGATGGTGCCGTGGTTGGGGATGCCGATGATGTCTCCGGCATATGCCTCCTCGACCAGCTCGCGGCTTCGGGCTAAGAATGCGGTTGCGTTACCCAGGCCGATGTCTCTGCCGATTCGGCAGTGGGCGGCTTTCATGCCCCGTGTAAACCGGCCGGAGCAGATCCGTAAAAATGCCATCCGGTCGCGGTGGTTGGGGTCCATGTTGGCCTGGATCTTAAACACAAAGCCACTGAAGTCGCCCTCGTCGGCAACCACGCTGCGGGTTTCGACAGACTCTCCCGGGGCCGGTGCGCTGACGGCTGCCGCCCCGGTAATCGCTTCGCGGGGTTGGGGCGGGGGCGCTAGGCGGACAAACGTCTCCAGCAGCTCGCGGACACCAAAGTTGTTCATCGCCGAGCCAAACAGCAGTGGGGTCTGTTTGCCGGCTAAAAACGCTTGGTGGTCGAGTGGCTCGATCGCCCCCGCCAACAGTTCGATTTCACCGCGCAGATCCTCGGCGTCGTCGCCGAGCAACTCGTCGAGCTTGGGGTCGTCTAGGCCGTCGACCGCAATGCCCTCTTGGATGCGGTCGTGGCCGCTGGCCGAAAACAAAAACAGGCGGTTGTGGACGAGGTCGTAGACCCCTTTGAAGCGCTTGCCCATGCCGATCGGCCAGGTTGCAGGTACACAGGTCATGCCGAGCTTTTTCTCGATGTTGTCGAGCAACTCGAGCGGCTCCATGCACTCGCGGTCGAACTTGTTGACGAACGTCACCACCGGGGTGTCGCGCAACCGGCAAATCTCAATCAGCTTCTCGGTTCGCGACTCGACGCCCTTGGCCCCGTCGATCACCATCAAGGCCGCGTCGACGGCTGTGAGCACGCGGTAGGTGTCTTCGCCGAAGTCGGCGTGGCCGGGGGTATCGAGCAGGTTGACCTGGCACGGCGGATCGTTGGGCCGCTCGGGGTGGGGGTACTCAAAGCTCATCACCGAGGTGGTCACCGAAATCCCGCGCTCGCGCTCCATCGCCATCCAGTCGGAGGTCGTTGCACGTGCAGCTTTTTTTGAGCGGACGGCTCCGGCCAGTTGGATCGCCCCGGAGAACAACAGCAGTTTTTCCGTCAGCGTGGTCTTGCCGGCGTCGGGGTGGCTGACAATGGCAAACGTTCGCCGACGGGCGACTTCCTGGGCGATGGAGAGGGTCTGCTCGCTCACGGGCTGGGGAGTAGCAAACCTTGGCGGGGGGCGGAAGTGGATGGCGGCGAGTTTGACCGGCTCGCGGGCCTGTGGCGGGTTGTCGGCGTGAGAGAGCTAGCTCATTGCGCGGCGGCTCGGCGGGCGTGAGCGAGGGTCGATCTCGCCCATAGACATGTGTATACATGTACCGCCATCGAGGCGCTCCTCGCCGATATTGATTATACAAATAGTTGTTGCCGGTCGGTCGCGCCTCACCAGCCCCACAGGGTTGGTTTGCGGTGGTTCGCAAATAGGTTGCTTGGGTCAAAAAGGCGGATAGAACGGCACCTGGTGCCTGCTGGCCAGTTTTCTTGATCGTTGTGGTCGGGCCGTCGACTACCGATGGCGTACCCCAACCCAGGAAACCCAATGAGTCGACCTGTATTGATCATCGCCCATCGCGTCAACGCTATCTCCGCTATCAAATCCGTCGTCCAAGACGGGGCCAATGCCATCGAGGCGGATATTCATGGAAGTGCCAGTCGCCTCGTGGTCGACCACGATGGTGCGTTCGCATTTTCAACCGAGCTCGATCCGTGGCTGCGCGAGCTTCAGCGGGTGGCTGCGGCGAACGCACGCCTCACAACCGTCATTTTTGATTTGAAGTATCGGCAGCGGGACGATGTCACCCGGGTGCTTCGCAGCCGGGTTCGGCAGCTTGTGACGACACCGCTAGAAATCGTGTTCTCGGTCGCCAACCTCGGCCGGGCCCAGGAGCTGTTCACGGGCGATTTTTTGGCGACCCTTGGCGAGCGCGAGACCGTCGATATTTCGGAGCGGACAGACCCGGAGCAGGTCTCTGCCTACTACCGAGAGCACGACGTGCCGAGGGGCTACTACGCCGATGGTGTGTTTCGCTTTGGCACCGGCCAGGCCCGGATCGATGCCAACATCGCCAAGGCCCGGCAGCTGCGCGACGCTGGGAAAGGCATCCATCGGGTCTACACGTGGACCTACGAAAACAGCGAGTCGATCGAGGCCAAACTACGCGATGGCAATGACGGCATCATCGTCACCGGCAGTCGCGTGAACCGGGCCGTCGGCATTGTGCGAAGCATCGACGGGATCCATCTCGCCTCGAGATAGCCCGGTCCCAAATTGCAAACGCCCCGACTTGCGGGGCGCCTAGCGTGATGGGCTGGGTTGTTACGCGTCGTCGCGGCCCTCGGCCCGGGCGGCGGCTCCCATGCTCATCTCGTCGACGTGGGAGTGCATCCCCTCGCTGCGGTGGTGCACCCACGAGCCAACTTTTTTGTAGTGCACGCCGTAGGCAAAAATCGCGGTCGCAAACGTGATCAGCATGTACCAGCCCATTTGTGGGTGAAACAGGGTGCCAAACCAGCTGTAGGACATGTCGACTGGGAGGTTGGCCCCGGCCGCATAGCCAAACGACATTGCAATGATGCCCAGGACCACCTGGATCGCGCTGTAGAGGTTGGTGTGGGTCAGCGGGCCAATCAACTTGCCACGGTCGTCCTGGCGAAAGCGTTCCATGATGACGCGGATGATCGGGTGGGTGATGAGGTAGAGCCCGGCAAACATCCCGTCGAAAACTTTGTAGGGAAGCAGCAGGTAGAACAGCGAGAACTGGATGAGGTGGGCCAGCAGCGCGTAGAGCTGGGCCGGGTGGATCTTGACGCCCTTGAGGTCGGGGCAGCAGCGCACCACCTTGGAATGTTCGCTTGTATAGGCAACACCAAACTTGGTCTCGGTTGGCTTACCCCAGCAACAGCCGTAGACGTAACAGCCGAGCCGGCACACGGCCTCGCCGATGGTCATGCAAAAGCCCAGGGCGTCGAGCAGGACCAACAGGCCGATGCCGGTGATGTTGGCAATGCCGACGGCGGCCAACATGCCGCCAAACACCCCGCCGTGGAGCATGTAGCCGGGTTTGACCAGGGTTTGCAGTGGCTTTTTGAACAGCTGGCGCCACTCGAGCATGATGCTGGCTGCACGTGCACCCATCAGCACCATGGGGATCAAAAAGAAGGTGTAGTAGGGCGAGACCACCACCGGCTTGGCCCCGACCACGCCGTGGTACCAAAACGCCGTGGTCTGTCCGACCACAAACGCGAGGCCGGCAAGCAGTCCGTAGGTGACGAAGATCCAGTTGCCAGCGCGGAACAGAATCGTCCGGTTGTGAAAGCTTCGCAAAAACCCCAGCAGCCCAGCGGGCGCATCGAGGTCATGGGTATGGGTACTCGTGTTCGTCGCCATGATCATCCATCCGCAGTTGGGGCACTACGTGCACCGCAGTTGCGTCTAGCGTGGGTTTACCAAACAATCCTAAAAATTGAAGGGATCGGCGGCACACAAACTACCAATTCGCGGTGACGATTGCGTGACGGATCACAGTGAGACCGCAGGAATAGGCCACTGTGGTTGAATTTTGGGCACGTGGGCACGTCGGCGCACATCGCCTGGGATCCGAGGGAATTTCTTATACGGTTGTGGAAATAGTTGGATGTCCCAAAGCGCCGGTAACTTTTTACCCGGGTGTATAAATTGTGGCCCGCGTCACTAACTCGTGATCATACATGTATCCAAGCCTTGCTTGAATACACATAGTTTAGGCCCGGAACCCTGTGGCTCCGAGCCCAATCCCACGCGGCTGCTGTCGAACCCTTAGCTCGCGGCTGTCGGCGCCCGGACAACGGCTTTGATGATCGCCTGGTCGACCTCGAACTTTTCGAGGAACTTGCGACGCTCGCGGTGCATGCGTGCAACCCAGGTGCGGTATTCGGCCTGTTTACCGTTTTTCTCAAACCACCGCCGGGGCTGCAGGATTTCGGCCGGGACCTTGGCGACCAGGTCGGCGTTTTCTGGCGCGTCGATGTCGACAACCTCGTAACCGTAGTCGGGGTCGATCGTCCACTTGATGGCACCACCGATCAGCGCTTCTAGCATGGCCGAGGAGTGGCGGATCTTGATTTTGAGGGCCGTGCCCGCGGCAACTTCACGGGCGCTACCACCGACGTAGCCGGTGTTCATCAGCCACATGGTGACATGGGGGAAGGTCGCCGCCAGCTCCGAAAATCGTTGTGCCTGCAACTTGTGCGACAGTGGGAAAAACGGCTGGGTAAACGGCGAGCGGGTTTTGCCGCGGTCCTTGCCGGCCGCCGAGGTTTTGGAGGTCTCGCCCAGCATCAGGTAACCGGCGGCCTGTTCGGGGCTGGTAAACCGGACAATGCCCGGGGTGGCGGCGTCGTTGCCCTCGTCGCGGTTGAGGATCCCAAGCGAGTGTAGGGCGGGCACATCGTGGAGGTCGGCGGCCTGTTCGATCGACGACATCGGCACGATCGAGCGGCCGTTTTCAGTCCAGGCGACAAAGTCCCAGCCGTCTTTTGGCACCCCGTTGTCGACGACCTCGTCAGCCGTGACCGCACCCGAAATGAATGCATCTACATTTTTTTCGGGGGCCCCGGTGCCAATCAGGACCTCGCGCAGGCGTTTGACATCGTCCGGGCTGAGCAGGCGTTTGTCGAACACCGGGTGGTCGTCGGCGCCGACATAGACATTTTCGATCCAGGCCTGGGGGCCACAGGTGCCGCGGTAAATCACCGGCTCGGTCTCTTCGGTCAGGCCAAAGGTCTTGGCGAAGCAGCCGTTCTCAGTGATCGAAAGTTGTCCTTTGGGCCAGATCGCAAGCATGTCGTCTTGGATCGGCTCGGTCCGCTCGCCCTGCTTGCTAAACGTGGTCGTGGTTTTCCCGGTACCGCTAAGGCCCAAAATCCCCATCGACACGCGCTCGCCCGACTCGGTGGTGATGGCCTTGGCCCCGGCGTGCATCAACAGGCCACCGCGCTTGTAGACGGCGGCGGCGAGCATCCGCAGGGCGCCCTTTTTGCTTTCGCCGAAGTAGTCGGGCCCGATGATGTGGGTGACGTTGTGGTCGAGGTCGACAATGATGGCCTGGCCGCCGGGCATGTCGACCGCATGGCCAGGCGTGTAAAACAGGCGAAACGCCGGCTCAAACGGCTTGGCGAGCTGCTCTGGAGTTTCAACATCTTCGCGGGGAAACGCCAGAATCTGTTGCATCCCGGCGATGTTGGCCCCCTCATAGGTGTATAGCCATTGAACCGGGACCGCGTAGGGACCGACGCCGACATAGGCCTCGATCGCAATCATCTTGCCCTGGTTTTTGATGTACTCGGTCTGACCGGCGATCAGTGCCTGGGCCGTGGCCGGGGCGATCGTCTTGTGCGAGTAGGCCGCGGGGTTGTCGTTGCGGTCGATGATGTAGGTAAAAGCAGCCTTGCGGGCCTTGTTGCGGGCGACCTTGTTGAGGCTTCCGAGTGCCGTGCGCTGGCAAAACGGGGTGTGTTCCTGCGCGAGTTGCCGGAGCGTTGCTTGGTCGGGGTTGCGCAGCAACTCGACGGCAAACGGAATCGGAGGTTGTTTCGGCAAGGGAAGGGACGATTTTGAGTTGGTCATGGGTGCCCGCCAGCGGTCTGAGAGGTAGCACGTGGTCCGCGGGGTTGAAAGTGCGCGGCTGCGAGCGTCGCGCGATTTGCTCCGGTTGGTGCTTACCCCTGTAATCGACAAAAAATGCAGGCTCGGCGGGTTTTGCGTGGTCAGCGGCGAACTGCGACTTGTGGTCACGCGAGAAAAGCCACTGCATGTGACCCTGCCTATCAAGCGCGAAGTCGCGGTTACAGCCGGGTGTGGCGCGAGCCCCGAAACGCGGACCAAGCCCGCGCGCGCGGTCGACAATCGCGACAATGGGCGGGTTTCGGCCGTCGGTGGCGGACGCGAAGTTAGGTTGTATGCATCAGCAACGAAAGTGTCGACATCGTGTGGGCATGCGCTGGTTTTGCCAGGATTTCGGAAGTATGAGTATATACAATGAAATCGAGGCTGCGCTAGTGGCCGCCGTAGGTCTCGCCGAGATAGGCCGAGATACGATCGGCTCCGGCCACCTCAATGCCAGTGTTCGGATCCCGAAGCTGGGGTTTTGCCGTGGTCGGGCGCGAGCTTCCTGGGGCATTGGGCTGCAACAGGTAGGGCAGCTCGCGGCGGCACAGATCTTCGCGTACGAGGCGGGAGGCGGGTGATCCTTCGTATCCCCGGAGGACGAGCGGCTGCTCGGGGAGCCCGGAGTCGACGGCAAAGGTACCCGCCGGTCGCAGCCACGATGATATCGCTGCAGATACAAATGTCGCCGGGCCCAAGCGCAGGGAGGTCGGCAGCTGCCCGGTCCCGTATTGCTGGGCGAGATAGGCGATGATGGCATCGCTCTCGTACATTTCGGTGTTGGTGTTCGGATCGACGAGGTACGGAAACTGGGCTTTGCCACCGCGGTCGACGACCTGCGGGCGGTAGCGCTTGCCACCCTTGGGGCAGGGGTAGACCACGACCTCGAGGTCGAGCCAGGTGATCATCTCGCGGACCTTTCGACAAAATGGACAGGCCTCAAACTCGTAGAGCTCGAGTGGCCTGGCCGGGCGAGGGCCGAGTTTGTCAGCAACTTTGGAACCGGCAAATCCCCGGGCCGCGCTGGCGATTGTGGCCGAGAGGAGGCGAAGCGAGGGCATGCAGCGGTTTTACTCGATTTGCGAGCAGACCGTGCGAGCCTGGACGGCCCGCGACAACAGTGTTCTGCCACGATCGTCGACGACGGCAGCTTGGTGCGAACCTTTTGCCTGAATTTAGGTTTGTGCCCTTGTGCGCACGCGCCCGGCAGCCGACACTTTCGCCCGCGATGCTGCCACTGAATGAGAAAAAGCTCTACGCCCAGCTGGTCGCCCAGTTGGTACTGATCGACGGCTCGGTGACCGACGCCGAGCGCAACTTTTTGGGTTCCTTAATGACCCGCTTGGGGTTGTCCGACGAGCAGCAGCGCGAAGTCATCAACCAGGTCAATGTCGATGATGAAGTCGAGTCGCGGGTCCGCCAACTGTCGCCAAACGCCCGGATCTCGCTGCTGATGGAACTCGAAGACGCCGCCAAAATCGACGAGGTAATCCTCGCCAGCGAGCGCGATTTGATCGCGCGGGTGCGCAGCGCACTCGACCTGTGACGGGGTGGCGCCTGCCAGTGCGGAAATTCCGGTCGCACGGTACACTGCCGGCACCTCGTAAACCGTGATTTGGCCCCGCCTGGGTCACTTCCGGTAGGGCCGCCCCATGTTTTTTGTCGTCCGCCAGCTCTACGACTATCTGCGACCCTACAAGGGCCAGGTTTTCTTGTTGCTGCTGGGGATTTTGATCGACCTGGCGTTTACCGTGGGGCTCGCCAGCAGTATGGAGTACCTGATCGACGATGCGATCGGGGCCCACGACACCGAGCTTTTGTGGCAGCTGCTGATCGGTTTGACGATCGCCGTACTGGTTGCCGCCGTGGCAGCGGTCGCCCGCGACTATCTCTACGCCAAGCTCGGCACTGCGGTCGTCAACGATTTGCGACTGCGCCTGTTTGAGCACCTGCAGCAGCTGTCGGCCAACTTCTATGCCAAGACCAAGGTTGGCGACATCGTCGCGCGGTTTGCCACCGACTTGGCGGCCGTACAAAACGCGGTGGTGCTAGCGATTCCCGAGACCCTGATTGGGGTGTTGGGTGTTGCGTTGTCGGCTGTGCTGCTGTTTCGCCTCGAATGGCAGCTGGCCTTGATCACCGTGATGGCCCTGCCGGTGTTGACCATCGGTCCGCGGATTTTGGGCCCGCGGGCCGAACGTGCCAGCCTCGCCCTGCGCCAGGAGGAGGCCGCGGTGGTCTCGGCCGTGCAAGAGAACATCGGTGCCCAACCGGTGGTCAAGGCCTTTGGTTTGCAACGCAGCGAGGTCGCCGGGTTTTCAACCCGCCTGGAGGGCACATTCGACGCCGGCCTGCGGTTCAACATCCTCTCCTACTTAGTTGAGCGTACACCAAATGTCAGCTTTATGCTGTTACATGTTGTTGTCCTCGGAATTGGCGTGTTCAAGACTTTTGAGGGCCAGCTAGAGGTTGGTCAGCTCGTCACGTTTAATGCGCTCACCGTCACTTTAAGTGCCTATGTCACCAGCTTGACGCGTGTGAGCCCTGTGCTGTTACAAGCATCGGGGGGGGTGCACCGGATCGCCGAGTTGCTCGACGAACAACCCCAGGTGCCCGACCTCGTACCCGACACCCCGTTGCCGCGGCTGGCCCGGGAGATTCGCTTTCGCAGCGTCACATTTTCGTACACCGGCGAAAACAACAACCTCGAAGACCTTTCGTTTGCGATTGAGGCCGGGCAAACCGTCGCCTTTGTCGGCTCCTCGGGGTCGGGCAAGAGTACGGTACTCGGGCTTTTGACGCGGTTTTACGACCCTGACCTCGGGAGCATCCAAATCGACGGCCGCGACCTGCGTGAGGGCTCACAGGCGTCGCTGCGGGAGCAAATGGCAGTTGTCTTTCAAGACAGCTTTTTGTTCAACACCACGGTCGCCGACAACATCCGGATGGGGCGGCCCGAGGCGACCCAGGCCGAGGTCGAAGCGGCAGCAAAGGCTGCCGAGATTCACGACCTGATCCTGCGGATGCCCAACGGGTACCAAACCGTGGTCGGGGAGCGTGGTAGCCGGCTTTCGGGTGGTCAGCGGCAGCGGGTGGCGATTGCTCGGGCGATCATTCGCGACCCGCGGATTTTGGTGCTCGACGAAGCGACCTCGGCCCTCGACCCCGGCACCGAAGCTGCCATTGGCCAAACCCTCAAGCGAATCGGCAAACAACGGACCGTCGTTGAGGTGACCCACCGCCTGAGTTCGGTGGTCGAACACGATGCGATTTTTGTGCTCGACCACGGCAAAATGGTCGAATACGGCACCCACAAGCAGCTGCTCGCCCGCCGTGGGCTGTACCAGAAACTGTGGGCCAAGCAGTCGGGTGTTGCCGTGAGCGAAGACGGCAAGGCCGATGTCACGCCTGAGCGCCTCAAGGCCGTGCCGATTCTCAGCGAGCTGTCGACCGCCATGCTCGAGGAGCTCGCCAAGCTATTTGTCAGCGAACGTTGCCCCGAGTCGCGGATGGTGATTCGCCAGGGCGACACCATGGTCGAGAAGTTCTACATCATCGCCCGTGGCAAGGTGCAGGTGAGCAAGCGCGACGAGGGCAGCAGCGAGGAGCGCAAGTTGTCGGTGCTCAGCGACGGTGATCACTTTGGTGAGATCGCGTTGCTGCGTGACGTTCCGCGGACCGCAACCATTCGCACCCTGACGCCCTGCATTTTCTTGAGCCTGCGGCGCAAACAATTCCTCGACATCATCAGCCGCGACCCTGGCCTGCTCGAACAGTTCCGTATGGTGCTCGAAGCCCGGGATGACGAACGCGGCGATGCCCCATCGAACTTGCTGTCACGCCGTCACTCGCGCGCCTACGAGTAGGTGAAGTCGCAGATCCTGCCCCAAACAGCGGGTATGTAACTGGAATGTGAAAATCTGCCGACTGCGTCATCCGCTGGTTGGGGATTGTGCACTAACCCACAAAAGGTGCGCGTGGTCGCGATGGCGTTGGCCGTGAGGCATCCTAGAATATCTGTCTATATGGACATGTCATCTGTCCATTCGACCTGGAGCCCCATGCAATCATATCGCCCCAACAGTATTCCAGCCCCGGGAGTTGTCCTGCGCGAAATCAACGGCCAACTCGGAGTATATACAACAAAGCCGATCGAGCGCGGAGCCTGCGTCGTCGCCCTCGCCCATGTGTTTACCGACAAGCCGGCCCGCTACACCATCCAGCTCGCCGCCAACCGCCATCAGGCGGGCACCAACGAAATCGACGATTACTTCAACCACAGCTGCGACCCCAACTGTTACCTCGACGTCGAGACCCTGAGCTTTCGAGCTCTTCGGCAGCTCGAGCCCGGTGAGCAACTCACATTTAACTACCTGACAAGCGAGTGGGATATGGAGTCTCCGTTTCACTGCTGGTGCCAGGCCCCGAGCTGCACCGGCACGATTCGCGGATTTTCCCACTTGAGTCGTCACTATCAACGCGCGTTGGAGCCACAGCTCACGCCCTATTTGCGCGGCAAGATGGAAGAAGTCGAGTCCGATGTCGCCTAGCGATGTCGGCTGATGGTCGACACCACAGCCCCCGGCGGGCTTACTTGTATAAGCAAGGCTCAGCTACGACGCTTTCGGCAACCACCGCGCCAGGGTTGCTGCCAGGTCCTCTTGGCGGATCGGTTTGGCGAGGTAATCGTCCATGCCGGCAGCTAGGCAGCGTTCGCGGTCGCCTTTCATGGCGTTGGCCGTGAGCGCAACCACCGGCAAGTGGCTGGGCTTCGAGCTGTCGAGTTCGCGGCGACGCCACTCTCGCGTGGTTTCAAAGCCGTCGAGCTCCGGCATCTGACAGTCCATCAAAACGAGGTCGTAGCCCCCGCCAACGAGCTGGTCGAGTGCCTCAAAGCCGTTGTTTGCGAGTTTGACCTGCAGGCCTAGGCGGCGCAGCATGGCGGTGATCAGGCGTTGATTGACCCGATGGTCCTCGACCACCAAAATCGATCCCGCGAGTTTTTGGGTGTCGACCTCGGCCGGTGCAACGGCAGGTTCGGGCGCCGTGCTTTGCAACAGCTGAAGCAGTACCTCAAACCGCGAGCCCTCGCCGAGGTTACTGCGCACGTGGATCGTCCCGCCCATTTGCGTGACGAGGTGCCGCGAGATCGCAAGCCCGAGGCCAGAGCCGCCATAGCGACGGGCATGGGAACCATCGGCCTGGCTAAAGGTGTCGAAAATCGTTTCGATTTTGTTGGCTTCGATGCCGATGCCGTTGTCCTGCACGGCCAGGGTGACAGCGTAGCGGCCGTTGGTGGCGGGGGCAATCGTTGCAGAAACAACAATCTCGCCGGAGGGTGTAAACTTGATCGCGTTGCCCACGAGGTTGGTCAGCACCTGACGCAGGCGGTTGGGATCGCCCATAAACCACCGCGGCTCGTTGGGCTCGTAGTCGAGGCGCAGCTCGAGGGACTTGTCGTTGGCCTGTGAGCGAAATGCATTGACGACGTCGCGGCAAAGGTGCCGCAGGTCAAACGTCAAACTCTCGAGCTCGAGTTTGCCGGCCTCAATTTTTGACAGGTCCAAGATCCCATCGAGCAGCGACAGCAGGACCTCGGCCTGTTGCGAGACAATTTTTGCATATTCACGTTGTTTGCCGTCGAGGTTGGTCTCGAGCAACATTTTGGACATGCCGATGACCCCGTTCATCGGGGTGCGAATCTCGTGGCTCATGTTGGCCAAAAACTCGCTCTTGGCCTGGTTGGCAGTCTCCGCCTCGATCGCCGTCAGCTCGAGTTGCAAAATTGTTTGCTTGCGCTCGACCTCATACAGCAGGCTGAGACCGGCCAAAAACCCGAGGAGCAACAACAGGCCGACGACCTGGGCCAGCCACACCCAGTCGCTGGCGATCGCTTGAATCGTTGGTTGCCCGGTCGCATGTGCATATGCAAGGTAGCTGAACTCGGCCACCACCAACACAATCCACACGCCGACGGCCCGCGGTCCGATCAGTAGGGCCGCGCACATCGGCAGGGTTGTGTACCAAAGCAGGGCCGGCGACTCTAAACCGCCAGTGTTGCGGGCCAACACCATCAGGGTGAGCAGGGCGCAACTCAGCAGGACATGGCCGGTCACCCGCAATGACCGGGTTACCCGCAAGACCACGGGCATCGTCGCGACCACGGCCGAGGCCGCAAGCAGCAGTCCAACAACGTGATTTTCGCCCTCAACCGTGATTTGAAACAGGGTCGACAACCCCACCCCAACCATCACCATGAGCAGGCAACAGCCCATCAGCAAGCGAATGGCACGCCGCTGCTCGGGTGGACAGGCGTCCATCCAGGGTGGGGACATCAGCGTCAGGATCCGCTGCCGCAACGTCGGCGGGGGTTCATCGAGGCCAAAGGCGGTGCTCATGGTCGACGCTCTACCCTATCACAGATCGCTAGCTACGACTGTTTTATGGGTAATTATGTTGCTTCTACATGTGTGTCTTAGGCTGCGATGTCGGAGCCAGTGCGTCACAGCGCTGGCGGTAGTGGGCGTATAGTTCGCGATTGAGTTCACGGCTGTCGAGGTTGTGTCCCCGCGTGTGGATGATCGGCAAGTACTCGACGGTATAGGTAAGCATACGGTGTGGGATTGAATGCCACTTTTGCCCCTTGAGGAGGCTAGGTGGGTCAACGTGGATAAATACCGGGACAATCGGTACTCCGGCCCGAATCGCGGCCTCGCATGCCCCCCGACGAAACCGGTTGAGCTGGTGGGGAGGCGACCGCGTTCCCTCGGGAAACACCAATAATGCATATCCATCTTTTAGATGTTCTACCATCCGATCGAGGACGACAGTTGCTCCAAACGCGGTGTCTGGTGAGGGTTCTGGAGCGCAAAGATTGCCGGTGGCACGCAGAAAACGGCCGACCATCCACGAGTTGTAAAAACTTGCTTTTGCAATGGTTGTGAGGCGAAAAAAACTTCCGAGTAGCAGCACCGAGTCAAGCAGGGTGGGATGGTTGGAGAGCATCACATAGGGCTCTCCCGGTGCCGGCATATCGTCGGGAACCTTGCCGTGTCTGATCTGCAAAAGACCGACGACTCGCATGTACCAAAAAAACCACTGGTTGCTGCGAAACATCATCCGCGCACACTTCTCGGTCCGGCGTTTGGGGTCGCGCACCAGCAGCTGGATCAACGGAATCGCAATCCAGCTATAGACCGCACTGCCGACGAAAAAGATCATAAACGCCGACCCGGTGGTGAGGATGTGCAGGTACTTATACACGGCCGCTCCCGGTGTTGGGCGAGCGCCGGTACTGGTGCATCAGCAACTTTCGCGAATTTCCTGGGCCCGGGATGCGGATGGGCTTGGTGAGGCACAGGTTCGTTGGCTGGGCTAAAGATGTGTATACATTTATGCCGGCCGACGACCGTCCAAGACCCACAGCCAAGCCCCCACAAGCATCGCCGGCCGATGGGCCATCGATCTTGCCATGCGCCTCAACGCGGGGCGACGAACCGGGGAGCCCGTTGGCTTGGAACTCGAGCGACCAACATTCGCGTGCTGTGGTCAAATGCTCGCCGCAGGTCATTGCCTCAGTGGTAGCAGGTCTGGTCGTCGCGTTCATCCCGCCGGTGGCCACATGTGAGCTCAATAACAAGCTACCGTGCGGTCAGGGGTAGGTTTTGGCAAGTTTGGCAGCTGCTTGCGTGTGCGACACTGACCGCGGTGACACGCCCGCTCCTCGACCCCGCCCACCGGATAAAACCGCGAGATTTTGATGTGCGAAGCCTGCTTGGGCGCGTGGAAAAGTCATTGCATGATCAACCAATTCAGCGGGCGACAACGGCACATACACTGGCTGCTCACCTGCCCGCCGCGCTCCCTCGCCACGGGCGGCCGGTGGCCGACCTGCTCGAGCAACTTTGGCCCGTGATTGTCGGCCATGCCCGGCGCAACAACGCCCCGGGGTTTTTTGGCTACGTGTGCGGTGCCGGGCTCCCAACCGACCCACCGATGGCCGCCCTGGCGGCTGCGCTCAATCAAAATGTCACGGGGTTTGCCTCGGCACCGGGTGCCACGGTTGTCGAGCGGCGCTTGCTTCAGTGGTTGTGTCAGCTCGCCGGGCTCAAAGCTGCGGCCGACGGGGTGTTGCTCAGCGGCGGTTCGTTGGCCAACTTCACCGCGCTTGCGACCGCCCTCCACACGGCGGCGGGCGATGATCCTGCCATCGCCCAGGAGGGTCTAGCGGCGGTCCAGGCGAGGCTTCGGGTCTATCTCGCACCGACGGCCCATTTTTCAAATGCACGTGCGGTCAAGTTGGCGGGGCTCGGTCGCCGGCACATTGTTGCGATCCCTGTCGCCGCCGATGGGCGAATAGATGTAGATGCACTAACATCGCAGTTGCGCGAGGATAAACGGGCAGGGTTGATGCCGGCTGCAGTCGTGGCTACGGCGGGCTCAACCACCCAGGGACTTGTTGACCCGCTCGCTCGCATCGCTGAGCTTTGCCGTGACGAAGGTGTGTGGCTGCATGTCGATGCCGCCTACGGCGGGGCCGCGCTGCTCGCCCCAGACCTGCGGGGGCGACTTGCCGGGATCGAGGCCGCCAACTCGATCACCCTCGATCTTCACAAGTGGTTTTATATGGGGTTTGACGCCAGTGCAGTGTTGTTTGCCGAGCCGCACCGGGCCCGCGATGTGTTTTATACCTCGGCCGAATACGTCGACATCGAGCGCGACCCACCACCCGAGCGCCATGCATTTTTCCACTACGGGCCCGAGACCTCGCGCCGGTTTCGCGCACTCGGACCATTTGTTGCCCTGTGTCACTACGGCCGAGAAACCCTAGCGGCCAATATCTCGCACAACGCCGCCTGTGCCAGGTACCTGGCAGGGTTGGTCGAGGCGGCCGACGACTTGCAACTCATCGCCCAACCTGACCTCTCGATCTGTTGTTTTCGCTGGTGTGGTCGCGGTTATGATCGCGGGGCGATCGATCGGATGAATCAGCAAATTCAGCAGCGCCTGCTGGCCGAGGGCAGCTACTACCTGTCGCCGACAACAATCGCCGGACGACCGGTATTGCGGGTGTGTGTGCAGGGCCACCAGACCAATGCTGACACCATGGATGGGCTGGTCGCGACAATTCAAAAGCATGCCTATGCATGTTGTTTGCCACGCAGCACGCCCTAGCGCGACGAGCCCGACGCGTACCAGTCGACCTGGAACATGCTCGTCCGGCCGGGTTGCCGCCACAATTTTTTGTGGTCGCGCTCAGATCCGGCAAAACTCGGGCTAGACTGCGCTTGCACGGTCCATGGGTGCGTGGGCGAGAGACGTTGTATGTGCACCGAGCCCAGGGACACTACGGCTACCCCATACGCCTAGGCGTTCCCCCAGAGCACAGCTTGATGCGCGTGTGGCGAGCCGAGGAGAGTTAGGTCCGCCAACAAAAACGCCGCCCAAGGGCGGCGTGGTGCGGAACGGGAGGGATTCGAACCCTCGGTAGAGTTTCCCCTACGCAGGTTTAGCAAACCTGTGCCTTCAGCCTCTCGGCCACCGTTCCAGGAGATGGGTAGGACACCCGTAGTGTTGGGAGAGGGAACCTAAACAAAGTCGTCGCCGCTTGCAAGCTTGTACCCGGCTCGCGCGGGGTGCACACTGCCGCCGTGAGGGACGCATCGACTGCCCGGGCATTGGCCTCCGAGATCGTCATGGCGCTGCTTTGTGGCGTGGTCGGAACCATGGCGCTCACCCTCATCCTGGGACTCGGCCTGTTGCCGACCAGCGAGGACTTGCCCGGTCTCAACTACGTCTATGCCCCACTTGGGCTGCTGATCGCCGCAATCTGCTACCGCCAGGTTGGGCTTGCGGTCGACGTCGACGAGCTGCCTGCACCAACCCGGGCCGGTCTTGTGACCACCGTTGTGGTGGTGCTCGGCCACATCGCAGCCGCGGTGCTCGGGAGTTTTGTCCTGTCGTGGATGATGGAGATGGCCGGCTATCCGGTGGCCGAACAGTCGGCCGTGACTGCGATCACCGAGGATGGTTTTGGTATCCGCAGCGATCTCCTGTTTTTGTCCCTGGCCGCCCTGGTGTTGGCACCGGTCGCCGAGGAGTGGCTTTTGCGCGGCCTGTTGTTCGCCCGGTTGCGCAGGATCCATGGGGCGAGTGCCTACCTGTTTTCAGCCTTGGCATTCGCCGCGATTCACGGCAACCCCGCGGGATTCGTTGTGTACATGTGGCTCGCCGTCGTGTTTGCCCACGCATTTGCCCAAACCGGACGGCTCTCGGCAGCGATCGGTGTCCACGCAGGCAACAATGCGATCACGTTGGCGTTGCTACTCACCGGAACGAGTCCGTGAGCTGACACAGGGTTTTCCCGGAGAGTGAACGTTGCATCTCGGTCGACTGCTTGATAGCTTCCGCCACCCCTGGTGAGTTCATCAGCGGATGCACCCGTAGCTCAGCTGGATAGAGCGTCGGTCTACGGAACCGAAAGTCGGAGGTTCGAATCCTTCCGGGTGCGCTTCAACCCCCCATCTCGTTTGGGGGGTTTTTTCGTTGGTTTGTGCGCACAGTCCGCGGATGTATGTACCTGCACGTGAGCGCGATTTTGATACCCTTGGCCCATGCCGAGCCAGTCGAGCAAGTCGAGCGAGTCGAGCCAGTCGAGCCAGTCGAGCGAGTCGAGCAAGTCGAGCCAGTCGAGCAAGCTGAGCAAGTCGAGCCAGTCGAGCAAGGGATTGCGCGTTGACGACGAGGGGGTGGCGCGGTGTTTTTGGTGCGGCGACGACCCCGGCTACATCGACTATCACGACCACGAGTGGGGCCGACCGGTGGCCGACGACCGGACGCTGTTTGAAAAACTGTGTCTAGAGGGGTTTCAGGCCGGGCTCAGTTGGCTCACTGTCCTGCGCAAGCGCCCGCGGTTTCGCCAGCAGTTTGCCAACTTTGAGCCGGCTAAGGTTGCCCGGTTTAACCGCCGCAGTGTCGAACGCCTGCTTCGCGATCCGGGGATCATTCGCCACCGGGGGAAGATCGAGTCGGCGATCGCCAACGCCAAACACACACTTGCGATCCAGGCAGAGTTTGGCTCGTTGGCCGCCTATCTGTGGCGGTTTGAACCCAAGGCCAAGGATCGCCCGCGGCGGATGACCGTGCGTGCTCTCAAACAATTGACCCAAACCCCGGCATCCAAGGCCCTCAGTAGCGATCTTCGGCGGCGTGGGTTTTCGTTTGTCGGGCCGACCACCATGTACGCGTTGATGCAAGCCATGGGGCTCGTCAACGATCACATCGAAGGTTGTCACGTGCGCGCGGCGGTTGACCGCGATCGTCAGCAATTTGCGCGTCCGTAGCTGGCTGCAGCGGTCGGTGCAAGCACTGTCGGGCGTCGACTACGGCGACGGCGAGCTCCATGGGCCAAAGAGTCGTCGAACCACAGCAGTCGGGTGGACGCGGCCCATCCGAGTTTGCATTCGCTTCTCCAAGTTGTTGAGTATACAATTTTTCCCGGTGCAGGCGCTCGCTCAGTGCCACCCTGCGCCGACTCGACATCTCTGAACAGCCATCGCCGGTCAAGCTTCGCGCCGGTACCGGGCGCAAAGTACTGCAATATGTGTTGACCGGCGAGCGCAATAGGGCGAGTTGGCGACACCGCCCGTCGGCAAGGCGTTCACCGTTTACTTGGATATACATGATTTTGCCGACGCGATGTCGAGTTGTGTGAGTCGTTCGCCCCGGAATTTGGAACCTGGCTGCGAGGTCGACAGACATGCCAAGGCAATAAGGACGACGGCAGTTTTCGCAGGGCGCAACATGTCGGCAGGGGTGGGCGAAGGGTCCTTGTTGTCGCCAGTCGACGGTCGCAGGCGCGCAGGTGTGTACCTCCAAGAATCCACACGTCCCGCGGGCCGAAAAAAACTTCCAAATCTATTGACGATTATTTGAATCCCGGCTACAAGTGCTGCGTTAGCGTGTTCACATATTTTTTGGTGAACACCAAAGGTCCACGTCAATGAAACCCTTCACGTCACATAACAGAGTGCAGCGCCCAGGATTGGCGACGGTACTCGGCAGCATTGCCCCCACAGCGGGCGATCTGTGCTCGTGTTGAGGGTTTCCCGGCGTGTAGACTTCCAGACCTAGTCTTCGCTGCATGTCGGGGCCCCCCGACACAGGACAGGCCGAGCACCCGAGCAAACACGCTGGTGTAGCTCAGTGGGAGAGCTCCTGCCTTGTAAGCAGGTGGTCGTGGGTTCGAATCCCACCGCCAGCTATTGTCGGCACTTTTGTGATCGACACGGGACACGTATGTCTCGAGTGCGTTCTGTACACATTCGATCTAAGGAGTACAGATTTTGAGTCCGCAAATCACAGCGTAGCACGTTGAAGACTGCTGACAGCCTTGTCGCTGTATCACCGGAACATGTACACGCATGTAGCCGTCAGTCGAGTTGTACCTGCACATCTCGCAAATTATCGAGTACGAGCTGGGTTGGTATCGAGTTAGAGCTGGGTGTTATCGGGTTGTTATCGCTATTAGCTGGGTTATCGGGTTGGTATCGCGTTTTTAGCTGGGTGTTATCGAGTTGGTATCGCGTTAGATGTTGGTATCGCGTTTTTAGCTGGGTGTTATCGAGTTGGTATCGAGTTAGAGCTGGGTGTTATCGAGTTGGTATCGAGTTAGAGCTGGGTGTTATCGGGTTGGTATCGTGTTTGTAGCTGGGTGTTATCGGGTTGGTATCGAGTTAGAGCTGGGTGTTATCGAGTTGGTATCGAGTTAGAGCTGGGTGTTAGCGAGTTGGTATCGAGTTAGAGTTATCGTGTTTTCTGGGCGTATCGGTTGATTATGTGTGGCCCAGTAGCTATCGGGTGGACGGGCGTTGCTCCTCGCAAGGGCGGCGCCCGTTTTTTTGGCCTGGCCGGGGCCGGTCGCACTGGGCCCGGCACCCGCGGATGTTGTTCGTTTTTGCTACGGCCGAGCTATCGTTGGACGGGCATTGCTTTGCGCAAGCCGATCGGCGGGTTCCCGGACGTGCTGCTCCCGATACTCGGGGATGGATGGTTTCCGGGACATGAGCAGGCGCGGCTGTCTCGGCCAGCGCGGTTTGCTCGACCAGCTCTCTGCCTGCGGATTTGTCGCTATTCGTCGCTGTCGTCGTCGTTGTCGTCGTCGACTTCAGTGGGCTGCGCCGGTGCCTGCTTGGCCTGGGCTTCGCGAATGCCTTCGGTAATGCGGTCGGGGTTGTAGTAACTCCACATCTCAACGACGACTTCATCGGCAAACCGATAGACATCGACGCGGGGGATCGTAAAGCTGGCCCCGGTTGCCGGAATGTCGTTGAACACACCAGTATGGGTTCCGCCGAGCTCGTATTCGACGGCGACGTAATCCCCGGCCGCCCACGATTGTTTGAGTTCAAACCGGAGGTCGGGAAACGCTGCGACCTGTTGTTCAAAGTCGGTTTTGAGGGCGTCAAAACCGTTGATGGTCTTGCCCTGGGCGGTGTCGTGGACAACCACCGAAGGCGAGGTGACACGCTTGAGATCATCCCAGTTGCGGTGTGTCCACGTGATGTAGAGATTTTCGGCGACCGCCTTGTTGAGGTCGTTGGACATCTCGTCGATGCTTTGGACCGCATCGGGCAGCGTGGGTGCTGGCGGCAGGTTGTCGACCACCCCATCGAGGGTCCGGGTGACCATCGAGAGGTTGGAGATCCGGTCACCATCGAACTCGACGATCACCACAAATCCGCTGCCGGTCGCACCACCGCTGGTTTTGACCCGCATGCCCTCGGCCACCACAGCCCCGAACTCGCCGACAAACACGCGCGCGAGTGCGATGCTTCCGGGCAGTTTTCGCAGGTACCGCGAGACGATCGCGCGACCCTCTTCCACGGCCTCGTCACCGTTGACCCGCAGTGTGAGATCCGGGGTGCACAGTTCCATGGCGGCGTCGACATCACCGCTCGAGAACTTCTCGAAAAACGTTTTGACAACCGCGGCCGCCTTGGCGGGGTCGTCTTCGGCGTCGCCAAAGTTCACACCCGAGCCAAACTTCTCGGGGCGCTTGCCATCGTCGGGCGCGACCGTCTCCTGGCGTTCACAGCCGGGGAGCGCAGACAGGCAAAGAGCAACGAACAGACAAGCGCGCATGGGTATGGACCTCCTCGCACCGATCGGTGCAGCCTACGTCTATCATAGACCATGCATTTACATATGATTTTGCGGTGCCGGTTGGTGGGCCGAACGTCGCACTTTGTGTGCCGGTCATGAGCTTGAAACGACGGTTTGGAGGGCGCCGTGGGCAATTTTCGGGGGGCGATATTCTTTCCACCCGGATCGGCCTGTCGCTGCCACTACATGTGTGGGCATGCGAACAATGTCAGCTCTCGCAGTTTTTTCGCATACCAGCGTGTTGGCGCTGGCCGCGTGTTTGGTGGGCGGATGTTTCACCAGTGAGATACTTGTGGCCACCGGCGCCGACCAACAGGCGGATGGGTGGGGCGATAGCCTGGCCGACGACTCCGATACCGGGGGAGAGACCGACGGATGGGACGAGCCGACGGTCGGGGATTCGGGCAGCGACTCAGACGGGGACGAGCCGGATTTGAGCCGTCGACCACTTCTGTGCGGCAACGGAGAGGTCGATCCCGGCGAAGACTGTGACGACGAAGGCCAATCCGAGATCTGCGACATCGACTGTACCGCACCGGAGTGCGGTGATGGGCTGGTCAACCCCGACGCCGGCGAGGTCTGCGACCCCGGGGTAGAGGACGGACCAGCCTGCGATGAGACCTGCGAAGGCCCGATGTAGCACGGCCACCGATGTTCCGCGCGGTCTCGATTTTGCATGATGATGCAATCATATTGGGTGGTGTGGCCGGTCGGATTTTCCGTGTTGGCGGCGAGGTCGATGGGGATCCAAGGAGATGCGAGGAAAAATGCGCGTGGCGTGGCCAATGATCGTGCATTGAAACGCGCGGGGCGTGTCGGCATGACTGTACAATGAAATTCGCCGGCGCACGGCCGGCTTGCCCGCGTTGCCAGTGAGGCCCGCGACAGGCATTTTCCGAACCCTTGTTGCCGGCGTCGCAGCCCGGTTTTGGGATGAAATCTCGATGATTATGCAATGAAGTGCGAGAGTTACATCGTTGATGATTGTGCAATGAACGACAATGACGCGCATGCTCGCCGGGTGTGCGATGCCACGCGACAGTGGGCGTCGGCCAGGGGTGCACTGTCGCAAGGTCGATGCGGATACGATACGAAACCGTAGCGGAGCGACCGGCGAAGCCATGCTCGCAGTTGACCACGGGAAACCCACCGATGCGGTTGTTGGTGTAGAAAACGAGCAAACGCGCTGTTGTTGGCGCGAACGCCCGTTTCGTTGGCATATTCAATGAACATGCAACTAGCCTGGGCCGAGGCCAAGACAGTCTGACCGCGGCCGGAGCCTATCGTGCGTGCAACGACGCTACTGCGGGTTGATGACCTTCTGGTTGAGACCACCCGGGTAGGCGTAGGAGTCGTACTGATCGAAACCGACGACCGTGACGCTAAAGTCGGCGTCGCCTTCGAGGGTGTGGACCCCGTCGGCGACGTTGATCCGCGCAACTTCCCAGTCGGTCGGGTCGTTTTGCGGGCCAACGGCGACAAACTGGTTTTGTGCAATCGCCTGGCCATCGAGGGTGATCGTCGCGGCGCTGGGCTTGGTGACCACGAGGTAGTCGTTGATCCAGTTGGGTGGTACCAACACCACGTAGTTGGGACGGTACTGCTCGACCGGAACCGCCTGTGACATCGCCGGGTCGCCGGTCCCTGCTCCCCCGGAGTTTTGCGACGACATGTACTGCATCACCGAAATCGGTTTGTCGGCACTCACCCAATAATCCCCGGGGTTTTGTACCGAGCCATCGACCGCGAGCTCGACAAACTCGCCGGCGTTGAGCATGAGGTTTTGCGGGCCGATGCCGGTGAGATCTGCATGTGCATCGATCGTGACCATGGTCTGGTCCTCGGCGGCAAAGATGTGCCAGTACGAGGGCTCAGGGTTGTTGTTGTTGCGCGGGGCAAACCGCGAGGCCACGTATTCGAGGCCCCAGGTTTGCAGGCCAAACGTCTGTTCCTCGATGTGGTCGCAGCAGCAGGCGGCATTGACCGACGGCACGTTGGCACAGGTGTGCGAAGAAAACACCGAGATCGGTTTGTCGGAAGTGATGTAGGAGCCGTTAAACCCGCCTGTCCCTTCAAACTGGGCAAAGTCGCCTTCGTTGAGCACCGGCAGGTTGTAGGGCTGTCCCGCCTGCAGGGCCGGCAACCCGCCGCCGGCGCTGGTTGTGGTTGTCGGCGTGAGCGTGACCTGGGTGTTGTCCTCGGTGGCAACGATTTGGATCTCGGGGCGCAGGAAGCTGTTTTGGCCCCACCCGACCACGTAGTAGAACTGGTCGAGGGCGGACAGCGGCAACAGCAACGAGGCGTCGCTGGTAAACGAACTCTGGCCGTTGATCGGCTGAAATTGGTAGGCGATGATCGGCACGTCCGAGACGACCTTGTAGGCGCCGCGGTTGTTGATCCCGGTGAGGTCGATATGGCGGTCGGGCAGGTCAAACTGGTGGAGCGTTCCCGGTGCCACCTGTTGTGATTGGATCACGGCGTAGGCGTTGCCATTCCACTGCTGCACCTCGACGTTGGCCGTGGCCATGTCGTCGACGTTGCTGACCACGACCGAGTATTGGAGGTTGTCGTAGCTGTTGTGGTTGTCGGCATCGATCGCGTAGTACAGGCAGCCGACCGAGGCGTTGTTTTGCTCGGCGATTTCACACAGGGTCAGGCAGGCGCCACCGATGCAGTTTTCCTCGGGGTTGCAGTCGGTCGGGGTCCATTCGCCCATGTCGTTGCAGGTCTCGTAGGTATCGTTGTCGATACACTTGGTGGAGCCTTCGAGGCACCCAAACACGCATTGGTTGGAGCATGCGTCGTCGTCGACCGCGTTGCCGTCGTCGCAGGTTTCGACGCCCTCCCAGATGTGGCCATCACCACAGCTGGCAGCCGCACAGTTCGACAGGCAGTCGTCGGTTTCGATGTCATTGCCGTCGTCACAAAGCTCGCCTTCTTGGACCACACCATCGCCACAGGCCGCAGGTACGCAGTCGTTTGAGCAGGTGTCGTCATCGACCTGGTTGCCGTCGTCACAACCCTCACCGGGGCCGACAAAGCCATCCCCGCAACTTGCGAGCTCACAGGTGTCGAGGCAGGTATCGTCGTTGGCCGCGTTGCCGTCGTCGCAATCTTCACCGGCTTCGACCACACCGTTGCCACAAACCGGGTCAGGATCTCCGGTAGTCGGGTCTCCGGTGGTCGGGTCGGACGTGGTCGAGGTCCCCGTCATACCCATGGTCTCGCCCATGGTTGGATCGCCGCTGGTGGTAGTCGTCGGCCCGGCCGTCGTCGAAGTCGTCTCCGGCGAGGTCGTGCCGGGGTCGGTGTCTGAGGTCGAGGCGTCGGTCGCAGATACTGCGGTATCGGACATCCCGTCTCCACAGGCGGCGGTCATCAACGCCACGCAGGTCAAGGCAAGGAGATTGTGAGGGGGCGTCCGAACAGTTTTCACAATAGCGCCAGTTTATCTAAAACATGTCTTTTTGGACATGATTATGCTGGAGCTAAATGCATGTGCATGCAGTCGCCACATGGGTTGCCAGCCAGCCGGCAGGCCGGCGGACAACGCCAGTGTTTAGTCGCGCTTCCACCACTTTTTGCCCTTGAGAATTGGGGCGGCGTGGATACTCGAACCCATCTCGACATCAAAGTCGTCGTCCTCGTCGACGATTTCCCCCCGGGTGATACTGCGCGACGACTCTTCAATGTCGATTTGCAGGCTCGGGTGATCCTCGGGCGAGGGGACGACAGGGTGCGAAGCTGTGTTGCGCTGACTGACAAGGCGACGGGTTTCGCTTTCGCCAAAGCGGCTGGCGAGCGTGCGAATAAACGAGCCCATCCACGGCTTCATGGCATCGAGTTCGCTTTCGATGACGTCGCCGGTGACCATGATCAGGGTGCACCCGGTGATCGCAACCACGCTGGCGGTACGCGCCGATTCGGCAAAAATCGCGGTCTCGCCAAAGACTTCGCCCGGCCCCAAAACACGCAGCGACACACGGTCGCCGTCGATGATCCGATAGACCTCTAGTTGACCAGAGACGACGATATAGGCCGCGTCGCCAACTTCACCCTCGCGGATCACGTGGGTGCCGGCTTCGTAACGCACGGTCGGGAAGTTGCCACCACCACGCAGGAGGCGTTGGATGTCGTGCTTGAGTTCTTCGACGCTTTGGTAACGCTCGCTGCGACTCGGCGCGAGCGCCTTCATCGTGATCCGCACCAGCTCGCGGGGAAACACGCCGCCACCGGTGCGTTCGTCGAGCGGCACATAGTCGGCGCGTTGGGCCTTTTTGATGGCTGCGAGGCCGGTTTTGGCGACATAGGGCGGACGCCCGGTCAGGACCTCGTAGAGCACGGCGCCGAGTGAGAACACGTCGGAGCGGGGGTCGAGGGTCGCGATTTTTGCCCGGGCTTGCTCCGGCGACATATAGGCCGGGGTGCCAAATACAAGCCCCTTGGTCTCGGCCTCGGACAGTCGCGGAAGATCGTCGCGGGCCCAGTGTTTGGGCCGCTCACCACGGGGGTGCATCAACGTCGCGCCACCCCAGTCCATCAGGTAGACCTCACCGAAGTCGCCGACCATGATGTTCTCGGATTTGATGTCGCAGTGGAGCACGCCCCGCGAGTGGGCAAAGGCGAGGGCATCACAGACTTTGACAACGACTTCGAGGACGTTGAGCAGGCGGTCGTGGTCGTCGCGACGCGGGTTGTCGCGCAACATCTCGGACAGACTGCGGCCCTCGACCAACTTCATGGTGAAGTACAGGTCGCCACCGTCGTCGCGCCCAACTTCGTGTACAGGCACAATGTTGGGATGGTTGAGCTGCCCGGTGATCTGGGCCTCGCGGATGAAGTTGCGGACCAACAGCGGCTGGTTGTAGGTCTTGGCGTGCAGGCGTTTGATGGCCGCCCGTCGCAACAGGGCTCGGTCAAATACCACGCCGATCGAACCCGTGCCCCCGCGGGCGATCTCCCCCTCGTATTTCATCCGCTCGCGGACTTCGGGGAACACATGCTCGATCATCTCGAGCACACGCGGGGCATCGATGGTGGTGGTGACTGAGGTCTCTTCGTCGCCAAACCCGGTGCGTATCGAAGAGTGACGATTGGCGCGGACCGGGGCGTGGCGTCCGGTCGGCAGGTTGCCGATGGGCTTCCACGTACCGCGTGGACGCTTTTTGTCGTCGCTTGCCATAGGCCGGGGAAAGTCTCCGATCTTCTACCACACCCAGATTCGGGAGTTGGCTCGCCGAAGCTACTGTCGGGAGGCCGAGAAAATTGCCGGATGTTCTTTACTTGCGATCTCGACCCTTCTACAAGAACGCCCGTGCTCCCCAGGGCGCTACTCGTGTCGGTGGTTACGGTGTTGGTCGCGCTGCTCGGGTGTCGTTCGAACGGCGGGACCGCGACCTTAAACGTCTACGCCGCGGCTTCGTTGACGGATGCATTTGTCGACCTAGAGCAGGCGTTTGAGTCTCAGCATCCGGGGACCGATGTTTCACTAACGCTTGCCGGGAGTCAGGTGCTCCGTCTTCAGATCGAGCAGGGGGCGGCCGCCGATGTGTTTGTTTCGGCCAACCAAACTCACATGGATGCTCTGCACAGCGCCGGGCATGCGGAACCCAGTCGGATCCTCGCCCACAACGAGCTGGTCGTGATCGTGCCGTTGCAAAACCCCGCGGGGCTCGAGACCTTCGCCGACCTGGCCAGGGCCGAGCGGATCGTGATTGGCTCGGACAATGTCCCGGTTGGCAAATACACAAGCGCCATGCTCGAGCGCGCCGGTGCATCCCTCGGCGCCACGTTTTTGAACCAGGTTCGTGGGCATATCGTGTCGGAGGAGGGCAATGTTCGGCTCGTGCGGGCCAAGGTTGAGCTCGGCGAGGCCGATGCTGCGATCGTCTACCGCACCGATGCGAGCTCGTCCGAGCGTGTGCGGGCGATCGATATCCCGGCGCAACTCAATATTCGCGCCGCCTATCCAATCGCCAAGCTCTCGCGGGCACAACATCCCGAGTTGGCCGCTCAGTGGATGGCGTTTGTCGCCTCTCCCGCTGCCGTGGCGATCCTCGAGAAGCATGGGTTTCGCGGGCCGTGAACCGCGAACGTCGAGCGTCAGCAGCTCTGGCCGTGCCGATGTTGCTGCTGCTGTTGTTGCCGGTAGTCGCACTGCTGCTGTCGTCGTCACCGGGCGACCTGTCGGCCGGCGTGGCCCATCCGTTGTTCGCCTCGGCCCTGTGGCTGAGTGCCAAAACCACCCTGATCAGCCTGGTGATCATCGCGCTCACCGGGACCCCGTTGGCGTGGTGGCTCGCGGTCACGCGGTCACCGGCTGCGCGTGCGGTCGAGCTCGTGGTCGACCTCCCGATCGTGCTGCCGCCGGCGGTCATTGGTATCGCTTTGCTGCAGACATTTGGCCGCAACGGCTTGGTCGGCGGGTGGCTCGATGCCCTCGGGCTGCAAATTCCATTTTCAACTACCGCCGTGGTCATTGCCCAGGTCACGGTTGCGGCACCGTTTTTTGTGCAGTCGGCAGCGGCGGCGTTTCGCCAAGTCGACAACGACTTGATGTTGGTCGCGCGGACCCTCGGGGAAAGCCCGCGCGGCGCGTTTTTTCGGGTCGCGCTCCCGGTCGCGCTCCCCGGGCTCATCGGCGGGGCGGCGCTGTCGTGGGCCCGGGCCCTCGGTGAGTTTGGCGCGACCTTGCTGTTTGCCGGCAACTTGCAAGACGTGTCGCAGACGATCCCGTTGGCGATCCTGACCGCGCTCGAATCGGATGTCCGGGCCGCATTGGCCCTCGCGCTCGTGTTGGCAGGGGTCGCGATCGTGTTGCTTTTGGGCCTGCGAGGTCTGCCCAAGCTGCTGGCGGGAGGACGGCAATGACGGCTGGCACCAACATCCGTGGCTGGGAACTTTCGGTGCAGATGCAACTAGGCCAGCTCGCGCTCGCGGTCGACGTTGCAAGTGTGGGCGGGACCGTGGCCCTGGTCGGCCCCAACGGTTCGGGCAAGACGAGTTTGTTGCGCACGATCGCCGGGGCCTATCGCCCGGACGCCGGGCGCATGCGGCTCGGCACACGCGAGTTGTTCGACACGGCCCGGGACCTGTTTGTCCCGCCCGAGGCCCGCAAGATCGGCTATGTGCCCCAGGGGTATGGTTTGTTTCCCCACCTGCGGGTTGTCGACAATGTCGCGTTTGGTTTGCGGGCACTCGGTGCGCTCGTCCAGCGTCGCCAACGGGCGCGGGCTCAGCTCGAACAACTCGGGTGTTTGCACCTCGCCGACAGGTTGCCAGCCCGACTTTCCGGTGGCGAGCAACAGCGTGTCGCGCTTGCTCGAGCGCTGGTGGTCGCCCCAGAAATGTTGCTGCTCGACGAGCCGTTGGCCGCCCTCGATGCCAAGGCCCGGCGAGCGATGCGAGTGTCCTTGGCCGCCGAGATCCGCGACCGCGGCACACCGACGGTGATCGTCACCCATCACCTGCCCGACGTGTTGACCCTGGCCGAGCACGTGGTGGTGATCGAGTCGGGGCGCGTGGTCCAAACCGGCAGTCCATCCGAGGTCAGCCAGGCACCCGCGACCGCGTTCGTCGCCGAGTTTTTTTATCGCGACGATGCGAGCTTGGCGGATACGCGCTAGGGCCCGGCGTGTGTCGTCTCGCGCATCGACGTTCGCCGACAGGTGCCAATTTCAGACCAGAGCCCCGGCGCCAACGCTGCCGCGCGGGCGCTCAAACACAAAGTAGGCCGTTTGCCGCGTGAGTACGTGCCAATCGGTGAGGTCGCCGCGGCCACGGGTTTGCGATACCCGCCTGTTTTGGTACTGTCCGCAGCGATCGTCGAATGTTGGAGAGACCCATGCCGCAAACCGCCGTTGCCCTTCGCACCCTCATCGCCGCCGCAGTCGCCTTGCCCCTAAGCCTGAGCGCCTGTGGGGACAAGGACGGGTACAAGGGCAAGCCCAAGTCACCCGCTCGCAAATGGATCGACTCGCCCCAAAGTGGGAGCGCCGACGACAAGTTCATCAAGATTCCCAGCCTAGGGGTCACATTTGAGATCCCGGACACCCGCTACGTGTTCAAAAACTGCCACGAGCCGGCGCACAACCCCGAGCCACCCAACGATTGGATCCCGCTGGTGCGCTGCGCCTCCGAGGGCTTTGGTGGTGGCGATAGCGACTGGGAAGAAGGTGGCAGCGAGGGCTCCGAGGCCGAGGCCATCGCGATGACCTTTTACATCACCCCCAAGGAGCGCCCGATTGACGAGCGCGCGGTTGCCTATTTCCGCACGCAGTACCAATCGGCCGGACTCACGGTCAACGAGCTCAGCTACAACGACGACTATCACAACAAGCGGGGCATCTACGCCGAGTTGCAGGCGCCGAGCGAAGACTCGGCCAACCCGGCGACGGAGATCGTCCAGTTCATGTTCCCCTACAAAGATGTCGTGTTGATCGCCCGCATGGAGTACCCGTTCGGCGACACCCGCAGTGTGTCGACCGACTGGTCTGCCATCATGTGGTACTTCAACTTCGAGATGCCCGCCGGCTGAACCCTGGGCCAGCTAGCGCTGCTACGGGTGGGCTTGCGGCCCGCCCGTTTTGTTTGGTGCCTAACAAGCGCGCGAATGACCTGGCATTTTCGTGGCGCGTCGCAAACCGATCGCGGGCGATGGCCGTTGTAGGCTGACGACGTGGGCGCAACCTGGACACGACGGCGGTGGCTTTGCGCAGGCGCTCCCGGATTGGCGATATTGGCATCGTCGGCATGCGGGCGCTCGCCGACCGACAGTCCCGAGGTCGCCGCGGGGCCTGAGCCCGCGGTTCCCGAGATTGCGCCCCTGCCACAGTTGCACATTCAAGTACCCCAACATACGGGCCCGCGGGGGTATGCCGGCGAGGCTGCCCTGGCGATGGTGCTCGCCGCGGACGGCCAGGTGGTCAAGGCCGCCGACGTGTTTGACCACAGCGGTATCGACCCCACCCTCGGTCGTGGATGCACGCCGGCCGAGTTGCAGCAGGCGGGCCTGGACATGGGCTACTCCGGTAATCTCTTGCAAGTACAAGAAGACCGCGAGGACGCGCTGGCCCAGATTGTCGCGACCTTGCAAACCCAGCGCCCGGTGTTGCTCGAAGTCGAGGTCGAGCCAAACCTCGCGTTTGCCGACCCGCGCCCGCGGGCTGCCTGGGTTGTCATTACCGGTACCCGCGAGCAAAACCTGATTTTCCACGACCCCGGCAATACCGACGGTATCGACCGCGAAGTTGCGGCGGCCGAGTTGTTGACCCCGGGCAAGCATTACTTGCCGATACAAAAAACTCGAAGCCCGACGCTGCGCAAGTCCGAGGCCGACCACCGCCCGTTTGCCTTCTCCCGCCGGATTCGCCGTTTGCGTCAGGAGGTGGCCCCACACGGTCTACACGTCACCATGGAGGAGCCGTTTGTGGTTGTTGGCGACGCCCCGCCCGAACAACTGCAGCGCTACAGTACCCGGATTGTGCGCTGGGCCGTCGACCTGTTGCGCAAGGCCTACTTTCGCCGCGATCCCCAGGCCCTCGTTGAGATTTGGCTACTCGGCGACGACACGAGTTATCGCCACTGGGCCGAAACACGCTGGGGGGACCCACCCGACACGCCCTACGGCTACTACGACCCCGCGGCCGAAGTCCTGGTGATGAACATTTCAACCGGCGGTGGCACCCTTGTCCACGAGCTTGTCCACCCGTTTATCGCCACCAATTTTCCGCGCTGTCCCAAGTGGTTCGACGAGGGACTGGCATCGTTGTATGAGCAATCAGCTGAGCGGGACGGCCAGATCGTCGGGCTCACCAACTGGCGTCTGGCCGGCTTGCAAGAGGCGATCGCGGCCGGCACGTTGCCGACGTTTCACACCCTGTGCCACACCGCAAATCGGTTTTATAGCGACGACCCGGGCACCAACTACGCACAGGCGCGGTACCTGTGTTACTGGCTGCAACAGGCCGGGCTCCTGCACCGCTTTTATCACGCATTTGTCGCGGCCGTGGGCGAGGACCCCAGCGGTTACAAAACCCTGCAGTCGATCCTCGGCACCCGCAACATGACGGGTTTTCAGGCCCGCTGGGAGCGTGAAGTGATGCAGCTACGGTACCCGGCGTAAATTATCAACTGGCAAATTGCAAACGCCCCGCCGCGTGCGACGGGGCGTGCGTTGACTACGTTGTATTTACAAGCTCGCTGGGGCGGCGGCGGCCTCGGCCTTCATCCGCTCCTGCATCTGCTCGGGCGTGAGGTCTTCTTTGTGGGTGGCGATGCCCCACATAAACCCGGCCGGGTCGATAAAGGCGCCGTAGCGGTCGCCCCAGAACATGTCACGCGGTGCAAACATCGTGGTGGTGCCCTCGGTCGCGGCCTTGGCAAAGGCAGCGTCGGCATCCTCGGTGTAGTGCATCAACGAGATTGGCGAGCCGCCGAGGGTTTTGGCCGACTTGCTGCCGGGCATCTTGGGGAACTCGTCGCTCACCATCAAAAACGAGTCACCGATCTTGAGCTCGGCATGCATGATTTTGTCCTTGCCCGCCGGCATCCGCATGAACTCTTCGGCGGCAAAGGCAGCCTTGTAGTACTCGATGGCCGCGGCAGCGTTGTCACAGGTGAACGCCGGGGTCACGGTGTGGTACTTGGCCGGCTTTTTCTCGGTGGCCGGTGTACCTACAATTTTTTTCCATTTTTTGGCCGCCTTCTTCGGGTTTTTGACCTTGGCGACGATCGCTTGGCGTTGTTGCATCTGCTCGGGGGTAAGGTCCTCGGTGTGGACCGCAACCGACCAGCTCAGGCCATAGGGGTCGACAAAGCTGCCGTAGCGGTCGCCCCAAAACATGTCCTCAACCGGCATCTCGGCGGTCGCCCCCGCAGCGAGAGCGGCGGCATGGACCGCGTCGGGATCGTCGACGTACACCATCAATCCGCCCGGGCTGCCGCCTAGGGTGAGGGCAGACTTCATTTCGGCGCTCTCACGGGCGATCATAATGATCGAGTCGCCAATGAGGATCTCACCGTGCATGGTTTTGCCGTCGGGACCTGGCATCGTGTACCGCTTTTGCGCGCTCAAGGTCTTGGCATAGAAGTCCATGGCGGCGTCGACATCGGGGACGACGATCGTCGGGGTGAGGGCAAAAAAGCCATCGGGAATCGGTTTGGCGGGCTCGGGCTCGGGCTCGGGTTCGGGCTCGGGGGCGGGTTGTGCCACCGGTTCGGGCGGGGTGGTGTCGGGTTTGGTACCCGCACAGGCGGTAACGAGGCCGAGGGTGACAAGAACTGCTGCACGTGTGAATTGCATGGGTTTCTCCAGACCCGCGACACGGCGGGGCTGCGGAGGCTGCCAGAGGTGTCGTTGTATGTCCACCCAAGTGGGCGAGCGACAAACGTCCCGATGCCTAGCGGCAAGTTGTGGATACACAATGTTCTAGGGAGCAAACAGCGGTCCCGGGCGATCACAAAACCACCCGTGAGGTATCCCGTGATGCAAGTTGGGACGTGGTCTCTGGGCCCCATCTGGGCCCTACCAGCAACAGTTGCGGTTGTACGTGCAAATTCTCGCCGGCGAATTTTCGGGTGCCAAGACTAGCGAACTGCGGCCGCCACATTGCCGCCGTCGACCGTAATCACGGCGCCAGTTGTGCTCGGGGCGCGGGCCAAAAACACAAACGCCTCGGCGACGTCGTCGGCCAGTACTTCGCGGGCGAGCAGGTTGGAACAAAAATATGCATCTGCATCGAGTCCACGGGCCTGGGCCCGGGTCGCCACCACCTCGGGCGGCAGCAGGCCGGTGCGCACGCGGTCGGCATTGACCGCACTGGCGCGGACATTGTGCGGCCCGCCCTCGAGCGCATATTGCTTGGTCAGGGCCAACAGCCCGGCCTTGGCCACCGCGTAGGGCCCAAACCCCTTGCCCGGGTTGAGGGCTGCCTTGGACACGTTAAACAGTAAAAAGCCGCCGAGTCCCTGGGCCTTGAACACTCGCATACTTGCAGCTGCAAGGTTTTGATGGCTGACCAGGTTGATGTCGAGGCTGTGGCGAAAGACCTCCTCGGGGCAACTGTCGATCGGGCTTTGTGGCGCGGTCCCAGCATTTGAAATCACACCGTCGAGGCCGCCAAACAACTCCACGGTTTGTTCGACACTCTCGGCAACCGCCTGGCGGTCGCACATATCCACCACGGCCCATCCGGCATGCAGCTCGCTGGCCACCTTGTGCAGGGCATCGCCGTCGCGGTCGACCAAAAACAACGAAGCGCCCCGGCGGGCAAACGCCCGGGCCGTGGCCGCGCCAATGCCCCGGGCAGCGCCGCTGATGTAGACGACCTTGCCGGCAAACTCCGGGAGTGCCTTTTTGCCGAGTTTGGCCTGCTCGAGCGACCAGTACTCCATGTCAAAGATGTCGAGGTCGGGCAGGGCTTGGTAGCGGCCAACTGCCTCGGCCTGGGTGATCACTGAAATTGTATGTTCATATAAATCGGCAGCAACCCGGGCGGCCTTGGGGGTTCGTCCCACACCGACAAGACCGATGCCTGGCAGCAACAGGACCCGCGGGTCGGGGTCGAGCGGCGTTTTTTGCACACCGCGAGCTGCCTGCATGGCCGCGACATAGTCCTTGTAAGTCCGGCGGTAGGCGGCCACGGATTGATCGAGGCGCTCACGGCTTGGCGGACAACTGGTGTCGACGATCAGCGGTTTTTGTTTGGTGCGAATCACGTGATCGGGGGTGACGGGCCCGCGGGTCGCCACGCTCTTGAGCTCGGGGTCGTCGACAAAGGCACGGATCGCCGGGGCGTTGCGCACAGCAAACACATAGGGCGTGGGCCCCAGTGCGCCGCGCAAAACCGGGGCCCACTCGCGGTAGTTCGCCGGCACCGAAACCGCTGTGATCGCCCGTCGACGGCCGCGTGCCAAGAACTCCTCACACCGGGTGACCGCCGCAATATGGCGCTCGTAGCTTTGCTGGGCAGTCTCGCCAAACGTAAAAAGTCCATGCTGCAGCAACAATAATCCCTCGCATGCCGGGTGTTGTTCATAGACCTCGGCCGCGAGTTTGGCGAGGGCAAAGCCCGGCATGATGTAGGGGACAAGTGCGAGTTTGTCACCGTGGATCTCCCGGGACATCGCCTCGGCCTCGGGTTGGTCGACGGTCGCCAACACGGCATCGGCATGGGAGTGGTCGATAAACTTGTGCGGCAAAAAGGCGTGCAGCAGGGTTTCGACCGAGGGGTTGGGTGCACTTGCATCGAGCATGCGGATCCGCGCTGCGTTGACCATTTGCTCGTCGCTGAGCTGCTCACGCACACGGAGAGCCTGCAGCGAACTCAGCCGCAGGGCGGGAAATCCCGGCGGCTCGATCGATTTGAGATCCCAACCACTGCCCTTGACGCACAGGACTTCGAGCGGCTGCCCGAGGTCGTCGCGCATCTCGGTTTTGACGGATGTATTGCCCCCGCCGTGAAGCACCAAGTCGGCCTGGCGACCGAGCAGGCGCGAGCTGTACACCCGCAGCGCGAGGTCGCGGCCACAACCCGGGTAGGTAGCGGTGTAGTGGGCAACAGCTGCTTCGGCGTCGGACGGTGACCATGCGCGATCCATAACGCCAATACACCCGGTTTGTCGTGACGTGTAAACCCCATTTGAGGTGTGTTTCGAGCGGTCCCCGTCGTTGCCAATGGAGGGGCGGGTTTGGCCATTTTCCGCGTGCGAGAAAACCCCGGTCGACCGCGAGGTTGTTCGCTACCCTGCTTGGGCGATGGCCACGATTACCCTGCGGATCGAGTACCCCAACCGAGAACCCGAAAATCGTCAGTTGATAGGCGAGCATTTTTCGATTGGGCGAGACGCCGGCGACCTCGCGCTCCACGAAGCTTTGGTGTCGAGCAGCCACGGCGAGTTGGTTGTCGATGAACAACAGCGCTGTGTGGTCTATACCGATTTGGGTTCGAGCAATGGGACCTACCGACCGACCGGTGAGCGGCTCGAGCAGCCGACCACGCTCGGCGAGGGCGAAGCCATTTATATCGGTGGTTGTACAATCACCATTTGTGCGATCGCATTTGCCACCCCGGAACCTTTGCAGGCCCCGGCCCGCGGCGGGACGTTTGTCGGCGAGGCCGAGGCGCCGCTCGAGCGCACCTCATCCGGCACGATCATCACCGCGCAAAAAGCTGGCGAACCACCGCCCGAGGAGCCGGCAGCCGAGCCTGTTCAGCCCGCGGTTGCCTCTCAACCGAGCTTTCAACCGATCTATGCCTCGGCACCGGCACAGCCGCTAGGACAGGCGCCATCGGGTCCCCAACTTCAGCCGTCACACCACAGCGCAGGCCAGGCTGTCGCTCACGCACCGCAACAGCCGCAACAGCCGCAACAGCCGCAACAGCAACAGCAACAGCAACAGCAACAGCAACAGCAACAGCAACAGCAACAGCAACAGCAACAGCAACAGCAACAGCCGCAACAGCAACAGCAACACCAGGCTTCGATGCACGCCGTGGCCCAGCCATCGTCACCACAGGCTCCGGGGTATGACGCGCCAGTACAACATGTGCATACACCCAATCCGGCTGAGCAACCGGCGCAACATCGCCAGCCTGGCCAGTGGTACGAAGCTGCGACCGGACCCGGCGACCCCCACCAGCAAACATTTGTCATGGGTCTCAGCAGCGGTCACGTGGTGATCCGTACCCGTACCCAGGGGCAGGCCGGGCCGCTTGAAACCATGGTTGCGGTGCCGGGTTCACTCTCCGACTTCAACCTGTTGTAGCGACGGCCTTCGACACTCTTGTATCAGCAGATAGTCGCGCTCAGTGTTGCAACCCGAGGGGATGGGCGTATGAGGCCGCTTCACCGTAGCCATAAAGCGAGGCGCCAAACGGTGCATCGCTGGTGAGTCGGTGGCTACCGGGATTCACCGCCACATAGCTCACTTCGTATTGCGTACCAACACTCGACCACGGGCCAACGGCGACCCCGTCGAGCAACACCGGGCCGGCCAGCAGCGGGCGGATGAGCTGGACGGTTTGCCAGGCATAGCTGGTCGGGGCCGTAAATGCGTAGCTATGGGCCCACCGGTCGGGCGCGAGCAACTGCACCATCGCCGGGTCACCGAGGCCGAGCGGTTGCCCACCTTCGAGGTACTGCACGCCTAAAATCGGGTGATTGGCCGAAATTTCATAGTGCTGACCCACCTCCCCGACCCAGGCAAACCACTCGCCTCGGCCGAGGTGCACCGGGGTGCCGGAGGGTGGCGGGTGGATCGAAACGAGGGTGTCCTGTTCGCCGGCGAGCACCCGATAGTGAAAGTGCTCGTCACCGCGGATAGGTGCATGTACAGCGAGTGTTTGGGTCGACCACAACATCTGCGGCAACATCTGCTCACTCAAGTGATCGCAGTGATCGATCGCAGCCGGCACATTGACGCATTCAGCCGCGGCGATCACCACGACGGGTTCGCTGCTATCGACCTGTGTCCCAGTGAGGTCACCGCTACCTTCGGCCTGCACTTGGAGCACCTCAAACTGCCCAAGGGTTGCGTGGCCAACCTGGCCGGGGACAATTGCAGGTACATTCACTCCCGGGCTTGTCGGTGCGGTCGGACGAAACGTCACCTCGGTGTTAGCGGCGAGGGCGACGACCATAAAGTAGCTGGGGTGGGACCCATCGGCATCGCCGTAGGAGGCAACGAGATGGCGTTTGCCGAGGTTGTGGCGCGGCAGCAGCAGCGAGGCGTCGTTCGAGCCGTCGGCCTGACCTGGCCCGTGCAGGCTGGCGGTGACCGGAACATTGCTGCGAATTCGATAAAGACCGCCCTTGCGCTGCAGCGACTGGCCGTCGATGACCTCGGTATTCAGCGCGATTGTTGTATGACCACCAGGCTCGACAATGGTGGTTGGCAACGGGACCGCGGTCTGCGTACCCACCGGCACAAACGCGAGCTCGAGTGTGGCTTGGTGGAGGGGCGAGGGGTTGGTGATGATCGCGACATCGTCGACATTGGCGTCGAAGTTGTCGAGCGGGAGGGCAAAAAACTCACAGCCCTCGGCCGAGCCCTGGGCAGCAGCCTGTGCACATACATCTTCGCACCAGTTGTCGGCACATGCGTGGATTGGGCCACACGGGTGGGGGGCGCCGTAGCCGGTGCCGGCGTCGTTGCACACCGCCATGTGCTCGGGATCGAGGCAGATCGTTGAGCCCGGCTCACAGGCCGGTACACAGGCCCCCTCGCTACAGATCTGACCGTCGGGACAGTCTACGGGATCAAACGTAATGCAGTTGTCCGAGCAGACTTCGATTTGCGGTCCGTCGCAGGCCCCCGAGAGCTCACCGGGGGTGCAGCTACAACCAATCGATTCTTCACCGGTACTCGACCCGGTCGACGTTGGCCAGGAGGTTGGGTCAACACTTGGATCAACGCTTGGGTCGCCTGTGGGCAAGCCGGAGGTCGAGGTGGTTGGATCTCCGTCGCTTGGGTCGCCGGTCGAGCTTGACTCCGACGATTGGGCGGAGTCCGACCCGGGCATGTCAGGCGAGGATTCGGGGACACAGGCCAGGGCGAGACAGGCTCCCGCGACATAGGCTAGCGACCTGCGAATGACCACAGGTTGATCAATATGCACCCCTGAATAGTGAGCCCATCGCCTGCGAACAGCAAGCTGTCTGCAATAGGAGCCGCTGCGCAGGATTCTCCACAAGCAGGGTGAAAGCGGGCATTTTCCTGCACGGGCTCGAAAATACATGTCTAAAAGAGCATGTTTTTGCGTTATCGACCGGCTGGCAGGTTCAGGCGTGTATGTGGGCTCACCTACGGCGTCCGTAAAAATGATGTGTATTCAACAATATTAGCGAGCAGGTGCGCTTGTAGTTGCAATTAGGTCGTCGATGATGGATCGCGCGAACGGATATCGGCCTGGCGAGCGCGCCCCCGTGCCTGCAACCGCTTTTGGATAGAAGACGACAGCTGCGGCATCAGGTTGGCGACCTTGGCCAGCCATGCACGCGAACGCGGAAGGTGGATCTCGATGGGACGTTTGGCGAGCGCCCGCTCGATCGCCCGGCCAACTTCCTCAACCGTCAATGCCCGGTTCCCCGAAAACGTCAGCGAAGCTTCTTCGTGGCCCACCTGCAGATCGAGCATCGGCGTCTGCACGGCATCGGGACAGATCGTGGTGACAGCGACACCGTGATCGCGCAGCTCGAGGGCTGCCGCGACCGAGTAGGCCCGCACGGCAAACTTTGAGGCGCTGTACAGGCTGAGTCCCGGCACCGGCGACAGGCTCGCAAGCGAGGCGATGTTGATGATGTGGCCGTGCCCGCGGTCGGTCATATGACGGGCGGCCTGTTGGGTGCCAAATACGACCCCTTTGACATTGATATCGAGGTGGCGGTGGACGTCCTGCGAGGTCGCTTCGGCGACCCAGGCCGGGCGCAAAAATCCGGCGATGTTGAGGTGCACATCGATCCCACCTAAGGAGGCGATCGCTTGTTCGTAGGTCGTTTGCCAACCTGCTTCGTCGACGACGTCGAGGCCGGCGAGGGTGACGAGCGATTCGGGCCAGTTGTGGGTCTTGGCTGCAGCTTCGAGGGCATCGCGGCGCAGATCGGTCGCCCACACCCGGTGTCCCTGCGCGAGTAGGCGCCCGGTGACGTGCAGACCGATGCCGCTCGCGCTGCCAGTGATAAAGACCCCGAGGGATTTCGCGTGCCTAGGCATGGCAACGTCTTTACCAGTTTCGCTGAGCTGTGACACCATGGGTCCATGCGAAAGGCTGTCACCTCCATCCTGTTTGCTTTGAGCCTAGGCGTCGCGTTTTTTGGCTACAAAAATTCCCAGCCAAATGACGAGTTGTTGCTGCGCTCCAAAACAAAAGCCTGCGGCAGTGTCGACGGGTGCCAGGTTGAGGGCGATATGCCGCACACTCGCCGCACCAGTATTTTTGGCCACGAGTACGAGTGGAACACCACCAAGGGCTCGGTCAAGGTCGCATGCAAACCCGAGTTTTTCTTGGTCGGCAATTTTATCTGCGAGAGTGTCAACGCCGCGGCGGGAACCGACCCGGTGAGCTAACGCGACTTTCTATGTAGATGCACCGAAAATTGGCGTGTTCACAGGGCCAACTCGGTGCAATTACACGTTACCAGTGGATCCCAAACCCCGCCAGCACGCTCCAGCGCAGGCGCCACAAAAGCGGGCCGGTGAAATCGAGGTTGACCGGGCGAAACGTCAGCGACAGGCGATCCTTAATCAGGATTTTCGCCCCGGCGCCATAGGCAAGGTCAAACCCGAAGGCCAGGGGATAAACACCACCGTAGTAGCCGTCGGTAATAATGTTAAAGCCGACGGTCAGGCCGTGGTTGATGTAGATCCCGAGATCTTCGCTGATCGGCTTATCCCACTGAAACCGCATCCCCACGGTGTAGTCGTTGTAGAGACTCGACAGCCGCTCGATCGCGACAAACCCGAGCCCGAGGCCATCGGTTTTGCTGCGCCCGACGTAGCGGCCAAAGACCTGCTCGAGTTGTGCACTCGAACCTCCGTAGGGGCTGGAAAACCCAAACATCGTGTGGAGTGAACCGGCGTTGGCCTCGAAGTAACTGCGGTTGGAGCTGCGCGGGATAATCTTGATGGCGCGGCCCTCCGGCGCGGCCTTGGGCTCGATTGCAACCCTCGGGGCAGCTTCTTCGGCCTCGGGTGTAAACGGGTTTTCGAGCGGCGCGGGTTGGGGGCTGGTTGCCGGGGCTACTGGTTCGGGGTCAGGGGCCGGGGACTCGGCCATGGTTGGCGCCGCCGTCGAGGTTGGTGGTTCCGGCACCGCGGTCGCAGTTTCCGGTGTAGATGCACCTTCTCCGGCGGTTGCCGGTGCCGCCTCGGTCGGCGGCTGCGTGCTCGGTTGGGCTTGGGCCGCTCCCGCAGTCGTGAGCACGAGCGTTCCGGCAATGCTTGGAATCGGCAGTTTGTAGCGGGCCACGAGGCGATTATCCCGCCGAACGACCGCGCCCGGGGAAAGATCTTCTTAAAATCTCCCGAGCCCCAAAGAACTTTGTTCGTACTCAATTTCACGATGCTCGAATTCTACAGTGCTCGCGCGAGTGCGCCTGCGGTGCGTTACCGTCCTCAGCTAGCGAAGATTGAGCAAACAATTGCCTGCACATCGATCCAGCAACATTCGCGCAACGCGGGTTGACCGATGGCTTGCAAATGCACGCAGTTGTGAACGAACAATTGGCAGCCCGGTGCGGATGGGTTTTCGCGGCCAATAGTTGCGCGCCTTTGCAACCCAAGCCGCAGTATCGGGCGAGCTGCCCTGGCCAGGGACCTGTCCACATAACCATGTAGATGTATTCGCGGGGCTCGCCAACGGCTGTGTGCGCGCGGGTGATCGGGTGCTTCCTCGCGCAGCTGTGTTCGCCGACTCACCGGCAAAATAACAGCCGATCTGTGATACTCATGAAGGTCCAAAGGGCCGCTCGAGGCGTGCCTTTTTAGACCTCTGGAGACCGTGGATGGCCTGGCCTTGGGAAGCCAAATTTTGGTGTGACGGCGTACCGCCTGACCCGCTGCGCAAAGCAAACCCTGGGTGGGATGCGGCGTTTTGTGACCACCGTGGTCGCTACTGGTTTATCGCTGGCTCGCGCGTGCTAGGTGGCGAACTAAAGCTGGCACAGGAGACAGATACGTGGCCCGACGATCTCAACCTCGCAGCCTTGACTGGGCGTGCACCGGCGCTGCACTGGGGGGCATGGTGTGACCTCCGAGACCAGTTTGGCGGCCTGACTTGGCCACGGGTCGATGCCGCAGTCGCAACCGACGAGCGCCTCGCCTACCTGTTTTATCGAGATCAGTGTGTATGCATTGATCTCGAGAGTATGCGGGTGCGCAGCGGGTACCCGTGTGCAACCGACGAGCAGTGGTTTGGCCTCGGCAACGAGCCGCTCGACGCGGCTGCACTCACCACACCAAACGAGATTCGCTTTTTTCGCGGCGAGAGGTCGACGCGGTTTGACCTCGACGCCCAGCGGGTTGTTGACGACGGGCAGCCGCAGGCCCCGGTCCAATCGCCCGTGTGCGCCGCGGTTGCCACTGGCAGTCCCGGTGAGCTCCTGGTGTTTCGCCGGGGAAGTCGGGTTGGAGAGATTGTACGTACCGAACAGGCGAACGAGATGTTTGCTGCCAGGCTGGCATTGGCCGAGGGGCTGAGGCGAGCGTTGGCCGAGGGTGCGCTTGAGCGATGGAAGCCTCCGCAGCCGCAGGTTGCGAAGCGCAGTATTGAGGAAACGAGACGGGACATGGAACGCGTATTTCGATTTGCCCTTTCGCCCGAGTCCGGCGGTGAGACCCGCGAGGACATCATCATTCAATATCAAACCTGGGACGGGTCCAACTGGACAGCGCGCCTGCTCGGTACGACTTTCCGTCACACCGCCCAGGGGTCGGCGGTGAGTCACGACAGCCCGGTGTTGCGCTACCAGACCTGGGACGACTCCAATTGGAGTTTGACCATCGAGGACGGCCGTCTGGTCAAAAAGCCAGCTTCTCCCACGAACAGCCCCGCAGAGCAGGTGCAGCAAAACGACCGGTTCCGCTACCAGACCTGGGACGGCAGCAACCGCCTCGCCGTGTTGTTGCCACCCAAGGACCCGATGGCCAAGTTGCGCCAGGAGCTAGCCCGGTGTGCGAAGGTCCGTGACGAGGCTGTTGAACATGCAACGAAGCTCGCCGGCCACGCCCAACAGGCAGCCGATGCCGCCCAGGCAGCAGCGGCGGCCGCTCGTGTTGCCGAGGAGAAGGCCCGTCGTGTCCAGGCCGAAGCCCGCGAGGCCAGCGAGCGTGCCCGCCGGGCTGCCAAGGACCTCGAGCAGGTCGCTACCCGTGCGCACGAGGCAAAGCGCCAAGCCGTGGCGGCGGCGGTCCACTTCACCGTCGCCGGAGAGGCGGGCGAACTTGAAGATGTCCTTCTCGACTACAAAGCTTGGAACGGAGTCAATCACCGGGCCCACATTGTCGACGGCAAATTCTTGATCGCCCGCCAGGGTTCCAATGATTATACAACGAGTGCACAGCTGCAATTCCAGGGCTGGCACCGTGAGCCCTGTTGTGTGGTGCTCGAAGGCGGTGCCCTCAAGCTGACCCTAGGGCCCGATCATGAGCCTGGCTGGCTGCATTTTCGCCGCTGGGATGGCTCGCAGGGGCGCGCGCGTTTGGTCGCGCCGGAGGTCGAAGTCGATTTTGAAATGCCGGAGCTAGGAGGCGTTGCTGACGAGGTCGAAGCCACCGAGGTCGAAGCCACCGAGGTCGAAGCCACGGAGCCCGAAGCCACCGAGGTCGAAGGCACGAAACCCGAGGCCGACGACGACGACAACGTCGCCGTGATGTTCTCCCACGCCGACGACTTCGATGGTGATGACGAGGGGGAAGCACAGGAGCCCGAAGCCGCCGCCGAGGCTGAGACCCAACAAGATGCAGGTGCAAGTTTTTCGGAAAACGTCAGCGTGGACGCCGGTGCCGAACCCAGTGACGACACCGAAGCCGCCGCCGCGGAATCAACCGACGAGCCCACCGGAGAAGAAAGCTCCGAAAATACAGGAGAGGTGTCCGGTGAGAGATCTTCTAGTGATGCGATCGGTGCGACTGAACCAGCCGACGAGGTCGACAGCCCGGCGACAGACGAGTTGGACTCTGATTCGCGCGAGGGTGTTGTCGACGGCTCAGGGGACCTAGACGGCTCCGAAGTTAACGACGACAGCGAGTCGCAGCCAACCAGTGCTGAAGAAGCCTCCGCGGAAGCGTTGGACACGGCGGATGTGGCTGAAGTGTCGCAAGCCGACGCAGCCGAGCAAACATCGACTGAGCCCGAGGATGCTCAGGTCGAGGCTGAGGGAGCCCAATCGATTCCCGAAGTCTCGGCTGACGCTCAAGCGGAAGTGGCTCCGGCGGAAGCGGTAGCGGAGGTTCAAGCGGACGCAGCTACGGTGGAGGTCGATGAGGCCCAAGCGGAAGTCCAAGAAGGCGCGGGCGAGGCAGTCGAAACTGCAGTCGAAGGCGCGGGCGAGGCAGTCGAAGGCGCGGGCGAGGCAGTCGCAGACGCGGCAGTCGAAGACGCAGGCGAGGCAGTCGAAGACACAGGCGAGGCAGTCGAAGAATCGGCAGCCGGAGAAGCGGGCGAGGCAGTCGACGACGCAGGCGAGGCAGTCGAAGAAGCGGCAGCCGGAGAAGCGGGCGAGGCAGTCGAAGACGCAGGCTCGGCAGCTGAAGAGGACGCGGACACGGGGGTCGAAGACGCGAGCGAGGAAGTCGAAGACGCGGGCGAGACAGCCGAAGACGCAGTTGCTGAAGATGCGGGCTCGGCAGCTGAAGAGGACGCGAGCGGAATAGTCGAAGAAGCGGTCGAGGCAGTCGACGCAGTTGAGGCAGCCGAAGCAGCCGCGGAGGCAGCTGAAGCAGCTGCGAGCGGGGAAGTTGAAGAAGCGGTCGAGGCAGCCGAAGCAGGCGAGGCAGTCGAAGCAGTCGAAGCGGACGCAGGCGTGGAAGCTGATGCGGGCGCGGCAGTCGAAGCTGAGGAAGTCGAAGCGGAAGCAGGCAATGAAGTCGATGCGGAAGCGGGAACGGCAGTTGAAGCTGAGGAAGTCGAAGCGGAAGCGGGAGCGGCAGTCGAAGCTGAGGAAGTCGAAGCGGACGCAGGCGAGGAAGTCGAAGCGGACGCAGGCGAGGAAGTCGCAAGCGAGGAAGTCGAAGCGGACGCAGGCGAGGAAGTCGAAGCGGACGACGGCGAGGCAGTCGAAGCGGACGCAGGCGAGGAAGTCGAAGCGGACGCAGGCGAGGAAGTCGAAGCGGACGACGGCGAGGCAGTCGAAGCGGAAGCAGGCGAGGAAGTCGAAACGGAAGCGGGCGAGGAAGTCGAAGCGGGCGCAGCAGTCGAAGCAGGCGAGGAAGTCGAAGCGGGCGCAGCAGTCGAAGCCGAAGCAGGCGCAGCAGTCGAAGCCGAAGCAGGCGAGGAAGTCGAAGCGGAAGCGGATACGGAAGTTGATGCGGGCGAGGCAGTCGAAGCAGACGAGCGCGAGCAAACAGCACAAGCTGAAGCGAACACGGAAGTTGATGCGGGTGAGGCCGTCGAAGCCGAGCTACCAGATCGAGCGGAGCAAACCCCGACCACGACTGAGCACACGCCGGCGGAAACCTCCGAGCAGGCGACCCCAGAGCACCAAGACGTGCCAGACCCCTCAGAAGTTGTTGATACAATGGAATCATCGGAAGATGCCGACACGTCGCCTGCCGACTCGCAGTCCGCATCAGACATCGAGGTTGCCAATGCGTCCGAGGACGAAGGTACGGCCGGTGGTGACTCCGAGACCGTGGTCCCCGAGGCGGCATCGGAGGCCCTGTCTGAAGGTCACATGCAAGTACAACCTTCGTCCGACGCGAGTTCGCCTGAACAAGCATCGAGTGAAGCCTCACCGGCGAAACCGGTTGACGGGCCAAGCGCTGAGGATGGATCGAGCGAGGGCGTGGCGGAAGCTGTTGTCGCTGCGGACACCGAACCAACCGACGAAACCACCGATTCGACCCCTGCCGCTGCGGACCAGGCACCAACGCCTGGGGTGGGTGTTGCCGCAAAGTCGAGTGTGGGTACAACAAAATCGTTTGGGGCCGAAGACAAGGCGCCCGCGAAACCACAAAAACCTGTGGGTGCCCCGGCGACAGCTGCCCGACGCGAGGACAGCGGGCGCAAGTTGTCGAGTCTGCGCAGCATGTCGCGCCGCTCAACCTACGGCTCACTCAAGCCACTGACGCGCTCCGAGGGGTCGGTCAAGCCCGAGTCGAAGTCGCGTCTCGAGTCGCTGCGAAGGAAGTCGACATCGTCCATCCGCGACCGTTTGAGTGGCTCCCGCGACACTGCGGGGGCGACCGAGGGGACCGTGGCTCCACCTCCACCGAAGCTCGGCGGGGCTCAGAAATCGCCGACAACACCTGTACAGGATGTACAAGCAACAAAAGCTGAAACACCTGCAGCAGGGCCCGTTGCGACCTCCCGCCCCGAAGAGGTGGACACCGTTGTCGAGCCAGCGCCCAAACCCCCGGGCGAAACGAAGGTCGAGCTGCCGCCGTCACGCCCCGGTAGCGGGTTGTTGGAGATTCCAGGGGCGACGATCCACGATGATGACGAGGATGAGCTGCTCGACGAACCCGCAGCTGACGAGGTTGTCATCGACGAGGTCGCCGAACTGATCGAGCCCGAGGCCGAGCTGATGGAGACGGAGCCTGAAACCGACAGTGACGCGCTCGAGATCGATGTCGAGATCTCCGACGACGACCGCACCCGGATTGTGGCCTTGCCGACCGAACTGGCGGTGACCGATGACGATGACGACGACGAGGATTTCGAACTCGATTTCGAGATCAAAGACGAGGTGACGGTCGCCAAAAAACCTGTCGACGACGAGGACTTTGAACTCGACTTCGAGCTCGCAGATGGCGAGCTGATCGAGAAGCCGCCGATAGCTCCCGTGCGCGAAGAGTCAGGGCCGCAGCGTGTGTCCGGACTCGCCGTCGCCGAGGAGATCGATGAAGACGAGTTTGAACTCGACCTCGATATCGACAGTGAGCCGGAAACACCTCCCGCACCCGGGCCCAAGCCGCGCAGCCAAACGGCGAGCTACGGTGCGATGCCGGCAACCGCACCTCGCGGACTGCCACGCCGCCCACCACCGATTGCCAAGCGTCCAGAAGCCGGGCTCGGACCGGCTAGGGACGGCCAATCCCTACGCTACCGCGACTGGGACGGACAAAACTGTTTTGCCACGATCGACGGTGAGCAATTTTTGCAATCGGCATCGGAAACCGAAGTCGGCCAACCAACCAACTCGTTACACTACAAGAGTTGGGACGGAAGCAACTGGATCGCCCGTATCGTCGACGGCAAGTTTGTCCGCACGGCCGAACGTGGCGGCCCCGAGATCGCCGATCGATCGTTGCGCTACAAGAACTGGAGCGGTGCAAATGCAACGATCCGGCTCAAGACGCGACGCTGATAGCACGGTAAAAAAATCGGCGACCGCGGAGCATCTGCGGTCGCTTTTTTGAAAACCTCGTGTAGATACACCAAGGTTCTGGAGCGTTAGCTCGTCGGCTTTTCGCTGGCGAGTGCGTGGATGGCTTCGCCTATCCGCTCCAAAAACGAGCGCGCACTCGGTGGCCGCTCGGCGGGATCGATGGCGAGGCAATCGTCGACCAAGACGATCAGGTTGTGGGGGAGTTCCGGTCGCTTTGAGCCCAGGGATGGCGCCTTTTCGTGGAGCTTGCGGGCCATCACCTCGCGTCCGGTCGCGGCCACAAACGGCGGCTCGCCAACCAGGATTTCGTAGAGCATCACGCCGAGAGCATAGATGTCGAGCAGTGGCGTCGGTTCCTTCCCGCGGATCTGCTCGGGGGCCATGTACTCGGGGGTTGCGATAAACACACTGGGGTCGGAGAGTCGGGCCTCCGACTCGGCCCAGGCCGAGATGCCAAAGTCGAACACCTGCACAGCTTCGCCCGAGCCATCTGGCAGAGGCACAAACATGACGTTGAGTGGCTTGAGGTCGCGGTGGATGATGCCCGCGTCGTGGGCCGCACGCACGGCCCGGGCGACGGCACGGACAATCCGGCAGGCACGACGCACCGGCAGGCGTCCGTGCTCCTGCAGTTCGGCATAGAGGTTGAAGCCCTCAATGTACTCCATGACCATGTACAGGCGATTGTCGGGCAACGAGCCGGCTTCGAACACTTCGAGAATGTTGGGCTGCCCGGTGCGGCTCGCCGCCAGGGCAATGTTGCGAAACCGTTGACTGCCCTCGTTGCTGCGGACCCACTCCCAGCTGTCAGTCAATACCTTGATGGCGACGCGCTGGCCGATGTTGATCCGTTCCCCGAGGTACATGGTCCCGAGGCCACTTCGGCCCAGGCACGTGATGACTTTGAAGCGCCCGGCGATGATGGTACCGGAGTCGAGATGCTCGAGTGTCTGCTCCGGATCGAGATCATCGTGTAGCAGCACATTTTCGTCACCGGGCAGCGTCTTGCGTTTGCGGGCCGGCTCCTCGGGACGGCGGTAGGTACCCGCCTGGGCCTGGGCGAGGGCTTCGCAAAACCCCTCAGCGGTCTGAAACCTGCGCTTGCGGTCCCAATCGAGGGCCCGTTGCAGCACTTCTTTGATCAGCGTGGTGGCGGGCAGTTGGCTGATGTACTGCCCGGTATCGCGGACCACGGCCATCGACAGGTCGCTGCCATGCAGGCCATAGACTGCGGTCATGGCTAGGCTGTAGACGTCTGAGGCGGCATCGGCCTCCTGCGCACGGTCCATGACCTCGGGCGCGCCGTAGATAAAGCTGCCCATGGCACTGCCGGTGTGGCTGCTGCCGGTGGTGTCGTCGGCCCGCACCAGGTCGAAGTCGGTCAGTTTGGGTTCGCCAGCCGCGTTGACCAAAATGTTGGAGGGTTTGACGTCGCGGTGGACCAGCCCGCGAGAATGTGCATGTGCAAGGGCGTCGCCGACTTTTTTGATGACCTCGAGCACCTGCTCGCGCGGGAGAATCTGCCGACGAATCGCCTCGCGCAGGTTGTAGCCGTCGACGTACTCCATCACGAAGTAGTGGTAGCCGGCCTCGACCCCGTGCAGGTCGATCACCCGGACAATGCCGTCGTGGTCGAGGTCTCGCATTTTGCGGGCGCCCCTAAAAAACCGTTCGCGGCGGGTTTTGTCGCGGGCGTATTGGGCGTGCAAAACCTTGATGGCGACCGATTTTTCAAGCGCCCGGTCATTGGCCATCCACACAGTTGCAAATCCGCCCTGGCCGACGCGGCGCACCAGTAAGTAGCGACCGTCGCCGAGGGAATCGCCGGCCTTGAGGTGACCGCCCTCGCGCAGCTTGCTACGAAGCTGTTTGATCTGTGCTTCGACGTCGGCGGTCTCTTGGCCGCGGCGACGCAGCTCCATGCGTTGCTCGATGGCGGCTTCGAGTTGCTCGCTGAGTGCCCGGGTTTGGTCGTCGTCGTAGCGCGGCGTCAGGTCTTTTTCGGCGATGAGCTCCGACAGCGGTCGCGCCGGTTCATCGCTGGAGTCGTCGTTATCGTCGTGGTCGTCCTCGTCGGTACCCGGGGTGACATCATTCGTGTCGTTGGCGGGTGCGTGCGTGTTGACCTCGGCGGCCTGGGCAGCTTGGGCGGCCTCGGCAGCCTGGGCTTGGGCGGCTTCAGCCGCGAACTCTAGCTTATTTGTATCTTCAACGAGATCGGTGACATCGACCGAAGTAAAGCCGTCACGAGCGGGTGGCGGCGGGGGGAGCTTGGCATCGGCATCGAGCGCGATTGAAGGAGGTGGCGGAGGCAGGGACTTGCCGGCCTTCCCCGCGTTTTTCTGCTCCGCGTCCTCGGCGACGAGGTGGACCGACGAAGTCGCCCAACTGACGGCGTCGGAGACCGACTCGAATCGCGAGCGGCGTTGGCGAGGCACGTCGAAGTCGATCAGGTCGGCCAGGGGTTCTTGGCCGGTGCCGTCGTCGTCATCGTCATCGCCGGCGAGAAGTTCACTGCCGCTGAGTTCGACGACATCGAGACTATGCTCCTGGGTTGTGACCTCCGGGACAGCTTGCAGCGGACCGCTGGGCTCGCGTGGGCGATAGCTGGCCAGCGTGCCGAGGATGTTGGCGAGGCTCGAGGTCGAGTCGTCGTCGATGCTGTCGTAGCCGAGAAACTCAATCGTGACGCCGTCGATTGCGTGGGGCAGGTCGTCGAGTTCCTTGTGGCGGGCGAGAAAGTAGTGGGTGCCACCAAGGCCGGCAAAGATGTCGCGCAGCCATGCAACCCGTCCACCGCCTTCGCGGTTGTCGAGGTCAAACCCGACAAACAGCATCGAGTGGGTCGAGGCGAGTTCGCGGATGAGGTCGAGCGCCGACAAAAACCGCTCTTCGAGGTCTTCACTGTGAAAATACGGCTCGTTGCCATCTGGCGTGAGGACCACGTCGGGGACCATGTCGATGTGGCCAAACAGGTGCCACAGGTGGGGGACGGTCAGCGCTGCCTGCAGCTTCTCGCGGTCCCGGGTAGGTGGCTCGATCACCCATCGCCGCGGCATGATGCCTTCGGGACATGTCCATTGGAGCACCCTGTCGATGGTCGTGGTGATCAGCAGCGGACAGCCCAGCGACCACAGCTTGCGTGGGATGGTCAGCTTGTCGTCCTGGACCAGGGTCTGGGGTGGGTCGAGCTCCTCGGAGAGAAACATCGCCCAGTCCTCGCCTAGCCCCCCGGCGGCGTGATGCATCGCCTGGGCATAGTCTGGGGGGTCGCCTTCGAGGTAGGCGCGAACCCGAAGTTCCTCGCGCAGACGTAAGCTGCCGAGCCGGTCGGCGACGCGTTCGAGCAGTGTCGTCCAACTCGGAATCAGGGGGCCGCCAAGGGCATCGCGGACCGACAACGGCACACCGGGCCCGATCATCGGGATCAGTCGCCGGTCGCGGATTGCATCCCGCAGTCCCTGCGGGATTTCGGCCTCACCCACGCTCACGGGATCGACGGTCTCCAATCCGCAGATGCATTGTCAAGGAAGTCCGGGACCTCGAAAAAAAATTGCAGTTGGGCAGGGCCCAAACCAGCTGTCGACCACCGTCGCAAAAACCGGTTGCGGGTCCCCGAGTCGGGGTCGACCGCTGGCCAATTCCCATGCAAACGCACCGTGACCTGTATACTACGCAGGCCGCTGGAGATGCGGATTTCGCAAAGGCCGCAGGCACGGATTTCTCACCCCCCCCGAACACGGCCGACTTCGGGGACAGGTGCGGGGCCTCGATTCCGCTCAGGTCGATGTGGTCCAATATCGCCCGCATTCGCTGTGCAATTGCGTGCGCAGTTGGAGTTGGGTTGCAACTGCACACATCCGAACCCTCGCTCAGCGCGAGCCGTAGTTGTGTTGCGAGGACTCTTCGTTGCGATCAGTGGCCGGTGGCGGGGCGGGTGACAGCGCGGAGATTTCCTGGCGTTGCGCTTCGCTGAGTTTCAGGGTTGTGGCCTGAAGCAACGGCTCGAGTTGCTCGAGGTTGCGGGCGCCGATAAGCGGTGCGGTGACAGCCGGATGCGACCCCACCCATGCGAGCGCCAGGGTTGCGGGGTGATGCCCCCAGGCTCGCGCGAGCTCACAAAATCGTTGGGCGATCTCAAAGTTCACCTGGTCGCGGTAGCGGGTTGTGTACATCGGGTTGGAGACGAGCCGGCCGGTTTTGGGGCGGGTGTCGACGCCGTATTTTCCACTCAACAGGCCACCACCCAGGGGTCCGTAGGGGATCACCGCGAGCGACTCGCTGGCGGCCATCGGCAGCAGTTCGATCTCCGCCGCCCGCTTGGCGAGGTTGTACATCGGTTGGATGCAGCAAAGCGGTTCAAATCCCAGGCGCTCGGCGTGGCCGATGGCGCGGGCGACCTGCCAGGCGGCGAAGTTGCTGGCGGCGGGATGCAAAATCTTGCCCTGGCGGACGAGGTCTTCGAGTGCTCGCAGCGTGGCCTCGAGGTCGGTCGCGTCGTCGAATCGATGTAAATAAAACAAATCGATGCGGTCCGTCTGCAGGCGGCGAAGGCTGGCCTCGACCGCGCGCACGAGGTGATAGCGAGAGGAGCCCCTGGCATTGACATCGGCGGAGGTCGGAAAATAGGCCTTGGTCGCGATCACGACCTCGTTGCGGCAGTCGCAAATCAGCTCGCCGAGAATCGTCTCGGACATTCCCTGGGCGTAGACGTCTGCGCAGTCGAAGTGATTGATGCCGGCATCGCGGCAGCGGTCAAACAGTGTCCGCGACATTGCGCGGTCACAGCTGTCGCCAAACCCCATCGTGCCAAACCCGAGTTGGGAAATTCGGATCCCTGTTTTGCCCAAAAACCGATACTGCATGGTCGGCGCAGTGTATCGCAGGCTGGTCGAATTCCTGCCTGAGAACGCGGCCGGTTTTTGGTGCATTTGCAAACCACCGCGGCCAAAGGTTTGGCGTGCACACCCAGCTGTGGCACGATCTTTGGCGGTCATGCTCGACTTACACCGGCTCTCGCGGATCAAACTGCAAACCTACCCCCCGGCTCAAAAGTTTATTGCCCAGGCGTTGCTGCGACCCAACTACAGCCTCCCGCCCCGGGTGGTGATTCACGTCGAGGGCGAGGAGCGGATCCCCGAGCACCCGGTGATGTTCGCGATGAACCACACCGACCGCTACAACTACTGGCCGTTTCAGTACCATCGCTATCGCCAGCACAACCGCTTCACGGCGACGTGGGTCAAGGGCAAGTACTACGAGTCAAGGTTTGTCGGGTGGTTCATGGAGCACACCAACAACATCCCCACGGTCTCGCGCGGCTACCTGATCGTTCGCGACTTTTTGGCGGTGTGTGGGCGGCGGCCAAACGACGCCGAGTACAAGGGGCTGCGGGCACTGGTCAACGCCGTCCATGAGGGGGATGCCGCCCGGGCCGAGGAGCTCAAGCACGACCTGCGTGACCAGGTGCCGGGGCCGTTGTGGACCAAGCCGCGCGATATGCTGGGGCGGGCGTTTGACCCGGGGCGGGAGTCCTACGAAAGATGTATTTGCAACCTATTTGACGACATGATGCGGCGGTTTGTCGCCCTCAACACCCTCGCCATCGACAAGCGTCTCGACCTCCTGGTGTTTCCCGAGGGCACCCGTTCGGTGCGTCTGTCGCGGGGTAAAACCGGGGCGATGCAGCTGGCGATGCACCTCGGGTTGACGATCGTGCCGATCGGTTGCAACGGCTGCGACCGCGTGTATCCAGGAGGCAGCCCGCTGGCCAAGGGGGGGACGATTACCTACCGTATCGGCCACCCGATCACACCCGCGGATCTGGCTGACATGTGGCCGGAGGATGCGTTTGTGCCTTTTTCTGCGGAGGCGGTTCGAGCCCATGGACCGGCGTTTGAAGCCGCGACCGAAGTTGTGATGGCGAGGATCAACGAGTTGCTCGACCCACGGCACCAGTACGATCCACAGGCGGCCAACAAGACCGGTGCCAAGCGGTTTCTTTAGTGGGGGCCAACGTTCTCGCCAAATAAAAGTGTCCAAGCAGACATGTTGTTTAAATAGACATGACCATTAAGACATGTTTTGGCGTATCATCGATTCATGTCGCGCAGTCCACGTGGTCGGTGTTCATACATAGGGTTGCCGTTGCTCGCGGTTTTATGCGGAGTTGCTGGAGCTTGCGCATTTGACGGGACCGGTGCTGGCACGGGCTCAGCCGGGTCGACCGACGACAGCGACACCCAAGCGTCCGACAGTGAGACGACCGATGGCGCGACGACCTCGGAGCCCACAACTGCGGGCTCAGAGTCGATGGGGACGACCGACGAGTCGACCGTGGCACCCACGACGATGGACCCGACGACGATGGACCCGACGACGATGGATCCGACGACGATGGACCCGACGACGGACCCGACAACGGACCCGACGACGATGGACCCGACGACGGACCCGACGACCGACCCGACGGGTTGTGACGACGAAGACAACGACGGGGTGTGTGATGGCGAAGACCTGTGTCCCGGGCACGATGACATGGAAGATAAGGACGGCGATCTGCAACCCGACGCCTGTGATCCCTGTCCCGCGGATCCGGGCGACGACAAGGATCAGGACGGATTGTGTGGCGATGTCGACAATTGTCCAGCCGATGCCAATCCCGATCAGACCGACTCCGACAACGATGGCGCCGGCGATCCCTGCGATGTGTGCAAGGGCAACTACGGTGACGATCTTGCCGATTACGACGGTGATGGTCTGCTGTGTAAAGACGACCTGTGTTTGTTTGATGGACCCGAGCCGACGCCGCTGCCGAAAATGGTCGGCGAGTTTCAGGAGATCACCCTGGCCAACGCGAGTGTCAACGGCGGCCCAAATTACGCGGTCGTAGGCCCCGGCAAACAGGTCTCTGTCGCGTTCAACTACGAGATCAGTAGCTGTGACTGTCCCGGCTGTGTCACCCAGGGGCTGGTCGCCATCCCTGGCAATCCGCCGGGTGCCTGTTTTTACAGCGGTGTGCCCGGTTGTTTCACGATCGATGGCGCAGACACCCTCGACTTCACCGCGCCGGCAACCCCGGGGACCTACTTTTATCGGTTCGCCCGCACCTGGGAGTTTAGCTGCGTGCAGGATGCGAAGGTTGAAAACCCGGCCACTGAGTTTGCCGCGATCTGTGTAGTCGAGTGAGGTCTCGGACCCACGGGTTCTGTCACGGCCTGCGCTTGTCAACGGCGGCGGTTATGGCCGAACATGCCAGCATGTCTCGGTTTGCAATAACGGGTGCGGCACTGGTGGGCGCGGCAATGTTGGCTTCGGCCTGTGGTGGTGATGGGCAGAGCACGACGAGTTCGGCGACCCAAGCAACCGCCATGCCGACCACCGAAGCGACGACCGCCGGGCCCGGGACCGAGAGCACAGGCGACACCGCAGACACGGCTGATACCGGCGATACGGCCGAAACCGAAGACCCGCCCGGATATATGTGTACTGCCACCGAACTCGTGCCGCCCGGGCAGGGTTTTTTTACCAACATCTCCGACCCCAGTGGCATTCGGGTTGACAACTTCGTCCCCGACCCGCCCGATCCGATTCCGATCAACGACCATAGCCGGCTCGGGTTTGTCGACATCAACGGCGACCACTTCGATGACATCGTCGCCCACAGCCTGTTTCCCAACGCTCAAAACGGGATCCCGTTTGAGCACCTGGTGTTCCTCAACAACGGCGACGGAACGTTTACCCACTTTAGCGACGAGTCGGGGCTACGCGATGTCCAGGCGGGGTTTTTCGCGTTTGGCGATGTCGACAACGACGGCGATCAGGACTGCTTTGCCGGCCTCGACATCGAGCTCGGCAACAACACCCATACGCTGTGGCTCAACGACGGTGAGGGCCACTTTACGCAAAAGCTCGACGCCGGGGTCGACACCGGGCCTGCCCCGTATGTCGCCGGTAATGCGGCGTTTGGCGACTACAACAACGACGGCAACCTCGACCTGTTTATCGGCAACGGTCAGACCGGGTTTGCGGTCCCCGACCAGTTGCTGTTTGGCTTTGGCGACGGTCGGTTTCAGGATGTTTCTTCGGTCTATCTCGCGGGTGCTCCGGGACAGCCGGCCAACGGCGTGGTTGCCTGCGACTACGACAACGATGTCGACCTCGATGTGTTTGTCGCCAACTACGGTGTCAGCGTGTTCAAGGGGGCCAACCAACTGTGGGAGAACGATGGCACAGGTTCGATGAGCAATGTCGCGGTCGAGCGCGGGTTTGCCAGCCTGGCGACCGGCAACTACTGGCTGGCGACGACCGGTAACGGGACTGAGCCCGAGCCCGACGCCAACGAAAACACCTATGTCGGTTCCAATGGCTTTGGCATTCAGTGCGAGGATGTCAACAACGACGGCAATCTCGATATCTATATGGCGACGATTTCCCACCCCGTCGACAGCGACTACAACCGCAAGTGGTCCGACCCAACCCAGCTGTTGATCAACCAGGGCGAGGCCGGTGGCTACGCGTTTGTCAACGAGTACCTCGCCCGCGGGCTGCCGTTTAACGAGGGGGATATCGACGCGGCGATGGTCGACTTTGACAACGACGGTCGGCTCGACCTGGCCGTGACCCGCGACCGCAAGTACGAGGGTAACTACAACGAGGTCGACCAAAAGGCCTGGTTTGGATTGATGCATCAGCAACCAGATGGCTCGTTTGTCAGCGTTGGCCCGATCAGCGGGATCAACAACTCCGACGCCGAGTACTTGCAGATGAAAAACGGGCAAAACCAGGCCTGGTCCGACATCGACCACGACGGCGATCTCGACCTGCTGGTCGGTGGGCGCGACACCGGTGGTGGGCGGCCAAACTTCCTGTTTCGCAACGACATCGGCCAGCAAAACATGTGGCTGGCCGTACGCTTGGAAGGCGATGGCAACCTCGTCAACCGCGATGCGATCGGTGCCCGGGTGACCCTGCGCTATGCCGACAAGGTGGTGATGCGCGAGGTCAAGGGCAGCCGCGGGACCTACAACTCGATGGACTCGCGCACGCTTCACTTTGGCATGGGCGAGTTTGGTTGTGGATACACCTTAGAGGTGCGCTGGCCCGATGGCTCGGTGCATACCTACAACGACGACGAGTTTCCCAACAACGCGTTTCTCCACATCGACTACACAGGCGAGCTGACGGTCGAATCGCCCTAGTGGGCGCGAACGTACGCGCGGGTTTTTTTGCCCGTGAACCGGTTTTGAGAAGCTAGCAGCCCCACTACAGCGTCGCTTCTCACAACTCGGTTCACGGGCAAAAGTTTGCCGCGAACCTTAGGGGGGCGCGGGGGCTCTTCTGGTGGAGAGACCGGTTTTAACGTAGCGATCGCAGGCGAGCACGCAGGGACGTGGCCGGAACTGGTCGAGCCACAAGCGGTTTAGCTATCGCAGGCGCATGAGCACTCGGGGACCCCTCCGTCGAGGTCCTCCTGCGAGCACTGCGACCAGCCGGCGGGTGAGGTGCCGCCGCAGTAGGGGCGAAAGCCCTTGACGCCATCGACTTCGATGTAGCCCCAAGCCTTGGTGCAGTTGCCAAAGGTGCCGCAGCCGGCCGCGACATCGCCCGAGACATACACGCACTGGCTCAGCGGCTCGCCGGCGACACACATGTCATTTTCGATGTTCCAGGTGGAAAACGAAATCCACGAGCAGGGCTCGGGGCAGTTTTCGGCGCTGTCGAAGTTTGGGCACATCGCCGGGTCGACCGGGCCCGAGGTCGAGGTGCTGGCAGACTCGCTGGCATCTGTGTCGCCCCCGCCCTTGTCGCAGGCGCCCATCGACACCAGCGAGGTGGCTACGAGCCCCAGGAGTAGGTGTTTAAAATGCATGTACATTTCCTTGGGAGGTGGGTTACTGGTCCTCGTTGGGTTGAACCGACTCGCGATGGCTTGTCAGGGGGGTGTTGTCGTCGAGGAGGACGTCGACAAAGTTGCGCAGGTCGATCGCCTCTTCCTCGATCTCGGTACCCAAGTAGGTGACGATGGAGACGCAGTGACTGGTGTTGAGCTCCCGCCAATAGGGCAGGTAGTAGGCGAGGTTGTCGTATTGGTCGTAGGTCGACGCCATCAGGTCGGTGTCGTCGGCCCAGTAGCTCAGGATGCTCTCCTTGTCGTTTTCGGCGTAGAAGTTTTCATAGGAGTAGCGCGAGTAGTTGTAGTCGCGCTGAAAAAACACCGTGCTCAAACGATCGTCGGGGTACATGTCGGCAAGCAGGCCGTTGAGTGCACCAAAGTCGTCCATGACCTGCGGGCCTAGGTCGCCGGGGAGCTTGTTGAGAATCGGGTCGACGTCCCACGAGCTGCGGATCATCGAGTGCAGTGGGGCCGACCAGCCGTCACTTGGAAAGATGGGGCCCGAGTCGTTGAGCAGGTAACTCTTGTCGGCGTTGAGACGCTCGCGCAGGAAGTGGTAGTTGATGATCGCCCCGGCGCCACCGGCAGAGCACCCGGTGACCATCATCCGCGGGATGTCAGGAAATTGTACATTCAAGAATGCTGCGGCCCGTTGGACATTGTCGTGGCCGTTGTGGTGGAACTCGATGTCGGGCTCGGCCCCGTTGGGGTCGATGTATGTGACCACGTTGTTGCCGGTGTGGACATCGCCCGTGCAGTAGGGGATGAAGACAAAGTTCCAGTCGATCATCGGGTTGTCTTCGACCGGTACATCGCGGCGGATAAGCGGCGACAAAAACGAGTTTTGGACCATGTGGTTGTCCGCGATGCCGTTGGGGTTGGCCGCTCCGAGGGCGGTTTTGCCGGCACACCCGTCGTAGTCCCAGCAGGCGCCACCTGGCTCAAACATCACCACCACATTTTGCGAGGTCTCGCTGAAGTTGATGAAAATCGGATATTGGGTGCCGTTGCTGCATACGGCACCTGGGATGTCGACGCGGTGCCAATCGCCGTAGCTCGGGGGCACAATCGGATCGGGGGTATCAAACCCATCGGTGTCGGAGTCGGTGTCGGTGTCGGTATCGCCCTCGGTCTCGGTTCCGGTCTCGGTTCCGGTCTCGCCGGTCGGGTCGCCCGACGTCTCACTTGTCGGTCCGGCCGTCTCCGACTCGGTCCCGGCAACGGTTGTGTCCGATGTGTCCCCACACCCGGTCAGCAAAACAAGTGGCAACGCGAGCGAGCCAACCATCCAATTCAAACCTGAAGTTCCGTACATGTCCGGGACGGACCGTAGCAGAAGCAGGGGGCTTGCGGGCCACGAGCAAAACCCAGAAACCGGGCTGCTGGGGTTATCTAGCGACAGCTTGGGGTGGGCGATCACTCAGGAATTGGATCACGGCGAGAGCGGTGACAATGCACACGTTTTATTGTCAGAAAATCGTGAAGGATTGGGCGTCTATGCATCTTTTTGTCGTAATCAGCCCAGACAATGTGATTCGGATCTCGTGGAAAATCTCACGTTAGTTCTGGGCAATTCGAAATAAGAGTTTTCGGGGGATTGCCGGGGTTTTTTGTGACATGCGAAGGTTCATCCATGAAAACGCCCGCGCTTGTTGCAGTTCTTAGCTTCGCTGCCTTTGGATTGGTTTTGACCCCCAGCATGGACGCACAAGCTGGGCCGATCGCCTTTTCGCTCGACGAACCTGAGGGAGAGGGGATCTTTGGTGGTGAGCCGACGAACACCTGTGAGTGGCCGACCACCCTCGACCTCAACGGCTGTACCGGAACGCTCGTGCACCCGGAGATTGCGGTCTATGCCGCCCACTGTGGCTCCGGCTATGGGCAGATCCGGTTTGGCGACAAGCCCAACGACAACTACTACGTGCAGACCCAGTACTGTCGCACCCGTCCGGGGGGCCAGCCGGGAAATGGTACCGACCACGCCTATTGTCGGCTCGCGCAACCGGTCAATGACGTGCCAATTGTCCCGATTTTGATGGGTTGTGAGACGGAGGTTTTGGTCCCGGGTCGCGAGGTTACGATCGTGGGGTTTGGCAGTGCCGACGACAACCTGCCGTGGGGTACCAAGCGCAAGGTCACAACCACGATCAACTCGGTAGCCAACAACGAGGCATTCATCGGCGGCGGGGGTAAGGATAGCTGTCAGGGCGACTCCGGGGGCCCGGTGTATATACAGCTAGACGACGGCCAGTGGCGCGTGTTTGGCATTACCTCCTACGGCGGCGCCTGTGGTGGTGGCGGCTACTACTCGATGATTCACACGGGTGTGGAGTGGATCGAACAGGATTCAGGCATCGACATCACCCCGTGTCACGACGCCCAGGGCAACTGGGTGCCGGGGCCCGACTGCGGGATGTTCCCGGCGGAGCCGCAAACCGGACACAGCACCTGGGCCGAAGGTTGCGCAGGCGGTCCGGTTTCGGGCTGGAACTCCTCGTGTGGTGCCCCGTTCAACGACGAGCCCGACGAGGTGCCCCCGGTGGTGACGATCACCTATCCGGCCGACGGCTCGATGTTTACCCAGGCAGACATGCCGCTCAACATCACTGTCGATGCCAGCGACGAGGGCTGGGGGGTTAAGGAAGTTCGGCTGTTGATCGACGGGCAAGTTGTTGGCTCCGACCCGGTGATGCCCTACGAATACCCGGCGACCTTCCCTTCGGGACAGTTTGTGTTGACCGCCGAAGCAGAGGACCATGCCGGCAACGTCGGGGTGTCGGCCGCGGTTGCCATCGGGGTGGACATGCCCGCACCGGAGCCCGAGCCCGAGCCCGAGCCTGAGCCCGAGACCACCGACTCCGACTCGGGGTCTGACACGGGAACCAGCGGTGGCGAGACTGGTGGCGAGACCGAAGGTGGCACCGAGGGGCCGACCACAGGCGGTACGACCGGAGCCGGCACTGGCGGTGTAGGAACCGACGGGGATACCGATAGCACCACCGGCGAAGAAGACGGCGAGGGCTGTGCGTGTACCGCTACAGACCAAGGCCGTGGTGGCTGGGCTGCGCTGATGGGCCTGGCCCTGGTTGGTCTGGTTCGGCGCCGTCGTTAGACGTGGCCGAGAAAACTGCAGCGTGCGTCGGCTCGCCCGGCGCATCTGCAT
>JAUIFF010000029.1 GCA_030429545.1 Polyangia bacterium
GGTAGGTGTTGGCGGGGTAGGTGTTGGCGGGGTAGGGAGTGAGTTGGGGCGGGAAGCTTAGGCGGGTGGCAGGGTTGTTGGGAGTGAGTTGGGGGCGGGAAGCTTAGGCGGGTGGCAGGGTTGTTGCGGTTGGCGGGGTAGGTGTTGCGGTTGGTAGGGAGTGAGTTGGGGCGGGAATCTTAGGCGGGCAGGGTTGCGGTTGGCAGGGAGTTGGCGGGGTAAGCAGTGGGTTGGGGCCGTGGTGGTGGGGTAGGTGGTGCGGTTGGCAGGGAGATGGGGCGGGAAGCTTGGGCGGGGTAGGTGTTGGCGGGGTGTTGCGGTTGAGAGGGAGTTGGCGGGGTAAGCAGTGAGATGGGGGGCAGCTGGGGTGGCGGGGTAGGTGGTGTTGGCGGGGTAGGTGTTGCGGTTGGCAGCGTATGGCAGGGAGCTGGCGTGGAGTTGGGGGCAACTTTCGGCATGTCGACCACGACAGCCCGCTCACCCAAGAACCTTCGACTTGCCGGCGCCGAAACCTCTTGCTCAAGCTACTCGACCTCGTGTTGACGGGGCTTGCGGATCTAGGCGCGGACTGTTTGGGCCTTGAAACCAACGAAAAAACCCGACCGTGGAGGTCGGGTTTTTGTGTGTACACCGAAATCGCTACTGCACCAGGCGGAACTCGATGCGGCGGTTTTTGGCCTTGCCCTTGCGGGTCTTGTTGGTGTCGATCGGCTGGTCGGGGCCGTAGCCCTTGGTGACGAGCCGATTTTCGTCGATTCCCTTGCCGACGAGGTAGCTTTTGACCGACTCGGCGCGGCGCTTGGAGAGGTCGAGGTTGTGCTCGCGGGACCCGTCGGAGTCGGTGTGCCCGCTGATCTCGACCTTGATTTCGGGGAAGTCCTTGAGGACCTTGACTGCACGCTGCAGCACCGGAATCGAGCGGTTTTTGATGGTGTCCTTGTCGACGTCGAAGTAGATGCCCTTGATGACGCCCGAGAACTTCTTGAGCGGCTTGGGAATCTCCTCTGGGCAACCGTCTTCGTCCTGGTAGCCGTTTTTGTTCTCGGCCTCGTTGGGACACTTGTCCTTGATGTCGATGATGCCGTCGCCGTCGGAGTCCTTCCATGGGCAGCCTCGGTTTTCGCGGGGGCCGGGTTGGTCGGGACACATGTCTGTGTCCTCGCCGCGGACTGCCGGTTGGCCGGGGTCGTAGAGGGTGTCTCCGTCGGTGTCGCGTAGCGGACAGCCGATGTTTTCGACCGGGCCAGGCTCGTTCGGGCAGCGGTCGATGACGTTTTCGGGGAGTCCGTTTTGACCGGGGTCAAATAGGGTGTCGCCGTCGGAATCGATCCACGGACAGCCGCGGTTCTCGCGGGGGCCGGGCTCGTATGGGCACTGGTCGGCGTCTTGGTCGAGCACGCCTGGCTGGCCAGGATCGTAGAGGCCGTCACTGTCGGAGTCGATCAGCTGGGGCTTGGGATCCTTTTTGCGGTTGAGGACAAACGAGAGCCCGAGCAAAACTTCGACGTTGTTGGAACGATCGTTGCCAACGCCTCGCCGGGTGGCGATGTTGTCGACGATGTCGAGCCGCAGCGCCAGCCAGTGGTTGACGTAGAACTTCAGACCGCCGCCGATGTTGAGCGAGGGGTCGATGTCACTGCCGAGCGAGGCACCCGAGGTTCCGAGCAGACCAAAACCTACGCGGGCAAACGGGGCGAGACGCAGCGGCAACTGGGCGAGGGCGACCGGGCGAAAGGTGTATAGGAAAGCACTGTTGCCGTCCTCGGTGCGGGTCGGCATCACGCCACCTTCGAGCTCCAAGCCCAAAAACCGCATCGGGTACCAACCCACGCGCAGACCCAAGTCCGGGGTCACAGTGCCGTAGGGCTGATGGACCGTGCTCGGGTCGTAGAGCTCGTGCTCTTTGCTGGGGATAAAGATACCGCCGTAGATCCCGAGTTCGATCTGGTTGCGCTGCGGGCGATACTGACGAATCCAGGGCTCCTGTTCAGGAGCCGGAGCAGGAGTCGCCGCAGCCGGGGCAGGCTGTGCCGGTTGAGCAACAGGTTGTGCGGCAGGTTGTGCGGCAGGTTGAGCAGCGGGCTGGGCTGTTGCCGATACACCGACCGCACCGCCGGCCTGACCGGCGGCTTCTTGTGCATGGGCCTCACCCCCCGCCAGCGCGATGCAGGCGAGGGTCGAGGCTGCGAGGAGCGTCTTGTGTGTGTTCATCATGATTCATCCCTTGAACATGGAGCGACAGCTCCCATCAGTTGCACGTGGGCCCGAACTCGAGGTCGTCGAGCGACGACATCAGGTCGGCGTTTTGTACGTAGGCGTTGCTGCCATCGATTTCGATGGTGACACTCGAAATTCCGTTGCTCGAGTGGACATTTTTGGTGACGGGGTCGAAGGCCAGGCTACGCCCGAACTGGGTGTCGGGTACATCTGCAACGATTGTGGCCTCGCCGGTTTCGACGTCAATGCGGTAGACCTTCTTGGTGAAGAAGTCGGCCATCAGGACCGTGCCGAGCACGCAGTCGTAGGTGAGCCCGCAAGCTCCGACGTTGAGGGTTTCCCCTCCACTTACAAGTGGAACTGTGTTGACGACGTCGCCGGTGTCGGGGTCGAGCTCGACAACCTGGTCGATGTCGCTGTCGACACCGAGGAGGCGGCCATCGGACGTAAACGAGATGCCGCAGAGGTCGTAGCCATGGGGGTTGAGGGCTGTCGGCGGATCGTCGCTGCAGTAGTCGACCGTGTACAGACGGAAGTCGCTGGCGTTGGTGACAAAGAACATCTCGCTGACGGGGTCGAGGGCGGAGCTTGGGACACTCCAGTTGGGCAGGCCGTCGGTGTTGATGTTGGCGAAAGTTGTCAGCTCACCGGTTTCGAGGTTGACCTGTTGGACATCGCCGGAGATTCCGTCGAACATCGACATCAACGTGGTGGTGTCGGGGTTGAGGTTGGGGCTTGCGTCGTAGCAGTCGGAACCGACAACCACGCCGTCGGGCACGCTGGTGTCACCCCAGCCGTCGCCGTCTTCGTCTTTCATACAGGCGGCGGGGTCTTCGATTTCAGCCGCGCCGACAAACGTATTTGGATCGGAGTCGTCGCAGTCGGACCCAGGGTCAGCGTTGGGGTTGCTCGGCGTGTCGTCGCCCCAGTCGTCGTCGTCGGCGTCGGTCATGCACGCGTTGGGGTCGTCGTTGGGCGATGAACCGGTAAACGTGTTGGGGTCGTCATCGTCGCAGTCGAGGCCCGGGTCGACACCGTCGGGTGGGTCTGAGTCGCCCTGGCCATCCATGTCGTTGTCCTGCTGACACGAGTCCGGCATGTCGGGGTCGATGCCCGGGTGGGTGTTGACATTGTCGTCGTCGCAATCGGTCCCCGGGTCGACTCCGGGCGGCGGGTCACTGTCGCCGTAGCCGTCGTTGTCGTTGTCTTGTTGGCACAGCGTCTCGCTATTTTCTTCGTTTTCACCGGCGCCGGGGTGGGTGTTTTCGTTGGCGTCGTCGCAGTCGTCGTCGGACGGATCGTTGGGGTCGTTGGGCACGGTGCCGGGCGGAGGCGTGTCGCCGTCGGGGACATCGGTACACATGGTCGGGTCGCCAAAGCCATCCATATCGGCGTCGACGCAGTAACTCGTGCCACTGCCGCTGGTGGTGGCGGTGGTGTCCATGGTCTCACTCATCGTCATGCTGCCGGCGGTGAGCGTGTCGGTGGTCGGGCCCTCGGTAACGCTATCGGTTTCGGTGTTGGTGTTGCTGTCGGTATCAGTCTCGGTTTCCGATGCCGAGGCATTTTCGTTGGCGCACAGCTCGTCCTGCTGCCATGCAAACCCGTCGTCGTCGCAGGTGGACGAACAACCGGAGCCCTGCGTCAACGCGAGGGACAGGGCCAGGAAGGTACCTGCGGCTTGGGCCCGGTAGCTGGTAAGAAAATAATGCGATGGGAACTTGAAAGTATGTTTCATGATGCTTGTGGACGGTGGCGTCGGGCGGGGGTTTTATACTAGTTGTCAGCCGTTGCGTACAAGTAAGTCAATAGGTGCAATAACAAACCTTCGGAGCAGTTGCGCGTTTGCTCGATCGTTCAGCTGTTTTTGAGTCGTCGGATATACAATCAAACATTGCGTTCGCCACATGCCTCATAGGACCGGCTCCCGGGCATTCGCGCGTCACCGTGCGGTCACAGAGTTAAGACATTTGTGACATCGTTGATGCATTTCGCCGCAATGCCCGATTGGTGCACGCACAAGCGTTGGGCGCCATATCGACCCAAAACCCGGCGGCGAAGATGCGTCAACCAATCGAGCGTACTGTTTTGGTGAGCAGGCTGGCCGGTAGCGCGATGCTGCTCAAGACGCTTGTATCAGCATCCGCTGAATTGCATGTCGCCAAACACGAGTGTCGGTACCCGCAACGAGGAGTAGGGGTATGGATCGTTGCCCAACACCTCGAGGCGTTCCCACAACTGCCGGAGGTTGCCAGTGACGTTCATTTCGCCCACAGGGGCCGCGATGGCCCCATTCTCGATGAGGTGACCACGCAGGCCCAGGGAAAAATCCCCAGTCGTGGGGTCGCTATTTCCCCCGAGCCACGAGGTGACATAGATGCCCGCGCCGACATCACTGATCAGTTGCTCACGCGACTTGTCGCCGCATCGAACAATCCGGTTGGACGGGCTGCCGGTGGTCGGCGAAAGTCCGGCTTTGCGACCGTAGTAGGTGTCGACATAGAAGTTGCGCACCACCCCGTTCTCAATGATCGGGCGGGGTTTTGCCGAAATCCCCTCGCCGTCGTAAAGCCGCGAAGCGAGGCCACGGGGGATCAGTGGGTTGTCGACCACAGTCAGTCGCGTGCCCAACAATTGTTGGCCCTTTTGCCCGGCCCAAAACGAACGCTTTTGTTGGATTGCCGCCGCCGAAGCAGGTCCCATGGTGCGTGCCAACAGCGAAACCGCGGCCTGGGGGTCGACGACCATGGTCGTGCGCTGGGTGGGGGCTTTGACCGACCCTATCCGCGAGAGTGCTTTGCTCAGGGCACCTGTGGCGATCTCGGTTGGTGCCGGCAACACATCTAAAAATCGGCCGACGGCGTAGTCCATGCCCTCGGGTCGTTTGTCGCCATCTTCGCGCACCGTCACCTGGGTGCTGTACCCGATGTAGCCACCGGCCGAGCTGCCCAAAAAGCCATTTGAACTCGCCGACACGCCCTCGCTGTGTCCGCTAAAGACCGAGCTTTCGGCCGAGATGACCCGCTCATCGCGGTGGGCTTGTGCGTCCATTTCGGCGCACCAAACCTCACGACGATCGCGGCTGAGCTCGGCCACCGTCGGGTCGAGCAGTTGCAGGTCGATGCTCGCGCGATCGGCAAACAGGGCCGGGTCGGTGATCAGGCGATGGGGATCGGGTTGCAGGGCGCGGGTCAGTGAGACTGCTTCGCGGATGAATGCGCCGAGGTGATCGGGGCGCAGATCCGTGGTCCCGTGGGCCGAATAGCGACCGTCGACATAGACGCGAAGCGACAGCCCGCGCGAGGTCGACTCCTCGACCTTTTCCATGTTGCCGTCGCGGTAGCTAAACGACACCGAACGCTCGCGCGAGACATTGACCCAGGCATCGTCGGCGCCGGCTTTGAGGGCGAGGTCGACGGCATTTTGTGCAGATGCAAGTAACTTAGACATTTTCGCCTCCCACGGTCAGGCGCGAGACCAGGGTTGTCGGCATCCCCTGCGAAACCGGAACGCTTTGCCCGTCTTTCCCGCAGGTCCAACCACCGCTATCGAGTTTGCAATCGTCGGCGACCATGGTGACGTTGCGCAGGGTTTCGGGGCCGTTGCCGATGATGTTGATGTCTTTGATCGGGGCCGTGATTTTGCCGCCTTCGATCAGCCATCCGTTCTTGATGTAAAACGTGAAGTCGCCAGCACCGATTTGGACGACGCCGTTGGTAAAGCTCTCGGCCACAATCCCGCGATCGACCGAGGCGATGATTTCCTCGCGCGTGTGCGGCCCATTTTCCATGTACGTCGAGCGCATCCGCGGCATCGGGGTGTGGCGAAACGATTCGCGGCGACCCGAGCCCGTGCTCTGGACCCCGTAGTGTTTGGCGCTGATGTTGTCGTGGAGGTATGAGGCCATGATCCCGCGGTCGACCAGTACCGTGCGCTCGCACGGGGTGCCCTCGTCGTCGAGGTTGAGCGCGCCACGTTCGTGGTCCTGGGTGCCGTTGTCGACGATCGTCACAAACTCGGGGGCGACCTGCTTGCCGATCATGTCGGCGTAGATGCTGGTGCCCTTGCGGTTGAAGTCGGCCTCCATGCCGTGGCCGATGGCTTCGTGCAACAAGATGCCGCTGGCACCGGCGGCCAACACCACCGGCATTTCTCCCGCGGGGGGCCGGGCGGCCTCAAACAAAATCATGGTTTTGGCGACCGCGTCCTTGGCCAGTTGCTGGAGCCGTTCCTCGCTAAACCAGTCGATCCCGCGACGGGCCGCGATGTTGGCCGAGTTGCTTTGGATCTGCTCACCCTTGCGAGCTGTGACCATCACCCAAAGTCGGCTCATCGGACGGCGGTCGATGTGGATCCTGCCGGACAGGTCGGCGATCGCGACAAGCTCGTCGCTGTCGGCCCAGCTCACCGTGACCTTGATAATTGCCGGGTCGAGGGCCCGGGTGAGTTCGGCGGTGCGGTTGAGCAGCGGGATTTTTTCGGTGACCGAGACTTCAGACCAGCGGCGGGCGAGGGGGTAGCGATCGGGCAGGTTGGGCCCGCGGTGAAACCCGACCGGTGCGGTGGCGGCCGAACCCTGGGCGATGGTGGCCGCCGTCGAGGCCGCGGCGAGCATGGCCGGCGTCGACAGATCTTCGGTGAATGCATAGCCCGTTTGGTCGCCCACGACACATCGCAAACCCGCGCCCATGTCGACCGAGGTTGTCGCCCGGCTGATGATGCCGTCTTCGAGCGTGATCGAGTTGTCGCGCGAGTGTTGAAAGTAAACATCGGCCGCATCGGCGCCGCGGGCCGACAGCTCACTGAGAACCCGGGCGAGTTGCTGGCGCTCGACTTCAAACCAAGACAGGGCGTCGTCGATCGACAGGCCCGAAGTAGGGTGTGGGGTAGTGGATTGCATAGGGCGAAACGCTGCCGGTCACCGGCCCGGGCACTTTACGACACTGCGGCGCAGGTACGACTGCGGCCGCGGGCGAGGTCACACACGGCGCGGCGAACTGGCGAGGCCAAGGTGGCCTCGGTTACCCCCAGGTATCGGCGACATGGGCCTCGACCACGATCGGCACCGACGTGACGACCTCGGCCATCGCCGCCTCCATGGTCTCGCGCACCTGTTGACAGGCGAGCGTAGCGACTTCGCAGGGGACCTCGGCGATGTACTCGTCGTGGACGCACAACACCCCGCGGCCTCCGAGTTCGCGCAACACCGGCACGAGTTGGATCATCGCCAGTTTGAACCCGTCGGCGGCCGTGCCCTGAACGGGGATGTTGAGCGCGGCGGTAAAGCTAAACGCACCGGCGACAAAGTGTTTGCGGCGGCCGAGCGCGGTCCGCACGGTGACCGGTCGTAGGTTGCGCGGACCCCCGAGTCGGCCGACACGCCGGTGCCAGGTCGACAGCCCCGGGTAGGTGGCAAAAAACCGGTCGCGGGCCTGTTGAGCCTGGACGATGTCGAGGTCGAGGCCGTAGCTGCTGCGGGCGTAGCTGCGAAAACGCTTGGCGCCCATGCCAAACAAAAATCCAAAGTTGACCGCCTTGGCGAGTTTGCGTTCGTAGTCACTGATCTCGGCCTCCGGTTTTCGCGCGAGTTGGGAGGCCGTCGCCCGGTGTGGGTCGCGTCCATCGACGAACACCTGGCGAAGCACCGGACACCCGGCGAGGTGTGCCGCCACCCGCAGCTCGATCTGGGCATAGTCGGCGATGATCAGCGCGTGGTCTGGCGCCGCCGCAAAGCACTTGCGCAGGCCGGGCACCGTATGCTCGCCGGGGATCTGCTGCAGATTGGGCCGGTAACAGGCAAATCGCCCCGAATCGGTGGCTAGCGGGTCGAGATGGCAGCGCACACGCCCGTCGAGGCCAATAAAATCCCGCGAAAAATGGCCGAAGTTGGAGATCAGCTTGTCGAGCCGAGCCATGCGTGAGCGCAGGGCCTTGGGCGGTTGGCCGACAGCCTCCGGATCGTGGCGCAGACGCTCGCGCTCGCGTACCCAGTCGGCCACAAACTGCTGAAACAGGGTACCGTCGACCGTGATCCCTGCGAGCTCCATGTCGAGGACCACGGGGACGAGGTTGCACTCGAGCTCGTAGACCTTGGCGAGCCCGCGTTTACGCAGCAGCGGGGTCAGTTTACGCATCATCGGCACGAGCGAAGCCGCGGCGCAGGCCAGCGTGTGGGCCAGCGAGCTCCCGAGTTCGCCGGCGAGTTGCCCGTGGTGATCGGTTTGACCGGGCAGCTCCCGCTCGAGCAATCGCTTGGCGAGCCCGTGGAGGGTTTTGGACGCACGCGTGCGCTCGGTTCCCGCGGCGATCAGCGCGGTCGTGGTTCGCAGGCAACCAAACCGCTGGGGCATGGCCAACTCCGGACGGTCCGACAACGCGTCGCGAGCTTTTACGAGGGCCGCTCCGGCTTCGTGGGCATCAAAAAACACCACGTAGGGGGCATCGTGACCACGCCACAGGACATCGAGAGCTCCGAGGTCGAGGGCCGCACAGTTCAGGACCCAGACTTCGGTCGGGTTGTCATCGCGGTGGAGCGCGAGCGCGAGCGATTGCAATGGGGTCGTGCGCGGTTCGGGCGGATGGCCCCGCCGCGATGCTGCGAACACATAGGCCACGCCGATACTCCTGGGCTTGTCACAGGTCGACACCGCCGAAGCCAGTGCCTCCTGTGTATCGATCGTCCGCGGCGCCTGCGTCAGCTCAAACGCGGGAACCTCGGGCTCAGGGGTGGGCGACGTTGCCACGGACGCGATTGTACCCACCGGGCGAAAAAACCGTTCGAAGCACGGGTTGGGGAGCGGGCGCGGGTGTTTGCGTGCCCACACAAGCGAGCCGTCGGGTTGGCAGAGATTGCTGCGAAATCTCGTGATTGGCCGCGATCGAGCCCCAAGACAATGAATTTTGGATTAAACAAGACACATGACGGACAAGGCGCAAACCCCAGAGCGATCTCTTCCCGTTGTGCAGGGCGGTGTCGAGGTGCCCCGTGCTCTCAAACCCCCGGTCAAGCCCGAAGCTCTCAGGCACCGCAACTTCCGCGATGATGAGTTTTGGAAACAGATACCGGCCTACCGCGAGATCGATGAAGCCACATTTTTGGACCATCGGTGGCAGGCCAAAAAGTCGATCACCAAGCCGGCCAAGTTACTCGACGCCGTCCAGGATTTGGTCAGCGACGCATTTATCGAGGACGTCAAGGAGGGGTTTGCGCATGCACCGATGAGCGTGCGGGTCTCGCCGTACATGCTCAGCCTGATCGATTGGAAAGATCCCTACAACGATCCGATCCGGCGCCAGTTTATCCCGGTCGGCAGTTCACTGCTGCCCGACCACCCCAAGCTCGACCTCGATTCGTTGCATGAGCAAGCAGATGCACCGACCCCCGGGTTGACCCACCGTTACCCCGACAAGGCCCTGTTTTTGGCCCTCGACACCTGTCCCGTGTACTGCCGGTTTTGCACCCGCAGCTACGCCGTTGGGATCGATACCGAAGAAGTCGAAAAGGTCAGCCTCAAGGCCAATTCCCAGCGTTGGGAACGGGCGTTTGCCTATATCGCCTCGCGCCCCGAACTCGAAGATATCGTGATCAGCGGTGGTGATGCCTACAACTTGCGGGCCGAGCACATCGCCCACATCGGCAATCGCCTGCTCGAGATGCCCAACATTCAGCGGATGCGGTTTGCCTCGAAGGGGCCGGCTGTGATGCCGCAAAAGCTCCTGACCGACGACGCGTGGTTTTCCGCGCTAGCCGGGGTGGTCGAGCGCGGGCGCAAGCTCCACAAGGAAGTTGTTTTACATACACACTTCAACCACCCCAACGAGCTCACCGCGATCTCGAAGCGGGCGATGGACCGCTGCTTCTCGGCCGGGATCACGGTGCGCAACCAGTCGGTCCTGCAGCGTGGCGTCAACGATTGCCCCGACGTGATGCAGCTGCTGATCAAGCGCCTGAGCTACGTCAATGTTCAGGCTTACTATGTGTACATGCATGACCTCGTCAAAGGTGTGGAGGAGCTGCGCACAACCCTCGACGACGCCCTCGAAATCGAAAAGCAGGTTCGCGGGTTGACGGCCGGTTTTAACACCCCGACGTTTGTCGTCGATGCGCCCGGGGGCGGGGGCAAACGCGATGCCCACTCGTTCGAGCACTACAACCGTGAAACCGGCGTCAGTGTGTTTCGCAGCCCCAATGTCTGCCCCGACGCGCTCTACCTCTACTTCGACCCGATCGATCGTCTGAGCGACGCCGGCAAGGCCCGTTGGGCCGACCCCGCCGAGCACGACAGCATCATCGAAGAGGCAAAACAGGCTGCCCGCGAACGCCTGCGATAGGCCATCGTTGTGCGTTGTTCGCACAACTGAAAACCCGGTCTTCGGCGATACCTTGATTTCAGTCGAACAGCTCAGAATGCCCAGTTTCAGGCATCCTGAGCTGTTTGCCGGTTGGCTCCAAGTTATGCCATGATCACACGCGAACTTGCACACGCGGGCGGAATTATGCGCGGTCAATCAAACCCTAAAAAACAAGATCCCAACAGCGAAGCTTATTGGCGTGAGCGCGGGACGACCCGTCCCAACCTCGTGTGGCAGCAGTTGACGTCGAGCAACAACCTCGAGGCCTACCGCACGCGCGTGCCCGGTGGCTGGTTTGTCGTCGTGCACCAGGGGCACCGCGACTTCGGTGGGTCGTTTTTCTATCCCGACCCGACCCATCGCTGGGACGGCAACGGCGTCTTCGGCTGACAGCCATCGTCGAGAGCGCACCCACGCCAGCGGGGGCGGCTGTGAGGATGCGCCGGGATGTCGGCTGAGAATAGGACTGCGGCGAGTTGGTGTGCACGCGGCCTAGCGACCAGGTCGGGCTAGCGGGAAGTTGCTCCTACTGCTAGGAAGGGCGCTATGTCGGTCGATCCCTCCCCGCGGCGTGCCCCCTCGCGCGAGGCGTTACTCGCTGTCCACACATTTCCCGGCGAATTCGTAATCAAAGCTTTTGGACCGGGTAGCGGTGACTTCAGCAAGCGCGCGACGGCCTGCGCGACCACGGTCATTGGTGCAAGCAATGTTGTCACCAGTGAGCGTGCCACCCGAAGCGGGCGTAAGATCTGCGTCACACTGACAATGCAGATTTCTGTCGTTGAGCACGTCGAAGAAATCTACGAGCGCCTCCATCGGCTCAACGACCTTTTGCTGATTTTGTGAGCGGTGTCACCAGAATGATGCCCACAACCCGGCACACTCCAAAAACAACACGCAGGACCCAACATGCATAGACCACTCCATACGCTTCGCCGCTTTGCCCTTGTGCCGCTTGCCCTGCTGCTGGCCGCACCCGTCGTTTTCGCCAGCGGTTGCAAACCCAAAGCCGTCCGCGGCGGGGCCGGGACCGAAAATCCCAACCTCGACCGGGCCGCGATGAGCACCACCCTCGACCGCGAAGACCTCAACTACCTCATGCGGACCAACCTCGACCGCATGTTCTCCTCGCCCTGGTGGGCCTCGTTGCGCAGCGCACCCGAGCCGGTTGTCGTCGCCATTTGGCCGGTCAAAAACGACACCAGCGAGCACATCGACGACCAGCTCAACACCCTGCTTAGCGACATCGAAACCGAGTTGGTCAACAGTGGCATCGTCAGTGTTGTCAGCCGCGAACGCCAGGCCGAGATGGCCCGCGAAGTCGAGGTCCAGCAAAACCAAAAGATCTACGACGGGCGCTACGCCGCCGACATCAGCCGGCAAATCGGTGCCAAATATTACATCACCGGCAAGGTCGGCAGCATCGACGAGCGGATCAACGGCGAGCGTCGGGTTCAATACACCTTGTTTATGCAAGTAATTGAGGTCGAAACCAGCCTCGTCAAATTCCAGTTCAAGTCCGAACGTTCCAAGGCGATCGTCCGCTGATAGGCCGTTGATGCGCCGTCTGTCCGATAGGTCCCGGTTCAAACGGGGTCAAATGGTCTGTGGAGTACTCGTGGGGCTAACCCTCATGGGTTCCTGCGCGACCTATTCTGACAAAACCCAACTCGCCCGCGATGCGGTCCAGCGCGGCGATTTGGCTGGCGGCGAAAAACAGATCAACAAGTTCTTGCGGGTTGGCAAAAGCGAGAAGTTGCCAAACGAGTGGAAAAAAGAGACCGCCCTGGCCGTGCTCGAGCGCGCGATGATCTTGCAGGCACTGGGCATGTACAAGCTCAGTGCCCGCGATTTTCAGGCCGCCGACAAGGAGCTCGAACTCCTCGATATTGCCCGCGACGGTGTGGGCCAAATCGGCAAGTACATGTTTAGTGACAGTGCAACGAAATACAAAGCACCGCCCTCGGAAAAACTGTCACTCAATGCCTTTAACATGATCAACTACCTCGCCATGGGCGACCTCTCGGGGGCGCGGGTGGAGGCCAAGCGCTTTACGGTGATGCGCACCTACCTCGAGGACTACAAACCCAATGCCGTTCACGGGGCATTTGGTTCGTACCTCGCTGGGTTTGTCTACGAAAAGCTGGGCGAGCCCGAGGCCGCCATGCGCTACTACGACGAAGTATTGCAGCAGCGTCCTGTCCAGTCGCTGACGCCGGCGATCCGGCGGTTGGCCGGTCAAGTTGGGTACCGCAGTCCGACCATTCGCGAGGTTCTAGGCGAGGTCTCTCCGGTTCCGATGCCGCCAAGTGGCACGGCTGCACCACCCGCGACGCAACCTGCCCCACAACCGCCGCCGAGTGCCGCCCCGGCACAACCACCGAGTTCCGAGGCGCAGCCCGGCGGCGACGTGCCGGTGCAGCGCCCAACAGCGACCCCAACTGAAACCGGGCCACAAGTTGCAAGTACATCCAAGCCGGTCCCGGCCAATCTGCTCGCCAGTGGGCACCTGCAAGCGCCCGTGGCCCCGGTGTTTCAGGGGGCCGGTGGTCCGCCCTCCGAGATCCTCGTTGTCATCAATGTCGGGCGCGTGCCCTACAAAGTTCCCGAGCGCATGCCGATTGGCCTGGCGGTTGGCTTGGCGGGCACCTACATCACCGGCGATACGCGCATCCTCGAGCGGGCGGCGTTTAAGTTTGTCAACTACCCGCGGCTTGTCCCCTCGGGTTCGTTGTATGAGCAAGCGAGTATCCAGGTCGACGGGGTCGATGCCCCGGTCGAACTCGTCTCCAACCTCGCCACTGAAGTCGAGGCGGAGTACCAGGACCTGTTGCCCAAAATCATTGGCTCGGCAATTACCCGCATGATCACGCGGGCACTTGCGGCCGAGGGGGCACGGGCCGCTGGCAAGCAATCGCAAAACGCCGGTGGCATCATTGGATTTTTAGCGGCCGCAGCAACCGAAGGGGCGCTCGCAGCCGCGGATAAGCCAGACACCCGAAGTTGGACCATGATGCCAGCTTTTGTCTATGTCGCACGGGTTCCGGTTGCCGCTGGGCAGCACCGTGTCGATGTCAAAATTTGGGGTGCGGGCGGTAGGGAAAAACGCCAGTACAAACTAGATGTAAAGCAGGGAGGCTATGCGGTGCTGGATGTCACAACACTGCGATAGGGGGAAGTGTCATGATAAGCAAAATGATGAGCGCACGCGTAGGACTTACCACAGCTGCCGGTCTCGCCGGACTCGTTGCATTTACAACACCAACGGCAGCACAGGCGAGCATCACCGGCAGCCAGGGAATCGAGATCGAAGGCCCCCGCGACCGCCGTGGATTCTTTGTCAGCCCGGGGATTTCGGCGGGTGCGAGCTACTTCTCCGATGTCGGCCTGATTTACGCGCCAATGAAAGTTGACCTCAGCTTCGGCGGTGGGATCACCAAAAACTTTACCCTTGGGATCAACGTGTATGTCGGTGGTTACCTGACCTCGCAGTTGCGTCGCAAGGTTCTGTTTGGTGGCGACGTCGAAGCGACCGGGTTTGTCTACAAAGGCCTGTTTATCCGCGGAGGTCTCGGTGCCGCCGGGATGCCCAATAGCGCCGGTGTGATGTCAGCAGGTGTCGGTGGCAAACTCGGGCTCGGATATGAGTTTTGGCTCAACCAAACCGCGGCAATGGGGGTCGACCTGACCTACGACCTGCGGTTTGTGCCCCAGGACGGGTTGCGGCACACGCCACTTATCGGAGTTCGGTTTAGCTGGTACTAGCGCCAGCGTGCGCACCACTAAACTTGTTTGTACACGGTGTTTACACGCGTGGAAGGGTGCAGTCGGTTCGGGCCATACCGCGCGTTTTGCTGGCACTAGCGTTCGCATCTGAAGACTGTGATGTCTTTTTGGTCATGTTAGTGTCTGCCCCCGCGTATGACTGAGCGCATTGTTCTCAACCAAGTACCCATCGAGTGGGACCTCGCGGCCGGGAATTTCACGTTCTTTGGCATCCCGGCCGTGCTGTTTTGGCTCAACCCGTCGATGTACCGGATGTTGCGGCCACTGGTCGATGTTTGCGGGGTCGAACTCTACCAACTTTTAGTTGCATATGAATCGAGCCGTGGGACCGACGAGGATTACCACGCCATGGTGACCCAACTCGGCAGCACCTTTGCCGAGGGATTTTTGGCCTGGGGCGCCGCGGTTTCAACCGCCGGCTGGGGTCACTTTGAGCTGCCTGAGTGCGACCACGCCACCAAGACCGCGCGGGTCAAGGTGGTCAATCCGTGGGAGCTCAAGCTCGTGCAAGGGACCGAAGACCGCTGGGGGTGCCCATTTATCCAGGGCAAGATCATCGGCGTGTTCTCCTATGCGTTTGGCGTCAATTGTTGGGCCGACGCCGAGGAGGTCGTGGTTAGCGAAGACGAGCTCTCGGTGGTGTTTCGCGTGTACCCGGCCGACAAAACCATCGCCACCGAAATCGAGCGAGTACGCAAGCTTCGGCACAGGGCCGGCGAGCAACAGTTTCGGGCACGGCTCGACGAGGCCACGGCGTCCTTGCGTGAGCAGCTCGAAGTTGTGGAGCGCCAACGCGAAACGATTTTGCGACTGTCAGCGCCGCTGATTCAGGTGTGGGACGGCATCCTGGTACTGCCCCTCATCGGCGAGCTCGACGAGGTTCGGATCCACGATTTGATCGAACGGACCCTGGCCGCTGTGACCAACCGCGGGGCAACCCACCTCATTCTCGACCTCACCGGAGTCGACACGTTTTCCGTGATTACCGGCACCGGGCTGCTACGGCTGGTCGGGGCCTCACGTTTGTTGGGCACTCATTGTATGTTCACCGGAATTTCGCCCGAGCTCGCCCAGGGCCTTGTCGAGGCCGAGACCTCCATGCTGGCGAATGTGCCTACCTACGCAACGGTACAGGCGGCCCTCGAATCGCTGATGGCCCAGCTTCGCGGCTGAGTGCCGCTAGCCAATGCCCTGCAGCTTGAGCACACTCCCGGTCATATCCGAGTAGCTGTAGGGGTCGACCAAACCGCCGACAACCGCCAGAATTTCGTAGGTGTTGCGGTCGATCTTGTAGGCCTTGCCCCCGCGGTCGACAACCCAGATGTGCCCCTCAAAGTCGACGGCAACCCCCCATGGCGTTGTACAGTCGGGCAGGTTGATATCGGTTTTGACAAATGTGTCGGTCGCCCCGTCAAAGTGGGTGAGGTGGCAGACATTCGACTTGATGGCCCAGATCTGGTCTTCGCTGTCGACCGCGATCCCGCGGTAGTTGCCGCCAATGCCACTGCTAAACACATCCCATGTGTTCTCGGCGGTGTTGAAGCGGTGGATATCGCCATCGTAGCCCGCCGCCCACAGATCGCCGTCGGCATCGAGGGTCATGCCGTAGCGCCGGGTTGAACCTGGCGGTAAGCCCAGGTCGGTGACCTCGAGGGTGTCGATGTCGACCTTGAGCACCGGTTGGGCGTGCAGGCCAGTGACATAGAAGTTGCCATCGCTGTCGACGGCCCCACCGTAGGGATTTTTTGTTGCATTACCACTGTTTGGGTAGGGGTGGGTGACTTCGGCAATGGTGTCGCCGCTCACCCCGTCGAGCAGCTCGAAGTGGGCGACCTGCTGGGCATCGCGCCAGGCCACCCACAGGCGTGCCTCGGGGTACTCGCACGTCATTGGATTTTGCTTCTCTGCGACCCAAGCTGTTGCCCTGGGCCCGTTTTGATAGTCTGGCGAATCGATGACGCGACGCCACAACACGCACTCGTCTTCGCCGAGCGGAAGGATGTCGTCGGGGCCCTGCGAGGTTTCGATCATGCCGTTGTTATTTGTATCGACACAATCATCGAGCTGGGCGGCGACCTTGGTGACCGCGCCCGGGTGCCGGCTCGAGACCGCAACATCGCCGTTGAGGTTGACCGACGTCCGCGACGGACGTCCGCCCTCGACCGCGTAGCGACCCTCCTCGACCGCGGTCATGGTGTTGATTTTAGAAACGGTCCCCTGGGTATCGTTGGCGATCCAGATGTAGCTCAGGACCTCGCCACCGTTACCACCCTGTTGGTCGCAGGGGACGGGCTGGCAACTATTTGAACATGCATTGTTATCGATGTCGTCGCCGTCGTCGCAAACTTCGCCCTGTGCCGGTTGCAAGGTCGTCGTCGGTGGTTGTATCGAGCGTGGTCGAAGGGCCCTCGGTTGTGTCCGATGAGCTGCTGTCGCTGTCACTACCGGCGTCGGTATTTGACTCGCTGTCGGACGCCGAACCGTCGGTGTCCGTCCCCGTTTCGCTGGCGACCGACGTCGTCGGAGTCTCGGTTGGGGCGATGCTGTCCGAGCTCTCAGAGGTCGACTCAGCTCCACCTCCGCAGGCGACCAACGTGGAGGAGAGGGCGACGAGAGATAGGCGTTTTAAGGTCATACGAGTATCGTTTTGGCGCGTGATTGTTTGAGTGTCGCGCAGATAGAAACCTCCTTCAAGTTCAATTAGACATGTTTTATTAGACATGTTTCTGCGGCTAGTCTTCGAAAGGCCTGACAGGTTGTTGACGCCCACCACAAGTTGGAATTTCCCTAGGACAGATGGTCTACCAAACACCATGACCTGGATTCGACTTGCCGTTATCACTGTGCTCACAATCACTCACGCTGGATGTGGGGGTAAGTCGGAAACCACAGGCTCGGAGTCGGGCTCCGAGACGACCACCGATGGGACGACCTCCGACCCGACAACCACGACGACGACCGCCACCACCACCACGGATTCGGATACCGCCGGTCCAACAGGGTCTGAGACCGACAGCACCAGCGATACAACCGACGCGACGACCGAGGACACCACCGACGGGACAACCGACCCGACGGACCCGAGTACGACCGACCCGAGTACGACCGACCCGAGCACGACCGATACCGACACAGGCGGGGGCGAGTGCATTGAGAAGGAGTGTGGCGGCAAGCTCTACGAGTGTGGTGATTGTATCGACAACGATAATGACGGCCTTGTCGATGCCGCCGATCCCGAGTGCCTGAGCCCCTGCGACGACGACGAGTCATACTTCGCCACAGGACTCCCGGGCGACAATATGGATCCGTGCAATCAAGATTGCTTCTTCGATGGCAACAGCGGCAGCGGCGACGACAAGTGCCAGTGGAACCTCAAGTGCGATCCGGAAAACCCGGGTGGCGATGACTGCCCCTACGACCCGAATTTCAACAACTGTCCCGAAGAGCAGATGCAAACATGCTTGGAGGAATGCGCCGTGCCAAACGGCTGTGATTGCTTCGGTTGTTGTACCGTCACATTTGAGGGGATGGACTACGATATCTACATCGGCGACCCGGATTGCTCGCTGGCCAACCTCGACCTGTGCCAGCCGTGCACCAAGAACTTTGACTGCGACGACGACTGTGAGCCGGAGCTGTGCGAGGTTTGCTTTGGCCAGGACCCCGAGGACCTGCCGCCCGAGTGCGATGAGCCCGAATGCGGCGAGGAAAACCTGCCCTGCATGGTCGACAACATGGGCGGGGACAACTGTCCCGACGGCCAATACTGTGCAAACGGGTGCTGCTTTATCATTCCGGGGTAGACAGTCCGCGGGATGTACTACCAGTTTCGTGTGAGCTCGATGCGGGACAAGCAGGGGGGGAGTGACCGCGATTTCACGCACCGAAAACCTGCGCGGCGTGTTCGTGGTCGAGTAACGCGAGTTCGAGTTGGAGATTCCAGCCTCGGGATGGTCAGATGGGGTGATGATTCGCGCCATCTCCTCCCGAGTCCTGTGTGTTTGCCTAGCCCTACCCGTGGCGACCGCCACACTCGGAATCTCCGCGTGCGCCGGCGGCCCGTCAACCGTCGACGACGAACTCGGGGCCGAGCTCGCCTACCTCGGTCTCGACCGTGCGATCGATCGTGCCATCAAGCTAGGCTTCGACGGCTACAACGCGGCCAGCAATGCCAACATCCCCGAGCAGCGCGAGGCTGGTGATGTCGGTGGCGAGATGACGGTTGGTGGCAAGGTCGACCAGGGTGCCTCGAACAACAAAGAGATGGACCTCGAGGTGACGTTGGTAAACTACAACGACGGTCCGGTCCAAACCGAGTACGAGATCATCTACAACGGTGGCCCCGCGATCTTGGACTTGAGCCTCAAGGGGCTACCCGATGCGAATCTCACCGGCAGTTTGACCGGGACGTTTGCGATGGACGGCGATCTCGTTGGCAACGTCGCGCTCGACCTTGCGATTACCGGGATGACACAAGATCGTGGAGACGGCACGATCGAGCGCGCGCCCGGGACGATTCGCGTGGTTGGTACCGCGACGTCGGACTACGGCGTGTTCAATGTCGATGTCGCGCTCTAACCGGCCTGTGCTCGGCCAGCAATCAATGTACACGCACCAAACGTGCGACCTCGCTCCTCGAACTCCTGTCTGAACTAACAGGTTTTAATGTTCATCACGAGCGGGAACGCCTGTGGTCAGCTCGTAAAGACGGCGGTACGATGGCGGACATGGAGATCGAGGCCAAGTCTATTGTGACCCTCTCGTACGACCTGTGTACCGAGGAGGGGGAAATTATCGAAAGCTCCGATCTATCTGGGCCGATCACGTTTATGCAGGGCACCAAGGCGATGATTCCCGGGCTCGATGCCAAGCTCTTGGGCCTGACTGTCGGGACCGAGGCGAAGTTTGAGTTTCCGCCCGAGGAGGCGTTCGGCTCGGTCGACACGGCCCCGACCAAAACAATCGGACGTGGTGAATTTCCTGCCCAGGCGCAGATCAAGCCCGGGATGAGCTTTCAGGCCGACCTACCCGGCGGCCAGAGCATCACCCTCGCCGTCCAGGAAGTGACCGACACCGAGGTTATCGTCAAGATGCTGCACCCGCTGGCTGGCAAGCGGTTGAAGATGGATATCAAGGTCCTCAAGGTACGCCCGCCAACCGAGCAGGAGCAGGCCGCTGGGCGGGCGATTATTCGTCCACCGGTGCCGCCACCCAAGTCTGCGTCGTAGGCGTTGGCGGACAGCACTTTAGTGTAGGTACATTGACTTAGTCGAGGTTGTGGCGGGCCAAAAACCGCTCGACCTCGTTGCCGATCCGGATCGGGTAGTCAAACAAGGCCGTGTGGGTTCCCCCGGGAATCACCACATACTCACTGGTGGGAATGGTTTTGGCCATGACTTCGCCGGTGAGCTCTAACGGGGCAAACAGGTCCTTGTCGCCGGTCACAACCAGCACCGGGCAGGTGATCGTTGCCCGCAAGTCGTCTGTGGAGTGCTCCTGGGCCGAGACTGCCATGGCCGCGACGGTCGGCGGATCGATGGTCGCAAAGTGGCGGATGTAGTGGGCGACATCCTGCGGACGCGTTTGGCGGCCGATGATCTGCAGGGTCCGCGCCAGCACCAGCGCGCCGGGGAGCCGGGCGGCTCGGGCACTCAAGCGCATCAGCGGGCGCAGCACGTCGGTCGGCATGTCCCGCATGATCCGGTGGATTGCCCGGCCCACGCCAAACGGCCGCAGGGCGCTGTCAAACACCCGCCCGGCCGGGCCGAGCAGGGGAATCAATGCACGTACACGGGTTGGTTCGCGCCGGTAGGCCTCTAAGATGACCTGGCAACCCATCGAAAACCCGACAAGTGTCGCAGATTCGATATCAGCGGCGTCCATCACCCGAAACAGGTCGTCGGCGGCGGCCGGAATCGTCGCACCTTCGGGCGAGCGAGCAGGCCCCGAGCGGCCGTGACCCTTGTAGTCGAAGGTCACCACCCGGTGGTTGCGAACCCAGCGGGGGTGCAGGTAGTTCCAAAAAAAGTTCGAGGTCGAATACCCGTTGGCCAGGACCAGCGGCGCGCCCTCGCCAGCCACACCATAGGCCAGCGGCGTGCCATCACTGGCGTAGGTCTGAAGCAGGTTTGGTGGTTGCTGATGCATTGACTGCGGGGAAGGGAACGGACGGCGCGGACGCGTGGTTGTGAGCATAGTGTTGTATGAGCAAGTTTTACGAGCTTTGCCGGCTGGCGATCCACTCGTCGACAACACGCTCGAGCAGCGTGAGCGGGAGAGCTCCATTTTGCAGGATCGTGGTGTGGAACTCCTTGATATCAAATGCGTCGCCGAGTTTCTCCTGGGCGCGTTTGCGCAGCTCCAAAATCTTCAGTTGGCCAATTTTATAGGCACAGGCCTGCCCCGGCATCACAATGTAGCGTTCGATCTCGGCGACGACGTCGGTCTTGGGCATACCTGTATTTGCGAGCATGTAGTCAATCGCCTGCTCCCGGGTCCAGCGTTTGTGGTGGATGCCGGTGTCGACCACCAGGCGATTGGCCCGGAACAACTCCGCGGTGAGGTAGCCTAGGCGGTCAAACGGGTCGTCTTGAAACCCGTTTTCGGCGGCGACCTGCTCGGCGTACAGGGCCCAGCCTTCGACATAGGCGGTAAACGGCACAACCTTGCGAAAAAACGGCACACCCTCGAGTTCCTGGGCGATCGCAATTTGAAAGTGATGGCCCGGAATGCCCTCGTGGTAGGCCAAGGTGCGCATGCCGAACTTGGGTATCTCCTCCACGCTGCGCAGGTTGGCGTAGAAGATGCCGGGCTTGGAGCCGTCCATCGGAGCGGGGTTGTAGTAGGCCCCCGGAGCAGTCTCCTGCTTGAACTCTGGCACCCGCTCGACCTTGACCCCAGCCTTCGGCCGCAGCGAGAAAAACGGGTCCATCCCAGCGTCGATTTCGTCGAGGATTTTTTGGTAGTCGGCGAGAATCTGCGCCCGGCCCTCGTCGTTTTCCGGGTACAAAAATCGCGGTTCGCGGTTGAGGGCCTGCATGGTCGCCGCAAAGTCGCTGGGGTCGTAGCCCTGGCCTTGCAAAATCGATTTCATCTCGCCCTGGATCCGGGCAACCTCTGAAAGGCCGAGCTGGTGAATCTCCTCGGCGGTCATTTGCGTGGTGGTAAAGCTGCGCAGTTTGGCCGCATACAAAGCGGCGCCATCGGGCAGCTTCCACACGCCATCGTCGGTACTCGCGGTCGGCTCGATCTCCGCGTAGTGGTCGATCATTCGCTGGTAGGCCGGGTACACCGAGTTTTCGATGAGGTCGGCAAGGCGGTCTTGCAACTGCGTACGGGTGGCGTCGTCGACATCGGCGAGCTCGCTGAGCTTCTCAACAAAGTGTGTATACAAAATATGCTCGCGCGCCGGCGGCTCAACAAATGCCCGCATCTCCTTGAGCACCCGGGTAATCACAAACTTCGGCGGCACGATCCCCTGGCTCTCGCGGTAGACCAGGCCTTCAATTGTATCTGCAAAGGCTTGCTCAAACCCACCGACGCGATGGAGGTAGTCCTCGGCCCCGTCGAGATCGTCGACCCGGTGGGTGTTGATCATAAAGTCGGGTAGGGAGCTTTGAAAACCCGAGAGCTGATTGACGGGGTAGTTGTGAAACGCGAACTCGGCCTGGGTGACCTGGTCGGCCAAAAACCACTCGAGCACGTCGTAACTCAGGGGGTCGTCGAGGCTGTCACGGTCGTAGCTACGGAGTGTTTCGAGGTCATCCTTGAGCCGGGCTGTCTGCCGCTTTTGCCCAGCCAGCGAAAAATCGTCGAGATCGTCGTTGTGAAAGTCGAGACCCATCGGCTCGAGTAGGCGCATCTGCGACAACAACATGGGATGGTCGAGCATGAAGCCCAAAAACACCCTGGCGTAGAAGTGGTTGACCGACCACGGCTTGCCCCAAATCGTCGGCACACAAAAAGTTGCAGCACCAACAAATACGACGCCAGCAATCCACAGGGTGATCTTTTTCCACCGCTTCATGGACGGCACTGTACCGCGCATCCGCGCGGGCTCAGTCCTCTTTTTGCCACCACCGGCGCACGCCCACGAGCGCGAGCGGAACGAAGTCGAGGGTCACCATCACCTGTACGCCCTGGCGCACAATGCTGTCGGCATAGCTAACCTGGTGGGCGAGCTCCAGGCCGATGCCCCCCATCATGAACTCGAGGGCAGCTCCGGTGTTGAGCCCAACCGCAGTTTTCCGGTCGAGCCGCCCCAGCAAAAACCGCGGTCGGAACATAAACCGGACCCGGGGATTGCCCACACCGAGCCCGAGACCAAAGGCTGCGCTGTGGTGCCGCGGGTTGGCACCGTCAAACATGTAGCCGAACTCCGGGGCCAAAAACAGGGCGGGGTAGCGGCGCACATCCTGAAACGCAAACTGACCACCGGCATGCAGCTGAAAGCCAAACCCGGCCGAGCGCATGGGGCTGGCGGTAAACGATGGACCGAGGCCGATCCGCAGCGACGGCAACTTGAGGGTGAGGTGGTAGTTCGGGTTCTCCACGCGCACACGCTTGCGGGCCTCGGCTTGCCGGGGTAGCAGACAGGCGGAGGCGATGAGCCAGCCGGCGAGGAGGCTGCGGGACACGGCGACATGGTAGCGCCGGCCGCCACCGAATTTCCGATCGCCGCCACGAAAATCTCGGATGCGACCCTGGCCCCTACGTTTCGCCTTCTGAACAACTGAACTGTCCCAACTCGCGCCAATTTTTGTGGAGGGAGCCGTAGTTGTCGACGACGCGTGTCCAGCCAATCGTGCAGCGGGGCCCACCGCGGTGACCGAAATCGAACTCGCGTGCGCGGAGGATTCCGGCTCACTCGCAAACACTGCTACACTGCCCCACGCCAGACTTATCGCCTTACCAACCGGCAATTTGAGCGGAATCGGAGCTTGGATTAAATGACGACTCACAAGTTTTACGGGCTGTGCGGAGTGTTCGCGGGGGCGTTGGTGTTCCCCGCAGGTTGTGGGGGGTCCGGTACGGATACCACCGAGACCACCGAATCGTCGACCCAGACGACGGCCGGGCCGACCACGTCGGAGACGACCGAAACCACCGACACCACCGCGACCACCGACACAGAGACCACCACCGACAGCGACACAGACACGGATACCACCGCGGATCCGACGACGACCACCGGGCCTCCGGTTTGCGATACCAGCGAGGACTTCCAGACCGACCCAGAAAACTGTGGTGGCTGTGGAGAAGCCTGTCCGTTTGGTCAGATGTGTGCCGGCGGTTCATGCTTTTTGGATTGCGGTGACGAACTGACCGACTGCGACGGCACCTGCTACGACCTGTCGAAAAACCTCGACAACTGCGGAAGTTGCGGCAACGCATGTCCCAACGAACATGTGTGCGCCGCGGGTGAATGCCTGTCGGCCTGTGAACCCGCCGAGGAGTTCTGTGGTGATGCATGTATCAACGTGCTCGACGATGTCGAAAACTGCGGCGTCTGTGCCAACGTGTGCCCAGCACCCGGCGGTAGCGAAGCCTATTGCAAGTCCGGCACCTGCAAGTTCGACTGCGACCTCTACAGCTTCCCCGATCTCGACTCGCTGACCTGCGTCCCCTGCGATTCCTCGGTCGTACTCGCCGACGCACCCGTCGGCTACTGGCGGCTGTCCGAAACCGACATCATGGACGCGGCGATCGACTCATCCGGCGGGATGGCCCACGGGATGTACAAAGACGGCGTGGTGCTCAACCAGCCCGCGATCACCCAAGCCGGCGACACGGCAGTACGCCTCGGCGATTCAGGCACAAGCCACGTGGCAATCCCCGGATTCGTCAACATGCCGAGCACCGAGATCACCGTCGAGTTCATCATCAAGGCAGCCGAGGATGTCGAGAGCACACCCTTCTCCTACGCCACCCAAAACTCCGACAACGAGTTCTTGATTCGCGATGCCCGCAATCTGACCATCCAGATCACAGGCGACGAAGGGGTCCAAACCGGCATCGATGTCGCCGACAACAACTGGCACCACGTGGCCATCTCATGGTCGAGCGCAACCGGAGAAATCCGCGGCTACCTAGATGGCTATCAACTCCACCAAAGCGACGGCTTTAGAGCCGAATACAGCCTGGTAGCAGGCGGCACAATCGTCCTCGGGCAAGAGCAAGATATCCAGGGCGGTGGCTTCGACGACTTCCAACGAATGGTGGGGATCATCGATGAAGTCGCGGTGTTCGATAAGGTCCTGACCGACGAGCAGATTCAGAGTCACGTGGCCAATACCCTGTGTGAATAGGAGCGAGCGGACGCGCGGGTCTTTTTGGCCAGGCTACGGCCCGAGAGCGCCTCGCAGGTATGAGTGCGAGTGGGGGCGCGGGTCTTTTTGGGCTGGCTGCGGCCCGAGAGCGACTTGCAGTAGGTCGACTAC
>JAUIFF010000030.1 GCA_030429545.1 Polyangia bacterium
TCAGGGAACTCGGATTACCGAGCCTGGCCCCGTAACCTCAACCTCTCGAACCGCCCGGTGCGGACCCGCATGCCGGGTGGTGTGGCAGGGGTGCCTGAGTCGACTACTCGGGCCCCCTATGCCGATGGTTTACGTGGGTCGGCTTAGAGCTCGTTGGGCAGGTCCCACTTGGACAGCTGGCCGTTGAACACGAACTTGATCGGGTTGTAGTAGAGCTCGCCGTTGGGGCTCACGGTCACCCGCCCAGGCCCAGGCATGTCGCCAAACGACTCGATATCACCGGTAAATGGGCGCAAGACCACGACCTCGAGGGATTGCAGGCCGACGTAGACAAGCCCTGAGAAAGCGTCGTGGCTCATGCTGGTGACGTCGCTGCCGAGGTCGACGAGCGGCGCTAGATCGAGGGTGAGGGTGTTGTAGAGAAACACCGAGCCACCTTCGATGGCGATGAGCAGGTGGACGTCGCTGACGGCAGCGGCGGCGTGGATCCGGTCGGGCAGAGGCGACAGGACGTCCACCGTTTGGGCTTCGAGGTCGGCGGTGTTGAGGTCGCCCGATTGGGTCGTGTTGCCGACGTACAACACCCGGTCCTCACCCCAGGTCAGACCCATTGGGCCGGCGTCGGCGGGGGTGTTGCCAAACGGCCCCATGCCCTGGGTTGGCATCGCCGGGATGATGATCGGCAATGGGTTTTGCATATCGTCCTCGTTGAGGCGTGCCACGCCCTGGGGCGGGTCGACAAAACAGCCGCATGAGGGGCAGCAGGTGTAGGTGATCGCTACTTCGCCAAGGCCCTCCTCCTGGACGACCTTGGGTTTGGCACTGAGTTGCTCCTGGGGCAGCGAGAAAGATGCAGGTGCACGCAATGCCTTGAGGACCTTGACCTCGCCCATGTTGAGGTTGGCGACACCCGCCCATTCGGTCAGGGTTCCGTTGGTTTCGAGGCGGCGGACATAGTCCGTGCCGCTGCGCAGGGTGACCATCCATGCGGTGCAATCGTCGGCGAACTCGAGGTCGGCGATCATCGACGAAAACGGCCCGTTGAGCCCTTCTAAGTCGGGTTCGGCGTCGCAGGTGAAACTGCGTGAGCACGAGCATTCACTGCCCCAACAGACGTCTTCGCCTGTACATACAACATCGGCACAGGGGGCAACCGGGATGCACGAGCCCTGGCCATCGCACACGCTGCCTGGCCCGCAATGGGCCTCGCCACACTCGGTGTAGTCGCCGGCCAACGTACACATTGTGTCCGGGTCTTTACACTCGCCACTGATGACGTCGCAGACCTGGTCGGGCAGGCAGGGGTCGGGTTGCTGGCCCTGGCACGTGGTCACGCACTCGTTGTCGATACACTGTTGATTGGGCTCGTTGCACACACCACACCCGGGGTCGGTGTCGCTGTCTGAGTCGGAGTCGCTGGGGTCGGTCGCGTTGGTCGGGTCGGTCGGGTCGGTCGGGTCGGTCGGGTCGGTCGGGTCGGTCGGGTCGGTCGGGTCGGTCGGGTCGGTCGGGTCGGTGGTCGGACCCTCCGTCGGATCGGTTGTTTGGGTCGTATTGGTGGTGGCATCGGTCGCGTCCATGGTCTCCGAGCCCGAGGGATTGTCGGTCGGGTCGCCACTGGTCGTCGTTGGCGTGTCCGTGGTTGGATCGCCCGACGAGGTTTCGACGGTGCCTGCGCTCGCGGAGGCTTCGGTCTCACCAGCCTCGCCCCCGCCACAGGCTGCGAGGACGAGTGCGAAGCTGACTGAAAGGACAGGATTAAGTTTTGCGGTGGACGGCGTAGTCATCGGCTTGTGACCGATGGTAGCGAAATATTATGTCCCAAGGGACATGTTTGTGTCGCCGCTCGATCAACAGGTAATGCTGTGGCCGTTGTTGGTATCGATGCACTCGAGCGTTGTTTTGCCGCCCTCGCCATCGTCGTTTCCGACGACCGAGACCTGGCCGGTGACCTCACCGTCGGCGAGGCATGACACATCGGTACATTCCCCCGGAGGTAGGACGTCGGACGTGAAGCCGGTACACAGGATGTTGCCGTCCATCGGGTCGCCCTCGTAAAAGGTCACCGGCAAGCCGGCACCGACGGTCTTGGCCCCGCGGTTACAAACCTCGGCGGTCATCGTGGTCTGCTGACCGTTGTAGTCGCAGGCTCCCGGGTTGAACAGCTCGCTGGTGATGTCCGGGAGCGACTCGGCGCCGGCGCTGCCCTGGGCAGTTTGGCGGTAGTTGTTGAGCTCCGGTTGCAGGTGGTTGACATCCCATTGGTCGGTCGCCGGAATGGTTGCATCATCATTGACATTGGTGACCGAGTAGGCGTGTTGGTTCCAGATCGGGCGCGACGAGGCCCAGCGGTCGAGGGTGTCGCGGAGAATCCGGACCCCGGTGCGCGACACTCCAAGGGGATTTTCAGCGCGACAGGTGTTGCCCATGCCCGGCGTGCCGTTGGGCGGGACCGCACAGACATGGTCGAGCGGACACTCTTCGTTGCTCATACAACGGCAGTAGCCCATGTCGCAAACCCCAGATAGGCAGCCCTCGTTGGTTTCACAGGGGACGCCGCGGTGGATCGGATCGACGGTTGGGCAACTGACGTTGCAGTTGTTGTTGGAGTTGACGACGATCTCGGAGCGGTCGTCGTTGTCGACGTCGGCGACGATGGCATTTTCGTACCAGGTGCAGGAGGTGCGGTAAGCCGAATATAGGACTTCGCCACTGAGGCCGTCGTAGACCCGCGAGTAGCATTCGTCGGCGTAGACCGCCTCGGCCCGGCCATCGCCCTCAAAGTCGAAGATCGAGGAGCCGGTGGTGCTCGACGAGGCGTCTTGCGAGGGTTGACTCCAGCGAAAGTAGTTGCCTAAGCAACCGGGCCCGGCGTCTTTGCACTCGAGGTCGTAGACACCGTAGTAGGTGCCGCCCGCGGTTGCGATCTCGGGGAACCCGTCGTTGTCGAAGTCGCCGATCGTCACCGGACCGCCGCCACTGGTGGTACTCGACAGCAACATCTGACCCTCCAGGGTCCACAGCCGGACCAAACTGTCACCGGTGGTCACGATCTCGGCGATACCGTCGAGTGCGGTGGCGTCAAAGTCCTCGGGATTCATCCCCGGGGTGCCAAAGTCGGCGAACGCATAGTGGCGGGCGGCAGGCGAACCGGTATGTTCCATCACCCACTGCGTGCCAGGGATATCCCACTCGTAGACCGCACCGGCGAGCAGTTCGATTTTGCCGTCGTTGTCGACATCTCCGGCGATCTGGATCACACCCGGGGAGATGCTCGGGCTGGCCCCACCGATGATCTGGCCGACGTTGAGGCGTTGACCCGTTGTACCTACAAATACAGCGGAGCCCGACAGCACCTCGGGGAATCCGTCGTTGTCGAGGTCGTGGACCGAGGGTCCGTCCCACCGGTTTTGCCCGGAGACGCCGGTGTCGGTGGCGACCCAGTAGGTCGTGTACTGCTGCGCCTGTGGGTCCCATTTGAAGGCCACCACACCGCTGATCCGCCGGTGGGTAATGATTTCGGGGATCCCGTCGTTGTCGAGGTCGGCGATCGCCGGCGGGCTCGAGGCGATGATCGGGTTTTCGGGGTCGTGGATGGTTTCGAGTTGGGTGCAGTTGTTGCCCGACAAAATCCGGATGACGCCGTAGTAGGCCGGGTCGGCACCCTGGGCCGCGTTGGAGCCACCGTCGGTGAAGTTGTAGGAAACGATCACGACCTCGGTCGAGCCAAACTCGCCGCCGTCGGAGTGCGGGAGGTCGGCGACCATCGGTGTTGCCAGGACGTTGACATGGCCGGGGTAGAGGTCGCCCTCGGGAGGTTCGGTCCACTCGCACTGGACACTCGCCTCGAACAGACCGATTTGAATTTCACCGTCGCAGGTCGGGTCGTTGCCGTCGTCGGGGTAGGGGAGGCAGGCCCCGGGCGACTCGCCGGGTGGCAGACAGTTGTCTGCACAACAATAGGTGTCGCCCTCGCAGTCCTCGTTGGTATCGCAGGGTCCGTTAAAGGGCGTACAGACTTGATCGACACAGACCTCGCCTTCGGGGCACTCGTCGGATGCGGTGCAACCCCCGGAGGTGTCGCTGTCGGTGGTCGGCTCTTCGGTATCGCTGGGATCGGTCGAGCTGTCACTCGGGTCACTCTCCGATTCCGAGGCGGTGCCGGTCGGACCCTCGGTGGTCGGCTCGTCGGTGGTCGAGGTCTCGAGGGTTTCGCCCGAGCCACTTTCGCTGGTCGTGCCGAGCGTGGTCGTAGCCGAGTCGGTGTCGGTGCCGGTCTCGGACCCTCCACCGCAGGCCGTTAGGCTGACTACGGCCAGTGCGCAAAGAAGGGGAGATGGGTCAGTCGTCAATCGAGTCACAGTAATCCTCCAAGACCTCGAGACCGAGGTACCGTAATGCTGCCTGGGAGCGATAGCCCGGCGCAAGTCTGGTTGTTGGGACAGGTAAATCTACATGTTGTCGGGGGCGAACGGGCTCTCAGGTTGCCCGTTGTTGCTGCGATGCGCTGTTTCGTCGCTATCGCAAAACCTGTCCGTTGATACTTGTCGCACCTACACGAACAAATGGGCGGGAGTGGTTTGTTAGCTAGGGCGAAGCGCCGTTATTGCCGCGGGCGCAGCTGTATCACGGTGGCCGGATCGCGTTTGCTGCGCACGGGCTCCTCGTGCGTGGCAGGCTCGTCATCGCTACGCCGCAGCGGGAACTGGACGCGAAAAGTTGAGCCGACACCAACCTGTGACTCGACTTCGATATCGCCACCGAGCATCTGGGTGAGACGCTTGCTGATCGTCAGCCCCAAACCGGTGCCGCCGTAGCACTTGGCCGCCCCCTCATCGGTTTGGGAAAACGCGTGGAAGATTTTCTCGTGCTGCGCCTGCGGGATACCAATGCCGGTGTCCTGACAGGTTGCCGAGAACCACTCGACGCCGTTGCGGGTGACGACCTCGATCTCCATGTTGACCTGCCCGGATTCGGTGAACTTACAAGCATTGCTCAGCAGGTTGAGGAGGATTTGCTTGACCTTGGTGCGGTCGGTCGAAATCCGGAGGTTGCGGGTGTCGCAACTAAACGTGGCGGTGTTGCTATTTTTGAGGGCGAGTGGCTTGATCGTGGCCTCGAGCTCCTCGACGATGTCGCCTAGGCGGAACGTTTCGGTGTGGAGCTCCATCTTGGCGGCTTCGATTTTAGAGAGGTCGAGGATGTCGTTGATGAGGTCGAGCAAATGGTTGGCCGACCAATGGATCCGCCGCAGGTCCTCCTCGAATTGCGGCAGGCCGTCGGCGGCGACATCCTCGAGCAAAATCTCGTTGTAGCCGATGATGGCGTTGAGTGGTGTGCGCAGCTCGTGGCTCATACTGGCGAGGAAAGCACTTTTACTGCGGTTGGCCTGGATTGCGTTTTCCTCGGCCTGGCGCCGCACCTGAACTTCTTGCTGCAGCAATGAGTTGGCGGTAGCGAGCTCGGCTGTCCGCTCACGCACGCGCTGTTCCAACTGGTCGCGCGCGTGTCGAAGGGCATCTTCGGCCTGCTTGCGACGGGAGATATCGGTGACGGCGACCAGCGAACCGCGGTGGTTGCCCTCGTCGTCGTACATCGGTTTTGCCGAGATGATGCACCACAGCTTGGTCCCGTCGGCGCGGATGAAATAGAAGTCAAACCGCTCTTCGATACCGGCCCGTCGACGCGCCAGTTTGGCCTGTGACCGCGCCCGGCCAGCGTCGTCCATGTAGTCGAAAATTGTCTTGCCAATCATGTCCTCGGGGCGTGTGCCCAACAGCGAGGCCAGACGCGAGTTGGCAAATTCGATGCGACCGCGTTCGTCGTTGACCAAAATCCCGTCGGTGATCGTGTGGATGATGGTGTGGAGATAGTTTTCGTTGTCCCGCAGGGCCTGGTCGAGCAGGGCTTGGCGGCTGATATCGATGATGGCACCGACTACCTCGGTACCGCGGCCGTCACGAAAGTTGGCGGGTTCGCAGTGGACCTCGTAGGTCTCGCCGCGGTGCTCAAACACCTCGTTGATCGGCAGCCCGGCGAGGGCGCGGATCAGCATATCGTTGGCGTTTTGCACCTCGGGAAAGGCGTCGACCAGGTTGCGGCCGATCATGTTTTCCTCGTCCGGATTGCCGACGTTGTGGCGCTCGAAGTAGGTGAAGTGACCGGTCGCATCGATACCAAACAGGACCAGCGGAGCGTGCGAAGAAACGGTGTGTATCCAATGTTCCTGCAGCTTGTTGCGTTGCTCGAGCAGGGTCTCGACACCGAGGTCGCGGACCACAACATCCACGCCGGACGCGCCTTCGTCACGCCAGGGTTTGAGCTCGTGCCGGGTAGTGTGCACGGCCGACTCGCGATCGACAACGCGAACCTTGGCCGAGACTGCATCCCCGGTTTCGACGGCCCGCTCAACGAGTTCGAGGTAGCTGCAGTCGGGGTTACTCACCCGCCGGGCAAACAGGGTTTGGACCGCGTCCGCTTGCGGCTTTTGCGAGTAACCGAGCAGTTCGTGAAGCCCGACCACAGCGACGAGGCGCGGCTGGGGCAGCAGCTGCAACTTCATCCACAAGATGCCAGCTCGGCGCGCGAGCTCATCGTCGAGTACGAGGTTTTCCACGTCGGTCCAGGGGTTCGCGGCTATGTAGCAGGTTTCTACGCTGCGTGGAGCCGTGCCCCTAGTCTATCAAGACAATTCGATGCGCGGTCATGCGGTGGCAACTGCGCCCTCAAGGTCTGATGCAACATGGACGTGGGACCAGACAACACTTCGGCGGATGTGTACGCCGGGGGCGATGTTCGACCCAGTTCCGAGTTGGACCAACGGGCCAATCCGTGCATCCGCACCAATTTTGACGCCGGGCCCGATCCACACGGGGCCCTCTACGTGTGCGGATGGATGGACCTCGGCAGATGGATCGATGCCGGTGAGGGGGCCCGGACGGTGAACCAACGCAGCCCGGCCAGACAGCACATGAAATACGCCAGCGAGGTAGCGCTCGACCGTCGAGTGTTCCCACCAGTAGGCCCTCGAAACATGTCCAAAGAGTCTCCCTCCAGTTTCAAACAGTTGGCGACAGGCCGTGCGGACGATGCATGCGGGACCGGTTTGCGGCACGAGGTCGAGGACACTCGGTTGCAACAACATCACCCCGGTATACATCTGCGGTTGAAGTTGTTCGGCGCCCGGTTGACAGACGCCGAGAAGTTCGCGGATGAGTCCGTCATGGTCACAACGCAAGCGACCGAACGTTTCGCCGGGCGCGAGATGACGCAGCACGAGCGTCGCCGCTGCCTGGCGACGTCGGTGCTCTGCGAGTGCAGTTGGTAGGTCGAGGTCGGTGAGGATTTTTCCGTTGACGACGACGATGGGCGTATTTTTTCCGTCGTCGAGCAGGGGACGTGCCTGGCGAAGTCCACCCCCGGTGCCGAGCAGCTCGTCGGCCTCCCGCGAGTATGCGATGTCGACACCCAGCTCGCGACCATCGCGGAGATCCGCTTCGATCTGTTCACCTAGGTGGTGCAGATTGATGACGATTTCACGCACTCCTTGCGCGCGTAGCCACAAAACAGACCAGCGAACCAGTGAGCTCCCGCAGATCGGCAGCATCGGTTTGGGTTTGTGAGTCGACAAGTGACCGAGTCGAGAGCCCAGTCCGGCGGCGAGAATCATGGCGCGTGGCGGCACGGTCGCAGGGTAACGGCCTACGGGTTCAGGTGCAAAACGCTGACACGAACGGGCCGCTGAGCAATTACGTGCGCGGCCCGGGCAGTGTCATCATGCAACTGCCCGCGAGTTAGATGCAGCTGCAACCATCTTTGACGGATGTGTAAAAAATGCATGTACAAAAAAGGCCGCGGAACTCCGCGACCTTGCGTCTCCGGGGTGTTGTTCAGGTTCTAGTAGACCGCGCCGTGGAGACCAATCCGCATCGACTGCAGGGCAAACGCACTGCTCCCGCCCCAGGGGTCGAGCTCGATCGCCTGAAACCCGGCCGATGGCTCCCCGCCGTTGGCCAGACAGTCGCCGAAGTTGATGTTGGTCGGGTAGGGGAACCAGCCGTTTGAGACCGTGACCTCGGCTCCGCAGCCGAGCGGTGGATTCCAGACATCCATGATGACCGACGAGCCCACGCTGTAGCTGTAGCCCGTCAGGCAAACCGTTGCGTATTGGTAGTTGGACATCTCCTCTAGGCCGACAAACAGCCGCAGGCGGTCGTTGGAGTCGATGATCGCGGCGCCACCAATGTTCGCGCTTTCGACATTGATGTTGCCGAGGGCGTTGATATACGGCCAGTTGTTGCCGGACGGTGCCCATTCGGCCTCGCCCCAGCCCGGGGTGTCGGAGTAAAACCAGTCGGGGCTTGTCGCTGGGTAGCCCTGGCGGCCCTTGTAGTTGATTTCCATCCACGGACCTTCGAGCACGTTGCCGCAGGCGTCTTCTTCGAGGACGGGAATCTGACAGTTGTTGTTGCACATGTCCTCGTTATTGTTGTTGCCGTCGTCACACTCCTCGACGCCGGACTGGACATAGCCGTCGCCGCAGGTCGCCGCGTTGCAACCTTCTACGCAGGCGTCGCTGTTGCTAGCGTTGCCATCGTCGCAGTCCTCCACTCCGGCGTGGACGTAGCCGTCACCACAACTGGCCGCCTGGCACATGTCGACACAGGCATCGTCGTTGTTGGCATTGCCATCGTCGCAATCTTCGACACCCGAATGCACATGTCCGTCGCCGCAGGTAGCGAGCTCGCAGGCGAGCGTACAGGCCTCGCTGTTGCCGTTTCCTGCACCGTCGTCACAGGCCTCGCCCTGTTGGACAAACCCATCTCCACAAGCCGGGAACGCACAGGCATCCGTGCATCCATCGTCTTGGTCGCCGTTTTGCCCGTCGTCGCAGTCCTCGCCCATATCGACAATCTCGTTGCCACACCCGGGCGCGATCGCGGTGCAGATGCCGTCGATACAGGTCAGGTCCTCATCGCAAAACTCGCCATCACACATGCACCCCTCCATGCCCGGGGTGCAGCTGTCGGTGTCCGAGTCGGTCATCGAGTCGCTGTCGGTGTCGGTCAGCGAGTCTGAATCGGTGCCGGTCGTGTCGCTGTCCGAGTCGGTCGCGGAGTCGGAGTCGGTGGCCGAGTCGGTGTCGGAGGCCGAGTCGGTTTCGCTTGCCGAGTCGGTGTCGGAGGCAGAGTCGGAGTCGGTGGCCGAGTCCGTGTTGGAGTCGGTTTGCGAGCTCTGTGTATCTACACTCGTCTCGGAGGCCGCGGATGTCTCGGTTGGGCCCACGGTCACTGCGGGGTCGGTATCAGAGAGCACCTGGGTGTCGGAGGCACTTGCACCGGATGTGCCGGTTGCCGAATCCGAGGCAGACTCGCCTTCTGGCTCGGAGCCACAGGCGGCACCGACGAGGAGGACCAATGCAAGTCGAGAAACAGGCTTCATAGCCGCGCAACCTAGCAGGAGAGGCGTTGGGATGGCGCCCGACAAATGTGTGGAACCGCTCAATCTACGGAAACCTCCGTGCATATAAAACTTGTTGGATCTGTCTGCTTTTGTGGGCGGTCGGAGTTTTTTTGCACCCGGTGTCCTGATCTCACAACCCCGGCGAAATAGGGAGATGGCTCGCCGATTTCGTGTCGCCTGTGCGAGCAGAAATGGAGAAGAACATGGATGAGCAGGACCTATCCTCGCGCCAAAATCTCGCCCCCCGCCAGCTTCACGCCCGCTTGTCGCGGCAAAACCATGCACGCCTCAATCGCCTGTGGCAGCTGACCGAATATCTCAATGAGTCACACCGTGGCCTGACTGTTGCCCAGTTGCTGGCACGCGTTCAGGTGAGCCGCGCGACCATCTACCGCGATATCGAGTTGCTCGAACACGTCGGCGTGGGGCTGCATCGGGAAACCGTCAACGGCGAAGTTCGTTACCGGCTAGGCGCGAATGTCTCGCTGCAACGCGCAGCCCTGATGTTTGCCCGCATGATGTTGACTCCCGTGGCCGAGAGCTCGCTGCTCGCCGCCTTTGACAGCGTGGTCGACGGGGTGTCGAGCCATTGCCATCGCCCCCTGCCGAGTACGCCCCCGCTGCGCCCTGTGGGTCATCTACGGCTCTGAGGCGAACACTCGAGCAACGGTTGTGTATACACTAGATCGGTAGGAAAATGGTTGTGAGCAAGAAGTCGGTGACCAGGATCATGGCCGATGTCGCCACCACCGTGTTGGTGGTCGAGATGCCGACCGCCTCGGTGCCATGGCCCGTCGAAAATCCCTGGTAGCTGCCGATCAGACCGACCAAGATGCCGTAGACGAGTGCCTTGATTAGGCCAAAGACGTAGTCGAACGGGGCAATGCCGTCGACAAAGGTGTTGTAGAAGTAGTCGATCGGCACGTCGAACACCGAGGACGCGACGATCGCCCCCGAGGCAAGTGACAGCAGATCTCCCCAGACGACGCACAGTGGCAGCGACAGGGCAGCAGCGACGATTCGCGGGACCACGAGCTTCTTGATCGGATCGGCCCCGAGCACTGCGATCGCGTCGATCTGTTCGGACACTTTCATGGCCCCGAGTTCGGCGGCCATACCCGTGGCCATCCGGGCGCCCACCGTCAGGGCGAGGACGGTGGGGACCATCTCAGACACCAACGAGTACCCGGCGATGTAACCGATCGCATTCTTGGCGCCAAAGCCCATCATCGCCTCGCCGAACTGCCAGGTGAACACCAGTCCGACGAACACCGCCATCACGCTCGCAAGCCCGAGGCTTTTGACCCCGAGCGCGACGAGTTGGTAGAGGATGTCGTAAAAGCCAAACGGGCGACGAATGGCTCGTACAACGCTGAGAAGTGCAAATCGCGTGATGCCACCGAGCCACGCAAGGACGTTGGCGGCAGACCGGGCAATGTTGATGTTTCCGTCAGATGACAACGCGGGCTTCCGGTGGTCGAGGCTTGGCGAGTGTACCGCAGACGTCGTTGGGGCGTCGTCGCCATTGCCAAGTCGCTGAGATCGAAAGCTTCGTTAGAGGTTTGCGGGACTGCGCCGACTAGGGCGAAAACATGCCGGCGCACTTGCGCTTCGTCGGCGGGCATGTGGAGGTTGTCGCTGCCTCGACCACAGCGATCGATGGGTCGCGGTGCCGAAGTTGTCCGGGCACACGATGGTGTGCCTGGGATTCGAGGTGTTGCATCAAACTGTGAGTCCAGCTGTGGCGATCCGCGAGAAAAACCACGATCTACTTGCTGTGTGATCCAACCTGATTGTTTCCAGCTCCCCGGTGTCGAGGATATTCCAGCTCAATAGTTTCGCATGCTTGTCATGGGCCGATCGAGGATGTGTCAACCGGGTGACAAATTTCCCTGGTATGTACAAGCGGGCATGGCGCGGGTAGGTTCTGCCCACCATGAAATACCTTCACACCAGCACGCTTTTGTTCGCTTTGGGCATGATGCTGCCCGCCTGCGGTGGTTCGGAGACGACCAGTACCGGTACCGAATCGGATACCGAGGAGACCGAGACCGAGACCGACGGGACCTCTGATCCGACGACGACAACGGCAGGCCCGACGACGACCACGGGCGATGGAGACGGAGACGGAGACGGAGACGGCGACGGCGACGGAGACGGCGACGGAGATGGCGACGGAGACGGCGACGGAGATGGCGACGGCGACGGAGATGGCGACGGCGACGGAGATGGCGACGGCGATGGTGATGGAGACGGCGACGGAGATGGTGACGGAGACGGCGACGGCGACGGAGATGGAGACGGCGACGGCGATGGAGACGGAGACGGCGACGGAGATGGTGACGGAGACGGAGATGGAGACGGAGACGGAGACGGCGACGGAGACGGCGATGATCCGGTCACCATCTACGAGATCCAGGACGGCACGATCCTTCCTGAGACACAGGTGACTGTACAAGGAGTTTGGGTCACCCACGTGCGCAACAACGGCTTCTACGCCCAGGAAGTGCCCGGCGGGGAGTACTCTGGAGTTTGGGTCTACACCGGCGACGGCCCCAATATCGATGAGCTGGTGGTTGGCGACCTGGTCGACATCTCGGGAACCACAACCGAGTTCAACGACGAGTTGACCGAGATCGACGCGAGCCTGGGGACCGTCGACGAGGTTGGGACGATCGACCCGCCGGCGGCCGACATCATCGGTGTAGGCGACCTCGCGCCCGACGTTGGTGAGCCGTGGGAAGGTGTCTACGTGCGGATCGAGGGCGATACGCTTGCTGTGGTCGAAGAGCCAGGTTTCGACGAGTTCATCGTCGCCCTCGACTTCGACACGACCGTGATCGACAACTACAACTACAATATCTACACCGACGGCGAGATGGACTTTCCCGACTTTGGTGTAGGTGCAACATTCACCGCGATCCAGGGCCCGGTCAACTTCAACTTCGGCGCCTACAAGATTGGTCCGCGGTTGGCCGAGGACCTCGAGGGCTACGTCGCCCCGTTCGACCCCGCCCTCGGTGTGGACGACATGGTCCCCGGCGACTTGGTTGTCACCGAAATCATGTACGACCCGGCGGCTTGCAGCGACAGCAACTGCGAGTGGATCGAGGTCTACAACAACACAGGTGTGTTGATTAACCTCGATGGCCTGCGGATCCAGGACAACAACTTCAACGCCACCGGGATGATCTCGGGTGAGTTGCTGGTCGATCCCGATGGCTACGCCTGGCTCGGCCGTGGCCCGAGTGATAGTTGGCTATACAGCGAACCTGCGCACGGGTACTACGGCCCCGAGCCCGCCTTCAACAACAGCAGCGATATGGTCGTGTTGCTCAACAGCAACGAAATCCTCGATCAGTCCTACGCCTACTCCGACCAGGCCGGGCCGGGAATTTCGCTCAAGCTCGACCCCGACAATATCGACGCGACCGCCAATGACGACGCCATGAACTGGTGCTACTCGACGGTCGACTTCGGCGATGGTGACCTCGGCAGCCCGGGTGTGGCCAACGAAGTTGACTGCAATCCCAACCCCTAGGTTGTTGGGTGGACGACAGCAGGGCATCCTCGCGGGTGTCCTGCTGTTCGTTTAAGGCTGGTTGGCTCGATCGAGTGCGGTGAGCTTGGCCGTTGCTAGGACGCTGTGGAGCCGCGAAATCTTGCCGGTATCGTCGACTTCGAGGCCAAACCACACCCGCGGCGCATCCCGGGGTCGTTGCGGCTGGCGAACATAGATGAGGCCGGGAAAGCCGTTGTAGACCCCTTCGTGCATCTCGAGCGCCGGCGGGCCCTTGGCCGCCAGGCCGAGCAGCAGGCGGGCGACATTGCGGGCGCCACAAACTTCGCGATGGGCAGCCGAAAACTCGCCCCCACTGTCGCTGGCAAACACGACATCGTCGCGCAGGCACGACATCACAGCCTCGGGATCGGCGGCGAGCACCGACTGCATGAGCGCCATCAAGGCGTTGCGAGCCTGTTCGACCCGGGCTTGGGTTGGTGGTCGGCGGCGTTGCTGGTAACGCGCCATCGCCTGGTGACCGCGGTGGAGGAGCACGCGAATATTGGCGGGCGAGGTCGCGAGCATCTCGGCAACTTCGCGGCCGCTGTAGCCGAGCACATCGCGTAGGACGAGGGCCGCCCGTTGCTGGGCCGACAGGGACTCGAGCGCCAATAAAAACGCAAAGGTCACGCTCTCGAGTAGGCTGTAGGTGGTTTCGACGTCGCTCGGTTCGGCTCGGGTGCCGAGAGCAGAGGCTTGGGTGTCGACTGGCGACGGCAGCCACGGGCCAAGCTGCGACTGCGATTTTCGCCGGCGCAGTTGATCGATCGCCAGCCGGGTAGTCACCGTGGCCAACCACGGGCGAAGACTGCGTTCTCGATCGGCGGGCGGGCGCTCGATTGCCCGACGAAACGTTTCCTGCACCAGGTCCTCGGCATCCGCCGCGTTGCCGGTCATGCGGTAGGCGATGCCCCAAAGATGGTCGCGGTGCTGCCTGTACAGCGTCGAGAACGGGTCCACCGGGTAAGTGTACGCCGACGTCTTGGCGGACCGACAACGAGAACTTGGTTGTCCACACGCGCCTTGCGGCAGCAACCAGGACAGGTGCCCGGGGTTGTCAACTGCGTGGGCTTTTGCGATAGCGGGCGTCGATGCGCGACACGTCCCAACCACTTGGCCCGGCTGCCTACGATTTTGAGCTCCCGCCAGGCCAAATCGCGCAACATCCTGCGGCCCGGCGTGGCGATGCCCGGATGTTGGTTGTCGGTGACGAGGGCCACCAACACCGGCGCGCACGCGAGCTTCCCCAGGTTCTTGCCAACTCGGCGCTGGTCGTTGTCAACAACTCGCGGGTGGTGCCGGCAAGGATGCATCTACAATGTATTCGCGGGAAGGGAAGCGGGCGGCGGTTTGAGCTGCTCGCCTGTAGCCCACAGCCCGGTACCGGTGCGGGCCAGGTGTTTCCGGCCTGGGTACGCGGAGCCCGGCGGCTGGCGGTTGGTGACCGTTTGGTGGTCGAACCCGAATTTGAGTGTGTGTACAAGGGAAATGAGGCGCCAGCCAATACCCCACCACACTTGCAAGACCACGCCCACGACCCCCGGGTACGGTGGTTTGAGGTCGTCCGCGGCGAGTTACTCAAAGCCCTGCGAACGAGCGGCGAGGTACCACTGCCGCCCTACATCGAGCGCCCTGACGGGCCAAATAGCGAGGATGCTGAACGCTACCAAACACTCTTTGCCGCCCGCGAAGGCTCCGTTGCCGCGCCGACAGCCGGGCTGCACTGGGAGGCCGACGTCCTCGCCCAACTCGATACCGTGGAGCTGACCTTGCACGTTGGTCCGGGCACATTTTTGCCGATGGATGTCTCCGATGTGCGCGAGCATCGGGTCGGCAGTGAACGGGTGCATCTGTCCGAAGCGTCAGCTCAAAAAATACGTGAGGCACAAACCCAGGGCCGGCCGATCATCGCGATCGGTACAACCGCAACCCGGGCGCTTGAGGGCATCGTGGCAAAAACCGGAACCCTAGGGGAGTTTTTAGGCAACATCGACCTGGTGATCACGCCGGCCCATCGGTTTGCCGTGGTCGATGCCCTCGTGACCAACTTCCACCTGCCACGCAGCTCACTGTTGATGTTGGTGTGTGCACTCGGTGGCCGTACTCGGGTGCTCGAGGCCTATCGCGAGGCGGTCACACACGGCTATCGGTTTTATAGCTACGGCGATTGCATGGTGGTCACTCGCAGGCCCGGGTGCTTGGCACCACAGGTTGCAGGTTAGTGTTGCTTGTACATGTTGTTGGGGTAGACGTGTTAGGTCTCGTCATCACCGGTCCGCAGTCCGAATAGGCCGGCAAACAACCCCTTGAGGCTCCGCCACAACACCAACAGCACGATCCACGGGTGGGCCAGCGAGGCTGGGCTGCGGACGAAACACAAAACTTCGACAAAGCGCATGTAGGGCAGGTTGTGTGAAGCGGCTGCCTTCAACACGTGGCCGACATACCACTGCATGGGGATAATCCACCACGGACGCTTGGCCTCGACCTCAGGAAATCGCAGATCCTCGCAACAGACCATCAGCCACGGAACAAACAGGGCCCGGGCAAAGCGTTTTTGCAGCATTCGGGCAACGCCTGGCTGCTGGGGACGCTTGCCGGCGGCACCCAATTTTCTAAGTGTATTTGCAAGTATATTTGCCTCGATCGCGCAAACCGTCATGCCCTGGCCGTAGATCGGGTTGAAGCTGCAGATCGCATCGCCGAGGACAAGGTAGCCATCTGGCCATGCAGACATCCGGTCGTAGTGTCGACGCAGGCTCGAGGGAAACAGGTGGGTGTGGATCTGCGGCGCCGGTCGGGCACCGCGGGCGAGTAGCTCGATGAAGTCGTCGCCCTCCAAACTGGCAGCAAACCGCATAAAACTCTTGGGCTGACGCGACGGGTGGTCGCGGCACCATCCGCTCAAGGTCACCATGAGGGTGCGTTCGTCGAGGCGATACATCACCCCCAAGCGGCGGGTGTGCGGAGGGTGGGGAAACAATGCCAACGGCACCCGGTTGGCTGCAAACCCCGGACTGAGGCGATAGATCCGCGACGCGTACCCGACCTGAACCTTGATTTCAGACTCCTGCGGGCGAGGGTAACCGAGCTTCTCCAGCCACCGCGGGGTCCTCGAACCTCGACCACTTGTATCAACAACGAGATCAGCCTCGAGGTTGTACGATACTTCGGATTTGCGCTCGAGCACCGTCACTCCGCACACGCGCGTGCGATCGGGGGTGGTGACCAGGGCAGAAGCTTCGTGGCCCGACAAAAACTCGACGTTGTCGATCCGCCGGACCAACGAGCGCAGCGTGAACTCGAGTTTGAGGCGGTTACAAAAGTAGATCACAAGCGGGGAGTCGAACGCCTGCTTCCATACCCCAAAGTGAAACCACCGCAGCTCCTCGGTAACTTTGACAGGACTTGCCCCGCTGCGGGCCATGGCCGAGTCGGAGCCGAGTTCGGGAAACAGCGACTGAATGATGTCGGCGCCGCGGCGCAGGAGCAGGTGGGTGTGCTTACCCTGGGGCACGCCCTTGCGCCGCACCGGGCGGTCGGGCAGGCGGTCGCGCTCGACCACTGTCACCCGTGCATATACATCACTGAGGACCCGTGCGGTGAGCAACCCCGCAATGCTCGCGCCGATCACAATGGCACGGTCGCCGAGGTGAGTAGGTTGCTCCCGTTGCATGTTTCCCAGCGTTCATGGTCGAACGCACGCCGGTTGCGCGGGGTCGAGCATAGCGAGGTGAACATCCTCCCGCAAGCGAGGTTGCGGGCGTTTGTCTATGCACCGAACTCGATGGCTGAACAAATGGGCTGAGAGCAATTGGAGATGTGGCGCCTCAAGCCAGCCACGCTGGAATGGTCTCTTCGGCGATCAGATCTGCCACACTTTTGCGCGCTCGGGTGACCGCAAACTTGCCGTCGCAGGCCATGACTTCCGGGGCGATGGGGCGGGTGTTGTAGGTCGAAGCCATGGTCATGCCATAGGCTCCAGCGCCACAAACGGCTAGCAAATCGCCGGCTCCGACCCGGGTAAACAGCCGCTGCTCAGCCAAGAAGTCACCACATTCACACACAGGACCGACGATGTCGACACGCTCGAGCTCGGCTGTGGGCTCTGGCAAGGTCACCGGCACGATCGGGTGGCGGGCGGCGTACAACGCCGGGCGCACGAGGTCGTTCATGGCCGCGTCGACAATGACAAATGAGCGCGTTTCACCGCGTTTGCGGCCGATAACGCGAGTGAGCAAGACCCCGGCATTGCCGACCAAAAATCGACCTGGCTCAAGAACCAGTTGCATGCCGAGGTCTTTGGTTGCTTCTACAATTTGTTTGCCGAAGGTCGCAACATCGACGGGTTGCTCCTCGCCCGAGTAGGCGATCCCGAGGCCACCACCTAGGTCAAGCGTTCGCGGCTGGATCCCGCGCCCACGAAGCTCGGCAAGTAGCCCGCGAAGTCGCTCATAGCTGGCCAAAAACGGCCCGGCGTCCATGATCTGCGATCCGATGTGGCAGGTGATCGCTTCGAGTTCGAGGTGGGGGCTTTGACCGGCCCGGGCGGCCAGTTCAACGGCTTGCCCCATGGTGATCCCAAACTTGCTGTCTCGAAGACCAGTTGCAAGGTAGGGGTGGGTATCGGGGTCGATGTCGGGGTTGACCCGCAGGCCGACAGGCGCGACCACGCCGAGCGCCCGAGCGCGAGCCTCGACGCGCGTAAGCTCGTCGGCCGATTCGATGTGAATCGCTTTGATCGGCGTGGTAAGTGCGGCATCGATCTCAGCATCGGTTTTGCCGACACCACTAAAAACGATCTTTTTGCCGTCGATCCCCGCTGCGAGTGCGCGTTGAAGTTCGCCACCCGAAACGATGTCGGCACCGGCGCCCAACTTGGCAAGCAGACGCAAGACCGCCTGGCTGCTGTTGGCTTTGACCGCGTAGCACAGCAGGTGTTGGCGCTCGCCCAACGCCTCGCTCAACGAACGGTAGCGCGCTTCGATGTGGGCGGCGCTGTAGATGTATGCCGGCGTGCCGACAGCGTCGGCGATCGTGCGAAGGGAAACGCCATCCATCCACAGCGAGCCGTCGACAACTTCGACACCAAACTGGGCGGGGTTGCGGCGGATCGCGAGGTGGTCAGCGACGTTGTCGATTGGCGAGTTAGAGGATGGAGCGCCCACGGCCCTGACGTACACAACTGCGAGTAGGGGTGTCAACGCTCGAAGACAATTCGAGGTTGTCATGCCGTGTACGCGAACCTGTCCGCTAGGTAACGACAGTTGTTTCAAACTCGTCACCGAGTTTTCCCCATCAAAGTCGACGCGACTCCTTTGCAGATAACGGGCCGCGTTGCTACGATCCAGATGTCGCCTCAGGCTACCGGCAACAGGAGGTACGAATGAACCAGACCATACCCAATTCGTTCTACGGTCCCCAATACTCGTGCGACCCACCGCCAGGAGGTACCTTGTAGGTAGGTTCGGCGTCTCGCTCCCGCGTGCGAGTCGTCTTTTTCTTACCGACCAAGTTCGGTCAACGAGGCCAGCCAAGTTCGATTTAATCGTACTCCCCGTACACGCCGGGGGTTATAGGTCCGAGGCCCCGATGCAACACCAGCGGACCCGTTCCGCATCCACGCCCGCCACCTTTGGGTGGCCAACCCGAGCCGAAAGGCTGAAGTGTTTGAGAAGGCATCAAGAGGCATTCACACGAGGTGAAGCCGCCCACACCTGACGGGCATGAGCCCGCAACCCGAACCGGCATATGCCCGAAGCGACCACCGCGGTGAAGTTCTCAAGAGGAGACTTCGCCGCTTTTTTTCGCGGGTCTTTTTGCCCGTGAGACCGGCCCTGAGCCGCTTGCAGTAGTGACTACAGCGGCTCGTCTCAGGGCTCGGTTCACGGGCAAAAATCCTCCGCGAAAAAATCCTCCGCGAAAAGGGGGCGGTGAGACCGGCTCTGAGCCGCTTGCAGTATTGACTACAGCGGCTCGTCTCAGGGCTCGGTTCACGGGCAAAAATCCTCCGCGAAAAGGGGGCGGTGAGACCGGCTCTGAGCCGCTTGCAGTATTGACTACAGCGGCTC
>JAUIFF010000004.1 GCA_030429545.1 Polyangia bacterium
CACGACGCTTCAGCCTCACAGATGCTTACAATCAAGCTGTTCGCGGTTTTCGCTGTCGGCCGAACTATCCGACGGGGCCGCTTGAGGTCCCGCGTTGGGGCGATGCGATCAAACTTCATCCGTTCCAGGTCGCATCGGCCAGACGGCTGCTCGATCGCGGAGGAGGTCTTCTGGCTCTTGATACAGGTCTCGGGAAGACGTTTGTTGGGTTGGCAGTACTTGCTGCAGCACGTAGTCGTGGTTGGGCGCAGCGTCCGGTCGTAGTGGTGCCCAAGGCGCTCGCGTGGAAGTGGTTTGATGCATTCCAGACGGCGCTTCCCGACTACCGAGTGACAGTGATCGGCTCACATCGCTACCGTCGGATGAGCGGCAAGCGATACAAGGAGCTGCGAGCCCTGTATGACGCCGGCAAGATGACGAAGGCACAGCTCGAGGTGCACCTGGTCACTTCGCGCACGGACACCCCGGACGAACGCCGTGACAAGTGGGCAGGCTTAGCTGCGGCTGCATACGACGCTGTGATCGTGACCACCAATGCGATGGAGGAGACTCGGGTCAGCGACCGACTTGTCGACTCGTATATGCAGCACTCAGCAGTTGCCCGAGCGGCCCGTGCGAGTAAGAAATTCGAGCCCCCGCAAGGGAAATCGGATGGACCAGTGTGGAACGCCGACTTCCTGATTGTCGACGAGGCGGCGCGGTTCAAAAATTTGTGGACACCGGAAGTCAAGCTCAAATACATGGGTTGTCCTCCGCCGTCTCGTCGGGCACTGCACCTGGACCTTCGGGCACATGCGACACGCAAGGCGAACAAGCGCGGTGCTGGCGTTGTGTTGCTGTCGGCGACCCCGGCAAAAAACAGTCCGGTAGAACTCTACAACCTCGGACACATCATCGACCCGAACCTGTGGGAAAAGGCAGGTGTCCACCACGCGAGCCAGTTTGCGGCTCGCTACATCGACATTGATTCGGTCCCGACACTCTGCCCGGATCTCGATGTGAAGGTTCACCAGGCTGTGGTGGGGTTTAAACACATGGACGAACTCCAAGGCCTCCTGTGTCGCTTCTCGGAGTTTAAGACCGCCAGCGACCTCGACACGGACCTCAAGCTGCCAACACCACGACGCCACGTTGTCGAGGTCGAACTCGACAAACGGCAGCAGGCCAAATACCGCATGTACCTGCGCAACCTGCCAACCGAGCTCGAGAATCCGTGCGGTGCGCTCGCAATTCTAGTCAAGCTAGGCTTGGTCGCCGTTCACGGGAACCTCGACGAGGGCTACACCTGGGACCACTACGACGGCGTGGACCCCAGGTCACCCAAGTTTGATGCCATCGCCTCTCATGTCGTTGCAATTACAAATTGTGGACACCTCGTGTTTGTGCAAAACCACGCGGCTCAACGCTGGTTGCAACAGGTGCTCGTCGCTGCTGGTGTTCCCGAGGACCGGATCGCAATCCTCAATGCCAAGGTCCCAAGCGGCGAACTCAAACGTATCGCCCAGGGGTTCAACGGCACCGACCCGTTGCTCGGCGTGAAATACGATGTCCTCATTGTCAACGAGGTCGCCTATGAGGGGCTCGATCTGCAGACACGGACATGTGCGGTGCACCATGCTGACCTGCCGTGGAACTCGGCCGAGTTGCAGCAGCGTATCGGGCGAGCAATACGCCCCGGGGCAACATGCGAGGTCGTGGAGGTCTTCTACTACGTGGCCCTTGGGTCAACCGACAAACACCGGCTGGCGATGATCGACGGCAAGGCTCGCTGGGACAAGGACATCAACCGGGGCGACGAATGGATCCGAAACCCGCTGGCGGCTTCATTCTCGGAGCCCTTGGAGGTCCTCGTTAGCCTTGCCGGGGACGATGCCTCGGTCGAGTTGATCGAGAAAGCGCGCACGCGCCAAAAGAAGGTGGCCCGTCACAAGGCCCTGGTGGCCGCGAACCGCCTAGTCTATCGGGCCGCTGCCAGATACCGGGACGTGCGAGAGGCCGGCTCCAGGGGCCGCCTGGCGGGCGTCAGGCTCAAACAGGCGGAGGCTCTGATGGATGAGGTAAGAGCGATCGATGCCAAGGAGTGGCCTTGGGCGCGCTGGCTCGACGCAATCCGGGACGTGATGCCGTTGGTCCCGAGTGACGGGTCGGCGCCTGTGTTCGAAGGCTTGCGCATCGCCAGGCTGGCCCGAAAGGGTGAACTCGAGGCTTTTGAGTTCGGGCGGACGGGCTTCAAAGATGGCCGCAACGTGATTGGGATGCGCCGAGCGGGCGAAGGAGTGTGGACCACGTTGAGCGACGAAGAGGTTTCCAACCTCAAGCTTCGCCCTCGCCACTTCCCTGGAGAAACCGAGGTTGAGTGGCCCGCTGAGATTGGCGACGTCGTGGCAGATATCCGGGGGCGCTTGGGTGAGTTGGAAACCACGCCGTGGACCGAGCTTTTTGGCTGGAGGTATGCATCGGCAAATTTCACCGAGCAGGTCTGGCCACAGGTTGCCAAGGTTGTCACAAAGGAACTGAGGCGAGATAAACACCATGCCTTCCCCGCGATGTCCGACGGCCAGCTCAATCTGGTCCGAGGGACAGCATTGATCGACGCAGACCTTATCCCCCCAACCAGCGCTGGTTGGAGAGTGTTCCTCGACGAGATCTGGACGCTCGAGGGTGTGCCACGCGGCGAAATCGAGAAAGTAGCCAACACTTGGTGGGGCCGCAAACTCCCCGAAAGGAGCTCGTGATGGCCCGTCAACGCTACCAACGCGTGCGAGAGGTGGAGATGGCCCTGGGGCATCCTGAGCCGACGTTTATCCTCGAGGGGTGCCCACCAAAATTCGCGGCGTGGTCGTTTGGAGGTGGGCGACCGTTCAACTGCTCGCACGCAGATTGCGTTCGCTGGCACGCGGGTATCGACGTGGTGTGCAATGGAACTCCCGCGGTACTGACCCCGGAGCTATGCACAATTGAGGCGGTCGACAGAAATTGGTCGATTGGATCCAAAGCAGTTTTCGCTCGCACAGCGACCGGGTTGTTTCTGGTTTTCGGGGGGACGATTCGCGGCTCAGGCGACGAGTGGAACGTCAAGGAAGGTGACGAAATTCCGCAGGGGAAGCCTATCGGCCGCGTGCACGATCGCTACGGAATGATTCACTTTGAGACATACAAGGACGACCCGGCACGCATGTCCAACTCCCGTTGGTACATCCACGAGCCTCCACCCGAAGGGATCCTCAACCCGACGAACTACATCCAGCGCGCCGCTGGCCAGGAACAAACGCTCGAGTCGTATACACAGATTCGCAAGGCGCTGCTCCTGCTCGGGTTTTCTCCCATGCAGGCAGGCCCATGGATCGAAGAAGACACTGTCGCGCTGACGGAAGCTCAGGAGCTCCTTGGGCTGGAGCCCGACGGATTGTGGGGGCCCAAAACCGAGGAGAAGGTGCGGACAAAACTCAATGAGATGGGCCTCAACATCGACGCCTGGCCAACGGTACCTGTGCCGGTTCCATGGCCCGAGCCCGGGGAGGAGGCCCCCGTAGACGGTACTTCCAAGTTTATCCGCTACGGGCTGTACGGGCTCGTGGGAGTCGCAGGTCTTGCTGCCGCAAGAGCGGCTTGGAAGGCCTACAAGGGGGTCGACAATGAAAGCGCTTAGCCAATTGTGGCAACTCCTGGCGCAGAAAAGTGCCCGGCTGTTTCAGCTCGAGACAGCTCTTGCCCACTGCTCTGTCGAACCAATGTACCTGTCCGAAGGTTCTATTGTTGTCGAAGTCGTGGAGGTCGGGCGGCCGGTACTTATCACCACACTTTCAGGAAGCGTGCGAGTCAAACGAACCGACCGCAAGACCTTCAACATGGTCGCGCATCCAGGTCAGCCGGTTGTGCTCTTCGTACCCGGGCAATACAGCATTCGTGCACGCACAGAAGTCTACGGACTAAGGGGAGAGCGATGTCCAACACATTGACGACACTGCGACGAGTCGCCCGATTCCTCGCCGACGTAGTCCACTACTACAATTCACCAGACGAGGAACCGCAGAGGCCTTCGCCGGCATCTGTCGGGTCGGAGCCACACCAGTTCGAAGTGCCACGCGTAAAAGCCCCTCACCTCGCAAGCTGGGACAACTTAGCCACCGAGGACCGGACTCAGCGTTTCATCAACAACACCATTGCCCGGGTCACCGGCTATCGAGACGACGAGGACAATGGACGGTAAGGATATGCTTAAGGCCGGCATGGCCGGGCTGACAGCGATCGGAGCATTCATTGCTCTGACAGAGTTGTTCAGCAAAAAGCCGAAACCCAGCGATGAAAAGCCGCCGGTAAAAGCCCGGCAACCGTTGAGCTGTCCTATCATCATTGCGCCGCCCAATGGCATCATCACTGGGGACGACACCCATAGGGTGCAAGGGATGCTTCGGGAGGCCTACGGGCCTGTGGACATCGTGATCCACTGCTACGGGGGGTACTGTGCCGCCGTGGATCCGATCGTTCACGCGATCAAGGAGTACACGATTGGCCGCGTACACGCGCACGTCCCCTACTTCGCTTTCTCTGGGGGGACGATGATTGCCCTGGCCACCAAGAAGATCATCATGGGAGACGGGGCCGTTCTCGGACCAGTCGACCCCCAGATGGCTGGCTTCGCAGCTGTCGACTTGATGCGTCTGCACACTGTCAAGAGTGGAGATGCGATAGACGATGTCTCCCACTTGATGGCCATGACTGCCGGGAAGGCGTACAACGAAACGCGGGAGCTAGTCGCCACAATGGTGAAGACCCCGGAGGCGCTTGAGCGCCTCACAAGCGGGCAGTCGTCGCACGGAAATCCGATCCCGTTTGCAGAGGCGAAAGCCTTGCAGCTACCCGTGGATCGTGGTGTGCCCGAGGCGTACTACAAGTTGCTCAACGGGAGACTGAAAAAACCCAAACTGCTGTGGGAAATCTAGGAGCCGAGTCATGGGTATTGCAAAGAATGTGGTGTTAATCGGTGGTGGAGTCACTGCTGGGGCGTTTGGCTTGATTTGGTACCTGCATCGCCGGGGCAGCAGCGAAGGCGAAGATTTCGGATGGAGCATCTTCGGCGGTCATGGCGGCGACAAAGTGTTCGGTGGTGCCGAGTCGGGCCCGCTGGAAGAAGACGGCGGCGATGGGGGACGAGGCGAAAAGCCCTCGGAAGGTGACGGGAAAGATGGGACCTCGGGCGCCGAGGGAGACGGGCAAGGCACTGGAGAAGATGCGGGAGCCGGAGCGTCGGGAAGCGGCAAGAGCGAGGGGAAAACCGAAGAAGGCTCGGGCAAAGGAGGGGACGGTTCTGGCGGGATTGGAGGAGGCTCCGGCGGGGGCGTTGGCTCCGGCCAGGGCGGCGGTGCCTCGCATCACCAGGACGATGAGTCTGGCCAAGGGGACGTTGACCAGGGCGGTGGAAGTGGGGCCAACCTGGACCCGTACGCGGGCTGGGGCGGGACCATGATCGACGTAGACCTACCCGCACCTGATATCAGCGAGCCCAAGCTCGAGGCCGTCGGTAACACGGTCTACGAGCTGGTCGGCAATCAGACGCTCACCACGAGTCTGCCCCCTCCACTCAACGTGTACGACCCCAACCTCGGTATTGACCTGACTTTTTGGGCAGATGTTGCGCTGCACAAAAACTACTCGCTACCCCCCGGTAGGCTCGACCCCGAAAACAAGACCCACCGCCCCTGGATCGAACTGTGGATCTTTACCCTCGATCTGGTGGTCCGGGCCGAAACAGAACTCAACGCGGGCTTCGACGACATTATCGACGAGGACTGGGTTGGGCCATGGATTCCTTTCCCTGATGATGTCCCTGCGGCGTAGGAGTGAATCATGGAGAATAGCCGACACCTACGAATTTCGCTCGACCCCCGAGAGGTCCACGAAGTCAGTATCCGTGGACAAGCCGCCGGCCTATGCTTTTGGATTCGTCAGGCATTCATTGCCGATCCCGAGCGGGAAATTGTTGTTGTTGCCCTCGGTAGCAAAGCTGACGCCAATCATGCTGAGCAAGTACTTGCGGGGCGAACGGCGGCGATACCTGTCCCAGAGAGGATTCTTCGCGAGCTGGCAAACCGCGACCGTGAGGCAGTTCCAAGAGAGCTTGTCGACTCGAAGTACGGCCACGGCGCATATGAGCTGGAGCGTGCGTTGCTGAGCAACTTTAACCCCTGCATGCCAACAATCCAACTGATTCACCTGTACCTGTTTCGACTCTCACGCAAGAGAAGGTTGGATGTGCAACAAACGATTCAGTGGCTTCTAGACTTCTGGCACCTCGGAGATGTGGGCTGCTCGAATGCCGTGAGGCAGGTTGAGGTCGCTGTTTCTGACCGAGCAAAAGGCGACGACTTCGGACCGGTCAGAGCAAACTCCGAAACATTTACGCGTCGGCTTGAGGCGCTGGAGAGTCGGCTTCGTAACCGTCCCTGGGGCGTAGGGCCAGTCTCATAGAGGAGAGCGTGATGCGATACGAAAATTTCCGCGACGTTGAAATGGTGATGGTTGGCAACTCCAATCCGAGGTGGCCGCTGTACGAGTCGCCGCCCAAATTCTCCCGAGAGTCATTTGCTAGCGGGCGTCCGTTTGGCTGCGAAGCACGGGAATGCGAGCGCTGGAACGCCGGGATCGATTTGGAGTGTCGGGCCGGTGACGCAGTCCTCCTCCCCGAAGCCTGCACGATCGAAGCTGTTGAGGAAAAGTGGTCGAGCGACACCACGGCAGTCTTCGCCACCACCGCGGACGGCGAGTTGTTTTTTGTATTTGCAGGTTTAAAACCTGGCTCCTCTGCCAGATATGTAACGACCGGGCCTGCTCCCAAGGGCACGGTGATCGGCCACGCCAACGGCACGAACCTGCACTTTGAGGCATACATCGCCAACCAATACACGGTGGCGAACGAGGTTTGGTACGCAAGCGAACCTCCGCCAGTTTCGCTGCTCAACCCACTCAACTATATCCAGCGAGCCGCCGACCAGGAACAGACGATCGAGAGCTGGACGCAGATTCGGGACGCGCTTCACCGCCTTGGCTTCCCGACGTCGGGATCGGACGAAATACAACAGATCCAACGGGCGCAACGGTTTCTCGGGCTTCCCGAAACGGGTGAGTGGGACTCGGAAACCGAGGCCCGTGTACGCCGATCGCTCAAGCGATTGGAGGTGCCTTCACCAAATGATGCGAAGCCCAAAAACTACCTTCGCTACGGGCTCATAAGCATTGGCGGCCTCGCAGTACTTGGGGGCGGGCTTTGGCTGTACCGGGAGATGCAAAACAATGGAGAGACACATGAACGACAATAACCCCTACGTGTGGATCGAAGTTGTCAAGGACTACGTCGACTCGGCGCATGCTGAGGTGAAGATGGGGGGCGCCCTCTTTGCCCGGGCGAGCGCCGCTGGGTACACTGAAAAACTCAAGGTACCGAGCAATGAAATCAACGAAACCTGGCTTTTCCGTTGCCACAAGGACGGACTGTCTCCTTCGGAGCTGTACGAGCTAGTTCGCGGGTATCGTCAGGCAATAAACGCCCCGTCAGTTCTTTTCCAAGCCACGTTGACCGAGATTCCGAGGTCCCCCAAGACAGGTGCACGAGACCTTGAGAAATACCTGATCGACCACGCGAAAAAGTCGTTCCAATGGCCCGCTGTTTGGTTCGATATTGTCCAGTTCTACTTGCTTGATCTCGCCCGCCAACAACGATGGGCAAGCCTAGATTACCCCAAGTTCGTTGAGATGAACGGACAACAAGTCGCCTGGCTTATCTATGACAATTGGCACCTTGGCGACCGAGGTTTCGTTGCAATGCTCGACGAACATCGGGAGCAAGGCACACTCGATCAGCTTGTGCCCACCGACTCGGACCTTGGGATATCTCAACCGAGTCAACCTTCGTTTGCGAAACGACTAAACGAGCTGGAGCGCCGGCTAGGAATGTGAGGAGTTAAGATGGAAGAGTGTCAAGACAAATCAATACGTGACGAGTGGCGGCGGGTTGTCGCCCGGCTCTTTGGAGACAAAGTGGTGCCCGACTCATTGGTCAATCAGTGGGCAGACCTCCTTGCACCACTCTTGGAAGAAGTTCGCGCGTACGAGCGTGAGGTCGGGTTTCACAAGGGACCAGACCTGATGGACCATCCGCGGGTCGGGTACGTGTCTCTGGCCGCTTGGGCCACGAAGGCCGTCTCTCGCTGGGTTCCGATCCGCCGGACTGTACGGACGGGTTTCTACCTCAAATTCTCGCGAGCATACGACGACTGCTACGATCGACGTTCCAGCTTCAAGCAAGACTTCGGGGTTGAGTGGGATTCTCCCGTCGCGTCGCTGGTACGGCTCGTTGCATGGCATTTCCAAGACGCAGCGCACAAGTCCGTCACCGACGGCGACAAGGTGACGATCCTCGAAGCTCAGATCCGGGGTCTTCGTCGACTGTTAGCCAAAGCCGAGGGGAACGCCGAAGAGCGCCCGGAGGAGGGGACGAGCATGGCGACCGAGTGGCAGGAACCTGTTGTTCAAAGACCCTCCACGCCCCCCGCTACGTCAGGCGGGATGCGTATGCATGTTGTTGAGGTCAAAGACACTCAGCGGGAGGAATACTTCAAGACTCTCACGACCACACAGCGCTACATATGGCGCCTGTACGAGCGCTCTTTGGCCGGCGAACGCCCTCACACCGACGCAAGCTTCCCCTACGATGTATTGGTCGAAAAGCTTCGGTCGGATGGGGTGACAGACCACGAACCGAAAGACCTCGCAGCAAAGCAAAAGGACCTGCTGGAGTCCGCGTTTAAACGCTCGGGGATGACGCTGGGGGCGCTGGCGAAAAAGGCTCGTGTGCACCGCGAGACGGTCAAGCGACTCCTGTCGTCGCCTGAGATGAGCGTCAAGACGACCGTCTGGACCGTGGTGCGGGTTGCAGCGGCACTCGAAACGCCGGTGCTTGGGGCCATGGCTGCGACCTGGCGCGAGACAGCACGTGGAGCCACCGTCCACTGAGACGGCGATATTTAGTCGCGCGGAGAGGTCAAAATGCTGATCGAGGAAAACTCACCCGAGTTCGACACCCTGTTCAAAAAGTTAGATGTGTGGGAGCAGTTCGAGAGCTACCTTCCCTCGCACGATACGCTGGTGCAGGCGATGGGCGACCCTTCCCTCGATCCGTATTCAGCCGTGAATGTTGACTTGTTGAACAACCAGGGCGTCTCGGACCTGCAACGAGGAACGCGGCGAATGATCCAGAAGATCGTTCTGCCCGGCAACATCAACGGCACCTTCGGGTTCCTGGGTTCGTCGATGCAGGCTCTCGAGAAGATCATGCAGTTTGAGAGTTTGCCCGACTTGATGGGTGAGAACGAGGTGTATGCCAAGCTCGGTGTTGCAGTCCAAGGGCAGAACCCGGCGCAGGCTATCAAAAAAGTTGCATTTGCAATCGGGATGTCTGCGTTGAGCGCAATGGGGCCTATCGGCGCAGCCGCAGCGGCGATCATTGGTTTTGGGGTGGCCATTCGAAACGCTTTTAAGAGTAAGAAGATTCGCGACGCGGAGGCGAAGGAGCAGGCCCTCCTCGAAGCGTACCAGTCCTTCCCGCCGTTGCAGGAACCCCGACGAGATGTCGATACGGACACAATCAACTTACAGCTGCTACCACACCTGCAGAGTGGAGATTGGACGCCGATTTTTAGCCCGAGGTTTCAGGGGGCGTCCTGGCGAGCAATCCCGCGTATCGGGGGATTTGCGCTCGCCCTAGGCGATGAAGAGCCAGGCCATAAGAACCCCCTCGGTGAAGAGATGAGTGTCTTTCGACCGACCGGTGGGGTGGGCTTCTGGCCCGGACAAAACCGAATTACCTCTGTGATCCAGGCCTCCCTTGATCCAGCGTCGACTCGGGTACAGCGGTATCTGAATGGCTTTCATCAGGATTTTTTGCTCGAGCAGCCGATGGTGAGAGACGTTGGAGACTTCCTTGTCAACACAAACAAACTGGCCTCGATAGCCTGGAGCTGGGTATCGGAGCTTGAAAATAGCCCCCACTTGTTCAAGGTGGATGTTCCAAAGCTTCACAGGCTCTGGTCCGACTACTGTCAAAAAGGGCTCCAAGCAATCATCGAGCGACCCAACGAGTCCCGTACCCGACAGGATTTTTACAGCTCTGTTATAGCCTGCGCGGTAGGTACGTGGCAGTGCTGGCATGACGAAGGCCGTTACAAGAATATAGGTGGTCGCCACCACGGTCGCGATATGGGGTACAAGGGCCATACCACCGGTCAAGCTGGGCCGAAGACTTGGGCCCCAAACCGTCACCCAAGGCGTGGGTGCGTAATTGCCCCGTATGAGTCGAATATCGGAAACCCAAGGTGCCTCACAACAATCTATGAAACCCAAACACGATTGATCCTCGACCAGGTCGCTCAGCGGCAGCGTTGGTACCTTCGGCACTCGCTTCTGTGTGCCTACGTTCGGCGCTCGTGGGCAGCGTTCCAAGGTCCCGAGAATAAGGCCCTGCGGGACCTTCTGGATCAGATGCGCGTGACGCTGCTGGACCACCCGGACAGGCAGTTTGTGGTGCTGGACGACGTCCCGCCTGGTGAGCCTCTGCCCGACGGCCGTGAGCTTCGGGAGGAGCTGATCAAGCGAGGTGTTGGCAAGGGGGTGAAGGAGTTCGGCAGGCTTGCTGCGAGTCCGGGTTGGATCGAGCCCCCGAAGGATCCGGCACCGGGCGTCTCGCCTGGTGGGCGCATGCCGTTCGGGAACCAAACGCTGACAACACCAGAAGAGGCCGAACCCAACCGACCTTGGTGGAGTGACCGCCGGGTTTTGGGAGCAGGAATTGGTCTCGCAGTTGGGGGCGGGCTGCTCTGGTGGAATCGGCGGTGAGCTTGGCAGGGAGACTCGCGGTGTGCTAAGTCGCAAAAATGCGTGCTAGTGCACTTATCCTTCTCCTCGTCCTTGGCTGCAAGCTGCAAACTGGCGACGTCTGCGAGGAATCCTCAGATTGTGCAAGTGATCGGTGTGTGGCCGTCGCAGTCTCGTCCCTCTCGCAGTGTGTTGACGAGTGCCCGTGCGAGGAGGGGTTCAAGTGCGTGATCTCGTCGGTCTGTTATCCCTCGTGCGCCAACGAGCGCCCCTGCGAGGGTGATCTCGTGTGCAACCCGCAATCGTTGCTGTGCCTTCCACGATGCGAGAGTGACAACGACTGTGATCTTGGAACTACGTGCCAAGAAGATGGTCAGTGCTTGTACAATGTCCGCACGGCTCCGGCGGATGAGCGGGATCTCGAACCTCCCGAGTCTTGGGGAGACGAAGACGGTTAGCCGTTCGGCGTGTTACACACAGGAGACATGCGCTCCTTGTGTCGTGCGCGCCGGATCGTCGCTGATGCAACGGCGGTGGACGTCCCGAAGAGCCGGGGTGGCTTTTGAAAAGTGGGGCTCAACAGTCCTGGGTTCTTCTTGCGCCAGGAAGGTAGCTGCATTCCCTATATTGGAGCCCCGGTAGAGTATATTCCGGACGTTGTCACAGATCAAAGTTCCCACTTCGAGTGGTATACAAGCGACATGCGCTCCCTTGCCGCAGTGCTGCTCCTTGTGTCGTGCGCGCCGAACTCCTCAATGGGCTCAACGACGACAACGACGTTCACGCCCACGACCAGTGGTGACGTGCCGGAGCCAACGTTGGTGACATCCACGGGAAGCGCTGACACCGTTGAGACAACCGGGACAGGGGCAACATCGACGACCAGCTCGAGCTCGACGTCGGGGCAGCACCCGACGACCACCGGAATCTTGCCTGACTTCGGCCCCGACGGCCCTGACTGCGGCGGCAAGATCGATATCCTGTTCGCGTTCGACACAACGCACGACCTAGACGAGCACTACCCGAAACTCGAGTTCGCGCTGCAGGAGACGTTGCCGACCTTCATCGAGTGGTTTGCCAACTTTGACACGCACTGGCTTGTCGCCAACACCCGAGTTGGGTGGGGCATTATTGGCTGTGAGGACGAGTGCGCCGAGAACGACGGCGTCATGTGCTGGCCCGTGGGGCCGCCAGCTTACCCCTGCAAGGCCTACGACGGGGAGCTGTCGGAGTGCGACACAACCTTTGCCGCAGGCGTCACCTATCCCGCTGGCTTCGACGCGGCAAATAAGCGTTGCATTCTCGGGTCAGGGCAGCGGTTTGCGACCTCGGAAGATGCCGAGGACCTTTTGGCCGAGCTCGAGTGCATCACCCAGACCGGGTGGACGGATGTTGATGGCCTCAAGGCTGAGAAGGCGATGGTCGACGCCGTGCGACCGACAATGGCGAAAGTCCCTGGTGGCTGCAACCTCGGATTTTTGCGGGACGAGGCATTACTCCTCGTGGTTTATTTCTCGGATTTCGGTGGAGTGAACGCCCCGAGCGGACCTCCAGAGGAGTGGGCTGAGGTGTTCCTCAACGCCAAGGGAGGCGACCCCGATAAAATAGTTGTGCTCGGTATATCCCCCGACAGCACACATCCGGATCCCGTATGCGAGAAGAATAACCTCAAGGACGATTACTGGGCGTACAACGAACAATTTTTGCATTTCATCATGAAGCACGCGATCCACGGTAGCCGCTGTGCCGAGGATTACAGACCGTTTTTAATGGATGTCCTCACCCTATCGCTTGCGCTGTGTGGGGAGGACCCGCCGACATAAAAAGGGACCGGAACTAGTGAAGGAGCTCCCGTCGCTGAACACGCGCTCAAGTCGGTTCGCTGTTCGGTCCTTGAGACGACACGGTACAAACAAGCGACTCCTCGCGCAAAGAGGCGGCGAGCTCGGGCCAATCATTGCGCTCCAGGCAAGCCTCAGCCATGCCGACGTGGGTGAGTTTCTTGTCCGGCTCACCGACCGCCCAGCAAAGGTGCCAGATATAGCTCGGGAGCCAGTGCTCGGGCGGGGAGCCACTGAACCAATCGTGCCAGCGCTCGCCGAGTGGCCAGCGCCAAGTTGTCTGGTATTGGGCTAGGCCGAGGGCAAGGAGCATTGCGTGACGGCTGGGGGTGAGTGTGTTTGGGGAGGTTCCTGTCTCGCACGCAACGAGGTCGACCAGAGCGTCGAAATAGAGGTTGAGCCATAGGTTCTGAGCACGCATCTGGCCGAGAAGTACGCCCGTGGAGTGCTCTTTCGTTGCGATCATACTGGCGTGGACGTTGGCGAAAAAAGCGAGCGTCATGGCACGCAATTCACCTTCACTTTCGCAAACCCACGGCACTTCACTGGGAGCAGCATCAGGGCGGGATGGAGCGAAGGGTTTTGTCGCCTCATTCCAAGTGAGTTTCGGCAAGCATTCGTCTGGCCCGATTGCCCCCCTGGCGCGCGCGAGTTTAGTCAGATGGTTCTCGACCCCCAATGGGTCCCCGCCTTCCGACATGGCCCAGTTTCGCAGATGACCATTCAAAGGGACGGCACGCAGGTCAGAGTGATACCGAATCAAACTGGCTTGGCTCACAACGCGATTTTGGAGCAACCGTTTTGAACAAAAGTGGCCCGTCACGAATCTGAGTACCGCGTCGTCGGCACTCGTACGCCCATGCGAGCTGTCACTCTCTGGTCGAGATTGTCGGTCCTCTAACGAAAACGCAGGGGTGAGTGAGGCTTTGAACCGCGCTGGGCCCAGGCTCCAAGCCATCGTTCTCGGACCAGTTTCGTGAACCGAAGCCAGCCACGCTACTCGGTTGAGAAGGCCAAGAATCCAGCTGCCAGCGACATCCTCGCTGGTCAGCATCGTCGTGACAGCGTGGCTTACCACGAGAGAGATCGGAGTCGAGCGAGACCACAAGAGGAGTTCCGACTTCGATGCCCGCTGGATGGCCCAATTCCCCCAATTCTCCACCCGGCCAAGCTCGAGAAGCAGCATCATGTCCTCGGGCGAAAGTGCTCGCCGGAGAATCTCGGCCTCAACCGAAACCGAGTCAGGGGCCATCAATAGGACGCCGGCGAGAGGATAACCGGTCTGTCGACCGGCCTGCTCCACAAGCCAACTCTTAACCACCGACCCATGCCTTTCGCTGAAACGAATGACTTCTCCTACGATGTTGGCATGACCGCTGTGACGGGGTCGGCCGTGCCACTGACCCAGGATGTTCGCTACCGTTTCCAGCAAACTTGCTCGAAGTTTTGCGGTAATGGCGAGGTCCTCACAAAGGGCTGAGAGAAGTAAAGTTGCGTGGAACGAGTGTGTAGAGTTGCGTACGAGAGTTCCAAGAATTTGTTCGCAGAACGCTCCATCACTTGCATGGCGACCGAGCAAAAGCAGAATGACTTGGTGCCACTTCGAGTCACCGCGATGCTTGACGACGACGTCTGCGATCCACTCGGGATCCGCAAGCGTGTCGTGGAGTCCACAGGCTGCGAGGAACTCCATTAGCGAACGGTGAACAAATCCATAGTCGCGCCCCTGAATTTGTAGCAAGTTTGAGTCCACGAGCCATTCCCGCCATCTACTAGCGAGACCAAGCTTCTTCGAGACTACCAAGTTGTCAGGGTGTCCCGCGAGCAGCTCCTCGAGTTTCCGGGTGAGCACTTCGCTTCTGACAAGAATCCCACTATCTGCGACTCGGGCTTCCTGCATCCAAAGAGCGAGGACTCCGAGTTGACCGAGTTGCCAGTCACCTGAAAGTTCGAAGGCGCGATTCCACTTTTCGGGCCAGTCGCGGACCAGGAGCTCGACGCAGAGTCGGAAGAGGTCAGCCCTCCTGGCGGGCAGCTCTCCGGTCGCCTCGCTGTAGTGAACGAGGACGACAAGGGTGGCCAGCAGCGGGTTGCGGGCGAGCTCGCGGGCCTGTGGGCGAGCCTCGAGGGCCGCTCGTAAACTAGAAAGCCCCTGAGCGCGCTCTGCCTCGTCAGGGATTGCGACTGCGTACCAGCGAACGATAAACTGGTCTAGGCGAGTATCATCGAAAGGTTCGAGGTGAAGCGTGGTGAAGCGCTGTGGGTCCAAAGGCGCTTCGCAATAATCGACCTTTCGGCTTGTGATGACCAGAGGTACGAGCGGGTAGCGAACGGCGAAAGCGTGGAGCTGGTCAATGAACTCAATCTTCCAACTCGAAGTACTCGCTTCATCGAGACCGTCGACAAGAAGGAGAGCGCGCCCAGCCTCGCACAGTTCACTGAGCACCGGCTCGCCGACTTCCAGGACATTTCTCCGTCGAAGCTGGCGCGCTACCAACTCAAGCAGTGACTCGCCACGATCCTCGGGTCTCAGCTCACGCACACAAAGCTGTAACGGTGCAGGCCCCAGCAGCCCATCGCGGGCGACCTTCCGGGCAACAACGCGACACAGCGTCGACTTGCCGCTGCCAGGCTCCCCGAGGATCACGGCGTTGGTAAGGCCACCGCGTTCCGTCGGATTACGACAGACGGTGACGAGGTCGTCGAAGACATCCTCGTCAGAACCAAGGCGTGTGAGAATTGGTGCAACGAAAACGTCGGCTCGGTCGACAGTCGTTCGCGAATGGATCTCGGGAGGAAATCCGACGAAGTTCAGGCGCGGATTTTCATTACGAACTGCCTCGCGGATTTTGGTGACGAATTGATCGACAGGAACGCAAGGTTCGAGTCCGCGGGACGGTCGGATCACAGCCCGCAGGGTCTTCACTGGGATCGGGTTGGTCGCATGGTTGTCATTCAGTGTATAGGCATCCAAATCCTGACGAAGATGCCAGTGACCCGCGGCGTGGCGTTTGCCCACCCGAGGCCAAATCTGCAGCGACGCCTGGCCGTCGTCCGCCAGCGTAAGCGCCCCGGCCGAGTACCCGTGTTGACGCGTCTGCTTGTCACCGTCGCCCCAGTGTTCGAGGCCAAACAGCGAGTGTCCCTGCAACTCACAGCGAGCAGCCGCCGCACCGATCGCGGTTGAATTAAGTGCATGTGCATGCATGTGGCCAAACAGATGGACAGCAAACCGACCGGGCGTGTGAATCTCGGCGTAGAGGTGCTCACGAGCAGCCTCGGAGAGCCACGCGGGGGGATGGTGGGTCAGCAACAGGGCGCAGTCGTGCCGCCTGAGCCAGGCCGGGCCGTCGCCACGACAAGGAGCGTGCAACTGGCGGACGTCAACCGCGAGCTTGCCTTCGTAGTCACCCCGCCCCAGTTGCAAAAACGCAGAGTTGAGGCCGACCACCCCGAGCTCAAACCCGTCTTTGCCGATGGTCGCCGAGAAGTCACCCGGCAGCAGACCATGCGTAAACACAGCCGGTTTGGGAATCTCGGTGTGGTTGAGCCAGTGGGTGTAGTTGGCAAAGACGTCCTGCAAAAACTCGCGGTAGCGGCTCGTGTCCGCTTCGAGCAGGTCTTGTTGGACCTCGGGGTTACTGTCCCAAAGTTTCAAAACGAAAGCTTCGGGACTTAGCCGGTCGGGCCACTCGAGGTCGTGGTTGCCAGGCACAGGCAACAAAACAGGAGTCGACCCGAGTTCGTCGAAGACGTCCCACAATGAAGCGAGTGTCTCGTCGAAGCGAGCAAACTCGTCGGCCAACCCCTGCTGGGTGAGGTCGCCCGTAAACAATACGAGGTCCCACGGGCCAGACCGTTCGTGAAGACGCTTGAGGTCGTCAAGGAGGTTGTCGCGAACGCCAGGCCATAGGTGGGACTGGGCATTCATGCCTTGGTGGAAGTCGGTGAAGTGCAGCCAAGAGATGGTTCGCATCTGGTCGGGATGGTAACATGAGGTGATTAAGTGACCCCGCTTGCAATGTGCCGGGAAGACCCACCAACATAAAGCGCCGGTATCTACGGGTGAATGGCCACCACAAACGCGTGAGTGTGGCCACCGTTTTTGACATGCCCGGTTGCGTAGAGCATGCCAAATCGGTCTAAGACCGACGCGGTCAAACTTCCTACATCGGGCGACTGGAATAACCAGCTGTCTCGGAACACCGCCAGACGTCCCCCGAGGCTCCCAACCGCGTGCCTGTGTCCGGCCGCAACCACCTCGCCCTCGAATTCGACAGACGTGTAGTAGCTGAGGTCCGGCTTATGGGTGCTGCGAAAGCTCGTTTCGTCAGCCCGCCCCCACGCGATAAACTTGTCCCCTGCGAAACCTCCACCGACATACTCGCTCTCACCTGTGTTGGGGCGGGGCACGGTCGATAGTGCTCCCGACGAGAACGAAAACAGGCGAGGATGTTTGACAAACTCTTCCATTCCGAGTTTCTCGCGCACGTATCCGGCACACACGACGCTTTGGCCGCGGACGGAGACACTATGGATCGAGGAGTCAAGTTTTGCGTTCTCGTCGTCAAAGACACTCAACGTGTCGGAAAAGACAGTCCCCCCCGACTCGGTGAGTTGCCACGCCGTGGCGTCAAACCCATCCACACCTATCGCTTCGCCAACCACAATGACGTCCTCGCCAATCGCCGCGGCCCCGTGGAGCACCGTGTCCGGGAAGTTGCGCACCCAGTACCGGACCCAACTCCCATAGGGGAGTTTGTGGTAGAGCCGGACCTCCGCGTCCTCGCCGACGGAACCGACGAGGACGAGGTCCCCGTCGGACATCATCGTCGCCGATGTGACGTCGAGCGGCTCATCTTCGGCAAGCCCTTGCTCGACCACCGCACCCAACGGTGACACCTCTGAAAGCGTGACGACGTCACCGGTGTTGCCCACGAGGAACATGCGATCGTGGAATCCAGGTTTCCCAGGCTGGACCACGACAGCCTTGCCTGTGGTCCCGGGCGCGCCCACCCATGTGTAATTCAGCGACCCAGAAGCCGGCAGGTCGACGACCACTGTTGTGGCCGCCATCAGCGGGGCGCGCGAGCCTGTCTGTGCAAGTACACGAAACTCCTTGGTCCCGTTGTCGTCCGGGTGGTCGACGATGTACTCGAGTGAATCCTGCCCCAAGGGCCACGTGATCTTTTCGACAGGTCCATTGCTGTCGACGTTTGAGACAAACAGGTCGAGCGACTCCAGGGAGTCAATCGTGTCGGTATCGACGGTTAGGAGTAAGCTCCCAGCCTGTGTGAGTGACTCGACGTTGACACTCAGGTAAAGCTCGCCCTGGTCGTGCCCATCCGTTTCCGATGTCAGGTCCGTCGGGTCGGTGGTTTCTGGCGACCCGGTGGACCCGGGCGGGAAGTCGTGGGAGTCCTCGAAGTCCGTGGTCGACCACCCCGTCGTGTCGTCACCGGTGTAGCCATTGTTGTGTTGGTGAATCTGATTGAGGATCGAATCGTGATCGCCGCACGCACTGACGAGAACGAGCAGGAAGAGGAGGCGAGGCACGGTGTTATTATCGCACATCATCGGTCAAAACCGAACCCGTGGCACGAGCAACAGGATCCCCGCGATCACCGCAATGACGGTGGCAATGGTAGCCCCGACTCTTGGCCGTTCGTAAACCTCGAGGGAACAGTCGTAGAGACGGGTCTGTCTGCCGCCCCTGGACCGTTTCGCGGGCTGTGTGGTCAGTTCATGTCTCGGCCCGCGGCCGACTTCCCGCGGCCGGACAGGCCGAAAACTCTTGGTGTCGAGGCTGTCGAGGTCGAACTCGGTGGTCGCGCGCCGGTCAAATGAAACAAAGTTCCCGGCACCGGCAGGCTCAGGCACCGGTCCGGGCTCAGGCACGGGTTTTGGCTCTGCGTCGAGAGCCTTGCCGCTACAGATCGGGCTGGCGAAGCTGTGGGGCGTGGGAGCGTCGCAGTCGCCGTGTGGCTCAGAGACGTCGTCGCAAGTCTCGTGGTTCGACGGGTTGATGGTCGAGGTCATGATTCCACCACGAATCCCGAAAGCCGATGTTTTAAAGCCTCACCGAGCTGGGGCCACGCGTGGGTGTACTGGGCGAGCCACGGCTGGGAGGCGAAGCTCCCGTTGATGTGGACTCCTTCTGTGGTGACTTCCACGTAGGGGCGCGGGAACACCTTCGCCACGCCTTGGTCGTCAACCACGACCCGAACAGCAAGTTGTTTCGTCAAAGCACGGACAAACGGGCCGGCTCTTCCCGCTTGAAGCGAGCACACGACCCCCTCGACGTGCACATCAACAGAACGGGCGCCAGCCTTTCGCAGCCGCGCCCAAATTGTGGGCGCACATGAGCCCTTCTCAATTTCGATGACTGTCATAAGGTGGGACAGGTACCTTGGAGTTGTATATTCATCCAGCCATTTCTGCGGTGCTCTTGGACACTGTACCGAGGCGAGTCAGTGTAGGTGCAAGCAAGAACGACCTCTCGAGCAATTTGGCAAGCTTCTCCCACACGAAACCCGCAGGCCCCGTTATCGAGCCCTGCGGAGTGCATGATGGTGCCGTTTGGGTGCCTATGCGAGGAGCTCAGCCGTTGCATCCTCGCCGTGGCTCCGCAGCCACATTGCGAACGCCTCGCGGATCATCTCCATCCGATTTTTCTTACCCTGCCTCTGCCACGCCTCGTCGATCGCATCGACCACCCGCTTTGGGAAGCGCATTGCCAGGACTTTTTGTTCTTTGTCCGAGGCTTTTTTGCTCGTCCCCCGTGGACTTGGGCGTTTGGCTTTGGGAGGTGTGGCTTGCGCCTCGATCGCGGACTCGAGCGCCATGTCGAAATTGGGTTTCATCATTCTTTCGCCGGGGCGATTTGGATCAAGTGGTTCTGCTGGGAGTGCCTCGACATACTTCCGGTACAGCTCGAACATCGGGCCACCTGACATTTTGCCGTCTGATCGCGTGAAGTCGAACCGGAAGCATCCGCCGCGTCCGGCGTTCTGAACGTCCGCTGCCGGTTGCCCGTTTATGACGAGAGTGCAAGAGAACGCCTCAGCTTCCATACCTCGGCAGCTCTGAAAGTCGCGCACTGCGATTGTTGTCGGAGGCTTTGGCCGAGGTTTGAGTCGGGGAGGCGCTTGCCGGGCGTCCTCGAACTTCTCCTCGAATTCTTTCTGATTCTTGAGTGTTGCAAGAGTTGCCAGAATTTTTTTCGGGTCGTGGCCATTGGTGGTCGTCGTTTCGCCGCCAGCCGCGAGCGCCTCCCGAATTTTTCGTAGCAGAAACTTTTTGTTGGGAGCGCGGGTTTTCTTTCCAACCACCTCGGCGTATTTCGCCTGAAGTTCCGGCAAGCGCAAATTTGCAAGTTCAGTCATCGTTTTGTTGAGGTCGTTCATGGCTCTGTGTCCTTTCGCCGGCCTGTCTCGCGGCAGGGACACTAATGCTTGCAATAGGTGTATAGGCAAGTTCTTTTGCAACGAAACCTGGGCCCCGAAGCACGACCCGGGAGGCAAACTTCACTAGGCCCTTGAGAAGGCCGCCCCCCGAGCCGAGCAGCAGGCCCGGGCTCAAGACGAGGTCGACCGAACCGGCCAACACATGGAGGTCGTGGACGCCAACGGAGGCTACATCAACTCCCTCGGGACCAGTGAATGGGGGAGCGTCGAGAAAGGGGTCAAACAAGCAATATTCTGGTCCCGTGCCTACGCAGACGCCACAGGCACAAGTACGACCCTGCGTTGGAGGGACGATAAAGAGGTCATCGACCGCTACACACCGACGGACGAGGGTGTCAGGCGAGTTGCAGAAGAGCACAAGCGATTCTGGCGCTGGGCATAGGGACACCATCGAGCAGACCGCGGTCTCGGAAACGAGGCCTGCGGTGTTTCGTTCGGCCCGATATTGATCGAATTCGGCGACCAAAAACTTCTCAGATTTTACTTGCCTATACATCGACAGCAAGCCATTACGTCGTTGCCCCGACAGCACCGGGCAGAAAGCACAGACCAATGAATCTCGATACAATCATGAAAAACCTCGACACGATGCGCCTGCCGGAGCTGCAAGCGAAATATCAAGAGGTCGTCGGGACGGAAACGCGGGCCCCAAATAAAACGTTCCTGAAGCGCAAAATTCGCGAGGCCCTCGAGGCGCAGCAGGAGGCCACTCCCGAGCCGGAGCCCGCCCCGGAGCCGGAGCCCGCCCCGGAGCAGCCGGCTGAGACCGAGGCCCAGCCGGACCCGGTGGCTCAGTCGAAGGCCCCGAAGGCCAAGGGCCGCCGTCTTGCGCCGCCTCGACCGCAGCAGGCGGACACCCCGAACCCCCCAACCGCAAAATCTGATGCGGCGGGAGGGCAGAAGCTCAAAGACCTCGACGTGCCCGCGCTGCAGACCAAGTACGTCGAGGTGGTCGGTCGCCCAACGAAGAGCTCAGACAAGAACTACCTAATGTGGAAGATCCGGCAAGCCCAACAGGGCAAGGTGCCCGTCGGCCCACGGGAGTCGCGCAAGAAAGCCTCGGACGAAGAACAAAAAGTCCTGGCAATGCGCTTCCCCAAGCATGTGGTCGACGCGATCGACGAGGCGTGGAGGCGCCACGGCAAGAAAAATCGGAAGGAGATGATCCGCGAGGCGTTCGCAATGTGGATGCAGAGCCACGGTGAGGACGCTGGGTTCCTCGACTGATGGTCGAGGCAAGAGCCCGGGTCGTCGACCGAAGGTCGGCGGCGCGGTTCGTTTGGGAGGCCCGCAACTCGTGGTATCAAAAGCGTGATGCTTCGCGCCGCTCCTCTGTTGCTTATGATGACCTCCTGCATGACTGTAACCGAGGGAACTGGCCGGACCAGCACGGCGGGTTCGTCGGGCTCGTCGGTCGGAGAAGAGTCGAGTTCCACAACCGACGAAAGCACCACTGGCGGGTCAACAGACACTGGTGACCTGTCCGAAAGTACAAGTGGTACAACCGAGCAGGACTCGACAACAGAGAGTGCCACCGACGCGGGGACGACCGAGTCTCCACCCCCATCGTTCGACGCAGCGGAGCAATGGTATTGCGGACCGTGCTCGCCAACGGTCCCCGCAACCGGGAAAGATGAAGAGTGCGAGGGGGTGGACGGGGACGCCTTCTGTAAATTTCTGACGGGGGACCCTGACGCGATCTCGGTTGCCTTTAGCTTCGGCCCGGTGATAGATGCGCCTGGCTTCTGTTGCCATGGGATGGGGCCAACATTCTTCGACGTTCTCCCCGGGTTCGACGAGGTTTGCTACGATGACGTCTCGCTTCTGGAGTCGGAACACGTCGGGAACGTGATCTACAAGGGTGGGCTCGACTGCGAAATACCCGAGCCATAACTTGTGCCTTCCGTGGTGCGAGAGTGTGAGACGCTAGGCCTCCGTGGTCTCGCTCTCGACTATTCGATGGGAGGCGAGTGATGTGCTGCATAGATCTTAGAAGCACACTGAAATGCACTTAGCGTATTGAAGTGGCACAGGGCTTCGATGTCGTTCGTGTCGTAGAAAACCTTTGGTTTAGGAATGATTGAACTTCCCCTCTCGAGGGAGATCCCGGGGGGAAAGTGTGGGGTGATAAAAACATACGTTACGAAGGCCTTGGAAGATAAATTGAACTCTATCATAAATTGGTCGTCCGTCTGCATACGCACGTTAAAGCCGCGGTCTGACAAGATGCATACTTGTTCTGGTTGAGAATGATGGTCGTAGCAGTTGATTCTAACTCCAACTATCGACTGAGCGAACAACTGATCGATAGCCTGATCAAAAACACAAGACTTCCCAGTAACAGGGTAGAGAAGAACGAATAGCGACCGAAGCCATCTATTATATAACTTCTCCGTCATGCCAAATTTAGAGCAAGCTACCTGGCGGTGAACTTCGCTACCGTCCCTTACACGGTTGAAGATTGATTCTATGTTGGGGTCGGTAAACTGGACTGCCGATATTGGGCCCACGGTGTTTAGCACTTTGACTACGGAGAACGGATTACGCAGAAAATTGAGAAATTTGCACTTGAAGAGGTTTCTGAGTGCGGTAGGCTTGACTCTTCTGTTTTCAGCTGAATTGACGACTTCTAGCGATAGTGAAGAAACTTCACTTTCATACCGTTGGAAAAGATCCTCTAGGTTTTCGCGTAGACCGAGATCGTCCTGCGAAAAACTGAAGAGGTCGCTAAAAGAGAGGTTCTTTCTAATACGAACTCTCCGAGGGGTCCCGAGACTAGTTTCCTCTCCCTTCCGTGTTACATCAAATTCAAAGATCCGTTGCTGGTCTTTTGTGAGCGTCCGATCGATTGAGTTCAATCGCTGCTCGGCTTGAGAAATATAGTGCTGATTTTTTGTTTTGTTGGATAACTTCATAGTACTATCTTACTCCAAAGTCTCGGCGCTACACGATTTTTTGGCCTACGGGATTGGCGCGTGTAATCGCCATCCCGACACACCAAGGTGCGGCAATCCGTGGGCCCGCCCACCGCGAGACAGCCGTCAAGTTGGGCGGTGAGGGTCGTGGCATCGCTTGCTCTTCTTCGACCTCGCTCAGTTCGGCGAATGCTTTTTTCCTGTCGATCTTGAGTGGGTACAGACTGAGCTTCCGCGGCTTCACGGGAAACAAGTAGGGATGAATACCTGGGTCATCATGTTTATTTTCGCGTGCGCACTTGTTGATATGGCGCGGACCTAATCTTCAGCGCAGTTTCGAGTTGTAAGATTTGGTGCGCTGCGCGCCTCTGCAAGTCTTCTAGCGCTAGACTGCAGGTCCCATGGCCGAACCTGTCACCCTCCAACTAACTTCAACCCAGGCATTCACAGGCCAAGGCGCTATCAACCTGCAGCGTGCCGATTTCGCCGACGTAGGCAACCTCAAATCTGCGAGAGTCACGGCTGGAAGCCGGGTCGCACAGGATTTTTTCGGCTTTTTTGGTTCGGGAGGGGTGAAAGCTGTAACAGTCTTCGCCACTTCAAATTCCGATGATCCCCGCAATGTTTTCCGGATATGCGAGGGAACAAGAGTACGTGCTGAGTACCGCCTTGGCGCACCACAGACGGTGCTCATTGGACCAGGTGACGAGATTGCCTTCGTGACGACCAGCGGATCGTCAGTGCGCCTTGTGGTGAACGTGCTGGCGGAACCTGAACACGCGCGTCTCTCGGATGAAACAAAGAAAATCTCGCTGCGGGTGCGCCTTACGTCTGAAACGGGTTTCTCCTCAACAGGTGCAATGGCTGTCTCCCTTAACTGGTCAGGTGTTGACCGGGTTCTCGAGGCGCACAACGTGGGGGCTGGAGCGCTGCCCCTGGAGGCCGTTGACCCGCGAGAGTCGAGATTCGTCGGGTACTCCTGGCGGGTTCGAGTTTCGGGCTGTGAGGGCCTTGTGTTGGCGGGACCTGGAAACCGACTCACCGGTGACGCGGAGCTGCAGCAACTCCGGCCAGGGCAATGGTCAAGCCCCCGGTCGGTGAGTCACGACGACCTTTTGTCGGTTTCGGCCGACAGCAAGCGAGCTGGCTCTCCAACCGTCATTGCTGAGCACGAGTTTTTTCCTCGGACACCAACTTCACCGGGTACCGGAACGGAGGTACCGGTGCCGTCCTCACCCCAGTCGACAATTGACCTTTCGACCTGGGTGAATCTCAGCGTCAACGCTGCCGGCGCGCTGCTCACCAGCGAGGGCCTCGAGATGTGGACCCACGAAATTGAGGCCACTGCCACGACCGGGTTTCACGGCAGTGGACTCGGCAATAAGTCAATGGCTGGGGCTTTTGCTCTCGAGGGCATGCCACTGGACCAACTCGCCTCGCTGACAGTCCGTTATGCGCTTCGCACTCCGGGAGTGTCACACATACTTGGACGCCCCTATGTGAACCTGCTGATCGATCTCCACGGGGATGGATCTGTCCTTAAAGTGGGTGTGCTGGATAAGGCTACGAACCCTCAGCTGAGCCTCTTAACGGAGGTCTCCACTGCCGGGCCACAAGAGCATGAATATACACGATCATGGGTCGGCGGTGGGAAACTTAAAATCGTCAACGAGCTTGCTGGGGTTGTGCCAGTTGTGAGTCTTGGACTGGGCTGGCTAAACAAAGTGTTTACCATTGCCGATATTGTGGCTCAATACCCGAATGCGAAACTGTCACGGGGCTTCCCGGCGGACAACGGGCTCCCCGCAGATCTGTCAATGCCCCCGCTGTGGTTGGTACTCGGAGACTCGCTCTACAAAAGCTATTCGCGGATAGTTGTGCGAGAGGTCCGCGTGAATGGCTAGTCTCAAACATCTGCTCGATCATTCTGACGAGTTGAAAGAGAGTGGCGAGTTTTCCAGAGCACGCAGGTGCCTGGAGGAGGGACTCGCAGGATTGCCTCCTCAACATCCAGATGCCGCCACACTGCGCGTCGCCCTGGCAGGGGTGCTGCTCAAGGTCGGGGAGATACTTCAGGCGGCAGTCCACGTCGAGGCGGCAGTGGAAATCCGCTCAAGCTTTTTTGGCACCGACCATCGCCACACACAGGAAACGCTCTGCATCTTCGGCTTCGTGCTTTCAAAGATGGGTGATTTCTTGGGAGCAATCGAAGCTTTTAGGCAGGCACATACCAGTCTTGAGACTACTCTCGGAGCAAGTCATCCGGAGACTTTGAAGGTACTTAGGTTCCTCGGCGTCGCGCTGTTCGAGCAGGAGCTGTTTCCTGAGGCCTTTGAAACGATCGAACGTGCAAGGTCCACGTGCATGGAGGTCCTAGGACCTCACCACCCAGAGACCGAAGCTTCCAACTACTGCTATCAAAAGTGTCTGGATATGAGTGCTCAAGCAACCTTCCTCCTTCAGCACGAGTTCCAGCGTGTTTGACTCACCAGATCGCGCCTGGATTGATGCACTCGATCGGTGGATCACGTCCGCAGGCCTCTCGTACAGTAAGGTCGCCTCCTGTGCGCAGCATGATATTAAGTACGTTACGAGCGTCTTTAGTACCCCCGGTACGAGTACGGGTCTGGGCTTCTTCCTCGACTTGGCTAGGGCAGCTGGCGCGAGTTTAGATCTTGCCCCTCAGACAACCGTTCGGGCAGTAGTTTCACGCCTAAAGGCAGTCGCCCGCTCACGCGATATAACGTTTGCTTCATTGGGGGTTACCGTCGGACGAGATCGAAGCGCGATTAGTAGACTGCTCAATGGGCGGATTAGAAACCCTGGACTGAAACTTGTAGCTGCGATAACGGAGACCTTGGGGTTGAGCAAACTTGTAAAATTCTCAAGCATGGACGTGTGCACTACGGGTGCAGTCCATCCAGCAACTACCTATCCGGCTATTGTCGGCCAGATAATCGCAGCCTCTCGGCACGAAAAAGGGCTTTCGCAAGGGCAGCTAGCGGCGAAAATCGGTACCAACCAGTCGGCGCTTTCCAAGATCGAGAGAGGTGCAATGACTCTTTCGATAGTGCAGTTGGCGTCAATCGCGGAGCTACTCGACACAACGCCTGGCAGACTCATTACGATCGCTGATCGAGCAGCCGATTACACGGAACGTCGAGGTGTTCGTGTTGAGAAGGAACAGGGAAAACCCAGCCTTGTTTTTATCAACCGAGCATCTCTCGCTCGGCTTGTTGCCGAAGCGATTTGCGAGACGAGCTAGCATCAAGCTCAGAACCGATCCCCTCAACAGCGCGCGGAATGTAACCAGAACGGGAGACAGGGTTCTTCGATCTCCCGAAGATTTATTATGGCTTTGCTCACGCGTAGCGAGCTGCCCCACACTCCATCGACGGGATAGGATTTCCAGGACCTATGCCAACGTTTGATATCTTCTCCAAGCGGCCCTCCCGAAAGGTGGGAGCTCCGGTAATTCAGCAGAATGAAGTCCCCGAACATCTTCGTGTACAGCTGCGCCGGGTTTTTGGCCGCGCAATCGGATTGGATTCTGAACGTCAATGGAACTCCATCCGAAGGGTACTCCGCGACGAGTGGGGAGTCCACTTCCTGACGACGGCCGCCTCGATTGGGCGGGGATATCGCGCGGCTGAAGAAGTTCTTGGAGCATTAGAGAGCCAAACAGACCTTCCGAAGACCCTAGACATCATCGAAATCTGCATGGTGACAATCGATAAGGTCTGTCGCGATCCGCGTTGGGTCAATTGCTTCTATGAAAACTACAACGACGACCCCTTCGACAGTGGCCCCCAGGACCCCGACGATGCCCTCAAGGAGTGCAACACGCGGATGCAGGAGGCAGGTCTCGGCTACAGGTATTTAATGGACAAAGGCGTCCTTGTCAGCGCCACCTCCGAATACGAGCACCAGGAGAACACTGTTTCCCCTCTCCGTCTCCTTCACGAGCAAGAGTTCAAAGGTGCAGAGGAAGAATTTCTGAGTGCACATCAACGATATCGCTCGGAAGACTACTCAGGCGCACTAGCTGAGGCAGTGAAGAGTCTTGAGAGTACTCTCAAGACAATCTGTGCCCACAAAGGTTGGAATGGTCCTATCGGACGTGGCAAGCGCAAGCGGGAGCCGAACAAGGCAACACTCCGAGAGCTTGTCAAGTACGTTGTCGTTGACAACCGATTGGTAGCCTCCCGTTCGGAGAACTTCTTCTCAGGTCTTGTAAAGACTCTGGAAGACGGTGCGGGCCCCCTTCGCAACCAAGCCGGAGGAGCACATGGCTCAGGTGAAACCCCAGTGAAGATTGCTGACTATGAAGCGGCCTATTGCCTCAGCATCACAGGAGCTGCGATTCGATTTCTCGTCTCAGCCTTCCTCGACACAGACTGAGTTGCGCACGACCTCGTCGCACACGCTCGGGCACGAGCTCGTCGGGCATCGAGCATGCGCATGGGACTCCCAAGCCGAGCGGCGCGAGCGAGCGCTATGTGTCGGCCTCGCACCGCGCAGGTTCACTTTCGTGATCGTTTCCGTTTTCGGCGCCGACTACCGATTGAGCAGTTGTTCGTCGCCTCGCGCGCGGCTTCCTCGACCGGGTGGATGTACTGGAGAGTAGTAGCAATGTCCCGGTGGCCAGCAAGCGCTGCGATAACTGGAACGGACACCTTCTTGTGGGCGAGGTATGTAATCAGTGTGTGCCGAAGGGTATGCAGGCAGGGTTGCCCACCTTTTGGCAGTACCCAGTGATTGTTTTTGCAATCTCGCTGAAAGTGTCGTCGGACCATCTGGGCAGTCACATGGTCGCCCGGTCGGTTCGGTCGTGGAAAGAAGTACCTCCCCGTGATCTGAGCCTTGAGCTGGCGAAGCACTCCAATCACCTCGTCGTTGTAGGTCAAAGAGTACACATCTTTTCCCTTCTTTCCCTTGCGTCGTTTTGTCACTTTGCGAGTCCTAAAGTCCACCTCGTCGACCGCAAGCGAGGCAAGTGCCTCGGCGCGCTCGCCTGTGTGGATTCCGACCCAGATAGCAAATTCGGACACATGCACATCGGGACTCGAGATCCTGCGTGTGTAGTAGGCGTCGATCCGCTCGACAGTGGCGGGCGGGAATGGCTCCCGTTCCTCCGAGACCCAGTCCTCCACGAACTTAGGTGACGGGACCTTTGGGATGAGTTTTTGTGCCTCACCAAGTGCCAGCAGAGACATCAGTATTTTCCGGGGTTGGGTAGGCCGGCCCCCGAGCACGCCCTTAAACCCAGAGTGCCATTTCTCAAGCCGCTCGGCCGTCAACTCGTCAATTGTGCACTCTCCGAACTCCGGAAGTAGAACCGAGTCAATGTAGCGTTGGTAGGTTACGCGTGTTCGCTCCTTTTTCTTTCGGAAGTACTCCCCGTGGATTTGCGCAACCAAGTCCTTAAAGAGGAGGTCGCAGGTCTTCTCGGGGGGAGGAGTGACTCGATCCAGCTTCGTTTCGAGACGCTTGAGCTGGTCAACAATGTCGACACGTTCCATCGGCCCCGGGGCTAGGTGCGGGATCAGCCGTTCGGCTGACATCAGACTCCACGAGGTCAGTGTCGAGGCAGCGAGTTCCTTGGCAGCCTTAACAGACATGTTCGGGAATGTACCAATCACCTTCCGACGGTCGCGCCCGCCACACACCTTTCGCACAAAGAAGCTAATCCGACCTCCTTTCGAACGCCTCACCCCAAATCCAAAGATCCGGGTGTCCATTATTGTCACTGGTTCAGTCAGTCGCCGAACAAGCCTTTCGTTGATTATCGCTCTCACAGCCATCCTCCAACGATGCCACCTAAAATGCCAAAAATATCTGGCCCAAAGGATAGGTGAATTCCCAAGGATATGCCAGCGTTAGGGGTCTACGCGGTATTTCGCTCAATGATGGCGACCGTCGCCGTCGCCATCGCCATCGCCATCGCCGTCGCCGGGATCGGACGTGTCGGTACTGCCGTCGGTGGTGCCATCATCTTTTCCGCAGCCGCTAACCGACATCAGACAAACTGCCAACAGACCGACGACCGAATATTTGAACAAGTGTTTGCAAGTCATGTCAGCATCATACGCGGTTTGGCGATGTTTTCGATACGCCCAAAATCGGCTTTTGATGTACAGGATTGTTGGTATTTGGCGTCATGTTGTCGCCTGTTACAGTGCGGATGTGACGTCAAAGCCCTCACGCCGGCAGTTTCTCCATCAATTGGCAACAGGTGTTTGTCTGTCCCCGTGGCTTGCGGGTTGCTCGGGACAAGAGCAGGTGCATGTCCATACACAGAGTCGTCGGCAAACGCCCTTGGGCCACAATGGCGCATCGGTTGTGGCAACGCTTATCCTCGAAGGTGGGTCGATCGTCACAGGGGAGCGTGGAGCTCCGCGGGCGGAGGCACTGGCAATCGCGGGAAACCGGGTGCTCGCGGTGGGCACCCGTTCGCAGGTCGACGCCTATCGTGGCCCACGGACGCGTCGGCTCGATCTCGCGGGTGGTGTTGCCGTTCCCGGCTTGACCGATGCACATGCACATTTAGTTGGGCTCGGGCAGTCGCTCGAACAGGTGGACCTGCGCGGCGCGACGTCGGTTGCCGAGGTTGTCGCTCGGATGCAGGAGCACGCCAAAAAACTCCCACCCGGCGTCTGGCTGACCGGCCGCGGGTGGGACCAAAACCTGTGGCCGGGCACGGCGATGCCGAGCCACGAACCATTGACAGCTGCATTTCCCGAGCGGACAGTTTGGGTACGCCGGATCGATGGGCACGCCGGCTGGGGTAATCGCAAACTAATTGAGGCGGCAGGGCTGACAGCCGACACGGCAGCGCCGGAAGGCGGGGAAATTGTGCGCACAAAAGCCGGCGCGCCGACGGGGGTGTTGATCGATGCCGCGATGGACTTGGTGCCCGTGCCCGAGCCGACGAGCGATGATTTGCGCCGTGCACTTGACCGGGCCCAGCAACAACTGGTGCGACTTGGGTTGGTCGGCCTTCACGACATGGGTGTATCTGCATCGGTTCACGGGGCCTACCGCGAGCTCGAGCGCGAGCGCGGCTTGCATGTACGCGTGCACGGCTATGCCGACCAGGATTGGTTTGAACAGCAGCTCGCCAACCGCCCACTCGAGCCATCGGTAGCAACCGCCCGCTATCGCCTCAAGGGGGTCAAACTCTATGTCGACGGTGCCCTCGGGAGTCGTGGTGCCGCGATGCTGGCCGACTATCACGACCGGGCGGGGCACCGCGGGCTGTTGCAGCTATCGCCCGAGGTTTTAGAAAAGTTGTGTGTGCAAGCAGTACGCCAGGGTTACCAGGTGGCCTCCCACGCCATCGGCGACCGCGGAATTCGTACATTGCTCGCGGCCTATCGCCAGGCTCTCGCGGCAAATCCCGAGGCGAGCGATGCTCGGCTACGGGTGGAACATGCCCAAATTGTTGCGGTGGAGGACATTGCCACGTTCGCCGAGTTGGGTCTTATTGCCAGCATGCAGCCCACCCACGCAACGAGCGACATGCCGTGGGTGCCCGATCGTATCGGCCCCGAGCGGTTGCCGGGTGCCTATGCCTGGCAACGGTTTTTGCAGGCAGGCGTGCCCCTGGCGTTTGGCAGTGATTTCCCCGTCGAACACCCCGACGTCACCCATGGGCTGCACGCGGCTGTCACCCGGCAAGACGCCACAGGAAAACCCGCAAATGGGTGGCTCGCAGACCAAAAAGTCAGCCTCGATCAGGCGCTTGCTGGGTTTACCACCGGTGCCGCCTATGCCGTCCATCGCGAGGGCGAGCTCGGCAAACTCAAGCCTGGGTACCTCGCGGACGTGAGTTGTTTTGCCGACGATCTGTGGAAGCTCGACCCCTCGCAGTTAAGGACCGCGCAAACCCGGGCGACGATTGTCGATGGCGAGGTTGTGTGGGAGGGGTGAAAGCGGTTCGCTAACCAAACGAGTCTGCGACGGCGTCGGCAACCAGCTGCGCGAGTATGGGAATTGTCTGTTCCCCTTCGCGCACGGTCGCCGCTGCCGGGTTGCCGCAGTAGGCCCTGTCCATGCCACACTCCACGAAATTCTGGGCACCATCGCGAATTTTGAGATGCATGGGCACCACATGTTCGGGCAGTGACAGGGCAATATCTGTATGTACAAGGTCAGGCCGGGTGGCGAGCAGCAGACTGGTTTCGTATTGCCCGGCGTGGCACGAGCCCGAGCGAAATTCGGGGGTGAGGCGCTCGGCGTTTTTGCGCCGGGTTTTGTCGGGAAACACCAGCAGCGAACCGGTTTTTTCGTGAAACCGGCGCACGACCTCGCGCATGGTTTGGACATGTCCAGGCTCGAGGTGTCCCGACAGGATGGCGACGCGGTCAAATCCCATGTTGTGGGCAGCCAGACAGGTTTCGAGCATGAGCGCGGTCGAGGTTTCGGCGCTGATCGAGACCGACCCGGCAAAGCTGCCGGCCCAATCGGTCACGGCGTAGTGCAGGGTGGGGAACACCACCGTCTCGTAGCCGATTTTTGCAAGTACATTGGCTGCACCATTGGCCATGGCCTCGCTGATCACACTGTCGGTTTGCAGGGGAAGGTGGGGGCCGTGGGCTTCGGTACTGCCAACCGGGATGAGGGCAACTTTTTTGTGGGTTAGGGCGAGGATGGCCTCGACTTCCGGGTAGGTACGTTCCGCGAGTTTGTGGGCCTTGGCTTTGGGTGTGTTCATTTTGCTCCCTCACAGGCGAGGGCCCGCAGCGCCCCGCGCTTGATTTTACCGGTGTCGGTGCGCGGCAGTGCCTCGAGAAACTCGATTTCCCGCGGCGCCTTAAACTTGGCGATGTGCTCGCGTGCGTAGGAAATAATTGCATCTGCAAGCTCTTGGCTGGGGCTGTAGCCCTCGGCCAGCTCGACATAGGCCAGGGTCTTTTCGAGGCCGGCGCCATCGCGGCGACCGACCACGCCGACTTCCTGGACCGCCGGGTGTCCGATCAGACAGTTTTCGACCTCGACCGGCGACACATAGACCCCCGAGCACTTGAGCATATCGTCGCCGCGGCCACAAAACCAAAAGTAGCCGTCTTCGTCGCGGTAAAACTTGTCGCTGCCCTTGACGGCATCGCCCCAAAACGTCGCCCGACTGCGGTCGCGCATGCGCCAATAGCCGGCACCTGCGCTCGGACCTTCGATCACCAGGGTGCCGATTTCACCGGGGGGCACTTCGCGGCCATCGTCGCCGAGCAGGCGGTAGCTGTAACCCTCGACGATCTTGCCGAGGCTGCCCTCTTTGACATCGCCGGGGCGATTGGTGATGTAGATATGGAACATCTCGGCGGAGCCAATGCCGTCGTAAATCTCGACGCCGGTGAGGTTTTTGAAGTCGCGGTAGAGCCGGGGCGGCAGGGCCTCGCCGGCGCTGATCAATGAATGTACACGGGACAGGTCGGCCGACTTGAGTGCCTGTGGCGACTGCAGCATCTTGGCGATGGTGGTCGGCACGGTGACAAACTGCGTGGCCCGGTAGCGCTGCAATAGCTCGGGGTAGTCGCTGGCGCGCACCCGATGGGGCAGCAGCACGCAGCTACCCCCCACGCTAAACGGAAACAGCATGTTGCTAGCCAGGGCATAGCCAAAAAACAACTTGGGGGCGGCGAGGGTGATATCGCTTTGTTTGAGCCCGAGCGTGCGCTGGGCGTAGGCGATGGTGTTCCAAATAAAGTCGTGGTGCATGTGCACCACACACTTGGGTTTGCCGGTCGAGCCGGAGCTGCTGAGCCAGGTCGCAAAGTCGTCGCGGTAGGTCGGTTCGGTGTGGGCCGTTGGTGGATGCTTGGGCAGCTCGGCTGCCCATTCGATACAGTCTTTGGGGACAGGTTTACCTTCGCGGTCGACGACGATGACATGTGGCGGGTAGGGGGCATCGCGCCAAACCGGTTCGAGCTGGGCATAGACTTCGGCATCGACGATCACGGCCCGCGGCCGGGCGTACTCGAGATAGTAGGCATAGTCCTCGGGGCGCAGCCAGGTGTTGGCCGGGACCGCGACACAGCCGGCCCGCAAGACCCCGAAGTAGGCATGGGCAAACTCGGGCGTGTCGAGCAACAACAACAGCACCCGGTCTTCGATCCGCAGGCCCAGGCTGCGCAGGAGATTGGTGACCCGGCACGACTGCTCGACGATTTCGCGGTAGCTGATCTCGCGCTCGCCGTAGTAAATCGCCGTCTTGTCGCCGAGCCCCTCGTCGAGCCGGGCGTCGAGAAACCATTCGGCCATATTGATGCGGTCTTCAATCGCGATGGGAGTGTGCATATGCCGGAAACGAGGGTCCCATATTTTATCGCGATCGGGGGATGTGCGGGCTCACGAGTTGCAACCCCGAAGCGAGGTTGGCGGTGGTTGTGCGGGTTATGTGGGTCGGGAGTCGATGTATCCACAACAGTTTTGTGAGCCCCCTTCGGCCGCATGCGAAAAACCGAGCAGCGGCTGGCAGCTGTCTGTTGCCCGAAAAATCCGGGTACCATGCTGGCGATGGAACGGATCTACCCGACCCTGCGCCTCGACCTTGCCCGGGATAGCTTTGTCGTGTGGGTGCGGTGGGTGTCGATGGAAAAGCCGCCATCGCCCGACACTCCGCCGGCGCAGGGGATTCGCCTGGAGTTGTTGCTCAACCGCAACAGCGTGCTGGGCCCGACCATCGTCTACCGCCGCGACCTCGACACCCCGGTGTACCTGCGGACTAACGGGGTGCGCACGGCCGAGGTGTTGCGGGCGGCGGCCGAGCGTGGGTATGTGGACCTCACCCTCGTGATTCACGGCTCGGTCGCCAATGCGCCCTATGCCGCGGTCTACGTGGTGCGCGACTACCAGGGCCAGGCCTTGGATACCTTGGAGGTCGGTGGCACACCATTGTTGCAAATGCAACCTTCGACGCCCGGCGATCGCTGGCACGTGGCCGGGCAGGCCAATGTTCGCCTGCGGCTTGAGCTCGAAGGCCCGCAAAAACGGCACCTCAAGGTTATTCGCACATAGCAGCGGGCGGGTAGCTACCGAGCTACGCATGTGGGTACAACGATTTAAGCGCGCGTTTGTCGATTTTACCGGCACCCGTGCGCGGCAGGCAGTCGACAACCACCATTGAGCGCGGGAGTTTGTACTTGGCCAGGCGTTCGCGGCCCCAGGCCAAAAGCTCCTCCTGGGACAGCGACCCGTTTTTGTGGCACACGACAAACGCGCGACCGACTTCGCCCCATTTGGGGTCGGGGACACCAACCAGGCAGACCTCGGCGATCGCCGGATGGCCGGCGAGCACACTTTCGACCTCGGCCGGGTAGATGTTTTCGCCGCCGGAAATAATCACCTCCTTGCTGCGCCCGACAATACTTGTATCGCCATCTTCGTCACAGACGGCAAGGTCGCCGGTGTGCAGCCAGCCGGCGCGCAGGCAGGCGGCCGTTTGCTCGGGCCTTCGCCAGTAGCCGGCAAACAGGTGGGGCCCTCGCAACAACAACTCACCGACCTCCCCGGGCTTGCAGGCTTGCCCGGCCGCGTCGACGATTTTTGTCTGTACATGCATCAGCGGTTGGCCGACGGCCCCACGCTTGCGTTGGATGTCGGCGTCGGGCAGCCAAAAGTTGTTGGGGCCGGCCTCGGTCAGCCCGTAGCCACTGCGAAATGCCACCCCACGGGCCCAATAGGCCTGATAGATAGGCTCGGGGCAGGGGGCGCCCCCGCTGATACACACGCGTAGCCTTGCCAGGGGTGCCTGGGCAAATCGCGGGTGGCTGGCGAGCGCCTGAAACATCGTGGGGACGCCAAAAAACAAACTGACCTTGTGGCGCCCGAGCAGGTCAAAGACTTGGTCGACATCGAACCTGCGGCAGATGATCGAGGCGCCGCCGAGGTACATCAGCGGAGTTGTAAATACATTGAGTCCGCCGGTGTGAAACAGTGGGGCGTTTAAGATCGCGATGTCGTCGGCGCGCAGCCCCCAGCTGACAATGGTATTGACGGCGTTGGCGTGGATGCTGCGGTGGGTGAGGAGGGCTCCTTTGGGCAGCCCTGTGGTGCCGCCGGTGTAGCAGATAACCCATGGGTCTTCGGGCCGCGGTGGCGGGAGGTCGAGGGGCTTTGCCGGGTATTGTGTAGATGCATCGATACTGTCAGACCCCGGGCGGTCGAGCCACAACGGTTGCGGACGCGGCGATGGCAGTTCGTCGTACAGGGCCTGCCACTCGGACTCTAGGGCGAGTATGCTGGGTTCGCCATCGGCGATGAGTGCCTGGAGCTCACGCGGGGTCAGCCGCCAGTTGAGGGTTTGCAAGATGGCAGCGAGCTCGGCACAGGCAAACAACAACACCAGGTAGTCGAGGCGGTTTTGGGCGAGCACTGCCACGCGGTCACCACGTTTGACCCCGCGCTCGTGGAGCAGCCGGGCAACCTGGCACACGCGTTGGTAAAACCCGCGAAAGTTCAGCGGCTCACCACCGTCGATCGCATCGTACAAGGCGATGCGTTGCGGGCTCAAGCGGGCTCGACGACGCAACCACCGGGTCTCGGTTTGTTGTTGCAACATCATGTGCCCGGCCCCCATTGGACCACACTGGCGGTCCAGGTATAGCCAATGCCGGCGGCGATCATCACCATCAGGTCGCCCGGTCGCAACAGCCCTTGATCGCTGGCAAGTTTGATGACCAGTGGTTGGTCCTGCTGGCCGATGTGGCCATATTCATGTAGATACAGAGAGTGCCCGTGCGCGACCCCAAGTTGGTCGAGAATGTAGTTGTGGGCCGAGCGCTTCATGTGTAGCAGGTTGACAAAACTGATGTCGCTGCGTTGCTTGCCGGCCTTGGCGAGGGCCTGGTCGACGACTTTTAGGAAGTTTGCCATCGACACCGGGTCGAGCCGGCGTTTCATGCCGGCTGGGTCGGGGACATCGAGGCGCATCTCACCGGCGGCGAGCGAGGTTGGGGTGAGCGGACAAACCGTGCCTCCCACCGGGACGATGACATCGAGGGAGAACGCGCCGTCGGTGATCACAGAAGTTGCAAGTACATGGTTTTCAGGATGCCCGCGGCGTAGCAGCAGGGCCCCTCCGCCGGCACTGAGGTTGGTCAAAAACCGGGCGCGGGGGTTTTTAAAGTCGACAAAATCGCAGTTGCGATAGCCCCCGGCGATCAGTACGGTGGCGATATCTGGGTCGCTGTGCATCAGCCCCGAGGCCAGCTTGATCGCCGCCATCGTGGTGCCACAGCGCTGTTGGACATCGATGGCCCAGGCCCGCGTGGCCCCGAGATCGTGGGCGAGCTTGATGCCGGCGGTCCACAATGGGTACTCCTTCCACTCCTCGGTGGTGCACAGCACAACATCGATCTCCGCAGGGTCGATCCCCGCACGGGCCACGGCATCCTGGGCGGCCCACAACCCCATGGCACCGGTGTGGTCGTCGGGTCCGGGGACCGGCTTTTGCGTGAGGCCAAACTTTTCGCGGATGACGGGTTCGGGGATTTCGGTCTGCTCGGCGATCTCGGTTGCGGTCAACACCTGGGTGGGGATATAGGCTCCGGCCGCAACAATGCCGATCGGGTGGGAGGCGGTCATGTCCGCGAGTCTACCGAAAACTCGGGTGCGCGGTTTTCTCGATCACGTTGACCGTGATCCCGATCTCCAGGTATCACCAAATATATGTCGTTTCGTTCAGGTTGTTTGGTCGCTTGCGGGGCACTGCTAGCTGGGGGCTGCTTTGTCGACGACGGGTCGCAGGCAACGATGTCGGATTCGACGACCGCTTCGATGACGACGACGACGACAGGGACCGAGAGTTCAACTGAAGCGACCCAGACCACTGAAACGACGGAAGCAACAGGTCAGACCAGTGAGACCACCGCGACGACGACGATGACGACAACCGGTCCGTGCCCGATAATCTGTGAGCCGGGGACCATCGAATACATGGGAAACTGCGGCGACAAGTGTGGACGCGAGATCCGTGCGTGCACCGATGACGGCTGTGCCTGGAGCGAGTGGTTTTGTGGCGGGGAGGATGCCTGTGGCATGTGGGTGCTGCTGGACGGGGAGACCAGCTGGACGGCGGTTCGCCCAGAGATGATGGGGCCCAAGCGACCGTCCGCGACGATCGAGGGGGCATTTGATGTTGCCCTGACCCGCGAGATTGTTGTACTGACAAACGAGTCGTTTCATGTCTTCGACCTCGATAGCGGGATCTACACCACCACCGGGTTGCGCATCGATCTGTTTCCGGAACTCGATAGCCTCGAGATTCGCAGCATCTATTCGAAAAATCCCGCATTCGTCGATGGGGGGACCCCCAGTTCGGAAGAGGACGTTACGATCCTGACCGACGAGATGATTTTTATCTACAATGTGGATGCCGATGGGTTGGTGGCAACGTTGACCGGGACAGGGCCTTGCTGTGACGGTTTTGAGGGATGGGCCGGCTCGAATGCGCCGATGCTTCCGCAGCTAGTTGAAGTCTGGCACGACCCGCAAAACGCGAGTCAGTGGCACGACGTCGACCTCAGTGGGTGCTTCGAGAACCCTGAAATGTTGCAGGAGCATTATGTCTACCTCGTGGCCGACAATACGCTGCGACTGTTTGAGCCGGTGTTTTGCACGGCTTTTGTCGACACAGTCGACATTGGTGCCCACCAGGCATTTACCTACCCAGGTGCACCCCCAGAGGCCGAGATTGGTGGCCTGAGCCACCTGAGTGGTTTGTATGTGTTGCCGCGGGACCCGAGCTAACTCGGGGGCCTAAAGCGGACTAATGACTTCGAGGGCCATGCCGCCGGGGTAGGCGTAGGAGGCGTTTTTGGCTGTGTAGCCCACACCTGCAATGCCGAAGGCTTGGTCGCTCTCGGCAAAGTGGGCGCCCTCTTCGATCTTCCAGTCGGCCACTTCGTAGTCGCCGATTTGGTAGTAGCCGGTCACGACCACGCCGTCGACAAGCACATCGGCGCTGCCCTTTTTGCGGGTGACTTGCACATAGTCGTCGTCGTAGTCGATGCCGGTGGCAAATGCGTAGCGGCGCAGGAATTGCTCGACCGGGACCATTTGGTACATCGATGGATCGCCGGTACCGGCCCCATCTTGGCTGCCGTAGAGGTACTGCACCGGCATGATCGGGCCGTTGCCTTTGACGATAAAGCTGACCCCGTTGTCGACCTCGAATTCGCGGTAGTCGCCGGTTTTTTCGAGGGTAAACGGGGTGCCATCGAGCGGCGGCTCGGTCGCAACGGTGACGTTGTCCGAGCCGGCAAACACCCGCCAGACATGTTTTTCGACGTTGCGAATGGGCGAGTGGGCGGCGACGTATTCCTTGCCCCACTGCTCGATCGGAATCAGTTGCTCCTGCAAGTGATCGCAAAAACCCTTGCCGCCAAACGGCACGTAGGCACAGGAGGTGGCCCCGACGACCCAAATCGGCTTGTCGGCATGGATGACCATGCCCGACAGGTCGCGGCTGCGGACGTCTTCCTCGTTGGAGGAAGCTGCGATCTGCAACATGTCGCGCTCGTTGAGTTCGAGCTCACCCGGCTCGCCGGCGTAGACAAACGGCACCGGCAACATGTTGCCGGCAGTGTCGGTCTTGGCCGTCCATGTCACCTGGGTTTTGTGCTCCAAAGCGATGATGGCGACGTAACTCGGTTGCCCGAGGAGGTCCTCAAACCCCGGGTAGGAGTAGACGACGTAGTCCTGGCCCAGGGTGTGCTCGGGCAGCAGCATCGAGGCGTCATTGGACGACACATTCACCCGTGGGGAATGTTGATATGCAACGATTGGGCTGTCGCTTTCAACCCGGTAGCTGCCGCCGGTGCGAAACCCCGAGGTCTCGCCGATGAAGTCGTTGTTCATGACAAACGCATGGGTCTCGCCGGGTTCCAAAATAATCGGGTCGCCGATCGGGACTTCGAGGCGGACGTTGTCGGGCGTTTGGTAGAGCTGAACCTCGGCGGCAACTTCAGGGTCGTTGTTGCCGACGATGATGACGTCGTCCTCGCTTTGGTTGTAGTGGTACATGCGGGCGGCGATAAACGAGCAGCCTGTCGACGACGGCGACAGCTCGGCCTCGTAGCAAGGGCCCTGGCACTCACCGACGATACAGCTGTCCTTATCGCCACAGGCGATCTCGATGTACTCGCGGCCGTCGGAGGCACAGATGCCAACGGTCTTGGCATCGAGACATTCCTGGACCCCGGGCTCGCAGATAGGTGGCCCGAGGGTTGTCGGCGATTCGGTGGTTGCGATCCCGGTTTCGCTGTCGCTGTTGCTGGTTTGGGTGGTTTGACTGCCGCTGTTACAACCGATGACGGTCAGGCAGCTGACCAAAACAGCAGGTAGAGTTAAGTCTAAGGTCATGCGCATGGAGGTCTGTCCCATGGGGTTTTGCAGACGGGAAGGCTAGGGTTAGTTGGCCGGGACGATGTCGAAGTCCATCAACACGTCGACGACCTTGGTGTCGGTGTCGACCTCTTTGGTTTGCAAGATCAGCACCGAGTCGCCGTCGAGCGAGATGTCGTTGTAGTTGACGGTCAAGCTGACCTGGTCGGCGAGCGACTGTTTAAAGTTGGAGACCAGCTTGGTGTTTTCCTCCACGAGATTTTCATCTTCGAGGGCGACAGCCCCAACACCCTCACCGTCGACGACTTCGACGTTGCCCGGGCGGACATTGATGATCCCGGCGTTGAGCTCCAAAAACAGCGGCATGTCGACCTCGGCGTAGCCACAGTATTCGCCGGTGGTCCGCCACACGCGAAACAGGGTGGCCAGCGGGTTGTTGCCGTCGGCGGGCTCGGCCTCTAGCTTTTCGATGCTGGCCGCAAACTCGCCTTCGGGGGACGGGTCGCCATTTTCGTTGTAGGAGCGGGGAATCGTGCCCTCGCGCAACAGTCGGCGGGCCATCTCTTGAAAGATGTCGCTGTGGAACTTGATGACCATCGGCGCCTTGTCGGAAACGGCGACCTTGGTATCGAGGCCAATCCCCAGCGGGATGTCGAGGTTGGTGGCGACCCCGAGAACGATCGATTTTTCGTCGGGGTTGACGAACGGTTGCCGGGCCTTCATGAGGATGTCGCCGTCGCCCAGGCTAAAGGGGGCGAGGCGAAGCAGGGTCATGGGGCCGAGGCCAGCGTTAAAGGCGTCGTAGACCTGGTCGCGCACAAAGTCACGGATCTGGGTGTACTGGTCTAAGTCGACACCGGCGATCGTGATCTGGAAGTTGGCAAAGATGCCCTCGTCGAAGCCGGCGATCAGCAGGGAGTCTTGACCGTCTTTTTCGACCCGCAGCGGGACCGCGACATCGGTCTCGCCGATGCCGTTGATGATGCCCATGTCGTCGAGCAGGACGTTGATGTCGTACTCGAGGTGCATGCGAAAGCAGGTTTCACACCCGGCGACGTGCTCTAAGATCAGTTCGGGTTCGCCGAGGGTGGTGAACGAAATCAGCATGGGGCCGATGCGTTGCTCGACGTTGAGGTTGAGTGCACCACCCAATTGGCCGGCGACCATTTGGTTGACGCCGTCCTCGCTCATCGCCATCAACATCGGATAGGGGCCGCGGTCTGGGATGGTCTCCTTGAGCTTGCCGCGCTCTGCAAGGGCCATCGTGAGGTTGTCAGCCTGTTCGTCGCAGTCGTAGCCGCGCTCGAGGCCGCGGCAGGACATCGAACCCGAGGCGAGCAGGCTCACGGCGAGAAATGGGGATAGGTACTTCAAGTGCATGACCAAAACCTTGGTGCCAGAAAGTTAGGGCAGGGAGCAAATCAAAAGGGCGCGTGGCCACGGCCCGAAGCTCGTCTCGGATCTTATGACAAAAACCTGACGAACGCAGATTGTTGTCCTTTGTGGCACTTGGATTTCTCACCTGTTGCCGGGGATGTCGTTTGTGGGAGCCGGCGGCGGGCCGTTCGTCGGGCGGTAAAGGCTAGGTTTGTGACTCCCGCAGACCGGTTGTGGCGGTTTACACCAGCATAAATCCCATGGATTTGCACCTTTTTTGGCGCAGACCCGTGCCTGTCCCCGGGGTCAGTGAAGCCGACGCCAGGGGATATATCGCGCCTTCAAACGCAGGTTTGTGAGGATGGGCGAACGTTCAGGCGTGCCGGAGCGTTCGCGGCGTTCGCCCGCAGACACAAGAGTATTTTGTGGTCGCCGGGCTCACTGCTATCGTGCGGTGGATGCCATCGCTACTGCGCGGGATCATATCCCCTTATTTACCCACCGCGACGGTGCTTGTTCTTGCTTGGGCGGTGAGCCTCACCGCCGGGATCGGCTGTAACTCCGACGAAATCCCCAGTGGTCTCGTCACCACCGATGACGATCCGACGTTTGTCGAAACCACGCTCGAGCCAGAGACCACCGACGACCCGACCTTTGATATCGAGGAGACGACAGCCGAGCCGTGGTCCTGCCGCGAGTCGCTCGACTGCCTCAAGTTTTGCAAGCTCTATCCCCTGGCCGAGGCCGACCAAGCTTGCATCCTCAACTGTACCGCTGGCCTGAGTATCGACGAGTTCTTGTATGGGCTCGACCTGGGCCTGTGCGCCGCCGATCTGTGTGCGATGGGGGATTCGTGCGACCCGATGATGCCGACTAGTGACGAGTGTCTCGGTTGTGCCGTCACCCTGATGGTTGGCGACGAGCCGCCAGAGGGTTGCGAAAGCGAATACCTCGCCTGCAACTGACCGACTGCTCAACTGCTTGCATACGCACCTACACTCCCTTCGCTTTCGATATTGAGGAATCACGCCATGAGTTGGACGCGCGCACTGCTTGCCACGGGAATCTCCGTGACGACCTTGGCCCTGGCCCCACATGCGTGGGCACAGGACCCGGCAGCACCAGCCGACGGAGCTTCTCCTGCCCCCGCCGAGGGAGCACCGGCACCGGCACCGGCCGACGGGGCCGACGGGGCCGCACCTGCGGGCGATGCCGCGGGGTCAGATGCATCTACAACGACCGGAGCATCCGCCGGTGGTTCGGTCTCGCTAGCACCGGGCGGGGCCAAGGCCAAGGGCGATGCCAAGGCCGACAAAAAGGCCAAAAACAAGCGAAAGAAGGGCAAGTGGGGTGTTGGCGACCAACACAAACGCCCGCTGTTTCGCTACGCCCCCGAGCGCAACATGGTCGAGCTCGGGATCTTTGGCGGGATCTTGCTCCCGTCGGACGACCACGATTTCTACCACCCCGACACCGCGCCGCAAAAACAGTTGTGGCAGCTCGGGCCCGACATCGGCCTGCGTGCCGCCTACTTCCCACTCTCGTTTTTGGGAATCGAAGCCGAGTTTTCGGCCAACCCCACGCGCGTGCGGGTGGCCACCGACGACCCGGTATTTATCTACGGCCTGCGCGGCCACGCGATCTTGCAAAGCCCCGGCACCCGGATCACACCGTTTATCCTGGGTGGCTACGGGATGATGGGAGTTGCCTCCGGCGACGCCGCGCTCGGCAACGACATCGACCCGGTCGGTCATTGGGGCGGTGGTGTGAAGGTGTTTCTCAACCGCTACCTGGCGTTGCGGTTAGACGCCCGCCATCTGATCGGTGCACATACAGCGAGACAGGGTGACTACACCGGCCACGTCCAGGTGCTGGCCGGCCTCAGCTTTACCCTCAATCGCAGCAAGGGCACCGACGATCGCGACGGCGACGGGTTTAGAGATGCCGACGACCGCTGTCCGTTGACCCCGGGTGTCCAACCCGACGGTTGCCCGGCCCGTGATCTCGACGGCGACGGGTTGTTCGACCATGTCGACAAGTGCCCGTGCGAGCCCGGCCCCGAGCCCGATGGCTGCCCTGTCGAGAAGGACAGCGACGGTGACGGGTTTATGGACAGCGTCGACCGCTGCCCGCAGGAACCGGGTGTCGATCCCGACGGTTGCCCAATTCTCGATACCGACGGCGACGGCTACAACGACGATGTCGATACCTGTCCGAAGCTGCCAGAAACCCGCAACGGCTTCCAAGACGACGACGGCTGTCCCGACGAGCTACCCAAGGAACTCGAGGAGTTCAACGGGGTGATCGAGGGGATCCAGTTCGACTTCAACAAGGCGACGATCAAGAAGGAATCGGAGCCGACACTCGACAAGGCCGCGGGCGTGCTGCGCAAGTTCAGCACCATCAAGGTCGAGGTCGCCGGGCATACCGACAATGTCGGGACGCCAGAGTTCAACCAGCAGCTGTCCGAAGATCGGGCCGAGGCGGTCAAACAGTGGCTCATCGACCACGGTGTCGACGCAGATCGGGTCTCGACCAAGGGCTTTGGTCAGGACCAGCCGATCGATACCAACGAGACCGAGGCCGGTCGGGCCAAAAACCGCCGGATCGAGTTCCACGTCGTTGCCGATTGATCTCTCGCTTGCCAATTTTCCGGCATCGGGTTTTGTGGCGTTTGGGGTAGGCAACTACAACAGCACGCCACTCTCGCTTGCCAATTTCCCGGCAGCGGGTGTTTCGTGGCGTTCGGGGTAGGCAACTACAGCAGCACGCCACGAACTCTCGCTTGCCAATTTCCCGGCAGCGGGTGTTTCGTGGCGTTCGGGGTAGGCAACTACAGCAGCACGCCACGAACTCTCGCTTGCCAATTTTCCGGCAGCGGGTGTTTCGTGGGGTTTGCGGTAGGCAACTACAGCAGCACGCCACGAACTCTCGCTTGCCAATTTTCCGGCAGCGGGTGTTTCGTGGGGTTTGCGGTAGGCAACTACAGCTGCACCCCACGAAACGCCCGCTCCCGGAAAATTTTCTGCGCGAGAGGGTTGGTCCGACTGCCGGAAAATTTTCTGCGCGAGCGGGTCGGCCCGACTGCCGGAAAATTTTCTACGCGAGTGGGTCGGCCCGACAAACGCTCGCTGCCGGAAAATTTTTTACGCGAGACGGTCCGGCCGACAATATCCCGGGAGCGGGCGTTTCGTAGCGTTTGCGGTAGGCAATGACAGCAGCACGGTCCGCTCGCCCCCGGAAAATTTCTGCGCGAGACGGTCCACAAGAAAAGCCACCCAAGCGGGTAGCTTTTTTGTAACTGCACGAAGTTTGAAGACGACTAGAGGTAAAACTGCCAACTCGCGCTGTCCAGTCCAGGCATCTTCTCTTTTGCGTTGGGTATAAAAAATTGTATGATCACTCAATTCGCCACACGCGGGCGTCGTAAAAACACCAGTTGTCGACCTTGTCGCCGTCGAGGGTGACGAGCGAGAGGTCGTAGTCGGGTTCGTCGATCACCACCCAAATCCGGTGGTCCTGGCCCTGGGCCGGCATCATCGCGTGGGGGGCATCGCTGGCGCCGACTCGCAGCTCACCGTTGTAGGCCGAGCAGCGGATCTCCATCATGTAGGTGCCCGCGGTGTCTAAGTTTTCGAGCCAGATGTAGAGCTTGCCGGACTGCCACTTGAACCACATCACCGGTTGGACGGGGAAGTACGACTGGATCTGATTTCCCTCGAGCCAGCCGCGTTTTTCGTGGACGGGGGTCCGGGCCGACAGCACAATCTCCTCGTCTTTTTCCCAAAACTTCGACTTGAGTGCGCGGTGGGCAAACTCCCGGCTCAGGCCCGCGACGACCTTTTCCCAGCCCTCGACCGATGTGTTGGTCAACTTTCGCAGCTGGCGGCGCTCGAGCTTCGGATCGGCGAATGTTCGTCGGTCGAGCTTGACTTGCGGCTGAAGAATGGCGGTACCTGGGCGAATTTTCTTGAGGTCTTCGGGCATGGGAAACTCCGACGCAATTGTAGATGTAGGTCCCAGGCGTATGCGCGCAGACAGCGGGGATTCACGTTTTTGGAGACCCGTCAACCTCACGGCGCGAATCGGTCCGTAGCCGAAAAATGCACGTATTTAGGCCACTCGCCGCGGGTTTTGTAGGCTCGCTAAGTGATGGAATTTGAGCTCCACGTCGAAGAGGTCGTGCCCCCGACGGCCACGCTGCCCCGGCAACCGGGAACCGTCGATGACTTAGGCGTTGGGGCACATGTTGCCCATCTCAAACGCTACGAGATTATTCGCTGCATAGGCGAAGGCGGGATGGGCCGGGTGTACCAGGCCTACGACCCGATGCTGCGGCGCGATGTTGCGATCAAGGTGATGAAGCCCGATGTCCCGGAGGCCGAGCGTCGACGGTTTCGTCGCGAGGCTATCTATGGAGCTCGGTTTTGCCACCCCGGGATCGCCCGCGTGTTCGACATGGGCGAGATGCAGGGCGACGGCCATTCGCAGTGGTTTTCGATGGAGTACCTCGCCGGCTCCGACCTCGACCGGATTGTCACCCGCGTACGTGAGCGCGGGCAATATCTGCCGTTTTTGAGTGTGCTCGACACCTTTCGCCAGGTGCTCGCATCGCTGCAATACGCCCACGACTGCGGCGTGGTGCACCGCGACATCAAGCCGGCGAACATGTTCTTAAACCGCGATCCCAACACCCAGTTTTTGACGACCAAGTTGCTCGACTTTGGCATCGCCATCGATATGGAAGCGCCGCCTCGCAAGGAGAGCCTGTGTGGCGACCCGTTTTACATGTCGCCCGAGCAAACCGTGCCCGGCAAAAAAGTCGACCCCCGAGCCGATGTATATGCAGCGGGTATCAGCCTCTACGAAGTCGTCACCGGGCTGCACCCGTTTGGGGGGCTGCGCGACGCCCCCTTGGGTGACCTGTTTGCCGCCCAGCGCGAGCACATGCCCCCGCCGCCGAGCCGCTACATGCCCAAGGCCTATAGCGCCCGCGTGGCCAAGGGCCTCGATATGGTGTTTGCCCGCGCCTGTGCCAAGGACCCCGAGGAACGCTTTCAAAGTGCCCGCGACATGCTCGAGATGATGATGGTGTTGTTGATGCCCAACAACATGGGCATGGGCGTGGGACTCGGTTGAGCCCGTCGGCCCGGAGGTGCGATGGCAAAAAAGTCCCGTGAGCAGGCGATTTTTGGCGATTTTCAAACGCCTCCAGCGCTCGCGGCCCTTGTCTGTCGCACACTTGCCAAGCGGCAGATCAAGCCAACAACCATCCTCGAACCGACCTGCGGGGATGGTCATTTTTTAGTTGCTGCTACAACATACTTTCCCACGTGCAGGCATCGAGTTGGTGTTGAGATCAATCCCGTTCGCCTACAGCGGGCACGGGAGGCATTGGCCACAACCCCGGGCACAAAGCTTGTGTGCGGTGACTTTTTTCGGGTGGATTGGTCGAACTTGCTGGCAACGCTCCAAGACCCGCTGCTGGTTGTCGGCAATCCGCCGTGGGTCACCAACGCGGAGCTCAGCGTGCACCGTGGACAAAACTTCCCCGAAAAAACCAACAACCGGGCCGGGTTTACCGGCCTCGACGGACTGACGGGCAAGAGCAACTTCGATATTTCCCAGTGGATCTGCCAGCATCTTGTTGAGCGGCTACAGGGGCGCGAGGCGACGCTTGCGATGCTGCTAAAGACCGCGGTTGCCCGCAAAATCATTGCAGATGCATGGAGTTCGGGGGCCGCTGTCCATGGCGTCGAACTCCACATGTTGGATGCCAAGCAGCACTTTGGTGCCCATGTCGATGCCTGCCTTTTGCTTGCACACACCGGACGTGCCGGTGACCGTACATGTCGCGTGTATCAACAACTTTCGCAGCCCGAGGTGGCCTGTGAACTCGGCTATGAGCCCGGGGTTGGGCTGATTGCCGACCGCGTACTGCGTGACGCGACCCGCGGGTTTGAAACGACGGGCGCGCACCAGACAACCTGGCGCTCGGGGATCAAGCACGATTGCGCCAAGGTCTTTGAGCTGCGAGCCGTCGACGGCCAATTGGTCAACGGCTTTGGCGAGGTCGTCGACATCGAGTCTGAGTATTGTTTGCCCCTGCGCAAGAGCTCGGATGTCGCCCACGATCGGCTCGACACCGGGCGCTATTTGGTTGTTCCCCAGCGACGGGTGGGAGAGGACACCGCGGGGCTCCAGCGACGTGCACCCAAGTTGTGGCAATATTTGAGCATACATGGAGACCGGCTCGACGCCCGCAAGAGCCGGATTTACCGCGGTCGCCCACGGTTCTCGATTTTTGGTATTGGTGACTATACATTTTCCCCGTGGAAAGTCGCAATCTCGGGGCTCTACAAGTCCCTCGAGTTTCGCCTGGTCGGGCCGGCAAGTGACGGTAAGCCGGTGGTATTCGACGATACCGTGTACTTTCTGGCGTGTGCGTCGCGGGGGCAGGCCGCGGCTATTCATGCCGCGTTGATGTCAAAAACAGGGCAACAGTTTTTTTCGGCACTCATTTTTTGGGACCAAAAACGTCCGGTCACGGCCGGGCTGTTGCGCAGGCTCGACCTTGAAAAACTCGTCGAGCACTGTCGGCAAACCCGTGAGGTGGGCTAAACCGGCACCTGGTCGACACTTGAGAGCATCTTGCCGTCGTCGCCAAAATCGACCCTGCGGACCTCGAAGTAGCGTTGCTTTTTGCCGTTGGCGAGCCGGCGCTTGACCGGTGCGTTTGTTTGCCCGGCGGCAAACACAATCGGGATCCCGAGTTTGTGGCGCCAGCGTTCGGAGCGGTGGCGATGGCCAAACATCAACACGTCGCAGCGGTTGCGAATGACTGCCTGGAGCTCGGCCGAGTCGATCAGGCAGTGGCCGATGTCGCGGTAAAATGGGTGGTGGTGCAGGCACAGTACGGTTCGCTCGTTGTCCTGGCGCGGCTCGGCGAGTAGGGCATCAAGTCGTTGTAGCTGCATTTTCCCACAGCGGCCGGTTGCTAAAAAATCCTCGCGGTTGGCGGTGTCGAGGCCAATGACCCGGACATTGCCAAAGCGGCGCACCAGCGGAAACATCTGGTCCATCACAATGGTTTCAACGCTCGCCCCTTGAAGCCCAAGTAGCTCACCGAGAATGGACTGCTGGAACGCCAGCCGTGCCTTCCGGCGAAAGGCGCTGCCATGCTCGGCGACGTCGTGGTTACCGGGCACAATAAACAGCTCAAACCCAGCTTTTTGCAGCGGTCGCATGAGGGCGACAGCCTGGGAAAACTCGCCTTTGCGGCCGTTTTGGGTGACGTCGCCGGTCACCGCAATCACCGGCTTTTCGCGGTCTCGATAGAGCTTGAGCAGGCCGGCAACGACCTTTTGAAACTGAACATTGTCACGGGCGCGCGGCCGTTTGCGGATATGTACGTCACTTAATTGGAGCAGTCGCGTCACAGCCTTCGATTGTACCAAGGTTTATCGGCGGCCGTGCTGTTGCGCGCTCTCGGCCGGTCAGAGCCAGAAACCTCGGGGCATATACACGGGTGACAAATCCCGTGCCGACGACCGCAAAATGGCGATATGGTAGCGGTGTGTCTGTGCAGGCGGAATTTGAGCGGCAATACGCCGATCGGCGGGTCGTGATCTGTACCTGTGGCGAGCTGTTTATTGCTGTCTGGACCGACGCACCAACGATCGTGCAGATGGATGCTTTTGAGCAGCACGGGCGAGCCTACGAACAAGCGCTGGGACGGGGTGTGCTGTTGTCGAACCTCGCGGTCTCGGGCACGCCGAAATTCGACGACAGCGTGCGTCGCAAGGCGGCCGAGCTCACAGCTGATCCGGGCCTGTTTGCGCTGGCCCGCGCACACACGATTTTGATGGACGGGTTTAAAGGGACGGCCGTTCGCGCGTTTGTCCAGACGTTCTTGCTGTTGGGACGCCCGCCACATCCGACAAAGGTGTTTTCGTCGGTCCCCGCAGCGGCGCCATGGATGTGTACACAACTATCCCGTTCGCCGCTCACATGGACGGCGGATGCAATCGTCGAGGCCCATGCCCAAGCCCGGCGCAGTGCCGAGGCCTATGTTGGCGACTAGCCGCCAAGCCGGCGCATGAGTTGATCTTCAAACAGTGAGGTCGGTTCGAGCGAACCGGCTTGGTCGGCTCCCTCAACCCAGTCCTCGGGTTCGGTTTCCCAGCCATCTAGGGTTTGGGTTTGGGTTTCGACCTGCAAGCTTGGGGCCGGGCCAATGACATAGCCATGGCCAAATTGCCGTGAGCGCAACAGGCCGGTGCCGTGGAGGTTCCACAGCACAGACTGGGTGGCCGAATGGCCAGCCCCACTGCTATAGCTGCCGCGATTGACCGCCGACCAGCCGTCGTTGAGTTCGCTGTTGTCGATCAGGTTGGCTGTCGCTAGCGAGTGGTGAAACTCGGAGTACCCGGTAAATCCGGTATCGGTCTTGTCGATCGGGACAGCTACCCCGTCGCTGCTGACAATCCGCAGCCAGACAATCCCGCTTGCGCCAAAACCCCAGTTTTGGATGAAGTTGTGGCGACCGGCGAGCCCAACGAGGTCGGCAAACAGGACCTCGGAACTTTGCCGGACCTCAAACAGGTACCCATTGCCACCACCACCGCGGTTTTGCGGTGCTTCGAGCCGGCAATCTCGCACGGTGACCCGGTTGGCCTGTCGCACCAGGATGCCGCCGGACTGCAGGTGACGCCCAGCCCCGAGCCCTTCGTTTGGCGCTCCGGGGGACGCGAACGATTCGATGTCGCGGATCCAACTATCGACCACCCCGTCGAACTCCAAAACATGGACCTGGTCCTGCTCCCATGCCGCATCCCAAGAGACCGCGTCGGCGATGCCGAGTTGCTCCACCCCAACCTCGCGCAGCGCCCCCGCGACCGTTCGCAGGTTGGCCTGGTCGCGCATCAGCGCGGGGTAGCGCAGGGGCACATCGAGGGTCACGCGGTTGGGCGTTGAGGAGGTATCGACAGCGGTTACGCGACGCCAAAAAAACGGTTGCCATGTGTCGTTGAACGCCATCCACGTGCCGTCCATCCCGTGCTCTTCGACAAATGCCTCGCTGATGGTCCAGCCGACGACGACCGCGCTGCCTGGCTGTAAGGAGCTTGCATCTGCAACTTCTAGGGTTGTCGCCCGATTTTGTGCATCTGCAACCAAATCAAGGGGCTCGCCATATGTCAGCGCACCGCGAAACCGGATGTGGCTTTTGTGGGACATGCCTTCACTCGCGGTCATCCACAGCCGCGAGAGTTTGGGCCCCGCTCCCCGCAAAACAATATTCGAGCTTGAAATGACAACGGGGGCGTCGAGGCGATAGAGCCCTTCGGGAAAGAAAATGATTGCCCCACCGGCTTGTTCGGCCTGGGCGATGGCTGCCGTGAGTGCCGGACTGCTGTCGGACTGTCCCGTTGGATCTGCTCCGTGGTCCAAAACCACATCGATTTCGAGGTCCGCAAGTGCCTGGGCGAGGGGCGCTTCGCTGTGGCGATAGCCTGCGTAGGAGAAGTCGTGGAGAAACCGACCGGCGTCGTCGGTGTGCTCGGGCGTCCAATCTTCTGGGTAGAGTTGACTGCGCCAAACCTGGGGTGGGGCGTCGGTGTCCGAGTCGCTCTCTGTGTCGGTATCGGTGTCGGTTTCGCTTTCAGATGCCGACTCGACTTCGTTGCCGGACGAAGAACTTGTCGATACATCGGTTTCGCTTTCGAACGTCGTTTCTTCGGGGCTAGAGGTGCCGACGCTTGTTTGGTCGGTTGAACTCTCGGACCCTTCTTCGGCGGGACAACCAGCTGCGGCAAGGAGGAATGCTCCGACGAGCAGTGGGCGGGACAACATGTCCAGGAGATTACCGCGGGCATACGTCGGCCCGGCAGCTACCTTTTGCCAGCCGATGTCCGACTCGCATGCGAATACGCGTGTGCCCCGGCGTATCGGGGCAACACGGATACGTGCGTGCAATCTGGACTTAGGCCTTGCGCCGGCGCTTGCGCGGGGCAGAGCTCGGGGCAGGCTTCTTGCCCCCGGACTTTTGCCCCGATTTGGCGGCCGACTTTGCCTTGGCCTTGGGAGCAGCCTTAGACCTGGCCTTGGGAGCAGCTGGAGCCTCGGGCAACTTGTCGCGCAACAGGTCGCCTAGGCTGCCGAAACCTTTGCCCTTGCCCCGCGTTGCCTTTTTGGTCTCGGCCTTGAACGAGCGATAGGCTTGGCGGGCCTCGGCATCGGCCACGCCCTTGATGCTCAACCGCAGTTTCCCAGAGCTGGTGTCGCGGTTGAGCACCACGACCTCAACTTTCTTGCCCATGGGGAACGCGCGTCGGGCATCGCCGCCATGGGGGAGGCCGAGCTCGCGGTTGGGCACGATGCCGCGACCGATCGGTGTATCAACAAGGACCCCGGCGGCGGTCACCTGGGCAACCGTGGCCTCCATGACTTTTTCGGCGGCTTTTTGGGCCTCGACGTCCTGTTGGGCCCGCATTGTCAGGCTGATCTTGAGCTCGTCGGAGCCGGGGCGAGGCTCCATGGCCAACACCCGGACCTTGACCGACTCCCCGACACTGAGCACATCTTCGACCCGGTCGACCCGGCCGTGCCCAAGCTGCGAAACGTGGCACAGGCCCTCTAGACCGCCCAAATCGATAAATGCGCCGTAGGGCTGGATGGAGCGAACGGTGCCGGTGAGCTCGGCTCCAACTTCGAGTTTATCGCGCAGCGCCTGCCCCTGTTGGCGGCGTTCATCGGCCAACACGGCCTTGCGCGAGACTACAACCGAGCGCCCGCCGTCGCGGATTTCGGTGACTTGAAATTGCAACTTTTGATCGATGAGGTGGTCGAAGTTTGGCTGGTAGGTGATGTCGGCCTGGGAAGCCGGACAAAATGCGCGGATGCCTGCGATCTCGACCGTGAGGCCACCTTTGGTGGTGCCGGTGACAGTGCCCTCGATCGGGGCCTTACTTTCATATGCAATTTCGATGGTGGCCTTGCCCACGCCACCACCGCGGCCGAGGTTTTTGACCAGCAGTGGCCCGTCGCGGTCGATCTTGGCGACAGTTGCCCGGATGGTATCGCCGACGCCGACGGTCAGCTGCCCGCGGGCATCGCAAAGTTGCTCGCGGTCGATCCGTGCCTCGGCCTTGGCCCCGACATCGACAAAGAGTGTGTGGCTCCCGACCTGAATCACCACCCCCTGGACCGACTGACCGACGCGAAGTCGTTGCGACGACTTGCGTGGCTGGGCGCCCTGGGAGGCTTCAAACATGGCTGCGAAATCTTCGTCTTGCTCGGCCATAGGGGGCGAAGCATGCCCGGTTGGTTGGCGAGTCACAACCCGGTGGTCGGTTTTTTGGGTGAACTTCCTCGCATCTATCCGGCGATGGGCTCAAAAACGCCGTGCCTGCAACCGGGAGATCAGCCGCGGCGGCTGCTTTGAGGCTGCAGGCCAACGTTACCGAGGTCGCCTCGGTCACCGGAATCGGACCTACGAGCCGCTAGCTGCCGTTGGCGTTGAAAAAATATGTTTGTACAAGCAAAATCCGGGCGATGGCCAATCACCCGCTGCCCGCCAATATCCTGCGTCGAGAAACGGTGTCGCAGGAGCGGTTTGAGACCCTTTTGGAGCACCCGCGGGCGCGGATTGAGCGGATTTGGGGACCGGTGGCGTCGCCCTCGGAGATCTACGAGCAGGCCCACGACGAATGGATTTTGCTGCTCGCAGGTCGGGCGAAACTCGAGATCTGCGACGGGCCGAGCCATGTCCTCACGGCCGGCGATTATCTGCTGATTCCAGCCGGGCAACGGCATCGCGTGCTTCATGCCAGCGCCGAGGCGCTGTGGCTGGCGGTGCACTTTGCCGGGCCCGCCGATCGAGAAGCTGAATAGTTGGGCGAGAACCTAGCCCGTGGATTTTCTCGACGCCTCACTTGCCGATTTATCGAGGTTGGGTCCCGCGAATCTTCCACTGGCGCCACGACAGCTGCGATTCACGAAACCCAACTTCGACAAACTCTTCTGCGCGAGGCTAGCTTTCTTGCTTGTACGGGCACAACTCGTCGAGCCGGGCCGTGTAGCTTTGGAGGTCGAGGGCCTCGGCCTGCATAAAGCGTTCCACCGCCTCCCGCAGCCCGCGGTAGCGAATCCAGTGGTTGGAGTAGGTCGGTGACGGGGCAAATCCCCGCAGCAATTTGTGCTCACCCTGGGCCCCGGCCTCAAACAGCTGTAGGCCCTCGCGGATACAGTGTTCGACACCGGCGTAGTAGGCCACCTCAAAGTGCAAACAATCGACTTCGACGGCGGAGCCCCAGTAACGCCCGTACAGCGCCCGCTCGGTTTGCAAATAAAGTGCACCTGCAACCATTTGGCCGTCCTGGCAGACCCGGGCAATCCGCACCTGGTCGGGCATGGTGGCGCACAGCTTGGCGAAAAAGCCCGGCTTGAGATAATCCTGGCCGCCATGGGCCCAGGTCGTCTCGCGGTAGAGCTGGTCCATGAGCTCGATGTCTGCGGCCGAGACCGCATCGCCGCGGACGAATTCCACCGGGCCGTCGACCGCCGCGAGGGCACGCCTGCGTTCTTTGCGGATCTGCTTGCGCCGGCGCGAGGTCAACTTGGCCAAAAAGTCGTCGAAGGTCTGGTAGCCGCGGTTTTGCCAGTGAAACTGAAAACTCGAGCGGGGGTAAAATCCGCGGTCGGCGAGTTCGCGTTGCTCGGCTTGGGTGCAAAACAACCAGTGGATCGAGTTGCACTGGGCCCGGTCGGCGAGGGTGCGGACGGCCCCACACAAAATGTCGATGATGGTCTTTCGCGGGATCGGCAGGTCGTCGGCGATCAGCATCCGTGGCCCGGTGGCCGGGGTGACCGGGGCGGCGATCACCAACTTCGGGTAATAGGGAAGGCCCGCGCGTTCGCTGGCCCGGGCCCAGCTCCAGTCGAAGATGTATTCGCCATAGCTGTGGGGTTTGATGAAGGCCGCGACCCCGGCGAGCAGCTTTCCCGGCTTTGGCTCGTCGGCCCCGGTGGTCGCAGCCGCCGCTTGCGGGGACGCGGTCGTTGGTGCGTCGGCGCGTGTGGGGGGGTCGGTCCCAACTTCGGGCTGGGCCGGGGCCGCCGATGGAGAAGATGCAGACGCATGCTCCGGGGCCGACGACGGCGTGGGGGGGTCCGCGCCTTCCCCGGATTGGGACGCCTGCTCGACGAGGATGAAGACCGGCAGCCACCCGGCGTCCCGGCCGATCGACCCGGACTGCTCGAGTGCGCGCAAAAAGCCATATCGCAAAAAAGGCGCGTGGCCGTGGTCGAGCCGGTCCCACGCACCCGCGTCGACATGATCGAGATCCGGGACAATTCGAACGGTCAGATCGGACACAGTTGCTCCGCACAATCACTCGGTCGGCCGCCCGTGTCACGGCGAGTCGGCTTTGACCTGTACCCCCACGGGGTGCCACAGCTACACTAACACCGATCCACTATGGGTAACCGCGAGAAGTCCAATTCTGATACCGGCGTCGTGCTCAAGTCACGCACCGAGCGCAAGACCAAGCGGCCGCGAAAATACCGCGTGCTGTTGCACAACGATGACTACACCCCGATGGACTTTGTCGTCCGCCTACTTCAGACGGTTTTTCACCGCAACGAATCCGAGGCGACGCAGATCATGCTCCATGTCCACAACCACGGGATCGGGGTAGCAGGGGTGTACACCCACGAGATTGCTGAGACCAAGGTCGCGCAGGTGCATATGCATGCGCGTCAAAACGACTGCCCGCTTGTGGCATCCATGGAACCGGAGGACGACGAAGATGCTGAGTGAATCGCTCAAGCAAACCCTCACCAGTGCCATCGACGACACCCAGCGGCGGCGCCACGAATACGTGACGCTCGAACACCTGTTGTTGGCCCTGCTCGACGACCCCCAAGCCCGCGATGTATTGGTCGGCTGCCGCGGCGACATCGACAGCCTGCGGCGCGAACTCGAGGACTTTATTGGCGACAACGTCGATGAACTCCCCGGCGACGACCCGGTGGAGTCGGTGTTGCAAACCATTGGGTTTGGCCGGGTCCTCAAACGGGCAATTTTGCATGTGCAAAGTTCTGGCAAAAGCGAAGTTACCGGCGCCAACGTGCTGATCTCGCTGTTTGCCGAACCCGAGTCTTTTGCCGTTTATCTGCTGCGAGAGCAGGGAATTTCCCGGCGCGACGCGACCCTTTTTATCTCCCACGGGGTGCGCAAGGACGAGCCCCCACGCCCCCATATCATGCGCATGGGCGAGGCCGACGAGGACGAGGATACGGCCGACGATCCACTTTCGGAGTACGCCGTCGACCTCCAGCACAAGGCCGAACAGGGACGCATCGAAACCCTCGTTGGCCGCGAGCAGGAGATCCGCCGGTTGATCCAAGTGCTGTGCCGCCGCCGCAAAAATAATCCGGTGTTGGTCGGTGAGCCCGGGGTTGGCAAGACCGCAGTGGTCGAGGGCCTAGCCCTCAAAATCCACCAGGGAGAGGTGCCCGAAATCCTCCGCGACGCCCACCTGTTTGCCCTCGATATGGGCTCACTACTTGCAGGTACAAAGTTTCGAGGACAATTTGAAGAGCGCCTCAAAGGGGTGATCAAAGCTATTCAGGAGCAACCCGGGGCGATCCTGTTTATCGACGAGATCCACACCATCGTCGGTGCCGGGGCGACTTCGGGGGGGTCGATGGACGCCAGCAACATGCTCAAGCCGTCGCTGGCCTCGGGCGAGCTGCGCTGCATCGGTGCCACCACCTACAAGGACTTCAAGTCGTCGTTTGAACGCGACCAGGCGCTGGCCCGACGGTTTCAAAAGATCGAGATCGTCGAACCCACGGTCGACGAGGCGGTCAAGATTCTCCACGGGTTGCGGCCCGCCTACGAGGCTCACCACCACGTGACCTACGCCCCGGAGGCAATCCAGGGCTGTGCCGAACTGGCCCACAAATACATCCGCGACCGGCGCTTGCCCGACTCGGCGATTGATGTGCTCGATGAGACAGGTGCCGCCACGCACCTCGATAACCCTGCACATACAACAGTTGCCCGGGTGGCCGGGACCACATCCGACACGGTCGGTGCCAACGAGGAGGTCAAACCCCAGCCGACGGTTGTCGACTTGACCGACGTCGAGGCCGTGATTGCGCGGATGGCCAGGATCCCGCCCAAATCGGTTTCGACCTCCGACCGCGATGTGCTCAAAACGCTTCAGCAGAGCCTAGGCGACGTGTTGTTTGGCCAGGAAGAGGCGGTCGCCACGGTGACCCAGGCGATCAAGCGGGCGCGGGCTGGCCTGGGCCGCGAAGACAAGCCGATCGGATCGTTTTTGTTTGCCGGACCGACCGGTGTCGGCAAGACCGAACTTGCCAAACAGCTCGCGCGGTTGTTGAGCATGCCGTTGCTTCGCTACGACATGAGCGAGTACATGGAAAAACACAGCGTCAGTCGGCTGATCGGGGCGCCACCCGGATATGTCGGGTTTGACCAGGGCGGGCTGTTGACCGATGCCGTCGCCAAAAAGCCGCACAGCGTGGTGATTTTGGACGAGATCGAGAAGGCCCACCCGGACCTGTTCTCGATTTTGTTGCAGGTGATGGACAACGCCACCCTGACCGATTCGACAGGTCGCAAAACCGACTTCCGCAACGTCATCTTGATTATGACGAGCAACGCCGGGGCTTCGGAGATGAGCAAGCGCCGGGTTGGGTTTGACGACGACGGCGGGCAGTTTGGCGACCCCAGGGCGGCGCTTGAGCGGACCTTTAGCCCAGAGTTTCGCAACCGTTTAGACAAGGTCGTGGTGTTCAAGCCGCTGCCCGAGCCGGTGGTGAAGATGGTCGCCGACAAGTTGTTGCGCGAGCTCGAGTTGCAGCTCGCCGACCGCGACGTGACGTTTGCCTTCTCCCACGCCGCCCGCGACTGGATCGCACGCAAGGGCTACGACAAACGCTTTGGTGCGCGGCCGATGGGTCGCCTGATCGACGAGAAGATCAAGGGCGAGCTGGTCGACGAGTTGTTGTTTGGCAACCTGGCAAATGGCGGCTTGGTGCGCGTGGGGGTTGGCTCCGACGACAAGCTGACGTTTGTGTGCGAGCCGCACGAGCACCACGACGACGAGGTCGACGACGAGGCCAACTAGCTAGCCTCGGAGAACCGGCGAGCTGGCCAAGGACGGACTCGCAAGCACGCCTCACGCTGAGGCCGCGAGCTCGGCGGGCTAGCTCGCCTGGGCGGTTTTCGACTGTTGGTGCGTGTGCCAGGCGGCCAAAACTTCTTGCTCGCGGGCCTGGGTGATCCCGGCCGATTTGCCCTCGAGCAGGAATTTTTGCTTGTCCTCGGGGCGTTGATTAAACCACTCGAGGGTGTCCTTGGCGATCTGCTCGGCTGAGCGAAAGGTCAGACCGGCGGCGACCGCCTTGCGGTTGTTGACGCTGCCAAACCCACCAAACTCGCTGCCGGGCGGCACCCACACGGGCATATGCATCCACGGCATGACTTTTTGTTCCTCGAGGAACTTGGCGTCGGCCCAGGTGAATGTGGCATCACTGCCTGACGCCCGCTTACAGGCCTCGAGCATCTGTTGTACAGTCAAGGTTTTTTCGGGGCCACAGGCGTTGTAGACCCCGAGGTGGCGCTGTTCGATGGTCGTGACGATCCAACTGCCGAGGTCGCGGCCGTCGATCAGTTGGACCGGGTCGTCGGGGTTGCCGGGGGCCAACACCTCACCGCCACGGGCGATTCGCACCGGCCAGTAGGTATAGCGATCGGTCGGGTCGCCGGGGCCGACGATCAGGCCGGGACGTATGACTGTACAACGACCCGGAAACGCGGCCTCGGCCTCGGCCTCGCACATGGCCTTGAGCGGGCCGTAGTTTTCCATCACCTGTTTGCGATCGCTGATCCCCTCGGCCACTGCTTTGTCGATCGAGGCCACTGGCGAGTTTTCGTCGATGCCCGGGACGCTGCCATCTTTGTATGCGGAGATGCTCGAGACAAAGATGTATTGGCCCCCGCGGTCGGCGAGAAGGTTGGCCGAGGCCCGGACATTGCGGGGGATGTAGCCGGAGGTATCGATGACCGCGTCGAACTTGAGCGAGGGGTCTTCGAGGGCTTTGAGGTCGCCCTTGCGCCGGTCGCCACGAAGCTTTGTGAGCCCGGGAAACAGGTGGGGGTTGGTCTTGCCACGGTTGAAAAGCGTGACCTGATGGCCGCGGTCGAGGGCGGCCTGGACAATGTGGGGCCCCAAAAATCCGGTGCCGCCGAGCACCAAAAAGTGGCCACCCGTGACCGGTTTGAGTTGCTCAACTGTGACGGCGGGCGTGGGCTCGGGAGCGGTTTGCGGCTCGCCGGCGGGCTGTGAAACGGCCGAGCGGCACCCGGGGACGAGCATGCCGGCAAATAGGCCGAACCCGGTGTGAACAGTTGTACGGAGGAAATCGCGGCGGCGTGTAGACATTGTCGAGACTCAAAAGCTGGAGCGGTCGGTCGTGCTGGCCAGAGGCAATCTGGCGCTGTTTGAGACCCGTGGTGATCTGTCGGGGTTTCGCGGGTCACGGGATTTTGGTGTGTGCCGGCAGCCTATCACCACGGCTTTGCTCGTTCGTCCGACGGCGGTATGAGGCAAGGTGATGTCTGGGCAAGCGCAGCCGTTGTGGCGCCGCATCTTCGAGGTGGCTCCGCACGAGCGCCGCGAGCTTGTTGGCGCGGCGTCGGGATTTTTTTGCCTGATGTGTGCCTACGCGATGTTGCGGCCTCTGCGTGAGGAGATGGCAATTGCCGGTGGGGTCGACAACATGCAGTGGCTGTTTACCGCGACGTTTGCGGTGATGTTGCTGGTGGTGCCGGTGTACTCGTGGGCGGTCGCCCGGGCACCTAGGCGGGTATTTGTGCCCTGGACCTACCGCATCCTCGGCCTGTGTTTGCTCGGGTTTTTCGTTGTACTTTCAACGTTTGCCGGGGCCGACCTGACCTGGGGCGCGCGCGTGTTTTTTGTGTTCATGAGCGTGTTCAACCTGCTTGTGATCTCGGTGTTTTGGGAGCTGATGGCCGACCACTACACCCGCGAGCAGGGCGGGCGGCTGTTTGGCATGATTGCCGCCGGCGGCAGTTTGGGGGCCGTTGTCGGCCCGGCTTTGACTTCGGAGTTGGTCGTCACGACCGGCCCCGGGCCACTTTTGTTGGTCGCCGCAGGTCTGCTCGAAGCCGTTGTCTGGTGCCTGCGCGGGATTTTACGGGCGGGCAATCACCATCGTACGGTCGAGCAACCAGTGGGTGGCTCGGCCCTGGCGGCGGTCGGCTTGGTCCTGCGCTCGCCGATGCTGCTCGGGATCAGCGGCTATCTATTTTTACATACATTTACTTCGACGTTTTTGTACTTCGAGCAGGCCCACCTCGTCGAGCAGATGCTGGCCGAGCCCAACGCCCGCACCCAGTTTTTTGCTCGCATCGATGTCGCCGTCAATGCCATCGCCCTGGCGGTGCAGGTGTTTGCGTTTGGCCGTCTGATCCGTTGGGTCGGCGTGACCGGGGGGCTTGTTTTGGTGCCGGTGTTGAGTTTGGTCGGCCTGGCCTGCCTGGGGACCTGGCCGACCCTGGCAGTGTTGGCGGCCGTGCAGATCTCGCGCAGGGCGATGAACTACGCGGTCGCCAAACCGGCGCGCGAGGTCATGTTTACGCTGGTCACCCGCGAGGAGGCCTATAAGGCGAAAAGCCTGATCGATACGGCGATCTACCGCGGCGGCGATGCCATCAGCGGCTGGGCGTTTGCCGGGCTGCGGAGCTTGCAGCTTTCGCTGGGCGCGGTCGCCTGGGTCGCGGTCCCGGTGTGCGGGCTTTGGATCTGGCTGGCAGCCCGTTTGGGAAAACATGCTGATACAACGAGTCCGGCAGGGTCACCCGCCGCGTAAACATTGCATGCACATGATTTTCGGGCTAACTCGGACGGTCCTTGCGGGGAACCGACAGCACCTGGCAGACACGCTCGATGATGCTGTCGAGCGAAGCTGGCTTTTGGATACAGCCGACAGCTCCGGTGTCACCTTGGATTTGGGCAAGTTGATCGAGGGGAAGGCCGCTGAGGATGATGACAGGGAGGGGTTTGATGTTGCTGGCGATCGATGCACGTCGCACGAGCTTGAGGGCCGTGTCGCCACGCATGTCCGGGAGATTGATGTCGGCGAGGACGAGGTCGGGTTGAAACCTCGTGACCACGGCCATCAGCAAAAACCCCTTGCTCAGTGTCTCCACCTGAAAGCCGGCATCGACGAGTGCTCCCTTGACCACGCGCGCAGTCGCTTGGTCATCCTCAACCAACAAGACGCGGGGGGCTCGAGTGCTCACGTCCATGAGGGTTGCGCATGTGGTGCCGGGCAGTCCAGAGCAAAGTCTGCCCTGGGGGAATTCGATGCCATTGTGCATCCGGACGCTCCTCACGCTGGGTTGCGAGCGGAGCCGATCTCCTAGGCCGGTTTCGCGTGAAGATTGTTCGGTTTTGCGCTTTTTGAGGTGGGGCGTTGCCGAACGTTGATCTGCGCAGACCCCGATGCTGGAAAACCCCGCGAATTCCCGGGCGAAGGCGATTTTTCGGTATTCGCGCGGGGAAATGCGTTGTACACAGGCAGTGCGGTGTCGTCGCCTCGTTTCAAGGCCACCACATTCCAGCACGCGCTTATCGATTTGGCGCGGCGTGTGGATATTGTTCGCGGTTATCGTTACCGCGACGCTGAGTACGCTGTTCTGGCACAGGAACTGCTGCCCGCCGCCTGCGAGGTTTGTGCCGAGTTGCTCGAGCAACTTGAGCCGGTCGCAGCCCACTATGGGCAAACCGAAGAAGACCCCCATGTGCACGCGCTGCTCGACGTTTTTCGGGTCGCGCGGGCCGAGCTGCTCGAACGCTTGCGACGGATTGAGGAAATCTGTGAATCCGACGATGAGCTGATGTTGATCTCAGCTGCGATGGCCGCACTGGGAACCGTGCGTCGAGTCACAATTGTTGTTGAGAATGCCCTGGCCGTGTGCGAGGGGCTCACCGCCGCACTCTCGTGTATGGACGATGCGGAGCGGGCTTTGGCCCTGCGCCGGCTGTTTGTCGAGCTCGGCCACAAGTTGAATGTTCACCAACCTCCCGACCCCGAGTCCGTGGGCCAACGCCTGCGCGCGACCGCATCCGTGATCGCCGATTTGTTTGGCAACAATATCTACGCCGAGCTACGTGCCTCGGATCGGATTCAGCTCCATCGTTTGCAAGAGAAGTTGCTGGGGTGGCTCGGGGGAGCGGACGACTTCGACCCCGAACCCGCTCTTGCGCTGTGGGGAGATCTTGCGACGTTCGTCGAGCTCTTGGGTCAGATCAACAGCCGCCAGGAACTGATCGAGCACGACCGCAGTGTTTTGCGCGATGCGACCCGCGAGTTGTTTTCGGGGGATGCCGCTCCCGAGGTGATTCCCGACAGGCTCGCGGAGATGTTGGCGACCCTCGAAGGGCGCGACGTGGAGATCGACCGACTGCTGCGGGTGCCCGTACTCGACCCGAGCAAATGGCGTGCGCCGCTCGAGCGCCTGTCCCACGTGCTCGGCAGCCACGACGTCAGCCACGAGCAACAACAGGCCGACGTCGACGAATTTTAGTTTGTACCTGCAAGGTTTTCGGGCGACGACCGGAAGGTCCTAACCGAGGCCCGCCAGAGGTAGCGTGTTTGGGCGATGCGGTGGGGTGTGCAGGCCGCGGGCACGGACCGTGCGACGGCGTGAGCTCCGGGTGCGGGCCGGCCGGGTCGGGCGCGGTACCTGGGGATGGGCGTGGGTGACCCGCTCCGCCAGTTGCTCGAGGTCGCGGTAACGCTGGGTTTTAGTGGGTGTCAGCGCCATCTGGGCAGCGATCAAGCCTCCGAAGTCGGTGATCAAGGCCGCGAGCAGGGCCGGGTGGCAGCCGAGGCGTTGACCGATGTCGGCGACCGACTCACCACCGAGGTGTGCATGTACAACTTCGGCGAGAAGCAGCGCCCGCCGGGCGTCGTCCTCCAGCGCGGCCAACGACTGGGCCAACCACGCAAACACCGGGTGCGAGAGACAATCGGCGTCGCGGGCCTTGGCCAGCAACAGGTTGCGCGGGTCCTCGTGGCGGCGGGGCAGTGCGGCCGCGATTTGCCGGCCGTGGGGGGTGAGCGCGAGCTCGGTGATGCGGGCGAGTGGAGCAATGCTGTCGACCCGGCGTCCCCAGGTCGCAAGCGCGGCGGTGGTCTCGAGGTCGAGGCCAAACCGGGCGACGACATGGCCGCGGGGTGTGCATTGGAGTTTGTCGCCGTTGCGCTCGAGCAAGCCAGCCCGTGCACATGCATCGACTGCCCGGGCGATCGCAGCCCGCAGCCGGCCCATACCCCGGGTGCCACGCCACAGTCGCCGCGCAGTCAACGACCGCCGTGCCAGCTCCAGCAGTCGATCGGAGTCGACCGGACCACTTGCGGCGGCGTGGACCAACAACCGACCGAGCGGGAGGATCGGCAGGGCTCGGCTCGATGGCGGGGCCAGGGCCCCTTGGGGTCCGATGCCCAGCCAATCGTGCAATTCGTATTCGACATCGGTCGCGGCCGGGTGTGCCCCGTCGAGCCAGATCACCATCCGTGGCATCGAGCCGGCCAGGGTCCGTACCCGGGTCAGCAACAGCTCGAGAGAGGGCCCGACACTCGCATCGCCAAGGAGTTCGCCACGCTCGACGAGCAGGCAACCAATGTCGTCGAGCAGGTCGGGGTGGTCGATGAGTTGGGCGGCGAGGGCCTCGGCAGTCGAGACAAATAGTCCGGCGCTCTGCATGCGTGGTGCCACCGACGAGGTCAGCAGCGAGACCTCACGGCGGGTGCCCAACACCGAGGTCAACTCGTCGGCCAACAGGCGGGCGCGATGGGTCGAGTGGGTCACGATCACCGCGCGAGTCTGGGGAGGCAGCGCCGCGGCCACGAGGGCTCCGAGCGCGAGCTCTCCGGCGCCGAGCAGACGGTGACGGATCACCGCATGGGCGGGCGGAGCCGATTTTTCGACTGCCGGCGGCTGGGCGTCGAAAAACGAAAACTGTTGTTGCGGGGTGGACCGGGCGGCTGCGGATGTGTGACGCATTTGTCGTCTCCGTGGTGAACCTTGGGTGGCGGGCACCTGCGACCGTGCAACAGCAACTTGATCTGTCGGAGAACAAGTGGCTAGGTCACCGGCAAAACTGGGCCTAAAAACGATCGCCCGATCGGTTTTTTGCCTTCGCAGACCAGGTGACGAAGGGGGCGTGACGGGCCCTGTAAAACCTTGCAAGTACATAAAACGCTTGAGGTTCAGCGATTTCCCCGGACCGCGCCATGGCAGGCGGCTAAGGCGGCGCTCGTTGGGCAAAAAATAAAAATTTCGAGATGCTCAATGTTGCAACGAAAAATGCGCAGTTTTCGCCGTGTCGGTTCGCTGACTACATCGTTTCGCTGGTTTTTTGATTTTGTTGCCCCGGACCTGCCAGAATTTTCCCATGGACCTCATCCCCACTCACGAACGTCGTCGCCACCGAGTCTTCAGCACCCGGTTCACCGAGTACCACCTGCGCGACGACGAGTGCGTCGGTGTGCGCGATATCGCCTCGGGGGATTGGCTCAATGAGCACGCGGCGCTGCGGCTGCGCGCGGTTCAGATCCCACCGATGGGGCAAGATCGCTCGTGGGTCGGTCGTCGACTTCAGTTTTGGGGGCGCTACGCCGATGTACTGACCTCACCGGTACAAGGTACCGCGCGTCCCGAGCGAAAGTTTATCGACTCGTACATCAGCCAGGCGGTCTCAGGAGAGATCGTCGACTAGTAAGCGTTGACTGCGTGATGCGCGGGCCTTTTTGGGCGTGAACCGGTTTTTGAGAAGCGTGCAGTCGTTACTGCAGCGTCGCGTCTGAAGAACTCGTTTCGCGCCCAAAAATTCACCGCGAACCCTTTGGGGGGGCGAGGTTTTGGATAAGGGGCGCTTAGCCCATATGCTCCGCGGCCATGGCCACCGGCAACACTGCGATTCACCCCGCCTCTCGCCAAGCTCGTCACACCCTGGTGTTGGGGGTTGTCGGCGGGTCGGGGCTTTACGATTTAGATGGTCTGACCGCGGTCGAGACCCATACAATTTCGACGCCCTACGGTGAGCCTTCGGGGCCGTACACCTGTGGCGAGTTGGCGCGCGACGGTCGGGCGCCGCTGCGGGTTGTGTTTTTGCCGCGGCACGGCTCGGGTCATCTCCACCTGCCGGGTGAGATCAACTACCGCGCCAACATCCACGGCTTCAAACAGCTCGGTGTCACTCACCTGGTCAGTGTCTCGGCAGTTGGTTCGTTGCAAGAGCACATCGCGCCTGGCCACCTCGTGGTGCCCGACCAGTTTATCGACCGCACACGGCTGCGGGCCGGCAGCTTTTTTGGCGATGGGATCGTCGCCCATGTGCAGCTCGGCGATCCGATGTGTGGACGGTTGCGTGCACGCCTACTGGCGGCCGCCCACAGCGAGGCCGGCGACACCACGATTCACGACGGCGGTATTTGTATGGTCATGGAAGGCCCGGCGTTTAGCACCCGCGCCGAGTCGAACCTCTATCGCAGCTGGGGGGCCAGTGTGATCGGCATGACGGGGATGCCCGAGGCCAAACTCGCGCGCGAGGCCGAGATGGCCTACGCATTGCTTGCATGTTCAACCGATTACGACTGCTGGCACGAGAGCGAAGAAGAGGTCACGGTCGAGGCCGTGGTCGCGGTTATGCGTCGCAACGTCGCCGCCGCCCGGCGAGTGGTCCGGCGGTTGGCCGTCGACTTGCCGCAGACAACCGAGGAGCTTCCCTATCCACAGTCGCTGCGGCACGCGATCATCACCGACCGTTCGCGGATATCGGCGGCCACGCGGGAACGTATCGACCTGATTGCCGGTCACTACCTGTAGCCGGTCCTTTAGCGGGTCACTACCTGTAGCCGGTCCTTTAGCGGGTCACGACCTTTAGCGGGTCACGACCTTTAGCGGGTCACGACCTGTAGCGGGTCACGACCTTTAGCGGGTCACGACCTGTAGCGGGTCACGACCTGTAGCGGGTCACTACCTGTAGGCAGTTCGGCCGGTTTGTGGGACCACGCGGGCAACGGCCACGCGAAGATTGCTTGGGGCCCGTCGAAAACCGCGGAGGTGGATATGGCCGCGAGGTGGCTCGAACTTGCGACATGGCGCGGGATAGGCGAGTGTAGGGACAGCTTTACCTGCTTGGAGCCGACACATGCGTCCACAACTTCTGGTTTGCTCAATTGTTTTCGCGCCACTTTTTGCCTGTGGCGAACCGACCGGTGAGACCCAGGGGACGGCCGCGACAACTAGCGATGACACCTCGGGTAGCGACGCGACAACGACCACCGGGAACAACTCAACCACGGATACTTCGACCACAGAAGGCCCTTTGCCCGACATGCCCAAGGGCGACGGCAATCAGTGCAGCCTGATCCTGCAAGACTGCAACGACGGCGAAAAGTGTGTGCCGTGGAACGAAAACGGCGGCATCTTTCCCGACGGGGTCAAGTGCGTGCCCGAGCCGGCCAACGCCGACGCGATTGGCAGCGAGTGTGCGGTCCTCAACGGCTTTGGCAACGGCGAGGACAGCTGCCAAAAAGGTTCGATCTGCCTCGACCTCGATGACGACGGCGCGGCCACCTGTGTCGAGTTTTGCAGCGGCTCGCTCGACAACCCGTTTTGCATGGACGAGGATTACAAATGCGTGCCCTTGTTTGAGCCCGAGGTCCCGCTGTGTTTTCGCAAGTGCGACCCGTTGGTCCAAAACTGTGGCGAGAGCGAAGGCTGTTTTATGGACGCCCTAACGATCGGCTCCGAGGGATTTGTTTGTATGCCGCTGGTCGAAAACACTTCCGAGGGGCAGGGAGACTACGGTGAGTTGTGCATTGCAGCCTCCAACTGTAAACCCGGTTTTTCGTGCATTTGGCCCGAGAACGTGCCCGACTGCCCCTATATCTATTGTTGTACGCCGTGGTGCAATACCCAAAACGGCGACGACGATTGCACCCCATTTGATTCGCAACTCAACTGTATTCCCTGGTACGAGCCCGGCCAAGAAACCCCAGGGTTTGAGAATGTTGGGATTTGCGGGATTATCCCCTAGCCCGGATACCTCACCAAGTTTCAAAAGCGAGACCGCCAAAGGTGCGTAGTCATTGGGCGCGCGGACTGACGAGCGACGAAAGTCGCACTTGCGGTGCGTCGAGGAGTGAGAAGGGAGCACGGTCAATGTATGTGTACATTTGGCGGTCGCAGCCGAAATTTGGTGAGGTATTCGGGCTAACAGTACGCCAAACCTGGCCACAACGCGCGGGAATGCCACGGGCTATTAGCTAAGAGCCTGTCGGGGTCAACGAAAAGACCGGACAGGCCGTCGCTACCGGGTTCGCAATATCGCCACACTTCGGAGTCGGTATTGCTAGATTCACTGCACAGCGGAGTCTCTAACCAGTAGACTGCACGGGTGCAGATATTGCCAAACGACTATTTCGTATTGGGTGCAATCACCCTGTTGTTCACCAGCGGATGTACCACAACCTATGCTCCGCCGATTCGTATGCCACAGTATGGCAGCCCCGGGCGCGTCGACCAGGGGCGCATGGAAGTTGGTGGCGGGGTTGGGGGTCTCAGTGGCCCGACGGTCTGGGGAGGTCCGAGCATCGGCTATGGCGTCCGCGATTGGCTGGCGATTGAGGCAGGTGGCGACTTTTATTCCGTCGGTAAGCCCGGTGGCTGGGCCATGGGATTTGGCGGGATGCGCCTGACCTACGCCCCCAAGCGTCACCGCAAGATCTACTCGGCGCTCGACGGCGAGTTCGGGCTCGGTGCCGGGGTCGGCGGGATGATGTGTGGTGGCCAGGGCTACGTCACCGACGGCGAGGGAGAGTTCGAAGGGCAAAAGGTGTGTCGCGAGGGGCCCACTCCGGTCAACCCTGCGGCATTCGGTGCCTATACAGGTATCGGCTACGGACTTCACCTCAGTTTCTTCTCGCTGTTTGCCCGCTCGCGTGTACAAACCTCGATCGCCGACCGGATTCCCGGCACCCTGTGGGGCAACTTCAACCTCGGGATGCAGTTTCGCATCGCCAAGCACGTCGATATCTACGGCGGCGGGGGGATTGTCGGCCTCATCAACCGCTACAGCGACGGCTACGGGTGGACCTGGGACGCCGGCTTGGTTGTCCACTTTGAGCCGGGCAAAAACCGCAAGGGCGTGCAAAGGCGCGGGCCAGGTGCTGCGCGTCGCGGCAAGTTGTATGTGCAGCGATAGCGCGGACTCGCCGTTCGCTGGGGCGCTCGCCCCCACATGTTCGCCGCAAAACTGTGGGCTCACTGCCATCTCATGTCGGCGACAGGGCCGATGGTTGCTTAGCAGGCACATTGCATGCGGGCGGTCAGGCTCGGTGCCTCGTCGGCTCACGGCCATTGCATGGACGCGATCGGGCCGACGATTGCTTGGCAGACACATTGCGTGCCGGTGGTAGGTTAGTTACCTTCGTCGGTTGACGTTTCCTGTGCAGGTACAACCTTTCCTGGGGTCACCGAAACCGTCGGTTTGCTGCCATCCCAGGTGATCGTGATGACTTCATAGGCCACCTCGCGGTCGCCCGGGATCCCGCGGTGGCGCACCACAAAGTCGCCGACCGATTCGCCACCCTGGGTATGGAGGGCGTACAGGCCGACGTCGTGGCCATCGATGACATCGCCGTTGAGCACCGGCGTCGGCTCGGGCTCCTGTTTGTCATCGTCGGCCTTGGGCTTGGTCACAACCGGTTTGGGTGCGAGCACGAGGTCGGCACCTAGGTCGTGCCAGCGCAGCAGTGTCAGGGTCGCGGGGCCGTCAAACACCTGCAAACGGCCGAGCTCTCGGGCCACCGCGTCGGCGGGGATTTCTGCGCTTCCAGCCTGTGCATCAGCAAATAGTTTGGCGAGCAACACCGTGGCGTGGAGCCGGGCAAATCGCCTGGGATCGTCGGGTCCCGGGCGTCCTTCGCCGGTTGCGACCTTGCGCAGGATTCTTCGCGCCTCGTCGGTCCGGCCTGTGCCGGCGGCGGCAAGGGCCACTCGGATCACCGCGGTTTGGTCGTCGGGGGCGAGCTCGACCAAGTCCGTGTACTGGCGATAGGCGTGCTCATACCAGCCGTGGCGCAAGAAGATGTCGCCGAGCAGTCGCCGGCTGGCGACACTTCGCGGGTCGAACTCGACGATCTCCGAATAGATCCGGCGAGCCTGCTGCTCGTCGCCCTGGCGGGCAAATAGCTCGCCGAGCTGCTGCGCCAGCAATGGGGTCATCAGGCCCTGGTCCCGCAACCGACGGCCGCGGGTGAGTGCACGGCTCAGCTGCCCGTGTTGAACGAGCAGCTTGAGCATCCGGCGTTCGCCCTGGGGGTCACCCGGTGCCCGGGACAGGGCTTCTTGCACGAGTGCGAGTTGCTGGCGGGCAACTTCGGCCGGGTCGTCGTCGGTGATCAGCAGCAGTTGGCGATCGACATCTTGCCAATCGATGCCGCCACCAAACATGGCTTCTTCGACAGCTGCGATCAGGCCCGGGTCGACCAACCGGCGCAACAGCCCGCGGGCGAGGTAGTTACGAGCCTCGGTTTCGCCGCTGAAGTGGGCGAGCAGCAGGGAGATGGCTTGCTCGTTGGTGGCGCGTTCGATCAGCAACTGCAAGAACACCCGCTGGCCCTTCCAGCCCTTGATCTCGCAACTGCCAGCTGCCGATTCGTAGACGTTGAGGTAACCGAGCATGTTGGGTTGGGCATCTAGGCGGTTGGTCCACAACACCCGCCGTTGCGAGCGGCTGCGAGCGGCGGCATCGGAGCACGGGAGTTTGCGACCGCGGGCGACCGGCGAAACAGGTTGTGGTTTGCGAACCCGCCGGCGGATCGGTTTTTTCTTCTTACCCTCGGGCCCGTCGCTGGCGATCTGCTTGGAGCTTGTAGGTACATGTTTGCTGGACTTGGTGCCGAGGCCAATGCCGTCGTTGTCGCGCGAGCCTCCCCCGCCCTGGCCGGAGCCCTTGAGACTGCCCAAAATCCCGCTGTTGCGGGCGTTCTCGACCGACTCAGGGGGCGGCACGGGTGGCGGTGCTTCCGATTCGTCGGCGCCCCAGCGATCGCGGTTGCGGCTATCTTCCTTGGATGCAGTCTTTGCATTTGCACTGATATCGTCGGATTCGCCACGGAGTTTGCCCCCCTCATCGCCGTGTGAGGGCGCGGCCTGACCCATGGGCGCCTGCTCCTCCTCGATCGTTTTCTCGGCGGCCGTTGGTTTCGGGGTAGAGGCAGCCTGTCCGGCCTGGGCCGGTTGATCGGCGACATTGTCAGCGGGCGGCTCGCGTGAGTCACTCATCGCCCCACAGCCAAACGGTGCTGAGAAAAACCCGGCGGCGGCGGTCAGTGGGGTCGTCTTTGTGGGCTCGGCAAACCGACTGGCGTCGGCAGTCAGGCGCAGGCCGAGCGAGCGGTAGCGCCGGGTGATGCCCTGCTGGGCATAGGCAGACTCGCTGTCGAGGGCCAAAAACGAGGTGAACGGGGTCATCAAGCCGTACTCGAGGCCGAGTGAAAGCACCTTGCCGCGGATCGCCTGCGGTCCCCGGGTGTCGGTGAGCAACCGGTCGACATGGGCCGCAGCCCACAGCCGCGGAACGATCCGGTCGATCACGCCGGTGACGTGCTTGAGCTTGTGGGTGGTCTCAAACGCCTCGCCACCGATACGCCCACGCACCGTGACGTCCTCGGGAAGGTCGTTGTGGGTGCGGGCAAACAACACAAGCTCCTGGCCGCGCGAGAGTTTGCCCGAAACATTTGTAAATACATCGTCGAGGCCCTCGCCGAGGTCGAGCGAGAGTTCGGTAATCGTCGGGGTTTTGAGGGCGCCTGAAAGCTCGAGTGCGCGTACCACTGCCTGCTCGGGGGCGGTTACCCGGCGAAAGTCCCCACCGCCAACCCGGGCCAAGCGCGTGAGCATGGCCTGGTCGATGTCGGCCCCAACACCCATGGTAAAAAGCCGCGCCGATGAGCCGGTGATCGACCGCCGCAGGCGTTCGCTGAGGGCATCTCCATCGCGCTCGCCACTGGTGACCAGACCATCGCCGATATAGACAATCGCCGGCTGGTCGAGCCCGTGGACCCGCGACAGTGCCTGTTCAAAGATGGCTCCCAAATCGGTTGCACCCCCGGCACTGTGTTTGGCGACCGACTCGAGCGCCTGCGAGATCTTTTCGGGGGTTGCCTCGGCCAGGCCCTCACTCGGAAACAGGACCTCCGCGGTGACATCGGCCCGCATCACGGCAAATCGATCACCGGCAGAGAGGCTGCGCAGCAAGGCTTCAGCGACCGCGAGTTTGGTCTGTTGCTCCGAGGCGTCGCCGGCCGCCGAGGTATCGACCACCACCACAACATCGCCACGGGGTTGCTCGATGCTGGCGAAGTCGACATCCGGGGCGTAGCGGACCATCACAAACCTGGCCTTGTCGCCACCTGGGTCGACGGTGTTGACCCGCACAGCCTCGCGCGGTTTCCCGGGTTTGCGGCTGAGCTCGAGTTCAAAATCGGCCCGTGGGGTAAACCCGCTGCGCCGCATACTCACGCGACTGCCGAGCCCATCGACCGTGGCATCGCTGCGGGTGGCGACATTGTAGTGCTGTTCCATCCCACCACGTAGTTGCACCTGCAACGAAAAGTCCTCAATCGTCGCGGCGTCGCGCCCGGGTGGGCCGGCCATCGGGTAGCTGTAGCGCAGCTTGCCCTCGTTTTCGCTGAGCAGCTGTTGGTAGCGCAGGACAATCCGGCGCTCGCCTAGGCCCGGCACCGGAAAGATCCGGGCGCGGACGGTCCGTTCGTCGATCCACTCGAGCAGGGCCGGGTCGTTTTGCCGGGCGACCGCGGCCTCGTAGGTCTGTGCAGCCTTCTTGCGCTCGACCACCTCGGCCTCGATAAGTTGGCCATTGGTCTCGAGGGCAAAGCTGGCGATCTCGGCGTCTTCGGGGACCGTAAACCAATACCAACCTTCGACCGCCTGGCTCGACGGGTTAAAAAATCGCTGGTCGACCATGGTCTCGGCGACCTCGTCGTGAATCGCCACGCGCACGGTTTGGCGCTGGATGGTTAGGGGTAGGGCAGGGGTGCCGGGAGGCGCACTGCGGTCCATCGCATAAAGTGCACCCGCACCGATCGACCCACTGGCACCCACGCCCGTGCGGTCGCCCATGCCCCCGGTCCAGTCCTCCCAAAACGCGACCGGCTCGACCGTGGGGGGACCCTCGGCGGCGAGCACTGCCCGTTGCCCCGATTGGACCTCGGCCCGCCCGCCAGGGTTTGTGACAATCGCTAGGCCCTCGGCGACATAGACCTCGGCGACTCCGTTTTGCAGGGACAGGCTCCCGCCGCCATCGCTCAGCGACACGCCATAGCCCTGCTCACCGAGGTTGTGCACCCGGGCATCCTGCTCGGGTTCTAGCGGCGGGGCATCGAGCCAGAGTTGTCCCTCGATCAGGGTAAATGTATCTGCAAGCTTTACCCGACTGTTGTCGCGCAAAAACACCCGGCTGCCATCGCCAAGGCGAATCAGGGCCCGGGCACCCGGACCGGTACTGACCTCGGCGCCCTCGGGCAGTGGGGTCTTCGACAGCAGGGCCGTGTCGCCATCGGGACCGTGTAGCACGACAGGACCGGCCGCGAGTTCGAGGGTGGCCCCGAGTTTTTCGGCCTTGACCGGAGGCGGCTTGGACCACGGGTTGACGATTGCAACGATCGTACCGACCCCAAGCAGTCCGACAATCACCGCCATTGCGGCGACGGTGCGTTGTTTTTTGCGTTCACGGTTGGCGTAGTTTTTGTTCATCGGGCTCCTTGGGGGGGCAAAGCCGCGGCAAGGTTCGCATGAACGCGGCTGGTTTGGCGAGGGTCCCGGCCCCTGAACGAAGTCAACGGCAAAAGGTTTTAGGCGACTTGGTCGTATCTGCACCTGTTGCTGGGCAAGATTGCGCCGAAGGGAGGTTGTGGCCGCCGGTTTATGTATAAACAAGCGTCGGCAGGGTGCCGACAATCAGCGTCGCTCGCCCGCACACGTGGCACGCGAACGTAGGCGAAAGTCTCGTGATGCCCGGGTGTTTGCACGCCCATGCTTCTTGACCATACACATACACCCGTAGGCGTGGACAGTCGGTCGGGTGTTCGCTAGGGTTTTGCGGTGGGCAAGCGCGGGTACTCGTGGATTGTTGGCGTCACGGTTGTGGGGTTTTGCCTGGCAGGGTGCAGCGACGCCGGGCCGAGTGTCGATACGAGCTCGATGGATGCAACAGGGGTGCCTGAGGACATGTGCCCAGAGCATCCGTGGTCGACGTGCCAGACCGGTGTCGAGTGTGTGCCCGCGGACAGGTGCGGCTGTGACCGCTTGTTTGCCGCTGACGGCTGTCCCCGCAGCCTGTGCGAGTCTGATGCCGACTGCAGTCCCAATGCGCGTTGCCGCGAAGTTTCGCTGCTTCTCGGGCTGATGTGCAGTCCCTCCGACGCGGGGAAATGTGAATGCTTTGGCGCCCCGACGACCAGCACGGCCAAGGTCTGTGTTGCCACCGATTGCGGACAGTAGGTCGACGTCCTTGCCGATGGTCCACGGCGACCAAGACCCCAACCTGGAAAGCCCGGCAACATGTTTGGACAGCAGCGGTGGACGTGCTCGCCCGAGTCTGACTCAACAAGAAGTTCAGGGCGCATGCGCAGCCCCTCAGGCAGGAGTGTGGGCCTCGGGCTTGCCCGAGTTCTGACTCAACAAGAAGTTCAGGGGGTCATGTGCAGCCCCTCATGCAGGAGCCTCGGGCTTGCCCGAGTCTGACTCAACAAGAAGTTCAGGGCGCATGTGCAGCCCCTCATGCAGGAGTGGCCCCCCGAGAACACGAACTGGCACCGTGGCAGTTGTCGAGGTTGCAGGTTTGCCTCGGGGTTTTGCGGTGCGCGAGGTGGCGGAAAATCTCCGGGCTGCCGATGCCTTCAACAAAGGAGGGAGCGCAAGTGCATTGGTTGTACCGGACGCCTAGGGCCTGCTTCGGCCGATCGGGTTTAGGCGGGTCGATGCGGTAGCTTCTGTGACCACGCGGGCGAGCTTTCGCCCAAACAGCCCACAAAATGCAGATGCATGTTTCGCGGTGTAGACCAACCCTTGCTGTCGCGGGCATACACGCGTTGTTGGCTCAACGTGTGGCTTGCGGTCGGGACTACTCGGCGGAGTAGTCGAGCAGCACCGTTCGCAACTTCGACACGAGCAGGTCGAGCGCAACCCGGTTTTCGCCGCCCTCGGGAATGATGAGGTCGGCCCAGCGTTTGGAGGGCACCACATATTGTAGATGCATGGGTCGTACCGAGCGGTAGTACTGCTCGCGCACCGACTCAAAGGTTCGCCCGCGTTGTTCGATGTCGCGTCGGACCCGGCGAAACACGCGGATATCGGCGTCGGTGTCGACAAAGATCTTGACGTCGAGCAGCTCGCGCAAGGCCGGCTCGACGAGCACCAAGATCCCCTCGACAATCACAATCGGTGTGGCCTCGACCCGGCGGGCACCTGGCAGCCGGCGATGGGTTTTGAAGTCGTAAACCGGAACGTCGACGCCGTTACCGCGTTTGAGCTCGGCAAGTTGTTGGATGAGCAGCTCCGTCTCGAGCGAGTCGGGGTGATCAAAGTTGAGCTGGCACCGTGCCTCGTAGCTGAGGTCGGGACGGTCGCGGTAGTAGGCATCGTGCTCGATCGTGTTGACCGCGTAACTCGGGACCGCCGCAGCAATCTTGTGCGCGATCGTCGATTTTCCCGAGCCACTACCGCCTGCGATGCCAATGGTGAGCACTGCCATTGGCCGGGCTGCTTACCACAAATTCGCGCCGAAAAAGGGCTCGAACGCGCTTTTTGACAGAAAATGTTTGAAGCTAAGCGAGATTTCGCACCTTTGACCGGGTATCGATTGATTTGAGGGGCACGCCGAACTCGATGATCGCGAAAACCGCGATGGCCGCCAATCGAGCCCGAGCGGGAAACTTGTATGCGCATACCGCTGGGGCGCCGACCTTCACCGAGTTGACATGGAGCTATGATGTGGTGGTTCACTTCTATTTGCATGCAGATGCATGTAAATAAATGAAGTGTTGACAAAAAGCATGCGTATACAAAAAAAGCCGCAGTCGAGCTGCGGCTTTTGGACCAGTTCGGCCGGGTTAGAGTTTTTTGACAAAGGCCGTGACGCCGGCGATTTCCTCGTCGGTCAGCTTGCCCTTGAAGGCCTTCATCTTGGTTCCAGAAACACCGTTTGAAATGATCTTGTTGATCTTCGACTTGCTCAACTTGGTTTTCTTGATCGACGGGATGTTGAGTTTTTTGCCGATCCCAGTGTCACCGGCCCCGTCGGCGCCGTGGCAGGTCTTGCACTTTTTCATGTAGATCGGCTTGCCGTCGACGGTCGGCGCCGCGGGTTTTTTGGTCTTTTTGGTGGCCTTTTTATCGTCGGCCTTTTTGTCGTCGGCCTTGGTGTCCTCAGCTTTGGTGTCACCACTGTCAGCCTCGGTTTCGCCCCCGGTTTCGCCAGCAGCTTTTTCATCGGCGGCAGCCTTGGCGTCGGCAGCAGCCTTGGCATCGGCAGCAGCTTTGTCGTCGGCCGCTTTTTTGTCGTCAGCAGCTTTCTTTTCGTCAGCGGCTTTTTTCGCCTCGGCGGCTTTTTGCTCAGGGGTCTTGGCTTCGGCGGTTTGAATCTTGGCCTTGGGCGCCTCATCGCCCCCGTCGCAGGCGGTGAGGCCGAGAAGAAGGGCTAGGCCGGCAAGCCGGGCAACATTCAAGCATGAGGATCTGTTCATCGAGACGCTCCTTCGGCGAACTTCGCCGGCAGCAGAGTTTAACGCAACGTGGTCGCCCGGTGCAAAGCCGGCGTACCGGCTTGTGGGCATAGCCGCCCGTGCGTTGTTGTGGTCGGGAGTCGTCAACGTGCAGGCTGGCAATCTGGCTTATCTCGGTCGAGAACGTTGGTTTGGTCCGCTGGGAGCGCTGGTTGGGATGTCGCGGGGACGAGCCTTGGGCGCTGGCGAGCCGGGAAAATGTATGCGCAAATAAATGAGGTCGATCGCGGCGACGGCTGGCCACAAAAAAACAGCCCGCAGGGGCGGGCTGTTTTGGTACCGGCGAAACTGGCCTATTGGGTGAGGATCGTGAACTCGATCCGGCGGTTTTTGGCCCGGCCAGCGGCGGTTTTGTTGGTGTCGATCGGCTCGTCGAAGCCAGCACCACGGGTTTCGATGCGACTTTCGTCGACACCGTTGGCGGTGAGGTAATCCTTGACCGCCGCGGCCCGGTCGCCCGAGAGCTTTTTGTTGTACTCGGCGCTGCCGACATTGTCGGTGTGACCGCTGATTTCGATGCGGATGGAGGGGAACTCCTGAAGCACCGAGACAGCGCGGTCGAGGACCGGCTTGGACTTGTCCTTGATGGTCGCCTTGTTGAAGTCGAAGTAGATGCCCTTGATGGCGCCGGTGAACTTGGCGACCTCTGGGGGAATCTCGTCGGGGCAGCCGTCTTCGTCCTCGAAGCCGTTGACCGTCTCCGGTTCGGTGACGCACTTGTCGTCGGGGTCGAGGATACCGTCGTTGTCGGTATCGGGAATCGGGCAGCCGTCGGGCTCGACACCCGGGACATCCGGGCAGGCATCGCGGCTGTCGAGGAAGCCGTCGCCATCGCGGTCCTTTTCGGGGCAGCCGTCGGGGGCGACACCCGGAACATCCGGGCAAGCGTCTTGGTTGTCGAAGAAGCCGTCGCCGTCGCGGTCGTACTCGGGGCAACCGTCCTCGTCTTCGTAGCCGTTGAAGTTCTCCGGATCGTACGGGCAGGCGTCGTCTTGGTCGAGGATGCCGTCGCCGTCGGAGTCCTTGGGCGGCTCTTCTTTTTTGCCGCCAAAGCGCCAACCGAGACCGAGCAGGACTTCGGGGTAGTGGGTGGCGCCAGCGTCGACTTCAAGTTTTGCAGCGACGACGTCGCGGACATCGAGGCGCAACAACCAAACGTCGTTGAGGAAGAACTTCACACCACCGCCGAAGTGCACCGACTGGTCGACGTCGAGGCCGAGGGCACCGTTGGTGCCGATCATGCCACCACCGACCAACACAAACGGCGCGATGCTCCAAAACGGCAGCTGGCCAATGACGTGGCCGCGGAAGTTAAACAGGATGGCCGAGTCGCCCTTGGTCCCGTCGTCGAGGACCACGCGGGTCGGCATGACGCCGCCCTCGATTTCACCACCGACAAAGCTGAACGGGTAGAAGGCAAACCGCAGACCGACGTCCGGGGCAACCCTGCCGTAGGGTTTCCAAAACGTGTTGCCGGAGTCGAGTTGTTGCTGGGCGTCGAACAACTCGTGCTCGGCGGACGGGAACATCACGCCGCCAAAGACTCCGACCTCAAACGACATGGCCCGCGGACGGTATTTACGGATCCATTTGTCGTCGGCTGATTTGGGGGGCGGCGCGGCGCCGGTGTTACCGGATGCGTCGGTGGAACCAGTTGTATTTACACCATCAGCGCCAGCACTTGCGCCGGCGTTAAACCCGACACTTCCACCAGCGGGAGCAGGTCCCTCGGCAGGGGCGGCAGCAGGGGCGGCAGCGGGGTCGGCAGGAGCGGCTTCAGCAGCGGGAGCGGCTTCTGGGGCAGGAGCGGCTTCCGGGGCAGGAGCGGCTTCCGGGGCAGGAGCTGCTTCCTGGGCGTGTGCCGGCAGGGACACAAGCCCCGCGACAAGGGACGCTCCAAGTCCAACATTGAGTGTCTTCATGGTGTTTCTCCTCGGGGGAACATCTCGGATACAGCCCCAACCCTGGCTGTCTTTTGGCTTGCGGATCCTGTGCGAATGGGTCGGCTTGTCGAACATGTGGTGTGCTTGCACGAGCGAGTAAGTCGCCGGGAAGGATAACGATCCGAAGCCGGCTTGTGGGGAAGATTTATGGCACAGGACGGCGACGATTTGAATGAATCCAAAAAAACCGGGGTGCGGGGTCCACAACCCACAGATACAGCTGTTCAGAACAGTTGCGCATATGCCACAGATCGGCTGCTGGTCCGAAAAAATTGCTTGTATCCGCACGTGCTAGCGTGCGTGTGTCCCGAGCTGAGATTTGGGTGGAAATTTTTTAGCGGCACCCGTGCACGTCACGTGTTCAAAGTTTTTGATTGGCCAAGAAAGTGCGGTTGCCGGGCTTTCCCTGAAAAACGCCTACGAATGCAGCGACGTGATCACCAGGTTTTAGACGTTTGAAATGAAATGAATCTGGGGCTTTGCAGACGGGCGTGTTCGAGCCCTGTTGCGGCCGGCCGACAGGATGTTGAACACGCAAATATGTCGGACGCGAACGGGCGAAAACCTTCACTGTCGCTCGAACGAGCGCGAGGCCGGCGAGCTGCCCACAACTCGCCGGCTGACCTGTCGTTGTTTAGACCCGTGGTCTCCTCACGCGGCCTGGCGAACAGTCGTTGCTGGGGCCGGGAGTAGATCTGCCCGAGCTTGCTGCGAAAGTTGCTTGCACACATCTGGGTGACCACGCAGCCAGGCAAGGGCATTGGCCCGGCCCTGACCAATGCGGAGATCCCCGTGGTTGAACCAGCTTCCCGCCCGGGAGATGTGACCCTTGTCGAGGGCCCAGTCGAGGATTTCACCCTCGCGATTGATGCCGCTGCCAAACCCGATCTCAAACTGTGCCTCGGCAAACGGCGGTGCACATTTATTTTTCACGACTTTCACGCGGGCGCGGGTCGCCACCGCCTGGTCGCCCTGGCGGACGGTCGAGATCCGGCGAATATCGAGGCGGACGCTGGCGAAATACTTGAGGGCATTGCCCCCGGTCGTGGTTTCGGGTGAGCCAAACGTGACCCCGATTTTGTGCCGCAGTTGGTTGATGAAGACCACCGTGGTGTTGGTTTTCATCGCCACACCGCTGATCTTTCGCATCGCCTGGCTCATCAACCGCGCCTGCAGGCCGAGGTGTTGATCTCCCATGTCGCCCTCCAACTCGGCGCGGGGGATCAGGGCGGCGACACTGTCGACCACGATCAAGCCCACCGAACCACTGCGGGCCAGGGTGTCGACGATTTCGAGTGCCTGCTCGCCGCAGTCGGGCTGCGAGATCAAAACGTCGTCGAGTTGGACGCCGATGTTGCGGGCGTAGTGGACGTCGAGGGCGTGCTCCGCATCGACAAATGCACATACAAGCCCCTGGCGCTGGGCCTCGGCGACCGCGTGCAACATCAGGGTGGTTTTGCCCGACGACTCCGGCCCGTAGATCTCGACGATGCGCCCGCGTGGCAACCCGCCGACCCGCAGGGCGCTATCGAGGGTGAGCGAGCCGGTCGAGGTGGTTTCGATATGCGGGATGTCCCGGGGGTCGCCACCGAGTGCCATGATCGCACCCTTGCCAAAGCGTTCGACAATCGTGTCGATTGCGGTGTTGAGAAGTTTGCGGACGCCGGACTTGGGGCTGTCGGTCTTGACGGCCTTGCTGGCCTTCGACTTGGACTTGGAGGATTTGGATTGTTTGGCTGTGTTTGTTGCCATGCCCGCGGGCTGTGCGGGTTCGGTGCCAACCGTGCGAATCAATCATCTCAAGTGGTTGGCACGTACACGGTTTTGGCGCCCCTACAGTGGCCTGTTCGGGCGCTGGCATGCCGGACGATATGTACATACAAAAACGCCGCCGAAATCACATGCTGATACAAGCAGTGAGAAGGCGGCGGACCAGGTGATTAGCCACCGGTATCGGGGTCGGGCTGGCCGGTCGTATCGCCGCCGGTGTTGGGGTCGGGGTCGCCGGTCGTGTCACCACCGGTATCGCCAGTGTCGCCAGTCGTGTCGCCACCCGTGTCGGGGTCGCCAGTGGTATCGCCAGTGTCGCCGGTATTACCCGAATCACCGGTGTCGCCGGTATTACCCGAATCGCCGGTGTCGCCGGTATTGCCCGAATCGCCGGTGTCGCCGGTGTTGCCCGAATCACCGGTGTCGCCGGTATTACCCGAATCGCCGGTGTCGCCGGTGTTGCCCGAGTCGCCGGTGTCACCGGTATTGCCCGAGTCGCCGGTGTCGCCGGTGTTGCCCGAGTCGCCGGTATCGCCGGTGTTGCCCGAGTCGCCGGTGTCACCGGTATTGCCCGAGTCGCCGGTGTCACCGGTATTGCCCGAGTCGCCGGTGTCACCGGTGTTGCCCGAATCGCCGGTGTCGCCGGTGTTGCCCGAGTCGCCGGTGTCACCGGTATTGCCCGAGTCGCCCGAATCGCCGGTATCGCCGGTCTCGTGATCGGTATCGTGGTCGCCGTCGGAGTCACACTCGCAGTCATCATTGTTGTCGTCGCACGCACAGTTGTCATCGGGTTGATCGCAACCAATGGTCGGGGCGGCGAGGGTGAGGGCAAGGGCGGCGAGGAGGGGAAGCGTTGTCCGTAACTTCATGGCAGGTGCTCCATTCAGTGGGTTTTTTGTAGGTGACGCGAACCCGCAAAACCTTACACTTGCTGTTGAAATTTTTATCGGAGCGGATTCGTCCGCTGTGTTAACCGCACGTTAGGTAGCTTCTGGCCGCAAAGAACGGGGTTTTGAGCGGCTCTCAAAATTTGATGCGTGCGCAACAACCGGATGGCGAACACCCCCTCGAGCCGAAGCGTCGAGGGGTGGTGCGTCAGCGGCTAAAGGTGGAGATCCGCGGGGCCGATCTAGCCCTCGCCATCGTCACCATCCTCTTCACCTCCTTCATCTTCGCCATCTTCGCCCGTGTCCTCATCCTCTTCATCGTCGCCGTCGTCGTCGCAGTCGCCATCATCTTCGTCGTCGTCGTCGTCACACTCACAGTCGTCATCCTCTTCTTCGCCGTCGTCGTCGTCTTCGTCGTCGTCGTCGTCTTCTTCGCCGTCGTCGTCTTCTTCGCCGTCGTCGTCTTCTTCGCCGTCGTCGTCTTCTTCGCCGTCGTCGTCTTCTTCGCCGTCGTCGTCGTCGTCGTCGTCGTCGCCGTCGTCATCACAACCGCAGCCGTCGTCGTCTTCTTCGCCTTCTTCGCCTTCTTCGCCTTCTTCGCCTTCTTCACCGTCGTCGTCGTCTTCTTCGCCGTCGTCGTCGTCTTCGTCGCAACCGCACTCGGATTGCGCTTCACTGTTGTCACCGCGGAAGTTTGCCGTGTCGCAGCCTGAAGTGAGGCCAAGGGCGAGCAGGAGCGCAGATAGGAGGGAGAGATTTTTGAAAGTTGTCATCGGGGTGCCTTGTTGGGTGGAACACTTGTGAGGGACCCCAGCCGGCGAAGTGTTACAGAAAAAAAGCAAAAAAAATCGAGCTGGCGATTTGCGATTTTGCCCGTAGACATCTCCTGTTGCCGCTAGGGCGAGTTTGCGAGGCCGGCGGGCTTGGGTGGGCAATGCCCGTGCCACGCTGGCTCGATAAAAGTGTTTATACATCTAGATTTCCAAAGACAATCAGGCGCTGGACAATTGCGTCGTCCGCATATGCAACTTTACGGTGTTGTTCGGCGGTGAGCTGACAACCGCGAACGGCTCAGTTAAGCTGTTCAGATGTATGTACATGCGAATCCCGCCCTAGTTTTTGTCCCGCATCATGCTCGCAGCCGGCATGGCGGGATGTGGCGGCGGGATGCAGCTCACCGGCTCGGTGTCGAATATTACGACGGCGACCACAGCCGACTCGAGTGGCACAACTGGGACCACAGCTGGCATCACAATGGGCACCACAGCTGGGGAGACCACGGCCGACGGCAACTCGGGGCTCAAGTTCGATGTCGGTGCGGTCGATGGCGGCGGCACGGCGGGGTGTATGGAGATGATGGTTGAGGCCCAGCCCCAACCACCGGACATCATGTTGGTACTCGATCGGTCGGGCTCGATGACGTCACTGACCGGGTTTATGCGGACACGTTGGGACGACCTGCTGGACTCAGTAATGGCTCTGGTGGCTAGCTACGATGCCCAGGTCAACTTTGGCGCCCGGTTTTTGCCGCCGGTCGATACCCCGTGGACGATGGAGTGCGATCCCAACGACCCGCACAATACCGAGGTCGAGGCCCGGTGCCGGACAGGAGATTTTAACGGTGATGGCTATGGCCGAGGCAAATGGTGCAGATACACCGACCAAGCCGGCCATCGAGGCCGCACTCGGTCACCTCACTGGGCTCTCAGGGTCACGGGGGGAGCAGTTCATCATTTTAGTGGCCGACGCGAGACCAATACCTGCGGTACACCCCCCGAAATCGAGGCACTGCTGGCCGCGGCCTACAACGGCGGGAACACGCCGACGATCAAGACCTACGCCCTGAGCCTGGGGTGGGAGGTCGACGAGCTACAGGGCTATGCCGAGGCTGGCGGGTCAGAAAACTATATTCCCACCGAGAACTTCGAGGAGCTGACGGCCGCCCTCGACCAGATTGTGGGCGGCGTGATTTCCTGTGTCGTCGAGCTCGACCCGCCACCGCCGCACCCCGACTCGATCGATGTCTCGGTCGATGGGGTGGCCTACGAAAAGGTCGACGACTGCGCGAGTGAGTCGGGCTGGGTGTGGACGTCGGCCGACAAGGATGCGATCGAGCTGTGTGGGGCCGCCTGTTCGCAATTAAAGGAAATCGGCGTGGCGGAGATCGTCTATCACTGCCCACTCGGGTGACGGGCGCAGCTCGCAAGCGGGCCTATCGGGGTGTTTGGGCGCTTGCCAAATCGATTCGGAGTTCGTGCTTGCAACTTCAGGCGAGCTTGGCTACACATCCCCACTCCACGGGCGCGTGTAGCTCAGCTGGATAGAGCGTCGGCCTCCGGAGCCGAAGGTCAGAGGTTCGAATCCTCTCACGCGCGACAGCCAGACACCGAAACGGTGCCTGGCTTTTTTGTTGGTTGCCCAGCGTTCGCTACTCGCAATACGAGCCGGTGAGGGCGTCGAGGTTGCCGCCCATCAAGTCGACCTCGGCGTCGACACAGCTCTGGCCGGGTTGGCAGTCGGCGTCGCTGAGGCACTCTCCGCAGATGCCAACTTCGACCACGCCCATCACGTTGGCCGAGCTGCAGATGCCAGTGGCGCACACGGCATCGAGCTCACCGGGTTTTTGGCAGGCACCGTTTTGCGCAACTTCGCCGTCGGCCTTGCAGGTGAGGATGCCGGTGAACATCTCGACGTCGAGGTCGGGAGCACAGTGCGGGGTGTCGCCACCGCAGTCGGCATCGGTCAGGCACTCACCACAGGTCTTGATCGCAAGGATCCCGGCGGCCTCGAGGATCGTGCCGCAAAGCGCAAAGTCGGGGTCGGAGCAGACTTCGTCGGTCTCGCAGCCCTTGCCCGGTTCGCCCATGTTGCAGCTCGCCCCCACCATGCCGTAGGGATTGGGCAGGGTGCAGCCGCCGTTGGGACAGTCGGCGTCGACCTTGCACTCGCCACAGCTGCCGCCGATCAGGGGCACGAGGTAGCAGCTGCCCGAGAAGCACTCGCAGTCCTCCATGCACAACTCGCCGTCGTCGAGCTTGGGGTCGCACACGGGACCGCCGGTGGTGTCTTCGGTATCGGTTTCCGTTTCGGTCGATTCGCCAGCCGTGGTGGTTTCGCCCGCTGTACCCGTGGGGTCCTCGGTCGTTGCGGCCTGGGTGGTTTCGACCTCGGTCGTCGACGAGGTGCCAGCGGTCGTCGACTCGGTACCGCCCGCGGTGTCGTCACCACAGCCGACAAGTGTGAGGGAAAACGAAAGACCGACAGCTAAACCCAGGCGAGAAAAGTACATGGCAAACCTGTAGCCATGGTACGGCCATGTGGGTTGCGCTGCCAAGTTCGCCGCAACGGTGCCGTTGCAAACCTGTTTTACCCCGGGCCGAACGGGTCTTCGATACCGGGGAAAGTGACGCCAAACACCGTCACCGCATAGATCAACGGGTCGCCTTCACGGGCGCGGAAGTGGTGTTGCGAGCCTGGCTCGAGCTCGACATAGTCGCCGGCCTGCAAGACCTCGCCCGAGCTATCGTCGAGACTTCCTTGTAGGATCAACACACATTCACGCCCGTGGTGGCGATGGTCGGGAAACAGCTGGCCCGCCGGTACCTGGACAAATCCAACGTCGGCAGCGGCGACCCGCGGACCCCCGTCGAGATGGATCAACGCAATCCCCTCGCCGAGTTTGGGCGCGTACTCCCACGCAGCTGGGTCGCACAGTTTGGCGAGCATGGACCGGGCGGCCTCGGTGCCGACGTCGACCAGCTTTGCCAGGCGGTCGATAAACGGGGCGTAGCGGGTTTCGGGAGCCTCGATCGATCGCAGGAGCCTGGCCCGCAGTGAGGCGGGTGCCGGCTGTTGGGGCAACGCCTCGAACAGAGCTGTCAACGCGGTTTGCAAGTTCGCGACTTCGGCATCTTTGGCGAGCTCCGGGTCGGTGGCAAAACCGTTGGCGATCAGGTCGTCGGGCCAGTCGATCTCAGACATTTGGCCCTCCTGTCCCTTCGGCCATAGAGGTGCGGAGTTTGTGCAGTCCGGCGGCTGTGCGCGACTTGACCGTGCCGAGAGGAATCTTCAGGCGTGTCGCAATTTCTCGCATCGAAAGACCGTCGAAGTAGGCGAGTTCGAGAACGTCGCGTTGTGCCTTTGGCAGGGCACCAACGGCTTCTCGCATGCGGACATATTCGGCATTGCGCGACGGGTCGGCTTCGGGGCGGGCATCGACACCGGGGTGGACCAGAGGATCGGTGGGGTGTCGTGCCTGACGGCGCAAGCGATCGACGGCCCGACTGCGCAGCCGGACCAGCAGCCACGTGCGCACTGAACCGCGCTCGCGCCGGTATGACGCGGACTTGCGCCACGCTTCGACAAGCACGTCATGGACCAGATCTTCGCTCTCGCGGCGATTGCCGAGGATCCGCGTGGCGGCGGCCAACATCAGCGGGGCATAGCGGTCGTAGAGCTCGCCAAGTGCTTCACTTTTCCCGGCGGCTAAAGCTGCCAGCAGCTGGCAGTCGGTGTGACGAGCGTCGACCACGTCAGTTGCTCGCAAAGCCCATGCGGCCATGGCCAGTGACACACCGACCGGGAAGTTGAGGGTGACAAGCACGGTACATGGTCATTACGCCGGCGGCCTGCAGTTAGATCAGTCGCTCTCGCATTGCGATACGCCGAGGGCAGCCGGGCGTTACTTTCGACGTCCGGGCCTGTGACTAGCTTCCGGGCGAGGGCACGACTTGGCCAAACGAGACCGCCGCGCTCGGGTCACCGGCATCCGAGGTCGCACACGAAGACGATGCGTCATCGAGATAGACCGTCGAGCGGGCACCGTGGACATAGAGCACGCCACATCCGCCCTGGCCGACTGGTTTGCCGGGGTCACACACTTTGCAACGCGGGTTGCCACCCGAGCGATCGCAGACGAATGTGTCGTCGCAGAAAAACGATTGGCAGTATTGGTCGAGGACGTCTTGACCAGCTGGCTCTTCGAGCAGGTTCGGGGGGTAGGCCGGAAATGCCGAGCTCGGATCGGGGCAGATCACCATGCCGCCGAAGTCTTCGGGGGCGGCTCCGTTGTTGCAGCCCATCGGCCCCGGGGGACACCCGGCGAGGCCGAACTCCTCGGACGAGCAGGCGACGTACACCTGGTCCTGGGCGATCGCCATGGTGTAGGTATCAAACAGCGGATGGCCGGCACTCTTCGACATTGGGTCGCAGCCGATGTCGGTGAACGTCACCGAGCAAACCAGGTCCTTGGCGGTTTCGCTGATGTCGGTACCGACCCCGCCGGCGCCGGAGCAGACCGGGTCAAACCGATTGTCGGAGAGCAGTTCCGAGAACGCCGGGTCTTCCTCGCAGTCGGTCGGGTTGGAGCAGCGGACGACATCGTCGCTGTTTTCCGGGTTGAGGATGAAACTACAACCTCCGGTGAGCACAAGGGCGGCGGCGAACAGGGCGAAGCGGGCGTGGACCATAATGTGAAGACCTCGAGTTTCCTTTGGACGCAGAGGGCGGAGATCAAGCGCTCTCAATCGAACCGGGCGAGGATACGGAGAGGGATGGGGGATCGCAAGCAGGTAGGGAGATCTCAAAGACCGTCCCCTGCGGTCCGGTTTGGGCCACCCGGACCGCGCCATCGTGATCGACCACGATCTGCTGGACGATCGACAGACCGAGTCCGGTGCCGTGGGTTTTGCGGCTGAAAAACGCCTCGAAGATGTTGTCTTGCTCCCCGTCGGCCATCGATAGCCCGGGGCCGTTGTCGGCAACTTCGATCACGATCGTGTCCTGCGCGCGGCCGATGCGGACCGTGATCACCGGGTTTTGCGTGGCCGGCTGGGCGTCGTCGGGGTTGGGATTGAGCGCCTCACGGGCATTGCGCAGGAGGTTGAGCAGGGCTTGCCGCAGCTGGTTGGCATCGCCGAGCACCCACAGCGGCTCGTCGGCAAACTCGCGAACCACCCGAATCCGCGACTGCAGGTGTTCCTCCTCGGTGAAGTCGAGCAGGTTGTGCAGCTCGGCGGCGAGGTCGATGGCATCGAGCTCGGGCTGCTGGCGGCGGGCAAAGCCCAGGTACTCCTCGGTGATCGAAGTCAGGCGGTCGAGCTCGGCGGTGATCTGGGAGAGCAGCTGCCGCGCCTCGGGGCTCGCCTTGGGCATCTCGTCCTCGAGCAACTCGACGTTGAGGGCCACGCTCGACAGCGGGTTGCGAATCTCGTGGGTGACCTGCGCAGCTAATTTACCGACGGCAGCCATGCGTTCGCCGCGGATCAGTCGGCGTTCGCGTTCTTGCAGCGCCTCGGCCATCAGGTTGAATTCACGGGCCAGTTGTTGCACTTCATCTGCAGACCGTTGGCCGAGCTCAATTCGTTGCTCCCAGTCGCCCCGCGCCAGTTGCCGGACGTTCGACGTGAGCTTTCGCAGCGGTCTCAAGGTCAGGATCACTCCGGCGATTGTCACGAGTGCGACGGCCAGGGCCCCGAGTGTCAGCATGATGGCGAGGTTTTCGGTGCGGCGCTCGTCGGCCCGGACCTTGTCGGCGAGGAGGTTGATGGCCCGCGTCGTCTGGTCGTCGAGGCTGCTAAACAGGGCGACGACTTCGGCCTCGGTGCGGACGTCCTGAAGCACGGATGCCGGGGACTTGCCCTCGCTCGAAAGCAGTGCGGACTCGAGTTGCTGGACCCCCTCGCGGACCTTGGCGAGATCTTCCAACGCCGCCTCTCCGCCGAGACGCCCCGGGTTGGCAAAGGCCTCGTCGATCACCCGCCTGGCGCTCAAAACCATCCGCAGGCGATTGGCCATGGCGTCGGCAAACTGCGCCTCGATCCCGGGCGTCATTTTTTGTACGGCATCGCGTTGCTCACTATTGAGCGAGATGATCAGGCCGATGCGGATCCCCTGTTGGTGGGCAGCTCGCAGCCTGGCGTTGAAGGGCACGTAGACCCCCGTGAGCAGATCAAAGCTCGACTGTTGCTTGCGCAGTTGGTCGAGGATCAGCAGCGAGGACAGGCCCAGGGCGACCAGGACCAGGGCAACCAATGCGGTGATCTGGGCGGCGAGACTGCGGTGGATTCGCAGCCCCGAGTTTGCCGCTGGACGGTGGTGCTGCGCCACTGAAGGCACCATATCACTCCAATGCCGGAAGATTTCTCACAAAACGCGTGCATCTGCACCGGATCCCTGCGTCGTTTGCGGCACATCGCTGTCACATAAAGGTTTGCTTTGCTGATCTGGCCGAGGCGTGCGAGTGTTGCCGGGCGCACATCCCGTGCGACCAGCCCCGTCAACCATCCATGTCGCGCCGCATGTTTGTTCGCCCGCATCAAACCTTCCTCGCCTGTTTCGCCGCCTTCTCGATGGCTCTCCCGGTTGCTCCGGTCGCGCAGGCGGCTTCTCACAGCCAGCCGTCCGCACTGTCGTTGCTCGCACCGGAAGTTGACGGCACGACCTCTGTCCTCACCTTGGAAGGGGCAGATGAGGTGCGTACGCAGGAGCTGTCGAACGCCCTTCGGGCCAAGTTCGAGTCGCGTGGCGTCGGTGGTGGCAAAACCATGTCGCTGGTCGAGCTCAAGCTCACCATGGGATGCGAAGATCCCCCGGCGGCGGCCTGTATGGCGGGTGGTGGCAAGACCCTCGGGGTCAAGCGGTTGATCTACGGTTCACTTTATGGGGATGAGCTCGCCGGCTACAAGCTAGAGGTCCACGTTCTCGATGTCGACGCTGCTAGCGAAACCCAAAAAGTCGAGTTCTCACTCGGCGCCGATGGTCTCACTGGAGCTGGGCTCGACGCGACCGTCAAGCGCGTGGTCGACGAAGTCGTCGGTCCCGAGCCGGAGCCTGAGCCTGAGCCTGAGCCGGAGCCGGAGCCGGAGCCTGAGCCCGAGCCTGAGACCCGTGAAGGCGCACTGATTTGGGGCAAAGATCCAAACCCGCCGGGTTGGAAAAAGGTTGGACTCGGCGTGTCGGCCGGGCTCGCCGTCGCCTCGCTGGGCACGGCTGTGGCCATGACGATCATGATCCGCGAGAACGGGCCGGTGCACAACGACCTTATCGACGCGGCCGCGGCAAGTCTCGACGATGACAAGCCTGCCAACGATGTCAATCCCAACATGGAAGGTGACCTCTGCACCGCAGCCCGGGCAGAGCCCGATGGCGAGCCGGGCAAGGTCACCAACGCATCGGTCACAACCGTGTGCAACCGCGGCGACGCCTTTGCCAAAACCGCAACCGCGGCCTGGATTGGCACCGGCGTGTTCCTAGCTTCGACCGTTGCATTTACAACCTTGCTGTTTGTACGCAAGCGCAGTCGGGCGTCGGCCAAGCTGCGCCAACACGGCGTGCACCTGGGCATGGCGCCCACGCGTGGTCGCGGGATGATGCTCGGCGGCGGCTTTCGGTTCTAGCCCGGTGACCCAGCCGAGGCCCTCATGACCCCGATCCTGGCGTGGTTGTGGATTGGCCGCTATCGCGACACAACCGATCTACACACCCTCAGGGCCTTCGGGATCGGGGCGATGTTGCAGCTCGCCGAACATGTGCCGCAGCCCGGTATCGAAACCCTGTATCTCGAGGTCGAGGACGGGCAGCCCGTGCCGGCCGAGGCGTTCGCCCGTGGCATTGGGTTTGTCGAGGGGGTCCAGCAAAAAGGTTGTACAGTCATAATTTCCTGCGGGGCCGGGCAAAGCCGCAGCGTCGCGTTTACAGTTGGTGTGCTCCATTGCCTGCAAGGGCTTGCACCGGTTGCCGCGCTGGGCCTGATTCGCGACAAACATCCGCGGGCGATGCCCCACCCGGTGGTATGGCGTTCGCTTTGCCAGTATCTCGGCCACCCCTACGACCGCCGCGACCTCGTGTAGCGACCTGAAAAGGTTGTCTATACATAGGGATTTTGCGATGGTGAGACCCTCCGCGGCTACCCGGGTGGCCTCAACCTCGAAGGCCTGTGGGTGCCGCCCAGGATCCCCGGGTTAGGTTAACTTATGCAAATACAACTACGTACCGGTTGCGCCTGTCGTGCGCCGGGCGACGGCAGCCAGGGCGAGCCCCTCAAACAGCAAATGGGCACCTAGGTGGAGCGTGATGTCGGCATGGTCGAGATTGGGGGCAACCTCGACCAGGTCCATCCCCACCAGGTTGATCCCGGCCAGGGATTGCAGCAGACGTCGTGCCTCCCGTGAAGTTATGCCCCCGGGGACAGGTGTGCCCGTGCCCGGGGCATAGGCCGGGTCGACCCCATCGATATCAAATGAGATGTACACCGGGCGGTCGCCCACACCGGCGACGATGTGCTTCGCAATCGTCGGCATCCCGAGCGTCTCGATCGCATCCATGCCAAAAACCGTCGCGCCGTGGGCTGCGACCAAATTCCCCTCGTCGGCGCCGCCCCAGGTCGCCCGAATACCGACCTGAAAAAGCCCGCCAGGGGCGATGAGTCCCCGCTCCAGCGCGTGGCGAAAGGGAGTCCCGTGGTGGTGTGGCTCTCCCCAGACCTCCGCCGTGCTGGTGTCTAGGTGGGCGTCGATATGGACCACACACACCGGTCCGTGGTGGCGGTGGAGGGTGTGGAGGCAGGGCAGCGCGATCGAGTGATCTCCGCCGACGACAAAGGGGACGGCCCCGGCATCGACGATCGCACCCACTTCGGCGGAAATACACTCGCGCACCGCCGCGGGCGAGAACGGTGGGAACGCGACATTCCCCCCGTCGCGGGCCGTGATTGTTGAAAATACATCGAGTCGATGACCCGGGTGGTAGCCCTGAACCAACGCACTCACGCGGCGAAGTTCATAGGGGGCAAACCGGGTGCCCGGGCGGTAGGTCACCGAACCGTCCCAGGGGACCCCGAGGAGCACGGCATCGGCACCGCGGTAGGCCTCGGGGCCCTGGTGGCGAAGGTCGGCCATCGGCAGGCGAAAAAATGATGTCAATCCCTGACGGAGATAGGCAGCGGCAGCGAGCTGGGACATTGGCGTTCCTGTATGTTCAAGGAGATCAAAGAGGTTAAGTAGATGATTGTACAACCAGTTTAGGGTCGCCGGTCGCCGGTGTGTGGGGGTACACCGGGCGCCGTCGGGAGGCCGCGATCTCGGTTTCGATCGCCCGTTGAGCCGCGGCTGCGAGGGCGTCAGCGGTGGCGAATTGCCGGGGGTCGAGCGGGGGACAAACCACCACCTTGACCCGCGGCGATCGGCGTTGGGAGAAGTCGAGAAAGTGCGGCATAAATTCGTCGTCACCGACCCAGCACAGCTCCCGGTCTTCAAATTGTACATACAATGGAACGACCGGGACGTCGGCGAGTTTGGCCGCGCCAAAGATCCCCCGGCAAAACCTGTAGACCCGGTCGCCGTAGGTGGTTGTGCCCTCCGGAAAGTTGAGGACGCCGACCCCGGCCGCGAGTGCGCGGATGGCTTGCCGTAGGACCAAAGCGCCGCTGTGGGGGTTGCCACGTTCGACAAACATCACGCCGCTGCGGTCACCGCAGTCGCCCACAATCGGCCAGGTTGAAACCTCGCGCTTGGCCACCGGTAGCAGGGGTCGCAACGAGCACAACACCAGCGGGTCGAGATATCCGAGGTGATTGGCGACGACAACTGCCGGCCGGTGGGGCAGCTCACCGACAACCTCGATCGCCAGCCCGTGACGGCGGCAGGTGTTGCGGCAAAACTCGTGGATCCAGGCGACCTGTTGATGCACTTGCACGAGCGTTGAGTTGGCGACCAACTGTTTGCGTAGGCACACCGCGAGCCTTCGCAGTGCGCCGACATCCCCGGCGAGTCGCCGGACAAGTGACCACAACCGATGCATATGCACGCCTCCGCGGGGAACGAACGAGCGACGGCTCGAGACAAACTCGCCCTTGCGGGTGACCCACGGAGCCTGACCTGAAGTGTCGCTCGGGGCCTGCCTAGGTGGCGTGGTTGCGGTGACAGCTGCTAGCGTCATTGCAATACCTCCGCCGCGCGGCGAGCCGGTGGTTGTGAACCCCGCGGGACAATCCCAAGCCGCGCCAGTCGAGGCCACGCCCTGGCAAACGCGGCCTGATCGATGCGCGAGATGATACGAGCGTTGCCGGGGCCGTAGAAGTCGTCGCGGACATCCTGCTCCTCGGCGCCTAGGATCCTATGCAAGGCACGGACCGCAGTGCTCTCTTCGTCGACCGTGAACCAGCAGACATCGACGCAATCGATGATGCGGGTGACAAACGCCCGCAGCAGGTGAACGATGGCGCGGGTCCCCTGCCCCCCGGGCAACAGCGCCATGGTGGTGCAGTAGGCCTCGCGCCCGCGGACAAACGACAACAGGTAGCCGCAGGGGTCCTTGTCGACTTCGATCAAAAAGCAACTGTCTTGAAAGAACTCGCAACACAGCCGGACGTAGTAGGGCCCGAGTTCACCCTCGCGGCAGTGGCCAAAAAGAGCGGTCTCCATGGCCATCAGGGTGTTGAAGTCATCACTGTTCAAGGTTCTCACCGTGTATCGACTCATCAGCTCACCTCCAACATGCATGCGCGGGTGACCAGACTGTGACTTCAGGCGGCCCCGCGTCACCTGCGAAACTCGCAAGTCGATAAGGCAGCAAAGCCGTAGGCTCGCGAACCTTCGCGACAGCTTTGAGACAGCTTGCCGCCTCCGGTGTATGCACACACGCGGTCGCGGCAAGCGTCACCTGGGAGTCAACGTGATGTCGCGGACATGTGCAACCATGATGATTTGGGCGGCTCGCACAGAGAGCATGCCTATACATGCTTCACGGTTATCACCGGCAGGTGTCACCCGCGCGGCGGAGAAAAGCCACGCAGGCCGCCACCCAACTGTTACGCCGTTGACGAGGCGTTGTTACCCGGGCATTCGATGCATACACAATCCATGCGATTGTCATTTCTGGGTTTTGTCGTTCATCCTGTGCTTTTGACCTGTTGCGTGTTCGGTGGCTGCTCGGCCGAGCCACAGCCCGACCCCGCTATCGACCCCCAGCCGCTGACGCTGCGGGTGTTACACATCAACGACCACCACTCGCACCTGACCCCGGGTCAAGCTGAGCTGATGCTCGCCGGTGGAGCGACAACTGTCGAGCTCGGTGGCTTTAGCCGGGTTGTCGCCACGTTTCACGAGCTTGCCGACGGGGCCGACAATGTCCTCAAACTCCACGCCGGCGATGCCATTACGGGTGACCTATTTTACACCCTGTTTCACGGCCAGGCCGATGCTGCGCTGATGAACGAAGTCTGTTTTGATGCCTTTGCCCTCGGCAACCACGAGTTCGACGACGGCGATGCCGGTCTGCGGCGGTTTTTGGACCACTTGCAGGCCGGTTCGTGCGCGACCGATGTGCTGGCTGCCAACGTCGTGCCCGAAGTCGGAGTGTCCCCGCTGACGCCCGAGACCGCGACCGACTCGTTTGCGCCCTACGCCGTCTACGAGTTTGCGGGCCAATCGGTCGGTGTGATTGGGATCGATATCGCCGGCAAAACCAAGCAGTCGTCGAATCCCGATCCGACCACCGAATTTTTGGACGAGACAATGACCGCCCAGCGCTACATCGATGAGCTGCGAGAGCAGGGGATCAACAAGATCATCCTGATGACCCACTATCAGTATCGCAACGACCTCGAGTTGGCGGCGGCCCTCGATGGCGTCGATGTCATTGTCGGCGGGGACTCGCACACCCTGCTTGGTGATGTATTTACAAGTTTTGGGCTCAACGCCGGCGGTCCATACCCCACGCAGGTGGTCGACCGCAGTGGCAACCCGGTGTGTATTGTCCAGGCCTGGCAATACGCCAGCGTCGTCGGCGAGCTCAATGTCGAGTTTGATGCCGATGGTGTGGTTCAGACCTGCGAGGGCACGCCGCACCTGTTACTCGGTGATGTCTTTACCCGCGAGGATGCCGAGGGTGAGGACGTCGAGGTTGCGGGCCCCGAACGCGAGGCGATTGTCGGCGCGATCGAGGCCGAGCCGGCACTGTCGATTGTCACCCCCGACCCGGGCGCCGAGGCTGTTTTGGCCGGTTACGCCGAGCAGGTCGAAGCGCTGTCGAGCGAGGTGATTGGCGAGGCCGCGGCCGACCTGTGCCTCGAGCGGATCCCCGGCCAGGGCTATAGCCAGCTTTGCGATGTCTCGCAGACGTTTAGCCACGGGAGCGACATCACCAACCTGGTTGCCCGGGCATTTTTGGAGATGAGCAACACCTCGGATATTGCCCTGCAAAACGCCGGCGGGGTACGGGTTGATGTGCCTGCTGGTGAGATCACGATCGGCACGGCCTATACCCTGCTGCCATTTGCAAATACACTGACCGAGATCGATATGCGCGGCGACGAGCTTGTCGCGGTGTTGGAGGACGCCTACGAGTTTACGCTCGAGGGGTCGACCGGGGCGTTTCCCTATGCCGCCGGCCTACGCTGGGAACTCGATGCCGCCAAGCCCTACGGCCAGCGGTTTCGCAATGTCGAGGTCAACCCGCGGGCCGCCGGCCAATGGCAGCCACTCGAGTTTGCCGCCCGCTACCGCGTGGTCACCAACAGCTATATCGCCGGCGGTAAAGATGGTTATACAACTTTTGCGGCAATTGACGACAGTGCCAAGGTCGATACCTTTCTCGACTATGCCCAGTCGTTTGTCGACTACGTCAAGCGCGAGCAGGCGGCCGGTCGCAGCATCGACAGGTTGCCGCTCGAGCACTACAGCACCCAGCGGTTTATCGATGCCGACGGGGTTGAACATTGACTGGGGCATATCGACACGCCACCGAAACATGGCCGCATCACGCACTTCGTGGCGACTGTACGAACCCACGGACGCCTGCTAGGGTCGCGGCCATGAGTGAAACCGCCGAGCTTAAAGTCGAAGATCTCGTTGTCGGAACCGGGGCCGAGGCCACCACGGGCAAGACCGTCGATGTCCACTACACCGGGTGGCTGACCAATGGCGTCAAGTTTGACTCTTCGCTCGACCGCGGTCGTCCGTTTACGTTTGGCCTCGGACGCCGCCAGGTGATCCAAGGTTGGGACGAGGGCGTCGCTGGCATGCGCGTGGGTGGCAAGCGCAAGCTGACCATTCCGCCGCACTTGGGTTACGGCGCCCGCGGGGCGGCCGGAGTGATTCCCCCCAACGCGACCTTGATTTTCGAGGTCGAGCTGATCGCCGTCGGCTGAGCTGCCCGGCAGCGATCGCTGAGCTTCGGCCCGCTACGTGTATATTCACGAGGTTGGCCGGAAGCTCCGTCCATGGAGGCAAACCTAGTTGCGCGTTTTGCGTGTGACACGGCTGTGAATCCGGTTTAGAGGGGTCTTGACCCGCGCGCAAAATCGATGCATATGCGCGCTATGAACCGCTTTGGCCCCCGCCTCATTCTGTGTGTGTCTACAATTTCCTGCCTTGTTGCGACCGCCTGTGGTGGTGGCGATGGTGAGGAAATGATGTCGGCTTCAGACACGGATGACTCGACGTCGACAACAGGCCAACCGACGACTGGCACAACAACTGTACCCACCACCACCGGAACACCGACTGGCACACAGACCCAGGGCGACGGGGATGGAGATGGCGACGGGGATGGTCGCGACGATCGCTCGAAACCGTCGACAGAAGCGATTTCTATGGCTTTTCCCTAATTTTTGGGGTACCTTTTCGAAGGCTTTTTTTGTGGATTTTTGGCGTATGGTTTTCGAGCGATGGCAAGGGCAAGATCAATCACGGAAAAACTTGTATCATCATTGAAACCCGGTGCGGTTTTAATGTCCGGGAAAGTGACCGGGTTCGGAGTGCGAAGAACTCCAAAGCGCGGTTGCATTCGTTTCTTTGTTCGTCGTGTCGTCGACGGGCGAGACATAATGCGTACAGTGGGGCGGCATCCTGAGATGTCAGTCAAGGAAGCTCGGCTCAAGGCCCTCGATTTGATACGGTCCTTTTCTCAAAAAGTCAGCGCAGCAGACCTACCGGCCCCAGAGCCGGTTTCCGTTGGGCCTGACAACGTTGTCGTGCGCAACCAGGAGCGAATCCAGCAGGAACTCGACGCTATCAAGCAAATTCTGAAGCCTCCCCCGGTTTCAACGCTCACGTTCGCCGAAGTGGTAGGGAAACTGGGGGATGAGATTTATAAGACGAAGAAGTCCCCTAGTACGGTAAGGACGTACAGGAACTACATACACAATGTGCTGGTGCCGTATTGGGGGGACATGCCGATATGCGAAATCGAGACCGACGATATACTTGAGTGGTACCACAACTACGAAGGGCCGAACGGGGGGCGTCCAACTCAGCCCTTCAAGATATTTAAGGGCGTTTTGAAGATGGCCAAAACAAAGACGCTGATCTCGCGTCTTCCCGACTTCAGCGACGTGAAAAGCCCCTACAAGCCCGGTAGAGGGGAGGCTTTGAGACACAGGGACTACAAACGGATCGTCAGTTATCTGAAACGCAAAGTGAAATCGGACCCAATGACTCAAGACTACGCATTGTTAGTCGGTGCAACAACCGGCGAGCGGAATTTTTCGCTCACAAGTTTGCATACCGATGAAGTCGATTTTCGAGCCAAGGAGGCAACAAAAAAGCGCAAGGGAGACAAGGTCGAAGCATTGCCGTACATCGACGAGGCCATCAAGCTTCTGAAGTCAATAAAACCCAGGGGGGGGGGGTACTTCTTCCCACATCAGTATATTCCCGGTCACCACCTTTCCGCGCCGTCACTGAGGCGCTACTTCCAGGCGCTCTGCAGACAGTTAAAAATCACGCTTCCGAGCGGGAAAATACCCGTTGTCCATTCTCTCCGACACAGCTTTGTGAGTGAGCTAGGTCGGCGGGGAATTGCTCCGGCCTCAATCCAGAAGTATGTGGGTCACTCGGATATCAAAACGACATTCCGCTACCTGCACGCTGATAAAGAGCTTGCGAAGCTGGAGGTCGAGAAGGTAGCACTCATTGCCTAAGTCAATTTTCACAACCGCGAAGAATGTTCATTGATGCTGCTTTGATGGACGATTCTAAAGCTGACCGTAAAAATATGCTTGTGAGGGACGAATCCTCCCCTTGAGCGCGTTTGAGCAATTCCTCGAGGCTTATCGTTGTGGGTGGCTCACTTTTCCACATTGAAATTAGTTCGTTGGCCACCACCTCTGGCGGTAGACCTTTGAGGTACTTGGGAGCGCAGGCCGCAAGTACGATAGTGAGAACCTCGAAGAGGATGAATCGTGCGCAGGCGCCTGCTTTCCCAACTCCGAAGACCGTTGCTTGTCTGAGATCGAGGAAGTTCGGCGAGTTCGAAATTATCTGACCACCCAGAAAAATTATGTCCGCTCTCTCGTTTTCACCCAATGTTCGAAGGTTGCTGTGTAAAACCTTAGCTTCCCCAGAGCATCGCAGAATGCTGTAGGGCTCTCCATTTTTCTCGCATTCAAGAACTTGGCCTCCAAGTACCGTCAAACTCGCCACCACCGCCCAGAGAGCCCGTTCGGCGAGGGGTTGATCGGCAACCGGAAGAGAAGCAATAAAAGTGTTGTTTGTCATTCCTTATCCCGCTCCTATTCAAACGGCGCGGAAACTTCCGCCAGAGTCTTCTCTAGCACTTTAACGCGACGCTCGAGATCGATGACGTCCACTCTTTCGTTTCCCGCCTTGTCGAATGCGGCTCGAATCAAAACGTAGAACGCATACCGGGGGGATATTTTCAGAAGTGCAGGAACGTCAAGATGCTTTTGGTTGGCCATCGCCAAGCGCATCGTCTCCATCATGCTCACATTTTCGGCCGATGGTATCGATGAGCCCTGCTCCCATTTTAGCACCGTGCGGGCTTGTGCACCCAGAAGTCTGCCGAAGTCTGTGCGAGATAGCCCGAGTTCCGCCCTGGTAGCCAGAACAAGGGATGCTTGATCTTGCACTGGCTCTGGCTCTTGCACTGGCACTGGCACTGGCACTGGCTCTTGCTCTTGCTCTTGCTCTGGCTCTGGCTCTCGTCCCCACTCGCCAGACGCAAGCACTCGTTCTAAAACGCCACGATGATCCGAGTATCGGTGCCATGGCGCGACAACAGAAGCGACAAAGCACCCTTCGCCGACGCGCCATGCGACCGTAGTTCCAAGCTCTTCACCTCGCTCAAATCCCCATTCTTGCCCATGCAGACCCCTGACTTTCCGTTTAAATACGTCAAATCGGACCGACTCGACGACATCACCTTCCTCGAGCTCCTCCTCGTTCGAATCAGGGACAGATGGCAGACCACTGAGCCAGCGGTCAACCGCCACTTGCGGGGTCTGTAATCCGTCCGGGAGGTAACCAATCACCATCTTCGATTGCTCGAACTCAAACCGTGAGTGGTCATCCGTTGAGTGGATGCAGGTCCAAGGGTGAGTGTACTGACAACCTATTCCCACAGTTGGCATGCCGAATCGCTCCAGTCTCCACAAGGTACGATGCTCGGGGAGATATCAAACAGAGAGGTTTTAACCGCACAGGCTGCAACCGCCAAATCGTGAAGGTGGATACGCTCGGGCACAAGCTCCGTTATAGCACCAATGATTTCTTGCCCCGGCCCTGATCGAGCAATATCACTGGCTAAGGAGCGAATTGAATCAGGGGCGTGTGCGTGGAAGTCTCCGAGAGTCGTGTTGAGGATAGCTTTGGGGATTGCCCGCCCGAACAATGTGCAGTCCAGCATCTCACGAACAGTACGTGCGAACGTCCACTCGGAAGTCGTTTTTTCGCACTCGAGAAGTATGTTCTCGACCGACCCACGGGCGTGACCAAACGATTGGACCGGCGCCATCAAAGCACAGTTAAGCCGATCCCCGGAGAACTCAGAAACAGTTACCGGTATTCGCTCTTCTGATCTACATCTTCCCAGGACTTTCAAGACAAAATCTCGCCTTGTCTTCTCTGCGAAGTCTCCAATCACACATTCGACGAACGGATCGCGTGTGCGGAGGTGGATAGCATCTGGCCGGAGGAACAGATGGCCAGACCGGAGGATTTGTTTAACCCTGCCCTCCGAAGTGTCCGGTTCGAACGTTACCGTGGATGTATTGTTAGCGCACCAGAAGACATACTGCCGGTCTTTAATACGGTCAACGCGGAATTCGCCGATGGGGAACGATGAAGCACCGCGCGCCCCTCCGCGCGTTGCGACGACCACACAGCCAGATGGAAGCCACCGGAAACGCGCGCTGAGTTTCCAGTAATTGGGGATGGTAGTCTCAAAGTCGTTGATCCTTACCTTCACCAGATCATTCTACGGTTTCCGGTCACTTCCGCAACGGAAATGATCGCTCTATGAAACAGTGCATATACAGGATGTCTGTTGTGTGACTTCACACGAGCAGTGATCTACTGATTCACTGAAACACTTCGCACGAGCACGCGCGAATACAGTGCATAGTTGGAGTCGCCCAAAACCAGCAAGATGGACGGAAGCGAGAGGTCTGCTGGGAGGCCATTGTCGCCCGGAAACGCGCTAGCCAGCTTCGCGTTGGGGTATTCGGCGATGATGTCGCTGATAACGAACACTTTGTTAAGCCATCCCACTCCAAGGGAGATCACCGGACTGACTCCGGCAAGCTCGTTCACGATTTTGATTTTGCCACCGCCTACCCAACTGCGCAGAATCTCGTGGTCGGTAGGGCCAGCGACCGACACATCTGTCAGAAGGCTCAAACTTGGGTTTAAGGCAACGTCGAGCACGCCAATCTTAAACTGCGTGCCGTCGCCATGCAGGTCGATTACCAGGTTGATGTATGGTGTGTTTAAGAGACTGCTGTTACCTGGAGTCCGATTCGCAAACCGTATTGAGAGCGATGTTAGGGCGGAAAGCGACAGTCCATCCAAAAAGTCGCTGCCGCAAATCGCTTTGTTGCCGATGCCGGTACCCACGAACCCCCCAGGCGCATTGCCGCTAATAGCGTGGGTCCACAGCTCGAGCCCGACACTCGTGACGATAGCCCCTGCCGCGTTGACACTGACGTTCACCCATCCGTCTAGCGGAAGAATTCCGGCCGGGGGCGGGGTTCCGGGTTCCGGTTCTGGTCCGGGTTCGGAGAGAAGTAGTTGCGAAAAACCTGTGGTGGTCGGGAGGAGTTCGTGATCGACGACCACTGTGGGTGCATCTGCACGCTTCCCTGGAGACTCTACGGAGAGCAGATCATCATGGCTAACCCGGCGCGGTGCAGACCACTGTCCCGGTTGAATCTCCTGGGAAACGAAATCGCCAGTGATTCCAGAGCCGACACCAACTTGTGCAGGGCCGTCAGTACCAGACACACGGCATCGCCACATGTAGCCGTCAAATCGCGACTCCCTCGGGTCAACGGTGGCCAAGGCCAGGGACCCCTCGGCACCGGAGCCGACCAACAATCGTCCATCATGATCCCACGAGAGTGAGGTGTTCATCCTTCCTGTGGCTGAAAACCCCGACGGGCGGGTCAGGCGTGCCCGAACGGGCCGAGGGGGCGTTCGCCCGGGCTGCAGGACTTCCTCGGGAATCACATTGACCACGAGGACGATCTCGAGATTCGTCTCCGTAACGAAACCAAGTTGCTCCGCAGGTCCGAGTGTCACGGTCTGCGGACCATCAAGTCGGAGTTCGGTTCTTATGGAAGAACCCAGGTAAACTCGGAGCACATCTCGGGGGTCGGTTGTTGTAGCCGTCACCGACACAGATTTGACTTCTCCCTGATTGAAGAAGCCAAAAAACGACGCGTCGACTCGGCTGCCGGACGGTATCGTTGCCGAGGAGGTGCGGCCGGTCGAAACAAAGTCGTTTCTACTGAGGCTTATAAGGCCCTCGCCGGTCAATGGTCCAGTGGCTTGCAGTTTGATTGTCACGGGTTCGGTCATGGCTAATTCTTCCTCGATTTCACTTGTTTTTATTGCAGCACTGTGAAAAGTGCCCCTGATCTTCCAACGCCTGGGAACAGGTCGACACCAGTTTGCCGGGCCTCACATTAAAAATAGTCCCGAGAACGAACAGCTGCGACACAGTTGGATTCCCGTCTCCGCCCTCGAGTCTTGACACCCAAGTTCGCGACACACCGAGGCGCTGGGCCAGCTCGACCTGTGTCATTCCGGCTTGTTTCCGAAGCACCACAACGATCTTGCCCAGAAGGACGGGGGCAAGCTCGCAGGGACATGTGGACGAGCAACTCACGGAGAGAACCCAATTTCGCCGGAGCGTTCCAACCGGACGTATGCCCGGAACTTTGGGAATTCCTCGGGCTTCATCCGAATGGGGCCATGGTATTCGCCTCCCACACCGCCGCCGTCTGCTCGTTTGATAAGGACAGTTACGAGGTTCGTGTCGCTGGGTGTGAGGCGGATAGTGATGATTTGCTTGCGCGTTTGATAGACAGCAACAATTGTGTCGGCCTCCCGGTGGATCGATATGAGAGGGAGGACGTTCGTACGCTTCATTCCTTTCCAGGAAAGGACAAACTTACTGCCCATTGCGTAAAACCACTTTTCAGCAATGTCGTTCAGGTCTGGGCGTGCCCGTGTGTTCAACGCTCGGGCTGCGCTCACAGCCACCGAGGTCGCTTGGGTGTTTTCCTCGACATCTGTCGCAACGACCTGGGATGTCTCTCCTTGCTCAAAAATTACGGTATCATTCCGTTCCCATAGAAATTTCCCTGAACCGAAATCGGGTTGTGTGGTCCAGTGTCGGAATTTAATCAGCGTGCTTGGGTCAGGAGTTTTTACGTCGAAATCGGACTCCACCGGCCACACCGGCGCCCACCTGTACCAGTCAGTTCGCGGTTCGTCTGGTGCACGGTAGTGAGGGTTGAAGTAGTCAACAATACGATGCACGTCCTCACGAGTTTTCACACTCCAAGCCAAAAAATCAGTCGAACCATCACTGTTCTCCAGTTTGTCAGTGAAGGTGGACAGGAAGTTTCTTTCACGGAACGACATTTTCTCGATCAATCGCCAGACATTGAGTATGTGCTCAAGGCCCTGTGCGGTCACCCGGGGGTTCTGCTCCGCGAGTGGGCCCATGAGCTTTCGGTCGTCTTCGGAAAGGCTAGCCAAAAAATCGGCGATAGCAGCGTGATCCCTCGGCCTTCCCGGGTTCACATTGCTGAGAGTCCGCACGATTTGCTTGAACTCTCTTCTCGGGATGCTTCTAAGTACCTCGTGACCGTGGTTCAGTCTTTTTGCAAACGCTTCGGGGAAATCAAGTGGGTGATTAATCCATAATGGTGTTTCTTTCCAGACCCGGTGGAGGTGGGAAAGAGTTGTGGCGAACAGGCGGGGGTGGTCGGTTTTCAACCCTTGGAACAACTCCCGCTCGTGCTCTGGTAGGCCGTCGAGGAACGCGTGCAACGCAATCGGTGAATCCTCGTCAAGAAAGCAGGACGGGCTGTCAAGGTACAGCACCTGTAGGTGGGTGAGTTTCGAGTAGGGGATGTGACGCTGCATCGTCCCGATCAGTCGCTCGTCCTCGTACTCGAGCACCCGCACACTCATCGCCTGGTCTTCAAGCCCTCCCGTTCGGTTCCAGCAACGGATTTCCAGCCTACTGCCATCCAACCTGTCGCCCTTGGGAGTGTGGCCCTCAAACTCTAAAACGGCGGTGTCGACTTCCCTGCGCGCGCGTCGGTACAAGTACTTGGTGTCTCCGACCCACAGCTGATGGAAAGCATAGTTCAGAAAGTCGACGGCCAGTCGCCGGGCATTCTCCCGTTCAATTGGATTGTCGCTCTCGCGATCGACGACTTGCTGGGAGAGTTGTTGGGCGCACTCTTTCCCCTCGCTCACATTCGGTCGAGAGCCGCACTTGTGTGTAGTTTCTCCTTCAAGGAAAGAAACGAATTGTAGTCTTGCCTCACCACTGTGCTCACTGAGAAACCAAAAACCGGCCGCGAATGGGGCGGTATAAGTCAGTTCGTTGTTTTTCATGCGGCAGGGGGTCCACAAAAGCTCGACCCGCGGCGCGTGCTGCACCCGCACGGTCCGCCCCTCGGGGACGCACAGGAGACTCCGGCCGTCGGTGAAGTGGACAGTTACGGACACGACATTTGGCATTGGTTTTTCCGACTTTCCGGTTGCGAGATCCTTTGTTGCCGACTCTAAAAACTTGGAAGAGCTGGGCGCAGTCCTCGACTTTCCGGTTCGAGAAACGAGTTCCTTGGTTGCCGACTTTAAAAACTTGGAAGCGCTGGGCGCAGTCCTCAGCAGCTGCACCGCTTCGAGCAGTTCGTGAGTGTTCACGAGTGCGAGGTCGGAGCGTCGACGATGTCGCTTCGCAAGGTCTGTAGCCCACTCACGACGGAACTCGGTGTCTTCCCTGGTGCTCCTCCCGCTGATCCCAAGAATGTGATCGTTGTAGAATCCGACCGGGTCCCTCCTAAGCACGTTTGCGTCCCCACTTGCGAGTAGAAGTGAGCGGTCCGCGTACAGGTTCGCGTCACCCCCTTCGATGGCCAACGTTAGCGAGACGTTTCCCCACTGGGCAGTCTCGACATCACCATCGTTCATCCACTCGAGCGGGTGAAACGGTGGTAGCGACATGGAGAGCGTGGCGAGGTCACTGCTGAGTCGCTGATACCTTTGATCCCAGCCAGTCATGTTTCCGTCGCGAGAGTACTCAATTGCCCAAATGGAATACTTTGGCTTCCTTCGCGCATCGTTGACACCCGTCGCAAAACAGGGGTCAAACAGTCGAATCTCGACCCTGCCGGTCTTTCCACTGTAAAGCAGGACAGCCGCCTGACCCTCGCGTCGTGTCTCTTCGTACTCGAATGTACCGGAAACTGTCGTGAGGGTGTGCCCGACGTGCTCCAACCACTTGCGGCTGTGTTTGTCGACCCACCATTGGAACCCTTGGTCGTGATGTTGACGCCTGTTGGATCGGGATTCGGCACATGCTCGTGCGTCTTTGAATGAGGTTGTGGAGTCGCATTTCGAGGGAGCAGCCTTGGACTGATTCACTTCTTTGAAAAACGTGCGTATCTCAGAGTCAACCTCCGCAACGTACCACACGTGACGACCGAACGGGGCAACGCTGGCGGGTCGCCCGCGTGGTGTCCTGGCTTCCACCCACATGAGATCAACCATGATCACTGGTGATTCGTAGGAGTGAAGTCAGCGGTTTGTCTATTGTCTCGAGGAAGGTTAATAACGCTGCTTGCTCCTGTTCACTCATGTTATCAGCATCGCGGTGTCCATCTAGCCATCTGCCGACAACTTGCTCGTCCGTGTCGTCAAACTCCGGTATTTCTCGATCGGTAAAGAAACTCCGTAACTCCTCAAGCTCATTGTCTATATACTCAAGCAGCTCCTGCCTCTCAGCTATTGTCAGTCTCTCCGCGTGTTCGTTGATGCCTCCTGTCGGCAGTCCGTCTCCGTCGTCAACCGCGATTTTGCGAAGTATCTGGCGACCGTTTAGAAATAGCCGTTTAACAGCTATATCAAACTTGCCGGGAGGTACAGGGCCCGGGCAAGCCGCCAACTGCTCCTGCTGGCTTTCGATTTGAGCGAGATATGTGCGCTTCATTCTTTCGAAGTTTTCCTGTGCCCAGATCTCGCGCGCTTCTAATTCCCGGACACGCTCTACCAATTCTCTGACGAGGGAGGCTTCTGGCCCTGCTTTGAGCAACTCGATTCGTTCCTGGAGGTTGGCGACTTCTGATATTTGCGCCCGGATGATGGCGTCCACCTCGCTCACTCGTTGTCGAGCTTGTCGGAGAAGCTCCTCAAGGTCAGCAATGATTTTGATGGCAGTCACTTTCCCTCACCGATCCGTTCCACGAGGAAATCCATTCGTCTGTCTACTTGAAGCTGCTTGTCTAGAACCGATATAAACTTCCATAGTGCAGCCCTCTCCTCGTCTGTGAGGTGTTCGAGTGTGTCCGGGTCGTTGACCCACTCCATCACCGCATAAGAATAGTAAATGTCTTGCTCAGTTTCGGGAAGGGGGCGAGTCCTGAAGTACTTAGAAAGCTGTTGTTGGGACTTGTCTAAGACGAAGCCTAACTCTCGTTTTTCGTCCTCAGAGAGGTCGTCGACACCCACGAGGACAATTTCACCAGAATTGTCGACTTTCACAACTGTTTTCAGAACTTCGTGGCCGTCCTCCAGCAGACGCTTGATGCACCTCGTCCAACTTTCACCCCCGGCAAGTTGTCGAGCTTGGCGGAGAAGCTCGTCAAGCTCAGCGACACGCTCCGTCTCCGCGCGTTCGCGGGTTCGGGTCGCAACGAAATACCCAGCGGCGAAGCCGAGTGCAGTACCAGCAATGATTTTGACGGCAGTCACTTTTACCCCGCCTCCTTCAGCTGCCGGTTGAGGTCTTCTATAAAGTCCCACACCGCGGCTTTGTCCTCGTCTGTGAGGAAGTCGTAAGCGTTCGGGTCATCGACCCACTCCAACACCGCATGATTGTATTCGAATTCGTCTGGGAGATCGGGCAGAGCGCGATCCGAGAAATCCTGCAAAAGCTGTTGTTCTGACTTGTCCAAGACAAACCTTAGCTCTCGTTTCTCTTCGTCGGAAAGCACTTCGAAACCGGACACGGAAATGCGACCGGGGTCGTCGCTTTTCACAAGGGTTTGCAGGACTTCGTATCCGTCCTCCAGGAGACGTTCGATGGACCTCGTCCAACTTTCACCCCCGGAAGGTTGTCGAGCTTGTCGGAGAAGCTCCTCAAGCTCCGCGACACGCTCCTCAAGCTCCGCGACACGCTCGGTCTCCTCGCGTTCGCGGGTTCGGGTCGCAAAGAAATACCCAGCGGCGACGCCGAGTGCAGTACCAGCAATGATTTTGACGGCAGTCACTTGCCCCCCTTGGCGAACAGTGCAGCGGTGAGGGTGGCGAGCGCACCTATCCCAATCAGCCGCTGGGTCAGCGTGACGTCGTGCCAGGAATTGCCTCTGTCGTCCGCTGCCCGTCGCTTCCCCCAAGGGTATAGAAACGCGGTCAAGCTCAGCGGGTCCACGAACACCAAAAACAGGTTCTCCTCCGACCCTGCGATACGCCTCAACTCCTTGATCGCCGGCTCGATCGCCTCCACGTACTCCAGCACGCAGCTCACGTACACCACCGACGAATCGTCCTCGATCGCCTCGACTCCTTTCGTGATGTCCGCCGCGATCGACACCGGACACGCTGGACATCCATTAAGGTCCACGCAAACAGACCCACAGTCATACGCCTGTACCAGTCGGGTGTGGAGTCCGGCATTTGGATCACCCACAACGACCAATTGGCGACCAGTCGCCATGCTCCGTTTTGTGGCTGCCTCAAACTGCTTCTGGCGCCGACGAAATCGACCCATGGCAACGGCGCTTTCATAAGCTATCCCGAGTGTCAGACCAGCTGCGGCTACTTTGCGGCGTGTAGACATTGGTTCTCTCTTTCATACAACGTTGCTTGGACACGGATCGCCCGCTGCTGCGGTCACTTGCTTCCGCTCGTCCGATCGACCGATCGAGGTCCATGTCCACCATGTGAGTGCATCCACGCACTGGGGCAGTTGAGCGAGCTGCTCCTGCATTCGTCGGGCATCGGTTTTCACTGCCCCGAGGGTCGGCCAGATTGTTTTGAACCCCATCTCACGATACGAGCGGATACACTTTTCGATGAAGGGGTCACCGTATTGGTTCTTTGAATCGTAGACTTGGGGCATCCCGCCGTCGAGCCGCGACAACGCTTTCCACGGCAGCGGGGCGTAGTCGGCTCGCCCGTGCGATGACACGTACAGCGGCTTGTTGGTGACCGCTCGCAACTTGGTGATGAAGTCATCTGCGACTGTCTCAAGTTGGGGGCCAAACTTTTTGAGCGACCACGCCTTGACCTCAATGTTCAGAATGTAGCCCGCGGCCGTGGTGTTCTCGAGCACATCTTCCACGTGTGGGACGTACTCCTTGTAGCGAGACGGGATCGGCCATCCCCACAGCCAGATCCCCAGGGGGCGCACGCCCGGCGGATTGAGCCTGCGAATCAGGTTGTTGAGTTCGTTCGAGTCGCGCCAGATGAAATCCTCCTTGGACTTCTTTTGCACTGCTGTTTGGACGATCACAAAATCAAACCCAGCGCGGCGCAGCTCCTCGGCCGGGTCGGCATATAAACCGAACTCGATGAACACGCCCTTGGAGTAAGTTGCCCCGGGGACGACATTCGTCGGTGAACGTTGGCGAAATGCCCACAGGGCCAGCACTCCAACAGTGGCCCCCACTGCTACACGTTGCCAGCTCATGCCTCCCCCGTGTTCTCCTGCGGCTTGTACAAGGGCTTGCCCGCACGCAGTCGATTGATGGACATGACGACAGAGACAACTCCGACGATGATCGCCGCGACGGCTGCCCCCTGGGCCGCGTCGGAGAGTCCTTTGAGGGTGACTTCGCGGGTGTTCTTAATGACTTTGTCGATGTCCATTTCACTGTACCTCCTCGAGTTGACGTTGAACTTCCGGCAGGAACTCGTCGAGATCGTAGTACTCGAGAATCCGGGCCGCCTCCTCCTCGGTAAACTTGCGTTGCGGGAGGGAACTGTTTGTCTCACCTGGCGGCACTATGTTGGTGATTGACTCGATACGGCTTTGATCGATCCCCTCAGCCTTCTCCCACACGTCGATGCGATACCGAGGTTCTTTAAGACCCACTTCGTAAAACTTGGCGCGTACGTGCCACGTGTCCGATGCCAGTGCATTTATTCTTTTATCGAGGCGCCGGAGCTCATCAGCGTTATTCTTGATAAGACCAACAGCGTATTGGGAGCTCGTCTGATTGCCAATGTCCTTTTTTTTGAGAGCCTCGATTTCTTGATTGAGATTCTCAATCTCTTGGGACAAGTGGTCAGCGGGGTGCTCAGCTCGAAACTTCTGCATAATGAGCAAGGTCGCCACGGTGGCGCCCGATCCAGCGAGCAAGGCGCCGAAAAAGAATTTCAGTTGTTCGTTCATCGCTTTTCCTCATTGAGTTTCTGCCAGAATCGGTAACGGCGCATGCGGTTGAGATGCCGGATGTATGCAGTTAGCACGTAGATCGCACCCGCTGAGAGACCTGCGACGATCAGGCGTTTTCGTGTTTCGTCCATCACATCGGCCTTAGTGTGAGGGGATTGATTTCTATACTTCTGAAGATTGGGATTCCCGTGTCACCAATGCCCCTGCGCGAGATTTTCAGCGGCCCCGACATGGACATGGTTACGGGGGCGTTTTCCTCCTCCGACATGGACATGGTTACGGGGGCGTTTTCCTCCTCCGACAGGTAGACACTTGCGTAGGCGAGGATGTCTATCCACAGCTGGATCCACGGCTTGTGCGAGTCCCGTTCGTCATCGAGGCGACCCCACGGCAGATCGTAGTGGTAGTGGAGGGCAACATCCGCCCAATACCGCAGGATATCTCCCCCTGTGAACTCGTGGAGCTGCGGTGGGAGACGCGCCGCTCCATCGGGCGAAGCTCCGGGGTCAACTATCCAGCCATTGATCAGGGTACGCACTGTCTCTCGAATTTGATTCGAGATTTCCTGGCTGATATCGGGGGGTGGAAGGTCCACACCGATGATGATCCCCTCGAGCGGGTCGTACTCATAGTAGCCCTCATCATTGCCACCACCCTCGTCCTGCCCATGGCTACCCCCTTCTTCGAGTTCACCACTGCCCGGATCGGACCCGCTCCCGCCTCCAATACCGCCGCCGCTTCCTCCTCCAACGCCACCAGCACCACCAGAACCCGACGGGGGTTTGTCGCCTCCGTCGCCATTGCTCGGACTTGAGGGCTGACCCTCGCCACTTCCCTCGTTTGGGTTCGATGGTTTTTTTCCGTCTCCTGGCTCAGCAGCGGTGCCACCGGATCCGCCTGGCTCCTTCGATGGTCCCTGTGGCTGGTCCGCACCGCCTCCACCCTTCTGTCCCTCGTCGTCACCAGGGTCTGCGCCGAAAAAAAACTGCCACAAGTTGACGCCAAAACCGGTCCCGCCACCGCCGAGACCTATACCCGTGCCTTTTTCTGCGTTTTGGTAGGCACGTGTTGCAACCAACACGATTCCGCCAATCGCTGCCAGTGGTACCCAACTATCTGTCATCTTACACCCCCAGCTTGTAGCAGTTGCGACAGTCCCTGACTGTCCAGAATGTCGAGGTTCTGCGGTGGCGCTTCCACAGGCAGACCCAGTTCGCGAGCTTCATCAAGAAAAATCGGAAAGGCGTGTGTGTTGTTTGCGTTGAGCAGTCTAGCGAGGGCTTTCTCGGGTACGTTGTAGCGACTGAGGAGTGCCTGAACGTCGCGATACGCTCGGCGCCCCTCGTGGGCTGTTGCAACCCAAATTTCCCCAGCTTCTGGCCCTTTAGTAGCAACTACGTTGTCGAGCGAATGTGAAGAGAACCCAGACCACCCCATACATAGCTGCGGATCGACCGGCCCGAGACAAGCATCGGGCCAAAGCACTATCTTGCGCGCCGCGAGTGCGACAATGGTCCCTCCACTCAACGCCCGGTAGGGGACCCACGCTTCCACATTGCCATGCACCTCCACAGCTCGTGCAAGCCGTGACACATCCGAAAGATCGCCGCCAAAAGTGTGCAGGAGCAACACAGCACGAGACCCGCGATGAAACCTCAGTTGGTCAATGAGCCCAAGCACCCCCTGGTCGTTGACATCGTCACTCAGGACTAAGAACGGGCTGTCGTTCCGCAACCGAGAGGTAGTCCCGTTCGATCGCATCACCTGACGCCACGCCCACTCTGATATCAGGCCGGCGACCGCAAGTGCACCGAGTCCCGTGATAACACGCCCAACGCGGCTCATCTCGAGCTCCTTCGACACAGCAGGGCGACGGCGTATGACTTGTTTTCGACCACGTAGCGGTGCCCCTCCAGGCTCACCGGGAGGAACGGTGTCGCATCAATTCTCTTAAGCCGCAGGCCGGGGCTGGGAAGCGCGGGGCGCAGCTTCAATTTTCCGCGAACAACCACCATCATCGTCGGCCCATCCGCGCTGCAGTCAATGACTGAACGTCCCGGCTGAAAGACACTCCACTCAAATGCTAGTCCGAATCTCATTTTTTCGGTCCTCTCCAGAAAAACGCCGCACCAAGACCGAGTGCTGATGCGATCATCAGGTTACGGAAGCTAAACAGGCTTGAGCCCGGGGGGTGCTTCGGCGGGTTACTGACGGGTTGAGGCTTTTGGTTAGTTGGAGGTTTGGCGTTGTCGTCACCAACTACTTCGTCACCAACTACTTCTGGCTCACCGCCGGTCTGAATTTCGCCACGCACGGCCGCATCGATCGCACTCTCCGTTTGGGGCCCCCAAACTCCATCCGCCTCGATTCCAAGGGTTTCCTGGGCAACCGTAAGCGCGTCGATGGACGTCTGCGACCACGGAGCAAAGACAGGTCCGGCATACAAACCCAACTCCCGTAAGGCTTCGTGCCGCTGTGGCGCCGTTGACCGCGTGAGCTTGTGGCCCGCGGCAGCCTGTATGTAGTTCACCGGGTTCAGGAGCCCCTCGGGCGGGTCTTGATCGATCCACCAGCGGCTGTTGGTCTTCCTTTCAGGGTCCAACTCGTACAGCTCGAAGTGAAGTGTGCTGTAGCCAGCTCCCATCTCACCGATTCGCTTACCCGCTTCGATGAACGTGCCTTTCTTTGGCAGGGGCTTTCGCAGGCCGCCGTAAAGCGCCATAGAGGTCGTATTGCGAACAAGCACATAGTTGGTCTGGTGACTCCATAGTCCGGTGCTGACAACCTCACAGTCCTCGCACGCTACGACTTCGTCGCCGAGCTTGACTCCGGTCAAATCGATGCCCGCATGCCAACGTACGCAATCATCTGTGCACTTAAATGGTCGCTTGTAGCCCAACGATGTGGGAGAATAGCCGGGTTTTACCGTGGGGAGTGGCCACTTCGGAGGTGGGGTGGGTACCGGAGCGACAGGCACCATCCATGTTTGTTGGCTATGCATCTTTTTTGCCTATGATCCTGTGCTCGTCCCGCTCTAGCCCTACAAAACCCTCGACGTCGTCAAGGGTAGAGTCGACGTAATTGTTGAGATCGGTGATGCGCTTATTTGTGCGCCGAAAATCGGCCTCCTGCTGCCTTTGTAGCTCGCTCAGGGCCAATTGCATGCGGCTGATACGGGATTCGATCTGACGCGAGCGACGCGAGAAGACAACGGCCAAGGTCACTAAGGCCGCGCCCCCGAGACCAGCCACAGCAAGATTAGTGTTCACTGTGTCCGCCCTTGAGTAATCTATTGATGCGCGTTAGCAGCTCGCGTTGCAACTCCCGAGATTGTGCCCGCTCAGTCAGCGTGTCCTGCTCGGCACGAACACGTGAAAGGTGAGTTAGTTGCCGGGCGCGCAGCTCATGCGACTCCGACAGGCCAAGGGAATCGATTCGCATCGTCAGCCTATCGTTACGCTCGATCTCCCTTCCAAACGCAGACTCGAGCGCGCCGCCACGTTCGTTCAGGTTCTCGAGGGCTGCGTCAATTTCAGACAGCCTGCGATTCGCTCGCCGAAGTTTCGCGTTCGTGGCAACAACCCAAGCCCCCGCGGTCACCACAAGCCCGAAAATTAGACCTTCTTTTACATCTGTCATGTCGTTGCTCCTACCATCAGTTGGTCGAATGTTTTTCCAAACATGGACTTAAGATCCATTGGGTGAATGTTGGCCCACTTGTGACTCGACCCCGGTTGTTCATCGGTGATTGTGTAGATCCAAACATTGCCTTGGAGCAACGGGATCCTGTCCCGCAGCGTGTCAGCGGATTGAACGGCGAACAAGTTGCCAGGTGCCTTTGTAGACTCTTTCACAACTTTGCCGGTTCGGATCTCGATCTGTTGGACGGTCACGTACTGTTTGTCGTGCGCGACCGGGACGAATGTTTCGGTCTCGGTCGTCACTCGGACTTTCGTGACACCACTCAGATGGGGCCAGCTGACCAAAAACATGTCGGGCGTGACGTCGAGCGTCACTGTTGCGTCGAGTGAGCCCAATTGCGCACAGATACGGAACGAAGTTGCATTTGCGTGGCCGAGTACTTGGGTGAGGTCTTGAAAGAGACTTTCGACTGCGAGGTAGTGGGCGTCAAGGTCATCCACGACTTCCCCCCGCAGTAGCCGAGTCTGAGACGTCGCCAACCTAAACCACTGCTCCATATACTCCCGGTACAGGGTTTTTAGGACCTGCTTTCGCAAGTCTTCGACCGAGGTATACGCGCGCGTTGGCACATCAACGTTGATGCCAGGACGTAGGTTAATGGTGACGGGTCCATCGCCAGTCGAGTCTTCTTGCAAGCGCTTAAACTCTCGCTTTATCGCGTTGAGAAATCGATCTGGCTTCATCGACAAGATCCGCTTCGAACAATCGTGGGACTCGAATGTCACCTGTTCTACGGGACTTCTTTTTGGAGGAAGCGACAGGTCGCGTCCAAACCACGATCGTGCCGCGTTCCTCAAACGATGGTTACTCTGCGACGAGACTTGCGCCCACGCCCGGAACACTTCCCACGCGGTCTTGGTAGGGGGGAGGATGTGTCTACCCATCGTGTCGGAAACACTTGATGTGAGAGTGAGCCCTTTTTGCAGTGTAAACACAGGCACGAGCAATCCTGCTTCGCGGAGAGTTCGCGGGAGCGCTGGAAGAAAGTGTTTCCAATGCTTCACCACCCACTCCTCATGAGCGCCGTACCACGTGCCGACGTCGTACACCGAACGCTCTGTCACCTTGTCGTCACTTGGAAGGGCATCGGAGTATTCGGCACCGACAAGCCCGTAGATGTGGTCTATGCTCCAACGACTTTCTCCGTTCGTCCGCAAACCCACCTGTCCGTCGGGGAGCAACTCGCCGACTTGCTTGTTTACACCCCCATGTTGGAGCATCATTCCCGCGTGGAACGGCGGAATAGCATTCGTGTCTGCGACGTACCATTTGCGGGTTGGGTCACCGGCCCACAATTCGTGTGACGCTTGTTTCCACCGCCACGCTCGCGGGTCGATTTTGTTGAGCGAGTCGAGCATTTCTTTTGCCTCACCTCGTAATCGTTCGGAGTCGGCCTCGCTGGCAGTGGCAGCGTGCTCAATGCGACCCGCCGCTTGGGAGAACAGCTTGAGTGCCCTTGCCCCGGCTTCTTTTAGTCTTTTTTCCTCAGCTTCACGCTCGATGCTCTGCTTCAGGGCCATGGCCTCCTCTTTATTACGAGCTGTCAACATGAAGAGTTCAGCTTCGCCGAGGTCAAGCTGCGCGGCTGGATTGATTGATCGATCTCCCTCGCGTAGGAACAGCGAGTCTCGCCACGAACCTTTGCCTGCAAGTATGTCAAACATAAACCCGTCGAAGGAATCTTTGGCGAAGTAGAACACAATGAAGATCTCGGGCATGGTATTTCCGAATCGGTCGATTCGCCCACGCCGCTGCTCCATGTCCGCCGGAGTCCATCGCAAGTCCAGATTGTGCAACATACATGTTTGACGTTGCAGGTTTACCCCCCGGGTACCCTTGGAGTTCGTGATTACAACGTCAAGCGACCGGGGCTCTTCGTCGGACCCGTTGAACTTACGTGTAATCTCGCTGACATCACCCACGTAACCGTTGATCACCGCAATTCGCTCTCGCTTGACGCCTTTCTCTACCAACACCTCCGTCAGCCATGCGTGGGCAGCTGTGCTCTCAACAAACACGACATGACCACATGTCAGGTTCTCAGCGATCCGCTCCGCACAAGCTTCGATCTTAGCACTGGTGAACGTGGCAGGGCGGGGGAGCATTTTCTCCACCTTGATCAGGCCCGAATTTTCTTCACTCTTACGCAGCCGATCGAGTTTTTTTGCAAGGTCACCACTAACGCCACTGTCTTGTTCCTGTGCGATGCGCTTTTGCAGGACCGAGGACGAACGAACCCAGCCCCGTGCCTCGTAGAACTCCAGCGCTTTCTCGCTAACCTCTTTCCGGGCCAGGCCCCCGTAAGCGGTAGGCCATGAGTAGCCCTCACCCCCGAGGAGTTCGTGAACTGTGACCTCGCGCATTCGAGAGAGTGCGCTAAAAACGGAACTCGATTGCCGTCGCTCTAACGCTCGCTGGGCGCGTGCTCGGTGGAAGTCGTAGATCGTTCGCTGCTCCAACGACATCTCAACTTCAACCAGTAATTCCTCAGAGTCTGGGAGCTTGATACCAGCCTGCTCGTGGCTCACGAAGTTGCCCCACGTGAAGAGTATTTCCCGTAGCTCGTTGAGGTTTTTGAAGCCCACGACCGCGTCCTGAACCTTGCGCTCCCCGGTTGGCTTCAACACCCGCTTTGAGGCGATGACAACATAGCGACTCAAAAATTGCTCGACATCACTTACCCCAACCCGCTCCATGATCGCGGGGTCGATGAAGTGAAGGAGATTAAAGGGCTCAACCGGCGAGTTCTCGCCGACGGTCCCAGACAACGCAAGCACCCCACCGCCATTCATTCGTACAAGTGCAGCCCGAAAGTCTGCCTGCCACCCACGCTGCGACCCTTTGTGCGACGCGCCCATATATTTGGGCATCCCAAACTCGCGTGGAGCAGGACTCCACGTCCGCCGAATGTTGCCGGTCTCGTCGTACACCAAGAAATCAATTCCTAGATCAGCCCACGCCACACCAGAGTCGTAGACACGATTTTTTAGCTCGAGCATGTCTTCAACCCAAGCCTGCGCGCCATGCTTCATCAGCGCACGATCCCGCTCGGACAGTTTGTCCTCGTCTTTTCCTTGTAGTTTTCGTCGTTGCTTGTAGAGACTTCGCATCATTGCCTCACGCGTCCGCGCGTACGCGGCCAACTCCCCCGCGTTGACGCGCGTCGTCGCTAAGGATGTGTCAGTCAGCAGCACGAGGTCATACATGCCCGCCTGGAACCGTAGCCACTCGTCGCTTCGGTCTTTAGGTGAAGATGTTTTGCTGGTCAGTTTCCCCTTCTTCTTACCTGATTTACCTATGTACCGAGTGCTCCCAACCACTCCAACCCGATAATCAGGGAGTACCCGTGCAATCTCATCATACCACTGCCAGACAATCCCCGCGGGAACCACCACCACAGGACGCTTGATCCATCCCTCCTGCCGACCCAGTGCGATGATTGCCAGGGATGTGAATGTCTTCCCCGCACCCACGGCAAGTGCAAGGATGCCGCCACGGGTTCTCGTGCGAGCTTTCACGGCTCGCACCTGGTGTGGTCTCAGTTGCAGTTTAGGGTCCTTCGTCCATCGCTCGATATGTATCGGGCTATCGTCAAATTCGGGCAAAGCAAAACCCCGGAACCTTTCGTTATACGCTTCGGTGACTAGCTCCTGCGCGGCCGGCTCAGTGGCGAGCCATTGCCGAAACTGATCGAGGTAGTAGATACTCCAAAGTCTCCGCTGGATAGCGGTCGAGATTTTTTTGCCCTCGCTATCCAAACTCTCGATCTCTTGCTTGATTGCTTCTGGGATTTTTGACTCGGCGAGCGGAGCGTCCGTGTACGGCGTGAACGAGAAGTGGTTTAACCAGTCGATTACTTGCGTTGCTTCGAGGCCGACATATTTTGCTCCTCGCAGCACACCCACAGTCCGGCTTAACACTAACGACTCGTCTACCTTCAGATCGTTGATAAGCCACCTCTGGACCACCGAATATGGAATCCACGCCATCCTCGGGTCGACTTCGAGGTCCGCGAAAACAGCCGGCTTTATCCTTTCAATGAGCGCCTTCTTTTGCTTCTCGGCTTGCTCAATACCAATACGTTCTTTGAGGCGCTCGACCTGGCCGAGTTTGAACCACAGTTCGCCTGACAGGTACTCCCAAGCGGGAAAGAGCCGGCCCCCGTCGGTCATGTAGCCCTTGTTGAGAAGTTGTGTGCGGAGGTGTTCTTCCGATGCCGTGCCACCAAGACGCAGGTGTAGACTGTGTAATTGTCCGGGCGTCACACCACCAACTGCCGCCACTTTCTGCGCCAGTGCGACCACATCGTTTGGGTCCAGGTCTTTTGCCTCAGTTGCGGGTTTTTTACGGAGCCCCTCTACCAGGTCTCCGTTTTTTTCAAACCCGCGAAGCAGTCCCTGTGCACCCTGATGTCCGCCCTCCGCCAGATCGACGAGCGCTGGCCAACTCCACGGATTGTGATGCATCTGTTGAAGGTCCTCGAGCCCCGTTTGGAGTTCGACCCACTCAGCTCGCACGTCTTTCCCTTTCGCTAATCCTGCTAGATAGGCACGCACACGGTCGCCAAGCGAAGTAGCAAACTCCAGCGGTGGATCGAGAGTGGAGATCCTCCGCTTCGTCCGTGGGGGTTTTTCCGGTTCGACTTTGCAAGTTGAGCACTCTGGGCGCGCGACGATCGGCGGGAGCTTGTTGAGTTCCTCGTCGGTCACGACGGCATAACGACCGCGGGAATTGGTTGTCTCCCTTCCCAGTAGCTTGTCTGGGTTCTTTTCAAAGTACTCTCCGCCGACAAGATCCTTGTCCTGTGGGCTATCGGCGGTGAGTACACCACCACGGGACTGCACCACTACGAGGTCGACGACCACGTCCTGACCGGGAAACAGACGCGAATTACCGGGACCGGATGACGGTAAACGGAATGCACTCAGCAAATGTGCTCGGCGAAAAACATAGCTCCTGAGTGAGTCATTGTATCGCGTCTTTGCACTCATGAATGAGCGAGGGATCAGGAACACTGCAATGCCACAGCGCTTGAGAGCTGCGACACCACGCTTCACGAAGTACGCGTAGTCGAACGGCTCTTTGAACCGGTTGTCCGGGTCTTTGCCGGCATAGATCCTTGTCTTTACTTGGCTCCCAAACGGTGGGTTTGCTACCACTAGATCGTATTTGCTGTCGCCGTAGTCACGGTTGTACGCCTCATAAGGGCCAACATGGACCGTTGTGTATGGGTGGAGTTTCCGCAGAATCCCGGCCGAGACGTGATTCAGCTCGACTGCTGTCCAGCGAAACGAGAGATCCTTACGAAGTCGGTTGAATGAGTCTATAAATCGGCCAACACCAGCCGAGGGTTCCAAGGCTTTGATGATCCCGATCCTATTTGCCAGCTTGTCCAAAAATGGGTTCAGCTGGGCTGCGATTGCATCCGCGACCTTCGAGGGAGTGTACCACTCGTGAACAAGCCCGAGTGAGTCCTGGTGGAATTGGTCTGGGATTTGGTCCTCGACTTCTTCCAGCGAAAGCCCTCCCCATCCGGTAAAACTGTACAGTTTCTTCGCGGCCGAGCGTCCTATCGTCTCCAGCTGCAGGGCAGACATTGCCGCCAAGTTGGCGTCACGCCTAGCCGCACGTGTCGTGGGTTCTTCTGCCCGCTCAAACGTCATCTTCGATGCGAGGTGATCGACGATGTTCACCAGGGCGGGCCGCGGCGCTGGCGACAGAAGAATGCGGATCACTTGCTTGTGGCTGAGGCCGGACTGCTGCGCCAGCTCAACAGCCATTTTAGCCAGCACGGTGAATCGCGGGTTGCCACCAGGGTTAAATGTCCCCACTCTTCGTGGTGCCCACGAATAGAGATCTTTGAGTACCGCGCCATCCATCAGTCAGGTACCTCGTCAGTTTTGAAACTTTTCGCGGATTTTTGTACGGCCTCGAACAGCATATCGAGCTGTTGCTTCCCGATTTGTACGGGTTCGTCCTCGCCCTCGTCGTCGTCCTCGATGACTTGGGTGGACTTGGCTTCCTTCTTTCGCTTTTTCGGTTTTGAACTCCGCTTTCGAGCGGGCTTGGTTGCCGTTTTCTTAGGTTCGGGCTTGTCCTCCGGTTCGGGCTTGTCCTCCGGTTCGGGCTTTGCTGCTGGCTTTGGCGTTGCCGCTGGCTTTGGCTTTGGCTCCGCTGGCTTTGGCTTTGCCGCTGGTTTCGGCTTGGGCTTTTCCGCTGGTTTTGCGACCGGCGTGGACTTTGCCGGTTCTTTGGGGTCGTCGGCACGTGCCGCTTTCCGACGTTGCGACAGCAATCTGGCGTGGTCTTTTTCGAATGCTCGATAGAATGTCAACGCGTGCTCGCGGAGTTCATCGGCATTGCCACACTTCAGAGGGATCTCGTCGCCGAGGTCTTTGTAGTGTCCGTTGTTGATTAGCTGCAGCTGGCTGTTAAATGGGCCTTCAACAACTTCGAATTCTAGGTCGCTAAAGGTAGCTGACGATACGTTACCCTTGTGGACCCACTCGAGCCGCAGGAATGGCGGGACATCAAGCACTACGTTTTTTAGTTGAGCAAGCTTTGCGAACTTTACGGTCTGCTTCTTCCACCCGAGGATCGAGGTTTTGCCCACGTACTCAACTAGCCAAACCTCCATGGATTCCTGCGTGGTCTTTCCCTTGCGTCCCCACAGCCGAACCTCAAGCCGCCGTTTGTCGCGGCCGACAAACGTCAACACTGCTGCTTCCACCTCTCTCCGCGTGCGTTTGGTTCGGAACCGGTACGTAACGTCGAGCACGGTGATTGTTTCGCCGACGCGCTCTAGAAAAACGGCCGCCATTTGCTCGGCATTCGTTGCGTCGGCTTCTTCATCGCTCGCATCGTCGATCAGCTTTCGAGAAATTCGCGTGGCGCACACCTTGGCCTTTGCCACCGACGATTCGGAATCGCACTCATGTGGTTTTTTGGAGTCTGTATGCCCGAAAAATAACCGAGCCTCACCTTCCACCTCGGCAATGAGCCAAGTGCCAGTGCCGAACACAGCGACGTGTGTTGGTCGACCCTGTTTTGTCTTGCCAGGTGCCCAGCTAAGACTCACCTTGGGTTTGTGGTTCATTTCCACCGAGGACTGCGGCGGAACTTCTGTCTTCTTGCGAGTGCGTGGAGTCTGCCGCGTACGCTTGCTCGCGGGCTTGTCCTGGGTCTTCTTGCTCGCGGGCTTGTCCTGGTTTTTGCGAGTTGTTTCCTTCTGCTTGCTCGCGGGCTTGTCCTGGTTTTTGCGAGTTGTTTCCTTCTGCTTGCTCGCTACCTTCTTCTTGCGTCCGGGCTTCTTCTCCCGAGACGACCCAGGGCTCTCGGCAACGGGACGGCACGTGATTGTTCGACCGTCGTCCAGTTTCACTTCGACAGCTAACACGTCCATCACAACGCTCCATATCGTTTCGCAAGTCTGTACAGGAGGTACGAGGAGGTCGCTGCTCCGGCTCCAATACCTAGTGCACGCAAAACTCCCGCGGGTTCTTCCGGCACCACCTCGTCACGAAATGGGGGCACGTAGAATTCGGCGACCTTGACGGGCGGCCCACTTGGCGGCTCGACAGCTCCGGTCCCCTCCGGGCGGATCCCCATTTTGTTTAGCTTACCCGCTCCAGCTGCCTTGAGCTGATCATACCAGTTGCTTCCATTGAACTTTTCCTCTCGGGGAACGTCGCGCAGGTTCACACGACTCAATGCAGTCTGGTTGAGTAGGAGCTTCCCGCGAACGAAACGTAGTTGCTCCGCGAGTGATGGGTCGCTGAAGGCGTCCCACGCTGACTGAACGTACGCGGACACCAAGGTGGTACGCAGGAAGTCCTCCTGACGTGCTCGCACCTGCTCCAGTTGGCTCTTTAGCCGTCCTTCGTACAGGGAAACCAGGCACAGTGATCCGAACGGTGGCGTGAGCAATGCTTGGCGAGGTTCGATCACACAGCCGGATGTGAGGCCTGTTCCGACGGCCACCATCTCCTCGGGGAGTAGTGGGGGGTCGACTGCCCGCAATTTCTGGTTTTGGGGGGTCCAGCCAACATCAGTGCGACATGCCCAGCTGCCAGCGACACACGCGAGCGCGGACCCGAGGAGGAACTCGGGACGGCTGCTGTCCATGGCACGGCCATGAACACTGAGTCCAAAATTCTCCCAATGAGTCCACTCTTGCCCGTTTACTTTGATGTAGTGGATGGCACCATCGAAGTACCGTTTCCACATGAGGTGCAGACAATTCCTGTCGGAAGCTGGAGTTCCGACATCGATCTTATACAAATTTGGCGATGCGTGCTGTTGAGTAGCCATCGCCCAGGCAATGCCACACGCGCGCGACAGAGACTGGTAGAAGTCGCCTACGTCACGCACGTGGGCTCGCTGTACCGGGAACATGTCTCCACGTTCGTACCAGCGCTCGACTGCATCGCCGATAGGATCGAGCGAAACCTGGACGACCGATGTGCAGTGACCGGTGGCTGGGTTCCAGCCCATTCCACCCGACTCTTCGAACTTAGCAGTGTCAATGCCAAACTCGTCTTTCGTGTTGAAGCGGTGGCCTGGAGCAAAGCCGTAGCCACCGTTGCGCGGTGCTCCAACCCACTCACGGCTGGGGTCGAAGCGCGGGGAGAACAAGCGGGTCCACGAGCCGGTCTCCATTGCAGCATACACCTGCCGCACCTGGTACTCGTCCGAGTTGCTCCCCGCGGTTTGGAGCGGTGGCATCGACTGAAATGCCCGCTTCATCTGGTCTTTTCGTTCTTTTTCCTTCCACTTTTTTCGCCCGACAAAGAGCTTTGCAAGGAAGGTAGCGAACCCAATGATCGCGGCTGCGGCGGCCCCTATCGGGCCAGTACACGACAGGGCAGACATCCCTGCGGCGAAAAGTGCACTTGCAACTTTCTTGCCGGCGTTTGAAGTGTCGGTAAGCAATGGAACGACCAAATCGGACGCAATTGATGCGCCGATTGCCTGCGGCTCCATGACTTGAGCCAGTGCAGTCTCCAGCGAGGAAAGCAAACCCGCGCCTGAAGAACCTTCGAACTGCGTCACGAGGTGCCGCATCTGATTCTGCGCTATACTGTGCAACTCACGGATGCCAGCGCTATTTGCTTGCCCTGTCAGAAACTGGCGTTGGTCGCCAGAGTCTGGCCCGGTGGCGAGCATCTTCTGCGGCCATACTGAGGGATCGACGATGCCGTCGATAAGCACCTGGTGACTTGGCATTCGAGACAGCCATACTTCGTCGAGATGGCCGAAAAGCTTTGTCCATTGAGCGGAATGTCGTTGCACCATCATTGTAGGCTACTCACAGTGAAAGGACCGGTTTCTCAGACTGCTTTGGAGGTGCCGGTTTTCGCAGCTCTTGCACACACGGATCCGGGTTTTGGTCGAGGATACTTTTTACATTCGCAGGGAGATTTTTGTGGTGGGCCATGATCTCGCTGCGCACCCGGAAAAATGCCGCAAAGCTCATGAGGATGTGGTTGTACGCAACAACGGACAGCGGGCCTAACGGTCCATACAGATGCTCAGTCGTAGGTTCTCCCATGTAGACTCTTATCAACCCAGAATCACTCCGGTAGAGCGAACGCGGGCTTGTGGCCTCCTTGGGAAGTCTCTCAATCAGGGGTGAGGTTGCCTTGAGGAAATACTGGTAGTGAGCGTAGACAGATTGGGCATCGATCGCCGCGTTGCCGGCTAGTGTCCAGGCGGCGGCGTAAAGCTGGGCACACAAAATCACCGGATCTGTGTCAGCGGTTCGCCTCCACGAGAGGGAAGGAGGAACATCCATTAGCGCATGTCCATACACCCAGGGCCAGGTGCCGATGTACACAGGGTAAGTTGTTGGCCAGAAGCAGTCCCGCGGGGTGAGGGAGTCGTTGCGCTCTGGGTGGAAGTACGTGGCTCGGTTGACGGCTGGGATAACTCGCACCCCGCCGATGCAGCCTCCATTTTGTATCTGATCCAGATCAATATTGAGGACCCAACCTCGCTGGTCACTCGAAGCTTTGTGGATGACCTCATAACGTGCCTGGGCAAACGCGGGCGGGGCCTGCTCCTTCCCCTGACGTTTATGGAGGTGCTTAGCGAGTGCTGCCGAGCCAACCCCGATAATGCTCCCGAGTTGACCACCGCTGATTAACGAACCCCGAAGTCCGGGCTCAAGTTCAGCCGAGAAGTCGAGCACCTTGCCAATGCGTCGCCACTGATCCGCCGCAAACCCATTGATCGACTGTTTGGACAAGACATCAACGTCGCCAACCAGCTGAACAAGGTCTCCCAGACCCGGCCCATAGCAGTTGCTGAGGTTCACGAGCGACTCCTTCGACGCCACATCCAAACCGCCAACCCCGCCGCAACCACCCCCGTAGCGATGAACACCTTCTTGCGGAGCGAATGCGCCTCCTCCACCGGCGTGGAGTCATTTGGCGCTGGTGTCTCTTGGGTGTCTTCGGGATCATCGTTGGCGGGAACATCGCCGGGGGCGTCCTGGGCGTCCTGGGGGGCGTCCTGGGGGGCGTCCTGGGCGTCCTGGGGCACGTCCTCGGGTCCGGGGATATCCGGGGTGTCAACGGGCGCTAGCCAGCCGGTGTCGGCAATCTGAGACTCCAGCTTCGCGGTGTCCCAGCTGGCGAGCGCGACCTTCAAGGTCTCCTCAAGCTCTTTCGGCACGTCATTTCTCGGATCGCGAGTGTCAGGGTCCACCGACTCCCCGAGGATAAGGATCAGGGCTGGTGGGGCCTTTGTGATTGCAAGGGAGCCACCATTTTTTGGCTGGGGAAGCGGCGTGACCGCGTTGTGCGGATAGTCGCCATTGGAAACCGCAGACGAAAATTCGTCGCGGGCCTCGTCGGTGGCTTTGTCCACAAGGACAGTGAGCCACTTGCGAAGTTCACCCTCCTCGACGGTTTCTGCAGCCGAGTAGTGAACGAGGGCCCGGAGCGCGTGCCGATCGACGTACATCTTACACCGGGTCCTTTATGCGACGGATCAGAACTGGTGAGACATCGAGTTCAACCGCAAACTGGGCGCCTGCGGCATTATCGACTTGGAAAGCGATTTTATCAGTCGCCGACATCCACACCGGTTTTGACCACTTCATGTTTGGCGCCCCTGTCACCTGCGCGAATTCGTTCGAGAACGGAGCCTTGAGGCCAACTTCCAGTGCCGCCACGGCTGGGGCTTGCGACATCCGTGCCCACACGTAGATGCCACGTCGATAGTGTCCCTTGATCGGCGCGAGGTCGCCAACAGCTAGCCAGCCGACACCCGATGGGACTGCTGCTCGTCGGATTTGCAGCGCGGGGTCGTAGGTCCATATGGGCTGTAGTGGATTGGTTCCGAAGCTAAATTGCCCACCGCCCTGGACCTCGATGTAGTAGCGGGACATCAGTTCTATCGGTCGGTGCTCGACGCGCATGAACGGTGTCACTTCTTGCTCGCCAAGGTCTTGGACGATTAAGTTGACACGCCTGGAACGGCCGGGGCCGTTCCATATGATCCTCAACACTTCGTTGCCAGCCATCAGCACGCTTTGATACGCACTGTTCAGTGTGACGTGCCGGATCGGCTCAATGCTGTCGGGTGACGTTACATGCGCAACTGCACCCGGAAAGTCGCTGTCAATAGCGATTGACACGACCTTGACAGTGGTCGGCGAAACGAGTGAAAAAATGGAGGCAGGGATGAAACCCCCTCCGTTCACATTTGCTGTGTACACAGGGCCTGAGCCGAGCGTGCTCCTATCAACTACGATAGGAGTCGACCCGTCGAAAGCCCCTGTGTTTGTCAGCACAATCTTGATTGGTTCTGCCATTGTTCCATTCCTAAACCCAGCAGCCAAAGCCGCTGTGAGCTTCTAACCCATCTTCTAACTACCGATTTAGCAAGCGGTGGACGAAGACGGCGGGCAATCTCCGTATCCCCAGTGTTTGCACAGCTCGTACCATTCCTTCGTGTCGTGAGGGAGCCTCACCGAGGCCGACACAAGGTTGTTCTGCAGTCCAGTGTGGCGCAAAACAATCTCGATCTTCTCCGCATAACCCACCTCGATACGCCGACCCTTGTATTCGGGCCAGGCGACGAAGATCTGCGTTCCATCTTTGTTGAGGAAGTTGTTTCCCTCATATGTCACGCCGATTTTCTTCTTCTTGCCACCACTCACCAAAAAGATTTCGATCTCGATGTCGAGGTAGTTGTTGCCTCCATTGGCGAGATGGAGATCGATGTTGATTTTTTTGGGCACGAACCCCGGCCTAACGGGGTGCGTGAGCACCATGTATTGGCCCGGGGCAACTGGGAATGCGGTGACGTTGTCAGCGTCCGCAGGCACAGGAACAATTTCGTTCAACACGATATGGTTTTCTTGGGACGCTTCATCCATCGTGTACCGGCTAAACGGTACTCGGCCCGGACAAAGAGTCTCGAAACACAGTTTCCACAACCCATCACAGCTTTTTTGGATTGTTGAGCAGTTACCTTCGCACCCGCTACCAGTCGCTTGCAGACGTTCGACTAGGGCCGCGAGCATTGCACACTTTTCCTCCAGAGCACGGAGCCGGTCGTTGGGACGGCAGCCGAAAACTTCTCTGATTTCATGTGGTGTGCGGTCGAGCGCGAAACACATTGCAGAGAGCGTTTGTGCCTTCAGTTTTTCCCCTCGGTTCACGTCGCCAGAGATCGTTACCGTGGGGATTTGATGGGATTCGAGTGCGTTTGTTGATTTCGTGTCCATTTCAAACAGCCCTTTCGAGGGTCAGTATCAGTTTTTCGCCGACTTGGATTGTCCTGAGTAAGTCGGTCGGGAGTTCTATGTTGAGTTCGTGCCCCAACTCGTTTGTCGCAGTGAGGCGCCCAAACGGGAGGTCGAGCGGCACGAGGGTTTTGGTAACGGTCCACACGTCGTTAACGTCCCTTCTTCCTGACTGTGGGACCGGTCAAATAGACAGTCGACGCAACTTCCGGGTTCATCTGCACCCACATCGTGGACCCTGCGAGGAAAGCGGCCCCCGCAGCCCCGACCGCCCCACGGATCCCGAGCGCTGCATCCTTGAGCAGGACGATTGATGCACCGCCAAGTACGACTGCGCCAATAAGCCCATTGACAGGAATGTCGCGCGGAGACATATCCCAGACTTTGTGACTGAATGACCCCATCACGCCCCCAACCGCCGCACCGAACATGATACCGAGTACATCGACCGCATCCCCAGACCGAACCTCGCGGATTCCGTCCTTTAGTACTTTCAGCTTCGTTTGGTCTAGCCTGTCGAAGCTGGCCGGATCTTGGGTATCAAAGCCTTCCATTTGTGCAAGGATCAGCTTTGCGGCTCCTTCGGCCGTCTCGTTGTTCACGTCCTCGAAGGCTTTCTGCGTATTTAGCCTTTGCGAAGGAGGGACTCGCGAGTCGACGAACAGATCAATGTTGTCAAAGTAATTGTTGGGCATTTCTAGCCTTTCTTTTTCGAGAAGCGGTCGAACAACATTCTTGCAAGACCAACAACCAAATCTGTGCCGCCTGGCGCTTCCGCACGCGCCTCAATCTGACGCATTTTGAACAGGGATATCCGTTCGTTCGCAAATGAGTTGTTCAGCTGATTGATCATTTCGTGGGTCTTCTGCGTGGTCTCGAGAGCACGCGCGATACACTCGTGCTGCATGTCCTGCACGCGGCATGTGCTTCGAAGTAGCTCGTCAGCCTCGTCCCGCGGAGCGGCGCGTTTTGGCATCCGTTGGGGACGTGCCTTCGGCACAATCTCGGGTGTCACCACTTGATCAGCGATGCGTAGTGTTGGGGTTGGTGAGAATAGTACTTCGTCTCCTATCCGGTACGTACAAGCAGGTCCCTTCTCGGCTTGTTGCATTTCACCTGCGCGCCTCCTTAGGAGGGTCTCCGGGGCAGGTCCAAATTCGAACCTTCCACCTCCTGGGTACTCGACAATAAGCATTTTCTCACCCACACAAATCGAATAGCACGTTATCCGTTGCCGAAACCGGCACCCCTCAATATTGTGTGAAACTTAATAGACCATCTATTGAACTAGTCTTGACCATCTATTGAACTAGGCGAAGTTTTTTGCCTCGAATCAACCATCTGTTGAACGTGTTTTACCATCTATTGAACTGCAGAGTGGCAGGCGGTGGAATGCGCGCGAGAGATCTCTTCATACTCAAACGATCGGGCGCAAGACCCTTCCGTTGGACACACAAATCGGGAGCCGCATTGCCGAAGCGAGATCGAGTGCTGTACGAGCCGAGAACGGTTCGCCCTCCCTAACACGCCACAAAGTCGTGCGCGAAATCTGGGCGGCTTTCGCAAGCTGCACTTTCCCGAGCCGCTCTGCCGTCGCCGACACCAACTGTATGTACGAGCGCGTGTTCGGATGTCCGCAGAACATGAGTCCTGCCGCCTCGAATCCCTCCATTAAGTCGTGGAAGCCTGGGTTGAACGCCGAGGGAGGCTTTCCGAAGTGTCGACTCAGGCGGCGGCGTGTTTGGTACCCCGTCCTCCTGGCCATCTCCTCGAAACTCATGCCCACGTCGTCGAGGGCGTCACACACCATGGATCGCAGCTCACTCATTAATACTCGCATCACACTGGTTTGCCAGACACAAGCGTGACGTTGGATGCTATTAACGAGCCCATGCGCGCGCTCACCCCCCTCCTCCTCGTGTTCCTGTGCCAGTGCACGGCCCCTACCGAGGGAACTGGCACGACAGTTGCTACGGATACCGGTTCGGAAACAACGGACGCAGAGACAACTCCGACAACAGCAGCTCCGACCACTGAAACACCAACAACCGATCCGACCACTGAAACACCAACGACTGCTCCGATCACTGAAACCGATTCGACCAGTGAACCTCCAACAACCGACCCGACCACCACCGAGGGGGAGACCGGCCCATTCGACAGCGCTGTGCAATTCTACTGTCTCGGAGTGTGCAGGGTTTCGGAGCCCCCAGTGGGGGACAACGACTGCGATCAGGCGGACGCGGACCTGTTCTGCCAGCTTGTGACCGGTCAAAGCGATTCGGTAGCGGTCGCCTGGGAGGAGTCTTCTATAATTGATGGACCCGGTTTCTGCTGCGCTGGAATGGGGTGGGGCGAGATGGTTCCATTCGGCGATTTCTCGGTTTGCTGGGAGCCAGACAACTTATTGCCGGAGCACGGCGAGGGGGGAGTTGTGATCCACCGAGAGACCCTCGAGTGCGAATGAAGCAACCGTGCTCCTGGCGCGACGGATCGCGCGGACCGCCGGCGTCAGTTCAACAGATGGAAAGCCAGTTCAGGCAACCATCCATTGAACTACCCAGCAACCATCCATTGAACTGGCGGAACATCTCTCGGTCAACTCGGGCAACTCTGCGACCGGCCGGTGTGCCGAACAGCCCGGTGTGCACCTGGTGTGCATTCCGGCCCCGGACCGATCGGCCCGGGTGTGCATTCCGGCCCGGTGTGCACCTGGTGTGCATCTGAGTCCACCCGGTGTGCACCTGGTGTGCATTCCGGCCCAATGTGCAGCTGGTGTGCATCCACCGGCCGGCCCCGTGTGCACCTGGTGTGCATTCCACCGGCAACTCAGTGTGCACCTGGTGTGCATTCCGGCCCGGTGTGCAGCTGGTGTGCATCCACCGGCCGGCCTGGTGTGCATTCCGGCCAGGCCCGGTGTCGGGCAACTCGGCGAGCTGGCCGGTGTGTGAACCTGGTGTGCATTCCGGCCCGGTGTGCACCTGGTGTGCATCTGAGTCCACTCGGGCAACTCGGCGAGCTGGTGACTCGCCAACCGGTGTGCACCTGGTGTGCATTCCGGCCCGGTGTGCAGCTGGTGTGCATCCACCGGCCGGCCCGGTGTGCACCTGGTGTGCATTCCGGCCGGCCCGGTGTGCACCTGGTGTGCATTCCGGGTTTGCCGCCGACCGGACGGCGGACCGGACCGGGACTCGGCAACTCGGCGAGCTGGTGACCGCCAACCCAACATCGGCCCCCGGTGTGCACCTGGTGTGCATTCCGGGTTTGCCGCCGACCGGACGGCGGACCGGACCGGGACTCGGCAACTCGGCGAGCTGGTGACCGCCAACCCAACCACCAACCACGGAACAGCCCGGTGCCGGACCGATCGGCCCGGGTGTGCATTCCGGCCCGGTGTGCACCTGGTGTGCATTCCGGGATGTGCACCTGGTGTGCATCTGAGTCCAGGCCGTGCACCTGGTGTGCATTCCGGCCGCCCCGGTGTGCACCTGGTGTGCATTCCGGGTTTGCCGCCGACCGGACCGGGACTCGGGCAACTCGGCCAGCATTCCGGGCCGCCGACCGGACCGGGACTCGGGCAACTCGGCGAGCTGGTGACCGCCAACCACCCCAACCGGCGACCAACCACCAACCGACCAACCGAGGTGTGTGCACCTGGTGTGCATTCCGGCCCGGTGTGCATCTGAGTCCACCCGGTGTGCACCTGGTGTGCATTCCGGCCCGGTGTGCAGCTGGTGTGCATCCACCGGCCGGCCCCGTGTGCACCTGGTGTGCATTCCACCGGCAACTCGGCGAGCTGGTGACCGCCAACCAGCCCGGTGTCGGGCAACTCGGTGCACCTGGTGTGCATTCCGGCCAGGCCCGGGTCGGGCAACTCGGCGAGCTGGTCCATCCCAAGTCCAACCGACCAACCGACCCAACCACCAGCCGCCAACCGGCGACCAACCGCCAACCCGGTGTGTGAACCTGGTGTGCATTCCGGCCCGGTGTGCACCTGGTGTGCATCTGAGTCCACTCGGGCAACTCGGCGAGCTGGTGACCGCCAACCATTCCGGCCCGGTGTGCACCTGGTGTGCATCCACCGGCCGGCCCGGTGTGCACCTGGTGTGCATTCCGGCCGGCCCGGTGTGCACCTGGTGTGCATTCCGGGTTTGCCGCCGACCGCGGACCGGACCGGGACTCGGCAACTCGGCGAGCTGGTGACCGCCAACCCAACCACCAACCACCAGCCGCCACGACCGCGCCGGCGATCGGCCCGGTGCACGGTGGTGTGTGGGTTTGCCCGACCGGACCGCTCGTCGTTAACTCGGCCAGACCAGTAATCGCATCATCGGATCTTGCAGAATACACCCAGTCATGTCCACAAGGGCCTCCTCGGCAACGGCGACTTGTCCTCGCCGGAGGGCTTCAGCAGACAAGCCGCAGGTGTGAGCGATCGCGAATCTCGCTAGTTCCGCTGGATCGGTCGGACGCTCGCGCTGTGCACCACCGAAATCTGCCGCCAGCTGCTCAAAGTCATCGACCAACCGCGCAGCTCGAATCTTGTCGATCACTTCCTCGGGGAGAGTTGTGACGTTGCGAAGGGCATCGGCAAAACCATCCACCGCTTCGGCAAGGGTCACTCGGGTACGAAACTGCAAATCTAGACCCACTGCTGCCGCGACCTTGGTCAAGTCTTCCACGTAACCAGGACCGCGGCAGTCGATCACGTCATTGACCTCCTCAAGCGAGAGCCCGGACAGTTCGGCGACGTCGTTTCGCGTTAAGTGTTTTTCGGTCATCGCGGAAGCTATCGAGGAGGCACTCTCTCGTCGTAAACGGTTGACCATCCATTGTGGCGCTGGTGTGGCATCGACCGTTGCGCGAGGAAGTTGTTTCACAGCATTGGCAACGGCTGCTTTGGTCCTGGCTTCTGCCAGCACCCCACAGCACCGCTTTGTTTTTTTCCCGCTGCCGCACGGGCACGGATCGTTTCTTTTCAGGCGGTCGGCACGGTTTCTGGTTTTCATCGCGTCCATTGAACCACATGGTGTAACCTCTGGCAGGTGTCTTCGGGCGTTTGGTATGTTCTGAGGGTGACGCCTGTAAAGGAAGGTGCGTTGTTTTTTGCCGTCCTACTCGTCTCGTGCGGGTTAGACTCTTCTGTCGGGACGACGACGACGACCACATTCACGCCACATCCATCAACTACCGGTGTTCCCGAGCCGACCCTTGTGACCTCGACATCCGTTGACCCGTCCACAACCTCGGATTCGCTCACTTCGACATCGACGACTGAAGCCAGTACTCACCCCACAACAACTGGCGTTCTTCCTGACTTCGGATCCCTCGATGGTTGCGGTGGAAAAATCGATGTCCTCTTTGCCATCGATCGACATTTCTACATGGAGAATTTCAACTCGCAGTGGGATCAGGCTCGCGATGTCATCTTGCCCCAGGCCGTCGAATGGTTCGCCAATTTTGATACCCACTGGCTTGTTGCCACCCCTCACGAAATTTGGGGGATTGAGGAGTGCGTGTCTGAGTGTTCGCTCGAGGGGACCTGCTACCCCGTTGGCCCTCCCACATATCCCTGCGAGGGATACGAAGAACTCACCTCCTGCGATACAACTCGAGGTGCTGGCCTGACTTTCCCCGCCGGCTTCAAGGCAGCCAACAAGAGGTGCATCACCGACAGATTCGCACGTTCGGAGGCCAATCCTGACCTTCTCGACTCGTTAGAGTGTCTCACCGACGTTGGGTGGACCACCCACGGGGGAGTGTTCGCTGAGTGGGGGATGGTTGAGGCAATCCGACCCTCCCAGACCAAGGTGCCAGGAGGTTGTAACCTCGGCTTCCTTCGAGACGATGCGTTGTTGTTCGTTGTGCTCGTCTCCCGCTACGCTGGCAAGGGGGCGAGTCCAGCTGGAACGCCGGAGGAATGGGCGAGTTCCCTCTACTCCGCCAAAGGCGATAAAGACAAAGTTGTCGTCCTCGGAATCGTGAACGATCGCTCTGTGCCAAATGGTGTTTGCGAGGGAGAGGACGGGTTGGAGGAGTGGGGCGACGACGTTGTCCGCTTCCTGCACGTCGAGATTGAGCATTCTGTTCTCGGTAGCATTTGCGCTGATGACTACGCGCCGTTTTTCAAATCGGCGATGACGCAAGCACTCAATCTCTGTGGTGCGGCGCCACCGACCTAAGTTGTGAGCGCGTTGCGGGTTCGGCTTGGGTGGAACACGTGCCCCGAAACCTACGGGTGGACAGTCAAGATGAGCGCGTGCTCGACCCCGTCGTGCTCGACGTGTCCCGCAACGTGAACGAGGCCGAACCTATCGACGCGCATGTCGTGCACCTGACCGTCCATGAATGACCAATCATCAACGAATATCGCGCCCTCGGTGGTTACACCGCCGACCATTTGCTGGTGGTGAGGTGACCAAACTGTGGCGGTCGCACGTCCAGGGCCAAGGGCCTGGGGAATCATCCCGGCCCCACCCGTTAAAACTTGGTCACCCCGTGAACCCGCGGCGACGACACCGAAGGGCCCTCGTGAACCCGCAAAAAACCGAGACTCTAGGAGGGTGCTCGGGTGGGGGTCTTGGGACAACCGGACAAGGCCCTCGTTGGTCACCTCGAAAACCGATGCCCTTTGAAGCTGGGTCAGCATCACCTCGCGTGTGCTCGAGCCGAAAAATGCCGCCCCATCCTCTGAGACTCCTCGGATCGAAGACACGTGCGTGCTCTCGTCGTCGGACGAGAAAACCGCGGTCGAACGCGTCCCCCCGGATGTAGTGAGTACCCACACGGCCGCGTCGCCCCCTCCGTCTCGCAGCCGCTCGCCGGCGACCACAATGTCGTCGCCACGCGGAGCCACATCGAAGATCCGAGCTTCTTCGAATTCCCTGGACCAGTACCGGTGCCACACACCACTGTGTTTTCGGTAGAACCGCACCTGCTCCCGGCCGGCGACGACCACCGCATCGCTTCCCACAAATGACGCCGACACGGTCTCGATTGGTTCGCTGTCGTGGAAGAGCGGTTGCAGAAACTTATCCCCAAACTCCAGCCCGGCACCCGCTTTGTCGACAACCACTATGACCCTGTCCGCAAATCCGGGTGGGCTTGCCTCAACAAGGACAGCCTGTGCTGTGGTGTGCGCAACGCCCTCACGCTGGTGAACGAGAGTCCCCGGATCGGGAAGATCAACGGTCACAGAGGCACTGTCGATCGCAGGCGGATGGTTGCCGCTTTGTGCCACCACCGTAAAGTCGATTTCGGTGGTCGCTGGCCCAACGATGACCTCAAAGTCTCGTTTCTCGGTCGGCCAATCGTAACGGGTCAACACACCGTTGCGTCTCACGAACAGAGCTTTTGAGTCCGGTTTGTCACCGAACTCGTCAAGTGTGAGAACGACACTTCCAACGTGCGACAGTTCGTCAGTGTTCGTTGACAGCTGAACACTGAACTCGGCCGTCCCGAAATCGACCAGGCCGTTTGTGGTCTCGAACACTCCAGAACCAGTTCCGTCGGGTCCTGTTGAGCCTGTCGAACCAGTTCCGTCGGGTTCTGTTGAGCCACTTGATTCGGGGTATCCAGCGTTGTGCTGATGGATCTGGTTCAGGATTGCGTCGTGCTCACCACACCCGAGTACGGAACCGGCGACCGCCACCCGAAGGACAAAGCGCATAGCCGAGCTTCGCACTTTCGCCCTCAGCGCGCAACTTTGTGTCCGCAAGCTACCCATTTGGGACATCCTCGTGGGCGAAAAATCGTTCCCCAGGATTTTTGAGGCACTCGCGGATCGACGGCCAGACGTCCGCCCACTCGTCTGGGTTGGCGCATGGCTGCCCGTTGATCACGCAACAACCGTCATCTTGCACGAACCCCGACGGTCGCGGGAACACCCGCCCGATACCGCCGGGTGAGATGACGACTCGAACGTCCGTATCCATCTCCGAGAGGATTTTGGCCGAGGTCAACAGAGTGAAATTGGTCAGCACCCCCTCGACAACGAGCTTGACACGCTCAATACCGTTTTCGTGAAGCCAAAGACACAGGATTGAGGGATGTTGTTGAGGCGGCACGTGGAGGAAGGATGGTTTTGCATCGCTCATATCCAAGACTTACAATTGTCAGCTTATTATTACAAGCGTCAGATTTACGGGCAAATTTCGAGCGGGGTGTGGGTGTGCTAGGAAAGTCCTGTGACCCCAGCTCAGTGCAAAGCCGCGCGCCTGTTGCTCGACTGGTCCGCACGCGAACTATCCCGCCGAGCGGATGTAAGTGTGCCCACTGTTCTCAATTTTGAGGCCGGGTCGAACGTCACCCTTGTTTCCCACGACTCCATACTCAATGCTTTGAAGCGCGCAGGGGTTGGCTTTGAGGGTGGTGGAGATAACCCCAAAGCCCATCCGATCGAGATTCGACTTGATGACGGATCCAGAGTGTTTCGTTTGCGAGCATGTGACTGATAGGGCATGTCCTATGGGTCATGTTTAAAATGGGAATATTTGGTATTGCCCGAAACCCCACAACACATTGACATGACAGTCGTTCCTCATTTGGAGGCTGGAGATCGCGCGTCGCGTTTGGGAGAAATTTTGGGATTTTTTTGGGAATGGGTTTCAAAAAGCCGTATACTAGCATTAGAATGGCTCTAATCGGGTAATCGTCGCGACGGGGATGGCGATCCACCACCGCCACCGCCCAAGCCGATTCCCGAAACCTGCGACGAGGCGTTGCAAGGCGGAAGTACGGTAGGCTGTCTGTTTTACGGCGTCGACCTAGATTCCCATGATGCCGTCGAGACCTCGCAATTTGCGATTGCGGTGTCGAATGTTCAACAAAACCAAGACGCCAATGTCGTGGTTGAACGCAAGCAAAATGGCATGTGGGTCAACGCCGGCGGGCCCACGGTTGTGGGTTCTTTGCAGTTACATACATTTAACTTGCCCGACAACCACAACGATGACAGTGGTGTTCGGGTTGGTGGGGCCTATCGGGTGACCTCGGATGTCCCGATCATCGCCTACCAGTTTAACCCGGTTGATGGGCAATCGTCGTTTCTCTCCGACGCTTCGATGCTTTACCCGGTGACCGCGTGGGACCACTTTAATGCGGTTGTTTCGTGGGTGGCGACCAACGACGGCTCACCGCAGGGTGTCTATGCAACGGTTGTGGCTTCCCAGGACGGCACCGTTGTCGAGGTGACCCCGAGTGTGGCGACCCTCGCTGGCCCTGGCGTGCCGGCGGGCCAACCGGGGGTGCCATTTCAGATCATGCTCGACGAGGGGGATACCGCCGAGATCATGACCAAAACCCAGGGTGTTGGGCTTACTGGCACGCGGATCGATTCCGACGAGGATCATCCGATCGGTGTGTTTTCGGGCCAAGAGTGTGCATTTATTCCGGCGAATGTGCAGGCCTGTGACCACCTTGAAGAACAGTTGGCGGGGCTGCGGTTGTGGGGTGATCACTTTATTGCTTCGCGCGTACCGGCCCGCATCAGCCCGCCCGATCAGACCCTGTGGCAGATTTACGCTTCGGCCGATAACACCAGCGTGACATTTACTGCCGATCCCGAAGTCACCGGCGTGCCTGGGGGCCCCATGATGATGAACAAGGGCGAGCTTCTTGAATTCTACACATCGGGTACACCTGAAAAACCCGGTGACTTTGAGGTGTTTGCCACCAAACCGATTGCGGTGATTAACTACATGACGGGTGCCTACCATGTGCAGCAGGGATTCAACGAGGGGGACCCGGCGATGGTCCAGCTCAGCCCGGTTGAGCAATACCTGCCGCGTTACGTCGTGCTCGTGCCAGGGACCTGGATCAACGACATTGCCGTGCTGACCCGTGAAGCAGGTGCACCGATTACGATTGACGGCAACCTTGTGCCCGATACGGATTTCACACCGGTGGCGAATACCGGCTACGAAGTCGCGCGGGTCACCGTGGGGGATGGTGTCCATGTACTCGATGGCGGGGACAAAAAATTTAGTGTTGTCATTCTCGGGTACGACTCGTTCGATAGCTACGCCTATCTCGGGGGCTCCGGAACAGGTGTGATCAATCCGGTTCCCGAGTAGGATGCGGGTACACGCCGCAAACCGGCTTGGCGTCCGTACATGCGGGCGCCAGCAGACGTGAACGCTGATATCCGGCTCCTACACCATGGAGGATTTGTGGCAACCCCGTTGTCGGGCCCGAGGCCGAGGCCAAGCCTGACCCGTCGCAGGACACCGAAGCCGAACAGGTTATCGACGGGGAGCAGGAGCCGACAACCGCGGGGACGAGGCCGCCACCGGGGCCACGACCGGATGATTTTGCTTGAGCGGTTGGGCCTGGCTAGGGTACGAGTATCGGCCCGACGCGCCAGCCTGTGCCCACTCGCAAGACCACCGCTCTCGCCAGCTGCCTGCTCACCGCGGTGGGTTGTGGTGCGGGCATACGCCTAGACCCGTCACAAACCTCGCAAGACCACGCCATCAACGAGTCGTCGGCGATGGTCCCCACGCCTCGCGCCACGCCTGCCGAAGCTTCTCCGGCACCCGAGGTAAAGGTTGAGTATACACCCGACTCGCGGGATGTGGTGACCCCAGCGTTTGCGATCGACGACCCGACGGGGACGGCCCTCAATAGCTTTTACGGTGCTCTGGCGCAAACCGACGAGGGTGGGGCGAAGACCCGGGTCTCGCACTTTGGTGACTCGTCGATCGGTCAAGATGGTCTGCCACATGAACTGCGCAAGCGGTTTCAAAATCGCTTTGGCGATGCCGGTGCGGGATTTGTGCTGTTACACAGATATTCCAATAACTACCTCAACCGGGTGGTCAAGGCCCGCTCGCAGGGGGACTGGCAGGTTTGTTATATCGCCTATGGCTGTCGCCCCGACGGTCACTACGGCTACGGTGGCCATGTGTTTACCGCGCGCCGTGGGGTGAGCGCGAGTTTTGCCACTAAAAACCCCGACCAACTCGGTGGCCAGGTCAGCTCGTTTGAGGTCTGGTACCAGGCCTGGCCCCGGGGTGGGACGCTGACGATTTCGGTCGACGGTGAGCAGCAGGCGGTACTCGACACCCGCTCGCCAACCCTCGAAGATCGCTACCACCGGATCGAGGTGCCGCTTGGGCAACATCGCCTCGACCTCAAGCCTGGGGCGGCGTTTCGCGGTTACGGCGTTGTCATGGAGTCCTCGGGGCCAGGTGTGGTGTGGGACAGCATGAGCATGATTGGGGCGTTTACCAAGCGACTGCTCTTTTTTGCAGATGCACATATTTCCGGGCAGGTGACCCACCGCGACCCCGACCTGATTGTCCTCAACTACGGCGGCAACGACCTGCGGAGGATCGTCAACCGCAGCGTATATCCCGAACGCTTTCGTGAGGAAGTTGCGGCCGCGATTTCGCGGATGCGCCTTGGCAAGCCCGAGGCCTCGTGCCTGGTGGTTGGCGTGATCGACCATGGGCGCTCGGGTACCCATCAGGTCAAGCCAAAGCATGTCGAGGTGTTGGTCAACATCCAGCGTGAAGTAGCGATTGCCCAGGGTTGTGCATTTTTCGACAGTTACCGGGCGATGGGCGGGGCTGGTTCGATCCACCGTTGGCGCAAGCAGGGGCTGGCCTCCGGGGACCTCAAGCATCTCACCGCCCGCGGCCGCGCGCGGATGGCTGGCTATATGTACGACGCTCTGATCACCGGTTATGTCGCCTATCGTCGCCAGCACCCCGTTCGCGAGGTTGGAGAGGCTAGAGAGGTTGAGAGAGGTTGATGATGCATCGTTTGGGGCCATGCAGCTGGACCGAGGCGGCACGTTGTCTGTTCTCCAAACGCTTGTGGATTCAAACCGACCGGATTTTGAAGCGGTAGCTCGAGTGAGCTAGGCGCTTTGGGCCTTGTCAGCGGCGTCCATGGTCGCAGCTTGGCGCCATAGTCCCGTGCCCACGGCCAGCCACAGGCCGACAAGTGGGGCGAGGCTCAAAACCCCTGGGAGGCCCAACCACAGGCCGAGGTTTGTTGGGCCGCCGGTGGCCGCAGGCGAGGCTTGCCACAATCGTGGCCAGGCGAAGTTATATAGCGGGTCGCCGGCCTGGGCCGCCTCGGGCGATGCGGATGTCCCAACAAGCATGTTGAGGAGGGACAGAGCGAGCAACACCGCGAATGTTTTTGGTACACGTGAGATGACCGGAAGCAGCCCCAAGGCTAAAAATGGCAGCATTGGGATGCAGTGGCGTGGCCCCAGCGAAGCGCCTCCGTCCCACATATAGTAGCCGCTGTTGAGCAGGAGGTAGTAGGCGACAATGGCCAGACAAACACCTGCACACACCGGTGGCAAAAACCGTGAATCTACATGTTTTTGCCAGCGGCCAACAAACTCGTGCCACAGCCCCCAGCAGGCCAGCAGCATGACGGGCGACAGGTAAAAAAGACCGCGAAATCGGCCAAACAAGAGCTCCAGCAAAACTTCACCGCTGGGGGCATGAATGCCGTAGGCGACCCGCATCCCCTCGGCAAACTCCTCTAAGTAGACATAGTCGTACCCGGTTTTGAGCGGGCCACCGAAGGCGAGGGTGTGGTAACCGGCGAGGACGAGCGCCCACGGGAGCCCGCCGATGATGATCCACAGAGCAAACCGCAGGCCGCGTGTATGGGCGGCAAACCCTGTGAGCAGGAGCACCGCAATCGCGGCCGGGTATTCGCACAACACCGCCCAACCCAGCGCGGTCCCAACCAGCAGTGGGGTTGCGCGGTCGAACGTGGGGGTCGGTGTCTCGGTTGTTGTCAGCGTGAGGGCGAGGGCGACGAGTAAAAACACCGCGCAGCTTTGGTGGCCATACAGGGCCGAGGCATAGGCCAGGGCCGGGGTCGCAAATGTATAGGCAACCGTTGTCAGGAGGGCGCTGCGGCGTGAACTGGCGAGGCCTAGGCAGGTCATAAACAGCGCCAGGGTGCCAACCACGGCTACAAGGGAGGTCGAGAACAGGCGGCTGATGTACTGGGCGATTCGGTAGGATCGGTTGTATGTCAAACGATCACCGGGGCGCATGTCGTCGACATCGGGGGCATAGCCGAGCTGTGCCAAAATCGGGTCGAGTGGGCGCACGTCGATGGTCGGTGCCTGGGCCCCGGTGACGCGGATAACAGCGGTCGTGACGGCATGGGGGACAACCGCGAGCAACGAACTGCCGGGGGCCTTGTCGCTGTAAAAATGTCCGTTGTAAAACGACTTGTCGCCGGTCGTATGGTGGTCGGGGTCGATGTCGAGGACGCCGCGTTCGACGATTGCGCGGGTCAGGGCGAACCGCGAGTTTTGGTTCCACGCAGGTGGGCCGATAAAGTAGGCAAAACTGCAAAACGCCACCAGGCACAGGGGCCCGAGGAGTTTGCGCTCGGCCCAAATGCAGTGCGCGAGGGCTCGCAGCGGGTGGCTCACGATGTCGGCTCCGTGGGACCCCGATACAGCGGATGTCGCACCCGGCAATCAACATGCATAAGCAAGGTTTACGAGGCCGGCTTGGTCACTTCGGCAACCTGTGCGGCCAGGGTGCTACGCGAGCGCTCGGCGGCTGCGGCCTCGGGAGCCTGGGCGAGGCGCTGAAGCATTTGAAATGCGCTGATGTACCGGCGACCGGGGTCGCGGTCGAGGTTTTTGCGCACGATTTCACTGAGCTTGGTCGACAGCCCGGTGACCCGTCGACCCGAGTGCGAGATGTCGAAGCGGACGATCGCATCCATGGTTTTGAGGTCATTTTCGGCTTGAAAGCACCGCTGCCCCTTGAGGATTTCCCACAACATGACGGCCAGGCTAAACAGGTCCGACTGGGCGGTTGCCGGAGTTGAACCGATGATGCGTTCGGGGGCCATGTAGGCCTTGAGCCCAACATCGACGGTGTCGTGTTCGGGCTGAAGCCACGGGCTTTTGGCCGCGTTGAAGTCGCACAGCATGACATCGCCATCGCGCGAAAGCAGCACGTTTTGTGGGTTGAGGTCGCGGTGCAAGATGCCGGCCGCGACTTCCTTGCCGTGCTCGTCGATCCGGGTAAAGCCGTGACAGTAGTGCACCGCGTTGGCCAGCTGCCCCATGATGTAGACCGCCATCTCCTTGCTCAGCGCCCGCGGTTGCTTGCGGTCGTGGCCCAAAAACGTGGCTAGGTTGCAGCCGTCGATCCGGTCGAGGACGACATAGCGAACCCCATTTTCCTCGCCATCGGCGTGGTACGAGGGGATGTTGGGGTGGTTGAACACCCGCAGCAATTTGATTTCGTGCTCGAACTGGGCGCGCAGGAGCTCGGCCGTCTCGCCACCACCGGTGGGCATCAGTTTGGTGACGTACGCCGGTTGTGACTGCTCGTTGCTATCGAGGCAGGTCAGGTACACCCGCGTGGTGACGCTGCTGGTCGGTAGTGCGGACAGTAGGCGATAGTTCCCGAGGCGCTGCGGCTCCATGTCGCGTGAGTGTGCCCGGCCGAGATCTTGCTGTCTACCCGCGGGTGATCGGGATTTTGCGATTTTTTCGCTGAGCCAGTCGTCGCTGTTGCAACACAAACCCGCGAAAGTATGGAATTTGACGGCAGCAAGCGAGTTTTGGGGGACGCGGCGTTGCGGTCCTCGGAGGCGAGGCAATTCCACGGGCAACCGGTCGCGATTGCAAATGCACGCAGTTGACAGATTGTGCGGCCGTTGTGCTGCGGCCCCGATTCAGATGACTGATGAAGCAGGTGTAGTCGTCCACAATCTATGCAGCTGCAACGGCACCGGGCAGGCGTAGGACATCGCCAAAACATCGCCATCGCAGACGCTTGCGGGCAGGGCGAAGACCGGCAAAGCTGGCCGCGGTGATGCATCGGGGCATGTTGCTTTTGTGCCTGTTGTCTGCCTGCGAGAGGCGGCCCGAGGCTGGTTTAGGGTCGAGTATGGGCGCGACGGCGTCGTGGTTTCCGGAGCCCGAAACAACCGTACCCGAGCCGACATGGAGCAGCACCACGGCTGTGCCCACAAGTACAGGCGACGTGCCAACCGGGGGGGATGGGTCGTCGACCTCGAGTGGCTACCCCGACTCCACCGGCTCGCCCCCGGACTTCGGGACGGTGGGCCCAAAGTGCAACGGGAAGATCGACTTTTTGTTTGTCCTCGACCGCCACGAGGGGGCGCAGCTGTACTGGGAGCGGCTCGCCGAGGGTCTCGCGGCGTTTCGCAGCGACCTACTCGCGGCCTTCGACAGCTTTGATATGCACTTTATGACCGTCGATGGTTTCGCCGCGTGGGGTTTACCCGGGTGTCACGACCTGTGTGCCGACACCGATATGTGCGCCCAGGGCCCGGGCGATTTTCCCTGTGATGGCTACGACCAGCTCAATGCCTGCGACCAGGTTCGCGGCGCGGGCCTGACCTATCCGGCGGGTTTTGCCGCGAGCAATTATCGCTGTGAGCTCGCCGGGGGAAAGAGGTATATACAAACATCCCTCGAGCCCGACGTCGCCACGGCGCTCGAGTGCATCACCACCACCGGCTACAGCAATATCGGTGGGGCCCATGCCGAGTGGTCGATGGTCGCGGCACTCGAGCCGGCTATTAATCACCAGGGGGGCTGCAACGAGGGGTTTTTGCGCGACGATGCGTTGCTGGTGATCGTATTTTTTTGGCGCAACTTCGACGACTGGGCCTACCTAGGCGACCCGCACAACTGGGCCGAAAAGGTGATCGCTGCCAAGGGGGGCGACCCGGGCAAGGTCGCGGTGATCGGACTGATTACCGATCGCACAGCCGAAGCGCCGACTGTCTGCCCCGGGCCGAGTGACGGCAGCTACAGCTCCTACGCCGAGAAATTTCTCTACTTTTTTATCGAGCACTACATCCACGGCAGCCTGTGTGCGGCCGACTACAGGCCCTACTTTGACGCCGGGTTGGCGCTGGTGATGGACCTGTGCGGGGTCGAGGCGCCGACCTAGGTTGCGTGTAACCCCTGGTCTTGGAGGAGTTACGGGTGAAACCGCAGGAGGAGCATCTGCGGTGCCTCGGCACCCGTGAGCTCGCCGGCGGCGATGATGTAGCCATAGTGGTCGACTGCGACCGCGTGGATGCTGCCCTCCTGGTCGACATACTCAGGCCTGCCCTCGATGTGAACCAGGGCGTGGGGTGTTTGGTCGACCAGCCGTTCGCCGCCGAGTACCACCGAACCATCCGGGTGGCGAGCAACATTGTGGGCCGTGCCAGTACCGGCCCACCCGGGTTCAAACTCGACGGTTTGCAGGTCGTCGGTAAATCGCCCGAGGGCGATCGTGGGAGGGGCATCGAGTTGGGCGCGGTGCCAGCCGGTCGCCACAACCCCATATGGAGAAACGTTGAGACCGAGCCAGCCCGAGGCCTGTGGGTCGTCTTCGGCGGCGAGATGGGTCGCACGCGGGACAAGCTTCCCCTCGTCCAACTCAAACAGGGTGGCCCGTGTGGGGTATTGGTCGATGACATCGGTGCGGGCGTGACCGGCCGCCACAACCTTGTCCTCATAAAAACCGATCGCATGGAGGCCGGCACTTAGCGGGACGTCAGACTCGTCGTAGCTGACGTAGGTGACCGGTGGCCAGTGGATCCCGCCGCCGGACTCACTGGTGACCCACATCGCAGCCTCTGTATGTACATCAATGTCGACCTCGCCAGCCACATAAAGCACGTTCTCAGACTTGACCGCGATGTCCCGCGGCCGCGCCTTTGGGTAGTACCGGTGCCAGTAAATTCGGTACGACGGGTCGTATTTGCGGACCTCCATATCACCGCCGAGGGTTTGTCCGGCGACAAACAGGTTGCCGGCCGAGTCGGTGGTGACGACCGGGTTGAACATTGGCTCATCGATCGCCTTGGTCCACAGCTCGCCGTTGTCGATATGGCCAAATAGCAGCTCGATATCGTTTTGGTTGCCGACAAACGTGAGCTCGGTTGCCGAGCGAAGGTCGCTTGCGGCCAGGGCCAGCGAGGTTGCGCGCATCGAACTCGAGGCCGGAGATGTCAGCCGCAGGTCAAGTGTGCCGGAGGGGGGAAGGTCGACCGCGACGTCGACCGCCGCCGAAGATGTCGCCTCACTGTTTTGAACAACCAGCTCAAATGCGATGGTGCCGTTTTGTTGCTGGCGGTTGACGACATACTCCAGGCTTGGTTGGCCAACGGGCCAGGGGATTGATTCGTCGGCGAGGTCTGGGTGGCGGACTTTCAGCTGCGCCTGAGTAGCCTCGCCGGTCATGTGGGCAGTCAGGACCACGGCGCCTGCCCGCGATATCGAAGATGTATTTGCGGTCAGCTCGACGGTCAGGGGTTGGGTGTCCGCCGGGGCATCTACGGCCGGGTCGACAGCGGTCGAACCACCGGTGGTGGTTGTGGTGGTGACCGGCACGGTGGTTGTGCCTGTTGTCAGGGCATCGGTGCTGCTGCCATCAGCCTCGCTGGGTTGCTCAAAGACGTCGTCGCCGGCATGGCAGCCGCATGAAACCGCGAAAATGAGCGCAATCGTCCGCATAGTTTGGAGCATACACAATTTCGCGCCCGGGCAAAAACAAACTTGTGCGCGGGATAGCTCAGAAATTGCGGATACAAGCTTTTGCGGAGACGAGCTCGTTTGTAGAAGGTGCCGGTCGAAGTCAGACTAGCCCGCAGGCTCGCCGAGCTCTAAGTCGAAGCCAAACACAACTTCTTTCTCCTCGTTGTCGTACAGGCGCACGCGCAGGTCGACGGCGTCGGTACTCGCGGCCATGTCTTCGGGAATCGGGATTTCGAGCGGGCGCTTGCCGTAGGCACGAATCACGTTTCGCTGCAGGACGACGGTCCATGCCTCGGTGCCGGCCGGGCGGGCGGCGACTTCAAAGTTGAGGTCAAACCGCCCCCGACGGTTGCGTCGCAGGGCGTCGTCTTGGACCCCGAACCAGCCGTGGATAATTCTTGTACTTACAATAGGCTTGAAGGCCACCGTATCCGCGTCGTCGCCCGGGCTGTCGGTCGGGTTGTCGGACTTGCTGTCGTCCTCATCCGTGTCGGCATCTTCAACGTCCTCATCCACAACCTCGTCGTCGTCGTGCTCATCGGCGACATCCCGACCCTGCGGGGTTGCACCGGTGGTGGTCGAGGCCACGGTGTCGTCGCCCTGTTTTGGCTCGGCCTCGGTTTTTTTGCTGAGGGGTGAGGGGAGTTTGCCGAGGGTGCTCGGCTCGTTGGTGCGAAACGGGTCGCGGTAGGTTGTGTCGCGGCGTTGGCTCGGTGGGGCAACGGTCGACGGCGGTGTTTTTGGCTCGGGGGTGCGAAACGGGTCGCGAAAACCCGCACCGCTCGGGCTACCTGCGGGGTCGACACTCGAGGGCATGGGCGGGAGTGCGGGGGCCCCCGTATCCACGGTTGCGGTCTCAGCCCCAGGCTCTTCGTTGTCGTCGTCGTCTTGCTCGTCGTCGGGAAGTCGACTGGGGTCGGATGCTGGCACCCGGACATTGGGAAACACAAGCTCGGCAACCCCTTCGTCCGGTCCTTCGCGGCCGATGCGAATCGCTGGCCCGATCAGGCGCTTGATCTTGATGGGCCCGGCATAGAAGTCGCCATCTGGGTTTTCGAGGTTGCCCCGCAGGGACCAGCCAACACTGGTATGAGCCTCGGACTGCATGCCGTGGATGTACTTGTAGAGCAGCCCGCCGCCGACCAAAATACATGTCGTTGCAATGACTGCCGGGCGAAGCAGGCCGGCAAACGTCTCTAGTGCCCGCGAGGCCATCCGTTCCGCCCGCGAAACGGCGGCCAGCAGGCCTAAAAATGCGGCGAACAGCAGGGCGCCAAATCCCGCTTTGTCGGCCGGGGTCCAGTGTTGGTAGGTGAGCTCGTAGACGCCATCGGTCGCGTTTTCGACGGCGAGGAGGGTTGGCTCGGTGCCATCGGAGCCCACCGGTCGACCGCCGCGAAACTTGCCCTCGCGCCGATCTTTTTGGGTGGCGATTGGCCCAGGTCCGTAGACCGGGACTTCGATCCACTCGAGTTCCTCCCCGGCCTTGGTCAGCTTCCAGCGGGGGTAGCCGGCGATGTTGAACTCTAGGCGGGTGTCGGGGCCGGCCCCGTCGAGGCGCACGCGGATACGTTCGTCGCGGTAGTTCTCCTCGAGCACCGTGACCTCACCCTCGCCATCGACTTCGGCGACATCGGTGGTGACATCGCGTTCCCAAACCTTGAGCTCGCCAAACCGGGCAACCTCGATCTCCTTGCGGCGACGGCCCTTGCGGGCGATGAAGTAACGCACCCGCAGGCGTCGGAGCATCTCTTCGCGCCCACTTTCGGGTTTGTGGATAAACGTCTCGCCGGGGGTAAACCCAAGCTTGTAGCTCGGGGTCTGTGTATAGGCAATCGCGTCGGTAAACGTGTGGTCGTGCCGGCGCGCGCGGTAGGCCAGGCGATAAAACTCGTCGGTGTTGTGTTTGCGGGCCGCCGCCCAGCGGACAAAGCGGGCGTAGTCCTGGTCGTAGCGGGCGGCCCTCAGCGGGTCTTTTTGGCGGTCGCGGTTGCGAAACCGTGTCAGCTGGAGGTCGCCGACATGGTGCTGATCCATCGAGTAGGTCTGGCCGATGATCACCGCGGCCCCCAGCAGCCCGGCAAACACGGCGACGCACATGGCCGGGGCATAGCGGGGTCGCAGCTTACCCGAACGGTGCGGCACCGGTCGCATGTAGCGGCGGTAGGTTGTCGCAATGGCGGTGGTACTGAGCCCGGCGGCGATAAAAAAGATCGGTTTGGCGGAGGTCAAAAACCGCTGGTATTGAAGGTGGCGAAAACCTTCGCTGAGCCAGTCGAGCCGAAACATCCAAAAGAAATCGGACTGCGACATAAACCACAGACATAGCCCAAAAGACAGGCCGAACTTGAGGGTTCGATTGCCGCGGGCAAACCCGTAAACGATACCCAAAAACACCGCGGCACCCACCGCGTGGGGCATGTTGCGGGTCCATCGACCCTTGAGCATTTCGATGAGCAGGTTGCCGAGGTCGCTGTGTAAGACCCCGTAGCTACCCATCCAGTGGCGATGGGCAACCAGCGGCAAGACCCACCAGGCGGCGATGCACATGCCGATGAGTGCGGTTGTGCCGGTGGCGACGAGTGTGCGGGCCAATCCGGTTCGCGAGCGAATGCCGACGATCGCGGCGAAAAACGTACTGCCGGCGACGGTCAGCGGCAGCACGATCGGGTGGGTCAACAGCGCCAGTCCCAAAAGACAGCCGGGCATGACGAGCTTGCGCAGCGACAGGCTGGTGGCATTGCCGTGGTCGAGCGCCCGCGCAAGCCCGGCAAAGGCCCACCATACCAGGGCCGTGGCCAACGGCTGCAGCCAGACACCGTAATAAACTGTGTATCGCCATCCACCTTCGCGCAGCGAGCCCGGGTCCCACAAAATTAGGACACCGGCAATCGCGGCACACAGGCGCGACAGTCCCATCATCCGGGCCACCCGCACGAGGACCAGACCGCAGCCAATAAATGCAGATGCAAAAATCAAGGCGTAGCACTGGGCCCACGGGAGGTAGCCAAACGACAGCGTGCGCAGGGCGGCCATCAACATGTCGCCCATCGGCGGGTAAAGCTCGCCGATCGGAAACCCGAAATACCAGTGTGGGCTCCAACCGCTGAGGTGCCCGGCCTTGAGGGTTTCGTAGTAGATCCAGGCCCGGCCCATGTGCACCGGGTGGTCCTGGCTCATCGGCATAATCCCGGCCGGGATCGGCCACAGAATAAACACCCCAGCTGCGAGCACCATGAGGTAGGGCCACAGCGGCGCGAGCCGGCGTAGTTTGTGCGCCCAGCCAAACCATGCGGCGAAGCGTGCAAGTGTGCTTCGATTGCGATTGCTGGCTGTGGAACGGGCTTGGTTCACGACGGCGGGGTGACTTTATCGGGGTGAAAAACCTGTGCAAGCTACTGTCCGGTTGTACGTTTTTCCAGCGAGACCACGAGGGGGAGTCGATGATTTTGGCGGTCGGGTAGTGAGGATTCTCTGGCCTGCTGGTAAACGCGACTTTTGCCGTCTATCGGTTTTGTCCCCGCGGCGGCTGTGATAGTGATGGCGACCGCACGTGCCGGAATTCCCCGGCACCGCAAAGCAAAGGTACCGACGCGGCCATGCAAGCAGACCCCCAAGCGGGCCCGGAGCGCAACCCCGAGACCCCGGTGATGGACCCCAAAGCCGGGTTTTCCATTGTGATTCCCGCCTACAACGAAGAGCGTGGCGCGGGCCCGGTGATGGCCGAGTTGCTCGAAACCCTCAAGACCCAGCTCGACCCCGAGATTCCCGTGGAGGTGCTCGTTGTCGACGACGGCTCGTCCGACCGTACCTGCGAGGTGATTGCCCCGTTCGAGGGCGATGTTCTCCGGCTCGTTCGCCACCCGCGAAACCGCGGCTACGGGGCGGCGATCAAGACTGGGATTTTGCACGCAAAACACCCGTGGATCATGATTACCGACGCCGACGGGACCTATCCCAATGAGTTCATTCCGGCACTTTTGGCCGAGCGCGATTTTCACGAAATGGTGGTCGGAGCCCGGACCGGCGAAAAGGCCCACATCCCACTCATTCGCCGTCCGCCCAAATGGGTGTTGCGCAAGCTCGCCTCGATCCTGAGCCGCCAGGATATCCCCGACCTCAACAGCGGGATGCGGATCTTTCGCAAGGACTTGGCGAAGAAGTTTGAGAACATTCTGCCCAATAAGTTTTCCTATACAACGACCATTACGCTGGCGATGTTCTCGGCCGGCTACCATGTCAAATACGTGCCGATCAACTACCTGCGGCGCGAGGGACTCTCGAAGATCCGTCCGATCCAGGACACCCTCAACTTCCTCAAGTTGATCATCCGCACGATCATGTATTTCGACCCGCTGCGGGTGTTTTTGCCGATCTCGTTGCTGTTTATCGCCGCCTCGATCGCGGTCGCTGTGAGCAGCTATTACATCACCGGCGTGGTCATGGATGTGACGACCGTGCTGCTGTTTGTCACCGGCTTTCAGATGCTTGCGCTGGGCATGATCGCCGACATGCTCAACCGCAGGATTCCGTGAACCACCAGCCCCACCTGGTTGTTCGGGCAGGCGCATGGTCAGCCGCGCCTGGAGGGCCGGGCGAGTGGGAGACGACCGGTGGCTGACGATCACACCGGGGCTGACGCGGGCAAGCAAGATGTTGATACATCTTGTTTGCGCGATGGTGCTGGCGAGGGGACCGACGTGGGCGAGGCCGACGGGGCTGCACAGCTGTCGAGCGGGCGCCCGGGATGGCTCAATTGGCGGATCATCCCCAGCCTGCTGGTGACCTTTGCCGTGCTTTACCTGTTGGTGCGCTACCTCGCAGGCGCCGACGAGTTTTTGGCTGCCTTGGCGACGGCCGACTTTCGCCTGTTGCCGCTCGCGTTTGTGTGGTTGTTTGCCAACCTCCTGCTCTCGGCCGTGCGCTGGCGGTTAATCCTGCGGGCGATGGGCCACCGCATTGGCATGCTGCCGGCCCTCAACGCGATTTTGTCGGCCTGGCCCGTGGCTGTCCTCACGCCCTCACGCGCGGGGGATATCGTGCGGGCGTTTAGTGTCCGCGACCGCGTACCGGTGATGGCGGGGGCCGGGAGCGTGGTCGCCGAGAAGGTCATCGACATCCAGAGTTTGTGTTGTGTCACCCTGGTCGGCACGCTCATCAGCGGTATGTACTTGTGGGCAGGTTTGGCCGGAGCCCTACTTGTGGGTGCGTGGACAGCAATTTTTGTGCTCGCCAAAGGTCGCACCTGGGTGCTCAAAATTCGCCTGCTTCGCCCGTTGCACGACAAGCTCACGCGCCTGCTGTCGGCGTTTGATGCCCTGCTGTCGGCGCCTAAGCTGCTATTGGCCGTGGTCGCGACATCGGTCACCGCCTGGATTTTTGCCCTGGCGATTCTCTACACATTGTTGCAGGTCACCGGGGCCGGTATTTCGCTGCCGACCACCGTCGCGCTTTGGCCCCTGGCGGTGTTTGTCGGCGTGTTGCCGCTCACGCTCGCTGGTATGGGCACCCGCGACGCAGCGTTTTTATATCTGCTGATCCTGACCCTCGGCGAAGTCGACCGTGGGGCGGTTATCGCCGCGACGATCGGCTACTCACTGATCGGGGCCTGGGTGTTTGGAATCATCGGGATCCCGTTTACCATCCGGCTCTTCCTTTCGCGGGGTGCAGCCGCTAAACCCACCGCCGCGCGAGGCAACACTACGAACTAGGAAGTACATCATGACGGCAACAAGCCACGAGCAACACGAGCACCGCGGGGTGATGGGAAGTGAATATGCAACGGGTCGGATCAAGGCCCCGCAGTTGGTGTTTCGCTACCGCGTCCGCGCCCTGCTTGCCACCCAATCGCTCCACGACCGCCGTGGTCGGCAAAACGAATATCGCGTGTTGGAGCTCGGCGCCGCCGAGGGGCGCACCCTGTTGGCGATTCGCGAGCTGCTCGGCACCCGTGGCCAGTTTGACGGCATCGAGCTGTCCGACGAGTTGTTGGCCGCAGCCCCCGAGATGCCGGCCGACACCAAGCTGCACAAGGGCGACGTGATGAACCTGCCCGAGCAGATCGAAGCCGAGAGCTACGACCTGTGCACTGCGCTGGCGGTGTTGGAGCACCTGCCCGACCCGGTCGCCGCCCTGCGCGAGGCCTACCGTTGCCTCAAGCCCGGCGGGGTGCTGGTTGCCACCTGTCCCAACCCGTTTTGGGACGACGTCGCCGGAGCCCTCAAAATGGTCGCCGACGAGGCCCACGAGCAGGAGCTCGACGCCAAGGCCATGAAGAAGATGGCCGCCGAAGCTGGCTTTATCGACATTACCTTTCGCCCATTTATGTGGGCACCCGTCGGCGTGTTGCCGTACGCCAAGGTCCCGGTCGACCCCGGCCTCTCGCTCAAAATCGACAAGTTGGTCCAGCGCCTGCGGGTGTTCAACTTTGGCTTTGTCAACCAGGCGATCGTCGCCCAAAAGCCGACCTCGTAGCTGGCAAGCCCAACCACTTAAACTGAATCTTTACTAAATTTGTAGGTACAAAGATGACCGAACAAGCCGAAGCCCCAGCGACCGAAGCCACCAAAACCGCGACCGTCACCGCCAGGCCCGAGCGCTTTCCCCAGCCGCCGCCTGGCCACCGCGATTGGTATGCGTTTGAAGCCCTGCGGGCGTTGCCACGGATCATCTTGATGATCGACAAAAACCCGCTTTCGGCCACCTACGGCTGTTTTGACCGCGAATTTTGGCACTACCGTACCGTCGATTTCCCCTGTGCCATGAACCAGGAATTTTGCCTGGCCCTGGCGATGGCCTACGCCCATCCGTTTCCCAACAATCCCTATTACCAAAACCAACGTATGCGCGAGCTGGTGATCGCCGCGATCGAGTTTGCCAAAAAAAGCTCCCACAGCGACGGCTCGTGCGACGACTACTTCCCGTTTGAGCGCGCGCTTGGGGCCCTGGTGTTTTCGACCTACGCGATGACCGAGGCCTACCAGTTGCTCGACCTTTCACGGCCTGACCTGGTCGAGTTTTTCCGGCTGCGCGGCGACTGGTTGCGCAACCACAACGAGACCGGGCAGCTGGCCAACCACCAGGCCCTGGCCGCGCTCGCGCTCTACAACGTCTTTTTGGTCACCGGCGACCCAGTTTACCGCGAGGCCTCCAATTCGTTTCGCGACCTCACGCTGTCGTGGCAACACGCCGAGGGATGGTTTCAGGAGTACGAGGGCGCCGACCCGGGCTACCACTCGTGCAGCATCGATTTTTTGGCCAAGCTGTACCAAAAGTCAGGCGATGAGTCGCTCGTCGAACCGCTGAAAAACGCCGTCGAGTTTGCCACCTATTTTATGCACCCCGATGGCTCCTATGCCGGCGAGTACGGCAGCCGCAACACCTATCACTTTTACCCGCACGGGTTTGAGGTGATGGCCAAGTTTAGCAAGGGGGCCGCCCGCGTGGCCGAGACCTTCTTGCAGCGGGGGATGCCCGAGCGCCGTCGCTACTACAACGACGACAACCGCATGTGTGCGCACTATGTCTACGACTGGTTTCAGTCGTGGCTCGACTACCACCCCGAGCGCCACGGCACACTCGACGACCACCGCGGGCCGTTTACCCGCTACTTCGACGACGCCAAGATCCTCGTCAAAAAGACCCACAAATACTACGCCGTGGTTTCGCTGGCCAAGGGTGGCGTGATCAAGGTGTTTAGCGACGATGGGCCGGTCTACTCCGACACGGGTGTCCTGACACGGACCGAGGGCGGCAGCGTGCTGGTGCCCCACCTCGTCGACGACCGCCACAAAATCGATGTATCTGCACTCGAGTCGGGGCGCGTGGAGATCACCGGGGTGATGAGCAAGCGCAAGCACCAGCTGTCGAGCCCGACCAAACAAATGGCCTTTCGCGCGATGAACCTCAGCGTCGGCCGGTTTAGTGCCAACCTGGTCCGCGGGACATTGCAAAAGATCCTCATCACCGGCAAACCCCGGACCGAAGTTCGGTTTTGCCGGACCATCGAGCTGACCGACGACGACATCAAAATCGCCGACAAGTTGGACGCCAGCGGTAGCAACGATCGCTTTGACCGGCTGCTGGTGGGCTCCGACGCGACGTCGATTTACGTGGCGAACTCCAACGTGTTCCAAGAGTCGGTGCTGCTGCCGTGGATCGACCTACGCGACCAGGTGCCCGGGCTCAATGAGCGGCGCGAGGTGACGTTTCCGGTCCGGTCTGTGTTTGGCGGGTAGGGGACGGCTGCCTTGGCCGTGGATCGGCCCAAAGCGCAGTCACCCTCGGCGACAAGCTCACCGCAAATCCTGTGTGGGACACGTGGTGGGCGAGTAATCGCCGCGACATTGTGTTTAGGCGGGAGTGGATGGCATCGTCCCCTGGTGTTGGCCCAGCAAAGGCTACGTCTACGAAGCTGGGCCGATGGCAAACGCCCTTAGGTTTTGTGGGAACTCGCTGACGAGTTCGGGCGTCGCGGCGGCGTAGATGCCACGCACGTAGAGATTCCCGTATGGGGAAAGACCATAAAGGTCCTCGGTCACCTCAAAAAAGTCGTCGTAGGAACTCGGGTCAAAATCCATCCACGTGTACCACTCGACGCCATTTTCAGACATCTGGTAGTTGCCGGCGTAGTTGATACAGTGAATCAGGTCGGCGGGGTTATTGACAAGTTGGTCGAGCTCGTTGGCCATCGCAAATTGCATCCCGTTCGATGCGACCCACTCGATGACTGGAAAGAAGTGAAACTCGTCGTCGATTTGACACCGAAGTGTCCCGGCGAGGTCGGCAACTGTCTCCCCGCCCTCGAGCACACGATAAAAATCAAACTCGCCTTCGACCTCCCCGGTCTCGGCCGTCACGACCAACTCACCACTAGGCCGCGAAGTGAACGACACAACCTCGCGATCGAGTGGAATATCGAGTGTCGTCTCTGACAGCACACTTCCATCCTCATAGCAATGCTCGCGGATGACCCACGCCGCCATGGTTTTCTCGATTGAGAACAGTGCACCTGCCTTGGTCACTTCGATGCCGAACTGCGGCGCGGCAAAGGACCATCGCGACTCGAGCTCGCCGCTGGGGGGAAACCCGGGGAGGTCAAACAACTCGTTTCCATCCTCAGAAAGCCCCAAAAACGCGAGTTCGGGCACCAGGCAAGGATCGACCGGTTCGCTCGTATCATCTGTTTCGCTGTCGGAGGTTGTCGACTCCGTGCTCGTTGTCGGCCCCGTGCTCGTTGTCGACTCTGTGGTTGTCGGCGACGTGGTTGTCGACGATGTGGTCGTCGGCGATGTGGTTGTCGTGGTGGTCGGGTCGGGGTCTGTCGTTGCGTCCGTGGTGTCCCCAGTGCTTGTAGGCCCCGCGGTCGTTGGTGCCGACGTCTCGTCCGTGCTGGTCTGCGCGGTCGATGTCGACGAAGCGGGCATGGTGTCGGTTTCGGTGCCCTCCATGGATTGACAGCCAATGCCCACAAAGAGCGAAAGTGCGGGTAATAGGCCTCGAAGATAGTGAACTACTAGCATAGCCCGGCGACGACCCGTCGCGCCTGGATATTCATCCGACAGTCGGCGCGCGTGCACACGATGAAGGTTGTTGTGCGATGCAAACTCTTCGGCGCGAGTCGACACGCGAGAGAAGCCACGGGCTGCTAGGCATCCGGACACACGAGCAAAAACTCGGCCGTGTTGAGCTCCTGAAATTGCAAGCACGCCTCACCGCAAAGGTCGACGCGAAACGGATCGCTTCCCTCGAAGACTTTGAAGCCATCGCTGGTCTTGCAGTCGGCCTGGTCGTCGAGCTGCGGGTACATTTGTCCTCCAACATAAACCTCGACGGTACTATCGGTCGGAAAGTCGGGGAGTTCTAGAGTGCAGTCAAGGTAGTTGTCGGGGGCGTAGAAGAGGCCGCCAATTGTCGAGTCATCGCGGGCGTTGATAAACACTTCGTCTCCATTGTTCGTATAAAAACCACCGGCGATGGCTGCCTCATTGAGGACATCGCGGGCAACGACACCCTGGGCATCGGGCTCGGACGAAATGTCGATACCGATGACGGCCGTATAGATATCATCGTCGAGGGCCTGCTCGATACTCGGCAGCATATTGTCATCGTATTGGTCGTACTGATCCGGGGGGAGTACTTGCGAGCAGTCGGGCACGCCGTCGGTCAGCAAGATTGCGACCTTTGGCACCCAGGCTGCAGGTGGGTCGAAGTGTTGGTAAGCGAGCTCCAGTGCCTGGGTCGCCGGGGAGCCGCCTCCGAGGTCACTGGCATTTTGCGGCGGGATGGCTGCAAAAATCGTATCGATGTTGTCCGCAGCAATCGACACCTCGGGTGACTCATTGAGGATACAACCATCGGGCCCGGGCTCGACCGGCGCTTCGGTAGCGGGGAACAATACGGCACCAGCCGAAGTTTTCCCGGAGCTATCGATCAGGGCAATGACCTCGTGTACAGAATACCAATGCGAGACCTTGGGAGTCGCCATCACCATCGGGTCGTCATCGACAAAGCCATCGTCGTCGAGATCGTCACCGTCATGATCCCAATGGTGTTCCGGGGCAAACATCGAGGTCGACTTGTCGATGACATACATGACGTGCGGCGGATAATAGGGCACCTGGGACACGACGCCAGAATCGCAAATGTCCGGGCGGTCGACACATTGGCCATCGATACACTCCTGGTAGAGTTCGCAATCGCTGCTCGACCCACAGTCGTCGAAGTCTTCAGAAGTCGTCGGACCCGCTGTGGCCGGCTCGGTGGTTGCGTTGGTATCGGTTGCAGTTGTCGGTTCACCTGATGTATCAGAGTCGGTTTGGAGGGACGTCGCGTCGGTGGCCGTGTCGGTCGCCGTATCGGTGGTTGCTGGCGTGGGGCCACAGGCACAGGTGACGGCAAGAAGTGTTAGTATTTGCTTGTTCATAGTTGTACTCCAAACTGTCGATTCAAAGCTGTCAGGGTTGTTCGCAGCGGAAGATAATATCGAGTGCTTCGTGTTCGTCGGTCAGCGTGCATGCCTCGCCACACAAAGTGAGTGTGAACGGGTCGGATTGTGGATCGACGATGAACCCGGACTCTTGCTGGCAGTCGGCTTGGGGGTCGAGCTCGTCAAACCACCACTGTCCGGCCACCACAATTTGCAAGCTGTCGTAATCCTGTAGGTCTTGGAGCTCAATCACACATGTGAACGATGGCTCTGCAATCGGCTCGATAGCATCGATAAACTCGTGTGGGCGCAAGTACCTTTGGGAGGGGTTTTGGCTTGGTACGCCCCCGGCGAGCGCGGCCTCGTTGAGCACATCGTGGGCAACCACGCCGTGCTCGTCGTGCTCGTGCGAGATGTCGATGCCCACCACATAGGTCGGCAGCTGGTGGGACTCCCAGGGCTGGGCGATGGTTGAAATCATGGTCGGGTCATACATAGCGACCTGGTCCGGGGGTGCATCGCTTTCGCAGTTGGGCACACCGTCGGTGACCAACACGACAATCGGGTAGTTTGGGCCGCTTTGCTGGAGCAGGTACGTGTAGGCAGTTTGAAGCGCTTGGGTTGCGGGCGAACCACCGCCGAAACCCGTGGCATCGGCCGCCGGGAGGCCCGCGAGAATGTGTTCGGCGTTTTCGGGGGCAGCCGGAAATTCCGGAGCAAGGTTGGTGATACAACCTTCTGGGCCATCACTCGGTTCGGCGTCGAGGCTCGGGAACACCGTCGCTCCCAGCAGAAGTTCTTGGCTATTGTCGACAGCGGTCACAAGCTCGCGGACGGTGTGCCAACGCGCGACCTTGGGTGTGGCCATCTGCATGGGGTCTTGGTCGACAAATCCATCGTCGTCGGCATCGTCCCCGTCGTCGTCCCAATAATTCTCAGGTGCAAACATCGAGGTCGACTTGTCGAGGACCATCATCAATCTCGGAGGCGTATAGGGCACAAAAATGACCGGTGCATGACCACATATTTCGGGGTCTTCTTGGCACACGCCATCGATACAGATCTGTGTGAGTTCCGGGCAGTCGCTATTGTCTGTGCAGAACTTTGGTGGGTCGCTATCGGAGTCGGACCCGGCCGTGGGGCTCGACGTAGGATCAGCCGTGGGGGCGAGTGTAGGCTCGGTGAGGGTCGCCTCCGACTCCGAGCCTGACGCCGAAGTTGTAGGATCGCTCCCATCACTTGTGGTGGCAGGGGCAGGGCCGCAGGCACAAGCCACCAACACAAGCGATGTTCGGATAGGGCGCATGGCAAAGTGTATCCTGCCAACGCGCCGACTGGGCTGAGGATTTGACGGGTGGATTAAAACACAAACCCGAAGGCGCCTCCGGCCATCCAACGTAGTTTCCCAGGGAATTTGGCTGCCCCGGCGATGGTGTCATCGCTCAGCGCGTAGCCACTTTTCGTCACACCTCCGCCCAGCTTCATATCAAACCGGTCGGTAAAACGAATGTGCAATTGTGCGTCGGCACCGATTGTCCCCGCGAGGCCGATGGCCCGGTCCGAATCGCCATTGTCGACAGCTTCGGTTTGCTTGGTCCAGGCTAGACCGCCGCCGACCCAGGCGTTGAGTGATGGTCGGACCCGCCATCCCCGGGGGAGGCCGAGGGCATCGACCCCGACCGTTAACTCGAAACTCCCGAGCTTTGATTCGAATGCATTTTGCCCGGCACCAGCCGCGACGTCCCACATCGACCGCCGGTATAAAAACCCAACGAGCCAGCGGGGGGCGACGCTGATGAGGGCTTCGACACCAAAGGCGTTGCGTTGGTCGACGGTGCGGCCGTTGAACGGGTCGACCGAAAACGGTGCACTGTAGTGGCCGCCAAAATAGGCGATTGGCTGACTCGGTGGGTTTCGCCAGTAGTCGCGGACGCTGCCACTGCCGCGTTTACTCGACGAACTCGAAGAGCTAGCGACGGCCTGTTTGGGCTCGAGTGCCATCGGCCCCCATGCACCCGAGGGAATAAACGCCGCCCAGTAGTAGGGGTGTTGCCGCCTATCCTGTTTGCGAAGTTCGCGTTGGGCCTCGCGCAGGGCCTGGCCGCGACCTGTCCCTTTTGCCAGCTTTTCATAAAATCCAACCATGAGGTCGCGGGTCGCTGCATCATCAACTTTCCACAGGCTCATCACCTGCGAGCGGGTGCCGGCAATCGTCATGGCGCGGCGCAATCCGTAGACACCCTCACCCGACTCGACATCGCCGACCCCGGTTTCACAGGCCGATAGCACCACCAGCTCGGTGCCACGCAGGTCCATCGAGGCGACTTCGAGTGCCGTCAAAATTCCGTCGTCGCCACCGATGCGCTTGTTGGCGCCCGAAAGCGCAAGCCCTGAGCGCAGCAGCGGATTTTCGGGCACCGACCAGGTCGGCGAGGCTGGGGTCTTCGCTTCTGGGTTTGATGTACCTGCATCGTATACCAGGGCGCGCGAGCCGTTGAGGGCCTCGGATTTGTCGTCGAGGAAAAACCCGTGGGTAGCAATGTGCAGCAAAACCGGGCGGTCGACCTGCTTGAGCTTACGTTCGCTGGCATCGGTCTCGGTCCACACCTCGGCCTTGGGCACCAGTTTGCCGAGGGCCGCGACTTCTTCGGCGGTACCCGGCAGTTTGGAAAACTTGAGGCGTTTACCCTCGGCCGTCGCCCCGTCGCCAGCATCGTTAAACGCCGGGGTACCGACCAAGACCGCCGGAGAGTTTGGCGATTGACCACTGTCGGAGGGGACCAATTCCCGACCACTCGAGACATAGGTCAGGGTGTAGGTATCGAGCAAAAACTTATTGTCGGCGTCGAGCAGGGCGGCAAATGGTACGAGGTTGAGTTGGCCGCTCGGGGCGATCACCAGGTGCTTAACACCTTTGAGGTGCGGCGCGAGCTTGCCAATGGTCGCATCATACAGGCCACGGGCCGGTTGTTTGTATTTCCCCTTGGGTGTTGACAATGCTTTGCGCAGGGTCGCGACCCGCCCGTCGATCTCGGCAACGCCCGCGAGTGGGATGGCAACGACAGGCCCAGACTTTGGCAGCACCAAGGCTGCGTACTTTTGGATGTCCTGTTGGTCCTTGCCCGAGAGCTTGGGGTCGTATTGACGGTAGGTGACAAACTCGACAAGCGCCCCGTCGGCGGGCAACTGTCCACGGATATCGTCGAGGGTTGACGGTTTGGACACCGTGGCCGACTGCGCTGTCTTGGCCAGCGCACGCTCGGTTTGGTCGGCCTGGGCCAACAACTTTTTGAGTTCCTCGTCGTCGTAGAAATCACCGGGTGAGGGGTGGTAGACCACCGCCGCGAGCCGTTCTCGCAAATCCCGCTGCTGCTGCAACTGGGTGCGGGCTTCGCTAGTATCGAGTGTACGTGCAACTTCTCCAGTGCGGGTAATCGCGTCGAGGACAATCGCCTTTCGCCGGGTGATGGTGCGCAAGGCGATTTCGGCGGCGGCCGAGTTTTGGGGAAAGCCCTCGACACTCAGCGACAGCAGCGAGTGCTTTTGGCTGTTGGCAAACAGTAATTGTTGGCGCTTTTCTGCGTCGGTGCCACTGAGCAAAAGTGTGGGCAAATGCTCATCCATGATCGTGCCGGCCTTGTCGGCCATGGCCACGGCATCATCGACCCGCCCGGCTGCCCAGTACATCATGGCTGCCTGCTCAAACATGCCCGAGGTCACCACGGTGGCGATGCTGCCGACCTCGCCGGCGCGTTTGTAGTGGCGGGCCGCGGTCGGGAACTCGCCGGCGCGCTGACTAAACTCAGCCGCGGTTCGGTGGTACAAAAATTTCGAGGAGCGGTCGTCGATGCTGTCGGCAAGTTTTTCGGATTCGGCCAGCAGTTGCCGCGCTTCGTCGGTTTTGCCGAGCTCGCCCAGCAAACCAACTTTGATATTCACCAACCGCAGCCGGACTGCCGGCGACGTGTTTTTGAGAATTTTCAGGCGCGCTTCGATATCGGCGATGACCTTGGTGGCCTCGTCGAATTTGCGCCGCGAGACCATGGTGTCGGCGAGGTTGATGAGGTCGCCAATGACGTTTGGGTCGGTTTTGGGGGCCTTGCGCGCGAGCTCCCAGTTTTTTTGCCGGTAGAGATTGGCCCGTTTGACGTCGCCACGCGCCATAAAGTGGTTGGCCACCAGCGTATAAAAATCCCGGGTTTTTTGGCTGGTTGGGCCATATCGTTGCATGACCATCTTCTCGGAGCGGGCGAGCACCGACTCGGCCTCGTCGAGGCGCCCGGCGGCCGCGAGGTAACTGGCCAGCGAACTCCACCACTGCAACATCTCCTCGGAGTCCGGGCCGAGCTCACGCTCCAACAGGGCCACGAGCTTGGCCTGGGCCGTGGCCGCGGCCTGCCAGTCCTGGCGCCGCTCGGCCGCATCTGCTTGCTCATACAAGGTTTTGATCTCCATCGACAGCAAAATGTCGGGGACCTGCCCGGGGGGGATGTCGCCATCTTCGATGCCCTCAGCCTTGTCTGGCTGGCCGAGCTTTTTATAGGCGGAGCTGAGCGTGCCACTGTATTCGGCGACCACTTGGTTGAGCGGGTCGCGGATGGCAAAAAACACATAGATATATGCTTGTTCAAGTTTTTTGATGCCCGTGGTGTCGCCGGCGGCCAGGGCCTGCTCACCTTCGCGGCGCAGCTCTCGGGCGAGGCCCAGGGCCCACGAGCTCGTCATTTTGGGCCCGGTGGGCTTGGTGTTTTGCAGGGCGAGTTTTTGCCGGACACCGCGAACTTGAAAGCGCGTGAGCAACAGGGTCGCGCTGGCCTGTTTGGTTGTGGGGTGGTCGGCCCCGAGTGTTGCCTCGAGCCCGGCGTAGGCTTTTTTCGCAATTTTGAGGCCGTCTAGGTTGCCGTTTCGCACCATGTCGAGGCCGCGGTTAAACTCGTTGGTGAGGCGCCGCCCTTCCTGGTCGTCCAGCGCCGCTGCCACAGCCGTTGAAGCTGTGGTCCCACCAACAAACGAAGTCGCAAGTACAGCTAGGAGACAGGCACGACGGTAGGCGAGCATGGCCGTCGACTATAGTCGAGACCTCATCTCGTGTCTGCTTGTAAAGACATGTCTCAAAGGAGCAGGACTGCGCGTGCGCGATGTGCCCACCTTGACGGCAGGGCCCGGGTAGACGATCGTTTTGCGATGCCGCGTTTGAGCCTTTTGTGGATCCTCGCCCTCGGTTTTGTCGGTGCCTGTAAACCTGGCCTCGAACCGGGGCAAATCAACTGCGATACCGAGATCGAGTACCAGGGCCGGGTTGTCGAGGGGCGCGTGAGTGGGGGAAAATTCGCGGCCGAGGGCAAGACCAAAATCGACGCCGTACGGCAGATCGACGAGGTCGTGGAGCGCTATCTGACGCGGTGGCGTGGGATGTGCCGGGAGTACAACGCCGGGATTTACTCGAAGGAGGAATACCGGGTTGAAAGTCGGGCCATGCGGGAGAAGATGGAGCAACTCGACGCCCTACTTATCAAGCTAGAAAACGCGCCCGATTCGGCGGCCTATCAAGCTGTACTGACGACCATGTATCAGGCTCTGGTGCCAGAGCCCGAACAGACCACATTTGACCTCAAGTTCTCGGTAACGGCCCAGCGACCAGGCGAGACCGCGGCGGCCGTGATCAACCAGGGGGCGAGGTTGCCCACAGGCACCAAAGTTGCGTTTTCGTTGCAGACGTCCAAGCCGGCCTATGTCTACCTGTATCAGGAGTCTCCCTCGGGTGAAGTTGTGGTGCTGTTTCCCGCCGAGTGGAGCAAGGTCAGCAATCCACTGCCAGGTGGGACGAGCTTACAAATTCCGCCACCGCCGGGTTCGTTCAAACTCAATGCCGAGGACATTGGCACCGAAACGGTGCACATTGTCGCGTCCCAGGGTCCGCTGGCCGACCTCGAGGCTGTGTTGAAGGGAGAGAAGGTCTCGCCCCAGGCTGCCGCCTGCTCCTCGCGTGGGCTCGAGTACGATGCCGGCGAGCCACAGGAGGCCTGTAGTCAAAGTCGTGGGCTCGAATACGATGACGGAGGTGGCGAGGCCACTTCATTGCATGCAGCGACCGAACTCGGTGGAGATCGAATCGTCCAGTCGTTTTCGTTTGATCATACACCAAACTAAGTCGACATACACTCAGTGGTGGGCGGTTGCCTGGAGTAATCGCTCGCCAAACCGACGCAGGGCCGGGGCCAATGCGGCGGGCTCGACCAGTTCAAAATCGCAGCCGGTCATCACCAGATTGCATAGTAGGTATTCGACCGAAGACGCGCCCGTGTGCAGCAAACATGTGTGGTCGTCGACGGCTTCGATTTCGCCGGCCCAGCTCGGGAGCTTTTGTTTGATTTCGGGGGCAGACACGGCCAGGCGAAAGGTCGCCTGAATACCGTAGGGCTTGTGCGAAATACTGCGGGCAACAAATGCTTCGACCTCGTCGGCGCGGGCCCTCGGCAAAAATCGATTACCGGGTTTCGGATCGCTTGTGATCCGGTCGATTCGAAAGGTCCGCAGGGCGTCGCGATCGAGGTCAAAGGCAACGAGGTACCATTGCCGAGTTGCTGCGTGGACCACTCGCAGGGGCTCGACGTGGCGTTTGGACCTGCGGCCCTCCTGGTCGCGGTAGCCAAATCGCAGGGTTTCACAGTCGCGGCACGCGGCCGCAACTGTGGTCAAGATGTTGGGGTCGAGGTCGCTGCGACGCCCGGACATCGAAAATGTTGCTGCTTCTAATGCACTGACTCGACGTCGGAGGTTTTTGGGCAATAGTTGCTCGAGTTTGACCAACACATTGACCAGCGTGTCGCCGAGTTTGTGAAAACTATCGGCGGCCACACGCAGGGCGAGGGCAACCGCAACGCCCTCGTCCCCGGTCAACAAAAGTGGCGGCATTTCGGTGCCCTTGCCGAGTTGATAGCCCCCGCCTGGGCCCCCGGTCGATTCGATGTGGTAGCCGAGCTGTCGCAACCGGTCGATGTCGCGGCGAAGCGTGCGAGGGGTGACCTCGACCCGGGCCGCAAGCTCGGGTCCTCGCCAAAACCGACGACCCTGAAGTACGGACAGCAGGCGGAGCAAGCGGGCGGATGTATCGAGCATGGCGAGTTGCAGTATGGCATAAATCGAGGACCGAAACTGTCCGCGATGATGCGTAATCTCGCCCGTGCCCAAACACGCCAAGAAGTGGGCGTGACGGCCCGGAGAAAATCATGAAGAAGACCTACACAGGAACCTGTCACTGCAAGCAAGTTCGGTTTGAAGCGGACATCGACCTCAGTGCCGGCACCGGGAAATGCAACTGTTCGATTTGTGCCAAACACCGCGCGTGGGAAGTGCTGGTCAAGCCCGATGCCTTTCGCCTACTCGCCGGCCAGGAGGCCCTGAGTGACTATCAGTTTGGCGGCAAAAAATGCCACCATTTGTTTTGTCGGAATTGCGGTGTGCATCCGTTTGTCCACGGAAATATTCCCGAGATCGGTGGCGAGTTTTACTCGGTGAGTGTGGCGGTGCTCGATGATGTTGATGTGACTGAGCTGAGCAACGCCCCGGTGAAGTACTACAACGGACGCGATGATGACTGGGTGAATCCACCGGCACATACGCAGCATATGTAGTGCTGCACGCACGGCCGGTGGTCTCGAGACTTCCGCGAGGGACCCGGCAGTGGGCTAGGCTCGACAAGGAGCAACTTCTACAGCGAAGCCGAGCTTCACCTGATTCACTACCGAATCCTCGACGAGGCCGCTGCTGATCTCGAGGCTGCCGCGACTTGGTACGAACGCCAGCGCGTGGGCCTCGGCCACGAGTTCATCGCCGAGTATCGGGCGCGGTTGGTAAGTGCAGCTGCTGGGAACAGGTGCACAGGTCGGCGTTACGCCAGGCGGTGCCGTCATCCGGCGCTATCGTTTCAAACGTTTTCCCACTACTCGATCCTCTTGGCAGAAATCGATGACAGTATCACCGTACTCGCGCTGGTACACTCGAGTCGAAGACCAGGCTTTTGGAACGATAGGCCGAAGTAGTTACGCAATGTTGGGAGCGCTGGGAGAAGCATCGTCTGAGCTTGCAAACGGGCTTTTTGTGGTGGTATTCCTGGGTGTTTTCCAATTGTCTTACGAATATCCTTGTTGCCGACAACGCGGCGAATAAATACCGGACCTCCCCCATTGGCTTCAAAATAATAAGTCTCTTAGGACATAAGTTTAGAATTAGGAATTTGAGCAACCCCATCTGTTGGGCACATCCTGGCGCGCAAGTCGGCTGCCCGGAATGGTCGCACTTGAGCGTTGTTGATCGAACGACGAACTGATAATATGTCCCATGGGACAGAAAATTGTAGGTTTCCCAACCTGGCTGTGCGTGTTCGCAGCCGCATGTTCATTGACGGCCTGTGGTGACGGTGGCGAGGTGGTGACCGATTCCGCAAGCTCGGGTATGGAGTCGACCACAACCGACACCGGGCCGGCTCCGACAGCAACCATGACGCAGGGGATGAGCGACTCCGACTCGGCTGGTCCGACGGCCGGCTCAGAAAGTGCGAGTGACTCCGATGTTACGACGGTCGAGCCGACCGAAGACCCCACCAGCCAGGAGACGTTCGACACCAGCGTCTGCGGCCCAGGGGAGTTGCAGTGTGGCGACTTTTGCTTTGACGAGAACGACCCAGACCATTGTGGCGACTGCGAAAACTCGTGTGAGGACAATGAGCAGTGTATCGACGGCGAATGTGTGGTCGACGTTGAGGAGGTCTGCGACGGTGAGGACAATGACACCGACGGCGAGATCGATGAGGACTTTCCCGACTCCGACAACGATGGCCTCGCCGATTGTATTGACAATAGTTGCGACGCCGAGCCGGCACAGCCCGGCGAGGTCGAGGTCGACCCGACCTGCAACGCCCCGGATGTCGAGGTGATCGACCCGTGGAACGTGGCGATCGAATGGCAGTGGCAGCACCTCGAAGGCAACCCGAATGCACGCGACAGCTACGCAACACCGGTGATCGGCAACCTGACCGATGACAACGACGACGGCGAAGTCGATGAACTCGACACACCGGACATTGTCACGATCCTCAACTCGGGGCACCTCGTGGCCTTGGATGGCGCCACAGGGGTCGAGCACTGGTCGGCCACCGGATTTCGTGTGGGGACCGGGATTGTCGTTGCCGACGTCAGTGGCAACGGCGTCAACGAAATCGTTGCGGTCGACAATACACAGCGCGCCGTCCTCGTTGAAGGCAGTAGCGGGGCGACGATTTGGACCTCGCAAGCGGTGTCGGGCTTCATCTACCCATTGCCGACAGTTGCCGACCTCGATGGCGATGGTACGGCCGAGGTCATCCACGGGGAGCATGTCCTCAATGGGCTCGACGGATCGACACTGTTTTCAATGGTCAACCCACCCGGCATCCCCTACACCATGCCGGCAGTGGCCGACTTTGACCTCGACGGGACACAGGAGATTGCCTTGGGTATGGCGGTATACGACCATACTGGGAACGAGTTGTGGACGACAACCGTGTCGGGTAACTATGGCCATTGGGGGCTTGTCCTCAATGCCGACGACGACGACGAGGCCGAGATGGTGTTTGTCGGTGGCGGCCGGATCGCTATCCACGACCACGACGGAACTGTTCTGGTCGATGTCGCCACCCCCGGGGCGCAGCGTCCGGGGCCGCCCTGTGCCGGTGACTTTGATGGCGACGGCGAGACCGAGATTGCGATGGCTTCCAACAGCGTGATGAGCGTGGTCGAACTCGACGGTTCGGAGCTGTGGTCGACGGCGATGATCAACGACGCTTCGGGGCTCGCCGGCTGCTCTGGCTACGATGTCAACGGCGATGGTGTCTACGAGATTTTGTTTGCCGACCAGGACCGCTTTTTCATCTTTGACGGGGCGACGGGGATGACCCGATTTGTCCAGGATGGCCACAGTTCGGGTACGGTGTTTGAGTATCCGACGGTCGCCGATGTCGACAACGATGGCTCCGCCGAAATCGTGTTTGTCAGCACCGGTTGGCAGGGCGATTGGGGCACCGTGACGGTGCTTGGCCACGGTGGCGACGGTTGGCAAAAAAGCGGACGGACCTGGCCGGTGCACGACTTTGCCGTGACCAATGTTGAGCCAGATGGCTCGATCCCCGCCCAGCCCGTGCCGTGGTGGCAGGTCTACAATGTCTATCGTGCCCGCCCGACGGTCGACGATGCCGCAGTCGACTTGGGGGTGATGTTTGTCGATGTGTGTACATCGGGTTGTGGCCCCGAGAATGCCGCGAGTGCGATTGTCCAGGCGTTCAACCAGGGAGGAATCGACTCGCAGCCGGGGGTACCTGTCTCGCTTTACCGCAAGGACGGCGATGTCTACGAGCTGCTTGAAACCCAGGTGATCGCCGACCCGATTCCCGCGGGCACCAGCACCGACGGCCTGGTGTTTATGCTGACCTACGACCAGATTGGCGCCGATGGCCTGGTGGTGCGGGTCGACGACGACGGCAACGACATGGGCATTCAGACCGAGTGTAACGAGGCGAACAACGAGGCGAGTTTCACCGACCCGTTGTGTGGCTAGGTTTTTATGCATGTACAAAAGCCGCGTACTCCCGTACGCGGCTTTTTTTACGAATGCGAGCGCTAGGCCTGGTACATCGTCACCACACAGGCGCCACCGAGGCCGAGGTTGTGTTGCAACCCGACCTTGGCATCCTTGACTTGGCGCTTGTCGGCCTGGCCGCGTAGCTGCCAGACAAGCTCGGCACATTGCGCCAAGCCGGTTGCCCCCAGCGGGTGTCCCTTGCTCAGCAGGCCGCCCGAGGGGTTGGTGACAAACTTGCCGCCGTAGGTGTTGTCGCCGTCCCAAATAAACTTCTCGGCCTCGCCCTCGGGGCACAGGCCCAGGGCCTCATAGGTGAGCAGTTCGTTGGCGGTAAAGCAGTCGTGGAGCTCGATGACATCGACATCGTTTGGGCCGATACCCGAGGCTTCGTAGACCTGCTTGGCTGCCTGTTTGGCCATGTCAAAGCCGACCATTTTGATCATGCTCTTTTCGTCGAACGACGAGGCGTAGTCGGTGGTCATGGCTTGGGCGATGATTTTGACCGCACCCTCGCGCCCATGTTTTTTGGCAAACGCGTCCGAGCACAACACCGCAGCTGCGGCGCCGCAGGTCGGCGGGCAGCATTGGTAGCGGGTCAGTGGGTCAAAGATCTCCGGCGAGGCGAGGATTTCCTCGACACTCAAAACATCGCGAAACAGGGCCAGGGGGTTGTTGTTGGCGTGTTTACGGGCCTTTTCGGAGATCTTGGCAAAGGTCTCGCGGCGCGTGCCGTGTTGCCAGCGATACTCCCGACCTGCCCCTCCGAACATCTGTGCGGCCGGCGGTGCCTGGGCAAACCCCTGGACCTCGTTCATGAGGTTGGCGTGGGCTTCGAGGGGGTTGGCACGGTCGTCCCACTTGGCCCCGAGCGCACCCTTTTCCATTTTTTCAAACCCGACCACGAGCGCACAGTCGACGCTCCCGCCCTCGATGGCTTGACGGGCCAAAAACAACGCGGTCGAGCCGGTCGAGCAGTTGTTGTTGACGTTGAACACCGGGATCCCGGTGAGCCCGAGTTCGTAGACCACCCGCTGGCCGCAGGTGCTGTCGCCGTAGACGTAGCCGGCGTAGGCCTGTTGGACTTCGTTGTAGGCGATACCTGCATCTGCAAGTGCTGCCGCGGCGGCCTTGCGTGCCATCACATTGTAGTCTTCGCTTTTGCCCGGCTTGGCAAACTTGACCATGCCGACGCCGATGATGTTGACCTTGCCCATGATGTGCTCCTTTGGTCCTGTCTGAAAGTTCTTACAGTTTTAGTTGGCCGCCGACATGTTGGCCCGCAGTGATTGTTTCAAATGACCGAGGCGCTTGGCCACCCCGACATCGCCATCGACCCGTAGCTTGCCGCGTTGAAACAGAACGCTTGCGTGGACATCCCCGCGGACGAGCGCGGCGAGGTCGGCAGCGGCGATCGAGAACACCGAGTCGGGCCCCTCGGCCGCTCCCTCGCTGACGCGCTCTCCCGGGGCCTCGGCACGTAAATCGAGGGTCCACGCGGTCCCACTGGTGGTGTCGCGCAGCTCGACCAGCGCACCGACCTCACCCGCGAGCTCGGGGTGGGCCTTGAGGACCTTGGCCAGCGAGGCGACGACTTCAGCCGCGCTCGGGCCCTCGTCTTTTTTCGTAGCCGTCGGTTTTTTGGCCTTGAGGACATCACCTTTTTGCTTGGCAGCCGCGACCGCAGCCTTGGCTTTTTCAGGGTCGATATCCTTGAGGAAGGTCAGCTTTTGCGAAGCCATGACATCGCCGCTGATTTTGAGCTTGCCGTCAAAGTACATCTGCTGGGGGTTGAGCTCGCCCCGGCTCATGGCCAAAAAGTCAGCTTGGCTGAGTTCGAGGGTGCAGTTGGGCTTGGTCGCCTCGCCGGCAGCCACGCTGCCAGGTGGGGTTTTGAGGTCGAGGGTCCACAGCGAGTCGGGATCGGTCAACTTCCACAGGTAGACCTTACCGATATTTTGTGCGATCTCGGGGTGGCGGGCGACGTGGTCACCAATGCCGATAAACACCTCGGCGGGCCCGGCCTCGGCCGACTTTTGTGGGGCAGTCTCACCGCCGGCACCAACCCTTGCATGTGCAGCTTGTTGGACGAGCTTTGGATCGAGCTTGGCGAGGAAGGTGAGCTTTTGCGAGGCCATGACATCGCCACCGATTTTGAGCCGGCCGTCGAAGTACAGTTTTTGCGCGTTGAGCTTGCCGGCACACATGGCCATAAAGTCAGCATCGGTCATCTCCAGCGTACAGTCGGCCTGGTCGATCCCTTCGCGGACACCACCTGCGCCGTTTTTGAGGTCGACGGTCCACGCGCTGTCGGGGCTTGAAAGTTGAAAGCCGAACACCTTGCCGACTTTTTGCACAAGCCCGCTGTTTTGCGCGATGTGCTGACCTATCGCGGTAAACACATCGGCGCTGATCGGCTCGGCCGAGGCCGGCTTGTCAGCTTTGGCAGTGGGTTTTTTGCTGCGGTCGGGGGCCTTGGGAATCTCCGTGAAGAGCTCGACAGCCGCGTGGGAGATGACGAGCTTGTCACGTTCCTTGACTGTACATTGAAGAATGATGCGGGTGTCCGACTCCTTCCACATCTCGGTGTGGAGGGTTTCGCCGGGGAACACACTGCCGGAAAACCGGACATCGATACTCTTGAAGTAGCGCGGGTCGCCGTCGCAAAACGCGTTGATGACGTGGCGGGCGACATGTCCAAAGGTACATAAACCGTGGAGAATCGGTCGCTCAAAGCCAAACGCGCGGGCGAAGTTGGGGTCGGCGTGGAGCGGGTTGACATCGCCACTGAGGCGGTAGAGCAGGGCCTGATTGGCCGAAAGTTGCTCGGTGGTGGTGGCATCGGCCTCGCGCTTGGGCGGGACGTTGCGCTCGTCACTCGGGCCGCGCTCGCCCCCCCAGCCACCGGCGCCCTTGATCAGCAGGGAGACGTCGTTGCGCACAACTTCGTCGCCGTGTTTATCGCGGCTGATGCACTCCATCACCACGACCGCGTGCTTGCCCTTGTCCCAAATGTCGCGGACCTTGATCGAGTGGGTGAGTGTACAACTAGTGGGCAGTGGGCGCACCACTTCGAGGCGTTGCTCGCCGTGGAGTAGGCGCTCGACGCCAAAGTTGAGGCCGGGAGCGAGCTTGCCCTTGCTGGCCATGTCGATGATGGCGTTGAGCGGGGGAATCACGCCAAAGGTCGGCAGGCTGCGAAAGCCCTCTCCGTGCATTTCGTAGACCAGCTGGAGGTCTTTGCTGTTGAGCGGGTCGCGGGCCGCCCCAACCCCGAGGGCGTAGAGCGCGAGGTCTTTTTGCTCATAGCTACTTTTGCTTTCGGGGAACTCGTAGCCGAGCGCCTCGTCGCAATCGATAAATTTGTTGCCACCCTTACTTGGCCCCTCAGCAATGTTGTCGAGGACAGGCTTGATCGCCGACATCGCGTCGGTCGGGTAGGTGGCCTTGCCAAAGTCGACGACCGTGGGCCAGGCCTCGCGGATGTCCTCCGGGGCCATGTCGCGGCCGATCCGGTACATTTTGCCCTCAGTACGTTGCCATCGGAGTTTGGCCACCATGCCGCCACCGACCTCGAAGATCCCGCCGGTTTCTTCACATGACTCATGGCACAGGTAGGCGACGAGCGGGCTGACGTACTCCGGCTTGAGTGCGGCGATCAGGTCGGGTGGCAGGATGGTCTCGGTCATGCGCGAGCCGGCGACCGGGGCAATTGTATTGACATGTATTCCACGCTTGCGACCCTCGTGGGCGAGCGTGAGGCCAAAGCCGGCGAGGCCGAGTTTGGCGGTGCTGTAGTTGGCCTGGCCAAAGTTGCCGTAGAGCCCAGCGGCCGAGCTGGTCATGATAATGCGGCCGTAGCGTTGCTCTCGCATGTGTGGCCAAGCCGCGTGGGAGACCTTAAAGCTGCCCAGCACATGGACCTGATAAATGAGGTCCCAGTCGTCCTGCGACATCTTGTGAAAGCTGACGTCGCGCAAAATTCCGGCGTTGTTGATGACGATGTCGACCTTGCCAAAGCTGTCGAGGGCACACTGGATGATCTTTTCGCCGTCGGTGACCGAGTCGTAGTTGGCGACCGCCTCGCCCCCGGCCTCCTTGATTTCGGCGACGACCCGGTCGGCAGCTTTTTGCGAACTGCCCTTGCCGTGGGCCGAGCCACCTAAGTCGTTGACCACAACCTTGGCCCCGCGACTGGCGAGGAGGTGGGCGTGGGACCGTCCGAGCCCGTTACCGGCCCCCGTGACGACAGCGACGCGACCATCAAAACGCAGATCTTTGTTGCTCATCTCAATCAGTTCCTTTGCCTAGGAGGGGTTGTCGGTACACCTGCCGAAGACTATCCAGTGGACGCGTTGGTCGGACACGAGCCGATCGAACGTAGGTCCACGAAGGAGGCAGCACGGGGGCCTACGAGTAGGATGTGCAGCTGTGACAGTTGGCCTGACGATGGCCCATTGGTATCCCGAAATCCCGCGTAAGTCGACGGAAATCACCGGGTTTGCGGGGCCCACAATAGTTGCAACTACATAATAATGTTGAGCGATGACGCGCCCGTCATATGTGGACGGGTGGATCCTCGGGTGCCGGCAAAAACCCGGCTACCGGTAAAAACTCGCCGCCGATGATTTCTGCCGACAATCTCTCGTTTCTCCAGGTACCATCTCGCGAATGGTCGATCGTGGACAAATCGATGGTGTACGGCTTTCAGGTCAGCATCCGATCCTGATGCTCGACGACGACCCGATCGATATCGAGGCTGCGATCCGTTGTCATCGACTCAGCGGAATCGAAAATCCGTTGGTCACGTTTTCTTCGAGCGATGCGTTTTTGGACTACCTCAATCAGGTCGCCATCGGGAACCGGGAGATGCCGGCACTGGTGTTGATGGACATCCGCATGCCAGGTCGCGACGGGTTTGATGTCATCGAGCTTTTACGGGGGCTTCCGGCATTGGCACAAATGCCGCCGGTGGTGATGTTGACGACCTCGAAGCTCGGGGCTGACCGCGAGCGGGCGACCGCGCTGGGTTGCCGCGGGTATTTTATCAAGCCGAGTTCTTTTCGTGAGTATACATCATTTTTCCAACAGCTTGTGGCGTAGCGGGTGAATCTCGGTCTCGAACAGCTCCAAGCGATTGCTGACCTGTCGCAGGTCGGCTACTCGGTTGTCGAACTTTCAGACCCCAGCGACGCCGAGACGTGGGTGATTCGCTACAACAACCAGGCGGCCTCGACTGCGTCGCAGATGGACCTGGCCCCGTTGGTCGGCAAGCGGTTTTTGGCTGCATTTCCGGCGATCCGCGGGACCCCGTTTATCGACTGGTACCGCCAGGTGCTCAGCTCGGGACAGCCACTCGAGGTGCCGGAAATCCGCTACGGCGATGAGCATGTACCGGAGGCGGCCTATCGCGTGTGGCTGTCGTCGTTGCCCGGCAACTTTGTGCTCGGGCAGTATGTCAATGTCACGCTCCAACGCCGGGCCGAGGGACGGTTGCGTAAACTCAACGCCAGCCTAGAACAACAGGTGGCCGAACGGACAGCTGAACTTCAGGCTTCGCGCCAGGTCCTGCGCGAGGTGACCTATGCATCTGCACACGATCTCAAAAGCCCGTTGCGGCACCTGCAGCTATACCTCGATCAGCTGCGGGATACCCCAGAGGAGGACCTAGGCCAGGTGGTCGACGCGATGTCACAGGCGCTCGAACGTGGGGTTGCTCGGCTCGACTCGTTGATCGAGTACACCGAGCTTTCAAGTAGTGACGGCGGGACCTTTGCCACGATTGAGCTGCAGCCAGTGATCGAGGAGGTCGTCGATGGGGTCCGCGGAGCGTTTGCCGAGGCCGAAGTGGTTGTTGATACAACTGTGTCCAGGGTGACGGTGGTGGCCGCGGCGTTTCGTACGGTGCTGCGTGAGTTGGTCCGCAATGCCCTGTTGTATCGGCGGCTGGATGCCCCGGACCATCGCGTCGAAATCTCGGTGAAGATCGTCGCTGGAAAGCTGCAACTGCGGGTCCGCGACAACGGTGTCGGGATTCCATCGTCCCAGGTAGGGCGCATCTTTCAGGCGTTTTATCGGGGACATCCGGCGAGTACGTATGCCGGCGTTGGGATTGGCCTCGCGGTCGCCCGGGTCGCCTGTGAGACGGCCAAGGGCTCGCTCTCGTGCGAGGACGCTCCCGGTAGTGGTGCGATTTTTGTCGCGAGTTTTTTGCTCGGGGCTTAGCCCAGCCGGGTAAACAAAAAGCGCCCCAGGTGGGACGCTTTTTGTTGGTGATACAACGAGCTTACTAGTGCGGACCGTGGCTGCGTTCGCCGTTGCCCTGGCGCTCACGCTCCTTGCGACGGCGCTCTTGCAGGTACTCGTTGGCGGCCACCCAGTTGAGCGGTGCCGACTCGCCCTCCTCGGCCAAGAAGTTCTTGAGCGCGAGGTTGGGGTGGTCTTCGTCGGGGGTGACCAGGGCCCACCGCAGGACTTCGTCGAGCGAGCTGGCGATCTTGACCTTGACGGCCTTGAGCACGTTTTTGGGCAGGTCGACCAGGTCTTTTTCGTTGTCCTTGGGGATGATGACGGTCTTCATCTGGCCGCGGAAGGCCGCCAGGATTTTGTCCTTGAGCCCGCCGATTGGCAGGACCTTGCCGCGCAGGTTGATCTCGCCGGTCATGGCCACATCTTTGCGCACGGGCACGCCCAGGATTGCAGATACAAGCGACACGACCATGGTCACGCCCGCACTCGGGCCGTCCTTGGGCACGGCGCCCTCGGGGAAGTGGACGTGGAAGTCGATGTGCTCGTGGAAGTCGGGCTCTAGACCAAATGCGAGGCTGCGCGAGCGGACGTAGGTGACCGCCGCCTGGGCTGACTCCTGCATGACCTCACCGAGTTTGCCGGTGAGGGTGACCTTGCCCTTGCCGGGGATCACTTGGACTTCGGCGGGCAGCAGGTCGCCGCCAAAGATCGTCACCGCCAGGCCGTTGGTCATGCCGACTTGATCGGCGGCGTCTGCCCGGTTGTAGCGGTATTTGCGGGGCCCGAGGAGTTTTTGGGTTGTACGTACATCGACCTTGAAGGCCTTCTTTTTGCGGCCATCTTTGATGTACTCGCGGGCGAGCTTACGCGAGATCGACGAGACTTGGCGCTCTAAGCCACGGACACCGCATTCCTTGGTGTAGTAGTGGATGAGCTCTTTGATCGACGGATCGGTGAAGTTGACTTCGACGTTTTTTAGACCGTTTTGCTCGAGCTGCTTGGGCAACAGGTATTGGCGGGCGATCTTGAGTTTCTCGTCGTCGGTGTAGCCGCTGAGCTCGATGATCTCCATCCGGTCCTGCAGGGGCAGGGGAATGGTGTGGAGACTGTTGGCAGTACACATAAACAGGACGTCGGAGAGGTCGTACTCGAGGTCCAAGAAGTGGTCGACAAACGCGTTGTTTTGCTCGGGGTCCAACACTTCGAGCATGGCGGCCGAGGGGTCGCCGCGAAAGTCCATCGACATCTTGTCGATTTCGTCGAGCAAAAACACAGGGTTGGAGGAGCCGGCCTTGCGCAGACCCTGGATGATCTTGCCCGGCATCGCACCGATGTAGGTGCGTCGGTGGCCGCGGATTTCGGCTTCGTCACGGACACCACCGAGCGATACGCGGATGAACTTGCGGCCAGTTGCCCGCGAGACGCTTTTGGCGAGCGAGGTCTTGCCGACACCGGGCGGGCCCACGAGGCAGAGAATCGGGCCTTTGATCTTGTTGACCAGTGATTGTACTGCCAAGTATTCGAGGATCCGCTCCTTGGGCTTGCGCAGCCCGTAGTGGTCCTCGTCGAGGATTTTCTCGGCGGCCTGAATCTCCAACTTGTTGGAGGTCCGGTCTTCCCACGGGAGCGCGAGCACGGTGTCGATGTAGTTGCGGACCACGGTGGCCTCGGCACTCATCGGGCTCATCATCTTGAGCTTGCGCAGCTCCTTTTTGAGGCGGTCGGTGGCCTCTTGGCTCATCTTCTTGCGGCGGATCTTGTCTTCGAGCTCGGCGAGTTCGTTTTTGAATTCGTCCTGCGACCCGAGCTCCTTTTGGATCGCCTGCATCTGCTCGTTGAGGTAGTACTCCTTTTGATTCTTCTCCATCTGCTTTTTGACCCGCGTGCGGATCTTCTTTTCGACTTGGAGAATCTCGATCTCGTTTTGCATAAGCTCGTAGAGCTTTTCTAGGCGGGCACGGACCGATTCGGTTTCGAGGAGTTCTTGCTTGGCCGACAACTTGAAGTTGACGTGGGCGGCGATGGTGTCGGCCATGCGCGAGGGGTTGTCGATGCTCTGCACGCTAACGGCCAACTCGGGCGGCACGCGTTTGTTGAGCTTGACGTAATTTTCAAAGGTGGCCTGAACCGAGCGCATCAAGGCGGCGAGCTCGGGCTCTTCTTTGGGGTCGATGGGCTCGGCATCGTGGACGTCGACCTCGACCGAGAAAAACCGATCCTCATCGAGGTACTCGGTGATCTTGGCCCGCGACTTGCCCTCGACCAGAACCTTGACGGTGCCGTCGGGCAGGCGCAGCAGCTGGATGATGTTGCCGATCGTGCCGTAGGCGTGGATGCCCTCGGGACGCGGGTCGTTGACTTTGGCTTTTTTCTGGGCGCACAGCAGGATGCTGCGGTCGGCGCTCATCGCCTCTTCGAGGGCGTTGATCGACTTTTCGCGGCCGACGAAAAGCGGGACGACTTCGTGCGGAAAGACGATGAGTTCACGAAGCGGAAGCAGAGGTATTTTGCGTGCCATGGGATGTGTAAAGCCTGGCGTGTATCTCGCGCCAGGCCGTCCGGAAAGCTAGCACCCGCCTGTTTAGCGGTCAAACAAGCTGCTTTTGATCGCGCGGTCGCAGGGACTGCGCGTGCTGTCGAAACACGCACCCAAACGATCTTTGGCGACCGGCCCGCTGGGGTGTGCAACTGGCTTGCACGCGCACTCGGGGCAGATTCCTGCGCTGCGCTCGCCTTGGCGTTTGCGGGGTCGGAAGTTGCGATGCTACGGCGCTCGCTCGACGGTGTCGATTGCAGACCGGTCCCACTGCGGCGACTGGGCGTCCGACCGCTGTTGGTCGATAGCCGGCAAAACGTCGGTCTTGGCCGGTGCCACAAACCATCGCCACAGTCGGGCCAACCCGGCGGCGACCATCAGACCCCATACAAGTTCGGGCATCGCTGTGAGCGCGAGCACAAGGCCCAACACTTCGAGCCGCAATGGCACTGACAAGCGCTCGGGAAAGGTGAGTCCGAGGCGACTGGCGAGGGCCTCCGGGCGGGGTAGGGCGAACCCGACTTCGTTGGTTTGACGACGCAGCAGCACCCGGGCGTGGGCGAGTGTCAGCAGCACCGCGGCAGCGCCGACACACAGGAGGACGAGCCCGGCAACACTCGATCGGGTTGGTTCGGCGACCAACACATAGGTGAGCGCCGCGGTAAGCGCCGCGTGGCCGAAAGGTCGGACAACCGCACTCGGGACCAGGTCGCCAGGCGAAAACCGAAACTCGCGCAGACGTCCGGCTGCAGGCAGCACCCGGGCGATCTCAACGCCAACCAGCAAACTCCACGCGGCCAGCACAAGGCCGACCGTGCCACCGACGAGCGCAAGGGCACCGGAACCGACGGAGCAGACCACGGCCAAAAGCTCGAGCTGAGCGGTCGGCTGGATCCGACTGGCAAATGTTCGCATCAGCGGCATGTCGATGTGATGGACCCACAGCGATCGCCCAAGCGGTGCCCGCAACTCGCAGTCGAGAATCAGTTGTTCGACGCGCGGCAGGTCTTCGGTCGTGATCACCCGCCCTAGGCGGTGGGGGCCAAAGCCTTCGGGCCACGGGATTTCCTCCGACAGCGGTACGGCGGCCACGACCCGGGCGAGCTTGCCAGTGAACCATGCGATTGGCCGGCCGAGGGGGTCGTAGAGCGAGAATTGCTCGTCGGGTTCGAGCGGGTGTTCGACCATCAACGTCAGCAACGCGGGGTCGAGATAGCTCGTTTCAAAGGTCACCAGTGCCGGCCGTTCGATCGCATCACCGGTGGCGTGCTCGACAAACACGTCTGCAGTTTCTGCCAATAAATGGGTCCCTGGAGCCGCAATCAGCTCGCCGAAGCCTGCACGTTGGGCTGCGCGGGCAAGGCGCGCCAAGGGCGGATGGCCGAGGATTTTGTGCGCGGGATCAACTCGGGTGTCGCCGTCGGGCATCACCACCAAAACCGGCGGGTTTGGGTTGTCCGGTTGCTCGCCGCCGGTCACGGCCGTGCTCCCCTGCGCATGCATCGCGTGTATATCACTTTCACGGTTGGCAGCCGACTCCAGCGCCGATCGGATGGTTTTGCTTGATAAACTCGCCGTCCCAAAGGTCCTCGATGCCCGATGCCGGTCGCAGCAAAAGTCCCTCGCCCGAACCGGGTCTCGACGCACTGGCGCAACTTGTGTGCTGGAAAGACCGTGACCTGCGCTACCTCGGGTGCAATCGGGCGTTTGCGCGGGCGGTCGGCCTGACCGGCCCGGCACAGGTCGAGGGCAAGACCGACGCCGAGATCGGGTGGGCGGTCGAAGTGGGAGAACGCGGGGTTGCGTGCCGCGAGGCTGAACGCGGGGTTGTGCAATCCGGGGTCGCCGAGTTGCAAGTACATCTCAAGGGCACGCTGCCGGGCAATCGCGGGTTTTGCTACCTCGTTAGCCGGGTGCCCATGTTCGCCGACGATGGCTCGGTCGCCGGCGTCGTTGTGACCTACGAAAACATCGGCGAGTGGGTATCGGCCCAGGACATGTTGCACCGGGCGCGCCGGATGGAAGGTCTTGCCGCCCTGGCTGGAGGCGTCGGCGTTGAGCTCGACCGGATCAAGGCCACGCTCATGGGTTGCCTCGACCGTTTGCGCAGTGGGATTGGCCCCGGCGACCCGCAAAAGCGTGAGCTCGACGAACTCATCGAAGTCGGGCGCCATGCCGGCATGCTCGCCCGGCAACTTCGGATCTACGCCGGTCGGCAAATCGCCGAGCCGGTCGAGTTTTCCCTCGGTGAGTTGATGGAGAAGATGCTGACGGCACTTCGGCGGTTGGCCGGGACCTCGGTGTCGGTCCAGCTCGAGCCGCCGTCGGTTGTGCCGATGGTGCGCAGCGACCCGCGGCTTGTTGAGCAGGCGGTGGTCAACCTCGTTCGGTTTGCCCGTCACTGTATGCCGGCCGGTGGCACTGTCACCGTGTCGACCGGGCAAATCACCCTCGGACATCTCGAGGCTCTGCGGCTCGGCGTGAGCAGTGGCGAATACCTGGTTTTACGCAGCCACCACGGGTGTGAGGGACTTTCGCCGGGGACGGCGGCCCACCTGTTTGAGCCCTATTTTGTCCCCGAAGACATGCGCCGGCGCGACGAAACCCCGGGGTCTGGGCTGGAACTGGCGGTGTTGTTTGGTGTCGCCCGCCAAACCGGTGGGGGCGTGCGGGCGGGGACCGACGCCGAGGGCATGTTGACGGTCGAGGTCTTTTTCCCCCGTGTATATGCATCTTCAAAGAACGCGCGCGCCGAGCCGGAGTCGCCCATGCGCCTTCGCGGGACCGAACGCCTGCTGGTCGCTGCCGATGGTTCGTCGTTGCGGGCCGCCATGGTCAGCCTGTTGTCGAGCCTGGGCTACCGGGTAAGTGGTGCCGCGCTGTCGGACAATCTCGTCGATCTGGTGACCGCGCGGCGCAGCGACGAGCGCCCGGTTGCGTTGATGGTTGTTGATACAACAAGTGACAGTGAACTCGCCCGCGAAACCCTGGCCCGAATCCGCACCGCCCGTCCCGACCTGCGTGTGCTTGCCCTACACGGGCGGGCAGACCCCCGAGACGACGAACCAACCCTCGAAGTTGGCTGGCTGGCCAAACCGTTTCGGTTTGAAGCCCTCGCCCACAGCGTGCGCCAACTTCTCGATGCCCGCTGATGCCCGTTAAGGAACCGTCATGACCACACCACCGCGCTACTGGACCCAGGAATTTGTCGATGCCCTGGTCGCCGAACTCAATCAAAACCCCAAGTTTCAAAAGACTGCCCGCTCGTTTCGCGCAAGCGTAGCCCTGCGTGTGCTCGACACCCCCGATGGGCTCGACGCGACCGCGACCTACACCATCGAAAACGGCAAGGTCGTCAACCACACATTCGAAACGTGGAAGGCCGGCGGCGAGATGCGCTCGATCAAGTTCGACAAAAAGAAATTGCTTGCACGTACAACCGCGAGCTACGGCACCTGGCTCAAGCTCGACAAGGGGGAGATCAACGTCGCCCAGGCCTTGGTTTCGCCCGATTACAAAATCGAGGGCAGCAAGCTCAAGATCATGCGGCACATCGGCGTGTTTACAACCATGGGAGACGTTGCTGCCGGCTTGCCCAAATCGTACTAGGGGCTCACAGCTCTCTTCGCGGGTCCTGCTCGACGGGGTTGAGTTGCATCAAACTTGAAGCACTACCTGCGGTCCGGCATGTCGACAAACCTCGAGCTCGCCAATAAGCCTGCACGCAAAAACCACCGGGTTGTTAGCGGTACCCCTGGGCCTGCAGGTTGAACAGATGGGCATACTGTCCTTGCATCTGCATCAAGTCCTCGTGGCTCCCCTGTTCGATCACCTTGCCCGCGCGTAGGACAACGATTTCATCGGCCATGCGCACGGTCGAAAATCGATGGCTAATAAAGATCGCCATCTGGTCCTTGGTGGCCTCGCCGAAGTGTTCAAAGATCAGCGACTCGGCCTCAGCATCCATCGCCGAAGTCGGCTCGTCGAGCACCAGGATATCGGCACCACGCCGCATAAACGCCCGGCTCAGGGCAATCTTTTGCCACTGCCCGCCCGACAGCTCGCGCCCGCCTTTAAACCACCGCCCGAGTTGGGTGTTGTAGCCCTTGGTCATCTTTTCGATAAACGGGTGGGACATGCCGAGCTCACCGGCGCGTTGCCACTCGCCCTCGTCGTTGATGTTGTCGACATCGCCGACCCCGATGTTCTCGCCGACCAGCAACTGAAAGCGGACAAAGTCCTGAAAGATCACACCCACGCGGCGGCGTAGCGCATCCACGTTCCACTCTCGCAGATCCCGACCATCGAGTGTGACCCGCCCCTGCGACGGTTCATAAAGTCGGGCCAACAGCTTGACGAGGGTGGTCTTGCCCGAGCCATTTTCGCCGACGAGGGCGAGTTTTTGACCGGGCCGAAGGTGCAGGTTGACGTTGCGCAACGAAGGTGTATCTGCACCGGGGTAGAAAAACGTGACGTCCTCAAACCGCACGCCATCGCCGGGGTTGGGCCCCGAGGTGGCATCGCCGGCAAACGTCGGCGAGGGCTGCTCTAAAAACTCGTAGAGGTTGGACAGGTAGAGGTTGTCTTCGTACATCTTGCCGATCGCCGTCAGCAACGAAGAAAATGCCGCCTGGCCCTGTTTGAACAACAACAGGTACATCGTCATCGCGCCGATGGTAATGACCCCGGCCGCGGTCGCCAGCACGATCCACCCGTAGGTGCCATAAAACGCGAGCGTGCTGAGCAGCCCGAGGACAAACCCCCACACCCCGCGGCGCAGGGTGAGGTTGCGATCCTCGGCGTAGATTTTGCGAAAGATATCGCGGTAGCGGCCTAAAAACAGGTTGCCGAGGCCAAAGATCTGAACCTCCTTGGCGTTGTGGTCGCGGGCAATCACCGACTCCAAATAGGCCTGCATGCGGGTTTCGGGGGCACGCCAGCGAAACAGGCGAAACGCCTCGCCCGAGAACTTGGTCTCGGCGATAAATGCAGGTACACCGGCAATTGCCAGGATCAGAGCCGCCCACGGTGAAAACGACAGCAACAACCCGCCACTGGCCAACAGCGAAATCGTGTTTTGCATGCTGCCGAATGTGCGTTTGACCAGGCTCAGGGGGCGGGCCGAAGCCTCGCGCCGGGCCCGGGTCATTTTGTCGTAAAACTCCGAATCCTCGAACTGCGCGAGGCTCAGGCTCAATGCCTTTTCGAGGATCATGACATTGACGCGCTGGCCTAGGCGCACCCGCAGCAACGACTCACACACCGACAGCGCCCGTTGGGCGCCCGCCATTGCCACCACCAACCCGGCCTCGTACACCACCGCCCAGATCGCAGCTTCGAGATGCTCTTGCGAACCTGTCTCAGAGGCCAACAGGACGGCGTCGACGATCAACTTGCCGACAAACGCGATCGCTGTCGGCAGCAGACCGGCGACCACCGTCATCACCGCAAATGCGACGGTCAGCCCACGGCTGGTCGTCCACACAAGATCGAGTGCCCGGCCACTGTAGCGAAACACGCCCAAATAGCGGCCGACACCCCCGAACTCGCCGGGAGTTTGCGAACGCGCGCCGTGGCCATGGGCTTGCATTGTTCCAGGGTATCGGTAGATGGCGAGGATCTGTCAACACCGCGGCTTCGTCCGGATATCCTCGTTTGTGTCGAAACACGACCGAAACGTGTCCGCGTTCGCTGCGTCATCCCAAATAGGTGTGGATACATTGAGCCTTCGACAGTGATTTCTTACTCGCTGTTGGGATCGGGCAGCACAAACCACACGTACGAATCGACCTTGAGGTTGAGCTCTAGGCGTTTGCTGAGCGAGTACGAAAGTCCGAGGTCGAAGGTGCCGCTGAGTAGCGCACCCCACGAGCCGTCGACCTCGCGCGGGAGTAGGCCCTTGCCCTTGGCCGCCAGCTCGTCGAGTCGTGCTTGGACCTGCCGCTGCTCGCTTGAGCCGGGGGCCAGTCGCTGCAACACACGTGACCATGCAAGTTTTTCCGCCTGGACCGACGGTCCGTTGTTGGAAACCCCGAGCAGCAGGCCGACCTGCTCGGACGGCCGGGCGAGGGTTGCGAGGTTGATAAGCGGCACCGCGGCCTTACCCGGAAAGTGGCCAGCCGCGGTTTCAAAGTGTTTTTTGGCGGTGGCAGTGTCTCCCGTGTGGGCCAGCAACACCGCGAGGTTGTTGAGCGCGACCAACCGCAGTTCCGTTTTGCCGAGGTCGAGCACGCGGTTGTAGGCCTCGATCGCCCGTGATGCCAGCGCTGCCTGGTCGAGTTTGAGCACAGCCAGTGCCAGGGTATCGGCATAGGCGAGCAGTTCGGCGGGCGCCTGCGGGGGCTCGCGGGTTTGGACCACACCGACAACTTCGGCCAGGATGTTGGGGTCTTGCCAAATGATCGCGAGGTCGAGTCCGGTTTTTTGTTGTGTGTGCAACAGGTTTTCGCGCTCGCCGACCTGGGCCGGAAGCTTGCGACGCACCTCCGCACGCGCACGGGGCTTTTGCCCACTAAACCGCGCCGCCAAAATGGCGAACCGTTGGACCTCGGCCGACTCGGGAAACTTGGTGAGCAGGTCGTCGGCCGGGGCGAGAATTTTCTCGATGAGCTGGCGGCCCCAACGGTCGTCTTTTTGGTCGCCCTTGGGGATCTCGCTGCGGGCCCGGGTGATCACCTCGGTCAAAATCGCGGCCCGGTCCGGGTGGAACTTGGCGTAGCCGGCAACATCTTGCAGGGCCGTGTCGAGCACGCGCATCACCAGTGGCTTGGCCGCGTCGGGATCGCGGGCGAGTTGGGGAACCACATCGCCCATAAACACGCCCACAATCGTTCCTAGGGCGACTTCGTAGTAGGTCTCGTTGTGTGGTGTGAGGGGGCGCGCGCGGTCGATGGCCTTGGCCGCGGCGGTGAAGTCGAGGTTGTGACTGAGCTCGTATTGCCCGGCCAGCACCCACACCCGGGCGTCCTGGCTTTGTTGCTGTTGCAAGGTTTTGAGGATCTCACCGGCGAGGTCGTCGCGTCCGAGCAACAGCAGCAGCTCAGCGCGGCGGACATCCTGGTCGAGGGTGCCCGGGGTGAGCCCTTGGTACTCGGTGAGGTGGCCGCGCTGCTTGACCAGGTTGTCGAGTGATTCACGCCGCTTGGTGGCCCGATTCTCCGGCACGGGCTGGGCCTGGGTTTGGCTCAGCGCCCGGTCGGCACAGGCCCCATCGAGCGCAGCTAGGCACGCCCGGGTGTAGCGCGACCAGTGGGCAAACGTGGCCTGCGTGCCGAGTTTTTCGACGACCTGTTGGTGTAGCTGCAATGATTTTGTGTAGTCACGCGCCTGGGCAAAGTCGTCGGCAACACCCTGGAGGGCCACGGTCGCGGCCTCCGACTCGGGGTAGTGGCGCAGCAACAGGGCGGCCACCCGCCGGCGATTGACGGGCGCCTGGCTCAGCAAGCGGTCGAAAAACTCGACGCCCTGCGCAACTTGCTGTTGCTCGGAGAGGACCTTGGCCTGGGCGGCAACCGTCATCATCGTCGAGAAGATCTGCCGCAAAAAACTGTTGGGGCGGTTGAGTTCGGGGACGTCGAAGATGCCGTAGGCGCGTTCGAGCAGGCCCAAAAGCTCGGCGCTTGGGAGTTCGTCGCGGGCCAGCAGCGCTTCGCCGGCGGCGATTGCTGCCAGCAGTCCGGCAAACGCATCGACCTGCATCAACGGCGAGGCGTGGTCGCGGCCCTGCCAGGCTTCGAGCAGTGAAGTTGCATAGGCATCTAGCTTGGCGGGGTCATCGAGTTGTAGGCCCGGGCGGGCAATCTTGATGACCCAGTCCGGTGCCGCGGTGACAAGCGGCGGTTGCGGGCCGGGGTCGATGCTTGCGACCAGGTCGGCGTAGGGGCCGGCGGTGGCTTCGGGCCGCGCTTCGGGTGGGGGCGTCGGCGGAGTCTGACTGCGACAGGCCAGCCCACAGGCGCAGGCCACCACCACGCTCGCCGACACGAGAAGTCGGACATGTCGAAACAGACATGATCGTGGCCTCACAACGTACACATGGCCTGCCATAAATACAGGGTATCAGCCGCGGCCGGGCTTAGGTGCTCGGACGTCGCAAACGCGTTGAGGCGAGGACCAGAAGCATGAGCAGTGCTCCGGTGGGGGCGCGCTCCTGGGCCTTGCAGCCACAACCTTCCCCATTGTTCTCGCCGGTCTCGCTTTCGCTCGCACTGGCGTCGGTCGTCGATGGGCCCGCACTCGACTCGCTGGACTCAAACCCGGAACTCAACGAGTCGACGGTGGTTTCGCCCACAGTTTCGCCCCCCGAGCTCGACTCGGTCCCGGGCGCGGGTGCGACAAGGCCGACAAGCGCAACGGTTTGTTGGGCCTGTGCGAGGACCATGGGTTGTGGCCGACCATGGGTTTCAAACAGCCCCAACAGCTCGGTTCCGGCCGCGTTGGTGGCATTTTCTTCGGCCAAAAAGTCGAGGTATTCGGGCGTATTTTGCAGGTACAACAACCGCACCGAAATCTCGGCCTGGTCGTCGACACCCGGGGTCGGGTCGTCGAGTGCGAGCGCAGAAAACATGTAGCTCCAACTATCCTGGTGGGGCCAGGTGTTGTCGCCCGTCAGTTGGTAGCGGTCGCCGACCGGGTCGGTTTGGATATCCGGGGTCAGCCCCCGCGGTGGCAGGCGGTTGTCGACAATCCAGCGATCGCTGCGCAACAGGTGCAGGGTTGTGCCGTCGGTGTGGTCCTCGGCAATGGCCTCGTAGCGGCGGACCTGGGCGTCGTCTTCGATGAGTTCGGTTTCGGGGTCGTAACGGCCCGAGCTAAACAGCAGTTGCTCACCCAACGAAACCGTCACCTCGACCCACATCACCCGGCCCTCGGCATAGCCGGTTGGCAGCTTGTGGCCGGTGTTGTTGGTGACGGTCACGGCAAGTTCGGTAGTTGTCTGGAGGTCGACTTCGGCCGGAAAGGTCACCTCGAGCGAGGCCGCGGTGGCCAACAGCTCCTCGGTCTGTTCCCGTGTATGGTCAAATATCGCATCCTCGATAGGTCCGCCGACAGACTTGCCATACAGCTGTTGGAGGAGGTTGAGGACCCCGAGGTTGGCCCCGGCGAGGTCGTGGCGGCGACCGCCGGTGGGGTGGGTGTTGTTGGCCAGCTTAAAGCCATCGCAGCCGGCGACATCGGCCAACGCCGGCATATGGCAGTCCTGGCAGGTTTGCGCCTGGGGGTCTTGCGGGTCGGCAAATGCACTGTTGGCCCACTCGCTGTAGGTCCGCTGCTCGCCAAACCCAAAGCCCAAACCAACCCCATTTTCGTCGACACGCTCGCGGTTGGTCGTGACGTCGTGGCACACGCCACACATCGCCGAACTCGATGTAAATGCATTGTCATCGGAGGTCGCGTGCTGGGGCTGGTTGTCGGGCGGGTAGGTCCAGGGGCCGCGCACGGGCACAGAGCCGTCGATCGCGATATCGTCGATGACGTAGCGGGCGTTGCCCGGTGGGGTGATTTGGTCGTCGACCATGCGGTGACACAGCTCGCAGGTCACGCCGTCGAGGTCATCCGGTGTAAGTGCATCGATTTCAATGGCGTCGCCACGACCGTCCAAAAATGCCTTGGGTGCATGGCAACGGATACAGTCGATGGTTTCATCTGGGGCATCCTGGTGGCCGATCGCCACGGCAGCCCAAAACACCGGATCGCGGGCGGATTGACCCATCAAACTGCCCTGCCACACCTGGGGACTGATGTTGGGTTCACCTGCCAGCTCGGGTGGGTTGGTAAACAGGTGACAGGTTGCGCACTCCTGCGACGGCCGGACAAAGTTCTCGAGGGTGAGGGGCTCGGTCGGGGTGGCACCGGCCATCGCCGGCCAAAGCGAGGTGACGGCTACGGCCAGCAGTCCAATACAGGATTTGTGCATACCCCTTGGGTATACCGCGAACCGTAGGCAGATGCGGCCCGAGCTGTGGTGGGTGCAGACGTGGGATCGCTTGCGAGGTCCGCACACGCAAGGTGTGCGGGCGAACAAGGTGCGAAAATAACCACATTTGCAGTAACGAGACGACACTTGCGAATCCTGGGTTTCATGTATATTCATCCCTTTGTGCGTGCCCGACCGCGACTCCTCGCCGTGCTTTGTGTGCTTCCGGTTGCCTGCTCTTCGGGGGCGATGTCGACAGATGCAACCGACACCCTCGGGCCGGGGAAAACCACCTCGACCACGGCTTCGACCATCACCCCTGTGACCGATACCGATGGGGGCAGTGAATCACAAAGCGGCTCGACAGCCGGGCCGACGACGGACACGACGGACACTGGTCAGACTTCGGACACAAGCGACACCGAGGCGCCGACCGAGTCGACCACCGAGGAGCCGACCGGTTCGACCACTGTGGAACCGTCGACGACCGACGAGCCAACCGATTCCGAAACCGACACCGACACCGACACCGATACCGGGGGGGAACCGCTGACCGATGAGGAGCTGATGCGGGCGGCGATGGCCGGCGAGTACGACCCCGGCGAGGCCCTCGACATCATCGCCCGGCGCGGTGGGTTGCCCGTGTACACCGAGGACGGGACCTACCTGTTTGGCTGCCTATGTGGCCCGGGGGTGTGGCAACTCGCCGGCGATCACGACGGTTGGGCCGGTGCCGAGATGGCGCAGACCGGCGAGCTATGGGCCATCGAAGTGTCGATTTTTGAGCCCGATGGTAGTATCTACAAGTTTTACGACGGGCAGGATTACATCGCCGATCCGATGGGGCGCCGCTACGGCTACGACAACTTCGGTGAGTACTCGCTGGTCCGCGCCACCGCGCCCCACCTAGAGCGGTGGTTTGACCTTGCGGGCTACGACTTGGGCCCGCGCGACCTCCAGGTTTGGGTGCCACAGGACGGCGCGTTTACCCATGCGCTGTACGTCCACGACGGGCAAAACCTGTTTGATCCGGAGGCACCATTTGGCGGCTGGCAATTCACCCAGTTCTTACCGGGGGGCATCTTGGTGGTGGGGATTGACAACACCGGCGTCAATCGAATGGATGAGTATACACATGTTACCGACGTGATACAGGGGATGACCGTGGGCGGCATGGGTGACAACTACGCCGACCTTGTCGAGCTCGAGATTCGGCCGTTGATCGAGGAGGCCTATGGGGTGCCCGATGTGGTTGGGACCATGGGCTCGTCGCTCGGTGGCCTGATTTCGTTTCACATCGCCGACCGCTTTCCCGACAGCTACGACATGGCCCTGAGCCTTTCTGGGACCATGGGCTGGGGGTCGATTGGCGACGGGGTCAACGAAGAGACAATGATCGAGCGTTACATCGCCGCCGGCCACCGCTCGACCGCGCTGTATCTCGACTCGGGTGGCAATGCCAATACCTGTGTCGATGCCGATGCCGACACGATCGAGGACGATGGCGACGGCACCGACAACTTTTGCGAAAACAACCAGTTTCGCGATGCCTTGGCGGGGATTGGCTATACATTCGATGTCGACCTGTGGCATTGGCACGAGCCCAATGCTCCCCACAACGAGGCGGCTTGGGCTGCTCGGCTCGACTATCCCCTCGAGTTGTTTTCGCAGATCTAAGGCAGTCGTTGGAAGGTTGCCGACCACGTCGGCGCGGACCTGGTAAGCTGCGAGCACCATGGTCCCAAGCCCTGCGCAGCTCGAGCTAGACCGGCGCCGCCGCGCCCGGGTCTTGAGCCATGTCGAGGCGTTGTCAGCCGCCCGTGGCCGCGTGTTGTCGTGGGCTGAGATCGACGCTGGGCTGGAGATCGACGGTCGGCGGGTGCGGATTGCCAATCGCCCGCGCGGGATTTTTCGACCCCAAGGTGCGGGGTTTGTCGGGGCACTCTCGGTCAAGACATCGGTTCCGCGGCGTGGGCGAAGGGCCTGGTACGACGATGAGATCAAGTCCGCGGATGGGCTATTTGCCTACCGCTACCGGGGGACCAATCCACAGGATAGTGACAACATACTTGTTCGTACATGTTTTACCCTGCGACTGCCCCTGCTTTACCTCCTCGGGGTTGCGCCCGCGCAGTACATGCCGTTTATATGCAAGGTTGTCGACGACTTTCCCGCACAACTCACGTTTATGCTCGCACCGGTGGTGGCCGCAGACGTCGCAGACTCGAGCGTGTTAAAAAGTGCTGCCATCCGACCGCCGATGCTCGACAGGCGCTACGCTGTGCGCTGGGCGACCCAACGACTGCACCAGTCGCGATTTCGCGAACGCGTGCTAACGGCCTACGGCGGCGGCTGTACGGTTTGCCACCTGCGCCACCGAGGACTTCTCGACGCCGCCCACATCATCCCCGACCGCGAGGAGGGCGGAGACCCGGTGGTTCCCAATGGCCTGTCGCTGTGCAAACTCCACCACGCGGCCTACGACCAGCAGATGATTGGCATTACGCCAGATTATGAGGTCCGGGTGTCGCCTGCGTTGTTGCTCGAACGCGACGGGCCGGTTCTCGAACATGGGCTCAAGAACATGCACAGGGCTCGGTTGCGGCTACCCAAGGACCCGGGCGACTTGCCCGATCGCAACCGGCTCGATCGTCGCTGGCAAGCGGTTGCTTGGCGATCTGCGTGAGTGGAGCTTTGAGGGCCCGCAAGCCGCCGGCAACCTCTGCGAAGTGGTGGACGTGCGGGCTACCTCGCTACCGGCGAAGACGGCTCTAACACCAGCTGCACCATTTGCTCGCCGTAGCGATGGCAACCCCGCAGCTCAAACCGATGGCGCTGGCTGATGCCGGTAAACAACGGGTGGCCAGCGCCCAACGCAACTGGAACTTGGGTGAGGATGAGTTGGTCGACAAGGCCGGCATCGAGCGCTTGGCGGACAAGCGTTCCGCCGTCGAGGTAGACATCTTTGCCGTTGGCCAACTTTTTTGCTTGTACAACCATTTCGTGAATGGTGCCGCGGGTCGGTCGGACCTCGGGGACAGCCGGTTCGAGCGGGCGGTTGGTAGCGACCAACACCGGCCGTTGTCCGTAGGGCCAGGGCCCGGCGAAACCCGTGACCACGTCGTAGGTCGTGCGCCCCATCAGCAATGCCCCGATGTCGGCGATGAACGCCTCGAACGTGACGGCCGAGGTCGCGGGGGAGGCCGCCGGGCCGGTGTCGGCGTTGGGGAGCCAGGAGAGGTCGTTGTTGGGCCCAGCGATGAAGCCATCGAGGGAACAGGCGAGGTAGACACGGGTGCGGGACATCGTCTCGCGCTATACCAAATTCAGGATGTTGTATAAACATATTTCTATGACGATGTATAGACATGTAGAAAATTTGATGCTTGGGGCTTGCCAAATCTTCGATGGTTTGATAGGGTAGCTGCACGCGGTCGACGAATGTCCTGCGTGGTGCGAAGACACATGGTAATGCATGGCGTCTTCGCCGATTCATTGTGGCCATTGGCCACGATCACTGACCTGCGACTGAGCCCGTTGGCAGTCGTACGAAGGTCCCCAACGAAAGGAATTTCCCCAACATGAAACAGTGCTTCTCTCTCAAATCCATCCTCACGATCGGTGCGTGTGCGTTGCTCACCGCCGCCTGCCAACCCCACCAAAATCCTGATACAGCCCCGCCTGGTAATGCGGATGACATCCCAATCGTCGACCCGAGCCCCGAGTTTGAGCGCGATTCGGTCGATGCCCGCCACCAGTCGACAACCGATGTGCATACAATGGCTGCGCGCATCAATCCAGAATTTGCGGCGATGCTGCGCGACAGCGGCATCGGTGCTGAGCTGTCCACAAGCGACGGCTTGTATACCGTGTTCGTGCCATCACCCGATGTGTTCGACCCGATGATGATGACCGGTAGCGACGAGGAAAAACGCAAACTTCTACGCTACTACGTGGTGCCCGGGCGGATGACAAGCTCGGAGCTCACCAACCTCCAAGAGGTTCCCTCGGCCACCGGGCAGCCGCTCGATATCCGGGCCGATGCCAAGGACCAAGCGTTTGCGGTCAACCAGGCCTGGGTGACACAGCCCAATGTGGCTGCGACCAACGGCGTGGTGCATGTCATCGACTCGATGCTGTTGCCGCCCGACCACCCCTATGCCCCGATGCTGCGCAACGATTCACCCACCGCCTATATTCTTGTGGATGCAACGATTGCCAACACCTGCGATATTCGCCAGCCCAAGGCCTATTTCCGCTTTGACTCGGCAAACCTCAAGCCAGGTGTGTACAGCTCGCTTAGCGACCTTGCTGAGTGCGTGACCGAGGGCCCCTTGATGGGTCAGCAGTTATTGCTCGAAGGTCACACCGACCCGCGTGGGTCGGAGGATTACAACCAGACGCTCGGCCGCCAACGCGCCAAGTCGGTGCGCCAGTACCTGGTCGCCGAAGGGGTGAAACGCGGGCAAATGAGCGTTGTCTCCCACGGCGAGGAATTTGCCCACGACGAGCGCGAAAGCTATTGGGATCGTGACCGACGCGTGGACATCCGCCTGGCATCGCCGATTACCCGCTAAACCTATTTGTACTTACATAGCTTAGACCTGGCGCATTTGCTTATTTATGTATCTCTATCTAGTTTAACCTTAAATACGCCTACCAGTTGTAGGCAGGGCACGTATAGCTCTCGACGTCGCCGCAGACCCGCGAACTCCCTCGGCGGGCTGCGGCGGCATTCGTAATTTGTTTGAGGTTGGTCGGGCGACGCCGAGGTACTCGTGTAGGTCGCGGGCTAACAGATCGGCGAAACTTCGACGCTGTGGTCGGCACCGACGGTGACCACGGAATTGGGTGGGATCAACTCCCAGTGCTCGCGGTCCATCAATGGTTCCGATGCGAGCATGACCGATGCCCCCTGGGTACCAGGGTCGATCAGTCGACAGACCGTGCCTTCGCAGTGGTACTGTCGACTTCGTTGTAGATACAGGGTGTTGGCAGTTTCGGGCGCCCCGGTGGTGTAGCGGGTCGCGACACTGAGGCGACCGTCGGTGACAACGAGGTTGAGGGTGCTGGGCTCGTCAAGACCGGCGGTGAGTTCAGTGATGCGGACAAGCACCTGGAGCATCGCCATTTTCATCGCCAGCAGTGGATGGATGTCGCGGGATTGGGCCTTGAGATAGTCGAGGTACAGGCCAAACATATGTTCGCTGTCGGTCGAACCACGGATCGCGGCAAACGACTCGTCGGACAACTCGCTGAGGATCTGGCGACGAACCCTGCGAAAGTTGGCGACGTTGCCGTTGTGCATAAAGGCGTAGCGACCCGCCGAGAACGGGTGGCAGTTGGTCTGAATCACGATCCCATGGGTGGCCGCACGGACATGTGCCAAGATGGTCTGGCTGCGGGTCACACGGGCGACGTTGAGTAGGTTTTTGTTGTTCCACGCGGGTGTGATGTCGCGAAAGATGGCCGGCTTTGCATCGAGTTCGGGGGCATACCAGGCGACGCCAAAGCCATCGCCGTTGAGCGGCTCACTGCGCTCGCGGCTTTTGTAACTCTGACGAATGATCGAGTGAGATGGCCGCGTGACCAGATCCGCGATCGGGAGGTCGGGGCCCTGGTAGAGAACAAACCTGCACATCGCCGAGGATTGTACCTTAGGCACAAATTGGACAGGTTCGCGCCCATGTTGGCAGCCGCCGACCTCGGCTGTACCGCACCGGTCAGGGTGCTTGCGACCGAAGTTTCGGGGTAGGGTTGGCGCGCGATGTCGGGGTTTGCATGGAGCGCCTGTTGCCAGGACTGCGGCCTTGCCACGCCGACGTTTGGACCGGGGCAGCGCCCGTTGTCAATAACATCAACCGACGCATCGAAGTTGTACCTCGGGACCCTAGTTGGCGCATCGACCCTGGCAGTTAGCCGACGGCCGGGAGCTTAGTTGGCGCATCGCTCCACCAGGCTGTTAGCGGACGGCCGGGAGCTTAGTTGGCGCATCGCTCCACCTCGCCAGGCAGTTAGCGGACGGCCGGGAGCTTAGTTGGCGCATCTCCACCTCGCCAGGCTGTTAGTGGGCGGTCCGGGGGTTACTTGGCGCATCGCTCCACCTCGCCAGGCTGTTAGCGGTCGGTCGGGGGGTTACTTGGCGCATCGCTCCATCTCCCCAGGCTGGTTGCTTGCGGACGGTCGGCGACAGGTGTGCTGTTCCTCGCGTGGTCGCGGCGTTGGACAAATCTTCGCCCCGACTCGACAACCGGCTATGCTCGCGCCCGTGTTGCGAAACTGGGAGCTTGTCGCCGCGGGTTTGCTGGTGTTTGCCTGTTCGACACCCGGGGCTCCAAAGGAGCAGTCGGGACCGTCGAAGCCCACCGTTGCTGGCGTAGCCACGCCAACACAACAGGTGGGCAAATCCGCGGAACCTGGGCGCGCCACCCCGGGAGAGCAGGTCGACCCGCCAAAGCCCGTGCCCGATGCCCCCCGCACTCCGCCACCACCCAACACCGAAACGATCGAGCGGTTACTCAAGTCGGAGCACAAGGGGTTTGTCGAGCCCATGGCGAACCCCGAGCAGTTTCGCGTGCAGGTGTTGCTGACGACTTTTACCCCGCAGGCAAACGGCCCCGACACCATCGCGGAATATCGCTACCGCCCCGACGCCGACTACATTTACGTGGCCTCGGCGATCAAAACCTTTGGCACGGTCGCCGCCCTGCGCAAACTTCAGGAGCTGCAGGCAACGGGACACAAGGTCGACCTCAACACCCCAATGGCGTGGTGTCCCGAGGATCGGAAGTTGTGTTTTACCCGCGACAAGACCAACGTCGAGGGTGAGGTGATCACGCTCGGGCACGAGTTGCGCAAGGTGCATCTTGTGTCCAACAACTATGCGTTTAACCGTATTTACGAGTTTGTCGGCCACCGCGAAATCAACGAGGTCGCGTGGGAGCTCGGGTTTGCCAGTGTCCGCGTTCGCCACCGTATGCAGGACAAGTTCGACGAACGGATCCGACGCACCACGCCGCGGATTGAGTTTCGCCCGCCCGAGGGCGAGCCGGTGGTGATCGAGCGCCGCGTGAGCGACCTAAAACTTTCGCCAACCGAGGGGGTGCTGGTGGGTAAACGCCACATCGACTTCGACGGCAAGGAGCAGCGGCGGCCCAAGAGTTTTGCCAAGTACAACGCCGCGTCGCTGACCGACCTCCACCGCCTGACACTGGCCGTGCATCGACCCGAGTACCCCGGCGCACCGGACCTGGGGTTGAGCAAGGCGCACCGCGAGTTTTTGACCGCGGCCATGGCCGAGATTCCCGCGGAGTCGAAAAACCCGGTCTACGAGCGGCCACAGGCACACTTTCGCTACAAGCTTTTGCTTCGCGGCGTGCTCGAGGTGCTGCCGCTCGAACGGGTGCGCTACGCCGGCAAACCGGGTCGGGCCTACGGCTTTCACCTCGACTCGGCCTACATCGAAGATACTCAGACCGGACGGGCCATGGTGGTCACAGCCTCGATCCACGCCAACAACGACTACCTGGTCGAAAATACAGAACGGATTTACGACCGCATCAGTCGCCCGTTTTTCGACAGCCTAGGCGAAGTTTTGGCCCGCGAATTTTTGCTCGCCAACACCCCGGCGAAATCTCAGGGCGACCCGGGCGGGCCCTGAAGCTCGAGGTCGGCAATGCCCTCGCGGACAGCGGCCATAAACGCCGGCCCGGGGTCGACTTTTTGGGTGCGGTAGTCCGGCTCGCGTTCCCAAAACAGCGGGTGGCCTTCCATCTGTTGATACTCGAAGTGGCCAATGACATGGGTGATGGCAAACCGCTGGGCGAGGTGGCGGACCAGGACAATGTTGGCCGCGACTTGGGCATCGGTCAGGGGAAACTCGGTATCGTTGCCAACGTTTTCAATGCCAATGGCGACATGGTTGAGGCCGATACAGTGGCGCGCCATCCAGGTTTCGGGCACCAGGCGGTAGATCGTGCCGTCGCGGTCGACCATAAAATGTGCAGATACATTGACATCGCCGGCAGCAGTGACGTTGGGGCGGCTGTTGTCGATGGTCGGCGGCTCGAAGTAGCCCCACGACTCCTCTAGCGTCCCACGACCGGTGTGATGCAGCACCACGACCTTGGGGGTGATCGCAATATCACTGGCCTGCGGGTCCTGGTGGCGTTGACGATAGGCGACGGTCAGCTGCTTGCGCCCGTCGCCAAACGTGATTGGCCGGTCGATGATCGCGATTTGCGTGGTGGTTTTCGCAGGTACTGTCGCGGGTGTGCTGGCTGGGCTGGCCGGGCTGGCCGGACTGTCCGTGGCCGACGGGGCTGTGGGAGCTGGGGTTGTTCGGCACGCGGGCAGGAGCAGGCAGGAGGCGGCGACGAGCCGAACGGCGACGGGCATGGACCGACGCTACCGCGAAGCCCGGCCGCTGCCAAGTGTACGGATGGGCACCGGTTATTTGTGTCTGCAAGGATCGGCCGGGGCAGTGACAGTGCGGGCCTACTGTTGGGGCTCGAGCCCGGCAATCACGGCGTTGGCAAGCGCCGGGCGAACGTCGCGAATCCGGGTGTTTTTGCGGGTTGGGTGGACCCGATTGGTCAGCAAAATGACAAACAACTTGCGCGTTGGGTCGATCCACAACGAGGTGCCGGTAAAGCCCGTGTGGCCAAACGACTGGTGTGAGAGGTTGCCAGCCGACGAACCCGTGCGGCTGGGCGTGTCCCAACCGTAGGCGCGCCCTGAGCCGGGAATGCCTGCCGGTTTGGTAAACGCCTCGACGGTTTGGGGCGCGACCAATTGTCGGGTGCCCAGGGTGCCGCGGCCGAGCATCATTTGGGCAAACTGGGCGAGGTCGCCGGCGGTCGCAAACACCCCGGCATGGGGTGCCACCCCACCCATTGCATATGCATTTTCATCGTGGACCTCACCGCGCAGCACCCGGCCGCGCCACGGGTCGTTTTCGGTTGGGGCAATTTGTCCGTGGAGGTCGGCGGGCGGACGGTAGCTCGTGTCGCTCATTGCCAGGGGCGCGAAGATTCGTTTTTGTGCAAATACATCGAGATCCTGGCCGGCCACGCGCTCGATGATCGCTCCCAACAAAATGATGCCGAGGTCTGAATAAAGCGACTTGCTGCCGGGGCGGTAAACCAGGTCCATGGCCTCGATGTGGGCGACATAGGCGGCCTTGCCCGTGAGCTGTTCATAAAGTGGGGCCCACCAGTCGATACCCGAGCTGTGGCTCAGCAGGTGGCCGACGGTCACCTCGTGTTTGTGCTTGCCGACAAATCCCGGGAGGTGGTCGACCACGCGGTCGCTCAGCGACAGCTTGCCCTCGTCGATCAGGAGCATCGCCGCGGTGGTGGTGACGACGACCTTGGTCAGGCTCGCCAGGTCATAGATTGTATGTGCATCGACGCTGGCGGCATCTTTGGCATAGCTCAGGTGGCCGTAGCCCTTGAGGTGTACAAGCGCTCCCCCGCGACCGATCGCCACCACTGCTCCGGGAAATGCCCGACGCGTGATCGCCTTGGTGAGCAGCGCATCGACGGCCCCCATCGCCCCGGGCCGAAACCCGGCAGACTCGGGGGAGCGGCGGGGCAGGACAGCTGCCGGCTGAAGCAGGTGGCCATCGGCGTGGTCAGGCTTGGGTGGCGTGTTGCTGCTCGCCACGGCCTTCACGCTTGCCGTTTGGGTATCGGCGTGGTCAGGCCCGGGTGGCGTGTTGCGGCTCGCCGCAGCTTTTACGCTGGCTGTTTGGTCGACACCCGACGCACTCGGGGGCCGGTCGGTGGTTGGGCCACACCCGAGCAGTAGGGCGCAAAGCAGTCCGCGAGGGTGTCGGGCCATGGGCTCGAAGGATGCCACAGCTTGGTTCAAACGTCCGCTTATGCCACGTTTTGGCGACACTCCAACACCCGGCCCCGGCTTGGCGATGCCGGTCGGGGGATAGTGTCTATACATGTTTACTCGGGTGTGCTGCCGGCGGCCTGCTGGTCGCGCAGGGCCTCCTCGGCGGCGAGTCGCTCCCGCGGGTTTTTGATGACTCCGCGGATGGTCCCGCCACAGCGGGGACAGGTCGTCATTTCGGGGGTGAGGCTCTGCCCGCACTTGGGCTCGGAGCAGCGCCGGTCCTTGAGCAACCGTCCGAGGATGAGGCCAAACAGCCCGAGGCCGGCACCCGCGGCCATGACGTAGTGCATTGGAATCTCCACCCCCTGAAACCCACGGGCGACGACGCCTCCGAGCATGACAACGGGAAGTGCAAGGAGTTTGGCAACCCGCAACGCGGCACTGCGTTCGACGCGAAACACCGGGAGGCCGTCGTTCATGCCCACGACGCCGCGGTCGAGCCCGAGCTCGGTTTCGCTTTCGTCTTCGACCTCGGGCTCATCGACTTCGTTGGCGTCGAGGTCTGGAATGAGCGTGTTGATCGAGGGCAGGTCGGGCCAGTGGTCTTCGTCGGGCACGCCTAGCCGGGTGCCGATGTCGCGGGGGATGTCGATCAGGGCACGGCGATAAAATGCGGCCTGGTTGGCGCGCAGGTATTTTGTGATCCGCCGGTGGCCCTTGCGTTCGAGCCCGCGCGCACGTGCTTGTACAGCCAACAAATACGCCATGGCGACGGGCCCGAGAACACCGAGCCGCGACTTCTTTGGGCGCGAGCGGAAGTTGCCGTCGGCCCCGGTGACATGCCGCATCGAGGCCTCGGTGGTGAGGATGCCAAACCCGAGGTAGATGCTGGCGATGTCGATCAGACGCTCGCGCATTTTTTGGTCGCTCGGGGCGCGAGCGTGGACCACCAAAAACGCGTTGCTGACCGCCCGGGCAGTTGCAGCGACCAGCCCCAAGGGCTCGCGCATGGCCTTGGCCTCAACCCCCACCCGACACACGCCGTCGCGGATCGAAATCAGCCACACGGTGATGTCTTCGCCGGTGAGCGAGTTGGGCTTGCCCTCGGGTGCTGGCGCGTTGGGTTTGTCCTCGTGGATCGCAACTTCAACCCGGTACCCCGACAGCCCGGCGTAGTGGAGCAGGCGTTGGCACACCCGCCGCATGCTCGCCTCGCCGCCGCGCCAACGGTCGGGAAAAAACGTTGCCGTCGGCTCCAACAAAGGCGCCATCACCAGGGGCTCAAAGCCGCAATTCGACACGAGGCCAGCGAGTTGGTTGACCAGCTGGGTACGCTCGCTCGCCGGTGGCAGCAAAACGTCGTCGTCCAAATCCTCGGGCATCGGGAGTCGCTCCATACCACGGTTTGCCGACGATTCTGCCGCGAGGCCCTGGTCTGGCGTGGATCGGGTGGGTGCCGGTCCGGCTCACCGCGAAAGCCGTTTACAGCCCGTTATTGCAGCTCCTAGCGGGTGTGCGAAAGAAGTTTGGTTTTCCGTGCTAAGACGGCTCGCAGTGACGCATTCGCCACTCGACCTCCCGGGCGTCGCCGTCGGGTTTGCCCTGCTAGCTGGCGGGCTTTCCCAGGTGTTGGCCCATCACCTCAAGGTGCCGGGCATCGTTTTGTTGTTGCTCGCGGGTGTGCTTTTAGGGCCCGATGTCGCCGATGTTGTTCGCCCGGCGACGCTCGCCGATGGCCTGCACCTGTTGGTCGGCTTTGCGGTGGCCGTGATCCTGTTTGAGGGCGGTCTCAACCTCGACCTCAAACGCCTGCGCCGGTCGAGTCGCGCGATTCGTTACTTGGTCACGCGCGGTGCCGTGATCACGGCGGTGGCCGCCACGGTGTTGGCCCGGTTCACCATGGATTTTTCGTGGTCGGTCGCGGCCCTGTTCGGCTGTTTGGTCATCGTCACCGGCCCGACGGTGATAAGCCCGTTGATGCGCCGGTTGGCGGTCGAGCCCAACACGGCTTCGCTGCTCGAAGGCGAGGGGGTGTTGATCGACCCGATCGGGGCCCTGGTGGCCGTGGTTGCCCTCAAGTTTGTGTTGTCGCCCACGCTCGACACCGGGTTTGAAGGCCTGCTCGATCTTTCCCTCGGGCTCGGAGCTGGCGGCCTCATTGGTGTGCTGTTTGGCGTGGGGCTCGGGTTGGTGTTGCGTCACAAACATCTAATTCCCGAGGGGATGCACAACATCGTCACCCTGGCCAGTGTGATCGCCCTGTTTCAGGGGTCGAACGCGGTGGTGCACGAAAGTGGACTCGCGGCGGTTACGTTTGCCGGGATCGCGCTGCGTGGCATGCACACGCCCCATCTCGAAGACCTCATCGAGTTCAAGGAGCAGCTGACCACCCTGCTGATCGGCATGCTGTTTGTGCTGTTGGCCGCCGACGTACGGCTCGCCGATGTCTATGGCCTGGGCATGGGCGGGGTGTGGGCGGTCGTCGGCATGATGTTGGTGGTCCGCCCGCTCAACGTATTTTTGGGCACCCTGGGCGCGGGGCTGCGGTTTCGCCAAAAGTTGTTTTTGTCGTGGATTGGCCCCCGCGGGATTGTCTCGGCCGCGGTGGCCTCGTTGGTCGCAGTCGAGATGAACCGCACCGGCCTCGAAGGTGGCACCGAGCTGCGGGCCCTGGTTTTCTTGGTGATTGCCGCCACGGTGATCGTCGCCGGCCTCACCGGCGGTCGGGTGGCGCGGGCCCTCGGCTTGGCTCGGCCGCCGGCCAACGGATGGCTGGTTTTGGGGGCCCATGCCCTGGGTCGTTGTATTGCCAATATTCTCCGCGAGCGCGGCGAAGATGTGATCCTGCTCGACCGCAATGCCGGTGATTGCCGCCGTGCCGAAGAGCAGGGTTTTCGCGTGGTCTACGGCAACGCCCTGCACCCGCGCACCCTGTTGCGGGCCGACTTGGAGCAGCGCGCCGGGGCGATGGCACTCACGCGCAACGATGAGGTCAACCTGCTGTTTATCAACCGCTGCCAAGAAACCCTGCGTCGCGGCAAGCCGGCGCTGTGGATGGCCCACACCGGAGCGACTGAGGGGATCACGCAAAAGATGGTTAATCAGGCCGGCGCGGATGTCCTCGCGGGCGCCGGGATTGATGCTGCGATGTGGTGCCACTGGCTCGATCGCGGCCACGCGCGGGTTGTTCGGTTTGTCGTCCACGAGGCCAGCACCGGGATCGAAATCGCCAGCAAAACACTGTTGCCGTTGCTCGTTGTCCGGGACGGACTGCACCGTCTGGTCGGTACGCGCACCTCCTATATGGTTGGTGACGAAGTCGTATTCTTAATGCAGATACAACGTGAGGCCGAGATCAGGGTTCAGCTACGCGAATCCGGGTTTCGACCCCTGGTTGTCGAGCAAGCACCCGGGGTGGCGATACATGCCGAGGCCACGGCTGTTGTCGCCCCAACAATTTAGGTTGTGTGCGCCCGGCTTCGCAACGAGGCCACGGCCGCGATGACCAGGGCGCACAGCGAGCTGCAACCAAACGAGGCCCCACTCCAGGCCGGCGACAGGGCGGAGATCAGTGCCCCAATATAATATGCACATGCAATAAGTGCGACCCAGCGTCCAACCCAAAACGTCGCCAGGGCGGCGGCGGTACCCAGCACAACGTGGTCGCTGATCAGGGTTGTGGTTGGCGGGATGTCGGCCAAAAACCCGGTGAGACGGTGAAAGATCAGGGCGAAGATCGCCACGGTCGCCCAGCCGACGAGCCTGGTGGTGAGTTCACTTTTGGCGATCGCCCGCCGTGACAGCCAAAAAAATCCGAGTAGCGGAATCGCGGTGATCAGCACGACCATCAGTGAGTCTCGCGCGTTGGCCTGCTCGACATCCCCGGCGACCTTGTCGACCATCGGCCAGGTGATCAGCAGGACTAGGAGAATCGCGAGCGCGAGGGCAAACCGGGTGCGCCAGCCGGTTGCGGGGTCTTGCGACGGGTCGTGGCTGAGTACGGCGAGCAGCTGATCGAGGGTGGCAAACCGTGCGTGTGGCTCGCGCGCAAGGCCCCGGACCAGGGCGGCATGGATCGCCGCAGGGACCGGGCTATCGACCGGCACAGCTGCCGGCTGTTGCTCGATGCTGTCGAGCAGTGACATCATATTTGTACGTACAAACGGAAACTTGCCGTAAAGCGCCTCGTAGAGGGCGGCACAAAATGCAAACTGGTCGCCGGCCGGACCGACGTCTTCGCCCAGGATTTGTTCGGGGGCCATGTAGGCAGGGGTCCCGACCAACGCCCCGGCGTAGGTCGCTTCGGCGTCGAGAATGAGGTTGCTATCGGTCGATGCCTCGGGGTTGTGGCCAGGTGTCGTCGGTGGCCCGCCACCCAAGCGGGCGAGGCCAAAGTCGATCACACGCGGTCGTCCATCGCCACCAACGAGGACGTTTTGCGCCTTAAAGTCGCGGTGGATAAGCCCGCTGCGATGGGCCGCACACAGACCGTGACCTGCCCGAATATACATGTCGACAATCTCGCGCCACGAGCCGGCCTGGGTCTGCCAGGCAAACAGGGTGGGGCCGTCGACGTGTTCCATCGCCACATAGATCTGGGCCGCGTATTCACCCACCTCAAACACCGGGATGACATTGGGATGGGACAGCCTCGCCATCGCCTGGGCCTCGCGCAGCATCCGGGCGCGGGTCTTGTCGTCGGTGGCAACTTCCTCGCGCAGGACCTTGATCGCAACCTTGCGGTCGAGCTGGCGGTCGAACGCCGCATAGACACTGCCCATGCCGCCCTCGCCGATCTTGTCGATCAGGGCAAAGCGGCCGAGGCTCGGCCTGGGGCGGTCGTGGTCGACGCGGAAGGTCTCGCTATCGATCCGGGCGCCAAGGGTTTCGGCGGTGGCAAAAGGAGCGTGAAGGTCGGCCTCCTGGTGGGTGACATCGGGGGCCTTCACGCGGGCAATGATAGCGCTAGGGCGACACTTCTTTCGGGTGAGGGTCTTTCGGTCACGTGCGAGTTCGCTTTGAAGCAGAACTCGCAGGGTAGGATTTGGAGTTTCGCACCCCGGGTCGCTGGGTAGAGGGTGCGCGAGTTTGTTGGACTTTGAAGCGCCCAGGAAGTTATTCGGGAGGTTGCAGCTGTTTTGGTCCGTCCGGCTTTGCAGTAGCAGGACTTTCAGGTAGCTGGGTCACCGACGCGGGCAGCACTGGTGGCTCACTTGGAGGCTGCTCGGGGAGTTCTCTCGGCGTCGGGAGGTTGCTTGGGTCATGAAGTAGAATCGCGTGATCGACCCGGTGGCGTTGGATTCTGTCGCGCTCGGCATCACTCAAGCTTGGGTCATCGAGCAGTTTTTGAAGGGGTTGAGCGCGTGCTTCAGCGAGTTCGTTTTGCCGCTGGACCGCTGCCAGCTCATGCTCGTGCCGAATCTGTTCTGGAGTGGTCAGCATATTGTCAAACACCTTCATATTCGCTCCGAGGATTGCGCCTGCGAAGATGAAACCGAAGGCTGCGAGGACCGCCAAACCAGGGTGGGCCGTAATGAGTAGCGGCACGATCACAATGCTGAGTAAAACTCCTACGACGCCGCCAACGACTGCCCTTGCAGGTCGGCCTCGCATGTCTGCAGCCGCTTCTGCTAGTTCTTGAATAACCTTGGGAGAACTTTGGAGTTTCTCGCGCGCTGAACGAGCCAGCGCCCTCTTCGAATTTGCCGGTTTGTTAGCTGGTAGATCTCTAGCCTCCAGATCGTCTGACGACGCCGGTAGATCTTTAGCGTTCTCCGGAGCGTCGCCTGACATCGCCTACGAGCGGTATATCTTTCGCATCATGCTGATACAAGTGATCAGCCCCAGCACGATAAGTGTCGCTACAACGACTGGCGTGCGGTGGTCACCGGGCTGAGATGACCGGTAGACGGTGCCGATGGTACCCGCAAGCATCAACAGGCAGCCGACGCCAACCACAACGAGGGCCCGTAGCTTCGTCAAGATGAAGCGGCCCTTATCGTCAAAAAACGGATATCTAGCGGGGGGGTTGGGCGCGCCCGCCCCGTGGTTTTTATTGCCGATCATTGTAAGCCCCCAACAAGAGCCACAGTATGCCTCAAATCCCGCCAAGGCTGCGAAGAACCTGCTTGTTCGTTTTTGGACCATGCAGACGAGGGCTCAACAAACGCGCAGACTAGCTCGGATGCCGGGGCGGTTTCGTCCTGGCTCGGAATCGGTGAATCGTGTTTAACGATGCACTCACACGTTTCATCTTCATAGCACTTGTAGGTCCCGTGGCAGGTCCACCACAACGCAAAACAGTCGAAAGGGGTGTCGCAGGTCTCATTATCTTTGACGGAGCAAAAGTCTAACAGGTTGTCATCGGTATCGTAACAGCCGATGGTTGCTTCCGGCCAACACAGTGTTTCGGTAGGTGGGCATCCGTTTTTGGTACAGCGCCAATTCGGCTCACCGTCATCCGACCACGGGGCTTCTCCATTATCGCACTTTTGGTCCTGTTCTAGAGCGAGATCGTCAGGGCTCGTTATTAAGATGAGAGCGAACAATGCCACGAACACGACAATCTCCTTATTGAATTTTGTAGGTACATCGACAGCTTCGTTGATTGACCATCAAAATTCTACAGCATAGAACCTTACCAGGGTTCGCTCGTCAAGCAATTTTTGTATGCACATACTCTTTTTTGGGAAGAGTATGAGACTGCGACGCTCGTTGCACATACGTTGTTAGACGTATGATCAAGGGATTTTTCTCGAGTTTTGCGCTTGACGTGCGAAAGTAGTGTCGTACGCGCAGCCGGCTACTTGCGCTTTTTCTTGCCCTTGCCCTTACCCTTGCCCTTGTTGAACTTCTTGGCGTTTTTGCGGTTGCGATTGGCCTTGGCCATCACCTTGCCGTCGGCGGCAAATCGCACCGGGGCCTCGCCAACCTCGTAGAGCATGTTGCCCTCGACCAGTTGGATGATTTGCATGAGGGTGGCGGGCAAAAACGGAGATGCCCCTAAGACCATGCGTTTTTCGAGTTGGGCGAGCGCGACCTGCTGGCGCAGGGGGATGCGGATGTTGACCAACTTGACCTGGTCGAAGTTGGGGTGGCCGGGGCGCGACCACTCGGGGTCGGTTTGGATGTGATGCATCCGGCACGACTGCGGCCGTTGGTCCCAGATCCGGCAACGGCCCTTGGCGTCGGCAAAGGCACAGGGCTCGGCCTCCTTGGCATAGGCGATGCGCCCCTCCTGCACCGGCTTGCTCCCCATGCGAATCTTGGACGGGTCCTTGCCGGTGTAGCGGCTTTGGATTTCGTTGAACTGGCGCTCGCCCTGTTCGGCCAGTTTTTTGGCGACCTCGGGAAAGTCGGGCCAGGTACGGATGGTCCGGTAAATGACAATCGCCTCGGCTCCGGTGACCGCCATCGGAACTTCGTAGCAGGCGGGCTTGCCCTCCGGGGTGCCCGGGACGACGGCATCACCTAGGTTCATGGCCTCGCGGACAGTTGCGATATAGCTGTCGTAGTGTTTTTGCAGGTCGCTGTAGGCGGCCGAGAAGCCCTTGGGAATGCGCTTTTCGATCGCGACATCGGCGATCCCCTCGAGTCCTTCGAGGGTGGAGATGGCCCGGGCCATGGCATCGACATGGGGCTGGGCAGCCTTTTTGGCGGCACGCGAGATTTTGCTGTTGCGGTCGCGGGGCAGCGGGCGCCCCCGGCCAAATAGTGCCCCGATGAATCCCCAGACCATGGGCGCGGGTTGTAGCAACCCGTGGCTATGCCGTCCAATCGATGGCGGCGCCGCGGTGTAGATGCTGTTACACGCTGGGTGTTTCAAGGTTTCGCAGCGAGGTGAGCTCGCTGGCGAGGATCCACACCTTCACTGACCCGGGTGACGGTTGCGTAGCGAATGTTGCGCGGTTAGCGTTGCCGGCATGTCGAAGAGGATTTTCGCCGCCAACGTCCACTCCCTGCTGTTGGGTCTTTGCTTGGCCACTGCCGGGGGCTGCGACAAGCCTGCGGCTGATAACCCCGCTCCCGGAGGCGATGGTGGGACCCCGGCCGTTGCCGCGCCGGCAGCTGGTGCCATCACGCTGACCTACAAAAACGCTGCCCACAAGCTCAAGCAAAACTCGAAGGTCAAGTTCACGGTTTCGGGTGCCCAAGCCGGCGAGCTCAATGCCGACTTTAGTGCGATGCTCGATGTCAGCGATGCCGGTGGCGACCTCAAGGTTGCCTACAGCGTGGCCGAGTTGCGCAGCCTCGAGTTGACCGGTGCGCTCAAGCCCAAGGCCAAGGACGGAGCCGAGGCTCCCGATCCCGCCGAAAAGTTCAAGGTTTTGACCGGTGCTTCGATCGTCTCGCCGACCGGTAAGCCCGACAAGGACAAGACCAAGGCGCTTCCCGAAAACGCCGACCACAAGCCCGAGACCGCCCAATTTACGACTTTCTTCCAGCTCCCCGAGCTGCCCGAAAAGCCGCTGTCGGTCGGCGTGCCGGTGACCGTCGAAAAAGAAGAGGACATCGACTTTATGGGCGGCATGAAGATGCCGACCGAGTCGGAATCGATCTTTACCCTGGTTTCGGTCGATGATTCGTCGGGCAAAAAGCTGGCGACGGTCAAGATCGAGGGCGAGACCTCGGGCGCCTTGGAGCACCCACAGGCCGGAATGATTTCCCTCGACGCGACCGAGGAGCACACACTGGTGTTCAACCTAGACGACCAGGTGCCGGTGTCAGTGACGGCCGAGGCAACCCAGGCGATGACGTTTGGCAGTCAGGGCGGAGCCGAGTTTTCGTACACGCTCAACGCGACCTACGAGCCAGGCTAGGGCCGGTCTCCCCTGTTGATGCGAAAACCAGGCGGCTCATGTGGGCCGCCTTGTTCGTGGTTGTGTGTGCCCATACAAATAATGGGCAACGGGTTGTGGCCCGTTAGCCCGTTGTGCCCGCGGTGGCCTCTCCGGTGGTGTCGCCGGTGGTGTCGCCGGTTAGCGGACCGGTCTCCCCGCTGTCGCTTGCATTGCCCAGGGCACACTCTAGGAGGTTGGCACAGCTCGCCGGGTCGCCGGTGTTGAGGGTGCCATCTTCGCATTTGACCTGTTCGACGAGACAGTCGAGATAGGGCTGGACCTCGCACTCGACATCGCGAAACGACTCGCAATCGACTGCCACTGTTTCGACTTCGCAGGCCTGAAACTCAGCCTCGATTTTGAAGGCGGCATCGTTGCACTGGCTGACCGGGGTCGGTTTGATGCAGGCGCCTACAACACAGGAGAGTACAAACAAGAAAACTAGCCGGGACGACACGGTTTGGACCATACCACTTTGGGCCCTCGCCACCGAGACATTTGCCGATGCATGTTTACGCCCGCCCACGCTCGGCCGGGTGTGGTCGGTGGCGATACAAGCAGCCGCGGTCCGGTGGCCGCTCACCCGGGAGCGGGGAAACCAAACGCCCGAACAAAGTCATCTCCGGCACTGTGGCAACCCATACAGGTTGAGATCCGGTCACCGGCAAACTTCGGTTCCTGGTCGTTGTCGCCGATGTACTCCTCGTAGTACCAGCCACCCTCGCGCTTTTCCATGATCGCCAGGATGTCGCGCTCGGTCGCCTCGATGTCGGTCCAACCATCCTTGACGATGATCGATCCAACCGGCCATTCACTGAGCTCCTCACCCTCGGCCGGCGGCACCAGGGCCTCGACCAGGACGTCGTTGATGTAGATCTCGACGTAGTTGCCGTGGGGGGCATCGCTGACCTCAATGCCAGGGTAGCCAGGCGCACGCTCCCACGAGGTGTAGTCCATGTCGCGGACCTTGAGCAGCAGGCCGTTGCCCCCGTCACCGGTTTTGGTGTCGCCACATCCGGTGAGCAACAGGCCCGTGGCCAGGGCAGAGACGACACATAGATCGCGAATGGAGGTCAGCACGGGGCAAGCCTAACAGGCTGTGGTTTTGCCCGTCACCACAACAACCATTGCCAGCCCTAGTGTGCGCAAATTTGCCCGTCGTCGTGAGCGGCGTTTCGCGGCCAGATCACGTCGCGGCTGTCGCGTAGCTATCTGCAGACGTGGGGCGCGAGCCCAAGATTGTTTGATGTACAACCTGTTCGTGTCCGCCCGCCACCACTTTCGCCGTGCCGATGCGTCCAACCCCCGCTCGGTCGCCGTGCAAATCCTGGTCGCGATCGAGCGTACCCGCGGATTTTCAAACCGCATCCTCGATCGCGAACTCGGACGCAATGCCCGGCTGTCCCACCGCGACCGCGGGTTGTGTACGGCGTTGGTCTATGGCGTGTTGCGCAACCAGGCCCGGCTCGACCATGTCATCGACCACTTCGCCCACAAGCCCAAGGGGCTGCGCGGCCCGGTGCGGTGGGCCCTGCGGATCGGTGCGTTTGAACTGTTGGAGCTCGGGCATCCGATTCACGCCGTCGCCTCGGAGGTCGACAAACTCGTCAAAGCTGCGGGCAAGGGTGCATTGGGGCGGACATGCCATGCCTTGATCCGGGCGATCGAACGCGACGCGGCCGGGTTTGAGGCCAGCACCAAAAAGCCACTCGATGTACTCGAGCGGCGCTATTCGGTGCCGCGGTGGTTGGCCGGTCGGTGGCTGCGGGAATTGGGGCCAAGCCAGGCGATTGAGCGGGCGATTGCCATCTCGGGGCCGTGCCCGGTCGACATCCGTGTCGACTGCTCGCGGGTCGACGCGGCCACGGTGGCCCAGGCGTTGCGGACAGCCGGGTTTGAACTCGAACAACTCCCCGGCCAACCCCAGGCAATACGGATCCGGCGAGGTGGTGCGGTCGCCCAGCACCCAATGCATGTACAAGGATTATGTTCGGTGCAGGCGATAGGTTCCCAGCAGGCGGTGTTAGCCCTGGCGCCGCAGCCGGGTGAGCGGGTGCTCGATGCCTGTGCCGGGATTGGGGTGAAGACCTTGCACCTCGCCGAGGTCATGCAACGTCGCGGCACCCTGGTTGCGACCGAGCCATCCCCCCGGATTTCGCAGCTGCAGGCCACGGCGATCCGCGGGCAGTTGCACGGGCGCGAGCTCGACCTGCGGCTTGTGCAGGCAGCGATGGACACCCCCGAACCGGTCCCCGAGGTCGACGACAACGGGGCGTTTGATGCGGTCTTGGTCGACGCGCCCTGTACGGGCCTGGGTAACTTGGGCCGCCACCCGGAGTTGCGCTGGACCAGTCGCTACGAGGACATCGCCAGCTGTGCCGAGCTTCAGGCGAGGATCCTGCGGCGATGCTGGCAACGGGTCAAGCCGGGCGGGCGCCTGGTCTATGCAGTTTGTAGTTTGGAGCCGGAGGAAGGGCGGCAACTGATCGCCGAATTTATTGCAAGTACAAGCGATGCCGAGCTGGCGAGTGAGCAGACGTGGACACCCGAGAGCCACCAAACCGACGGGTTTTATTTGGCGGCGCTCGGGCGCTCGGGCGGCAAAATAAGTGCCAGTGCGCACAGTTAGAGAATGTAGTCGATATATCCCCCCTCAAGGCACATGTTGAGCTGTGCACCAACCGGGTTGAGCAGGCAGCGTACGCGGTCACCAAGTTCGGTAGCGTCGAGACATGCCTGAAACTCCTCGGGCGAGGTAAGTTCGTGTATGGTTACGGGGTCCTGCTCTCCGCCGAGGTCTTCGACGTGGTACCTACTAAACAGCGCTCGTCCATCCTCTGAAATGACGAGTTCGTAGCCAACCCGTTCGTAGCCGGGTGGGTTGTAGCCAGTAAACTCCCAGCGAAGCAAACCTGGTTGTTGATCGTGCAGGCGCTGCAATACACAGGCAAGCGCCGCATTGTCGTCGATTTGCCAACCGCGGTCGCCGTTTTTGCCAACCGGACAATCGCCGCTGTCACAGCGTATGTTCAGGCTAGGGCATGCACTTTCCTCGTAACACGAAAACTCGACATGCCGGTTTTCTTCGCGGGAGGCACATGCGCAGTCGTCACTGCCACAGGAATTGACGAGTACAACACAACAGACGGATGCGACGAGACCACGAACAAGCATGCAACGAGCCTATCCGCAGCGAGTGTTCGCGACTAGGCCGGATAGTGTTCAGTACGCCTGTGTGGGGCGATGGTGGAGGTTGGCGGACCTGACGACTTGATGACCTGACTACTTACCGAGGGCCGCGAGCTGGGTTTTAGCATCGCGGGCGTAGCGGCCCTTGGGGGCTAGTTGTAGGTACATTTCGTAGGCCGAAATCGCCTTGCCATTGGCGCGTTCGTTTTGAAACAGCACGCCGAGTGTCAGCCAGCAGTCGGCTTGGTTTTTGTCGACGGCAACGCACGACTGGGCGGCCTCCTTGGACTTGTCGAACTTGCCGGTCTCTAGGTGAACCTGGGCGGACAGCAACAGGACCTCGGGGTGCTCCGGGTGTTCGCCCGCTAGTTGCTCGAGCAACTTTTTGGCCTTCTTGAGTTTGTGGCCCTCGTAGTGCTTGCGGGCGTCGGCGAGATTTTTGAGGAACTCCTCGCTCACGGGCTCAGGCTCAGGCTCAGGCTCAGGCTCGGGTTCAGGCTCAGGCTCAGGCTCAGGCTCAGGTTCAGGAGCTGTGGTGACGTCGGTATCGCCAGCGGTGGTGGTGTCGGTCTCGCCCTCGTCACTGCTGGCGCCGCCAAGCGAAAACAACAGGGCGACCACGAGGATGGCACCGGCTCCCATGGCGATTGGCTTGAGTGGGAGACGCATGGGTGCGCGTCCCAACTGGCTGCCAAACGGGTCGCTGGCCCCGGCCTCGCCGTCGTCGAAGTCGTCGTCATCGTCGTCGTCATCGAAGTCCCCGCCCATAAAGTCGTCTTCGAACGACTGCTTGGGTTTGGGTGGCTCGACTTCAAACGGTTCGCTGTCGGGAATCCCGGAGATGGCCTCGGCAACGCCAAACGAACCCGGCGGTGGCGGTGGCGGGAGCGACTCGGGGAGGTTGCTGTCGGGCTGGCTCTTGTGGACCTCGGAAACCGACATACTGCCCGAGGTCAGGGTGTCCTGCGGGCGGAAGTCGTCGTCGTCTTCTTCGGAGATTTCGACGGTGGGCTCGGGTGGCAGCAGCGTGGTGAGTTCGTCGTAGCTCGGGGGTGCCGGTGGTGGCAGTGCACCCTCATCGTCGTGGGGCCACAGCCGGCGCTCCAAAATCGATGGGTGCGCCTGGGGGACCGGCATCGGTTGGGTCGGCGGGCGAAGCGGGGGCGGGGTGTCAAATCGACTCTGTGTAGATTCAACTTTCTCGACCGGCTCGCTCACCTGTTTGCCGGGCGGGGCAAAGCGGCGGCGGGGCTCGGGAGCTGGCTCGGGGGCGGCAACTGGCTCCACCGCAGGTTGCTCGATCACCGGTTCGGGTTCGGGCGACGGGACCGTCCACGCGGCGGGCTCGGGGGCAGGTTGTCCGTAACCCGGGTAGGTCTGTGTTTGTGCAGCCTGCGGGGGCGCGCCGTAGTCCTGGCTTGGGTGGGGGTAACCGGCGGCATACGGATCGGCCGGCGGTTGATATTGGTATGGCGATGGGTCCGCCGTGTTGGACCACGCCGGTCGCCGGGTGGGGTCGATCCACTCATTGCAAAACCGGCACTTGGCAGCGGCGTCTTGGATCGTTTCGGCGCAATAAGGACAGGCTTTCACGATGCAGGGACATTAGCCCGGATTGCGCTCAACGTCACGAAGCCGGTCTGTTCAGGTGAAATCGCCTTCTCGACGGCAAAACAAAGGGCCGCTCGCAAGCGCGAACGGCCCAAGCTCGAATCTGAGCTGACTTTATTTGCGGAGGAAGCGAGCGATCGGAGCGGCGAAGATCGCGGGCACGACCAGCAACGAACCGGCGAGCAGCGGGAAGATCGAACCGGCGACCACCAGCGAGCCGGCGGGATCGAGGAACAGGTACCCGACGCCAGGTTGGCCAAGCAGGCCGAGCCCACTGATCACAGCGCCCACACCAGCAGCACCCAGGGCCGCCACACTCCAGGTGCGACCGCGGATCATGCCGACAAAGCCGGCGATGGCGAGACCCAGCACGCCCCATGCAAATGCATCGGCTTCGGGGCCCAGGGCCCAAATGATGAGAATCGGCAGGCTAAAGCCGGCGGAGCGAACGGCCCGGCGCATGAGTGCGATCGAGTCTTCCTGGAAGTTCCAGCGCTCGGCAGTCGCTTCGGAGTGCTCGTAGTGAGACGCCATGCCCTCGCCAGCCAAAAACACGGCGATGATGAGGTGCGGGATGCCGAAGATCAGAATCGATGGGTCGGGGCCAATCTGCAACAGCCCGAGCAGCAGGATGATGGCGCCGAAGTTGCCCAGCCCCATGGCAAACCACCGCGACCAAAACCATTCGGCCGCGATCCCCATAAACGCGATCCCGTAACAGGCCGCGAGGGCGAGACAGAATTGGAACATCTCCTCGGGGCCCAAAACGGCGGTGAGGAGGTATTGCCAGAAGAACAGACTGAGGAAGAGCAGAGCAGTTGCGCGACGGATACCGATCATGTGAAGCCTCGCCGGCAAGCCTACGCTGGACCCGTGCGTGGTGCAATCACCGATCTCCTGCGCGCAGGTCCCGCTTGCCCGGCAACGCGCGTCAGGGCAAGGTGCTCATGATCCAGGCGTAATCCTGCCCCTGCTGGCACTCGTTGCGGGTGTAGGCCTCGACGTTGGTGACATAACCCGAGCGCTCGGCGAATACGAACTGCTTGAAGTCTCCCTGGGTGACGAGCCCGGAGTTGTCGTTGAACGATTCGAACACAATTGCCTGCGGCCCGGTGTTCTCCGCGGGTGCGCAACAGTCCTCGGTGCAGGCCTCGCAGCTGGGGTCCTCGCTAAACGGTGCGACCGCAAGGCCCGGAAGGTCGGGCATCGTCAGCTGGTCATCGACGGCCACGTAGTGGCGAATCGGATTGAGCGCCGGCTCGGAGATCACCACCGCCGATGGGCCACATTCATTGTTCATGAGCGGCTTGTTGTATTCAATTTTGATGCTTATACAATTAGTTTCGGGAAGGAACTCGGGACTGAGCTCGAGCACCGGAAATCCCATGTAGTCGACCCTGAGCAGGAGCATGGGAAAGTCGCACTGGCCGCATTCAGGGTCGCAGGGCGAGATCCGGATTTCATTTTCCATGGTCCACTCGGCGTAGCTATAAAACGTCTCGCTGGTGTCACACATGCCGGTGGCTTCATCCCCGCCGAGCACCTCCTTGACGAGGATCGAAAGGTCGTCGAGGTCCTGCTGTGGCGGGCACACGGGGAGCCCGGTATCGCTGTCGATGCCGGTTTCAGTGTCGACATCGGTCGACGAGCCCGTGGTCGATGTCGAGGTGACGCCGTCGGTGGGATCGACCGTGGTTTCGGTCATGGTGTCGGGCAGGCTCGGGTCGATGGTCGAATCGGTTGATTCGGTGGGCCCCGTTGTTGTTGTCGAGGTGGTCGTGAGCGGCTCGGTGGTGTCGACGTCGGTGGTGGCGTCCGTGTCCGAACCAGGCCGGGTGTCGCGGGTGTCGTTGGTGTCACTGCTGCCAGCTGTCGAACTCGCCCCGGGAGGACCGTCGTAGTCGGGGTTTTTAAAACTACATCCACAGGCGAGGGCACCCGTCACGGCCAGGAGAACATGTCGCAGGTGCCAGTCCATGGGCGGATCATACCGCGTGAGCAGGGTTAGAGCTCGAGTGTTGTCAACAACAATTCAAATTTCGGTTTGCACTCGAGGTCGACTCGACCGACATGCGCTTGGACGAAGCCAGGCTCATTCATAAATGTGATTTCTTCGGGGGGTTCGGCCGGGTAGATGACCGGCGGTTCGCCCTCAAAGTTGTTTGGGGCAAACACAAACTTGTAGCGGCCCGGCTCCTCGCCATCACAACAGTTGCCATCGCAATCGGGGCACAGCTCGATGGGTTCAGGTTGGAATCCGAGCTCGGGCACGGGGGAGCCAGTTTGCTCGTCGATCACAATAAACCGCGGTTTATCGGTTTCATAATCACGAAGGATCAGGCCCGAGATCGTACACATGTTGCCGCCGGCGGGTTTGCGGGGCGACATGTTGAGGATCATACAGGTTCCATCGGGCAGGTTCCCGGGGTTGGGCCGCAGCCACTCGGAACCGGGTGGGACGGTGAGATCGATCAGGAGTGATTCGCTGGGGCAGTTGTTGCAGTCTTCGTTCAAGCACTGCGAAAGCACCATTGTGTCGCCCGCATGGGCAACCTGCACCAACGCGGGGGGGATCGGCAGCATGCAGTTGCCGACAAACTCCTCCATCGTCGGAACATGCTCGACATAGAGTTTAAGGGGGTCGGGGGGCGCCTCGTCACAATCGAGGCCGCCGGTCGTTGTATCACCATCTGTTGTGACCCCGGTCGAACTGTCGAGTGTGGTCGACGACGTCGAAGCCGAACCTTCGCTGTCGCTATCTTCGGTGGTACTCGGATCGACTGTCGAGCCCGACGTGCCCGGGTCGGTCGTGACCGATGTGCCTGTCGTGGTCACCTCGCCAGTAGAGGTTTCGCCTGTGGTTACGCCTTCGGAGGTCGACGGCCCGGTGACCTCCACACCGCTATCCGAGGAGCTGGCTGTCTCACCGCCGTAGTTGGGGTTGCGGACCGAGCAGCTGGTGACGACGAGCATCGCCAACACGCCTAGGGTTGGTGGGCGAAGCGACAGGGCGGTGGCTTTTTTTGATGGCTGATAAGACATGTCAAAACGAGAAGGTACTTAGTATCCATGAAAATGGTGTGTGCTGGGGGTCGCAATCGTCTGGTTGATAGGCATAAATGGTCTTCACGACCGCCGGCATACCGTTGTAGGAGATATCGAGCGCCGGTCCCTCGGGGACGACGACTTCCTCGTCGAACGGGAGTCCACTAAACAGTAGCGACCACTGTCCGGGCGCAGGCTCAACGAGGTCACAACATTCGCACGAACATTGTTCGTGGTCGACGACTTCGGTTGTAAATCCGCCGAGAGGGGGCATGATTTGGCCGTCCGTGACCGCGATGAAGTTTTGAAAGTCGTCGGAGATGAGCAACCCAGAAACGCCGCATTCAAAGTTGTCGAGTTTAAGCCCGTAGTCGAGGCGATAGGAAATGCACGCCCCTGGGGGGAGTATGGCCGGGCTGAGTTTGAATGCGGGGTCGGGGTCGTTGGGATTGATCGCGAGCGTGAACTTCTCTTCGTCCCCGCAGCCACAACCCATTTCGCACGCCTGGAGGTAGAGCGTGTCTTCGATCCAGATGACCTGGCTGTGATACTCGATGCCGGTATTGCAACTGTCGGTTGGTGGCGCCTCGTTGATGACGTCGAAAATTTCAATGACCGGTTCGGGGAACAGCTGTGGGATGCAGGCGTTGCCCTCGCTGTCTGATTCGGACTCGGTTGTCGGCAACGTCGGGTCGTCGGTGCTCGACGAGCCGTCTGACGTCGAGGTTGGGTCGGTCGAGACGTCGATGGTGGTCTCGTCGATGGTGGTCACCGTGCCCAGTGTTTCGCCTGTCGACGTCGAGCTAGTCGGGGCGGTCGTTGAGCCCTCGGAGCCCGAGGACGTACTGGCCGAGCTGCCAGAGGTTGGGACCGTCGTCGTGCCCGACGAGGTCGATCCACCCGACGAAGACCCGAGCGAGGAGCCCTGGGTTGGTGCGTAGTTGGGATTGGTGAAGGGACACCCGGTTGCCAAAACCAGTGCATAGGCAATGAAAGTCAAGGGTGCTGCAGTTGATAGATATTTATATACATGCATATTAGTCAAGGGTCGAAAGGATCCATTGAAAGTCTGCCGTGCAGTCGGGCTCGATGGTTGCACGGTAGTTTTTAAAGATACCGGGATAGCCGTAAAACAAGACGTCTTCCATCTCCTCGGGCTCGAGTAGGGGCTCGGGATCGATGGCTTCACCGGTGAGGCGAATACCGTGGTGGTCGCTCGGGGGAAGTTGACAACACTCCATCTGATCACAGATGTCACATTCGAGTGGAACGACCGAGGAGCCGACTTCGAGTGTGCTGGGTGCACCGAATTGGCCGTCGACGATGACGTATCGCGGGGTGTCATCGCCATCGCGGATAACCATCGCTGAAGCCTCGTACTCTTCGAAGTCGGATGGGCGCCGGATATCGAACTGAATGTGCAGGCATGGGCCGAGTTCGAGCAGGCTGGGTGCATCGATTCCCAGGTCGTCGGGGACCTTGACGTGGACTTCGTAGGAAGCATCGAGGTCGCAGCCGTTACAGCCCGGGGGGCAGTTGGCCAGCTGCAAAAAATCGTCCTTGAACGCTGGCTCGATCCACAGCTCGAAAGTCCCCATATCCGGAAACACCACGGGTATATTTGTACCTGCATATAGTAGATCCAGCGATGGCGGGTCGTCGACGCCGGGGTTACATTGGTCTGGCTCGGTTTCGGTGGTCGGCTCAACACCCGTTTCGGTGTCGCTTTCGGAGTTGCTCGGGTCGACGGTGGTCGACACCGTGACGTCGGTTAGCGAGGAGTCGTCGTTGCCAGTGGACGGCTCCTGGGTTGTGACACCGGCGGTTGTCTCGGCGACAGTGGTTCCCGAACCGGCAGTTGTCGCCGCCGTGGTCGACTCACTGTGCGAGCCATCCCATGCGGGATTGCGAAAGGAGCAGCCGCTGGCGAGCGTAAGGGCCAAGCCTACGAGTAAAGTCTTAGTGGATAAATATGGTCGAAAAACCATGTCGTCCTTAGGCTACATGATCGGCAGCGAGCCGACGAGCCAGGCGAACGGGGGCGGGCCCTCGGGCTCACAAATCGCGGGAATGAGCGACTTTACGTTCTTGGCCGTCGCGGTGTAGCCCTGATACATCACCTGCTGTGTCTCGTCCTCGTAGAGGATTGTTTGGGCGCCAAACGGGCCGCCGGAAAACTTGAATTTCCAATACCCGGGCTGCGGCATGTTCATCCCGCAGCAGTCGCAGTCCATGCACAGCTCATCGGTTTTTTCCTCAACCATAAACACGCCGACCGGGTTTTGCATCTGACCATCGGTGGCGACGAGGCGGATATTCTCCTGTGCATCACGGATGACCAGTGCCGACACCCCGCACTTGCCTCCACCTGGGTAGTCGTAGGTAAATTGGTAGGATATACAATGATCGGGTGAGATGCTGCCCTCATCGAGCGTGATATTGGGGACCCCGTCGAAGTTGTGGAGGATGATCTCGTGTTTGAGCTCGCCACACTCACAATTATTTTCGTTGGTGATACAGCCTTCGAGCTGGAGTTTGTCGCCGACCCAGTGGGGCCGGCTGTAAAATAGCGCCTCGGTTTCGCAGTTGCCGACCTGCGGCGCGTTGAGAGCGAGGTTGCGGGCCTCGATCAGCGGGGAATCCTGGGGCTCCTGCGTGCATACGACAATACCTTCGGTATCCGTTTCAGTTTCGGTGTCGGGGTCGACAATTGTCGTGGCGCCAGTTGGATCGTCGGTAGGATCACCTGTTGAGCTGCCGATCGTCGGGTCGTCGGTGGACGCAGTCCCGTCGCTCGTCGAGGTCGAACCGGTACTGGGGTCGGTAGAGTCGGTCGGCCCGCTCGACGTGCCCGAGGTTGTGCCGGCCGAGGGGTCGTCGATTGTCGGTTCGAGCGTGGTCGTGGATGTCGGCGAGGTCGAGGTCCCGTGGGCGGTGGTCGGTGAGGACGTCGTGGATTCGCCGGTTGTGCTTGCCCCGTCGTAGTCGGGGTTGGTAAATGCGCAGCCGCCAGCAAGCAGGACAGCCGCCAGGCTAGTATGTATGTACAATTTCATAATGACACCAAGGCAGTGTGCGACCGCGAGGTGTCAAAAATCACCACACCCCGGTCGACACGGATCGATAGTAGTCGATCCATGCCTACCAGACATGGTCTTTTGTGCAGGTTTTAGGAGCTAGAAGCGGCTGGTCCACACAAGGCCGGCCGAACGCGGTCCGGCATAGGGGGCGAAGGCCTGGCGCTTTTGTTTGTCCTTGATCTTCTTGGCCCGTAACGCTGTCACAACAATGACAGCCGCTGTGGCCACGCCACCCACGACAAACCCGATGTCGGAAACGAGTGCCGATGTGCGTTGGTTGCTGAGGTCGACCGCCGCGATGTCGGAGCAAAACGTGCTCGACTCACCCGTCGTACAGTTTTCGAGCGCAGCATTTTTTTTGTTGTTGGCCCGGATACCCAACCCAATACCCACGCCAAAGCCAGCGACAGCCGTCGCCGTCAAGGCCCATGCGGCCGGGCCAAAGACTTTTTCCTTGGGTGGAGGCGCGTCTTGCTGCGGGGGTTGTTGGGGCTGGTTTTGCTGGTTCGCAATCTGCTCTTGCTTGGCCTTCTCGGCGGCTTGGGCCTTGAGCTCCGCTTCGCGTTGTTGCTTTTCCTGTTGGCGTTGACGCAGGGCGTCGATTTTGCGGCCAAGGGTGTCGGTTTGATCCTTGGGAGCAAAGGCCCGGTACTGGTCGAGGTAGTTGGCCGCCTCGCCGAACTCACCCATGCGCTCGTAGGCCTGGCTGATGTTGAACAGGAACTGATAGCGCTTGGAGAGTTCGTAGCCCTCTTTGAAGGCTAGGATCGCGGCCTCATAGGAGCCCTCGTCGTACAGACGCTTACCATTTTGGTAGAGCTCCGAGGCGCGGGCCGTATTGGCATCGCCACCGGCTTCGGCGGCTGGTGCTTCAGGCGCTTCGGGCTCGGCCGGTTGTTGCCCATGGGCGAACTGTGTCGGGCCGAGCACAAGCCCGGTACAGACAAACAGGGAGATCAAACGGGCGCCGGGTGTTGCGATCATCGGTTTCCTCGGGAGCCTGCGCTCATGCAGATTCCTGCGCAGTATACCCGTGCTGCCGCAGTCAGTGGATTTTCTCGCCAACTGCGACGTGTGTGCATGCAAGCACGCTAGTCCGAGCGCGGAGCCCTCCGGTGGCAGATATTGCACGGCGGGCGCTCGGGCCCTCCGGGGATTTCTGGCATGGGTGGATCGAGGGGCTCGTGATGCGCAGTTGCGGTCGCTGCTCCGAACTGACCTTCGGTGACAGCGTCGACGAGGTCACAACCTCCCAGTAGCGAAACAACGCTAACGATTCCAATCAACCTTCCGAGTTTGTCTCCCATCTCGGTTCCTCCTCCCGTGAGTACACGGTTCTGCTCGTGGAAAGCTCCCTTGTTCAGGTGCCTTCCAAACCTCACACGAAAATCCTAACAAAAGTTTAAAAAACTTCCGGACCTACCATGGAGGAGGATCTTTGGTTGTTGTCACCCGTTGTCTCTAGCAGTGTTCCGATTGCGCTAGTCGGTTTTTAGAACTGCATGCTGTAGGCAACGCCACCGCCGCCGGGGAGCATCGTCGGTGCGACGGCGACCTTCTTTTTGCGTTGCCACTTCTTGTAGCGAGCAGCGTGGATGCCACCAACGACGAGCAGCAAGGTGCCCACCAGTGCAACCGAGGCCGCGATTGGTACCAGTAGCCGCCGGTTGTGTTGGTTTTTGCACCCAATGGTTTTGGCCGGCTCGGGGCAGTTTGTCAGTGCCACCGAGGCACCGATCCCGCCCGCTCCGAGACCGAGCAAGATGCCGCCGGTCGTCATCATGCCGATACCCTTGGCCGGGCGACCGGCGAGTTTGGGCTCGGCCATCTCTTCTTCTTCGGGACCTTCGAGGGTCGGCTCGGCAGGGGTGGCGGCCTCGGCAGGTTGCTCGCCCTCGGCGGGATCTGTCCCGGCTTCACCCTCGGGTTGTTCGCCTTCGGCGGGCTCGCCTGCAACTTCGCCCTCGGGAGTTTCAGTTCCGTCGGGCTGTTCACCTTCAACCGCACCTTCGGCGGGGACACCCTCAGCAGGTGTTTCGCCCGCGGGAGTTTCGGCACCTTCGGCCGGCGCTTCTGTTGCATCGGTAGGTTGTTCACCGTCGGCCGGAGCAGCTTCGGTGGGAGCATCACCCTCGACAGGTTGCGCCGCGATCGCGGGCAACGGCATGGCGGCGAGGCTGATGGCGAGCAGGGGCGAAGTGAGACGAGCGATGACCTTCATAGTGGTTTTTTGCGGTGGTGTCAGAGGTTGTCCCGAGGACGCGGGCGAGCCTGCGTGCGAGCGCAGTATCATATGCCCCTGTTGGCTTCACAAGCCCCTTGTCCGCTTCGCCTCAATTTCTCACCGACGGATAACTTGTAATTGCGGAAAACCCGCGTAGACAGTTGGTCGTAGCGATGTGTAGTAAGGATGGCTTGACAGACTCGGCTGGCAAAAAGCCAAAGGAATCCTCGGCATGACCCTGATCGACGAGATCGACAATCCCCCGCGTCCACGCACCAAAGATCTGCTGTGGGGCCTCGTGTTTGGTGTCCCGCTGATCGCTGCGTTCGCCTATTTTGCCCTGCCGGGGCTGATTGCGACGGTGCTCGGGGAGGCCAGCGACTTCGACGAGCGGCTGCGGCAAGAAGACGCCTATATGCAGGCGGTGTGTACCGTTGGGTTTAACTTGGACCGCGACGAAGATCTCTGTAACTGCGCCCTGGCGATCGACTACCCCTCGCTCGACTGCCGCCAGCCATTTTTGCGGTGGAGCCTCGATCGCCATGTCGAAACCTGCTCGGATGAACAGACCCACAAGCAAGCGTTGACGTTTTGCAGCTGCATCGAATCGGTCCACGGGGCGATTGTCCCGGCCGAGGAGGCCGGTGACGAGGTGGCGGTGCGCCAGTCGATCCAGGCGGTTGGTCGCTGCATCGAGCTCGAAGACGGCGTGCCGTTGCCGGGCCTCGACGCCCTCGCCCCAGGTATCGATCCGGAGGCGGCCGAGCAGATCGGCAGCCCGAAGTAGCGATTGCGTAAAACATGTATGGACATGTTTCGCCGGCGTAGTCGATCGCCTGACCACGGCGTCGCGGTAAATATGTATAAACAAATTAACCACGGCCGGTTCGGCAGTTGCTTAAGGTGTATAAGCACTTAACCCAGATGGTCGCTTGGTGAGTCATCCCCCACCAAAGGGTTGGGCGTAGCGGCGTTTATCGGCTACCCTCCCGCCGTCATGCGAGGTATTCGCCAACACGTCAACCCGCTGGGCCTGCACTACTCGATTCCCCGCGCCCAGCCGTTGACCCGACCACAACATCTCCCGGCCGATGCTCCGGTCGAGGTCGAACTCGGGTGTGCCGATGCCCAGTTCAGCTTTCAGCTCGCACGCCACGCCCCCGACACCTGGGTTTGCGGCCTCGAAATCCGGGAGCCCTGGGTCGCCCGCAACCTGCGACGGGTCGCCCGCGAGAACATCCAAAACCTGAGCTTTGGCTACGTCAACCTCAATGTCGACCTCGATCGGGTGTTTGCCCCGCGCAGTGTCGATCGCTTTCATCTGCTGTTTCCCGACCCGTGGTTCAAGGACAAGCACAAAAAGCGGCGTGTGGTCGAGCCGTCGCTGTGCCGCACAATCATCGAACAACTGCGTCCGGGCGGCGAGCTGCACATCGCCAGCGATATCTTTGAAATCACGCTCGAAGCGATGGCTGAAATCGAGGGGAGCGAGGAGTTTTCGCGGCATTTTGAAAACCTCGCCGGGCCGTGGAGTTTTTGGCGGGGTAATCCGTTCGCCGTCGCGAGCCGGCGCGAGGACACGACCCTACGGCGTGGGCAACGGGTGTGGCGGGTCCGCTACCGGGTTGACCACGGCGATTCGTAAATCCGGGTCCAACTTCGGAGCGCGCCGACTTGCCACGGAGTTGGTCGACTCAAAAATGGTTGCTGTTGCAACAATCATGCAAAGATCAGCCACAGGGTCACGGCAAAAAATACGCCGGTCGCAATCAGTGGCCAGGTCAATCCGGGGAGCTCGCCATCGCGGCGGTCGAGCTCGGTGACGGTGACCCGTGTCGACGTAAACTCCCCGGCTTCGCGGAGGGCTTGGCGCACGCGTGAGCCCGGGTGGAGGACCTCGAGCACGAGTTGGCCGATCCGGAACTGGGTGCCGTGGACCACCGACGTTTGGCCAAACAGGCGTTTTTCATTGACGTGAATGCCGTTTTTGCTGCCGAGGTCGGTGATGACGAAGTCGTCGGCGGTGACTTCAAGCTCGGCGTGGCGGCGGGACACCCCGGGGGCTGTCAGCACGATCGAACACTCGGAGCCGCGGCCGAGCACGTGGCGACCGGGGCTCAAGGTGTGGACGCGACCGATCTCGGTCCCGGTGAGTTCGCGTAGACGTGCGACAATGGTTACCTCCGGCGACGGGTCGGCAGGTTGTTGTGCAGTCACAGATCAGGGGTGCCAAACTTCTGAAGATTTTTCCAGCGACCGGCGACAAAACATACCGGGAGGTGGCCAGTCGCTGCGACCACCAACACCGTCCGCGAGTCGAAGCCCGCCGCACGATGCATGCTGATACATGCGTCGAGGCCGGCGTTTGCCCACGGAATTTCAACTTCTTGGCACAATGCTCGGGTGTCGAGCATCCCGGCCTGAAGCAAACCTTCGCGGACGGGCCCAAGGTGCGGTGCGCTTGTCCGACTCGAAACTTCTTGGGTGACGGCGACCGAAGAAATCCCAAGGGCGCGCAACAACGGCGGCCACCGACCCGGCGAGCCGAGCGGGTTTTGCAAACAGGTCACCTCGCGCGCACGCACGAGGCTGGAAAACCGGCCGGGCCGACCGACGACGATTGTCGCCTCGGCCGGGACATCGCTTGAGGTCCGCAGCGAGATGAGGGAGATCACTTCGACCAACACCACGCCCACGCATGTGACCGGCCCGGGAAGCCAACGATTGGCCCGGGTGCCGCGATGCCAGGCGCGTGCGTGGAGCCCAAGTGCGATGCCGGCAAACCCCAGGACAACCAGGCTGCTGACGGCCGGAATCCGCGCCATCAAGGCTGCGATGTCGAGGATGAGTTCCGCCCCCCAGGTCGCCGGAGCTAACGCAAGCGGGCCGAGGATGCTCGAGGCAAACAGTCCAACAATCGCCGTTGGGACAATAAAAAGCGTGAATACCGGGATCGCGATGAGGTTGCTGAGCGCCCCGTAAAGCGCCGCCGAACCGAAAAACCACAGGGACACAGGGACCGTGCCCCAGGTGACATGCCAACTTTGGGCGACGATGCCCGAGGGCGCATCCCGCTTGACGAGGATGGCCATGGCGGAAAACGACAGGTGAAATCCTGGCGAGATTGACCAGGTTGGCTCGACCACGAGGAGGATGGCGGCGGCAATTGTGAGGAGCGTGTAGCCGTGAGGTCTTTTTCCGAGCAGGGCCGAGACATGCAGCAGAGAAAACATCAATGCTGCGCGAACAGCGGAGGGAGCACCGCCAGTGAGGGCGACATAAGCTGCGACCGGTAGCCACGAAAGCAACGCGCCGATCGCGATGGACCCCCCGAGCGCGACGCCCAGGCGAAGGCTGATCGTATAGAAGAACAGCGCCGCGACGCCAACGTGCATGCCGCTGACTGCAATGATGTGGCCAAGTCCGGCGGCCCGCAGGTCACTGCGCGCATCGGGCGGAAGCGTGCTGGCCATGCCCATCAACGACGCTGTCAAAAACCCGCGGCCAGGTTGCCCCAGGGCCCATTCCCAGGCGTCTTGGCGGGTTTGACCGACCCATCGCCAGTATCTCGAATTTAGGGATTTGGACCGATTTTTATGCCAATACTCGGATGTCCAAACGCGCCGGTGAAAGCCCTGTTTTCGCGCCCGGACACGTGCACTCGTCTGTCCTGGCAACGGCTCTCGACGCTGGGTAATTTGCTCCGCTGGCAACCACAGCTGGTCGCCCGATGACAGCGGGCAAGCCGACGGCGGCAGCGAAATCTGCCACCGCAGTGCGGGGCTCTCGTCGGGGTGGGCAACCACTTGGCAGCGCGCACCCGGGCGCGAGGCATGGTGGACGGTGACCGCGAGCAGGCCAGTTCGCTGGCGCTGAAGTTGGGTTTGCGTTGGGGTGCTGTGCAACCCGTGAACCACGCCAGCCAAACAGACAACTGTGACGACGAGGGAAAAGTGCGGACGCAGGAAGCCGATGACCACGGCCGCGACAGCAAGCCCGAGCAGCGCGAGTATCGTGCTGTCCGGGGAGAGGTAAGGCCAGGAGTGGGGCCAGTGGAGTGCAAGTAGGACTCCAAGAGTCACTGACACGCACAAACAGGACGCGAGCAATAGAGGGCGCATGTGGGGGCGATTCGGCCAACTCGCCCCGGTGTTGCGTCTCGAGAGATCTCCCGGGCACGGATTTCTCACCTACGGAGTTCAAAGAGGGTTGTAAATGCACGGGATTCCCGGCCGGGGTCGAATCTCAGCTCACCACATCTGGGTGGCTAAAGTTGCCCAAGTCGCATGACGTGGAGATTTTCCCAGCCTGCGGCCAACTTCATGCAAATGCCGGCATACACTGTTTCCTTTCGCTCTCTGCGAAAATCCTCGAGCGACTCGCGCATCCGCAACTGTGGCCGCGAACACCCGCGACCTTTGCGACAAAATCTCGCCCTGCGAATGCTCCGCGAAATTGCCAGCACGGCCACGAACAACCTACACTTGCCGCAGCCGTGCTGCTGACCAAGATCTGGACCGCTATCCTCGCATTGCTCGCCACCCTGTTCTTGGCGGGCATGTTCCTTTTGTCCCATGGCTCCGCCGGGGGATTCTCGGATGCCGATCGCGCCGCGATCCGGGCTACCACTGAAGCTGGCATCGCGGCCCTCACGGCCGAGATCCATGCCTCTCCGGTCTCGCGGGCATCTGCGCTCCTGCAAACCCCGGAGCTAAAAGCCGCCCTCGGGCCGCAAAAAGTTGAAGACGGTGACAAGGCGGAGGAACAACTGCCGCTGCAACAAACATTTGTTGCCACCGCCAACGCGGCCTTGCTCGATGAGTACCCGCAGATGAGCGTCGGCCTGCTCGACGCCGACGGCAAGGTGATCGTCAGCACCGGTGTCAACGACACCCTCGTCGGCTCCGTCGGCGAGCTGCCCAATTACAAAGATACCGCCGCTGAACAGGACGCCCAGTTCTCGGCCGCGTTCGACAACTACCTCTATGTCGTGCGCCTGTTTCGGGCCGACGACAAAGGTCGTCGCCTCGTCGCGTTGCAACCTCTCAACATTGGTGCGGGTTCGTTTTTACGGACAGTCCTCGGCACCGATAACCCAGCCGGTTTGGTCCGCGGCGGCAAGCTTTTGCAAGAGGGAAAAATCGGTACGCAGACGGTTGAGACAGAGCTGACGACAATGGCCAAGTCGCACGCTTCGGAAACACCGCAAAAAGGTGCCAGCAGCGTGGCTCGAGTCGGCGAAGGGAAAAATGCCCGGATCGGTTCGATCGGTCGTGTGCCCGGCCCCGCCGGACGCGGCGAAAATGGCGTGTACCTGGTCGTGCTGTCCAACAACACCGCCGCCGCCGGTCAACACGATTTGGCCTCAGCCCTCAAGGCTTCGATGGACAACGGCGGGATGGAGCACCTCAACCTGACGGCGCTCATCGGCCTGCTGCTGGTGAGCGTGACTCTGGCCCTGTACCTGCCCAACCTCGAAGGCACGGGCCCGATTCGCCGGCTCACCCAAGAGTTCCGGGCCATGCTCCAAGGTACCCAGCAACAGCTGTTTTACGACACATACACAGGTCCGATCGGCGAGCTTGCCCAGGCTGCTGTCGCCTACCACGAGACCCTGCGCGCGAGCTTGCAGTCGGCCGAGATGGAACTCGACGGCGAAGGCGGCGGCACACGTTCGCATCGCCGGGTCGGCACACGTTCAAATCGACGGCTCCGCACCGGCGCGCAACGTTCGGTTCGCAAGGCCGAACCGCAACAACCACAACGTCAGTCCGATCCCGACGATATGCCGACACAAGCCCATCAGGCGGTCGGCCGCGGACCTGGCTTTTTCACCATGCCAGCGACCAAGCCATTGCGCTCCCGCGAGACCGTTATCGGCAACTTGATGACCGTCGACAACGATACGTCCACGCCCGAGGCAACCAATAAGGGAGACGCCGAGCGCGAGGCCTACTACCAAAACGTCTACGAAGAGTTCATCAAGTTCAAGGTCGAGAACAACGAGGCGATCGACAACTTCACCTACGAGAAGTTTGCAACCAAACTGCGGGCCAACACCGCAACCTTGATGAAGCGCCAAGACGTCAAAGACGTGCAGTTCTCCGTCTACCTCAAGGACGGCAAGGTCGCCCTCAAGGCACGCGTCGTCCGCGGCTAAACCAGCACGGGAGATTCGATGGCGTTTTTACAAATCGCCCAAATCGGGCATCCCGTGCTCCGGCAACCAACCCGCGAGGTCGAAAAAGAAGAACTCGAAACCCCAGCGTTTCAAGGGTTCATCGACGACCTGATCGACACCATGCGCGAGGCCCGAGGCGCAGGCCTAGCCGCCAATCAGGTCTACCGCTCAGTTCGCGTGTGTGTGATCGAAGTCCACAACAACCCGCGCTACCCCTACAAACCCAACATCCCGCTGACCGTACTCGTCAACCCCAAGCTCACACCCATCGGCAACGAGACGTTCGAGAACTTCGAGGGGTGTCTGTCGGTCCCAGACATGCGAGGGGTGGTCCGCCGCCACGCCGAGTTGCGTATACAAGCACTTGATCGGCAAGGCAATCGCATCGACCGCACCGTCCGCGGCATCACAGCCGGAACGTTTCAACACGAGTGCGACCACCTCGACGGGATGCTGTTTTTAGACCGGGTGCACGATACGCGGACGCTTTGTACGTGGAAAGAGTTTGCCCGGCATCACGAGCAGGCTTTCGCCGACAAGGTGCGGGCCATCGTCAACCAGTACGGCTCCTAGCGCTAGCGCGGGTCTTTTTGGCCGTGAGAGCGGTCGTGAGAGGCTCGCAGTAGTGACTACAGCTTCGCCTCTCACGACTCGCTTCACGGCCAAAAATCCTCCGCGCTAGTTTGGGGTTCGGGGTTTGGCGTCCGGGGTTTGGGAGCGTTGGTTTGGGATGGTCCGGGGTTTGGCGTCCGGGGTTTGGGAGCGTTGGTTTGGGAGGTCCGGGGTTTGGGAGCGTCGGTTCGCGGGGTCTGGGGTTTGGGAGCGTTGGTTTTGGAGGCCGGGGTTTTCGACGTCCCAGGGTTCGCGTCTCCCAACTCGGTATCGCGGCCAAAACCCTCCGCGTCCGGAGTTTGGCTGCGTTGGTTTGGGGTGCCCGGTTCGGCAGCCGAGGGGCGGGAGGTCGGGGTTTTCGACGTCTGCGGTTCGCGTCCTCCCAACTTCGCGGCCAAAAATCCTCCGCGAGGTCGGGTGGCAGCACTAGCGCCGGCGCCCTAGTCGGGACCTTTGCAACAGGTGTGTGGTCCGGTCCGTGTCCGCCCAGGCTCGCTGGCCGTGCTCGCTAACTTTGCCGTGGGCGATGGATCTGGGTGGCTGCTGCTGTGTGGATGGGACCGGCTCTCGAGGAGTGCTATGGTCACGCCCAGCGCGGCATGCCACTGCGACCCAAAACACGTTCTATCGCCAGCATTACGGCTTCGCTTGTCATCCATGCGCTGGCGGTGGTGCGGCTGAACTGTGGGTTCGATGTCGATATCGAGATGCCGGAGTTTGAACTCGAGCTGACCGAGATGGAGATGCTCGACCCCGATCAACAACTCGGCGATCAGCCCGAGGCTCCCCCCGAACCCGAAGTTGTTGCGACCCCGCCACCTACTCCTGAAACGCCGCCCGAGCCCGAGAAGGACCCGGAGGCGCCGGCAACGGAGCCCGAACCGGAGCCGGAGCCGGAGCCGGAGCCGGAGAAGCCGAAGTTTGGCAAGAAGAACTCCAAGATCGACAAACTCGGTCCGGCGAACTCTTCGTTTTTCATCCTGCTGGCGACCCGCAAGATCAGCAAACTCAAGTTTGCCTCGCAGGTCGTCGACCTGGTCGCGCCGCTACCTGACTTTGAGTTCATCATCGAAGGTGGTGGCTTTCATGTCCTGCGCGACTTCAACTACATCCTGATTGCGAGTCCCGATCTGCGCTGGGTGAGCCAAACGTTTTTGGCGGTCGAGTACCGGCTCGACCGCGAAGAACTCAAAGCCGGGCTCGAACGGGCAGCTGCGTTAGACGGGCAGGCGATCACGTGGACCGAACGCGACGACGGGATCATCACGGGCGAGCCCAAACCCACCGACCCCGAACGCGAAGATTGGGATCCGCGGGTGTTTATCCTGTTCGAGAAAAAAGTTGCGCTGTACGTGCGCCCGGAGTTTTTAGACCAAATCCTGACCGGGCCCGACGACAGCAAGGGGCGGACCACCGGCAACTATGTCGCCAACCTCACCCGTCTGCGGAGGTTTGCCGCCCGCGAGCCCCGGGCGGGCCTTCAGCTGGCGTTCAAAGATCTGCATAGCGCCCTCAAAAAACCCAAGCGCCCGCCGCCGTTTCCGATTCCAGACGACCTCGAGATCATGGCCGAGGCCGCCAACGAACCCGAACTCGTGGCTAAGTTTGAGTTTGTCGACCAGGTCGAAGCCAAGGACTTTGAAAACAAGTGGACCGAGTCGCTGCCCAAGGTCATCGACACCAAGGTCCCATTTATCGCCCGCGGCCTCGTGCGCGGGATCTACTCGGGTATCGAACTCGAACGCAGCCGTAAAGATGTCACCCTGCGCAACCGCTTTAGCGAGACCCAGGCGACGATGTTGCTCGACTTGATGGGTGACCTGTCGGCCAAGATGCTCAAGCGCGACCCCAAAAAGATGGAGGAGCGGCGCAAGCAACGTGACGAGCTGTGGAAGGCGCGTAAAAACGGCAGGCTGACCCCGTCGCAGGCCTACGAAAAAATCGAGGAGAGCAAGGCGCCCGCCAAGGCTCCGGGGGACAGCAAGGCCGCCGAACCAGCGCCTGAGCCCACACCAGTCGACAAGCCAGTCAAAAAACCAGCGCTGCTGCCCAAGCCCCCGCCGACACCACCAAAGCCGGTTGAGCCGCAGCCTTAACGTCTCGACGCGGTGTGATCACGCGAGTGGTCCTCGGGTTGCTTGTCAACATGTTGTGTATACATGTTTTCGCGTCATCGGTGACACGGTCGCGGACATGTTTGTGTGTACAACGGACAGCGCGATCTCAGGAGGTTCAGCCCTGTTGCTCGTTGGTAAGCGACACATTTTCGCTGCTTGCCGGCGGCGACGCGACGATATTGTCAGGATTTCCCAGCACTAGGATGGCTCACTGGCGGGTTTGGGACAGCTCGCTGGCATGTTTGAGTGCGTCGGAGTTGGCGGGTTTGGGACAGCTGAAGACGCAACTTCGCAGCTCGCTCAGGCGTATGTTGTACCGTGATCTTTTTGCTGGTGGTCAGCCAAGAGCATCGTTACGGCGCAACCTAACCTATTGCACATGCAACTTGGAGTTGTCGTTGCCTCTCGATGGCGTCGTGTTGGCGTGTTGTCACGCACCCGGTTGTTCGACCGGCGGTCGCAGTCCCAGCTACGTGCCCTCGGGCGCCGCGAACTCGCACAGCAAGGCTCCGCTGTCGACCGTGTCGCCCTCGGCCACTGCGATCCGGGCAACCGTGCCGTCTAGTGGCGCGTACATCTCGTTCTCCATCTTCATGGCCTCCACGATCACCACCGGGGCGCCGCGCTCAACGCTATCGCCCTCGGCGACGAGGATCTTCACAACTCGCCCGGGCATCGGCGCCTTGAGCTTCCGCGAGCCAGCGTCACCGCCGCCCGCCTCGCGCAGGGCTGCAGCCATGGCGGCTTGTTGGGCCGAGAGCACTTCAAAATCGATCGCTATGCCAGCGATCGCCGCCGAAGTTGGTTTGGCCGCATGATCGAGCGTGACCAGGTGTTGTTTGCCACCGTCCAAGGAGCGCACGAGCACTTTGCCGTCGGCCGCCGCCCGCACTTCAAACGTGCGCTCGCCAACAGTGACCCGCGAGGCTTGCCCGGGGGCCCGGGTGTCGAGTAGGACGGTGGCCGCGTGCTCGCGGTCGTCAACGTTGACAACAAACCGGACCGGAGAATTCGCAGGGGTCGCCACAGCCCGCAGACTAAGCCATGCAACCCAGCCCGTCCACGCCTCACCCGCTCGCCGCCGGCGCGCCCAAGACCCGGAAGATCGTCCTGTGCGTCGGTCCCGGTGGCGTCGGCAAAACAACCTGTGCTGCCGCCCTAGCACTCGCCGCAGCCCGTGGCGGTCGCCGGGTGCTCGTCGTCACCATCGACCCGTCGCGCCGCCTCGGCCAAGCCCTCGGGTTTGAAGACGGCGCCAAGCCGGGTGTCGAGTTGCCTGTCCAAACCCCAGCACTTGCGGGTACCGGCGGATCGCTTCACGCGCTGTTGCTCGACGGCCGCGTTGTGTTCGATCGCCTCGTCGCCGCCTATGCCAACGACAGTGCGCAGGCCAAGCGCATTGTGCAAAACCCGCTGTATCAGACGATGACCCAGCATCTAGGCGGGGCCCTCGAGTACGCCGCGATCGCCCAACTTCGGTTGCTCCACCGCGAGGGCCGCTACGACCTGATCGTCCTCGACACCCCACCCACGGCCAACGCCCTCGACTTTTTGCAGGCCCCCGAACGGATCCAAGAACTCGTCACCAACCCGGCGATCCGCCTGCTCACCGGCACCGGTCGGCTCGGCAGTCGTCTCCTCGGGATCGGCAACGGCATGGTGCTCAAGGTCCTGGGGGCGATGGGCGGCGGCGAGTTCGTCAAGGACCTAGGCGAGTTCCTGCGCGACTTTTCTGTGGTGCTCGAGCAATTCCACAAGCAGGCCGGCGACTTTCAAGTGCTGCTCACCTCCGAAACCACCGGCGCCCTGCTAGTGACCTCAGCCGCGGCCTTCAGCGTGCGCGAGGCGGTTTCATTTTTAGGTGTTTTGCGCGAGCGCAGCCTCCGGGTCGACGGCGTGGTGCTCAACCGCGTCACCCCACCGTTTCCCGCCTTCCCCGAAACCGATGCATGTACAACCTACCTGCAAGCCCACGGAGGAAGCCAGGCCGTGGCCAGCGTGCGCGAAGCCTACAACGGGTTGCGCATACAAGGAGATCGCAGCCGGCAGGCGATCGTCGCCCTCAAACAGGCCTACAGTGCCGTCACGGTGTGGGCACTGCCACGCCGCGAGCCACCGCCGACCTCACTCGACGAACTCCACACATTAGAGCGAGACTTTGTGTGCGTGGGCTAGCAGCCCAAATTGAATCCAAGTGAGATGCTATTCGCGTCTCATGACAGCTGCTCCCACGAACGTGATGCGGCGACAATACACAAGCCGAGGCCAGCCAGAGCCTCTCCGAGAAGCTGCCTGGCGTCGGTCGCCATCGTGCTGCCAACCGCGGTAGCGATAAAGCCGGCAACGAGATAACAGGTTGATAGCGTTTTTGAACTTGAGTTACCCATGTGACGCAAGTTTACCCCGCTCGCCGACTTCGGAGTTGCCGTGTGTCGGCACAAAATTCGCGCCCAAGTACATGCATATTCATGATTAATCCGTGCAGAGTTGTCCCCAAGTAGCGAGCCGTCGACGAATTGGGTGTTTGCCGCCACTGCATGAAGTCTTGCCAAGCAGCCGATGGGATGCACAAAGTATGGCCGGTGCCTCGGGCCCGGAAACATCGGCAGCGACGACCGCTGCAACAACCTCCGAATTGTCAGTGACAGGGTCATTCGACACGAACACGATTGCGGAGGAGGTACGGGATATATGCATGTACACTCAACACGTTTCCCGTGAACCGTACCGACGAATAACTGCGATCTCGCCGATCGGTGTGTAGACAGTGAGAAATTGAGATAGTCCTGCCTACTTCCGGGGTGTAGACCTTTGAGTCTTGGATGGGGTCGGCGACACGTCGATGGCCTGCCCCGGACGATTCTGGTGTCTGTACACCCTTAGTCGACTGGCGAGCCTTTAGGTCGGCGGCTGTTCGCCACACATCTCGAGGGCGAGCTTGAGGCCGGACTCAAAAAACGGGACGTAGTCGTCTGCACAGTTACTTCCCTGGACGGCGTGGTCGATCTCAAACCGAAGGAACGACTCGATATCCGAGGAATAATCGAGGGTTCCTTGTTTACCGCACACGGAGACATCCTGCGGGTGGGTGTGGTCCGTGCCGATTCCCAGGACAACAACCTTGTCGCGGTCCCCGTTTTTTGCGTAGTAGATCGTCTCGGCCCAGTCTTTTGGGGTACCGGCGATGCTGTCATCGATGCCAGCGTACCCTGTAAAAAGCACGATGAAGAGCAGGGCATCGTCGCGCAAAAACCCAAAGTTGCATCCGCCGGGAATCTTGGTAATAGGCGGCTCGAGGGCTTGGACCATGGCATTCTCGGCCATGATGCTATTTTGATCGGTCCAGCCGGTCTCGGTAATACAGCTGAGTTCACCTAATAGGTCATCGGTCACAGACGACTGGATCCACCGTTGCCCACCGGCAAACTCGCAGCGTTTATTTGCAGATGCATAGCCGGCGGGAAAGAGGAAGCCGGCTCCTCGGGTCTTGTCACAATCGCTGAGGGAGTCGTCAAGATGGGGCTGGCAAGGATAGTCCGGCGGGCCAATGGGGTCGCAGTTGACTCCGTTGTTTTGGGCGCACTGCGAACCGCAGGCGACAATTCCCCAATTTTGATAGGGGTTTGCAACCATCCAGTGGGTGTCGAAGTTGGCAAACCACTCGACCATCATCGGCAGGACCACGGGCAGGGCCTCGGCCATCGTCGGCCAGAAGTTCTCGATGTAGTAGTGGCGGTCAAAGACAATGAGGATGTCGATCTTGCCGTTGCAGTCGTACTCGGGCTCGCCAAAGTCGGGAACCATCGAAGTCTCGGTAGGATGGCCCGAGGTAGAAGTGGTGTCTTCGCTCGTGTCGTCGCCAGTGATGGATGTGGTGGAGGATGGCTGTGCGGTCGAGGACGAGGCGAGGGTTGGCTCGGGAATCGGCTGGGTGGTCGCAGGTGCGTAGGTCGTCGTGGTCGTTGGCTCGATCTCGGGACCGTTGCATGCGCAAATAGCGAGGGCGAGGGCGCCAAGTTGTGGCGAGCGGGTCACCCGTTGAGGTTGCACCTACTTCCAGCTGCGGTCAATATGTAGCTAATTTGCTCGTATGTACAACAAAACCGTTGAGCGTCAAGGAGTTCTCGGGCAGGTTATCGCCAGGTGCCCGAAATCCTCGTTACAAACCTGCAGGTTACTGCACTGCGCTCAGGGCTAGGCATTCGAGCGTGTCGAGCAGGGTTTGGTGACACGCCGCACTCTCCATTTGGGCATCCGCCAAGAATTCGTTTTGATCTCTTCGCAGCGCATGATGTGTTCGTCGGGATTGTCGAGGACATCCGGGGACTGCCCACCCAACGTCCATTCGAGGTCTTTTTCGCAGTAGGCTGCGGATGTCTTTGGGTGTATCGCAGGCCAACCCGACAAACCGCGCTGACCCGGTGGCTAGCGACCGAACCTCACATGCCGCAAGCATGACAGGTTCTGGGCTCACCCGGCTGTAACGGGGGGCACGCCTACGTTGGGCCCCGATGTCGACCGTCGAGCAATCGCTCGATGTCTCGAGTGGGTGCGCTCGCTACAATGCCGCCATGCTCCGACGCTCAAGCCTCGCCACCACATTGTCGATCGCTGGAGCTTGGTTCGGGCTAACGCTGTGCGCCTGTGATGCGCCCCCCTCCCAAACACCTCGACAAAACGCTGTGTCACCACCATCAAAACCCATTGCTGATACACCCAATAAAACCCCGCAACCTGTCCGCGGCGACCGGGTGACGGGCGCTTTATGGGCGACGCGTTCGCCCGTACTTGGCAGCCAGGGGATGGCGGCCACCAGTCATCCGCTTGCGACCATGATTGCGATTGATACCCTGCGCGACGGGGGGTCGGCCGTCGACGCAGCGATTGCTGCCAACGCGGCGCTTGGCCTGATGGAGCCCACGGGTTGTGGGATCGGCGGCGACCTGTTTGCGATTGTGTGGGACCCCAAGGCCGAAAAACTCGTCGGGCTCAATGCTTCCGGGCGCGCGCCGATGGGGCAGACATTGGCCCAACTTCGTCAGCGGATTTCCAAGGATGGCCAGCTACCGGCAGAAATTCCCAACTGGGGGGCTGTTTCGGTCACCGTGCCCGGTGCGGTCGACGGGTGGTTTACCCTGCACGAGCGCTACGGCCGGCGCACCATGGCCCAAAACCTTGCTCCGGCAATTGCCTATGCAAGAAATGGCTTTCCCGTCACCCAGCTGATCGGCCACTACCTCGGTCGCTCACTCGATGCATTTACAAAATTACACGGTCGCGGGCTGATCGAGGAGATCGACAACTACCGGGCCACGTTTGTGATCGACGGCAAGGCCCCGAGCGAGGGACAGATCTTTCAAAACCCGCAGCTTGCGACCACCTATCAACGGATCGCCGAGGGTGGCCGCGATGCGTTTTACACCGGTAAAATCGCCGATACGATCGACGCGTATATGCAACGGATCGGCGGGCCGCTGCGCAAGGCCGACTTTGTTGCCCACCGCTCGCAATGGGTCGAGCCGGTGTCGGTCAACTACCGCGGCTACGATGTTTGGGAGCTGCCGCCCAATGGCCAGGGCATCGCCGCCTTGCAAATCCTCAACGTGTTGGAGGGCTTTGACCTCGCGTCGATGGGCTTTGGCTCGGCCGACCACATCCACGTGATGGCCGAGGCCAAGAAGCTGGCGTTTGCCGACCGGGCCCGGTTTTACGCCGACCCGGCGTTTGCCGAGGTGCCGGTGGCCGAACTCCTTAGCGATGCCTATGCAACAAAACGCCGCGGGCTTATCGACCTCAACAGGGCTGCTTTGTCGGTCGACCCTGGCGAGCCCAAACTCGAGCGCGGCGATACGATTTATCTGACCGTGGCCGATGCCGACGGGATGATGGTTTCGCTTATCCAATCGAACTACCGCGGGATGGGCTCGGGCCTGGTCCCCGACGGGCTCGGGTTTATGTTGCAGGACCGTGGCGCCCTGTTTTCGCTCGATGCTGACCACCCAAATGCATATGCACCCAAAAAGCGGCCGTTTCACACCATTATCCCCGCGTTTGTCAGCCGGCAGGGCAAACCCTGGATGAGCTTTGGCCTGATGGGCGGCGGGATGCAACCACAGGGCCACGCCCAGGTGGTCGTCAACATGGTCGACTTTGGCATGAACGTGCAAGAGGCAGGCGATGCTGCCCGTTGGCACCATCGCGGCTCGACCCAGCCCTATGTCACCGGCAAGCCGATGCAAGACGGCGGAGTGTTGCAGCTCGAGTCCGGGTTTGCTGATACAACGATTTCTGAGTTGCGGACCCGCGGGCACCACGTCGAAATCACAACCGGACCGTTTGGCGGCTACCAAGCGATCGTGCGCGACCCCGCGACCGGGGTGTATTGGGGCGCAAGTGAGATGCGTAAGGACGGACTCGCCCTCGGCTATTGAGCCTTCGGCTCACCGTCGTGAAAGTTCGTGAAAGCTGCTGCAATGGTGTTGGCAGCGAACCCACGGCATCGTCAGGATGCCTCGAGAGACATCCGATTACCGGCCTGTCGCTCGGGCAGATAGGACAGCAGCCATGGGAAAAACATGTGAAATCACCAACGTTACCAACCGCACCAGTGGCAAGATTATGGTCACGAAACTCGAAGATATCGGTGCCAATAGCTTCTTGGTCGAAGCCGGGCAGTCAACTGTCAACCTGATCTGGTTGCCGGTGGTGGCCAGTGAGTCGGCGTTTGTCAAAAAGACGCTGGTGGTCTTGAGCCTCACAGACAGCCGGATTCTCGGGTTTTTGTGGCAGACGTCGGATGCCGTGATTCGGGTTTCGAAAACCGGGTACAGCGACGATGCCAAGCCGCTTGCGGGGCGCAACACCGATCGCGTGAGCCTCACGGTCCGGGCCGACGGCAGTTTGCACGGGGACTGACAAGGGGTGCGCACGGGCTGGGACGAATGTGCCCGCCCGTGCGCAATTATCATGTTGATACAACGAAAATGCGGTTTGATGGGGGCATGGCCACCGCAAATATTGTATTTGCTTGTGCAATCAAAACCCGACATCTCGGGGTTGGCGGACACCGGGAGTTGAGCGAAATGAGTTGTGTGTTCCCACACTGTGAGGATCACCTGTCTAAACCCCAGCAAACACCTGTCTACCCCGTCATCAGCCGCCCCCGCGGGTGTGGTATACGGCCCGGCGAACCTCCATTTTCCAACCGCCTGCGCGCGCGGGCCCGATTGACAAGGAATCGCCAAAGATGGCCGAAAAGATCACCATGACTGCCGAGGGACTCAACGTCCCCGACCAACCGATCATCCCCTTTATCGAGGGCGACGGAATTGGCCCCGATATTTGGGCCGCTGCCGTGCGCGTGTTTGATGCCGCGGTTGCCAAGGCCTATGGCGGTGCCCGCAAGATCGAGTGGCTCGAGGTTCTCGCCGGCGAGAAGGCCTTCAACCAAACCGGTGAGTGGTTGCCCCAGGCCACCCTCGATGCCTTCCGCACCCACCTCGTGGGTATCAAAGGCCCGCTGACCACCCCCGTTGGTGGTGGCATTCGCAGCCTCAACGTCGCGCTGCGGCAAAAGCTCGACCTCTACACCTGCCTGCGTCCGGTGCGTTGGTTCAACGGTGTGCCCAGCCCGGTCAAGCACCCCGGCAAGACCAACATGGTGATCTTCCGCGAGAACACCGAAGACATCTACGCCGGGATCGAGTTCGCCGACGGCAGCGAAGACAACAAAAAGTTCAAGGGTCTGCTCAAGGAGCACTTCCCCGAGCAGTACGCCAAGATCCGCTTCCCCAATACCGCTGGCTTGGGCATCAAGCCGGTGTCGCAAGAGGGCACCGGCCGCATCGTTCGCGCCGCGCTGGCCTACGCGGTCAAAAACAAGCTGCCCTCGCTCACCCTGGTGCACAAGGGCAACATCATGAAGTTCACCGAGGGTGCCTTCCGCGACTGGGGTTACGCCCTGGCCAAGGAGCTCTACGGCGCCGAGGACCTCGACGGCGGCCCGTGGCAGGTGTTTGAGAAAGATGGCCACAAGGTCATCGTCAAAGACGTCATCGCCGACGCGTTCTTGCAGCAGCTGCTGACCCGTCCGGCCGAGTACTCGGTGATCGCCACCATGAACCTCAACGGCGACTACATCTCCGACGCCCTCGCAGCCTGCGTCGGTGGTATCGGCATCGCCCCGGGTGGCAACATCAACTACGACACCGGCACCGCGATCTTCGAGGCGACCCACGGCACCGCGCCCAAGTACGCCGGCAAAGACAAGGTCAACCCCGGCTCGGTCATCCTCTCCGGCGAGATGATGCTGCGCCACCTCGGTTGGACCGAGGCCGCCGACCTCATCATCGAGGGCATCGACCGTGCCATCGGCGACAAGACCGTGACCTACGACTTCCACCGCCTGATGGAGGGCGCCACCCTGCTCAAGTGCTCGGAGTTCGGCACCGCCATCATCAAACACATCAACGCGTTCAACACCGGCGCAGCTAGCTAAGCTTCGCTCGTTACAACAAGGTCGGCGGCGCCCCCAGGGGTAGCCGCCGATTTTTGTAGATGCACGGAAATTTTGGGCTCGCCCGAGACCGTTGGCAATGGGCGTCGGGTGAAGAAGGCGAGCGGTAAGGTCGAGCCCGAGACCGAGCTGCCCACGGGGCGCCAAGTTCACGTTTGCGCAACTCGAGCAGCACGGTCCGGCCGAGCGGGCAGGGGCGATGTTTCGGAATTACCTCTTCCCCGAGTGACATCGCGGATTGCCGCGAGCTGGTCGGCGTCAGGTTTGCGACATACGAGCCAGCGACGTCGCCAGCCCCTCGACCCACGGCTAGCGCGGCTCGGGCAGGGGAAGTTCGAGTGTCACATCGCCTAGCGCGGCTCGGGCAGGGGAAGGTCGAGTGTCACGTCGCCGGCCGTGTCTGCCGTGAGGGCGAGGCTACTTTTAAACTTGGCCGACGCGGCGACATCGAGGGAGCGGTCGCCACCCCAACAAAGGGTCGCGCACATCGAGATGTCGATCGCGGCTTGGTGCACCGAGTTGTCGCCGCTGGGTTTGACGATCGTGATGATGTTGACATCGAGCACGGCCTCACCGTTGGCATCGGCGACTCGCTGCTCCGCGATCTCTAAGACCTCGGGATGGTCGGGCACAATAATGTGTAGCTGCACCGAAGTCTCCGGTGCAAACCGCCAACCATCGGCGGCGTGCAGACGCAACGTCAAGGTCCCGCGACCAAGCCCAAGTGGCGTTGGAGGTTTGGCCACCTCGATGGTCGGGACCGCTGTGGGTTGCTCTTCTGTCGCCACTGCGGGTGAGAATATCGTGTTCGCAGCAGGTCGGTGCATTCGGTTGGCCGACCATCTGGTGAGGAAGGTCGGCCTGTTTTAGCGCGTGCTGTGGTGTGCACGAAATTGCCGGTGTCCAAAATCGCGTTTTACCCGCGGTGGTAAGCCTCCCGCTTGCATCTGCAAACCGAGGTCACGGGCATTAACCGGAACGTGCGGGCGGTTTGATACGACCGGTCGCATAGCGCAGCCGGGCATTGGCGACCCGAAGATCGATCCTGGCATTGACGTCTTGCAAACTGGCTGAGACACGCTCGGACTCCGCCGAAATAATGTCGGTGGTGGTTGCCTGACCCACCCGAAAAAGATCTGTGGCGACCCGGTAACCCTCCTCCGAAGCCTGGGCGGCGCGCTCGTTGAGGACGATGTTGGCCATGGCTTTTTTGCGGTCGAGATAGGCTTGGGTGACCTCCATGGTGATGCCACGGCGCAGCTTTTCGCCGTTGAGATCGACCGCCCGGCGGTTTTGTTTGTACTCGCGAATTTTGGCGCTGGCCTGGGCCGCTTGGTTGATCGAGTAGCTCAGTTGGACACCCACCGCCCACGAACCATTCCACTCGTTTTGCAGCGGGAAAAACCGCTGGTTGGGATTGGCGTAGGTGGCGTTGGCAAACCCGTCGAGTCGCGGGAAGTACTGCGCCCGGGTGGCCTTGATGCCCTCGTGCACGGCCTTGGAGTTTTGTTGCAGCGACTTGAGTTCCAACCGATTTTGGTGGGCCTCGTGCACGAGCTTGTCGAGGTTTTGGCTGCGCGGCAGGTCGCCCGGCATACCCAGGACATCCTCGCCCACGCGAAACTGTATGTCCGAGTCGTTGAGCATCACCCGGAGGTTTTGCTCGGTCAGTGCTTTGAACGCTTCGGCCTCGGCGACAAACGTTTCACCGCGGGCGACCACCGCATCGAGGCGCAGGACATCAGCCTTCGACGCCACACCGGCCGCCAGCGCAGACTCGGCATCTTCGAGCCGGGCCCGGCTGCGCTCGAGTGAGTCGCGGGCAACCGTCACCTGGGCAACCGCCCGCAGCCAGTTGTAGTAGGCGAGTCGGGCGTCGGTTTGGGCCTTGATCAGAGCTGCCTGATGGGCCAGCTCAGCGGCCTTGCGGGTGGCGATCGAACCCCGCCTGGCCGGTACCAGCGAGAGGATGTAGTCGGAGATCGGGACCGAGAGTTTGGCCTCCAACGAAAAACTGTTGAGCGGCAACTCAAAGTTAAAGGCCGAGGTGTCGAACGGGGCAGCACCAATCGGAATACCGGCCGAGTCGACCACACACTGGCCCATACCACCGGGGCAGGGCCCAATGACGATGGGTCCCTCCGTGGCCGCGCCGACGATGAACCCACCTTCGGCGTCGCCATCCCCACCGAAGTTATTTTCGGCGTACGACAGTCGCGTGTAGCCGGCACTCACCGACACCTGCGGGATGAAGTTGATCATTGTCTGGTCGAGTTGGGCCGCCGCCTTTTGGATGTCCGACTCGGCGAGCGCCACATCGGGCGAGGAGTCGGCCGCCTTGGCGGCGATTTGGTCGGCCGTGAGCCCCCCACTGACCGGCGCAAAAGCCTGGGTCAGGGGGTTTTCAAACTCGGCGACCTCGGGCTCGTCGACGGTATCGACGGTGTCGACAGTGTCGACGGGGGCCGGGCCCTCGGTAGTCGGCTCGCCGGCCGGGGGTTGCGTGAGGGTGAGGAGCGCTGTTGCCAACGCCCAGGAAGGGAGCGTAGCCATGTTCGATACTTCCAGTTTTCGGGTGAACGATGCGGCTTAGGAGCGATCGGTGTTGTCGTTGTCGTCGAGGTTGATATCGACGTCGGCGACCGGGAAGGCCGGGGTCGGGCCGTCGCCCATGGCAAAGTCATGGGGTGGCTTACTTGGGGCAATGAGTGTAGGTACATTCATTTGCGCCGGGGGTTGTTTCACCTCGGGGACGTGACTGTCGCGGGCCGACAGCGCGTCGAGCATCCGCATCGCGTCCTCCTGCGAGTGGGCGATCAGGGTCTTGGCCTGACCTGTGGCCTCGACATCGACCGGGATATCGAGGGCCGGAGCCACCGCGGCATCGAGGTCGGGGAGGTCGACATCGGAGACATCGACATCGAGGGCTTCGCTGTCCGAGCCCGGCTCGATTCCGAAGAACTTGCGGCTGACCCAGCTCATTTGCATGTTGGTCACCATGCGGTCGAACAGCAGGTAGACGACCGGAATGACAACCAGGGTGAGCGCGGTCGAGGTGATCATCCCACCAATGACACACACGGCCATCGGCGCACGGGCCTGACCACCCTCACCGAGGGCCATGGCCACCGGCAACATGCCAAAGATGGTCGCACCGGCGGTCATAAAGATCGGACGGATCCGGACCACCCCCGCGGCCACCAGGGCCTCAAACAACGGCTTGCCCGCTTCGCGTTCGGAGTTGGCAAAGTCGACCAGCAAAATCGCGGTCTTGGTCACCAAACCCATCAGCATGATGATGCCGATAAAGCTAAACAGGTTGAGGCTCATGTCGGTGAGGTAGAGGCCACCGAAGGCACCGATAACCGAAAGTGGTAGCGAGACCATGATGGTGATCGGTTGGATCAGGCTGTCGAACTGGGCAGCCAAAATCATGTAGACGAGGATGACCGCGAGGCCGAGGGCCAGCAGCATGCTGATGAACGAGTCGATCATCATCTCGGTGTTGCCCATCCAACCTGTGGTCAGGTGTTCGGGCACGACCCGGGCGACCGCGTCTTCGACGATTTTCTGGGCTTCACCGGTGGATATGCCCTTGAGGTCAGCCAAGACGAGGACCTGACGCATCCGGTCCTGACGCTCGATCTCACTGGGCCCCTCCTCGCGCTCTAGGGTCACGAGGTTGGCGAGGTCGATGAGCTCGCCACGGGCCGAGCGGACCTTGAGGTTGGCCAGCGACTCGAGGTTTTGTCGCTGATCCTCGGGCATTTGCAGGATGATGTCGTAGACACTGGCGCCGTCCTTGAGGGTCGAGACGGTGTCGCCGGCCATCAACGAACGCACGGTGCTGGCGATCGTCGCCACCGGCACGCCCTGGTCGGCCGCCTTGTTGCGATCGACGTGGATCGCCAGCTCAGGCTTACCTCCGCGGTAGGTCGTGTCGAGGTCGACAAACTTCCCGGTCTTGGCCAACTCGGCCTTCAGCGCATCGGCAGCTGCCACGACTTCGTCGAGGTTGTTGCCGCGAATCGAGTATTGAATCGGCTGGCTGCGAAAGCCCGAGTCGCCGCCGATCGGGTCGATCTTCTCGACCGTGATGATGGCTCCTTGGACATCTGCCATCCGCTCGCGGACCCAGTTCATGGCGTCGAACTGTGAGAAGTCGCGGTCGTGGGGCTTGGTCAGGGTCACCGTGATCTTGGCGCGGTTGACCTGACCCTGGGCTCCACCACCGATCGTCGTGAAGGTGTCCTGAACGTCAGGTAGATTTTGGCGGACATCCTCGGAGATCGCCCGAGTCGTAGCGATAGTTGGCCCCAGGCGTGTCCCGGTTGGCATCTCGATGTTGATGGCAAACTCTGAACGGTCGTCGTTGGGAATGAACTCCGACTTGACCTGGGTGACCAGGAACACCGAGCCGACCATCGCGGTAATCGCCATCGCCAGGGTTGTCCACGGAAACCGCAGACACCAGCGCAAGATGGCGGCGTAGACCCGCTCGACCCCGGCAAACATCCGGTTGAAGCCGGTTTTGAAGGGGCGAAACAGCTTGCCGATGGGGGCGAAGATCATGGCAAACACACCGCGGCTCGGCGGCGCATGTTCGCTGCGCATGATTCGCGAGGCGAGCATGGGTGTCAGGGTAAAGCTGACCAGCATCGAGATCAGGACCGCCGCCGACACGGTCATGCCGAACTGAAAGAAAAACCGCCCGACGATGCCCTGCATGTAGGCCACCGGGACAAACACCGCGGCGATCGACATGGTCGTGGCAATCACCGCAAACCCGATTTCCGAGGTTGCGTCGAGGGCGGCCTGGCGCTTGCCCTTACCCATCTCTAGGTGGCGGTAGATGTTCTCAATCACGACAATCGCGTCGTCGACCAAAATCCCGATCGACAGCGACAGCGCCAGCATGGTGAGGTTGTTGAAGGTAAACCCCATCATCTCCATGAACGTGAACGTTGCGACCACGCTGGTGGGGATTGCCAGGGCGGCGATAAACGTCGCCCGAATGTCGTGTAAGAACACCAGAATGATGATGACCGTGAGGACAGCCCCGATGATGAGGTCGTCGATCACGGAGTTGATCGAGTTCGATACGAACACGGAGTTGTCCGAGGGGACAGCCACCGCGATGCCGCGCTTTTCAAGTTCCGGCGTGAGCTTGTCGAGGGTCTTGCGCACGCCCTTGGCAATCGACACTGTGTTGGCGCCACTTTGCTTGCGGACCACCAGTGAGACCGCCGACTCGCCATTCAAAAATGAGGCGGAGCGGGCATCTTCGACACCGTCGACGACGTCGGCGACATCCTTGATTTTGAGACCGGTGTTGCGCCCGGGAATCAAAATCTCCTCGATCTCGCTGACCGAGTGGACCTCGCCCTTGGTTTTGACGGTGAGCTCCTGCCCACCACTTTCAAAGTAACCGGCCGGCAGCTCGATGTTTTGCGCCTTGATGGCGTTGGCGACATCGTCGACAGTAATCCCGTGGCCGACGAGTTTGCGCGGGTCGACATTGATTTTGATCTGGCGCTCGCGGCCACCGATGATGTCGACCGAACCGACACCCTGGACCTGCTGGACCTTTTGTTTGACCACGTCCTTGGAGATCTCGGTGAGCTGCTCGATCGGCAAGTCACTCGCCAACGCGACCTTTAAGACAGGTGCCGCACCGGTGTCGAACTTTTGCACGACCGGTGGTTCGATGCCGTCGGGGAGGTTGCGTTCGATCGTCGCGATCTTGTCGCGGACCTCCTGCAGGGCCTTGTCGCCGTTGACTTCGAGCTCAAACTCCAAGATGACCTGAGAGACACTCTCGGAGTTGCGCGAGGTCATGCGCTTGACCCCGCCAAGCGACTGCAGGGCCTCCTCGATCTTGTCGGCAACCTTGGTTTCCATGGTTGCCGGGTCGCCACCGGGGTAGACGACCGTTGTGGTCACGATCGGAAAGTCGACGCTCGGGTAGAGGTCGACGCCTAGGCGCGGGAGGCTAAAAAACCCGAACACCATCAGGGCAGCGATCAGCATCGCCGCCAAAATGGAGCGCTTAATGGAAATCTCTGCGAGTTTCATGACTCACTCTCTTCGTCGGCAGCACCCTCGGCAGCGGCTAGGGCAGCGTCGCCCGTGTTGGCCTTGAGGTTGAGGTCCGGGTTGTTGAGAACGTCGGGGTTTTGCGGAGCTGGCGGGGCGAATGCCTGCGAGGAAATCTCGACATACATCCCGGGCTTGAGCAGTCCGTCCTTGTTGGACAGGTGGGCGACGATCTCGACGGTACGCGTGATCGGGTCGACCATTGGCTGGATCCGGGCGATGGTGGCCGTGCGCGAGATGTTGAGCGCGGGGAACTCAGCCGTGATTTCGCGGCCGACTTCGAGGGTTCGCAGCAGCATCTCGGGCAACTTGACCCGCAGCTCCAGGGTTGTTTGATCCTGCAACAAAATCACTGGGGTCGGCGGCATCATGGTGACGGTCTCGCCAACCTGCTTAAACCGGCGGACGATCAGCCCGTCGAACGGGGCGATTGCAGCGGTATCGGCCCGGTTGCGACGGGCCATCGAGACCGCGGCCTTGGCCTGGGCAACTCCGGCTTCGGCCTGGTCATAGGCACTTTTGGCCTGGTCGTAGTTGGCACTCGAGATCGAGCCACGGTCCTTGAGTTTTTGCTGACGGTCGAGCGCGCGCTTGGCCTGGTCGCGGGCGATGACCGCCCCGCTGAGCGAGGCCTGGGCCTGCTTGATACCGATGCTCTGGGCACCGCCAGCCAGGCGAAACAGGGTTGTGCCCTTTTTCACCGTATCGCCCTCCTCGACCAGGATGGCACTGATGGTGCCGGAGGCCTTGGGCCCGATGGTCGCCTCGCGAATCGGTGTAACTGCACCGACATAGCGCTCGAGCAGGTTTTGTTCACCCCCGGCGAGCGGCGAGCGACGCGACGAGTTTTCGACCTCTTTTTGGGCCTTGGCGACCGGGTCAAAGGCCTCCGAGTCCTGGGCTGGTGGCAGTCCGGACTTGCCAGGTTCGTTGCTGGTACAACCGCCTAGGCTCGCTGCTAGGAGCGCGAGGCCGAGGCCGGTGGAAAGAATGCTTTGCATACGCATGGCGGATTTCATTTGGGGTGGGCACCTTGCAAAAACATGTCGAAGATCAGGTCGGTCTTGGCCGCGAGATTCTTTGGGCAGCCCCGGCGGATCCAGGCAAAAATCATGGCTTCGGTCAGGCCAGAAAAAAGCCCCGCGAGTTCGTCGGCGGGGATGTCCTGGCGAAGTTGTTTGGACTCGATTGCTTGTACAAATGCTTCACGAACAAGCTGTTCGTGGAACTCGTGGAGGTCGTCGTTGCCCTCACCGATGTGGCGAAGCGAGCGAGCTTCGAGGCCGCCGCGCCGGATGTGGATCATGAACAGCGCACCGTTTTCTTCCAAAAAGCGCAGGGAGGTCTCGGTGATGGCTCGCAGCCGGGCGAGCGGCTCGGCGAGCTCAAGCGCCGGGGCGAGTTCCTCCTTCAGCCGGCTTTGGCCGCGCTTGAGGATCGACTCGAACACCTGGTCTTTGTTTTTAAAGTAGTTGTAGAGCGTACCTGCGGCGACACCGGCCTCGGCCGCAATGTCGGCCATTTTGGCGTCGTGAAATCCGAGGCGACCGAACACCCGTTCCGCCGCGACTAGGATGGCTTCACGATAGGCCGCACGGCTCTCACTCCGCACGGTTTCGCGCACGCTGGTACGCTTTGCTCTCGCTGATCTCGTCGCCATACAAACACCGTTTCCCGATGTCATTCATTTATATGAATCTCGATTCATGTCAAATGATTTCACAGTCATATTAATTTAGTTGTTTAAAATCATATAAATGCGGAATCCGAAATAATCGGCTCCGCACTCTACTTGACATAGTTAAGATGCTCGTTCACCGAATGAACTGAGGTTCATCACAGTGAATAGGCACTTCTGGGCGATTTAGTAGCTTCCCGTGAGGTGCGAATGCGCAATCTTGCGAGATCGCTTTATTGGAGCCAGCTGTCGATGGTGTCGACCGCGGGTGCGACCCATCCCATTTGCAAGTGGTTGATGCTCGAAAGCACCTCGGTTGCCACGGCCTGCCCGATCCCAACCGTGTGGCTGCAGCTGTCGACAAACACGACGCCATCGCTGGGCCCACCGATTTCGTTGGGGATCCCGAGCATCATTTGGGACATGTCCCCCGGGTCGATCTCGCTGCAAAGCAGGTAGGTCTCGACGCTCGCGGGTACCGGAGACTGCAGCATGTCGGCGATCAGCGAGCCCTGGTCGATGGCAAACGCAATGCCCTTGCCGCGGGTGGTGGTTCCTTGATGCTGCATCGATTCGCCGTAGTAGGTCGAGTCGCTGTCGACCACCGCAAACTCACCGTTGCCGAAGTTGGCCGTGCCGGTGAGGGGAAAGCTGTCGTCTAGACGGGCGAGCATCTGGCGTTGCCCGACATAGAAGTCACCCATGGCCGTTTTAAGGATCGAATGCTCCGAACGGTCTTGCCACTGGCCGAACAACAACAACTCCTCGTGGGGAGAGGGCGAGTTGAGCATGCCACCGTAGTCGGGAAAGATCTGTGGGGCCGTGGCAGCTCCCCAGCGGTAGATGTAGTCGAGGCCCTTGTTGGGACCGCCGATCAAGATGAGCTTGCGGACATCTTGGGCATAGGGCGTGCCCCAGGGCTCTCGCACATCGGTGGTGTACAGCCGCGCGGCGAATGCCCCCTTGGACCATCCAATAAGGTCGACCTGCTCGTTCGCAGTACGGGCGCGGATGATGCGAATCGCCTGGTGGATTTGCTCGGCCCAATGCAGGTTGTTGCCCTGGCCATGGGGGTACATCACGGCAAACACCGGGACGTCGCGGTCGACCAAATCCTGCATGAGCCCGGTTGCCGGGCACGATTGCTGGCCGCAGCCGTAATCGCCGAGCATACCGGGGTTGGCAAACGCCCGGTCAGGACTGTCGGTTGCCCCGTGGGCGAGCAGCACTGGAGTGCGCGAGTTCTCGGCCCATTTCGGTGCATAGTAAACTAAAAACACGCGGCGGTCGGGGACGGGGTCGTTGTCGAAGTAGGTCAGGTGGGGTTCGAGCAGGTGACTGCGCGGCCCGGGAAAATAGTCCTCGGGTGGCATTTCTGTGTCGACCATGCGCCAGCGTTCAACCCGGGCCCAGCCGTGGGCGGGATCGTCAAACGCTTCTTCGAGGACAAGCCCAGCGAGCGGGTCGGGGTCGCCATCGGTTGTGGTTTCGCTGGTTTCTCCCTGCGTGGCCTCGGTTTCACCGGCCGTCGTCGGGCCGGTTGTGGGGCCAGTTGTGGGGCCAGTTGTGGGGCCAGTTGTGGGGCCAGTTGTGGGGCCAGTTGTGTCCGCGGTCGTGTCACCCGTCCCGTCAGTGGGATCGCCGGTTGGGCCGGCGGTATCCGAGCCCACTGCCGTCTCGCTGGTGTCGCCGGTTTCGCCCGTAGCAGCCGTCTCGCTCGCAGCGGTTTGCGTGCCCGTGCCCGAACAGGCGATGGGTGTGCATGCAAGTATGGCGGCAAGCAAGGTGAGCGGTGCGGTTGCGAGGTTGGGCCGACGCATGTTCGGGACCTAGCACAGCTTGCGCAAACATGCGCATCGTCGCAGCGGCTTTGGGCCGACCGTCGCGGTGTGCGTAGTCACTTGCGGACGCAGCGTGTTGGCTTTGCTAGCTACGCTTGTAGCAGCAACAAAGCCCTGCTAGCCGGCGTAGGAGTCGTCCTGTTCGATCTTGCTGAGCACCCAGTCAAACTCGCCGGCGGTGAGGTGGGCCCCGCAGTATTCGCACGAGCCGGCCATGCCGATATTGAGGGGGGCACCACAGTTGGGACAGTTGTGGTCCAGGCGCGGTGCACCGCGAACTTTGGCCGCGCGGATCAACGTCCAATACTCGGTGTAGGCGCGATTGTTGGTGCGGCTGCCCGAGACTTTGAGCCCGTCGGATTGGCGCACGGTGTAGTCGCGACCGGTCGCGTAGATCCGTAGGGTCACGGCATCGAAGTGGCGGTCGCGGATGGTTTTAACGACCTCGGTCCGCTTGACGTGCATGCCTTCGAGGACGTTGCGCAGGCCTTGGTTGCGGTAGGCGTCGATCCAGTACTGCAAATAGTTGTAGAGGCCATCGGAAACAAACGGGCGCACGGCGGTGAGGTCGAGCGCGGTCCAGCCGGCATTGAGCTCGGTGTAGATCATTCGCAGGCGGGCGGCCAGGCTTTCGCGCGTCACCTCTGGGTCGTCGCGGTGGAGCTTGGCAAACCGTTGCTCATACATCGGTTGGAACACGGTCGCCTTGTCGTTGCCGTATTCCGCGACGTTTTGGGTGAGGACCGGGGGGCGTTGTTCCTGGTGGTCGAGGCCGATCGACGACACGCTCCAGTCGAAGGTGCCACCCTCGACCGCCTGGTTGCAGTGGGCACAGCGATTTTGGTCGGAGGCGACATAGGGCGCACCACAGCTTGGGCAGTGCAGGCTGCGGGCGCCGGTGGGTGCCTCGGTTTGCACGGTGGCATCGCGGATCAGCAGCCAGCGCTCACGCAAATAGTAGGTGTGTAAATCGTCGGGCGTCCCGGCGGTGAGGTTGGCCTCGAACTTGAGCGTGACCTGAACGCGGTTGGGTTGGCCATCCCGCATGCGCGCGGTGTCGGGGATCACCACACTGTGTATATGCATGGCGCCGATCACCACGTTGGACACCGGGACGTCTCTTGGCTGTCGGCGTTTGAGTTGTTTGCGCGCCCGCGGGCTGAGGTAGGGGGCGAGCGCTGCCATGGCTGCGGGATTGGCCCGGGCCTGGTGAGCTTGGGCGAACAGGCGGTAGGCAAAGTCCTCAAACAGCACCTGCGAAAATTCCGGGTCGAGTTTTCGCAGCCCGTTGAGATTGGACACCCGGCTGACCGAACCCGCGGCAAACAGCTCCATGTCCTCGGGGGTCGCCGCCATGGCGCTGTCCCACGACTCTTTGTCGGTCTTGGCCTTGTTGAAGAACACAAACAGCATGATGCCGACCGTCAGCGGAATGCCGATGATCGGGTGTTCGAGGCATAGCCAAATCAAAAACACGATGGCATCGCCGTCACCACCACCGCCACTGCTGCTGTAGGAACTGCTCGAGCCGCCACTGTAGGACGAACCACCGCCCGAGTACGAATGCCCGCCGCCGGGGCGCAGTGTTTCGGCAAGAACTTCGGGACAGGTAGATGCGTAGACCGCGACCACGACGGCAGCGGTAAAAAGCCGCGGGTAGCGGACCAGGGCCCAAAACACGGGGGAGCTGAGATAGCTTGGGTTGTTCACGCCACCGCCTCCCGGTCATCGATGTCGTCGGGAAGTTCGTTGACGTCGTCGGCTGCCCGCGGGAGTTTTTCGCCGAGGATGGGGCCCAACGTTTTCAGTGCATCTGCAATTTTGACGACATTGGAGCCGGCCAGCATCTCGACACGCAGCGTGCGAACGGCTGCCTGCCAAGCCGGGTTGTCCGCGGTTGCCTGGGCCACCGCCGCATCGCACACGATTTCGATGGTGCGTTCAAAAATCGAGATGTACACCAGCATCCCGGTGCGTCCCTGGGTCAGGCGCACACCCTTGGCAAAAAACGTCGACTGGGCTGCCTCGCGGACCCTCGCCCGGCGCCCGAACTCGGTGGTGAACAACCGCTGGCACGGCGGGAAGTTGTGGCAGACGATGCCGACAATCAGGCCGGCGAGTGCCGGGTCGATCAAAAACCAGTGCAGGGCAAACGGAGCCTCGGCATACAGCAGCACCGCGGACATCAACAGCGAGGCGATGAATGCCGCGGTGACGGTCGTATGGCTGTAGTTGCCGGAGCGTGGTCGCACCGAGATCACGACCTCGGCACTGGAATGCGATTCGATCGATTGAATCGCCGCCTTTAGGGCCTGCTTGCCCCCTTCGTCTAGAAATCGCGCCACGTGCCGGAGATGATAAACAATTCGCCGGCGCGATCGATTGTCATTGCCACGGATTGTGTTCGGCAATCGGGGGCCGGCGCGGTATCGACAAGCCTAAATCCGCGCAAACAACTTGTATTGTCAAAACAATCGAGCACGTGCGCGGAGATTGCTGGCGATGCTCGAAAAAGGGCGAGCATGACGGTGTTACGAGTAGGGTGACAGGCCGGGGGCAAACCGGCTAACGTCCCCCCAAGCATGGCTGCGACCGAGCCCCTGCATGTACGCGACGCCCTCGACAAGTTGGTCAATCAGTTTTCTGACCCGCTGTCCTTTTTAAGAGAGCTCATCCAAAACGCCCTCGATGCGGGGAGCCGTGAGGTCGACGTTTGGGTCGACTTTGAGGAGGGCGAGGGGGCCAAGCAAACGCCGCAAGATCGCGGTGTCATGATCCTCCGGGTCGAGGACTGGGGCGAGGGCATGACCCGTGAGATCATCGAAAAACGTCTCACCCGGCTGTTTTCCTCGGCCAAGGATGGCGACCGGACCAAGATCGGCAAGTTTGGCATCGGCTTTGTTTCGGTGTTTGCGTTGGAGCCCGATGCTGTGGTGATCGACACCTCCCGCGAGGGGGAGCACTGGCGGATTGTGTTTGACCGCGAGCGCAACTACTCGCTGATCGAGCGTGACGAGCCGGTCGAAGGCACCAAGATCCGGGTGATGGTCAACGCCACCCGGGCCCGCGCCGAGGAAGTTCGCACCCGGGCCCGCGATGTCGTGCGCTACTGGTGTAAGCACGTCCGCGGCGAGATCCACTTTCAGGGCGACCTCGTCAGTCAAGCGTTTGCGTTGCAGGCCCCGTGTGTGGTCGAGCGCCCGGGCGAGGAGACGGCGATTGTCGTCGCCCATCCGCAAGAGCCCGGTGAGGGCATTCAGGGGTTTTACAACCGCGGCCTCACGCTCATCGAGCACCGCGACCAGGTGATCCCCGGGCTTGCGTTTAAGGTCTCGTCGGTTCGCTTAGAGCACACGCTCACCCGCGACAATGTCATTGAAGATGCCGGCTACCGGGCCTGCCTCAAGCAAGTACGTGAGCTCGCTGCGGGGCCGTTGTGCAAGCAAGTATTCGCGATGCTCGACGCCCACGTCACCCAGGGCAAGCACCCCGAGTTGCGTGAGTACCTCTACCGGGCGGCGGCCTGGCATGTGCAAAACACCAGCAGCTTTCCCCGCGAAGTACTTGCGAGTTGTGTGTATACGCAACCATCCGGGGCGGCTGTGCGGCTCGACCAGCTGATCGCCGCCTGCAAAAAAAAGCGGGTGCTGTTTGCCGGTGCTCGCAGCCCCTTGACCGATGCGGTCGAGGCCACCGGCGAGCTGATTCTGGCCCTCAAACCCCCCACGGAACTCAGCGAAGAGGCCCAGGTTATTCAGCCCGATGAGCCCGAGGCACTGTTGCTGTTACATGCATTTGCGGACATGGCCGGGCTCAAGTCGAAGTTGCGGTGGTTGCCGCAGGAATTGTGTCAGCCCCAGCCCCCGACCGGCGCGGCCGAGGCCCGCGACTTCAACCCGCTGCTCGCCGGCGTCGCCGATATGATCCGCGAGTACGGGGGTAAGCTTTCGGGGGTGGTGTTTGGCCACTTCGACTATCCGGAGTCGGGCATTTCCCAGCAGGTGGCCATTACCCAGCACGCCCTCGGTGAACTCAGTTCGGTGAGCGAGGTCAAAACCCTGGGCATGTCGCTGTTTTCCCGCCGTCGGATGTTGGTGCTCAACGCCGATCACCCGGCCGTGATTCGCTGCATGGAGCTGGCCCAGCACGAGCCGGAGTTTTCGAGTTATTTGCTTGTCAAACTATTTTTCCTCGGGGATAGGCTCGATCCAAAGGTCGATGCTGCCCTCGCCAAACACGCGATGGAGCGAAGGTGTCGCAGGTCGATCTAGTCAACCAGATGGTTTCTGAGTTGCGCGAAGAGGGTGCTGTTCGTGCGCAGGGTGGATTTACCATCGACAGCGAGAAGGCCCGCGACAAGATGCGGCAGTTTCAGCTGGCCGTGCCCCAGGAGTATGTTTTGTTGCTGGTACAAGCAGCGGTCCTCAAGGGCGCCAGCCAGATCGCGTTTGATATCGACGCCGACGATGTGCGGATGAACTTTGACGGCGAGCCGTTTACCCGCGACGACCTCGAAAACATCTACGGAGCGATGTTCGTCGATCGCACCGACCGGCAGATCCACGCCCGCCAGGAGCTGGCGATGGCCCTCAACGCGGCCATGGCCCTCAACCCGCGTTACATTCGCCTGCTCAGTGGCAACCGCGAAAGCCGGGTGTTTTTGCAGATACAACCGGGCAAGGACGATCTACTCAAGCAAGCCGAACCCAATGTCGAGGGCACCTGGATCCACATCAAGCAACGCTTTCGTCCAGGGCTCGTGCTCGAGTTTGTCCGCAACCTCCGGGGCAAGGTCGCCGAGGAGGTTCACCTGCGCGATCGCTGTCGCTACAGCGGGGTGGCAATTACCCTCGACGGCAAGCAAATTTCGCAGGGCACCGAGCTCGAAGGGGTGGTCGCCACGGTACGGGTGGCGGGCGAGGGTGTTGCCGGCATGGCCGGGTTTGAACCGCCGACCCGCGACGACGACGATGCCCCGCGGGTGCCGGCGGTGATCGAAATTCTGTGTAACGGGGTGTCGCTCACCCGCCACGAAGACCCCAACCTGCCGCGATTTTTTCATGCCCTGGTCGACGGCTCACACCTGCTCAAGGACGTGTCGCAACGCGATGTCGTGCGCAACGACGCCTACGACCAGCTGATGGATGCGGTGCGCGATGCCGCCGATCGGGCGTTTGTGGTGCTGGTCAAGGCGGCCAGCGAGGGCGAGGTTCCCAAGTGGGTGCGCGGTGTGGTCATCAATTGGTTGTATGAGCATGCAAATCAGGTGCGTGAGCAGACAGAGCCCGTCAAGCAGGACACACCGCTCGCGGCTGCGCTGAGTGTCCCGCTGTGGCCATTGGTTGGCGGCTCCACGGCCGCGACCGCCGAGCTGCTGGCGGCCAGCGATATCCACTACACCGACAAGGACTTTGAGGGCTATTTGCCCGAGGACTTAAGCCAGGTGGTGTTGCTCGACAACACCAACATCGACGACCTGTTTCACGAGTTGTTTGGCAGCGCGGCCAAGTCGGTGACGCGGCGGATCGAACGGGCCTATCGCCATGAGCTCAACCGCCGCAAGTGGCGTGAACGGGTGCATCCGCCCCACCTCGGCGAGGGGATCTTTATCGCCACCGCGGTGATCGTCGACGACGGTGTCGGCGGCCAGATCGGTCTGCGCGAGATGACCACCGACCTCGCCGAAGTGCGGATGGTCAAGGACGGTTGTGTGTTGTTCGAGGCCTATCCCCGCGGGCCGGTGGCCGGGCTTTTGGGGGTGGTCGTTGCCGACTTCGAGCCCACCAGCGCCTACGACAACGCCCGTCATAATCGTGCATATGCACGGGCATTGATGGCGTTTTTGTGTGCGGTCGAACGCCTGATGGCGACCGCCGCCCAAACCGAGTTGGCCGCCTCGGGCCGCTCGGCGGTGTTGCGGCGGACCATCCTCGATTACCTCGCAGCCGTGACAGAGGAGGAGTATGCCCTCGATATCTTCGAGGAGTTTGGATTTTCGCGGACCCACGCCCGGCGCCAGCTCAGCAGTGTCGACATCGATGTTTGCCTGCCCAAGTGGAACCTCGACGGGGATTCGCCACACCCGTTGACCACGGTGCCGCTGTTTCGCACCCACGCCGGCAAGACCGTCAGCCTGCAACACATTCACGCACTTGCCAGCAAAGACTCGCGGATGCCGTGGTTGCCCACGGTGGCCGACAGGTCGGGCCTTTCGGGGACCAGCGAGTTGCCGAGCGAGCTACTGCTGCTCGACCCCGTCGAGCGAACCGTTTTGCTGCGCTTGATCGGCCACGAACGGTTGATGGACTTCTCGCCGGTGTTGCGTACCTTGCAGCACCAGGCCCGGTTTTTACGCAAGCCACGATTGCCCCTGAGCCTGCGCCACGAAGCCGAGGTCTCGGTCGAGTTTCGGTGGGAGAGTTGCAAGGGGGTCATTGGTCTTCGCCGGGCCGATGTCAATCTCTCGAACGCCGAGTTTCGAGCCGAGATTTCGGTGCGAAAATTTCACCGCGGCCTGGCCGAACTCAACCCGCGGACGCTGTTGCCGGGCATTGTCGCGGTGGTCAACGACGACGAGGTCGAGACCAATGAGGAGTGGACCGACCTCGCCTCGCGCCAGCCGAAATGTCTCGACGTGGTGTTGGGCGAAGTCCCGGGGTTGCTCAAGGCCGCCCTCGAGCGCCGGTTTCATCGCCGTGAACTCCACGCCTATTTGTTTGTCGCGCTGATGGCCATGCTCCCCCAGGAGCTATTCCCCACGCTACTCAAGTTGCATGAGCAACAGGATTTGGCGGCCTATCAGCAACTCATCGAGCTGACCAAAACCTACTCGCTTTCGCAGGTGGCCAAGGCCATTGCCCATGTCGAAAAGCGCGGTCGCGAGTTGACCCCGGCCACGGTCGAGGCCTCGCTCAAAAATCGCAAGGTTCGTGCCCGTGGCGGCGGCCCGCTCGACCACCTGCGCGTGGGGATGATGGTGTATCTGCAACAGCTGATCCAGTTGCCGATGTTGTTGACGACCGCCGGTAACCAGCTGTGCCTCAACGACCTGTTGGCAGCCTACCGCGAGCAGGGGGTGATTTACTACATTCGCCGTGAACTGCCCGGCAATGTCGAATACGACGGTGATGAGCGCTTGGTGCTCAACCTCGACTCGCACCAACGCCGGCGCTTGCAAGCGGTTTTCGGGGCTAACAAGCTGGTCAACTCCCTCGATTTTATTGAGTCCTGGCAGCGCAAGCGCAGGTTTAATCTCAAGCGCGAGGTTTCGGCGCTGACCGTGTCTGAGCGCGATGCCGTGGTGATGATCGACATCAATACCGGGGGATTTACCGGCCAACTCGGGCTGCGGCGCTGGAACTTTCGCGAGCCCGAGGGGGCGCGCATTAAGGTTTGTTGTACACGCAGGGAAGTTTGCAGCCTCGATCTGTCACTCGACATCGCCCTGGTCGGGATTCTCAATCACGACAAGCTGCAGACCAACGACACGTTTACCGGGGTGACACGCAAGCAGGCCGATACGATTCGCAAGTTGTGCAAGGATTCGGTCGAGGAGCTGGTCGCCGCGCTTGCGAGGCGCTGGAGTGCGTTGTCGATTTCGGGCGACCACACCGTGACCGACCTCGCTCGCCACGTACTCGCTAAGCGTGCCCGCCGGGTCAATGGCGACCGCCGGCGACTGATGCGAGCCACCACCCGCAAGCTCGCCGAGTTGCCGATTTTTCGCGACATTGAGGGCTCACAACACACGCTGGCCGAGCTCGTCGACAGCTACAAACAACACGGGGCGATCTACTACGTGGCCTCGCAGTGGCGGGCGGAGGTACCCGACGAGCATCCGGTGATCGACGCCCGCGAGGCTGTGTTGGCCGACCTGTCGCAGTTGTTTACGGTGGTCACCGACTACGAAGGTGTCTATCGCGAGCAGCAACAAACCCGGCGGCGACGCGAGAACTCGCCCAAGATGCTGCGCAAGGCACCCGACCACGCGGTGGCCAGTGTGCGGATCAAAGAAAAGGGGCTCGACGGCTGGATTTGGCTACCCTCGCGGGTTGTTGGCGACGCGGTTATCGGGTTTGGCGATAGCGAGTTTGTGGTCGAAAAGCGCACCGGTGAGGGGCACTACCCGTGTCGTGGTGCGATCGTTGTTGACGAGTCGCGGATTCGTGGCTCGTGGGAGTTTGTCCAGCTCGCGCGCAAGCAGGAGATCGCGGTGAAGAAGGCGATCAATCGCCTGTATCGCGAGGTTATGGCGGGGTACGAGCGGGCCCACGAAGCCAAGGGCGCGGGGACCTTGGAGGCCCGGATACGCGATGCCTTTGGCGAGCATGTATCTGCACAGATCGTTGCCGGGTATCTGCGCAAGGCGCTGCTCAACCTGTTTCGTGCGGGGGCCGATCCCACGCGTTCGCGCGAGCGAACGTTGTACCGACGCATGCGCAACGCGCCGCTTTTGTCCCTTCGAAACGGACGGATGATCTCACTCGAGGTTGCCCTTGAAGAGCGCCCGGCGGATCTCAGCCACTTGCAGCTGTGGCCACCCACACTCATCCGCGAACAGATCGAGGCGCAGCCCGAGCCCGAGCCCGAACCCGAGCCCGAGCCCGAGCCCGAGCCAGCGAAGGCCCAGCCCGAGCCCGAAAAGCCGAAGGCCAAGCCGAAGCGCCGGCGTAAAAAGAAGGCTAAACACAAGCCCAAGCCACAGCCCAAGCCCGAGCCGCCGCCGCCACCACCCGAGCCCGAGCAGTTGTTGCTCGAGGCCGTGCGCAACGAGTTGCGAGTGCTGCGACGCTCCGATAAGGCGCTGCTGAGTAATCGCCAGCTCGAGCGTCTCGACTACGGGTGTACGACCGAGGAGGTCATCGCCTACGACGATGGCGGCCAGGTGACGATCAACACCCTCCACCCGGTGGTGGCTGCCGCAGTTGAAAAACGGGCCGCCGATCCGCTGCTCGTGAGCATGGTAACTTCGGCTGTATATACATTCTTAAACCTGATCCACGAGCAGATCGAAGATCGCCACGAATTGGTGTTTCACGAGCTCCACGCGAGCCACGTGTTGTCGACGTTTGGCTGACCGCGGCAGCGACCCTCGCCGGCCAGCAACCTGACGCGACGCCGGGGCCTGTGCCGTGGTATGAGCCTGTTCGTGACGCTCAACTCTGCCCAACTCGCTGCGGTCCAACACCGCGGAGCCCCGCTGTTGGTGCTCGCCGGCGCGGGCACGGGAAAGACCCGGGTGATCACCCATCGGGTCGCCTCGCTGCTCGACGATGGGGTCCCGCCCTGGCGCGTGTTGGCGGTCACGTTTACCAACAAGGCGGCCAGCGAGATGCGTGCCCGGATCGCCGAGTTGTGTGGCGACGACCACGACATCAAGGGGTTGTGGGTCGGCACATTTCACTCAATTTGTGCCCGGATCCTCCGGCGATTTGGCGAGCCGGTGGGCCTCAGCCCGAACTTCTCGATCTACGACTCGGCCGACCAAAAATCGCTGATGAAGCAGACGATGAAGGAGCTGCGCATCAGCGACAAGACCTATCGTCCGCAGCTGTTTTTGGGGTACCTCGACAAACTCAAAAACGCCGGTCGGCACGTCAGCGACAAGGCGCTTTTCCGGCTCGGGGTTGAGGAGCCGGTGCGGTCGACTGCGCTGAATGTGCTCAAACGCTACCAACGCAAGCTGCGAGCGGCCGATGCCGCGGATTTTGGCGACCTGCTGGTGTTGGCGGTTGAGTTGCTCGAGCAGGCCAGGGCCCAGCCCGCACCAGAACCTGTATATACACCGCCACCACCACCGGCTCCGGGTCAAACCGGGAGCTTGTTTGCCGACTTGCCCAACCCCTCGCGCCAGCAAACCGCGCCCTCGGGCCGCCTGCGGTACCGCAAAAAAGCACCGACCGACGGTTCGCAACTCGCCGACCAGGACCCGGTTGTCAAGCTTACGCGGCGTTTCAAACAGGTGCTCGTCGACGAGTATCAAGATACCAACCCGGTCCAGGCCAGGCTTGTGCGGGCGCTTTCGGGGGAGGCCGAAGTCTGTGTGGTCGGCGATGACGACCAGGCGATTTACGGCTGGCGCGGGGCCGATGTGACCCAGATCCTCGGGTTTCCCGAGCGCCATCCCGGCAGTCGAATTATCCGCCTCGAGCAAAACTACCGCAGTACCTCGCATATTCTCGAGTGCGCCCACGAAATCATTCGCCGCAACCGTGGCCGCCACGGCAAAAAGTTGTGGAGCGAACTCGGCGATGGCCAACCGGTACGGGTGCTCACCGTCGAGGATGAGCGCGAGGAGGCCCGGTTTATCGCCAACGATATCATCGATTATCTCGAGCAGGGTTCGCCCGAGGACATTGCGATTTTCTACCGAACCCACGCCCAGTCGCGCGCGATCGAAGAGGCCCTACGCCTGGCAGGCCTGCGTTACAACGTGTTTGGCGGGTTGCGGTTTTTTGACCGCAAGGAGATCAAGGACCTCGTCGCCTACCTGCGGCTGTTGGTCAACCGTGCCAGCGATGTCGACTTTTTGCGGGTGGTCAACACCCCGCCGCGCAAGCTCGGCAAGACCTCGATTGGGCGGTTGAGTGAATATGCAAGCGCGCGCGACATGTCGCTTTGGCAAGCCGTTGCACATGCACAAGAAGCGGGGATCGGCACGGCGGCACGGCGGCGGCTCGAGGCGTTTGTCACCCTGGTGGACCGGCTCGACGAGGGGCTCAAGGCCCATGGCGACCTCGGCCGGGTTGCCGGCGAAATCCTCGAGCACACGGGCTATCGCACGATGTTGGCAGGGGAGGGGACCGACGAGGCCCAAACCCGGCTCGAGAACTTGCAGGAGTTTGTCGGCGAGCTAGAGGCCTACTCCGAAGAAGTCCCCGGGGCCAGCCTGGCCGACTACCTCGAACAGGTCAGTTTGGCGAGCGATGCCGATGGCGTCGACGGCCAGGGCACGCTCACCATGATGACGATTCACAGTGCCAAGGGCCTGGAGTTTCGCCGCGTCTATCTCACCGGGATGGAGGAGGGGGTGTTTCCCCATGCCCGCGTACTCGAAGATGACAAGCAGATGGAAGAGGAGCGGCGGTTGGCCTATGTCGCCGTGACCCGGGCCAAGCGCAGCCTCACGGTGTCGTGGGCCCGGGCCCGTCGGCTATACGGAATCCAGCAGGTGCGGCGACCCTCGCGGTTTATCGGCGACCTGCCGCGTGAGCACGTGGCGCTTGTCGGACGCGCGGGGGCCTACAGCGGCTCTCGACCGACTTCTCGCACACCCCAACGCGGGCCGGCGAGGCGCCAGCACTGGGATGCCGACGTGGTCTACGACGAACCCGCAACCCCCGACACTCCGGCAGCAAGTGCCCCCGACGAGGGTGTTTCGATCTACATCGGGATGCAGGTCCAACACAAAAAGTTTGGTGTGGGTGAGGTGATGGGGTGGGACGGAGCCGGCGACAGCCTCAAGCTGGTGTTGCGGTTTGCGCGGGTCGGGACCAAAACCATCATGGCGCGGTTTTGCCAGCCGGTTTAGCGCCGGCTAACGCCAATCTTGTCGATACAAATATTTTTGACGACGACGACGAGTCGCCGAGAAGCCCGAGGATGCTCTCGATCCGCCGGCTCGCTTGTCGACAACGTCGAGCTTCAGAAAACTTGAAGCGCCGCCAGTGCAACTGCGCTTCACAAAGCTCACTCTCGCCGAAAGTCCTGGCGAGGCGCCGCGCCGCGCAAAAAATACGGGCGGCTACGGGCCCCAAATCACGCAGGCGACTTTGTCGACGCCTGGCACCAGACTGGCGGCACACAGCTGCTCCCACAGCTCGGGGCCGACTTCGCCGGCCCACTGCACCGCGCATTTGTTGGTGCCGTCGCAGGGAAAGCCGTTACCCTCGCACACAAACTGGTCGGGGAACAGGGCCATGACCGCCTCCATCCACACATCTGGTGTGCATACATTGACTTCGTCGCAGGTGTTGCCCTGGACAAACGGATCCTCGGCGAGGGCTTCGCCTGAGAACTTTTGGGTGTTGCACTCACCCGCACCAGCGCAGGTCAGCGCGCAGTCGTCGAGTGAGTCGAAAAACAGGTCGCAGTCGTCGCCGCAGTCACAACCGCTGATCTCGACACATTCGTCGCCGTTGAAGGCCCACCCGATGATCGCGTCGCAGGGGCCGTAGTCGCCATTGGCAACCCCACAGCTCGGTTCGCCGCCAGTGTCGGTCTCGGACGTCGAGTTTTCGGTGGACTCGCTTGGGTCGGTCTCGCTCGGGTCTTCGGTGGTCGGACCGTCGGTGGTTTCGCTCGGGTCGTCGGTCGTTTCGGTCGTTTCAGTCGTTGGGTCCGCTGTTGTCTCGGTTGTCTCGGTGGACTCGCTCGGGTCTTCGGTCGTCGGTTCGCCGGTCGATTCGGTTGCCGAAGACTCGGTCGTCGGTTCCGTCTCGCCGGTCGACTCGGACACGGTGGTCGCCTCGGTCTCGCTACCCGGGCCGGTTGTGGCTTCGGTGGTCGAAGCGTCGGTCGTGGTCCCGGGCTCGCCCCCGCAGGCGCTGGCAAGGACCGTGGCAAGGCATAGTAGACTCGTGCGTAGGTAAGGCATGCCCCTACCCTACGGAGATTCCGGCCCAGCTGTCAAAGCGATCCAAAACAGCCCGCAAGCCGCCCGTTTTTCGGCGAGATCACGTGGGTTTTGGGAGCGAGCCCGGGGGCCTTTAGTACGACCCTACGGTCGCTTCGCCGGGGCCCATTCGCGGGCCAGTCGAGGACTAGTCGAGGCCAGTCGAGGTCCAGACAAGAGCTTGTCTCTACAACAATCGCCGGTGCTACTCGTTGAGCATAATCCCCGAGGCGAGCAGCTTGATCCGGGCCAGGGTGCCGCCGCCCTCGCGCGGCTCCAACTCAACCGTGCCGCGGTGGAGGTCGACAATGCGTTTGACAATCGCAAGTCCCAATCCGGTGCCGGTCTCCTTGGTGCTGACAAACGGGCGAAACAATTCGACGGAGCTGCGGCTGCCGAGGCCGAGGCCATCGTCCATCACCTCGACGGCGACATAGCCATCTTCTCCCGCGTAGGCGCGAATCTCGATGCGGCCGTCGGGTTTGGTGCGCAACGCATCGATTGCATTGACAACTAAGTTGATGAGCACCTGGGTGAGCTTGGCCCGGTCGCCGAGCACCTGCGGCAGACCCTCGGGGACATCGACGTGGATCGTCGCCCCGGCACTTTCGGCCACAAGTCGTTGCATCGACAACATTTCCGTAATCAAGCTGCCGAGGTCGAGCGGGTAGAGGTCGAAGTTGCGGGGCCGGGCCAGGCGGAGGAAGTCCTCTAACAGCCCGGACAGCCGGCGGATTTCGTTGCGGACCAAACTGATGGAGTTGCGCAGCCGGTCGCGCGAGGGGCTCTCTTCGAGTTTGGCACCGACCCGGTCGAGCAGCTCTAGTTGCAAACCGGCGGCGTTGAGGGGGTTGCGAATCTCGTGGGCGAGGCCGGCTGTCAGGGCGCCGAGTGAGGCCATGGCCTCGGCATCGGCGGCCCGGCGTTCGAGCGCAAGCCGGTCGGTGACATCGGAGCCGACCAGCAACAACATGCCCAAAAGTTCATCCCCCTCGACGAGCGGGTCGATACTCCAGCGCACCAGTCGGCGGGTGCCGCCATTGGTCAGCACCTGGGCCTGAAACTCCCGACTTTTTTGCCCGGCCCAAGCACCCTCGATCAGTTGGCGAAAGCGTTTTTCCTCGTTGGGGTCGATCAGGATGTCAAAGAAGTCCTGGTTGAGAACCTGGTCGACGGGATAGCCCGAGACCGCGGCGGCGGCCCGGTTCCACATCTGGATGCGGTTTTCCCGGTCGACGCCGATGATCAACGCATCGACGGTTTCGACCACACCGCGGTAGCACTTCTCGCTTTTTTGCAGCTCGCCAGCCAGGCGTTGACGTTCGTGACGCAGCTCGACCTGGGCGAGGGCTCGGCTGGCGAGCTTGACCAGGTCGTCGAGTTCAAACGGTTTTTGCACATAGGCAAACACGCCCTCGCGGACCGCAGCGATCGCGGTGTCGAGCGAGGCGTTGCCGGTGATCAGGATAAACTCGCAACCCGGTGTACATTCACGTAGTCGGGGGACGAGCTCAACGCCGGTGAGGTCGGGTAGGCGGACATCGACGAGGGCGAGGTCGTAGGGCTGGGAGCGGGCGCGTTTGAGGGCATCGAGCGCGCGGGTACAGACGTCGACCGACACGCTAAACGCATCCTCAAAGATCTCGGCCACGTTCTCGGCGAGGTCGAGATTGTCCTCAACAACGAGCACTCTCATGGGAGTTCCCCCTTCGGTTGCGTGGGCTTGTCGCCCTCGGCAAAACTCCGCAATGCCGATAATAGTGTATCTGCATCAAATGGCTTGGCCAGGTAGCGGGTGGTGGTCGGCAACATCGAGTGGACAAGCTCGGCTACGCCATCGTGATCGTAGCCGGTAATCATCACCACCGGAATGCCCGCATTGGTGCACAACTCATAGGCGAGCTCGGCCCCGTTGCCGTCGGGCAGGCACACGTCGATCACCGCGGCGTCGGGTAGACAGGCGTTGAGCTCTGCCCTTGCAGATGCAAATGTCATGGCTGTGCGCACCGCGTAGCCACGGTTTTCCAGCATCTCCGAAAACACCCGGACCAGGGTAGGATCGTCCTCAACCAACAACAGCGAGGCGTCGTTTTGCTGGCGCGGCATGATCTCGAGCAGCCGCTCAACCGCCAGCGGTTTGGGCAAGATGGCCTCGACCCCAGAGCGCATGGCCTTGGCCAGGGTTTTGTCGGAGGTGTAGGCCGTCATCAACAAAAACGTGGCCTCGGGATTGAGCTTGCCGAGGACTTCGATGAGCTCGACACCGTTCATCCCGGGCATGCGAATGTCGGCGAGCACGAGGTTGTAGTTGTGTTTGCGAGCCAGCTCCAGGGCCTGCTCGCTGCTAAACGCGACCGACGTCTCGTAGCCCTCATCGGCGAGCAACTCGGCGATGTTCTCGGCCAACTCGTGGTTGTCGTCGACGATCAGCACCCGGTTCAAGCGACATCCTCCTCGCTGGCTGCGGTTTGGGCATCGAGGGCAGCACGGACATCGATCGGGAGTTTGACGGTAAAGATCGCCCCGCCGTTTTCGCGGTTGCCGGCGGCGATCGTACCGGCATGGTTTTCGACCACCCGGCGGCAGACCACGAGACCGAGGCCGGTACCACCGGAGCGGGTGGTGAACATCGGCTCAAACAACCGTTGCGCGACTTCTTCGGGGAGCCCGGGTCCGTTGTCTTCGACCTCGATCCCCAACTCCGACGCGGTGGTCCACACCCGAACTTCGACCTGTCCCTCGGGACCGACAGCCTGGACAGCGTTGAGGACGAGGTTGACGACCAGCTGGCGGACTTGCCCGGCATCGACGGCAATCTCGGGAATGTCCCCGGGAAGCGACAGCACCAGCCGTACTCGCTCGGTCCGCGGGACCGCCCCGGCGGCCTCGCTGACCAACTCGCCGATCAGCGTCGGCCGCAACTCCGGCGGTCGGTCGCGGGCCAACTCGAGCAGGTCGGAGATAATCATCGTGCACAGGGAGATCTGATTGGAGATCCGGGTGACGTGGCGACGGGCCCGGGGCGTACTTTCAATGCGTCGCTCGAGCAGTTGCAGCGAGGTTTGCATGACCGCCAACGGGTTGCGCAGGTCGTGGCCGATCGATGCGGCGACCTGGCCGATGGTGGCGAGGCGTTCGGCGTCGCGGACCTTGCGGACATGGGCCTCGCGATAGGTCTCGAGCATGATCGACAACTCGAAGTCGCACAGGCGGTCGAGCACCGTGTGTCCGGCCTGACCATCGCCATTGCGAAACCCGGAGATCGAGAGGGCGCGGTGCAGTTGCTCGCGGACCTGGCTCATCGCCGCAAACACACTCGCCTGCTCCACACCCAAGCGGACCAACCGGCGGACCTGACGGGCCCGTCGAGAACGGTACGAAGCTTCGTAGCTGCCGCCAAGGAGCTCGTCGAGCCAGGTGCGAAGACCTCCCGAAAACACGGCTTCGACATGGGGAAGGCTCGCCAGCCCCGCGGCGATCTGTCGCGATAGATCGGCGATCCCGGCTTCCATCTGTGCGCGTATCTCCCCGACCATTGCCAGGTCATCGGGCGACAGCGACAGCGCGGGTGAACGGGAAGCTTCCTGCTCCAAAGTAGTATCCATACAGCTTGGTTTTGAGGGTGTCGTCAATGCGGTCCCGGCGTCAAGCTGAGCTTGCTGCGATGAATGCGCGAATGCCCGCGGATACATGTGTTGGGGCCGAAATCAGCCGATCGAATGGGGAGTCTGCGCGAAGCTGGGCTTGAAAAACTGGTGAGACAGCCCTGGGAGGGGGTATGCTGGCCGCCGCGCTGGCACAAATCCGCCTGCACAAGGAACGGTCGATCATGAACGACACCCTCAAGATGTTCCTCATTGCCCTGATCACAGCTGTGATTGTTCAGCTGATCCTCGGGCCCGAGATCATGAAGATGCGCGGCATGGTGCCTGCGCAGCCACAGCCACAGCAACAAGTACCGGTGACCGCCCCGGTTGGCACAGTTGCACCCACGCCAGCCGTCGCCCCGACCCAGGTCCAGCCGCCGTCGACCGAGGCTCCCAAGCCGACGATCGCACCCAACTACCTGACTTTGCCGGTCAACAAAGCTCGCGAGCTGGCCCACAGCCAGGGGATCGTCGTCATTGAAGACGGTCAAAAACCAGTCGAGGGGACGCCCGCGGGGCAGATCGTCGAACAGGTCCCGGCCGCTGGATCGCCGATGCCCAACGCCGAGATCCGTGTGATCGTCGCCGCTGCGGCCGACAGCAAAAAAGTGCCGACGGTCGTTGGCAAGCAGGTCGAGGAAGCCAAGAAAGCCCTCGAGGGGGCAGGCTTTACGGTCGAGACCGTCGACAAAGAATCGCCCAAGACCAAGGGCACCGTGCTCAGCCAAAAGCCAAAAGGTGGTGACAAGGCCGGGCTCGACAAGCCGATTGTGCTCGAGGTTGCGAGCTTGCCGATGGTCGAGGTGCCGAAGATTACCGGTCGCTATCTCAGCCGGGCCAAGTCATCGCTCAAGGGCGTGGGTTTGTCGGTCGGCAACATTCGCCGGGTCGAGCACGAGGAGCACGGCGAGAACTTCGTCCTGCGCCAGGATCCCGAGGCCGGGTCGAAGGTTGCGTTCGGTGCGGAGATCAACCTGACCGTGGTCGCACCGAACTAGCGAGGGCCGACTTGGCCGCACAAAAAACCTCCCGTGTGGGAGGTTTTTGTTTGCGTAGACTCGTGTCGAGCACATACGCATGCATATACATGAGTTCCTAGTTCGGGTTGACGCACATCGCTTTTTGGTTGCTGAAGTTGGCCCCCTGGGCGCACCACGAGCCGTTGAGGGCACCGCATCCGCCCTGGTTGACCCAGCTGTTACCCATGTGTTGGAACACGCCGTTGAGCGCCGGGCATGAGTTGGGGTTTTGACCGTTGCAGATCGACTGCGAAAACGCCTGCATCGGGTTGCCGCACGAGTTTGTGTAGTTGGTTTGGATGCACTGCGGCGCGTTGTATTGGCAGCCTCCGGTCGATGTGCAGGGGATGGCCAGGCCACAGGCTTCGCAGGCGCTGCGGATATTGTTGTCGAGCATGGTGCCGTTGACCGGGACGGCGTAGTGGTCGGTGCCGTTGTAGGTGCCCAAGAACTCGGCCTCGGGGCAACCGCAGTTGGCCGGGCATTCGTCGCCGCCCATGTTGTTGCCGTCGTCGCAGATCTCGTTGCCTGCCCAGACAAATCCATCGCCACAGGTCGCGGCTAGGCAGGTGTCGATGCAGTCGTCGGTATTGTCGTCGTTACCGTCGTCGCACTCCTCTTCGCCCTCGTAGACAAATCCGTCACCGCAGCTGGCGGCGACGCAGGACGACAGGCATTCGTCGGTATCGACATCGTTGGCATCGTCGCAGTCTTCGACCCCGGCCTGGACAAAGCCATCGCCGCAGGTCGCGGTCAGGCACATGCTTGTACACTCATCGGTATCGTCATCGTTGCCGTCGTCACACTCTTCGTCGGCCTGAACAAACCCGTCACCACAGGCCGCCGCGAGACACATATCGGTACATTCATCGGTGTTGTCGTCGTTGCCGTCGTCGCACTCCTCCATCCCTTGGATCATGCCGTCGCCACAGCTGGCAAGGGTACAGTCGTCGAGGCAACCGTCTTCGTTGTCGTCGTTGCCATCGTCACAGGCTTCGACCCCTTCGTGGACAATCCCGTCCCCACACACGGCGTTGAGACACATGTTTGTACAGGCGTCGTTGTCGACATCGTTGCCGTCGTCGCATTCTTCGCCCTCCTCGACCATCCCATTTTGACACATCGCTGGCCCAACCGTGCTCTCCTCGGTGGTCTCCTCAGTGTCAGACGGATCCACAGTGCCGGAGTCCGAGTCGGTTTGTGACATCGCCTCGGTCGTCTCGCCGCCACTGGTCTCGTCGTCCGTGGTCGCTTCGGCGGTTGTGGTCGTGGTCGTGGTCGTGGTCGTGGTCGCACCAAACGTCTCACTCGTCGAACCTTCGCCAGAACTACAACCAGCCAACGCAAAAGCCACACCCCATCCCAGCCAAAAAGTCGTCCGCATGCAGTTGAGTCTGGGTGAAAGCTGGATTTCAAACAAGAACTTAAGGACATGTTATTGTGCGTGGCGGTACGGCAGCGTAGCTGCTGGACTAAGTTATTGAGTGTACATGTTTTTAGTGGAGCGGCTCCGGGGAATTTTTCAAATGTGTTAAAAATTCAGCTAGATAGATTGCCTATCGATAAAGTGCTGTGCGCAAACTTGCTCGCAGGCTTGCCGTACATCGTCGAGGTTGCGCGAATGTCGACTGCCCGATTCATTTTTGCGGGCCTGCCTGCGGCATCCGGGCCGAGTCCAACTAGTTTCGGTGCAGGCACAGGCGGGTTCCCAACGTCAAGGTGCACGCGTTGGCAGCACGGGGCAGCGCCCGCACGACTTGGGTCTGCGCAGGTAGGTGTCGACACCGGTCCCCACGGTCAATGCGAGCCAGATCGCGTGCCGAGTACGTTGGGCCTGCGCGACTTTGGACGGGTGCCGGACGCTTGTGCGTCGATGGGTCGTGCGGCGGGATTGCATGACCTGGTGACCGCGCGAAAACAATGGGGAGCAAGCGTGACGAGGGTGAGGCGACTGTCGGCCGATCGAGTCGGCCGAACATTGCAGCCCGCTTCGCGGCCGAACATGGCAGCCCGCTTCGTGTCCGAACATGGCAGCCCGCTTCGTGTCCGAACATGGCAGCCCGCTTCGCGTCCGCTTCGCGTTCGAGCATGGCAGCCCGCTTCGCGGCCGAACATGGCAGCCCGCTTCGTGTCCGCAGACACCCTGCGCTTATGACCGCATCGCCGCCCGCCGACACTCAGCCCGCGGGTTGGTTTTCGGCCCGAAGAACCCGGGCACTAACCTGCGAATTTCGGCCCACGGGGATGATACCCTGTGGGCGCCAGGCTTGGAATTTCCCACCTCGCCGCGGTCCCACCAACAGCTATGTCCACCACCACCCGAAGCCTTCGTCACCTGTTTGCTTTTGCCCTCATCGCCGGTGTGATAGCTGGTGCCTGTGGACCGGGCGTGCCTGGGCCGGGGAGCTATGCCGACAACCCCTGCCGGTTTGATCCGCGTTGCGGCACTGGGGATATTGGTGCTTTTTGCGATGACGATCGCGAATGTGCGAGCGGATTTTGTTGTGACACAAAAAACTGTGACGGGGGGATGTGCACCCTGCGCTGCGATGGCGATCGCGACTGCCCGCTCGATATGTTGTGTGAGCACGGTGAGTGCTACTTCACGTGTGATCAGGACCGTGATTGCGCCAACGGCATGAGCTGCGAACACGGCAACACCGTGTGCGAGTGGGACTAGTTCTCGCTCATCACGACGTCTCGCTTACTGATTTTGCCGAGGTCGGTGCCGTGAAGTTTGGAGCAGCACCACCACAACTTCACGTCATCAAACCGAACCTCGGCACATACTTTTATGCGTGAGCAACAACCGGTCTGCTAGCCCCGCACGGGAGGTGCCGACAACTCAATTGTCGGTGGGCAGCATCCAGCGGTCGAGTTGGTTGATGTACAGCACGTACCAAAATCCGCCGAGCATCACGCTGCCAAACGCGAGGTCTGGGTTCGCTGCGACGATCAGGTGAAACACCAACCACGCACCATAGAGGTGGGTGCCGGCATCGAATGTGGCGAGTAGGCGTTTGCCGAGCACAAACTTGCCATCGTCGTAGAGGGTAGCGTGTTCGACCTCGTGAAACCGGCGATAGACCTGGTGGTGAAAGAAGTTGTAGAGAATGTTGTAGCTCGCGTGCAGGGCAAACCCGACGATTGTCGGCCACAGCAGCCACCACGACTGGGGTTGGTCGAACTGCACGATGCCCACGGCAATTGCAAAACTGGCTGGAAATACGTAACTCAGCGCGTCCCAAAATAGGAGTACGCCAAAGCCTTCGCGGGTACGCTGGTACGCTGGTTGGGACACACCCAGGCCACCAAACGTCAGGTGGGAGAGGGTGAGGCACGTTTCAGATGCGATTGCCACACTTGCGAGAATCGCCATGGGCAAGAGGAGTTGCTCAGCCGCCATCGATTCGATTCCTTGGTATTACAAATTGATATCCGTGCACATCTCCGATGTGCCGACAAAATGTTCGTATGTACAAACACTACGGAATTGTCCAAAGTGTGACATGGGGCACATTTGTATGCAACTGCAATTGTCTAGTGTTTATTCGAGCCAATGCTCGCCGCAGGTCCGGGCCGCGGGTTCGTAATCCCGTGCGACCAGTGTTCGCTGGCAAACCGGCCGGGCGACTTTTGTTGCGGTGTTTCGCGGCGGGTCGAGATCTTGTCAAACCCGTGTGGCAGGCGGCCCCAAACGGCTCCGGCTTGCAAATGCACGCACCCGCGAACCTGAGACGGGTGGTGAAACGACGGTTCGTCGCCGACGAGGCGAAATCCTGCTGAGAAGTCTGGGCTGGGGCTGGTATCGTTTGAGTGTGGGAGCACGCCAAATCGTTGCTCGATTGTGCGCTGGTCAGATCGGCGTGCTCGCGGCTGTCGGTCTGGTGATGTCGACGGGCTGCGCCGAGCGGCTCGCTCGCACGGCGACACCCGCCAGTATTGAGGCTGCCTTAGAGACGCTCAACAAACCCGAAAACCGCGAACAACTCGCCCAGCTGATCGCCCTTGAAGAAGTTGAAGAGGCTGCCAAGCGACTGACCCGGGCGATCCTCGAAAGTTCGGCCGAGGAGCTGTCCGACGAGGACACCAAAAAACGCCTGTTGGCCATCAGCGATGAGTTCTCCCGCCAAATTGTTCGTTCGGTCTCGCAGGCGTTGGCCGAGGAGGTGCCCGAGGACCTCGCGCCGCGCCTGACCGAGGCGGTCAACGAGAGCCTGCAGTCGGTGCTGTCCTCGGAGATGAACCAAAAACAGGCGGCCGCGTTTGCCTCGCACGTCACCCGCTCGACGGTCGCGGCCGTCACCAAAACCCTGGCCCGCGGCCTCGAAAACGACATCGGGCCGGCGGTTGGGCGGACCTTGCAAGACGATATCGGGCCGGCTGTGGCGGTGGTCATCGAACAACAGTTGGCACCGGCCCTCGCCAAGGCCATCCGCGATGAGTTGGCACCGGCCCTCGCCACGGCCATCCGCGAGGAGTTGCGGCCCGCGGCCGTCGGTGCCCTCGACAACGATCAGGTGCGGGAGATCGTCAACGAGGTGACGCGGCAGGCCACGCGCTCGGCCGTGTTGGGGATGCACGATGCCCTGACCCAGGAGCCCGTGCGGGCGACAATCCGCGAAGTCGATCAACTGTTGTGGAAGCGCTACGAGGACCAACGCGATGATTTTCTCAAGTGGCTGCTGATCACGTTGGTCGTCGTGTTTGCGGCCTCGACGATGTACTACGTGGCCAAAAATCGCCGCACTCAAAAAAAGCACAAAAAGGTCACCGGGGCCCTGTCGCGGCTGCAACAAAAGTCGTGGTCGGAGAAGTTGTTGGCCCTGCTCGACGACGACGACGACGACGACGTTCGCATGGTCCGCGGCATCATTCGCCGCGACGACGACAAGCAGGTCTAGCCGCTGGCAACCGAGGATGTGGCGATACGAGGTCCCAGGCACGTCACCGTGAAAACGCGAGCCTGTCTCGGGTTTGGCTGTTACAGTGCTGCCCATGCCTTCCCCCCGCGCATCCTGGATCTGTACCTTGCTGTTTGCAGTCGCCTGTGACAGCCCGCCGGCATCTCCCGACAATGCAGATACACCGAAAGCGACACCGGCAGCACCGGGGCAACCGGGAGCCGAAACGCCGGGCACGCCCGTTGCCTTGCCAGGCCCGACTGATCCGCCGCCACCGCTCGATGAGGTGCCACCACCGGAGCCACCAGCCAAGGACGGTGAGCCCGGCAAGGCGCCGCCCGAGCAGGTGCCCGCCAGCAACGGGCGGACCCCAGCCATCGCCACCACCCATCCGATGTACGCCCGGTTTGAGGGCACTTCGATGAACAATGCATGTACATCTGATAGTGCGTGCGCCAAGGGGGGGTGTTCCGGCGAGGTCTGCTCGGCCGATAAGGACGTGACCACCACCTGTGAGGTGATCGAAGGTCTACCCGCCGGTGCCCAGTGCGGGTGTGTCTCGAACACCTGTGTTTGGTACACCGCCGACGCCGGCAAGCCGCGCCCGGGCAAACTTGCGACCAAGGAAAAGACCGCCGGCAAAAACCCCGCCACGCCCGGGGTCCGGTGCGGCAAAAAGACCTGCGCAGCCGGGGAGCAGTGCATCGAATACTACGGCATCGCCGGGCCCAAGGGCCCAAAACTGCGCACCTGTGGCGTTCCCTGCAAGCTCGGCAAGAAGGGGCAGTGCCCCGCAGGCAAGCGTTGTGTGATGATCTCCGATGGCGCGGGGGCGGTCTGCCAATAGCCGCAAACCCCAGTCAAAAGCGAAAACCCGGGCTTCGCGGTCCGGGTTTTTATATGTCGAAACAGACATGTTTGTTAGGTTCGCGCAATGTCGAGTCGCCTGCCGTTTCCATTATCTGTCCGACGAGCCATGTTCTCGATTGCAGCCCTCGCGGTCGCAGCGGGTGCCTACGTCGAGGCACAGCCGGCCCGTGCGGCGAGTATCCAGGAAGTTGTCGGGACCATCAAAACCGGGGCCATGTTTCCCCACCAGCTCAAGATCTCGGTTCGCTACTACATCACCGTCGAGGGTAAGAAGATTTACCAAACCCGGTCGTTTGAGGCGTCGAAGGACTGCGAGCACACCGACGGGGAGATTGCGGCGTTTGCCGGGCTCGTGTCACCGTGGATGGGTTCGACGCGGGCGGCGATCGTGCGTTATGTCGAGCAGGGGTCACGCCGCTGCCTTGTGAGTGTTGGCCTGTAGCTGGGTTGGTGGCCACCGCCACAGCTTTCGCGCCGACAAAAACTACGGATGGTCCGAGTCGACCACCGGTGCCCGCTCGCGCTCGAGTTTGGCTGCCGGGTCGCGGTCTAGTTGTACCATCATGTAAATCACGGCGATCGCCAACACCACCAGCACGCTCAATACTTGAAACGGCAACGAAACCAGCAGCCAAAACTCGCCCGAAAGCAGTTTGCGGCGGCGAATTTTACGGGCGACATTTTCGTAGAAATCGGGCGGAGCTTCGACCTCAGGCAGCTCCTTGACCAATTTCAGCATGTCGCGCAAACCCGCAAATTCCGCCTGGGCGTCTTCGTCGGCCTGCATCATCGCCTCAAAAGCCGCGGCATCATTCGCGTCGAGTGCCTCATCGAGTGCGGCACTCATCAGCTCGGCTGCTTGGGAGTCTGAAGGATCGACCATGGTGTTCCCGGAGGCGAAAGCTCGCCTAGCGCATGTGTTTCTCCATGCGTTTTTTGAGGGCGACACGCGCCCGGTGAAGTCGTGACTTTAAGGTCCCGGCCTGCAGCCCGGTGACCTTCATGATGTCTTGGTAGCTCAGCCCCTGGATGTCGCGCAGGACGATCAACAGGCGGTGGTCCGGATCGAGGTTGGCGATTTCTTCTTGGATGGCGCGCTGCAACCGGTTGCCGGTGACAACCGCCTCGGGGCCGGGTACTTGGCTTTGCAAACTATGGGTGGCCCCGCCTTCGCGGCTGGGCATCTGCGCCTGGGCACTTTTTTCGATCTCGAGTCGGCGCCCGTGGTGGCGACCTTTGAGGTACTTGATCCGATTTTTGCAGTTGTTGGAGGCGATGCGATACAGCCAGGTGAAAAACCGGCCCTCGCCGCGGTAACTGCCAATCGCCCGGAAGACCGTCAAAAACACATCTTGGGCAACATCCTCGGCTTCTTCGCGGTCGCCCAAAAACCGGTAACACAGCCCGTAGATTCGATTTTGGTAGGTACTGACGAGTTCTTGAAAAGCTCCCTCGTCGCCGTCGCGGATGCGTTTGACCAGCCGACGGTCGCGTCGGTCCTGCTCGGCGCGGCGGGCATCCTCCGACGAAGATACCTGCGACCCGCCGCGTTTGTTCGCGGAGGTCGGTTGCGCCTGCGCCTGCGCCTGCGCCGTGGCATTGGCCTTACTCACCTCGCCCACTTTCCACCAGACCACCGGGGTGACACAAGGTTCCCGCCGTCGACGGTTGCTCGCCGGTTTCACGTATTCGTCGCCACAACATAGCTATGGGGCAAATCGACGGTGTTTAGGCAATTGCAGCCGGGCAACTTTTTGGCCGGGCTCGGTTGGATCTTCGCCACCCGGCGCGCGGTTTTTCGGGTCGTTGCCCACACAACTTCCTGTAAGTTGTAGCAATGCAGCGTATCGCCCTGGTCCTTGCGTTCTTTGCCGGAGCCTGTGCAACCACCGCGGTCACGACCGTCGCCAGCGAGTCCTCGCCGAACGCGGCTTCAGCAACCGCCGAGCCGGCAGCCGCAGGCGCCCCCGACATGGGCAATCCCGACGAACCCCGGGTCGTCGCGCTCACCGAAGCCGAGCAGCGCCAGCCGCCCACCAAGAAGGCCAGCGTTTGGCTGCTCGCCCGCGGACACAATGCGTTTGTCGGCAAGTTGGAGCTCGCCCCGTCGGGCGCCGTGCCCGAGCACCGCGACGCGACCGAGGAGTACCTCCATATATTAGAAGGCAGCGGCAAGTTGATGATCGACGACACGGCCTACGACGTGGGACCTGGGACAACGATCTATATGCCCGCGAATGCCAAGGTCAGCTATCAAAACGGTGATCAGAAGTTGGTCGCCTTGCAGGTCTTTGCCGGCCCCGAGCCCGCCGCCAAGTACGATGGCTGGCCGCCGGTGAACTGAGCTCCTCGCGCCGCTGCGTGCGCAGGATTTGCGGGTTTTGGCAGGTCGGTCGTCCGCCCGTCGGCCGGCCGGCCGGTCGGTCGAAAGTTCACGCGTCGGCAAAAAACAAATGTCAGTAAGTGGACACGGTCGATCTCGAGAGCGAGAATCCAAACACGGCTGCGGAGCCGTTTGGGGGTGTCGATGTCGCGTCTGTTGTTCGTGAATCGTTGGGCTGTTGTCGCGCCGCGCGAAAAATTTTTGAGCATCGCGAGCGCATTTTTTGTCGGCACGATTTTGTTTGCCTGTGGTGGTGAAAAACAAACGAGCGTGACCGACTCGGATGCGACGACAGGTGAGTCGCAAACGAGCGGTGAGCAAACGAGCGAAGGTCCGACCGAGTCGACCGAGTCGACCGACGCAAGCGGCGGTCAGACCACCGATATGTCCGGAAGCGAGACCGGCGAGCAAACCACCGGCGAGACCACCGACGGCACCACCTCCGACGACACCAAGGGCAGCGAAACGACCGACGACCCGACCAAGGGCTCTGAAACAGACACCGACACCGGAGGCGGAGATCCACTCGAAGACTCCTGCGCCGCCGCCTGTGAAGCGTTCGCCGCTTGCGAACAGATCGACATCGACGAGTGTACCGCGGGATGTATCGGTGAGTTCAAAGACGAGAGCAAGGAGTGCATCGAGGCGGTGATCGGTGCCAACAAGTGCTTTTCCCAGCTCACCTGCGAAGAGATAGAAACCGAGGAGCCGCCGTTTCCGTGCGAAGCCGAGGAGATGCAGGCCGAGGCTGTGTGTGGCACAGGCGAGGAGTGCTCGATCGGCGTTGGCATGGGCCAGGGGATCGGCCAGTGTGAAGTTTTCTACGAGTGCGAGTTTGATAGCTACGGCATGGTGTGCGAGGGACAAATATGCACATGCAACATGAACGGCGAAAAAGTCGGGATGTGCCAAAACGAAAACTACTGTGGTCAGCTCGGCGAAGGCCAAGAAGTCGAGTTGATGGTCAGTTGCTGTGGCTTTGAGATCTAGGTCCAGCCACATGTAGATACATCGGAGCCCGACGGGAAATATCGCCCGTCGGTCTGCGGGCATGTTGTTTGCGGCCCAACCTACGTGCGACAGGTTGCCAGCTAGGTACCGCTTTGCGACGACCGTTTTTGCGAAGGCCGCAGGCCAAGTACACTGTCGCCATGCATTACCCTAAACTCCTAAACCATTCGCTGTGGGCCGTGCCGCTTGTTTGCGCACTGGCGACGACCGGTTACTCGAGTCCCGCCGATGCCTGCGACCCGGCCTTTTGGTACTGGGATACGGTCCCGCAAGCAGGCGAGACCTACCCGGCCAATGCAACGCCGATCCTCAAGGGCTACGGCGCATTCGAAGAGGTTTCGGCTACCATTGATGGTGTAGATGCAAGTGTTTCGGTCAACACCGATCTCTCCGGGTTTTTTGAGGGCGTCGCCGTGACCCTCGATCCGCAGCCACAACCGGGGCAAACCGTTGTCATCACCTATCCCGGCGAGGACGATGGGTGTGGAATGGTCCCCTGTGCAACCGAACTGAGCTACACCGCCGGTGAGCTCGACACCACTGCTCCTGGTGCGGCCGCGGTCGACGAGGTCAATGTTGTCCGCTACGCCTCCGAAGAGTTTGACTCGTGCGGGGGGATCCACGGCGGGGTCGCATGGTGGTTGCACCTACAACATACTGCCGATGCAGCGGGCGCACCCGAGTACATCCAGGTCCGCGGTTACGAGCCCGGCAATCCGCAAATCACGGTTGTCTCGGTATCCCGTGCCGGTGGGGCCGACCGGGCCAAGATCGGCGAAGAGTTGGGGTTTGCCGAGGGCCTCGGCGATTTTCCTGAAGGTTTGTGTTTCGACGTCGAAGTGTTCGACATGGCCGGTCAGACATCTGAAATTGCCGCGGGGATCTGCGACATCTGTCACTTTCGCGACGGCGAGCCGACCGACAATGGCGAGCCGATGTGGGACGAAACCGATATCGTCCCGGGTGGGGCCTGTGGTGTTGGCCCGGGCACCGATACGGATACCGGGGGGGAGACCGACGGGACTGGAGGTGAAACCGACGCGACCGGAGGCGAGACCGACCCAACCGGAGGCGAGACCGATGCAAGTGCAACCGATGGCGAGACCGACTCCGACTCCGATACCGGTGGCCAAACCGAGAAAGGTTGCGGCTGCACAACCACCAACGATGCACCGGGAGCCTGGCTCCTCGCCGGCCTACTGGCGTTTGGACTGCGCCGACGCCGGGCCTAAGCCCTAAAGTACATGCATAAGCAAAGGGCCCGAAGTCGGGCCCTTGCTGTGGCGGTACGCAGCGTTACTCGATGACCTTGAGGTCGAGCCCGCCCGGGTACCAGTAGCTGGTATCGACCCCGTAGCCGTAAACGGAGATACCAAACGCCTGGTCGCCCGAGATCGTGTGGTTGCCGTTGTTGCCGTCGTTGAGCAGCACCCGCGAAACCCCGTAGCCGGTCCCACCGATGTTCGAGAAGTTGCCCACCGCGTTGCCGTCGAGGGTGATGTTTGAACCACTCGGGGCGACGATGTTGACGTAGTTGTACTCGTAGTTGGTGGGCGCGTGAAACAGGTACTCGGTGCGAAACTGCTGGGTCGGGACCGCCACAGCCATGGCCGGATCACCGACCGTACTCAAGGTCGCCTCCTGCCCGCGCATGTACTGGACCACCAACACTTTTTTGTCGGCGTTGATCTCAAAGTCATTGGCCGTCGCCGGAATCTCGGCAAAGTTACCAGCCGCCGCCAGGTTGGTCGGCGCACCGCCCTGCGGAGGATCGTAGGTCAGGGTGGTGTTGTCCTCGGTGGCCACGATCCGCACCATGGTCCCGGTGACCTCGTCGTTGTTGAGGATCCGAATCAACGGTGCGGTGACGATATACGACGACGCGAGCGAGGCGATGGGCGGCATCGACTCTTCGATGTGGTCGCAGTAGGGTGTCTCATTGGGCACGTAGATACAGCGGTGGCCACCGAACACCTGGATCGGCTTGTCCGAGTCGACGATTGTGCCGGTGAGGTCGGCCTGTTGCGACTCGGTCGAGTAGACCTGCAAAACATCACCTTGGTTGAGGGTGACCGCCCCGGTACCGTTGTTGCTGACCCCGGCACCGCCGACCACAAGTCCGCCGGTTGCCGATGGGGTGAGGTTGACGGTGGTGTCGTCCTGGCTGGCGACGACCGCATAGAAGCCCGGGATCTGGTCGCCTAGGCCATTGCGCGAGGCCACGATGTATTGGTCGCGCCAGACGTTGGTCGGCAGCAACAGCGATGCATCGTTGGTAAACGAACAGTCGAGGGTGAGCCCGGCCTGGCAAATCCCATTGCCCTTGTATTCGATGGGGCTGTACTGATAGACGGTCACCGGCTCGTTGGAGCGCAGGCGATAGGCCCCGTCGTCGACCTTCACCGTCGGCCAGGTGCTGTCGAGCGACTCGCCGCCCTTGAGCGGCTCGACCCAGGGGAGGTTGATGATTTGCAAGCTGTTGGCGGCAACGTTGACCTGCGAGACCATGTTGGCGCCGCGGGTGACGGTGACTGTCGCCTGGTTATCACTTGTATTTGCAACGGTGACGGCAAAGTTGAACGTGGTGGCGACCCCGTTGGAGGTGACGGTTGGGTAGTAATCGCAGCCGATATAACTGGTGCCCAGGCTCACCGAAGAACACTTGCCTGTACAATTACCAATGTCGGGATCGCAGGTTGTGCCCTGCAGCGGATCGCACTCGACACCCGGGTTCCAGCCCGTGCCCTGGCCGTTACAGGTCTCGACGACCTCACCGTTACACTGGGTCGAGCCCGGTTCACAGGTCACACAGCCCAGGCCGTCAACACAGACCTCCGGGTCGCAAAGTTCGGTTTCGTCGAACCCGCCCATGCCGTCGCAAACCTTGGCCTCGTTGCCCTCGCAGACAATCTCGCCCTGGGGGCAGACCGCGTCGGTTGTTTCGGTGGTCGGGTCTTCGGTGGTCGGGTCCTCGGTGGTCGGGTCCTCGGTGGTCGGGTCTTCGGTAGTCGGGTCCTCGGTGGTCGGTCCGGCGGTCTCGGACTCACTTTCCGTGCCGCTCGGGTCGGTCTCGCCGGAGGATTCGCTGGTTTCGGTGGTCGTCGTCGGGTTGGTCGTGGTCGGGTTGGTCGTGCCGGTATTGCTGTCGGTATCACCCGGGCTTTCGCTGCCGCAGGCAGTTGTCAACGCAAGCAAACAACCGGTGAGGAGGAGTGGTCCGCGAAGACCCCGTCGTGTCAAAACAAGTTCCAGCATGGGAATGATTGTACAAACCCGTGATTGCTAGCGAAAATACATTGTCGATCAAACAGGTTGTTTGGCGCAGCAAATAGTGCGGCCTTTGGCCCCCATCGGATATGTCGATACTCGAAGGGGAATGGATGACAAAGTGTATATTCAGCTACATCGGTATGGATGTCGTGCGCGGCGGTGGGTCGCGTCTCACTTGGCCATCGTTGCACCGTGCAACAGGTGTATATCCAACCACATTGTCAGGGATGTATTGCAAAGCTTCCGGTATGGGCAAAACTGCCCGTCTGTGATCTGGATCGTGTGCAAGGCCTTGCTGCGCACCGGGGTGCCGAGTGTCACCGACGCGCGGCCAAATCTGCCCTAGGCTTGAAGTACGCGGTTTCTCGACTCCATCGTGGTGTCGGCGCGACGCGGCGGAGGGTCGAGTCATGACGCAAGCACACACAGTCCGACAGCGGAGCCTCTGGCGTAGGATTACCCGTTCGACCCTATTTTGGCCGGGGCTCATCTTGGTGGCCCCGCGAATACCCCGTTTGGCGGCCGTCCTCGTGCTCACGCTCTCGTCCTCGGGCCGCGCGTCGGAAGGGCAACTCGCCACACCGGCTGGTGAACCTGGGCAAGCTGCCTCAACAGACATCTGCGAGGAGGAGCATGCCGAGTGCACCAAGTATTGCCGGGCGAGCTACAGCGGCCGTCACGACAAGGAAGTTGAATGCCTCGAGCGTTGTGATGAGAACTACGACATCTGTGTATATGAAGTGTATGGTGGCTCAGACGGGTGTGAGTCAGATCCCGAAACGACAGAGTTGATCGCCTGCGGTGTGATCGTTGGTTCCGAGATTGTGTGCGAGGCGATTGCCTCCGAGGGTTGTGACTGTTCTGCCGAGGAGGAGCCTTCGGCCGATAGCTTCGCCCCCGACGATGGGCTCGTCAGTGATGATGCGTTCGATGGGGCCGATCCTGCACGAGCTGAGGACGACGAGCTCGCCCCGCTCGACTCGGAGCAAACGCCAGTTGCACTCAATCCTTTGGCAGCAGACAGCGATGGGAACGACGATTCGGATGGGGACACAGATGCGCCAGGGCTTGCGGGGCAGCTCTAGCAATCAAGTTGTAGGCACATGTATCACGTTAGCGGCCGGGTACTTCGCGCTCGCGCTCGTCTCCGGCTCGAGGAGTGATCCCGTGCTCTTCGGGTTCCTGCAGATGATGTAGTGAACGCCCGGTTTCTGAGTCGGCGCCGCGGAGCCGTTTTTGCTGAGACTCATGCATCAGCAACATTTTTTTTTCGTCGCTGGCGCCCTTTTTATTGGCGCCCTTAGGTTGGGGACGTGTTTGCCGGGCGGGGCAGCCAAGGCTACACCCGAGGGCAAAAACCAGAAGGTATCGTGACATCCGCAGCAGGTGCTGATGATATCAGCTCGCGCAACCAGATACGAGGCCAGCCACGAGGGCATCGATGAGGCCCGCTACGAGGCCAGCCACGAGGGCATCGATGAGGCCAGCCACAAGGCCACAGATGAGGCCAGCACTGAAGCCAGCTACGGGGTCGTCGACCCACGCGACCGCGACCCCGATCGCCTAGGTTCGCAGCTTGCCACGAACTTCCATGAGGATTTGTCCGAGCATGTTTTTACCCCCGCCGCCGCCGTCGCCCCAGTAGGCATCATTTGTTGTGTGTTCAACTAGTTTGCGCTGACCCGTCGAAAGCAACAGTTGTTTGAGGTCGTCGTGCTGGGAAAACTTGGCCATCACCGCCTCCCGCATAATGTTGTCCTTGACCGACTCCCAATCGCGCCGCAGCGGACGGGAGCGCTCGCGGCCCATTTTGGCCACGCCAATCGCCGTCTTGGCCCTGCGCAGTTGTTCTTCGTGTGGGGTGCCGGCGAATTTCTGGGCTTGAAAGTAGTGCTCCGTCGTTGGCCAGGTTTTGCCCTTGAGCCGAATCGGGTAACGGGCGAAGTTTGAGAACTCGCCATAGGGGTCGTTGACGCTATAAAAATTGAGCGGAGCATCGGCAGCCGGTTCGTCGCGCAATTGCTCGCGGACTGCCATCAGCAGCACGCCCATACGGTTTTTGCCGGTGCCCTTGCTGCCGCAACCCCAGTAATAGTCGCGGGGGGCTTGCTCGACCAACTGCGTATCGCCGGTGTCGAGCAGGAGTTTGCGCAGCTCGGGGTGCGCGCGGAACTTGGCGGTCAACGCCCGCCGCATGACTTCCTCCTTGACCTGCTCCCAGTCGCTGCGCAGCGGGACATCGCGGCTGCGACCCAGGTGCTTGGCCTTGCCGGGCGTGGGCGCTGTTCGGATCTTTTCGGCGTGGGGCGTTTGGGGAAACTTCTGCGCTTGAAAGTAGTGCTCGACCGTGGGCCAGGTGAGCCCGTCGAGCTCAAACGGGTGGGCGCTGAAGTTTGAAAACTCAAAATAGGTCGCGGATTTCGAATAAAAATAGATAGTCATGGCAACCGCGGCATCGTAGCAACCTGACGGCTGCCCGTCCTGTTGTTTCTCGCGCGTCGACAAGCCGCACACCCGGCAGTTTGTCGCGGATAGGCCAGCTGGCAGCGACAGATACGAAAAAATCACATGTTTATACACTGAAAACGACTTGCTCGGATGTGAGCCCACCCGCTTCGCTGGCGGCTTGGTCGGGCCCGAGGTGCGCGCGCAGACGATCGGGATCGTGGCATAGTGCAGGCAGCGGTGAGCACAGCGACTGCAAAGCCGGGTGACGACCCCAACGACCTGTCGGCCCAGTGCCCGGCCTGCAGTCTGCACGAGTTGGTTACCCTGACCCTCTACCGCGATCCCAACCGCGGATGGCAAGCCGACAACCCCCGTCGCCCGCCGGGGTGTGAAGAACTGCAAATCGACACCTGTCCGGTGTGCTTTGGCGTGTGGTTTGACCAGGGTGAGCTCGATGTTTTAGGCGACGCCGAGGTCGACCCCGCCCTGCTCAAAACCCTCGTGGGTCAATCGGCCGATCGCCTGTGCCCACGCGGGCACGGGTTTATGAACGAGCACCAACTCCCGGGGTTGTTGCGCACCCCGATCGATCGCTGTCCAACCTGCCGAGGCCTGTGGATCGACGGCTACGAACGCCACCAGCTCGCCCACTCGTCGACCAGCGAGGGCCAGGAAGACATCAAGCTCAAGGTTGCCAAACGCGGGTTTATTTGGGCGGCGCAGTTGCTGTTACAACTTCCAGTCGAGGTCGAAAACCCGGCCCGCAGCACCCCCTGGGTGGTCTACTGCCTGTCGGCCCTGATGTTTGGTCTGTTTATGCTGAGCGTGCTGGGGGTGCTCTATTTCGATGATTATGCATTGAGTCCACGCGAGCTCGGGCAGTCGCCGACGGAGATGGTCCACCTGGCCACCCACCTGTTTTTCCATGCGGGGTGGATGCACCTACTGGGCAACCTCTACTTCTTGTATGTGTTTGGCGACAACATCGAGCACCTGTTTGGGACCCGGCGGTTTGTCGGCCTGCTGGCGCTCGCGGGTATCGGCGGGGCGCTGGTGCACAGCGTTGTCACCGGCAGTCCCGACACCCTGCTGGTGGGCGCCTCGGGGTCGATCGCCGGGGTCATGGCTGCCTACCTGTGGAGTTTTCCTCGGGCCAAGCTATTGCAGGTCATCCCGATCGTCTTCATCCAGCTCAAGATCCCGGCCTGGCTCTACCTGACGGCGTGGTTTGGCTTTCAGGTGGCAATTTCGATGTCCTCCGACCAGGTTGAGTTGGCCTGGGCCGACCACGTGGGCGGGTTTTTGATCGGGGCGATGATCACCCCGTGGGTGCTGCGACTGCGCCGGCGCGAAGTGGCGACCCGGGTGCGATTTCCTTCGGCGGCCTGTGTATTAGGTGAATATGCACGTAAGTCGCGTCGCACGGTGTCCGATGTCATCGCCGGCAAACGCCCAAGTGAGCACCTCACGGTCGCCCCGTCGGCCTGGGTCGACCCGGTCACCAACAAGGTGCAATCCGGGGCCGCAGTCGCACCGGTGGCGAGAGCCGACGACACGCGCAGCCCTGCCCGGGCGGTGTCGACCGAGTTGTTGCGACCCGGGCAAATCGGCGGCCGAGAGTCGATCGCCGAGGCTGCGCGCAGGGCCCAGGAGTCGCTCGCACAGGGGCGCACCGATGAGCTTGAGCGCTAGTGTGGCGGGTGAAGTTGCGCCTATCGCATTTCAAAATCGCCGCTAAAATTCGCGGATGGGCGTGCCGCTTCCTGAGTCCCAACAATGGCAAACACGGGGCGACGCCGTGGTCTGCTGCCGGATTGTGGCGGTTGAAAATCCCCACGCGACCAATGGCTATCCGCCGCGGATCTCGATCGAGGTCGAGCAAACCCTTCGCGGGCCGATGACCGCAGCGGGCAAGCTACGCGTGTTGTGGGCCCCGGGAGATGATTTTTATGCGATGCGGAGTGGTCCCCAGGCCCTGCGCGCGTGGCAGGCCGTGAAGCTCGACCCCCCGCCGGTGGGCGAGCGCTACCTCGCAGTGCTCGAAGGACTCGGCCTACCGCCAAACGAGCCGGGTGGTCCTGCACTCCCCGGAGAGCCGGCCGGCGCTACCGTGCGCCCGGCTGCCCGCATTCCGGCGGGCTTGCGTCGCCCGTGGTCTGAGCAGACACAGGCGATGATTCTGGCATGGATCGAGGGGCGGCCGACGGCGGACTGTGGCCCTCCCGTGGGTAGCTAAGCTAGGCGCTAGGGCTCTCGTTTGTATATCCACATATCGCTGTCGAAGTTGTTGACAACGGTTTGCTCGCCCACGGCGACGATATCGTTTTGGCCATCGACCGCGACCCCATAGCCGACATCGTCGAGCCCGTTTTCGCCGTCGAACGTTTCGACCCAAATCTCATTGCCGTCGGCGTCGAATTTGCCCAGCCAGATATCGTTGCCGTTGCCCGTGCCCTCAAACCCAACGGCGACAATGTTGCCGAGCGAATCGACGGCCACGGAGTTGGCAATATCGGTTTCGCCAGCGGCTCCGCTATAGGTGGTGGTCCAGATTTGGTTGCCATCGGCATCGTACTTGGCCAGCCATGCGTCGGTTTTTTCGGGGTCGCCCTGGTCCTCGCGTCCGGCCACCACCACGCTATCGTCGAGACGGTCGACCGCGACCGCGTTGGCCCAATCGATGCCATCGGTCGGTCCGTTGTGGGTTTGTGTCCACACAGGCACGCCGTCGGGCTCATGCTTGCGGATAAACACATCAAAGCTCTGGGCGTCGGTAAACGTGCGTCCGGCAATGATGATGTTCCCGGCACCGTCCACAGCCACCCCCGAGGCACTGTCGAGGCCGCCATCTTCCCCCTCGAAGACCCGGGTCCAAATTGTATTGCCGCTGCTGTCGTAGCGCCGCAGCAGTGCATTGCCGTCACTTTGTTGAATCGAGCCGGCAACCAAAAAGTCGCTGTTGTCGGCCATAGTGATCGCCGAGCCGGCGATCGGAGCATTGTCGGTAAATGCCCATACAAGTTGTCCCTGGGGATCACAGCGGCTCAGCCAGAACTCACTTTGGCCCTGGCCCACGGTCATGCGCCCGACCGCGGTCATAAACCCGAATCCGTCGCTTGTGATCGCCAGCCCTTGGTCGTCTTGGTTGATGCCGCCATCGTACTGTTGTGTCCACAGCGACACCCCGGTGGGGTCGTACTTGCGAATCAAGATGTCGGTGCCCGAAAGTTGGGTGCCGACCGTGCCAACGATGTAGATATTTGCAGCATCATCAATTGCCACGCCGCGGGCGGTATCCTCATAGCCGTCGTGGTCGTAGATCCGTGTCCAGTAGGGCATGCCTGGCGTCAGGGTGCAGTCGGGCTCGCAACCGTCATCGCCCTGGTCGTTGCCATCGTCGCACTGCTCGCCGGTCTCGGGAATGCCGTTGCCACACTCAGGCTCGGGCTCACTGGTGGTTTGCGTGGTCTCGGTTGTTTCAGTTGTCTCAGTTGTCTGCGTAGTTTCAGTTGTCTCGGTGGTCTGCGTGGTCTCGGTGGTCTGCGTGGTCTCAGTGGTCGGATCATCAGTCGGGCCCACGGTGGTCTCGCCCGCAGTTGTCATCGCCTCCGTGGTGTTGGCAGTTTCACCCGTTGTCGTTGGCGAACCACTCGGCTCACAGGCCAGCAGCCCCGCGCTGCAAATCAGCAAACACGCATCACGGTAAGTCAATGTCATAGCCCGATCATACACGGCTTGGTCTGACCCGTGGCCAATTACACTACGATGGGTTTGTAGCCTGTGTGGGGGCATAGCCCCGTGCGAGCAGGAGGGCCGGTATGGCCAATAGCATCTGACCAATGCCGCAGGTTATCCAGATGCCGGCGTAGCCGAGGTCGGCGAGCAGTTCGGGGGCAAAGTTGGGGGCGACGGTCCGCCCGAGGTTCACAAGAATCATCAGGGCCGTAAAGTGAACCGCGCGGATTCGGGGCTGGGTATGGGCCATCAGCAGCCCGTAGAGCGCCGAAAAACAAATAACCGTGGCGACCGACTCAACACACACAAGTGCGAGTAGGGTGCCGCGAAACGACCACAGTGGTTCGGCCAGGCCAAACACGGCCCACACCAGCCCAACTGCGACCGTACCGGCAACAAATGCCCGGTGGACACCGACACGCGTGAGCAGGTGGTGGCTCACGGGTCCCGACAAAAGTGTGCATACAACCATGAGCGGGAGCAGGGTGTATGTATAATCATTGTAGGTGAGCCCGAGTTCCTGAAACAAAAACGTGGGGGCGACCGCACTTGTCAGGGCACTGCCGACCATGGCCAAGCCGGCAAGCGCACCGATGCGATACTTGGGGGTGGTCCGTAGCTGCAGCAGGGCCGTGAGCACCGGGGTGTGTGGCCGGTTTGCGGGTGCTTGCAGGCGTTGGCGGGGCAGCATAAACGGTGCAAGTACACAGACGCCAAGGATGCCGACCCACACAGCCATGGCTGTGTCGAGCCCGTAATGCGTCGTCACTGTTGCCAGCAACAGCGCTCCGAGCCCAAGTTGGCCCATACGGGTGCCAACCTGCATCCAGGTGTTGCCGGCACCCCGCTCCTCGGGTTCGAGCAAGTCGACGGCCAGGCCGTCGGTTGTGACATCCTGGACCGAGGCGGCAAAGTTGAGGGCAACCCACAACCACGTCAAACTGGCGAGGGCCTCCGGCGTGCGTGGGGTGAGGCTCAGCCACAGGGCAATAAGTGTGCATACAAGGGAAATGCTGACGAGCAGGGTCCGTCGGCGGGTCCCGGAGTTGGGGCCAAAGACGAGGTCGAGGACCACGGCCCACAGGAGCTTCAAAACCCACGGCACCATCCCCAGGGTGAGCAACTCCACCTGGTAATCGAGGGTCACGCCAGTGGCCGCGAGTTGGGGCAGCAGGACATTGCTGCCAAATGCCGCGATCACACCCTGGGCGAGGTACAGACCACCGAGACCGACAAAGAGTCCGGTGCGTCCGCGGTGCATGGCACGAGTGTCGACCGCCGGGCGAGATGTTGCAAGCGGCCGCGAATTGCCAAATTTCCCGAAGTTCGGGAAAGTAGCCCGGCGATGGGACAGGAGATCGAACGCAAGTTTTTAGTGGTGTCTGACGAGTGGCGAACCACCGACCCCACGGGCCTGAGTTTTCGCCAAGGGTATCTGTGTGTCGATCGCGAGCGGACCGTGCGTGTGCGGACCGTGGGCGACCAGGGGTTTTTGACCATCAAGGGGAAATCCACCGGTGCCGTCCGGGCCGAGTTTGAGTATTCGATCGATGGTGGCGAGGCCCGGACGATGCTCGACACCCTGTGCCTGAAGCCGCTGATCGAAAAGACTCGCTACCGTCTGCCGGCTGGCGGGGGGCTGTGGTGGGAGGTTGACGTGTTTGCGGGCGACAATGCCGGGTTGGTGGTGGCAGAAATTGAGTTGCCCGAGGTGACGCAGGTGTTTGCCCGCCCGGCCTGGATTGGGACAGAGGTCACCGAAGACCCCCGCTACTTCAATTCGAACCTGGTGCTAAAACCATATAAAAGCTGGGCGTGAGAGCGTGGCCGCCGGCAATCGACGTACACTGGCCCGACAACTGCGAGGTTTGATTTGATGCGACGTTTGATTCTGTTTAAGAGCTCCCTGCCCATTGCGCTTGCTGCATTTGCGATGTCCGGCTGTGGCGACGACGGTGCCACCTCGACGGCCGGCACCATGACCGGCGGCACCGATGGGACGACCGCGACGACCGAGGCCACGACCGATCCGGGCACCAGCGCTGGTCCGACCGACGGTACTGGGGTTGAGACCGACGGCACCGCGACCGGGTCGCAAACCGATGCAACCACCGACACGACCGATGCCACGACGGACGCGACCACGGACCCAACCACCGATGCAACGACCGACGCCACGACAGACGCGACCACGGATGCGACGACAGACGCGACCACCGACGCCACGACAGACGCGACCACCGACAACTTTTGCGAAGAGGGGGTTGTGATTTGCGAGGACGGTGTCGCCAAGATCTGCGACGGCATGGGTGGGTTTACCGAGGAAAACACCTGCGAAGAACAGTGCGCCGACGGCATCGGGTGCGTGTTGTGCATTCCTGGTGAGGGCCAATGCGAAGGCGACCAGGTGCTGGTGTGCAACGATCAGGGCGATGGCTACATCGAAGGTGACAGCTGCGATCCGTTGCAGGGGCTCAGCTGCGATATGGATTTGGGGCAGTGCGTCGGTGCCTGTGCCAACCTCGGCCTGAGCTACATCGGCTGCGACTACTACCCGACGGTGACCCTGCAACACGACAGCTACAACTCGTCGCCCAAGGACGACTTTGCCGTTGCCGTGGCAAATACCTCGAATGCGACTGCTGAGGTCACCATCACCCAGGGTGGTAACACGATCACCAACGTCTCGGTTGCAGCCGGGGCGGTCGAGCTGGTTGTCTTGCCGTGGGTCAACGCCCTGACCAAGGGCCACGGGCCGACGGCGATGGTGACCGACGGGGCCTACCGCCTGCGCTCAACCCAGCCAGTGACGGTCTATCAGTTCAATCCGCTCAACTCGACCACCACCAACGACGCCTCGCTGCTGTTGCCGGTCAACACCTGGCGCGACGAGTACATGGTTGCGGCCTGGCCCCATTGGGTCAATACCTACCCGTCGACCTACGCGGTGGTTGCCAGCCAAGATGCGACCACTGTCACTCTCAATCCGTCGGCCACCGGCGGGCAGATCCAGGCGGGTGCCGGGGTTTCGGCCAACGGCACCGGCGAGGTCATGCTCAACGAGGGGGATGTCCTTCAGGTCACCAGCTCGGCCGGCGATGTCACCGGGACCATCATCGTCGCCGACAAGCCGATCCAGGTGTTTGGCGGCCATGAATGTACAAACATTCCCCTCAATGTCGCCGCCTGTGACCACCTCGAAGAGTCGATGTTCCCGATCGAAACACTGGCCAAGGAGTACATTGTTGTTCCGCCGGTACAGATCCCCAACGACAACCTCGACAAGGCCCAGGTTGTGCGCGTGATTGCCAGCGAAGACGACACCGAGTTGGTGTTTGAGCCCGACCAAGGTGTCAATACAAGTTTGGCCAACGCCGGGGACTTTGTGGAGCTGTCGATGACGACGGCGGCCTTCAAGGTTTCGTCCGACAAGAAAATCTTGGTCGCGCAGTACATGGTTGGACAGGCGGCCAACTTTGGTCAAAGCGACCCGGCCTACATCCTCGCGGTTCCCCAGGAGCAGTACCGCACCAGCTATCTGTTTTTTGCGGCCACCAACTGGCAGGCCAACTACGTCGACATCATTGCCCCCGACGGCGCGGGCGTGGAGGTCGACGGCATGATGGTCAACACCTGGAGCCCGATCGGCGCGACTGGGTTTTCAGTTGCCCATGTTCAGCTCTCAAACGCGGGCGATGGCACCCACACGGTCGAGGCCGACGAGAAGGTTGGGATCAGTGTCTACGGTGTGCAAAGCTCGGGGAGCTACTGGTACACCGGCGGTTTGGACCTCGAGTTCATACCTCAGTGAGCCCAGTGAGACTGTTGTAGCAGCAATCGCCCGGGCCTAGTCCGCCTCGACCCGGGCGATTTCGTCGGCATCGATCACGAGGTTGTAGGGCCCGCGACGGTGCGGGGTTGAGTGGTCCTTGTGTTCGGCAACAAATCCCCGCACCACGATTCGCTCGCCGGGCACCAGCAGCTCGGAGCCGGCCTGCAGCTCGAGCCCGTGGCGACGCAGAAGCTCCTGGTGGATGCCCTGAAGGTTCGGCCCATATTTAGGCCGAATCAGGGCGGCCCCCGAGGCATCGCGCAAAATGAAATCCGTCGCCTGCTGGGCCTGGCTGCTGACATGTAGCGTATCGCCGAGGAGGCCGGCGTAGGCGCGAGAGGCTGCGCCGGGCACAATCGCGCGGTAGTAGACCGCAACCGCCTCGTCGCCGGTAATCGGGCATTGCAGGAGCTCGAGCCCCTCGATCGTACCGGTGATTTCGACCCAGCCCCGGGCCGAGGCAATGAGCTCGGTGGGGACGTACTGCCGACGAAAACGCGAAAAAAGTTGGGAGAGCCATCCCATCGCGGGAGTATACACGGTTCGCCACAAAACATGACGACCACAATTTTTAACCCGCGAGTGGGTGCGAACACACCCCTCAATTCCTGTCATTTATTTGTTGGTACAACGAATGTGTCGATTTGCAAATACATCTAGAAATCGCCTGGTTCGCCGCGATTGGTCGACGACGTAGGGCAAATGCCATGTAGGCTACCCGGGTGACAACGCGACCCGCCGGCCGGTGACCAGATTCGGCCAAAATGTCGATGATGACCGCTAAAAAACCTTGAGATTACTCTGGTCGAAACATCGTCAAGCTGCCATCATCGCCCAACTCCGGAAACACCGAAGCTGCGAACCATACGTTAGCTGGTGAAGAGGACAGGTTTGAGTTTGACATTGGAGACTCCCATGCTTGCTGAACTAAGCAGCTGTGTCGCGTTTCAGATCTGGGCGATGTGCCTGGCGGTATTGTTTTGCAAAATGTTTGCCCTGTCGGTGGTGCAGGGCATCGGACGGATCAGCTCGGGCAAGTTCACCCGGCCGGAGGATGCGGCTGTATTTGCCGAGGGTAAGCAGGCTACACGCGAGGCGCCGCTGGTTGAGCGGGCCGGCCAGTGCTGGCGAAACGACCTCGAAAACATTCCGATGTTCCTACTCCTCGCCCTGGCGTTTATCCTCGCCGGCGGTTCCGATGAGTGGGCAATGTTTTATTGCGTGACGTTTACTGTCAGTCGGGTGCTCCACTCGGTCGTGTACCTGTGCGCGTTTCAACCGCACCGAACGATCATCTACAGCGTTGGCGCGGCGGTCTGCTTTATGGTGGCTGGGCACCTTATCGCCCTGCTCGGGGCCTGAGTTGCGGTGGTGGAGTTGGTAGGCGGAGCACTGGTATGATGCGGGCAACCAGACGGGTGCGAGCACATGACAACGCTGCGACAGGCACGGGCCGATTACTTTGCTGCCTCGGGATTTGATGAGCGTACATATACCGATGATTGGGTCGATATCCCGTTTGGGCCGTTCCCCCTGCGGTTTCCCAATGTCGCCGCGCGCAAGCAAGTCGTCCCGCTCCACGATCTTCACCACGCGCTGACGGGGTATCACGCCGACTTGCCGGGTGAGTCCGAAATCGGTGCCTGGGAGATCGGCAGTGGTATTGAGCTGAGCTGTTGGGTCGGCTGGTACCTCGACCTTTTGGCGATGTCGTGGGCGGTGTGGTTTTTGCCGCGACGGACGTTCCGGGCGTTTGTCCGCGGCCGTCGTTGCGACAACTTTTACCAGGGGCGCTACGAGCCGGCGGTGTTGGACCAACGGGTCGACGACCTGCGCGAACGTATGGGGCTACACCGACCGGTGCGGGCGGGCATGGGCGATGTTTTGATATACATTTTTTACGCGGTGCTCTCGCTGGTGGTCGGGCTTGTCAGCATGGTTGTCACCCTACCGCTGATGCTCGCGCTCGGGATCTTTGGCCGGTTTGTCGGCGGCTCGCGGGCCTGATATCGATGATGGCTAGTCGCGGGTTGCCTTGACGGGCCACGGCTTGCCGGCAAGTTGCTCACAGGTGGTTTGTGGCGGGACCGGAACATAGGCCCGCGGGCCGCTGACAACCTCGCGGGTGTCCTTGGCCAACACAGACAGGCATGCCCCTTCGGCCCCGAGGATGGTTTGGTGGACACTGACGTGGGTCGACCCACTGATGTGATTGCCCGCGCGGTGCAGGCGAGCGACCGTGCGGGCCCGTTGGCTGACATACAATTTGCCACTGCAGATCGGGGCGTCGACTGTCACGGTCATACCCGGGTGCCCGTCGTGGTCGATGTCCTGGTCGCCCCATCCATTTTCGGCGCTGCCTTGCCATTGATTCGGTGTATTTGCACTGAGGTCGAGCTTGGCCGCCGGCACGTCGGTCGCGTTCATGGTGACGTTGATGCCACCAACCGGGGTAATTTTGACATCACAGGGCTGCTCGACGATTTCGAGTTGGTCGCCACGCTCGACGATTTTGGCCAGGACAAAGGTGTCCATACGCGTGCGTACCCGGCCACGAACGGGCACCTTGCGCGACCCGTAGACCACGTGGTGGCCTGCCCACATCTGCGGGGTGGGAGATACGGTCTCACCGGACGGGTTGGCAGCGACAGCAACTATTAAGGGAAATAACGAAGTAAGGAGCATCGTGAGCTGTGGGGCTAAAAGACCATATTTTTCGGAGTTGTCAAATCTCGGTTTACGAATAAGTCGGCCCCATGGAAAACGACGCACTCCCCTCGACCGACCCGCGCCCGCACGCGGTTGTTATTGGAAGCGGCTTTGGTGGCCTTGCGGCGGCCGTCCGGCTCGGTGCCCGAGGGTATCGCGTAACCGTGCTCGACCGCCGCGATCAGCCCGGTGGTCGTGCCTATGTCTATCGCCAGGACGGGTTTACGTTTGATGGGGGACCCACGGTCATCACGGCTCCGCAGCTATTTGACGAGTTGTGGGCATTGTGTGGGCGCGACATCAAACAGGACATCGATATGCGTCCGGTCTCGCCGTTTTATCGGATCCGTTTTCACGACGGGTCGGTGTTTGACTACACCGGCGACGCCGAGGCGATGCGCCGCGAGGTCGCCCGGTTTCGGCCCGAGGATGTCGCCGGCTACGAAGATCTGCTGGCGATGAGCAAGAAGATTTTTGAAGTCGGGTTTGAGCAACTCGCCGATGTGCCGTTTTCCCGCTGGCGCGACATGGCCAAGATTGCCCCCGACATGGTCCGGTTGCAGAGCTACCGCACGGTCTACGGCCTGATTTCCAAGTTCATCCGCGACCCGCGACTGCGCCAGGTGTTTAGCTTCCACCCGCTGCTGGTCGGCGGCAATCCGTTTCAGACAACCTCGATTTACACGTTGATCGCCCACTTAGAGCGGCACTGGGGCGTGTGGTTTCCGATGGGGGGAACCGGTGCTTTGGTCCGCGGCCTCGTCAAGCTGATCGAAGGCCAACAAAACCGGGTCCGGCTCGGGGTCGAGGTCAAAAAGATCAATGTCGAAAATGGTCGCGCGGTTGGGGTCACGCTGGCCGACGGTGAGCAGATCGCCGCCGACTTGGTGATTTCCAACGCCGACGCTGGTTGGACATACAAGCACCTGTTGGCCGACCACCCGCGCAAACGCTGGACCGACCACAAGGTCGACAACTCGCGCTACTCGATGAGTTTGTTTGTCTGGTACTTCGGCACCGACCGCAAATACGACAATGTCGCCCACCACACGATCCTGCTCGGACCACGCTACCGCGGGTTGCTCGACGATATCTTCCACAAAAAGGTGTTGGCCGACGACTTCAGCTTGTACCTACACCGACCCACGGCGACCGACCCGAGCCTGGCCCCAGACGGCGGCGATGCGTTTTATGTGCTGTCCCCGGTCCCGCACCTCGACAGCGGGGTGGACTGGCGCCAGCAGGCCGAGCCCTATCGCAAAAAGATCGAGGCATACCTCGAGGACTCGCTGATGCCCGGGCTTTCGCGCCATGTAGTGAGCTCGCGGATGTTGACGCCGATCGGCTTTCGCCACGACCTGCTCTCGGTCAAGGGGGCGGCCTTTGGCATGGAGCCGGTACTTTTGCAAAGTGCCTACTTCCGCCCGCACAACGTCAGCGAAGAGGTCGAGGGGCTCTACCTCGTCGGTGCCGGGACCCATCCCGGGGCAGGGTTGCCGGGGGTGTTGTCCTCGGCCAAGGTCCTCGACCGCGTGATTGCCCCGGCCGATGAAGCTCTCGCCCGCCGGACCAAGGCCGCCTAGAGAGATTGCTCGTAGCTAGAAAGATTGGAAGTTTGCCATGACCGTTGCATTATCAACCATCGCGCAACCCAACCACGCACTGATGCGAAGCGACCAACAGACCTGCCGTAGTATTTTGCGCAAGGGGTCGCGCAGCTTCTCCCTGGCCTCGTGGCTGCTGCCATCGCGGATCCGTGACGATGTCACAGCCCTCTATGCTTTTTGCCGGGTCGCCGACGATGAGATCGACTTGGGTGCCCACCCCGAGCTCGCGGCCGCGGCCCTGCGTCAGCGGATCGACGCGCTTGTCAGCGGCTGTCCCCACGACCATGCCGTTGACCGAGCCCTGAGCCGGGTGGTTCAAAAACACCAAATCCCGCCGCGTGTGCTCCATGCCGTGATCGAGGGTTTTGAGTGGGACAATGCCGTCCGGACCTACGCCGACTTGGACGAGCTCCATGGCTATTGCGCCCGCGTGGCCTCGACGGTCGGGGTGATGATGTCGCTGATTATGGGGGTGCGCGAACCGGAGTTACTCGCCCGAGCCTGCGATTTGGGCGTGGCGATGCAGCTGACAAACATTGCCCGCGACGTCGGCGAAGATGCCCGCGCGGGACGTGTGTATCTACCACTATCCTGGCTCGACGATCCGAGCTTTGACCTCGCCGCCTGGCAACAAGACCCGCAGCCGCACCCGGTGGTGCAACGGGCCGTCGAGCGGTTGCTCGCCCACGCCGACCGGATGTACGCCCGAGCCGATGCCGGGATCGAGGGCTTGCCACGTGATTGCCGGTCGGCGATCTACGGCGCACGTGTGATCTACTCGGCCATTGGCGACGAAATCCGCGAGCGGTCGTTTGATAGCGTCAGCGGTCGCGCGTTTGTCTCGACAGGTCGCAAGCTTCGGCTGATGTTGCGGGCATTGTGGCGGCCACCCGGGAAGTCTCCCGCCCGCTGTTTGCCCGCGCTTGCCGAGACCGCGTTTTTGGTCGAGGCCGTGAAGCCTAAGCGGAGCCCCGCTTGATCGTTGCCCGCCGCTGGCCGTGGTTTGCGGCCTGGTTGGCACGCCATAGCCAAGCTCGCCTGCGCAAGCGGTTCGACAGCATACACATCCGCGGGCTCGATAGGCTCGCGGATGTTAGCAAAACCCAGCCAGTGCTGTTTGTCGCCAACCATGTGTGTTGGTGGGATGGCCTGGTGATTTTGTATTTGAGTGTGCATCTTCTCAAGCAAGATGCTTATGCAATGATGTTGGCCAAGAACCTGGCCGAGCGGTTTTTCTTTGCCCGTGCCGGCGGCTTTGGTGTCGATACAGATCGCGCCGGGGATGGGGCTGCGGGCATTCGCCATGCCGCAAGCCTGCTCGATCGGCCCGGCCGTGCGGTTTGGATTTTTCCGCAGGGCCGCGAACAGCCGCAGGACAAACGCCCGCTGGGCTTTGCCCGTGGGGCCGGTGTGGTCCATCGCTTGGCGCCCGAGGCCCGTGTGGTGCCCGTTGGCATTGTCTATCGCTTTGGCGGCCATGAGCGGCCAGAGTTGTGGGTTTCGTTTGGCACGTCGCGCGGGACTTCGACCCGGCAGCTAGAGGCTGATGTTACGCATGAGCTCGACCGCATCGCCGAGGTGGTGGCCGGGCCAGAACCGACGCCAGAACCGACGCAAGAAACTACGCCAGTGCACGGGCAATTTGAATGCGTATACAAGCGGACCGAGCCATGGTGGTCGCGGGCAGCCGAGGCGTGTTTGAGTGCATGTACGCGCTTGGGCTTCAAGCCCTCGGTACGGGCACTCCCAGCTGCGAAACCAAAGTAGCTCGGCGAGCTTGACGACTGGGCCTAACGACTGGCTTTAGGACTCGGGACGGTTAGCTTTAGGACTGGGGACTTGGAAGCTCGGCAGGTTTGCTCGCAGGCTCGACCGGCAGCAGGGTTCCGCCGCGACCGACGGTGAGACGATTGCCTCGCCAAATCACCTCTCGGGGGCCAAGGCTACTCCAAAACGCGATCCACAGGGCAACCTCGCCCAACCCGATGGCCCGCACAAGCTCGAGCGGCGTGTAGTGCAGCTGTGAAAACCTCGCAGCCAAAACAGCGGTTGCGATTCGCAAAGCCAGTGTCCATGTGGCCAGTATTGCCCCGACAACCGGCTGCTGCCAGGCGACGGCGGCCGCCAGTCCGAGTAACACCAGCGTGCTCAAAAAGAACAGTGGGTAGGTCCACAGCAGTCCGGGGCGCTGGGTTCGGACGACCATGAGCCAGCGGGAAAACCGTTTATATACACTTTTAAACGAGCGACCCTGGGCGGTCGAGACCACCCGACCCCCGAGCGGCAAAACCCGATAGCCGCGCGCCCGCAAGCGTCGCGCGAGTTCGGTGTCTTCGCCGAGAATGTTGACGAGCTCGGCAAATCCTCCGACCTCGCGCAGGCGTTCGGTCGACACGGCAAACGCCTTGCCGACAAACCCGCTGTGATCGAGCCGAGACAGTAGCGCAAACGCATGTAGCGAAGCCCCGAGGATGCCGGCTGAGGCCTGATCGCCGAGGCAACGACTTTGGGCCGCAACGGCCTCAACCGGCATGAGCCAGGCGGCCGCACACGTGCCATTGATGAGTGAATGGGCGAGTTGGTCGAGGTCGACACCCGAGAGGTCGACATCGCTGTCGAAGTTCATGGCGATGGCTTGCGCGGCGGTGTCGATGGTCGCCGCGAGCTGACAGGTTTTGCGGTTGCGACCGTGGGGGTCGACAACGCAGATCTCCGTGTCGATACCAGCTGCCCGCAGGCGCGTGGCCGCAAGCTGTGCGATCGGCCAGGCCGGATCGTCACGGCTACACATCGAGATCCGTACGCGCGGACGAAACGTGTACTTGGCACGGGTAAGCGACACGAGGTTGGCAAGCAGGCTGGGTTCGGCCCCGGCACAGGGTCGGACGATCACAACTTCGTGCTCGCCGAGCGCAGCCGCAGGCAGCTGTGGTCGCCGGGTCAAAATGGCCTGACCAAGGGCGCCCGTGAGGGTGGCGAGCCAGACAATCGTTGCCCATGCAAGTGGGCTTAGACCGCCTTGCATGGGTCCTCGGCAGGCAGGGCAGCTCGCACCTTGCGTGCCCGTCGCATACGAAACCACAACATCCGTTGCACCCAACGGTTGCGAAAGCGATCGAGGTCGAGATACTCGCAGACGCTTTCAGCCGCAGGCCCGCCGTGGGTCGGTTGAAGCAGATAGCGCATGTAAAAAGGCGTGTCTTCGAGTGTACGGGCAATCTCGACAGGGCCGGGAGTCCGGACATTCGGGCGAAGCCACCACCGCGTGCGAGGAAGATCGCCGAAGGCCATGCCTGGCTGCGTTGCCGTTAGTGTCTGCGCACCTGAGTTGCTAAACCGCCAGGTTCGCGGACGCACCCGCGCCTCTCCCCGCAGTTGGCAGTCGTATGCCACGATCGTGTTGTCGCCGGTGTAGGTACGCGACCACGACCACCGGCGAAAGGCCTGTTCGAGCGGTTCGTGGCCCATGTTGGCATCGTGATAACCGCGACCGCGAAACGCTAGGCCGGGTTTATCGAGCGCAACTTCGATGGAGGCATGGGGTGAGACGGGCCACCACAAGTGCTTTTGCTCAGTGTCGAGGGCGACAGGCTGGTCGAGACCAGGGCGCAACTTTAAAGAGATACGCCCACGCAGGGCTCGACCGAGCGGGGTGCGATCGTCGATGTCAAATACCAACGAGTCGGCCGTGCGCCGCACCTGGTTATGACCCAAGACAAATGTTTGTGAAGTCCGCTGGACGCTGCCCTGGCCGTACTCCGTAAAGCACCAGCGCCGGACCTTATCCCCATAAAGCGCAACATTGATGGCGCAGTGGTTGAGGGGATCTGCCAGCCCCCGGCGACGGGCGGCGGCATAGGCCGGAGAAAATACGGAGCCGATAAAGGCAATCACGGTGACTGCGTGGCGTCCGTCATCGCTGACGCCGTCGGCGTACCACCAACCGTAACCCTGGGGCCCGATTGTGCTGTTAAAGGCAAATCCGGTGGGATTCGCAGGTTCGAGATTCACGCCCCTAAACTGACCGGTGATCAAAGTTTGTCAAATAATCACCCCGTCCTTTGACAAACTTGGATTCACAAGCAAGCTGGCGTCCATGCTCTGTGCTGGCATGGAACAAGCCCTTCGGGCAGCTCTGGAAAGGGCTCGCAGTGATCAAACCCCTCCCAACCTTTACCGGGCCATGTGCCACGCGGTATTTCCCGGGGGCTCACGCGTGCGTCCGCGCCTCTTGTGTACGGTTGTCGAGGCCTGCGGACCGACTGGCGACCCCACCCATGAGCGGACAACCCTGACCATCGGGGCTGCGATTGAACTGCTCCACTGTGCCTCGCTGGTGCACGACGACCTACCGTGTTTCGACGACGCCGCGATCCGCCGTGGTCGGCCTTCGGTAGCGGCTGCATATGGGGAACCACTTGCTGTATTGGCGGGCGATGCCCTGATCGTGTTGGCCTTTGAGCTACTCACGACATTGCCGACAACCCCACAGATGGCGCAGATCAGTTTACGGATCGCCCGGAGTATTGGCGCCCGTGGGGGCATGATTGCCGGCCAGGCCTGGGAATCGGAACGCGACATCGACCTGCGGGCCTACCATCGCGCCAAAACCGGGGCGTTGTTTGAGGCCACCCTCGCGTCGGCGGCCTTGCTGATCGGGCAGGACCCCAAGGACTGGTGCGAAGTTGGGATGCTGCTCGGCGAGGCCTACCAGGTCGCCGACGATCTCTACGATGTACTCGGTGGGCTCGACAGCAAACCGACGGGCCAAGACGCTGTGCACGGACGCCCCAACGCGGTGACCGATACTGGCATTGAGGGGGCTTTGACCCGGTTTCAGTCCCTGGTGACCCGGATGCACGAGGCGATTCCAGACGTTCGCGGCCGCCAGCAGGTTTCGCGGATGCTGCTCGAGTTGTGTGCCCGCCTAGTTGCCCTGGGCCAAGTTCAGCCGGGATTGGCCATCCCGGCAACTACAGATATACGGGATGTACGGGCGGTCGCCTCGGCTTGAGGATATGTGCCAAAGGTCAGCTGCGACGGGCATGTGCGTTGCGGTGAAGTGTCAACGCAGCCCCGGCCACAGCCGCGGTGACAAACGCCTTGAGCGGCCAGTCCGGGTGCTCGCTGCCCGGCCACACAAAGTACCCGAGCGCGATGTAGTAGCTGTACCAAACGACAGCCCAATGCCACAGTGGCGAGCTGGCCCGTGTACCAGGTTTTTCCGGTAGCGTGACGACGAAAGCCGCGGCGACAGCTAGCAAAGTGATTGTAAATACACCATCGTTGAGGCCGACCGCGCGAAAGATGTGAAACGGCATCATCGCCACGACACCGACGACGATGCTGGCCACGCCCAGGCACAGGGCGAGCGGGAGCAATCGGGCGATCGCCGAGCACGCCCCGCGGCGCCCGAGCTGAAGGTTGAGGCGAGGTCGCCAGTACTCGCAAAGTGCCGCCAACGAGCCGCCAAACAGTAGGTGCCAGCAGTACGAAGACACCGGGACCCCGAGCCAGCGATGGGCCACCAGCCCGTAGGGATCTTCTCCGCCCTCGTGCCACACCCACCAGCCGCTGTCGGGGCCCATGATGTCAAACGGGACGTCGAGCATCATGGCCAACAGGCCAGCTACAAACAGGGTTGTCAAAAACCGGCGTGTGCGGTCGCGGGGGGGCGCCGTGGTTTGCAGTCGGCGGGCGGCGATGGTCGCCGGATATAAAAACGCCGGGTACAGCCCGACGACATAAAACGGCAACTGCTTGTAATAAAACTGCACCGTAAACTGCGCGTGGGTGAAGTTGTCGACGGTGTTGTAGCTGACAACCTCCATCAACAAGCCATACAGCACGGCCGTCAGCCAGATCAGCAGGCCGCTGCTGTCCCCCCGCCGCTGGGCCTTGACCGCGTGGCAAAGGGTTGCCACCGCACCGATCGTAAACACCAGCTCCAGGCTGTGGAAGTTGTCCGAGATCGTGCTCGGGTCGTAGACCGTGACCAGCCAACTGTCGAACAACACGCGCGGCGTCTGCAGGAGCATCGTTGCGATTGTACACGGGGCCCCGCCGGCGAGCTTGCCAAACCCCAACAAAGCGGCGAACATTCGCCCGTGCGTCACAACCGATTTGCCCCGTTCGTCAACCGTCGCCAGGGTTTAGAAAAGCGCTGAAGCCCGGTGGATTGTTTGACCGAATTCGTCGCGTGGGTCGCGTTTGCGGGCGAGGGCTGGCAGATGTGGGCATACTTGGTGACCCTGTCGGTACTCGGCGGCTTGGTCCTGTACTTCGGATTTGCCGGGGCGCTTTACTACGCGTTTTACGTTCGAAGGCGCGACCAACCCGAAGCCTGGAAGATCCAGCCCAAGCGGTTTTTGAGCCAAAAAGTCCACCGCTGGGCGATGTTGATCGCGGCCAGCAACCTCATGTTTGGCGGGCTGCTTTCGGGATCGTTTGCCTACTACGTGCTCACAGGCGGCCCGGTAGCGTTGTACTTACAAGTGGATGACTACGGCTGGGCCTACACCGTGTTCAGCACCGTGGTCGGGTTTGTCCTGGTCGAGGCCGGTGCCTATTACGTGCACCGCCTGTTTCACAACCGCTGGCTGTTTCGCAAGTTCCACCGTTGGCACCACCGCTGCGTCGCCCCGACGCCGTTTACCGCAACCACGATCCACCCGGTCGAGCTGTTGTTTTTTCAGGCCAGTGCATTTTTGCCGGCGATCGTATTTCCGATGTGGGCCGGTTCGTTCATCGCAATTTTGGTGTACGTGCTGCTCTTCAACATCATGGACCACTCCGGCATCGAGATTCGCCACAGCTTTCCGTGGCAATCGTCGAGCCGCTACCACGACGATCACCATGTCCACTTTCACTGCAACTACGGGCAAAACCTGATGATCTTTGATCGCCTGCACGGGACCCTACGCCGGCAAAAACGGCGCTACGGTGTCACCGTGTTTGGCGGCAAGGGAACGCCCGCCGGCGAGGAGCACGATGGCCCGCCGCCGTTTGTCGACTACTCGTAACCTGGGCGTTTGGGCTGACAGCCACAGGTGCGGTTGCTACCCTGGGATATGTCCTACGGGCCTGAAAGCATTCGCGTTCTCAAGGGTCTAGAGAGTGTTCGCCAACGCCCGGGGATGTACGTCGGCGACACCCGTGACGGCAGCGGGTTGCACCACCTGTTGTGGGAGGTGGTCGGCAACACGATCGATGAGCATTTAGCTGGATATGCAACGACTTTGCAGGTCACCGTGGCGGGTGACCGGGCAGAAGTGACCGATGACGGGCGCGGGATTCCGGTTGCCGAGGTGCAAGCATCGGGGGTGTCGGCACTCGAGCTGATTTTTACACGACTTCACGCCGGGCCAACCCGTGACGGCCACCACCCGCACGTCCACGTTGGGGGCAACCTCCACGGCGTGGGCCTGGCGGCCGTCAATGCCCTGTGCCAGGAACTGCGCGTCGATGTCTGGCGCGGCGGGCAGCACCACTGGTTGGCGTTTGCCCGGGGCGAGGTTGTGGTGCCGCTTTCAAGCGCGGCGACCGATGCTGGACGGTGCGGCACCCAGGTGCGGTTTGTGCCCGACCCCGATATATTTGCAAGTACAATATTCTCGCAGCAGAAAGTGATGGCGCGCCTGCGCCAGCTCGCCTACCTCAACCCAGGGCTGCGAGTGTTGGCCAATGGGCATGAGCTGACAGCTGCGCGCGGGCTTGTCGACTTTGTCGAAGACATGGCCGAAGGCGCCGAACGCCTGACGCCGATCGTCCAAGTGCGAGGGCGGTACGCCGATGTCGATGTCGATCTCGCCCTGTGCTGGCATCGGCACGACATCGCCCGCGTGGAGTCGTTTGTCAGTCAGCACCACACCCGCGAGGGCGGGACCCATGTCGACGGTTTTTGGCAGGGGTTGCACCACGCAGCCGAGAAGCTTGCGGACAGGCCCTTGAACCCCGCGAAGGTCCGCGAGCAACTTGCCCCCGGTCTCCTCGCGGTTGTCCATGCTGGCCTCTACGACCCGAGATTTGGCGGTCCCACGCGGGATCGACTGAGCAGCGACGATGCCCGGCAAGCGGTTGTAGCCGCGTTCGTGGAGCACGTTGATAGCCGTGGGCAGCCGGGGATGTTTGGCAACGAGATCCTGCGGCGGGTGTTATAGCGCTTGCGTGGATCCGATTTGCGAGCAATACCACCGCCGCGCCGAAGACTACGACCGCGCCCGCTCGCGCAGTTTGATGGAAGCGCCCTACCTCGATGCCCTAGTTTGCGAACTTGAGCCGGGCGCACCCATTCTCGACCTCGGCTGTGGCACAGGCGAGCCGATCGCCCGCTATTTGGTCGACGCTGGCTTCCGGGTGACCGGCATCGACGGTGCCGCGAGCATGGTCGAGCTATGCCGGCAGCGGTTTGCGGGGCACACGTTTGTGCAGGCCGATATGGTGGACATGCCGATCGGGACCACGACCTACGCCGCAGTGGTGGCCTGGGACAGTTTTTTCCACCTCAGCGGGGCACGGCAACGCCTGATGTTTCCGAGGTTTCAACAGCTCGTGCGGATCGGCGGGCGGTTGCTATTCACATCGGGCACCCGCGAAAGTGAGGTCACCGGCACCCTGTGTGGCGAGCCGCTGTACCACGCCAGTCTCGACACCAGCGAATACAGCAGCCAGCTAGCGGACCACGGATTTCGTACCGTCAGCCACACCGTCGAAGACCCAAACTGCGGACATCATACGATTTGGCTAGCCGAGCGAGTCGCCACATAACACGTCCGAGAGGGGAGTCGAACCCCTGTGACTGCACTGAGAATGCAGGATCCTAGGCCACTAGATGACTCGGACAAGGATGTACAAAAAGATACCCGAGCGGGGAATCGAACCCCGATGCCCGCATTGAAAGAGCAGGATCTTAGCCGTTAGATGACTCGGACAAAGAGGGCCCGGTGGGAATCGAACCCACGTCGGTTGGTTAACGGCCAACTGTTCTACCGTTGAACTACAGACCCAGAAGTGTGGAAATACCCGAGCGGGGAATCGAACCCCGATGACTGCACTGAGAAGGCAGTATCTTAGCCATTAGATGACTCGGACGAAGGTGTGTCGATAGGGATACCCGAGCGGGGAATCGAACCCCGATGACTGCATTGAAAATGCAGGATCTTTTCCGTTAGATGACTCGGACATAAAGGGTCTTTGAGACCACGTCTGCGGGGTGCGGCGATGTTACCCTTGGATGACAGGCCAAAAGTACCCGAGCGGGGAGCCAAACCTTCTGCGCGAGGCGATGCGCAAGAAACCGACTCGGGCACATACTACTTGTATGCACAATACCCGGGAAGGGAATCGAACCCTCGTCACTGCCTTGAAAGAGCAGGGTCTTGACCGTTAGACGACCCGGGCGTCGAGTGTTGCCACATAGATGTACAGACACGGATGCCTGGTCGCACATCTGGCGAACCGTCGTTGAAGGTGCGTGTGGTGCAACTTCTCAGACCTCGACAACTCGAAAAACTTGTGTTTTCAAGTTGTTGTGGGCGGTGTTTGACCTGCGTGAGATGCCCGTTTTAGCAATTCTCCCCACGCAGGCAAACTTCGCGCTCATCGAGCACGCGTTCCAACCCGCGCGGGCAGCTATTGATATTTACTAACGGGAACATGATGTCAATGGTCTACGGCAACATCTGGTGGTCGTCAAGAGCTCAGCCCAGAAATTGTGAAATTTAATTTTCTGTCGCTTTGGGCAGGTCTTTGGCGTTCGCGGCCTGCAGTTCGGCTTCGACTTCGCGTTGGCGCGCGCGCCCTTGTTTGTCCCACAGGCTGACCACAACCGCGGTTACGCCCGAGACCAAAAACGCCGGGGCAAGCTCTTCGAGGGCGGTGAAAAAGGGCCCGACACCCGGGAGTTTGGCGATTACAAATTTGAATAACGGCACGCACAAAAACCCGCTCACCATGGCACAGCCGGCGCCTAGTGGGGTCAGCCCACGCCAGCACAGCGACAGGATGATGGTTGGGCAAAATGTGGCGGCGATGCCTGACCAGCCGAAGATGACAAACCAGAAGATCGACCGGGTGTCCGACAGCGAGGCGACGAGTAGGGCGACGAGCAGGGCCGCGAGGGCGAGGCCGACGGTCGCGACCCGGCTGGCGCGGACCAGCGATGTGTCGTCGAGGTCGGGGTTGCGTACCTTTTGGTAGTAGTCGCGGATGGCCGCACTTCCGGCAACCACCAACAATGAGTCGACTGTCGACATAATCGCCGACAACACAATGGCGATATAAAGCCCGACGATGATCGCGGGAAACAGGATTTCGATCATGAGTGGGAGCACATTTTGCCCGCCGGTACCCAGGTCTTGGCCCGACAGCAGGGCGCGCCCAACCATCCCTGTCAGCACGGCTCCGGTGTCGGCCAAAATCGTCCAGATGATGGCAACAGCCGCTCCGCGGGGGATTTCCCGTTCGTCGCGCAGGGCCAAGAACCGCACGAACACCTGGGGCGAGCCCAAAAATCCGAGGCCGATGGCAAAAAAACTGACGATGCTGGCGACGCTAATTGGAGTGATGCCGGCCCCGGCCGTCCAACTGAGGTAGTTGGGATCGAGCGAGGTCAGTGTATCAACAACATTTGTCGGGCCGCCGGCGTAGATACACCCGACAATCGGCAATAGCGTGAGTCCGGCAACCATCAGGCTGCCCTGAAAGACATCTGACCAGACAACCGCGACAAAGCCCCCGGCCGAGATGTAGAGCAGAACCACGGCAAAGCCAACCAGCAGCCCGGTGTAGTAGTTCCAGCCTAAAAATTGCTCAAACGCCTGGCCGGTCGCGTCGAGCTGGGCACTGACAAAAATGGTGACAAAGATGACCAGGGTGGCGGCCGCGATCAACCGCAGCCAGTGGCCACCCCCGCGAAACCGGGCCGCGAGGTAGTCGGGCACGGTAATGGCGTCGTAGCGATCGGTGAGGCGTTTGAACGGGCGTGCCAGCCACAGCCAGGCCAGCGCCACGCCCAAAAGCTCGCCGGCGACCACCCACATCGCCTTGAGCCCGACCGCCGCACCCATGCCGGTGAGCCCGAGCAACAGCCAGGCCGATTCGCCGGTGGCCCGCGCCGAAAATGCCACCGACCAAAACCCCAGGCGCTTGCCCCCGGCAAAGTAATCGCGCACGTCCTTCATCCGGCGCGAGGCGACCATGCCGATTCCGAGTAAAATCAGTGCATAGACAACGAGTGCGAAGAACTTGTAAAAGAGCGCAGCATCCACAGGCGGTTTGGATCTACGCCAGGGACGCCACCTGCGATATGTGTAGGGTCACGCGTTATTGGTTGAACAGCGAGCCGGAGAGCGTGTTGACCGTGGTCGCCAGGGCAAAAAATGCCAGTAGGCACCCGGACATCAACAGCATCAACGGGCGCAGGTCGTGACGGGTTGTCAGCCTGGTTGCCAGGCCAGCCGCGAGCAGGCCGGCGACCGCCACCAACACGCCGATTTGCACAGCCGGGGTGACGAGGATGCCAGCGAGGCCCGTGAGCCCAGCAAGGTCGAGGTTGCGTTCGCGCGCGGTCTCGGGAATCGCCCCAAACCACAACATCATTAGGCCGGCGGTGGTGACCGTGCCGAGCACGAGCAACAGGATTTCGCGGATCTTGGGTTTGTTGGCGGTTGCCATGCCGGGCTGAGCATAGCGAGTGGCCCGGTGGGTTGAAAGTGTGGGGGGTCGTTGTGCCGCAGGAGGCTTCCGGCGGCACAACGACTGTGTGTGAGGTCCCAGCGGTGCGTGGGTTTTTGGCCCGCAGTCAAACCGGCCTTCATACGCTCAGCCTAGGTGTCGGTCGACAGTTGTGACGCACACACGCGACTTGCTCACGGGCCGCTTGAAGGAATCCGCCGATCTGGGATACTCCGCCGGCCGTGGCAGAATTTATCCCGCACGCATCGATGCTCCGCCGCAACAGCCAACCCGAGCAGCCCCAACCCGAGGTTGCGAACGAGGTGCCCGAGAGCGATTACAAACTGCACCGCAGATTCGACCGCATCGGCCGTTTGTGTGGCGATGCCGGCATGCAAAAGCTGTTTCAAAGCCACGTGATGGTGATTGGCCAGGGGGGCGTGGGCAGCTGGACGGCCGAGGCCCTGGTGCGTTCGGGGGTTGGCAAGGTCACGATTGTCGACTTTGACCTGGTGTGTGTGACCAATGCCAATCGGCAATTGCACGCGATGCGGGGGACCACCGGCAAACCCAAGGTCGACATCATGGGCGAGCGCCTGCGGCTGATTAATCCCCGCTGCGAGGTGGTGTGTGAGCGGGCGTTTTACAATGCCGAGTCGAGTGCGCGGCTGCTGGGGATGGCCCCGGATTTAGTTGTTGATGCAATCGATAACCTGACGGCCAAGACCCACCTGATCGCCACCTGCTACCGCCAAAAGCTGCCGTTGATCGTTTCGGGTGGGGCCTCGGGCCGGATGGACCCCACCCAGATCCGGCAAAGCGACATGACCGAAGTCAAGGGCGACCCATTTATCGCGGCGACCCGCAAAATCCTGCGCCAGCGCCACGACATGCCGCGCAAGGGGTTGTGGAACATCCCCACGGTGCACTCGCTTGAACCCCCGCAAGACCCGGTTGAACTTCACTACGACGGCGGTCAGGGGTTTCGTTGCGTGTGCCCGCAGGGGCAAAACAACCTGCATACCTGTGAGCACCGTAATGTCATTTACGGGACCGCTGGCTTTGTCACCGGGGCGTTTGGCCTGGCCTGTGCCGGGGCGGCTGTTCGCTCGTTGTTGGCGGCCGCCAAATAATAGTTGCCTCTACAAGCAATCCGCTAGCCGTGGAGTTGCTTGACAAAGTCGATGTCTGAGCGGGCCAAAATCCCGTGGTCGATCAGCGGCAAAAACTCGTAGAGCGCATCCTCGATGTCCGATTTGGATGCGCCGCGCAGTTCGGACAAAACCTCGAACTTGCGCTCCTGGTACTCACCGTCGTCGATTACGCCAGAGTTGTGCAGGGTGGCAAGTTTTTGCAGGCGCTCGCCAATGCGTTGATAACGGGCGTTTGTTGGGCTGGGTACCGGGCGGTAGGCGTCGCCGATGCCGGCCTGGTGGGGGTCGAGTGGCAGGGGGGGCTGTGTATGTACAAGCGCCCGCACGTGGCCACTGGTCAGGGCACGGTCGTGGGCCTGGCAGGCGTCGAGGTAACGGTTGATCGCCTGGGCTTTTTTAAACGCCAAGACCCCAGAAATCGTGCCTAAGAACATCCACAAAAACGGCGGAAAGTCGATCGCAATGGCCGAGGCGAAGGCGAACGCCGAGGCCATCATCAAAATGATGCCCATGCGCGTGTCGCCGGTGTAAATCTGGCCGCCGCCACCAAAGAAAAACGACAGCACGGCGGCCAGCGTGGGGTGGCGAAAGCGGAGGGTGGCGAGGTCCTCGTCGGCGATCCAGCTCAGGCGGCTGCGGCTATTTTTGAGCTCGGCCTGTTCGCTGCGGTGGGCCAGGGCCGTAGAGGTGCGCTCGTCGGTCACGGCCGGGAGGATATCAGTCACGTCGGCAAGTTCCGCGGCGAAGATCGGCGGTGGTAGGTTTGCCCGGTGCAGGCGACCTCCCAGACACTGCTCACGACTTCGCGGTTGCGCCTATCGACGTTTTGTATGGCGCATCTCGACAGTTTTTTGGCCTACCACAACCTGCCCGAGGTTGTGCGCTACCAGTCGTGGGAGCCATTTTCGCGGGCCGAGGCGGAGGCGTTTGTGCGCGAGCAAATGGCGCAACCGTTGCTGGCCCAGGGCAAGTGGACGCAGATCGCCCTGTCGCTTGTGGATGGGCCACACATTGGCGATGTCGCTGTGCATGTGCACGCCGACGATTCGCGACTTTGCGAACTTGGGATCACCATCGCGCCCGACTACCAAGGCCAGGGCTATGCCCGCGAAGCGCTGAAGGCTGTCATCGAACATCTTGTGCGGGCCCGCGGCGTTCATCGGGTCACGGCCGAGATCGACCCCCGCAACCGTGCATCGCTCGCGTTGTTTGAGCGGCTGGAGTTTACCCGCGAGGGGCTGTTGCGCCAAAACGAATGGATCAAGGGCGAGTGGGTCGACACGGTCGTCTACGGGCTGTTGGCCAGTGATTTGGCTGGCCGGGAAGGTTCGCCTCAATAAAAATGCTCATACATTGAAAACCATGTATGAGCACTTGAATGGGTCGGTCCTGCCTAGCCGGGGCCGCCGCGGCTGATGCCGAAAATCTCCATCGATCCAAGTGGCTTGCGTTTGGGCTGCATGCCACCTATCGGGGCGGAGGGCTCGGGCTCGGCATCGGGGCCATCGAAGGAGATCGTCTGCGTCGACCCGTCGGCCGGTGCGGCATCGGGAGCCGCGGCCACAGCAGGCTCGGGCTGCGCGGGTTCGGGTTCGGGTACAGGTTCGGGCTCGGCCTCGGCCACATAGAGCTCATCGTCGACATCGACCGGGCCGATAATGTCTTCGACATCCTCGGGTTGGTTGAGCAGTTGCTCGGCCCGGTGGTTGGAGCAGCCGGTGGTCAGCAAAGCCAGGGCGGCGAGTAGGGGCAGACGATAGGCGGCGATGTTCATAGGCTTTGGGGGTGATACGTCCCACCCGGGGTTTCGATCTACGTATCCGAGATCAGCCTGGTTTTACCAGGGGTTGGCAACTGTTGGCGGTGGGCAAAAACAACCATCGCGTGGCAAACTCGTTGTCGGTACATGTTATTGGGGTGGTCGACAGGTCAGCGTGGCCGCCAGGCCAAAGTGGTCTGAGGGGTAGAGGTCGTGGCGGTCGGGGTGGACCGGGCGATTGCCGATGATGTCGATGGCAGTCCCGCGGTACAGGTCAGAGCGCAGCAGGATACGGTCGATCCGGCGGCTTTGCTCGCCTGGAAACGAACCGACCCGGGCCATCTCGGATTGCTCGATATTCCATGTGTAGCCCGGCCTGTGCGGGTGGAGCTCGTGCCAGAGATCCACGAACGCAGCGGGCACACGGCCTTCCTCGCGCTCGCCATCGCCAAAGTTGAAGTCGCCCAACACCATTGCATGCCCGGGCATGCGCAACTCGGTAAAAATGGCATCGAGCTGGGCGGCCCGCGTCGGCCCGTCGGCCAGAAAACTTTCGAGGTGACTGGTGGCCACTTGCATGTGCTCGCCGGCGAGGTCGATGCTGGTAAACAGGGCGGTCCGGCGTTGTCGCCCCGGAAGTTCGATCGAACGCGAGCGGATGATCGGGTGGCGAGACAACATCAGTTGTCCACCGCGGTCGGGGTTTTTGCCGTGGCCGACATCGCTGACCTGGTAGCCAGCAGTCCACGCGTTGTCGAACAACAACCGGGCGATCCACGGGGTGACCTCTTGCAGCGCGATGATGTCGGCCCGGGTTCCACCGAGTAGATCGAACAGTACGGGCAGGCGCTCACTCACCCGCATCCGGTCGGCCAGCACGTTGTAGGTCACGACCCGGAGTGGACTCGGCACTGGGCTGACCGGGTTTTTGGCGGCCGGCACGGGAGCCGGGGTCGGTTGTGTCCGCGGGCATCCGGCGAGGCCGACGGCAGCAAACGCGCCGAGAAACGAACGCCTACTGCACCGCAAAGACATATCCCGAGGATATCCCGAGAGCCACGCCCGCGGTTTGTTATTCTGCCGTCGATGGGAGCAGCCGAGGCTGAGGCAACACCCGAGACGTCGGGCGATCCGATGATCGGACAGGTTATCGACGGACGGTATCGGATCGACTCCTTGCTCGGTGAGGGCGGCATGGGAGCGGTCTATGTCGCCGAACACCTGCGCCTCGAAAAACCCGTGGCCCTCAAGGTGATTCGCGCCGAGGTTGCCGGTCGCGAGGATGTCGCCGCCCGGTTTACCCGCGAGGCGATGGTCACCGCCAAACTCGATCACCCCAACATCGCCTCGGCGATGGACTGTGGCGAGCTGCCCGACGGCGGGGCTTTTTTGGTGATCCAGCTGGTCCAGGGCAAGTCGCTCGAAGACACCATGGCCGAGGGCGCGATGACCTGGCCCGACGCCTGCCGGATCGCCGAACAAATCGCCGATGCCCTGGTGGCGGCCCACGGCCTAGGCATCATTCACCGCGACCTCAAGCCCGACAACGTGCTGCTCGAAACCCGCGATGACGGCACCTACCTGGCCAAGGTCCTCGACTTTGGGATTGCCCGCGTCGGTGAAGGTGCAGCTACACAGAGTTCAAACGACGTCGGCCTGACGCGGGCGGGCACGGTCATCGGCACGCCCGGCTACATGTCGCCCGAGCAGGCCACCGGTGGTCAGCTCGATGCCCGCACCGACCTTTACGCCCTCGGCGTGATCCTGTGGGAGTGCCTCGCCGGCCAAAGGTTGTGGCAGGCGAGCACCCTGACCGAGCTTTTCGGCAAACAGCTGACCGAACGGCCGTCGGCGCCGGTCCACAAGGGGCTCCCCGAAGACCTCGGCAACCTGATCGAACAGCTCCTCGCACTCAAGGTGAGCGACCGCCCGGAGTCGGCCACCGAAGTCCGCGACCGGCTGCGAATGTTAATTGCATCTGCACCGGATCAGACGGGTACTTCGGTACCGCTCGGAGCTATTTTGACGCCGGGCTTGGCAGTGCCCACCCAACAAGATGGTGCGGGCGCGACCTGGTTGACAGCGGTGCGCAGTGGCACCGGTGTGGTCGCCGAGGCCGTACGCGAATCGAGTCGCGGGCCTGCCCGGCCGTTGTTTTTGGGCCTACTAGTCGTGGCCCTTTTGGGGCTTGGTATCTGGTGGATGGCCGGCGGTGACGAAGACCCGCCCGCTTCAAGCAAGTCAAAGGTTGCGCACAACAGTCCAAAAAGCGACGGTGACGAGAAGCCGCGCGACCCCGAGGAACCGACCCAGGCAGGGGTTGGCGTACACATTGCGACTGTTCCAGCCGAGTTGGCGGAGCCCCTCGAAACCCTGATGAAGGGCCGCAGGAGTCGTGATCGCCAGCGTGCCGCCAAGGTCCTTGTCGAGTACAAGGACGAGGATGAGGTGCCGGTGTTTGCCCGGCTCGCGGCGCAACTTGAGCTGGCCAAAAAGTGCGACGAAAAAAAACAGGTATTGCTCGAGATCGAAGAAAACGCAGATCCTCGGGCACTACCCGTGGTCCGGCGCCTACGGGACACCAGCAAACGCGGTTGCGGCAATTTGTTTCGCCGCACCGACTGCTGGAAATGTTTGCGGGAGGACGTCGAGCGGATTGCCGGTGCGTTTGAACAGGTCGAAACGGTGGTTGAGACCCTCGACTTTGACGGGCACAAGAAGGGCAAGAAGCCCAAAAAGCGTAAACGTGGGAAGAAGTAGTCGGCTGAGGCTCGGCGTTGAGTTAGCGCGAACCCGGTGACCGCTACCGCTAGGTCCACGAAGACTTTCCGGTACGCGAAGCATTGCGACAGGTAAGCCAGCAGCCACACTGGCCGACTAGGGCGCTTCGTCGCCGCAATCGCCAGGGTATGATGTATAGACAATAACCAGAGCATTGTACCGGCCCAACGCATGTCGGACGGTGTAGGCCGACGGCCGTGCGCATGTGCGAACCAAGCACTAGAAATTAATATGTTTATTTGGACATGTTTGTGTCGTAGCCCGGTCCCGGGATCGAGTACCATCGAGCGATGATATCCCCGAGAAGGCAGCATGTTTGGGTTGTTGGGATGGTGTGGGCGGTGGGCTGCAGCGGTGGTGACGCCAGTACAACCGACATGACCCTTGGGACAACAAGCTCGACGACCGTAGTCCCAACCACATCCGGATCGTCGACAGAGACAAGTGCCGGGCCGACATCGGAAACCCAACCAGATTCGGATACCTCAGTTGACACCGATAGCGAGGGCGAAACCTCGGCGATGCCGGTGTGTGGCGACGGCGTTGTCGATCCTGGGGAGGACTGCGACGACGGTAACAGCGAGGATGGGGATGCGTGCCTGTCGACCTGCGTGGCCGCCAGCTGTGGTGATGGCGTGGTCTATGCCGGCGTGGAGAACTGCGACGACGGCAACGCAGAAGATGGCGATAGCTGCACGAACGCCTGTGAGGAGGCAGTTTGCGGCGATGGCATTGTCTACGAAGGTGTAGAAGGGTGTGACGACGGCAACGACGAGGATACCGACGCATGCACCAATGCCTGCCAAGAAGCGATCTGCGGCGACGGGATCCTCGGGCCGGGGGAGCTGTGCGACGACGGCAACGACAATGACGCCGACGAGTGCAGCAACAGCTGCGCGCTCGCCTCGTGTGGGGATGGCGTGGTCCAAGACGGGGAGGAGTGTGACGACGGCAATGTTGAGAACACCGACGATTGCCTCAACACATGCCTCATCGCGAGTTGCGGCGACTCCGTCATTCAAGAAGGGGTCGAAGAATGCGACGACGGCAACGCCGAAAATAATGACGCCTGCCTCGAAACCTGCACGATTCCCCGCACCTGCAAGGACATTCTCAACCAAGTCCAAAATCCGCCGAGCACCCTGTACCAAATCGATCCCGACGGCACCGGGGACAACACTCCGTTCGAGGTCTTTTGCGATATGGGGGCCGACGGCGGGGGCTGGACGTTGCTCGGGCGAACCATCAAAACCGGCCTGACCGCAGAAGAGCGCGACACGGTCCGCATGGGGACCTGGGAGGACTACACGACACTGGGCTACGGCGATCCAATGATCGGCTCGCGCATCTACTGGATGCCGTTGCAACGCTGGCATGAGTTGACCACGGCCTACACCGCCAATGTTGTGCGAATTGTCGACAGTTCAACCGAGATGCGCATGGCGAACTTTACGATCGCCGACGCCAATCTCAAATATGCAATCAACTGGCTGGGGCCGGTCAATGGCTACCTCGAAATGGTCAACGCTGTCAAAGGGCAGGCGTTTACCACCCACGACCAGGATAACGATACGTGGGGCAACAACTGCGCCAAGGACAACGTGGGGTTCAACGGCGGTTGGTGGTACACAGACTGTTATCAATTGAGCATGCTGCATTCGAACAACAATGTCTACTCATGGCGTAGCAACATTAGCCACTCAGTGACAACCCACGCGATTTGGTTCCGCGAAAACGATTGAGGTTGGTGAGACATGTCTTTGACACACAAAGCAACAATTCTAAGTGCATTTGCCCTCGCGTTGGTCGGGGGTTGTGGTGATGGCGGCACCGGAGATTCCGCCTCGGGTACCGGTACAACAGCCGGGACCACCGGCCAGACCGATTCCGAGACTACGGCGGATCCCTCCGGCTCACAGTCGGACGCCGAGACAGACAACCCGAGTGGCGGGAGCGAGTCCAACAGCGAGACCGGTATGACGACCGCCGGACCGACGGACACGGGTACCGATACCGAGACAAGCGAAACCACCGAAACCACCGATCCGTCGGCAACGGACCCGTCGACGACACAAACCGACAGTGATACCAGCGACAGCGATACCGGCGAGCCGCTCCAGTGTGACATCGAGCCTGCCCCCGGGTGGATGGTCGAGCCCAACGACGCCTGCGAGTCGGAGCCCCAGGTCGGCATGTTCAACCCGGTGATCGAGTGGCACAAAGACCTGTGGAGTGACATTCCCGCGTCGCGTAGTAGCGTGACCACGCCGGTGGTTGTGCAACTGACCGATGACAACATGGACGGTGAAGTCGACAACCTCGACATCCCTGATATCGTGTTTATCACCTACGATTCGGCAGGTGTCCTACGGGCCATCTCGGGGGATGGACTCACCGAGATCTTTAGTGTGACGTCGCCGGGGCTCAATCGCAATCAGTCGCTGGCAGCCGCCGACATCGACGGCGATGGTTTGGTCGAAATCGTGACAGTTGGCAACGACAAGGTGGCCCGTGCATTCGAGCACGACGGTACGGCAAAGTGGGCCTCCCAGGGCCTAGGCAACAACGTGGGCACCTATGACAACGCGCCGGCGATCTCCGATATGAACGGCGATGGCAATCCCGAAATCGTGGTCGGCCGGGCGATTCTCGACAATCAGGGCAACCTGATCGGGGCCGGCGGGCACGGTATTGGTGTCCCCCAAGGTAACGGCAACGGCAGCGCGGCGATGTCGTTTGCCGTCGACCTCAACGACGATGGCCTGCAGGAGGTTGTGGTTGGCAATGCGCTGTACGCCATGGACGGCTCGACGGTATGGTCAAACGGTCAGCCCGATGGCTATCCGGCAGTCGCCGACCTGCACAACGACGGCATCCCAGAAATCATCGTTGTCTACAATGGGCGGCTGCGGGCACAGACTGCCAATGATGGGACCCTGTTGTGGGATACGGCGATCCCCGGTGGCCTGGGTGGGCCGCCGACGGTTGCCGACTTCGACGGCGATGGGCTACCCGAGGTCGGGGTGGCCGGGCGCAACAACTACTCGGTGTTCGAAGGCGACGGCTCGGTGTTGTGGACACAGCCAACCACCGACCAATCCTCGGGGATCACCGGCTCGTCGGTCTACGACTTTGAGGGCGATGGGATCGCCGACGTGGTCTACGCCGACGAACTCGATCTGTGGGTGTTTTCGGGTAACGACGGTACCGTCAAGCTCAAGCTGACCGAGCACAACAGCGGCACCCGGGTGGAGTATCCGGTGATCGTCGATGTCGATGGCGATGACCAGGTTGAGATTGCGTTTGTCAGCGAGCCGTACAACGGCGGGTACCGGGGGCTGACAGTAGTCGGCGATGCCGACCAGTCCTGGCGACCAGGTCGCAAGATTTGGAATCAACACGCCTACCACATCACCAATGTCAACGACGACGGGACTGTGCCGGCCCAGGCCGACAAAAACTGGCTGAGCTACAACAACTTCCGCTCGGGCGACCTCTCGGCCAACGACGGACTTTCGGCACCCGATGTCCAGCTGGTGACCGCGGATCTATGTACAAACACCTGTATGGGTGAGGACATCGCCACCGTGTGGCTGCACCTCGGCAATACCGGAGCTGCTCCGTTGACCGCCGGGGTAACGATTGAGGTGTACAAAACGGTGATGGGGATGGAGTCGTTAGACGCGACCTATCCCTATAACGAAATCATCGAGCCGGGGGTGTTTACCGATGCCTTTAGTATCGATGTCGATACATCGAATGCCTCGGCCCTGCGGCTGGTCGCCGTGCCTGGCGAGGAGGAGTGCATCGTCGACCCGGACAACGAAGTGGTCTTGATGCCCCCGTTTTGCGACATCCCGAACTAGCCCGGCAGGCTACAAAAATGCCCGGAACCTGGCGACTACCCAGGCCAACAGCCGGATCCACCAGGACACCGCCGCGAGGTAGGCCCGGTCGAGTTTGATCGCCGACGCGAGGTCGCGCTCAAACGACTGGGTGACCGCGGCGGCAAACCGCTGGTCGTCAATCGCTACGTTGCTTTCGAGATTGAAGCGCAGCGATTGGGTATCGAGGTTGTGGCTGCCGATGGTGACGTAGCGGTGGTCGACAATACCGACCTTGGAGTGCAACACCCGGCCGCGAAATGCATATACATCGATGCCGTCGCGGACGAGCCGGTCGAGGATGCCATGGGTGGCCAAATCGACGAGTCGCACATCGCTTTGTAGGGGGACGAGCAGGCGAATTTTAACCCCGCGGCGATGGGCGGCCAGCATCGCGTGGAGAATCACCGGGCCGGGGACAAAGTAGGCGCAGGCGAGGTCGATCGAGACCTGGGCGCGGCGAATCGCTAGCAGGTAGGCGCGGCGAATGGCCCGGTTGGGACTGCCATAGACGAGGTTGGAAAGCACCCAGACACCGCGCCGAGTTCTGCGGTAGCGACGGCGGCTGTCGGGCGGCCGAGTGCCGCCTAGGTACCACCAGGTGTCATAAAACAGCGACCGCAGTTGATGGGCCGCGGGCCCGTGCAACTCGACTGCATCGTCGCGCCAACCGGCACCGCCCTGCTCGACCGGCAGCCATTGCTCGGCGAGGTTGAGCCCCCCGGTAAACGCAACTCGCATGTCGGCGACCAGGACCTTGCGGTGGTCGCGAAACCGCAGTCGCCACAGCCGAAAGTGTCGCCGCCACGGGGCGAGCGGGCCGTACAAAATCACCTCGCCGCCGGCGAGTCGCAGCGGTTCCCAAAAGTCGAGCGGCAGCCCCAGGCTACCGAGCGCGTCGTAGACAACCCGCACGACCACACCGGCAGCCGCACGCTCGACCAGGGCATCGCGAAATTGGTAGCCGACACGGTCGGCCGCAACCCAGTACATTTCGAGCAGGACTTCATCGCGCGCCGCTCGAATCGCGGCAAGCATGGCGGGGTAGGCTTCGCAGGCGTCACTGAGGTGCCGCACCTGGTTGTCGCCAACCGAAAAATATGGGCCCCCGTCCGGCATCGTCGGCAACTGTACTCGACGACTTGTGTTTGCGGGAGGGGTGGGCCCGCGACGGGATGGCGCGTCCATCGGTGAGGTGTGACGAAACGCGGCTACCGGGGCTCGAGCGCAAAACTGTCGTCGGTGTAAATCCGGTCGAGTTGGGCGGCGAATTTGTTTTCGAGGGCACCGCGCTTGACCTTCATGGTCGGGGTGAGTTCGCCCTGTTCCTGGCTAAAGTCGCGGGTCAGCAGAAAAAACCGACGAACCTGTTCGACCCGGGCAAGCTCGCGATTGCCCCGACCGACGGCCTCTTGAATGCGTTGGCGAAAGTCGGGGTGCTCGGTGACCTTGGCCATCGCCTGCTCTAGGGCCTCGCTGCGAGACGACGGATCTGCCATCAATTCCTTGGTCCGGGCTTCGACCTCTGTGGCCGCTACGATCCCGCGGTCGCGCCCCCACTCGAGGGTCTCGATTGGACTCGGGGCGACGATTGCCGAGATGTAGGGTCGACGGTCGCCGTGGGCATGGACCTGGCTGATCAGCGGGTCGGAGTTTTTAATTGCACCCTCAATGTTTGCAGGTGCAAGGTTTTTGCCACCGGCAGTAATAATGAGGTGTTTTTTGCGATCGGTGATCTTGAGGTAGCCATCGGCATCGAGCTTGCCGATATCGCCGGTGTGCAGCCAGCCGTCGATAATGGTTTTGGCGGTGGCCTCGGGGTTGCGAAAGTAGCCCATAAACACGGTGGAGCCACGCACGAGCACCTCGCCGTCCTCGGCGATCTTGCACTCGATCCCCGGCAGGCAGCGGCCGACCGTTCCAAGGCGGACGGCGTCGGGGCGGTTGGCGTGGGTGATCACCGTCGACTCGGTCATGCCGTAGACCTCGTAGATCGGCAGGCCGGCCGACCAGAAAAACTCGAGAATTTCGTAGGCCGTCGGCGCGGCGCCGGTGATGAACTGTTTGACCTCGCCACCAAACGCCGCCCGGATTTTTTTGAACACGAGCAGGTCGGCGAGCTTGTACTGCACAGCGAGCACAAGCGGGACGGATTGTCCGGCGAGCACGAGGCGAATGCGTTTGCGGCCGACTTCCTTGGCCCAGGCAAACAGCTTTTGCACGGTCGGCGGTTTTTTTTCGATTTCGCCGTGGATCTTGGCGTAGGCCTTTTCAAAGATCCGCGGCACCGAGCCGAAGATGGTCGGCTGCACCTCGGCGACCTCGGCCAACACGGCGGCAATCGACGAGGCGTAGGCGGTTGCCATGCCGGCATCGATCCGCCCGTAAAACGCCAACACCCGCTCGGCGACATGGGCCATCGGCAAAAAGCTGAGCGAGATATCCGACTGCGAAAAAGCTAGGGCTTCGCTATTGGCCGCGAGAATCGTCAGGATGTTGCGGTGGGAAATCATCGCCCCCTTGGGCGGCCCGGTGGTGCCAGAGGTGTACACAAGGATAGCGAGGTCTTCGGTTTGGCGTGCCCGCAGGCGGCGGTCGAGGACATCTTCGGCTAGCGGTGTGGCATCCATCGTCGCCGGGTCTTTGATCCGCGGGTCGCGGCTGCGGTGACTTTGGTAGAGCGCATCGGTCCACGGCACGATCGCCTCGAGCGAGTCGAGCCCGTCGACCGCGATGAGCACGTTGTCGAGTTCCTGTGCATCTGCAACAAATACAACCCGGGCGCCGCTGTGCTCCAACAGGTAGCGGATTTGCTCGGGGGATTGCTTGGGGTAAATGCCGAGGCTAACCAGCCCACACAGCTGCGCCCCCATGTCCTGATGGCACCACGGGGCCTGGGTTGGCCCCAAAATCGCAACCCGATCGCCGGGCTCTAGGCCGAGTTGGACCAGTCCGTGGGCGACCCGCCGTGCCTGGTCAAAAAATGCCGACCAACTCGTGGCCACCCATTGGCCGTCGACCTTCGAATAAAAGGCCGGGTGGGGGCCACTGCGTGTGGCACGGCGGCGAAACAGGTCACCTATCGAACTAGCTTCGCGGGCGATCGAAACGACCGGGGCATCGGGGGCAGTTTTTAACATCGAGCGTCCTTGTCGGGCTGCGACTTTACCAGCCGCATGCCGTCGCTGCGCAAAAAAGATGACCCACAGGGCCGGGGCAACGACCTCAGGTGGGCTCTAACAGGTGGGCTCGAAGTAGCCGCTTGGCTCGTTTAGGGGTCGTGAGACCCCGAAACCGCAGGCGATGCGTGTATCATCAATGAGAATGCGAGCACCAACTCGATTGCAGATGCAAGCGAGTTAGGAGTGCTACTTGCAGCCGTCGCCGGAGCAGGTCTTGCTGCAGCTTTTACACTTCTGTGTGCAGTCTCCGCCCGAGCAGGTCAACGAGCACTTGGCATCGTCGGCGCAGGTCTGCTCGCAGTTGCCACCCGAACAGGTAAACGAACAGGTCGCCGTCGACTCGCAGGTGTGCTTGCAGTTGCCCCCGGAGCAAGTTGCCGAACAGTTTTTGCCGCTGCCACAGGTGAACGAGCAATTGCCCTCGCGGCAGCTGTTGGCACTGGTGTCGACTGCCCCGGCGACCGAGCCATCGGCACCAACCTTGAGGCCGCCGACATCGATCCCACCGGCGCCAATGTTCACACCGCCGGCCTTAATGCCATCGGCCGTGATTTCAGCTCCTGGTGCTTTGATCCCATTTTCGTCGATGGTGACCTTGGTCTTGGTGCCATCGGCGGCTTCGGCCTCAACCGCGACGCCGTCCTTCGTGACGTCGACCTTGGCTGCGTTACCGCTGTCGCCTGCGTTGACCGCGACGCCGTTGGGCCCGGCCTTGACATCCGCGGCGCCTGCCTGAGCGCCTGCATTGGCCTTGGCCTCGACGTTGGCCTTGGCTTCAGCCGGCTTATCGCCCGAATCATCGCATCCTGCCGGGCCGACAAGGCCGACGGCGAGCAAACACAACCAGGTGTACATACGTCTTTTCACAGGTACCTCCGCACGCGACAGATCGCGCTCGCAGGACAATACAAGTTTTCGAGGGGCGAGTGTGTTCCTGGTAAGGAACGTTGGTTTGGGGCTGATTTTTGTGATTCGTCGAGCCACGGGCCCTCGCTGCCACAACTTCGCGCGAGCGCTGGGCGCTAACTCGCGCCAGTTGAAACCGTGCGATTGGTTCGGTATGGACCGACGAATGTCGGGGCAAACTGTCGAGTCACTGATCGTTGGGGCAGGGCCAGCTGGTCTGGCAATCGCCGCCTGTCTGCGGGTTGCGGGTCGCGAGTTTTGCCTCGTCGAACGCGAGCAGACGGTGGGCTCGCGGTGGCGCCAGCACTACGAACGCTTGCATCTACATACAGTCAAGCAGCTGTCCCACCTGCCCTACATGCCGATGCCACGCGACTACCCGCGTTACCCCTCGCGCGAGCAGTTTGTCGAGTACCTCGAAAACTACGCCGAGACGTTTGCGTTGCGTCCCGATTTTGGCACCGAAGTTCGTTCGGCAAAGTACGAGGGCGAGCACTGGGTGGTGGCGACCTCGCGGGAGACCTACAAAGCTCAAAACCTGATCGTTGCCAGTGGCTACAACGCCGTGCCCCACCGCCCGACGTGGCCGGGACTCGACCGCTACGAGGGCCAGCTGTGCCACAGTCGCAACTATCAAAACGGCAGCAGCTACGCGGGTAAACGCGTGCTTGTGGTGGGATTTGGCAACAGCGGCGGGGAGATTGCAGTCGACCTCCACGAGCATGGTGCCGAAGTTGCGATCTGCGTGCGGGGTGGGGTCAATATCACCGAGCGCGACATCGGTGCCGGCCCGCTGCAACTGTCGGCCCAATACGCCAGTGTTTTGTTGTCAAAGTTGCCACTACAACTAGCCGATGCAATCGCCCGTGGGGCCCAGGCAGTATCCGTTGGCGACCTCTCGCGCTATGGCCTGCGCAGGCCCCACTACGGGCCGATTCGTGGGATTGTTGAGCACGCCCGTGTGCCGCTGATCGACGTTGGCACCATCGACCTCATCACCGAGGGGAAGATCGCCGTTGTCGGTGCGATCGAGCGGTTCGACGAGGCCGGGGTGTGGCTCTACGACGGTAGCCATCGGACGTTTGACAGCGTCGTACTGGCCACGGGCTATCGCGGGGATGTCCGGTTTATCGACGGCTATGAACAACTGATCGACGACCGCGGGTACCCGACATCCTACGGGCGCGAGGCCGGGCGGCCCGGGCTTTACTTCATCGGCTTTCGCAATCCGCCGACCGGTGCCCTGCGGGAAATGACGATCGAGGCCCAACGGGTTTTGGGGGATATCGTGCGCCGCAGCGAGGTTGAGGCCACCGCCTGACAATTTGCATGTACAGTGAGATCGACCTTGCCAACCGGTCAGCTCGGGTCGAAACCGGTTGAAATCGCGCAATTTGAGCGACTCATCGCTTACTCTCACGTTGGCGGTTCATGCGCATGCACGTGTTTCGGTGCATTTGCAGATGTTGCTGACACAATTAGTCGAATCGCGTCAAATGCGCTTGTGCAGCCAATGATTGCCAACAGGGCCGCTGACATGTGAGCCTGTGGTTGTATTGGCAGCCATCGTTCAGATCCTTTGCGACGTGCTCGTGTTTCGCCTCCGGCGACTTGAGATGGCCAATTTAGCGGGTGCCCTGAGCATCATGTTTGTCCTCGGTTCGTCGCCGGTCGATGTTGGCGTGCGGGTGGTGTTTGCCCTGTTGCTCAACCTGCTGGTCTACCTCAACAACGACTATTGCGACCTCACGTGGGACCTGCAGGCCGACAGCCGCGACCTCGATAAAACTCAATTTTTGCGGGCGAACATGGGAGCAGCCGTGGCCGCGCAGCTGTTGCTACTCGCCGCGCTGGTCGGGTTTGCCCTGCTGTACGGCGGCGGACTGATGCTCGCGCTCGCCTGTGGTGGCGGTGTGTGTTGGGCCTACTCGGCCGTCCTCAAGCGTCGCCCCGGAGTCGATGTACTTGCAATGGCTTTGTGGGGGATCGCCATGCCGATGGTGGGGTTTGCCCCCGAGTGGATCCTGGGGTGGTGCCTCGCGTTGCAACTCGGGCTGTTCTCTGCCGTGTTTGAGAGTATTCAGGTCCTGCGCGACCACGACGAAGACCTCGCAGCCGGGGTCCGGACCACTGGCGTATGGCTTGGCCCCACGCGCAACCTGTGGCTGATCCGCGGGCTCATCCTCGTGGCTGCGGCCTACATGAGCTTGGTGATACACGGATTTTTGGGAATCGCTGTCGGCCTGGCGGTGCTGGTCCCGTGCCGGGTCGGGGCAGTCGCCACCTACTGGACCCGGATCCGCATGATTTTTGGGCTTGCGTGGATTTCAGCCTGCCTGGCCTGTTGGCTACGTGGGGGCACCGCTGGGCTTGTCTACACCATTGAGGTGTCGGCCCGCTGGGCCCTGGGATTGGGGTGAGCGTGGTCGCTATTGGCAGTGTACATGTGTATACAAGGTTGGTGATCGGTGGCTAGTGCCCCCTCGCTGCGCGTGCGGCTGGGCATCGCCCTGACAACGGCCGCGTTGATGGCCACCGAGTTGTTGCTCACCCGGATCTTCTCGGTGACGATTTGGTACCACTTTGCCCTGCTGGCAATCTCTGTGGCACTGTTTGGCTCGGGTATTGCCGCAGCCTGGGTCTACCTGCGGCGTGACAAGTTGGCCGTGGCCGACCCGGGGCGGGTACTCGGTGGCTGTGCGATTGCCCTGGCGATCGCCGTTGCCGTTCTCGATGTGGTGATGGTCCGGCTCGCCCCGGACTGGTTTTCCGGCATGTTTGGGTTGTTTACGGTGATGACCCTACGGCTTGGTCTGGTGTTTTTGCTGGCCGCGGTGCCGTTTTTTTTGGGCGGGGTGATCCTGGCTTGGTCGCTCGTCCGGTACCCCATGCATGTACACCATATCTATGCATGGGATCTGTTTGGCGCCAGTGTTGGCTGCTTGCTGGTGATCCCGGCGCTTGGGCTGGTCGGTGGGCCGCTGGCCCTGTTTGGTGCCGGCTCGTTGGCACTGGTCGCTGCGGCCCTGTTTGCCGGGCTCGCCAAACGGCCGCGTCGGGTCGTGCTGGCGAGCTTGGTCACCGCTGCCGCACTCGGTGCAGTTGCAACCGTTGGGCAGGCGCAAGGGTTGTTTGCCCTACGCGCGGCCAAGGGTATTGACCTCGAGAAATTTCCCCCCGAGTTCGCCCGGTGGAACGCGTTTTCGATGGTGAGTGTGCTGCCCGATCACGGGTTTGTCGGGTGGGGGACGAGCCCCAAATTTCGCGGTCCGGTACCCGAGCAAAAAACCTTGGTGATCGATATGAACGCGACCACCACGCTCACCAAATTCGCCGGCGACTTTGCCAAGGTTCCCCACCTGCGGTTTGACCTCACCGGGTTTGTCTACCGCCTGCGTCCGGTTTCAGACCATGTGGCGGTGATCGGTGCTGGTGGTGGCAAGGATGTGTTGACCGCGTTGCAGGCTGGTGCCCGCCATGTGTCAGCTGTCGAGATCAACCCGCTGATTGTCCACGACGTTATGCGTGGGGCCTACCGCGACTACACGGGCGACCTCTACGGGCGGGCGGATGTCAGCGTGGTCAACCGCGATGGGCGGACCTTTATCGAGCAATCGGGTGAGGCCTTCGACATCATTCAAATCAGCATGGTCGACACCTCGGCGGCGACCGTGGCCGGTGCATTTGCGCTGGCAGAAAATAGCTTGTATACGCAAGAAGCAACCACGGCCCTGCTCGGAGGCCTGCGCGAGCATGGGATTTTGAGCCTGTCGGCACGCAGCTTTCCCGGGCTGTCGTTGGGGGCACGTCTTGTCAGCCTCGGCCAGGCCGGCCTGTGGGCGCACGGCGAGGACCCTAGCCGGTCGATCATCGTGCTGCGCACGGTCGATGGCCTCTACAATGTGTTGGTCAAACGCGGCGCGTTTTCTCCGGCCCTGGTCCAGGCAACCCGTGTACAAGCAACGGCCCTGGGGTTTGTGCCCGTGTATCTTCCGGGGGTCGACCCGGCGAGCCTCGAGCACCCGCGGTTTGACGAGGATCGCTTTATCGAAGCGACCTTGCAGGCCGCCGATGCTGCCGAGCTCGTTCGCCGCCAACAGACCTGGCCGCTCGACCTCGCAGCACCGACCGACGACCGCCCGTTTTTCTTCTATCAAAATCGCCTGGGGGATATCGGCAGCATGCTTGTCGACCCCGATGCCCACCTGCTTGGTAACGGCCTGTCGGTGCTCGTCCGGGTGTTGCTGATCGCCCTCGTTGGTTCCGGGTTGATGGTGTTGGTGCCCTGGTGGCTTTCGCGGAGGGCACAGGCCACGCCGAGTCGCCAGCTGATGTGGGCCCTGGGTTACGCCGGTGTGCTCGGCATTGGGTTTATGTTTGTCGAGATCGCCCTGATTCAGCGGCTCAATCTCTACCTCGGCCACCCGACCATGTCGCTTGTGGTTGTACTTGCAATTTTGTTGCTCGGCGGCGGCCTGGGGAGCCGCTTTGTCGCCGGCCGAAAAACCCCACGAGATGCCCTGTGGTACGGGCTCGGTGCGATCTTGCTGTATATCGTTGGGGTTTTACAGTCGGGACTGTTGCCCTGGTTGTTCGACCTCACCAGGCCCTATGAGCTCAGTGGCCGGGCATTGGTGGCCGCGCTGGTGGTCGCGCCCGGGGCATGCGCCCTGGGGGTTGCGCTGCCGGCTGGGATGCGGGCGATCGCAACGAACATGCATCAGCAACTTCCGTGGTACTGGGCCATCAACGGCGCAACCTCGGTGTTGGGGACCGTGCTCGCAACCTTGGTGGCGATTCACGGCGGGTTTTTGGCGGCCGGCTGGGTAGCGTTGGCGGCCTACGTGGCAGCCCTTGCCTGTGTGCCGATGATGGCCCCACGGAGCCGCTAAACCGTGGGGTGGCTCGGCAAAAGCGTTGCCGTGCTCGCCGTGCTGGCACTCGTGTGCTGGCTACGGCTCCCGGCTGTCGAAGCGGGCTACGCCCTCGACGACTATGCCCAACTGGCGATGCTGGCCGGCGAGTACCCGCTCGAGCGCGGATGGTGGGACCTGTTTAACTTTGTCGACGGCAGCCCGGGCGAGGTTGCCCGGTTGCAGGGTGTTGGCAGCTTGCCGTGGTGGTCCGCCCCCGACTTGCGGCTCGCGGCCCTGCGGCCAGTGGCCAGCGGTCTGATCGCCGCCGATACCTGGCTATTTGGCCACAATCCCATAGCAGCGCACCTACACTCATTACTATGGCTGTGTACGTTGCTAGCGACGTACTACTATTGTCTATGCAAGAAAATTCCGGGGGGCGGGCAGCTATCCCGGTGTGCGGGCCTGGTCGGATTGGGGTTGTTTGCCGTCGACGAAAGTCTCGCGCTGCCGCTGATGTGGTTGGCCAATCGCAACGCCCTGGTGTGCGCAGTGTTTGTGCTCCTCGCCGTTGGGTTGTACACGCAGGCCCGTGCCAGCGGGCGTATGCAGCTATATGTGGGTTCGAGCGTGGCACTCATACTCGCGCTGTTGGCAGGGGAGCAGGCCGTTGCCGGAGTCGGTTGTATTTGCATTTATGAACTGCTTCACAAGCGGTCCTGGCGGCCTGTCGTTGCCCCGTGTGTGCTCACAGCCACCTATGTCGCCGCCCATATCACGCTCGGCTATGGAGCCCGCAACACGGGTAGTTACCTCGATCCATTTGGCGAGACTGCAGCGTTTGCCGCGGCTGCCCCCGGGCGGTTCTTGAGCTTGTTTTGCGAAGTTGTGTGGGGTGTCCCTGCCGTCTTGAGCGAGGGTCGTAGTTGGGTTTTCGCCAGTGGGTTTTTGGCAGTGCTGGCCATGGTCGCAGCGGTATTTGTGTTGCCTGTGGCCTGGCGACGCACCGCTGCCTGGCTCGCCGGGAGTACATGTGTATGCATCTTGCCCGCCCTGGCATCACCGCTGTCGTCGCGTCTGCTGGTGCTTGCCAGCCTTTGGTGGAGCTGCTTACTCGGTCTGGTGTTGGTTCGATTGTGGCTCGCAATGCGAACCTCGGCGCCGCGCAAGGTCCTGTGCGTGCTGGCGACAGTGGCCATATTGGCGGTTCACGGGGGGCTCGCAGGGTTTTGGAGCCATGTTCAATCCCGGGGTTTTGCCGCCTCGGCAGCGGGCCTGCGCTTGGCCGCTTCGCAGGCTCCGATGCCCGATGGCCGTCCGGTGTTAATTGTGCGTACACATGATATTGCCTCGATGCTCTACACTGCCCGTGCCCGACACGAGGTGGGGCATCCACTGGCACCCGCATGGTGGACGTTATCTGCCGCACCGGGGCCACACATGCTGCGAGTTACAGCCCCACACGCGTGGGAACTCGAGCTTCCGCACGGACTGCTGGCTTCTCCCGCAGCGCGGTTTTTTCGTCGCCAAGCTGATTTTGCGGTTGGTCAGGAAATTGTGGTTGGCCGCGGCGATTTGCGGGTGACGGTGTTGCAAACCGGGATGCACGGGCCCACGAAGTTGGGCTTTGTCTGCAAACCGGAGGTTTGCCAACAGCTCGCGTGGCTACAGATCGTTGCAGGTACACTTCGGCCGATGCCACAGCCTCCGGCGCATGTCGGGATGCCGCTGCCGGTGCCCGGAGCATTGATCGGGCAGGTAAGTCAAACCCGACCTTAGCGGGTTGTTTGCGTGGCTTTATTCGTCGCGGGGTCGATCGCCCGTGGGCTTGTCGCCCGTGGGCTTGTCCCCACCCAAACCGGGGAGCGGGCTCGGCTGCAGCGATGCGATGGTCGGGTCGCTACCCTTGGGCAGGAGCGCGAGCAGGGCGTGCTGGGTTTCGTATTGGATGTTGGCCACGATCTCGCTAAACCCACGCAATTCGTCAAAGTCGACCTGGCGCCCGTCCAAAAACCGTTGGCTGAGGATCAGGTCAACGTGTTGCAGCCGGCGTTGAAAGGCGTTGAACAGGGCGAGTCGGGCAGCTGCGCGAGCCCCCGCGGTTTCGACGATCTGCCCGTTAAATCGCAATTTGGCGAGCATCACAAACAGGCCACCGCCGCCGGTGAGCAGCAACTCTTGGATGTTGATCTCGCCACTGAAAAACAACATGTAGATACCAGCACCCGCGGTGACGAGGCCGAGTAGAAACACTGCTACCGTCATGCCCACGGAGATCCAGGTGGCGATCCCATCTCCGAGGGCGATGAGTTTCATGTGGTCGCGGTGGCGTTTGTCGAGCTCCTCGGCGAACAACCGGCGTTGGTCGAGGGATTGGTGGCGTTCCTTGAGTCGGTCAAAGGCCCGCCGCCCACCGAGCTCAACAAACAATGTGCGAGCAGCCTGTTCGCGTTCGGGGTGGCCGCAGTGCAGGTGCTTGTCGAGTGCGGCGACGATGTCCTTGCGCGGCATGACCCTTAGGGCATCCGCAAGCCGGGCAGTTTTCGTCGGGGTGTCGGCTACAGCTTGGAGGATGGTCGCGACAACCCGGTCGGGCCCGAGCAGGCGCTCGAGGGCGCGGGCGGCCTCGACGAAAACCCCCGGGCTAGGGTTGCCGAGTTCCTCCATCAACAGCTCGGTTTGCGGCACATTGAGCACTCCGAGTGCCCGCACGGCAAACCCGATCATGTCGTAAAACCGCCGGTCGCGACGGCGGGTGACGATAAACCGCGCCAGAGTGTGCGAGGCTTCACGCGCCCGCGGTGTATCGCGGTACTTGCCCAACACCCACAGCGCATCCCAGGTGTGGCTGGCGAAGTCGGGGTTGTCGACCTGTCGTTTAATACCGTCGAAGGCGGCGAGCAACGGCACGGTTCGCAGGCCACGCAGGGCCGCAGCGGTCAGTTCGTGGGGGTCGTGGTCGTCGTCGTCCCACTCGGCCACAACGAATTGCTCGGGCACCGGAAACGGCACATTACCCCCCTCCAACGCCCACAAAAGGGCCTTCTCGCAGGGTTGGTCGCCGTCGTGCGCACCGATGGCCCACGCCACGCACCGCACCAGTAGGTGCTCGTCGGCATCGACCCGAAGATCCTTGGAGCGGGCACGCGCCCAGTCTCGCTGGCCAGAATTGCCGTAGGCCGTGGCAATCGCCCAGTAGCGCACCCAATGGTTTTGCTCGTTGCAACGGTCGGTAAATTGTTGGATGAGGTCGCGGGCCGGGGGGTGCTCTTCGGTCAGGTCGACCAGGGCCGCGACCTGCCACGCACGTGCCCAGGATTCTGGGCGCTCATCGTCCGGCCCGCGGTCGGGTTTGAGTTCGAGGCCGAGTTCTTCGACCAACTCGTCGCGCAGGTGATGGCGCAGTTCAGCCCGCAGGTCGGGCAGAAGATCCATCAACTCGCGGCGGGCCTGCTCGCTACCCGTGCGCAGGATCTCGAGCATCTGCTCGACGCTCAGAGTTGGCGAGAGGTGTTGGGCCGGTTGAAACACAGACTTCGAGTGTATCCCGGATCCCGTGCCATACACCTGTACAAAACTTCATGAGGTGCGCGGGTTTCAGCATGTGCATGCAATGAAAACAGGTGCGCGGGGCCTTGGCGGGCGAGCGGCGACGAGCCTCGTAGCGAAATTTGCGGCCATGTGGGGGCATGCAGGCATTTGCATGCGCGAACGGGGGCGAGCCGATCTGTAGTAACCTGCGAGCCGATGACGCGCGAGAACCTCTTTGTTTTCGACCGCTATTTACCGCTGTTCGATCCGGACAAGTTTCTCGATGTCGCCTTTTACCAGGAGCTCGAGAAGATCGGGTATCGCCAGGTGTTACTCGGTGGGACCGGTGCAGCCAACCTCGCGGGGCTTGTTGCCGAGCTCAAGGCGCAGACAAATTTGCAAGTTTGTCTGTACCCCGCGGGGCCGGATTCGGTGGCTCCGGCCGATGTGGTCATCATGCCGGATGTGATGAACTCCAACTCCCACTATGCGCGGCCCTGCGGTTCCGGCTCGGTGGCCACGGCGATGAACATCCGTCGCCAGGGTCTCAACTATGTGCCGGTCGCCTACCTCATTATGGGGAACTCAACGGCGCGCTGGTATTTCGATGCCTATCTGTTGCCGTCCAACAAAATCCTTTTGGGCTACGCCAATTATGCGCATATGGTCGGCTACCCCTATCTCGCGCTCGACTACGAAGATCCCAAGATCGACATCGACGGGCGGTTGATAGCCGCGCTCAAGCAGATCGGGGATATGCGGCTGGTGGTGTCCGACGAGTTTACGCCCGAGACTGCGGCCGAGGCCCTGCGCATGGGTGCGGACACCGTGATCACGCCCTCGGATGTCTACGAAGAGGCCGGTGGTCTGATCGAGGCCCTCGAGCTGGCGCGGGTGTTTTACGACCGCCTGCTCAAACAATAGTGTAGGTACACATTGTCAGCGAGTCGCCCACCCAGCGCGTCCAATCCGTTGCTCCACTCCGGGGCTGTGCAGTTGCTGGCGAGCCCCCAGGTTTCGCGGGTAACTCGCGTGCCTCTACCGTTGCCCAAGTCGTTGTGGTCGACGTTTTTGGGGGCAATTGCGATCGGTTCGACCGCGGCCGCTGTCGGGGCTTACTACATCACCCTGACCGTGGTGTTTCCCGAGGGCAGCCTGCCGACTTTTTTTGCAATTTTGGGCGGGTGTGTTGCGCTCTCGGTCGGGGCCATGGTCGCGACCCACCACCGTCTCACGCACCATCTGACAGCCTGGATCAAGCAACCGGGGGACAGTGTTGATCTCGATGCCTGGCGGCAGGCACTCAATTACCCCGAGCTGATGTCGACCTCAATCGGTGTAGCTGCACTTTTAGTGTGTGTACTCGCAGCCGGCCTGACGTCGGCGCTGGTCGGCGGACACCTGGTGCTCCACGTCATTGTCGGTGGCACCCTGGCGGCGGTCCTTGATGCGCTATTTGCCTGGATGTTTATCGAACACCGTATGCGCCGGGTATTGCGGGCGATGGCCGCCCGTGACCCGATGCTGCCGGTTGGCGGTTCGGGAATCATCGGGATTGGCATCGGCACCAAAATGGCGATTGTGATCGTCGGTGTCAGCGTGGTCGGGGCAGTTGTTGCTGGTACACTGGCCTATCGCGGGGCCGAGGCTGCGGTCGCCGGAGGTGGGCTCGAGGGGCTGGCTCTGCGGATTTTTGCCGTCACCGTGATCGGGCTGTTGGTCTCGCTCAGCGGCTGCCTGTTGGTCGCGCGCCAGGCCACCGTCACGCTCGAAGAGCTCACCGAGATGCTTTCGGACCTCAGCCCCGAGAGCTATAGCCAGCGGGCACTCCCGTGCGATGGCGACGAGACCGGGCACCTGATGTCGGCCGTCAATCGCATGCTCGACGGGCTCGAGGAACGCGAGTTTATCAAGGACGCATTTAGTCGGTATGTCACGCGCCAGGTGTCCGATGTCGTGCTGCAGGGCGGGCTCGACCTCGGCGGCGAGATGCGCCACGTGACGATTTTGATGACCGACATCCGCGGGTTCACAACCATGTCCGAAAACATGTCTCCTCGGACAGTTGTTAAACTTCTCAACCGCTACTTCACCGCCATGGTCGAGGCCTGTATGGAACACGATGGGCTGATCGATAAGTTTATTGGCGATGCCATCATGGTGGTGTTTGGCGCACCTGCACGCACCGAACCCGCGGTTTCGGCCCTCAAGGCTGCTCGCGCTGCTCTGGCCATGACCGAGCGGCTCGAGGGCCTCAATCGCGAACTGATATCCGAGGGACTTACACCGCTCAAAACCGGGATCGGTATCCACTCAGGTGAGGCGATCGCCGGCAACATCGGTTCGCCGCAGCGACTCAACTACACGGTGATTGGCGATGCCGTGAACATCGCCGCGCGGATTGAGACGGCATCGAAGGAACTCGCCTGCGACCTCCTGATTTCCGAAGCCACGCGCGAGCTGTTGGGGCCCCGGGCCGTGGTCGGTACGGGCGAGGTTGTGCAACTCAAGGGCAAGTCGATGCCGACGCGGGTATTTCCCCTGCTCGGTTTACGCGACGATATTGCCTCCGGTCACGAAGCGGCTTCGTAGCTCGCGTGGTGCAAGCGCAAAACCGCTGGCGAAAACGTAGTTGGCAGCGTTGCCGCGTGCCGGTAGCCTTGATCGGGTGGGTATTGGGCGGCAGGAGATCGAACGGGTTCAATGGTCGATGAACCAGGTGACCTGGCCGAAGGAGCATGCCGTTCAAGCGCTCGACGCCCTGGCGACGACCGTCGAGCAGGTCTGTCGCATCCACTTTCCGGCAAGTGCCGGCTACAAAGTTCGCCGGGCGACACTGTCGGGCTTGGTCGAGGGGCGTCGGGTGGTGATCGTCGGCGACGACATCGAAGCCCTGGTCAGTGCCCAGTGCTTTGATGTGTCTACAACAGATTCGGAGGCGCCGCGGCGTGATGTACGGGTGGTCGCGGTTGTCCGGCGGACCAACACCGTCGAGGCCCCGACCCCGTGGCTGACGCGAATGGCCGAGCGCCCGGGCTGGACGGCGGTCCTCGGTACCGGTTTGTTTTTTGCGTTGCTCGGCCAGTTGTGGGTCCCCGGCATCGAGGGTTATTACCGGCTGTCGCTGATGATGAGTTTCCTCGTGATGATGGCGCCAGCAATCGCGTGGATGATGGGCGCGCGGGTTGCCATGCGACACGAAGCGCTCGAGGCCGCGGGTGCGAGCGGATGGGCGAGCTTGCCCCCGGCCCTGCAACCACAACATCACTCACGCTGGCGGGCACTCAAACGGTGTGTGCATGATCAACAGCGTGTCGTCGACTCGCGCCGTAGTTTGCCGTTTCGCCGCGGTGTATGAGTCGAATGCGTATGCGGCCAAGGATGGGTGACCGGTGCCTGTACAACGAGCTATGCGCGATCGTGCCGGTTGTTTTCGCGCGATGAGCCGAGATAGCTATTGACGCGGATCGTGTGTCTCGCCGAAGCTCCCGTTTGTCGCGCAGGGCTAGCAACGCCCGCGTGGCCTGTGAGCCATGGCCAAACCGATCATTGTCACCAAAGGCGGCGTCGAGTCGCGTTTCAAGTTGGAGAAGCTCGATCGCAGCAAGCTCTACGGCAAACGCCAGCGCCAAACCCTAGACCCCGAAGGCAACCGCTGCGAGCGTGCCGAGCTGACCAAGGATGGCGCCTTGCTGATCCGCTCGGGCATGACCGCCCAAGCCTACTTCGACGAAGGCGGCAAGTGGGTGCCCAACAAGAAGTTGGTCGGCCTCGACAAAGACGGCAATCCGGTCGATTCAAACCCCTCGACCCTAGGTGTGGCCCAGGACCTCGAAGGCCCCGTCGATCCCACCGAAGTTTTGGACCTGGCACTTCGGGCAGTTTACCTGCTGACCCCCGAAGACCTCGATGCCGGCCTCAAGAAGGCCCTGCTCAAGGGGCAGGTGTTTCGTTTTACATTCAACTATCGCGCGACCTACAACTCGGAAATCGCCTACTTGGTGGCCAATAAATCCGGGTTTTTCGCGCTGATCGGATCACCCGGCATCAGCGAATGGTGCGAGCTTGAAACCGCGGCAGTCGACACGTTTAGCGACGATGACGACGATGACGACGATCTCGACTTCGAGATGTTCTAGGCGAAAGGAGCAAGTGATATGCGTAAGATTCACCTAATGAACGAGGCCAAGCGCGATGCCACCATCGCGATTGAGTCCCGCAAACCTGGCCCTTCAGCCTCCCTCGGCGTACAGGGCAAGAAGTTGTCGTTTCGCCGCTACCTCGCCGCCAGTGAGGGTGGGTTGCACATCGAACTCGCCCGCACCCACGGCAAGACCTACGGGCAGGCGCTCGTCGATGCTGATCCGGAGATCGATGTCGAGGCCGTCGGGCGTTCGCTCGGCGATACCCAAACCGTTTTTCTTTCGGCCAAGGGCGATGTCCTCCACGCCTCGCCCAAGGTTGTCGATGTGTTGTTTGGCACCGACGGCAAGGAGCGTGAGCGCAAGGATCCGCAGGATGTGCCGGGCAACTGCAACGACGACCAACCTGTCCGCTGGACCGGGCGCAAGTTGGGCAAGGGCGATGCCATCACCCGGTTTGCCTTTCGCCGGACCGTGCAGGTCAAGCACGTCGATGGTCTGACCTACGACTTTTTGTACGCCATGGCCAAGGAGCTCCACGAGGAGGGCAAGCTGGTCATGATCGGTGCAGGTACAAAGGGTAAGGCGCCGCTTATCTTCCAGGACAACGGCAAACCCTACCGCGGATTTTTAGAGGGGCGCATCGACGGCGAACGCTACAAGCTGTTGCTGCACCTCAGCGATATGGAACTCAAGGCGCCCGAGTAACCGGCGATGTTTGATTTGAAAGAGGTGAAGACATGAGCCTGTACACCACCGATTCTGCCCGTCCCCTCGGTTCGGGCCTCCAATCCCCCGCCGGCAGCGTACTCGACCGCGAGTTGCAGTCGATGCTTCGCAACTACAAACGCAGCACCGCCGGCCGCTACCGCGCGATGGTCGAAGACGACTTCCTCGGATCGCCGATGCTCCACGGCGACCTGATGGTCTCGCCCAAAATCGACGGCGAGATGTGGTTTATGATCCTCGACGAGAAGGACGCATTCTTGGCCAATCCCAAGGGCCGCGTCATCTCGGGCAAGGTGCCGATCTTAGAAGAAGCCCAGGCCGCGCTCGGGCGGGCCAAGGGCCGCACGATCATTGCTGGCGAGCTGTTTGCCGTCAACAAAGACAAGTCGCGTCCCCGTGTCGGCGGGTTGTCGTCGGCGATGGGTGGCGAGAAAAAAGCCCAGGTCGGGCGCATGGCCTTTGCCGCGTTTGATTCGCTGATCGGCGGCGATGCGGAGTCGGGGGCCAGCATTCCCCTGTATGCTGACCGTTTGGCCATGTTGGAGCGACTGTTCAAGGGCGGCAAGCGGGCCAAGGCGATTCGCACCGAGCACATCAGCGGCGGGGCCAATGTCGCCAAGCTGTTTGAGCAATGGGTCGCCGGGGGCAAGGGCGAAGGCCTGGTCATTCGGACACCTGAAAATGCGATTTTCAAGGCCAAGCCGACCATCAACATCGACGCCGTCATCATCGGCTACACCGAGTCGAGCGATGGACCCGACAAGGTCGGTTCGGTCCTGCTCGCGCTCATGCGCGACGACGGCAAGTTCCACGTGTTGGGCTCGTGCGGCAATATGCCGACCGAACAGCGAATCGCATTTATGAAGCAGCTCAAGCCCACGGTGTGCGGCTCGGAGTACCGCTACGCCAACAGCCGTGGCGCGCTTTATCGGTTTGTCCGCCCCGAAACGATCATCGAGATCAAGCTGACCGATATCCAAAGCCAGGACTCGAGCGGCGACCCGATCCAACGCATGGTGCTCGAGCAATCCGAGGGCAAGTACAAGACCGTGCGCCAGCTGCCCGGTGTCAGCATCTTGCACCCGGTGTTTGTCCGCATCCGCGACGACAAAGGGGTCAACCCAACGGACATCCGCATGGGCCAGGTGCTCGAGCGCTGCCTTGTTGAAAACCTCGACAGCAAGGCCGAAAAGCTGGTGCTCCCGGTGAGCACCGTGCTGCGCCGCGAGGTCTACACCAAGACCGTCAAGGGTGAGCTTGCGGTTCGCAAGTTGGTGGTGTGGCAGACCAACAAGGACAAGCTCGATTCGAGCTTCCCGGCGTTTGTCACCCACTTTACCGACTACAGCCCAGGCCGCCGCGACCCGCTCAAACGCGAAGTTCGGTTGGCACCCGACAAGGACGATGCCCTGCGCATTGGCGACGAGTTGATCGCCAAACAGATCAAGGGTGGCTGGTCGCTGGTCAAATAAAGCCGACGACAGCAACGAAACAAGGGGCCCTTCGCGGGCCCCTTTTTTGTGCGGTACGGAGTCAAAGTCGCGGACTTCGATGTCCAACCATTTATGTTGGCCGTGCGCCTAGGCGAGTGCCGAGACATCGAGCGAGGCCGCCTCGGCCAACCGCCGCAGGTGGGCCAGCCCCGATTCGGCATTTTGCGTTTTGGCCAACTGGGCGGCAATTTCCTTGAGAACTTGCTGTTGGCGGGCCGCTGGCAACAGGGCCAGTCGGTTGGTGATATCGTCGTCTTTGGGGGCCCTGTCCAAGAGCTGCAATAGTTTTCTCGCGCGAACTTTGCTGATCGGCATACCCTCGATCATGGCCTGAAAGTGGGCGCGGTCGGCATCGCAAATCTCGCCATCAAGGTGGAGGACCACGGCCACCATATTGGCCTGCAACTCACCAGATTCGACGGCGGCGGCGGTCCACGCCCGGCGCCAGGTATTGGCCTGTGGCGGGTGGACATTGAGTGTACCTGCAATCTTTTCGAAGATGCGCACCTCGGCCATCGAGGCCTCACCATCGACCAACGCCATCGACCAAACCTGCTCGAGCAGCGGCTCTGGGTCCTTAACCCGGGGCGCGGGCAGGGTCTCAAAGTGCTTTTGTAGGCCGTCTAGGTCGGTCAGCAGATCCATCCAGTGGTCCTGCTCGGCGACATCGACGTGTTCGTTGACAATCGCTAGCACGCGGCCAGCTTCTGTCCCTTTGAGCACACGGTCGGCCATGGCAATCATGGCCGAGGCGGTAAGGATCCATTCCTGATCAGGCGATAGTGGCACGGGTACTCCCTCAGTTTGGCCCGGTTGTGGTGGGCCGACATTCAACCTTTTGGTTGTACTACGAATCGTCGCGGCGAGAAACGTTCGGCGAGGTCGGGCGGACACGCCCTCGAGCAATCAGGCGTGTATGCGCACCTTTTTGGGTGTATGTGTATGCTCTACCCATGTTGACATCTGCCGAAGTCGCGGCCTTCGAAGAACCCCGTCAAGCTGCCCTGCTCGCAGCCGTCACTCCTTTGGTTCGGCCATTCGCCGGCGGGGTGATGGGATTTCATGAGCCAGGTTCCTGGCAAAACCAGGCCTGCGGCGTTGGTTTGGCGGGCCCTGTACCTGGCGACGAAATCGACGGTTTGGTGGCTTTTTACGAGTCGCGCGGGGTCGAGCCTCGCATCGAACTTTCGCCATTTGCCGATCGGAGCCTTGTCAAAGGCCTTGGTCGACGTGGGTTTGTGGTGCGGGAGTTCGAGAATGTGCTTTTTTGCGAGCTGGCCCGGGCAACCCTGGAGCTACCACGGGGCTGGCCCCAAGGACTGGTGATCTCGCGGGTCGACAACCGTGACTCGGCTGCGATCGATCGGGCAGTTTTGGTCACTCTGGCGGGGTTTTACCCTCCGGGTGAGATACCGGCGCCAATGATCGCTGCCTGTAAAACCACGCTCAGTCAGCCGACCACAGAGGTGTTTCTGGCGCAGATCGACGGGCGAGTGATTGCTGCGGGCTCCGTCGGTTTTGGCGACGGGGTAGCGAGCCTGATGGGGGTCTCGACCGATCCGGCTTACCGCCGACGGGGCGTACAACAGGCGCTCATGCAGGCGCGGATGGAGCTTGCCCGTGAACGCAAATGTGTTGTTGCAACGATCGCCAGCAGACCCGGGATCCCCACGGAGCGCAACGCCAACCGTATGGGGTTTGCCATGGCCTACACCCGCACCGTGGTGGCAAAGCCTGGCGAAGGCCTGGTGCCGTCTCCCTAGCTGTGGGCCTCACCAAGTTGCACGTACACGTTATTTGGAGCGCTTGAACGCATCGCCGCGGACAAGGGCTTCGGGGTCGATGGTCGAAGCGGCGCCACCGAGGTAGCGATGAAACCAGTCGAGGTGGGCCGCGTAGTAAAGCGGCATCGACTTGATGTAGCTCGGCCAGTGCCCATCGTTGGGAAACACCACCAGGCGGGCCGGGATGTTTTGCCGGCGCAGCGCCGTAAACAGTTGCAACGATTGGGTGTAGGGCACGCGGTAGTCGAGCTCGCCGGTAATCACCAGGGTCGGGGTTTCAAACTTGCGAGCGTGGAGGGCAGGGTTGTGTTTGGCATAGCCCGAGCCATTTTCCCACATCGGTCCGCCGAGGTCCCACTCGGGAAACCACAACTCCTCGGTCGCGCCGTAAAACGAGGGGAGGTCGTAGATCCCCATCATCGAGGCGATTGCCTTAAACCGGTTGGTATGTCCCAAAAACCAGTTCATCATATAGCCGCCGTAGGACCACCCCATGGCCCCCATGCGCTCGCTGTCGACGTAGGGCAGCTCGGCTAAGTGGTCGGTCACGGCCATCAGGTCGCGGTAGACCCCACCGCCCCAATCCTTGGAAATCGCGGCCGTAAATGCCTGACCATAGCCGGTCGAACCCCGTGGGTTTGCAAATGCAACGACATAGCCGGCACCCGGGTAGACTTGCCAATCGCCGCGCAGCCGGTCACTCCACTGCGACTGCGGCCCGCCGTGGACATTGAGGATGAGCGGGTAGGTCTTGCTCGCCTGAAAGCCATGGGGTTTGACGACAAAGGTGTGAATCTTGGGCCCATCGGGACCATCTGGCCCGTCGATCCACAGCTCCTCGGCCGGGCGAATGTCGTATTTCTTGGCGATTTTGCGGTTGAACCCGGTGAGCCGGCGAACGTTTTGACCCTCCGGATTGGCCGAGTAGAGTTCAACCGGTGTGCCTACTTTAGAAAATGTAAATGCAAGATTTCCCTGGTGGTCGAGGTGCCAACTTTGGACCGAGGGGAGCCCGAGTTTTTCGACCTTGCCGGTCGCGGCATCGGCCACAAACAGGGGCGTGCGGCCCTCGACATCGGCCTGGAACACGATCGACTTCGAATCGGGTGTCCAGCTGATGTTGGTGACCCAATTGTCAAAACCCTCGCTGACCACTCGGGTTTCGCCCGATGTGCGGTCGTAGATGGCTAGGCGAAAGCGGTCGGCCTCGTAGCCGCCTAGGGTTTGGCGGCGAAACGCGATGGCGCTGCCGTCGGGTGCGTAGATCGGGTCGCCATCGAAGCCGGGGTTGTCCGGGGTGAGGTTGAGGGGCTCGCCAACCGGTTTGCCCTTGCGCAGGGCCTGGACCCACAGGTCCTTATTGGTTGTGTGTGCACGGTTTTCGGGGGGCTCGCGGTTGCTGGTGACACACAGCTCACGTCCGTCCGGCGACAGGGCATATGCATGGGAACTGGCGCGAAAGGCCGGCGAGTCAAAATCGCCGGGAGTGAGGTCAACGATGCGTTTGCGGGCGACATCGTAGGCCAGCACATGGGTGCGGCGGCCGTCGGCATAGCTCGTCCAATGGCGGTACAGCAGCTCGTCGGCAATGTGTGCTTGGACCGGGTTGTCCTTGCGCTGCTCGAGTCGTTTTTTGGTCTTGGTGGCGTTGGCTCCGAGGTCGGGGAACACCTTGCTTGTAAATACAACAAGTTTGCCGTCGGCACTCCACTCGGGGTTCCCGACCCCGGTCGGGAAGTCGGTCAGGGCCTTGGCCTCGCCCCCATCCACCGGCATCTGCTGCAACTGCGAGCTGCCCGAGCGGTCGGAGATAAACAGGATCGACTTGCCGTCAGGGTGCCAACGCGGGTGTGAGTCGTTGCCGGCTTGGTGGGTCAGCTGGGTGAGGTTGCTGCCGTCGCGGTCGACCCGGTAGATGTCGCGGTTGGTGGTGCCGGCCTTGAGGTCGTGCTCGGTTGCGGTAAACACAATCCGGCTGCCATCAGGCGACCACTGCGGGTCGCCGATACCCCGCAGCTGATAGAGCGCGGCAATCGTGAATGGTTTTTTACGTGCATCTGCACGGTTTTCTGGGTCGCGAACCGCCCGCAGGTCGACGCCGCCTGTTTGCAGGTTTTCGGGGTCGGTCGCGGGCTCGTAGGGCACAGCAAGTTCGACGACATCGCCCGGGGCTGCGGTGTCGGGACGGACCTCCGCCGGCGCGTCACTCGGTTTGAGCTCGGGCTCAGACTTACCCGCCGTCGACTGCTCGGGCGGAGGTAGCTTTGTCGGTTGGGTCTGGCAACCCAGGCCCAAGCACGCCACAAGCCATGGAATGCAATGAAGACGACGAATCATCGAGCGTCGGCAGGGTAGCAATCCTGGGGCGAGCTGTCACATCCGCGGAGATCCGTGCATGGGCAACGGACCGCGGTCGAAATCGCCGAGCGTCGGCGAAATAAAAATGGGCCCGCTCGGGCTTGAACCGAGGACCGTCCGGTTATGAGCCGGCTGCTCTGACCAACTGAGCTACAGGCCCGAACCCATCAACGTGCGCGAAACACGGTCTCAGGATTCGATAGCGGCGACTATACGGGAACCGGGGCGGCCGGGCAAACTCGCATTTTGGCGGTCGAGTTGCCGCATGCGACGCGATGCCCGACGGCACGTTGGCGGTAGTCTGGTAGGTTGTTTGCGGAGGTGCCATGGACTCGATCGAGACGGCCCACCGCCTGCAATTCGCGTTCACGATCACGTATCACTACATCTTTCCCCAGCTCACCATGGGACTGGCGCTTTTGATCGTCGTCCTCAAGACGATCGCACTGCGCACGGGCAGTGTGCTCGCCCATGAGGGGGTCCGATTTTGGGCCAAGATTTTTGGCCTCAACTTCGTCATGGGGGTCGTCACCGGGATTCCGCTCGAGTTCCAGTTTGGCACCAATTGGTCGCGGTTTTCCGAGGGCACCGGCAGCGTTGTCGGCCAGACCCTGGCGATGGAAGGCATGTTCGCGTTCTTCTTGGAGTCAGCATTTTTGTACGCCCTGCTGACCGGCGAAAAGTGGTTGAGCCCGCGGATGCACTGGGTTGCCTGTGCGCTGGTCTGCCTGGGTTCGTGGTTGTCTGGGATGTTTATCGTGGCCACCAATGCCTGGATGCAGCACCCGGTCGGCTACCACCTAGGCCCGGACGGCGAGGTCGTGCTCGACAGCTTTTGGGCGCTGTTTCAAAACCCGTGGTTTCGTTGGCAATACATGCATACCATGCTCGGCTCGTTGGTGACGGCGTCGATGGTGATGGCCGCGACCGGGGCACTTTATTTGTTGGTCCGCCGCCACCTCGACCACGCCAAACTGTTTGTTCGTACAGGCGTGGTCGCGGGTTTGGTCGCCGTGGGTTTGGTCGCGTTTCCCAGCGGACACATGCAGGTCGAAAATGTCATCGAGCACCAGCCGGTGGCGTTCGTTGCCATGGAGGGGCACTTTGAGACCGAACGTGGGGCCGGCATGAACCTGATTGGTCAGCCAGATATGCAGCGGCTGCGCCTCGATAACGTCATTGCGGTGCCCCAGGTGTTGTCGGTCCTCACCCATCGCGACCGCACCGCCGAAGTCCGCGGACTGACCAGTTATCCGCGCGAGCAATGGCCCAGCAACATCCCGCTGTTGTACTACAGCTACCACATCATGGTCGGTCTCGGGACGATCTTTATGGCGATTTTGGGACTTTGTGCCCTGATGCTGTGGCGCAAAAAGTTGTATCAGCAACGACCCTTGCTGTGGGCGCTGATGCTCAGCGGGCCTCTGCCGTTTATCGCCAATACAGCCGGGTGGCTGACGGCCGAGACCGGGCGCCAACCCTGGGTGGTCTATGGGCTCATGCGCACGGCCGAGGGGTACTCGCCCGCCGTTTCGACCGGCAACGTCCTCTTTAGTTTGCTCGGGTTTATGGGCCTGTACGCACTTCTCAGCATTTTGTACATCCTGTTGATGGCCAAGGTGTTGATCGCCGGGCCGGAGGTCAAGGTCGACCATGGCTGAGTTTTGGTATTTCGTCGTGGTCGCGATGATCGCCACCTACGTGGTGCTCGACGGGTTCGATTTTGGCGTCGGATTGTTGCAGCGGTTTGTCACCCGCAACGCGGCCGAGCGGGCGGCCTGCATTGAGTCGATAGGCCCGGTGTGGGACGGCAATGAGGTTTGGCTGGTGGCCGGCGGTGGATGCTTGTACATGGCTTTCCCCGCCCTCTATGCCCAGGGGTTTAGCGGCTTTTATCTGCCGCTGATGCTGGTGCTGTGGCTGTTGGTACTGCGGGCGATCGCAATTGAGCTGCGCCACCAACTGCACCACGAGGTCTGGGCAACGCTGTGGGACTCGGTGCTCGCGTTTGCCAGCGGGTTGCTTGCCCTGGTGCTCGGGGCTGCGGTTGGCAACCTGATCCGCGGGGTGCCGGTGACCGAAGATGGGAGTTTCTTTATCCCCCTGTGGACCGACTTTTCGCCGACAGGGGCACAACTCGGTGTACTTGATGCCTATACAATTTTAGTGGGTGTCGCCGCCCTTTGTCTGCTCAGTTTGCACGGTGGGCTATGGCTGCTCGACCGGGTCGAAGGCGAGTTTCAAGCCCGTACCCACCGGGTGTGCAATCGGTTGTTTGCCGTGGTGGCGGTGTTGCTGGCCGCCGTGACGGCCTACAGTTTTGCCGTTCAGCCGCGGTTGAGTGCTCGGCTCGGCGAAGCCAGCTGGGGGGTTGTGTTTCCAATTCTCGCAGCTGCTGGGTTTGCCTGGTCGGCGTGGAGCCACCGCCAGCAGCGGCGGCGTGCCGCGTTTTTGGGTTCATGCATACTCATCTATGGCTTGGTCGCCTGTGCGGCCTACGGCACCTATCCCTACGTTTTGGTGGGGGCCAACGCCGAGTCTGGGCTCACACTACACGACGCCGCGGCCCCGGCCTACGGCTTGGGTGTGGCCCTTTGGTGGTGGATGCCGGCGGCTTGCCTGGTGCTGGTCTACCACTGGTTTGTCTATACAAAGATGCCGCGGGTGATTCGGGTGACGGCCGACGATGGTCACGTTCCCGGTTAGTGCACACCCCAAAACGCCTGGGTTTTGTTAAACGAAATCTCATCGGTATCGTCCTCGCCGAGCTCCCAGTAGTCGGGCATCAGCCAGCCATAGTAGACCTGCGCCGGGCCTATCCGGTAAAAGTCGCCGGGCCCGAGTTCCATGATTTGGTCGTAGTCTTCAGTCACCTCGACCCGGGCAAACGGGGTGCCACCGGGTTTGGCATCGGGGTCTTCGCGGCAGGTTCGGCCCCACTGCGGCCCCGGAGTGCCAAAGTCGGTTTCCCACAGCGCCTCGTGAATCACGCGGTGGTCGGGATGGGCGTATACCCGGCAGTTGATACCCTCGACCATGTTGTAATAACCCGTCGCAATCAGGCTGTACTCGGGTAACTGCGGCAACCAACCCATCTGTGGCAAGCGCCGCGTCTGCGAAATGGCCCACTCGGTTTCGCACTGGGTCAGATCGCCGTCACCCATGTCAAAAAAGATGATCGCCGCGTTTTTGCCCGGGTAGATTCTCGCCTCGGTCGAGCTTACAGGGCAGTCGAAACCAGGTGTTCCTTCGGGAAGGTCATCAAAATTGAGTGTATAGCCAACTTCACCAATCGGCCCCAAGAAACCATCGATTTCGGCCGCCCCGGCATAAAACGCCAGCGCTGAGCCGATCCGGAGTTCGGCACAGGCCTGGCCCTGGTAGTCATCGGTGTTGCCCGGAGGTGCCTCGCCAACATCGGGCTGATAGCCACCAAACGGCGCACAAAATCCGGTCGCATCACCGCGGGTCATGTGGATGAATACCGCGTAGTTACCCGGACTTTTTTCGATCAGCGACCAGCCCGAGATTTCGTCGTCGGGGTGGGCGACCACCAGGTAGTTGAGTTGCTGGCGCTCGGTGTCGGCAAACGGTGCAGCGCACTGGCCCGCGGTGCACAGTTGCGGTTCGGCACAGTCTCCACAATTCAGTGTATTACCACAGGTGTCATCGAACTCACCGCACTCGGCCGTCAGCTCGGCGCAGGTCAATGGCTGGCAGTCGGTCGTGCCCGGGCCGGTAGCCGTCGGGTCGCTGGTGGTTGTCGTTGAAGTGTCAGAGCTCGATTCGCTATCGCCGGTCGAAGTTGTCTCGCCCGCGGAGGTCGCGGACGGATCGTCCCCCGACTCGGAGGTGTTGGCGGTACCCGCAGTGGCAGTCGTCACCCCGTCGGTGACCGTGGGGCGCCCTGAACTGTCTCCACAGCCAGGTAGTAAGAACACCAAAGATATCCATGCACGCGCCATCGGACGATTGTCTCAGCTGTTGGCCCGGTGTGTCGAGCGGCAAACAGTCGGTCACAAATATGATGACTGATTAGACAGGTTGCAGGTGTCTTCGTCTGTGCACTGAGCGTGTGGCGTGACTCCGACAATGTCAGATAACAATGTATGCGCAATTTTATAGCTAGGGAGCTTGCCCACAAACGCACGCGCAGGCAGGCGGCTCGGCTGCATCGGCTTCGCCCGAGGTGCACAGCTGCCAGCCGAGTGGGTGCCCCCATGTGCTGCAAGTCGGCAGCAGTAGCGTTTGCGTGTCGGTAATGAGGTAGGCCGGTTCGGACCAGATGTCGTCACCACAGCCCGGGATCGGAGTTGGAATGCAGCCCGGGTTCCATCCTCCTTCGTCTCGCCAGGCGAGGCATTGGGGAGCTTCTACGGTTTCACCGCATCCCTGATCGTTGGGCACGGCGACCAAAATCGACGCCCACTGGCAGAAAAACTTCTCGTTCTCAGCCGTCACACCGCGTGCTGGATTACACTCGTCGGGTTGGGTGAGGGCCTGGCAGTAGGCCTGGGGATCGTCGATGATTTCATCGTCATTGTCAGTCGTCTCAGAGTCGGTGTGCGCTGAGGTTGTTTCCTCGCCCATCGAAGTTGTTTCGACGGACGTCGACGTTGTGCCCTGTGAGGTCTGACCGTCTTTTGTGTCGCACGCACCAACTTGTGCCAGTACTGCGAGGGCAATGAGCGAGCGACGGCCGTCCACGGGTGAATGGTATCGTGCCCAGACTTGAGTGTGCAATCAAATCATCGTCGGGGCGACTATTTGCGACCAGGAGAAGTTTGCTTCTACATCTAGTTAGGCTCGATAGTACCCTTCGGGCCGGCCGCGAGGCCCGTTGTTTGGCTAAACCGGGCCGCGGATGTGTGCGTATAATCCGGCTATGCTCCGACCCCTCGTCGCGCTCGCCATTGCCGGATGCTTTGCCTGCGATGCCCAAACACCCCCCGGCTCGCGGGGTTCTGAAATGCCCAACGCCGAACCGGCAGCGGCTGTTGGGGCGATGGATGAGCCACCTTCGCCAACTGGCGACAGCCAGGAAATTCACGGGCGGCTGCGTATGGTTGAGGGCCAACGTGTGGTCAACCTGTGGGGCACTGCGAGCCAACGCGGCTTTGCCCACGGATACCTGTTGCGCAGTGAAATCATCGATGTCGTCGACGGGTATGTGCTCGCCGCCCTCGACCCTGCGGTGTTTTCAGGCCTGGCTCCGGTTTACAACGCCAATGCCAAGATCGACGCAAACCTGCGTGAAGAGGCAGCCGCGGTGATCGACGGCATGCGCAAGGCTGGCGGGGCCGAAGTCCCTGGGCTCGGGCGCGAGCTCACCGCGGCCGACCTGTTGCTGATGAATGCCATGACCGACCTCGTGGCGGTGGGCTGTTCGTCGGTTTCGGCCTGGGGAAAGGCGACGGCCGACGACCCCACGCTTGGGGGGGCGCTGGCGGTTGTGCGCAACCTCGACTGGGCCGCCAACCCGGCACTTTTGCGCAGCCAAACCGTGATGGTGTTTGACCCTGCCGAGCCCGGCCAGCAGCCGGTGGTGTCGGTCGGGTTTGCCGGTTACCTCGGGTGCCTTTCGTGCATCAACGAGGCCGGGGTGACGACCCTGTTTAACATGGGCTATGGCGATGGCGTGGGCTCAAAACTCCAGGCGGCTTCTGGGTTTGCGCCGGCCAACCTGTTGCTGCGCACGGCGATGCAAGCTGTCGATGTGGATGGCGACGGCGAGGCGACAGCCGCAGATATTGTGCATACACTCAAATCGAGTACGCACATCGGCAGCTACATCGTGCACTTGGTTGAGCCGCCCAAGCTCGCCGCCAAACACGGGCGCTCGCCGGCACAGGTGGCCGAAGTCGAGGCCGCCGGTGTCGCGGTTCGGGCCCCCGAAGCCAGCTCAAAACTCGGCGAAAACATGTTGGCGGCGACCAACCATTTGCGCGCGCGCCAGGCTCCTGAGCCGGGAAGACGGTATCGGCAGATCGAGCAAACAGCTGCCCGCAGCCAGCAATCGGTCGACCGCGAAGGCCTGTGGCAGTTGGGCGAGCAGGTGCAGATCGCCAAGAATGTTGTTCATACACTTTTGTTTGTGCCCGAACGCGGGGAGGTTCGCGTCAAGTTTCGCGCGCCCGGGAAGTCGATGGCAGATTCGCCGCAGCCGGTTGCCTATACATGGGAGACACTCGTCGCACGCGAATAACAGATACCCCTGTCGCGACACGTCGAGGCTGGGCCCAGTTCGCTACACCGCACGTGTGAGAGTAAAGTCTTGGCTGGCAGGTAAAAATCTGGGAATAGATGTTGGTACATGTAATCCGTCACGTTCCGACAGATTGGTCGAGCTGACGGTTGGGCGCGGATATCTCTTGTGTGGCATGTCTCGCAGCGCCGCTGGTTGACACATCGTCGCGTTCCCGCGCACACTTGCGCAGATGCCCGCAATTTCGACAAGCTGCCGGCCTTGGCTTTGTACGTTGCTGATGGGCGCGACGGTGGTTCCCGGGCACGCACAGGCGCACAGCCGGCCGGTCAGTCGCGAGGTTCCGCTGTCGGTGCCGCAACAACCGGTCCACCCCGCAGCGGTTGCGGCCGAGACCAACGACAAGCCCAAACCTGTCCCTCGGGAAATCCCGACTACGATCGATCCGGCGACCCAAGAAGTTGTTGCGGTTGCGGTTGGGCTCGGTCCCCAGGCACCGGGTAGCAGACCCGAGCGGGCGACCGTCGATCAGCTAGAGGCAAGTGTTGGGGCTTCGCAGTCGCCCAAAACAAGTGTACGGCGGCTGCGTGCCGGCAGCGGGAATGCCCGTCAGATCTGCCGGGATTATCAGGATGACTTGGTCATCATGCTCGACTACTTGCCCGATCGACCACGGCCGGTGCTGGTTGCCCACGACTGTCGCCTCGACCGCCCGTTGGCGATTCGCGGCGACGAGGCGGCCGGCGAGACGGGTTTGGTGGCAGCGCTGTGGGATGAACACCGCCAACTTGTGCGCGATGGCGTCAAGGAACGCCGGGCCGCAAAATTGAATCCAAAGGTTCGGGCAGGTCTGCTGGCGGGTGGTGCTATTGTGGTGATCGGCGCGGCTGTTGCGGTCTTGGTGGCCAATGGGTTGCGCAAGGACACAGTCGTGCTCACCGTCGGCCCATGAGATTCGCAGCCAAATATTCGAGCAAGTTCATCCACGCGGTTTTGGTCTTGGCCACCGCGTTGATGCTGTGGCTCGGGATAGCCCTGCAGGCGCGAGCCGATGCAGGTACACCGACTGGCTGGGATGTTGAGATGGCCAACCAGCGGATGCAGATTGGTCAAATCGTGCTCAAGTACGAGCCCGACCTCGAAGATGATGCCCGTGCCCTCGCCGACGCGATTCCCGAGTATTGGTCGCGGATTGAGCAGGAGCTCGCAGGCGATCTCGAAGATCGGATGACGATTATTCTCGTCAACCACGCGGGACGCATCGCCGACACAACCGGGGTCCACCGCTGGGCTGCTGGCGTTGCCCACTCGCCGAGCGGCCGGATCATGATCTCCCGGCATGCCCCCGATGGTTCGCGCACCGAGCTGGGAAACTTGCTGAAACACGAGATGGTGCACGTGGCCCTGTATCGGGCGGTTGGCAACCAGCCGTTGCCGCGGTGGTTTCACGAAGGCGTGGCCGAGAGCTTTACCAACAACATCGATTTTGCCCGCTCGCGGGCCCTGGCCGCCGCTGTGTTTGGGCCAGGTGTGCCCCGGCTCGAGTTGATCGAACGCAACTTTTACCAGGAGGATCCGCTGGCGGCATCGGTTGCATATGCAGCGAGTCGCGACCTGGTGTCCTACCTGCGGGCGCGCGACGACCGGGGCTCAGACTTTCGTCAGTTCCTCCACGAAATCCGCGAAGGCCATGGGTTTGAGGCCTCGTTTATCCGCTCGTTTGGGCTCTCGCTGGCCGAGCTCGATGCCGAGTGGCGGGCAGGTCTTTCAGGCAGGTTTGCCTGGTTTCCCATCATCGGCAACGAAGGTCTGCCGCTGGCCCTGGTCTCGCCGCTGTTTGTGATTGCCCTGTGGCGCCGTAAAAAACGCTTTCGTGAGGGACTTGCCCGGCTTGAACGCGAGGAGCGAATGGGGCGGGTTGGTCCCTATGGTCGCTACCATGGTGGCTACGCCGGTTCGGTACGGATGTAGTTGGCGAGCCGTTCGCCGTGTTTAGGCCTCGGGTTCAGGCTCGGCCGCACGGACAAACACGTCGACATGGGTTTGGCCGTAGCGACGTGTCTGGGCGAGCTCGAGCTGCGGGGGGCAGGTTAGCTCGGGAGCCTGGCCGCGATAACATGCATATTCACGGATAACCACGGCGTCGTCGGTCAGCCAGTTGCCGGCCGTGAGTTGGGCCAAAACCGAGGACGTCAGGTCGTCGACGAACACCCCCGTGCGCGGGTCAGGGGTTGCGTAGGGTGGGTCGACAAACACCAGGCCATAGCCGCCGTTGAGGTCTCGGCCGGCAGCTCGCAACAGTTTGCGGGCATCCCCGACGACGACTTTTGCCCGGCCTTGCAGGCCCAAGTCCGCGAGTTGCTGCTTGAGATGCCGCGCCACTCGAGGTTGCTGCTCGATCGCCGCACCCTCGCGTGCGCCCCGACTCAGGGCCTCGAGCATGAGCGCACCGGTGCCGGCAAAGACATCGAGGACGCGGCGGTCGGCGAGTGCCCCCTGGGGGCCAAAGTTGGTGAGGAAGTCGAACATCGCCTCGCGTACACGCGCCCCGGTCGGACGCACGCCGCGGATGTTGCCGGGGAGTGGACGCAGTTTTCGCCCACGCAAGCTGCCGCTCGAAATCCGCACGGGCGGGATATAGCACGGGCTGTGGAGATTGCGTCGTCACAAGTGGCTGCTGGGTTATGGCGGTCAGCAGCTGGTTCGCGCGTTGCTCGTACAATGCCGCGGTGTCGATCAACTTCCGCCCGATGACCATGGCTGACCTGCCGTTGATGGTGCGTTGGCTCGCCCAACCCCATATCGCCGCGGTCGAGTGGGGACAGGTGCATGTCGCCAGCTTGCCGGCCGCCACCCGGGACTTTGGGCCTGCGATCGAGGGACGTGAGCCGACAACAATGATGATTGTACAAGAAAATCTGCGCGATGTCGGGATGATCCAGAGCTATCGGGTGGGCGACTACGCGGAGTACGCCCACGACCTCGCGCCGGCGGGCATTTGTGTGGATGCCGTGCGTATCGACTACCTCCTAGGCGAGCCCGACTGTGTGGGTCGCGGGCTCGGGACGGCAATGATCCGCGCCTATGTTGCGCGTTTATTGAGGAAGTATCCCGGGGCGCCAGCGGTTGCAGTTGGGGTTTTGCAGACCAATCCCGGTTCGTGGCGATGTCTCGAAAAGGCCGGATTTACACGGGTATGGGGGGGAGCGATGGCTTCGGACAAACCGGGAGATCCCCCGAGTTTCGTCTATTGCTATCCGCGGGGACGACAATGAGTGGCCGCAAAGTAAATGTGTAGGCACCAAAGTGCCACATAAACGCCACCGGGTTGAAAGCTATGATGACCGCGATGGTCGATGCACAACCTAGTGGCCGGCTCGAGCGATTTTTTAGGCACCCGCGTGCACCCGCAGCGATTGCGGTGCTCGCCGGCGTGTTGGGACTTGCGACGCTCACCAATGGACTACTGCTCGACGACCTGCTGATATTAGACCGGGCCGCCTACTTTGACGTGTTTGCGGGGTTTAACTTTGTCGGTGGCGAGCCGCTTAGGATCGCAAATGAACGCGTGGCCGGGACCTTGCCGTGGTGGACCGCAGACGGCTTGTCGGTTCAGTTTTTGCGGCCACTGGCGATGGTGAGCCACGGCGTGGACATGCTGCTGTGGCCGGGCTCGCCCGTCATCATGCATCTACAAAATATATTGTGGTACGTCCTGCTGGTCGTACTCGTCGGTCGGGTGTATCGCCAGCTGTGGCCCGGGGCCAATAGCGTGGGGGGTGCGACCCTGGCGATGTTGGTGTTTGCCATCGATGATGCACATGCACTCAATGTTGGATGGCTGGCAACGCGTCACAGCTTGATGGGAGGTGTGTTGGCGGTTGCCGCCCTACTGGCGCACTTGAGGCGAGGTGAGGCACGGGTTGATTGGATAGGTCCGCTGTTGTTTGCGCTGGCCCTGTGCGCCTCCGAAACAGCCCTAGCGATCCTCGGGTATATCGTGGCTGATATTTGGCTACGAGGTGACCCAGGTACGCGCGGTCGCAACCAGCGAGTGGTTGCGTTGGTGCCCTACGCGGTGGTCACGGGCGCATGGTTTGCCTGTTACCAATGGCTCGGCGCAGGTGCCTCGGGGTGTGGCCTGTACCTCGACCCGCGGGCCGACTTTGTGGGGTTTTTAGCCCAGGCGGGTGCGAGCACATCATTGGTCCTGGGTTCGCAGTTTGGCCCGCCGGGGATCTTTGAGTTGATGGTGTTTGTCCCCGGTGGCGTGGGTGCCGGAGCCATCGCGGCGGCAGTTGTGCTGGCGGCCGTGTTTTGGGTTTGTTGGCCGGTCATCAAACAGCTCCCCCAGGCCAGGTTCTTTGCTGTCGGGATGTTGCTTGCGGCGATCCCCCACGCGGCCACCATGCCCTCGGACCGCTACCTCCTGCTCATTGGGATCGGTGGGGCCGGCCTGCTTGCGAGCGTGATGTCGAAGGTGCGCAACCGCGAGTTGCTGTCGCGTGTTCGCCGGGTTTGTGTGTGGGTGTTGGTGGCCCTCCACGTGGTGATTGCCGGGCTTTTGTTTGTTCCGCGAAGTGTCGGTATGACGGCGCTTCACAACGCCATCGACCGGGCGGCGCAGTCGATGCCCGACCAACCAAACGTCGTGCTGCTACAGGCTCCTGGCGATCTTTTTCCACTTTATGCCCCGGCCATGCGCGCGCGTGCGGGTGTTGGCCACCCCGGTTTTCATGTCGTCTACGCCGGCAGTAGCGGGCTAAAGATCGAGCGGGTCGACGCCGACACCCTGCGTGTCGAACCGCTCAATGGGTTTTTTGCCGCGCCGGGTGAGCAGGTATTTGCAGATTCATTTAGTTTGGCCGAGGGGGAGACGCGCAGTCTGCCCGCCTGCGAGATCGAAGTGGCAAAGCGCGATGCCGACGGGACGCTTCGCAGCGTGCTTGTCCACCTCAAACCCGGTGCCCAAGTGATGGCATGGGGGCCACAGGGGCCGGTGGCCGCAGACCTCCCAGACGTTGGCCAAAGCCAACAGCTCGCACCCGTGGCCTGGGCTTTTTGAAGTCGTTTTGCGTGTGTTCGGGCACCGGCGAGGCTTGACGTGGCGACCGTGGCGGTGCTCCCATGTCGGCCATGCCGACAACCTCGCTGCCGTCCGATTTGATCGCCGCCGCCGATGTGTGGACGCTGCTCGACACCGGTACGGTGGAGTGGTCGGCCGACACCCGCAGGGCCGTGGCTGCCAGTGGCCTGGTATTTGTGTGTCTTCGCGGCGGGGGGCGTGCCCTTGCCCAGGCCTGGGGCGAGGACCCGATCGGCGTGTTTGCCCTGCAGGCGGCGCTTACCCAGGCCAAGCAAGTTGCGCATACAAAAAAAACACCGGTCGATGCCGTCGAAATATTTGTATGTACGGGTAAAACGATTGTCGATGTCCGCGACCGCGGTGCCTACAAGCGGTTGCTGGCCAACAAACACCGGGGGATGGTCGGGATTGCGGTGCGGACCAAGACCGCGATTGTACGGGTGAGCCCAACCACGGTGATCGCAACAAATCGCAAGCACGAGAAGGTCCTGCTGCTTTGCCGCCAACAACTCAAGCTCACCGAGCACGACTTGTTTGCCACCGACACCGTGGTGTCAACGCTCCTCGGGGTTCAGCAATTGGTCGTCCGTGCCCCAAAACCCCGCACCGAGCCGCTTTTACGGGCCAAACCCCTAGTGCTGCCGACCGCGGTGACACGCGAACGGATCGTCGCGTTTGAGCGGCTACTCGGCGACTTTTTGGCCCACAGCGTGCGGCCCGATGGGCGTATGCAATACATCTACTACCCGAGCCGCGGCGAGGAGGACCAAAAGCGCAACAACATGATCCGCCAGTGGATGGCGACCCTGGCGTTGGTGCGTACCGGGGTGCACCGCCGCGACAAGAACTTCTTTCGTCTGGCCGAGGACAACCTCCGCTACAACATTCGGACCTTTTACCACGCAACCGGCAATCTCGGATGCATTGAGTATCGCGGTAAGGTCAAACTCGGGGCGGTGGCCCTGGCCGCGATGTCGGTGATGGAGCATCCCCGGCGCAAACGGTTTAAGCGGGTCGAGCCCAAGCTGTGGGCAATGCTCGAACATCTGTGGCAAGAGACAGGTGAGTTTCGAACCTTTTTCAAACCGGCCGAGCGCAACGATGTGCAAAACTTTTACCCGGGCGAGGCGCTGTTGGCCTGGGCCATGCGGTTTTTAGAAACCAACGATGCGGCACTTTTGGACCGGTTTATGCGTTCGTTTGCCTACTATCGCGAGTGGCACCGGGCGCAGAAAAACCCGGCGTTCATTCCCTGGCATACGCAGGCGTACTTTGAGGTTTGGCGGCGTACGCAGGCCCCCGAGCTGCGGGACTTTGTGTTCGAGATGAACGACTGGTTGTTGGCCATGCAACAATGGCACGGGCTCGACTACCCGGATATGCAGGGGCGGTTTCACGACCCGCAACACCCGGAATATGGCCCGCCCCACGCATCGTCGACGGGTGTCTACATGGAGGGTCTGATCGATGCGTTTGCGATGGCCCGCACGCTTGGCGAGGACCAACGTATGTACAACTATCGTCGGGCAATTTTACGGGGGCTTCGCAGCTCGTTGCAGCTGTGTTTTGCCGACGATGTCCACATGTTCTACATCCGCAAGCGCAAGCGCCTACGCGGGGGCCTGCGGACAACGATCTATGACAACGTGGTGCGGGTCGACAACGTCCAGCATGTCCAGTTGGCGGTGATGAAGATTCTGGCGGCGTTTCGCGACGAGGACTGGGCGGCCGGGGTGGAGTAGCACCCGGGCGCGGTCAACCCGGGCTCGGTCAAGCTCGGTCAGCCTCGGTCAGTTCGGTCAGGAGCGTGTGGCAGCCGGTCAGGAGCTCATTAAACGTGTGCTCAAAATCCTTGTATGTCCCAGTAATGGGATCTTGAACATCGAGCTCTTCGCCCAACGCATCGGGATTGGCGAGGGTTTGAAACAGGCGTACCTGGGCGGGCACTTGCCCGGCATTGGCCCCGAGCAGGCGGCCTAGGTGGCCGAGTACGTAGCGATCCATCACCAAAATATGTGTATATCGAAATAAATCGTCGCGCAGGAGTTGGCGCGCCTTGCCGGTGACCTCAATGCCGTGTTGCTTGGCCACGGCTACCGAGTTGCGGTGCGGCGATGAGCCTGCAAGCGCGCTAATCCCGGCGCTGTCGATTTCAAAGTCGTCGCTGCGGCCAGCTTGCGCGGCGAGGTGGCGAAAGATCGCTTCGGCGAGGGGAGATCGGCAGACGTTCGCGTAGCACAAGAACAACACGCCGGTTGGCTGGTCGCGTTTGCCTGGCTCGAGCATGCTCGCGACGGTAACGCATCTCGCAGTCTTCGGGGCAGCGGCGAGATGCGGCTGACTTTGGCGCCGTCGGCCAGTGCCGGCGTGATCTACTTGGTTACTTGATCATCGGGGCGACTTTTGGGTCGTCTTTGACAACCTCAAACAGCGGGTCGTAGCCGACCTGCTTGAGCAACTTCTTGCCCCCGCGTTTTTTGACTTCTTCGAGGTGAGCCACGGTTGCGGCCGTGTCGCCGACCAAGACCGTTTGTTTGGCGAGGTTAAAGCTCGGGTCCGGATAGCTCGTATCCTTGTCGCGGGCCCACTCAAACCATGTTTTTGCTCGATCGGGCTTGCTGTTGAGTTTCTCGCCACGGGCGTTGGCGGCCTCGGCAACTTCGCGCACCGTGGCGCCGGCGGCCTCGGCTTCTTCGAGGGCTTTTTTGGCGCGAGCATCCTTGGTGCGGGTCGATTTGATCTCTTTTACAAGTTTGGCAATCGCCTCTTTTTTGGCCTTCTCGGCATCTTCGGGGCTCACCTCAGCGGGTTTTTCGGCATCGCCGGCGGTCGCCGCCTCATCGCCACCGGTGCCGGTGTCGTCACCGTCCGTGTCGGCAGCAGTGTCGCCACCGTCCGTGTCGGCAGCCGTGTCGGCCGCGGCATCCGAGCCTGCAGCTTGCTCGTTACCGGCTTTTTGCTCATCGCCGGCTTTTTGCTCGCCTGCTTTTTGCTCGTCACCGGCTTTTTCGTCGGTTTTGGCTTCGTCGGCCTTTTTCTCATCAGCGCCCTTGGTGTCCTTGGGGGTGCTGGTCGATCCCCCACAGGCGGCGAGGGGTAGGGCCAACATGAGGGTGGTAGCGAGAAGATGCGAACGCATATGCGCATGCTACCCGAGGCTGCGGCGCCGGCCAACTTCTGCGGGATGGCATGCACGTGCACGTAGTCGCTGACGTCGTCTGTTGTAGGTGCGTCGATGGCCTCTCCATCGTTGTGCGAAGAATGAGAACGCGCGTTGTGGTCTCCCTCACGGATTCGGTATCGTCGCCCCATCCATGTTGTTGCCGACCGCATCGCTTCTATTCGCTGTGACTGCGCTCGAGCCCCCGGCGGAGCTCGAGAAAAATGTTGCCGCGTTTTTTGAGGAAAACTGCACGGCCTGTCACGACGCAGGCTCCGACGAGATCGATCTCGAAAGCTCTCCGGGTCGGCTCGTCGACGTCAAGAGTGTCAACGGGAAACCGATGGTTGTGCCCGGGGATGTCGAGGGTTCTTACCTATGGGCCAAGCTCAAGGGAAGCCCGGGGATCGAGGGCGACCCGATGCCGTTGGGGGACGATCCATTCGACGATGCCAAGCTCGCACCCGTGCGCGCGTGGATCGAAGGTTTGGCGCCCGCGGGTGGGGCCGGGGCAGGAGGTGGTAGCGATAGTGGAACTGGTGCAGATGCAAGTAGTTCCGGGACCGTCGCGCCGACCGTCGACCTCGCGCCCTACGAACAGGCGGTGGCCGAAAAACAAAAGGCCGCCGAGAGTGCCGAGAAAACCGTGCAGGAGTTTTTCAACGACAACTGCACGGTCTGCCACGACAGCGGTTCGCAAGAGGTCAACTTGGTGTCGCCGCTCGGCCGCCTGACCGGCGAGAAGTCGAAGTACACACAAAAGCCGTTCATCGTGCCGGGCAAGCTCGACGAGTCCTATTTGTGGGCCAAGGTCAAGGGCCAAAACATCGAGGGCGACCCGATGCCCCAGGGCGAAAAACCGTTCCCCGACGATGAGCTGGCACCGGTCAAAAACTGGATCATGGCCCTGGGCGAGGTCGAAAAGGCCAAGGCCGACTTAGAAGCTGCCAAGACCGGGGGCACGGGCGAGGGGCCGGTTGACAACAAAGCGCCATCCGAGACGCCGGTCGACAAGCCCGAGGAAAACGCCGAGTGCAAGCGCCGCAAAAAAGACGGGACCTGTAAGCCGGACAAGCCGATCAGCGACCCGCCGTTTCACGGGACCTTCCAGATCAACCTGCCGACGACCGCGGGCCTGGGTAAGCGCAAGTTTGAGTTTCGCATCGATCACCGGTTTGGTCGGATCGGCACCGAACGCGGGGCCTTTGGTCTCGACGCCGGTGCGGTGATGAGTGTGGGGTTTGCCTACGGCATCATCGACGGCTTGGATGTCCTGATTCGCCGCAGCAACTCGCGCAAGGGCTACGAGCTCGGTGTCAAATACATCCCGGTGATGCAGGAATACGGGATGCCGCTGAGCTTTGGCGGTTACGCTTCGATCGAGTACTACCGCGACTTTTCGACCAACACGGCCAACGCGGTTAGTGGCAACTTCCAGTTGATGCTCAGCCGCCTGTGGTTTGAGCGCTGGAGCACGATGCTGCTGGTCGGCTACTACCTGCGGACCAACCACGCGGCCAATGTCGTCGTCGACTTTGGCGATGGCAACGGTTCGGTGCCCGCGACCGACACCCGCAACACACTCAACTTAGGGTTTGCTTCGACCGTGTGGCTGGGCAAGAAAAAGCGTTGGGGCGTCGATATGGAGTACATTTTCCCGATCCCGGCCGATGTGTTTTATTGGCACGGGGCCAACGACAATCCGTCGACGGTCAACATCGGTAGCTGGTCGTTGGGTGGCTCGTGGAGCAGCCCCTCCAAAAAACACCTGTTTCAGATCATGTTTACCAACACCCGGGAAATCCACACCAACCTCTATGCCCCGGGTGGTCAGACGCGCAATCCGTTTGAGCAGCGCGGCAACTTCTTCCTCGGGTTTAACCTCAGCCGGAAGTGGAGCCTTTAAAGATGAAGTCCATTGGCCTACTCATGAGTCTCGCCAGCACGGCGTTGATCGTTGGCGCCTGCGGTTCGCTCGAAGCTATCGAGCAGGATACCGACGGCATGGACGAGGGCGTGCCCACGGCGGTGGTCGAGGCGTTTGCCGAGCGTTGCTCGTGTCACGACACCGACTCCTCGCCGGCTGGCAACCTCTCGCTCACCGCGGCGGCGCTATCCTCCTTAGAGGGTGCACCGTCCAACCAAAGCAGCTTGCCGCTGGTGACCCGGGGCGACATCGCCAACTCGTACCTCGCCCTCAAGATGGTCGACGATGCGACCTTGCAATCCCTGGTCGACAACGGGGCCCTCGCGGCCGGGTTTGACCGCGGCGAGCGGATGCCCCTAGGCGGTCCGTTTGGCAGCGAGGCCGATGCCATCATCTTGGGGTGGATAGCCGGTGCCGAGTTACCGGGCGGTGGCGGAACTGGAACCGACACAACCGGCGGGTCAGATTCGGACTCGGACTCGGATACGATGGGGGTCGACTGCTCCAACGTGCCGAGCTTTGCTGACATGGATTGGAGCGCCTGCACACACTGTCACGACAGCGCACTGTCTGGCGATGATCGCCAGTTTGCTCCCATGTCCGTCAACTTCGACAACTATGCCGATGCTTCGATGCAAGCCGACCGCGCGATGTCGCGGGTCGACGCCGGAACCATGCCACCCGCAAACAGCGATGGCCCGGAGCTGACCCAAGAGGCCGCCGACGCGATCATCCTGTGGGCATCGTGTGGAACACCTGAATGATGCACAACCCCTCGCCAACCGAATCGCCAACCGAGTCGACAGTCGTCCAGAATCCGGGGCTCAACCTCTATGACGAAAGCATTCCCGAGCCTCCATGGGCGCTGCTGTTGATCATCGTCGGGTTGGCGTGGCAGCGGTATCGCGAGAAGCGATTGCGCCACCGAGACTATCGTTAGGACCTGGCGTTAGGACTTGGCGTTAGGACTTGGCGTTAGCTGGCGTTAGAGTTCATGCACGTACAAGCATTTTCGCCCACACGCATGTGTGGGCGAATGCAATTGTGGCTGGCCAAAAACAATGTGCGCACATTGAACCTGTTGCTTTTTGGAACATGGTGGCGCGGTTTTTGACCCCTCAGATGTGGGCAATTCAGGTTTTTTTGAGATTTGTCGGAATTAATTTCAGACGAAATTTGAGGTTCTAGAGGCCGAAATTCGGCCTTTTTGAGAAATGTGTGAGATGGCCAACTAATTATTTTGAATTGTTTGTTGGGTCCGCCGCACAAAACCCATGAACGCGATGAACGGCACGCTTGCCTAGACACAACGGTGGGCGCTGTGCCGAGACAACCTGAACTCAAAGACACCTCGTGGTGACCGTGTGCGAATGGATATTGCCCGGCGCCGATGGAGCTAGACATGAACGCATCAAAAAAGATTCTCGCCACCTTCCCCGTCGCCCTTGGCCTGTTGCTCGCCGGTAGCCTTTCGACCGGTTGCTACAACCCCGAGAGCATCGTTGAGTACAACGACGAAGGCATCATCGTCCCCGACGCCAACGCCCTGGGTGATGAGAATCAACCGGCTCCGCTGATGCTCGCCGACCGCGGTACGGCCATCCAAGACCAGTACATCGTGGTCATGAAAAAGCATGTCCGTTCGGCCACCGTCGACGACCTGCTCGCCAACACCCCGCTGCGTGACGGCGACCAAATCCAACGTACCTACAACGCTGCGGTGGTCGGGTTTGCCGGTAAGTTCACCCCCGAGACCCTCGAAGACCTGCGCAACGACCCCGATGTCGCCTATGTCGAGCAGGACCAGGAGTTCCAACTCAACGTCACCTGGGGGCTTGACCGGATCGATCAAAACGACCTGCCGCTCAACAACCAATACAACGCTCCGGCCACGGGCGCTGGTGTACATGCATATGTTATCGACACCGGTCTGCGCGAGAGCCACAACGAGTTTGCGGGTCGCGTCGGTCAGGGATTCTCAGCCCTCGGTGGAAGTGTGAATGACTGCCACGGCCACGGCACCCACGTCGCCGGTACGGTTGCCGGTTCAAACTACGGGGTGGCCCCGGGTGCGACCGTCCACGGCGTCCGCGTGTTTGACTGCAACGGCGGTGGGGCGACAACTTCGGTGCTACTCTCGGCGATGAACTGGGTGGCGAACAACCACCAGGATCCGGCGGTGGCCAACATGAGCCTGGGTGGCGGCTACTCGCAGTCACTCAACGATGGGGCAGCTGCCCTGCATGCCGCGGGCGTGACCGTGGTCGTTGCCGCCGGTAACGAAAACAGCAACGCCTGCAACAAGTCGCCCGCCAGCACGCCGGAGGCCATCACCGTGGGCTCGACCACCAGCAGCGACACCCGCAGCGGCTTTTCCAACTGGGGTTCCTGTGTCGACATCATGGCCCCGGGGTCGAACATCACCTCCGCCGGCATTTCGCACAACTCGTCGACCGCAACCATGAGCGGCACGTCGATGGCGAGCCCCCACGTCGCCGGTGCAGCTGCCGTGTACCTGTCGATGAACCCGAGCGCGACCCCGACACAGGTCGCCGCTGCACTCGACGACCAAGCCGTTCAAGGCACCCTCAGTGGCAGCCTCAACGGTGCGCCCAACAGCCTGCTCAATGTCGAGTTCGCCGGTGAGCCCGAGCCCGAGCCTGAGCCCGAGCCCGAGCCCGAGCCTGAGCCCGAGCCCGAGCCCGAGCCCGAGCCCGAGCCCGAGCCCGAGCCCGAGCCCGAGCCCGAGCCCGAGCCCGAGCCCGAGCCCGAGCCCTGCCCCGGCTGCAAGGTCTACAACGGTTCACTGAGCCAAGGCCAAGGCCAAGTCCAACCCAACGGATCGTACTACTACGCCGGCAACGGTACCCACACCGGTATCCTCAGTGGGCCGGGCAACGCCGACTTCGACCTCTACCTCTACAAGTGGAATGGCCAAGGCTGGGCAGTTGTGTCCTCGTCGACAAGCCCCAACTCCTCAGAGGCCATCAACTACGGCGGTTCGGCTGGCTACTACCTCTGGTACGTCAAGAGCTTCAGCGGCTCGGGTAGCTACTCGCTGAGCATCGGTCACCAGTAAGCTTCCCCCAAAGCTTCATGTCGGCGCGCCCTTCGGGGTGCGCCTTTTTTGTTTTTGGGTGCGTCTGGGGACCGGACAAGTTCGTCTGGTGGTCGGACTTATCGCATCTGAGATCGAGTACAGGAATCAGAACGAGTGATGCCAGTCCATCTCCCTGCCACGGACGAGCCGCTTGTTGTGGCCGCTTTGGGAACCGATGCTCGCACTACTACGGCGCCTTCGACAACAAATCGGCAGCGAATCCCTGCGGGTCGGCAGCTCTTCCGTGCACTCGCGGCGCGGGAAGATTGCTCCGTCAGCCGGGCGCTCATCGAGCTCGGTCGACTCGGCGACACAACTTAGCGAGCATCTAGCGATGCGGATTTCCGCCACGGGGATTAAGTCCGTCAGCCTTAATTTGGTCGAATCAAGTTTCCATTCTGTTAGAATCACGGAGAATTAAGGATCAAGACTTGATCTCTTGATCTGCTCCTGTCGACCTTCAAGCCGAGGCGTCGAACCAGAGGAGATTGAGTATTGACACTTCGACATCCAGTTTTGATCAGGGTTTGTGTGCTGGCGTTGTCGGCCGGGTGCGGACACACTGAGGAAAACGGTACGACGGACAGTACGACGACGACGACCACGTCCACGACTATGACCACGATGGGTCCGGCAAGCACAGCGACAAGCGGGGCAACGAGTCAGGCCGAGGGCGAGTCGACGTCAGGCACAGTGACCAGTTCGCCAACGAGTGAGGGACCGACCGGCTCTGAAACCGACTCGGGTGGCACTACGGGATCGAACTCCACCACAACAACCGAGACAGAGACCGGGGATAGCAGCACAGGCTTCCCCGACCTTCCCGCCGACAATGTGTGCGATGGGCTTGTGACCCACGAGGGCGGTATCACTGCCTATTCGCTTGCCGACTTAGAAGTACTTGAAGGCGTAGAATGTCTCAATGGTGGCCTTGGCTTTACGCTCTACGAGGACTCGTATATCGACTATATTCAAGAACTCCAAATTATTAACGGCCCGCTGACCTTTGTCGAGTCGGGCGACCTCACTGAACCACAGGGGTTTGACAGTTTACACACCGTCACATCGACACTAAGTATTAGTCTCACCAATTTTCAAACACTTTCGGGTTTTAACAACGTCGAGTATGTCCACGGGTTGTACATTGAAGACAACTTTTCACTGTACACCTTGGAAGGACTTAACAGCCTCACGACGATCGAAGAATCACTCATCATCGGGCTGCCGGTCAGCAGTGGAAACCCAATGTTGACGACGATCGATGCCCTTTCCAATTTACAGTGGGTCGGTGGAGAATTTTTCCTCCACGATAGTGGTGTCAGCTCTTTAGAGCCACTCGAGTTGATGGAGGTTGGCTCGAACCTGGAGATCAGCAATAACCATCAACTACCTACATGTTTGGCCCTGGCATTTGCCGAGAGCAAGGGAGTGTCCTACTGGCTTGAAAACAATAAGCCCGATGAGTGTGGCGGTTGAGGCCGACTCCATCAACATGGCGAGACACCTCGCTCGCCTCGGTCGCATCTTCCGACTGGTCATCCCCACGCGGCAACTCCTCGTGTGACGACAACTCGACAACCGGTTCGACCAGTCGGAAAACGGCGATCATCTCCGTTGTTGGGGCCCCGCGTTCTTTGCATGTGATGGTTGGTACACCTGCCACAGGTGCCTTTCCAGCCATTAAACCGAAGCCGCCCCCTCCGCGGCCCGAACAACCTCAATCAACTCCGCCGATCACAAACCTCCGCCTTGCGAGCCTCGAGCAGCGCTCCCGTCACGTCGCATTGTTCCCAAGCAAACAGCGCCCGCGAAACTTCCTCGACACCGGCCGTCGGCACGACCTCGACTTGCGGCACCTTGACCACCCGCAGCAACGCTGCATCAAACGCGCCCACACTTTGAAACCGGTCGCGCGGATCCTTGGCCAGCGCTCGGGCGATCAACGCATCGAACTCCCGCGGGACATCGGCCATCGAGCTTGGCGGTGGCGGTGGTTCGTGCCCGTGTTGCCACAACACCTCGTCGGGTTGGCCGCGAAACGGTAGTTCGCGGGTCAGTGCCTCGAACAACACGACGCCCGCCGAGTACACATCGGACCGGGCGTCGCCGTGCGAGTCCATGCGCTCGGGTGGCATGTAGCCGATCGACGCGATGACCTGCGATGTTTGGTGCGCCGGCAAATCGCACAGGGCGGTACGGTCGACGCGGGCGAGGCCGAAGTCGGCGAGGAGCAGCCGGTCGCCGCTTATCTCGTGTCTTAAAAGACAGTTTTCGGACTTCACGTCGCGGTGAATCACGCCGACGCTGTGGAGCACGGCCAGGGCGACGAGCAGCTGGTGCACGAACACGCCGGCGGTTTGCCAGGGCAAGGGCGCGGCGTTGACCCGTGCGCGGAGGGTCGGCCCCAGACTCCCGGCATCATCGGGGCCCCTAGGCCAAGCTGTTGGCCCGCGTCTTCAAGATAGACATCTTCACCTGCCCGAAGTGCCAGGGTACCAGCCCCGCCTTCGGTTGAAGTTCGCCTACGGCGCGTCGGTCGCCGAGACCGACCCAGACGTTTTTCACGGATCAAAGTTCCTATACGCTTTATGGTGTGGAGGCACAATATCGATAATAGTAGGATAATGAGTCCTGGATTTTGTGGGATGATGTCCTGGCGGGTGGACGTTGAACATATGGGCCAACTTTCTAAGACACTGACGGGTGCTTTCCGCTCGCTGGTGCCGGTCTTCACAACGAACCATGTACCGTGGAAGGGACGGGTGTCGAAGGGCAAGGAGTCGACCCCGAGACCAAGATGGGGCATTGCATTTCGTTTTGCGACGGCACCCCGAATGACCGAGGCCGAGTGCATTGCCGTGTATGAGGACAACGAGCCGGATCCAAATGTTGGCTATTGTGGGCTCTGCCGTCGCCGTTGTATTTGCATGTAGTGAAGGTTTCCCAAACATGTACTTCTCCCCAAGGACACTAGGTATCGCGCTGCTGGGTATGTGCCTTATGGGTTGCGGCGTGGACATGGATGCGGTAACCGACGGTGGGAACTCGACAACAAGTGTCACAACAAGCACGAACACATCGGGTCCGATAACCGAAGATTCGACAACAGACGCTTCGACCACCGAGGAGCTGTGCCCGATTATCTGCGAGTCCGATTTTGGGCCGCCCTTACCCGAGTGCAGCACCTACGAAGAAAATTGTGAGGACGGCGAAAAGTGCATGCCGTACTCTTGGAGTCACGGCCCGGTTTGGGACAGTTTGAAGTGTTCGCCCGTCACTGGCGACGGCCATTCCGGCGACCCGTGTACTCTCGCCGGGGGTGTACTGACTGGGGAGGATGATTGCGCCCTTCACCACATGTGTTGGGACATCGACCCGGAGACCAACATGGGCCACTGCGTTTCGTTTTGCGATGGCACCCCAGACAATCCGACCTGCGCAGAGCCGGACACGGGGTGTTTTATGGCAAATGCGGGTGTGCTCAATCTCTGTCTGCCGAACTGCCAGCCGCTCATACAGGACTGTCCCGAAGGCGAGGGCTGTTATCGCTTCGGCGACATTTTTACCTGTTTGCCTACAGTGGTGTCCGAAGGTGCAGGTTTCGAAGGAGATGTCTGTCACGGGGGCAATGCCTGCCAGCCGGGCTTTATCTGCATGTACGCGGATTACCTTCCGAGCTGCGAGATGGCCACAACCTGTTGCACGCCGTTTTGCGACCTGAGCGAGCAGGACCCATGCCCGAACCCCGAGGCCGAGTGCATTGCGGTGCACGAGGACAACGAGTCAAATCCGAAAGTTGGCTATTGTGGTGTCCTGCCGTAGTCATTGTAATTGCACTTAGTGAAAGCTCCCAATTATGCATCTCTCTCCAAAGACACTAGGTATCGCGCTGCTGGGTATTGACCTCGTGGGTTGTGGGGCGGACTTGGATGCGGCAACGGAGGATGGGAGCCCGACGTTCGCATTTTCGTCGACAGAAGGTGTCACCGGGGTTGGTAGTACTGTTTTGGTTCAGCGTGAGTCGGACAGCAAGTCGGGAAGTTCATGCAAATAGACGAAGTGGTTGGGGACCGCCGGCGAGGTGGCAAACTTCGTCGCGGAGCTGTCGCGGACAGAAGCAGCCCACCCCAACCCCGTGGGATTGCCCCGAAAAAGTGGACACAGAGGTGGCCGACGGACAACCTGCGGTACTGCTCGCCCAACTCCGACGCGGTACCGGTATCTTCGACATAGAGGTCGAGCGGAGCGTGCTTGGTCGCCTTCAGGATCGCCGCTTCTTCGAGTTCATAGCCCAGCGGCTGCACACCGTTCGGATAGGCAGCCATGAACAAAACGGACAACGGTTCCTGCTCGATGTCAGCATCCGACGCTTTGACCTTCCCGAGCCGCCGGTGGGGCCCGTACTGCCGCGCACACCAATACCCGCGCTCGTCAGCGAGAATTTCCCAGGGTGCATCGAGCAGAGATCGTTCGTCATCTGTCGGGCGCTTGGCACCGATTTGGAGGATCGAAGTTGTCCGGTCGACTCCGCCCGCCCGGCAACTCGGCCACCCGCGAATTCACTGCGGCGACTCAGTCGGTGGTCAACTCGGTCAACTCGGTCAACTCGGTCAACTCGGTCTCGGTCAACTCGGTCAACTCGGTCACCCCCTCGGATTTGCTCGCGGTGACTCGGTCAACTCGGTCGTCGTCGGGTCCCGACCGGTGCTCTCTGGGTGCTCTGGGGCCTCAGAGACGCCTCCAGACGCCGAAACGGCCGCGAGGGGTACATCGACGCCTCGGGCGGCCTGGTACAGCGTTGTAGAACCTGGTGATGTTTGGCATCCTTTGCCAACGTCTAACGCCTCGACGCACTCTAGGAGCGGACCATGTCCAGCGACGAAATCCTCACCATCCGCGACGTCCGCCCTGCTGAAGATCGGAGAGAAGACGTACACGATGGCGCAGGACGGCGACCTGTCGGGCTTCAAGGTGCGGGGTTCCGTCGCTCCGACATCGACGCGTGGATCAGCAATCGCCCGCACGAGCGACTTCGCCTTCTCGTCGTCGGTGTCGCCCTCGACCTGCATGTCGATCTCGTTCATGCGTCGGGGTCGACGGCCCAGTCGATGTACTCCGAGAGCGTGCGGTTCTCCTGACCGAAGGCCAGCGCGTGCATGGCCTCGGCGATCTGCTTCGCGGTGCCCTCGAGCACGCGCCCGTCTGCCATCATTCGGATCCTCATCTCCAGTTCTCCTTTCGGTCTGCGTCCGTCCAGTCGCCGCTGGGGGTGCGGGTTCGCCTCGGGCCTGCTCCGGCGAGAGCAGGTAGGCCAGGACCTCGTCGCCGTCCTCGAGGCGGATGGCCGTGCGCTGGTAGAAGCGCGGGTGGCCTTCGAGCCGATCGAGCGCGGCGAGGGTGACCGGGTCGATCTCGTAGACCTCCCCGACCACCGCCAACCTCGCCCGAAGGGGCACGCATTTGCGCCAATACCTCCGAACCGCTCCAAAGCCAGAGTCGAGGCTGTGTGCTCGAATTCAAGAAAATATATAAATGCTAATACATGAATTTTGCTTCGTCGCTGGAAATGCGATTTCGCCAAGCGCGAATCGTTGCCGAGTTTTACCCCTCGTTTCGAGACCCGGTTTTCGGGCCGCACTGCAAGCTCGAATACAGATACGCCCGATTCCGCCGTTTGCCACCCACCCCGCGCTCATGAGATCCAAGGTTTGGAGAGTTCGTGGATGGCAAAGAAGGATTTGTACAAATTCGCGAAGAAGGCTTCACATGTTGCTACTGCAAGTTGTTCTTTTAGACGGTTGTCGAGCTCCGACTGTTCTCAAATCTTCTCGTAGGCGGCCAAAGCCCAACTGATGGCGATGAATGAACCGTTGCGCAGCTGGAGCACGAACACGCCGGCGGTTGTTTGCCAGGGCAAGGGCGCGGCGTTGACCCGTGCGCGGAGAGTCGGCCCATGACGAGCAGCATGACAATGCACGTGAGCGGCCACTTAGCAATCACGAAGGATCTGCTCACCGACATCGCGGATACTTGCGGGCTAGAGTTCAACGCAGATGACCCCGGCGAATTTGCTGGCAAAGTCGAACGCGTGTTCACAGCCACGAAGGCACACGCAACGCATGTCGCTTCAGTGTGCGCCAAGTATCTGGATCGATACCTCCTCCGGTATTCGGCCACAGCTGCGATGTATCAATTTCTTAGCGACGGGACTCCCGCGGCGGACATTGAGCTTCTTTTTGGACAACCCTCCCCGAAGCTCCTCAAGCAGTTCACTCCTCATCTCAACAAGCTTCGGGCGGACCTAAAATTGAAGGGGGTCGTCTTGCCACCCTCCGTCGTGTCGGTTGAAGACATTCGATACAAGGCGGGCTAGCGCCAAATCCTGCACGAAGGTCCGTGCATCCACGATGTTCTCCGGGTACACTAACGCACCGTGCGAACCGAGACACAGAGTCTGCTGGATGCCGTGTTGACGCTCCCCGACGACGAGCGCGCGGAGCTTTCGGCGATCCTCGCAGATAGCCTGGGTGACGGATCGAGGCCGTCCGAGGTCGAGGCGGTCTGGCTCGCCGAAGCGAGGCGACGATTGCAAGCTGTCCGTACAGGCAGGTCGAAAGTCGTGCCCTCCGAAGACGTTGAGCGCGAGCTCGACGAAATCGTCAACGCCGCCCCAAAAAGCGGCTAGTTTCGATGCGTGTCGTTCTCACAGTAGAAGCAAGTGCCGAGCTACGCGAGGCAACAGCCTGGTACACCGCACGCTCACGAGAAGTGGGCCGACGCTTCGTCGCCGCGTACAAGCGCAGCCGAGGACTCATCGCCGAGGCGCCGGCCCGCTGGATGGAGCTCGAGCCTGGGATTCGCTCGCTCCCACTCGAACGCTATCCCTACTCGCTGATCTACGTGATCGAGGACAACCACGCCCTGGTTCTCGCGGTCATGCATCAACGGCAACATCCCGATAGCTGGCGCGATCGTTAGGATGTTTGTCGCCAAGCCGACGCAAGTCGATATTTCAGCCGAACTGAAGAGCAAGTAATTCAAGCTAGTTACAAAAAAACCGAAAAATAATTCGAAAACCGTGCAACACGGCCGAAACCTGGCCGATGGGGCGGGCATGGACATTCTAACCATCTTCGCCCACCATCGCCCCATGCCCTCGACCCTCCGCATTTTGGTACTGGCGAGCATCTCTCTCGTCGGTTGCAAGGAGGATACAGAGGACGATTCCGCGAGCGACTCGAGCAATCCGCCCACGTCAACGGCCGGTCCCGAGACCGAGACGTTTGGCGAAACCGAGCCTGACCTGTCGACTGGATCGACCGATCCCGACATGACTGAAACGACAGGCACCGGCTCAACCTCGGGTGACACGACGGACGCGGACACAAGCACCACCGACGAAACCACCGACGACACCTCGAGCGAGCCGATGTGCAACAACGGGATCGTCGAGGGCGACGAAGAATGCGACGACATGATGGTCAGCTTCAATGGGCCGTGCATCCCGGGTTGCCTGGAGAACGTCTGCGGCGACGGGCACCAATACATCGGGGTCGAAGGCTGCGACGAGGGCGAGCAAAACGGTGTGTACGGATCGCAGTGTGGGTTCGACTGCACGAAAGAGACTGCCGAATTCTGCGGTGACGAAGTCGTGCAAGAGGAGTACGAAGACTGCGAGCCCGGCGAGCTCCACGATGACTTCGAGGTGAAGTGTATAGGCTGTAAATGGGCCGGTTTCCGAGTCGTCTTCGTGACAAGCTTGACCTTCGACGGTGCGATGAACACCGAGGGCTTGAGCAACGACGGAAAATCAGGCCTCGCCCGCGCGGATCTTCACTGCCAGCAGCTTGCAGATACACAGGAGTTTCCAGGGGTTTTTCACGCCTGGCTAAGCGACAACAACGGGAACGAAAATTCGAATGCTGCCGATCGCATCGGAGGGAGCAATGACGAGTACCGGATGCCGAACGGTGGGTTAGTCGCAACTTCTTGGAGTGCTTTGCTCGAAAATGGACCCGCGAATGCGATTGAGTATACGGAAGTAGGTGAACTGGTGGCTGATCCGCCTGCGAGAGTCTGGTCCAACACGACTCCCAACGGTGAATCCCTCGGTGCAGCCGACTGTTTAGGCTGGACTGCCTCTTCGCAGGTAGACGGGGGCAGCTTCGGGCGCACCGGCGCAGATTCGCAGTGGACCGATGCCGGTGCAAGCTGGTGTAGCTTTGAGTACCGACTCTATTGTTTTCAAGGAGGATGAACAGTGTATAAGCAATTTTTTGCTAGTGTCGGTTTCGGACTTCTTGCGCTGTCCCTAGGGTGCAGCATTCCAGGGCCTTTGCCGTTTAGCACCGGACCCGAGCTCCCAAACTGCGGCGACCTCGTACTCGACGCCGACGAAATGTGCGACGACGGCTCGCGCAACAATGACCAGTGGGGCGACTGCACCGAGCTGTGTACCATCCCGTATTGCGGCGATGGGCTTGTCCACGAACCGACCGAGGAGTGCGATCCAGGCTCAGATGATGGCGCCTGCCTACCAGATTGCACGCTCCCGGCATCCTGTGGCGACGGGATCGTCCACGAACTCGAAGAATGCGACCTCGGCGCGGAGAACTCGGACGTTGAGTATGGCCTGCCAGGCGGGTGCTCAACGTTATGCAACCCGATTCCATACTGCGGCGACGGGAGCATCGACGAGGGATACGAAGGCTGCGACGACGCAAACGATGTCGATAATGATGCGTGCACAAATGAATGCCAGGAAAACGTCTGCGGCGACGGCATCATCTACACGGGTTTCGAAGACTGCGACGACGCAAACAGCCTCAACACCGACGCGTGCCTCAACGACTGCTCGTTTGCAAGCTGCGGAGACGGCTTCGTCCACCAGGAGGTAGAAGAGTGCGACGGGCAAGAGGACTGCGGGCCGAAGTGCATCACAGACCGATATGTGTTTGTGAGCAAAGAAGTTTTCCGAGGAGACTTCGACGAAGGCATCGGCGAAACCGGTATCGAGCGTGCGGATTGGCTTTGCAAAATCCACGCAGAGGCCGGACACCTGCACCTCGGCAAGAACTTCCGAGCGTGGATAAGTGATGATACATCTTCTCCGGCAACTCGATTTGAGCGAAGCGAGGGACGGTACATCATGCAGGACGGCACTGTGTTTGCCGAATCGTGGGAGAGCCTCACCCAAGTGGAGATCGAAAACGGGTTGTTTATGACTGAGTACGGAGAAGAACCATCGCCGGGCGGGGCATGGACAAACACGCAACCCGATGGTTCAGTTGCGTCTGAGCATCACTGTTTAGGATGGTCTTCAGGACTGTTTGAAGACTTAGGGCGGGTAGGGCTGCTCAACGCGCTCGATGGGCAGTGGACGGACGGAGAGAACTTTAATCCAACTGGCTGTGATCTCAACGCTCATCTCTACTGCTTCGAGCAATGACGAGGCACAAACAGATGATTTTAGTCATCTTGATGGAAGCCGGATGCAGCGCCCCTGACATACCGTCAAGCACCGGCCCCGAGCTCCCACATCTACACGGGTTTCGAAGACTGCGACGACGCAAACAGCCTCAACACCGACGCGTGCCTCAACGACTGCTCGTTTGCAAGCTGCGGAGACGGCTTCGTCCACCAGGAGGTAGAAGAGTGCGACGGGCAAGAGGACTGCGGGCCGAAGTGCATCACAGACCGATATGTGTTTGTGAGCAAAGAAGTTTTCCGAGGAGACTTCGACGAAGGCATCGGCGAAACCGGTATCGAGCGTGCGGATTGCCAACAATCCACTGCGAATTATTGGGGAGGCTTGGTGGTTTCGATTGGGACAGGGGCGGGGGGTAAGCCCACTACAGCGTCGCCGCTTCGGGCTCGGACCTGGCCAAAAACCCGCCGCGAATCGCTAGAGGGGGTGGTGGTTTCGATTGGGACAGTGCGCACGTGTTTCAGTCGCAGTGGAGCTCGACGTGTGTATACATGTAAATGGCACCGCGGATGGGCCCAGTACGCGGAGTTAGTCGGGGCATGTTACCCAGGTTAAAACAAGTTCCACGCGCCATTGTTCGTTGTGGAACCGCTTCCAACATTTGGCAAAGCCACGTTGATCGTTGCGTCGTTCATACCAACAGCACTGACAATTACCCTGTGAGATTGGCTCAGCTCCGCCAATTCCGCGGGTTGTGAATCGGTCTGAAGCGACTCCCTGGCTGATAAAATATGTACCTACAGCTTGTGCTTGGCGCAAGGTGAGTTGCTTGAGATCGTCGTGACCCCGTTTCCAGCGATGCCGCGGGTCGGCGTGGGCACGGATCTCAAACCGGAGCTCGGGATCGTCGAGGAGTGGTGCTGCGAGCTTGTCGAGGCGGGGGCGGGCTTCGGGTAACAATTGGTCTGAGCCGATCGCGAACAGCCCGTTGATGGCATACAGATTTTGCAAGGCCTCCGGGACCTCGTCGGGACACCCATCGCAGTCGCGGAAGCGGTTGCGGGCCTCGGGTTCGCTCGGACACAGGTCGCGGGCATCGATAATCCCATCGAGGTCAGTGTCGGGCGGCTGTAAGCTAGCTTTCGAAACTGGTTGCGGGGTCGGTTGGGCGATACTCGGCTCCCGCGAATCGAGCAGAGGATTCGTGGGCTCTGTCACTGGTGGTGGGGAAGGGGTTGTTGCACGACACCCGACGGTGGTCGGTGGGGCGAGCAAAATAAGAGCTTGTGCAACGAATACACCAAACGCCCGGACACAATCGTGTGGGAGCGGCAGCGATCGGGACGAGTGAGCCAACCTGTCCAATGTTCGCACAATTCGTTTGTGCTCGCACCTACCGGCCTTCATAAAGATGGGCGCGAACCTGCTACGTTCGAGGAGCACGCAGGGATTGGTCGTGAAGATGGGTGCCAACTAGTTCGCCGAAGCCGAACCCACAAAATCGCTAGCGCGCATGTACCAACGTGAGACGTTGCCATCGTGTCGAGCGTAGCACCAATTGCCAAGACGCCCTCGATATGAGGGGCACTGAGAGCGCGGTGCCTATTTTCGATGTAACTACATTGACTCTGAGAGATAGGAAATCGTGTGCGCGGTTTGCGAGTTGTTGGGCAAATGTAAACGAAAAATAAGGTGAATAGATGTTGCCTCGGTTGTGATTCCCGAGATGTACCGCCCGCTAAGGGCACCCCCCAAACGACCATTTGAGGCAACTATGAAGACCCCACGTAAACTCTCCTCCCTCCTCTCACTCACAGCCCTGTTTGCCACTCCCGCGCTTAGCGGTTGCGACACAGTCGAACAGGACGGTGAAATTATTGAGGTCGATAGCGACGACGCAGTCGGTTTTCGCAACGGCTCGGGGGTGACCTCGACCAAGTGGCGGATCCGCAATGCGACCGCCCAGCAAAACTCCGGCCAATGGGTTTTTCGCGAGATCGACTTTTGTGCCGACGCCGAGTGCACCCAAGAGCTCACCGGCACGGCCTTTGACAGCGGTGGCTCCAAAAATTGGAGCGCCCCTGCCAATGCATTCGATGATGATACATCGACCATGTGGAAGACTTTTGATACCGATGTCGCCGGGCAATCGTATATCGGGCTCGAGTTTGATACACCCACGGCACTCGGCGGTTTGCGCCTGCAAACCGACAACACCGTCTACTCCGTCGATGCGATCTATGTCGAGTACTACGACGCCGACAGCGATAGCTGGGTGATCGCCGACTACCTCGGCAGCGTGCCGGCTTCGACCACGGTTGAGACAGATGTCGAAGTCCGCGACCACTTCCCGACAAAATGGCGGATCCGCAATGCTGTGGCCCAGCAAAACTCTGGTCAGATCGCCCTGCGGGAGATGGATTTTTGTGCCGACGCCGATTGTGCGGAGGTCTTGAGCACGGGCACCGCGTTTGACAGCGGCGATTCGAAATCGTGGTCGGGCCCGGAGCGGGCGTTTGACGACAACAACTCGACGATGTGGAAGACATTCGATGCCGACGTCGCCGGGCAGTCGTACATCGGCAAGGACTTTGGCGACATCACCGATGTGGCCGGGCTGTTTCTCAAAACCGACAATGTCGTCTACTCGGTGAATGCGATGTATGTCGAGTACTACGATGTCATCGACGACGAGTGGGTGATCGCCGACTACCTCGGTAACCTGCCCCACGGGACCGAACTTACCCGTGATGTCGAGGTCCGCGACCACTTCCCAACGAGGTGGCGGGTACGCAACGCGGTGGCCCAACAAAACTCTGGACAGATCGTTTTGCGGGAGATGGACTTTTGTGTCGATAGCGATTGCGCCGAGCCCCACAGTGGTGGCACCGCGTTTGATAGTGGTGGCTCGAAGTCGTGGTCGGGCCCGGAAAACGCGTTCGACAACAATACATCGACGATGTGGAAGACCTTCGATGCCGATGTTGCCGGACAGTCTTTCCTCGGCGTCAACTATGGTGATATCCGCGATGTCGCGGGCATTTACCTCAAGACCGACAATACCGTGTACTCGGTCGACGCGATGTACGTCGAGTATTACGACATCATCGACGGTGAGTGGGTGATTGCCGATTACCTGGGCAACTTGCCGGCCGGCAGCCACGTCAACGAAGAAGTCTCCATCCGCGATCGCTTCCCGATTCAATGGCGGGTGCGCAATGCCGTGGCCCAGACAAACAGCGGGCAAATCGTCCTGCGGGAGATGGACTTTTGTGCCGATGCCGAATGTGCCGAGCCGCTGACCTCGGGGACAGCTTTTGACAGCGGCGCCTCGAAATCATGGTCGGGCCCCGAGAACGCATTCGATGATGATACATCGACGATGTGGAAGACCTTCGATGCCGATGTCGCCGGGCAATCGATCCTCGGGATGGACTACGGCGTCGTGACCGAGGTGGCCGGGATCTACCTAAAAACTGACAATGTCGTCTACTCGGTCGACTCGATGCATGTCGAGTACTTCGACGCCATCGCCCAGGAGTGGATCACCCACGAGACGCTTGAAGGCCTCGGTGCCAGCTCAGAGATCACCCGCGAGCTGAGCGAGTAACGAATACCCAAACGAAAAGGACGCGTGCCCGGTGTCGGGTTCGCGTCCTTCTCAATTTGTGTGTGCACCCAATTTCAGTGGCAGTGCATAATTTAGCCGGTTGTATCGCTGTCGGTCTCGCCAGCAGAGTCGGATTCGCCGTGATCGTGCGGTTCTTGGCAGGTTCCGGCATCCCCGTGGACATCGCAAATCAATCCCTCGGCACAGTCATCGGCGGTGTCACAGGGGGCCCCAATCCCCCCGCCATCGCCGGAGTCGCAGGCGATGCCTGTACAAATGGCTACGACAAACGTGGCGGCAAACATGAGTCGGTGGACGAGCATGCCGCAGACTAACGAACATTGCCCCCACGTGTTGGGGCTGTGACCTGTCGTCGCAGGTACGCGGTAGAGGCCCACAAGAATTCTTGGTACACGTCCGCGGTGCGCAACCCTTTTTCCCTCGCGCTTTGGGCCACAGGAACGGTTTGCGTGTTGGTTGGCGGGATCTTGACTGGCTGCCTCACAACCCTCGCGCCCAACCTTCGGGCCAAGGGGGTTCACGACATCGTCACCCCGAGTGCCAGTTCTGACACCTGTTTGAGCTGCCACGAAACCGAAGCCGAGGCGCTGGTGCGGATGGAGCAGTTGGCCCATGCCGGCAAACCCGTTTTGCCGCCGCGGGAGGGTGATGCACCCCTGGTCCAGGATTGGATGGCCGAGGACCCGCGCAGCTGTGTGACCTGCCATCGCGTGCGAGGTGCTCGGTGAACCGCTGGCGTTCGAGCTCCCAGTGGACAGGCCTCGCTACCGGGGTGCTCGCGCTCGGCTTGTGTGTATATCCACAGATTTCACGGGCCCATCACACCCCGGGCCACGGCGCTTCGGAGGGTGTACGCAATATCAACAGTATTGGGGGCACGGGTGGCAAGGCCCTCACCCGCCTGCTTGTACTCAACGAGACGTTTTATACCGGGCAGGGGCTCAACCCCGGGGTCAACGAGTCGCTGTCGGTGTTTGCTGAGTACGCACCGATTCCGGCGTTTTCGTTTGGCGCCCAGCTGCCGTTTGCGATCGCTGCGTTTGCCGACGACGGGTACAAACCCCGGGCGGGGCTCGGCGACACCCGGCTGGCGTTTCGCATCACGCCGCACGCCAGCAAGCTGATTCACCGGGTGTTCACCACCGGCGTCAACTTTTCGTTGCCAACCCGGACGGTCCGGTTTCGTGTGGACCCGGGGCGGGTGTTTCAGACCTCGCCCTATGTGATGTTCACCCGCACCTACGATCTGTTGTACTGGCAAGTAATTGGCATGGGCATCATCGAACACCGGCCGGCGGGGCTTGCCCTCGACCTCTCGGTGGGCGGGCAGATAGGCTCCAAGCTCGCCAACGGGAAAATGACCCTGGGGCTCGGCACACTGGCCGATATCCGCCTCGCCAACTGGCATGCCCAGCCGGGTGGTGGGTACGAGTTTTCGACCGAGACGCGGCCGGGCGAGGGACTACCCAAGAGTGCAGATGAGCGTAAAATTGGCGCGACCCGGGTGCTCGGGATGATCGCCATGTCATTTCGCACCGGCAAAAAAACCATGATCACCGCCAGCATTCAGGCGCCGTTGTCCGAGTTGCAGGACTTTAGTGTCGGCGCCAGCCTGGGGTTTCAGGTGTTGTTTGACGGCAGCCGAAGGCGCCGGCGCAAGGCGAAAAAAGCTGGAAACACCCACACGGGCCAGGGGCCAGAGCCTGTGCACACGCACGGTGGCGCGACGACCCATTCACACAGTAAAGATGGGAAGTCGCACCAGCACGGTGGTGAGGGGCAGTCACACAGTGAGGAGCCCAGCTCCCACAAGCTCGGCAAACAATCGCAGTCCCAAGGTGACGCGCCGCGGCAACACGCTGCCGACCACAGCGAATAGCCAACTGGCGAGTCGGCACCCGATGGTGCGGCGTCCCACAAAAACGGTCGCAGTCCCAAGGTGACGCGCCGCGGCAACACGCTGCCGACCACAGCGAATAGCGCCTGGCGAGTCGGTACCCGATGGTCCGGCGTCCCACAAAAATGGTCGCAGCTCCATGGTGACGCGCCGCGGCGGCACGCTGCCGACACAGCGAAAAGTGCCCACTTGGACCCGGGCTTGCCCGGAAAAAAGCGGAGCGCGTAGGTGGCGGTCTTAAAGCGGAGTTTGTATGTGCGGTAGGTGACCGCACAGGTCGGTCTAAAACCGGATCCCGAACTTGCGGTAGGTGTGGCCCAAAAGCCAGAGCGGACCGATCAGCAGGAATTGCAGGTCTTGGAAAAACGACGGCTTTTTGCCCTCGATTTTGTGGCCGATGAACTGGCCAATCCATGCACCTACAAAGATCACCAGCGAGGAGACCCACAGCGGGATCACAAAGCTGAGGCCATCGAGGAACATGACGGCGGCGACGATGCCGAGCGAGCAAATCGCCATGCCGAGGGCCAAACTCAGCGACAGGGTGGCGTAGTAGGCAATCGCCCCGGCGAGCACCACAGTGGCCCAGCTCAGCCCAAACACCGGACTTTGCAACGGCCACAAAAGCCCTATCAGGCTGACGACGATCAGCGGAATGCACACCCAGTGGATGGCCTTGTTGGTCGGGTTTTGGTGGCTCACGCCATACTCATCCAGCCACTGCTGCGCGGTCTTCATCGGCGGAGAGTAACAGTGCACGGGCAGCAGATGACGGCAAAAACGCAGTTCGTTTGCGAGTGAACACACCATCCCCGCAAAGGGCGAATTTGCGATACACCGGCCCCATGGTCCGCCTGTTCCAAGTTCCCCCGGCCTACGGGCTTTCGAGTGGCAGCCCGTTTTGCGCACGCATCGAAGTGTTTTTGAAGCTCGCCAACATCCCCTACGAGAGCGTGACCGATGCCGACCCGCGGAAGTCTCCCAAGGGCAAGGTGCCGTGGATCGAAGATGGCGGGACCGTGCTTGGCGACTCGGGTTTTATCATCGAGTACCTGACCCAAAAGTACAATGTCGAACTCGATGCCGGGCTGACAGACACACAACGGGCGATTGCCCATACCGCGGGCCGGATGCTGACCGAGACGTTTTATTGGTACATCGTCCAAAGCCGCTGGCTCGAGCCGGACAACTGGTCGAGCTTTAAGCGGGATTTTCTCAAGATCTTACCGCCGGTGATCGGCACCCTGATTTTGCCGATGATCCGCAAAAAAATTCGCGGCCAGATCAACGGCCACGGCATTGGCCTGCACACCCGCGACGAGCTGTGGCGGATGTGCTGCCGCGATATCGATGTGCTTACAACTTTGTTGGGCGACAACGACTATTTTTTTGGCGACAAACCGACCACGCTCGACGGCGATGTCTATAGCTTTTTGGCCAGCTTGGTGCTGCCGCCGTTTGCCTCGCCGGGGAAGGACCATGCCAAAAAGCAGGCCAAGCTGATGGCCCACTGTCGACGGATGCATGAGCAACTGTTTCCGGAGTTGACGTTTACGGGGTGAGCATTCGGCCGCGGCTTGGGGTGCCAGTGCACACCGGATTGCGGTTTGATGTGCTAAAGCTCGCGTCGGCTTGCGGGCAGGGGGCGACCGGCATGTGACAGTTTGCCGGGAACCCTTGCATACCCGCGACAAACTCCCGACCATGCGCGCCGCGTGCCCAGCCAAACCCCACTGACCTACCGTCGCGTGCTCGCCCTCACCTGGCCGGTGGTACTGGCCCAGGCTGCGACGGCGTTGACCGGTGTGGTCGATACGGCGGTGATGGGCCGGGTGGGTGACATGAACGACCTCGCCGCGGTCGGGGTGGCGGCGATGATCTTTACGTTTGTCTATTGGGCGTTTGGATTTTTGCGGATGTCGACCACCGGGCTGGTCGCCCAATCACAGGGGGCCAACGATGGTGCCCAGGCCCGTGCCTACCTCGTGCGTGGGCTGCTGACGGGGGCGGTGTTGGGGGTGGTGGTGCTGGTGGCCGCCTGGCCGATCGAATATGTTGCACTTACACTTTTTGATGCGGCGGCGGCTGTCGAGGCGCTTGCCAGTGAGTATTTTTGGGCGCGGATCGTCGGGGCACCGGCGGCGTTGATGGGCTACGTTGTTACCGGGTATCTCATTGGCTCGGGGCAGACGCGGCGGCTGTTGGCGTTTCAAGTGGTGCTCAGCGGCGTCAACATTGGCCTCGATGTGTGGTTTGCCGGGGTGCTCGGGTGGGGGCCGGCCGGGATCGGCCTGGGCACGGCGCTGGCCGAGTGGCTGTCGCTCGGGTTTGGCCTGTGGTGGGTCCGCGACGGATTGCGCAGGCCGGCGAAGTTGTTTGACCGCGAGAAGCTACGGGCCCTTTTTGCGGCCAACCGCGACATTTTGATTCGTACCCTGGCTTTGTTGTTTTCGTTTGCCTGGCTTGTCGACTCGGGCGCCCAGGTCTCGACCGCGGCCCTGGCTGGCAACGAAGTCTTGCTGCAGTTTGTCGCCGTCGCGGCGTTTGTCCTCGATGCCTTTGCCTATACATCTGAAAAAGAAGTTGGCGAGGCGATTGGCCAGCGCAGCCAGCAGGCCCTGCGCCGGGCAATGCGGGTCACCAGCACGCTGTCGCTGGGGTTTGGTGCAGCCCTGGCAGCGGTGTTTTTTGTCGGCGGCGACGCGGTGATCGAGTTGTTTATTCGCGATGTGCGAGCTGCCGAGGTCGCCCGCACCTATCTTCCCTATGCCGCGGCAGTGCCGTTGATCGGGGTGCCGGCCTGGCAACTCGACGGGGCATTTTTGGGGGCGACCCGCGGCCGCGAGTTGCGAAACGCGGCGGTTATGGCCGCGGTGGCTTACATCGCGGTCGACAGCTTGCTGACCCCGCGGTGGGGCAACACCGGGGTGTGGATCGCGCTGTTGTGGATGTATGTGGCCCGGGCACTGGCGCTGTTGTTGTATTGGCCGCGGTTGGTTGCAGCTGCACAAAAACCGGCCGGCGAAGGCACGCCCGCGGGGTGAACTGGGGGCTGGCCGGCTCTTTGTACTGGCCACTTTTGGTTGCGGCTACACAAAAAGACGGTGAACGAAGGCCCGCCAGCGGGGTGAAGTTGGGTGGCGCGTTTTTTATTGGCCGCGTTTGGTTGCAGCTGCACAAAAACCGGCCGGCGAATACTTGCCAGCGGGATGACTTTGGGACCGGTCGGGGCGTTTTTGTTGGCCTCGGCTGCAGCTGAAGTTGGGGGCTAGCGCTTTGTGCTTGAATCTGTCCTAGCTCGGGCGTTGGCACTTTTGTCTTGGTCGCGGTTAGTTGCAGCTGCACAAAAGCCGGCCGGCGAAGGCCCGCCCGCGGGGTGAGGTTGGGGCTGGTCGGCGCTGGTCGGCGCGCTGTATTGACCAGAGTTAGTTGTAGCTGCACAAAAATCGGCCGGCGAAGGCCCGCCCGCGGGGTGAAGTTGGAGCTTGGCCCGCCCGCTGGGTTGGCGCTTAGTTTTTGAGTGTCTGCCCCAGCCAGCTGGCGAGCTTGGTCAAAAACCCCGGGTCGACCACGCGCCCGGGGACGAGGTAGCGCTCGGGTGAAGAGGTCCCTGGCTCGGCCTTAAACAGGTGGTCGAGGGTGGGGAACGGCTCGACTTGAAGTTTGCGCTTATGCTTCTTTGCCGCCGTTTGTAGGGCTTTGGGGTCTTTTTCGGGGTCGACCTCAAAGTCCTGCCCGCCCTGGGCAAGCCAGATCGGGGCCTTGACGCGGGCCAGCAGTTTTTCGGGGTCGACACCCATGATCTCGCGGATCCACGGGGCCTGCTCGAGCAGTTCGGGGGGCACCGCACCGCCGGTTTTGAGGGCGGTAAAGATCCGCTCCTGTTCGGCCTTTGCCTCTGCACGCATTTCCGGGGGCAACTGCTTGCGCAGGTCGGCGGCCTTGTCTCGCAACAGTTGCTCGTAGGGACGGCCCGGGCTGGCTAGCAGGGCGACGGCGGCGACACCCCGACCTTCGCCAGCGATGGTGAGGGCTCGCCAACCACCTTCGCCGTGACCGACGATCGCAACTTTGTCGGGGTTGACTTGTGGTTGTACCAGCAAGGTTCGCAGGGCGCGGCGGGCATCTTCGAGTTGGGCGTTGTAGGTCCGCTCGCCGTCCTCGCTTTTGCCCTGACCGCGCTCGTCAAACCGCAACACGACAAATCCGGCGTTGGCCAGGGCGTCGGTGATTTCGTGGCTGCCGAGGTCGACCGGTGGTGGGCCGGCAAATCCGTGGCGATCCTGCAGGCCGTTGCTCGACAGCCACAGCACCGCGGCCTGGGGTTTTTTGCTGCCCCGGGGTACGAGTACCTCACCAAACAGTTTGGGCTGGCCAGGTCGCCCCGGCAGCTCAACTTCGGCGATTTCAAAGTTGGCATTGGCGGGTGGCTGATAGGACAGGCGGGGAGGGGGCAGCACGGTCCATTCGGGAAACGCCGCCTTTGAGGGCACAACCTCGACGGTTTCGGCATCGATGACAATGCGTTCGATCCGTCCGGCTCGCCATTCGATACGCTCGCCCAAGTTGGTTTCGATAAGCGCCGCGCCAGGGTTGTCGGCATCGGCCCGGACCGTGGCCGACCACTCGGTGGGCAGCGAACCCGAAAGACTGACCTGGCGCCAGGCGAGCTCACCGGTTTGCAGGGGTCGCAGCCCGAGGTTGAGCTCCTCGTGGAGAATTGTCCAAAATGCCATGTAGGCGGTCTGGTCGCGATAGGTCAGCTCCTCGCGGTCGCGGCCGGCGGTAAACACCAGGGTGTCGCCCTCGCGTTCAAAGCGGAGGTCGAGGGCCTGGCTGCGCTCAAACCCGCGGACCAGGGCACCATTTGTATCGACAACGATTTCGCCGGCGGTTCGCACCGGGGGTTGGCCGGGCGGGGTAAACTCGATCCGGGTTGTAAACCGATGCAGCGACGGTTGCTCGCGCACGGGCCCGTCGTAGCGACCAAACGAGGTGCCGACTTTTTCGCCACTGCGCAGGATGTCGAAGTTGCGAACCTCGCCCGGGGTGTAGAGCTCGGGCACGGTCTTGCCGGGCCAAACCACGAGTTGTTCGGCGTCGCCAGCCGTCCGATGGCTCGCCGGTGATTCGCTTTCGGTCGGGATCTTGAGGCAGCCGGGGGCGAACACCGCGAGGGCGAGGAGTATGGCGCGCAGGTGGCCGCGAGATTTTAAATGGTGGGCAGGCACGGGTTTGTCGGCCTTGCAACCGGGGTTGTGCGCCGAGCTATTCCGGGCCGCGGGCGAAGTCGCAGGTGTTGTTTGTACGGTCACGTGGCAGCGGCTGGACATGCGCGGGGACACGCGCGCACTATACATGCTCCTATGCCGTGGACACGTGACCAGATCGCCGCCCGTGCTGCTTCGGAATTGTCTGCGGGACAGGTTGTCAACCTGGGTATCGGGATCCCGACCCTGGTCTCCAACCATCTCGGGGGGCAAAGTGGCGTCACCCTGCACTCCGAAAATGGGCTGCTGGGGATGGGGCCGTTTCCCTACGAAGACGAGGTCGATGCCCAGGTGATCAACGCCGGCAAACAAACCGTCACGGTCCTGCCCGGCGGCTCGACGTTTGACTCGGCCTTGAGCTTTGCCATGATCCGTGGGGGCCATGTCGATGTCGCGATTTTGGGGGCGATGGAAGTCTCGCAAGACGGCGACCTGGCCAACTGGATGATCCCCGGCAAAAAGGTTGCGGGCATTGGTGGGGCGATGGATTTGGCGACCGGCGCCCGCCGGGTGATTGCCCTGATGACCCACAAAAACCGCAAGGGGCGAAGCAAGCTCAAAAAGGTCTGCGACCTGCCGCTGACGTCGTTGGGGTGTGTCGATTTGGTCATCACCGATCTGGCTGTGTTGGCCGTGGAGTCGACCAAAAGCGGCGGGCGTGGGTTTGTGTTAATCGAGTGTGCGCCGGGCGTTCGCCCGCAGGATGTGGTCGAGGCGACGGCTGCTCCGGTCGCCGTGTGAGCACCGGTTTTGGGTCGCAGCCTGAGCCCAAGAGTTGGCAAAATGCGTACTTTTTGGGCGAAAGCGAAATCTGCGCGAGTTGTTTTGTGAGGCGACCCGCGTGGGTTGGGTGTGGACCGCAGGCCGGCAAAAGTCCCCAACGCGAGCAGCCGTGGTAAACACACCGGACTTTTTACGCTGCTTCACGAGCTTACCTTGACTGCGCCGACCCCATCCGCTGATTCGCCGACCCCTGCTAAAAGCCCGTGGCTTGCCCGTGTGTCGGCATTTTTGGTTGAGCACCGGTGGCTGATTTGCATCGTGATAGCCGCGCTGGTTGTGCGGCTGCACTGGAACTTGCTGGTACATCCAATTGGCCACTACATCCTCTCGGATATGCGTGGCTACGACATTCGCTCGGCCCAGATTCTGGCGACTCCCGGGCGGCAAATTGAGTACCACGCGTTTTTCCCCTATGGCACCCACTACTTGGTGGCAGCCATCAAGTGGGTATTTGGCCGCTACAACCACGAGGCCATCAGTGTCATCTACGCGTTGTTTGGCACCTGGACGGTTGGGTTTGCCTACGGGATTGCCAACCGGGTTTCGCGGTTTCGCTGGCTGGCCCCGGTGGTCGGCCTGTTGCTGGTGTTTTACTACCCGATCATCTCGCTTGGCGGGTACCTGCTCAGCGAAATGCCGTCGTCGTTTTTTATGGTCGGGGCGACCTACTTTTTGGTCCGCCTAGCCAAGGAGGGACACAGCCGTTTTGCCTGGCTCGCCGGGGCCTTTGCCGGGTGTGGCGTGGCCGTGCGCCCGCAGATTCTGATGTCGATGGCGGTGCTTGGCGTGGTCTGGCTGGCGGGTCGCAAGTACCTCCCCAAACTCACGCTCAAACGCATGCTGTGTGCCCTGTTGCCGATTTTGATCGTGCTTGGGTATTCGAGTTATCGCCACTACTACCACACCGAGCGCTACGGGCTTATCAGCGAAAACGGCACCTTTAACATGGTGTTTGGTCGCTGCCACAACAAGGGCATCACCGCCCACCCCGATGGCAAAAAGCACAAGTCGCGGGTGATGTTTGGCCCGCCGCCGCTTATCCAGCTGCTCAAACGCGACTATCGCAACAAGGACTCGTGGGTGCAGGCCGAGCCGGCCCTGGCCGAGAAGCTGAGCTATCAGGGCTATATCGGCGACAAGGTGATCCTCAAGGATTTCATCCGCCAGTGTGTCGAAGAGACAGGTTACCTAAAGCAGGTCAAGTACAGCGTGATCAACGTGATGCTGCTGGCCGCCTACAACACCATGTGGCCCGACTCGGGCCAGGGGAAATGGCGGCACAAGGCGATGTACTGGGGCCGGGCACACCTGTACCTGCTGACGTTCCCGGCCCTGTTTGGCATGTTTTGGGCCTATCGCCGCAAAAACCTCGACGGCCTGGGGATGATCGCAACCCACCTGTGGGGCATGGTGATTGTCTCGGCGATCTACTTTGGCGGCGCCCGGGTCCGTGGTCCCTACGACCCGCTGATCATGATCATCGCGCTCGAGGTTTACGGCGTGGCCGGAGTCTACTTGTATCAGCAATATCTCAAGCGCCGGGGCAAGGCTTCGACCCCATCGCTGGCAGCCGCCGGTGCCCAACAACCGTCGCCCGACCAGGAGCGTAGCGATGGCCAATGAAGACCTCAAGGTGACCGACGACGGGATCCTGTTGGTCGATCCCTACGGCAAGATTGTGGCTTTCAATCCGCCGTTTGCCGAGATGTGGAAAATCCCACCCGAGGTGCTCGACCGCCGCAAGGACGACGATGCCCTGGGGTTTGTGCTCGAGCAACTCAAGGACCCGGAGGGGTTTTTGGCCCGCGTGCGTGAGCTCTACGCCAACCCGAGCCAAAAAAGCAGCGACGAGATCGAGTTTAAAGACGGGCGGGTGTTTTTGCGGACGACCACCCCGCAAACCGTCAACGGTAAAATCGTCGCCCGGGTGTGGCGGTTTCACCAAATCAAGGGTGCGACGGACAAGGGCTAGCCCGAAACGAAGTTATGCCGACGGGCGAGAGCCGGTGTTTTTGAGGTTGGCGAAGTGGTGGGCATGGTCGACCCCGGTGGGTAAACTCAGGGGCGCGAAAAGGGTCTAGCCATGGTTCAACCGTCGTCTTTGCAACTGTTACCGGCCCGTGTTGACGTCACGCGCCATGACGACGGCCGGCTGCTGTTGCGCTCGCCCGAGCCGCTTGGGCCCTATCCCGATTGTATCAGCAACTATCTTGAACACTGGGCGCGCGAGCGTCCCGACCATGTGTTTTTGAAGGCCCGGGGCAGCGATGGCTGGGAGACGGTGACCTACGCCGCCTGTCGGCGCCGCGTTGACGAGCTGGCCCAGCTGCTGGCCGGGTTGCCGGGGGTCGATGTCACTGCGGTCGCCGACGGCCCGTTGCAGCTCGGCCCGCGCCCGGTGATGGTACTGTCGGATAATTCGATTGCACATGCACTTTTAATGCTGGCAGCCATGCACGTGGGTATCCCGGTGGTCCCGGTGTCGCCGGCCTACAGCCTGATGTCGAAGGCGTTTACCAAACTCAAGGGGATCGCCAAACTGTGCCGTCCGGCCCTGGTGTTTGCCGAGCACCGCGAGCGCTTTGCCCCGGCATTGCAGGCGATTGCAGACGCGTTGGCGGCGAGCGGCGAGCCGGTTCCGCCGATGATCGCTTCGCTTGCCGAGCTAAAAATGCATGTGCAAAAGCCCGTGGGCACCGAGGACGTCACCCGGGCGGCGGCAGCCGTCGGCCCCGACACCATCGCCAAGGTGTTGTTTACCTCGGGTTCAACCGGCACGCCCAAGGGGGTGCTGAACAGCCAGCGGATGTTGTGTGCCAACCAGCAGGCGATTGCCCAGTGCTGGCCGTTTTTGCGGCGACGCCCGCCGTTGTTGGTCGACTGGCTGCCGTGGAATCACACGTTTGGCGGCAACCACAACTTCAATATGGTGCTGGCCCACGGCGGGACCCTGGTGATCGACGCGGGTAAACCGGCGCCCGGGTTGGTGGCGACGACCGTCGCCAATTTACGTGAACATACACCGACGATGTACTTCAATGTGCCGCGCGGGTTTGACATGTTGCTGCCCTACCTAGAGGCCGACGACGACCTGGCAAGCACGTTTTTTTGCGAGCTCGACCTGGTGTTTTATGCCGGTGCCGCGCTCCCGCAAAGCCTGTGGGAGCGGCTCGATGCGGTGGCTAGGCGGGTGTTGGGGCACGGCGTGATGATGAGCTCCGCCTGGGGTTCGACCGAGACGGCGCCGCTTGTCACAAGTGTCCACTTTCCGATACCGCGGGCGGGGGTGATCGGTTTGCCGGCCCCGGGTTGCGAGTTGTCGATGGTGCCCCATCGCGGCAAGTATGAGATGCGTGTATCTGCACCTTGGGTGACGCCGGGTTACCTAGGCGAGCCCGAGCTGACCGCCCACATGTTTGATGAACACGGGGCCTACCTCACCGGCGACGCCGGGCAGTTGGCCGACCCCGACTGCCCCGAGCGCGGGGTGGTGTTTGATGGTCGGGTCGCCGAGGACTTCAAGCTGACCTCGGGGACATGGGTGCACGTGGGCACGGTGCGGGTCGATGTGATTGCCGCGCTGTCGCCGATTTGCCAGGATGTGGTCGTGGCCGGGGAGGGGCGCGATGCCCTGGCTGTGTTGGTGGTGCCCAACCTCCCGGCCTGTCAGGCGTTGCTGGCAACCGAGGCACCCCTGGCGCAGTTGCGGACGCACCCACGGGTGTTGGCCGCGATCTCGAAGGGCCTGGCGGCGCACAACCAAGCCCACCCCCAGGGCAGTCGCCGGATCGCGCGGGCGATGGTGGTCGAGCAGTTGCCGCAGATCGATGCCGGCGAAATCACCGACAAGGGCTATCTCAATCAGCGCGCGATCCTGGAGCGACGTTCGCAGGCGGTGGCGAGGTTGTATGCGAGCTCGCCGGGCGACGATGTGGTGTGCATGTCGCCGCCGGCTTGAGTGCCCTGCCGCGGCTCGTTTTGTATATACAGCGTATCGAGCGCTGCCACGCACGGGGTAGGTAATTGCGCATACATTTTATTTTGAGCGACCGTGCGACAGGCCACGGGCGAGGGGTTGTCACGGGAGCGTTCCAGCCCGGTCCCGGCAAACCTGCATCTCCGCGCGGTCGTGACGTGAAGATTGGGGTGGGCGCGGGCCATGAAAATGTGTAAGATGATCGGCTAACACCAGCCGTGCGGGGCTCGGGTCACCCCGGGCGAGACAGGCTGGAACCTCGCCTCACTAGGGCCCCCGACAGCCCGTGAAAGGATTCGTATACCGTGACGCAACTATCCCAAGAACTGATCGCCCGCCTGCCCAAAACCGACTTACATGTCCATCTCGACGGGTCGTTGCGTTTACAAACGGTATTGGATTTGGCCAAGGAGCAGGGCCTGACACTGCCGGCGGATTCGACCGAGGGCCTGCGCAAACACCTGCGGCTGGGCGAAAACACCGGGTCGCTGGTCGAGTATCTCAAGGCGTTTGATGTCACCTTGCTGGTGTTGCAGGAGGAAAAGGCGCTGTATCGGGCGGCCTACGAGCTCGCTGCCGACGCAGCCGCGGAAAACGTCCGCTACATGGAAGTCCGCTACTCGCCAATGCTGCACACGCGCCGGGGGCTCAAGCTCACGACCGTGGTCGAGACCGTGTTGCAGGGGCTGCACGATGCCCAGGCTGCCCACAACATCGAAAGCCGGCTCATCCTGTGTGGGATTCGCAACATCTCGGCCGCGTCGTCGCTGCGGATGGCCGAGTTGGTGGTTGCCTACAAAAACCGTGGTGTGGTCGGGTTTGACCTCGCCGGTGCCGAATACGACTATCCGCCCAAGGACCACCGCGAGGCGTTTCGCCTGGTCCGCGAAAATAACGTCAATGTCACGATCCACGCCGGTGAGGCCTATGGCCCGGCTTCGATCGCCCAGGCCCTGCACGTGTGTGGTGCCCATCGGATCGGTCACGGTTGTCGCCTGCGCGAGGATGGCGAGCTGTTGCGGTATGTCATCGACCACCGGATCCCGCTCGAGTGCTGCCCCTCGTCCAATGTCCAAACCGGCGCGGTGCGGAGTATGGGCGACCACCCGATGCGGCTTTACTACAACCTAGGCGCCCGGGTTACGGTCAACACCGACAATCGCTTGGTCACCGACACGACCATGAGCAAGGAATTATTTATCTTGCATAGTCAACTCGGATTTGACTTCCACGAGCTGTGTCAGGTGATTTTGGCCGGGTTTAAGAGTTCGTTTTTGCCGCACCACGAAAAACAACGGATGATGCGGGCGATCGCCCTGGAGCTCGAGCAAATCTCGCGGGAGTTCGACGAGCTCGAGGAGGTACAGCTCAATACTTCGCCGGCGGCCAATACAACCTCGCCGGGCAAGGCCAGCTGAGCGCGGGCCGGACAAGCTCGGTTCGTTGCAAGCTCGGCAAGCTGGTTTCGTCTTGGTTCGTTGCAAGTCGGCAAGCTCGGTTCGTTGCAAGCTGGGTTCGTCGCAAGCTGGGTTCGTCGCAACGTCGGTGGTTCGTCGCAAGTAGGCTCGTCGCAACTCGGCAAGCTGGTTTCGTCGCAAGCCGGGTTCGTCGCAAGTACCAAGTAGGCTCGTCGCAACCCAAGCTCAGTTCGTTGCAAGCTTGGTTCGTCGCAAAGTCGGCAAGCTTGGTTCGTCGCAAGTCGGCAACGTCAGTTCGTCGCAAGCTGGTTTCGTCGCAAGCTCGGCGGTTTGTCGTAACGTCGGACGTTCGGTGCTTCAGGCTCGTTGTGGTGCAGCGCTAGGGGTTGGGACAGGTTGGCTCAAAGATGCCGCCGCCGGGTCCTGCTTCCCAACTGCGCTCCACAACGACCCCCGCTGTGATCGCAAAAAAGCAGCTGTCGCAGGTGACGGCGCATAGGGCATAGGTGCCGTCGGGTACCTCCAAGCCGTAGGAGCCGTCCTCTGCCGAGGTCACGCAGATCATGTCTTCGGGCGGTGGAGGGTTGAGTGGATCGGCGAGTTGCGCTTCGGTCGCGGCACAGATCAGGCGGGAGATCGGCATGGTCGTGCCCTCGGTGTCGTCGTAGGTTCGCGTGTATCCCCAAAATCCCTGGCTCGGCATCGGTTGCTCGGGTCCGGTGTCGGTGGTGTCGCTGGTGTCGCTGTCGGTCGCATCGGTTGTGGCATCAGTATCGGTTGCGGAGTCGGTCGCGTAGGAACAGCGAAAGCTGTCCTGGCAACCTGTTTGTGCACAGCCCGAGAGTGGAACGACAAGGAGTCCGAGAAGACAGGTTAAGGAAATCGTCAGCCGAGTCCGCATGGCTTGGAGCGTATCAACCTCCGCCGTCCGGTGGTGACTGCGGCAAACGACGCGCGCAGATCCTGATCGCTGAACGCAGGAGTCGAGCGGACTGCAAGTGTGCCGGGCGGCAGGCGACGATAGACATCAATGTTGGCGTTGCGAGGCGAAGTTGGCGGTTTAGCGGCGGTTGTGAACGGGCGTAGTTGCGATTGCGAGGATCCGCGCTACGTCGTCGCCCATGCCTGCCTCTAGTCGTGTCCCGTCGACCCGGATCGCCACGCTCAACGACGGTCCCGTTGAGAAAAGTGGTCGCTACGTCCTGTACTGGATGGTGGCTAACCGGCGGATCCACGACAACTTTGCCCTCGACTACGCGCTGGAGTTGGGCCGCCTGCTGCAGCGGCCGGTGTTGGTGTTTGAGCCGTTGCGGCACGGCTACCGGTGGGCAAGCGACCGCTTACACGCGTTTGTGCTCGACGGCATGGTCGACAACGCGGCCGACTGCAAGCGCTACGGCCTGCGTTATTACCCGTTTGTCGAGCGTGCCGATGTGCCGGGCACGGGCTTGCTGGCGGCCTTGGCCGAGCACGCCTGTGCGGTGGTGACCGACGACTTCCCGTGTGGGTTTATCCCGCGGATGCAACGGGCCGCGGCCTCGCGGGTGCCGGTTTCGCTGATCAAAGTCGATAGCAATGGGCTGCTGCCGATGGCCGCTGCCCCGCGTGTTTTCAAGACCGCCGCATCGTTTCGCAGGCACGTCCAACGCAGCATTGTCGACGCTTTGCTCGTTCAGCCAAACGCCCGCCCAAAAGCTGCACATGGGCGCGCGACGATCCCAGCGGTGGTGCTCGAGAAGTGGCCGGCCGCCACTCAAAAAGAGCTGACAAGTGGGCGTGAAAAACTGCTCGAGAGCCTGCCGATCGACCACGATGTTGTGCCCGTTGAGTTGCGGGGAGGAGCGAGTGCCGGTGGCGAGTTACTGACTCGGTTTGTGACTGCGCGGCTGCAGGGCTACGCCGAAGACCGAAATCACCCCGACCGGGACGCGACGTCAGGGCTGTCGCCCTACCTCCACTTTGGCCATGTTTCGGCCCATCGTTTGGTCCGCGAGATCCTCACCCGTGAGGAGTTTGATCCGCAGCGCGTGGGGGCGCCCCGTGGCCAGCGCGAAGGGTTTTGGGGGTTGAGCACGGGAGCCGAGGCCGTCCTCGACCAGGTTTTGGTGTGGCGCGAGCTGGCGTTTAATGCAGCGCACTTTGGTGTGGCTGCCGAGCGTTTTGAGCAACTTCCCGAGTGGGCGCGTACAACGCTCACAGCCCATGCCGCAGATCCCCGGACACATGTGTACACACACAAACAATTTGAACAGGCCCAAACCCACGATCCGGTGTGGAATGCGGCCCAGCGTCAGCTGGTGACCGAGGGGATCATTCACAATGCCCTGCGGATGTTGTGGGGGAAGAAGATCCTCGAGTGGAGCCCCGACCCGGTCACCGCACTCGAGACAATGATCGAACTCAACAATCGCTGGGCCCTCGATGGCCGCGACCCCAATTCCTATGCCGGTATCGCCTGGGTGCTAGGTCGCTACGACCGGCCGTGGGGACCGCGACGCCCAGTGTTTGGCACGGTGCGGTTTATGAGCAGTGCGAGCACCTCGCGCAAGCGCAGGATTCGTGAGTATCTCGCGCGTTACGGGGAGCAGGCCGGACTGTTTGACGGTGCCGCCTAAACTACAAAATACGGGCAGCTGGATTGGCTTAATCGGCCGAACATCTGTTTTGTTGACCCCGTAGTTGCAAGGCTTCGAAAACAAAAAACCCTGCCGGCTGGGCAGGGTTTTGAAAGCGGGAGACGAGGTTCGAACTCGCGACTTCAACCTTGGCAAGGTTGCGCTCTACCAACTGAGCTACTCCCGCGTTCGGGAGGCGTACTCTACCGGTCTGCGCGGATGAGTCAAGGGCTCAAACGATCTTTTTTTGCCGGGTCGGCGCACACAAAATTGCCTGCGAAAACAGCGGTTGGGTGGTGCTGATATGGTCGGTCAGGGGTGGCTCGAGCAACGGGCGCTGGCGGCTCCTCAAGAACATGATCGTTTGTGGAATAGGATCGAGGTTGCGCAGTTGCCCCTAGTCGTCATAGCCTCGGCTCGCCCACGTGACTTGCGCACTCAAGAACTCCTTGCGGATCGCGCTGATGCTTACCCTGTGGATAGCACTCAGCGTCGCTGGAACGTTGCGCCCCGTCAGCCTTGAGCAAGTTCAGGCCCCGGCCGAGATCGTCGACCACCGGGCTGCCCTGATCGAGATGGTGCTCGGGGGCGATCGGATCTGTGGTGGCGAAGAAGATCCCGAGGCCGCGGTGTTTTGTGGGGGTGAGTTGTTGGCCAGTGTGCTGGCCGACCCATCGCTGTTGGTGATGTCGCGTTCGACCTGCTCGCTGTTGCTCGAGCGGTTGTTCGACGCCGAGACCTGCTCGCTGGCCGAGGGGGGATGCCGCGCACTGCCCGGCAATCTCCCGCCGCCCTCGCCACGACTTTCGTTGGTCCCGCCCGCTGTTACGCCGCGGGCCAGCGCAGATTTGTTTTTACTCGCCCAGGCGCGGGCCCGGATGCGTGCCGATGGGGACAGTGAGCCCGACAGTCGGCAGGTCCGCCCGCCCGTACCTCCTCCTCGCGACAAACTTCACGTGTAGTCGGGTGGGCGGTATGTGCTGCCTGCCCGCAGGTGTTTGCACGGGGACTCCCGTGGCATCGAACGGGCCGATGTTTCATCGGCATGAAGTGTGTGTTCGGAAGAACGTAACGAGGCGAAATCCTGGATGAGAAGACAAACTGCTGCCCTGTGGCTCGCACTGTGTGTGGGCATCAGCGGGGCGTGTAACAACCGCAACGACAGCCACGACCACAGTCACGGCCACGTCGACAAGCAGGCGACCTTTGACGACGAACGCAGGTTCGCCGTCGGCCTGCAACCCGGCGATCACACCTTGGGTGGCGCCCAGCCACTGGTGACGGTCGTCGTGTTTGGTGGCTATGCCTGCCCGCCGTGTGCGCGCACTTGGCAGGTCTTGGAGCATGTGCTCGAGGACTATGGCGACCGCGTACAAGTCGTGTTTCGCAGCCTGACAATTCCGGGGATGGCCTCGGAGGAGCAGGCTGTCGAGGCGGCATTTGCCGCGGGTGCACAGGGCAAGTTTTGGCCGATGCACCGGCGGTTGATGACGGCCGGAGGCAAGTTCGATCGCAAGTCCTTAGAGGCCTACGCGAAAGAGCTCGGCCTCGATGTTGCGAAGTTTGTCGACGAGCTCGACACCGGTGTTCACACGGCCGCGCGCATGCGTGACCGGCGTGAGGGCCTGGAGCTCGGGGTCAAGTTTGGCCCGGTCGCGTTTGTCAACGGCCGTCCGGTCGTCGGCCACCGTGACGAGCCCGTGTGGCACGGGCTCATCGACCAGGAAATTGCACATGCACAAAAATTGCTCGATGCCGGGACCCCGCGCGAGGAGCTCTACGCAAACATCATCAAAGATGGTGTGCGTGAGCAAATCGCCCTGCCGCCCGAGGCCCTTGCCGCCTACGAACAGTTGACGGCAAAAAAGCCGGCCGACGAACAAAAGCCGCAGCTGCAACCACCCGACAAAAACACCCGCTACCGCGTGCTCGCAGGCGATGCGCCGACCACAGGCCCCGCCGACGCCCCACTTTTGTTGGTGGCGTTTATCGACATGGAGTGCCCCTACTGTAAGAGGGTGCACAAGGAGTCGTTTGCCGAGCTGCAAAAGCGCTATCCCAACGATCTTCGGATCGCGGTGCGTCACTATCCCTTGGTCATACACCAAGCGGCGGAGGGCCTGGCCCGTGCCGCGGTAGCTGCGCATCGACAGGGTAAGTTCTGGCCGTTTTACGAGCGGCTGATGGCGGCCAAACCCGGGCAAGTCGGGCGCTCGACATTTGTCGAGATCGCCGACGACCTGGGCATGGACCGTCAGCGTTTCCTCAACGACCTCGACGCCGAGGAAGTGATGGAAGTCGTGCGTGAGGATGTTCGCCTCGGGCGGCGCTTGGGAGTCGATGGGACCCCCGGGTTTTTCCTCAACGGGCGGTATATCAGCGGCTATCAGCCGTTGGAGAACATGGTGGCCAAGATCGACGAGGAGCTTTCACATGCACGTGAACGCGAGCAAGCCGGCACCCCGCGGGCACAACTGCTCGAGCAATCCCTCGCCGAGGCGGTCCCCGAATCCCAGTTTCCCAACGCATCGGCCTACTGACGCCTGAGTTTTTTCTCGTTGACAACCCGCGCAAAGCCCCCGCGATTTGTGGTGTGGCGCGCACAAACCCAGTACCTTAGCCCCGCCGCGCCGACCGTGGCCCATGCGGAGCAAAAAGAAACGAAAGCAACATGAAACGCATCTCGATTCCAGTCGTCCTGGTTGCGGCCCTCGGCCTGACCGCATCGTCCCTCACCACCACCGGGTGCACCGGTCGGCGTGGGGCGCAAAAAGAACAAAAGGCCGAAGCCAACAAGGAAGGCGAGGCAGCTGCTCCCGGCTCGGTCGTCACCATGGACCAGGTCGATGAAAGCCTCAACGCCAAGGTCCAGGGCGAACGCTTCCGCGTGACCTACTCGGACAAGGACTACTTCAAGGGTGCCGCCGAGCCGCTCGTCACCATCGTTGAGTTCAGCGACTTCCAGTGCCCCTACTGCTCGAAGTTCACCAAAAACCTCGAAGAGCTGCTCGCCGACCCGGCCTACAAAGACGACGTCCGCGTGGTCTTCAAGCACTTCCCGCTGCCCATGCACAAAGACGCCAACCCGGGTTCGCAAGCCTCGTTGGCCGCCGGTGCCCAGGGCAAGTTTTGGGAATACCACGACCTTTTGTTTGCCAACCAACGCAAGATGGACCGGGCCGCGCTCGAGGGCTACGCCGAGCAGGTCGGGATTGATGTAGGTGCATTCAAAAAGGCCCTCGACTCGGGTGAGTTCAAGGCCCAGGTCGAAGCCGACATGAAACAGGGACAGCAGTTCGGCGTCCGCGGGACCCCGAGCTTCTTCCTCAACGGCAAGTGGCAGCGCGGCGCCCCGCGTTCGATCGACGGCCTCAAGAAGTTGGTCGACGACGAGAAAAAGCATGCCGAGGAGCTGATCAAAGCCGGTGCCAAGCGCTCCGAGATCTACGCCCGCATCATGAAGGCGGCCAAGGACAAGCGCACCCCGCCGCCCCGGCCCGAGCGCAAGCGTCCCGGGCAACCTGACCCCAAGGCCAACTACGCGGTGCCGGTCGACGACCGTCCGGCGTGGGGCAAGGCCGATGCCCTGGTCACGATCGTCGAGTTCAGCGACTTCCAATGCCCGTTCTGCAACCGCGTCAACCCGACCATGAAGCAGATCAAGGAGACCTATCCCGACGACGTCCGGATTGTCTTCCGCCAGCTGCCGCTGCCGATGCACCCCCAGGCCAAACCCGCCGCCCAGGCAGCGTTGGCCGCCCACCGCCAGGGCAAGTTCTGGGAGATGCACGACAAGCTGTTCGCCAACCAAAAAGCGCTCAACCCGCAAAACTACGAGACCTGGGCCGGCGAGCTCGGCCTCGATGTCGCCAAGTTCAAAAAGGACTACGCCGACCCGGCGATCGCCAAGATGGTCGACGAGGACATGGCGACCTCCGGCAAGTTCGGTGCCCGCGGGACCCCAGCCTTCTTCGTCAACGGCCGCTTCATCTCCGGCGCCCGTCCGTTTGAGAGCTTCGACGCCCTCATCAAAGAAGAGAAGGCCAAGGCCGAGAAGTTCCTGGCTGAAAAGGGCGTGGCCAAGGACAAGCTCTACGACGAGATGCGCAAGGGTTGGGAGACCGAGCTCAAGGTTCCCCCGCCGCCGCCGCCCGCCGATCACCAGCGCCGCGACGTGTCGACTGCCGGCCTGGCCGGTAAGGGCAACCTCAAGTCGCCCAAGATCACGATCGTCGAGTGCTCCGACTTCGACTGCCCGTTTTGCAAGCGCGGGGCAGACACCATGACCCAGGTCATGAAGGAGTACGGCGACAAGGTCGCGTTCTACTTCCGCAACTATCCGTTGCCGATGCACAAAAACGCCGAGCCGGCCCACCGTGCCGCGATCGCTGCGCAAAACCAGGGCGTCGACAAGTTCTGGGCCATGCACGACCTGTTGTTCGCCGACAAGAGCCAGCGCTCGCCCGAGCAACTCAAGGCCATCGCCGAGAAGGTCGGCCTCGATGTCGCCAAGTGGGAGAAGGACTTCAACGACCCGGCCACCGCCCAGCGCGTCAAAGACGACATGGCGGCCTGCCAAAAGATGAACGTCCGCGGAGCCCCCGGCTTCCTCATCAACGGCCGCCTGATGAGCGGTGCCCAGCCGCTTCCGACCTTCAAGAAGGTCCTCGAAGAGGAGCTCAACGGCGGGTTTGAGGCCACCCTCAAAAAGCAAGCCGCCGCCAAGAAGGCCGCCGGCGACAAAAAGGCTAACTAGCCAAACCAGGGTGGGGCTTCCAGCAGGGGCCCCGCCCGTTTTCCAGTTCGCTTGTAACTACAACCAAACCTAAAACCCCGACAACGCGATGACCGACCCAAGCGATAAGCCGCAGTCCGAATCTTCCCCTGACAAACCGTCGAACCCCGATGAAAAAAAGGGCGGTTCGGCATCCCTAACGGGTGTTGTCGGGTTTTTAGCCACACTTGCGATCGGCTTTTTTGCCGGCCGTGAGCTCGATGCCCGCTACCACATCGGCGAGCGGGTACGATCGTTTTTTACCGGTGGCCCCGAGGTCAAAGCCGAGGATGATTCGCGCTACAAAGCCGATCTTCGCGGCGATGAACCGCAGCTAGGCCCCGACGATGCACTCGTCACCATCATCGAATACTCCGACTTCCAATGCCCGTACTGCGCCAAGGCGGCGCCCGTGGTCAAGCAAGTCGTCGACAGTTACGCACCGGATGTTCGGGTCATCTTTAAGCAGTACCCACTGCCCAACCACAGCAAGGCGATTCCCGCCGGCAAGGCGGCCTATGCCGCCCACAAACAGGGCAAGTTCTGGGAGTTCCACGACCACCTGTTTGACAACAAGTCGAGCGTGCAGGGCATCGAGGCGTTTGCCAAGGACCAGGGCCTAGACGTCGAGCAGTTCAAAAAGGACATGGCCTCCAAGGAAGTTGCCGACTGGGTCGACAACGACCACGCCTCCGGTGGCAAGGCCGGGGCCTCGGGCACACCGTACTTTTTGGTCAACGGCCGGCCGTTTAGCGGCGCCCGCCCGATCACCCACTGGGAGGCGATCGTCGAACAGGAGATCGAGCACGCCAAGTCCCTTGGGGTCGACCGGGGCAAGGTCTACGAGACCCTCATGAAAGACGCCAAGGCCACCCGCGGCGGTGGGGCAGGGATCGGTGGCGCGCCGTCCAAACGCGCCAATCGCCCGGGCTCGCCCGATCCGTCCAAGGTCTACGCAGTCAAGCCCGACGGCCGCCCGCAGGCTGGCCCCGACGATGCGCTTGTGACCATCATCGAGTACTCCGACTTCCAGTGCCCGTTTTGCGAGAAGGTCCTGCCAACCCTCAACCGCATCAAAGAAACCTACCCGGGTGATGTCCGCATCGTGTTTCGCCAGCGCCCGCTGGGGATGCACCCCCAGGCCCGGCCCGCGGCCCAGGCAGCACTTGCGGCCCACCGCCAAGGCAAGTTTTGGGAGATGCACGACCTGCTGTTTCAAAACCGCAAGCTGTTGAGCATGGCCAAGTTTGAGGAGCTCGCCCAGCAGCTCGGGCTCGACATGGCCAAGTTCAAGGCCGACTTCGAAGATCCCGAGATCGCCAAGATGATCCGCGAAGACGAGGTTGTCGCCACCACGTTTGGTGCCCGCGGGACCCCGGCATTTTTCATCAATGGCCGCTTCCTATCCGGAGCCCAACCGTTTGAAGCCTTCCAGGCGGTGATCGATGAGGAGAAGGCCAAGGCCCAGGCGTTGGTCGATGCAGGTACACCAAAATCCCAGGTGCTCGCCAAGCTGCTCGAAGGTGCCGAGACCTCGGTACCCAAGCCGAGTCCTCCCCAACATCCGGGGGCGGGGGTCAAGCCCGGTGGCTGACGGCAAGGTCCGCTCGAGCTACTCCGGATCGTTTGTCCTGCCCGGGCCCGATGCCGAGCAGTCGCCGTTGTTGCCACTGCTCGCGATCATCCTGTTTATCGCCGTCAGTGGGGGGCTGGTGTTTGCCTTTGGCCTGTCGCTGCGCGACGCCGTTTCGGTGCAAAACCGGGCCGGTTGCCGCGAGTTGCAACCCCAAGAGCGCAGCGGCCCGGCCCCTGCGTTTACCGTCAAAGACCTTGCGGGCAACGACGTCTCGCTCAGCGATTTTCGCGGCAAGTTTGTCGTCCTCAACTTTTGGGCCACGTGGTGCGAGCCGTGCATCACCGAGTGGCCGCAGCTCGCCCGCCTCGCCGAGCGTTTTGCCGAGCGCGACGACGTTGTGGTTTTGGCGGTCAGTGTCGACAAGAGCGTCGACGACGTGCACGGGTTTTTAAACCGGATGCAGTTACAGGATTCTGGTGTGCAGGTGCTGTGGGACCCCGAGGAAAAGCTCAACAAGCTCTACGGCAGTGAGAAGCTTCCCGACACCTACTTTATCGGTCGCAACGGCGAGTTGCTGTCGGTGTTTGTCAACACCCGGGAGTGGGGGCGTCCGGCGGCCTATCGCTGTGTCGAGTCAGCGGCGGCGCACTGACGTACGAGCGAGTCCAGGAAATATGTTGATACAACCATCCTGATGCGTGTGCAGATACAAAAAAGCGGACCCTCACCGGTCCGCTTTTTGTGTGTTTGTGCCGGGTTACTGCCGACGGCGGCGGGGTACCACCAACAGCATCAGCAATAGACCTGGCAGCAACATGCGTGAGTTGTCGGAGGTGGTGCAGGCACAGCCCTCGTCGGCCTCCTCGCCACCGTAGTCGGGGGGCAGGCCGGTCCCCCCGGCACTCGCGCTTGCCCCTTCGGTCAGGCTGTCAAAGGTATCTGGGGGCTCGCCGGTGGTCGGCTCTCCGGTGGTTCCACTATCCGAGCCGGAGTCGGTTGCACCGGTGGTGGGGTCGCCCGTGGTCGGATTGCCCGTGGTGGGGTCACCGGTTGTCGGGTCGCCGGTTGTCGGGTCGCCGCTGGTGGTGGTCGGGTCGCCGTCTTCGACATAAATCGTGACCACCGCACTCATCGCCGAGTTGTCAGCGTCGTCGTAGGCCACGGCATGCAGCGGGTAAACCCCGGCAGGCACGTTTTGCAGCGTCCACGAGTACGGGGCCGAGGTGTCGTCGGCCAGCATCTCGTTGCCGTTGAAGAGCTCGACACGGGCGACGTTGACATCGTCGTTGGCCGTGGCTGTGACATCAAAGGTCGCACCCGGCGAGTACATCGCCCCGTCGGAGGGCGAGGTAATACTGACGGTCGGCGGGCTGTTGTCGGGAGCCGACGGACCAAACAACGTCATCAGCTCTTGGTACGAGTTTTGGGTGGAGCCATTGCCACCACACTCGGCGATGTGTTGCTGGGTGCAGTAGATCTGGCCGTTGTTGGGCACGATTGGGATGCACTGGTCCAAAAAGCTCGGGTCGCCGCCGGCGTTGTAGGGGTTCATAATGTCCCCCTCTTCGTTGACGTGCTCTAGACCGTAGGCGTGGGCGATTTCCTGGCTGATCGTGGTGGCTTGGGTCGAGGCTGGGAATTGGTCGTTGGCGCTGTGAAATGCAAATACAACGTTGCGGTCCTGCTGGTCGTTGCAGTCGAGCGGCGCGATCCCCAAAACACCGCCGCCAAACGGGTTGGTCGGCCCCGTCATACACATGGTGTAGTTGCCGGAGTTCGGGCGCGACTCGGTGATCACCACGTTGAACGGCGACCAGTCCTGTTTGACAGCTTGTAGCGTGGCTGCCCGTTTGGCCCCGTTGCCGTAGGCCGAGAAGTTGCCGGCGAGTTGCTGAATTTGCGTGCGGTTGGCCGCCGAGTCGTCGCTGCCGTAGGACAGGTTGGCGCCGTCGAAGTTGATGAACATGACGTTGGTGCTTGCGGCGAGTGGCTCGTCGTCACCGGTTTCCTGCAAAAACTCGCCGGGTACCGGAATCGGGTCGGCCCGGTAGTAGTCGGAAGGTTCGAGTTCTTCTCCGGGATCACCTGCGTGGGCCGGTGATGCGAGGGTTGCGACCGAGGCGGCAATGAGCAGCGACAGCGAAAGTTTATGTACATGCACCAATTCCATGAAAACCTGCCCGGAAAGCGTTGTGGCCCCACACTAGGGGGCACACTCGCGCGAGACAAGTCGAAACTGGGATTCCTAGAGCTGCTGCTACAACGAACCATGGGGTCCCCAAGCCCCATTCGTTTGTAGATGCTTTGATCAACCTTTGCGGTCGGTGCTGTTACACGCGATGACCGTGGCGAACCGGTTGTGGTAACCACACCCCGGCCGCGAGAGCTCAGCAAGCGCGCCTGCACTTTCGCCCAGCTCAAGGGACCGACGTATAACGATGTATCTACCTAAACCACCACACGCGCTTGTGATCGGCTGTGGCGTGAGCGGGTTGACCGTGGCCGAGCGCCTGCTCGCATGTGGGTTTTCGGTTGAAGTGTGGGGGCAACTGCCGACACTACAAACAACATCCGCGGTTGCGGCCGCGGTGTGGTTCCCCTATCTCGCGTTGCCGCGAGAGCGAGTTATCCCCTGGTCAAAAGAGAGCTACCACACGTTTGATGACCTCGCAGATCTCCCCGAGACAGGTGTTTTGCGCCGGCAGGTTTTCGAGCTCTATGGGCAAAATCGAGAGTCGGCGCTGATCCGACTCGAGCCCGAGTGGGCCACGGCGATCCCCGGATTTGGCCAGCTTTCCCCCTCCCAATTGCCAACTAGCTATGTAACCGGGTACCGCTACCAGACCTTCGTCATCGACATGCCGCGGTACCTGCGGTGGCTCGTTGGGCGCGTGCAAGACATGGGTGGTCGGCTCGAGACACGCACCGTTTCGCAGCTCACTCGGGTGCCGAAGATGCGACGTGATGTCGCAGAACTGACAGGCTGTGAAACCCGGTGGGAAGGCATTCAGGGGCGGGGCCAGCAATTCGAACGAACCGGTCTTTCGAGACATGACCTACAGATCATTGTCGACTGCAGCGGACTCGGTGGCCGGCTGCTCAACGCCGATCCTGCGACCTATCCGGTGATGGGGCAGGTTATCCGCGTCCGCAATCCGGGATTGCAGCGGGTGCTTGTCGACGAGGAGCATCCCGCCGGGCTCACCTATATCGTCCCGCGGCGAGACGACTGTATTTTGGGCGGGACCGCCTTACCCGGGCATGAACACCCTGTAGTGTGTGCAGATACAACAGCTTCGATCCTCGCACGCTGCCGGGTGCTCGAGCCGCGCCTGCGCGACGCCGAGGTGCTCGACGTGCGTTCGGGGCTGCGACCGTGCCGGGCCGAGGTGTGCCTCAGCGAAGAGACCGTTGGGGGTCGCGTGGTTATCCATAACTACGGCCACGGGGGCGCCGGAGTGACGCTGTCGTGGGGTTGTGCCAACGAGGTGATCGCCCGCCTAGCTGCCCGCGGACTGGTCCCACGACCACCCGCCGGGCCGGCGACATTTTAGTTGCATCCGCAATAAAGACCGCGTCAGGCTGTTCTTGACGGTTCAACTGCTCGTGGAGTCAAGGCTGGCCAACAACTTTGTTGCACAGCCGCCGAGGAGCTTTGCTGAGCCATCTGCGACACCCGACGGAACGAGAGAGTTTGCGTGTGCATGTTTTTGCCGTGGGCTCGCTATTGCGGTGGCTGTGGCTTCGCCTCGGTGCACCCCTCGGGCGGGGCGCGGGTACCGGGCGTACCGTCGACGGCTTGGAGCTCACTCGAGCTGATCTTTGCGCCACATTCCCACGTCAGCACCGGGGCGTAGCAGCGGCTACAACTCAAATGTTCGACCTTGGCGGTGGCACCCTTTTTCACCTCAATCGCCGCCTCGCCGCCGGCGCCATAAAGTTCGACATGCGCCACCTCGACATCCCTGGCATTGCCGTGCAGCACGATCGCATCCCAGGTGCTGCGGTTGCGGTCACTGCCGGCGAGTCGGATCGGCTGTTGTTCGCTGCCGACCATGCGCAGGCCCGCCGAGGCCCGTTCGCCGACATCGAGGGCAAACCCGTCGGCGACCTCAAATTGTGTCCCCGGGGCCAGGGTGAGTGTGGCTCCGTCATCGACTGTGATGGGGCCGCGAAGCTCAATGGTTGCGCCTAGGGCTGCCCAGCTGGTGTCCTGGGCAATCGCCCCGCGCTCGGTCAAGATCCGCGGGAGCGTGCCATCGGGGAGTTTGTCGATGCGATTGGACCCGTGGAAAGCCCCGAGGGTTGTGGGCGAGAGCCGGGCGATCCGTGGGGTCGTGGCAAAATGGTTGCGGCGGATGCTCGCAAGTTGCACGCCGTCGCGAAACAATACCAAGCCCACCGCATTGTGGTGGAACTCGCAGTCCTCCAGGGTGAGCTCGGCCTGGCTCGTCGCATAGATCACCCCGCGGTCGAGCTCGGCACCGCCGTACTCAAACCGGGCGTGGCGAAAGGTCGCCGAAGCATGTTTATACAATTTAATTCCCTTCCAGGCCCCGGGTTCCTGGCTGTCGGCGGCCGTCAGGGTGATTGGCGCGTCCTTGCGGCCGTCGAGCACCAGCTCACCCGGGTCGAAGTAGCCGACATTGATGTTGGCCTCGCCCTGAAATCGCAGCACGTTGCCGCCGGCAATTTCGACGCGCGCGGCCATTTCTTTTGTACCTGCAACTTCGATGACACCACCGATGATCAGCGGGACGGTTAGGCGCGGCCAAGTACCGGAGGTACGCACGATACCCGGGAGCACGTGCACGACCGATTGGGTGGGGAAACTGTTGCTCGCATCGAACGCGTGCAGGGCAACTGGCGGAAGCAGGACCACCGGTCGCCCGGGGCGAACACCCTCGGCGACCTCGATACGGTTGCCCGAGAACACATCGAGATTGCCCTCGCCGGTAATGTGGACAGCCACACTCGCGGGGTCTTTAATCGTGGCGTGATCGATGCTGACGCCCTCAGCTTCGCAGTGGATAGCCCCGTGTTGGCGGGTCCCCGCGCCGGTGAGTTCGAGATATGAAATCTGCGAGTTGTCGGCGTGTTTCATCAGGCGAATGCCCTCGTAGGGCTTGCCCGCAGCCGACTGCATCTGTACCGGCTTTTCGGCGGAGCCGCGCACCCGCAGGCGAGCGGTGTCGGTAAATCCGACGGTGAGGGCCGCGCCTTCGTCGAAGATTAATTTGCTACCTGGCTCAAGGGTCAGGCTTCCCTTCTCGATGTGATAGCCCACTGGCACGCGGACTTCGCAACCGGATTCGATAATACGGTCAACTTCGCGATCACCGGCCGGGGGGAGTGTGTCGGGACAACCGCGGGCCGACGGGTAGGGCGAGACGGGCTCGCGGCGCTCGTCGGACCCCTCATGTTTCCACGACTGTCGCGGCGGTCGCAGGGGTTCGAGGGCCTCCGGGGCCTTCCCCGTGAAGGTGTCGTCTGAACAGCTGCTGGCACACGTGAGCAGGACCCCGCAAACAGCGAGTGCCCCGGGGTGTAGACGGTAGTGAGCCGCAGCCAACACGCGCGTCCTCACGGTAACATACAAAACTCGGCAGCCATCGGGGCATTGTCGCCGGTGCTGTGTTGCGTGTTGTCGGCCCTGGTACCTTCAAACGCGAGACAGTCCGGTGGTCAACCGCATGCGCGCGATGGTGGTATGGTCCGCGGGATGCCGCCCGTCATTCGCGCAGACGATGTCGGTGTCCGGTTTGGCACCACCGATGCGTTGACCGGACTTGACCTCGTGGTCGAACGCGGTTCGTTTGTGTGTATCGCCGGTCCTTCGGGGTGCGGCAAGTCGACATTTTTACGGGCCGTGGCTGGGTTGGTGCCCACATCTTCGGGTGTGCTCGAGGTCGCCGGGACCGAGCCTGAGGCCGCCCGCCAACATCACCTGCGCGAGGCGTTTGTGTTTCAAGATGCCACGCTGTTGCCGTGGCGCACCGTCGCCGAAAACGCAGCGCTGATGCTCGAGTTGCGTGGCCAGGCCGCCGCCCAACGTCGACCCGCGGTCGAGCGTGCCCTCGGGCGTGTCGGCCTCACCGAGTTTGCCCATGCCTATCCCGACCAACTCTCCGGCGGTATGCGGATGCGAGCATCGATCGCCCGGGCGCTGGTCACCGAACCCGAGTTGTTGCTGCTCGACGAGCCGTTTGCCGCCCTCGACGAGCTCACCCGTCAGCGGCTCCATCTCGACCTGTTGCGGCTGTGGCAAGACGCTGGGTTCACGGTGCTCGCGGTGACCCACAATGTGTTTGAGGCGGTGTTTTTGGCCCAACGCGTGGTCGTTCTCAGTCCGCGTCCCGGCCGCGTGGTGGCCGACATTGCGATTGAGTTGCCCGGCCAACGCTCGCGCGACATGCTGACCGACCCGGCATTTTTGCGGGTGGTCGCCGAGGTCAGCCGAGCCCTCCAGCAAAGTGGGGAGCAGGCTTCGTGAACTGCCGGGGTGCCGCAAACGACCGCCGTTGGCCGGAACGTCAATGTACAGGCATGTTTTTGCCAAGGGGTGTGCACTGCGAGCCTGCTGGGAGCAGGCACCATGAACTGCCCGGGTATCTCGAAACAACGCGAGCCGTAAACTCGGTGTGTAGGCATGTTTTGCGGGTGGTCGCCACAGTCAGCCGCACGCTTCGGGCCAGTGTGGCAGGCTCCGTGAATTGCCTGGTTGCTGCCGAACGAGTGCCACCGGCAGGTTGCCTGCGCGCGAGCGCCACAGGTGTCATGAACTTCCGGAGTGTCCCGAAGGTCATCACTTGGTCGAAAGATAAATGTACAGGCATGTTTTTGCGGAGGTGTGGGCACTTAGAAGGAGGCGGGCACTGTGGAGCGTGAAAGCCGGCTCGAAGCGCTCGCCCCGGTGCTCGTGTTCATCGCGTTCATCGGTTTGTGGCAGCTTTTGTGCACGGCGCTTGAACTTCCGCTGTATCTCGTACCCGGCCCCCTCGCGGTGTTTTCGGCGGCCGTCGACAAGGCCGAACTGTTGGCAACCGCAACCATGTGGACCGCCGCCGGGGCGCTCACCGGGCTACTCACCAGCCTGGTACTCGGCAGCTTAGTTGCAATTGCATTTTCCCAGTCGCGGCTGATCGCCCGCAGTTTTTACCCCTACGCGATCTTCTTGCAGACAGTCCCGGTGGTTGCCCTCGCCCCGCTCATCGTCATTTGGTTTGGCCCCGGGTTTGCCAGCGTGGTGGTGGTGTCGGTGATGATCAGCCTGTTTCCGGTGATCACCAATGGCACCACCGGGCTGACCCGCGTCGACCCCCAGTTTGTCGAGTTGTTTGCCCTGCAAAATGCCACCAGGATGCAGGTGCTGCGCAAATTACGACTGCCTGGGTCGATCCCGTATTTCGTCACCGGAGCGCGGATCTCGAGTGGGCTTTCGGTGATCGGAGCGATCGTCGGTGAGTTTTTTGCCGGCTACGGCAGCGAGAGCCTGGGCCTGGGTTATGTGGTGATCCAAACGTCGGGACAGCTCAAAACCGATCTGTTGTTTGCCGCGATCCTGGCCTCGACCCTGCTCGGGCTGGTGCTGTTTGCGGTGGTCACGTTTGTCGGCAAGTTGCTGCTCAAGCGTTACCGCGGGCGTGAGCAGGAGATGTAGTTGCGGTACCCGGGCCAGCTTTGAGAACCGGCGGCCTCAGGGGTCGAGTTGTGGGAGCGACCGGGTTAAATTTGTATAGACAATTGTTGCCCGGTCCAGGGCCCGTGCCGGGTCGCGCATGTCGAGGTCGATGCGGTTGATGCACCCGTAGCCCTGGTCAAAGCGGCCGTAGCAGTCGGGTTTGCCGGTGGTGCAGTGGGCGAGGATAAGCCGGTTGACCGCGTTATGGGCCACCAGGGCGAGGCTTTGCTCGCCGCCGGTGTAGCGCTCGGCGACAAAGGCTTGCAGCCACGGCAGCACGCGCTCGTAGACATCGCGCATCGATTCGCCCTCCGGCAGGCGGACGTCGAGTAGGTCGCCATAGCCACGCCCGTGGAGCATGGGAAAGTGGGTCCGCGCCTCGCCGTAGGCAAGGCCCTCTCCCCTACCCATACACATTTCCCGCAGTTGCTCGGTCACCTGGGCAGGGGGCGTGCTGGCCTGGGCTGCCAGCAATTTGTCGAGCCCGACCCTGGCACGCACGAGGTCGGAGCTGGCAGCTGCGGCGAGGGGGATAGCCGCCATGGCCCGGGCCTGGGCCTGGGCTTGGGCCTGACCCCGGGGTGAGAGCTCGAGGTCGAGGTGTCCGTAAAGACAGTTCGTGCGAACGGGCTCGCCGTGGCGCAGGAGGTAGAGGTGAACGCGGTCGCGGGGCATACGTTGTACTTACATCAAGGTCGCCTGCAGCTCCGGGCGCCCGCGCAGTTCGCCGCGAAACGAAGAGGTCGTCACCGAGGTCCCGTGTTTGTTGCCGGGAATGCTCAGGCAGGTGTGGTGGCCATGCATGACACAGCCAGCACCGCGGGCACTTAGGTGGGTCATGAGGGCATCGACAATATCGTTGCAGGCCCGTTCTTGCAGGGTGAGGCGGCGGGTGTAGCAGGCCAGGAGGTCACCTAGGCGGCCAAACCCCGCGAGTTTGTCGGCGGGGAGATAGGCCAGTGTCGCCCGCCCGGTGTAGGGCAACAGATGGTGCGGACAAAGCCCGTGGTAGGGGAGGTCGCGGACCACCACCAGCTCGGTCGTGCCTTCGCCCATCACCGGGTCACCCAGGATCGTCGCCGGATCCATGGCAAACCCCGACAAAAACTCCTCGACCCAGGTTTTGGCCACGCGCTCGGGTGTGCGGGAGAAGTCCTTGTGGTCGAGGTCGAGGTTACAGGCCTGCAGCAGGGTGGTGATCGCGTGGGCGACGGCGGACGGGTCAGGTCGGGATGGTTGCATGTAGATTCACGTAATTTGTGGTGCGCAGCTCAGGTGCATGTAGATTCACGTAGTTTGCGGATCGTCGGTCGCGGGCCCGGGTGCAAACAACAGCCGCAGGCCGCGGGGACGGGCAGCAGCCGCAGGCACCCGCTCACACTGTGCACAGCTGTCGGGACGGTGGACATCGGTACAGGTCTCACAGGTCGATAGCCACGTGCGCGTGCGGTCGAGGTCGCTGGCGAGGTCGCGAAGAATGTCGAGTTTGGCCTGGAGCCGGGCAATGTGCTCGGCGAGCAGGGTACCGAGCGCGCCACAGGCTGCCGGGTCGGAGGTGTGGGTTTGGCGGGTAAACAACTCGCCGATTTCCTCGAGCGAAAACCCGGCCTCACGCATGCGGACAATCAGCTGCAGGCGTTCGAGTTCGGCGGGGGCAAACAGGCGGTGGCCGCCACTGCTGCGACGTGCGGTCAGCAGGCCGAGGCGCTCGTAGTGTCGGATGGTCCGCGGTGTACATCCGCTGCCGGCGGTCATCTGCCCGAGGGTGAGATAGGCGGACGCGGAGGACATGGGACAACTGTCCGCCGCACCGCAGTTTCCGTCAAGCCGACCCGCTTCGGTTCACCGCATCGGGCCGCGACCGGTGACCTTGCGTGTGAAGTGTTGGGCAAAGCAACGATGACCTCGGTACACTCCCGCCGATGTCAGCACCTGAGACCACGCCTGTTGCCCTCGTCACCGGCGGTGCGATCCGTGTCGGCAAGGCGATTGTCGAAGCCCTCGTCCACGCCGGATATCGCGTTTGGGTGCATTACAACCGGTCTGTGGAGCCGGCTGAGCAGCTCGCCGGCGAACTCGGCAGCGCCTGTCTCGGGATCGTCCCGGCGCAGTTGGCCGAGGAGGTGGCGCGCAACGAGTTGGTAGCGGCCGTGAGTGACGCGTCCGGACCCGCGGGCGGGCGTCTCGACCTGCTTGTCAACAGTGCCGCCAGTTTCGAGTACGGCGGGTTTGAAACCCGCTCCGACGAAGATCTCCGCCGGGTTTTAGAAGTCAACCTCGTGGCCCCGATATCCCTCGTTCGCGGGTTGGCCCCCACGCTGCGGCGCACCCGCGGGTCTGTGGTCAACATTCTCGACCTGGCAGCGTTTTTCCCGTGGAACAACTATCTCGACCACTGCACGGCCAAGGCCGGCCTGTGGATGGCGACGCGAGCGCTGGCCAGTGAGCTCGCACCCGACGTCCGGGTCAACGGGATTTCGCCGGGGACGGTGTTGTGGCCGACAGGAGACAAGTTTGGTCCGGGCTCCAAGGCCCGCGAGCGGATCGTCAAGGCGATTCCGCTGGAGCGCGTCGGCACCCCCCAGGATGTCGCCGAAGCCGTGCTGTTCTTGGCGCGCAGCAACTTTATTACCGGCCAGGAAATCTCGATCGACGGCGGGCGCAAAATCTATTCGCCGCACGAGTTTAGTTAGCCGGGCGCTTCCCCAACGCGCTTGGACAAGAGGTTTGGAGATCTATCGCCTGTGTGCGGACGCTAACTTCCCACCAGGGGGCGGGTGGTCGGCAACATATGGCCGAGCTTTGCCCGTGGCTTGAGCGCGTCAACGGACCACCAGGCAGTCTCTGCGGCGATTTTTGAGCGCTGTGAGCTCGCAGCTGAGAAATCCGCGGGACCCGCTTGACCCGGTAGCCCGACAACCCCTATACCTTGCGACCTTCACTATGGGTCGCACAGAGGAAGAATTCTCCGAAATCAATTCTCAGAGCAACGAGCAGGCTGCTCCACCGGTCAATGAACATCGTCCGGTTTTGGGTCGCCCGCTCGAGGTTCGCGTCGATGAGCGCGGTGTCGAGCGTGCGATTCGCAAGCTTCGCCGGCTGATGGCCAGCGAAGGGGTGCTGCGTGAGATCAAACGCCGGCGTCACTACGAAAAGCCCAGCGTGAAGATGAAGCGCAAGTTGCGTGAGGCCGAGCGTCGTCGCAAGCGTCGCCAGCGCAAGCGCGCCTCCAACCGCGACTAGTTTTAGCCAGGTTGGCAAGCCACACACGTCAGGTCCTGCGGCCCGGCGTGTGTTTGTGTTGGTTTACGCGATTTGATCAAGCCAGCGTTGTGTCGCCACTTCAACTCGGCCAGCGAAACGCGCCGGCGAGTGCCGGTAGGTCCGGGTTTTTGTCGCACGTCAGTCAACCTCGCCAGGTGTTGTTCGCCGATTGATTGCCGTTCGTGCGGCCGGGGCGAGCGAGCCCGCGGCACGTGACCGTCGCCCATTTGTCTTAGGGCCGAGCAGGTGACGTTGTTGCGCTGCGAGTTACTTGCGTAGACAATTATTATAAGTGTGTATACATGATCTGTTGAATGAGCTTGCGAACGGGCCCCGGGCGAACATGCTCTGCGGCAATGGCAACACCCAAGCCCGAATCCAAGCCCGAATCCAAGTCCAGATCTAGTTTCGTTCATCGTACCCGCAGCCAGCGGTAACGAACGGTGCCACGGGCCTATCTCCTCCCCCTGGCGATCGCCGGCGCTGTGCTGACATACAGTTGCATCGGTGGCGAAGTACGCCGCTTTTTGGGGCTCGCCGGGCGTCCGGTGATTGCCGCGGCTGGCGATAACTTTCGCGTGGCGACCTGGAACCTGCGTAACTTCCCCCGGGAAACGCGGGACCAAAGTCGGGTGCGTGCCAATCTCCTGTCTCTTGGTGCAGATCTCATCGCCGTTCAAGAAGTTGTCGATCCCGAGGTATTGCAGCAACTCATGCCGGAGTGGGAGTTACATCTGAGTCAGCGGGGTGGTCGGGGGCACCAACGCCTGGGTGTGTTGTTCAACCCACAAACCGTCGAGGTCGTCTCACCGCTGCGAGAGCACGCCAGCTTAGAGCTCGGGGGCAGGGTGCGGCCGGCTGTTTCGATCGAAGTTCGTTGCCGACGCACCGGGTTGCAACTTTCGGTGGTTGTCGTCCACCTCAAGGCGCGACCGCAGGGGTTTGCCAAGCGCAGCGAACAGTGGCCAAAGCTCGGCGAAGTTGTGGCGAACGTCACCGGTCAGGCCGCGACCCCCCACGTGGTTGTCCTGGGGGATTTCAACCTCACCGGGCCGCCTGGGGGATCTCCCCAGCAGGAGCAAGTTGCCCTCGCGCACGCCCTGCAAGCACGCGCCGATCTGCACCTGGTCCCCAACCTAGAGGGGTGTTCTGCCTATTGGGAAGGCGGCCGCCGGGATCGTTGGAAAGAACCGTCGCTGCTCGATCTAATCTGGGTAGGAAGTCTCGAACACCGCGTGGCTGGAGGTGTCGCGCGGTCGTTTGCCCATTGCGCGCGGCATCGTTGTCAGTCGTTTCGCGCCGACGAGGCCTACCCTGACCTCGACTACGCGGTGGCTAGTGATCACTGCCCGGTGGTCGTCGACCTGCGGCCGGGGCAATAACACCCACGGCCAAAGCGTTGGCGCAACCGTTTTCGGACAGGTCCTTGCGGCTAGCCGCGAAGACCGAAATCGGACCCAAAACACCCGTACAACACACCTGTCATTGCCCGCCGCGGCAACGCAAGTTTGGCGGCGCAACCAATCAAACTCAGCGGTGGACTGTGTTTCAAACCAGTGCGCGAGAAAAACCCTTTGGCCACGTAAATGTGTTGTGAAGTTTTGCTCGGCACGGGTGTCCAAGGGCCGGCTCCGTCGGGGGTTGATTTCCTATGCGCGACGCAGAACCTTGCAAAGCTAACGTCCATGTGACGATTGATGTGCACCGTTTTGCGTCGGCCTGGGAACAACATGGAGCCCATCTTCCGGGTCTCGCAAAACCTTTACGAACCCCGGGTCCTTGTGGGAATATCCCGCCCGAGTCTGTTCGCGGAGACTTTCCACAGTGCCACCTGACGGGCCGAACTTGGAACTCAGCAAGGCTTAACAGGAGCAGCGAATCAACATGATGAAACATCACAAACAATTGTTGGGATTGATGATCGGCGGAACGCTTATTGGCGCGGGGGCAACCACCCTCCAAGGCTGTGACGCGGCCGAGGATCTGTGTGGTCCGTGCGGCAGCATTGCGACCGGTCAGCTGTCGATTGCAGGCAACGCCCAGCTCGATGGCTTTTTTAATGCAGTTGCAACTTTCCAGGGCGCGACCGCCAAGGTCAAGGCCGACTTCGATGCCGAGATTCTCGCGCTCGGTGAGGTCTTTGGTGTCGCCGAGGGTACGGTCAATGCCGATTACATCGGTCAGTTGAAGGCCGCCATCCAAGGGGAGTTCACCGCCAACCTCGAAGGTGGCATCTCGATCAAGTACACCCCGCCCAAGTGCGAGGCCAACGTCAACGTTGCTGTCGAGGCCCAAGCTTCCTGCGAAGCTTCGGCTGAGTGCGACGTTCAGGTCGACCCCGGCATGGTCTCGGTTGCTTGCGAGGGCAAGTGCTCCGGCGGTTGCTCCGGCAGCTGCTCCGGTGAGCTCTCGTGTGCCGTCGAGGCACCGAGCATCCAATGCGAGGGCATGTGTGAAGGTACATGCAACATCGAGGGCGGCGCCATGTGTGACGGCAAGTGCAACGGCGAGTGCTCGGGCACCTGCTCGGCCACCGACGCCGAGGGCAACTGTGCCGGTACCTGCGACGGTATGTGCACCGGTGCTTGCGAACTCAATGCCGCGGCTTCATGTGAAGGTACATGTAGCGGCACCTGTCTGGTCGACCAAGGTTCGGCCAGCTGCACCGCCGAGGCCGAGTGCCGCGGCAGCTGCGACGCCGAGTGCAGCGGTTCGTGCGAGGGTAGCTTTGAGCCGCCCAGCGCATCGGCCGATTGCTCTGCTACGGCTGAGTGCGAAGCCCAGGCATCGGCCCAGGCCGAAGCCAGCCTCGAGTGCACCCCGCCTGCCCTCGAGTTCACCTACGGCTTCAAAGCCGGTCTCGACGCCCAAGCCAAGGCTGAGTTCTTGGCCAAGCTCGATGCCCTCAAGGTCCACGGTGTGGCCGCGCTCCAAGCCGGTGCTCGCCTGACCGCACTCATCGACGGCAAGGTCGACGGCGAAGTCGTCTTCAACCCCTCGCCGTTCGACAACCTCACCGGCGAGATCAAAGCCCTTGTCGACGTCGGCATCAGCGGCGAGCTCGACATCCCGGCGGGTCGTCTCCCCTGTGTCATCCCGGCCTTCCAAGAGGCAGCATCGGCACTCGCCGACGCGGGTGGCTCGGTCGGGGTTACGGTCGCGGCGCAAGCCGAGTTCGTCACCATCTTCACCGGGGGCTAATCCCTGCATATGCAGGAAAAATCAGGGCGGCTGTCAGTTTTGCTGGCGGCCGCCGGCCTTTTAATCTCCATCCTATTAACCTTTCTCCACGTCCAGGCCTACCTCGACCCGGGCTCCGCCAGCTTTTGCGCGGTCAATGCCGAGTTTGATTGCGACGCCGTGGCGCTGTCGCCCTATTCGGTATTTTTGGGGATCCCGCTCGCGGCCTGGGGTGTTGTCGGTTTTGCCGTCATTTACCTGGCGGCCGGCAAGCGTTCGCCCTCGCTGTTTCCCCTGGCACTGCTGGCCACGCTCGCCTCGGTAGCGATGTTGGCGGTCGAGCTGTGGCTTATCGGTTCGGTGTGCCTGTTTTGCGAGGTCGTCCACCTGATCTGTCTCGGGCTGCTCTACAGTTCGTGGCGCGATGGACAGGTCAAACGCCTGCCCGAGTACCTCGCCGATCGCAAGCAAGTCGCCCTCGACTTCGGGGTGCCGGCCCTGATCTTAGTGCTGATACATGTATTTACCCCGCGCTACTGGGTCCTCGCCTCGTGGAAGAGTGGGCCGCAACTTCCCCGCGGCACCCTCGAAGACGGCCGCCCGTGGATCGGGGCCGAAAACCCGGTTGTGACGGTTTTTGAGTACGTCGACTACACCTGTCCGCACTGTGCCCTCGCGGCCAGTCGCATGCGGATTCGGGTGGCCGACAACGCCGACAAAATTCGCCTCGTGCGTCACCAACAGCCGCGGATGCGTTGCCTTCCCGCGATACCCGGCCCGCGTTGCCTCTACGTGCGTGCGGCGATTTGTGCCGGCGAGCAGGGCAAGTTTTGGCAGATGGACGACTGGCTGTTTAGCCACATCCCGGGGGTGCTCAAGCTCGATCTCGACGAAGCTGCCCGCGAGGTTGGGCTCGATGCCGAGGCGCTCAAGGCCTGTATCGACGCCGACGAGACGTTCAAGCGCGCAGAAGTCGATGCAAAAGCAGCGCGGCTCAAGAAGATTCGGGAAACACCGATGTATGAAATCGACGGAGAAAAGCTGACACCTGCCGAGATGGTCGATGAGCTGTCACGCCGTTTATAGGCCCTAGCGGGCTCAAACTCGAAGGGCCAGGGCCGCAAACACGATTGGGTTTGCGGCCATTTTAGTGCACCGAACAAATCCCACAATCCCGCGGTTGCAGTGTATGCACAATCACTCAAGGGTGATTGGGTCCAGAAACCACAGGCTTTAATCTCCCGACAAAGTAGGGAAGTTGCTACCCTGAACAGGCTATGACGTATTCACGGTACTCCCCCCTATCTGCGTTGGCCGTTGCCGGGCTAACCCTATTGGCCTGTCAGCGCGAACCTGTTTCGTTATTTCAGTTTGCGGACGATCTGTGTGGTCCCTGCGGCTCGCTGGCAACAGGCAACTTTAGTATTTCGGGCAACGCCCAACTCGACGGTTTTTTCCGGGCAATCGCCACGCTGTCGGCCAATGTTCAAACGATCACCGCCGGGTTTGATGGCGAACTACTGGCGCTTGCCGAAGTCTTTGGGGTCAACACCGTCGACGTCGAGGTCGATGCAGCGTTTGCTGCAATGCTCACCGGTGCCATCCAGGCTGACCTCGCGGTCTATTTAGACGGGGGGTTGTCGATCGCCTATACCCCGCCGATGTGTTCGGCCAATGTCGCCGTCACCGTCGAGGCCCAGGCCGCCTGTGAGACCTCGGCTGAATGTGATGTCGAGGTCATGCCGGGGCAGGCCGAGCTCGCCTGCTCGGGAAGTTGTACAGGCACCTGTTCGGGGACGTGCTCCGGAGACCTATCCTGTGCCGTCCAAGCCCCGGGCGTGACCTGCGAGGGCATGTGCGAGGGCTCGTGTACGTTTGCGGGCGCAGCCGCGTGTGATGGTACATGCCGCGGTAGCTGCGAAGGAACCTGTTCGCTCACCGATGCCGAGGGCAACTGTGCCGGTGTTTGCGAGGGTATGTGCGACGGGGTCTGCGAGCTCACTGCGGCCGCCCAGTGCACAGGAACATGTACAGGCACATGTTTGGTTGAGCAGGGGTCGGCATCGTGCTCGGCCGAAGCCGAGTGCCGGGGCACCTGCGAGGGCGGGTGCTCGGGGACTTGCGAGGGAAGCTTTGAGCCCCCGAGTGCCGCGGCTGATTGCCAAGCGTCAGCCGACTGCCAGGCCCAGGCCAGGGCCCAGGGCGAGGCCTCGCTCGAGTGCACGCCGCCCACCATCGAATTTGTCTATACATTGAAGGCCGGGTTGACAGCCGCGCAAAAGGCCGAGTTCAGCTACAAACTAAGTGCCCTCAAACTCCACAGTGTCGTCGCCCTTCAGGCCGGTGCGCGGCTCACAGCGTTGTTCACCGGCGAAGTCGACGGGGAAGTTGTGTTCGACCCACCGCCGTTTGTCGGGCTCAGCGAAGAGCTCGAGGTCATTATCGACACCGGTATCACTGGAGAACTCGATATCCCGGCGGGTCGCCTGCCGTGCGTGATACCGGCATTTAGCGAGGGCGCGGCCGTGCTCACGGATGTCGGTGGAACAATCGGCGGCTCGGTCGGCGCCTATGCCGAGTTTGTGACCCTGTTTGCGGGGGGCTAGGCATTCGCGGGTTCTTTTGTCCGTGATACCGGCCCTGAGAAGTTCGCTGTAGCGAACGACAGCTTCACTTCTCAGGCCTCGGTTCACGAACAAAAGGCCTCCGCGAATCTTTGGTTGCGGTCGTGGGGTCGTGCGCTCGTGGGGTCGTGGGGTGGCGTCGCGTCGTGTCGCGTGTTCGTGCCCGTGTGGGGTCGTGGGGTCGTGCGCTCTTGTGGAATCGCGGGGTCGTGCTCGTGTGGGATCGCGGAGTCGGGTCGCATGGGGTCGCGTGTTCGTGGGGTCATGGGGTCGCGTGGTCGTCCACTAGCCGCCCGTGCCCCCGCAACCCTTCGGCTCCATCCCAGCGATCCACGCCCGCATCAATTCGGTGCCGGCTTCGTCGGGGGCCAGCCCTCCGAGCTCCGGCATCTTGATGTCGGGCTCGGTGTGCTCCATCCGAAAGATCAAAATCGACTCCTCCGGGTAGCCGGGGACGATGTCGTAGTCGAGGCCGCCGCCGCCGTTGCCAACCGCCACGGGGATTTTGCAGACACCGTAGTGCTCGGCATCTTGGTTTTCAAAGTTGAGCCACAGGCCCGAGCTTTGCGCGTCGCCGCCTTCGCGGTGGCAATGGGCACAGTTGCCGTCGAGATATGAACGTGCACGAAGGACCAGGTCGTCGTCGCCAAACGGATCGACCAGGCGGGTACGGCTGTCTGCGGGCTCAGGTTTTTGGTCGAGCAAACCAAGGTCATAAAAATGGTCGATCTGGTTTTTGAGCCCGCCGTTGCCATCGTCGACCATGAGGTCGAGTTGGCGGGTGCGCAGGCCCAAGAGGTCGGGCTTTTCCTTGCCGCCATGGCAGATTTTACAGTCGTCGGTACTGGGGATGCGGTAGGGCTGGTTGCGTTTGGTACCGGTTTCGTCGGTCCAGGCAACCTCGACCCGGGTGCCGGGGACAAAGCGTTCGGCCGCGGTTTGCTCGTCGTTCCAGCGGTAGATGTGGGGCACCCAGGTGTCGCCCTCATGGACGAGCAGACGGGTCTCAACCAGGTGGTAGCCCTGGCTCAGGTCGCGGGCGTCGTGCGGGTAGGCAAACGTTTTGATGATGACGGTGCCCGCGGGAAACTGCCATTTTTCGTTGGCGTCGTAGGTCATGGTGCCGCCCTCGGGCAGGGCGACAAATCGCAGCTTATGGGCGTCGTCGGTAAACAGGTTGGAGATGACGGTGTACGGCACAACCCCGTCGACCGGCTGTTGGCGGGCGCCGTCACCCTCAAAAAATCCCCACTCGCACAGGCGCTCCGGGACATCTTTGCCAGAGTCCGGGCAGTCGATCGCCGGGCTGCCGGCACCGCAGGCCAGGGCCGTACCGACGATGGCCGCCGCCACAACAGCACAGCTGAGCACCACGCGAACACGCAGGCTAAAACTCGAGGGACCGGGGGGGGAGGTTTGGGCAGCCATCTTCAGAACTTGGTTTTCGGGCAATTTTAGATTGTTTTCAAGCCCGGCCCGCACACACTTGAGTGCCGGGCTTGGCGCCGGGTCAGGCACGCCTCAAAACCAATGTATTTGCAAGGGATTTGAGGCGGCGGTCGGGCGTTAGCTGGCGGGGTCGAGGTCGACCGGGCTCAGGCTCGGATGTTCGCAGTCGTGGGGCGTGAGGTCCTCGGTGTGGGTCCCCATGCCGCCGACCAGGTTCATGTTGAGGTAGGTGCCCTCATTGTTGCGGATACAAAGATTGAGCGAGCCGTCGGCATTGTCCTTGTCAGGGTCGGTAAATCCGTCCCAGGTAATGTCGCCAAGCTGGTCAAACCCGATCTCGCCAAACAGTCCATCCGGGTTTTGACCGTTGTTGGAGAACATGTTGTCGTGGACGTAGTAGGTCTCCGGGTAGGGGTCGTAGTCGGGGTCGGGGTCGCGTTCAAACGAGTCGAGCAGCTCCACGGTCTTAAAGCTGATCATCAACAGGCCGGTGCTGTTGTTGCCATAAAAATTGTTGTTGTTGATCTCGACGTTGTCGATCGACATCACCAACATCCCAAGCCCCGGGGGAATCACCTTGGCGATGATGCCATCGGGGGCAAAGTTGACGGTGTTGTTGTCGTAGGACTCGTTGTCGTGGATCCAGGCGATCCCGCCGTTGCCCGCGGGGACTGCCGGGAGGTCGTGGACGAAGATGCCGACGGTGTTGTTGAATGTTGTATTACCAACGACTTCGGAGTTCATCGAGTTCTCGATTTGCACCCCCGAAACGTTGCCGCTAGCGACATTGTTGCGGACCAAAATATTGGTCGATTGGCCGACGTAAATGCCGGCATCGGAGGCATTTTCGAGTTGGCAGTCCTCCACCAGGACGTTGGTCGATTCCACCGGATAGAGCGCGTAGGCACCATTGTCGCTGTTGCCCGATTCTGGGTAGGAGATCTTGAGTCCACGCATGGTGACATCGGTGCTGCCCCTAATTTCCACACCGTCACCGGCGACATCGAGCACCGAGAAGTTCTCGAGTGTGACGCCCGTCATGTTGGAGAACTTAAAACCCGTTGGACCAACGGTTCCTCCGAAGTCGAACACCGCACCCGAGCCGACGCCGTCACCCTCGTCGATACCCCGAAGCTTGAGGCCCACTTTGTCCTGGGCGGTGAGGCGGTCAGTGGTGATTTCAAAGGTTCCGCTGAAGCACAGAGTCGTGTCGTCTCCTGCTTCAATCAGCGCTGTTTGGATGGCTTCACGGTCATCTTCGCCGGCGACGAATGTCTGGTCACAGCCCGCCGGCTGGTCGCCGTTGGTGTCTGCTGTCTGGCCACCGCATCCGCATGAAAGAGCAAGGGGAAGAAGAATGGTGCTGAGGTGTTTGTTTGAAATCATGGCTTTTGGACCCTCGACAAATCGGACGCTACACCGTTGGCTCTAGCGTTACAATCCCAAGCGATCGGGGTACAACCTCTTGCGCGCAGCAGTTGCGCTCCTCCGTTGATGACTTTTTGGTCATTTAGACAGGTACCACTCGAGGATCCATGCCAAAGCCGACGTTTCATAACCTGCCCCCTGAGAAGCGAGAGCGGATTGTCCAGCTCGCCATCGACGAGTTCGCTGAGCACCCGTATCGCCAAGCCTCACTGTCCCGGCTCGTCACCCGTGCAGGCATCGCCAAGGGCAGCATCTACCAGTACTTCGAAAACAAGTTCGACCTCTATCGCTGGCTGGTGTTGGACGTCCTGTCACGGCGTAAACAGGAGTACATGGAACAACATGCGGGCCCTCCCGGAACCGGCTTCTACGAGCGGATCGAATATATGATTATCGCTGGAACGGGGTTCTTACTCGAGAACCCCAAGCTCGGTCGCCTCGGGGCGCGGATGATTGAACCGACCTCCGACCCGGAGTTGCGCGAGCTCAACAACCAGTTGCGTGCTCTCGGCGCCAAGCAGGCGACAGACCTTGTGATTGCGGCCCAGCAGGCCGGCGAGGTGCGCAAGGACTTCGACCCTGAAATGGTGGCGCACTTCCTCACTGGCCTGTTGGGATGGGGGATGACCGACGCGTTGTTGGCGAAGTTAGGGATCGACCTTCACCAGCTGTTGCTCGAGCCCGACCTGGCCCGCAAGTTGTCGCCCGAAGAACACCAGCGGCTCGCCCACGAGGGTGTTCGGTTTGTCCGCCACGGGCTGTCGACCGGGAAGGAGCCCGAGCACGTCGGTGCCGGGCGGATACCCGAGACCTTCCACAAACCAGCCAAGTCTGACACCGCAACTGCACCCGCTGAACAGGCACCGGCTGAGGCATCGGCCGAGCAGCCATCGGTTGCACCCGGTGCGGTGCAAACCCCCGAGTCGGCCGACTGAAGTCTGGAACAACGGGTACCGGGCGCCGCGCTAGTCGTGGCGCTTTTTTTGTGGTTGGTGTTGTCGGTCGGTGGGAATTTTTCCGCATGAGTTGACGGACCTACGGCAATGCGGCATTTGCAAGCTCTCATGCAACGTCGGGTCATCGTTGTCGGGGCGGGCCATGCCGGTCTCGAAGCTGCGTTCGCGGCCGCCAGGGTCGGGGCGCGTGTCCACGTTGTGACCGGACGCCTCGACACCGTCGGGCAAACGCCGTGCAACCCGAGTGTCGGCGGGATTGCCAAGGGGCACCTCGTTGCCGAGATCGATGCCCTAGGTGGGATGATGGGACGGGCCGCGGATGCTTGCGCGATTCACGGACGGGTTTTGAACCGCAGCAAGGGACCGGCCGTACGGGCCACTCGGGTACAGGTCGACAAGGCTCGGTACGGTGTATATGCACAAACCATGCTGCGCCAGCATCCCGGGGTGGAGACCACCGAGGGGTTGGTCGCCCGTGTGCGGGTTGCCGGGCACCGTGTGCAGGGGGTCGAGCTGGTCGACGGCAGTTTTATCCCCGGCGAGGCCGTGGTCGTCACCACCGGCACATTTTTGGCGGGCGTGTTGCACACTGGCCGCACCCAGACACCGGGAGGACGCGCCGGTGAACCGCCGGCGACCGAGTTGTCGCAACACCTCGCGGGCCTCGGGTTTACCCTCCAACGGCTCAAGACCGGCACGCCCGCCCGTATCGATCGTTGTAGTATCAACTACGATGGGTTGGAGGCCCAACCCAGCGACGATCCATTTCCCCGGTTTACCGCCCCCGACGACATCGAGCCGCCGCCACCACGGCTTCCTGACGTGCACTGTCACATCACCTGGACGTGCCCACAAACCCACGAGTTCATCCGCGAAAACCTCGATAAGTCGGCGATGTACTCGGGGCAGATCAACGGACGTGGCCCGCGCTACTGCCCGTCGATCGAAGACAAGGTCGTGCGCTTTGCCGGCCGCGACCGTCACCAGGTGTTCTTGGAGCCGGAGGGCCTAGACACCCGCAGCGTCTATCCCAACGGGATTTCAACGTCGCTGCCCGCCGACGTCCAAGAGGCGTTTATCCGCACCATCCCAGGGCTTGCCCAGGCACAGCTGCTGCGCCCGGGGTACGCAGTTGAGTACGACGCGATCGATGCTCGCAGCCTCGACCACCGGCTATGCAGCAAGGATATCGCGGGGCTGTACTTCGCCGGGCAAATCAATGGCACCTCGGGGTACGAGGAAGCCGGCGCCCAGGGTTTAGTTGCAGGTGCAAATGCTGGGCTCGCCGTCGCCCGGAAAGAACCCCTGACAATTGCCCGCGACCAGGGCTACACCGGGGTGATGATCGACGACCTGGTGACCCAGGGGTGCGATGAGCCCTACCGCATGTTTACCTCGCGGGCCGAGTACCGCCTGGTGCTGCGCGAAGACAATGCAGATGCAAGGTTATCCGAGCTCGCCCATGCAGCCGGGCTGATTGCGACGGCCCGCTACCAACGGGTGTGCGCGCGTCGGGCCACCATCGACGAAATCGCCGGCAAACTCGGACGCGGTGGGGCCCGGGCCGAGTTGCCCGATGCCGGGCAATACCCGGCCTGGCTCGTCGAACGGGCACGGGCCCAGGTCTGCTACGCCGGCTACCTCGAGCGTCAGGCCCGGGAGATTCGTCGGATCCGCGGCGAGGGCACCCAGGATTTGCCGCTCGCGGTCGACACCAACTACCACGAGCTGTCGGGGCTCAGCCACGAGGCCGCCGACCGGCTCGCACGGGTGCGGCCCACGTCAACCGCCCAGGCCGCGCGAATTCCCGGCATGACGCCAGCGTCGTTGATGTGCCTGTGGGCCCACGCGCGCCAGCAGCAACGCCAGCAGCGTGAGCAGTCGAGTACCGGCTAACTCAGTTGTAGGTGCACAAAACTTGGGCAGCGTCAAAGTCCGTTGAGCACCGGAGGCCGCACCGAGAGTCCGCCTCGCCAACAACAAAAACCGCCGAGCTGCTTACAGCTTCATAACAGCCCGTGCTCCCGCTCGAAGTGGTGACCAACGGCAAAGACAGCTCGTCAACCTCAAAGTCCGTTGAGCGGGTGACGCGGGGGGTCCCGCACTTCGACCGGAGGCCGCACCGAGAGTCCACCCCGCCAGGTCCCGCGCTTCGACCGGAGGCCGCACCGAGTCCGCACCGCCAACAAAACAACCCGCCGCCTCGCTGCTGACACCTTTATGAGTCACTCCCGGAGGCTCGAAAATCAGGACCAGCTCTTCCACTCAAAGTCAGTTGAGCGGGTGACGCGGGGGGTCCCGCGCTTCGACCGGAGGCCGCACCGAGAGACCGCCTCGCCAACAACAAAACCCCTCCGCCTCGCTACTTACACCTTGATGAGTCACAACCGCCGTGCTCCCGGAGGCTCGAAGTGGGGTCCCGCGGCAGGACCCGCGAAGCTCCATCGAAGCTCGGTCGCTCCAACCAAAGCCCTTGTATGCGTAGGGTCTGCCGCCGCTGCAGGTGGCAAGCTTGGTTTGCGACTACAGCGTTGCCACAGCTTCGGTCGGGTAGACCGTCGGCGCCTCGACGACCTGGTTCACAACCGGGCGGGACGGACGTGCCGGCAACTCAACAACGCCGCTGAGCAGGCGTTGAACAAGTTGCACATGGGACAGGCCTGCGGCACGGGCAACCCGCGCGACCACTCCGGTTTTTTCGAGTGAGGGCAGGGGCTCGACTTCGAGGATCGCTTCGTTGTGTCGGTCGCTCACCATAATGTCGACCCGGGCGATCGTCTGTTCGAGGCCGAGGGCTTCGACTGCGCGGCGAGCAAGATGGTGCAGACCATCGAGACGGGCACGCGACAGTTCTGGAGGACAGGTCATTTCGGTCACGCCATTGCCGTCGCGGGTCAGCTGCATGGCCCCGAGGACTTCTCCGTGCAACACCACAACTTGGACTTCGCAACCTTCGATCGCCCGCTCGACCACGAGGTCGCGCTCGTCGAGCTCGGCGCCCTCGATGAAGGCTGCCAGCTGGTCTGCGCTGCCGATCCGCTGGTGCCCGCGGCTGTGGCTGCCCCACCGCGGTTTGACAATGCACGGCCAGCCGAGTCGCTCGACGCCGAGGGTGTCGACCGCCGATTGGGGGGAAATGCCCACACTTGTCGGGACCGGGAGGTTGCAAAAGTCGAGTTGCTTGCGGGCGCGGATCTTGTCGTAGGCTCGGAGCACCGCGGCAGTGGGTGCACCTACAAACGGGATCTCCTGCATCTGGAGAAGTGTTTGGATCTCCCCATTTCCGCCGTGCTCTCCGTGGAGCGCGAGCAGGCAGGCGTCGACCTGGTTTGTGCGAAGGACCACATGGATATCGGCCCCCGCAGGTATCAATTTGGCCGCGAGACCGAGGCTGTGAAGAGAGCGCAGCAGGTCGAGGCCGCTGCGGAGATCGATTTCGTCCGCGTTGCGACCGTGTGCTTCTGACGAAACGAGAACTCCGAAATTGAGTGTCCGCATGGACTTTTGCCGCTAGCAGGTCTTGCCATTCCCACGCAAATTTTTGGATAGTGCGGCAGGCATCGACCCCGTTTGCGCGCGTCGATGAAACAAAAAACATGACTTTCCTCGAAGCTGCGATCGAGATCCTTCGCGATGAGACGGATGCGCTTCACTTTTCGGCCATCGCCGAAAAGGCGGTAGAGCGCAATCTCCTCTCCCATGTGGGCCGTGACCCCCAAACGGCCATGCGTTCCTGTCTGACCTCTGCCGTGCGCCGAAAAGACTCGGTGCTCGTGCGGACCAAACCCGGCCACTACAAAATCCGGGAGGGCGCCGAGCTGCCCGAGCGGGCTGAGGTCGAGGCCGCACCCGAGGCTACGCCGGAACCGGCACCCAAAAAATCGCGCAAGAAAACCACCAAAAAGAAGACCAAAAAGGTCAGCAAAAAGACGACCTCGCGCCGGCGCAAGAAGACGGACGAACCCGCTGCTGAAGAGGCCGAAGCAGGCGAGCCGCCGGCACAGGACGCGGTCGAAGCCGCCGATGAGCCAGCAGTCGAGGCTGAGGCACCGGCCACGGGTGATGAAGCCCCGGCAGACGGCGACGACTCGTCTGAAGCGTCCGAAGCCGCTGAGGGCTCCGAAGACTCGGGTGGCAAACGCAAACGCCGGTGGCGAAGCAGTCGCTACGGAGTTCGTGGTGAGGCGCCGATGCCCCAATCCGTCGCGGTCAAACCCTCGCGCCGCGGCAGCGACAACAACAAGCGCAACCAAGTGCTGCAAAAAGTCATCGAGTTTGAGGCCCCCGAAGGTTCTGGGATGGAAGGGGTCACCGATGTCGCGCTGGTGATGGCCAACGCGATGTCACGGATCGTCAGCGAGCGCCCCGAGCTGCGGGGCGAGTTTGAAAACATGCAACAGTCCTACTCCGAGTCCAAAACGCAGTCGCAAAACAGCAGCAGCCGGGACAAGGACAACAGTCGCGAAACTCGCGACAATCGGGACAACAAACGCGACAGCAACAGCGGCAACCGCAAGTCTGAGGACCGCAGCCGTCGTCGCCGTCGCCGGCGTCGTCGCTCGCGGCGGGTCGAGTGGTCCGACGGCTCGGTCGAGCGCAAGACCGAGGGCCAAACCGTCGGCTTCCTGCTCGATCAGACAGCCGAAGTTTTGGCCGACGCTGGTTCGCGTTCGTTGCACATCCGCCAAATTGCCGAAAACCTGGCCGACCGCGGGGTACTCGGTGGCGAAATCTCGGAGATCGAGCGCGCCGTGACCTCGGCCATGCTCTCCGATGTCCACACCCGCAAGGGGCTATCGCGGTTTGTCGCCCGTGGCGATGCCCGCTACCAGTTGCGTGGCAGCCGGTTGCCCGAGCCGGTCGCCGCCGCCGAAAAAAGCCTGCACAACGCCCTCGAGGCCGTCCGTGCCGAGGTCGAAACCCAACTTGTGCAATGGGTCGCGTCGCTGGGCCTGCGCGCGCTCGAGTCGCTGGTGCGGATCTACCTCGAACGCGAAGGGCTCGCCTTGCAAGCCTCGTTGCCGCCCGGTCGGGGCCTCGGCAAGTTGATCGTGATCGACTCCGACTCCGACGAAGACGACCCGCGGGCGTTGGTGTGGATAGCTCCGCGCAAGACCTCGATCGAGCCCGGCAGCTGGCAATCCGAGTTGGAGCGCAGTGGCTGCGGCAGCATGATCCTGTTCACCATGACCGAGCAAAACGCCAACGTCGATTGGGGTGATGCCCGGGTGATCCACGCCAACGATTTGGCCGGGTGGCTGCGCCAACAAAACCTCGCGGTCGAACAGGTTCCCGTGACCGTGACCGTGCTCGACCCGACCTTTATCGAGTCGATCAGTGGCCTCGACACCTGATACGCCCGGGCCCGGCAAGGGCCCCCAACGTCCGCCCACAACCCCGCCTGAAGACCCGCGGCTCACAGCCGTCTGGCTCGGGCGGATGGACTTTGAGCAGGCGCTCGCCTTGCAAGTCGAGCGTCGCGAAGCCCTGGTGGAGCGCCGGGTGCCGCCAACCCTTTATTTGGTCGAGCACCCACCCACGGTCACCCTCGGGCGTCGGGCCACTCCCGAACACGTGTTGTGGTCGAGCGGCCAACTCGAACAGGAGGGGGTGGCGGTCTGCGAAACCCCGCGCGGTGGTGAGGCCACGCTCCACGCCCCCGGTCAGTTAGTTGTATATCCAGTGATTCGCGTGGGCCGTCACATCCGCGCCCACATCGTCGGCCTCGCCGAAGTTGCGATCGAACTCCTGGGCGAACTCGGTGTCGAGGGGGCGGCCTTTCGCATGGACCATCCGGGGGTCTGGATCGGCACCAAAAAAATCGCCTCGATCGGCGTCCACATCCGCCGTGCCGTGTCGATTCAGGGGCTCTCGCTCAATCTCGACGTCGACCCCAAGTTGTTTACCGCGCTGGTCTCCTGTGGGTTGCCCGAGGTCGAGATCGTCAGTGCCCGCAGCATGGGTGGCAAGCCGATCACCGTCGAGCAGGCCGCCCGCCGCTACGCCGAGTTGTTTGCCCGTTACTGGCAGCGCGAGCTGTCGTGGGCGCAAGGCTAGGGCCGACGTGCGGCGTACATTCGCTTGTGTCTAAAAAGACATGTCTTTTGGTGTTGGGTTATGCTGAGGTCCCATGGCCGTCGGTACGACACCTGGGCAGGTACCCCTTTCGGATATCCCCGAGGGAGACCGCCAGCGCGAACGGTTTTTGCAGGACCGACTCGGGCGCTTTGGTTTGGTCGTCGGTGCCCTCACCGGGATGTTTTGGGTGTTCACCGTCGGCATCCGGGTTGTCCTCGGCCGCGGTTCGATAGGCGAGTGTGTGTCGAGCCCAGAATCGCTGTGGCACCTGGTGGCGATGTTTGTCCCGCTCGGGCTGTGGGCCATGACCCGGCGGCGTCACGTGTTTCGCACCCCACAGCTGATCGTTGCCGACACACTCGCGTTGTTGGCCCTCGGTGTCTCGACCGGGGCGATGGGCTGGTGGATCGAGCACGCCGGTCGCCACGGGCACGGGCTTGTCACCGGATTTATGGCCATTGGCGTGGTTGTCATTGCCCACGCGATCATCGTGCCGACCACCGGACGTCGTGGCCTGGTCGTTCGCGTGCTCGCGCTGCTGCCCGCACTCGCCACCTATGTCTACCCGCCCGCGAGTGTCGACCCCGAACTCATCCGCCGTGGGTTGCCCAAGAACATCCTGTGGTCGGCCTGCTATGTCACGCTGGCGGTGGTCGCCTCCCAGGCCCTCCACGGTTTGCGGCAAAAGGTTCGCCAGGCCCGGCAACTCGGGCAATACCACCTCGCCGAAAAAATCGGGCAAGGCGGCATGGGCCAGGTGTTTCGCGCGACCCACTCGATGCTGCGCCGGCCAACGGCGATCAAGCTTTTGCCACCCGGCAACGTCACCCCGCAGCAGCTCGAACGGTTTGAACGCGAAGTGCAGCTGACCGCCGAACTCACCCATCCCAATACCATTAGTGTGTTTGACTACGGGCGCACGCCGGATGGGGTCTTTTACTATGCAATGGAATACCTAGAGGGGCTGACCCTCGACCAGCTTGTCACCCGCGAGGGTCCGCAGCCACCCGCACGTGTCATCCATTTGCTTGTACAAATATGTGGGGCGCTCGGCGAGGCCCACACCCGCGGCCTGATCCACCGCGACATCAAGCCCGCCAACATCTTCCTGTGCCAGCGAGGTGGTGTGCCCGACTTTATCAAGGTGCTCGACTTTGGTCTGGTCAAGGACATCTCGGGGGTGCATCCGTCGTCGACCGGTGTGGACGTGGTGGCCGGGACCCCGCAATACCTCGCGCCCGAGGCCATCACCGACCCTTCGCGTGTCGACGCCCGCTCCGATATCTACGCGCTCGGAGCACTGGCCTACTTCCTCCTCAGCGGGCGCCCGGTGTTTGTCGCCCAAACGGTGGTTGCCGTGTGCTCCATGCATTTACACGAACAACCCAAGCCGCTGGCCGAGCATGTCGCCACGCCGATCCCCGCAGCGCTCGAAGCCCTGGTGATGGGATGCCTGGCCAAACAACCAGATGCCCGGCCGGCCAGCGCCCAGGCCATGCTCACCACCCTGCGTGAGCTCGCCTCAGCACACCCCTGGTCGTTGGACCAGGCGCAGCAGCAGTGGGAGATGCATATGCACATGAATGAACCACCGACCCAGCCAGTCAGCCACGCGTTTGCCCTCGGCGAGACGGTGCAGATCGACCTGGCCCACCGCCGGGGGTAGCGAGCTACTCCGGCACCAGCGACGACTCAAACCCCAGGGTCACGCGCAGGCGCTTGTCCGGGTCCATCTTGGTGTTGCCCATGGTCGTGTGGGTTTGCAGGTCGCCATCGATCGCCAACGGGGCCGAGTCGGGGGCTGCGTTGTCCCCAAGCGCGACAAAACTCGCCAAAAAGCTGCCGTACTCGACCGAGTTGTCCTCGTAGTTGAGACTGATCTCAGCGAGGTTGAGACCGCCGCCCGAGGGCAGGGCATTGGGGAACACGCCGGCGATCGTCAGGTAGCTGCCATCGACATCAAAGTTGCCGTCGACATCCGAATAGTGGACATCATAAAACTCCATCGGCGTGCCCTGAATGTCGCGGTTGGAGCCGGTGAGCGGGTCGGCGAGTTGGGTGGTGAGCTCGGGGCCCAACACTGTAAATGTATATGCAGTTGGTTCGTCGCCGCCGGTGCGTTCATAAAACGTAATCGAAACCAGCCCGGGAATTTCGTGCACCGGAATCGACTGGTCCTCCTCGGTGGTCGCCCCGGTATCGGTCTCGTCGGTGGTCGAAGCATCGGTGGTCGAAGCATCGGTGGTCGGATCGGTGGTCCCGTCGGTCGTGTCGGTGCCAGCCGTGTCCGTCGTTTCTGTATCGCTCGTAACTTCTTCGGTGGTAGCTTCGCTGTCGCCGGTTGTGGTGGAGGACTCACCGGAAGACCCCTCGGTGTCCTCACCGGACTCCGTCGTGTCCGTGGCACCGGTGGTTGTCGAGCCGGTCGGGCCGGCGGTGGCACTGGTGATCGACGTATCGGTACCCGCAGTCTCGTTGCTCGCGGTCGAGCAGGCGCACAGCAGGTACAGGGGAGCAAGCCAACGGCAGCGAGTCATGCCGCACGTTATCGTGCCAACCGACTGCCGGCAAGTCGTCGCACGTAGGTCCGCGGCCGACCTCTACCGGCTTAGACCATGTGCATACAACGAAACTAAAAACCGGCCGCCAGGTTGTGGCGATAGGCCGCGGCCGACACCTCGTTGTGCTGAGCCTCGGCTTCCCACAGCAAAAACCGGAAGATGCCGTCGGCAAACCCACGCTCGTCAAACCGGCTCAGGGCCAGCAAAGCGAGGCGATTGAGCTGTTTTTCGAGTTTGGGAAACGCCATTCGCCGCAGGCTTTCACCCCCGAGTTTGGCGGCGTGTTCGTAGATCTCCCGGGCAGCCAAAAACGAGCGCCAGTGGGTGACGACCTCAAAGTTGTGGGCAAAGTCCTGGGCTTCGAGTTTTTGCAGACGCGAGGCTAGGGCGGTCGCGGTGCTCTCAACCTCGAGCAGCAACAGCTCGCGAAACTTGCGAACACAAAGCTCGCGCAACGAACCCGAGGACCCGGTGGCTTCGCCAATCGCCAGGTCATGGGCTCGGGCCAGGGCCGCGAGGTCGTCGCTGAGTTGCTCACGCAGCTGTTCGAGCAGCTCCTCGGCCGAGTGATTGGCCTGGAGCGCCAGCACCCGCCGGCTCAAGTGTGTATGCAACGAGGTGCTGGCCAGGGTCTGCTCCCAGGTGTCGACCAAACGAAAGAATCGGTCTTTGGGCACGCCTGCCCGCGGGTTTTGGACAAATCCAACCATCAACGCCTGGGCGGCAACCTGGGGCGAGCTGCCGCCATTGGCTGCGACTTCGGAAAGGTCGACCAGTGGATGTAGCGGCGGGGTATCGGTGATGTCCTCGTTGTTGCGCAACGCCCGTTGCAGCAGGCGGAGGTTGTCGAGCCGGTGTGGTGCACGAATCCATGCGCGTACAAGTTTTTGGTCGGTCACCCACTCTCCGGTGAGCCGGCGCGCCACCAGGGCCAAAAACACCGCGGTCCGCGACGGTTGCGGCCCGTGTTGCACAAGCCGCTTGACCGCCTGCCAATCGCCCGAGCTCGCCGCGTCGGCCATTTGCCACTCCAGGGCAATGCGCCAGGCGGTCAGCGGGCAGCGTTCGCTGTCGAAGGCTTCGACACTGCGCAGCAGGGCACGCGCAGTCTCGGTATCCCCGCGGCAGGCGGCGAGCAGCCCCGAGGCCGCCAACCCGGCACCGCGCAACGGACGGCCCTGAATTTGCCGTTCGATCCACTCGATCTCCAACTCGCTGGCGTGGCTGCGGCGCATCAGTGCAAGTGTGGCCGCCAGGGCGGCACCACCGGTTGGGTCGCGCAACCAAGGGTAGCCGCCGAGCGAACTAATTGTGTGTACAAGTCGAACCTGACCCAGCGGAATCAGGATAAATCGGACGGCGATCCACGGGTGGATCACCATGAGGGCAAGCCCGACCAGGCCCGCCAAAATAGCGATCGCATCGAGACCGCCACCGCGACCCAAAACGTAGAGCGTGAGCAGGATGAAGACAGCTAGGGCAGTGAGCGTGGAGGCCAGCCGCAGCTCCGACATCCGCAGGGCGCGGGCGCGCGGGCTGTTGGGATCGCCGAGCTCACTCGAGGGGATCGGCGCGGCAACCAGGGCCACGCACAGCAACACACACAACAGGACGAGACCGGCGGCACTCATGACATCCTCCACCCAAAGCTTGCAAATGCACCTTCCCAGGGGTCTGGTTGGTCAGGGGTGTGCGAGCCTACCGGTTTGGCGCAGTCGTCGGGTGGGGGGCAATAGGCGGCCCAGACCTCGTGGCAAAGCCGTCGACTCGGGTCGCGCAACTCCGCCATGGCATGGCGCACCATTTCTGCGGTTCGCCGCTGCGGCCCCAATGGCGTGTGATAGTGCGAAGCCTCGCCAAACCCCACCTGCAGCATGCTGAGCAACTTTTGCCCCTCACGCTCGATCTGTGCCCGCGAGGCCTCGGGGGTGAGGCCGAGAATAAAAAACGGGTTGCGCACGAGTTTGCGAAGTCCGGGGGTGGGAGGGGGCGTTGCCATGGTGACCTCAAAAATAGTGTTGATACAAATAGATTAGCGAAGGCCCGATTCAAACGCCTGGCGGCGTTGCTTGTGGGTCGCGGGGAGAATGTTCCACAACTTGCGGACGACGCGTTCGAGACTGCGGCGATCCTCGCGGGCCAGGGCATCGCGGCCGTCGGCGACCAGGGCATGGGCAGCCGGCAGGTCACGGGCGTTGTCGACTGCGGCGGCAGCCTGTTCAAACAGGCTCGGCCAGGCCTGGGGGTCGCGGACAAACGCATTAAACCCGAGGTCGTAGGCGAGCCCGACCTGGCGCTCCAACTCGACGGCATCGCGGCGCTCACGGGCCTTGCTGGCAGCCATCGAGGCGTCGTTGAACAGCCGTTGCTCATGCTCCGAGCCGTACTTTTGTTGCCAGTGGGCGGCCCAGGCCAACTTCCATTTGGCCTCTTCGAGTAGCGCCGGCCATTGGATTTCGGCATCGAGATCCTCGAGTTGGGCATCGAGTTCGAGCAACATGCGGCGGGCCTTGAGTCCGGCATCGTCGTCGCCACCGCGGGCGGCTTCGATGTCGCGTCCGACCCCGTCGAGACCGCGGGCCACCGTCTCGACCCGCTGGCGAAAGTCACCGTCTTGGTGGTGGCGAAACGCCGCCTTGCGCAACTCCTGCAGGCGATTACCCGAGCGTTGGTAGGTGGCTTCGAGGACATCTACCGAAGCCTCGGGCACCAACAGGTGGGCGACCTCGTCAAACACCTGGTCGCTGTCGGCGAGCAGGGCCCGGGCAGTCAGGTTGCCACCGCGGTCGAGTTCGAGGGTGACATCGACAGCACTGCCGGCCGGCACCGTGGTTTTGAGGCCGGTGCCGGGAATCTCCAGGGTGCCGACCAATCGACAAAGATGGGCCCGGTCAAACTCACCCTGGACAATGGGAATCTTGAGTAGGCAAGTATCGCTGCCGCGGGCGACGGTCTCGACCGTGTGGTGGCGAAAGGTTCGGCGTGCCGGCAGCGGCTCACCCCGGTCAAAGTAGACCTGCACCCGGTCGCTGGCGAGGGCAATGCCAATTCGCCGCGACAGCGGAGGGTCGCTCAGCGACATTCCCTGGACGATCGTCAGCGTGGGCGGATCGACAACCACCGGATTGCCGGCCTCGTCCTTGGCCGCAATCGTAAAGATGTTGGAGCGCCGGGCGATGAGTTCTACGCCGACGATAAACCCGGCTTCTTGGTTGAGTGAGACCCACGCGCTTTCCCAGTTGTTGTCGTTGCGCGAGAGCTTGATCTGTGTAGGTGCACCCTGTTCGTCGGCCCGCATCACCCGACCGACAACATGGGGTTTGAGGTCGGCCGATACCGCCGGGTGTCGCAGCCACAGGCGGTGGGCCGAGGCCGGAGCCGGGGCCTTGGGCCGGGCATCGAGATTGGCCGAGGCGGCAAACAGGGCGGCACCACGGGCAACCAGGGTCATGGGGTCGTAGCCGCGGGCGAGCTCGATGCCGAGGGCTTTTTCGATGTATTTTTTGAGGGCGGGCATGGCCGCCGGGCCACCCACGAGCACCAGTCGCTCGACCTCGTTGGCGCGCACGCGGTTGGCCGCGAGCAGCCGCTGGCAGACATCGACCGTGCGGGCAAACACCGGCTCACATATGGCTTCGAGGTCAGCTTGGGTAATCTGCAATTCGAGGTGCCGAGCACCGTCCGGGTGGGGGATCAGGTCGGGGCAGACCACGCTGGCTTCGCTCACCTGCGACAGTTCGATTTTGGCGTCCTCAAGAGCGCGCTTGAGTTTGCCCAGTATGGGTGTATGTGCACTATTTGCCCGCGACAGCACCACGCCGTGTTCGCGCTCGATCTGCTCACATGCCCACTGCACCAGGGCCCAGTCAAGATCGCGGCCGCCCAAAAAGTTGTCGCCATCGTGGCCGACGACATCGACAAAACCGTCGCGCGCCGCCAGTAGCGAAACATCAAAGGTGCCGCCACCGAGGTCGTAGACCAGCCAATGGCCGTGGCTGTGGTCGGCTCGAAACCCGGCTGCGAGGGCCGAGGCGACCGGCTCTTGCAACATCTCGACTTCGGTAAAACCGGCCAAGCGGGCAGCCTCGCGGGTGGCGGCGATCTGCGGAAGTTCAAATAGGGCCGGCACGGTGATCACCGCACGGTCGGGCGCGACACCCACTTGGGTTTCGATGTCGCGTCGCAACGCCCGGAGAAGTTCGGCCGCGAGTTCCTCCGGGCGACGGGTGTTGCTGGCCACCGTCAGACCCTTGCGGGTACCCATCAGTCGCTTGAACTCGCCGCGCACACTGTCGGGGTCGTGGGCCAAAAACTTGCGAGCGCGGTGGCCCACACTGATCCGCCCAGAGCCGTCGATCCGTACCAGCGAAGGTGTCAACGCAGTGCCGGTAGCATTGCGCACCGGCGTGACTTGTTCGCCGTCGAACACCGCCGCCGATGAGTTGGTGGTTCCCAGATCGATCCCGACATAAATTGGCCCTGATTCGTGCACGACGAAACTCCCCACGCAGTTGCTTTGGTCCTACGATCGGTTTACGGAACGCTTGCAGGAAATGTTCCCGGGTAGCCAACAACAATGCAATTCGCGGTTGTCGGGGATTTAAACTGCAAGCTTTGCTTGGCGACTGGTCACTGATCTTGCCAGTTTTTGCCCACCAAGTTCAATTGCGGAGGTCGGTCGGTACGGGCGGATGCGGCCCGTTTTTGATCGGCACAAGCTCGCCATGGCGGCCGTAGGTCACCACCACACCGTGGCGCGCGAGTAGCTCGACAAACTGCGGGCCATTCACCAGCTGTAGCCTGGGTTCGTCCTGGGCAGCTTTTTGGGCCTGGTGGGAAAAATCCGAAGTTGTGACGAGGATGCCAACGCTGTAGCGGCGCCGCGCCAGCACACCGATCAACTCGTCGACAATTCGCCGGCCGATGGGTCGCTGATAGCGTTTGACCTGCACGGCGACCGATGAGCGATGCTCCCACTGGTCGATCCGCACGGCCTCGACATCGACACCGCCGTCGCCACTTCCACCCTTGACGGTGACATCGAGATAGCCCATGGCCTGCATCAGCTCCCCGGTCAGGTGTTCAAAGGCGGTGGGGTCGATCGCACAGAGCCACTCCAAAGCTGTCTGTTTGGCCAGGGCGTTGTGATGGGCGATCAGTTTGGTCAACCGCGGTGTCAGATTGGGTAGCTCGAGTTTGGTCGCCGGCCGTGGGGTTTTGCCGTCGAGGTAGCGACGCCACAGCAACAGCGTGCGAGCGCGACGAAGAGCTGTCGAAGGGGCCAGGTTACAGGTCGAGAGGATTTGCTCGGCACAGGCCTCGGCCGTGGGTTCAAACCCGCGAAACAGCGGGGCGAGATAGGCCAGTGGACCCTGCTCGATCGCCCGGCGAAACACCGCGCGTTCGGCCTCCGAGCCCTCGGCCGTTGCCAGCAACCGCAGTCCCGTGGCGGTCAGTGCCAGTGTCCGATCGGGCTTGATCACAATCAGGCGCAGCAGCTCACAGGCCTGGCGGTAGTAGCTAAAGTGGCGTTGGTCGACGGCCAAAAATTCGAGCAGGGTCGCCGGGTGGTGGATGCCGTCGCGGACGGCGAGCACGAGGCGGCGGACCTGCGGGAGGCGGTCGGCCTGGGGTACGGCTGCGACCTCTGGCCCGCCAAACAGTGCCAGTTGACGCCGGGCAACCGTAAGCTGTCGAACACCATTCACCGCGGTTAGCTTGGCACGGGGACACGGTGTCCGTCTATTTAAGTCGCAACGTTCATGTCTTCAAAAACATGTCTCTACATGGCCAGTAGCGCGCGAGTGAGCTGAATGCAGCAGGCGACCGCGATTTTGCTGGATCGTCCTGATCCAATCGTTCGCGGTCGCCCGAAACAATGTGTGTATTCACAGATCAGCGGTTAAAACCACCACCGCCGCCACGCTTGATCAGCTCCTTGTCCATGGCACCGACATGGCCAAAGCCTTCGAGGTGGCGCGTCAGCATCTCGGTCGTGCGCACGTGGGCGTCGATCATCCGGGCATTGTGTTTGAGCGTGGCCCCGAGGTTTTGAATGAGCTCGCGGGGGACAACATCAGCTGGGCTCGGCAGGGAGTTGCTGCCCGGAGCCGCGAGCTCGTCCCACGGGTAGTCTTCGGGGTTGGTGTCCTGGCCCCCGGGCGGCACGATCACCAGATCCTCCGGCGGCTCATCGTCGTCGGCATCATCCTTGGATGTGGTCGACGTGCCAGTGAGCGAATCAGGGTCGCACACCCGAAGGTCAATCGGCCCGATCGAGGTGCCACCGGTGGCGATGCGAAAGGCGAACCGAATTTCACTTGTATGTGCAGTAGCAGCAGAGCTCGATTGAAACTCGCCGTTACCGATATACTGCCAGGGACGCCCCGACCGTGCCTCAGAAACAGTGACAGACGTTCGCACGCCAGCAACCGAAACCCGGGCAATAAAGCTTTGGTAGGTATCCCAGTCGGCCGGATCGCCGTAGCTCAATTTGTACACACCCGACTTGGAGGGGATTGGGCTCCATGTACCAGCTGCAGTTAGATAGTTGACACTGGCGACCGAAGTGGTGCCGTTTCTCGAGCTGAGATTGACGCGAATTTTGAGGTAGTTGGTAGGCATGGATGGTTCCTTTGGCGGCCGAATGCCGTTGGGATTACTTGCGCAGATAGTCGCGAATCATGGTGGCATACCGCTGTGAGAAACGATCTTCCCGGGTCTCAAAAAACGCCAGGGCTTGTAAACTGAGTTCGCGAACGCGGGGCGATTTTGGATTTCGTTTTCGCAGCGAGCTCGCAAGCAGCCAGCGAACGCGAGCCTGTTCCATTTCCATCCCCGGCGCCGATGTGACCTCGAGTGCGGCATCTAAAACCTGGACGGCCTCCTCATACTGCTGGAGTTTGTCATAGGCCCGACCGCGGCTGCGCAGCAGGGACGCGTGCAACGTCGCTGGGGTGGCGTCACTTAGGGTGATCTGTGCCAGGGCCCTGTCGGTGATGTCGATTACGCGCGTGTGCTGATGTGCCTTGAGGGCGAATGCGGCCTGACGCTCGGCAACTTCGAGGTGGGCACGATGTAGTGGTGGTGCGGACTGAAGTTGTCGGCTCGCTTCCTCGAGGGTCGCGAGGGCCTCCACGTAATTGCCCCCAGATGCCTGGGCAGCGGCGAGGCTGTAATAAATCGCCAGCACATCCGATGGGCTCAGCGGGGTGGCGTGCAGCTGCACCGAGGCAATCGCCTTGGTAAATTCGGAGACGGCTGTCGGATGGTCGCCTCGGATGAAGGCCAGGTAGCCAAGTGAGCGATGGAGGTCGCCAAATTTTGGATCATCGTCGGCGTAGATTTCTCGGTACGTCGCGGTGACACGGTCAAAAATTTCCTGTGCGCGTACAATTTCTTTGCGCTCGGTTTCGATATCGCCGATGGAGTGCAAGGTCGCGGCAACCAGGGGATGGCTCGCGCCGTAGGTCTGTTCACCGATTTCGCGGGCGGTATGTGCATGGGCCAGTGCACGTTCGTGCTCGCCGGTTCGTGTGTATACATTAGCGAGGTTGTTGTGCGACGAGGCCACCCGCACGCGATTGCTCGCCTGCTCGGCCGTCCGCAGTTCGAGTGCACGGGTGTGTTGTTCGAGGGCCTCGGCGTGGCGCCCCTGCTTCGACAGGATTTGCCCGCGCAGTTCGTGGATGGCCGACTCCATCCACGAGCCTGAGAGGTTGGCTCGGGCGAGCTTGTAGGTTGCCAACTCGAGCAGGGCAAAGGCCGTCTCGAATTGCTGCGGTTGCGCGCTCGTCAGGCGGGCGCGCTCGATCAGTGCACGTACAGCCAGGGTGTCGAGCCCGTGTTGTTCGGCGACTTCAAGGCTCGTTTGGGCGGCGGCCGTCGCCAGCTCAACGTGATTTTCGAGCCGCTCAACCCGGGCCTGGAGAAGCAGGGCCAGGCCGTATGTCGGTGCATATTCAAGTTCCTTACTACGGCGGACCAACTCCAGCGCCTGACTGCTCAGGCCCTGGCGCTTGCCAAAGATCACCTCGAGGTGCAGGCGGGCGATCGCATCGTCGAGGGCGCGGACCGCTTCCCGTTGTTCGGGTTGGGGGGCGACTGGAAGGTTGGCGATTTGGCTGAGGGCGCATTGACCCGGATCTGCCAGTTGGTCGAGCCCTTCAACAGCGTGGACAATCGCCGCCGGATCGTCCCGCCGCAGGAAGTCGAGCAGGGCCGAAAGTTGGTCGAGGCGCTCAGACAGGCACAGTTGTTGGCGGGCAATCGTCTGTTGGAGTTCGGAGGACTGGGCCTGGGTTTTTGCCAGGCAAACGTCGTGGGCCTGGGTTTGCCAGCGCTGCGAAAATTGGTCGAGTTCACGCTCGACTGTGGTCCACGAAGAGTCGGCAAAGGCGAGTGCCGACTGCTCAAACTTGGTTGCCAGGGACCGCTGTATTGAATTTCCCCAGACTTCCGATATTGGTATATGAGCATTTTTGCAGGGGCGCTGCTGGTTTTGCCACAACACCAGGCCGGCGGCCACCAGCAGCGGAATGCATGCAAGTGCAACAATCCACCGCCGGCGTGCACGGCGGTGGGGATGGAGCGCTGCGCACAGGTCCTCCATGGTGGCAAACCGGTCGTCGGGTTTGACCGACAGGCCGCGCAGCAGCACCTGACGCAACCACGCCGGGACATGGGTGTCGCCAGGAGGGGCGTTGACCCGGCCGGCCAAAACCGACGACATCACGGTCATGAGGGTGTTGCCGGCAAATGGGCGCTCACCATAAAGCGCGGCATACAGGGCGACACACAGGCTAAACTGGTCGCTTTTTGGTGTCGTCGGTTTGTGCAAAAATTGCTCGGGCGCCATGTAGGCGACCGTGCCGACCAAGCTTCCGGCACGGGTGAGTTTGACAGAAAATGCCGCCTCACTGCTGTTTGTGGTCAGGGGTTGTTGGGCGGCCGGATCCTCGTGGTCGGCTTGGCCGTGGGCATGTGCCAGCCCAAAGTCGACAACCCGCACACGACCGTCGTCGCCCACGAGAACATTGTCGGGCTTAAAGTCGCGGTGTACGATTCCGGCGGCGTGGGCCGCCCCAAGTCCTCGTGCAGCCTGTGTGTATACATCGATAATTTCATCGCGGGCGTGTTGGGCTTGCTCCTCCCACTGCCGCAGGGACATGCCACGGACAAACTCCATGGCGACAAACACCTGGCCGCGGTGGTCCCCAACCTCGTAGACGTGGGCGACATTTGGGTGGGACAGGCGCGCCATCGCCTGGGCTTCGCGGATCATCCGCAGCCGCGCGTTGCTCGAGGTTTTTGGGCTGCCCTTCACCAGTTTGAGGGCAACCCGGCGATCGAGGCGTTCGTCGTAGGCCGAGAACACAATGCCCATGGCCCCCGAACCGAGGACACTCAATATTGCATATGCACCAATGCGAGCAGGGCCGTCCTGGGGGGCATCGACAAGTAGTTGCTCAGACTGGTCGGCGTGGGCGAGTGTGCGGTGAAATCCCGCGCCGCTTTGTTGTACGCCCGGGTTTTGTTCGCAGTCGGTGACGGCCAGCGCCTCCGAGCTGGTCATGATGCGTTCGAGGCGATCAGAACTTTCGGACAGGGCCATGTAGGTGTCCGACAGCCGCCCGACATCCGTGACCTCGCTCGAAACGGGCATGCGCGTGTCCGAGAGTTCGTGCGAACTCTCGGGGGAAATGTGTGACTGTGAACCCGCCGGCGATTGCAGGTTGGCCATCTGGGTTTGCGAGAGTTCGCCCGACTGCGCGACCCCGTAGAGATCGGTGCTGACGGCCATTTGGGTTTCGGAGAGGCTGCCGGGTGTTTGCGTCTGTGCCTCGCTCGTCCGCAGTTTCGACGACTCGTCCAAGGACTGCGATTGTATCAGCTGGGGAGGAAACCGCGCCTTTTGGGTTGTGGACGTTTGTTTATACATGTGTCCCCAACCCGAGTCGGCGCGTGCGCGATGTTGGCACGCAGAGGACATGGCGCCGGGATCGACCGTCCTCATTGGCGTGGACGCAGCCAAAATCAGCGTTTGTTCACCCCCGGTCGGGTGGCCGGTTTTAGCCATGTGTGGGTGCTCAAGACGGCAAATCCGGGCGATGACAAAACGATGACAATTCATGACGACCCGGTGATTGAACGACGATAAGGGGTCGGGCACAGTCGCAGCCAAGCCGGGGGCGCCATGCACCGCCGGTTGTTAGCGAGCGACGACCATGGCCCAACAACCCCCGCCGATCCCCGAAAAGTTTGCCAACCGACCGCTGCCCGGGCCCCGCACCCGCAGTTACCAATGGCTTGGCACCATCCCGTTGGTACTGGCACATGTCGTCTGCTTGGGCGCGCTGTGGACCGGTGCCACCTGGCAGGACTGGGCGGTTTGTGTGTTCCTGTACTTCGCCCGCATGTTCGCCGTCACCGGTGCCTACCACCGTTACTTCTCGCATCGCACGTTCAAGACCAGTCGGTGGTTTCAGTTTGTCCTCGCATTTTGGGCGCAGACCAGCTCGCAACGCGGCGCCCTGTGGTGGGCGGCCCATCACCGCGACCATCACAAGTTCTCCGACACGCCGTGGGATGTCCACTCGCCGGTGCGCAAGGGCTTTTGGTACAGCCACATCGGCTGGATCTACGACTACAACGAAGACACCAACTACAACCGGGTCCGCGACCTCAGCAAATACCCGGAACTTGTGTGGCTCAACAAATACTGGCTGGTCCCCCCGGTCGCTCTCGGTTTGCTTGTGTATGCAACAATGGGGCTGTCGGGTCTGCTGGTCGGGTTTTTGCTGAGCACCGTGATTTTGTGGCACGGGACCTTCACCATCAACTCGCTGGCCCACGTCTGGGGCTCGCGTCGCTACGAGACCACCGACACCAGCCGCAACAACTTCTGGCTGGCGCTTATCACCATGGGTGAGGGGTGGCACAACAACCATCACCACCACATGATGTCGACCCGCCAGGGGTTTTATTGGTGGGAGATCGATATGACCTACTACATCCTCAAGGCCATGAGCTGGGTCGGACTTGTGTGGGACCTGCGGCCGCCACCGGCCTCGGTCTACGCCCCCCAGGAAAAAGTTGTACAGGCATCGGAGCCGGAGATGTTGCCGGTCGATGCCGAGGTTCAGCCGGCCGCCTAGCAGGTCCGCTGCGTGAACCCCCGCTCCCCGGTACACATCGAGACGCCGCATCCTGTCTACGGCCTGCAATGGTCGGCACAGGGCGAGCGTCTCGCCTTTTCAGGCGGGTTTTTGTACGGCGGTGGGTATGTCGGGCTCGCCGATCGCGAGGGTCGGGTGCAGGCCCTGCGTGACCTCCCATCGCTCAAATCTGACCCGCTGGTCGCGGGTCGAGAGCCTATTTTTTCGTCGCTGTGTCTCGATGATAGTGGTACCTGGCTGTTGGCATCGACCTGCGGGTACAAGTGGGGGTTGTCGGGCCCGGTGCTGTTTCGCGTAGACGGCAACAGCATTGTCCCCCATGCCGCGTTCGAGTTGCCCGAAACCGACGACGACTGGTACCCGGCACAGCGGGCCGGTGGGGCGTGGATCCATCGCGGCCAGCTGCTCATTCGCTACCTCGCCGAGCAGGTCGAACACACGTTGTTTCGCTGGCCTGTCCAATCCGACATGCACGCTTCGGCGTCGCGATGTTGTGGCAGCAGTGGCCATGTGGTGACCATTGGCGAGACCGCGTGGATCGCCAAAAATCAGATGAACCGCTACAGCACGGCGGGGACCGGGCCGCAAATGGTCCCTGGGTCGGATCGATTGGTCCTCGAGTCCCATGGTCTGGTCGCGTTTTCGCTGCAACAACACGACCCGCCCAAACTCCACCCGTTGCCGCGCGAGCAACGGATCCAGGGGTTGATTCGCAACCGCGAAGGTACGCGCCTGTACGCTGGGACCAGCGGTGGTGAGGTTGTCGAGTGGGAGGTGGGCACATCCCTGACGAAGGTCCGTACTGTTCGTCACAGCGCGCGAGGAACCGGGAGGGGGTTGATCGCCCGGGGGATCCAAGCGTTATCGCAGCTGGCAGACCGGACCCTTGCCTCGGCCCACGTCAATGGCAGCGTTGCCCTGTGGCGAGATGGCACATGTGTCCGTGAAATTGAGCTTCCCCGCTCGTGGTCTCCACGCAGTCTCGCGGCCCATCCGACCGAGCCGCTTTTGGCCGTAGGTGCCAAGAAAACAGGGTACGAGCCCGGAGCGGTGTTTATCTACAATTTGCAAGTTTGAGCATGACCTAGGTGCTGGGCACGTGGGTGCCGGCTATATGTGTATACATTGAAATTGAGATTCGATTCGACGCCCGACGGTTGAATCCCGTATTCCCACCCGCGTTTATCGGGGGGATAATCTCGGGGTCGGGTGCCGACTAGGAGTGAGTGGATGCGATGGTTGTAAAAACGCTATTGACGATGACACTGGTCGGCGTGGCCGGTCTTGAAGCCACACCACAACCACGGGTCGTTGGGGTCGACACCATCGGCGGTCCGGGGCTTGAACTACCCGAGGTCATCGTGCCGGCTGGTAGCAAACACTACATTATGTATAAAAAGCCAGGTCAAGATGGGTGGCCCACGTTGTGGATCAACCTCTACGACAACAACGGTCAGCTGTGGTCCAAACACTACGAGACGCCTTCGAGCCCCGGGCACGGGTTTCAGCGGGTTTTGAGCACGGCGGTCGACTACCTCGGCAACCTCTATTTCAGCTACGAGCACAACGTCCCCGGGATGATCAGCCGGACAGTGAAGCTCGGGGTTGATGGCAACAAGGTATGGGAGATCGATCATACCTACTCGACGATCATGCCGATGCCCGGGGCAAAAGATGTACTTACATCAGGAGTCGGCACCGCCCGTTTGGCACAGGATAGCGGGGCCAGACTGTGGTCCACTCCACTCGGTGGGGTTGCGGTTTCGGACAACTACTCATCGGTTTTTGCAGTTGCTGCCTACAAAGATCTCAAGGTTGGTAAAGTCGATCAGCTCGGCGCGCTCAAGTACGAGCGAACGTTCAACTACCCGCAACATACGACCTCCGAGGTCAAGGGGGTGTTTGTCAGCGAAGACCAGGGGTTTTTGGCGGTCGTCTTGCGCTACCACAGCTCCCAGCCCGAAACGATTGTGGTGCATCGCTTCGACTCCCAGGGCTACCTGCTTGGCACCCACGAAATCGAGACCGGGCTGCAGCTTGCCAAGCATACGCCCATCCAAGTTGTGCATACAAGAAATGACTGGGTGACGATCGCCTGGGACAATCGCCACCACGACGGCGGCCCGGGGGGCCGGTGGAAAGTTGTCCGGGTGGCATTTTCACCCAGTCAAGAGGCACAACCCTCCGACCCACGCAAATTCCGACTGCGTCAGCCATGGGTCGGCGAGACCAAGTTTTCGAAAACACTCCTTCGTGGATATAGCTATCTCGCCGACATGACCGTGTCTGAAACCGGTCAGATCGTTCTTGTTGGTTCCGACACGCGAAATCCGGATTATGTACGAGTCACCGTGCTTTCGCGGTTTGAAGATGGTCCGTCCAAGACGCTGGCGTATCGCCGTCCCCACCGGCACGCCCGTGCGGTTGGTATGCACCGCTCTGGTCAGTCGATCTATGTCCTGGCCCAAGATGATGCGCTCGCCGGCCCGACCTGGGGCAGCGACTCCGATGTCCTGCGGATCAAGGTCTCACTGGCACCCAAGCCCACCATCAAGTTCAAGCCCAAGGCGCCGACCACGTTGCCCAAACCCACGAAGCTTCCGCGGCGCTGAGCGCTCGCGGTACACTGGAGTCCGTGCACAGGCACGCAAACCAGCTGCGACTCGGCGAAGTACCGAAGTCGCGTTCGGGGCGCTGGGAAGCGATCGCTGCCCCCGGTGCAAGCCTGTTTTTGTGGCGGGAGTTTTTGCCCCCGTCGCGGGCCACATCGTCCTTAAAAAACTTGCAGCAACAAGTTTTATGGCAGCGCGATACCGTCAAGGTGTATGGCAAGGAGCACCCGGTGCCCCGGCTTCACCAGTGGTATGGTGACCCGGGCACGGCCTACACTTGGTCGGGGATCACCATGCAGCCCCAGCCGTGGAGCGACGAGCTGGTCAAGTTACGCCGGGCAGTCGAGCGCGCCACCAGGCGGGCGTTTGACTCCGTGTTGGTCAACCTATATCGCAATGGGCACGACTGTATGGGGTGGCACGCCGATAATGAGCCCGTGTTTGGCAAGCGGCCGGTCATCGCCAGCCTCAGCCTCGGGGCCGAGCGCGACTTTGTGTTGCGAGCCAGGGCCGACCACAGCCAAAAAGTTGTGATCAGCTTGCCGCACGGGAGTTTGCTGGTGATGGCAGGCGAGACCCAAGCGCGGTGGCAACACGCCTTGCCGCGGCGAAAAAAGGTGACGTCGCCGCGGATCAACTTGACGTTCCGAAAATTTATGTAGATACACCTACTCGTCGGTGTCGACGGGCGGCGGCGAGGGGGCCTTCACGGGGTCGGCAACGGGTGCCTTGGCCGGGTCGGGCTCGGGGGTCTTCGCGGGGTCGGCAGCCGATGTTTTGGGGAGGTCGGAGTCGCTGCGGATCTCGATGCCACGGGTGCTAAACGCATAGCCCCGGGTGCCGACGGTTCTGACCATGACGGCTTCGGTGAGGGGGCGCACCGTCGGTTCCTCCGCATGCCAGCCGATAATAAAGTTGGCCCCCGAGCCGCCGCGGCGGTCGCGGGAGCGGACAAAGAACTCGACCGTTTCGAGCGGCTTGAGCACGGCCGGGGTGTCGAGAAATTGCTCGATCAAAGCCCCGGAGGTGTCGTAATAGCGCACGTCGTCGAGGACGAGCTGACGGTTGGTGCTGACGTTGCGAATCGAGAGCGTGGTCGCCAGGTCCTCGGCGACCCCCTCGTCGGTGTAGATATGCGAGTAGGTCGGCACGTAGATGCGCCCGCCGCTCGCCCGCGGTCGCAGTTGGGTGTCGCGCGTCGAGCTTCCTGGGGGCGTGGGGACCCGCGGGGCAGCGGGTTTGTCCGCGGATTTCGAGCCATCGCACCCGATGAGGAGCACAGCCACAACGGCACGTAGGCAGCATGGAGATAGGCGGGGCACGAGCGAGAGCTTACCAAGCCAACGAACCCGTGTGTACACCTGTTGGGCGTGACTTCCAGGTTACGTTCGATATGTTTGATTATACATTTCAGCAGGTGTCTTTTCCGACCTGTTAGCTCCTGGGGTTGGCTGTGGTAAACCACCGGCTTGGTGGAGCATCTCGTTTTTGACCTCGCCCTGGTGTTTGGGGTCGCAGCGCTCACCAGCGTCGCGTTTCGCAAGCTCGGGCAGCCGAGTATTCTCGGCTACCTGCTCGCGGGGTTGGTCGTCGGCCCCTACATCCCAATCCCGATCTTCGCCGATACCCAGCGGATAGCCGCCCTCTCCGAACTCGGCGTGATTTTGGTGATGTTTGGGGTGGGTCTGGAGTTTAGCCTGCGCAAGCTTTTGCGGGTGCTGCCGCTGGCGGGATTTACCGGTGCGGTGCAGGTCGCCGGGCTTGGGCTGCTCGGGTTTGGGTTTGCCCAGGCGTTGGGGATGTCCCAACTCGACGGCCTGTTTCTCGGTAGCTGTATCGCCATCTCGAGCACCATGGTGGTGGCCAAGGCGTTCGACGAACATCCGCCCGACGGCCGGGTGCGCGAGTTGGTGTTGGGGGTCTTGGTTGTCCAGGACCTCGCGGCGATTGTCTTGGTTGCGGTGCTGACGGGTGTTGCCGCCGGGGCAGGCCTATCACCGGAGAGTCTCGGCCAGACGCTGGGAAACCTCGCGGTGCTGTTGGTGTTGATGGTGGTCGCCGGGTTGATGGTGGTGCCGCGGTTTGTTCGTCTGCTCGCGCGCTTCAACAACACCGAAGTTTTACTGGTCGGGGTGACGGCGATTTGCTTTTGCTTGGCCAGCCTGGCTGAACACCTCGGTTACTCGGTCGCGCTCGGGGCTTTTTTGGCGGGTACGCTGGTAGCCGAAGCCGGGAAAACCCACGATATTGAGGAGTTGGTGCACCCGGTCCGCGACCTGTTTGCTGCGGTGTTTTTTGTCTCGATCGGGATGACGGTCGATCCGGTTGTCGCCTTGGATCACCTCGGTCTGGCGGTCGGGGTGTCCCTGGTTGTCATCGCCGGTCAGTTTTTGGTTGTCAGTGTGGCGGGCATCCTCAGTGGCAACGGGGTGCTGCGCTCGGTCACCGCCGGCCTCGCACTCGGACAGATCGGTGAGTTCGCGTTTATCATCGCCGGGATCGGCTCGGCTGCGGGCATCGTCGGCGACTTCCTACAGCCGGTGGTGGTCACCGTTGCGGTGATTACCGCCTTTACTTCGCCGCAGCTGATCCGGCTGTCCCAGCGCATCGCCAGTCGGGTTGAGCACTCGCTCCCGCGACCCGTGCAGACATTTGCCAGCCTGTGCGAGTCGTGGTTTGCCGCCCTGCGGCGGGCCTCACCGACACCGACAAACCGCTCCCATCTGCGCAACTCAACCCTCGTGTTGACCATCGACACCGCCGCGATTGCCCTGTTGTGGGCGCTGTTGAGTCGTTGGCGGGGCGAGCTCTTAGATGTGTTGCAGGGCTGGGGGCTCGATGCTTCGCCGGCCATGGCCGTGATCATTATTGGCGGCGTGTTGTTGACCCTTCCGATTTTTGTCGTGTTGCTACGCTCGGCTCGGCGCGCCGGTCAGTTGTTGTCGGAGCGAGTGATTCCGCGGGCGGGTGAGGGGGTCGACCTCGGGCACGCCCCGCGGCGGGCGTTTGTTGTGACCCTGCAAATCATGGTCGTAACAATTGCAAGTACACCTATTATGGTGACCATGGCCTCCCTCGAAATCCTGCGGATCAGCCTCGTTGGTCTCGTAGTCGTCGCCGGGCTGTTGGTGGTTTATCTGTGGCGTTCGGCCAATGAGCTGCAGGGCCACGTGCGGGCTGGGGCAACCGCTCTCGGAGACCTGCTCAAAAAGCAAATGACCGAAGAACAGGCGCCAGAGGTCACGCCTGGCAAACTGTTGCCGGGGCTCGGATCGATTCGCTCGCTCGTGATCGAAGAGCACTCGCGTGCCAACGGTCGCACGCTCGGGGAGCTCGACCTCCGGGCCATTACCGGTGCCACGGTGTTGGCGGTTGTCCGCGCCCAATCCACCCACGCCATGCCAAACGCACAGGATCGACTCGAGGTTGGGGATACCGTTGCACTCACCGGGTCGCAGCAGGCGGTTGAAGCTGCAATCGAATTTTTGAGTCGCAGTGCTTAGCAATCGCCGGCCAAACTCGTTAGGGTGAGGCATGCACGAAAAGCCCCCATGTGCCGGTGTGTTGGTGTTTCGCACCCGCGACGGCGAAGCCGAGATTGTGCTCGTACAAGCTCGTAGTGGCAAGTGGGGCTTTCCCAAGGGCAAGCGTGAGCGAGGTGAGAGTGTCGAGCAAAACGCCTTTCGCGAGCTGGCCGAGGAAACTGGTTTGAGCGCCGACCAACTCTCGGTGATCCGCGGAGCGAGTATCGACGAGGCTTCGGTGAAGGGGCATCTCGCGGTGCGCTACTTCATTGCCCGGCTCATCGACAGTCGGGCACAGCTCCACACCCCGGCCGACGAGGCCCAGGTTGTTTGGAAAAATGTTGATGATGCACGGAAATTATTACCAAAACACCGTCGCGTCACGCTTGATCGAGCCTGTCGCGTTCTCGGGGTATTGTAGGCTCAGCCGGCAAACAGCCGGCGAAAGTTGCGAAGTAGGTAGTCGGCCCGAAGCCGCGCGAAAAATGCATCAGCATGTTTTTCGGGCCCGTGCCAGCAGACATGGCGCTCGAGGCTGTCGATTGGCCAATCGAGTGGGGCATAGCTGTCGAGCTCGACAAGCTGGCGGGCGAGCACAGCTTCGCGGTGCCCGGCGCTCAGTTTTTTGCCGAGGCTCTTGGCCCCGCGGACACCAATAAACGCCACGCGGTCGAGGTTTTGGTAGATCTTGTCGACGGTACCAAACACGTTGATAAGCGCTCTGGCAGCCTTGGGCCCCACGCCGCGCACGCCAAGGACGTTGTCGGTGGTGTCGCCGACAAGCGCCATATACTCCACGATTTGCTCGGGTGGTACACCAAATTTTGCATGTACACCTTTGCTGTCGAGCAGGTCGCCTGACTTCGGATCCTGCAACACAACTTCGGGCCAGGTATCGGAGACAACCTGGGCGAGGTCCTTGTCGGGACTCACCAGCCGCACCGGGTAGCCGGCCGCACGGGCGAGTCGGGCCGCAGTTGCCATCAGGTCGTCGGCCTCGTAGTCCGCCTCCGACAGCACACAAAAGCCCAGTGCCCGCACGAGTTGTTGGGCCAGGGGAAATTGCGGCTCGAGGTCCGGCGGCGGATCTCCGCGATTGGCCTTGTAGCGCGGGTCGATCCGGTTGCGAAACGTCACCTGTCCGGCATCAAAAACCACTGCGCATAGTGACGCACGCTCCCGGCGCAAAAAGCCATGCAGGAGCTGACCCATACCGACCACCGCGCCGACTTCGAGACCGTCCTCGGAGGTGCGGGGGTGCATGCCGTAGTAGGCGCGAAACAACAGCGATGTGCCGTCAATCAGGTATACACTCGGCGTGTTGTCGCGTCGCACCGCCGGGTGTGGCTGGGACGGTGCCGGTTGTTGTCGCAAGAGCTCGGTTTGATTGGACATACAACGCTGCTCGCAAACACCCTAACAAACGTCGACTATTATCGCACCCAGCGATATCGCGGGCGATCCGGCCGGCCGTGGGAGAACACTGTAGGCCGTCCGCAGATGCTTCATATGTAGAAGTTTGTGGTAATCTGTGCCAAGGCTCGCCGATGTGTCCCGCAGCACCAATCCCGCCAAACGAGGGCGCGCGTCTCCAGGCGCTGTACCGCTACGAGCTACTCGACACACTGTGTGAGGATGCGTTCGACGAACTTACCCGGTTGGCAAGCCTGATTTGCGAGACACCGATTGCGTTGGTCAGCCTGGTTGACAGCGACCGCCAGTGGTTCAAGTCAAAGGTCGGCCTTGATGCCGAGCAAACGCCGCGTGAGCAGGCATTTTGTGCATATTCAATTCTAGACGACCCCGTGTTCGAGGTGCCAGATGCCCTTCAAGACCCCCGGTTCGTCGACAATCCGCTGGTCGTGGGAGAGCCTCACATTCGATTTTATGCCGGCGCTCCACTCGTTGCCAACGACGGCTATCGGTTGGGAACCCTGTGCGTGATCGATCGCCGGCCGAGGTCGTTGTCACCGCAACAGTCCGAGGCCCTGCGGGCGCTGAGTCGACAGGCGATGAGCCTGATCGAGTTGCGCAGTGCACTCGCCGAAGTCAACCACCAGTCGCGGCTGATCGAACGTACCCGCGAGCTTTACGAGCAGACACTTCAACGCCAACTCGAGGACAAAGAGCGCAGCCAAAGGCGGTCGTTTTTGGGGCGTGTCAGTCACGAGTTTCGCACGCCGCTCAACGCTGTCATCGGCATGACAAGCCTCCTCAAAAAAACCGCGAAAACGCCAACCCAGGCGCGGCAACTCGGGCTTATCGCCCGGGCCAGCGAGCACATGCTCGAGCTGATTAGCAACACACTAGAGCTGAGTCGAGCTGATGGTGGCGACGGTGCTGGCGAGGTCGCGAAGTTTGGGCTTCACACCCTGGTCGCCGACACCATCGACCTCATGCGGACACGCGCGCTTGCCCGCAATAACCGGCTCACGATTGACCTTGGCAATAGCGAGTCAGAGTTTTCCTCAAATGCTCGCCATGTCCGCCAGATTCTACTCAACCTGTTGAGCAACGCGATCAAGTTTACGAGCAACGGCGAGGTCGTGGTGACGCTTCGGCAAGACCACAACGGGTTGGTGATTACGGTTCGAGATACCGGCATTGGTATGCAACCCGAGCAGCTCGAACGCGCCTTTGACGAGTACACGCGGTTTGCCCACGGTGACGGCCAGCCAGGCTCAGGGCTCGGATTGGCGATCACGCAGGCGCTGTGCCGGAGGCTGTCGGGAAATATTGTACTGTCAAGTACATTCGGCAAGGGCACGACGGCAACCGTCACACTACCCGCGCTCACCTAGCCCGTTGCCGCGAACTCAGGCGGGAAATCGCAGGCGAAACTCCGCGCCCTGCCCAACTTCGCTGACAACCCGGATATCGCCGCCGTGGGCAGCCATGACCAGCCGGCAAAATGTCAGCCCGAGGCCACACCCGCGGGTACGTGCACCCGAGCGGGCCCCCTGGTTGAAACGCTCAAAAATCGCGTCCTGCTGGGCGGCGGGAATTCCCGGTCCGTTGTCGCCGACAAACACCTCAACCCCGTGGGTAACAGCGAGCACGCCGACGCGGATATGCGTCATGCGAGGTGTGTATTTACAAGCATTTGAAAACAGGTTTTCGACCACCCGCCCGACAAGTTCGGCGTCGATGTTGGGCGTGCAGGTGCCGGCAACGGGTACAAGCTCGACTGTCCGTCCATCCAAAAGTGAGTGGAGTGGGGTGATCGTTTTTTTAACAAGTGCATCGAGGTCAACGGGGAATCGCCGTAGTTCGAGCTTGCCCTCTTCGAGCCGCTGAATGTCGAGCAGTTCGGTGAGCATCCGCGCGATCTTTGCCGCCGACTCGGATGCGACATCGAGATACTCGAGGCTTTCCGGCGCGACCGCGTCGGCGATATCCATGCGCAACAGCTGGTGAAACCCGATGATAGCGGTGAGCGGCGAGCGAATGTCGTGGACCAACATGTTGGTCATGTTGTCGCGATGTTGCTGCAGGCGACGGACGTCGTCGAGGTTGCGTTCGAGTTGATCGTACAGGCGCTTGAGCTTGACAGCATTGGCCACGCGCAACTCGACTTCATGCAGGTCCAAGGGTTTGGTCAACAGGTCATTGGCGCCACACTCAATAGCCCGTAGTCGCGACTCGCGATCGGACACCGCCGTCACGACAATGATGGGCAGTTGTGCGTGAACCGGGTTGGACTTAATACGTCGACAGGCCTCAAACCCGTCCATAATCGGCATCATCAAGTCGAGGACAACGGCGTCGAATGTCGCCGCGGCAAGCTTGTCGAGCGCCTGTTGGCCGTCGCAGGCCTGGACAACGATATACCCGGCAGCGGTCAGGGAGATTTCGAGCAACTCGCGATTGAGCGGCTCATCGTCGACAACGAGTACGCGCCCTGGCTTATCGTGACTCATGATGTACCTTCCCGGAGCCTGTTACTCAATAGCCGCTCGATTTCTCGCAGCAATACATCGATCTCAAATGGTTTACTAATGTAGCTATCACAACCGGCTGCCAGCGCCCTACGCTCATCACCACGCATGGCGCCAGCGGTCAACGCGAGGACTGGAATGTTTCTTGTGTTGGGGTCACTGCGCAGTAACCTCGTCGCCGTGAGTCCGTCCATTCCCGGTAGGGAAATATCCATAATCACGAGGTCGGGTAGGTGCTCCTGTGCCAGGGAGATGCCGGGCTCCGCCCGTTCAGAGCGAAGTACTCGGTAGTTATAGGAGTCGAGAATATCGCAAACAAGCTCCATGTTGAGGGGGTTATCCTCAATGACCAAGACTGTTGCTGAGGTCGTTTTGTCGGTCACGATCGATCCTCCTTGAGTGATTGCTGTAGCACCTCGACAGCGTCCAAAATATCCCGAATCTCGGCTCCGGGAGTTGTTACCTGAACCTGGGTACTCACTAGATAACGCTCCTCATCACTCAGGTGATGGGCATCAAATAGGACAACGGGTGTGGCCGTTGTCGCGGGGACGTCGCGCAGACTCTCGATAAACCGCAGGCTGCCATAGGTACGGGCTTGCCGACCGAGGAGTACAAGTTGTGGCAAATGGTCGACCACGAGTTGTAGCCCGTGTTCGTGTGTCTGCGACCACAAAACGAAAAACCCAGCCTGTTCGAGCGCGGTATGCAAGTTGTCGTTTGCTTCGTCGCTGACAATCACAACTTTCGTAGCGTCGCTGTGTTCGCTCGCCCGAGGTTGGTCAACGGGAAACTCAACAATAAAACAGGAGCCCTCACCTGGAATCCCACTACTTTTGAGCGAGACATGACCGCCGTGCAGCCGCGTGAGCTTGGCGACCAGCGCAAGACCTAGGCCGGTGCCTTCTTGCTCCCGTGTATACGATGAATCGACCTGCTCAAACTCGCCAAAAATTTTGGCCTGGTCCTCCGGCTTAATGCCGATCCCATTGTCTTGTACACTCACTTGCACACGCCGTGGTAGGTCTCCCGGCTCAACAATCTGTGCAGACACATGTATGCTCCCGCCTACTGGCGTAAACTTGATGGCGTTACTCAGCAGATTGTACATCACCTGCTTAAACTTGGCCTCGTCTAAAAACACGTTTGGCAGGTCTTCGGGATAATCCTGTGCGAGTGTAATTTCCTTGCGACCGAGTAGTGTTGCGACGATCGAAGCGGTTTCGCCAATCGCAACGGGTATGGCCACCTGTCGACGCTCGAGCACCACGCGGCCCGACTCGACCTTCGAGAGGTCGAGAATATCGTTGATCAGCTGCAACAGGTGGCGACCGGAAACCAGGATGTTGTTGACGTAACGGGCTTGGCGATCGTTGAGTGCGCCAAACATGCCCTGTGCGAGCACCTGACCAAAACCGATAACGGCATTGAGTGGTGTACGCAGCTCGTGGCTCATGTTGGCCAAAAACTGGCTCTTGGTGCGGTTGGCAGCTTCGGCGAGATCGCGGGCACGCTGCATCGCTGCGGTCGCCTGCTTTTGTTGGGAAACGTCGCGAAAAAGTCCAATGCGATGGATGATTGTGCCGTCGTCGTCACGCACTGGCGCGGCGCTCAGTTCGACCCAAAGCGGTCTGCCCAGCTTACTCAAGATCATCAGCTCGACGATCGCCGGCGATTGACTTGCAAGTGCATCAATCAACGGCGATTGATGGCTGGTGTCGAGCCCCGCGCGCAAAAAGTTGACCGGACGGCCCAGGGTGTACGCTTGCGAATACCCCGTGAGCAACGTGAAGGCTTCGTTGACATAGAGAATTTCCGGCCCCTGTGGCCCCTGTTGGGCATTGACGATCAGGACCGGATCGCGGGCGTTGACCGAGACAGATTCGAGTAGCCGCAGGCGTTCGACCACGCGTTTGGCCTCGGTGATGTCGCGCAGGTACGCGGTGTACATCGGTTGTCCGGCAACTTCGATACGGACGACCGAAAGCTCGGCACAGATCTCACGGCCGTCGGCACACACGGCCGGGACTTCGATGCGCCGCCCAAGGATATTCCCCTGACCAGTTGTATTTGCAACTTCAAGTCCCTGGTGATGGGCCGACCGGAGGTGGGCAGGTATGATCAGTTCGGCCATATCGCGTCCGAGAACATCCGCTCGCTTGTAGCCAAACGTTTGCTCCGCTGCGGGATTAAAGTCGACAATGGCTCCGCTCGCATCAATTGTCATCACGCAGTCGAGAGCCGACTCCAGGATCTTGGCCTTGCGCAGTTCGCTGGCCACAACCTCTTGCTCAGCCCGTTTGCGGGTGATTCTGCCGGCGACGCCCGAACAAAAAAGCTCGACAATCGAGAGCTCCGACGGGCTTAGTTTTCGGCCCTCGGTGCGATAGTCGAAGCGAATATGGCCAAACGTCAGACCGCTATGCTGGACCGGTACGGCTAGGATAGCTTGCACATCTTCGGCTTGGAGCAGCTCTCGTGTCGGCTGTGGGAGGTCCTGACTAACTCCTCCCACGCGATCGCCTGCTGCTAGGGCTTCGTGCCAACTTTCGGGCAACAAAATTGTGCTGGCCGTGTCGAAACCTGGCTTGGCCCAACTGGCGAGCGGGGTGTTGGCTCCATCCACGCAGATACACACCCGGGTCGCTAGTAGCGCTTGCCCCATCACTTTCAGTGCAGTTGCAAGTGATTCAGCCTCGCCATCAGTGACCAGCAGGCAACGCATGGCCTCGGCGACACTGGCAAGTAGGTCATCGCGGGCAAGGTTTTCGAGTTCGGCAATGCGTTGCTCGGTTATATCCCGAATCGTGCCGGACATACCGGTGAGCTCGCCATGCTCTACAATTGTCTGTACACTTAATTCACAGGTGTGGATATACCCGGAGGTATTCACAAACGGAACTTCGAAAGTCGCTTCGGTTTGGTGCCCTTCGAGCAGGGGAACCAGTGCACCCCAGACCTGCTGATGGGCGCGCGCGTCGATAAACTCGGGCCAACGACGGCCGATTGAATCGGCGACATCGACCCCGGTGATCCGCTTCCAGGCCGGATTGAGCAGGGTGATAACCCCCGCCGCATCACTGCGAAAGACAACCTCGTGCAGGTTCTCGACAACCGTGCGGTACTTGGCCTCGGCCGCACGCAGGTCGAGAACCGTTTGCTCGAGCGTGGTGTTGGTTTGCCGCAACACTCCGCGTTGGCGCGAGAGCTCGGCGACGAGGCGGCGATTGTCGTCGAGCGCGAGCTCCTGCGACGACAACAACTGCAGGAGGTCGAGGGTGGCGTCGTGGTTGGCAAAGTCGTTGAGATAAAGACCGTGTTTGCTGAGCGCCGAGAGCTCGGTAAACCAGGGCGAGCCCAAAAACAGCCACGTCTCAGGGTCGGACGACTGAATCAGCTGCCCGCGCAGTACGGTGTCGTCGGCTTTGAGGCTGAAAATGAAGATCTGCCCGAGATGGTCTTTGAGCGTGTCGAGGTTGGGGTTGGGCAGGTGCGGCCGGCTCACGGTCAGGTGGTCAAACAGGTGTTCGCCCACCCGAACTTGCGGCGCGATCTTGGCGAGTGAGGGACCAAATCCAATGACCCGCAGCTCACGATTAAACGCGATGTGAAACGGGAAGGCCTCCTGGAAACCGGCGGGCCCAAGCCCATAGGTAGGGGCGGCCATAGGCGTTACCAGGTGACCTCAAACGTACAAGCCGGGTTTTGCTCGTCGCGTTCGCCGAGTTGCCGCACCGCACATGGCGTTTCAAACAGCTGGCCAAGCCCCTCCAACAGGCCAACGACAAAGGCTTCTAGCCCTGCCCGGTGGGACTGATAGTGTACATGCACTTTGCTATCGCCAATTTGCTCGACGCGAAAAATCGGGGGCCGCAGGCGGCGATACAGAAGCGTGACCCGACTATGGAGATTGGGCAAATTATGCAAAAAGTCGGGCAAACTGCGCCCGGTTGCCATGAGCAGTTCGCCGTAGCTCTCGCGGGCGGTGGTGAGCACCCAGTAACGCCCAAATACCGTCAGCACGGTGGTTGCGTCGACGCCCAGTACTTTTGTTGCTGAGGCAACTAATTTATAGGTCAGACTGTCGTCGTAACTCTCGTTGCTAATGAAGACATCGACGTCGAGGTTGGCATCTGCCTTGATCTGTTCCCATGCAGCATCGCCGAAGTCACGGCGGACGAGTCCTTCGACTGCCTGGTTGACCAGTCCGTACATGGCCCTATCGTTGCTTGCCCGCCGGTACCAGACAAGTGAAGACTTCACCCGCCCACATTCGCACTTTCAGACAGGTTGAGAACGCTGGCGACCGCCGCGAGCGCGAGATCTGCCCCAAACGGTTTGCTCAGCGTTTGGTTCGCGCCGCACTGTTGCGCGAGGCGAAGAAAATTTTGCCCGTACACCGAACCGCCCGAAATCGCGATGATGGGAACATTCGGAAGGTGGCGACGCAGGAAGAAGATGACCTCTACGCCCTCCTTACCGGGCATGTGGATATCGGTGATAATGGCGTTTGGGTCAGGTTGGTGGCCGACTGCTCGCATCAACTCGAGCCCGTCGGCAAATACCTCAACTGCATAGTGTCCACGCCGGAGCGCAGTCGCGAGAAAATCCCGGGTGGCAGGGTCGTCATCGGCAACCCAAACGCGATAGACTGTTGCATGTTCGTCGGCCATTTGTTCACCCATAGGCGACGAGTGTTTCTCCTCTCCGGGAGGGCGTCAAGGGAGCGAACAGCTTACGTTGACCCCGGTGTACCCCAACTCGTTTGATCGGTTTGTATGTCCCAAGTTTGCACGCAATGTAGAGCGGAGTATGACGAGCGGGCGAGATTTTGTGTACTCGATGGTACGCGATTGGTGCCAAAGGGACAGCTCGGCGACCCATTGGTCGGCAAGCTTGTCGGCGGTCGCTACGTACTCGAACGTCGGATCGGCAGCGGGAGCCACGGGGTGGTCTACCAAGCGACACATAACGAGATTCCCCGTGCATATGCGATTAAATTTTTGCGTAGCGCCGACGGCAAAATGGTCGCTAAGTCGCAACACGAACGGTTTCGCCGCGAAGCAACGACGTTGGCAGGCCTCAAACATCCGGGAATTGTGCAGGTCACCGACTACGGCATTGAGCCTGACTTAGGGCCATTTTTGGTAATGGACCTGCTGTTGGGGCAGGGTCTCGAAAATTACTTGTATCAGCATGCACCCCTGCGACCGCTCGATCTGTTTGACCTGATCGAGCAGCTGACTGGCGCCCTCGCAACCGCCCATGAGCAGGGGGTGGTCCATCGCGATCTCAAGTCAGAAAACGTGATGGTGCTGTCGTCGACCTACACCACCAAGCAACTGCGGGTGTGTATTTTGGACTTTGGGATTATCAAGCTGCTCGAGTCGAGTGGCGGCAGCCATGTCCCGGCGGGCCGTTCGACGGTGATCGGTACGCCCTATACGATGGCGCCGGAGCAGATCACCGGTGAGGGCCTTGATCGACGGGCAGATATCTACTCGCTTGGTGTGATGCTCTACGAGGCCGTCACCGGAGAACTGCCGTTTGCCGGTGAGCAGGCATGGGAACAGATCGACTCGCATTTACACGACTTTCCCGACCCGCCCTCTACCCGCAAAAAAGGTCGGTGGATTCCACCTGGGCTCGACAATCTGTTGTTGTCGATGTTGGCCAAGGACCCGGTGCAGCGCCCCGGTTCCATGCTTGAGGTTGCGCAGCGTACCGAGGCGGTGCGGGCCGAAGTGATCAATGCGTGGGCAGCCCACAACCTGGCCGCAAAGCCAGAAAAACGGACGACACCGAAGATCGCAGCGACCCACACGGTCCTGCTTGTCGAGGATGAGCCGGCTTTGCGCAGGTTGATTCGCCAGCTGCTCGCACGCGAGGGGTATGAGGTTGTGACGCTCGAGCGCGGCGACGAGGTACTGCCATGGCTGCGGGCAAATCCCGCGCCCCATGCCGTGGTACTCGACATCATGTTGCCCGGGCTCGATGGCATGGCCCTGTTGCGACTCGCTCGCCGGGACTTTGCCACGCTGCCGATCATTATGTGTTCGTCAGTCGAGTCCGAGAATGTCCGGGTCGAGGCGCGTGAGCTCGGAGCCTACGGCGTACTCGACAAGCACAATCAGCTGCACGTCCTTCCCGAACTCCTCGAACAACTCAAGGGTTTGGTGTGACGACACCAGCGCGTGTTCGTTGTCGAGGACACTCCGGAGTTGTCACGGGCGATCGAGGCAATCTTACGGCGCGATGGGTTTGACCCGAATGTTGTTGGGACAGCCGCCCGGGTGTCGCGGGAGCAACTCAGCCTGGCCGTGTGGAAGCAGCCGTTCGATCCGTGTACCAACGTGATCGATGTGCATATCAACAAACTCTGCAAGAAGCTGCGTAAACTCGGGTTACTCGGGTGATTTTCTCGGTTCGTGGGGGTCGGCTACGGCTTCGATACGCCGGCTTGACCACGTTGGTGTGTACTATCCGTTATGACCACGATCACCGTCACTCGCACGATTCGTGCAACGGCTGCGCAGGTGTTTGACCTCGTTGCCCATGTCGACAACTTTGCGCAGGCCATCACGGCGATCGACAACGTCGAATACCTGTCGGACATCCGAAAAGGTGTGGGTACACGTTTTCGCGAAACCAGAGTGGTGTTTGGACGCTACGCCTCAACCGAGTTGGAGATTACCGAGTATCAACCCAACCACCGGGTGCGGTTGGTCGCCGACAGTCACGGCGCGGTATGGGACACAACCTTCACGGTTGAGGACCGGGGAGAAACGGTCAGCCTCGTGATGCAGATGCACGCACGGCCGTACAAACTACTCGCCAAGGTGATGGTGCGACTCAACCAAAAGCTCGTTCAAAAGGCGGTAGAAGCCGATATGGAAGCAGTAAAGGCCTACTGCGAGCAGGCCTCGTTCGCGTCGTGAGTTCGATGCAGTATCAACGGTTCTTGCGCTTGCGCTTGACGTTGATCGTGTTGTCTAGCTCTTGCATCGCCGGCATCGTCGGCAGCTTGTCGTTGAGGGACTTGGGCTCCCAGTTGGTCACGACGTCGATGTAGCCATCTTTTTTGAGGCGAATCTCGTGCTTGATGCCGTCGCCGACCGGCACTTCGATCTCGCATGGGGTCTTGCACTGCTCGTCGCCGTCGACAAGCACCCGCGCACCTTCGACATTGGTGGTGACGAGCTCGCGGACGTTGGGCAGGGCCGCGGCGTCGGTGGTGCTGGCATCGGTTGTGTCGTCGGCACCGGTGGTGGCTTCGGCCTTGGCGGTTGGCCCAGGGTCGACCTCGTTGCTCGAGAACATGGCAAAGCCAATCAAAATGATTGCAGCTGCAACCAACAGGACAACCACTGTCATGCCCTTGTTTTCGCCGGTGTTGACCGGGGAGGTCGGCGACGAAGGGGTCCGGTAGTTGACCGCGTTGAGAGCACCGGTCGGGGTGTTCATCCGCGAGATCGTGTTGCTGCGTGAAAGGCCCGGGATTTCGGGGATCGGGCGGCCCTCCTCGGCTGCACGGATGGCACCGATACAGTCGCCGATGAGCTCGCTGAAGCGCCCGGCACTTTGGATCCGCTTATTACGATCCTTGCGCAGCGACAACTGCAACAGCTTGACCGTCGGCGCACTGGCCTGGCGCGGCGTGGGCACCTTGTTTTTGACGTGCTTGAGCATCGTCGCCATCGGCGAATCGGCCTTGAACGGCGGGCGACCCTCGATCATCTCGTAGAGGATGCAGCCGAGCGAGTAGATGTCGGTCCGGTAGTCGAGCTTTTTGCCCTCACATTGCTCCGGAGACATGTACTGCGGGGTGCCAAACACCTCGCCGGCCTGGGTCAGCTTCATTGCGTCCATGCCCCCGGCGATGCCGAAGTCGAGGACTTTAACAACTGTAGATACACCGACATTTTCAATGAAAATGTTGTCGGGCTTGAGGTCGCGGTGAAAGATTTCGTGCTCGTGGGCCTCGCTCAGGCTCTCGGCGATTTGCCGGGCGTATTGCAGGGCTTCGGTTTCGGGCAGGCGACCCTCTTCGAGGCAGTCAGCCAAGCTTTGCCCGGTGAGCAACTCCATGACCATGTACGGCCGACCGTCGCGGGTTTCTCCATGCTCATACACACGGATTGTCGACGGGTGGCGAAACTGGCTAGTGACCTCTAACTCGCGGCGAAACCGAGTGAGGAACTTGCTGTCGGTCAGGCACTCGCGGCGGACGAGTTTGATCGCAACTTCGCGATCAACTTGCATGTCGTGGGCCTTGTAGACCACGCCCATGCCACCCTCGCCAATGCGGTCGATGATCTTGTAGCGCTTGTTGATCACCTTGCCGATGTCGCGCTCGGCTTCCATCCGCGGGAGGTTGACCTTCTGGGTGTCTTCGAGGTCGTCACCCGAGTCGTACTCATCGTGCTGGGAGTGTCTCGGGGAACGGGGCATCGTAAATCCGGGGGCGGTCGTGCGCGGTGGCCTCGGGTGGGCCGGGTGGAGCCTATCGTCTCCCGCGGCGGAGACAAAGTGAAGAGCGAACGGGAAAATATCTCGAGATGGCTGATTGCGAGAACTCTCCGGCAAATTCGGTGTGGTCACGCGCACCCGCGGAGCGCCCGTGCCCAAACCCGCCAATTTTGCGAGAGATCGGCAAACAGGCTCGGGGACCGCTTGTTCGCCGGTGGATGCCACCCCTCTACGCGGGACCTTTATCGTTTGTTTCGGTGCGCGATGTCCTTGATCCAATTTCGGGCACTCCGTATCGTCGCCACCAACCATGAGCACCGCTGCCGCGAAACCTTCTCGCCCATCCAACCCTGTGCGCCCGGAGGTTTATGTGCCCCAGCACAAAGTTCGCGTGGTCACCGCGGCGGCGCTGTTTGATGGCCACGATGCCGCGATCAATGTCATGCGGCGGATTTTGCAGAGCTCGGGTGCCGAGGTCATTCACCTGGGCCACAACCGCGGGGCCGAAGAAGTCGTCGACGCGGCGATCGAAGAGGACGCCCAGGCAATTGCCGTGAGTTCCTACCAGGGCGGCCACGTCGAGTATTTCAAGTACATGTACGATCTCCTGCGCCAAAAAGGTGCGGACCACATCACCCTGTGGGGTGGTGGTGGCGGGGTCATCGTCCCCCGAGAAATCGAAGACCTCCACAGCTACGGCATCAATCGGATCTTTAGCCCCGAGGACGGGCGCCAGCTCGGCCTGCAGGGGATGATCAACAAGATCCTCGAAGGTGCGGATTTTTCGACTGCACTGCCCGAGCCATTGGCCGAACTCGATCGCCTCAAACGCGGTGAAGTGCATCAAAGTCGGCTCGCTCGCATGATCACGGCGTTGGAGCAGGGCTGCGATCAGGACGAAATGCTGGTCGCCGCCGTGCGAGCTGCCGAAGTGCCCAAGGTGCCCGTGTTGGGCATCACCGGTACTGGCGGGGCGGGAAAAAGTTCGCTGACCGATGAGTTGCTGGCGCGATTGTTGCGCGAACATCCCGAGGCTCGGATCGCGGTGATCTCTGTCGACCCGACTAGGCGGCGCACCGGTGGGGCACTGCTCGGCGATCGGATTCGGATGAACGCGTTGCGCAACCCCCGGGTGTTTATGCGATCGATGGCGACCCGCAAAACCGGTGTGGAGTTGTCGCGGGCAACCGACGATGCGGTCCGTCTGTGCAAGCTCGCGGGCTACGATTTGGTCGTGGTCGAGACCTCGGGGATTGGCCAAAGCGACGCCGAGATCACGCGTTTGGCCGACGTGACGCTGTATGTGATGACAGCCGAATACGGTGCGCCGAGCCAACTCGAGAAGATCGAAATGCTCGACGTCGCCGACTTTGTCGCGATCAACAAGTTTGAACACAAGGGCAGCAAGGATGCCCTGCGTGACGTGCGTAAGCAGATCAAGCGCAACCGCCAGTTGTTTACACTCAGCGACGATTTGCTCGGGGTTTATGGCACGGTCGCCAGCCGGTTTCACGACAGTGGCGTCAACGGGCTGTACACCGGGCTTTGCGACAAACTCAGTGAAGTTGTCGGCAAACCGCAATGGGTCTCAAAAGTGCCGGCCGAGCAACAGGCCCTGGCCTCGGATACCCGCGACATCATTCCCGCCGATCGCACGCGCTACTTAGCCGAGATCGTCAAAACCGTCCGCGACTACAAAGCTCGAGTGCGTCGCCAAGTCGAACTCGTGCGCCAGGTCGAGGCCCTCAAGCGCACCCGGGCCCAGCTCACCGCCGACCGTGATGCCGTGGTCCCGGAAAACCTCGCGCCCTGGCTCGACGAGCAGATCGCAAGCCTGAGCACCCGCATCGACAACGACGCCCGTGTGGCCCTCGAACAGTTGCCGACGTTGCGCCAGGCCTACAAACAAGATGTCTATACAATCGCCATCCGCGGGCGCGAGATCCACTACCCGACCCATGTGACAACCCTGTCGGACACGCGGGTACCCCGGGTCGCGCTACCCCAGGACGACGAGCCTGGTGCAGCTGTGCGCTACATGTTGCTAGAGGGCCCGCCCGGGTCGTTTCCCTACACCGCCGGCGTGTTTCCGTTTCGCCGCAAGGGCGAGGACCCCAAACGCATGTTTGCCGGCGAAGGTGGGCCGGGGCGAACCAACGAACGATTTCATTACCTTTCAAAGGGGGAGCCGGCCAAGCGCCTGTCGACCGCGTTTGACTCGGTCACGCTCTACGGCCACGACCCCCATGTCCGGCCGGACATCTACGGCAAGATCGGCGAAAGTGGCGTGAGTGTATGTACACTCGATGACGCCAAAGAACTCTACAGCGGGTTTGACCTGTGTGCCAGCAACACCAGCGTCAGCATGACGATCAACGGCCCGGCGCCGATTGTCCTGGCCCTGTTTATGAACACCGCGATCGATCAACAGGTCGAAAAGGCGACCGCCGAAAAGGGCGAGCCGCTCACCCGCGAAGAGTGGGAAGCGGTCCGCGACCGCACCCTCAAAGTCGTTCGCGGAACCGTCCAGGCCGACATCCTCAAGGAGGACCAGGGGCAAAACACCTGTATTTTCTCGATCGAGTTTGCCCTGCGGATGATGGGGGACATCCAGGAGTTCTTCATTCGAAAGGGTGTGCGCAACTACTACTCGGTGTCGATCAGCGGCTACCACATCGCCGAGGCCGGGGCCAACCCGATCAGCCAGCTGGCGTTTACCCTGGCCAACGGCTTTACCTACGTCGAGTACTACCGCAGCCGCGGGCTCGATGTAGATGCATTTGCACCGAACCTGAGCTTCTTTTTTAGCAACGGGCTCGACACCGAGTACACCGTGATCGGTCGGGTCGCCCGGCGGATTTGGGCGATTGCCATGCGCGACCTCTACGGCGCCGGCTCGCGCAGCCAAAAACTCAAGTATCACATCCAAACCAGCGGGCGTTCGCTGCATGCGATGGAGATCGACTTCAACGACATCCGGACCACGCTCCAGGCCCTGTTTGCCTACTACGACCACTGCAACAGCCTGCACACCAATGCCTACGACGAGGCCATCACCACCCCGACCGAGGCGAGCGTTCGCCGGGCAATGGCGATTCAGATGATCATCACCGCCGAGCAGGGCCTGGCCAAAACCGAAAATGTCCTGCAGGGCAGCCACATCATCGAGCAACTCACCGAGCTAGTCGAAGAGGCCGTGCTCAGCGAGTTTATGCGAATCGACGAACGCGGCGGGGTGCTCGGGGCCATGGAGCGGCAGTACCAACGCGGCAAGATTCAGGACGAGAGCCTCAAGTACGAGCACCTCAAGCACTCGGGTGAGCTGCCGATTATTGGGGTCAACACATTTAAAAACCCGCACAAAACCGGCGACGACGAGGCGGCCGGGCTGTCGCTCACACGCGCGAGTGGGGACGAGAAAAATGCCCAGATCAAGCGCCTAGAGGCATTTCAGCAGCGCAATGCCGACAAAAGTGCAGATGCACTCAAACGTTTGCGCGAGGTAGCCTTGGCTGGCGGCAACATCTTTGCCGAGTTGCTCGAGACGACCCGGGTGTGCAGCCTGGGCCAGATCACCGATGCGTTGTTTGAGGTCGGTGGCGAGTATCGCCGCAATACCTAACGCCGTTGCGGCCCATATGCAGACGTACTTGTAGATACGACGAATTCGGTCCGACAATCGGGCCATGCGTTGCGCTTCGTTGTTGTCAGCTATGGGAATGTTGTGTCTCGCGTGTACGCCCTCTGACGGGCAGGCGACGGATGGGACGACAGGTGAGACCGCGGGGACAAGTGCCGGGCCGACCACGAGTGAGGCCAGTGCGGGCGAAACCACCGACACGCCAACAACAGATGTGGATACAACGATGTCGACAGGCCCAACCACCTCGACCGAGTCTGGTGGCACCGACGACCCGAGCGAGACCACCGAGACCACCGGCTCGAGCAGCGAAACCGAGAGCGAGGGCGACAGCGAGTCGGACACCGGGCCGGTGATTCCCCCGGATTGCGATGGCATTGCTCCGAGCCCCGAGCCCCAGGAGAACTACGACAATATCCTCGTCTGCCTCACCGACCACGGGATAGCCAAGCTAGCTCCTGGGACATTTCCGGTGCCAAAAGCGATGGACATGCCCGATGGTTCACGCCTGCTCGGCGACGCTACCTGGCCGACGATTCAGCTCGTCGGCGATGCCCAGTCGATCTTGCGAACCCACAACGACAACGAGGTCGCGTTTGTCCGCCTCGATAGCAACGATTTTTTAACCGTGGCCCACAACGGCATCATTCACCTGCGGGGCAACAACGCGTTTATCCACGACTGCCACATTCAAAACGGCGATGGGGTTAAGGGCGAAGATAAGATCACGGGTGTCCGGTTTTGGACCCCAGGGACCAGCGGCAACCGGGTGTTTCGCAACCAGATCCACCACCTGCAATACGGGGTGATTTTTGACCTGTTTGAAAACGGTGCCGACAACCTGATCGAGGAAAACAAAATCTACGAGATTCGCTGCGATGCCGTTTCGTTTCGAGGTTACGGGCGGGCGCTCAACAACGAGATTTACCGCAACGGCTACCAGTGCCTCAACCCGCCCGAAGACCCGATTCCCGGCGGGGGTTTTTACACCCTCGAAAACCACGAGGGCGCCGAGATCATCGGCAATCATGTATATGAAACCTGTGGTATCCCGCTCGACTTAGACCGTGCCAGCAACTTGGTGATCGAGGGCAACACGTTTGAAAAGCCGGGCTTTAAGTGGGACGGGCACAACCACTGCGGTGCCGGCATGACGGCCCACCTCATCGATATTGGCGACTCGCAAATCCGCGACAACACGTTTCGCAACAATGGCCTTGCCACGGTGACTGGCGATCCCAATCGGGTGATGTCCCCCGACCAAAGCGGGTTTCCGGCGGACTTACCCAACAACACCAACCAGGCGGTCGCGTTTATGTTGACCAACCGCCCGAGTAACCCCGGCATGACCACCGGCAACGTCGTGGAGGACAACACGATGGTCGCCAATTGCCAGGCGCCGTGTGTTGGCCTGGGGTACTTTGTTGGCCGCGGTACCGGCTATGCACAGGACCTGAGCTGGTCGGCCGACACCAACAACTACTTTCGCCGCAACTCGCCATTTGGCTCAAACATCGGGTCCAAGCGCTGTGGAGGCAACTGGTACGCGGCCGACAGCAGTTGCGAGGAGGGCATGCTCGACCCCGACTGCAACATCGACGACCCCCAGCACAGCGGTCCACAAAATGACTGGGCGCGCAACGACGGTTGCAACCACTACAACTGAGTTCACAGTCTCCATCGCTGGCCGCATCTATTTGCGGGTCGTTGGCGACTGGTGCTCGTTGGCTGGCTCGCGTGTAGCGTGGTCGCTGGAGCGGGAGCGGTGGAGACCACCGTTTGGCCCGGCATTCGCGGGTGCTCGGGCGCGAGCTGGCGTTTTTGCAGGATGCCTGGGATCGGCTACCACCCCACAATATACTTGTAGTACCATATAATGTGATGGCGCCGCTGCCCGGAGTCGAGCAGCTCGGCGATCCCCTCGGGGCAGAATTCCCCAAGGAGGCGTATCGCAGCGCAATCGTCCGGCGCGGGCTTGAGCCCGGGCAAATTGTCGGCAGCCGGGAGGCCGACAACACGCCGCCCGAGTCTGGGCGTGTGTTGATTGACGTCGGCTCGGCCCTGCGCTCTTTTTCGCCAATGGAGGTCACCGCCGGGCCGTTCCCGACTCGCTCGACGCCCCGAGCTAGCTCGCCTGCGCGACGACTATACGTTTGAGCCGCTGCTTACCCAAAAATCGTGACCTCCCAACACCCGGCGATCTCCCTTCGTTTGGGGGCTGACCGGGTGCCGGCGATCGAACTCGGCTTTTGCTGGTTGCGCCCGCGGGATGGGGAAGCTCGCTGACGGGTCACGAGGCCGGTTCGTTGGCAAACCGATGCACGTACACCAGAGCCCAAGGTCGAAGTTGCGCGGGTTGGTACGAAGCTTCAATGTCGGCGGTAGTCGGCGTATCGTTGGCGGCCCATGAGCGACGAGACGACAGGCGCTGGTGAATCTGGCGGAGGAAGTGTGTCGCCGACCAAGTTCGGCACCTTCACCGGTGTTTTTACGCCGACCCTCCTGACGATCCTCGGCGTCATCATGTACGTCCGACTCGGTTGGGTCGTCGGCAACGCGGGCGTCATGGGCGGGTGGCTGGTGATGCTCGTCGCCATGGGCATCACCGCTTGCACGGCCCTTTCGCTGTCGTCGATCGCAACCAACACCCGGATCGGTGCCGGTGGTCCGTACGCGATTATTTCCAAGTCGTTGGGCTTGGAAGTTGGCGGGAGCATTGGTGTGCCGCTGTATCTCAGCCGACCGCTGGGTGTCGCGATGTACATCTTTGGGTTTCGCGAGGGGTGGTTGTGGATCTTTCCCGACCACCCGGCACTGGTGGTCGACGGCATCGTGTTCGCCGCGATTTTCCTGATTTCCTATGCCAGTGCCAACCTAGCGTTTCGTGTCCAATACATGATCATGGCCATCATCGCCGCCTCGTTGGTGGCGATTTTTGCCAGTCCGAGTGCATTTGAAAGTCCGCACCAAGTCCAGTGGTTTGGTGAATATCCGGGTTTTCCTGAAAATGGGTTTACCGGGGCAGACTTTTGGATTGTGTTTGCCGTGTTCTTCCCGGCCACCACCGGTATACTTGCAGGTGCAAATATGTCGGGGGACCTCGAAAACCCGCGACGCTCGATTCCGGTGGGGACGCTGTGGGCGGTACTGGTGTCGTCGGTGATCTATTTTGTCCTCGCCTGGTATGCCGGACGGATGGCTTCGGTCGAGGAGCTGGCGAGTGACTACAACATCCTGATCGACCGCTCGCTGTTTCCTCCGGCGGTGTTGGCCGGGCTGTTGGGCGCGACGTTTTCTTCGGCCCTGGCTTCGGCCGTCGGTGGTCCGCGCATTTTGATGGCCATGGCCCAACACAAGTTGGTGCCGCAAAGCGACTTCCTGGCCCGGGTTTCAAAAAATGGCGAACCTCGCAACGCCATCTTACTGACGGCAGTGCTCTCGTTTGCAGCGATGATGATGCGCGACCTCAACGCGATTGCACCGCTGGTCACGATGTTCTTTTTGATCACCTACTTGGTGATCAACATCGTCTTGCTGGTCGAGCGCAGCCTCGGTTTGGTCGCGTTTCGGCCCACGCTTGCGGTACCCCAGGTCGTCCCATTTTTGGGGGCGCTGGGCTGCATCTTTTCAATGTTCATCGTCAGCCCGACGTTTGGTTTGATCGCTGTGGGCACGGTGTTTGCCATCTACGTGTGGTTGCTGCGCAGGGGGGTGGAGGCCGAAGAGGGGGACGTGCGCTCGACCGCGTTTGCTGCGGTTGCCGAGTGGGCAGCCGGCAAGGTCACGGCGATGGGTCACGACGATCCGCGCTCGTGGAAACCCAACCTGTTTGTCCCGGTGAGCGATGCCGCCGAGTTGCGCGGTGAGTTTCCGTTTTTGTGCGATGTATGTACACCAGAAGGCTCGGTCAAGCTGTTTGCCTACGCCAAGGACGACGAGACCGCCCGTCGGTTAGAGCCACCGATCGCCAAACTCGGACGGGCCTTTCAAGATGAAGGTGTACTTGCAACCTGGGCCGTGATCGAAGGTGACAACTCACTCGATGCGATTTCCTACGGGTTGCAAACCCTGCAGTCTGCGTTTTTCAAGCCCAACGTCATGTTTTTCTCGCTGCCCAACGACGAGCGTCGAGAACTCGCCTTAGAGGTCATTGAGCGGGGTCGAAAATCACGGGTTGGGCTGCTGGTGTTGGCGATGCACCCCAAGGCTGGGATGGGGCAACGCAAGGTTGTCAATCTGTGGCTGTTCCCCGGCAAGCCTGGGGTCAAGGGCGTCGAAGAAGCGTTTGCCCGCGGCAACCTCAACCTCCGGCTGCTGATGGGCTATCGCCTGATGCGTTCGTGGGATGCGGAGCTCAACCTCATCACCGTGGTGCCCAGCCAAGACCGCGTGGCCGAGGCCCAGGGGTTTTTGGAGACGCTTTGTGACCTCACGCGGATCCCGGCCTGTGCCGACCGGATTGTCCTTGTCGGTTCGTTCGAGGAATGTGTCGAGCAGGCGCCACAGTGCGACCTGGACCTGTTTGGCATGCACCACGAGAACGTGGACTTTGCGTTTATGGAGCGGATGGTGGAGCTCACTGAGTCATCGTGCCTGTTTGTCGCCGACTCGGGACAGGAGTCGGCACTCGCGTAGCAGGCCCATGTGTGTACATCGGGTTTGTCGGTAACCGGTGCAGCTACAAAATCTCTGGCCCCCACACTTTTTTGTTAGGCTCGGCCAATGCTTCGCAGTGTTGGTGCCATGGTCCTCGGGTTTTTGATTGGTGGCGTGGTCTTTGTTTGTCGTCGAGACAATCGGCCACAGCGTCGTTGAGATGCCGCCTGGGTTTGACGCCGAAGACCCGGCAAGCTTGGCGGCGATGATCGACCAATGCCCGCTTGCGGCACTTATTTCGGTACTTGTCGCCTACCTCTTGGGTTCAGGCATAGGTGGTTTTGTCGCCGCCAAACTGGCGAGGCCGCGGCCGCGAGTTCACGCCCACATCGTTGGCGGCCTGTTTTTGACGATGGGAATTTTGAACCTCGTGATGATCCCGCATCCGCTGTGGTTTGCGGTTGCCAGCGTGCTAGTCTTTGCACCAGCTGCGCATGTTGGCGGCACGCTAGCGAGCAGGCACGCCCCACGTTAGATGTATCAGCACTGAAAAGTGGGACGTCTTCATGTGGTGGTGCATGTATTGCTCCGCGTTTGGAGATAGATGATGGATCAGACATGTATAAAAGTTCATATTAAATCTGGGGAATTTTTGTACACACAATCCAGAACGTTGGTCTGTGGTGGCCAAACTAGGTTTTCCTTAACCGCGCGCGCCGAAATTTCTCTCGCATTGCGCACGAAATGCGGGAAGATGTGCGCGGTGGAGGTGTTACATTAGCTTCAAACGGTTCGAATGTCGTGGTCTCGTGTCTGGGCTCGTTGTGTCCTGAGCGGGTTCTTTTTGTCGATGGCCGCATCCTGTGGTGGTGAGATGGACCAGGAGTCCGCCTCGGACTCAGGGGTCGACCCAGACATCGAATACGGGATTGAGCACGAGGTCGTTGTTACGATCCCGGTTGCGCCCGATGGGGTGACCTACGAAGGTCGCGGGGTCGAGGAACTCCCACAATGGGGCCCGACGTCGTTCACCGTGTCGGAAGATGACACGCTGTGGGTCGCCGACGGTCCGAGCCGCCGGCTACTGGGCTACGACCTCCACACGGGGGAACGGACCGACGAGTTGTTTTTAGATGGCGTTGTCAACCGACTCGATGACTTCGCTGTGAGTGGTGACACCATCTACATTCTCGACCCCATGCGGGAGGCGGCGATTTTAGAGATCAGCCGCGATGGTGAGCTGTTTACCAGCCATCAGCTGCCGTCAGAGTTACAGCTCAGTACCGGCCTATCGGGGATTTCGATTGCCGGTGACGGTGCGGTTGTCATTGAGCTCAACCAGGGTGCCCAGATTTTCCAGGCGATCGATTCGGGTGGAAACTTTGAGGTGGTCGAACGTGCGGGTCACTTTATCGATGGTCAAACCCTCGTGCTCCAACCCGGCGACCTCGCTTCAGTCGGTAACCACGGCAAGGTTGAGCTCGGCGGAGAGCTTGTCGCTGGCATCGATGTCGAAAAAACCCTGGCAGGACTGACGCTGGTTGGAAGCTGGGACGATGGAACCTACGCACTTGCACTGCAAGAACTCGCGGTGGTCGACGGCGTGATCACGCTCGATGAGCGTGTCCGCAAATACGACCAAAATGGCGAACTACTCGGTGAAGCCAGGTTGCACTCCGACCGCGAGGAGATGCCCGGTGGGCGCCATTTGGGGGTAGGCCCCGACGGCAACGTCTACCACATGGCCACGCGTGAGGAGCACGTGGAGTTGCAGCGACTGACGTTTGCGACCGAAGCCTTAGATCCCGTTTTAGGTGGCGAGCCACTCAAGATCAATCCCGGTTTGGGTGGCGGTGGCGGTGACGGTGGTGTCGGCGATTCGCTGCCACAACACCGCCCACGTGCGGCCAATAACTGCGTCACCGGCGAGACGATGCACCTCACCGCATACTTCTACGCGGCCCACGAACAGTACTACTCCAACGAAAACGTCAATGGTTACTGCAGCGGGCGTACCAAGCCGAAATGGTTGTCGGTGGGTACCCACAAAGGGGTTGCCTACTGTTGGGGCGGATTCACAACCATTGACCAATACAAGGCCGATATGGCGGCAGGCAAACCGGCCGGCGATATTACCAGTGCCGGGGGCGTGCAGTCGTGCAACAAGGGCATCGACTGCTCGGCGTTCGTGAGTCGGTGTTGGCAGGAAAATCGTTACACGACATCCACGCTCCACCAAATCTCCCACGCGGTTGGTGGCGACGCGATGATCACCGGCGATGTGTTCAACAAAGCTGGTAGTCACGTCATTATGTTTGTTTCGTATGAAGGCGGCGGGCTCAATGTCGCCGAGTCGACAACGGGTAGCTACGATCGGGTCATCTTCCGCAATGTCGGTTGGGGGACTGTCAACGGCTACACACCGCGGCGCTACGACAAGCACTGTGGGTACTACAAAGACAATGAGCCTGAGCCCGAGCCTGAGCCCGAGCCCGAGCCCGAGCCCGAGCCCGAGCCTGAGCCCGAGCCCGAGCCCGAGCCCGAGCCCGAGCCCGAGCCCGAGCCCCCAGGTCAGATCATCATCGACAGCAACGCGACCTACAACGGTGCAAATGCAATGATTGAGGTCTCCGGCAACTGGACATCGAGCACCAACGTGCCGGGGTACTTCAACACCGGTTACTGGTGGCGGGCAACGGGAGCCTCCTCCGACCTTGCCCACTTCAAGTTCTTCCTCAACCAAGATACGACGATGACCGTCGAGGCGTGGTGGACCGCCGAGTTCGACCGCAGTTCGGCGGCGCCGTTTATCATCTACGATGCCGGTGGTAACCAGCTCGGGACTGTCCACGTCGATCAAAAGAAAAATGGTTCACAGTGGGTGACCCTTGGGACATTCAACTTCACCGCTGGGTGGAACGACGTCGCGCTGTCGCGTTGGGCCCCCGCAGGAGATGTCGTGATCGCCGATGCCGTGCGGGTAACCCCGTAGCGCTCCACACATTGCCGGGATTGCGTGGGGCAATCCCGGTTGTTTTTTCGCCAAACGGCCGCTAGGTAATCGTCAGCGTAGCGGCCGGGAAAAAGCGCTTGAGGTTGCTGAGGGACTTTGTCTGCCAACTGATGGCATTCGAGCCGCGGACCTCAAGGGCTGTGTCTCCGCGCTTGCGCAGGGCAATCGCAAATTTGTAGAGCGTGTTGATACCCGAGCTGTTGAGGAACTCGAGGTCACAAAGGTTGAGGGTGAGCGAGGCGCCAGCGCAGGTCTCGATCGCCTGGTTGAGAAAGTCGGCAATCGGCTTGTACTGGTCACTCGACAGGCGCAACGAGCCTTCGATGTGAATCGTTGCGCGTTTGCTGTCAAACCACAGTCGGTGCTTGGGGCCGTTGATTTCGCTGAGTTCCATCGTCTTATCCTTGGGTGAGGTCCAAGCGGGCTATTGTTTGGAGTCGCGGGCCTTCGGCGTCGAGGGTGAGACGCCAGCAGACCGCGGCTTGGTAGTCGGTCATCATGGTCAAAAATCCGAGCCCACTGGCATCGTCCTCGGGGTGCTCGGCATTTTCCTCGACCCGGCGCATCATCAACTCGAGCGGGTCTTCGGCGACAAGTTGTTCGAGGGTCGCGTGGAGTGGATCAACGCTTGCGGGGTCGACGTGGTTTTCGACAACGATGAAAATTGTATCGGCAATCGCACCGAGTGAAATGTTGATGGTTTCACCATTCGAAAATTTTACGGCATTCTCGACGAGCTCGTTGAGTACGTAGTTGATGGCGTCACGGCAGGCTTGAAAGTGCGTGCGTGTGGCCAGGTAACTTGTGCAAAAGTCTGCGATCGTACTACACAGATTCCAGCGAACCGGAAATGTCCGTGGAAACAGGGTAAGGGAGACATCGTTGGCCACGCCGGTCAGGTCGCAGCGCTCACCCAAAGACCACAGTTCGGTGTCGTTTGTCATGCTGCCCCTCCCGCGAAATTCCGCTGTTTCAATATTACGAGTGTGAGGTCGTCGTAGACCTTTTGCGTGCCGATATGTTCAAGGACATCCTCAATCACCGCCTGGCGAACCTGCTCGGCCGGCTTTTGGTGCTCACGCAAGAGGCAGGCACACAGCCGATCGACACCGTATTGTTCGCTCGCCTGGTTTTCGGCCTCGGTAATACCATCGGTGTAGAGGGCCACGAGGTCGCCGGGGTTGAGGCTTATCTGCATGTCGGCGATAAAGTCTTCAATGTCATATTCGATGCCGATTGGCAGCCCCAGGGCCATGGTGTCGATACGTTCAACCGCATCGGCACCGGCCCGGACCAGGAGGACTTCCTCGTGTTGCCCAGTCAGACGGATCTTGCCGTCGTTGTAGTCGAGCAGCGAGAGGGTGAGGTTGCGGTCGGTCTCGATGCGCTGGACGTTTTGGTAGACAACTTTGTTGACAATGTTGAGAAACCGGCGCGGATCTTTTTCTTCACTGAGCAACAATGTGCGGACTGCAGTTTGAACCATAATCATCAGTACGCCGCTTTCGAGCCCGTGCCCGGTGACGTCGCCAATCGCGATCTTGATGCCGTCGGGCGAGCGGAGGACGTCGTAGTAGTCACCACCGACTTCGTCGGCGGGCGACATGTACCCGGCGACCTCGAGCTGCTCTAACTGCCGCAGTTCGTCGGCGTGGGGCAAGACCATGAGCTGGAGCCGGCGAGCGACATCAAGTTCGGCACTCATCCGCAGGTTGTCGGCCTTGAGCCGGCGATTGAGTGAGGAGATTTCTTCGTAGGCGAGTTCGAGCTCGGCGGTACGCAGCCGGACCAGACCTTCTAAGTTGCCCATATACTCGCGAATCTCGCCGGCCATGGTATTGAATGTTCGCGCTAGCTGACCGATTTCATCCTCGGTAATCACCTCGACTTTAACGTCGTAGTTTTTGTTGGCAATTTCCTCAGCACCCTTCGACAGCGACACCAGCGATGCGGTGATTCTGCGGGAGATCATAAAGATCCCCGCAAGGACCAAGATCAGGGTGGACAGGGCAATCGCGATTTGACCGGCGATGATGCTGGTGTTGCTGCTGCTGATCGATGCTTGCGAGGCAAACAGCGAGGCGTAGATTTCGTCGCGGGGGACCAAAAACCCCAGGGTCCAGGTTTCGGGGCGGGACCCGACCGCGCCGGTCCAGAAGTTGAGTTTGGAAAGTTGCCGGGTGGCGAGAATGTACTCTTTGCCACCAATGACAACAGCTTCGAGGGTTACCTCGTGACTCGCTGGCAGCCGCTCGGTCAGGTTCGCCACATTGGGGTCGGTACTCGAGCTCAGGTTGCGCTCGAGTACCGAAACGCCCTGCTTGTCCTTGCCACCCTTGTCCTCGGCATGGACGAGGCCGAGGATTGTCTCACCGCTGTCGGGCACGGCCAGCACATTGCCGTTTTCCTGCACCAGGAATGCAAACCCGGTTTCGGCTAACCGAACGCCCTCGATGTAGTTGATGATCTGGTCGAGTGTGAGGTCGAGACCGATGGCCCCCTCAAAGCTCGCGCGCTGTTGATTCCACAGGGGGTGGAAAAACGTCATGACAAGACCACCACCAGCGGCATCCTCATAGGGCTCGGTGATTGTGATGTCGGTCGCCCGGCTATTGAATGAGTCCGGGTCGCGTAGCCACTGTTCCCACCCCTCGACCATGCCGGGGAAAAAGAAATCCCAGAACAGTTTCTCGTTGTGGCCGGGGTAGAGCTGGTCAAACGCCTCCCCCATATTCACGTACGGGGCGAGGCGGACAAATGGTGAGTGCTTGGGGCCGACATAATACATCTGCAGTTTGTCGGCACCGTTGCGCTGGAATGATGGCAGCATCAGGTCGAGCACCGCGGTCCGGTCGATGGCAGCCTGGGCTGTCGGGGTGGGTTGATGGCTCGACTCGTCGAGCAAATAACCCCAGGCTGCGAGTGCTGTCGAATGCCCGGCAGGTGTTTGCCCCCAGCCGCCTTTTTCGTTGTACGCGATCGGTTTGGCAAATAGCGAGTTGTTGGCGGTGGTGGCGATAAAGTCCGCGAGCTGAGCTTCGTTGTCAAACAGCTCTTGGGTGATGTCTGCGAGCATCTTAAGGTCTTTCATCGGCGCTTCCAACATACGGTTGGTGGCCTGCGCCTTATCCTCAATATAGTTGCTCAGGTACTCGGTATTGGCGTCAGTTAGTCCCTTTTGAATTTCGTTGGAGGAGGCATCTTCGAGTTGGTGGAGGCCATTGAGGGCAAACAGGACGTTGAGGCTGAGGCCGACAAACACAGCCACGCCGGCAGCGAGGATAAACTTGGTGCGAAAGCGGGTTGAGCGTTTGGCCATTGTATGCCTCTACAACTACTTCCTGCGGGGCTTTTGCCCCGAAGCGACGCACACGGGCCAGCTGGCAAAACCCCGACGGTGTGTAATCGCGTACATGTGGTCCTCAAAACCCCGTCTCAGGCGTTGCTTTGTTTCCTCGTCGGCGTTGGCCGCTGTTGCTACCTCGTTGATGATGTAGTCCGACCAACTCTGGACCACGCGCTTGAAGTCGTCGGCATCGGTGTTGGCATTACTGACATGAATGCTGTCGATCCGAATGTCGGTAAATCCACAGTCCGTCAAAAATGCCCGCATTTTCGGGCCGAAGTCGAGGTCCATCCCGAGGTGGGCAAAGATTTCACTCGACCGGCGATATGTCCAACGAATCGAAGCATCGCGCGGGTAGCCGAAGATGTGCGACATAAACTCGTTGGTCAGGTAGACGCGTCCGGTCGGCTTGGTAATGCGATACAGCTCAGCGAGAATCTCCTCGGGTTTGTCAAAAATCTGGAGGGCGAGGCGGCAGGTCACAAAATCAAATGAGTCGTCGTCGAGCAGCAGATTGGAGGCATCGCCCCGGCGGTACTCGATATCGGTCAGGCCGAATTGCTCGGCGACACCGCGGGCGTAATCTAAAAACGGCTGTGAGTGGTCGACTGCCACGACCTGTGTAGGCGCAAACTCCCGATGGACGAGGGCCGCGAAGTCGCCAATGCCACAGCAGATATCCGCGATTTTCATACCGCGGGTGAGCCCGTGACGGGGCATGAGCTCGCGTTCGCTTTTCCACAAAATGTTGGTTTGGGTCCGCAGGCAGGGAATGAGGCTGGTTTGCTCGATGAGCTTTTGCCCGGGGTAGAACTCGTCGTCGTAGGTTTCGACGGTGAGCGTGGGCAACTCGCTGGCCAAAAATGCGAACCGTTTTTCGGCCCAGGGAATGACACTTGTAATGACAACTTTGAGGGCGAGGGCCGGGCGCGTTTGACAGATGCGGGCGAGGCAGCGGGCCAGGGTTAAAAACGCGGTGTGGTTGAGATGGCGCAACCGTTTGAGGTTGAAAAACACGGTGCCGTGGAGGTCGGCGACAAAGTGCTCGATCCGGGCGACCACATCGGCGAGTTGACGGGCGTGCTCGGGGCGGATCACGCCACTGAGAACAACCTCTTGGTTGCTCGCATTGAGTCGGACTGTGTAGGGCGCGGTCATGCGGCACCCCGTTGGTCGGCGAAGGTCAGGGGGGCGACGAGAGTCACGTGCGTGTCGTCTGGGTGGTTACGAAGTTCGAGCGGGTAGCCGTAGATGGCTACGAGTTCAACGAGGGCGGAACGCTCGGGTACCTCGGCCGCCAACGGTGGAAGCAGTTGGCTGCGAAGTTCTGGCCCAGCCTGCGCAAGTGCGTCGAACAGGGCCCGGTAGCGGGCACGCTGGTGCTCGTCAACAGGAATGTGTACATACAGTGCGAGTGCCTGTTGTTGTTGTTGAACGACTTCGAGGCGTAGCTCGCCGGCCGGTTGATGGAGACGGTGCGCGACCTCTAGCAGCTCGTTGAGCACGCTGGATACCTGGCTGGCGTAGCGCTGGGAGTCGAAGTAATTCGAGCACGAGAACCTGGCCGCAAAGTCGGCGATTAGTTGGCAGTGCAACCAAGACTCGCACAAGCCGTTGGTCGAAACTCGGATCTCGAGCACGGGTTTGGCCTCGTCCGCAGATTGGTCGTTGGGGCGTTCGGAGGGGGAATTCATAGCGAAACCCTGTTATTTTGGTGCGGATGGAGAATCCGCTGCTCGGTTTTTATGTCCCTTCGTACAGGACGAAGAGGTCAAGAGTGTACACACCAAGATCAGAAATTATCACACGGTCACAGGTTTTTATAGCCGTTGTACCATGTCTTTTAGGTCATGATATGTTATCGCCCGCTGTTGCGCGGAACTGATGTATAGACATCAAGTGGAGGGCGCTTGGCGCAGGGCTTGGATCCACGCCTGGGCCTCTGGGGGCACGGCGGTAAAGCGGATGGTCGCGCGACCAGGCGTGGCGCTGACAATCTTCCCGTAGATCGCGGTGCCGGCTGCGGCCCCGACAAGGGGCGTCATTTTGACATCGGTGCGCGGCGCAATCTCCCCTGTCCCAACGACGGTGGCGGCATCGGGCGCGAGCGCAATCAGCTTGGCCGGCAGTCGGTGTCCACCGACATGTTTGCCGTCGATCAGGGCCATCTCGACATCCTGTGGTTGCACAAGCGGTCGCAGGTCGGGCGCAAACACGGGGAGGTCGAGGTCGTATTCGCCACGGATTCCGCGAACTTCGAGAATTTGCAGGGGCGTGTCGATGCCCTTGGGCGAGGCATGAAAACTTTCGCCGGTCACAACCCGTTCAGAGAAGCGTTTGATGGTTTGCTGCGAAACCAGGACCTGGCCGCCGACGGTGTACGACTCGATCCGACTCGCGAGGTTGACCGGACTGCCGATCACCCCGTACTTAGCTCGCTTGTGCGAACCGATGTTGCCGAGCACAACCTCACCGGTGTGCACGCCAATACCCATTTCGAGGCGTGGTAGCCCGTATGTTTGCAGGGTGTCGTTGACCCCGACCATCGCCCGTTGCATGGCGACGGCACAGGCAATGGCCCGTTCCTCGTCGTCTTCGCGCGGGAGCGGTGCGCCAAAAATCGCGAGGATAGCGTCGCCGATGAAGTCGTTGATGGTGCCGTGAAATGAGGTAATCACCTCGGCCATCGCCGCGAGGTAGGTGTTGAGGGTGCGGACAACCTGCTCCGGCGGAAGTTGTTCACACAGGGCCGAAAATCCCCGCAGGTCGGACATGAGGATGGTGATGGTTCGCTTTTCGCCACCGAGTTTGAGGGCGTCGGGCGAGCCGAGCAGGGTCTTGACGACCTCGTCGGTCATGTAGCGGCCGAACACTTCGCGGATAAACCCGTTGCGAACTTCCAGATCTAAGACGAGGGCCTGGACCTCGTCGACCTTTTCGGCGAGTTGGTCTTCGATTTCGTTGCTGTGCTCCAGGGTAAACTCGTGGAGCAGTTGGAGTTCTAGGTGCGAGCTTTCGAGTTCGCGGACACGGCTCAAAAACCTTGCCAACGTCTGTGGATCGCTCAAGACGTCGGCGGCCAATTTGGGATCGGCCAGGATCTGTTTCCACACCTCATCGTCGAGGGGGGCGGAGGCATTGCTGTTCATAACCTAGCGGGTCGCGACCACGCACCCGTGACCGCAGTATGGCCTGTGGGGAGGTTTGAGTCGAGTCTGGCATGGGTTCGCGGGCGCGCCAAACGGGCGGTTTGGCGGGTCGTTGAGGTTAAATTTGTCTATACAAATTCGTTGTAAAACGCCCACGGGTGGGAGCGTTTTCGGAGTATGTTCGACCCATGTCCCAGGCATGGAACTACCAAAAAGGTCTCCACACGCTAGGTGATGGAACCTATGCGTACCTCCAACCGAATGGTTCGTGGGGCTGGAGCAACGCCGGGCTTATCTGCAGCGGCGAACATGCGCTGTTGGTCGATACGCTTTTTGACCTGCGGTTGACCGAGCAGATGCTGGTTGAGATGCGACGGGCATCGCCGGCGGCCAAGGCGATCGAAACCGTTGTCAATACACATGCAAACGGTGACCACTGCTGGGGCAACCAACTGGTGAGGTCGGCCGAGATCATCGCTTCGCGTCGCGGGGCCGAGGAGATGGTCGAGTTGCCCCCCAAAAAGGTCGCTATGCTGCTCAAGGTTGCGCGAATTGTTTCGCGCCTGGGCAAGCCGGGCAAACTCCTGACCCGCGCACTCGGTCGCGTGGGCCTGGGGCAGATCGCTGCCATCGGCGAGGCTGCGGAGTTTGTGCTCGAAATTTTCGGCAGCTTTGAGTTTGACGGGATCGAGCTTGTCCCGCCGACGCGGACGTTTGACGGCGAGCTTGCGCTGCGCGTGGGCGACCGCGAGGTTTTGCTTGTTGAAGTTGGGCCCGCCCATACCCGCGGTGATGTGCTTGTACATCTACCCCAGGACCGCACCGTGTTTACCGGCGACATTTTGTTTGTCGGCGGCCATCCGATTGTCTGGGAAGGGCCGGTCTCAAACTGGATTGCCGCCTGCGAGCGAATCCTGGCCATGGATGTTGAAACCGTGGTGCCGGGGCATGGGCCAATTACCGACAAAGCCGGGGTCGCGCGGGTCAAGACCTATCTCGCGTACCTCCAAACCGAGGCTCGCAAGCGCTTTGATGCGGGGATGGATGTGGCCGCGGCTGCCCGTGACATCGCGATGGACGACTTTTCGGGGTGGGGCGAGGGTGAGCGGGTCGCTGTGAATGTACATACACTTTACCGGGAGTTTCGCGGCGAAGCACAAACCCCCGATGCGGTGGCGATGTTTGCCTGTATGGCTCGCCACCACCGGTTTTTACATGGCCATGGCCGATGACTGCACGGTGGGCTCACATGTCGATACGAACATGTTTGAGGATTGCGCTTGCGCAGCTGAACCTGCCAGTCGAGTATCGGTGGCGCTATGACTATTCAATGTGAACCCTATCTCGACCAACGCGCGCGCTGGCCCGCGACCGGTCGCCACATCATGGCCCACTTCGACGACGACTCGATCATCGTCTACCAGGCCTATCGCCCGAGTATTGGCAACTATGCCGTGGCCAACCAGCGCTTTGGCGGCGACTGGTCGTTTGGTCGCATGAGTTGGATAAAGCCCAATTTCCTGTGGATGATGTACCGCTGCGGGTGGGCGCGAAAATCCGGCCAGGAAGTTGTGCTTGCAATCAAACTCAAACGTACGGGTTTCGATGAGATACTCAAGGGGGCGGTGCACTCGAGCTACAAGCCCGAGCACTATCCCGACCGCGAAACCTGGAAGCGGCGGGTGGCCGAGAGCTCGGTGCGACTGCAGTGGGACCCCGACCACGATCCCTACGGTGACAAGCTGGCACGGCGGGCGATCCAGTTGGGGCTGCGCGGCGAGACCCTGCGCAGGTACGCCTTGGATTGGTGTATCAGCATTGAAGATGTCAGCGGGTTTGTCCGCGAGCAATATCTCCATGTCGCTGGCCACCAGTTGCAGCAGCTTGAGCTGCCGGTTGAACGTGTCTATCCGGTTGATGTCGAGGTCGCTGCCCAACTCGGGCTCGATCAGCCGTGAACCGGCGGGGCTGCTTAAATAAAAAACGCCCGGCGACCACCGGGCGCTTTTTTGTTTTGGCGCTTGCTAGTCGCGCAGCTTGCCCAAAATCGCGTCGACGTTTTTCTTGGCGTCGCCAAACAACATCCGCGTGTTTTCTTTGTAAAACAGCGGGTTGTCGACACCTGCGTAACCGGTACCGCGACCGCGCTTCATCACGACCACGGTCTTGGCTTTCCAGACCTCCAACACCGGCATGCCGGCGATCGGGCTGGCCGGGTCGTCGAGGGCCGAGGGGTTGACGATGTCGTTGGCACCAATCACGAACACGGCGTCGGTCTCGGGGAAGTCCTCGTTGATCTCTTCCATCTCGAGGACGATGTCGTAGGGCACGTTGGCCTCGGCCAGCAGCACGTTCATGTGCCCGGGCAGGCGCCCGGCGACTGGGTGAATCGCAAACCGGAAGTTGGCCCCGGACTTGCGTAGGATTTTGGTGACCTCGGAAAGCGAGTGCTGGGCCTGGGCGACAGCCATGCCGTAACCGGGGACGACGACGATGTTTTTGGAGCCCTTGAGCAGGGCCACCGCTTCGTCGACGTTGAACTCGGTGATTTCGCCCTCGATCTTTTTGCCCTTGGCTGCCGGGGCACCACCGTCGCTGCCAAAGCCGCCCAAAATGACGCTGAGGAACGAGCGATTCATGGCCTTACACATAATGTAAGAAAGAATCGCGCCGCTCGAACCCACCAGCGCACCGGTGATGATCAACAGGTCGTTGGACAGCATGAAGCCGGCCGCGGCTGCGGCCCACCCGGAATAGCTGTTGAGCATCGAGACGACCACGGGCATATCGGCGCCCCCGATGGCCATGACCATGTGGATGCCGATCACGCAGGCGATGCCTGTCATGATGAGCAGGGGCGTGAGGCCCTCGGCTCCGTGTACAGTCAAGAACTCGTAGCCAAAGTAGACGCAGGCGCCGACCATCGCCAGGTTGAGCAGGTGGCGTGCCGGCAGCATGAGCGGCTTGCCACCGATCGACCCGCGCAACTTCAAAAACGCAATGACCGAGCCGGTAAAGGTGATCGCCCCGATGAACACGCCAATGTAGACTTCGACGTTGTGGACGACATCGGCGTGGTTGGCGTTGGGGTCGAGAAATGAGGCGAGGCCGACGAGCACCGCCGCGGCGCCGACAAAGCTGTGCAAAATAGCGACGAGCTCGGGCATCGAGGTCATGGCCACGCGGGCCGCCATCACGGCGCCGATGAGCACACCGGGAAGCACCGAAATGAGCAGCATCATGTAGCCGCTGTCGGAGAGGTTGGCGTCGCCGGTGGTACCAGTGCCGAGCATGGTCGCGACGATTGCGATGGCCATGCCGATGATCCCAAACAGGTTGCCGCGACGGGCAGTCTCCTGCTGGGAGAGCCCGCTCAGCGACAGGATGAACAGAATACTGGCGGCGATGTAGAGAACCGTTGTGAGGCTGTAAGGCATGTCAGGTCCCTCCTACCGGCGAAACATTTTCAGCATGCGCTGGGTGACCAAAAACCCACCCGCGATGTTGATCGTGGCAATGAACACCGCGACGGCGCCCAGAATCGTTGCATATGAAGTGGAGTCGCCAGAAATCTGCAACATGCCGCCGATGATGATGATGCCGCTGATGGCATTGGTCACCGACATGAGCGGGGTGTGCAGGGCCGGGGCGACGTTCCAAATGATTTGGTAGCCGACAAAACAGGCCAGGACGAACACGGTGAGGTGGGCCAAAAACTCGTTGTCGGGCTGGGCCACGCCAATGCCAACAAGGGCCGCGGCCGCGATGATCATCGAGATGCTGACCGAACTGCCCGAGTCCTCCTTTTTGGCAGCAGCGGCAACCGGTGCTGGCTCGGGTGGAGGCGCCGGTTTTTTGGGCGGCGACGGGTCGGCGATTTTGGGCGGCGGCCACATCAGCTCGCCGTCTTTGAGGACCAAGGCCCCGCGGACGACCACGTCTTCGAGGTTGATCTTGTAGTTCTCGGCCCGACCCATGTCGTCGAGCAGGTGACACAGGTTGCTGCCGTACAGCTGGCTCGATTGCGCGGCCATGCGGCTGGGCAGGTCGGTGTAGCCGAGGACAATCACACCATTTGTATGTACATAGCGCTCACCGGGTTTGGTGAGTTGGCAGTTGCCACCCTGTTCAGCCGCCAAGTCGACGACCACCGAACCGGGGGCCATGGCCTCGACCATTTCGGTGGTGATGAGAATCGGCGCCCGCTTGCCGGGGATGAGCGCGGTCGTGACGATGATGTCGACTTCCTTGGCCTGCTCCAAAAACAGGGCCATCTCGGCCTCGATAAAGGCCTTGCTCATCACCTTGGCGTAGCCGCCCTCGCCGGTGCCATCCTCTTCGAAGTCGAGCTCCAAGAACTCGGCGCCCATGCTCTCGACCTGCTCTTTGACCACCGGGCGGGTGTCGAACGAACGGACGATGGCGCCTAAACCCTTGGCAGCCCCGATGGCCGCGAGGCCGGCAACACCGGCACCGATGACCAAAACCTTGGCCGGCGGCATCTTGCCGGCGGCGGTGATCTGGCCGGTGAACATGCGGCCAAAGTTGACGGCAGCTTCGATGATCGACCGGTAGCCGGCAATGTTGGCCATCGACGATAGGGCGTCGAGTTTTTGTGCCCGGCTGATCCGCGGGACCTTGTCCATCGCCAGCACGTCGACCTTGCGGGCGGCGAGGCGTTCGACCAGCGGCTTGTTTTGCCCGGGCCAGATAAAGCTGATCAGGTGCAAGCCTTGGCGCATCTGATCGACTTCGGCCTCGGTCGGCGGCCGTACTTTCATGGCGATGTCTGACTGTTGCCAAATGGCATCGGCCGAGTCGACGATGGTGCAGCCAGCTTCGCGGTAGGCTTCGTCGGTAAACGACGCCGCGACTCCCGCCTGGCTTTGCACAAGTACTTCAAACCCGAACTTCTGCAGGCGGGCAACGGTCTTAGGCGTCGCCGCCACCCTGCACTCGCCCGGGTGGATTTCCTTGGGGATCCCGATTTTCATGGTTGTCCTGGGGACGCCATAGGGCCATTTGGCCACTGCTGGGCGCGCAGCGAGGAATAACACGATGACGCGCGCTTGGGGAGCGCGTCACCCGGCAAATCCACTGCCAAATCAACGGCAATGGCGTCGTCAAGCGTGCGGGCGCGAACTTTGGCCTGGGTTGTCCGTGAGGATCTCGCGCGTTCGTAGGTTGGCCCGCGAATTTCATCGAAACCGCAGATGTGGGAGTCTCGCCGGCATGGCCGCGCCGACTGGAAAAAAGCCCTCACCCCTGACCCATTTCGATGCGAGTGGGGCCGCCCACATGGTGGCGATAACGGCAAAGCCCGAGACGCCGCGGATGGCCGTGGCCGAGGCCCGGGTACGCATGTCGGGCGCGACCTACAAGCAGATTGAGGCTGGACGAATCGGCAAGGGCGATGTCTTGGGGGTCGCGCGGTTGGCCGGCATCGGCGGTGCCAAGCAAACCTCGACGTTGATCCCGCTGTGCCACCCGGTGCGTGTGACTGCGGTCGAGGTCGGTTTTGAGCTGCTCCCCGAACTTCCGGGCGTCCGGGTTTGGGCGACCGTCCACGCCCACGATCGCACGGGGCCAGAGATGGAAGCGATGCAAGCGGCGACCACCGCCGCGTTGACGATCTACGACATGTGCAAGGCTATGGATCGCAGCATGGAAGTCGAGTCGGTGCGGCTGCTCGAAAAGGCTGGCGGCAAGTCGGGGCACTGGCAGCGAGGGCAGTGAGATCGTTCACTGCCCACAATCTGCCGCTGCGAGGAGCTCGCCGGTGTCAGGAGCTCGTTGCGTATGCAACTAGGTCATGCCTGTCACTTTGCCGGGTCGGAGGCGAGGAGGCGGGCCAGCAGTTTGGCGAGTGTCCCCCGGGCGGCCTCGCTGCGCTGCTGGACTTCGAGGTGGGAAAGGCCCTCCTGGCTGGCGGCATTGGTCACCACGCCAATGCCACAAAGCGGGAGTTGGTGGGCCGTCACAGCGATCGCCTCGTAGGTTGTCGACATCCCGACGATGTCGCCCCCGAGTAGTCGCAGAGCCTTGGTTTCGGCCGGCGACTCGTATTGCGGGCCGCGAGCGTGTGCATATACAGCTTCGTCGAGGGGGCGCCCGAGTGCACCGATTTCAGTTGCAAGTGCATGGATTTTTTTACGCAAGCGACGGCTGTAGATCTCACTGCAATCAATGAACTTGGGGCCGCGCAATGGGGTGGGGCCAAACAGCGCCATTTGGTCACACAGGGCCACCAGTTGCCCGGCTTCGTAGGCAGGGTTGAGCGCCCCCACGGCACAGGTCAGGGCCACGCCACGGGCACCGGCTGCGATGACGCCCTCGAGTGCTGCGGTGCACACCTGGATTGGGATGCCCTCGTAGGGATGCAGGCGGCCGGTCTGTACGCAGATGTGCGAGTCGCCAAGGCGCCCGTACACAAGTGACTGGCCATGACCGGCGACCTCGGGAACCGGCAGCCCAAGTTGGCCCAGGCCAACCGTGTCGACGATATCCAGGCCCAGGCTGCCTTCGCCTTCACCGACCAGACCGCGCCCCATGCCGGACCCGCAAACCAACATCCAATCGACCGGCTTACCTTCGAGCCAGGAGGTTACGCGTTGATGGACAGCTTGGAGGTCGGTCGCTTGTGTGTGCACATGGGAGGTCTTATCCGCCCGGTCGCGGTGAGATCAAGGACAAAGATCGGAACCCAAAAATCGGCGATACTCAGCCTATGCGATGGATATTGTTAGGGGTATGGATGTGTGGGTTGGTGGCCTGTGATGGCGGATCGACAGACACCGACGCGACCACCCACAGTACGACGACAACAAGCGAGACAGGCTCACAGGAGGCCGAGACCTCGGTTGAGACCACGGGAGAGTCGGAAACCGGTGGTCCACCCAAAATGTGGACACCGTGCGAGGTTTCGCCGGCGTTACCCGACGGCGACGCATTTGACCAGACACTGGTGCGCCTCACTCCCGACGGGACAGCACTGTACATCGCCACCGACGAGTCGGAAGTCCGCCGCTACCTGATCGAGCCGGGCGAGCCCTGTCAGCTCACCTTGGACGAAAGTTTTGGCACCGGAGGCGTCATCGCGGCAACGGTTTCGGACATGGCCGTCAGCGACAGCGCAGTCGTTGTCACCCACGAGGACAACACCGCAGGCGCCCAGCAAATTTGGCCAAGTCCCGGCAGCTGCAGCCCCGAAACCCAGCTCGCACACCTAGCCGCAAGCCCGACCGAAGATGCCTGGATAGCCAGCTACTACGAAGGCCCACTACAGGGGTTCAACGCCAGCGGGTCGTGTGCATATACAGAGAAGCCAGGGTTCACCTATGAAGGACTCACCCCCAAGGGCCTCGCCCTACTCCCGGACGGTAGCGTGCATATGTCCGTCAGCGGCGACATCGACGAAAACGGGGTACCCGAGCACGGCGTTTTGCGATTTGCCGCCGACGGCACCCGGGCCGGCACCTACGGCAGCCTCGTGAGTGCGATCGAACCCGACGGTTTTTGCCTGACCGACAGCATCACCCTGTGCGGAGAAGATGTATGCACACACGACCCAAGCTGCTGGCGGATCAAACGTTTCGCCGCCAACGGAGAGTACATCGGCAGCGTCGCAACCGACCCACTGCGCAAGGGAGACGGCTACGCATTCGTCGAAACCTCGGTCACAAGCAACCCCCAAGGCGTCTACCTCTACGTAGGAGGAGGCTACAACGCCGGAGGCCGCGGAGTGTTCCGCATTGGCATCTAACGAGAGATAGCCCGCAAGCACGACCTCGCTCAGAAAAAGATGTAGAAGCAACGATACCCGGGTCCTCGTGTTCGAGGGCCGAGGGGCGGGCTTTGGCAGGGTCTCTCCGCCGACCCGACTTAGAGGTTCCGGGCCCCCCTCGTGTTCGAGGACGGAGGAGCAGGCTTCGGCAGGGTTCACGGGCCCTGCCGCGAGGGCTGGCTTGTCCGGTCACCGACTTCGAGCCTCCGGAAGCACGGCAGTTGTAACTTGTGAAGATGTGAATCGTAGGGGGGCCGATTCGTTGGCGAGAGGGATAGTCGGTGCGGCCTCCGGTCGAAGTGCGGGACCCCCCACGTCACCCATTCAACGTGCGGGATCGGGCTTCTCCTCTCGGATTTCGGTGCTTCGTCGTCGCTCGGGCTTCTCCTCTCGGACTTGGGCCCAGCGCTCCCCGTACCGCCCGCTCCCCCGAAACACGCCAAAGCCCGCCCCTGAGAAGTTAGCGACAGCAAACTTCTCAGCACCCTCATCCAGCGCACACACAAACGCACGCGCAAAGATTCGCGGAGGTCAAGCCGGAGCCGACAAACAAGCACCCACCAAACTTCTCAGCACCCTCATCCAGCACACACACAAACGCACGCGCAAAGATTCGCGGAGGTCAAGCCGGAGCCGACAAACAAGCACCCACCAAACTTCTCAGCACCCTCATCCAGCACACACACCAACGCACGCGCAAAGATTCGCGGAGGGCTTTTGTTCGTGAACCGAGGCCTGAGAAGTTAACTTCTCAGCACCCTCATCCAGCACACACACAAACGCACGCGCAAAGATTCGCGGAGGTCAAGCCGGAGCCGACAAACAAGCACCCACCAAACTTCTCAGCACCCTCATCCAGCACACACACCAACGCACGCGCAAAGATTCGCGGAGGGCTTTTGTTCGTGAACCGAGGCCTGAGAAGTGAAGCTGTAGTTCGCTACAGCGAACTTCTCAGGGCCGGTCTCACGGACAAAAGAACCCGCGCGCCCATCACACCCTTAACCATTAAGGAGAACGTAGACGAGCCCTATGCCAATACCGATGGCGACCCCGATAGCAATAGCGACCATCGTTGCGATCCGCGGTCCCTGGTTGCTTGTGTCATCCACATCGGGGCTTGTTGATTTCCCGTCGGCCAGCGACTCGTCGTCACCGCGCAGGTTGACTGGCTGGTGTCGTGGCGGGATTTGGCCGCCTAGGCGTTGGGACACGTCCTTGAGGATTTCGGACAGTTCTTCAAGGGTGGGGCGGACATCGGGGCGGCGGCTCATCATGCGCCGGCAGACATCTGAGAGTTGCTCATCGAAGTTGCGGATTTCGAGTTTGAGCTCTGGGCGTTCGGCTTTGAGGTGACGGCGCACGACTGCGGTGTAGTGGTCGTCTTGACCGCTTTTGCGAAACGGCGGATGGCCGCTACACATGTGATACAGCGAGCAGCCTAGGGCATAGACATCGGCTCGCGCGTCGACTTCTTTGCCGAGTGCTTGTTCGGGGGCCAGGTAGTCTGGTGTGCCTACAAATACCCCGGTTGCGGTGATCGACAGGTCTTCTTGCAGTGCCTTGGCCAGGCCGAAGTCGGTGACCTTGAGCATGCTCGAGCTGACCACCAGGTTTGATGGTTTGACATCGCGGTGGACCACACCGACGCGTTGGGTTTCGATGAGTCCGATGGCGGCTTGGCGGATGGCCTCGGCTGCGTCGCCGGGGTGCAGTGGGCCGCGTTTTTTGAGGGCGATGCCAATGTCCTCGCCGTCGAGAAACTCCATCGCCATGTACGGTCGGCCTTCGAACTCACCGATCACGTAGATTTGGACGACGTTTGGGTGGTTCATGGCCGCGAGGGCACGGCCCTCACGCAAAAACCGTTGCTTAAACTCTTCGGATTCTCGGTGTTTACGGCCGAGGATCTTGATGGCTACACGCCGACCGAGTTTTTGGTCGACACCTTCATAGACCTCACCCATGGCCCCTTTCCCAAGCAGCCCTTTGACCGAGAAGTCTCCGATCGTCTCCGGGATCGGCATCGCCCTGAAGCTATCACGCCAGCCGGTTTATGGGACAGGATTCGCCGAGATACGGTGCCGGGGGAAACGCGCGCGGGCGGTCCTCAATGCTAGCGTGATATGCGCGTTGTGACAGGCGGGTAACTACATCTGCGGAGCGGGATTCTCGAACCGCGTGTGGTGTTTGACGAACGTCAGGTGCACTGTACCGATTGGGCCGTTGCGTTGTTTGCCAATGATGACCTCTGCTTTGTTTTCGACGGCACGCCGCTCTTCCTCGGATGCCTCAGCTGTGAGGTAGCGCTCGCCTCGATAGATAAACATGATCACGTCTGCATCCTGCTCGATCGCGCCGGACTCACGCAGGTCGGAGAGCATGGGGCGGTGGTCCGAACGGCTATCGACTGCGCGGTTGAGCTGACTGAGGGCGATCACTGGCATGTTTAGCTCTTTCGCCATCCCCTTGAGCCCACGCGAGATTTCGCTGATCTCCTGCTCGCGCGACTGGTAGTTGGACTTCCCTCCGCGGGCGAGCTGCAGGTAGTCGACCATGATCATGCCGATTTGGCCGTCGCGGTCGAAGATGTTGTTGTCCTCGCGAAAACGCCGGGCGCGGCCGCGGATCTCGAGGATCGACGGGGCGGCCTGATCGTCGACATACAACTTTGCCTGCGAGATTCGGTCGGCGGCGCGGGTCAGTCGGATCCAGTCGTCCTCCTCGAATGCGCCGACCCGGAGTTTTTGCGCATCGACCCGGGCCTCGGCACACAGGATACGTTCGATCAACTGCGTGGCACCCATCTCCAAGCTAAAAAACAGCACCGGGTGGGTGACAGGGCGTTGGTCGGGGGCGACGTGGTTGTAGCGCTCTGGCAGGATACATGCCTGTTGGGCCAGGTTGAGGGCGAAGGCTGTTTTACCCATCGAGGGGCGTGCGGCGAGGATGACCAAATCGCCAGGTTGCATGCCGCCGGTCATATCGTCGAGGACATGAAAGTTGGTTGGCACGCCGGTGATATTCGAGTCGAGTTTGCTGCGCTCGGTGATCCCCTTGAACACCTCCATCACCAGCTCGCGGGCACCGACGTAGGTCGACCGCCGCCCGCTGGCATTGATCGCCATGATTTTCTTTTCGGCCTCGTCGATAAACTCGTCGGGGTTTTCGAGGTCCTGCATGCCGTCTTCGGCGACCTCGCGGGCGGTGATCACGAGGTTGCGAATATTGGCGAGTTTGCGGATCTGCTCGGCGTGGTGGGAGATGTTGTGGCTGGTCGCGTAGCGGTCGCTGAGGCGGTTGAGGACCTCGATGCCGCCGACCAGGTTCATATCGCCGACTGCTCGCAGCTGCATTTCCAGGGTCACCACATCGATCGGCTCCTTGCGCTCGGCGAGCGTGAGCATGGCCTTGTAGATCGCCTGGTGTCGCGGGATGTAAAAGTCCTCGTCGCGGACGACATCTTGGATGTCAAACAGTGCCGACTCGCCGCGAAGCAACACGCCGCCGAGGACCGCGGCTTCAGCCTCTTGGTTGTGGGGTAGGGGTCGGCTCATGCCCCGGGGTAGTAGCTCGAGTGCCGCGGCCGCGACAAGCACGTGCACATCGGTAAGTCCTGCCTGGCCACTACTTTTTGCCCGGCTCCCGTGATCTTTGCGACCTGCGTCGGAGATCGCCGCTGGCGGTGTCTAGGTCGATGTCAGCAGACGGGCCTGTGGCGACATCGAGGGGGAAAGTAAATGTACATTCAATTGTTTTGGATCAGCCGCAGCAGGCTGTGGCGGACAATTTTTCCCATGCTCGTGCACTTGAGGTACCGATCGTCGCGGTAGTGGTGGGCGAGCTCGGTCCGCAGTTGCTTGACGTTGTCCATCGGCGCGAGTTCTGTCACCGCCATCACATCCATCAGGCTGCGAATCTGTTTAAAGGAATAGCGAATCCGGCTGGCGATCATCGCCCGTTCTTCTTTTTGGTACTGCCGGACCGTTCGCGGGGTCATGCGCTGCAGCCCCAGCTCGATCACCGGCATATTCTTTTTGAAGTACTGCGGCATGTAGATGCTCTTGCGCGGCTCGTACGACTGCTGGTCAAAGTCGATGGCCCGGATCCGGTAGTGGACGTCCTCGAAGTCCGGCGTGATTTCGACGACCCAGTTGCTGCTGTGCATGTCGCCTAGCAGGCGGACAAAGCAGCGCTCGTTGAACTTGACGAACTCCTTGGCCAGGCGGATTTCGTTGTCGACCTTGCCGACTTGCAGGTAGCGCTTGAAAAACTCATCGCCCGGAATCCCGGCGATATGCTCTTCGATCAGCGTCTCCTCGTGGACCACGTAGCTGATCCGGTTGGGCGACAACAGCCCTTCGAGCTCGAGCCCGTACACGCGCGAGGCATCGGCATTTTTGATGTAGAAGTAGTCGAAGTTGTCGTTGATCTTGTTGACCACCCGCACCCGAAACGGGTTGGTGTTGCCGTACAGACACAGATCGACGCGGTCGACATACAGGTGCTCCATCACCGACAGGTCGCCATCGGCCCGCAAAATCGCATAGATTTTCTTGAGCGCGTGGTGGATGTGTTTGAGGTCTTCGGGCGGGTATAAAAGCGAGACCCACAGGGTGTCGTTGTTGTATTTGTCGTAGAGCGTGACGGCGTCGCTGTAGCGGCCGAGGTCGCGGTACTGAATCGGCAGGTCGAGGCCACGCCCGTACTCGGCGAGGTAGCCACGCAGCCGGTCGTCGATTTTGTAGGGCGTCTTTTTTCGAGTGATGCGTGGCATGCGGTATCCGCTGGGATGGCGATGATAAATCTCACCCGCGTTGAGGGCAAACAGGCCCACAGGAGCCAGGGGCTGGCACCGCCGGGGCGTGCGGGTCGTATCCCGACCGGTATCATGCATCGAGCTGATGGGTCTGTTTATGAAATCACTTGCACTGACATCTTGCCTGTTGTCCCTGGCGTTTGTGCCGGTTGCCGAGGCGGCGCCATCGTCTGTGTCTTCGGACAGCCAGCCGGCGGTTGGCGAGACCTCCCGGGTGTGGGTGTATTTTAGCGACCGCGGGCGCGCCCCGGCCGAGCTCACCCGCGACCTGGCCCAACGTTCACAACAGATCCACCCCAAGGCACTCGCTCGCCGTCAACGGGTGCGCGGCGATGCCGGGGTCGACCGCCGTGACCTCGCCCCGTCGCAGCACTATATAGATGCAGTTACACAGACTGGCGCGAGCAAGCGCCATGTCTCGCGCTGGCTCAACGCCGTGAGTGTGGAGGCCACCGGTGACCAGCTGCGTGCGATCTCAGCCCTGCCCATGGTCGAGCGGGTTACGCCGGTCCGTCGCGGGCGTGCGCGCGTGCCCGTGGACGGCCCGCAAAAACTCCAGTGGCCCCGCAACAACGCCGGGTTTTCGGCCGACCAACTCGAGATCATTGGTGCCGACTACCTTCAGGAGTGTGGACTTACGGGGGCCGGTGTGATCATCGGCGTACAGGACAGTGGGTTTGATGTCTCCCACGTTTCGCTGCAAAACGTCGAGGTCTTGGGGACCCGCGACTTTGTCAACAACGACGACAACGTCGGGCCCGAGCAGGGCGACCCGCCGGGCCAGCACGGTCATGGAACGCTTGTACTATCAACTATTGTCGGGGTGGACCCTGGCACGTTTTTGGGGGTCGCGCCCGGGGCCAGTGTGTTGCTCAGCAAAACCGAGGATATCTCGCAGGAGGAGCCGTTTGAGGAGGATAACTTTGTCGCCGGCATCGAGTGGATCGAAGAAAATGGCGCCGACATCTTTACCGCCTCGCTCGGTTACTTCGACTGGTACGAAGCCTCCGACATGGACGGTCAGACCGCGGTCACGACCATCGCCTCGACCATTGCCGTGCAAAACGGTCTCATCATGTTTAACTCGATGGGCAACAGTGGGCCCGATGCGACCACACTCGGGGCCCCGGCCGACGCCGATGGGGTGATCAGCCTGGGCGCGGCCCATTTCAATGGCGACATTGCCGGATTTAGCTCGCGCGGGCCGACGGCCGACGGACGGACCAAGCCCGAGGTGATTGCCCCCGGTGTCGATGTCGCCTGTGCCGACCCGTCGACCACCGACGAATACCGCACCGCCAACGGGACCAGCCTGTCCAACCCCTTGGCTGCCGGTCTCGGTGCGCTGTTGCTCGAGGCCTATCCCGACATGACCCCCGCGGACATGTTGACGCTGCTGCGCCAAACCTCAGACCAGGCTGACGACCCCGATAACGACCGCGGGTGGGGGATGATCGATGGCTACCGGGCCGGGCTCGATTATTGCTCATGCAACGATGTCGACGGCGATGGCCATACCGATGTCAACTGTGGCGGGGACGATTGCGACGACAGCCTGGCCACCGTCTATCCCGGGGCCGAGGAAATCTGCGACGGTCACGACAACGATTGCGACGGCGAGAAGTTGCCGACCGAGCTCGATGTCGACAACGACCTGGTGGCCGAGTGCGAGGGCGACTGCGACGACAACAACCCCGACGCCGTCCCCGGGGGCGAGGAAATTTGCGGGGATGGGGTCGACAACGATTGTCTAGATGGCGACATGGCCTGTGAGCCCGAGCCGACCGGCACCACCGGCGGCGATTCGGATTCGTCGACGGCCGGGCCCCAAACCACCGGGGGCGGGACCGAGGGCGAAACCGAAGTTGCTGGTACATCGACTGGCGACGACAGCGAAAGTGCGTCGACCGGCCCGGGCCAGGACGACGACAAGGGCTGCGCCTGCACGAGTGCCCAGGGGGGCAACAACTGGGGCGCGCTCACCCTGCTTGGTTTGCTCGCGCTTCGCCGGCGCAAACACCAATCTGCTCGCCAAACGGCGAAAACCCGCTAGTTCACCGAATACGGAGTGCTCAGGCGAAACGGTGCAACCTCGGCATCAAACCCCGAGCCGTCTTCGCGGACCATTTGATAGCTGCCGTGCATGGTGCCGAATGCGGTGTCGAGCGGGCAGGCCGATGTATATTCAAATGACTCACCCGGGGCCAACACCGGTTGGGCACCCACCACCCCGGGCCCGCGAACTTCTTCGACCTCGCCCTTGGCGTTGGTGATCACCCAGTGTCGCGTCAACAGTTGCACCGTTTGTGTGCCGCGGTTTTGGATGAGGATTTTGTAAACAAAAAACCAGTGACCCTGCTTGGGGCGCGAGTGCTCCTGCGAATACTCGGCCGTGACATGGACGCGGATGCCTTCGGTTGTCGCCTCAGAAGTCGCCATGGTTACCCGCGCGTCAGTGTACAGAGACATTGACCGTCGTGCCCGTGTGACCCGACAGGTTGAGATCCTGCGGGAGCTTCCACACGGGCGGCCGGACGGCCGGGTCAATCGTGGTCGAAGTCGGAAGTTGGCGCGGAGGCGTCGCCTCGAGTCGGGCGAAAAAAAGCCTTGAACGAGATCGAGGTGCGCGTGGCTCGCATGTGTAGGAACGTTGTCCGACACATGTTTAAGGACAACCAAGCGCTGGGGTTTGGTAGTTGAGTTGGCTGGATGGGACGGGATTTGGGGCAGTGGTTTGGGGTTTGGAGCCTGTGGTTTGCGGCCGGCATCACCTGGGGGATCTGTCTTGAGAGACAGGCTTTGGCAGGGTCATGCCCCGCCCCCAAGGTTGAGGTCGTCACCCTGACACGTGTGGCCATACAACGGATTGAAGGCCCCGACGACGGCGGACAAACCCAGGCGATCTGGCCCGAGCAGGCGACATTTAACGCGCCGGGGGAGTTTGCCGTGGCCGATCGTGAACTGTTGTCGACCTCGCTCGAGGAATACCAGTGAGGGCGGGGCCACAACCGATGCGCCGGGCCGCCGTGTTGTCGATGGCAATGGCGTTTGTCGCCGGGGGTGTCATCCGCATGCTCGGTGTCGGTGTGAGCTGTCCGCAGCAGCAGGTCACGACTCCGGTGGTCGAGGGCCGCTATGTCGTTGAGGAGGTGGTCGCCCCTGGTGACCTGCAAATGTATTCGGCAGTCATGGATCTCGGTCCGGACCACATGGTGGTGCGTTACGACCGCGAGGATGGTTCGAGTTGGCAGGTTGTCTACGCGGTTACGGCGAGGACTGTCGAAGCACTCGAGGACTGAGTTGGAAGCGGCCGACGTCGGCCCTGGGGTATCTCGTAAACGAGAAAGGGGGTCGCATGGGCGACGATTCGTGGACAATCCACCACGGGCTTTCACGCCGGCACGCGAGCGCGTAGACTCCCGCGAGGCACGCTATGGCAACTGCACCGCAAGACTCGCAAAAATGGATTGCCGACAAGGTCGGTTCAGCACCCGTTGTGCTGTTTATGAAGGGCACACGCTTTCAACCCCAGTGCGGGTTTTCGGCCACCGTCGTGGGTATTTTAGACACCCTGCTCGCCGACTACGAAACCGTCAACGTGCTCGCCGACCCTAACATCCGCCAGGGGATCAAGGATTTCTCGAACTGGCCGACGATCCCCCAGCTCTACGTCAAGGGGGAGTTTTTGGGGGGCTGCGACATCGTCCGCGAGATGCATCAAAACGGCGAGTTGGCCCCGGCACTCGGGGTTGCGGACACCCCGGTCGAGCCTCCGGCGTTCGAGCTTACGCAGGAGGCGGCCACGGTATTCAAGCAGGCCCTCGCCGAGGAGGGGCAGCCGGATCTGTGTATCCACATCGAAATCAATGCCCGCTACCAAACCCAACTGGCGATCGAGCCGGCCGACGACGCCGCTGTCACGGTTGTACGCGATGGTCTCACATTCGTGTTTGACCGCCTCAGTGCCCAACGCGCCCGTGGCATGAAGATCGACTTTGTCGACCAGGGCGGCCAGGCCGGGTTCAAAATCGACAACCCCAACGCCCCTCCTTCGGTCAAACAGATGTCGGTCGACGAGCTCAAACAAAAACTCGACGCCGGCGAGACGTTTCGCTTTATCGACGTCCGGACACCGCGTGAGCGCGACGTTGCCAGCATTGCTGGCACCGAGCTACTCGACGATGAGCTCCACGAGCAACTGATGCAGCTCGACCGCAAAACCCCGCTGGTGTTCCACTGCCACCACGGCGGGCGTAGCAACCAGGCCGCCAACTATTTCCTGTCCCAGGGTTTTGTCGATGTTGCCAATGTCGTTGGTGGCATCGATGCCTGGTCACTCAAGATCGATGCTAGCGTCCCCCGCTACTGACACGCCGATGCAACCTCCACGTCGACCACGCCCCATACACCGGTTTGCCTGGCTGATGGCGATTGCATGTACACAGGTGTTTTGCGGACCGTCCGACCCCTGTGTCGAGCTCGCCACTGTGATCTGCGACGGCGGTGATGCAGATTATTGCCAAAAGTCGGAGGCGTTTTTAGACAAACGCCTGGTCGGCCCCGACGGCAAGCCGCTGAGTGGCGAACCTCGCCAGCAGATGTGTGCCGCGATCATGGGCAGTATCGAGGTGATGGGTGCCTATCGCTTTAAGGCCAAACAGGAAATTTTGGGTGAGCCGTTTTTGGACCTCAGCAAAAAAGCTCGAGATGCCCGGTTAGAGGCCTTCAAAACCCCTGAGCAAAAAGCTGCTGAGGCTGCCGAAGCGGCCAAGGCCGCCAGCGAAAAAGACCAGTAGCTCGGCGTTAGAGGCCTTCGCCGGGGAGCATGGCGACTCGCCAGTAGTTGACCAGTGACGATACAACTTGTTTGAGCTGACGAAAGTCAGAGGGCTTGGCCACGTAGGTACGGGCACCCAAGTGGTAGGCTCGTTTGACATCTTCGCTGCGGCGGCTGGTCGAAAACACGACGATTGGGATTGTCGCCAAGCCTGGGCGGCTGGCGATCGATTCGAGAAATTCAAAGCCGTTCATCCGCGGCATGTTGAGGTCTAGGAGGACGACGTCCGGGAGTTTTTGTGCCCGTCCCAGCGAGTCTTCGAGTTTTTCGAGTGCCTCCACCCCGTCGAAGGCGACATTCGACACGCTCGCACCGCCGACCCGCGAGAACATCTCTTGGAGCAGCACAATGTCGTCGTCGTTGTCGTCGACGAGCATGACATCGAGGTCACTTTGTTGTCCCGTGCGCATGGTTGTTGTCAAACGTCAGGTAGAACTCGGCACCGCCACCTTGGCGAGGAGCAGCCCAGGCCGCACCCCCATGGCGCTCGGCGATGGTCCGCACAATCGCTAGCCCGGCGCCTGTGCCATCGATTGTACGCCCGACGCCGCGGCTAAACATCTGAAAGATTGTGTCCTCGTGTCCGGGTTCAATGCCGGGACCACGGTCTGCAATCACGATTCCGTTGTCGCCGTAGCCCCGAATCTCCACATTCGGCGGAACATCGCCACAAAATTTCCGGGCATTCGACAACAGGTTCGCAAGCGCTGTCGTCGCCCACGCACGATTGGCGCGGAGGTCTGGCAAAGGAGTGATAATTTTCACAGTTCCCGGTTCGGTGTCGGGGTCCCAGCCGATGCGCTCGAGGGCCGCAGCCACGACCTCGCTGGCCGGGATCGACTCACTGGCCAGGTCGAGCTGTCGCGCCCGGCACATCAGCATGATGTCGTCGAGCAGTTTGTCCATCCGGTCGGCCCCGCGTTGCACCCGTTGTAGGTGTGCCGCGGCCTGGCGATCGAGCGAGGACTCCTCGACGAGGCGCGAGAAGTTTTGAATCGCACGAACCGGCGTGCGCAGGTCGTGGGACGTGATGTGCAACAACATCTCGAGGTCACGGTTGCGTTGCAACAACTGCTCTTCGGCTCGTTTACGTTCTTTGACTTCGTTGGCCAGACGCTCGTTGATGGCCTGGAGGCCAGGTAGGCGCAGGGCGGCCGGCAACACCGGAATCAGGGCCAAAACGGTGGCCCACGAGGAAATCGCAATCACGACCTTGCCGAGGGCCGAAAGCCGGTACCAGGGAAACCAAAACAGCGATGCATCGATAAGGTGTCCCGTACCACAGGAAAGAATGAACAGACCGAATAGCCAGAACACCGTTGGAAATGGGACATCACGCCGCTTGCGCAGGAACCATACAAGCAACACGGGGATCGCGAAGTAGGCGCCAAAGATCAACAGGTCGCAAACGATGTGTATCCACCCGTGGAGGTCGGTCCACTGGCCACAGGTCCATCGCGGTGGGAACCCAGAGGTGTCAAAAAGCAGATCTAGCGGGTTTTGCATGGAGACACGGCGAGCGTTCGTTGAGGTCTACATCAGGTGAGTACTCGTGTCCCAACGGACAGTAGATGCATATACTATCATTGTGACAGAGTGCCAGGTACGCACACTATCTGTGCATGCAGACATCATAGCTTGTGGAGGATTGTCGACGCGGGCGCGAGCACCTACTGTCGAATTGATACGGAACATGGATAGTCTGGGTCGGCAGCGCGAGATTTTGGAAGTCGTAGGCGAGGAGCCAACGGGCGTGCATACACGTAGCGAAACGGATAGCCTGCTCGGCGATTGTCGCAGCTCAATGGTTCCCGGAATCGGAGGCACGGTTCCACAACTGTTCCGCCTGATGCTCAAGCGCCTGCAATTCGCACTTGGCCTCGGAGACTGAGGGCAATCGTAGCAGCTCGTAGCCCGACCGTGACCCCGGGGACAACCGGAAAATTTGCGCAGCCATCGGTCCGAGCCAGGAAACTACGATCTGCTCGAGTCGCTGGGCTAAACTCCGGCCACAGATGGGGCGTCCCAGCAAATCGGACTCGGCGCGACAGCGTGCTCAACGCATCGCCTCGGCGTTGTCGAACCACCTCGGTGAACCACCATCGGTGACAGCCACGAATGGGCGACAAATAGCGTGCTCGAACTGCGGGCACCCGATGGAGGTTGTCACCCGCGGTGGGCTCGGCATCGAGATCGACATCTGCGGGGATTGTGGTGGCATCTGGCTCGATGTTGGTGAGCTCGACACCCTGCTGGCCGAGGTTGCAGTCGCGCCCGAGCCCGCCGATCGCCAGACCCTGCGCCGCGAGGTCCATGTGCATACAATTGATTCGCAGCTCGGTGTGGAGTACCGCAAGTGCCCCCGCTGCGCGACGGTCATGATGCGTCGCAATTTCGGTGGGATCAGCGGGGTGATCATCGATGAATGCAGTGTGCATGGGGTGTTTTTAGACGCCGGCGAGTTGGAAGCATTAGAGACTTTTATCCGCCTAGGTGGGCTCAAACACGGCGAAGAGACCCAGGCAAAGGTCACCGCACGCCAGCAACGCCAACAGCCAAAGGTCCCGCCGCCCCAGCACCACCGCCCCAGTGGTGGCGGTGCCCTCAGCCAACTGTGGACCCTGCTGTTTGGTTAAAAATGTAGAGGCATCTATATTCTGGTGCGTCTACATGTAAATTTTCGTCGTGCTCCCGCTCGAAGCGGTGACCGGACAAGCTGGCCTTCGCGGCAGGACCCGTGAAGCTCCAGCTCCATCAAAGCTCGTCCGTTACGCCTCTGTGAGTCCGCAACACCGGACTTCCGCTCGAAGTGGTGACCGACGCCAAAGACAGCTAGCGGGGGGTCTTGTGCTTCACTAGTCGACGTCGAGCAGGGCGTAGGCGTAGATCCCCCGGGGATCGTTGAACGACTGCAACATCTGGGTTTGCTCGGCGATCACCGACACGACCTGGGAGTAGGGGCCAAGCGGTTTGAGCGAGACCTGTTCACCTTCGCCAACCAGCTTGGCAACCGTGCCGGCAAACAGGTCTTCCATGAGCCGTTGGCCAAAAGTTTTGTCTTTTTTGACAAACTCGGTCCGAAACTCGCCGTCGATATTTGCCCGGGCTGCCGCCGAGGCGATGGCTGCGTCGAGCCCTCCCAAGTTGTCGACAAGTCCGTGGGCCTTGGCATCGATGCCCGACCAAACGCGACCCTGGGCGACCTTATCGACATCCTGTGGGTCCATGTCACGGGCCTGTCCGACCGTTTCTAAAAACCGGCGATAGCCATCTTCGATCGCGATTTGCTGGCCCTCGGCAACTTCGGTGGGCAGCGCCCGCATCGGGTCGAGCCCGGCCCGGGGTGTGGTCGCAACGCCGTCGACATGGACCCCGAGCTTGGCCAGGGGTTTTTGGATCGTCGGGAACATGCCGAAGATACCGATCGAGCCGGTGATGGTTGTGGGACTGGCCCAGATTTCATCCGAAGCGCAGCTTATCCAGTAGCCGCCCGAAGCCGCGACGCTGCCCATCGAGACAACCACAGGTTTGCCCTGCTCGCGGGTAAGTTCAAACTCGCGGCGAATCACCTCCGAGGCAAACGCACTGCCGCCGCCGCTATCCACCCGCAACACAAGGGCCTTGATATTTTCGTCGTTGCGAGCCTTGCGAATCAGCGCTGCCGTCGAATCGCCACCAATCGTGCCCGGTGGCTGGCTGCCGTTTTGGATCGATCCGCGGGCCACAATCACCCCAACCGCGGGCTTGCTCGGGTCCTCGGGCTCCTTGTTGGCGCGCACATGTTGGAGAAAGGCCCGGCCTGAAATCTGGTGAAAAGAGTGGGTCTTTTCATCCTCGCCAACGAGTTCGATCAGGCGGGTGCGGACCAGGTCGCGACCTCCGACATGGTCGACAAGACCGGTATCAAGAGCCAGCTTGGAGGTGTCTCCACGGGCACCGATCAGTCGGCGGTCAAAATGCATCGCATAGTCGGCCAGATCCGTCGCCGAAACCCCGCGGGCCATCGCCACATCTTCGAGGTAGGCATTCCACAAATCGTTCATCCACTCGAGGTTGGCGGCGCGGGCATTGTCCGACATGCCATTGAGCAAAAACGGCTCTACTGCGCTTTTAAAGGTTCCTACGCGGAAAATGTGCCATTCGATCTCGAGCTTGTCGAGGGCGTCGCGAAAGTATGTCCGAAACCGGCCCAGCCCAAACACGGCAACTTCGCCAAGCTCATGTAGATACACCTCATCGGCATGGGCGGCGAGGTAGTAGGCCGACTGCGAGTAGCTGTCGGCGGTGGCGATGATCTTGCGGCCACTGTCGCGGAATTTTTGCAGGGGCTCGCGCAGCTCCTGAAGTTTGCTCAGCCCGGCGCCGTTGAGGCGACTGAGGTCGAGGACCAAAACTTTGACCCGCTCGTCTTCGCGGGCTGCGTCGATGGTCTCAATGACATCGCGCAGCAACGTCTCCTCGGGTTGCTGCCCGGTGAGCATGCCCTGCAGTCGGGCCGACGGGTCGCCGCTGAGTTCCTCGACGAGGGTGCCGCGAGGTTGCAACACCACCGCTGTCTCGTCGTGGATCTCCGGGCTGTCGTCGGACATCAGCAGGACAAAGATCGCCACCACCAACCCGATGAACAGCAGGTTGACGACGACCTTGCGAATACGATCGATGCCACGCCACAGCCACAGCCACAGTTTCCAGGCCCCCTTGGGCAGGCGTCGCAACAGGGTAACGGCGCGTCGGTCGGCGGCCGGGCGGGGGTCGGGTTGCGCGGGAATCGGGTCCATCAGCAGTCCTCTCAGCGAGTTTGATAGTACTTCCAAGACCGCGCGAGCAAAAGGGCCCGAGGTGAGCGCTTACCCATGCAAACGCTGTGATGCGCACACAAAATCGGTGAAACAATCGGTTTGCCGCGGGTGTCGGTTAAGGGGGCGCTGAGCGGGAGCGAACCTCTCCGTTGCCAAAACCGATGATGATACAAGGAATCTAGCGAGCCGCTGCGAAAGTCATGTGTATACAACCGATTGGCTAGAACCGGCCTTCAAGATGCAACAACAGCCGGTGTTCCTGACGAGGGATACGCTCAAGTGTGCTGTCGCGTTGATCGAGCCAGCCGTACAGGTCGTAGCGCAGGCGCAGTAATACGGTTTTCTTGATCAGATATGAGGTGTCGAGTGTGCCCCAGATCGACTGTTCTTCGTAGTCGACGAGCTTGAGCCCGCGATTGCGATAACGAACCCGGGCTCGGACACCCCAGCCCTCGAGTGGATGGGTATTTAAGGTCAGCCACGCCTGGATGTCCTGGCGCAACACACTGGTCGGCATCTGCCCGAGCGGCAAGTCTTCGTTGAGCCGGTTGTTGTAGCTGATGTCGTCGACAAACCGGTGCTGGTAACGCGGCGTGACGGTGACCTTGCGGTGCGGGACAAACTTGAACGCCGCATTGAGGGTGAGTTGCTGGCCCTGGCACCCGAGGTCTGGCTCGACCTGTCCGAGCAGACCTCCGGTACTGCCGTCGGCGACATCGGGGTCGTCGACATCTCCGGCGATCGACGAGCTTTGCCCACTGAAGTTGCCGTAGCACTGGCCTGGGCCGTTGACGGTGAGGTCGCGGTTGCGGTAGTCGACCCAAAGATCCGGGGTAAACCACTTGGTGACCTCATGGCCAGCTCGCAGGTAGGTGATGGTTTGCGGGCGCTGAAACTGCGAGTTGGTCCACAGGTTAAACCGTACCTGTAGCCGGGTTTTGCGATTGAGTGTGGTCGTGTAACGCATGCGTCCACCAAACTCATCGCGTGCACGTTGGCCCTCAAACTGGTCGGGGGAGGCGAGCGGACGGGCAAACGGGTTGGCAAAGTTGCGGTCGTAAAACCGCAACACCGTCTCAAACTCATGCTGTCCACCCTTTTTGCCCGGCTTGTCGGTGGTCCAGGTCGCGGTGTGGCGCAGCACACCGGCATAGCCACCGCCGGCCGACTCCTCGCTGACGGTGTGCATCGAGTCGAAACTGCGAGATAGCTCAACGGCCAGGTCGCTCCACTTGCGACCCCAGGCACCATTGACACCGATGGCGCCAAACGGGCCACCAAACGGCGTGCGGTCCCATTCTTGAAAATCGAGGTTGGCACCCTCGGTGTTGAACGCGATCGACGAGCCGTAGCCGGTGAGGCCGACGTGGGTACGCCGGTTGTAGAAGTAACTGACGTTGCCGCCACCGACGAGCTCGCGGTACATGTTGGGCAGGATCGCGTAGCTGATTTGGGCCTGCGGGTCGGTCAGGTCTTCGCCGCGCTCATACACCGGCGGGGCTGAGCACCGCGGGTCGTCGTCGTTGCGGGGGTCGGCACAAAACTCGCGATCGTAGATTTTGTATTGGTAAATGTCGCGGTTTTGGTAGGAGAAAAACCCGTAGGCCTGCATCCAACCAACCGGCAATTTGCCCTTCTTCAGGCCAATTGCGGCACCCTGGAGGGTTTCTTGCCAGCGAAAGTCCGGGGTGATGTATGTATTTGCAAAATCACCTTCGCACGGGGGGTCGGGCAGCTCACCGCTCGACCGCCGACAGGCGCGGGTGAGGTCTTGCACCCGCCCGTAAATGACATTGTCGCGGACAAACCCGTTGGGGGCGTAGTTACGTGTATTATCAAACGTTAGCCGCTCGCCAAAGCCAATGCGGTAGGTACCGGCGATCACTCCCCAGCGCTCGGTATCCCACTGGGCAAAGAACTTGGGCAGCTGTGGGCGCACCTGCTCGGGCGTCGCCGACAGGGCTCGCCGCACCGGGTCCCAACGGACATCGCCAACCCGCCGGCGGGTGAGGGCCCCGGCGAACCCGACCGTCAGGTGCCGCGCGGTATGGATTTGCGAGTCCAAAATCATGGGCGGAACCAGCCGGTCCTTGTGCGCCCAGGCGGTGCGGTAGCGGACAAATCCACTGGTCGACATGCGCGGGCGGGCGGGGTCACGGACCAGCAAAAACGCGGCAATCGAGGCCAGTTGGTCGCGGGTGAGCACATCGGCGATCACCAGCTGGGCCGGGTCACTAATTGTGCCGACATCTTTTCGATAGCGGAGGATGGCGTCGACATCCTCGTAGCTCATGTTGGGCAGGGTGTAAATCTCGTCGCGCGAGGCCGTGTTGAGGTCGATCCCGCGGCGCATCAACTCGACCAGGGTCTCAAATGTGTCCGCCGAAATTTGCCCGTTGACGTTGAGCTCGATCAGGTCCTCTTCGGTGTCGACATCGATAAATTGCTCGTACTCGGCGGCACGTGTTGGCGCGGGCCACAGGCCTCCGACCAGTGCCGATGCGCATACAATTAATTTCGCCCACGGCCGGCGGGCCGGTACGGGGGGCGTCGAGGCGTGTAGGGCGTGGGGCGGAGTCGGCACGGGAGCGGGGAGGTGCGAGTCGTGTTTGCAGGTACAAACGTCGCGGGAGATAGGCGGAGTCGGTTGTTGCTTGGCGGAGTCGGCTGTTGTTGTGAGCGGTCAGTTGGCGCACACCGAGGGGTCACAGGCACCCCATAGGCCACGGTTGTTTTGCATGGCTTCCTGTTCAAGCGCCGTAAACTCGGGCTCGCGGGCGGCACCCGAGGGTGGAATCACCAACACACAGGCATAGCCATTTTCGACGAGCAGGGTATTGGCCTCGCCATCGGGGGCTTCGATGTAGGCCAGCAGGCGGCCAAACATGTCGGCGCACTCAACCGCGTCGTAAAACAGGCACACGGTTTCGTCTTCGACGATGTTTTTGAGGTAGTTGGTCGCCTCCGGGCCGTAGCACTCGACCTGCGAGGTGTTCTCGGGGGCATCGAGGTTGAGCAGTCGGATTTTTTCGCCGCTGTCGAGCTCGACCGTGTCGCCGTCGATCACCCGGGTGACAACCGCGGTCGACGGCCCGCAGGGAGAGCTTTGTGGCGTGCACGGCAGTTCCTCGCCGGTGCTCTCTGCTCCGGTTTGCGAAATTGCCGTGTCCGAGCCGTCGGTGTCCCCAGGCCCCGGATCGCAGGCTGAAGCGATCATCAAAGTCAAAGCAAGTAAGGGTCGTGTCGTCACTTTAAAGTCAGTCGTCCTTTATAGGCCTACATGCAGGCGGGGTTTTCCTGGCCCGGGGTGCCGAGATCGCCGTCGCCGTAGGCCATGACCCCGTCGCAAAAGTTCATCTCGTCGTCGTTTTGCAGGGGGTCGTAGGCCATGATGTCGAGGCTGCGCGACTTACCCGTGGCACTTTGTGTATAGGCAACACTGTCGAGGACCTCGTCGTTGTAGGCGATAAAGAAGTCATCGGCGCTGTTGGTCAGCGACAGGGCCGAGCCGTAGACAATCGCGACTTCGGGGAGCCCTCCGTTTTCGAGGGGATTGCCGTTGCGGGCCAGCAAGAAGTGGTCGCCGGGGTTGACCGGGGCGCAGTCGGTGACTTCGTAGGTAAACTCGACCTGGCCCTGCTCACCGAGTTGCAAGCCGTTGAGGTCAAAGCTGGCCAGCGCCGCAACTTCGATCCACTCGCCGGCAGTATCGCCAACGGCGTCGGGGTTGGGGATGAACTCGGTGATCACCAGGTCGCCGATGGCCGGGGCGACAATCTCACGGGCGATGTTGCCATCGAGGCACTCACCGGGACCAACCTGCACGGGACAGGCGGGATTGGCCGTGCCGGGGGTGCCGAGATCGCCGTCGCCGTAGGGGTCGACCGCATCGCAGAAAGTTGTATTGTCATTGGGATCGAGGCTGCGGGCGGTACCGGCTGTCGAACCGTTGTACATCACCGTGTCGATCGCCTGGCCGCCGTGGCCGACAAACAAATCGCCGCCGCTATTGGTCAGGCTCAAACCGCTGTAAACGATATCAGGAGGCGGTAGACCACCATTTTCGAGTTCGTTGCCGTTGACCGCAAACACCAGGGTTGTACCCGCCGTCACGGGGCGACAGGCCGGGTCTTCGTAGGTGAACTTGACGTCGGCTGCTTTGCCGAGCTCCAAGTTGTTGAGGTCAAAGTCGCCCAATACTTGTACTTCAAACCATTCGCCGGCCCCGTCTGTGACCGCGCTCGGGTCGGGCATGAACTCCGAGATACGCAGGTCATCGGGCCCGGGTGCAACGGGCAACCGCATCATGCCGTTGTCGTCGCACTCACCCATGGGCGGGTCGGGGTCGTCGACACAGGGCCCGTTCATTTGCCCCGGGGTACCAAAGTCGCCGGTGCCGTAGGTCTCGGCTGCCGTGGCGACACACCAGTTCATGGGGTTGTCGTTGCCCTCGGCGCCCAGCGGGTAGGCCTCGGGGTTGAGTTTGAGCGAGGCCCCCGAGGTCGCGCCGGGGTAAGTGACCGTGTCGAGTGGGCCCTCGGGCGTGCCGACAAACACTTCGCCACCACCGTTGGCAAGCGAGAAGTCGAGCGGCAAGACCCCCTCCGGCAGCCCGCCGTTGTCGGCCGGGTTGGCATTGCTCGCCAGCAAGACATGTGTACCTGCACTGACTGCGAGGCAGTCAAACAGTTGTCCGCCGGTGTCGCCCAAAGTCTGCTCAACGGTTCCGTCCTTGCCAATTTGCAGCCCGCCTAGGTGGGTGTCGGCGGCGACGAAGAGCTCGATCCACTCGCCTTCGGTGTCGCCCACAGCCGAGGGGTCGGGCATGAGTTCGGTGAGGAAGATGTCACCCGCAGCCGGTGGCGTGAGGGTGATCGGGGTGTCGCCGTCGAGGCACATCCCGGTGGTATCGACACAGGCAGGATTGGCTGCGCCGGGCGAGCCGTTGCCCCCGTCGCCGTAGCTTTCGCTGGCAAAGCACCAGTTGTCGACATCGTCGTTGAGTTGGTGGTCGAGGGCCTCGGGGCTCAGGCTGCGAGCTGCACCATCGACCACCTCGGGGTAGCTCATGGCATCGATGACATCGGGCCCTCCGGTTTTGGCGAGGGTCGAGACAAACACCCCCGCGCCGTCGGAGTTGTAGAGGCTAAAGTTGATCTTGAAGTCGACCTGTGGAAGACCACCGTTGAGGTTGGGATCGACCTCGCCGGCAAACACGATGTAGCTGCCTGCTGAGACAGGTTGGCACTCTTCGGCGTCGAGCGTCATCCGGACATTGGCCCCGGTGAGTACGCCCTCGTCGCCCTGGGTGGTGCCGAGTTGCAAGCCCGCGAGATCGACGTCGTTTGCCACGTAGACCTCAAACCACTCGGCGTCTTCGGGCTTGGCATCACCGGTTGGGTCGGTCATGACCTCGGTGATGATGAGGTCGCCGACCTGGGGTTTTTTAGGCTCGCGCCAGGTTTCGCCGTCGCGGCAGCGGCCGGTGTTTTCGGGGTCCGAACTCATACATGGCTGGTTGGCCATGCCTGGGCTGCCGTTGTTTTCACCGTCGTAGCTCTCGCTTGCGGCACACCAGTTGCTGTTGTCGTCGTTGTCCTCGGCACTCGGTGCAAGTGCCCCATCGAACAGGTTGGAGCTGCCCTCGCCACTGTGCTCGTACTCGACTTCGTCGACCACGGTGGTGCCACACTGGACCTGAATAATCCCGTCGTTGTCGCCTAGGCGCCCGAGGGACTTGCCGTAGCTGTGGTCGATAAACTCCGGTTGGAACTCGGGCTCGACACTGCCGACGACATAGTAGGCGCCCGGGGCAATCTCTGTGTCGATATCAAATGTATAGAGGTTGCCGCTGTCCTCGCGATCGTCGGCATAGGCCAACCCGAGGCCCTTGAGGCTCACCGCGCGGTCGGTGGGGTTGTAGATTTCAATCCACTCCTGGCCCTCGTCGCTGCCGGTCGGGGCCGACATGATTTCGGTGATGATGAGCTCGCCTGCCTTGAGGTCGGCCTCGCACGGTTGTGCGGCCGTTTCGGAGCCACAGGCCGAGAGCAAACCGCCGAGGCAGAGACCGGCGAGCAGGGCAGGGCCGAGGACAGAACGATAGGTGCGGCTACAATGGTTCATGGCGGCTACTCACATTGGTTTGGTTGCCCGGGGGTGCCCAGGCCACCTTCTCCGTACATCAGCCCCAGATCCATGGGGGTACACCACATCATGTCGTCGTCGGCATTGTCGTTGAGTTCGGGGTCGGGCGTGCCGATAAACGCCCGGCTGGCTCCGTCGGTGACGGCGAGTTCGGTATAGGCGACTTCGTCGAGCAAAATATCTGCACCTTGGTACAGGTAAATATTTTGCATGCCTGAGTTGCTCAGCGAGAGGTCGTAGAGGAAGTCGACGGTTGGCAGGTCGCCGTTGTTCATCAGCTCCTTGGCCAGCACCAGGTAGGTGTTTGCCGGGGCTTCGAGGCAGGCCCCGGGCGGCGTTGGCTCGGGCAGCAGCAGGGGCGAGCGATCGAGGTCGTCGGGCAGGCCCTTGGCAATTTGCACATGCATCAAGTCGACCGGATTGTCGCCGACATAGATCTCGACCCACTCGCGCTCGCCGTCGCTGCCGGCGGGATTGGCCATAAACTCGGTGATGACCAAATCGCCCGGCATCGGTGGGTTGGGGTCGCGGGGGGTGCCCATGGCGTCGATGCACTGGCCGCATTGGGTATTGGCACTGCCCGGCGTTCCCTGATTGCCGGGGCCGTACTCGCCAAGCGCGAGGCACCAGGCACTTTCGCCATTTTCGATATCAGCCGTGTCGTTGAGGCTGGCATCTTGCATGTCAGGGTCGAGGGAGAGCGACTGCCCAGATTCACTGCTGGGGTAGCTGACTTCGTCGATGAGCTCGCCTGCGTGGGCGAGGCTCAGCGAGCCGTCAGCGTTCACCAGGTTGAGTTTGGATTTTTTGTAGAGGTAGTCGACAACCGGCAGACCACCGTTTTGCGCGGGGTTGTCGTTGACGGCAAACACCAGGTAGTCGCCGGCGGTCACCCGCTCACACTGGGCCTGCTCGGCGATCACAACGTTGTCGTCGCCGCCAAAACTACGTGCAAGTACAAGCCCGTTGAGGTCCAGGTCGCGGGTGACGTACACTTCAAACCACTCCTCGGTGTCGTCGGAGTTTTGCGGGTCGGGCATGATCTCGTTGATCACGAGGTCGCCGGCCCCGGGCGCGTCGACTTCGCGCAAATTGTCGCCGTCGTAGCAAAACCCGGCCGGCGGCGGACAAAAGTCGTTGGGTAGCTGGGGCGTGCCCAAGTCGCCGGTCAGGAAGGTTTCGGGGAAGCTCTGGGCTTCGCACCACAGCGCGAGGTCGTCGTTGGCGACGGTGTCGGGGGGTTTTAGAAATCCGTCAAAACTGTGCGAGGCACCGTCGTGGTCGGTCAGCCAGGTCACCGAGTCGATCTCTTCGTCGCCACAGCGCAGCCGCAGCCACCCACCGCCGTTGCTCATGTTGCCGAGTGTGTCGGCGTATGCATAGTCAATAAAATCGAGTTGGTCAGCGGTGGCGATGTTTCCCAGGGTGATGTAGCCACCGGGCGGGACCGCAAGCTCGCCAAACACCGCGTGTTGTTTTTCAGACGAGCCATCGCTGCGGCTGAGGACAATGTTGACGCCGGCGAGCGGGACCGGGGCATCGCCGGGGTTGTAGACCTCAAACCACTCAAAGCCGTCGTCGGACCCGCTGGGGTTGGCCATGACTTCGGTGATCACAAGGTCGCCGGCCACGAGGTTGCTGGTGCACGCCACCGGGCCCGCGGTCTCACCGGTTTCGCCGGTCTCGCCGGTCTCGCTCTCGGTGCCGTCGGTGGTCGTGGTTTCGCCGCCCCCGCAACCCGCCAGCAATGCCGCTGCGAGCAGGCCCGAGGTGGTGGCCTGGAAAAGTCGGTGTGGATACAAATAGGTCATGGCGGCGGGTTAGGTGGCGGGCTTGGCGGGAGTGGGTGCCTCGGGAACCTGGGTCGACGACGGTGCTGCGCTGGCTTCAGGTGGATCTGCGGTTGCCGGCTCCTGGGTTGCCGGGTCATTCGGCGTGTTGAGCATGTCGTCGTTGGCGGGCGCCTCCTCGGGTTCGTAACCCTCGGGGATCGCAAACGGCCAATCGGGGTGGCCGGGCAGGATACGCGGGGGTCCTTGGTTGGGGTCGCGTATGATCTGGCCGGGCTTTTGGACCATGATCTGAAGGACATCATCGCCGGTGTGTTTGTTGTGATAGGAGGTCACAACCCCACGCACGCGGATGAAGTCGCCGCTGGACTCCTCGACTTTTGACTCGGCAAGCACGTCGCGGTCAAAGAAGATCAGCGGGAAGTCCTGGAACATCCGGCGGCTGAGCATCACCCGGGTGGGGGCCCGGCCCTTGCCGTATTTGACCTCGCCGACGGTTGCCAAAATCGTGACCTCGCGCTGGAGTCGTTGGCCGATGCGTTCGAGCGCATCCCAGTGGGTCAGGGTGATCATGCTGTCGTCCTGGGCCGCCTCTTTTTCAAACGCGGCGATGTAGTCGGCCCGCCGGTTCCACCACGCGATCCGCGTGTCGTAGTCGTGGTAGTGCTGCTTTTGCGGGTCCCAAATCCCGCGTTGGGCTGCTCGGGCCTCGTTTTGGGCGTCGACAAACTGTTGGTGAAACCTGCGTGAGTAGCTGTACTTGGTGAAGTACGGGCTCATCCCGGCGCGCACACTCTCGACGTTGTAGTTGACCCACTTGCCCGATTTCTTTGCAAATACATAGACAAGGTGGCGATCGAAGCGGCCGCGGATCTCCTTGGGGTGGTCGCGCTCGAGCCTGACCACGCGCACGCCCTCAAAAAATTGCTTGGCGTAGTCCTTGGCCTCCTCGCCCAACGGCGTGGGGATTTTGACAGGTTTGCCGCGGCGCTTGATCTGCGACTTGGCGAGGTAGGTCTCCCAACCCTCTTCAAAGGCCCGGCGTTCGGTTTCCTTTTTAAAGGTTTCCTCGGTGTCGATCGCCAGCAGGCGGAGGCTCTTGTCTAAGCCCTCGACCCAGAGGGTGTCGCCGTCGACGACTTTTTTGAGGGCAAACTCGCCGAGCACGAGCGAGGCGTCGGTGGTCGTTGTGCCGTCCGTCGCATTGCTCGCATCGGCTTGGGCGTCGAGGGTTTTGGCGAGTTGGTAGCGGTCGTAGCGTTCGGGCGGACCTCCGCTGGCACACCCGAGTGCGAGCAACCCCGCCAATAAAAACCGGCGTCTCATTGTTCGGTCTCCATGTCTTCGACCGGCGGAAGTTCGGCACAGGTCGGATTTTGTTGGGCGGGCGAGCCAAATGCATAGAGCTCTTCGACACCGGGTATGGGCTCGGCCCGCGAGTCGATGCACCAGGCTGCCGGCAGGCCAAAGTTTTGGTCGACGGGCATCGCCGGGTCAAAACCGTTGTCGGTGGTCGCCGGGTCGACTGCGCCGTCTAAGATGATCGTCCCGCCTGTTGGTGGGTGGATGTACTTAATAGAGTCGACAAGCGACCCGCATTGGTAGATGTCGAGGCTACCGACCCGGGCATCCATCAACACACTGCCGTCGGCACTCGATGAGGTTTCGACCTGGCCGGCGTAGGACGCTGCGAGTAGCCCGGCGATCTGCGAGCCGGTGCTGCCGACGATCGCGTACTCGCCAGGGGCTAAGGTGGTGTTGCTGGTAAACAGCCGGGTGCGACGCACCTTGGCCGGGGCATCGAGCGCGTCGCTGGCGTTGTCGATGGTTTCGAGGGAGAGGTTGCCGAGTTCAATCGGACTGTCGCCGGCGTTAAACACCTCGATCCACTCGCCGTAGGGGTCATCTTGACCGGCTCGAACCTCGGTGATGACGAGTTCGACGGTCGACTCCGGGTCGCAACCGTAGTCGAGAGCTTCGCGTACACAGCCTGTCCCTACGAGGCAGGAACACAGAAGGAAGGACAAGCCGACGCTGTGGGAGGACCAAACCACGGGTCTGCGTCGAGTTGGAGTGTAGCGGACACCGGGATTCGAATGCGTGTGAGATCAACAAAAACAACGTTGCCTTCGCGCCACCTGCGCCCGGAGACAATCTACTTGTAGGTATCGGCCAACCCCGCGAGGTTGTTGCATTGTCAGACAACGACGCTGGTGCATGTGATGTCCGCACCTCAGTTGTTCATACAGCGATCTGAGATCTGTGGATAAGTTTTCAGTACTGGCGAAAGACCGACCTGTCCCGAGGTTGTGTGACAGCTGGGTGACACTCGGGACTTGAGCCGGGATTGGCCGACGCGATACACCCCAGGTGCATGGCGCCACCTGTCCACGTGCTCTCGCATCCTCTGGTCCAACGCGACCTCACCGTGCTGCGCTCGCGCGACACACCTGCCCAGGCGTTTCGCGCCGCCATTCGCCGGATAGCCCGGGCACTGGCGATCGAAGTCCTGGCCGATGTCCGCACCCGTGACATCGATGTCCAAACGCCGCTGGAGCGTTGTGGCGGTGTCGAGATTGCCGAGCCGGTGGTGCTGGTTCCGATCTTGCGGGCCGGGCTCGGCTTGGTAGATGGCTTTTTGGACATGTTGCCAGAGGCCAAGGTTTGCCACCTCGGGTTGGTACGCGACGATGCGACCTTGCAGCCAACCTGCTACCTGTCGAAGCTCGATTCGCTGGCCGGCGATGAGCGGGTGTTTGTCCTCGACCCGATGTTGGCCACCGGCGGGAGTGCGGTCGCGGCACTCGACAAGGTTGTGTCGCAGGGAGTGCTCCGCCGTCCGACATTTGTCTGTGTACTCGCGGCCCCCGAGGGTATCGACCGCGTGCACGGTGCCCATCCGGATGTGCCGATTGTCACCGCCTCTAAGGACCGTTGTGCCGATGCCCGGGGGTGGATCCGGCCGGGTCTTGGCGACGCCGGTGATCGGTTGTTCGGCTGCTAGGCAAGCTTGTAACTGCACTTAATACGTATGTAGGTACACATGGCTAAACTCTACTTCCGCCACGGCACCATGGACTCGGCCAAAACCCTCAACCTGTTGGCGGTGGCCCACAACTACCGCAGCCAGGGCAAGAAGGTCATTTTGCTCAAGCCGCGGCTCGACAACCGGTTTGGCGCCGATCAAATCGCCTCGCGGGCCGGGCTTTCGGCACAGGCGGATATCCTGGTCGATGTCGACACCGTGCTCGACCCGGCCCAGTTCGAGGGCTATCACTGTGTACTTGTCGACGAGGCCCAGTTTTTGTCGCCCGGGTTGGTCGAGCAACTTCGGGTGCTGACCCTGCGCCCCGGGTTGCCGGTGATTTGTTACGGCCTGCGGACCGACTTTCGCACCCGCCTGTTCCCCGGCTCGCGCCGCCTGCTAGAGCTCGCCGACAGCATCGAAGAGGTCAAGGTCACCTGCCAGTTTTGCAACCGCAAGGCCATGTTTAACTTGCGTATGCAAAATGGTCAGGGAGTGGCCGACGGAGCCCAGATCGAACTCGGCGGCAACGAGCGCTACGCCCCGGTTTGCTGTGTTCACTACGACGAGCGGGTGGGGCTGGCGGCTGTGTCGGAGGGTCTCCACGTTGCCAAAAAACATGCAGCTGCATCGAATGCGTGAGCGATGATTGTCGAACGTTGCCTGGGCTTAGTGGGAATCGCCGTGATCGTGGCGGTCGCCTACGGGCTCAGTCGCAACCGCACAAAAATTGCCTGGAAAAACGTCGCCATCGGCTTTGGCCTGCAATGGGCGATGGCCCTGTTGCTCCTCAAGGCCTCGTGGGGGCAGTACGCCCTGGGCAGGGCCGCGGCCGGGGTCTCGACCGTGCTCGAGCAATCGTTTGCCGGCTCGGGGTTTATGTTTGGCGAGCTCGGCAAGGCCCAGGGCGGAAGCTCGGGCTTGGGCGTGGTGTTTGCCTTCCAGGTGTTGCCCACGATCATCTTTATCGCCGCGTTGTTTTCGCTGCTTTACTACCTAGGCGTGATGCAGCGGGTTGTCGGGCTCATGGCCAAGGCGACCGTGCGGCTTTTTGGCGCGAGTGGGGCCGAGTCACTGGCTGTGGCCGCGAGCGTGTTTATGGGCCAGACCGAGTCTCCCTTGACGATTCGGCCGTTTTTGCAGCGGCTGACGGAGTCGGAGTTGTTTGTCGTGATGGTCTCGGGGATGGCCTCAGTGTCGGGTGCCATCTTGGGGGCCTATGTGTTGATCGGCGGGGTGGAGATCGAACACCTGTTGATGGCGGTGGCGATGACGGCCCCGAGTTCGCTGGTGTTGGCCAAAATCATCGTCCCCGAAACGGGTACGCCGGTCACCGCCGGGGTCACGCCCGATGTCGAGATGCCCGACCCGCCGAGCAACCTGCTCGACGCCGTCGCCGATGGCACGACCGAGGGCCTGAAGCTGGCGCTCAACGTCGGCGCCATGTTGATCGCTTTTTTGGCCCTGATCGCCCTGTGTAACGTCGGCTTGGGCCTGGTCGAAGTTGGCGGCGGCGCCCTGAGCTTGGAGCGGATCTTTGGCTGGGTATTTTTTCCGGTCGCGGTGCTGATGGGCGTGCCGTGGGCCGAGGCCTCGGACGTTGGTCAGTTGTTGGGGACGCGCACGATCGTCAACGAAATCATCGCGTTTCAGCAGCTCAACGAAATGACGGGGCTGTCGGCGAGGTCCTCCGCGATCGTGACCTTTGCCATTTGCGGGTTTGCCAATCTGTCGAGCATCGGCGTGCAGATAGGTGGACTGGGAGCATTGGTCCCCGCGCGAAAGTCTGATATTGCCCGGTTGGGGCTGTTGGCCCTAACCGCCGCCACCCTGGCGAACTTCTCCACCGCCTGTGTGGCCGCCGTGATCCTGTGAACCCTGCAACCGAAGTCGAAAGGTACTTGCTATGACAACTTCTCACGAGCGCATCCCCATCCTCGATATCCGTCGCTTCGACGAGCAGACTGTGGGCGACAAGCAGGCCTTTGTCGACGACATCGGGGCGAGCTTTCGCCGTTGGGGGTTTGTTGGGATCACCCATCACGGCATCCCCGACGAGGTCATCAGTGGGGCCTATGAGGTCATGCGCAAGTTCTTTGCGCTGCCCGAGGATGTCCGCCGGAGTTACTTTATCGAGGGGCTGGCCGGGGCCCGTGGCTATACACCTTTTGGCATTGAGCACGCCAAGGATAGCGATACTGCCGATCTCAAGGAGTTTTGGCATGTCGGTCGTGAGCTGCCCGCCGACATGACAGCGATGCGCGAGACCTACCCGCCGAATGTTTGGCCCAAGGAGATTGCCGGGTTCAAGGAGGCGACCTACGGGCTATACGAGGCGCTCGACCACCTGGGCCGTCGCGTGCTCAAGGCGGTCTCGCTGCACTTGGGTTTGGCCGAGGACTTTTTTGAGGACAAGGTCAACTACGGCAACAGTATTTTGCGGCCGCTTCACTATCCGCCGATCTCCGAGAATTCCTCGGGTGTCCGCGCCGGTCGTCACGAGGACATCAATCTCATCACGTTGTTGGTCGGTTCGGGCGAGCCCGGGCTGCAGATTCTCAACAACGACAACGAGTGGGTGCCGGTCGACACAATTCCGGGGACGATCGTGTGCAACGTCGGGGACATGTTGCAGATGATGACCAATCACGTGCTGCCGTCGACGACCCACCGCGTGGTCAACCCGCCGCCGCCCTACTGCCACGAAAGTCGGTACTCGACGCCGTACTTTTTGCACCCCAACTCCGACTGTCTGCTCGAGACCCTACCGGGGTGTGTGACCCCCGATAATCCCAATCGCTATCCCAATGCGATGACCGCCCACGAGTACCTGACCCAGCGCCTGATCGAGATCGGTCTCAAATCGTAGGCGCGCCGCCGTCAGGGCTAGGGAACGGCGCGATCTCCGGAATTTGCCGGTGATGGCAACTCGTACGCTTGTTTCGCGCGAGTTGTGATCATCCTCGCAGAGATTGCCGGCGATCGGGACTACAAAAAGCTGTTGTTGCGTGGGCCGGGGAATGCAAAGGCCCTGCGTACGACCCGACTGCGTTGTCTACCGAGGTGTTGTCATGCTTGCGTTGAATGGTTCAGTGATTGCCCGTTACTTGTGTGTATGTACAGCTTCGGCTGCATTGCTCGTCGGCTGTGGCGGCGATACGGCTGGCTCGGCGAGCGAGTCGGGCACCAGCGAGGGCACGTCGGAGGGGTCCGACTCGGAAACCGGTGGCGAGACAACCGATGCAGATACAACAACTGCCGGGCCAGATTCGGAGTCGGACAGCGAGACGACCACGGGCGAACCGACGACGGGAGAGCCGACGACAGGCGATCCGACGACGGGCGAGCCGACGACGGGCGAGCCGACGACGGGCGAGCCGACGACGGGCGAGCCGACGACGGGCGAGCCGACGACGGGCGAGCCGACCACCGGCGACCCGAGTGATTCGGACAGCGACACCGATACCGGTGGCAGCATGGACGGGGTGGCCGGGTGCTACGCCGACAAGTTCAGCAACGACATGCCGCTGGCCGACTACGACCAGTTCGACCCGATCGTCGGCAGCCACTGTGTCGGCACCAACCACCAGGACATCATCGATGTCGAGCGGGTGGTGTTTTTGGGCGACTCGGTCACGGTTGGCACGCCGCCGACACCCGCAGGCGATTTCTACCGCTCGCGGATGGCCGACAGCCTGGCCGCCAAGTTTGGCATACAAGCTCCCACAAACCTGTGGAAACAGGTCAACCCACTCGAGGGCAAGGGCCTCATCAAAGACTCCGGTGCGTTCAGCAACTGCTCGGAGTGGGGTGCCCGGACCGACGACTTCGTGGCCCAAATCGACGAGTGTTTCAACGGCCCCGAGCTCGACAAAACCCTGGTCATCATCACCATGGGCGGCAACGACTTGGCGCGCTGGGCCAAGGACGCGACCAACAACAACAAACCGATCGACGAGATCATGGTCGATGTCGAGGCCGCCTATCAGCTGATGGCCGACGCCATCGATTTCCTGACCGACCCGATGAACTTCCCCAACGGGTCGTATGTCATCTTTGCCAACGTCTACGAGTACACCGATCGCACCGGCGATTTGGGCTCGTGCACGGCCGCCCAGTTCCAGGACCTCACCGGCGAGTGGCCCGAGGGCATGCCGGTGATCAACGCGTTTAACGAGATGTTGATGGAACTCGCGGTGACCTCGGGCACCGATATGGTGTTTATGTCCGAGGAATTTTGCGGGCACGGCTTTTATCACGACGACCCAGTCAATGTTTGCTACGCCGATGGCAACAACAACTGGTTTGACCTGACCTGCATCCACCCGACCCCGGGCGGCCACGACAACCTGGCCGGGATGTTTACGATGGTAGTCGAGGAGTAGCGAGCGGCTCGCAGCAAACCGACGGGGCGCAGGCGCAATCCTGCGCCCTTTTTGTCGAATAAACTTGATAGTACATGTAGCCCGCGCGCGCGAGTCCCCGAGCGAGTAGGGGCGATTTCACGATCGTGCCAAGCCCAGGGGGTAGGCCGAGCGGCCGCGTGCGAGGCAAATGTCGACACGGGTCGTCCGCCGTTTGACCGGGGTTGCCGGCAGCGGCTACGGTGCACCCCTATGATCCGCCTCAGCGGCGTACACAAGACCTATCGCACCGGCCAGACCTCGCTCGAGGTGCTCAAGGGCGTCGACCTCGAGATCGGCGACGGCGAGTTTGTCTCGATCATCGGGCGCTCGGGCTCGGGCAAGACGACCCTGCTCAACATCATTGGCGGGCTCGACTCCGACTACACCGGCAAGGTTGAAGTCGAGGGGCGCAAGCTCAGCGAAATGTCCGACCGCGACCTCAGCCGCTACCGCAACCGCCACATCGGTTTTGTGTTTCAGTCGTTTCATCTGCTCGGCCACATGACTTGCCTGGAAAACGTCATCTTGCCGTCGTTGTTCAACGGTGGTGACGGGGGGCTAAGCGAGAAACAAGCCCAGGACCGCGGGCTTGAACTGCTCGCCCAGATGGACCTTGCCGACAAGGCCCACGCCCGACCGATTCACCTCTCGGGCGGACAGAAGCAACGAATCGCGATTGCCCGCGCCCTGCTGCACAAGCCAGAGTTGCTGATTTGCGACGAGCCCACCGGCAACCTCGACCGCGATAGTGGTGATGCGATTTTGAAGCTGTTTTCGCAGCTCAACGAGCGCGACGGGATCACCCTGATTATCGTGACCCACGACGACATCATCGCCGAGGCGGCTGCCCGGGTGGTGCGGATTGTCGAGGGCAATGTCGTCGAGGACCGCCGCAGCGAGCCCAACAAAAATGTAGACACAAGTACTTCGCAGCGCGAGGAGTCGGCATGAGTGGATTGACCCAACTGATCCGCAAGGACCTGCGTCACCATCGTCGCCACTTTATTTTGGCTTCGATCGGGATTGTCGTTGGCATCGCGGCATTTGCCTTCTTTTTGGCCCTGGGCTCCGGGGTACGCTCGGTGGTGCTGGGCGAGATTTTCCCGCTCGACAAACTCGAGGTCATCCCGCGCAGTACCGATGTCGACCTAGGTCCCCTGCGCGTGGGTATGGGGAAGGACACGCTCAACGATGAGGCGGCCAAAAAACTCGGCGAGATCGAGCATGTCACCGGCGTCTATCCAAAGATGAAACTCACCGTGCCGTCGATCGCCGCCGGTGGCAAGGAGCTGTTTGGCAACGCCATGCGGACTGAGATGGTCGCCGATGGCATCGACCCCAAGTTGGTGGCCGAGGACATCGACAGCAAGTACGCGTTTGCCTATTTTGACGACCGCGAGGCGACGAAGGCATGTAAGACCGATGCCGACTGTGGCGAGACCATGCTCTACTGCGGCGACCCGCTGCCTGCACATGCCATGACGGCCGATGGGGCGACCGCCGGCGAGGACGAGCCCGCCGCAGAAGTTGCAGATGCACCGAAAGGCAAAGTCTGTCGTCACTATGTCCCGGTGATCGCCTCCAACCACCTGGTCGAAATTTACAACGGGACCATTCGCCGGGCCCACAGCCTGCCCAAGCTCAACCCCAACTTTGTACTCGGGCTCAAGTTTGACCTGCGGGTGGGGGCCTCGATGGTGCGCGCGTCAAAACGCAAAAAAGTGATCACCGAGCGCGGGCGGTTGGTCGGGTTTAGCGACCGTGCCATTTCGTTGGGGCTGACCCTGCCGCTGGGCTATGTCAGCCGCTACAACGTGTTGTTTGACGACCCCAACGCGGCCAAAACCTTCCACTCGATCATCGTCGATGTCGATGCCAAGGACAACGTCGCCGGGGTGGCCAAGGGGGTCGAGGACGCCGGCTTTGATGTCGCCGACTCAGGGGCCGAACAGGCGGCGATGTTGATCGCCGTGTTCATGATGGTGTTTGGGTTTGTCAGCATCGTGATCGTCGGGATCGCGGCGATCAACATCATGCACGTGTTCTTTATGCTGATTTATGAGCGTCAACGCGAGATCGGCATCATGCGGGCGGTCGGGGCTTCGCGGGCCAACATCCGCACGATCATTTTGGGCGAGGCCGCGGTTGTGGGGGCGCTTGCCGGGGTTGTCGGCGTGGGCCTGTCGATGCTGGCGGCCTACGGGTTTGACTTGGTTTCGGCCAAGTACATCCCGGACTTTCCCTACAAGCCCGACACCTACTTCGAGTTTAGCCCGCTGTTGCTGGCGACTTCGGTTGGATTTGCCATCGGCTTTTGTGTGTTGGGTGCTGTCCTTCCGGCCAGGCGAGCGGCCAAGCTCGACCCGGCGGTTGTGTTGACCGGACAATAGGTCGGAGATGCGTTGGCGCGGTGTGGCAGGTGGGCTCGTGGGTGCGGCCCTACTTGTACTCGCCGGCGTTTCGCTGGCCCACACCGCGCGGCGTACCGACAGTCGTAAAGCCTTGGCCAGGGTGATTCCCGAACAGCAGCGCGATGGCTATGTCGGCTCGGGGGCGTGCCGGGCCTGTCACCCCAGTGATTATACAAGTTGGTACCACAGCTACCACCGCACCATGACGCAACCGGCCACGCCGCAGACTGTGCTCGCGCCGTTTGACGGGCGAGAACTGCACGATCGCACCGGCAGCTACCGGGTGCAGCGACGCGGCGAGGAGTACTGGGTGTACACCCGGGATCCAACCTGGCTGCTCGAACACATGGACGACGAGCAGTGGCCGAGTGAACCCCCGTGGGTGTGGAGGCGGGTGGTGATGATCACCGGCAAACACCACATGCAGGTCTATTGGCTGCCCGGCAAAACCCCGCGCAGTTTGCATGCATTTCCGTTTTCGTACCTCACCGATGCCTATGGCCAGCCGGGCCAGTGGGTGCCCAACGAGTCGACCTTGCTACGACCGCCGATCGATGATGGTGTGTATACATGGAATGATGTGTGTATCAAATGCCATGCGGTCGCTGGGGCGCCACGGATCAGCGAAGATCCACAGGTTGGCGGTGACAACACGCGGGCCGACACCGCGGTGGCCGAACTCGGGATCGCCTGCGAATCGTGCCACGGGCCGGGGGCTCAACATGTCGCCCGCCAGCAACACCCGGGGACGCGCTACGCGACTCACCTCCAAGAAAGTGAAGATACAAGTATTGTCCAACCCGGAGAGCTCGACGCTCTCCGTTCGTCGGCGATTTGTGGCCAATGCCACGCGATTTCGCGGTTTGCCGACGAGCAGGGATGGCTCGGCGAAGGGTCGACGTACCGCCCAGGAGAGCTACTCGAACCGACGATTCGGGTTGTTCGCCACCCGGTCCACGAGATCCAGCCGTGGCTCGACGCCGAGGTTGCCGAGGACCCGGATTTTTTTGCCAAGCGGTTTTGGCCCGATGGCGAGGTTCGGATTTCGGGGCGTGAATACAATGGTTTGATCGAGTCGCCGTGCTACCAGGGCGGCGAGTTTGGCTGCCTGTCATGCCATTCGATGCACCGCGGTGCCCCCAACGATCAACTCGACCCGGAGATTGATGCGGATACAAGTTGTACGCAGTGCCACCGTGAGTTTGGCGATAACCTGTCCGAGCATACACATCATGTCCCGGCTTCGGAGGGTAGCCGCTGCGTCAATTGCCATATGCCCCATACGACCTACGGCCTGCTCAAGGCGATTCGAAGTCACGAAATCAGTAGCCCTGACCTGAGCGCATCGATTACGTCAGGTCGGCCAAATGCGTGCAATTTGTGCCATCTCGATCAGACGCAGGCGTGGACTGGTCATTGGCTGACGACCTGGTTTGGCCAGGATGAGGTCGGCCTAGAGCCCGACGAGCGCGAAGTCGCCGCCGGGATCCTATGGTTATTGCGTGGAGATGCTGGGGTGCGAGCGTTGGTGGCCTGGCACTTTGGCTGGGGGCCCGCAGTTGCAGTCGCACAGCCGAGTTGGGCACCGCCGTTTTTGAGCGCACTGCTGATCGATGAGTATGCGGCTGTTCGCCACATTGCCAGCCGTACCCTGGCGACGTTTCCCGGCTATCAACACCTAGACTTTCGTCCAGTTAGCGATGAGCAGGCGCGTCGCCAAACGAGTGTGGAGATTTTCTCAAATTGGGGAAGTTCCCCGCAGTCGACGGGCTGTCGACCCGAACTGTTGACAGATGCAAGTTGCCAGCCCGATCGCGCACGGTACCAAGAGTTGCTGCGTCAACGATCGAATTATCCAGTCATCCTCGAAGAATAAACGTTTGCCGACTACCCATTTTTAGAAACTTCGGTCAGAGTATGGATGCCGTGCCTTCAACCTGCATTCCGCAAAAGGATCCGGTCGGTTCAGGACCTGTCCTCGCTCCCGAGCCAAGCGCTTCGTCGTCGGGTTTGCGAATCGGCTGGGAGATTTTGGCCGAACGCGAAAACCATTTGGTGAGCGTTCGCCATGGAATGTTGATGTGCCAGGTCTGGCGACGGCGCGACCTCGATATCACCCGCGGCGCGGAGCTTGCCCGCTTGCTCGCCGATCAGCTCGAAGATTCCTTTCGCCGGGGTGTCAGCGCCCGTGGATTTGTTTTCGATCTGCGCGAGGCACCACCTGTCAGCGGTCCGGTGACCCAGGGAGCGATTTCCCACATTCTCACCTCGGCCGAGCGTTACGGGGTGCGGATCGCAGTGGTCGTTGGCCCGGGTGCCCTTCAGGCCATGCAAATTCGTCGCCTCACCCGCGAATGTGCACCGAGTTGTGGGGTCGTGATGCAGGATGTCGAGTCGGCCGAAGACTGGGCCTGGACTTGACGGAAGCGACGACGGCTATGTCCCATCGCACAGGTCAATTGTCCTGGCGCTGAGTTCTCCTGTTGCCGTGGTTGGGCCCCGCGAATCGTCGGGTAGCCCAACGATTCCCCCGATTCGGGGCGAAGCGACGTCCGAGAAAATCGCGGGCTGCTAGCTGGCGGCTTTGGCAGGTGGGTCGAAACCGGTGCCGTCCTCAAACGGACGTCCGGCCGCGTAGGCGCGGGCTTCCATACGGCGCTTTCCCGGAGGTTGGAGCTGCGAAAGGCACACTACGCCATCGCTGCAGGCAATGTGGACGCCGTCGCGGTCGGCCGCGACAAACATTCCAGGTGTCGCCTGTTCGGGTCGGTCGTGCCGCGAGGGCCGGGCGCCAAAAACCTTGATCGATGTACCTGCACGGAAAGTGAAGGCGCCCGGCCAGGGGTCCATGCCGCGGACATGATTGACGAGGGTTGTGACCGATTGTGTCCAATCGATCGCTCCCTCGGGTTTGGACAGCATCGCCGCGTGGGTGACCAGCTCGGCGTCCTGGGGGGTTGGTGGCGGGACATCGGGAAACCGCCGGAGAAAGCTTTCGAGGCAGTCTCCCCCAACTTTTGCGAGCCGGTCAAACAGCTCTCCACTGGTCTCGAACTCGCCAATTGGTGTGCGGGCAATGTCGTAGACGGGGCCCGTGTCGAGGCCGGCTTCCATCTTCATGAGCGACACGCCGGTTTCGCGGTCGCCGGCGAGGACGGCCCGCTGAATCGGTGCCGCGCCCCGCCACCGCGGCAGGATAGATGCGTGTACATTGATGCTGCCGTAGCGAGCGGCTTCGAGGACCGAGACCGGTAGGATCCGCCCGTAGGCGGCCACGATGATGACATCGAGGTTGAGGTCAGTGAGGGTTTGCGCGAGTTTCCCACTGCGGACCTTGCGGGGTTGAATCACCGGTAGCCCGCGCTCGAGTGCCGCCTGCTTGACCGCGGGGGCGATCAGTTTGCGGCCGCGCCCGCCCCGGCGATCGGGCTGGGTGACAACCAAGGCGACCTCACAGGTGTTGTAGGTCGCTTTGAGGCTCTCAACGGCGAAGTCAGGGGAACCCATAAAGGCGGCGCGAAGTTTAGCTGTCATGTTGCTCCGGGGCTGGAAGGTGCGTGAGGTAGAGGGTGCGAAGCGGCTCGTCACACAGGAGTTCGCAGGCTTCGTCGAGGGCTTGGTGCAGGTGTTTGAGGTTGTCGCGTTGCTGCTGGCCAGCGTCCCCGAGTAGCTCAGAAAATGTATCTGCACTGAAATCGGCGAGGCGTTGGCGATGGGCCGCACGCACGACGTGGGGCGGGTCGTCGGCAGCGACCCCCAACAGTTCGAGGTAGTGGCCGCGACGGGCGAGGGCGAGGGCGTGGTCGAGGCGACGTTGCTGCCCCCGACGGTTGGTCGTTGACGGTTGTCGCCCGCCTTGCCAGGTCAGGCGATGGCCGGCTTCGAGGACCAGACAAAGGGGCAGCAGTTGGTCGATCCCGTGTACGTCGCGCAGGACATCGAGTGTGCGGGTGCCGTCGAGCAATGCCAAATGCTGCGGATCTGGTAGCTCAAGGCTGTGGGCCAAGGCCCGGCACAAACTCGGAAGTTTGGCGACCTCACAGGTGGGCCTGCGAGAGCCCGGGCCGAGTTGTGACAGGAGCGTGCTGGGTGAGAGCGCACGGGAGGTCGCGGTGAGCATCAACGCTGGCAAACTGGCAACCGGTGGTCGGAGGCGTGGACCGTCGGTGAAGTGCCAAGAACCTGGCTGGGTAAGTGCATGTGCAAGGTCTCCGACAGCGAGGTTGCACACCAAACTTCTCAGGTCCCCGGCCGCCAGTCGCTCGGCTGCTTGGAGATCGTCGAGTGCGCGGCCAACCCGTAGGCGATTGCGTTGCTGATACATATTTGGCAGGGGCTCGATCACCATGCCGTGGCCGAGCTCGATGACTGCCACAGCCTCGTCGGTTTGGACCGTCCAGGTGCCGGTGGCCCTGCGGTCGACCAGTGTCCACAGGGAGGCTAGGAGTTGTAACGCCGACGTGTATGCATGCTTTGGGGCGGCAGCGGGTTTGCGAGTTGGTGCCGCCTTGACTGTTGCGATGGGCTGTTTGCGGGTTTGTTTGCGGGGCTGTTTGCGAGTTTGTTTGCGAGTTTGCTGGCGGTTGCGTTTGCCAGCGCGGACGGGTGGGTCAGGGACGTTGTCGAGTCCGTAGGCGTCGAGATCGAGGTCGTCGGCAACCGAGGTTGTCGGCCGGTTCATCGAGCCCGGGGGGCCGGCGACTTCGTAGAGGCACTCGCGCAGTTGCTCTCCGCTGACAGGCGCCCGCAGGATGCGATCGGCACCGAGTGTCACCACCTCGGCGAGGTCGGGGGTGGGGGCGTGTGTTGGTATATACAAGACAATCCCGACAGCCTCGCCAAACGCTGCCCGGATGGGTGCGAGGTCGGGAATCGAGCCGTCGTTTGGGCAGACAATCACGGCGCTGGCCCCGGACTCAAGGCCGGCCGAGGTCCGTGCGCGACTCGACACGCGGTAACCGAGTGCATGGACCGCCGCAGCGAGCGATGACCCCGTGTTTGCGGGGTCGATGATGACGACTTCGGTCACGGCGGGCGGAGTGTATAGCCCGTTGCCGGGCTCGCCCATCGGCCTCCGGGGTTCTGTAAACAAGTCTATGATTCTCAAGGGTTAGTCGAGACGTTTGGGCGTGATGCCGTGAGCTGCCCGACATGTGACGAGGGTGTGGTAAAAAAACCTCGAAAACCGTGAATAAGTCAGGGTTGCCTCCAGTCTGCGGGGGGAACCCGCTTAGCCAGGAAGAGACACCAGCAATGCCAGCAACCTCCGCGTTTCGTATGTTGTTCCAAGCGCCCCTCAAGATGGCCGCAACCGCAACGGTTGGCCTTGCGATGGTCGCCACTACCCTCTCGCCAGCCGAGGTCAGCGCGACCGCGAACGGCACACCCGTCGGCACTTGGAAAACCATCGACGATGAAACAGGTAAGGCCAAATCGCACGTCGAGATCGTCGAAGTCCACGGCAAGCTCTACGGCAAGGTCGCCCGCCTCCTGCTCAAGCCCGCCGACACCATCTGCACCGCTTGCACGGGTGCACGCGCCGGCAAGAAGGTCCTCGGTATGATGATCCTCTGGGGCCTCAGCTACGATGAGGGCTCGGGCAAGTGGGAAGGTGGCAAGATCTTCGATCCCGAGAAGGACAAGGCTTACCGCGCCAAAATGTGGAACATCGACAACGACCAACTCAAGGTCCGCGGCTACCTAGGGCCGTTTTACCGCACCCAGATGTGGTACCGCGTCAAGTAACCACAACTGAGATTTCGCCAAGCGCCACGCCGATGCGTGGCGTTTTGCAATTGGTTCAAGTGTCTACTAGATGTGGATACATCTATTTTTATGTATCAGCAAGATGTTTAAAGTAGGGTTTGCGGGTCGACATCGACGAACGCGAGCGTCCGTTTTTGTCCGCGTTCGGCAAACCCGAGCTGGGGGCGAAGTGTTCGCAATACCCAGCGCAACGCCCTTCTGTTGCTACTTCGCAACAACAGCTGCCAGCGCAACCGGCGATTGATTTTTTCGATGGGCGAGGGGACCGGGCCGAGCACTTCGATCACCGGGAGCGCGTCAGGTTGGTGTTGGCGGTGGACATGGTCGACGGCACTGCGGACCGCGGCGGCAAGCAGGGTTGCCCGGGCCTCGACCGACTCGCGCTGCTCCCCGGTTATCCGATAAAGCGCCAGCCACCCATGTGGTGGGTTTTTGAGTTCACTGCGGCGTGCGAGCTCCCAGGTGGCAAACTCGGTGTAGTCATGCTGGGCAGCGCAGGTGATCGCGGCATGGGAGATGGCATATGCTTGCATCAGCACACGTCCCGGGTGGTCCCCCCGGCCGGCCCGGCCGGCGACCTGCGAAAGTAGCTGGAACGTGCGCTCAGCCGCTCGCAGGTCGGGTAGACCAAGGCCGTGGTCGGCCTGGACAATCCCGACCATGGTCACGCCGGGGAAGTCGTGGCCCTTCGACAGCATCTGTGTGCCTACAAGTATATTGGCCTCGCCGCTGCGAAATGCATTGAGGGTTTCGAGCAATCGCCGACCGCGGCTGGTATCGCGGTCGAGCCGGAGCACCCGGGCACCCTTGACCTTGGAGCTGAGGGCGAGCTCAACCCGCTCGGTGCCGGCGCGACCGTGCTGCATCTCGCCCTTGCCACAACTCGGGCACACCGACGGCGGACCTTCGATGTAGCCGCACAGATGGCACATCAGGCGGTTGCGCTGCAGGTGGTAGGTCATGGAGGGGGCCGAGCAATCCGGGCACGGATGCAGCGCGCCACAGGTGTCACACACGAGCGTGGTGGCAAAGCCACGCCGGTTCAAAAACACAATCGCCTGTTCGCCGGCCTCGACGGTCTCGTTGAGCGCCTCGACCATCCGCCCGGTGAGCAGGCTGTCGGGGTCGGGCCGGTGGACCGAAAGCGGGATGATCTCGACCTTGGGCAGCGGGCGCGGGGTCGGTCGCGTGTTGAGCTCGAGCAGGGTAAATTGGCCGTTGCGGGCCTTGGCGTAGGTTTCGAGCGAGGGGGTGGCACTCCCCAGCACAACGATGGCCCCGAGGTTGCGCGCACGCACCAAGGCGACATCACGGGCGTGGTAGCGAACGCCCTCTTCCTGCTTGAACGAGCCGTCGTGTTCCTCGTCGACGATGATGGCTCGGAGGTTGGGCACCGGCGCAAACACAGCTGAGCGGGCCCCAATCACGATCGGACAGGTGCCTCGACGGATCTGCTGCCAGGCGTCGAGGCGTTGCCGCGGTGTCAGGGCGCTGTGTAAAACGGCGACCCGCTCGCCAAACCGGGCGCGAAAGCGGTTGGAGAGCTGGGGGGTGAGGGCGATTTCCGGAACCAGCACGATCGCGCCGCCACCCTGGTCGAGAATGTGGGCAATCAGTTGTAGATACACCTCTGTTTTGCCGCTGCCGGTGATGCCGTGGAGCAGGGTGCCACAAAACGCCCGGGCATCGGCGGCACTGATCAGGGCATCGAGGGCCCGCTGTTGGTCCTCGGTCGGCGTCTGTGCGGCGGTCGGTTCGAGTGCTTGGGTGGCAAACGGGTCGAGTGCCCGCGGTCGGTCCTCGCGGTGGACCAACCCGCCCGCAACGAGTGGATCGAGCAGAACTTTGGCCCGGGGAAATGGCCCTCGCAGTTCGCTGAGGCTCAGCCAGGTATCGCGGGGTTGGGCTTCGAGGAGGTCGAGCAGGGCCCTGCGCTGCTTGCTGCGTCCCAGGATTTTGCGAATCGCCTGTTCGTCGCTGGCACCGGTGCGCAAAAAGTCGGTCCGGCGGACGTGGACCTCGATCCGCGACTGCTCATTTTCGGTGTTGGGCCAACCGACCTCGAGCAGTTCACGCCCTCCGAGCTGGTGGAGCAGCACATCGAGCTTCTGCAGCCGCGGCTTGAGCTTGCGCAGGTGGCCGACCGTGCGTTTTGAAGCCGGTGTATCTGCAAGATAACCGAGGATACGCCAGGCGTGGGGCGAAAGCTCGGCGAGTTGGGGCGGTAATAGGAGGCCGTTTTGATGGGCTTGGACCGCGTGTTTACCCGCCTCGGTCAGGGCTAGGGTACGGACATCCTGGCCGCACAACAGCCCGGGCAAAGCGAGCCGGTAGACCTCGCCAACCGGGGCGATGTAGTAGTCGTGCATCCACTCGCAAAGCCGGGTCAGCTCGTCGCTGAGCGCAGGTTGATCGGTTGGGTCGAGAACGTCGAGGATGTCGCGCAGACGGTCTTTGGAGATGATTTCGGCGGGCACCGGACGGACCAATCCGACGAGCCAGCGGGCGCCTAGGGGCACAACCACCCGTTGTCCCGGTTTGGGCGTGGGGAGGTTTTTGGGGACCCGGTAGGTAAACCCCTGGTCCAGGCTGACCGGTGCAGCTACACAGACACAGCGCTCACTCATCGTCGACGTCCCTGGTATTCGCGGCGTAGCTCGGCGATGCTGCGGTGGAGTCGTTGCCACAGGCGATGAAAGCCGGCACGTAGGTCGATGATGCCGGCGAGGATGGCGACGCTACCGACCGTATAAAGAGTGTGTATACACCAAGTTTGCCAGAGGCTTGTCAGGCCACTCGCACTCGCGTCGACCCCACGCACGGCCCCGGCGACGACCGGCCAGCAGACTGCCACGAGTCCCACCGTGGCAACAACAGCGACCAAGGATTGCGCCGGTGGGGTTTCGGGTGCGCGACCGAGTCGGACCCGGCGTTGGCTTTCGCGGTGGACCCAGCCAAGCTGCCCGCTCACAAGGCCGGTGGCCAGTGAGACAAGCAAACCGAGGGCGGCAATGGCAATGATCGCGGTGGTGATGGCCGTGCTCAGCTGCGCCAGCGATTGACTTGTATAGACATGTAATATGTGGCTTTCGATCGCTGCCGTATCGCTGAGGACGGCGAGTGCGAGGCAATAAAACCCGGTGGTCAGCCAACGACTTGCGGGGCGATAGCCGGCTCGACGGGCGAGCCGCAACCGTCCGGGAGACGGGGGGATTGTCGCCGAGTCCGACACAATCCCCTATCTAGCTCGACCCACGGCTGCGTCCAACTTCCTGGTTTTCTGGGTCGCCAAAACCACAAAAAAAGGACCGAGAACTCGGCCCTTTGGGAAATAGGTTGGTTTGCGACTAGCGCGACGGAGCTGGTGTCGGTTTGGTCGCCTTGAATCCGACAATGCAGCGAATGCCACCCAGGCCAGGCTTGTACTTGGGTTGGACAGCGCGGTTGGAGTCGTTGACCAGGCTGAGGAGCGCAGCGATCTGCGAGCTGGCGATGGTGCGTTGCTGACAGGAGGTGCCGCCAAAGACATAGGTGCGGGCAATCGCCTGGTCCGAGGTGCCTTCGCGGATGACAATCTCACCGCGCCGGGAGGAATAGGAGTCACTCGAGGGGCTGTAGGTGAGGACAGATTCGACATAGCCTTCTGCGCCGGTGTTGTCGGCGGCGTGGCTGGTCATTGGGGCAACGACAGAAGCCCCGACAAAGGCGGCGAGCGATAGGAGGTGGCGAAATTTCATTACGAACCTTTCTGAATCCCCAGCGGGGCGTTTGCTGACCGGTAGTGACCCGTTGCACGCACAGCTATTCAGACGACGTGTGCGAGGTAGCTAACGATCGGTCCCCGTGTATCAGACGTATTGCCGGCCACACAACCGGTTTGCCCCGGTTTGTCCCAGGAGCGCTCAACAGCCCGGATGCGAGCTGGCGAACAAAGGCGCGACAAAGTCCTCGTCAGACCCGGGGTCGACCCGCGCCAGACTTATCCATGCCGCACCCCCCGTACCGGGTACGGCAGCGGAGAACCTCATGTCTAGCCGATCCAAGCCTCTTCCCGAACTTCCCCAAGGGCCATTTCCCCTGTTGCCTCTACGCAATGGAGTGCTTTTTCCTGGCACTGTTGTGACCATTCCCGTTGGGCGAGAACGCTCGCGCAAACTTATCGAAGATCTCTCCCCTGGCTCCGTTATCGGAGTTGCTGTTCAACGCGATCCAAAGGTGTTGGACCCGAGTCTGGCCGACCTCCAACCGGTTGGTACCTACGCTGTGATCCGCCAGATCGCCAAGGCCGGGGATCGCAGCTATCGCGTCGTCCTCGTCGGTATCGGCCGGTTTAAACTCGCTGCGTTGCTCCAGGGTGGCAGCTACTGGCGAGCCACTGGCGAGGCGCTCGAAGACATCGTCGCGTCGCCGGTTGAGGCCAAGCTACTGGCGCAATCTTTGGGTGAGTCGTTGCGTGAGCAATTAGAAGAAGTCCTGCCCGAGGCGCTCAAACGGGTGTCGCAGTGGGTCGGTGACCTCGGTCGCAACGATCGACCAGGGTTATTTGCCGACCGCGTCGCCGGAGCGCTCAACCTCCCGACCGAAAAAGAGGTCCAAATCCTGCTGACCCGTGAGGCCGCCGCACGCCTGCGCCTGGTCGCCCAAGCGGTCGCTGAAACCCGTGCACTGGTCGAACTCCGGCGCAAGATCGACTCCGAAGTTCGCCGCGACCTCGGCCAGCAACAGCGCGAAGTGTTGTTGCGTCAGCAGATGCGAGCGATCGCCCGCGAGCTCGGTGAAGATGGCGAATCGGGCGAGGGTTCGGAGCTGCGTGCCCGCCTCGAAGCGGTGCAGTTTCCCGAGGAGGTGCAAAAGGTTGTGACCCGCGAGCTGCGTCGGCTCGAGAGTCTCAACCCCGGGCAGCCCGAGGCCTCGGTGATTCGCAACTACCTCGATTGGATGGCCGATCTCCCGTGGGACAAGCGGGCCGAGGGCAAGGTCGACCTCGGGGCTGTGGGCGACAAACTCGATGCCGACCACGCCGGGCTCGAATCGGTCAAAAAACGCATCCTCGAACATATGGCGGTGATCGAGCGGGTGGACCATGCACGTGCAACGATTTTGTGCCTGGCCGGCCCTCCCGGGGTTGGCAAAACCTCGCTGGGGCAGTCGATCGCCGACGCCATGGGACGGCCGTTTGTCCGCATTGCCCTGGGTGGGGTGCGTGACGAGGCCGAGATCCGCGGGCACCGGCGGACCTATATCGGGGCCCTGCCCGGACGCATCATCAACGCGATGAAGCGTGCCGGTGTACGCAACCCGGTGATCCTGCTCGACGAGATCGACAAACTTGGCCAGGGGTTTTTGGGCTCGCCCGAGTCGGCCCTGCTCGAAGTCCTGGACCCCGAGCAAAACGCCACGTTTACCGACCACTATCTCGAAGTTCCGTTCGATCTCTCGGAGGTCATCTTTATTTGTACAGCCAACCACCTTCCGAACCTCTCGGCCCCGCTGCGCGACCGCCTGGAGATCATCGAATTGTCTGGCTACACAACCCAGGAGAAGCTGGAGATCGCCAAGCACCACCTGCTGCCGCGCCACCTGCGGGAGCATGCGCTCGACGCCGGTACGTTGCAGGTTTCTGATGCCGCGTTGCTGGCCATCATTCGCGACTACACGCGCGAGGCTGGGGTTCGCCAACTCGGACGTGAGCTCACCAAGTTGTGCCGGGCGGTGACCCTCGAGCTTGCCCGGGGTGGCGACAGCAAACCGCAACTCTACTCGATTGAGCCCGACAAGCTGCGGACATACCTCGGCAAGGTTCGGTTTCACGACGAGGTTGCCGAGCGCACCGCGGTCGCCGGGGTCGCAACCGGATTGGCGTGGACACCTGTCGGTGGCGACATCCTGTTTGTCGAAACCTCGCGCATGCCCGGCAAGGGGGGTGTGCAGATCACCGGTCAGCTCGGCGATGTCATGAAGGAGTCGGCCAGTGCTGCGCTGTCGTATATCCGCAGTCATGCCGATGTCCTCGGGGTCGATGCCAAGTTCTTGGCCGACCAGGATGTGCATATTCATGTACCTGCGGGGGCGGTGCCCAAGGATGGCCCGTCAGCTGGGGTCACAATGTTCACCGCCCTGGTCTCGCTGCTCACTGGCACCCGGGTTCGTCCCGATACGGCGATGACAGGCGAGTGTACCTTGCGCGGGCGGGTGCTGCCCGTGGGTGGCATCAAGTCGAAGGTCCTGGCGGCCCACCGTGCCGGGATCACCCGGGTGATTTTGCCGGCCCGTAACCGCCGTGACCTCGAAGACGTCCCGGTCGATGTCCGCGAGGGCATGGAGTTTGTATTTGCAAGTGAAATGGCTGAGGTCCTCAAGGCGGCACTGGAGCGTGAACCCCACGCCGCGCAGTTTGGGCCCGCGACCGGGAAGGAGGTTCACGAATCGAGCGACGCTGTGCGCTGACTGGGTTTGCTCCCCCATGCAGACGCAAAAAAGCCGGCCCCTATGGCCGGCTTTTTATTATTCGGCGCGCCCAGCATGGGCGTCGACTTGGAGGTGAAAGTCCTCCCCTGAGCAGGTCACAGCGAAGGAAGGGAAACCCAACGGCGTGGCGGTGACAAAGCGTCGGAAGGAAGGGTGAAACAAACACGTGGGC
>JAUIFF010000036.1 GCA_030429545.1 Polyangia bacterium
CCAAGGAGGCTGGTTACAACGATGGCTTCACGGACTGCGAGCGCCGACACATCGCCGGGCCTCCTCGGCACGTCCGCGGGAGGCTTCGATACCGGGGGCTTCGATACCGGGGGCTTCGATACCGGGGGCTTCGATACCGGGGGCTTCTTATCGTCGTCGCCCTCGTCATCGACGATCACAGTGTCGTCATCGTCGTCGACGATCACAGTGTCGTCGTCGTCGGTCGGCTTCCATTCATCCGGGAGCCAACCAGTAGCGAGGCGTTGGGATAACTCTACGGCCGTCTCCCACTCCTTGCGGGTGGTGTCATCCATCCGGGACACGTCGACATCTTGATCGTCGTCGACGTACTCGGTGTGCTGATGTATCACGAGGATCAACGCGGGCGGGGCCGCCTCACCAACGGGGTACAGCGCGGACCATGGATAACCGTCATCCTCGAGATCGACGAGACTCAAAAAAATCGACCGCGCGCGGGGTGTCGCCTTGAGAAACAATTTCTCGAGAAACCACATCAACTCGAGGGCTTCTTTGTTCCGCTCCTCGCCCTCTAGGTTGGCCGCGTCGACGTAGAAATCCGCGAGGATCTCGAGGTTATCGTGATACACCGACATGCTAGTTTCCGCGGTCGTAAAGACCCTGTAGCGCAAACTCGGCGTGGATCTTGGCGATCATGATGTCACAGATCGTTGTATCATCACTAATCGGAGGATCGGAGCGCAGGGCGATATGGTCGTCGTGGGAGACCCACGCGACTTTGGTCCACCGCATGTTGGGAACCTTGCCGACCCCGCGACGGTTTCGCAGTGCAGGCTCAACAACCAGCAAATTCCCCTCGTCATCGATGTTTGCAAACCGTGCCCTCACGAGGCACCCAGCGAACTCAGGAAACGTGCAAAACGCATCCAACGGGATTGGACCCTTACCGACTTCGTTAGCGATTAGGAGGTGATTGATGCGGTCAAATTGGAAGTTTGGCCGCCAAGCGTCGGCGTTAACCGCTGGCACAAATCCAGTTGGTGCGTTGCGGATGATTCGATATCGACGCCAGTGGAGACTACGCGGCTTGCGAATCGCATAGTCAAAATGGTTTTGCTCGCCCATCTCATTGACGACCAACATCACCGATGTCCTGCCACCGTCACGGCTAACGATCCCCAGCTCATCACCGGGGTAGAGCGTGAGATATTGGATTTCCGGCGTGAGGTCGAGTTCCTCACGGAACGAATCCGGGTCATTCCCAGCAGGAATCACCCGGACAACCGTAAACGGGTTGTTGAACTTCGAGGCGATACCCACCACTTTTGGTGAATCCTCCGGTAGGAGCCCAAACATGGTTGAGCCAACCCGGCCGAACGCGGTCTCGACGTGGAGCACGTGGAGCCGGCCGTTTTGGCGGGCTGTGGTGAAGTCGCCAAGCCGCTGGGTGAATCGAGTGGAGCCGTCAAAGTCAAGATCCGACTCAATGAGAAACGTATGGGGTTCTGACATCAGACACCTTCAATCTGGTTGTATGACCATGTTTTAGGTCGAACAGACCTCGTACCACCCACGCGCATTCACGTGCAGTGTCACAGTAGCGAACTCGAGGGAGTTCGGCCCCGTCATTGAGATTTCAACCGACAGCCGATCGCTCGTTCCGACGATCACCGGTTGACTACGCCAGTGTGGGAAGTCGACAAGCTTGGTTCGGCCATCTGAATCGAGAAACCGAGAGCCCTTGTATTTCGGCCCGATCTTCGTGTCGCCGATGTAGAACTGAATGTTCGCGTTCAGGTAGTTGGTACCGCCATTGGCAAGCACCAGGTTGATCTCGATTTGTTCCGGTACGTATCCCGGCCTGGGCTCCTGCACCATTCGAACAGTCTTGTCCGTCGGTACCGGAAACTGGTCGACATACGGATCTCCGAGTCCGGTAACAATCGTCTCGAGGTCCACGGTCGTGATCGACGAGAATGCATCAAGCGTGACGTTGCCGTAGAGCTGCTGACCCGGGCAACAGATTGCTTGCATCTGCTTCTTGTAGCCGTCACACGATGCGATGGCCTCCTCGAGCCGACCACAAAGCTCGGGCACTCGCTCCACCGTAGTGGCGCAGTCTGAGAACCGCTCGAGTGCAGGTGCGCAGGTATTGAGTTTTGGTGCACATTTGACCAAATCCGGCAAGCATCGCCGGAGAGCAATCATTTGCGGTTCCGGGATTTGGAGGCACTCGCAGATCTTGCGAAAATTCTCCTCGCGCTCGTAGTCACGACCTTGTTTTTCGGCCACCATTGTAACGATTGAGTTTTCCATTGTTCACATCCTCTTGGTTCACTGGTCGTTTGCCGTTCCATGTGATGGCAAACTTCGTTGTACTGTCACACAGAATCATCACGCGGCCCTGAACCCTTGCGCGTGGCAAGGGGTGGCCACTTAGGTTCTCGCATCAATGCGATAAACTCTTGCGGCTCCACGGCGAGGCATTCGCAGATTCTGCGAATCTTCTCTTCGCGCTCGTCGTTCTTGCTCTTGCCGTGTTGCCCGGCCTTGATTGAGTTACCCATTGTTCCCCCCTTTAGTTCGCCGTTGCATGTGGTGGCAAACCTTGTTGTACAAACACATAGAAGCTGCCAACGGCCATCCCCGCACCGCCAAAGATCATCGCGCCGCGATACTTCCAAGACCACCTGTACATCCCTGCTCCGATCGCGGCGAGGGTGATGCCTGCGATCCCAACCAGGGGTAGCTTCCTCGAGACTTTCTGGCCGTAGTACCCGACTGCCCACCCCACAAGGAGGCCCGCTCCGACAATGAGGTAGTCAACCGCGGTACCACTGCGAGCGGCAGTGATTGCCTGATCTGCGCGGGCGATCGTTGCACCGAGCTCCGCGGTCAACTTTGTATTTGCAACAAGTGATTGCGAGTAGCGCTCCTCGGTTTCTTCCACGCGGGCGCGCAACCTCTCGGTTTCGCTATCAAGCTTGGCTAACGTCTCCTCAAATTCATCAGGTGTCATCTCTAGCTCCGTGAATCACGTCGTCAATGGCAACGACGGCATCGGCGAGCGGCTC
>JAUIFF010000037.1 GCA_030429545.1 Polyangia bacterium
CCCTGGAGTTCCCACGGTTTTTCAAGTGCCAGCGCTGCAATGTCGTTGCACACGCAACTGAATTTGAAGAAGCCAAGCGCGGGCGTGTGCACCACTGTGGCCCCGGCTACGGCAAAAAACCAGCGCCAGCCGTGCCCGTGCGGTTTGTCGCCGTTTGCGAACACGGCCACATCGACGACTGGCCGTGGGAGTGGTGGACCCACTTTGGCAAGCCCATGTGCGATGCCCCGGACATCCGCCTGCGCGAGGGTGCCTCGGGTGACATCAGCGAAATCGAGGTGACCTGCGCCAACTGCCACGCCTCGATGAAGCTGATTTCGGCGATGGTCGAAGGGCTGCGCCCCAACTGTTCCGGCAACCGCCCCTGGCTCGGCGACAGGGACATCGCGGCCGAAAAACAATGTGACCAAAAAGCCCGGTTGCTGGTGCGCACAGCTACCAACGGTTACCTCGCGCAGAGCATGAGCGCACTGTCCCTCCCCAGCGAAGACAGCGGCCTCGCCGACGCAGTCAACGGCCTGTGGGCCACCCTGGGTGAAGTTGCCGACCTCAACGAACTCCAGACATTGCGCAAGCTGGTCCCCCAGGTCAAACAAAGCTTGCCAAGCACATGGGGTGACGCGGCCGTGTTGCGAGCCATCGAACGCCGCCGCGCGGGCCAGTCAACACTGCCACCACTCGACATCGCCGAATACGAAGCATTTGACAGTGCACCGATCGAACGCGACGGCGAACAACCCAAACGCAACGACATCTTTTTTGCCCGCGAGATGCGGACTCTCCCCACCTTGTTACCCACGGGCATTGAAAAGGTCGTCCTGGCCCCAAAACTGCGAGAGGTCCGGGCACAGTTCGGGTTTTCCCGGCTAGAGGCGGCGATTCCCGGCCCCGACGGCAGCTACCCCGCCGACGCAAAAATCGCCCCGCTCACGCTCGACCCCAAGTGGCTTCCCGCCATCGAAATCAACGGAGAAGGCCTGTTTATACGCTTCGATGAGGTTGAACTAGCAGCCTGGGAGCAACGCAAGAGTGTCGGTAAGCGCCACGACCAACTGCTGGCGGGGTTCAACCGCTGGGCGGCCAACCGCAGCAGCAGCGTGGTGTTTCGAGGTGTCCGCTATTACATGTTGCACACCCTGGCCCACCTGCTGATGACCGCGATCGCCTTGGAATGCGGCTATGCGGCAAGTTCGATCCGAGAGCGGATTTACTGCCGAGAGCCTACTCCAGGCCGCGGCGAAGAGGGTATGGCCGGCATCCTCCTGTCCACCGGGACACCTGGCTCAGAGGGCACATTGGGAGGCCTGGTCGAGCAGGGCCAACACCTGCGTTACCACCTGCGCCGAGCCTACGAGTTGGGCACACTCTGCTCAGGAGATCCGGTGTGCGCCCTGCACCAGCCCGAGCTCATCCACGACGAACGAAGCACCGAGGGAGCGGCCTGCCACAGTTGTGTGTATGTCCCCGAGACCTCGTGCGAGTCGTTCAACCGCTTCCTCGACCGAGCACTTGTATTTCCAACAATCGGCCACCCCGATGACCTCGCGTTCTTCACGGCACGCCCATGAGAACGCCACCAAAACCCAAGGGCAGCCAAGACCTCACCGAGGTGTCCCGAGCAACCCTCAGGTTTTTGCGAAAAGCCGTTGAGGAAGGGTCGCTGCCAGCCCCACTCACCCAACTCGACCTGCGCCGCCGCGGTGTCGACCCCATCACCACAGGCCGAATCATTGCAGTCCTCGGGCAACTAGAGCGCGCGCCACTCAAACATGTCCTTCAGGCAATACTCGCCGAACGCAACCGAGCCGAAAAACGCCGCCCCCACCTGCTGTGGACCGGCCCCGAAGCCACCGGAAGCGAGGCCCTCGACACCCGAGTACAGCTGCAACAAAGGCTCGCACAGGCACAAAAAAGCGTGCTCCTAGCCGGCTACATGTTCGACGACAAAAAGCTACTACAACCGCTTTACGAGGCCATGGCCGCAAGAAACCTCGACGTGACGCTCGTCCTCGATGTCAAGGCCAAAACCGGTACGCCGCGGGAACAACGAATCGACGAACAGGTCGCAAAGTTCTACGAGGATGTGTGGCCCGGCAAGGACCTGAGGCCACGGCTGTATGTCGACCCGCGAACCGCAGCATTCAACCCCGACCGCAAAACCAGCGAACGCGGCTACTATGTGTCGATGCATGCAAAAGCAGTGGTCGTAGATGCCGAATACGTGATTGTCGGAAGTGCCAACTTTACAAGTCGAGGCACCAACCGCAATATCGAAACTGGGGTACTTTTGCGGGACCGGGAGTTTGCGAAAAAGCTGCTGCGGCAGTGGGAGGTGCTGATCGCTGGGGGGGTGCTGCGGGCTGTGTAGTGGGCTCCCTGATACCGCGCCCAACTCATCAATTAACCTCCGACGCAACCCGGCTTAGCAGTTTCGAGCGCACCACCAGAACTACTTGCACACACAAGCAAATTACGTTCAGCGGCCGGAAAACGAAGAGTGCGGGTGAGGTCAAGATACTTACCTCAGCGCCCGCCCACTCAAGCGCGTGGACGGTAGGTCCGCGATGCCGGGTCCTGGCGATAGAACGCCGAAAGCACCTCGTACATCGCCGCGTGTGCACGCCGCATCTTCTTGGGCTTCTCAAAAAAGTACTCGGTAGCGACGGCGAAGAACTCTGCGCCGTTGGTGAGCGCGTACCGATCGAGGAAGCTCCTGCGACCGCGCTCGACGTCGTACTCGAGCGCGTCATACTCGGCCTGGAGCACCTCGACCCATTGCTTCAGCGTCACCGCGTCGGTCAGCGGGGGCACCCCATCCGCCGCGCCAGTCAACATGTCGAGCTTGTGGGCGAACTCGTGGAACACCACGTTGGCCCCGTCCTTGGCGTCTCGCGCCCCCCGGAGCACGCTATCCCACGCTAGGATCACAGGCCCTCCCTGCCACGCCTCGCCGAGAAGCCGCGAAGACTCGGCGA
>JAUIFF010000038.1 GCA_030429545.1 Polyangia bacterium
TGGTGGTCTGTAACCCGCCGTTTTCGGGACGTGGCCCAACAGCCAGCATCGACAAGTCGTTTGAGTACGACGAGCCCGACAACTACGGCTACTTCATGCGGCGCGCTCTCGACTTGCTCGCGCCCGGCGGCCTGGGTGTGTTTATTGCCCCCAAGTACTTCCTAGAGCGGAAGAAAGACTACGGGCTACGCCGCAAGATTTTGCAGCGACATCGCCTGTGCGCCGCGTTTGGCCTTCCGCGAAATGCCTTTGCCGCAGTCAATCTCTGCACAAGCATTTTGATCTTCCGGGCACGTGGCGGCGAGCTGACCGAGGCAACGCCCGAAGACCGGGTGATTTTGGAGGGGCGCTACTTCGAGCAAAACCCGGAACACTCGCTCAAGTTCGACGAGGAGCGAAACATCCACATCCCGGTGATGACCCCGGAGTGTGCTGCCTGTGTGATCGGCAAGTCGGAGGATTGTGCATATTCACAGGCCCCAAGTGGGACTGCCGTCGAGATAGTCAGCGCGTTCGGTCATCGCATCGCCGACTTTCGGACTCGACTTGAAGCCGGCGACCCACTGTCTCGCAACTTGTGGCGCGAGCTTTCCGAGGATCTCAAGAGCTTTCGTGAGTCGGACTACCTCAAACAACTGGGCGGAGAGCCGAATCCATGGGCCTGGACGGCACTCCAGCGTGCCAGCGACGATGATGGAGTCGCGGCTTATCTGTCGGCCTTCGACGAGCAGGGGACCGCGGCCGGGTGGCTGACCGAGGAGCCGAACCTCGCCAAACATTACCGCGGAAGTACGCGGAGTGTCGTTGACCAGGCTAACTGGTTGTACAAGCACAATGGTGAGCGGGCGCTTCATCTTCATGAGTTGCTCGCTTTTCACAAGGCGATCGGAGGCAACCGAACCCTCGATAAGTTGCAAAAGCAACTACTAGACGGCGGCTGGGTTGTGAGTCGTCCCGGTGTGGTCGAGCCCGCTGAAGTCTATTTCCACGGCGACTTACTCGAGAAGCTCCAGCACCTCCAGCTCAGCCCTCAAACACGTTTGCAGGCCGAGCAACTCAAGATTCAGACCCACCCGATTCCGCTTGAAGATGTCGATGTCTCGCCACGACATGGTTGGATTCCACCTGAAACGCTCTCGGCCTGGGCCTCGGAACTCCTCAGTTCCAACGTCGAACTCGACCGCGAAGCAGGCGTTGTTGTGACAAGCGGCGAGGTCGATGACCAACTTCAACCACTGCTCGGATGGCTCAACCACGACAACACCAAATTCAGTCCGCGAACCGCTCCCAAGGTTTCTCGCGAGCCCTCCGATGAGGCGCTCAAGGGTGTCGAGCTCAACCGGACGCTTTGGACACGTTACTGGACACGTCATTTTCAGGCATGGGCAACCACCGACGCGCCACGAAGGTTCGCGCTCGCCGAGGAGTACAACCGGGCATTGCGAGGCTATCGGTGCCGGGAGAAGTATCCGACCAAACCGCTCGCAATTCCCCGCTGGGGTAGCGAGATCAAGCTGCACCCGTTTCAAGTTGCAGCCGCTAGGCGACTGCTTGACCAGCACCAAGGTTTGCTCGCCCTCGATACCGGACTCGGCAAGACCTACGTGGGCCTCGCAGTCCTTGCAGCTGCAAGAAATCGTGGTTTGGCAAGGCGGCCTGTTGTGGTCGTACCGAAGTCCCTGGCGTGGAAGTGGTTTGACGCATTCAAGACCGCGTTGCCCGACTATCGCGTGGCGGTGATCGGTTCGGTCCGCTACCGGCGAACCAGCGGCAAGAAGTACAAGCAGCTCAAACAGCTTCAACGCGACGGGAAACTGACCAAGGCGCAACTCGAGGCAAACCTGATTACCTCGCGCAACGACAAGCCGGAGGACCGTGCCGAGAAGTGGGCCGCCTTCGCGGCCGCGGCTTACGACGCGGTCATCGTCACAACCAGCGCGATGGCGGAAACGTGTGTTTCGGAGGCCGTACTCAAGTCGTGGCGCTCGGAACCTGCGGTGGCTCGATTCGCCCGGCAGAGCAAGAAATTCGAGACTCCCCAGGGAGATGCCGGTGGTCCGCCGTGGGTCGCCGACTTCTTGCTCGTCGATGAAGCAGCGCGTTTCAAGAACCTCTGGACTCCCGAAATCAAGCTCAAGTACATGGGTTGCCCGCCGCCGTCACGCCGGGCCCTGCAACTCGATTTACGTGCGCATGCAACAAGGATGGCGAACGAGGAGCGCGGCGGTGTGGTGCTGTTGTCGGCGACACCGGCCAAGAACAGCCCGGTTGAGCTCTACAACCTCGGGCACATCATCGACCCGAATATCTGGAAGCGCGCGGGTATTTTCCACGCGAGCCAGTTTGCGGAGCGCTACATCGCTTCGGAGTCTGTGCCGACGTTGTGCCCCGACCTCGACGTGAAAGTCAATCCCGCGGTGGTCGGCTTTCAAAATATGGATGAGTTACGCGGGTTGTTGTCGCGCTTTTCCGAGTTCAAGACGGCAACCGAAATCGATACGGACCTCAAGCTTCCGTCGCCGCGTCGGCACATCGTCGAGGTCGAACTCGACGAACGCCAGAAGGCGAAGTACGACGCGCTGCTCGGCAACCTTCCTGAGAAACTCGAAGATCCATGCGGTGCCTTGGCGATCCTTGTCAAGCTCGGTTTGGTAGCCGTCCACGGCAACCTAGACGAGGGGTACTCGTGGGACAACTTTGAGGGCGTCGATCCACAGTCACCGAAGTTTGCCGCGATCGCCTCACGGGTTGTTGCAATTACAAATTGTGGACATCTCGTGTTCGTGCAAAACCACGCCGCCCAACGTTGGCTGCGGCAGGTACTTGTAGATGCTGGGGTGCCAGCCGAGCGGATCGCCATCTTGAATGCGAAGGTGCCCAACGGCGAGCTCAAGCGCATTGCCCAAG
>JAUIFF010000039.1 GCA_030429545.1 Polyangia bacterium
CCGGGCGCGAGCAAGTCGAGAGCGCGCCGCATGAAGTAGCCGTAGTTGTCGGGCTCGTCGTACTCAAACGACTTGTCGATGCTGGCTGTTGGGCCACGTCCCGAAAACGGCGGGTTACAGACCACCAGCTTCAGCCGGCCTTGATACTCAGAGCTGTGGTCGACAATCCACTTCTCGAAGGAGGTTCGTTGTACATTCACCTCTGGCCACAGCGTTTCGAGAATCTTCGCCGACACAGGAGATAGTTCGACGGCTGTCCAGTCGATCGTTAGATCGGTCCCCGACTCGATACCGGCGATCAAGCGGCCCACACCGGCCGAGGGTTCGAGGGCTGCGATCCGACCATCCCGGCCGACGAGCGCTGGCAGCAGCGGGGCAACGGCCTGGCCAAGTGAGGCGGAAACCTGCGGTGGGGTGTAGTACTCGTCGGGCGGCGTGTGTTCGAGCAGGTCGAGCTGCTCGAGGATGTCCCGCGGGAGACCGCCCCACCCCGTGTAATTTTTGAGGGCTACGAGGTCGCTGTCATCAAACTTTTGCTTCCCACCGAGCACCTTCAACGCTTCGGCGTTGGCATGAAGCCGCTCGTTGGTCTCCCGCGGTGGTGCGGCATCCCTTGCAAGTACAAACGCTTCCTCGAAGGCTTGCGTGATCTCCCGCCCATGCGTGTGCACAAGCTGCGTGTACGCATCGAGTCCCTGCTGCTCGATCACGCCGGCTGCCCACCGGTCGACCATCCGCATGAGCGTTGGGTTCACGGTTGCGGGCTCCTGAGAATTCGTTTGTATATGCCACTACGGATGGTCTCGACTTCCCCGGGATCGAGGTGAGGCTTCGGGCTCCCCCGTTCGTGGGCTGTTTCGTCCTCAATCTCCGCTGGGGTGGGCTCTTGCGCCTGCTCAGTTTCGGGCTGCTCCGGTGCTTGTGGCGGGGTCTCCCCTTGCCCAGTGATATCGCGCGTCATTACCTGCACGGGTGCTGACGGGACGGTATAGCCACTTTGAAAGACCGACCTGGTTGTGTGCGAGTGCGCTTCGCCGGGTCGGGGCGGCAGCGACCTCGTCGAAGCTAACCTTGGCTCGACTCGACGAAACTTAGGCCGCCATCCTTCCTCTTCTTGCTCCGGATGTTTCGGTTCCTCCCGTGCCTCCACATCTCGCGAGGCTCCCTGTTCAGCCTCGTGGATCAATGCATTTGCATAGAGCTCCATCGCTTCGTGCGAGCCGGTGGAGATCAACTTATTGCCGCGGTAGAGCCCGGACGTACCTGAGAACCTGCTCGTGACGATCGTGAGCTTGGAGCCGTCGGCCAATGGGATTTCTTTGCTCGAATAGTCCGAGCGTGACGGAGCAGCTCGCGTCGTCCGTGCTTTCGCGCTCCCCTTCTGCTTCGCGGCTCGAGACCTGCGGGTCGAACGGGTCGTGCCACCACCGGCCCCCTGCCCTCCGTTACGCCCCCGTGTCGAGCCACCGTCGAGGGGTCGGCTCCACATCCCCTCATCGCCGTCGTTCCAGTGTTTGATCAGCCACCGGGCTGATGTATGCGCATCAAACTCGACACCTTCGTGGCGCAACCGTTTGCCGAGTTGGTACAAATAGAGGTGAATGAGCCGGGTCGTCGCACTGTGAGGGTCGAGGTTAAACAGCAACGCTTGCTCGAGTTGCCGCGGTCCACGTGCCCGGACATCCGACCAATCGACAGCGGGCGCCCGCATGTCCGGCAGCATTCTGAGAGTGTCCCGCGGGACAGAAATTGCGGGGGCTGTGCCCGACAGGATGCTCTTAACGTAGTCTGGCGGTTTGTGAAACAGCCGGACAATCACCTCGGCAGTGGAGAGGCGGGGCCAAAACGCCAGGCCGTTGGCCGCTGCCCGAATCGCCACAAACTGGAGATGCTCGCGTTCGAGTGGGTTTGAGCGGGCCCGCGGCAAGCGGAAGTGTAGGAAGTCGTCAGTCATTTGCAGGGTTCCTTTGCGCGTTAGAACAGCCCACGTCGCCGAGGTGCCAGAAGTTCAGCAGCCACTCGACAGTTTCTTGAACATTCAACGTTCGCTTACGCGAGAGCCGAAACAGGTACTGCTGAATCAGTTGATTCGTCGGATGGCACGGGTTGAAGTTGCCGAGCAACGCCCGCTCGAGTTCGTGCGCGCCCTGGCCCCAACGCGAGTCGACAAGATCGTTGGGCACCTTGTTGCGCTCGAGGCTCGGCAGCTGCGAGATAATCCTGTGCGGCACCGAGATGGCTTCGGTGAGCCCTGCAAGCACCTTCTCGGCATGGTCGGCCTCCGCTCGATTCTTGAGAGAGATGACAACAATCTCCCGCTCGGGGTCGGCAACGAAAGCTTGACGTGTCCAGAAGCACAGGCCCGCAGCTTGGCCCCGCACGGTCATCGCATGAATCTGCCGCGGGTCGGTCACCGTCACTCGAAGGTAGCCATCGCCGATCATTGAGCCCTCCGGGCCATCGTCTGTGCGCGTGCCTTCAGGGATTCGGTCGAGCCAGTCGCAATCGGCCGTGAGTTGTGAAAGAGCGTCGTCACGCCGGTTTGCATGCTTTGGACGATGGTGACTTTTGAGCCATCTTCGAGGGTTGAGACTTCCGCGACGACGCCGCGGCGCGGTGGCTGGAATACCCAAGTCAGCAGATTGTGCTGTGCCATCTCACGGGCGGTCGGTAACTTGACCGGGTCTTTCCCGGTGAGCACAAGGCCGT
>JAUIFF010000005.1 GCA_030429545.1 Polyangia bacterium
GAGCCTGGCCCCGTAACCTCAACCTCTCGAACCGCCCGGTGCGGACCCGCATGCCGGGTGGTGTGGCAGGGGTGCCTGAGTCGACTACTCGGGCCCCCTATGCCGATGGTGCCGCGGGCTATTCGCAGGCGGTTGCGACCGAGACCTTGGCCCCGTCGACAAACGCATCACAGGTGCCGCCGCACAACACGATTTCGGACCCCTCGTGGATGGTTCGCCAACCCTGGTCCGTCGCGCAGTACTCGACCTCGGGCACCGTGAAGCCATCGAGGTTGAGGGTGAGGTCCTCGCCCGGTGCTGGCGATTCAAATGTACATGCATGGTTTTCGGCGATGGCTTGAATCCCGCGCTCGAGTGCGAGCATGTCCCCCGGGCCGTAAAACCCTTCGTGTTGCGATTTCGTCACGCCACCGGCGACCGCGAGTTCGCTCAGGGCCGAGTAGGTGGTGACTTTGGGCAGCGATTGGGCTTCGACCTGCGGGGCGACCCCGACGACGAACGTTGGGATCCCCTCTTCGTCGTGCAAGCCGTCGATCAGATCGACCAGGTCGTGGTCGAATGCAGCCAGGGGATCGTTTGCCTGTTCACTGCAGTTCGCAGCGCCGTCGGTGACGAGCACAATCACGCCGGGCTCGTGTGCAGCCACTGCTTGGAGGTGATCTGCGGCGGCCACAATCGCAGCAGCGGCCGGACTCGCGCCGTTGAACTCCGATGCATCGGGGTCGGGAAGCGCCGCCATCAACTTCTCTGAGTGCTGAAATCCGAGCGCAACCGTCGGTGAGTTTGACACTGCACACTGCCAGTCGGGGTCCTCCGGATTGACCGCTGACTCGGGGTAAAGCTGCAGGCCGAGTTGGCTGTAACCATCGATCCGCGACACCAATTCCCAGACCTGGCCGTGGAGCTCGGCCCATTTACTAAATTCGGGATCGTAGCCCTCAGGACCATAGGATTCGAGGGTATTGGACACCATGCTGCTCGATTGGTCGAGCACGAGCATGACCTTGGGACGGACCTCGGGTGCGGTGAATTCGTCGATGACACAAAGTCCGTCGGGGACGATCACAACAGCGGTGTCCGAATCGTCGCCGGAAGTCTCGGGGCCGTCCGAGTCGTCTTCGGTCTCGTTGGAGCTCTCGCCCGACTCGCCGGAGCTCTCGTTGGAGGAATCGTCCGAGGTGTCGAGCGCAGAATCACCGTGCCCGCCAGGTACGTCTGGGGCGGAGCAAGCGGTCGTGAGTGAAAGTGCTAGCGTGAGCAGGATGTGCGCTTCGAGTCGCATAACAAGTTTCCATTGCCGGGTTTTCTTGCGCATCTAGCAGCCCGGCCAGTTGATACGGGGTGAGTGTTTGAAGTGGACCGACCGGATCACATCAATTCCGGATGGGGACTGAGAGCCCCCACACGGACCGGTCGGGTATGCGCGTGTGCGGCAGATACCGTGCCACAGTCGCGTGATCTCAAACGGACACACTGGGCCCGCGGGTCTGATGTCTCCGAAGCCATGCGCCGGTTGCCGAGGTCGGTGCACCGCGCCTGTGTGGAGCGTATGTGCAAGCACCCGTTCGCGACGTTTGTGCGACGTTTTACGAGCAAGACCGACGGCCGGATCGGTCGCTGCGCGGTTGTTGTTTTGTCGACAACATTGACTTGAGCTATGCGCTCGGGATTTACTGTTTGCGTTGGCTGCCGCGACAAAGATTGGCCCGTACACGATAGTCGAGCGCATCAGTGCGGGCGGGATGGCCGAGGTTTACAAAGCGATTCAATACGGCGTTGATGGATTTCAGCGGACCGTGGCGATCAAACGCATTCTCCCGCACATCGCCCAGGACCATAACTTTATTGCCATGTTTCAGCAGGAGGCCAAGCTCGCCGTCCAGCTCAACCACGGCAATATCTGCCAAATCTACAAACTCGGTCGCCACGAGAACAGTTTTTACATCGCCCTCGAATACGTCGACGGGCGCGACCTCGGGGCCCTGCTAGACCATGCGCAGCGCACCAAAAAGCCGATGCCGCTGTCCCAGGCCTGCTACATCGTCAGTCGCGTGTGCGATGGCCTCGACTACGCCCACAACAAAAAAGACCGGCACGGGCGGCCGCTCAACGTCATTCACCGCGACATCAGCCCGCCCAACGTGCTGGTCTCGTATGAAGGTGAAGTCAAACTGATCGACTTCGGTTTGGCCAAGGCAGCGAGCTCCTCGATCCACACCCAGGCCGGCATTATCAAGGGCAAGCTCGCCTATATGTCGCCCGAGCAGGTCCGCGGGGCCAAGATCGACTTTCGCAGCGACATCTTTGCCGTCGGCATCGTGTTTTTTGAGCTGCTGACAGGGACCCGGCTGTTTCGTGGCAACAGTGACATCGAGACCTTCGAGAACGTCCGCCAGTGCAAGATACCGCCGCCGCGCAAGGTCAACCCCAACATTCCGCAACCCCTTGAAGGCCTGCTGATGACCGCCCTGGCCCGTGAGCCCGGCGACCGATTTCCCTCGGCCGGCACGTTTCACAACCGCCTCAAAGAGTTCATGTTTAACAGCGGGCTGCGGGTGCGTGGAGAGCATTTGGGCAACTGGATGCGGCGCGAGTTCCCCAAAAACAAGGCCAAAGCTGGCCCGCGGGCGCGCTAGTTTTAGTTGTTGGTACAAGTGAACTACTGCTCGACGCCGGCGATATACACGGCGGCCGGCTGGGCCAGTGTCAGCGGGTCTTGCAGCGGATCGTCGGAGAGCACCAGCAGGCTTGCGGCCTTGCCCGGGGCGACGTCGCCGAGGTCGTCGAATCCCCAAAACGCAGCCGGTGTTGAGGTGCCGGCCGCGAGGATCTGTGTCGGCGAGAGCCCGGCAGCCTGCATGGCAGAAATCTCAGACGCCTGAATCCCGGCGTCACTGGTGTTGCCGAGGTCGGTGCCGTAGAGCACGGTGGCCCCGCCCTCGGCGAGGTTGGCAAAGTTTTGCAGCGTCGAGCTTTGCCCGCCAAATGCCGCCAGGGTTGAGATAACCGCCCGTGACTGCCACAGCGCCAGGCTCTCCTGGCTCAGCGTTTCGACCGGAGTGTGTGCAAGTACATCAAAGCCAGCAAGGCCGGCGCGCGCAGCCTCGGCGTCTGCCAGCGCATGGGTCACAACTTTCACACCGGCGTCATGGGCAGCCTCAGCAGCAGCCACAAGCGAAGCGTCGTCGAGCACCGGTGCGCCGGTAACGGGCACCTTGATGAGGTGGGCGCCCTTTTCGACGAGCATATGAATTGCATCGACAACATCTTTGGTGCCAGCACACTCGATGCCGTAACCCCCGGCTCCCCAGCCCTGGGTTGGATAGCCGTTGACCGCCGTCACCATCGGGCCGGCATGGCGCAGCTGGAGCGGTTCGACGTTGGTGGTTAAAAACTCGAGTGGTGCCGCTAGGTCGACCGCCGCGGCCACACCCCGGCGGGTGAGCTCATTCGCAGATGGTTGGTAGGCTAGGTGCACATGACTGTCGATAAAGGCAGGTACGAGGTAGCGCCCGCTGACATCGACAACCTCGGCCTGGGCAGGTTGCGGGAGGTCGGGACCGACGTCCTTGATCACGCCGTCGTGGACCACGACATCGGCCCGGCCCCGGCCGACGACCGTGCCCCCGCGCAACACCAGCACACGCGTGTGGTCGCCGGTGGTACTCGATGTGGTCGTGTCCTCGGTGTCGCTCTCACTGTTTGGAGGCTGGCTATTCGTCGGGGGAGAGCACGACAGCAAACCCGCGAGACACACGACAAAACGGCCCATCACACCCGGTACGCAGTCGTGCTCGCGGTGGATCACTCGGCTCACGAACCGAGTTTGGTCGCCAGCTGCTGGTGGTCGGGGTAGGGCGGCCCTTTGGCCCGGTGCCCCTGCTGCAGACGGCTCGCGGTGGCATAGGCCCGCTTGAGGGCAACCATGCGTGTGAGCGCCTGTTCAACGACGTTATCGGGTGCCCGCTCGACCAGCCGCAGGGCCTCTTCGCGCAGGTCGGCCCGGCTGCAGATCAGCAGGCCGTCGACGCCAGCCTCGAGCGGCCCCAAAATACGTGTTTGTACACCAAAGTGCTTGGCCATTGCCCCCATCTCGAGGTCGTCGCTAAAGATGACCCCGTCGAACCCAAGCTCGCCACGCAGGAAGCCGAGCACCGCGGGGGAGATCGTGGCCGGGCGTTTGGCATCGATCGCTGGAAACAGGATGTGGGCCGTCATTACGCTGGCGACCTCGGCAGCGACCGCGGCGGCAAACGGCACAAGCTCGGTGCGGCGCAGTCGATCGAGCCCGTGATCGACCCTGGGGAGGTCGAGGTGGCTGTCGAGCGAGGTGTCCCCGTGGCCGGGGAAATGCTTGGCGCAGGCGGCCACACCGGCCTGCTGCTGGGCGGTAATAAATGCAGATGCAAGGTTTGCGACCAGGGCCGGGTCGCGGGCAAAACTGCGGTCGCCGATCACGGGGTTGTCCGGGTTGGTGTCGACATCGACGACCGGGGCAAAGTTGAGGCCCACGCCGACATCGCGCAACTCCTGAGCGATAGCTGTTGCCACGGCGGTGATGGCCTGGGTATCCGCGAGCTTGCCGAGCTGGCCCATGGGTGGCCACACGGTCCACGGGTCACGCAGGCGTTGGACCCGTCCACCTTCCTGGTCGATCGAGAGCAACAGGGGTAGGTCCGAAGGTGCACATGCATGTAGATCGGCGACCAGGCGCGAGAGCTGGGCCGGTGATTCGATGTTGCGGGCAAACAGTGTCACCCCGCCGACGCGGCCGCTAGCGATGTGCTCGCGCAGGTCACCCGGGACCGTGGTCCCGTGAAATCCGACGTGCAGCAGTTGTCCCGGTTGCCACCAGTTGGTCATGGCCTGCGGTGTATCACGAACCCCTGAGCCGGTGGGCGATGAAGGTACGTGGGGTGTGGAAGCTCTGCAGAAGGTGCTGATACATTGACCTTCCCTGGCGGCGCTATAGCACCGGGTTTTGGCTGCGATCGGCACCTGTACGCCGTGTTCTCCTCGCGGGCCTCGACGCAAACGCGAGGGGTGCTCGTACGCGTGGGTGAGCTACCCGGGCTCGCCCGCGGATGCACCAAAAATCGCGCACCCGGGGTAGGAGTAGGCAAAGCCGTACCAGCGGGTAAATAGTTGCATCGGCATCTCCCCGGTGGCCAAGGTCGCCCGTGGCACGCGGTCGACAGGGTCTAAGACAACGGTCAACTCGTGCCCGGCCAGGGTGTCAGTGACGGGCCCAGCCGACAGCCGCGATACCGGATAGAACTTGGCACTGCCACCGATCGTGATGCCGAGACCACTAACGTGCTCGGGGAGGCGGGTATCGGCCGGACCCATGGTACCGCGAAATCCTGGCGGGAAAAATCCCTTGCCGCGAACCTGGCGAGAAGCGACACGTGCCATCACCCGGGCAAACAGCGACGGGCGCGAGCGTGAGACCAGGAGATCGGGGTCGCGCTCGAGGGCAGCTTTGACGGTTGTCAACGGCACGTAGAAAGTTTGAAGTTGCTTGCCGGCTAGCGGCCCGTGCACGCACTCGCCGGTGATGTGGTCCCAATACGAACCGGTCTCGTCGTCGATCAGCAGCACCAGGCCGTTGTAAAGCCCGCCGGCGCTGAAGTGATGGAGCTTGCCGTCGACCATGGGTGTCAGACCGACACCCGAGTGACACACCGCTCAAAACGAGACGAGGTATGGGTGCCCGGCCAGCTCGCCCTGGGCGAGGTGGTGGTAGGTCATTTGGCGAGCCGTCAACGCCCGGCTCTGGTCACCGCGAGTCACCACCAGGATGTCGGTATCGCCGCTCAACTTGGTGGCTCGCAGCAGTTGGCCACGGTCGGGCACACGAAACCGGCGAAAAAAATCAGGCCCCCGCAACTTTGCCCGCGAGGCGTCAAATGCTGTTGTCGATCCCATGGTGACTCGGAGTATACCTGGCCGATCTCGCGGCGATGCTATTCATGTGTATGCAAATAATTCAGGGTGGCCGAATTGGCAGGTGCGTAATCGAAGGATAAAGCGGGGCGGAGGTGTCGTTGCTCACGCGAACTTGGGGAAGGTCGATGGGTCCCCGCAGCGCCTGAACCTTACGTTGTTTGGCCGCTGAAAATGTACCGGACTCGACCAGTACAACCCGAACATCGCGTAGCTCCCCGCGTGCTCGCAGGTGTGCATAGGCCGGGCTACGACGGCACAGGTCGGCGTCGAGCCGTTTGGCCAACTCGCCGGTGAGGCGCCCGCGAACCTTGCCGTGGACCTCGATTTGGGCGAGCAGCCCCCGGGGGCTTGTGTGCCGGCGGCCGGCTTGGGATTCGAGCCGACCGAGTTCGGTTTCGGAAAATGGATCGTGATCGCGGCGCCTCGATGGTCGCTCGCCGATAGCTGCCGGGTCGGGACTGACGACCGCGGCCAACAGTGCCGGATCTTCGCGGGCGAACGCCTGGCGGACACCCGCCGACAACCACGCCCCGGGAATCGAAAGGCCTTCGAGGCGGACAGCCTCCGGTGGCGATGGCAAATGTAAGACCCGCGGCGTTGGGGTGGTGTTGGTGACAGTGAAGCCGACGACGCGAACATGCCAGTCGGTGCGGCAGCGCAAAAACCCGAGCGCCGAGCTGACCACAAGTTCGTAGCGCTCGCCGATTATCGCCTGTTCAGGCAGCACGGTTTCATCGGCCTGCATGCCGGCAAGTGGGCGATGGGGACGAAGCTCTAACAGGGTGCTTTGCGACGCGAGCTCCATGGCGGCGGCAGGTTGTCCCCTACCTGGTAGAGTCAATCGGCCGGCGCGATGGATCAGGCCTGCGCTGACCACCGGAACCGTTGTGCGTACATTGACCCGTAGGTCGGCACCGGCCAGTACCAGTTGTAGCGGCGAGAACACGCGGTCGAGCGGCGCACGGACCAGGCTCTCAATCCATTTAAGTGTGTATACACTTGGTACGCACAGCACCTGCGGTTGGTAGCTGTGCAGCCGTTCGAGTAGTCCGAGCGGGCCACCGACATCGGCCAGCCGTTCGATGCGAAGGGGTTGGCTGCCAAGGGCGCGCAGGTCGTCCTCGCGGATCGCATCGACCAGCGGCTCACGGGCCCGCGTCTCGAGCCACAAGATTCGAGGTTGCGGTTGGTTGGGCAGGTAGGTGCGCCAATGCTCGACCACAGCCTCGCGTTGATAGGCACCACCGCTGCGCGAGTGCACCTCGGTACGGGCCTTCGGGCTGGAAAATCCGAGCAGCGATTCCACCTGTTCGGCGTGGGTCGTCAGGTCCATCAACCCGACCGCCTGGCGAAATTGTGCGAGCGTCTTGACCGCGGCCAGGCCAAACCGCCGGTCGAGCTCGCCGACACCTAGGTGGTAACAAATCGCCTGAAGACAGCGGTCGCGCGACATACCGCTACGACGGGCTGGCCGAGACGCCGAGTTCTTCGCGCAGCGCAGCGATCACAGCTTTGGCCTGGTCGCAGCGGGCGTTGATCGAGGGGTCGCGCTCGTCTGCGGGCACGCGTTCGACGGCGTGGCAAAAGCGTTCGAGGTGGGCCAGTGCTCGCCCCTTACCCCCGACTTCGAGCAACGCCCGAGCGATCCCATAGTGGGCCTCGGCATAATCGGGGCTGGCCCTTAGGACCTGTTGATAGCCAGCGATCGCGGTGTCGAAGTCACCTGACCGAAGAGCCAGGGCGGCGAGGTTCGATTGTGCTTCTGGCTGTTCCTCGTCGCAGCGAAGCGCCTCATCAAAGTAGTCGCGGGCAGCATCTAAGTCGCCAGCTGCCGCGTGTAGGGCTCCGAGGTTGGTATAGGCCGCGGCAAACTCAGGATCGAGGTCGAGGGCTTTTTCGTAGGCGTCGCGAGCATCGCAAAATGCCCGATCTTCCGGGTCCACGCCCTCCCATTCGCGTTCGCGGACGCAGGCGTAGCGAAACCATTCGTAGGCCGTGCGCTCGTCGTTTTCGTCGCTTTGTTTGGCCCACGGCAGGGTCAAAACCTTGGCGGCCTGTTGCTGCAGGCTGGAGACATCAAAGTCCAACAGGTACTGCCCGGTGGCCGCGTCGAACGTATGTTGCCCACCGCCATCTTCAACGAGCACGCGTTCGCGTTCGCTGCGAATCCGCAACTTCGCCAGGGGCTCATCGATATCCGGGAGTTTGAGGCGGAGCGCATCGAGGTTGCGACGAACCCGTTGCAGCGACAGCCCGGCATCGAGCAGCTCTTTGGCGACCTTGATGGCGATGAGGTCGCGAAAGCTGTAGCGCAATCGCTTCCTGTCTGAAGGGCCATCTATGCGTTTGGACGGGCGGATAAACCCGGTCTGCGCCCAGTAGCGAATTTTGCGTTCGGGCAGGTCAAACAATTGGGCGACGTCGCGGACCGAGTACAGGGTTCCGGTGTTCGCGGGGGTGCCCCTACCGGCACCGTTGGCGGTATTGATTGGCGATTGCGGCATGACGACCCATCACCTCCTACTGGTTTTCCGGGCCGATTCTAGCGACATCCAGGCATCGCCGTCGATCAGAACTCGCGAGCCATCGGCCCGCAGGTCGTGGTCGAGGTGAATTTTGTGACGGCCGATCGATTGTCCGCATAGGCGCGAAAGTTCAGGTCGCACAATTTCCAGGAGCTTTTTTCGCACCGCGTCGCCACCGGCTGCGAGCAGCTCGGCGAGGCGCAGCGCCGTCGCGGCATCGGACGGTTCGCGCATATGCATCGAACACGTCGCAAGGTCGATGGTCACCATCACGCTGGCGTAAAAACGTTGCCCGGGCGTTGGTGCCCCGAGCTCGGCATCGCCTTCGACAACGACTTCGGCACGGCTCCACAGGAGCTCGAGTGCACTGGCCGAAAGCGACTCGACGACCTCGCGTCGAATCAGCGGAATACGCTGAACATGTAACCAGGTCGGCGCTGGCAGTAACTGCAGATGTGGCGAAGACATAGGTCTTGAACGCGGATTTCGGTCGGGGTTGACCATGTGGCCTACTAGTATGTCAATGTAGGTGTTCGCTGGCCAAGTTTTTGTCGATCGGCGCGAAACACCCCCTATGGGCGTAAATCGGGGTCAGGGGAGGTCCCCCAGATATGCGCAAAAAGCGGGTGTCGAAATGTGTCGGTCGTCTCACTCAGATCTGGCGTCGACTCGCACGCGTGGCATGCGAACCTCGCAACCAATGGCTGCAGGTGCCGGACCACAAAAGGTTGCTTCGGGGTCAAACCATCCCCTGGGCAATATCCTATTTGTACTCGATCCATTGGAGATCATGAACCCGGTTGGCGACAGTTCGTATGTCATGATCACCGAAGCGATTCGGCGCGGGTATCAGCCATGGATCGCGCTGCTGGGCGACCTTTCGCTCGACGGTCCGACAGCACGCGTGAACGCCCGTAAACTAGGCTTAAAAGACAGGTCTGAAGGACCACCTCTTTGTATTGCCACGAGCGCGCGAGAACCGTGTACCGCTGCCGATTTTTGCGCGATTGTTATGCGCAAAGATCCCCCAGTCGACGACGCGTTCCTGGTGGCGACCTGGTGGCTCGATCGCGCGGCGCGGTCCTGTGTGGTCATCAACAATCCCCAGGGTCTGCGCGACCTCAATGAAAAGCTCGCGATTTTGGCATTCCCGCAATGGACCCCGCGGACCCTGATGCTGCGTCGGCGCGAAGACATTTTGCAGGTGCTCGATGAACTCGGCGGGCAAATGATTCTCAAACCCGTCGACGGCCACGGTGGTCGCGGGGTGTTGATCGCCCGCCGGGGCGACGCCAATCTCAACACATTGATCGAGCTGGCAACCGATGAAGGCCAGCGTTGGACCATTGTTCAGGCCTTTGTTCCGGAGGCGAGCCGCGGCGATAAACGCATCCTATTGGTCGAGGGCGAACCGGTTGGTGCCGTCCTTCGGGTGCCTGCGGCCGGTGAATTGCGCAACAACTTTCACGTGGGTGGTCGCCCTGCGGCGACCGAGTTGACCCCGCGCGAACGCGAAATTTGTGCCGAAGTGGGTCCTTATCTCGCCGCCCGGGGGCAGATGTTTGTCGGCCTCGACATCCTTGGCGACTACCTCTCGGAGATCAATGTCACCAGTCCAACGGGCATGCAGGAGGTCAATCGTCTCGCGGGCCTGACCGGGGATGCGACGATGCAGGCGAAGTTTTGGGATGCACTTGTTCGACGAATCGCAGACTTTCGACGTGACTGATGGGGCACAAAATTGCATGCGCATCTAAACCGAAGCTAGCGAATCGAGTTTAGGGGCGTGGGGCAGCGACGCGCGCCTTGTAAACTGTCCATACATCTATCGCCGCGATATGATATGTCGGCACACCTGCGCATGACCTGCCCGCCCCAAACGAAAACCGCCCTGAGCCAGTTGCTTCGTGCAGAGGTGCACAACCTTTTTGGGATCGCCTATTTTATTCGCGGCTCGCGGACCGAGGCACGCAAGCAGCTCGTGCGGTTGTGCAAGACCCTGCTCGACGATCCCGAAGCGACCAGGCGTGTCTTTCATGCGGCCAAACCGGGCGATCAGTTGATCACCGAGATGGTGCGGGGGATCTCCGGTCGCCAAACCAAACGCAAAACCGAGGCGGCATTTGTCGCCCTCGACAATCTCCTGCGTTCCGAACTCACCCGCCCGGTCGCCCACGACCACGTGCTGTTGTGGGAACTCAAGCGCAGCTGCCTGACGGCTGCCCTCAACTGTTTGCCGACAGCCCTGCGGGTGGCGTTTGTTGTCACCCGAATTGTTGGGTGGTCTGAAGAACAGGTTGCAGCATCCCTGGGAATTACCGACAAGGCCCTCAAGCTCCGCCTGTTGCGTGCCGACCAATACCTCGACGACTACCTGGCACCGCGTTGTTCCCACCTCGATCGCCACAACCCGTGTACCTGCCCCGGTCGGCTTGGGATCGCGCTCGACGAAGGGTTTATCCGCCGGCGCAGCTACATTGCCGACATTCCCAAGCGGCCGTTCAACGCCGACAATACGCACAATATCAGTCGGTTGTATGCGCAATTACCCACGGTTCAGCTGGCCGATAAATATGTCGAAGCCCTGCTTGAGATGGCAGACTAGCCGGTTTCCAGCCGTGGCAAAACACAGCTCGCCGGCGGTCTACACCGGCTGCTAAACTCTGCCGAACTTCGCGTGTTGGTGGCGACCCATGACAGCACAGGAACAACCGACATCTCGACTTTGGCTCCTTGGAATCGTGGCGGTGGTCGGTGTTTTGAGTTGGCTGTGGTTTGCCGGAGAGCCACGCGATGGCAGTGCGGACGACGGACAGCCGGCCGCCACCGAGATGCCCAGGCGGCGCATGCTCACTGGCAACAATGGCGGCGACGAGACGATAACCGGGCTTCGCCAGCAACTGTTGCACGCGCGCAAGGCCGCCATCCACGGCACCATTACCTCGGCGGATGGGCGCCCGCTTGGCGGGGCAAACGTGTGTGTACACCTAAAATCTCCGCTACTGGTCCAGCGACCGCTCAAAAATCTGACCTGTGTGACAAGTCGAGGCGACGGCGGCTATCGGATTGAAGGGTTGTTGCCGGTCGATGCCAGTGTTGTCGCCAGTGCGCCCGGCCATATTCCCGCAGCCTATCGTAAACCCCAACGCGGACCCCGTGAAAATCGTGTTGAGCTGACCCCTGGGGCAGATATTGGCAACATCGACATCGTCCTCAAAGACGGTGGTGTCGAGGTCAACGGCGTGGTCCGTGACATCAGTGGCGGTGAAATTGAGGGCGCACAGGTATCCGTCGACAACGCCTTTGCCGAGTCGGATAGCGAGGGAAAGTTTCAGCTGTGGGTCGAGCCGGGCGAAACCCGGATTCGTGCCGCCGCCGAGGGGTACGCAAGTGGGGCGGCACGTGGGGCCGCGCCCGGCCATTTTTTTGAGGTACTCCTCACCCCCGAGTCGATCCTCGTTGGCAAGGTCGTCGATGCCGAGACCGGGGCCGGGCTGGCCGACATCAATGTCTATACAGATAGTTTTGTGTTCTACGGGGTTGCCGATGGCCCGCAGGCGATCACCCGCGAGGATGGTAGTTTTCGCATCGATGGGCTCGAACCCGGGGGATACCAGCCGATCGCCCGCAGCAACACAGCCTTTGGCAAGGCCGCGCAAACAGTCCACTTGGGGTTGGGCGAAACATCTGAGCCGGTGACCATCAAGGCCCACCCGGCGACAGTTGTCGAGGGGACAATTGTGGTTGCGGACAGCGAGAAGACCTGCCTCGACGGTCGTGTTTCACTGCGGGCTCCTGAGCTCTCCCGCAATTTTGCCGGGCAGACCCAACGCGGCGGCGAGGTTCGAATCGAGGGGGTGTTGCCGGGGACCTACCAGGTCGATGTCACCTGTGAAAACTACGTGCCCGAGGAGCACTACCCCGCCCTTGAGGTTGGCGAAACGGTCGAGCCACAGACCTGGGAGGTTGCCCCCGGGTTGGCGATTCGCGGCATAGTTGTAGATGCAATGGGGCAGACGGTCGAAGGTCAAACGGTGATCGCTTCGTTGGTCAGCAGCGATGCCGACCCACGGGCCAAGAGCCCGAGTTTTTCGTTTGGCATGCAAACCCGCGACGACGGTTCGTTTGAAGTTGGCGGGCTTTCGGCCGGGACCTATGAGTTGCGATCGTTTGGGATTCGACCCTCGCCGGTCGACAAACCGAAAGTCGAGCTGGTCGACACCGATGTCGACGATGTCCGCATTGAATTGCCTGGGGAGGGGAGCGTGCGCGGGCAGGTCGTCGACGAGCGCGGCGAGCCGGTGGCCAACGTCAACGTCGAACTCGCCAGCCGGGAGGCTAAATACGTTTGGGGCGGCGGAACCTCGGGTATGTCGGCCGACGACGGCACGTTTTTGCTCGAGCATATCCCTCCGGGCAAGTACCGAATCACCGCCAGTCGCGGATGGACTTCGACCCTGCGAAAACCCGGGACCACCGACGACGATGTCCAGGGCGAGCCACTCGATGTCGAGGCCGACGAGGTCACGCAGGTCACGCTAGAAGTCGAAGCCCGCGGGGCCAGTATTCGCGGTCGAGTGATCGATGGCTCTGGCGGGCCGGTTGCAGATGCATTTATTTCGGCAACCCGGACAAGCGACAGCGCAGCCGCGACCGCGGCGAGCAATCGCCGGCAGGTTCGCTGGGGTCAGTGGGGCCAGCAGCCGGTGCTGACCGATACCGATGGAACATTCGAACTCCCGGACCTGACCGAAGGAACCTATGTCGTTCGGGCCAATCGCAAGGGCGGGGGCGAGGGCCTCGCCGAGGGCTGTCACACAGGCGCTGCCTGTGAGGTCGTGATTAGCGACACCGGGGTGTTGCGCGGCCAAGTCACGCTCGCGGGCGGTCCGGCACCTGAAAATTTTGAAGTCTCGCTGCGCGACCGCAAGGCCGGCATCTCGCGCCGTGACAGTTTTTTTCGCACAGACGGTGTATTTACATTTGAACAGCTGCCCGGTGGCCACTACGAGGTGACGGCAAGTGCCGGCAAGGGGACTGCGACCGGGCAAGTCGAGCTCGAAGACGGCGAGGAGTATACCGGCCTAAACCTCGACATGCAGGCAACCGTGACGGTTCGTGGGACCGTCGTCGATGCCGACTCGGGCGAGCCCGTAGCCGGATTGTGGGTTCGCATCGTCCCCAAGTCAGGGGGGCGTTTTGGCATGTCTACTAGCGAGGAACGCAGTGAGATCAGCGATGAGAATGGTCGCTTTAAAGTTGCCAATGCACCTTCTGGGACGGTTCAGGTTTCGTTGATGCCCAAGAGCTTTCTCGGGGGGTCGGACTATGCGTGGACGACCCTTCGCCGCGAGATTCCGGCCGATGCCGCCGAGCATGAGCTGGCGCCGATCGAGGTATTCAAACGGCGTCTCGATCGGGACGAAACACCGGGGGACTTGGGCTACCAACTGCGTCAACTCAAGGAGGGCGAAGAGTGGGCAACCCGCTCGCTCGAGGTCGCGGTCGTCACCCCGGGTGGGCCGGCAGCTGCCGCCGGACTCAAGGTCGGCGATGTGATCGTCAGTGTCGATGGCCAAGATGTGACCGGTGACAACCTCTATCGCTATGGTTCGCTTGCCCGGGTGCGGGCAGGGACCGCGATCACAATCGGGGTTTCGCGCGGGGCATCTCTCAAACTCGTTGCCCGCAAGCGGCAGTAGGGCCCCTCGCCTCGCCCGCAGGCTAGCTACGCACCAGCGTTCTCATACCAAATCGGACTGGTCCACGCCCGTTCTTGAATGGTCTTTGGGACATCTGGGTCGTCACACGCGGCCGGGCGATCGTCTTCGGGCAGCGAGTTGCAGTCGCGGGTCGACCAGCGGCAGACCGGGTTTTCCAACACCCTTGCATAGTAAAATGCCGACTCGTCGGGGTCGAAGTTGGGATCGCTCCAGACCGCACACAGGCTGTCAAAACCCGGGCCTTCGGGCGTGCAGGTCTCGGTGTCGACGCTCGCGCCCGTATCCTCGCCGGCGACATCAAACACTTCGAGGTGGCGCTGGCCGGACTCGTCGAGCCAGCCCTTGACGATTTGGAGCCGTTGCAGGGGGGTGCCCGGCTGGCCACTTGCGCCCGGATCTTTGAGTGCCGATACAAGTAATTTGGGCGCCCCGGCCTCGGGTGGCGCCGCGTGCATGTCACTACCCATGGGCACACCTCCAGAGTAGGCCTTCTCGAGCATCTTGGGGTCGTCGCACAGGTCGTCGGCAAAACCCCACCCGGCGAACATCCGCACCGCCATGCGCGGGCCGCTGGTGCCGTAGACCTCGCGGCGTTTCATGGCGTCAAACAGGGCCTCGCGCGAGTTTTCCTCGGCCCACACAGCAATCAGCCCGCCGGGACTATTGCGCGGACCGGCCGGCACTGCCCCGGTCAGGCGTGCCGTCGCGTCCTGTTCGCGGCGGCCAAAATGCCCGGGATAGGCGGACTCGCTGACCATTCCGGGGGTGCCGTTATGGGTGTCGGTGCTGGCCATGATCCCGAGCTTGAGCGGGTTGATCCCAACTTCCTCGGCCTGCTGGATGCCTCGCAACAGGGCCCCACGGACAAAGTCCCGCCGGCTGACGCACCCGCCGTTGACCATCCCCTGGCCGCCGACACCATCCCCACAATCTTCGAACGCCCCGGTGCGCAGCTTTTCAAAACTACAAAACTCGTCGGGCGCACCCATGATCCCCGAGACCCCGTTTTGGCACTCGGAGTCACCCTTGTGTTGAAACACCTCCATCAGCGGTTCCATGCGGGCCTGCAGCTGGGCGGCCGCGGCATCCTCGGGGCTGTCGGTGTATTGCGGGTTAAACAGCTTGCCATTACTCCAGTTGGAGTTGTGGGGGATCGACAACACATCGCAGCCCTTGAGCTCGTCGATGCAGTCGTTGCGAAGCCTTTCCCAAAGGCCAGGTGCCTCGGGCTCTTCGTAGTGGCTGATGGGGATCGCCGGGACCTGGCTCGAGCGAAAGATGACGTTGCGGTGGAGGTTGGAAAGTTGGCGGGCGGCCGACCACTCGTAGCCGATAAAGGCCGTAAACTCGCAGGCGTCGCTGCGGTCGTAGGCCGCCTCGGCGGCGGCGATATGGCGCGACCAAACCTCGCCGGCGAGGGCTAGGCAGTCGATCCCACTGGCACCGCAAATTTCGGCAAACCGCTCCGGCTCGCTGCGCGACAGGCCCACGCCAAACCGCACCAGGGCCTCGTCGGCACCGGCCCGCAGGTCCTGGCACAGGCCCGAGTCGTAGGCCTCGGTCCCGGGAGTTGTGCATACATGGACTTCGGCGAGGTACTCGGCGTGGTCGGTGACCGCGGCAAAGTCGAGCGGGCGGTCGAGCTGGACTGTTTGCGTGCCCACGCCATCCTCGGACAGTGGCGGCAGGGTGAGGGCCTCGCCTTTGGCAAATCGGTAGGCATCCTCGGGGCCGTTGCGCACGTCGTTGATGGCGGCGTCAAACGAGTTGGATGTATGAACATGTAGATCGCCAAAGTAGACGTTGCGCAGCGGGTTGTGGTCGGCACAGGGCTCGCGCGCATCGATCCACGGCTCGGGTGCCGGCGCGGTGTCGTTGCACCCGGTCAGCCCGGCCACCACAGCGATGGGTGGCGCCAGGACAAGTGTGTATGTGAAACGAGTCATGACGGGAAAAAACAGGCGAGCGCGCGGTCGAGGGTCCAGGTTGCTGCGACGATACCTAGCACGTAGCCGCCCGTCACCTTCAATCTTTGCCAGTTTTGCCCGCGACCCCAAGCTTTGGAGATCGGCCACAAAAGCGCCAGCAAGGCCGCCACAACACACAGTTGCCCAGCCTCGACACCCAGGTTGAAGGCCGCGAGTGCGAGCAAAAAACCATCGCTCGGCAGGCCAATCTCCGCGAGTGCTCCGGCAAATCCACAGCCGTGCAGCAGGCCAAATCCACAGGCGACAAGCCACGGCTGGGAGGTCGATAGGGTCGGCTCGGCACCCGAGGGGCGGCAAAGTTCGCGGGCGAGGATCACCACCGACAGCGCGATCAGGGTCTCGATTGGCGGTGCGGCAGGGTGTACGCCGAGTGCCGTCACAGCCACCAGCGACAGGCTGTGGCCCAGGGTAAAGGCTGTGACCGCGGCCACGAGTCGGCGGACAAATCGTCGCCCGCCAATGCTCCGCGCGGTCGCATCGGCGAGCAACAACCACACAAGCCCGAGGACAAATGCGAGGTGGTCGAGGCCGGCAAAGATGTGCTCCACCCCAATGCGGACGTAGCTCATGGCCGAGAGTCGAAGCTCGTCACCAGCACCGAGGGCAACGGTTGGGCTTGCGGCCGTCAACACAACCGATTTGGGAGCCGCCGGTAGTTGTAGCTGCAAGACTGCGTCGACGAGACTGAGGTCGAGCCCTGTCAGCCCGACCGGGCCCGTGAGTGGCTCGCTACAGACAAACGTTTGCGACCAGGTTTGGGGCCCCGGATGTGCCCGCGGACCCTGTGGCTGACAGGTTGGCGGCAGGGCAAGTCCGATGTTGGCGAGCGTGCGCGCAGGGTCGCGGAAGATCGGCTGGGAGTTGGGGTTGTGCACCGTCGCCCGGTAGGTCGCAGCTTTACCGGTGTCCTGCACTTCAACGATGCTGGCAGCGAGCGCGCGAAACTCGTGGGCTTGGGCCGGTGGACTGCGCAAAAAAATTGCTGATGCAACGAATACGACAAGTGCAGGGCATATGGATCGGGCAACCGGCCAACGCCTGTGGACAGCTCGCGCGGCCACGCCTGCCAGCGGGCGAGGTCGCCTCACGGGCGCTCCCCAGCCGGTGCTGGGCCGGCAACATCTTCGACCTTGGTGGTGTAGTTGGCCCGTAGCTGCGCCAGGGACTGCGCATGGATGAGTTGCCGCTGCTCGCGGGTCCAATCGCCGACGACCTGGGCGCGCACGGTGGCCAACGGCGGGATGTCGCCGGGGCGTCGGGCATCGACCCGCACCAGGTGCAGGCCGTAGGGCGAGCGATGCTGTTGCCAGTGGCCGATCGCCTGTTGCTGAACACCCGCGGCCAGGTCTTCGCCAAACATGCCTGCGAGGTTGGCTTGGCTGCGCGGGCCAAACTGGTGGCCGTGGGTAAATGGGTCGCCGAGGGTTGCCGGGTCGGTCTCCGGGGCACGCTGTAGTTGTTGATACAACGAGTCTGCAACCGCCTGCGGGTCGGGGTGCCGGGCCGAGGCGACAAACACATGGGTCAGGGCCGTGCGCGGGGGCTGGCGGTAGCGCTCGGCGTGGGTTTGGTAATAGGTGAGGACCTGCTCGGGCGTTGGCGGGGTGAGGCCAGCCACGTCTTCGAGCACATACTCCATTTTTTGGATCAGGCGCTTGCGGACCACCGGGTCGTCGCGGCCGAGGTCGAGTGCACGGGCCTCGCGAAACAAAACTTCGCGGGTGATCACGCGGTCGATCGATTGCGAGAGTTCATCGGCCGTCGGGTCGCGGCCGAGCCGGGTGACGAGGTCGCCACGCAGTTGCGCGACAGCGGTCGCACTCACCGTAATGTGTGTGTCCACCGGTTTTTGCGGGGCCGCGAAGGTTTGATAGGCGGCAAACAGCCCGCCGGCGACCACAAAAAAATGAACGACGGGCTCGCGCAAAAGTGATCGCAAAAACGCCATGCTCGATGGGTGGGGTAACACGGTTGTGGGGTCGCGTGAAAGCTGGCAGCTGCAACCCGTGACAGATTCCGTGTACACACATCAGCGCTTGCCAATCTCGGGCCACAAACGAAAAAAGCAGGCAGTGAATGCCCGCTTCTTTTGGTGTGTGTTGTGCTCGCGGCTAGTCGGCCGAGAGCTTGCGCTTGAGCTCTTCGAGCTGGTTGTCGATTTGAGCCGCGGCGAGGTCTTCTTCGGAGACTTCTTCGGCGGCTGGCGGCGTGGGTGGGGGAGCTGCCGCGGCCGGGTCGCTCCCGAGTTGCTTTTGCTCGGCAGCGGCGGCCTTGAGGGCCATTTTCGATTTGAGGGCCGCGAGCTCATCGTCGACCCCGCTACCGGCTTCGAGTGCCTTAAACTGCGACTCTAGGCTGGTGTCTTCGAGGGCCATGCCCATCTCCGAACTGGCCTCGGCCTCGGCCTCGAGCTGGGTGACACGGTCGGCCATCCGCTCAAAGGTTGTAAATGCACTGGTATTGTTGATGCCGGCCAGGGTCTCGTTGATGGTCCGCTGGGCCTCGGCCCGTTTTTGCCGCGAGACCAGCAGATTGCGCTTGCGCTTGGCCTCGGCGATCTTGCTGTCGAGGCCACGCAGGGCCTCCTTGAGCTTGCTAACCGAGTCGAGTTGGGCCTCCCACTGGCTCTTGAGCTGACCGGCGATCTCGTCGTGGCTGGCTTTTCGCTGCAGGGCTGCACGGGCGAGGGTGTCGTCGCCGGCACGCACGGCCAACATCGCCTTTTTCTCCCAGTCGGCAGCCTTGCGAGCTTCCTGCTCGTATTGCTTTTTGAGCCGTTTTTCGTCGGCGATTGCAACTGCAACTTGTTTTTTGGCCTCGACCAGTTGTTGCTTCATGTCAACCAGCACCTGGTTGAGCATTTTTTCTGGATCTTCGGCCTTGTTGATCAGCTCATTGATGTTCGAGCGGAACAAAGTGCCTATACGTGAAAAAAGTCCCATCGGTCAGCTCGCCTCCTCGGCCTTGGCAGGGCGCCACTTTGCGAGATCGTCGAGGTGGCGGTCGAACCCCATCGACATATCATCAATCATGGCCTGAAACTCGTTGAAGTCCAGCGTCTCGACCTGGGCCGCCCCGGACATCAGTAGCTGTTTGCCCTGCAGGCCATAGGCACAGTGGAGGAGGTCTTCGTTGAGCTCGAGCAGGCGGCGAAACAGACCTTCGCGATCTGCGAGTTGATCCGACAACTCAAACACCGGGCTGGTAAACAAAACGATCGGGTCATCAATTTTGACGACGATCTGCGAGAGGCGGACATTTTCGGGGGAGACGACCCACGTGCTCTCGTTGAGTTGCTCGTGGGCGAGGTCCATCCGCCGCATGTAAGATTCCACTGTTTCGGAATAGCTCATGGGGAGTGTCGTATTTTATGCCCCACAGGTGAGGGGCGGCAACCGTTTGACAGGTCAGAGGATTGGGGTTGGCAGGGACCCGTTGGACACACGGGCCGGTAGCGGGCGTTTCACCGTGATAGCGCGCGGATGTGTGTGTCTGACAACGCTCGCGGGTTGTCAGGTCAGGCCACACCGCCGGGTTAGTTTGTCCGTTTGGTTGGCGGGTGTGCTCGACGGCGAAGGTGCGATTGGTCTGGGGCGTTGGGATCTTTGCCGGTTTGTGCGCCTGCCACCCCGCGCAAAAAGTTGTGCGAGCCGATCCCGCGCCTCGCATCGTCCCAAAACCGCTGCCACCCGAGCCGCCAACACCAAAGATCGCCCAACAACTCGACTATCAGACCTACGTGCATGTCGAGCGTGAGTCTCAAGAGGTCCTCGACGCAAAATTTCCCCACGATCGTGGGCTGTTGATCGGCAAAGTCCCAGGGCTGCAACCCGGCCAGCAGGTCGTTGCAGTATCAACGGCCGGGCGAGCGGTGCTCGATGTCACTGACCGCCGTTGTCCGCCGGGGTTCGACGACTGCCTCGAATGTGGCTATTTGTGGGCGGAGTACCGCCAAGAAGATACTTGGCGTCCCGAGCCCCGTGACTACAACTGGCAACTGCGCGGTCCACTTGAGCCCGGGATGCAGCCGGACGCATCGTGGGTTGTCGAGGATGAAGCGTTCGCGGCTCGCGAGTTGCCGCCGACCTCGTTTGGTGTGTTTTCCCTGCTGGCGACACCGGGGACGACATTGCTCGGCTTTGGTGGCGAGGTTGGTGGCGATGCCCTCGCATTCGAGCGCGACCGAATTTGGCCGGCTCACCCGGTCGCTGGTCAGACCTATGTCGCAGTCGACGAGCGAGGGGTTTTGGGGAAGGCGACGGCCGCCAAACCGGCTCAGATACACGACTGCGGGTTTATGCTCTACTGTTGGCTCGCAGCTCCCGATTCGTGGCCATGGGCCCGGCCCGCGAAGGGAAGGGTCGTGTTGCTGGGTCCGATTGAGGCATCGCAACCGTCGGGCCGATTGTTTGTGCCACCCCGACCAAAGGGATATTGGCTGTTCCCAGGTCCGAAATTGCGCTCGGTACGAATTGAGATGACGCGTCCGGAACTTCGAATCGAGACCATCGAGACGGGCTGCTATGCGATTGGGCTCGAGCGTGGCCACGTCCTTTGTACCCACACCCGTCTGTGTCGCGAGAACATCGGAGTTGAGAAGATCTCCGGCTTCCCGCTCGACATCCATCACGCGCAACCGCATGAGTTGTGCGAGCAGCCGGTCGATTGCAGTGGTCCGTACCACCCAGAAGTTCCGGCAAAAGTTCGGCGGTAGACCGACCGTGGTGCAGTCGCTCGACACCCGGCGAACCAACCTCTCTAAAGTCACCGTCGGGGCAAATTTCGAGGTCACCGCCGCGCCGCGTGAGGCGACCACAGCGGTTGCGAGGAAACTGCAAGAAAAAGCCACAATTTCGCCTCTCAGGCCTGCTTGGCGGCTGGCTTTGAGCGTGGTACTCCGCTTTCACATGAGCGAGGTGACCCTGATTCCCAGCAGGCTTCCAAGCCACGTTGGCATCATTATGGACGGCAACGGCCGTTGGGCACAGGGTCATGGACTCCCGCGCGATCGCGGTCATGAGCGGGGTGCTGACTCGGTGCGCACGGTTGTGCGGGCGGCCCGTGAACTCGGGATCGATGCCCTGACGCTGTTTGCTTTTTCCGCCCAAAATTGGGACCGGCCGCCGCAGGAGGTCTTTCACCTCATGCAGCTGCTGCGCCGCTACCTCGTTGAGGAGCGGGCCGAAATCCTCGACAACGACATTCGCCTGATCACCGTTGGCGAGACCGATCGGTTGCCCGACTACGTGCTCGAGCCAATGACTGAGCTGATGGAAGCCTCGCGCGACAACCGGTCGATGACCCTGTGTCTCGCGCTCAGCTACGGCGGCCGCGAAATGATCACCGACGCCGTTCGCCAGCTCGCCCACCGGGTGGCCGCCGGCACGCTCGACCCCGAGTCGATCCGGCCGGAAACCATCGAAGCCCATCTCGACTCCAGCCGGTTGTTGCCGCCGCTCGACCTCCTCATTCGCACATCGGGTGAGCACCGGATCTCCAACTTCTTTTTGTGGGAAGCCGCCTACGCCGAGTTGTTTTTCACCGAGGTGATGTGGCCGGAGTTTGAGCGTCGCCACCTGCTCGACGCGCTTTTAGATTACGCCTCGCGCGAGCGACGGTTTGGCCGGACCTCCGGCCAGGTACAACATGTGCATACAAATACTCCGACTGCAGCGGTAAGTGAGGCTCCCGCCCGATGAGTAACCTCAGTCAGCGGCTGGCCACAGCCGCGGTGTTAGTTCCCATCCTCGTAGTTTCGCTGTTTGTCGACCCGACAGCTTGGAGCATTCTCGGGTTGGCGGGGCTCACCCAGGCCCTGGCCCACGATGAGTTTTTGCGGATGGCGCTGCCGGTGTCGCGCAGCGACCGTGCCATCAGTTTGCGGTTTGTCGTGATTGCCAGCGGCATTGCCCTGGTGTTGCTCTCGACCGCCTATGGCCCGAGTACCGTGCTCTTGCCCATGTTACTGGCCGCCACACTGGCGATCGGCACGACGGTCTTGTTTCGCAAACACGCCCTCGAACGCGCCGCCCGTCACTTTTCGGTCAGCCTCGGCAGCCTTCTCTACGTCCCGTTGCTGGCGTCGTTGTGGCCACTGATCAAAGCCGACCAGCTCGAGACCACCGGCGCGGCCTGGCTGTTTGTCACCCTCGGAATCGCATTTGGCTCGGACACCGTCGCCTACTTCTTTGGCCGCGCGTGGGGCAAGCACAAGCTCTACCCCGAGGTCAGCCCCAAAAAAACCTGGGAGGGCAGCGTTGGTGGATTGGTTGGCGGCGTGCTGTCGACCTGCGGTTTTGGCAGCCTGTGGCTGTTGCCCGACCTTCCACTCGCCCACGCAATTCCGCTTGGGATTTTAGGTTCGGCAGCCGGGCAAATCGGCGACCTTGTCGAGTCGATGTGCAAGCGCGGCTACGGGGTCAAGGACTCGGGTAACTTGCTACCCGGGCACGGAGGCATGCTCGACCGAATCGACGGCCTGCTGTTTGTCGCCCCGGTCGTTTACCTCTACCTCTCGCTCGTCCACTAGCTGGCCACCCGCCCGCAACAAAGCCGGCCTTCGCAGGTCGGCTTTGAAAATTCAATGTGCATGCAATAATATCTGGCGATCGAAAAGCCCGAGCTACGGGCAAAAGTTCTCGTCGTAGTATTGGCGAAACGGCTGGCTAAACCATGCACCCTGGTCGTTGGGATGGGCCCAAAAGAACACGCCGCCGTTATTTGGATACCAATCGGCAAACTGCTGGGTCACGCCTAGGGCCTCGGGTTGGGTCGCCGTTGGGTTACACCCGGGCTCGATGCAATAGCCAAACACAACCTTCGAGGCATCGCCGTCAAACACATCGTGGACCAGGTCGTCGTAGTTTTGGTGGATCACATCCAAGCCCGCCTGGTCAAATGGCGAATAGCCACCGTTGTAGTACTGCGGCATCAACAGATCGATTGAACCTGCAACGTTTTTAACAATGTCGTAGTAGGGCTCGCCCTGGGCAACTTCGTGGTCGAGCGGCGTATGGGTCACGAGTTTTTGTTGGCCGGGAAAGTTGCTGTCAAAGCTGGTGCGCAGGCCAGTTGTGAGGTCGGCCAGAAAATCCTGGTGGGGGGCATCGTGCAGGCAATATTCGTAGTCGATATCGACGCCGTCTAAGTTGTGGGTGTCGACCAGGGTCGTCAGCTGGTCGACTACGCTTTGGGTTTTGTCGATGCAGTGGTCCCAGCACTTGGTCATCTGTCCGCAGGTACCTTCCCAAATCCCGCCCATGCCGGCGCCACCAAAACTCAACAAAACCTTCACACCGGCCGCATGAAGGTCATTGACAAGAGTTGTCAGGTCGCTCCCGGTACACCCCGGAACCGGTGCGATCGTACAGGTTGGGTCGCAGACGTTGCCGTTGGGGTCCCACACATAGGTCACCGCAAACGCGATCATGACATGGCTGTACTGGGCGAGCTGCTCGGTGGTCGGGCACGCCTGCCAGTTGGCGACAAATGCAATCACACGGTTGTTGTCGATACAAGCTTCGCCGTCGCCGGTTGTACTCGAGTCGCTGTCCGAGGTCTCGGTGGTGGGCTCACCGGTTGTCGGCTCGCCGGTGGTGGGTTCACCTGTGGTTGTCGGCTCGCCGGTGGTGGTCGGTTCGCCCGTCGTTGGCCCTTGGGTGGTGTCGCCGGTGGTTGGCGAGGTTTCGGTTTGCGAGCCGCTGCCCGTCGTGGTTTCGGTCTCGGTGGTCGAGCTTTCGTTCCCGGTTGCTTCGGTTGTGGCCTGCGAACTCGAAGCTTGCGATGCGGTGTGGTTGTCGTCGTCGCTGCAGGCGGCGAGGAGCGTCGCAGACATCACCCAACTCATCACCCAGCTTGGCCAGCGTGTTCGCAGTTGCATGGGGCAAACATAGCACCCACAAGGGCGTGTCTAAAAGTTCATGTTTTGTCTGCGCGAAATCGAGTTGTTCACGAACAAATGTATAGACACTCAAATAGATGTATGAGCATATGAAAACTTGTAGTCGCACCTGTTGACGAGTTGATGTTGGGTGGGGCGTTCAGACCCCATGTGGCGAATGCGAGAACATGCGCAGGGATAACCATAGGAGCGCTTTCGGGTGTTTTCGCGGGATTGCTCGTAGGTGCGCACGCGTGCGGTCGGCCGGCAATTCGAGGCGATCTGTGAAATCCGTAGGAAGGGCCGCTCATCTGATCAAATTTGCCAGTTTGATCGTTGTTGCTGTCCCTAAAAACGGGTCGCTCGGTGCAGGTGGACGACAGCGGACTGCCCTCACACGATCGCGCTTGATCCAAGCGACAAAGCAGGGTTTGATGGGCAACCAATGAACAGCAAACCTCAGGTCGTCCTCGACAGCTACAACCTGGCCGTTGCCGAGAAGAAACTCTGCATCGAAGCCCTAGTTGTTGCGGGCAGTATCGTCTCCGCGGCCCAGCTGTTGGGCATCACGAGGCATGCGCTCAAGCGCCGGATCGTCAAACACCAAATCGAATGGCCACGCCCGAAGTTTGGCCCCAACTCGTTGGCCGCGATCCGTGCCGCTCGCAACCTCCCCGACGCCGATAGTTCAGACCCGACCGACGGCTAGGTCGTCGGGTTTAGTTGTTGATACAAATGTTTGCGATACAGGGTGTTCCCGACAACAGTGGGTCGGCGAGCGCGGGGACGCAAACGGCCGGTGAGACAACAACGGGGACGGGCGACGGCTCGACAACGGCTGGTACAGTTGGCGAGTCTGAGACCACGTTCGACCCCGGGTGTGTTTGTGCAAGTATCTACGACCCGGTGTGTGGGCGCGACGGGATGACCTACGGCAACGCCTGCTCGGCCGCCTGTGCCGGAGTCGAGGTGCGGCGCAAGGGTGAATGCATCGGCGATTGTTCGGGCGACAACTGTCTTGTCAGCGATGGTGCCTCGGGTTGGGGACTAGTAGTAGTGGTAGTAGCAGTTGTCTTGGCGAGGTCGCGTGAATGGGCGCGCGGGTTCTTTTGGCCGTGGAGGGGTGCTTGACAGCGTTCGCGGTAGGAGGACTACACAGCTTCAGCAGTCAAGAAGCCCTCCAGACTACAGCTTCAGCAGTCAAGAAGCCCTCCACGACCAAGAGCCCACCGCGAATCGTGAGGTCGCGTGAATGGGCGCGCGGGTTCTTTTGGCCGTGGAGGGGTGCTTGACAGCGTTCGCGGTAGGAGGACTACAGCTTCAGCAGTCAAGAACCCCTCCACGGCCAAAAGCCCACCGCGAATCGTGAGGTCGTGTTGAATGGGCGCGCGGGTTCTTTTGGCCGTGGAGGGGTGCTTGACAGCGTTCGCGGTAGGAGGACTACAGCTTCAGCAGTCACGCGCGGGTTTTGGTGGCGTGGCGTTAGCGGTACTACGCCGGCGAATCGTTCTCGTGGCGTGGTTGTGTTGAATGGGTGAGGACGCCGCGAATCGTTTGTGTGGCGTAGTCGCGTTGAATGGGTAAGGAGCGCGGGATTTGGCAGTGCGCGGGGTCAGTCTCGGAAGTTGGTCAACCGAGGTTACGCAGGTTCGCGGGACCGAAGTACTCGGGAGGTCCGGATACTTCGGTCAATCGCGGATCGGTGTTGCGCCACCGGTGTCACCTAGCCGGCGAAAACGGTCCTACCGCCTGCGGCGAGTTGCACACACGTCGCCCCGGGCCGGGAGGTCGCCCCCGGTGAGAATAAACTGCGGTGGAATGACAACCTGCGGGGTCGGTTCGGGCTTGGCCTTTGCTTCTGATTTTGTTGTATGAACATCTTTTTCGCCGGCCTGGTCCCCACCGGTTTCCCAGGCCTCGTCGCCCTCGGTTTCCCAGGCCTCGTCGCCCTCGGTCTCCCAACCGCCGTCGTCATCCCAGCCATCGTCATCGCCGGCTTGTTCGTTTGGGGTCGCTGTGGTTGCGGGCTTGTTGCTGGGCAGAACTTCGCGGTACTTGATGCTCACGACCTGGGTCTTGTCACCGCCGAGGGGTCGGGTAATGGTTGTCTTTTTGGGGAGGTAGGCACCCTCGACGCGCTGCAAATCGGTGTGCTCGATGGTCCAGTCCCAAATTCGCGTGCCGCCGATGTTTTGCCACTGGGTCCCGCCGGCGGGCCACCACTGCCCGTCTTTGTAGGCAAATCGCAGGGCCTGTTCGATGTGCCCAACCCGGATCGTGAGTACTTCGTGGCCCTTGGATTTGTCCCACCCTTGGCCGAGCACTTGCGGCGTACCGGCGGGGGGAATCGGCAGGCCTCCCAGCACTAACTGAACCAGTGCTTCAGGCGTGAGCGGGACGCCGACCAACTCACGAACCGCACACTCGGACGGGGGCCCGGCATAAAACCCCGAGGGCAACCCCTCACCGGCGAGGTAGCGCAGGGTGTAGCCCTGCTCGTGAAACGCCAGCGAAATGAGCTCCTTGCCGGCAACTTGGATCTGCCCGGTAAACCGCTGGGGATGTTGGGCCAACACCATCAAGTTGCCGGCGATCGACCGGCCCACGCGAACCTTGGCCGAGGGGACCCGGACGTCGGTAAATCGTGGTGTCGCGGATGCGAGTAGCTCGTTGGGCGATGGCGCAGCCGAAGCGGCGTAGGGAGGTTTGACCGTTGTCGGCCGACATCCGGGGATGGCCACAAGTGTCAGGGCTGAGGCGAGCAGCAACGGGCGAAACACCGGGTGAACTTAGCACCCGGCGTCGCCGTTGGTGTGATTGATCGTGGGAGTCGTGGCCAAGTCACAAAAGCGGGGCCGGGCGGCGATTTTGGGCAACGGAGGTCTCGCTGTGGATTTGGGCAACGGAGGTCTTCGCTGTGAATCGATCAACTTCGAGGCGACAGTAGCTGTTGCCACCGGTGCGTCAGGCTGGTCACCAGGATGCGGCAACCGGCAAACCCGGGCCAGTGTCGGGGCCGCGCGTGATCGTGTGATCACTTGACGCGAGACAGGGTGTTCTCGCCGTCGACCGCGACAAACGGCCGAAGTTTTTCCAGGGTTTTTTTGCCAATGCCTTTGACTCGACGCAGCTGTGAGACCTGCTTAAACGGATGGCGTGTGCGGTAGGCAATCAGCCGTGCCGCCATCGCCGGACCGACCCCGGGCAGGAGTTCGAGTTGGGTCGCGGATGCCGTATTGAGGTTGAGGCTGCCGGTGAGCTGGACGGCGGGGAAGACAGTGGCTCCGATATGGGCGTGGGCCAGTCCGGGCTGAATCGCAGTGGCGGAGGCGAGTGTGCAGGCAAGGGCGATGGTACGGCCGCCACGGCGCCGGAGGATACGGGCAAGTGTTTGTATGAGCATGGAGCCTGACAAAGCAGGTTCTGTGCCAACCTTGGCCACCGTTGCGTGTGTCGCAGGTCCTCGCTAGTTTCACGGCGCGAAGGGGCGAGTTACACAGGTGTGTTTGTCGAGTGAACCCGGTATGCCGACATCGGTCCGAGCGCGGTGCGTCGGGTGTCGGCCTCCATGTATCTACACCGAGGTTGGTAGCCCAACATGGTGTCCGCGGACTTAGTGCATCTACACCGAGCCCGCGCTGCTAGTTGTCTGGCATGCAGACTTTGAAGTCGAGCTGTACCGACGGGTTTTCCGGGTCGGGCGCGGCATAGACTCCACCGCTACCAACCTCGCGGCAGACATATCCGTTGCGGCAATTGCTGTCCTTGGAGCACTCCCGGCGGCAGCTTGTGCGGGCTGTCAGGGCGTCGGCGCACAGCCCCTCCTGCAGGCAAATTTCGTAGGGGCGGCAGACGTTGGTGCCGCCGTTGCGATCCTCGGTGTCGGGGTCGCAGGCCACGCTCAAAAAGTCGGTGGCGAACACCTCGACACACTTGGCCTCAGACGGGCAGGTCGCCTGGCTGCAACCCTCAATCGTGCACTCGCCCTCGCCATCGGGCTCGACCACGCCCTCGTCGGTGACCCGGTGGGACAGGTCGCAGGTGCGCTCGCCCTGCAAACTGCAATCAATGCTCTTGAGGCACGCACTCCCAATTTTCGACTTACAACCGGTCGCCGGCATCAGGGCGAGGGCCGCGAGCGCTGTGAGGGTGAGGAGGCGGGACATGGGCGCGGAGCATATACCACGCGCGCAGTTTGGGGCTACGCGAGAAATGCCACGTCGCTCGCGGGCTGTGCACAACCCACAGGGTTGTCGCCGCGTCAGACACGGAGGATGTGGCCGGAGGCGATGTTTTGGGCTGTTCACGTGGTCTGAAGCCGCTTTTTTGTGGTAAGCGCCGGCTATGGATGCGGCGAAGAAGTTGGCTGTGATCGGTTGCGGGACCATGGGCAAGGCCATCGTCGGAGGCTTGCTGCGGGCCGGCACGTTTGGTCCCGACCACATCGTCGCCACCACCCGGCGCACCGGTGAGGCCCACAACCTCCAGGACGACTTCGGTATTTCCGCGACCACCGACAACCTCGCGGCCTGTCGCGCCGCAGATGTCGTGGTGCTGACGCTCAAGCCCCAGCGCCTCACCAAGATCGTCAGCGATCCCCAGATCGCTAGCGCCTGTGCCGGTAAGTTGGTTGTCAGCGTCGCCGCCGGGGTGTCGATACCCCAGCTAGCGACCTACTTGCCAAAGGCCGACTTGATTCGGGCGATGCCCAACACCCCGTGCTTGATCCGTGCCGGCATGACGGTGCTCGCCCGTGGCGAGGGGGTGGCCGATACCCAGGTCGAACTCGCCGAAGCGATTTTTCGGGCGGTGGGCGATGTCCTCGAGCTCGAAGAAAAACACATGGATGCCGTCACCGGGCTCAACGGCAGTGGGCCGGCGTTTGTCTATGTGGTGGTCGAGGCCCTCGCCGACGGTGGCGTGATGATGGGACTCCCGCGGGACGTCGCCCTGCGGTTGGCCGCCCGCGTGTGTGAAGGGGCCGCCCGCATGGTGCTCGACACCGGGTTTCACCCGGCGGCGCTCAAGGACCAAGTCACCACACCTGCTGGTTGCACGATCGCCGGGCTGTTGACCATGGAAGACGGCCGGATCCGTTCGGTGCTCGCCCGTACGATCCAAGAGGCAACCCGGGTGGCCGGGGGCCTAGGCGACGAACCTGGGAAGTCCTAGCCTAGGCCATGGCGAGGCCTGCGAGGGCGCTTCCCATTTGTATGTAATTACAAATTAAAGCCCAGGCGTTGTGAGATTTGGTGAGGATCGCGGTTACCCGCCCTCGACCACGGTTTCGACGAGGTTGGGGTCGGCAGCGATATCCTCGGGGTCAAACAGGATCGGCCGCCACTGTTCGTTTGCAAATGCAAAGAACTGGTCGAGGAAATGCGGCGAGTTCGGGTCGTCGGATTGGCCGTAGGTCAGCAGCGCCTCGGCCTCGGGCCCGTCGTCGGTATAGGCCATGGTCATCACAAAGCTGGCGCCGTAGTTGATGACATAGCCGCTGGTGGTGAGGTCGGTGGTCGGGTTGATCACTTCGCCGCGGCTCGGGTTGGGGTCGAGGCTGGTTTGGAGGATCGAGTAAAACACCTGGTTGGGCAGACCGTCGCTGCTGCCCCCACCGTGAATTGGGATCAGGGCGTCGCCGCGTTTGGTGTATTGCACCTGGCCCAACGGCGCATCGAGGGGAACGCCGGCAGCCCGCAGGTTGAGGACCGCACTGGCGAGGTTGCGGGCGATCGGATCGGCCTCGGGGGTATCGGCCGCGGGTTGGACGGTGTGGGGGGTACCAAACGGGTCGTCGGGGTCGAACGCGGTGACAAATAGGTCGCCGCGATCGGTCAGGTCGTTGGCCGGGAAACTCCCCAAAAACTCCCGCCAAATCGTTGCACCTACACTATCGACATTGTACTGGCGATCCCAGGTTTCGAGGATGGCACAGGCATCGCTGAGGTCGACAAGGACACCCTGGTGCATAAACGGCGGCGTCGCCTGGCAACGGGCCAAAACCTGGTCAAACGCTAGGTCGGTGGCGAGCCCGTAGTTGCCAAACAGGGCATCCTGGAGCTCTTTGATTGTAAATACACCATCATCGCCGGCGGCCGAGCCCGGGCCCGTGCCCGCGAGGATGGCGATATTGCTGCGGGTGCGCATGCTCTGGGGTACCCGCTCCATGCCCTGGGCCGGGCTAAAGCCCTCGAGCGGCGCGGCCGGGTTGGCCAACCAGTGGCTGTCGTTGGCGTTAAACACGTAGTCGTCGCGCAGCAGTTGGGGCGCGCCACTTGGCGGGATAAGTCCCGGTTCGCGGGCCCCCTCGGCGTTGACCCACTCATTTTTTGAGTCGCTGCCGTTGAGCACCATAATCCCGGCCTCGTCCCAAATCAGGCGTGGGAGCCCGGCGTCGTCGAGTGACGCGATCCATCCGTCCTGTGCCTCTTTGGTCAGGTTGGGGGTGGCCGCGGCATCGATATACCAGGCGTTGCCCTCGGCGTCGGCCGCCATCGTATGGGCCCAGGGCATGCCCTTGACCTCGCTAAAGACGTTTTGGAACTCCTGCAGGCTCGAGGCCATGCCCATGCCGACAAACTGCTCGATCAGGTCAAAGTTGGTCAGGTTGGCATCGCGGTAGGTCACCGCCAAGTTGTTGCTCCAACCAAATCCGAGGGCATTGATGATCGGGCCGTAGTGGCTGTACCAGATTGTTTGGGTATACGGCGCGGTCGAACCATCGGGTTGTTTGACGTCGATCGTAAACGCCTGCGACGTCATTTTGCGGGGCTCGCCGTCGTAGAAATAACTGGTCGGGTCGCCGGGGACGAGGTCGAGCGTGTAGATGGCAAACCGCTGGGCGATCGAGAACGTGTGGGTCCAGGCGACATGTTCGTTGAAGCCGATGTTGACCCCGGGCACGCCCATCAGCGAAACACCGTAGAGGTTGGCCTTGTCGGGAATTGTCACGTGTGACTCCCACAGGCGTAGCTCGCCCACCCAGGGAAAGTGGGGATTGGCCAACACCATCCCACGGCCGGTTGCCGACTTGGTCTTGCCGATCGCCCAGCCGTTGGAGCCCACCCCGTTTTTGCGAAGGTCGAGGGTGGAAAACGCCGGGCCGGGGACCGCATCGGGGCTGCCCGGTGGGACAGCCGTGGCGATAAAGTCGAGCAGCTGGGTGCTGCTCGCAACTTGCCCAAGAGACATGTAGTAAGCGATCAGGTCGAGCTCGTCGATCGGCTTGACCCAAGCCTGGCCGCGGCAAGGGCCCGGCAAATTATCGACGCCGGTGGTTTCGAGGTAGTGGTTGTAGCCGGCGGCATAGCCCTGAATCATTGCCAATACATCGGCCGAGGCCCGGTCGCGGGCCTGCTCGGCGAGCCCCATCATGTCGAGGGCCTTGTTGGCGATGTCGCTGTGGATGTGGGCATCGTCGTTGCCGGGACCTAGGTATTCGGCGCGTTCGCTGCGGACCTTGAGAATTTGGTCGGCGAGCACACACAGGTGATCCTCGGCGAACGCATAACCCTGGCCAAATCCCGCGCTGCCCATGTCGTCGGCGGTGATGTGCGCAATGCCAAAGCTGGTGCGTTGAATCGTCGCCCGATAGCGGTGCTCCCCGGTTTCGCCGCTGGTGTCGGAGGTCGCCACTAAACACCCGGCGGTCAGGGTTATGAGGCCGAGAAGCGGAAGGATCGAGGCACGTCGCAACATGGGTGCGGCGATGCTATCTCGGATCGGACGCGGCGGCGCAAAAACCTGGAAAGCAGCGATGTCCGTTCGCGCACATGGTGTGTTGCAGCTGCATCGAGTCGCCGCGCGACCTACGGGCGACGGAGCTTGAGGCCTAGGCGCTCGGCGTAGGTGCGGACTGCCCGGTTTGCGGCGACACGGCGTGTGCGGGCATCTGGCCCCCAGGGGACCTTATTTTCGATATGTGTCGCCCGCACCAACAGCACCCCACGTCCGCGGTCGGCCTTGAGGTCGTGGCGCGCCACCAGGGTTTCACCGGCGAGTACAGGCATACAAAAGTAGCCGTACTTGCGCTGGTGCTGTGGTTTGAAGATCTCGAGGATCTGGTGAAAGCGAAACAGCAGCCACACGCGTTCGCGGTCCCACAGCAGGGGGTCGAACGGCGAGAGCAGTACTGGGGCACGGGTGTGGGGCCGACAGCGTCGCAACCGCTGGGCGAGCGCGAGGTCGTCGGGCCGGATCCAGCCCGAGCGGCGGGTGCCATCTTCCGTCATGAGTGTGCATGCAACGATTTTGCCGGCGTCGACGTTGGCGGCCAACACCCGCCGCAGCTGCGGCCCCATATTGCGCAGTCGCCAGGTCGCCGCCAGGGTTTTGGTGCTCGCCCAACCATGGCCGTTGAGGGCCGTCAGCAACAGCTCGCTCAGTTGTTCATCGAGCGACAGTTGTTGCCGGCGCACAGCCTCCGGAATGACGCGTTCGGTGAGGTCATAGGTGCGTTGAAAGTTCGTGCGTTGGCGAATCGCAAGCTCGCCGGCCGACCACAGGGCGGTGGCCAGTTTCTTGCTCAGTTTGAGGTTCCACCACCCGGCACCGCTACTGCCCTCAAAGTCGAGGGAGCGCAGCGGCCCCTCGTCGGCCACGCGTTTGAGCAACGCCCGGGCGGCCGCGCGGTGCTCGACCAACAGTTGGCCCCACCACGGGTGGCTGGTGCGATGGGCGTTGCGGCGAAATGCCAGGCAGGGATAAAGTTGCATCGGCAACCAACACGCCTCGTGGCCCCAATACTCAAACACCGGCGCCCTGGGGCGAAGAAGGGTTTCGGGAAGCTCCGGCGCGATGTTTGCCAGCCGGGACATCAGCACCAACGCATGGCTACGGGCCCCGGCGACCGCGACCGTGTCGAGCTGAAGGTAGCCAAATTGCTCGATCACCCGGTGGCAGGCTGCCCGTCCTCGGTTTGTTTGTCGCGAGGGGAAGTCTGTCCACTCGGGTTTGAGTAGGCCGGCGAGGGCGAGGGCGAGTCGGCGAGCGTCTCGTACACAGATCGTCGGGGACTTGGTCACGGCTGCACCCGAGATGGTCCCAGCGAGCTTGTAGATGCAACGAGCTCGCCGATTAGGCGGGCGTTCCCTTGGCGGCTGCCGGCAACACTTCGCTGCCGCCAAACTTGCCAATACAATATTTGAGCAGCCGATCTTCGAGCTCGAGCAGGTCGCCGTTGGCATTGTCGAGGGCCTGCTCGTAGCAGTACATCGTCTGCTCGGGCATGCGGCTGCAACGTTCGCGGACTTCGGCCCGTCGGGCCCGGCGACGCTCGTACCAGAGCATCAGGTTTTTGGCATCTTCGGCGTAGCGGCGCTTGGTGAATCGGTCGTAGGCGTCGGCGACATCGTTGCAACGCTTCTTGAGGGCGCGCGGCTTGTGGCCCTCGGGAAGTTCAGCCGCCTTGGCGACCCGGGCTTGGAGCGCGGCCTCCTCGGCCTGTTCGCGTTCGCGGCGTTCGGCAAGGGCAGCCGCCAGCTCGGCCTCCTCGGCCTTGCGCTTGGCCTCGTCTTTACCCGGGCTCGCGAACGCCTTGGCGATGTTGGACTGACTTTTAGAACTAGATTCGTCGCCGCTGTCACAGCCAGTGGGAACAAGCAAACCCATGGCGAGGAGCAGCGCAGCCAGCCGGCCGGTGTGCGTACAAGGTTTGTCTGCGGACATTCGCGCCTCCACCGGGGTGATACCCTGTCCCGGCCGCGAATACAACCGGACACACCCTGACACGTTTGGTTTGCCCGCTATAACCGGCTGGAATTACATGGGTCCCGTAGGACTGGTGGGCAACAACTTGGTACTGCATCCGTTTGTGGGGGGGAGGTCGGGCCACAACAGGTGTCACAGATTTGACCAATGCCGTCGGTGAATGAACACTGAAGTGGTACCGGTGTCCAACCGGAGATTGGATTTCCCATGAACAAAATGCGCATACAATTTTTCCATGTTGCCCTTGCGAGCGTGCTTGCCCTCGGCCTCGGGGCCTGTGGTGGAGGTAGCTCAGGCAGCGAATCACAAACCGGTGAGACCTCGGATTCGGAGACGTCAGACACCGATGCCACGACCGCCGACACCAGCGGTACGACCGAGGAGCCGACGACCGAGGAGCCGACGACCGAGGGTCCGACCGGCAGCGAGTCGGATGTGACGACCGACGACTCAACGACCGACGACTCGACGACCGACGACTCGACGACCGACGACTCGACAACCGACGACTCGACGACCGACGACTCGACAACCGACGACTCGACCGACGGCACAACCGAGGGGATCAGCTGCGAGCCCGACCCGGGTGACGACCCGTGTACTGCCTGCGGCAAGGAAAACTGCTGTGAAGAGTCGATGGCCTGTGCCGAAGATCCCGAGTGCAGTTGTTTGCTCGCGTGCTTTGCCGAGGCCGGTGGCGTCGACCCGTCGTGTTTTCAGCAGTGCATGGCCTCGCCCATGGACCCGGAGTTCGGCGCCTTCGCCCAGTGCGTCCAGGGCCAGTGTGGCGATGTTTGTATGTAAAACAACGCCGACGTGTTCGTCAAAAAACTCCGCCAGCCGGCGGAGTTTTTGTTTGTCGACATATCTAATCGAGCATGACATCGACTTCTACTGTCACCGCATCATCGATAAAGTTGTGCCCGCATTCGGCCATCAACGCACTGAGGTTGTCACCTAGACGAAAGTCTTCGATTGAGACGACGAGCGGCTCGCGGGTCTGCACGCGGTAGCCATCGCCAACTTCGGCAACCTCGAGTTCCATTGTATATTCATGGGATGTCCCGACCAACGCGAGCTCGCCGGTGACCTCGGTGTGCCACAGCCCCGGGCCAACCTCCTCGGCGGCTGCGGTCGTAAACGTGTAGGTGGCTTGGCTAACGCTTGTGACGGCAAAGAAAATATCGTGTACCCGTTGGTCGCGCAGCTCCGAGCCCGACGTCAGCGCGGCGATCTGAATCGAAATTTCACCTGATACTTGGGACATATCGCCATTGGGGATCGCAACCTCACCCGTGACATCCGAACCGGTAAACTCGACCTGCGCTCCGCCGTCTTTGACCGCGACAAATGTGATTGCTGCGTGGTCGGCTGGGGCAGTGATTTGATGGGTTTCAGCGTGGTTTTCTGGCTCGCTTGTATCGCATCCGAGCACCACCGCACAACACACTATAATTGGCTTCCATTGAATATGCATCTATCTCTCCATGCAACCGTCGTCGACGGTTCGCAGGTGCAATGACGGCCCTCCCAAATTCAATTGGGTGGCTAAACATGGCACTCCTCACATGGGGACGGCTGGCCGGTTCAGGTCGTGGTGATGCGTGAAGGGGCGAAGACTCCCTGGACAACTGATTGATTCACATTGTGTACGAGAGAGTCCTCTACATGCCGTTTCTTGATAAGTGTAAAAAAGACACTATCATTAGTGTGTATGTTACACAAACAAACGAGAGCCGGCGCGGGAACGATCCGCGGGGCTCACCACTCGCTTCGCGGGCAAAATAACCAAGACGCGTTTGTCCACTGGCGCGGGCCAGAACTCGCCGTTGGGGTTGTCTGTGACGGATGTGGCAGTGCGCCGGCGAGCGAGGTCGGAGCCCAAGTACTTGCCCACGTTGTCGCGCATCAGGCCCGCAACCTGGCCCCCGAGTACGATATCGCCACGTCAGCATTTTTGGATGGGCTGAGCGAGGCGGTTTGTGCTCGGCTTCGGGCTGCGGTCGATGGCCTCGGGCTGCCGCTCGAGTATTGTGTGCATTCATGGTTGTTGGCGACGGTCGTCGGCTACCTCGTCACCCCAAAAACAACCCTGATTTTTGCCGCGGGTGATGGCTACGCCCGGGTCAATGACACCCTGCATGTGCTCGGTCCGTTTGCCGACAACGCCCCGCCGTATCTCGCGTACCGCCTGCTTGGCAACCAAACGGGGCTATCGGCGGTCGCGTGCTTGCCAACCGCGCAGCTGCACACGGTTGTCATTGCCAGCGACGGTGCCAGCGAATTACTTGTTGATACAAATGAGCTGGCACTGTTTGGCGAGCAGCCACGGTTTGTCGACCACCCCGATGCCCTACGCCGCTACCTCTACCAGCGCGCGCGGGGAGATGGTCGCTACGGCCAGCGCCTACACGACGACACAACCGTCGCGGTGTTGCGGCGAATGGAGGGCGAGTGATGACCAAGCAAACCGTGTATGTCGAAGGTCGCCGCGTTCGCGTGCAAGCCAAGCACCTGCTCGGGCAGGGTGGCGAGGCCGAGGTCTTTGAGATTTCCCGAGGTCGTGCACTCAAGCTGTTTAAGGGCCCCGAGCACCCGGAATATGCCGGCCAACCGCAGGCCCAGGCGGCGGCCAAACTTCGGCTCGAGCTCCATCAACAAAAGCTTCGCAACTTTCCCCGCAACCTCCCCGAAGTTGTGGTCGCACCCGAGGCACTTGCATTTGATCGCAAGCAGACGAAGGTCGTTGGCTACACCATGCGCAAGGTTGACGGGGCCCAGGCGCTACACCGCTTTGGCAGCCGGGCGATTCGCCGCCAGGGTGTCGATGATCGTCAGGTCACCCAGCTGCTGCTCGACCTCCACGACGCCGTGAAGAATGTGCATGCATGTGGTGTGACGATCGGCGACTTCAATGACCTCAACGTGCTCGTGGGCACAGGTGGTCTTGCTCTCATCGATGCCGATAGTTTTCAGTTTGGCAGCTTTGCCTGCCCGGTGTTTAGCGAACGATTTTTAGACCCACTGCGGTGTGAGCTGCAGGCCGATCAATGGGTGACAGTTGCCCGCGCCAATCCCTGGAGCGATTGGTATGCGTATGCATGTATGTTGATGCAGTGCCTGTTGTGGGTGGGCCCCTACGGCGGCATCTATCGTCCACAGGAGGCTGCTGAAAGGTGCCCAGCATCGTTGCGGCCGGCCCGTCGGCTCACAGTGTTTCACCCGGAGGTTTGCTATCCGCGGCCGGCGAGGCCCTGGACAATCCTGCCCGACGACCTGTGCGATGTGCTGCGTGCGTGGTTTGTCGACGATGCCCGGGGCGAGTTTCCCCGTGCTCCCATCGAACAGCTCAGTTGGACGCGGTGCCCAAGTTGCGGGCTCGAGCATGCGCGAGCCCGGTGCCCAGGTTGCCGCCCGACACCCGCGATTGCCAAACCCCAAAATCGCCACCAGCTCGTTGCCCGGGTTCGGTTTGAGACCCATGGGCTCATTGTCCATACACAGGTTATCCACGGGAAACTGGCGGTTGTCGCCCATGTCGACGGTGACTTTATCCGCGAGTCCGGGCGGACGATCATGCGGGGTGAGCTGGCAGCAGACCTTGTATTTGCACAGACTCCGAAGGCAACCTGGGTCGGCCGCGGTGGCCGGTGGGTATGCCTCGAAACGCCGCGTGCGGCCCTCGCCGTTGCGGCCGGGCGTTTTGGCAGTGGCTTGGTCGCCATTGGTGAGACGATCTACACCTGCCAGGGCGGGGTGCTCGAGCGCTGTCCGGCCACCGACCCGAGCATGCGTGAGAGCGTCGGGACCATTGTCGACGGGCAGACGGGGCTGTTTGCCGGGCAAACCCGCGGGCTCGCGCTGTTTTGCCTGGGTCGTGTGCGCGGGGCATTCCTGTTTGCCAACGGCCGGTCAGGGTTGACCGAGGTATCCGGACTCACGCTCGCCAGCGGTCAACTGTTGCAGGTACATGTAACCTTTGGGCAGCTCCATACATGGCTGATTTGTGCGTGGGCACATCGCGGGGGCATCACCCATGTTTGCGAGTGCATCGATGCCCGTGGCCAGGTGATTGCGCATACAAAGGCAACAGCCGGTGATGGCTCATGGCTGGGGACCATTGGTGGACAGGCTGCGGTCGCCGATGTCTTGTTTGCCCCGACCGACGGCGGTGTCGTGCGCGTTGGCAGCTCACTGGTGGTGCAGCGAACGTTCCCACAAACAGCGCCCTGGGTCGACAGCGCCAGTGTTTTACAGGTTTCACAAAAGGGGCTGCACGCCGTGTCCAGCCACAAAATCATCGACTTGAGTTTGACAACAACCGGTGCCAGCACCGTGTAAGGAGACCATCATGCAAGTACATCAAAATCGTAACAGCCACCGGCCATTGCCGCTGCCAGCTTGGTACCGGCCGGATGCCGCGGCCGACTGGAGTTATCGCGCCGATGCCCAGGCCCTCATGGAACATGCGGCTACGCATCGAAAGGCCCACAACGTGCGCGCAGCCGCGGCCGACCGCCACAACCTCCACCTGCTGCTTATTGATGTCCAAAAAGACTTCTGTTTTCCAGAGGGTACCCTGTTTGTCGGTGGGCGTAGTGGGACCGGAGCTATCGATGACTCGCGGCGGTTGGCGGAGTTCATCTATCGCAACCTCGGGTCGATCTCCAACATCACGACCACTATGGATACCCACTTTGCCCATCAGATTTTCTTTCCGGCGTTTTGGGTGGATGACCAGGGGGCACCGTTGGCGGCCCATCGCGAGATTCGTACCGGTGAGATTCGCAGCGGTGCGGTCAAGCCAAATCCGGCGGTCGCCGGTTGGCTGTGCCGGGGTAACTACGCCTGGTTGTTGGCGCAGTGCCTGCACTACTGCGACGAGCTCGAGCAAGCTGGCAAGTACACACTTTATTTGTGGCCGCCGCACTGCCTGCTCGGCAGCGATGGCCATGCCCTAACCGGGGTGATCCACGAGGCCCGCCTGTTCCATGCGTACTGTCGCTCGAGTCAGTCGTGGGTCGAGGTCAAGGGCGGGCACCCGCTCACCGAGAATTACTCTGTTTTGCGCCCAGAGGTGCTTACGCGGCATGACGGCCAAACTCTGGCAACGCGCAACACGGGTTTTTTGAAGACGCTGTTCGAGGCCGATGCGGTGGTGATTGCCGGGCAGGCGGCGAGCCACTGCGTGAAGAGCTCGATCGACGACTTGCTCGCGGAGATTGTCAAACACGACCGTAACCTCGCGCGCAAGGTCTACATCATGACCGATTGCATGTCGTCGGTGACGGTGCCCGACGGGCAGGGGGGCTTTGTCGCCGACTTCACGCCCGAGGCCGAGGCTGCGCTTTCGCGGTTTGCCGCCGCCGGGATGCATTTGGTCAAGTCGACCGACCCACTACCCGGGTGGGAAGGCCTACAAATCGGCTAACAAAGTGCTGATACATCAAACGTTCAAAAGGAGTTCATCATGGGTCAATCATCACCATTTTCCTCACCGACGCCGGGCGTCCCCGACCTCGGGCAACTGTTTTCTTCGGCCCACGGCGACGGCCTGCTCAGCCAGGCTTCGCTGCAGGTTCTCAACGTTGCGGACCTCGGCGCCCAGATCCAGGCCGGGCTTGGGATCGGGGTCGACGATGTCCACGAAAGCGAGGTTGTGCTGGTCGCGTTGATGCCCGACGACTCGGGGTCGATCCGGTTTGCCGGCAACACCGAGGTGGTGCGTCAGGGCCATAACCTGGTGCTCGACTCGCTGCTGGGGGCGCGCCAGAGCGATACAATACTTGTGCATACACGCTATCTCAACGGCGAGGTGCTCAACCCGTTTTGCCCGCTCAAAGACGCCACGCGGATGGATCGCAAAAACTACAACCCCAGCCTCGGGACGCCGCTTTACGACCAGGCGGTGACGCTGTTGGGGACGATGATCGCCAAGGCCCAAGCCTTTATGGACCAGGGGGTGATGGTGCGAACGGTGACGCTTTTGATCACCGACGGTGCCGACCAACATTCGTCACGGCACCGGGCGCGCGACGTCTGCAAGCTGGTGCGGGATATGGAGGCGACCGAGTGCCACACCGTCGCGGCCATGGGGATCGCCGATGGCTCGACCGATTTTCGCCAGGTGTTTGCCGAGATGGGGATCCGCGACGAGTGGATGCTGACCCCGGGCAAGCAGGCGGCGGAGATCCGACGCGCGTTTCAGGTGTTCTCGCAGTCGGCGGTGCAGATGAGTGGCGGGGGTGGCCTCGCCGGGTTTATGGGATAGCCCCGCTGCGTTGAACCCGTTTGCCTAAACCAATGCGAAATGCGTGTAACAGGAGCTGTTACACGCATCGGCGAGTCCCGAAGGGAGTCAGACTTTTTGGCCGCGGGCGCGGAGATCGGCAACGACGGTCTCAATGCCGCGTTTGTCGATGATCCGCAGACCGTGGTTGCTCACCCGCAGACGGACAAATCGCTTCTCGCTCCCGAGCCAAAACCGCTTGGTTTGGAGGTTGGGCAACGACCGCTTCTTGGTGCGGATGTGCGAGTGGGAAACGTTCATGCCCGTTTGCGGGCCTTTTCCGGTTACTTGGCAAACTTTCGACATAACGTGTCCGCTTGGTGAAGGCGGAACCTGCCGCGATTTTGCCTGGGAGTCAAGAGACTCGGGCGCGAGATCGGCGGGCATCGGTCGAGAAAATCGCATGAAGATGTGAGTGGGCTCGCATTTTCGCCAGGGAGGCGGGATTTGCCGGGGACAGATCTCCAGCTTTCGGCCGGGTGCATATACATGCTCACGGTTTGTTGGCAGCGTGCGCAGGCTACCGTAGTCGAAGCCGATCCAAGTCGCCGACGCCTAGGCGAAAGTGCGTCCGCGGTCGAGTTCGTGCTTGTTTGGCAGGTCGGCGAGTGAGGTCCCGAGTTGGCGAGTGATCGGCGCCCGACGGGACAGCGCTGGCGAGCTGGCGCGAGGGGCAGGCCTGGATCCGGCAATGGGCGTCGAGACGGCTGGCCGCTGCGGCGAGGCGACATGGGGTCACCTGGCTGTCGCATCGCTGGCGTGCCCAAACCCATGGGTCGCCACTGGCGAAACGAGCGTTGGCGAAATTATCCAGAGACAACGCCGGTCTAAACGCGAAGCCGAGGCCGCGCGGCCACGACAGTTCCAGCCCGTTGGCAGGCTGTGGCCTAGCCGAGCACCGCAGCATTGCCCTGGGTACCGGGCTTGCGGGCTCGCGGCGAGGACACGGACGTTCGCTGCTCCACGTTTGCAAAAAACTTGCTGATGCATCATTTCTTCCAACCGAAAGGTTGATGAATCTACAAATGAAAGCGGTGCCGACCGAGGTCAAGCGGCGTATAATCGCAACATGCTCGGCCTGTCGCGCTTGTGTGTTGTCGCCTGTGGCCTACTGGCCAACGCCAACAATGGGCTGGCTCCCATCCCAAATGTCGACGAGGCCCGCCCCCCCGGGCATGTGCGGGGTGATGCCGCGATGGGGGATGGCCTGTGGGAAAACGAGAGCGTCGCCGGCGACTACGATGTCCGGGCATCGATTTGTGCCGACGGGGAGACCCTCGACGGTATCGATGTGTCCAAATGGCAGGGGGCGATCAACTGGAATGCCGTGGCCGACGACGGGATCGTGTTTGCGTTTGTCCGCGTATCCGACGGATTGCAGTACATCGATGAGTATTTCGACGACAACTGGGCAGCGGTCCACGAGGTCGGTATTTACGGCGGCGTCTACCAGTTCTTTCGGCCAGGTCAGGACCCGATTGCCCAGGCCCAACTGTTGCTCGAGCGCATGGGTCCACTCGGGCCCGACGACCTGCCGCCGGTGATCGATGTCGAGGCGACCGACGGGCTGTCGCCGGCCCAGGTCAACGCGGCGGTTCACGCCTGGGTCGACCACGTCGAAGCAGCCCTCGGGGTGATGCCCATTATCTACACCGGCAAGTACTTTTGGCAGGACAACGTCGGGACCGCGGACTTTGCCGACTACCCGCTGTGGATCGCCCAGTACGGCCCGGTTTGCCCCGACTTGCCCAACCAGTGGAATGCCTGGGTGTTTCACCAAACCAGCGCTTCGGGGACGGTTGCCGGTGTCAGTGGAGATGTTGATACAAATAAATTTAACGGCGACCTCGACAGGCTCAAGACGTGGACCGGGGTAGGGGGCCCGGTGTGCGGCGACGGAGTTTGCGAAGCCGACGAAACGGCCGACAACTGTGCCGTCGATTGTCTGCCGTGCGGTTTTATCCCGGCCGCCGGTGGTACGGTCGACGACGGTGATGCCTGCTTTATCCGCTTTGGTCTGCAAGCAGGTTGGCATGCCGAGGAGGTTGGAATCGACGGCGGGTTGCAGTGGACCCACACCTCCGCCGACCTGTGGCCCGACAACTACGGCCTGTGGAAGTTCGAGTTTGAGCAGGCCGGGACCTACGAGGTCGAGGTCTATCTCGAGCCGGGGCAGGCGAGCTCGCAGGCGGCCCACTATACGCTCGCGCACGCGCAGGGCGTGGACGAGGTCGAACTCGACCAGGCCGGGGGGTCGGGGTGGCGCAGCCTAGGTGTGTATACATTTGTTTCCGGGGCGGGCCAGCAGTTGCGACTCGACGACAACACCGGTGCAACAGGCGAGGTGCTTGTGTTTGATGCCGTGCGCCTGACCCCGGCCGACCCGCCCGACACCACGGGTGGTGCATCTTCGGGGGGGTCGCTATCGGGCACAGACCCGACCGGCGACGACAGTAGCGATGCCTCTGGGAGTGCAACTGGCGAGTCCGCAACCGCGACAAGTGAAGGTGCAAATACAACGGATCCAGGGGCCGATGGCGACGGTGGCTGTGCCTGCCGTGCCGGCAGCAGTTCGGCCGTGACGCTGTGGGGCCTCGGATTGCTGGTGTTTTTGCGATATCGCCGAAAACGTCGCTAGCTTGGCTTGCCGTAGCTTGCCGTAACTCGCCGAGCACCAGCTAGCGTGGGCTCGCACTCGCGTGTTGGCACCGGGGGGTTACTTTTTTGATTTCGGGGATGGCCCCGCGGTCAGTATCATCGGGCCATGAACCCCGCGATTTTGGCCTGTTCACTGGTGGTTGCCGTGTCCCCGCGATGGGCCTACGAGGATGCCTACGACAATGTCGCCGAGGGTGATTGGTACATCGGCGAGACCAACGACGAGGCCGTGCTCGCCTGGGGGGAGTCGTATGTGATGATGTCGCTGGCGGCGATGTACCGGGCAACCGGCGACCGGATGTACCTCGACCGACTTGCCAGGCACATTGACGGTGTCCTCGAGCAACGCGACGACGCCCGTGGGGTGACCGACTACCGGGGGGTGGCCGCGGCCTGTTGGCAGACCACCGCCTACCAGGACGAGCCCTATTGCTATGTCGTCCACTCGGGGATGTTGATCTACCCGATGGCCGAGTTTTACTTGTTGGTACAAGATTCTGGCCTGGCCGGGGTTGCGGCCGACGCAAACGAAACCTACGCCGACAAAGCGGAGCGGTTTTTGGCGGCTGCCGAGGAGTCGGTTGCCGCCCACGAAGATCAGTGGGACCCGGCCGGGTTTTATCGTTTTCGTGCAGATGCAAACTTTTTGAACTACGCCGGCGAAGACCTCCCGTTTAACCAGTCCCACGCGATGGGACGGGCGTTGCTACGCCTGCACGAAGCGACCGGTGATGCCAGTTACCTCGCCAAAGCCACGGCGATGGCCCAGTGGTTTCGCGGGCAAATGAGCGAGGGGCAAAGCGGTGAGCTGCTGTGGAACTACTGGGGTGGCGCCTACCAAGCAAACGGCGAGGACATCTCGCACGCGGCCATCAACGTCGATTTTGCCGCGCTCGCGGCCGAGTATGGGGTGGTTTTTAGCGAGGCCGATGTCGACAGCTTGGCGACGACGTTTATGGCCCACGTTTATCTTGCACATACATCCTATTCGGATTTCATCGGTGGGGGGCCGGCCAACAACCCGAGCTACCGCCCGCAGATTGGCCGCTGGCTGCGGCTCACCCGGGCCCGGACATCGGTCTATGCCGGCGTCCGTGAGTTGTTTGAGCGCGAGTATCCTGCGGCCGGCGTTGGTTCGGGCTCAATTCTGTTGGGGTGGGCCAATCTCGCCGCCTATGAGCCCGTGCATTGTCCCCACTTTTTTTACTCGGTCGATTGGCAGGATTTTGGCGACTATCAACAGGCGACGGCCTACGGAGCCAATGTGTTGACAACCCCACCGGCGCTCGACGAGGGGTGTTTGATCCCGTTGCAGGCCAACGTACCGCGACCGACCGAGGTGGGCCAGTGGGACGACAACGTGTTTCATCGGGTTGCCGAGTGGACCCCGACCAATGACTTTGAGCCCCACTACATTCCCTACGAGCCGAAGTGGCCGTTTGTTTATTGGCAAGATGGCGTGCTGTTTCAATTCACCGATACGTTTGTCGAAAATGCGGGGATCGAGGTTTCCTACGCGGGCCCGAGTGAGCCGCCGACCATCACGACCGAGGCTCCGGGCCCGCTGACGCTTGGGGTGGACCCGTGGGTACTCGATGCCGACGCCACCGGCGAGACGCCGATTTGGTGGAGTGTGTCGGCCGATGGCCTTGATGTCGCCATCGACTATGCGACCGGCGAAGTTTCGTGGTCGGGGGTATCGCCCGGGAGTTATCCGTTTGTGATCACCGCGACCAATGCGTTTGGCAGCGACGAGTTGGCGTTTACGTTGATCGTCGAAGAGCCCGACGAGACCACCACGGGCGAGGCGACTTCGGATGGCACGAGTGATGGCACGACCGGCGAGACGGATGATCCGAGCGATAGCACGACCGGCGAGACGGATGACCCGAGCGAGGGCCCGCAGACCAGCTCTGGCACAGGTGACACGACCGACGCTGGGACGACGGGAACGGTTGGCGGATCGGCGAGCGAGTCCGGCGATACCGGGGCGATGACCGATGGGGAAGGGTGTAGCTGCAACCAACGCTCGGACGCACCACTGAGCGTGCTTTGGCTGCTCGGGCTGGTCGCGTTTGGCCGCCGCCGATAGCTTCCTGACCAGACTTCGCGACCTGCGTGATGCAGGTTGCTGAACTTGGCAGGCAACTGTTGCTTGTACAAAAAAGCTCGGGGCTGGCCCGAGCTCGTTGTTTCGAGGTCTGGCGCTTAGCGACGCCGGCGACGGGTGAGCCCCAGCAATCCCAGGCCAAACCCAAGGGCGAGGGCGCCGTCGGCCGGCGTGGCTTGGCGACAGCCACACCCACCTCCATCTTGATTGCCGCCAGTCGCCGAATCGGAGGTCCCGGTTGAGCCAGGGCCCGCAGTACCGGCAGTACCGGCAGTTCCCGCGGTGTCACCCGAGGTTGTTCCATCTGTGCCGGCAGTCCCATCGGTTGTGCCGCTTTCGCTGTCACCGGTGGTGCCGGTCGGCTCCGGAGGCCAACCGTGCTGGCTGTTCCACTGTTCGATGAGGTCGACGATGATCGGATCGTTGTCGACCAAGGTTTGCGGAGCACCTTCGAGGGCGATGGTTTGGACCTCGACGGTGTAGGGCATCTCGTCGCCAAAGTCGGGCCATGGCAAGCCCTGGGGCACAAAGATTTCGCGGTCAGGTGGAATCGTGACAATCCGGTCGTTGTCGCAGGTGATCGTCCGCGAGCCGGTAATCCGATTGTTGACGGTACCCAATGACGGGTTTTGGTGAAACATCGGATCCTCGGTCATCTCGCCCGGCGAAATCGTGGTGTACATGCGGGTGAGGTAGGGCCAGGTGTCGAGTAACTGCTCGGCGTGCAAACCCGGGTCGATGATTCGCTCCTGGTAGGCCCCGCCAAATTCCGAGCCATCACCCCATGCATTTGCATCGATCAGATCGGGGAAGCATTCGAGGCAGCCATAAAACTCACCATCGGTCATGCCTTCGGGGATCGGCAGGTACTGGTTGAGCAGTGATTGCAGCAGCGGATGGTAGTAGTTACAAAAGTTGTCGAAGCACTCCATGATGCCCTGACCGGTCAGGGTGTTGACGGCATCGACCGCCTGCGAGCCGGCAAAGCCATCGGCAGCCCACAGCGGTGAGTGAATGCCAGCGCGGGGGACCACGGCCGAATCGCCGGCGTACTCGGTGACAAACGCATGCCCCTCGGCTTTGAAGGCATCGACCGCGAGGGTGATGAGCTCCTTGTATTGGCTGGCGACGCTGCCCAGGTTGAACCAGTCGATTTTGACGTGATTGACCAACACATGCCGGTAGTTACTCGGGACCGTCCGGTTGTTGCCGAGGAAGAACGCACGGATTTCCATGTCCTCTTCGGCAGCGATACGGGTGAGACGAATCGGCACGCACGGCTCGCTGCCCTCGTACTCCAAGACCACCGGGTGGATGGCATCGACCTCGGCATTTTGCGTGAGCTTGAAGGCGACAAACTTGTAGTTCTCGTCGAGGTACTCCTGAAAGATCGGAGCCGCCGCCATGTCCTGTTGGTAGCCGTTGTCGGCCAGCCACATCATGAGTGAGTCGACGGTGCCACCCTCTAACACCACCACATCAAAGGCGCCTACGGTTTCCTCGTGCACGACTTCAGGCGGGATGTCGTCGGTGTCGGTTCCGCTACCATCTCCGGTCGAGGTGACACCGGTTGGATCGCCGGTGGTCGGGTCCTCGGTTTCACCTCCGCACGGCTCAAAGTTGGTGTTGAGGGCGTAGGTGGGGACGGTTCCGGCGAGCAGGTTTTGAAAAAATGGGTCGGAACCGACGCGAAAGCTCGGGACCTGTTGGACGGGCACAACCCAGGCAAACTGGTCGGCCTCGGTGTTGGGGTTGTATTGAATTTGGATGTGGGCCTCGACCATGGGGCCGTCGATGACAAAGGCAATGACCTCGCCGGTTTGGTCGACCTGTTGTCCGGGGGCGTCGCAAAATGTACCACCGCAGGCGTAGGCGGGGGTGGTCGTCCACAGCATTCCGGCCGTGGCAGCGACGAGGGGAAGGGTCTTTAGTAAATGCTTATACATGTTATCTCCGAGATGGTTCTTCGTGATTTGTTCTACACGACCATGGGCCCAGGCCAGCCAACTTAAAGCAAGTAGAATTTTTTATAGTAGGGCCGATCGCTGTGTTTTGATTAGAACACACTTTTAAAAATCAGCATACGCGACTTCGGGGTAAATGTATTGATGATCCGGTCGGAACGTTGAACCATCAATGTTCTCTAAAAAGGCGTACCCGTAGGTACGCCTTATTCAGGAGGTCGCCGGTGTTAGCGGCGGCGCCGGGTAAACGCCAACAGGCCGAGGCCCGCGAGGATTGCCAGCGCACCGTTTTCGGGGGTGGCCTGGCGACATCCGCAGCCTCCGGCGTCGGTTTGCCCACCCGTGCCCGAGGCGGAGTCGCTGTCGCTGTCACTGCCGCTCTCAACAGCGGGTGGCGGCCAGTTGTGCGAGGCGTTGTATTTGGCGAGGGCCTCGTCGATGATCGGGTTGTTGTCGGCGAGTACCTGTGGCGCGCCTTCGAGGGCGACGGTTTGAACCTCCATGGTCCACGGCATTTCACCGGCGAAGTCCGGCCAGGGTGCCCCATTGGGCAGGTAGACATCGCGGCCCGGCGGGACATTGACCACCGAGTTGCCGTCGCACAGGATTGTTTGATTGGCAGTAATGCGGTTGTTGACCGTGTCGAGCGACTGGTTTTGATGGAACATCGGATCGACGGTCATCTCGCCCGGCGAAATCGTGGTGTACATCCGGGTGAGGTATGGCCACTTGTCGAGGAGGTTGTCGGCACTGAGGCCCGGGGCAATCACGCGGGTTTGGTAGGCCTCGGCAAAGCCGGAGCCGTCACCCCAAACGTTTTGGTCGATCAGGTCCTGGTAACACGACAGGCACGAATAAAATGTATCTGCATCGAGCCCGTCGGGGACCGGCAAAAACTCCCTCACAACCGATTCGATCAGCGGGTGAAAGTAGTTACAAAAGTCGCCGTAGCACTCCATGATGCCCTGGTTGGCCAGGGTATCGATGGTGTCGACCGCGTTGGCCCCGTTGAACACGCCCGAGTCCCAGGCGCTGCTGTAGATGCCAAACCGTGGGACCACGCTGCTGTCGCCCGCGTACTCGGTGACAAACGCGTGGCCGTCGGCCTTGAACGAGTCGACCGCCTGGGTGATGAGGTCTTTGTATTGGTCGGCGACGGTCCCCAGGTTGAGCCAGTCGATTTTGATGTGATTGACCAACACGTGGCGGTAGTTGGTGGGGACGGTGCGGTAGTTGCCGAGGAAGAAGGCGCGGATCTCCATGTCCTCTTCGGCGGCGATCCGGGTCAGGCGAATCGGCACACAGGGCTCGGTGCCGACGTACTCGAGCACAACCGGGTGGATCGAATCAATACCGGCGGACTGGTTGAGTTTGAAGGCGGCAAACTTGTAGCCTTCGCTGAGGTACTCCTCGAGGATCGGGGCTGCCGACATGTCCTGCTGGTAGCCATTGTCGGCGAGCCAGGTCATGATCGAATCGACGGTCCCCCCGTCGAGCACGACGACATCAAACGCGCCGACAGTTTCTTGGTGGACGACCTCGGGAGGCTCGCCACCGTCGGTCTCGCCGGCCCCGGTCGTGCCTGTGCCAGGGCCTTCGGTCCCGCCAGCTGAATCAAAGCCGCCATCGTCGGAGCCGCCATCGCCACAAAACTCAAAGCTCGTGGTCAGCTGGTAGGTCGGAACTGTCCCAGCGAGCAGGTTTTGAAAGAATGGATCCGAACCGACGCGAAAGTCAGGAACGGTTTGCAGGGGAATGATCCAGGCGAACTTGTCGGCCTCGGTGTTGGGGTTGTATTGAATCTGGATGTGGGCCTCGACCTTGGGGCCGTCGAGGACAAAGGCTACAACTTCGCCAGTCTGGTCGACCTGCTGTCCGGGGGCATCACAAACGGTGCCACCGCAGGCTTGGGCGGGTTGCGGAGCCAACAACACCGAGGCGAGGGAGGCCGCGGACAGGAGCGAAATGGGGTAGGTAAGTTTCACGGTTAACGTCCAATCGTATGGTCCTATTGAAGCACGAGCATTTGGAGACTGTCCAGCAAAGATTTTGCTGGCAATTAGCCTGTAGAACGCTGCTCTGACATTGCTCGGCGAGGACACAGGGTGGCTCTCGGGTCATGTCCATGAGGGGGCGAGCCCCCAACCGTTGTTTTATGGAAAGTTGCCACACCCACCCACAAGCGGGCCAACGGTCCGGCCGGTTGGCATGGCCATGGGCGCGGGGCAAACGTTGCTTATACAGCTAGCGCCACACCAAACTAGTTGTGTGTACAGTTAACCGCCGCCGCGCTGGGACGCCTGCGAGCGAAACGTGTAGGAGCGATGGGCCAATACCCGCGCCACCCCACGGGCTCGCGGCTGGTTGCTCATGGCCTCGTGCGGCTGGTTGTGACGCTCGTCGCCGGGCGAAACAATCTCGAGTTTGAACTCGACACCGGGGGCGGGATCGATGGTCCGCAGGTATTGCAAGGTCAGCTCGCGGGCTTCGTTTTCGTCGCGGGCAAGTACCGACAGGCCGGTGGTGTAGCCCTCGGTATCTTCGGGCCAGTAGTCCGGGCGCTCGGGCGCGCGGGCCTGGGCCACCACCGTGAATGCGGTGACGCGAGCCGAACGGCCGTGGTCGGCCTCGTTGAGACAGTTGAGAATGTGCGGGGTAATCCACTCGCGTTGTCCGGCAATACGGGCGACATCGCGGCCCTCGATCCGTCGATGGCTTTGCCACAACGCCTCAAAGATCTCTTCGATGACAACGCTGCAGTAGGGACCGTTGCCGGGGTCGTGGCCAAATAGTTGCTCGAGCAACTCGAGCGCGCGGTAGAGCATGCGCAGGCCGGCATCGAGGTCGGCGTTGGGCCCAACAAGCAACCACGAGCCAAGTACGGCGAGGGTGAGGGGATTGTCGGGGTCGACGCGTCGGGCGGCCTCGAGGGTGTCGAGGGCGTCGCTGAAGCGACCCATGCGATGCAACGTGATGGCCTTGTTGTAGAGCGCCCCGGGGTGTTCCGGATCGAGAACCAGGCAGGTGTTAAACCGGGCAATGGCCTCTGGGTAGGACTCTAGGTCGGACAGGCAGATGCCGTGTTCGACGAGCAACTCGACATTGACCGGATCTTCGGTCAGGTAACTTTCGTAGATGGCCTCGGCCTCGCGCAACCGTCCCTGGCGGCGCAACAAAGCGCCGAGGGCTGCGGTTGCTTCGAGCATGGGACCACCCTCGCCGGTCGCCCGGCCGGCCTGGCGGTAGCAGGCTTCGGCCTTGTCCTCATCGCCGATCCGCTCGTGCACCGCACCGAGGTTGTAGCGCTGCAGCGCCCCGGTCGGCTCTAAATTGAGTGCATCTTCAAATGCTTTTCTTGCACCTGCAAGATCCCCGACGATGTCGAGTGCATTGCCGAGGGCGATCAGGATGTCGCACTCGCGGGGAAACTCCGAGGCGGCGCGCTTGGCCAGGGTGACGGCGTGGGTGAGGTCTCCGGTCTCACACAGGCCGCGGATCCACATGCAGTACATCCGAATCCGTCGCTCCGGCGGCAGCTCGGGCTCCCACCAACTGCGCAGCAATCGAACGGCCGAGTCGGCGGCGCCCTGATCGAGCAGGGTGTTGATCGTATCGAGCGGCGGCAAGGTGGACATCGGAAAATGGGGTGCGCGTGGGCGTGGAGATGTTGTTACACGTGTCCAACAAAACTCGCAATCCACTGGTGAATCGAGCGGCAGCTAGCGGGTGGACGCTGGTGCGCATCGTCCTGGGTCCATGCGACCGCGGTGCTGGGTAACCCATGAGTGGCGGACCTAGGTGTGCGCACAAGTGGTCACAAAGGTGGAGCAATCGGCGCACAATCCTGGACTGAGCGGCGACCGGCCCGGGCGATGTGAGCAGTCCTACGAAGATCGGCTATCCCCTCGAGTCTCGCGCATTTCGGGCTACGCGAGGCGGTCGCGCAAAATTCCCGCGAACAGAGAAATCCCCAGGGGAATGAGCCCATCGTCAAAGTCGAAGTCGGGGTGATGGCACACGGGCGTGTCTTCGCCAGGTTTTTGGGCGCCGATAAAGAAGTAGGCCGACGGGACTTCCTGGGCAAAGTAGGCGAAGTCCTCACCCCCGGCCATCGGCAGGCTGGCATCGGAGACCTTGTCTTCGCCCACGAGATTGCCGGCGACCCGTGCGACGACCGCGGCACAGTCGGGATGGTTCATCACCACCGGGTAGCCCGTCTCGAGTTCGAGATCGACATGGACACCATGGGTGGCCGCCGTGCCATTGAGGATTTGGTGGAAGCGTTCGAGGACGCGTTCGGTGGCCGAGGGAAAGTAGCTGCGGATCGTGCCTGAGAGCTTGGCCGTGGCCGGGATGATGTTGCTGGCATCGCCGGCGTGAAAACAACTGACGCTGAGGACAGCTCCTCCGTCGGCCCCGAGCCCGCGGGAGACCGCAGTTTGCAAGGCGGTCACGAGGTGGGCGCCGGCGATGACCGGGTCGATACAAAGATGGGGCTGGCTGGCATGCCCGCCCTTGCCGGTGAGCGTGATGTCGAAGTTGTGCACCTGGGCCAACATCGGCCCGGGCCGCACGCGAACTTCACCCATGGGATAGCCGGGCCAGTTGTGCAGGCCATAACACTCGTCGACACCCGCCAATGCACCCTCGGCGACCATGACCTTGGCACCACCCCCGCGCACGCCCTCTTCGGCCGGCTGAAACAACAACCGAACGTTGCCAGGAACCTCGTCGCGGTGCCGGGCCAGCAGATCGGCAAACCCCATCAAAATCGCGGTATGGCCGTCGTGGCCACATTTATGGGCCTTGCCGGGGTGGACCGACCGATAGGGAAGATCGGTTGTTTCATGCATCGGCAAACAATCGAGGTCGGCCCGAAACGCGATCGTTTTTCCCGATTTGTTGGGGTGGAGGTCGGCCACCAGGCCAGTCCCGGCGCAGTCCCGGGGTTGATAGCCACGGGCCTCCAGCCACTCGCGCACGAGCTTCTGCGTGCGGACTTCCTCAAATCCGAGTTCGGGGTGCTGGTGGATATCGCGGCGGATCGCAGTGAGTGAGGGGTGTGCAGCAGCGATTTCGTCGGCGATGTTGTCCCAAAACATGGGCGCCAGCGTACCGCACCGGCGGCGCGACTCGGGCGAATTGCGGCCCAGGGAGGCCGCCCGCATGGCATGGTCTGGTATGGCAATCTCAGGCAACGGCCCTATCCGCAGCAAGGCCCTGGTGTTGTATGACGGCAAGCGAACGCCCCACCGTTCCTGCGGGATTGCCCTGGCCGAGACGTTCGGCCGGCCGACGGCGCCCTATCAAAGCCTGCGCCGCGGGGGGATTACCGGGCATGGGACCTGCGGAGCTGTCGTTGCCGGCCAGCTGTTGCTCGGCGAGTTTTTGGGTGATCCCGATCCCACCGGCTCGGTTACGCCGGCATTGAAGCAGGCGATCTCGACCTACCAACAGCGGGTGGGCGACGAAGTCGATCGCGGGTCGAGCCCCGATCTGGTGTGCAACAACATGACAGCGCCCCACGGCCCGTTTCGCGGCGAGGCCCGACATGCGTTTTGTACCGGTGTTGTCGGCCAGGTCGCGCAGGTTGTTGACGAGTTGTTGCGCGAGCACGGGGTCGAGGTTGCCGCCTCGCCGGTCGTCCTGAGCGATGGCACGGTGTTCGACCCCAATCAGAGTGTATGAGCACGGTTGCTGGTGTCGATACAACGACCAGCGGGGCTTTTACGTTGGGGCCGTTCCCGGCTTTGCCTCCTGATGATGACGGCTCGGATACGAGCTAATTTGTAGTCTGATGTAGGATAATTGCCGATATTTTGCGTCGGCCGCGAGGTTGCCCGACGATCGCCGCCTCAAACCACCGAGGCGGACCGAGATGACCCAGATTCCCAATCATTTAATAGAAGCTATTCAGTCGGGCGACTGTGTGTTGTGGGCCGGCGCCGGGGTTGGGGCCCTTGCCGAGCGTCCGCAATGGAAGAAGATGTTGCAATGGATGATCGCCCGCTGTCCGCACCCGGCACGTCCGCAGCTCGAAGCATTGTTGGCCCAGGGTCGGCTCAAGACGGTGCTCAACGCGGTCCATCGGGCGCTCGGCAGCCGGGCCCTCGACGACCTCTTGCAGCAGCGCGAACGCGCCTCGGCGGTGTGCTCGACGGTTCCGGGCAGTGAACTGCTCACAGCGATCCCGTGGCGGGCCTGTCTTGCGACCACCGACGCTGGCTTGATCGGGTCGATTTTTGCCGAGCATGCCCCGGGCATCGAAGTCGATGTATCGACACATACCGCGTTGCACCGGCCGACCCTACGTGGGCGCGACCAACGTCTGCTGATCCTCAAAACGCCACCAACTGGCCGCAGCATGCGTGCTGACGACACCCTGTTTGAGTTGGTCGAAGAGTTGGTCCGCACCCGCACGATCCTGTTTTTGGGATTTGATGTCGACGACCCAGACTTTGCCCAGATCCTCGGATTGCTCGAACGGGTCGGTCGCGGGCGTCGGCACGTCGCATTGTTGCCCCATATCGACGCCGCCGAGGCCGACGAACTCGAGCAGACCCACGGTATCGAAGTGGTGCAGGGGGGCAGCGACATCGTCCGGACTTTGTTTTATCTACAACGATCATTGTGGGATGTGGCGGCTTCCGAATCGTCGGCCGAGGCCCGTGGCTATGCCCTCGACCTCGCCCGTACCGTGCGCCCGGTGCCCCTGCGGGCAGACCTCGCCGTCGATGCTGGGCTCGCCTGCGAACTCAGCGAAATCGAATTGTTGCTCGAGCACCTTCCTGGGCTCGACATCATTGATGTGTGTACAATGTTGCGGCTGGGGAATGTCCTGTTTGCCCATGGCAAAAAGGCCCATGCCCGGCGCGTATACGCCGAGGTCTTGCGCCGCCAGCCGGGTGCCGAGTATCGCCGCTACTGCCGGTTTAACCTGGCCCTGCTGGACTTTGAGTCGGGAGATGTGTTGGCGGCCGTCGACGGGCTGAGCGCGTGTGCGGCCGAAGATCGCAGCTGTGCCATGGTGCCGTCCGAGTTCGAGATCGTCGAGATCCTGCGGCGCGACGGGGTGCGGACCCGGCTCGGATGTGTCGCCCGCAGTGGGCGCGAGTTGGAGATTTCGGTGGCTTCGCTGTGCCGTCCGCTCGGAGTGTTGGAGCAGCGGCGGTTTTCCAACGAAGTACGCCGGGCGACACGGGTCAAGCACCCGGCGATCGAGACGGTGTTGGGGGGCTTTACCGACGGCCGTATGTTCGGTTTGTTGCATCCACAACAACCGGGATTTGTGCTCGCCGATATGCTGGCCGAGGGCCAGCGGATGGACCTCGACCAGGTGCCCGAGATCTTTGGCCCGCTGCTCGACGGGTTGGCCACCTTGCATGCGGCTGGGGTGCTCCACCGCAACATTCACCCGGGGCAAATCACCCTGACCGAAGATGGCCCGCAGCTGCGTGGGATCGGGTTTTTACCAGTTTTCAGCTCGCGGCGACCCGCGGTGTTGACAGCTTGCCGCGGCTATGTGGCACCCGAGGTTTTGGCCGGTGCACCTGCGGGGCCGGCCGCCGACGTGTGGGCCTTGGCGGCGGTGATGTTCCGCTCGCTGACCGGACGCGAGGTCGGTTTGACCAACCATCCGGCATCGCGGCTGCGGCCGGACCTCGACCCCCGTGTCGACCAGATCCTCGCCCATGCCCTGCACGCCGATCCCGAACTGCGATTGTCTCCGCGCCGGCTCAAACGCGAGTTGGAGGCGGTCGTCAATGTCCCGCTGCTGCTCGTGTCGCGGATGGATCTCGCCTATCACCGGGACAGCAAGCCGCTGGCGGTCGGCGTAGAAAACGACCATCCCGACCTGATGCCGCGGGCCTGATCGGCGCGCGCGTTTGTCATCGTTATCGAGCCAGGCCGCTCGCCCCTGGGCGAGCGCTGCCCCGGGTCTTGCAAATACAAAAATGGTGGGACCGCAAAACCGAACAGGCCGCGGCCTGCGGGGTTTGTAGTCGCCCCAAAAAAGCGGTCGAGATCGAGCCAAAATCACGGTTTAGACGTTCGCCGATTGCCGAACATCGGGTGCCTGTGCCACGCTGCCCGCATGCAAGGATCCCAGCAGCCTGGAACTCCCGGATCGATCCAACCGCGAGCTCAACCCCCGGCGGGTTCGGTCGCCCAGCGGCAGGGCAGCGAACTTTATTTTGAGGGCCGGGCCAAACACACCGCCAAGTTTGGCACCTACCTATTGTGGTGTTTTGTTTGCATCCTAGGTGGCGCACTCGCCTACGGTCTCAATCAGATCGAAGTGATCCGCGAGCTCGAGTGGCCGCTTTGGGTGTTGTCGTTGCTCGGCACGCCGATGTTGCTGGTGACCTACCTGCGCCACATCACCACCACGTACAAGGTTGGACCACGGCGGATCGAGACCGAAAAGGGGATCTTGATCAAGAACGTCGACAGCCTCGAGTTGTGGCGGGTGTTGGACGTGCGCTACGAGCAGTCGCTCCTCGACCGTATTTTTGGCATCGCCAAGATCCAGCTGATCGGCACCGACCAAACCGACTCGACCCTCGAGATGCACGGGTTGCCCAACCACCGCGAGTTGTTTGAACGCCTACGCGACGCAGTTCAGGCCGCACGTCAGACGGGTCGTCCAATGGAGTTGGTCGATGGTGGTGAAGGTATGGAGATGCTCGGCGGCGGGATGTGAGATCGGTGGCCAACGGCGTTTGGGTTTGAGTGATCTCCGCGCACAGGTTCAAAAACTTTCGTTCGCGACAGGTGCGTAGGCAATCACTCCATGCAAACCGGAATTTTTGAACAGCACTCCGAAGTAATTTTTTGAAATTACAACTGTTTTTAAAACAACTTCCGCGCGTGTACAGCCAACTTGCGGTTGTGGGCGGACGTGGGTGAGCACCTGCGCACGTCGGTGGTGGAGCACAACGTCACCGCGGTGAAACTAGGGGGTTGTGTTCGGCCGTAGCTCGGTGAATTCTAAGGCGGTCCCGCGGGCCGACGGCTCTTCGCGGTATCGAAGTCCCCTCGAAGAAGCGATCAGGAAGAGAGCGAGAAATGAATCTAAAAGACGTTCGCGAAACGCTCGTCTGGGTTGAAGAGGAGTTGATGGGAGGTTTAGCCGCCACCGATGTCTTCAGCACGACGTCCGGAATGTCGGTTGCCGGCATCAACAGCAGCCCTAAAGCTTGCGCCCTCTTCAACGTGGTTTGTCAAAACATCGAGAAGACCATTGCCAAATCGGGACTGCCGGTACCGCAGCATCTCGAGCAAACCATTATCCGCTTGGGTGTCAACGGTGAAGTAATTATCGCCGTCGTCGATATCAACAAGAAGTATCGCTGGGGTATGGCTGTTGACTCGTCGAAGGCCCAGCTAGGTATCCTTGTGAGTGTGGTAATGCCGGATGCCAGTTTACGACTGCGCAAGGCACTCGGCGAGAAGTAGCGGGCGTCGACCGTTTAGGGGGCCATCGGGACGAGACCGATGGCCTTTTCGTTTGGTTGCCGCTACAATTGTTATGATTGTATAGACAATGAAAATGGCGCGCCGTAGGCTTGACAAGCGGCGCGTTTGTTGCCGGTGGCTGCGTGGTGCCGGCGATGGCTTGCCCGGACGAACACTGATCGGTCGCAAGCTACGAACCCAGGACACGCCGACATCCAGGGACCGACATGCCCCGTGCGGGTCGTTGAGGGCGCGCTAGAGGTCGATCGACCGCTCGACCTGGCCACCGACAATCACACTCAGACGCGTGGTCTGTGGCGGCGGAATGTATCGCCGCCCCACCCAGGTGCCGATGATCTGGTCGTCGGCATCAAAGGCCGTCCACTCGCGCAGTGGCTCGCCCTCGTCAAAGCCGGTCGCCGGGGCCTCAAACCCGTTGGGCCCGGGTTCGATGTCGGCCGAGGCGAGAAACCACTGACCCCCCGGCTCGAGGTCGGGGATCCCAAACAGCAAAATATGGACAGGTTCGTTGCGCCAGTCGCAGTGAATATGGCTTTCGTAGAGCTGGATAAACCCGGCGTTCTCGCCCTCACAGCTGGCCTTGAGTTGATTGAGCGAGGCACTGCTACCCCAGAAATCAAACGCGTCGCCGTACATGTGGCGCGAGTAGGTCGCGCCGCCGACATTGGCATTGTGGGTGGGGTTGCGATAGGCCGAATTGATATTGATAACGCCATTTTGATCGCGGACAACTTGCATATGCGCCACCGCATGTGGTTGTAGCAGCACATAGTTTCCCCAGCTCGGTTTGACAAACTCCCCGAGGCCAAAGTTGGGGGCCACTTTGTCGGCGACGTCGATCATGTCGAGGTCGAGGTAGGCGACAGGTTTGCGGTAGTTGGGGTTGTTGTTGAGCGCGCCCGGGTAGTTGTAGGGCAGGGGGTTGGGGCTGTGGACCATGTAGCAGGTGTCCCAGTTGTGATCTGGGCCGGGGAAACACAGCAGTTCGGGCTCGGGCTCTGGTTCGGGTTCGGGTTCGGGCTCGGGCTCCGGTTCGGGCTCGGGCTCGCCGGTGGTCGGGTCACCGGTGGTTGGGTCGCCGGTGGTCGGGTCATCGGTCGGGTCTGTGGGATCGCCGGTTGTCGGCTCGCCAGTTGGCTCTGGATCGTCAAACGTAATCGTGACCTCGTCGACATCGAGCTGCTCGCCACAGGCATTAAAGCCGCGGGCACTGACCGTGCGGGTGCCGGCATTGGGAAACTCGTAAATCACCTCAAAGTTGGTTCCGGGCTCGCTGCTTTCGCCAATTAGAAATACGTTCTCAACCCAGTACTCGACGCGGGTGATGTCCCCCTCGGCCGCGACCTGAAACACGACCGGGTTGGCGGGCATGGGACCTGGCAACACAAAGTCGAGCCCGCCGACCTCGCCGCAGTCTCCGGTGGTTGAAGGGCCGGCCGTGGTGGTTGGTTCGCCACTCGAATCATTTGTATCTGCATTGGTTTCGGAGTTCCCCTGGGTACCCGCAATCCCCGAGGTTGGCCAGGTGTCACTGGTCATCTCCTCCGGGTCGGTGCAACCACTGAGGGCCAGCATGACGATTGAAGTAACGGTGAAAATTGTGTGCGCATTTGTCCGCATAGGGCGTACCTGTGTGTAGATGCCTATGCTCGAAACCCGATGTGACGCAAGGGTTGTCTGCTCAGTTTGGCAAAAACTATGTTTATACAATCATCCTTTTGGGTGATATCTGCCAGTGTGGCGAGTTCAAACGTAGATGTTTGTGCTCAAATGCCACGCAGTTGCCCAATTTGTTGAACGCGCACACGAGCCTGTGCTGGGGGGCCAAGACCCCAGCTGTCTGTATTCGGACCTAATTGCTCATACAAGCTTTGGGCGGTTCGTACCTAGCAGCCTGTGGTTTTTCTCGCGCTGCTAGGTACCGAGCTTGCGCAGCTGAATCGAGGGGTCGACCGTGCGCAGGTGGAGGTCGCGCTGGGGAAACGGAATCTGGATGTCGGCCTGTTGCAGGGCGGCACACAGCGCAAAGTTTACCTGGCTGCGCAGGCGGTCGGGGAGCGCCACCATCGTCTCGGTATATGCATATAAAATAAAGTCGAGGGAAGAGTCGCCAAAGCCCTTAAAGATGACCTCTGGGGCCGGCTTGCTGAGAATTTCGGGGTGGTCTTCGGCGACCTTGAGCAGGCAGGCTTCGACCCTGCGTGGGTCGCTGCCATAGGCTACGCCAATCGGAAACTGAAACCGCACTTGGCGATCGTTGTGGGTGAGGTTGATAACCGACTCCGAAATGATCTTGGCGTTGGGCACTAAAATCGTGACGTTGTCGTTGGTCCGCACCAGGGTGATCCGCGACCAGATTTCGACCACGGTGCCGGTGATGTCATCGACCATCACCCGGTCGCCGATGCGAATTGGTCGCTCGAACATGATGATCAGACCGCTGACAAAGTTTTCAGCGATTTTCTGCAGCCCGAGTCCGAGACCAATGCCGACGGTCGACAGCACAATCACGAGACTGCTGAGCTCGATCCCGACGGTCGGCAGGCCAATGAGTACACCGGCAACCCAGACGAAGTAGGAGGCGACCCGGCCGGTGGTGAACTTGATGTCGTCGTCCACCCGGCTGCGCGACAGTAGCAGCGGCACCAGCCGGCTGCGCACCAGCTTGGCAATCACCGCGACCGCCGCGATAAACAGGACGATCCGAAATAGCAAGGCCGGGGTCACCGCGATTTCCCCAAGGCTAAACAGATGGGTCCCCATCATCTCGGAGAAGGAGTCGAGTGGGCCGGCGAGGAGCATGGGCGCGACGATAAAGCGGCCGCGCAGGGGAGCCTATTTCGTTGCAATTTTCGCCGAGCAACCGGGCTGCCGGCAGGGGTAGCAGGACTACTCGGGGTTCATGATGATCGAGAACTCGAGGTTGGTCTTGCCGTTTTGGATGATGTTGTCGTTGCCCTCGCAATCGGCGGGGTTGTTGGACATGCAATGGTGGATCAGAAAGCTGACGATCCACGGGCGGGCGGTGAAATCCTCGGGCACGGGCGCGCCCTTGGCCCACAGCTCGTGGCGAAACCCGGTGAAGTTTTGCAGGCTGGGGCACTCCTGCTGCTTGTCGCCGTCGGGCTCGTTTTGGTCGGGCTCGAGCGGGCACAGGCCAATGCACCCATCGGCATCGTCGGCACAGGCTCCCCCGCCAAACGGCGAGCCGGTGAACTCGGCGATACTCTTGTAGGTACACGGGTTGCCGCAGTTGTTCTCAACCAAAAACGAGGGCTCGGCCTCGCCATCAAACTTGATCGGGGTGTCGAGCTTGAACGTGCCGGTGGCGGGGACGAGGTGGTCGCCGCCCTGGTGCGTCCCGGTGATCTCGTAGGCGCCCGGGGCTTGGTTGGTTTGCGAGGCGCAGTAGGGCGCATAGAACGTGGCGCCAGACTGCTCGGCGGCGACGATCCATGCCCAGGTGCCGTAGGTGGTCTCGGCGACAAACCCCTCGGTCAGGCAGGTGTCGGCATTGACCTGGACCCCCTCGGGGATCTTGCCGTTGCCGTAGCCCCCGGGCGTGCTGCAGACGATGTCCTCGCCGTTGCCACCCACCACGTAGTCGAGCAGGCTCATGCCCGGAAGTAGGCACGGGGTGTCGAGCCCGGTGAGGTCGACATGGGCTTTTTCGTTGACATTAATTGTGCATACATTGACCTCTTGGTTGCCACCGCTGTCGTCGACCGTAATCGTGACATCGTAGCTACCCGCGGTCGTTGGCGCGCCGTAGATAAAGCCGGTCACGGGCACGAGCTCGAGGCCCTCGGGGAGACCGTCGGCGGTGATGGTGTACGACGGCACCCCGCCGCTGACCTCGACCGTGTGTTCAAACTCGGCATCGACGGCGGCCTTGGGGATCATCCCGCAGTCGAACAGCAGCTCGTCGGAGGAGGTCTCGCTGGTGGTCTCAGAATCGCTCGTGGTCGGACCGGCGGTGGTCGGTGTTGTCGTCGTTGGGGTGGTATCGGTCGCCGTAGCCGTCGTATCGGTGTCGGTTGTTGTCCCCTCACTGTCCGTGTCGGACTCGGTTTCGGTCATGTCGGCGGTGGTCGAACCCGAGGCCGAGTTGCCCGAACCCGAGGCGGTATCTCCCCCGCCACAGCCGACAGCTAGCAGCAGGGCAAGGGCTGGGGTCAAAACGACAGTGCTTTTGCGGACGTAAAAAAGTGTAGACATGCCAATCTCCATGCGCGGGACCACGCCGATGCAGGTGTTGTGAATCTATCACCATCGCCCCTGGGTTTTCGCCGCCATGTTTTCGTGGCACCTAACGGATATCTCACCCCCCGACTTGCACCTGCACGGGGTTTCGCCAAACACATTCGCGCCGGGTGTCGCACCTGCGCATGGTCTCAGCAGGTTGATTTCGCCGTAAACGCCAGCTGCTGCTGCAAAATCTGGGGAGTATGCGAAAGTGGTGCTTACGCGATGTCGACAACGCCAGACCTCATCGTCGTTAGCGACCTCCATATCGGTCTCGGGAAAAACCCGGAGACCGGCCGCTACTATGAGCTAGAGGCGTTTTTTTACGACGACGACTTTCGTAGTTTTTGCGTCCATTTGTGCGAGCGAGCGCAGGCCGAAGCCCGTCCGTTTCGCCTGCTGCTCAACGGCGATACCTTCGATCTCTTGCGGATCGACAAGGTTCCGACAACCGCCGGAGCGACCATGCGGGAGCGTCGTTTCGGCCCGGCCATGACCCCGGAAATAGCGACCGCGATGATGGCCCAGATCGTCGCTGGGCACCCTGTGTTTCTCGATGCCCTCGCACATGTACTTGCATGTGGCTATGAGGTCATTTTTTTGCCTGGCAACCACGACTTGGAGATCCAATGGCCCTCGGTCGAGGCTGAGATCCGCAACGCGATCCTGCAACGGATTACCCTGCACCACGGCGAACAGCGGCGCGATGAGGTTGCCGGCAAGCTGCAATTTCGGCCGTGGTTTTACCACGAGCCCGGCCGGGTGTGGATCGAGCACGGGTGCCAGTACGACCCGGAGAACGCGTTTCGCTACCTGTTGCGGACCAACATCGAGTCGGAGCAGGAACTCGCCGGCACCGAGGTCGACCAGCCGCTCGGCAACTTTTTTCAGCGCTACCTCTACAACGCGTTTGGCCACATCACGTTTATCGTGCCGAGCACCCGGGCCAACCTGCGCTACTTCAAGTGGCTGGTGGTCCACCAACCAAACCTGTTGCTGCGGGTGGTTGCCAGCCACGCCCGGTTTTGGTGGCAGGTGGTTCGCCGGGTCACGCGGGCCAAGGGGTCGACCAAACGCAAGTTGCAAAAGGCCCACAACACCAAGTTGCACGAGCTCGCCGACAGTTCCGGTTTGGGGCAACGCCTGCACGCGATCGATGCCCTCAAAACGGTCCGCGGCGACATTAGCCAAACCGTGCGCAGCCTCGGGTGGCAGGCCCTACGGGTGCTTGGGGCTGCGACTTTGGTCGGGCTTTTAACCCTCGGTTTGTGGTTTGCCGGGTTTCACCTCATCGGCCAGCTGCGCGGCGGTTTTTTTGTGAAAGCTGCCCTATTTTTGCTACTCGACTTTCTGTTTTTGCTGCTCGCCATGGGCGGTATTGCATATGCACTTTTGCGGAGTGCAGCCGGGCCCGCAAACCGGCCGTTACGCCGGGCAGCCCGCAAGATTGCCGAGTACCTGCGGGTTCCGTTGGTTGTGTTTGGCCACACCCACGACGAGATTTTGTGGAAGTTAAGCCCCCGCGGCGGGGGGGCGAGTTGGTACTTCAACACCGGGACCTGGATCGCGGTGTTTACCCACGATGTCCTGATCCCACGCGACCGGGTGCAGTACACATTTTTGCATATTCACGGGCATGAGGCCGAACTGCGGCACTGGAGTCCGGGGCGGGGCGCGGACCTGCCGGTGGTGTTGCTCGACGAGCATGATGCCTGATTTTATTGTGCATACACTCAAGCCGGCTCGGCACCCACGGCGAATGGACTTTGCGACTGCGTTTTTGACGGGCAAACGCGCGCGTACCCCAGGCGGTCGTTTGTGTGGCAAACTAAGGCCTATGCGCTCCGGTTTACTGATTGTCGCCCTCGCTTCTGGCCTCGGTCCTAGCCTCGGTTTTGGCCTCGGGTGTACCGCCATGTCCCAAAACATCAAGGGCCAGGAACTGTCCTACCGCGGGACCTGGTACTGCGAGAAGCAGGGCTGTGCGGAGTCGGATATGGTCGCGTCGCGGCGGGGTGGCAAAAACGGGGAGGTCCGGTTTCACAGCGCCAAGCTCAACCCGCGGGCGGCGATGGTGTTTACCGCCGCAGCGCCGTTTAGCCGGCTCGAGGCGACCGTGACTGATTGCGCGGGGACAGCCGTGGCCCTGCCCGAGGAGGCCTTTCGCGCGCCGGGAAGTCACGACGTCGGCGACTCGGCGGTCCACGAAAGTTGGCTGATTTTGGTCGACGGGCCGGTGATGCGCGAGCATCTCAAGTTTGGTGCGGACACCGGTTGCGACACGATCGAGGTCGCGGCAACCGCCCACTGGGACGACGGCCGGAGCTTTACGCTACGAGCTGGGATCAAGAGCCAGTAGGGCAGCCGACTTTGGGCCGGTGCAGGAGCTCGTCACCGACTTCGGTTTCCTCAATCGAGCAGGGCTCGGTGAGGTATATGCATGTGCAATATGTGCGGTGGTGGCAGCCCATCGGCGTGACGCAATCAAGGCCAGTTTGTACTGCGTCTGGCAGCAACCGACGGAGGTTGACCTGGTGCGTGTGGTAACCGAGGGAGTTTGACGCTGCGCTCAGAGCTCGTCTGAGTACCCGCCGAGCTGGTAGCCAGCCCGGCTTGGAGTTCTTGGTCGAGCCCATCAGGCGAGTCTGATGCGTGTGGCAACCGACAGGTTTGACGCTGCACTCAGAGTTCGTCCGAGTACCCGCCGGCCAGGTTGCCGCCTGTCGTCGCGTTCGCACCCGTTTGAGGCAGACGTGAACTGTTGACGATACAAGAATGCTGCGCGAGCCGGGACGGGGCCTAGCGGCCGCGCAGGCGGTCGAGCTTTCGCCTGTCTCGTTTACTCGGGCGGCCGAGGCCACGTTCGCGGCTGACTTCGACACCGACCTCCTCCTTGGGCGGCGGCGGTGGGGTCTTGTCGATGTAGAGCTCGCGGGCCACCGATGCCGGGCCGCGGCGTTCGCTGAGGGCGGCGACGTCGAGGATGCGATCGCCCCGGCTTGTGCGAATCACGATGTGGTCGCCGGGACGTACCATTTTGGAGGCCTTGGCCGAGGTGCCGTTGAGCTTGACGTGGCCGGCGGCACAGGCCTGGCTGGCGAGGCTGCGGGTACGAAAGCACCGGGCCACCCACAGCCACCGGTCGAGGCGGACGGCTTGCAGTTCCTGTGTCGATGTCGAACCCATGACCCTTTGATCATCGGCGATGGCGGCTTAAATTGCGAGCCCGCTCGGGGATGCGAGCGGGCTTGCAGTTGGTCGCTGCCGAAGTTGGCCCGTTTAGTCCTCGTCGGACTTCTCGCGCTTGGCGTTTTTCTCAGCTTCCTTGGCTGCGAGTTCGGCCTCGGCCTCGTCGATCTCGGCCCACAGGCCCATGACCATTTCCTCCTGGCTAGCCCAGGTTTCGCCGTCGAGGCTTTGGTCGGGCTCGGTGCCCAGCATCTTGGAGGTCACGCGCTCCGACGGGTCGAGGTTGATCCGGGTGGCGCGTTTGGTGAAGTACTTGCGCATGATCGCGGCCCGCTCTTCGTGGCGGGAGGGGCACAGTTTGCCGCCACTGACCGCGCGGTGGACGTTGGTCCAGGTGGGCTCGCTCTTGTAGTCGTACCACTCGCCGTTTTCGTCTTTGCAGCGGATGGTGCCGTTGAGTTTGCGCAGCACCCTCTCGGCAGCTCGCTTGTACAACAACACGTCGACCACTGGATCGCACAGCACCCGGGGGTCGGCTTTGCGGTCCCACAGCAGGGTGAAGTAGTTGGAGTTCATGCCGAACAGGCCATAGGTTTGCCACTTGTCCGGGTCGTCGGCGTGGGGGTTGCCCTCGTAGCGCGAGTGCATCTTTCGCCACGCGTGCTCACTGCCTTTAAGGTCAGGTGAGAGGCGGTGGATAAGCCCCTGTTGGTAGCTCGACTCGCGCAGGGCGACGAGCATCAGCAGTTTGCGGAAACTGGCGCTGACCTTCATGCGCTTGGCCACGTGGGCGATGATGCGTTTGGTCTGGCGCTGGGTTTCTTTGGTGATTCGCGGGCGTTTGCCGTCGATGGTGTGGACGCACTCGTGCGGCGAAAACACGAACTCGGCGATTTCTTCTTCGACTTCTTCGGGCTCGTCGCCATCGACTTCTTCGTCGAGAACCGCGTCGTTTTCTCCCTCGGCGCTGTCGGCCAACTCGCCGTCGTCGTCGCTGGCCTGGGGCAGGTCATTGACGTCTCTCTCGTCGAGTTGCGACAGCTCGGCCGCGTCGAGTTCACTTTCAGAATCACCGGCAAAGCAGGCCATACCGAGGCTGCAGGTGAGCAGGGCAGCGAGAGAAAAACGCATATACAACTTCTCCTGGGGGCGGGCTTTTTGTGTGCCGGACAGGTGTCGGCGGTGCGGTGCAGCAAGGGGCTGCGCAGGGTCAAAACGCGAATCCATTGATGTCTGTCCGGTGGCTAGCGGGGCGCCATGGTAACGGCATTTTTGCTGTGTCAGTAGAGTCGTTTGGGAGCATCGCAACCAGGGCGCATGCGCACGGTTGGTTGCATTCACAATTCAAAACAACTCGCGTTGCGCAAACCTGACCCGGTCGGTTCTACGAGTCCGTGCGACTTTCTGTGATGGGTTGAAGGACATGGTCGAGCGACCTCAAGATGTGGGGGTTCATCGCCGACGCCCCATGCCATATCTTGTGGCACTACGAATGTAGAGGAACACACAGCGCGGGTTTGTGAGGTGTTCGAAGTTGTGGAAAACCCTGCGGAACAATCCGGTCAGCAGGTAGGGAAAACTCGCCTGTGATTTACATCGGCGAGATCTCTTCGCGGTAAAAGTCGCTCAATTTTGCGGCGTTTGGGGCGCTTGTACGGCTGTCATCCATTTTCTCAGAATGGCGCGTAGGTGCCTCAATTCGCACAGATTCGGCAAAATTCGAGCGGGCCAAAAAGAGCCATGTGTGTACATCGAATTTGTCAATGCAGGTTGTGAGTAAGCTGTGAACAACCTGTGGAATCGATGGGAAATATATGGACGCCTCACATGCCTCGGTTGTGGACAATATGTGGATGTCTCTCACGACAGTCACCTCCGGTGTGAAATGCCACGCAACGTGATAATTCGCGAGGGAATATGTATTTGCACTTAGTATGGCGGTAGCCAGCATTGCAAATGCACAGAAATATTGAAGTCCCAGACTGTGGTGAGGCCCATGCGTGCTTCTACGCAGACTGCCCCCTTTCGCCCACATGAGGCCATTGCGCGATAGGCGTGGGTGAATCCTTGTATGTGCGAATTCTCGTATGCGAAGCCTGCGCAGGATTTGAGATCATCACATTGCATGCAGTTGCAAAAGATCGGCGACGAGAGGCCTGAGGTCACTCAAATAAAGTGTATGTGCATGTTAAATAGATGCCGTATGGTGTTGCTTGTATAAACACCAAACCCAAGCGGGCACGCCATGGTTTGACAGGGTTCGCCTGGCTAGCCGCCACGGCGGCGCAATAGCCATAAGAACCAGGGAGCGCCGATGAGGCTGGTAATTGCCCCGGGCGGCAACACGACGCTGGTGGTGCCCCGGGTGACCGTATCGACGGCGAGCAACAGGCAGGCCCCAGCTGCCGCACTCGCCGGGAGCAGCCGGCGGTGGCGCGGACCTATCCACAACCGCACCATGTGGGGCACGACCAGGCCGACAAACCCGATCACGCCGGCGACCGCAGTGGTGGTGCCGACCAACAGGGCAATGCAGATGATCGCGAGGTTGCGAAACCTGGTGGTGTCGACCCCGAGCGAGCGCGCGGTCGGTTCGCCGAGCAGCAAGACGTCGAGGTCACGGCGCAGCCACAGGGCGAGCAGCATCCCGCCCGCAAGCGGCGGCAGGGACCAACCGAGGTGGGCCCAGCTGCGGCTTTCGAAACTCCCCATCAACCACGCAATCATCTTGAGGCCGAGGTCCCAACGCGCACCGGCGAGGGCCAACAACAGGGTGGTGAGGGCCGAGCCTATCGCCGCAATGGCAATGCCTGCGAGCAACAAGGTGGCGACCGTGCGCCGGCTACCGACGATCGTGACGAGGGCGAGCAGGGTGGCCACCGCTCCAGCAAATGCGAGTGTTGGGGTGACCCATAGGCCGAGGCTGTCGAGCCCAAAAAACATGCCGGTGACGGCCAAGACCGCCGCCCCCGAGCTGACTCCGAGGACACCTGGCTCCGCCATTGGATTGCGAAACAGACCCTGGGTGACGGCGCCGGCACAGCCGAGGGCAGCTCCGCAGCAAGCGACCAGCAGGGCCCGGGGGAGGCGGACAGCCCAGATCAGGGCATCGGCGAGGCGATTGTTGGCCGGTGTGCCGGTGACCCGAGCACGCAGGACATCGACGACATCACCAAACCCGACATCGCCAGGACCGACGACAGTCTGGGCCAGCACGCCAACGACGGCTGTGAGGAGCAGACCGGCCAGCAGCCACGGGGCCTGGCTAGGACGGGGCATTGCCCCCCGTGTCCACCGGTTGAAGGGGTAAAGAGGGGTGCCGACGAGCGGGGCAAGCTTGCGAGGTCGGGCCCTTCGTGTCTGCCGGTTGAAGGTGGTCAAACGGCCGTCGGCGCACGGCCTGAATGGGTGAATAAATTGTCTGTACAACTAGATGTTCAGAGGGCATTGCATCACCGCTAGTCGTTGACAACTGGGGGTTCACGGGGTTGCCCCCGGGGCCAGCTTGCGCTCGATCATTTGTGTGTGCATGTATTCGCAGGCGTCGAGCATGCCGCTGCCGCTGCTAAACAACATGCGGGGAGGGATCGCCAGCACGCCGCGGTTGCGGGCCGCCTTGGTGGCAGCGATACCCGGCATCGCTGCCAGTTGCCGCTCGGCCCGGACACAACCGTTTTCGACACCGTTGTCGGTCGCGAGGTCGGGTGCACAGGCCGTCACGATGATGTCCGGATCCCAGGCGATGAGTTGCTCTCCGGTGAGGGCGAAGTGGCCGGTCCGGCCGTTGGCCGCGGGAATGTTTTCGAGGGCGAGGGTGTCGGTGAGGGCCTGAAAGGTGGTTTGCGAGCCGGCAGTGTTGCCGGCGTGCCAGGTGACGACGCGTGGGCGCGGGGAGGCTTCGACCACCCGCGATTTGAGCTGTTGAAGTTGGGTGTCGAAGCTGCGCAGGTACGTGTCGCCCGCGGCCTGAAGCCCGAGGTCGCCGGCGATGGCCCGCACGTGGGTGCGGTAGTCGGCAAAACCCGTAAATCCGTCGAGTACCCGGAGCTTGACCTTTTGTGCGCGCAGCATGGCCTGGGTCTCGGGGGCGGTGAAACTGGCGATGATCACAAGGTCGGGGGTGCGGGCCAGTAGAGCTTCGCTTTGGCCCGCGAGTCTGGGGACATCTGTCGGCCACCTACCGGCGACGTCGCTGTACTGTGGATCGTCGGCGAGGCTGCTGATCGCGGCCACCCGCGCGCGGGCCTCGGGGCCTAGGTTCCACAGGATCTCGTCACTGAGGGCGGTCTGCGAGATCACTCGCGTGTGCGAAGGATCGAGCTCGGGCGAGGTGCGGTGGCACGCCGAACCCAGCAAAAGCCCCAGGGCCACCACCGGCGATGTGAGGGCAGGGGCGCACACCTCGAGCAGCCGCTTGCGGGGTGCGTGGCGAGGCTGGGCATGTGGTTCGGGGGAAGTTGTAAGCACGGACCCCAGGATCTCTCACGCAATCCGCCCCCGGGTGTCAATGCACCGCGCCAGGGAGTCGGTGGTCCAGCCGGGGTCGCAGCGATTTCATCGCGCACCAGATCTCCTTTGTGCGGGCCCGCAGCTGGTTTTGTCGCGAATGTCCAGTCTGGTCTTACGATCGCGTTTGGGGTAGCCTGAGCCAACTGGAGAAAGCCGATGCTCGACTTCCCGATCGCAGAACTGATTTCACCGGAGGAGCAGGTCGCCGTGGCCCGGGCAGTCGCGATCATCGCGTCCTCCGACGACCAAGTCGCCGATAGTGAACGCCACTTTGTGGAGGACTTGATGGGCCAAATGATGCTCCTCCCCGAGGAGCGCGATCAGGTGCGGCGCGAGTTCTCCACCCCGTCGGACCTCCTCGATGTGGTCTCGAGCGTTCAGCACCGCGAAGCCCGTATCTTCCTGTTTTACCAGGCAATTTGTGCGGCGTTTGCCGACAACAAGTTGGTCGATGGCGAGGTCGATGCCCTGCTTTCGCTGTCGCAGGCCTTCAAGTTCGATCCCGACCGTGCCCGCAGCTTTATCTACTGGGTACGCGACAGTTTGGAGCTTCGGGATCGCGGTCAGCAGCTTCTCGTTGAGATGTGAGCTGTCTCGCCCCTTCCGGTAGATCGCAACGGCAGGTAGCTTGATACCTGCTGTTTGCAATTTGGCCGGAAACACGGGTCTGGAGCGCCGACTTGCGTGAACCCGGGGAACCTTCCATACTCCGACGCTCATGGCTCGTGTCACCGTCGAAGACTGTCTCGCAAAGGTCCCCAACCGGTTTGCGCTGACCATTTTGGCCTCCCGCCGCGCTCGTGCGCTGCTCGAAAATCGCGGCGTCGCACAAGTGCAGTGCGACAACAAACAGGCCGTGGTCGCCCTGCGTGAGATCAGCGCGGGCAATGTGCGGTACATCGAAGATGTCGACCAAGTCATGGTCGAGTACATCGAAGAGCAGCGCAACAAACTCAGGGCCTCGAGCACCGACAACACGTTCCTCGAGGCGGCCGCCTTCGGTGGTATCGAAGACGACGACGACGGCGATGATGTCGGTGGCGACGTCGAAGAGCTGACCGCCGATCTCGAAAGCCTCGGCACCAAAAATGCCGATAATAATAACGACGACGACGATGATGTCGATGTCAACAAGGCTCAGGTCAGCGATGTCGACGACGACGATGACGACGACGATGAAACCGAAGCTCTCAGCGAGCTTGGCGATGTCGATCTCGACGACGACGACGACGACGACAGCGATACCAGCGACGACGATGACGACGACTGAGCTGGTCGTTTCCTCGCTGCGGCGGCACACACCCGTGTGGGTGGGTGCCGTCTTTGTATATGCGATGAGCGCTGGTTGTGTGCCCAAAACACCGCCGCCAAAGTGGCCACCGCCACCACCACCTTCACTGGCCGAGCCGTTGGCACCCGCGGTCAGCGCTGAACAACCGCAGGCCCCCGCCGAGCCTACTCAACCGGCCCCACCCGAAGTGCCTGACGAGCCGGCAAACCCAAACGCGACGGCCGGCGCCGACCCTGCTCCACAACCTGCGAGTGAGGCGGCGAACAGCCAACCGGTAAAACCCCCCGAGCGCTGAGGTGCACACCGATGCCCGCGACCGGTACACTCCGGCTCGCCGATGAACTCGATCGACCCGCCGACCTTTCGCAAAATTCTGGTTGCCAACCGCGGTGAGATTGCCGTGCGTGTGTTTCGGACCTGTGCCGAACACGGGATCGCAACGGTCGCGGTGTACAGCGAAGCCGACCGCGACTCGTTGCATGTCGATGCCGCCGACGAGGCCGTGTGCATTGGTCCGGCAGCATCGAGCGAGAGTTACTTGCGTGCCGACAGGATCGTCGCCGCAGCCAAGGAAACCGGAGCCGATGCGATCCACCCGGGCTACGGGTTTTTGAGCGAGCGGCCCGCATTGGTGAAGGCCTGCGAGGAGGCCGGGATCACGTTTATCGGCCCGGGCATTCGCGCGATGGACATCATGGGCGACAAAATCCGCGCCCGCGAGGCGATGTCCGACGCCGGTGTGCCCGTGGTTCCGGGCGTCAACGACCTCGAAACCTGGGAGCAGGCCGCCGCGGTCGCGCGCGAGATCGGGATGCCGGTGATGCTCAAGGCCGCGGCCGGTGGCGGCGGCAAGGGCATGCGGATCGTTCACAAAGTCGAGAATCTGCAACGGGCCTTTGCCGCGGCAGCCCGCGAGGCCCAGGCGGCGTTTGGCGACGGTCGACTGTTGCTCGAGCGTGCGGTGATGCGAGCCCGGCATGTCGAGATCCAGCTGATGGCCGACAGCCACGGCAATGTCGTTGCCCTCAACGAACGCGATTGCTCGGTCCAGCGGCGCCACCAAAAAGTGATTGAAGAGTGTCCGTCGCCGAGTCCGCAAATGACCCCCGAGGTACGGCGGGCGATGGGGGATGTCGCGGTGCGGGCGGCCAAGGCTGTCGACTACTGCGGGGCCGGGACGGTTGAGTTTTTGTTTGAAGAAACCGAAGACGGCCCCCGCTACTACTTTTTGGAAATGAACACGCGCCTGCAGGTTGAGCACCCGGTGACCGAGGCGACCTGTGGGCGCGACCTGGTGTGGGACCAGATCTGTGTGGCGGCCGGGCACCGTTTGGATGTCACCCAGGAAACGGTGCAACTACAAGGACACGCGATCGAGTGTCGGATCTACGCCGAGGACCCGGTCCGGTTTTTGCCGAGTCCCGGGCACGTCCATCAAATCCGCTGGCCCCATGGCGGCAACATCCGGGTCGACACCGCGGTCGGTTCGGGCAGCGAAGTTTCGAGCCACTACGACCCGATGATCGCCAAGTTGACGGTGTGGGGTGCCGACCGCAATCAGGCGATTGCGAGGATGCGCGAGGCCCTGCGTGAGACGGTCGTGTTGGGGATTTCGACCAATATCCCGTTTCACCTGCGGGTGCTCCAAGAACCAGATTTTATCCGAGGCGATTTCTCGACGCGGTACATCGATGAGCACCCAGACCTGCTGGCACCCGCTGCCCTCGGGGAAGAGGCCGAGGCCGCCGCAGTCGCAGCCGCGGCTTGGAGTGCGGCCCAAACATTGGGTGCACCTACAAGTTCTTCGAGCGATAGTGCAGAAGTCAGTGCCTGGCGGCAGTCCGCACGTTGGCGGCGTTAGGGCGCGTCACACCGCGAGCACGGGACTCCGCTTGGCCGCCTGCACGGTCGATGGACTTCGTCGCGTCACCGCGTGCACACGAGCCCGTGCACGCACTCCATACCGTGTGCATGAGGCGTGGCTGGACAATGGCCCACACGCTCGTCGCCGAAAATAGATGTAGGAGCAACAAGTCCCGCCCGATGCAGCACAGGTAGGGCCGGGTTGGCCCCGCCGCTTCGGGACCGCCAAGGACAGCCCGCCCGGCCGTTACCGGGGGTAGGGCGTGACCTCCGGCGGCTTGCGACCGCCTGTCGCCTTGACCCGGGCCCGCAATTCGCAACACTTCGTGGTACACCGACCTGGATCGCCCATGCCCGCCCGTCCACTTGACCAACCTCCGCATCCGACTGAAGGCAGCTGGTTGCGCCGGACGTTTGTCCGCTACCCCTGGCACGTGTCGGCGATTTTTGGCGTTGTCGTCATCACCCTCATCCGCCCGTTTCAAAGTTGCTACGTCGAGTATCGCAACCTCGAAAAGATGCAGGTCGCGCTCGAGAAGCTGCCGGTGATGTACACGGTGCCCGAGTTTTCACTGGTCGATGAGCGGGGGCAGACGTTTTCGCGCGAGACCATGGCCGGGCGCGTATGGGTCACCTCGTTTTTCTTTACCAGCTGCCCGAGCATTTGCCCGCGAATCACGCGGACCATGATGGACCTGCAGGGCAAGCTGGCGAAGATCGAAGACCACAACGTCGGGTTGTTGAGCTTCACCGTCGATCCCGAAACCGATACCCCCGACAAACTGCAGCGGCATGCCCGAACCATCGAGGCCGATCCCGAGCGCTGGCGGTTTGTCACGGGGCCGCGGCCGGCGATGGAGGAGCTTGTGGTCGGCGGGTTTAAGTTCGCTATGGATCCCAAAAAGCAGGAGGGCGATGCCTCGATGTACGACATTGCCCATGCAACCAAGTTGGTGGTGGTCGATCAGCAGGGCAATGTCCGCGGGTTGTTCAACACCGACGAAGAGGGACTGGCCGAGGCCTTAGAGGCCAGCGTCGTGCTCGATCGAGCCGGTCGCTAACCTGTCTCCACAAGTCTGGGATCGGCAAAAAACCGGGTCCACAAAGGTAATTTGAAGATGTCGCACGCTCCGCTCGCAGCCCCTTCGCGCAACCGCTTTTTCCGCATGTTTGGATTGCTTGCGGGTTTGGCAGCAACCGTCACCGCCAGCAGTTTGCTCGCCGCTTGCGACCAGGGTCCGCCCGAATTTACCGAGCCAGTTGTGCTTCGGGGCAAACAAGTCTCGGCCGAGCGGCTCAACCACGGGCGCAAGTTGTACCTGCGCTCGTGCGCCTCGTGTCACGGGTATGAGGGCAAGGGCGATGGCCCGGCGTCGCGCAGCCTCGACCCCAAACCCCGCAACTTTCAAACGGCCGACTTCCTTTATACGTCGACTGGCGAGGGCAACCTGCCGACCGACGAAGACCTGGCCAAGATCATCCGCAACGGCAAGCTCGACCGCGGGATGCCGGCCTGGCATGGATTTCAGGCCGACGATATCGCTGCGGTCGCGGACTACATTAAGACGTTCTCGCCCAAGTGGCGCGAGGCGGCTGAGCCCGAACCGAAGCCCGAACCGAAGCCAGAACCGAAGCCAGAACCGAAGCCGCAGCCCGTGCCCATGGGTTGATCGTGCGAACTCCGCGAAATGCGGGTATCTGCAACGGTTGACCTGCGGAAAAATCAGCGGCTAAAAGTGCGCGTAACCGGCGTTTGTGTGTGTCTGCAAGCTTTCTATCCCAGATGCAGAAGGTTGTGATCTCTGCGGCGGACGGTCGTTCGAGTTGATCGTCCCTGCGTCGAACTGTCGCGGTTTGGGTTGTAGCTGCATCCAACCAAACCGCGAGGGACAAAGTCGTGTGCGCGAGGGGGTCCCCATAAATGGTTTTCGCGACAGGCTGACGCGCGACATGGGACCGCCTTGGCAACAACCCCACCCCTGTTCCAAGGTGGTTTGTACACGCCCACAAAGTCGTGCGTTATCCCCTAAAACGCATCGAAACCAGTGTTGCGACCTGGTCACATGGCTGATAGGGTGCGCGCCGAAACAAGCCCTACGTGTATCTATCGAGCGCCTTGGAGCGCTTCCCAGCTCCCGCTCAAATCCCTCCCCAGGATCCGATACACAACGGGTTACCTCGAACGAAGGTGAAAAAAGTGCCGGCCATTTTTCCTCGCTGGACGAACAAGATCCCACTCGCCATTGCGGTGCTCGGTCCCCTAGTTGGGGCTGGAGTGATCTTTGGTGTTTGGTACTACTGGTCCCCGGAGTTCACAGACGTCGGTTATCGCCCCGAGCAACCTGTGTCCTTTAGTCACAAGTTGCACGCCGGCGATATGGGTCTGGATTGCCGCTACTGCCACAACACCGTGGAAGTGGCTGCGAAAGCCGCAATCCCCCCGACTCAGACCTGTATGAACTGCCATTCGCTGGTCAAGACCGACAGCCCCAAGCTGAAGAAGGTCCGCGACAGCTACGAGAGCGGCAAACCGATCCCGTGGGTCCGCGTCCACCAGCTCCCCGATTACGCGTTCTTCGACCACCGTCCGCACCTCGCGGCCGGCGTCGGTTGCTCGACCTGTCACGGCCGTATCGACCAGATGACGGTGGTCCAAATGGACCAGCCGTTGTCGATGGGTTGGTGCCTCGACTGTCACCGCGACCCCGACAACAACCTGCGCCCGCTCGACCGGATCACCGATATGAACTGGGATCCCCACAGCGAGGAAGCATTGGCCTACAACCCCAACGAAGACCCCGAGCGCAAGCGTAAGGTCGTTCCGCCCGAGCACTGCTCCGGGTGTCACCGCTAGGTCTTGGAGAGGTCGACATGAGTAAACAAAGCCACAAGACCTACTGGCGCAGCATCGAAGCCCGCGAGCTCCAAGAGCAGGGTGTCGTGCCCGAAGCTGCCGATGAGTTCCCCGGTCAAGAGTTGGTGACCCTGGGCCGCAAGGTCCGCGACCACAAACTCGGCCGGCGTAAATTTTTTGGCGTGGTCGGAGCGACCGGTGCCGCCGGACTTGCAACAGGTTGTATCCGCAAGCCCACCGAGCACATCCTCCCGTTCGCCAAACGTCCCGAAGACCGGATCCCGGGCAAGGCTGAGTACTACGCGACCGCCAATCAAATCGGCAGCACGGTTGTCGGTTTGCTCGTCGAGTCGCAAGACGGCCGCCCGATCAAGATCGAGGGCAACCCGCGGCACGAAAACTCCGGCGGAGCCACCGATGCCTGGATTCAGGCCACGGTGTTGTCGCTGTACGACCCCGACCGTTCGGTCGGGCCGATGCGCAACGAAGGCGGAGAGCTGGTCGACACCGACTGGGGCGCCGCCGGTGAGGCGATCGGCGCTGCCTTGGCCGCCGCACCGCAGGGGCAGGGCGTCGGTCTTGTCCTGCGCGACGTGATGTCGCCGACGATGTTGGCAACCATCCGGGCGTTCCAAGACAAATACCCGAAGGCGCGGTTGTTCCTGAGCGACCCGGCGACCGATGCCAACCGCCGCGACACCGCCGAGACACTGATCGGCGAGGGTGCTCGGTTGAGCTTCAAGATCGATCGCGCGACCACGCTGTTCGCCGTCGACTGCGACTTCTTGAGCACCGATGCCGACCACATCCGGCTCGCCCAAGAGTATGCGGTGCGCCGCCATGTCGAAAAGCCCGGCGACACCATGAGCCGGCTGTATGCGATCGAGCCGCACTTCACCATCACCGGTGCCCAGGCCGACCACTACTTGCCGGTCACAGCCCATCGGATCGGCCACGTGCTCATGGGCCTCGCCCGCGAGCTGGCGACGGTTCACGGCGCGAAGTTTGATGATGCAATCAACGGCCTGATCACCGGCTCGCCAGAGCTCGAAGGCGAAGAGGCGAAGTTCGTCAAGTTCCTCGCCGCTGACCTCAAGGCCTCGGCCGATGCCAAAAACGCCACCGGCGTCGTCATGGTCGGCGAGCGTCAGCCGCCGTGGGTCCACGCCTTGGGCGTGGCCATCAACTCGGCGATGATGTTCTTTGGCCGCTCCGCCCGCGCGCACTACCAGGACAACGCAGTGCCGATGGAAGGTCTGCAGGCCCTGGCCGCAGCCCTCGGCAACAAGGCGATCAACACCGTCATCGTGCTGGGTGCCAACCCGGTCTACGACACGCCCGGCGCCCTCGACATCGGCAACCTGTTGTCGCAGGCGAGCTTGGTTGTACATGCAGGGGACTCGCTCGACGACACCGCCCGCATCGCCCACTGGCACCTGCCGCTGAGCCACTACCTCGAAACCTGGGGCGACCTCGAGTCGTCGGCCGGGACCGTTTCGATCTGCCAACCGCTGATCGATCCGTTGTTCGACACCCGCAGCGAGATCGAGATCCTCAACTGGATCACCACCGGCAAAGAGACCGCCGGTTTGGATCTCGTGCAAGCGACCTGGCGCGAGGCCCTCGGCAACGCCTACTCCGACCGCGAGTGGCGTCGCTGGCTGCACGATGGTGTCGCCGCCGGTGTACCCCGCTCGGGCAAGGCGATTCGCGTCGAGCACTGGGACAAGGCTGCTGAGCTGGTTGAGGCCGGGCTCAACACCGCGAGCCCCGAGGGCTGGGAGCTCAACTTCCACGTCTGCCCCAAGGTCATCGACGGGCGGATGGCCAACAACATGTGGCTACAAGAACTGCCGCACCCGATGTCGAAACTGACCTGGGACAACGCTGTCTACCTCAGCGAGACCGAGGCCAGCCAACTCGGGGTCAGCAACTGCGATCTCGTCAAGGTCGAGGTCGGCGGGCGCAGCATCACCGCACCGGTGTGGATCGCTCCTGGCCAGGCACCCAAAACGATCTCGATCGGACTTGGCTACGGCCGCGAGAAGTTCGGCCGCCACGCCGACGGGGCAGGGGTCAATGCGTACCCGCTCCAAGCAGGCGAAAACCCCTGGTTTGTCGGTGGTGCCCAGGTGACCAAGGTCGTCGGCCGCCGGATGATTTACTCGACCCAGGACCACGGGTCGATGCACCCGGGCGTCAGCTACACCGGCGAGGACCAACCCGACAACGTCGGCCTGACCTATCCGACCCGCCCGATCGTCCGCGAGACCACGGTCGACGGTTACAAGAAAAACCCCGACTTCGCCCAGGAAGGCGACTTGATGGCCGAGGAAAACCTCAAGTCGTTGTGGGACCACAACGAAGGGGTTATCGGAGCGCCCGAGCTCAAGGGGATCCAGCAGTGGGGATTGGTCATCGACCTCAACAAGTGCACCGGTTGCAACACCTGCACCATCGCTTGTCAGGCCGAGAACAACATCGCCACGGTCGGTCGCAGCGAAATCGCCAACGGCCGTGAGCTCCACTGGATTCGCCTCGACCGCTACTTCTCCGGCGACTCCTCGCGCCCGCAGGCCATCATCCAGCCGATGCTGTGCCAGCACTGCGAGACGGCACCCTGCGAGAGCGTGTGCCCGGTCAACGCGACCAACCACTCGCCCGAGGGCCTCAACGACATGGCCTACAACCGCTGTGTCGGTACCCGTTACTGCGCCAACAACTGCCCGTACAAGGTCCGGCGGTTCAACTTCTTCAACTACAACCGGCGCATGGACGAGACCAACGGTCCCATCCAAAACATGGTGCGCAACCCCGATGTCACGGTGCGCTTTCGCGGTGTCATCGAGAAGTGCACCTACTGCGTGCAGCGGATCAACGAGGCCAAGATTCAGGCCCACGTCAACGGCGTCGACGTCGTCAAGGACGGCGACATCGTCACTGCCTGCCAGCAGGCATGTCCGACCAAGGCGATCACCTTTGGTGATATCGCCGACCCAGAAACCAAAGTTGCCAAGCTGCGGGCCCAGGACCGCAACTACAACGTGCTCCAAGACCTCTTGACCCGGCCGCGCACCACCTACCTCGGTCGCGTTCGCAACCCCAACCCGGACTACGTGTAACCCGCCATGGCAGTCGCAGCAGACAAACTTGATCCACTGTCGGGGCGCAAGGACCTCGTGGAAGGGCATCCGACCTTCCACGATGTTACCGAAGCGGTCTGTGCCCCGATTGAGTCCCCCAGCTGGCGCTGGTGGGTCGCCTTCCTGATGTCCCTGTCGGTCCTCGGGATCCTCGGCATCGCCCTCGCGTACCTCTTTTACGAGGGCGTGGGTATCTGGGGTCTCAACAACCCGGTCGACTGGGGTTACGCCATCGTCAACTTCGTGTTCTGGGTCGGTATCGGTCACGCCGGTACGCTGATCTCCGCGGTGTTGTTCTTGTTCCGGCAAAAGTGGCGTACTTCGATTAACCGCGCCTCGGAGGCCATGACCATCTTCGCCGTTATCTGTGCGTTGATGTTCCCGCTGGTCCACACCGGTCGCCCCTGGCTGGCCGCGTACTGGCTGCTTCCGTTGCCCAACCAGATGGACATCTGGCCGAACTTCCGCTCGCCACTTTTGTGGGACGTGTTCGCGGTCTCGACCTACTTCACGGTTTCGCTGCTGTTTTGGTACGTCGGTCTGATTCCCGACTTGGCGACCATGCGCGACCGGGCCAAAACCAAGACTCGGCGGATCGCCTACGGCATCTTCTCGCTGGGTTGGCGCGGCTCTAACCGCCACTGGCAGCACTACGAAAAGGCCTACTTGATCCTCGCGGGTCTGGCCACGCCGCTGGTGCTCTCGGTGCACACGATCGTGTCCTTCGACTTCGCGGTTTCACAGCTGCCGGGTTGGCACACCACGATCTTCCCGCCGTACTTTGTCGCCGGCGCCATCTTCTCGGGCTTTGCCATGGTGCTCACCCTGATGTTGCCGCTGCGCAGCTGGTTTGGGCTCAAGCACATCATCACGGTCAAGCACCTTGAGAACATGGCCAAGGTCATCCTGCTCACGGGTACGCTGGTCGGGTACGCCTACGCGATGGAGTTCTTCATCGCCTGGTACTCGGGCAACCCGTATGAGTCCTACGCCTTCGCCAACCGCCTGTTTGGCGACTACTGGTGGGCCTACTGGACGATGGTCTCCTGCAACGTGCTCAGCCCCCAGGTCTTCTGGTTCAAGAAGGCTCGCCGCTCGGTGCTGGTGCTGTTCATCGTCTCGATCTTCGTCAACATCGGTATGTGGTTTGAGCGCTTCGTCATCACGGTGACCTCGCTGCACCACGACTTCCTGCCCTCGTCGTGGGACTACTACTCGCCCACGATTTGGGATGCGGCCACCCTGCTCGGCAGCTTTGGCCTGTTTTTCACCCTCTTTTGTCTGTTCGTTCGCTACTTGCCCTCGATTGCCATCGCTGAGGTCAAGAGCGTGATGCCCGAGGCTGACCCTCACCACGGTGACGACCATGAGTAAGGTAAAACGCAAAAAGGTCTACGGCCTGGCGGCCGAGTACGACACGGCCAAGGGTGTGTACCACGCCTGCGAAAAGGTCCGCGACGCCGGCTACACCGTCTGGGATGCACATACACCCTTCCCGGTGCACGGCCTCGACAAAGCCATGGGCCTCAAGCCCTCCGTGCTCCCATGGATCATCTTCGCCATGGGCATGACGGGCATGACCATCGGCATCTCGCTGCAGTACTGGACCTCGGTCGTCGACTACCCGACGATCATCGCCGGTAAGCCGCTGTTTTCGTGGCAGGCATTTGTCCCCGTCACCTTCGAGTTGACGATTTTACTGTCGGCATTCGGCGCGGTGTTTGGGATGTTGGGGCTCAACAAGCTCCCGCAGCTCTACCACCCGCTGTTCAACCTGCCGGCGTTTTCCCGGGTCACCGACGATAGGTTCTTTATCGCCATCGAGGTCGATGATCCCAACTACGACGAGACCCGCACCCGCAAGCTCCTCGAGAGCACCGGGGCCATCAACGTCTACGAGGTCGAGGACTGATCATGCGCACGTCGTTGAAACCTACCCAGCTGTTTGCCGCGGCTTGCCTCGCGGCCGGGGTCCTTGCCTCGGGTTGTCAGGGCAACCGCTCGGAAGCTCCGCCGGTCCACATCTGGCACAACATGGACTTCCAAAACAAACTCGATCCGCAGGAGGAGTACGACTTCTTCTTCGCCATCGACTGCCCCGAAGAAGCCGCCAAGATCGCGGAGCTCAAGGCCAAGGCTGTCGCCCACGGGCACAACCCCGACCACCTGCCGCTCCCCGAAAAGACCTGTCGCGGACGGGCCATGCGCAACGCGCCGGCCGGCACTGTCGCCCGCGGTCATCTCAAAAACGATGACCACCTCTACAAGGGTCGCGGCCCCGACGGTCGCCTCGTCGACGAGCTGCCCAAGGGCATCGTGCTCAGCGAAGAGCTGCTCAACCGCGGCGAGGAGCGCTACAACATCTACTGCCAGCCGTGCCACGACTATGCGGGCACCGGCCAGGGCATCGCCACCCGCCGCGGTGGTGGGTTTGCCGTGCAACCGGCCAACTTCCACGAAGACAAGTTCCGGGCCATGCCGCTCGGGCACTTCTACGACGTCATCGTCAATGGCAAGGGGACCATGCTCCCCTACGCCGCCCAGATCGTTTCGGTCGAAGACCGCTGGGCGATTGCCGCGTGGGTGCGCACCCTCCAACAAAGCCGCACCACCGTCGCCATGGGAGGGAAGTAAACAATGGGTGGTCATCACAAGTTGACAGCGAGCACCGTCCCGGCCGACCAGGTCGAACTCGCCAAGGGTTCGATGTGGCGCAAGCTTCCGGGCATCGGCCTCGTCCTCGCACTCGCCGGTCTCGGCGGTGCGTTCGGAATCCACAGCGGCAACACCAAAGCCCTCCACGACGCCGAAGCTCAGTTCGAGGCCGTGCGCGGTGAGGTGCTGACAGCCGCCGGTGCCGAGGGTGCCAAGCAAATCGAAGCCGCCGAAAAGCACTTCGAGGAGGCCCAAGCCCATCTCGAGGAACTCAAAAAGAACCAGGCCGAGATCGCCGGGCGCCGCGAAGGTGCCGTGGCCGCGGTCAAGGGTTCGCCCACGCCGGAGAACAAGCGTCACTTCACCGAGGTGCAACAGGAGTTCTCAGACACGACCCTGGCGATCGTCAAAGCTCGCAAGGCGCTGTCCCACGCGGTCGAGGGCAAGGAGCACGCCGAAGAGGCCGTGGCCCAATCGGTCGCGCCGGAGTTGGCCGAGAAGTACGAAGAAGCCCACAAGGCTGAGCTGCTGGCCCACAACGACGTGCAGCAGTTTTGGTACTCGTACCTCACCGCCTTCATGTTCTTTTTGTCGCTCGGCCTGGGCGGTCTGTTCTTCGTCATCGTCCAGCACCTCGTGCGCGCGGGTTGGTCGATCGTGGTCCGCCGGATCGCCGAGAACGTGGCCATCACCTTGCCGGCCGTGTGCATCCTCGGGATTCCGTTTCTGACCCACGACGTCGCCCACTACCTGTTCCATTGGACACACTCGGTAGCGGTCGAGGCCGACCAGATGCTGGCCTGGAAGCAGGCCTACCTCAACCCCGAGTTCTTCAACATCCGCATGATCGCGTTCATGCTGATCTGGTCGGGGCTGGCCTATTTCTTCTACTCAAACTCGGTCGCCTCCGACACGGCACCGCAGGCGGAGGTTGAAAAACGCTTCCACCGCATGCGCTACATGTCCGCGCCGGCGCTGTTCCTGTTTGCCCTGTCGGCCACCTTCGGCGTCTTCGACTTGCTGATGTCGCTCGACCCGCACTGGTTCTCGACCATGTTTGGCGTGTACTTCTTCGCCGGCTCCGCCGTGACGATCCACGCGCTGTTGGCCCTGTTGGTCCTCGCATTCCACCAAAGTGGCTACCTGCGCGAGGTCATCAACATCGAGCACTACCACGACTTGGGCAAGCTGATGTTCGGCTTCACCGTGTTCTGGACGTACATCGGCTTTAGCCAGTACTTCCTGATCTGGTACGCCAACATCCCCGAGGAGACGATGTGGTTTGCCTACCGCATCAAGGACGACTTCCTCGCCCTGTCGGTGCTGCTGTGCCTGGGCCGGTTTGCGGTGCCGTTTTTCTACCTGCTGCGCCGCCCGGTCAAACGCAACCCGATGCTGCTTGCCGTCGGTGCCGTCATCATTGTCTTCATGCAGTTTGTCGACCACTACTGGCTTGTGCAGCCGGTACTCGCCCATCACTTTGCGGCCGAATCTGGGTCGCATCATATGGAGCTGGTCGTCGGTGCATTCGACTACCTGACCCTGCTCGGGATTGGCGGGGTTTTCATCGCGGCCTTTGGCTACGCCACCGGTCGTTCCTGCCTGATCCCCCGCAAGGACCCGCGTCTCACCGAGTCCCTGCAGTTCGAGAACTTCTAATCCCCCGGAGGCTATGAAATGAGTCGTGATTTTGTTGGAGGACACGAGCTGGACGCAATGCCCAGCAAGTTCCTGTTCAATGTCGTGTGGGGGTTGAGCGCACTGGTGCTGGCATCGATTGTCACCTGTGTGCAGATCTTCAACGTCCAGCGTGACACCCTGATGAGTGAGCGCGGGGCCGAGGGGTCGTTCGTCCTGCACGATTACCGAGCTGAGATGCTCAAGGTCACCACCGAGTCGGGTCAAACCGAGATCCCCAAGGTCTCGCCCGACGGCAAGACCTCGGTCGAAGTCCTTCAGTACAAGCCGCTGGCCGATGCCCGCAAAGAGGTGCTGAGCGACCCGACCAAACTCCAGGCAGCGCCGCCACCACCCGGATGGGTTCACCCGGACGATGTCGCCACGGGTGGAGCCGCCACTCCGGCCGCCGCTGCCCCACCGATCCAGCCGCCAAAAATGCCCCCCGCTGCACCCTCGGTGCAAGCACCCCCGGTGCAGGCACCTCCGGCTGGCCACTAGTCCCGAAACCCGAGTTACACGTCTGATGTTCAAACGACTTCAAGCCCTTGCTGCCACCGCCGCGCTGCTCATCTGCAGTGCGCCCGGTGCTGTGCTGGCCGAGCAACCGCTCGACCCAGCCATGGGTGAGATCGATGTCGAAGAGCATCTAGGCCTAGAACTCGACAAGTCGCTCAAGTTCGTCGACCACAACGGCAAGCAAGTCACCATCGGCGACTTCTTCGACGACGAGCGGCCGGTGCTGCTCACCCTCAACTACTACCGCTGCCCAGTGCTGTGTAACGTCCAGCTCAACGAGTTGACCAACACACTCAAGCAACTCGACTGGACCGCGGGCGACGAAAACTTTCGCATTGTCACCGTCAGCATCGACCCCCGCGAGGGGCCAAAGTTGGCGGCCGACAAACGCGAATCCCACCTCAAAGAGTACGGCCGCGGCAATGATGTCGATTGGTCGTTCCTCACCGGCGATGCCGTCAGCGTGAAGCTGCTCGCCTCGCAAATTGGGATGGGCTACGCGTACGACAAAGAACAAGACCAGTATGCCCACCCGGCAGTGGTTGCGTTCTTGTCACCCGACGGCCGCATCATGCGGTACGTCTACGGGCTGACCACAGCCCCCAACGACCTCAAGTTTGGTTTGATCGAGGCAGGGGAGGGCAAAATCGGCACGACCGTCGATCGCCTGATCCTCAGCTGTTTTCACTACGATTCCTCGCTCGGTCGCTACGGTCCCTTTGCCTTTGGGATCATGCGTCTGGGCGCAGCATTCACCCTTGTGGTGATAGGTTCGGTCCTGCTCATTTACTGGCGTAAGGAACGCGCGCAGGGCCGTGTCAAGTCGGAGGCTTCATCATGATTTTAGGTCTCTTCGGTGCTCCCAAAGCCGACATGGTCGGTACAGAGCAAATGTCGGCAGACCCGTGGGCGCTGCTCCCCGCAGCATCGACCAATGCCCAGGCGATCGACACCCTCTACGTGTTCATCACGGCCCTTTGCGGGATCTCGATGCTCGGCGTGGTCGGTGCCCAGGTGTACTTCATGTGGAAGTACAAAAAGCCCGCCAACGGTCACCGCAAAACTTCACCGATTACCCACAACGGTCGGCTCGAGTTCATTTGGAGTGCCATCCCGGCGCTGTTCATGATCGTGTTGTTCGCCTGGGGTGAGATCGGGTTCGTCGAACAGTTCAGCCCGCCGCCGGATGCCATCAACGTCCGCGTCACCGGGCAAAAGTGGGACTGGACCGTCGAATACCCGGACTACCCAGGAGCCGTGCTGTCGTCGTCGAGCGCTGTGCCGACCGAGGAGCAGCAAAAGCAGCTCCAAGCCGCCGGAGAATGGGGTGAGGACATCATCGATCGCAAGCCGACATTGATCGTCCCCACCGGCGTGCCCGTTCGGCTCACGCTGACCTCCAAAGATGTCATTCACTCGTTTTACATCCCGGTGTTTCGCCTCAAGCGCGACGCCGTGCCGGGCCGCTACACCACCTACTGGTTTGAGGCCACGCAAGAAGGCGAGTTCCCGCTGTTTTGCGCTGAGTACTGCGGCGACGAACACTCCAGCATGATCGGCTACGTCAAGGTCGTGTCGGCGGAGCAGTTCGAGGTCGAACTCAAAGAGGCGACCAAGCTCGAGCAAAAAGATGCCGAGAGCCTGGCCGACTTTGGCAAGCGGGTGTTTGACCGCGGCGGTTGCAAGACCTGCCACAACATCGACAACGACGAAGCGAAGACCGGCCCAAGCCTCAAGGGTATTTGGGGTCGCTCCGAGCAACTCACCGATGGCTCGACCATCACTGCCGATGACAACTACATCCGCGAATCCGTGCTCGACCCCAACGCCAAAATCGTCAGTGGGTTTAGCCCCCAGATGCCCAGCTTCGCCGGGCGCTTCAACGACGAGCACATCACGGCTCTGATCGAGTACCTCAAGACCCTCAAGTAGGCGGAGTTCCAATCATGGCGCATCATCCTGCACACGCTGACCACGCACCGGAGCCGGACTACATCCGGGCCAAAAAGGGCATCATGTCCTGGCTTGTGACTGTCGATCACAAGCGGCTCGGTCTCATGTACCTGGCCTCCGTGCTGTTCTTCTTCCTGGTCGCCGGCATTCTGGCGATCGCCCTACGCACCGAGCTGTTCACGCCGGGGCAGGACTTCATGTCCGCCCAGACCTACAACAAGGTCTTCACGCTGCACGGCGCAATCATGGTGTTCTTGTTCATCATTCCGTCGGTTCCGGCGGCGATGGGCAACTTCCTCTTACCGTTGATGCTGGGGGCCAAAGACGTCGCCTTCCCCAAGCTCAACCTCCTCAGTTTTTACGTCTTCTCGGTCGCGGCGATCATGTTCATCTCGACCCTGGTGATGGGCTCGATCGACACTGGGTGGACGTTTTACACCCCGTATTCGACGGCCACTGGCGGGGCTGCGACGATGGCCGTGTTTGCGGTGTTTGTCGCGGGGTTCTCCTCGATTCTCACCGGCGTCAACTTTGTCGTCACCGTCCACCGGATGCGTGCGCCGGGCCAGACCTGGGACCGCCTGCCACTGTTCGTGTGGGCGATTTACGCCACCGCTGTCATCCAGGTGTTGGCCACCCCGGTCCTTGCGATCACCGTGCTCTTGCTCGGCCTCGAGCGGATCTTTGGTGTCGGCATTTTCGACCCGGCCCTAGGCGGCGACCCGGTCCTGTTCCAGCACTTCTTCTGGTTTTACAGCCACCCCGCTGTGTACATCATGATTTTGCCGGGCTTCGGCATCATCAGCGAGCTGCTCACGGTTCACAGCCGCAAGCACATCTTCGGCTACAAGGCCATCGCGCTGTCCTCGGTCGCCATCGCCATCATCTCCTTCCTGGTTTGGGGACACCACATGTTCGTCTCCGGTCAGTCGGAGTTGGCGGGCATCGTGTTCAGTTTCTTGACCTTCGCGGTTGCGGTGCCGACGGCCATCAAGGTGTTTAGTTGGGTGGCCACGCTCTACAAGGGCAGCATCAGCTACACCACGCCAATGTGGTACGGGCTGATGTTCCTGTGGACCTTCACCATCGGCGGTCTCACAGGTCTGTACCTCGGGACCCTCTCGATCGATGTCCACTTGCACGACACCTACTTCGTGGTCGCCCACTTCCACTACGTCATGGTCGGTGGCACCGTCGTTGCCTTCATCGGTGGTCTGCACCACTGGTGGGGCAAGATGACCGGCAAGATGTACAACGAGAAGGCGGGCGCCATCGGTGCACTGCTGGTATTCGTCGGCTTCAACGGCACCTTCCTGACCCAGTTCTTCCTCGGTCACCAGGGCATGCCGCGGCGCTACTACGCCTATCTCTCGGAGTATCAGTTCCTCCACCAGATCTCGACCATCGGCTCGTGGATTCTGGCAGCTGGTCTGTTGTGGACGATGATCTACCTGCTGCACTCGCTGTGGTACGGCGAGAAGGCAACCGGCAACTACTGGAACGCAACTTCGCTCGAGTGGCACACCCAAAGCCCGCCGATCGAGCACAACTTCCACGATACCCCCCACGTCACCGGAAGCCCCTACGACTTCCCGGAGATCGACAAGTCTGGTGCGACCCACTAGTTCGATTTTGGAGAAACGGACATGAGCACTACTTCACACGGTTCGGGCCAGCACGAGGAATATCCTCCGTACCTCGCCCACCACTTCGACACCATGGGGCAGCAGGCGGGTGCCGCCAAGCTGGGGATGTGGCTGTTTCTCGCCACAGAGATCCTGATGTTCAGTGGGCTGTTTTTGGCCTACTTCATCATCCGCTACTTCTACCCGGACATGATGTTGAGCGCCCACGAATTCCTCCAAAAGGAGGCGGGTGCCCTCAACACAGTTGTCCTGCTGATTTCGTCCTACACCATGGCCATGGCGGTGCGCGCTGCCCAGACGAGCAATACGCCGTCGCTCAAGCGCAACCTGTTGTGGACCCTGCTGTGTGCCGGCATCTTCATGGTGGTCAAGTACTTCGAGTACTCCGCCAAGATCGAACACGGCATGCTGCCAGGGCGGTTTTACGAGGCCCACTACCACGGCTACGAGTTAGTCGGCCTGCCGCACATCTTCTTTGCCGTCTACTTCACCATGACGGGCTTGCACGGTGTTCACGTGTTGGTCGGCATGGGCATCATCACCTGGATCTACATCCGGGCGTCACGCGGCGACTTCCACTCAGGCAACTACATCGCAGTTGAGAACACCGGCCTTTATTGGCACTTGGTCGACCTCATCTGGATCTTCCTGTTCCCCCTTCTTTACTTGGTGAGGTAACCAAATGGGCTCGCAAGTTTACGTCAACGGCAAAGAAATCGAGAACCCGCACGAGTTCCACCACCACGTTGCGCCGAAAAAGCAATACGTCCAGGTGCTGGGTGCCCTGCTGGTCCTCACGGTCCTCACAGTCGCCGTCTCCTATGCCGACTTGGGTCCGCTCAGCCTCCCCGTCGCCATGCTGGTTGCAGCGGTGAAGGCCTCGCTGGTGTGTGCGTTCTTCATGCACCTCAAAGATGACGACCGCTTCAACGTGTTCGTGTTTGTCGGCACGCTGCTGTTCGTCGCCATCTTCTTCTCATTCACCCTGTTCGACCTTGGGGCGCGCAACGCCGTCAACGACGAGCAAAAGACCTTCGAGTACTGGAACGACGAGGCCGCGGCAGGCAATGCCCTCAAGGTCGGTGTCGACCACGTGCCCGAGAAGGCTGCCGCGCTGAAAGCTGCCCACGCAGGTGGACACGGCGACGGCCACGGTGGTGACCATGGCGATGCGAAGGCCGAGGGTCATGGCGACGCGAAGGCCGAAGGTCATGGCGACGCGAAGGCCGAAGGTCATGGCGATGCGAAGGCCGAAGGTCACGGCGACGCCCCCGCTGGAGAGCACGAAGCCAAGGCGCCAGCCAATCACGAGGCCCCTGGCGGCCACTAGATCCGAGCGTCACGTCAACGAACGGCCGCAGTCTCGACTGCGGTCGTTTTGTTTAAGACGCGAGTTAGCTGCGACCCATGACTTTTTACCGACACGGTTGGCGTACCACTGCGCAGCGTCGGCCAAGTCTGCGTCGAACTCGGGTGTACTGGATGTTCGGGCGAGCAATCCCAGCGCGCGGTGCGATTCCTGCGCTACGGGCTTCGACTCCGCGATGGCGAGAGCGGCCGTCGGCTCTGATGGGCGAATGCCAGCAGGAGCACTTGGTCGGTCGTGTCAAAAAGATTTGATAGGGAAATCGTTCGACCAAGATTCTTCGCGTGGCGCCGTCGACAATCGGCCACGCTTTGGGGTGCTCCGTAATCTTCTGGCATGCACGTTCGACACTGGCGAGCAATCCCAGCGCGACTTGCTTACGGCTCGCGTACCACTGCGCGGCGTCGGCCAAGTCTGCGTCGAACTCGGGTGTACTTTGGAGCATACGTTGTCCTCCCGAAGTGAAGCCCGCACTTCGGTTCCTCGGTTTGAGCTTTGGATCGGTCCCAACCCACGCCCGGCGATAGGCGCCGCGGCGACACGCATCAAACGCGCCGCCCGACGACTCTCGCCAGACCCATTCAACACGACTTCGCCACAAAAACGATTCGCGGTCGGCTCTTGGTCGTGGGGGTTCTTGACAGCTGAAGCTGTAGTCCTCGTACCGCTAACGCTGTCAAGGACCCCAAGGCCAGAAGAACCCGCGCGCCTCTTCAGCGCGTAGTCACGCGACGAACCGGGTGCCCAACCGGGTTGTTAGTTCGTGTATTTGCTCCGCAGGTGGGCGAACAGTTCAGCGACTGGCCGGGTTGGACCGCCGTTGACGACAGCATCGCGGCGGCGTCTGACCTCGGCAATCCACGCTGCTTCAACCTCTTGCCGCGAACATCCATCGCCCAAACTGTCCGTCAAAATCGCGGCGAGTTCTGCTCGCTCACCGTCGGGAAGTTGCATCGCAGCTTCAATGAACTTGTCCGCCATCGCCAGCAAATTAACATGTCGCTCAACACAAAAGGTCATTTTTGATCCGTCCATTTCAAAAAGATATCGGTGCTTTGGCCGCCACTTGGTCGACGCCAGCGGGTCACAGACGGTAGGCGCACAGTGGTTGGGTCGCCAGTCGTGGCCTCGGCGGCAACTCCACGAACTTCTGGATACGCGGCGATACGCGGCGATCTATGCCAAATCACGTCAGGGGACATAGTCGCCACACTCGCATGCGTTTGGCGGTTGGTTGTGGCAACCTGCAACCTACCGTGTCGCTCGTTCAGATCAGAACCGGCGGTGTGCACAGGCCGCCTCCGTTGCAAGTTTCGCAGCAACCGCTGGTCGATCCGCAGGCCCGGACGATTCGCTACCTCCGCGTTTCCCTGACCGATCGTTGTAATTACCGGTGCACCTACTGCATGCCCGAAGACGGCATCGACCACGGGGCCCGCAACCAGGTGTTGAGCCTCGAAGAAGTCGCACGACTGGTCCGGGCGTTTTGTGCATGGGGTGTCACGCGGGTGCGGTTGACCGGCGGCGAGCCGACGGTTCGCAAGGGCTTACTCGACCTCATCCGCGAACTTTCGGCTATCGAGTTGCCAACCGGTAAACACCTCGAAGTCGTGATGACGACCAACGGCGAGCGGCTCGAAGCGATGGCGAGTGAGTTGGTGGCGGCCGGGCTATCTGCCCTTACGGTCAGCATCGACAGTCTTCGCCCCGACCGGTTTCGCCAGATCACCCGCCGCGGCAACTTGCAAAATGTGATTGCCGGCATCGAGCGGGCGCGGACCCTCGGTATCCCACTCAAACTCAACACCGTGGCGATCCGCGGGTTCAACGACGACGAGGTTGCCGAGCTGTGCGCGTTTGCCTGGGAGCGGGGCATCACGCCGCGGTTTATCGAGCTCATGCCGATGGCCGGCGGCTCGTTGTTTGTCCCCGGCGAACTCATGCCCGCCGAGGCGATCCGCGACGCCGTGTCGCAAGGGTTTTCGGCGAGCGTTCTCGCGGATCTCGGCAACGGCATCAAGGGCCTGGGGCCTGCGACCTACTGGCGACTTTCAGGTGGCCTGAGGGCCGGCCAGCGGTTTGGCATCATAGCCGCGATGACCGAGAATTTCTGCAATACGTGCAATCGTTTGCGGGTTTCGGCCACGGGGCAGCTCCATGCTTGCCTCGCCCGCGACGAAACCGGGGACCTGCGCAGTGCCCTGCGCTCGTCCACACCTGGCGCCCTCGAACAGCGGGTTCGTAAAGTGGTTGGCGCCAAGCGTGACCGTCACGACTTTCGCACCGATGGCGGCGGTGGCCCACAAAAGGCAATGATCAGTATCGGAGGATAAGCATGGCACTACCCTGGACCACCAAACTCGTTGTCGGACTCGTCGTTGGCGGAGCCGCGTCCTACCTCCTATTCGCCGGCGACTCCGAGGGCGTGATGGAGTACGTCTACGTCAACCAAGTCATGGAACGCCCGGCCCACTTTCAAGGGCGCACCTTTAAAGTTCACGGCACCGTGGTCGAGGGCACCGTCAAGCAAAAGGTCGGGGCAGCCGGTGACTATACATTTGAAATCCAGCGCGACGGCGAAAAGCTCGCGGTGCATTTTACCAACATGGTCCCCGACACCTTCCAAGAGGGCGGCGAAGTCATCTTGACCGGCCGCCTGAGCGCCGACGGGTCGACCTTTGAGTCCGACGAGATGGCGGCCAAGTGCCCCTCCAAATACGAAGAGCAGGCCGAGGCCAATCGCGATGGCGCGGCTGTTGGCGGGGGATGAGGCGGCCACTACATGCATAAGCAGGTTTTCTTTGCCCACAGGACTGCGCTGGTCACCACGGTTACCGGCGCAGATGTGCTCGAGCTTCTGGGTGCGCGCTCGCCCGCCAACAACATGTATCACCAACCAAAAACCGGTGCCGCACACGGGCGCGGGGAGTGTTTTTAGATGTCACTAACCATTGCCGCCCTCGGCAGCATGTCGATTTTGCTGCTGTTTTTGCTCACCATTGTCACCGTTGTGCTCGCGGCCCTAGGCGCCCACTGGCGTGCGCCACGATTGGTCGAAGCCAGTGTCCAGGGCATCTACGCGACCTTTGGGTTGTCGGCATTTACCTCAATGCTGATTATCTACGCGTTTTTGGCCGGGGACTACTCGATCCAATACGTCCAGCACACAAGCGACGCCGCGATGCCGCTGTTTTACAAGATCACCGCGTTTTGGGGTGGTCTCGACGGCAGCCTGTTATTTTGGGTGCTGCTACACACACTTTTTGCCAGCCTTGCGGTGCGCTCCAACCGGGCCAAGCACCCCGACCTCATTCCCCATGTCGTCGCCGTGCTGTCGGTGATCACGGCCTTCTTTGTCGGCCTGTTGCTGTTTGTCAAAGATCCGTTCACCCCGTACCTGCTCGATGTGCCAGCCAACGGCCGCGGCCTCAACCCGCTGCTGCAAAACCTGTACATGATCGTGCACCCGCCGAGCCTCTACCTCGGCTATGTCTCGCTGGCGGTGCCCTATGCATTCGGCATGGCAGCCTTGCTTTCGGGACATGTCGATGCCTCGTGGCAACGCAGCGTTCGCCGCTGGGTGTTGTTTTCGTGGATGTTTTTGACCTTCGGCCTGATTTTGGGCGGACTTTGGGCCTACGAAGAACTCGGCTGGGGTGGCTACTGGGCCTGGGACCCGGTTGAAAACGCCGGCTTGCTGCCCTGGTTTACGGCCACCGCGTTCTTGCACTCGATCATGATTCAAGAGCGCCGCGGAATGATGAAGGTTTGGAACCTGGCGCTCATCATCATCAGCTTTTTGCTGACGATCGTCGGCACCTTCATGACCCGCAGCGGTGTGGTCCAAAGCGTCCACGCATTCGGCGAAGACCCGGTCCTGGCCTGGACCTTTGGCGTGTTCATGATCGTCATTGTCGTCGTCAGCTTTGGGCTTTTGATCTGGCGACTTCCCAAGCTACGGGCCGAGAACGAACTCGAAAGTGCACTCAGCCGCGAGTTTGCGTTTTTGGTCAACAACTGGCTGTTTTTGGTGTGTGCCGTGTTCGTCCTCGGCATGACCATGTACCCGACGATTTGGGAGTGGATAAGCCCGGTGCTCAACGAGCACTTCCCGAGCGTGGCCGCGTGGATGAGTGGGATGGCGGCCAAGCATCCCGACACTTTGTGGTGGCTCGACCCGGTCGGTCGTCGCGTGATCGGCCCGCCGGCGTTCAACAAAATCATGGTCCCCATTGGCCTGGCGCTGCTTTGCCTGACCGGGATCGGCCCATTGCTCGCGTGGCGCAAGACCTCGGGCACCCAGCTGCTGCGCCAGTTTGTCGGGCCCTTGGCTTTTGGTGCAGGTGCAACAATCGCCCCGGCATTTTTGGGCATCGATTCGTGGACCGGCCTCGCCTGTTTTGGCCTGTGCGGGTTCACGTTTTGGACGATTGTCCAGGAGTTTCAACGCGGCGTGTCGGCCCGTCGACGGTTGCGCAAGCAGGGCATCTTGGAGGCGTTGGTCAATCTGGTGCTTCGAGCTCGTCGCCGCTACGGCGGCTACATCGTCCACCTTGGCGTGGTGTTGATGTTCTTGGGTTGGGCCGGCAACTCCTACAAGATCGAACGCAAGGTCACGCTCAAGCCCGGCCAGGTCACCCAGCTCGGGCAATACGAAATCCGTCACGACGGCCTGCGGGCGACCGAGGATTGGCAAAAAGAGATGATCACAGCCGACATCGCCGTGCTCAAGGACGGACAAGTTGTCGATACACTGACCCCGGCGCGCTGGTGGTACTTCCAGATTCCGGAGCAGCCGACCACCGAGGTCTCGCGCTACATGACCCCGGGCGAGGATGTGTATGTGTCGATGCAAACAGTTGACATGGTCAGTGGCTGGACCCAACTCAGCCTCTACATCAACCCGCTGGTCAACTGGATTTGGGCCGGGTTTATCGTCATGCTCGGCGGCTCGCTGATTTGCGTGGGCACCTCCAAACCCAAGCGCAAGGGGAGCTAGCCATGGCCGCTGAAAATGTAGATGCAAACAAGCCAGCCGCGGCTGACCCGGGGCAAGTCGTCGCCGAGACGACCGAGCCCGACATTCAACCCGTGGCCGAAGTTGCTGCCAAGGTTGAGGAGGACTCGGCCCAGGCCGGGTCACAACCCGCAGCCGAGCCACAAGACCCGCCAGCAGCCGCCAAAAAACCACCGATCGGCCGGACACCGGGCCTACTCGCCATCGGCGTATTGATCTGGGCCGTGATGGTGGTGCTGGTGTTCGCCATGGGCGGCCGCTTTGAGCCGCCAACGATCGCCCTGGGCATTGCCGGCATCGCCCTGATCTTTGCCATTTGGCGACTGTTTCGCATGGTCCAGGCGTTGTCGGAGCAACCCGAATACGGGCTCGAGGGAGCCCGGACGCAGGGCGACAAAACCCGGCGCGAGGATGAGTTTCAACGCCTGCTACGCGGGCTCAAGGAACTCGAGTTCGACCACGAGATGGGCAAGATTTCCGAGGAGGATTTTTCGGGGTTGGAGCAGGCCTATCGCACCCGGGCGATCGACCTGATGCAGGAACTCGACCTCCAAAAAAATGCCGACGACGAAGGTGAGCTCCACCCGGAGTTGCAAGAAGAACTCGATCGCCGGGCCCGTGAGCTGCGGCTGTCGTTTTCGGGTAGCGACCTGCGTCTCGAAGATGACGCGGGCAAAACCTGCAGCAAGTGCGACGGCAAAAACGACCCCGACGCCAAGTTCTGCAAGCACTGCGGGAAGGAGCTGGTGGCATGAAGCGCGCCAAAAAACATGCTGCTACACGTTTGTTGCGCCGCGGTGTGCTCGGTGCCTGTGCCATGGCCATGGCCCTGACGTTGCCAACCCCGGCGATCGGGCAGATGCCGATGGGCCGCCCCGATCCCAAGCAAATGTCGGGACTCGCCCGAGTCGATCCACAGGTCGCCCCGGGTACGATCACCGTGCGGTGCCTGCTTGGCGGTTTTGACAAGCCGGCGATCGGCTTCGAGGTCATCCTCGAGATCCGCGACAAAACCGGTGAGGTGGTCGAGGAACATACCGAGACCAGTGCCGAGCAGGGGCGGGCGACGTTCACCGGGCTCGAGAAATTTTTTGGCGGCACGGCGATCGCCCGGGTGACGTTTGACGGCCAGGAAGTGCGCTCCCAACCGATCCCGATCGCGCCCACGGCCGGCTCGCGGGTGATGCTGGTCAAGGGGGCAGCCTCGCCGGCGGCCTCGGGCGACCCCCATGCCGGCGGCAGCGATTTGCCAGCACCCGGCGAGGCGTTCCCGAGCGATCGGTTTCCCGCCGGGACTGTGGTGGTGGGCGTGCTCGACCTCAAGGCCCGCAAGCCGGTCACCGGGGTCGAAGTTGTCCTGACGGGCAAGCTCCCGGGCGCCAACAAAGAAGATGCGGATGCAACAAATTCCGAGGGGGAGGCTGCTGCTGAAGGGTCTGCGCCAGAGGGGGCAGATACCGCCGAGAACGAGGCGGTTGCTGAAGGATCTGAGCCAGAGGGGTCAGATACCGAGAACAAGCCGGACGCCGACCAACCTGCACAAGCCTCGGACGCCGCGAGCGATCTGGTTCGCACGCAAACAATCGGCGCCGACGGTCGAGCGATCTTTGCCAACATGCTCGCGGCCGACCTCCCCGAGGGGCTCGAGTGGGTCGCCGAGGTCAAGCTACCCGGCGCCAGCGAGCCACTGCGTTCCAAACCATTTCGTGTATTTACAACTGGCGGTACGGCGGTCTATCTGGCGGTCGGGCTCGAAGAGGCACAAGCGGCCGCGGCGAGCCAGGGTACGCCCCAGGCCACTCGGCGGCCGTTGATGCCACCGCGGCGGATGCCGACCATCCAACCCGGGGTCGTCAAGGTGACGGTGCTCGATGCCAACGACCAGCCACTGGCCGACCAACCGGTGCAGATCATCCGCGAAGATGTCACTGGCGGGCGCGAGGCGGTCGAGACCAACACCGACGCCTCGGGCGTGTCGCGGATCGGCGTAACCGTGAGCGGCGACTCGCTGTACTACGCCCAGGCTGTCTACGACGGGGCACCGTTTCGTTCGACCCGGTTTGACATGAACGACGCCGCCGGCGTGGGCCTAGAACTACGCGTGTTTGAGACCACCCAAGACCTCTCAGCCGTCCGCAGCGAAGTTCAGTTTGTGTTTGTCCCGCGGGAGAACAGCCGCGTCGAGGTCAACCAGGGCTATCGCGTGCGAGTCGACGGCGACAAGGCCCTGTGGCTCGGTGAACATACACAGATCGCCGGGGCCGAGGGAGCGATCGGGTTTGTGGTGATGAACACCGCCACCCCGGGGCTGCTCACCCACAGCGAAAAGGCGCCATTTGCCACGCTGACCCAGCCGATCCCGCCGGGCACCGTGGTCGACCTTTCAGTCGGCTATCTGCTCGAGCACAACGGCACGGCCACTGCCAAATGGACCACACCGTTTCCCCTCGTCGGCGGGGCGGTGGCGATGCAACCCGACTATAAACTAACCAAAGGTTCCAACGAGCCGCCGACCCGACCACCCCACCAAACAGGGCGCGAAGTCGTCGATGTTTACAAGCTGCAGGGCGTCGGGGCCGATGGCGTGGTCGAACTCGAGGTTACGGGCCTCCCGGTCAATGAACATGCACAGATCCTGCGGGCGATCGGCACCGCCGGAGGCTCGCTGCTGTTCGGCGGGCTGCTGGTGCTGTTGATCCTCGGAAAACGTCGCGGCAATGCCCGTGAGCGCCTGTTGCAGCAACGCGAAAAGTTGCTCAACCTGCTCGATGCGGTCGATGCCGCCGGCGGGATCGAGGTGCCCGGTGTGCGCCGGGGTGGTGCGGCTTCGCGGCCCGGTGCGCCGGCCCAGCGCAAACTCGTGATCGCTGCACTCGACCAAGTTTACCGCGACCTCGATGCCCTCGAAGCGTCCAAGCCAAAGACCTAAGCGATGGCCGCGCCTACTCCGATCACGCCGCTAGCAGTTGCGGGTATCGCCCTGCGATTTGGTCGCAAGGTGGTCCTGCGTGATGTGCATATGCAGCTTTCGCCGGGGGAAATCGTCGGGTTGATGGGCGCCAACGGGGCCGGCAAGACGACATTGTTTTCGGTGATCACCGGGCTGCTGCCACAGGATGCAGGTACATGTACATTTGGCGCCCACGCACCCGGTGCCTTTGACGTTGCGATCCGTAGCCAGCTGGCCTATGTCGCCCACACGACTCAAATTTATGGGGGGTTGACGGCCCGCGAAAATCTCGAGCTGTCGGCCTCGCTGCGGCAGGCCGCGGGCTACTCGACCCGGCCGGCCGACGAGGTGTTGCACGAGGTCGGTTTGGCCAGGGCCGCCGACCGGCGGGCGTCGACGTTTTCCCGCGGGATGTCGCAGCGTTTGGGCCTGGCGCGGGCCCTGGCGGCAAGCCCCGCACTCATGATTTTGGATGAGCCGTTTACCGCCCTCGACCAGCGGGGCAAGCAACAATTGACATCGTTGCTGCTACAACAAAAGCGCAAGGGCACGGCGATCCTGCTGAGCTCGCACGACCTCGACAGCCTGGTGTCGGTCGCCGACCGGGTGTTGTTTTTGGGCGGGGGCAAGATCGCCGGAGAGGTCACACGCACGCAGGCGGGGAGCACCGAAGCCCTGCGGGTACAGGCCCTGGGTTTTTGGGGGGAGGGCGAGTCGGCGGCGCAGCAGCTGTAGCGAACAGCGGCCCGCGATCCGAAGAAGACTCGGTGGCCAGGTTGTTGACGCGAGTCGGTCGCACAAGCGTAGTCGTGCGGACAGCTATTTCCGCGGCCGACCATTTGTCGAAGACTCGGTGTTGAAGCCGGTGGCGCAGCAGCAGCAGGGTCGCGGTTGGAGCGGCTTCGAGATTGGCAAGGTGTTTGGCGTGACACAGCGGATCGAACGTTGGGCACGGTGGTTGGAGCGACCGAGCTTCGATGGAGCATCACGGGTCCTGCCGCGAGGGCCGGCTTGTCCGGTCACCGCTTCGAGCGGAGCACGGCGGTTGTGACTTATCAAGGTGTAAGTAGCGAGGCGGAGGGTTTTTGTTGTTGGCGAGGCGGACTCTCGGTGCGGCCTCCGGTCGAAGCGCGGGACCCCCCGCGTCATCTCAACGGGCTTTGAGGTTGGCGTCGGTCACCACTTCGAGCGGGAGTACGGCGGTTTTGGCAACGATTTACGGGGCAGAAAGATAGGCCAGGTTGTTGACGCGAGTCGGTCGCACAAGCGCAGTCGTCTTATTCGGTCGGTCGCGGTAATCGCTGTCCGCACTCGGCAGGTGCCCGGTTGTTGACGCGAGCCGGTCGCACAAGCGTAGTCGTGCGGACAGCGATTACCGCGACCGACCGAATAAGACTCGGCAGGTGCCCGGTTGTTGACGCGAGTCGATCGCACAAGCGTAGTCGTGCGGACAGCTATTACGCGACCGACCGACGAAAACTCGCTGACAGGCCAGGTTGGTGACGCGAGTCGCACAAGCGCAGTCGTGCGGACAGCTATTTACGTGGCCCCTGGATCCGGGCTAGAAGACCTCAGTGCGACTGCTGCGACAGACTTGGTTGTTGACGCGCAGCGAGTTGCGGCAGGAGCTACGCGACCTCGAGCTGTTGCTGACGGCCGGTTTTTTCTCGCTGTTGATGCTGGCGATGTTCGGGCTGTCGTTCACGACGCTCCCGCGGGCCGAGTCCCACTTGATTGCCGTGCCCGGGCTGCTGTGGATGAGTGTGGCGTTTGTCGGCTCGCTCACCCTCACGCGGACGTTTGACCGCGAGCGCGAGGCCGACACCTTGCGGGCGATGTTGGTGGCGCCGGTCGACCGCCTGGCGATTTACTTTGCCAAGGCGATCTTGACCCTGGTGGTGTTGCTGCTGTCGTGCGCAGTGCTGGTGCCCGGGTTGATGCTGCTGTTTCCAGTCGCCCGGGTATTTGCCTCCGAGCCGCTTTGGAGCGTGCTGTTGTTGGTGTTTGGCTGCACCGGCTATGTCGCGGTGGGGACCCTTTTTGCCGCCGGATTGTCGACCTCTTCTGGCAAAAATGTGCTGGTCTCGATCATCCTGTTTCCCCTGACCACGCCGGTGTTGATCTACAACCTCGTGGCCACGCGCACGCTGCTCGACGGGCACCCGGGGTTCGGCACGTATTTGGGGAAGATGTTCGCCCTCGACGTGGTTTTGGTGGCGGTCGCGGCCCTGTTGTTCGAGTCGGTATTGGTCGGCTCTAAGGCCCCACCGCGGTCCCGGCGGTAGTCCCGTGGTGGTCCCGGCGGTAGTCCTGTGGTGGATTGTAAATGCACATAACGCTCGCATCGCCCCTCGCCCACGTAGTGCGCTGTTTTCGCCTTGTGCAGGAGATGGTGGCGCCGGTTTGCCCGCTTTTGCGAGAAGACCCAGGCGAAGACGCCCGTACACGCAGTAAATGTCGCAGGGATGGGGCAGTTCGTTGCAGTCTGCGGGCGTTTGCCGTATCCGTGTCAGGCCGGCTACTGCCCGAGCCCGTCCGGTAAGTCGATGGACAAACTCAAATCCATACTCCCGTACCTGTTGCTGCTGGCGGCGCTTTGCCTGTTCCCCGGCAGCGTGCGGACCGTGTTCCTCGAGACCCCGATCGAGCGAACCATGGGTACCGCGTTTAAGATCTTCTTTTTCCACGTACCCATGGGGTGGTTGCTGATGCTGATGGCGATGGTCAGCGGCATCGCCTCGATCGTGCAACTTCGCAGCGGCTCAAAAACCGCGGCAGCCGTGGCCCAGGCGAGTGCAGAAATCGGTGTGCTGACAGGGGCGGGCGTGTTGCTCACCGGGCCGATTTGGGGCGACGCAACCTGGGGAAAGCCGTGGACCGGCGATGCCCGCCAAGTGACGACAGCACTGCTGTGGCTGGTAGTCGTGGCCTACCTGTTGGTCCGCCGCTACGGCGCCGGCTCGTCCGACCGACTGGCGGCCGGACTTGCGATTTTTGGTGCGGTCAACGTGCCGGTCATCTACTACGCCGTCAAAATCTGGAAGACCACGCACCCGACCACCGACGTCGTGCCCTCGTTGCCATCTTCGATGTGGGCGGCATTTTGGCCGTGTTTGGGAGCACTGTTGCTGTGCAGCCTGGGGCTGATGGCGATCCGGATCCGCCAACTTTGCCTGGCCGATACGCTCGATGAATTATGGGTGGCCACCACCCCCGAAGGAGAACAAGCATGAACCGCCTAGATGTCCCTCCGCTCGAAGAAACCGAAGCCAAAGACGGTGCGGCCAAGGACGGTGCAGCCACGGCCGAAGCAAAGACCGAAGCCGCCAAGTCGGCCGACGACGGCTATGTCCCGGTGACCGGACGCAGCCGCAAGGACGTCGAGCACATGCGTGAGTGCGAGGCGTTGGTTTCGGCCAAAACCGCCAGCGACTACGAACATGTGGTGTTGGCCTACGGGGTGCTGTGGGCGTTGTTTGCCGCCTACGGGATGTTCCTGTGGCGCCGCAGCGCGCAGCTTCGCCAAGACTTAGAGGATGTCCGCCGCCAGGTCGGACGGAGCGGTTCGTGACCCTCGGGCACTTCATCTACATCCCGGGGATGATTCTCCTAGGGGTGCTCATCGGCTATGTGCTGGCTGGCCGAGTCGCCCGCTCCGAGAAATCGATCGCCTCCGAGGACGATGCTCGTAGCGCGGCGAGACGGGCACGGGCACGGGCACGGGCGCAACGCGAGCAGCAGTAACAGGTTGCACAACCGCCGTGCTCCCAAAGGCTCGAAGTCTGCGGCAGGACCCGCGAAGCTCGATAGAAGCTCACCCGCTCCAACCACCGTGCTCCAACGCTTCATGAGTCACAACCCGGAGGCTCGAAGACCAGGATTAGCTCATCCGCTCAAAGTCAGTTGAGCGGGTGACGCGGGGGGTCCCGCGCTTCGACCGGAGGCCGCACCGAGAGTTCGCACCGCCAACAGAACACCTCCCCGCCTCGCTGCAAACACCTTCATGAGTCACAACCGCCGTGCTCCCGGAGGCTCGAAGTGGGGTCCGCGGCAGGACCCGCGAAGCTCCATCGAAGCTCGGTCGCTCCAACCACCGTGCTCCAACGCTCTCCCCCCTCGCTACTAACACCTTCATGAGTCACAACCCGGAGGCTCGAAGAGACCAGAATCAGCTCATCCGCTCAAAGTCAGTTGAGCGGGTGACGCGGGTCCGGCTGCGAGGACGGCGTTGCGAGTCGGCGCAGGTGCCTGGCCACAACTGGAGGAGGTGAGAAATCCTTAGTTGACCGGCAGCCAGCCGCTCGCGGTGGGGTGTTATGAACGGGGCGCATGTTCAACCCATCTTTGACCGAAGAGCAACAGGCCCTCATCGAAACTGCCCGCAAGTTCACCCGCGATTCGATCATCCCGGTCGCTGGCGAGCTCGACGAAGAAGAGAAGTTTCCCGTCGATCTGTTTCGCCAGGCCTGGGAGCTGGGGCTGATGAACGTCGAGCTGCCCGAGGCCTATGGCGGCCTCGACTTGAGCACGCTCGATGGTTGCTTGATGGCGGAGGAGTTGGCCTACGGGTGTGCCGCGATCGCGACCAGCATTATGTGCAACCACCTGGGTGCGCTGCCGCTGATGGTCGCTGGTACCGAGGCGCAGAAGCAAAAGTACCTGACCAAGGTCGCCGAGGAGTTTTGCTTTATCAGCTACTGCTGCTCCGAGCCCGATGCGGGGTCGGATGTCGCCGGCATGAAGACGAAGCTGGTCAAGGACGGCGACGGTTGGGTTCTCAACGGGCAAAAGCGGTGGATCACCAACGGTGGCTACGCCGAGCTCTACACCGGGTTTGCCACGGTCGACCCCAAGCTGCGGCACAAGGGGATCACCGGCTTTGTCATTGAGCGCGATGCCAAGGGCGTGAGCGTTGGCAAAAAAGAGAAAAAGCTTGGTCAGCGGGCGAGCAACACGGTCGATGTGATCTTCGAAGATGTTCGCCTGACCAACGACAATCTCATCGGCGAGCCGGGCAGGGGCTTTGGCATTGCCATGGAGGTGTTCGACAAGTCGCGGCCGATGATCGCCGCCCAGTGTGCCGGGATCATCCGCCGCTGCCTCGACGAGTCGGTTGCCTACGCCAAGGAGCGCAAGACCTTTGGTGTGCCGATCGCCAAACACCAGGCCATCCAGTTCATGATCGCTGAGATGGCGATGGCCTACGAGGCGATCAAACTGCTTTATTGCAAGGCTTCGTGGGAGGTCGACCAGGGCATTCGTCGCACCAACACCTCGTCGATCGCCAAGTGCTTGGGTGCCGATTACGCGGTCAAGTGTGCGACCGATGCGGTGCAAATCTTCGGGGGGTACGGCTACACCCGCGAGTACCCGGTCGAAAAGATCTACCGCGACGCGAAGCTCATGCAGATCTACGAGGGCACCTCGCAGGTCCAGCGCATGGTCATTGCCAAAAATATCCTGCAGCGCGGCTAACTGAACTCCATGGAGAGTTGTTGCAGCTACATCGGGTGTGGGGCATGTTTGCCCGCGCCCGATTTTTTGTAGGTACATAAAATAACCATGTTGATACATGTAAATTGGGTGGCCCCATGAGCGAACCACAACCTCGCGATCTGCCGATCGGTGTGTTCGACTCGGGGGTCGGCGGTTTGACTGTGCTGCGTGAGTTGGAAGCCCGCCTCCCGGGGGAACGGTTTATCTACTTAGGAGATACCGCCCGGCTGCCGTACGGGACCAAGGGCCCGCAGACGGTGGTTCGCTATGCCGAGCAGGCCGCCCGGGTGTTGGTGCAGCGGCGCATCAAGCTGTTGATCATCGCCTGCAACACGGCGACGGCGGTGGCTGTCGACCACCTGGCGAATGTCTTTGCCCCGCTGCCGGTGGTCGGTGTGATCGACCCGGGTGCCGCGGCAGCATGTGAGGCCAGCCGCTCGGGTACAATTTTGGTGTTGGCGACCGAGGGCACGGTCAAGGGTGGGGCCTATACCCGAGCCATCCATGCCCGCCGGCCAGCCGCTCATGTGTTGGCGGCCTCCTGCCCGCTGTTTGTCGCCCTTGCCGAAGAAGGTCTGGTCGAGGGGGAGATCGCGGAGTTGGTCGCCCGGCGTTACCTCGATCCGGTGTTGGCTACCCAGCCGCAGGTCGACACCCTCGTGCTGGGGTGCACGCACTTTCCGGTGTTGCGGCCGGCACTGAGTCGCGTGGTGCCGAGGGATGTCGAAGTTGTAGATTCTGCTGCGACTACCGCAACCGTGGTTGCTGAGCGTTTGAACAGTCAAACACTCGACAGTCGACGCGGCCAGGTTCGTGGACCCCAGACGCAGTTGCTAGCGACAGATGCTCCAGACCGATTTGCCCGTGTCGGCGCCGTATTTTTGGGTCGACCGATCGCTGTCGATGAGATCGAGTTGGTCGATCTCTAATAAAGATCGGATTTGCAAATGTTCACGGGAAGTCACCCTAGCTATGCGGGAAAGCCACAACGTCTCGACCTGCAGACGGTGTGAAAGATGCTTGTGAGGGCTGGCCAAAGGAAGTCTTGCCGGGTGTGAACAGCTCGAAAGTTCCCGTCCCTGTACATCTATATGGTTCTGCCAACCATCGCCGAGTTGTTACTCGGCACGCGCATCGTTCGCACCCGGCACTTCAATTTGGCAGTACCAGCAACGATCGTTCGAACCCGGAGTCGATGCCGAAGCAAAAAAACCTCTTGTGGGAATTTTAGTTTCGACTGCTCAGCGGGGGGATCGTTGTGTTATATCCCGTGAGCAATCCGGCCAGCGCAATCGGTCCCTGGCATCTGCAAGGAGCCTCTTCTTGTGAATCGCACCCGCAACCTGCTCAAGTACTCGCTCGCCTTGCCCCTGGCTATCGGAGCCCCTGTCGCCGCCATGACGGTGCCAGATATCGCCGAAGCTGCTTCAGATGGGGCGATTAAGGGTGTGGTGACCAATCCCAAGAACAAGGCAAAAGTCGGCGACGCGCTCGTTGTCCTGCAGTGTTCATGTCTTCAAGGCACCCGCGAGACTCGAACCAACGCCGACGGTCTTTATTCCTTTAAAAATCTTCCGCCCGGCAACTACACAATCCAGGTGCTCACCGGCCAAGCCGATGTCACCAAGATTGTCAACCTGCCGCGTGGCGCCAGCTTCCGCGCCAACTTCTCGGTCGACCCGCAAAACGAGTTCAAGCGAACCGTTGTCGTCCAGCAAAAAGCTGTGCGTGCCGACACGACGACCAACACCGTCGTCGACATGAGCAAGGTCAAAGACATCCCGGTCGGCGGCACGGGCCGCGACTTTACGGATGTCGTCGATGTCGCGCCGACGGCCAGCAAGGACGCCGCGGGTATTCGCCTCGCGGGTACCGGTGGTGACGAATCGAAGTACCAGGTCGACGGGGCCAACGTCTCGAACCCGTCGTTCGGTACGGTCGGTGCCACCATCGTCCAGGAGTTCATCTCCACCGTCGAAGTCAAAGAAGCTGGTTACGACGCCGAGTTCGGTGGTGCCTCCGGCGGTATCGTTTCGGCCCGTCGCGTCGGCGGTAGCAACAAGGTCCGCGGTCAGGCGGTCGTGCGTTACACGCCACGTCTTGCGCAGCCACGCCTGATTTCACAAACCGACGAAGCCGTGCGCGCGAGTGTGGTGACCGACCATCAGGCCGAGGCCGTGGTCGTCGTCAACGGCCCGATCATCAAGGACAAGTTGTTCTTCTCGATCGGCGTTAGCCCGTCGGGCAACGTCAACTCCCTAATCCAGTCGTTTTACAACCGCGTCGACAAAGACATGTCGGGCGGCTACGCCGACTGTGAATACGAAAACGGCCGCAACGACTGTGTCGATGGTGGTAACTACATCCAAACCGAGCGGTTTGCTGAGCAGCGCTTTCGGACAGGTGGGTTTGCGCTCGGATACTTCGGGCGTTTGGACTGGGTCATCAATCCCAAGCACACCCTTATCCTCTCCGGTGGTGGTGGTCCTCGCTTCGACCGCACGACCTACCGCTTGCCCGCTTCTTCGGTGCCCAACACCTTCGGGACCAACCCGGCGGCGAGCATCGGCGGTGCGGCCCGTATCGCAACCGGTATTGTCAACGACCACTTCGGGACCACGCTGAGCAACAGCACCCAGGTCGGTCTGACCTACGAAGGTCGTGTCGCCAAGGACACCCTCGAGATCGACGCCGGTTTCTCGTTCTTCCAAGCCCGGTTCCAAGAGGCGTGGAAGCTCGACAACCCCAACCACATCAACAACACCCTGACCCAGGAAAGCGATGCCCAGGGTCGTAACCTCTACGAGTTCCTCGATCGCGACGGCGCCGTGCGCCTGGTCGATGGTGTCGAAGAGGCGTGTAACAGTTCCGAGTTGCCGGGCCTCGCCTGTCCGACTCGGTTTTGGCTGTCGGGTGGTCTCGGTCAGTACAACACCGAGAAAAGCCGCCGCTACGAGGGTCGCCTCAACCTGACCCACTTCTTCAACATCGCCAAGACCAACCACCAGTTGAAGTACGGTACGGTCATCGAGCACGTCGAGCGTGACTTGGTGTCGACGTTCTCGGGTTACAACGCCCCCGACTTCTACGAGAACTGTGACGGCATCGGCGGCGGCGAGTTCTGCTACGACCCGGCCAGCGATACCTACACGATCTCCAACTCGACGCGCGTCAACAACAACCGCGTCATCCGGGTCGACACCGATAACCCGAACAACCGCTTCAGCCTCGGTTACGGGCGTACCCGCGTCGAGCAAAACGACCTGCGTGCGTTGGCCACTCCGATCGGTGCTGGTGTCCGTGCCCCGGCCTACGACACCGTCCTCAGTACGCAAAACTACGGCGTCTACCTGCAGGACAAAATGCAGTTGCTGTCCAACCTCTACCTCAGCGGCGGTGTTCGCTGGGAGATCCAGGACATGCGTGACCTCAATGGCGACCGCGCCGTGTTCATCTGGGACAACGTCGCGCCGCGTGTCGGTCTGACCTACGACTGGACCGACGAAGGTAAGAGCCGTTTGTACGCCAGCTACGGTTGGTTCTACCGCCAGCTGCCACTCGCGCTCAACAGCCGGGTGTTCGGTGGTCTTGTTACCGTCAACCGTTCGTACCGTGCCAACGACTGTGCCGGCACGGTCAACATCAATGGCAGCGACGAGGCCCAGACCATCGAGGGGCAACCCACCGAGTACTGTGTCGACTTCAACACCAGCACCACTGGCCTGACAGTCGGTTCGGTGGTCCCGCGCCTCAAGGGGCAGTTCAACAAGCAGTTCCAAGTTGGGTACGACCAAGAGGTGATCGAGGACTTGGTCCTGGGTGTCACCTGGCTGCACAACAGCTTGGGTCGCGCAGTCGAGGACGTGTCGACCAACGGCGGTCTCAACTTCATCATCGCCAACCCGGGTACCGCGGTGTCCGAGTCGGATGTGATGGCCAAGCAGGCCGAGTGCGACGACTTGCAGTCGCAAATCGGTGCGCTCGACCCCGACGACGACGGCCGCGATGTGCTCACCCGTGAGCTCAACCGCTGTAACTTCTTGGTCAACGCATTCGACCGCGTCGGCGGCCTGTTCGACCGTCCGTCGCGTAACTACGACGCCTGGACCTTCCGCGCGCAAAAGCGTTTCGCCAAAAACTGGTTGTTGCTCGCCAGCTACACGTACAGCCGTCTCATCGGTAACTACGACGGTTCGGTCGACCGCAACACCGGTGCCATCAACGTCGGTGCCAGCACCCAGTACGACATTCCGGAGTTGGTCCGGAACTCGTTTGGTCCGCTGTTCAACGACATCCCGCACACGGTCAAGCTCGACGGCTTCTACCAGTTCGACCTGCGCGAGGCGGGCCGCCTGACCCTGGGTACCAGCTTCCGCTTCCAGTCGGGTACGCCGGTCAACCTCCGGGCCGACAACAACATCTACGGCGGTCAGTTCCTCGTCTACGTGTTGCCGCGTGGCGCCGGTGGCCGGATTCCGCCGGTCTACCAGTGGAACCTCAGCCTGGGCTACGCCTACCCGCTGCCCGGTGAGCTCGAGCTCGAATTCTCGGGTCGTGTCGTCAACATCACCAACGCCAAGGCCGTGCTCCGCGTCGACGAAATCTACTCGTATGCCGCAACCCGTGCCGTCGCCGGTGGTGACCTCAGCGACCTCAAGCACACCAAAATCCAAAACCCCGGTCAGCCGACCTCGTTCTACCAACGCCAAATCCTTCCCAAGCAGGGCAACTTTGGTGTCGAGAGCGTGTTCCAGCAACCGCTGGGTGCCCAGTTCGAGCTCCGCCTGCGGTTCTAAACCTCAGCGCCTCAAACGCAGCAAAACACCCGCCCGATCGGCGGGTGTTTTTGTTTGCCACGAAACATGTGTGTGCACCAAAAGCAGCGGCAAAACGGCCTACAAGGGGTGTTCTAGGGCATTTCCCCGCGGGTAATGTCGACGTTGCAGCTACATTGAGTACGGGCGATTTTAGGCATATCTGTTCGCGTCGGTAGCGAGCGCTTGTAAATGCACCTTCATTGTCGAGACCGACTGGCCACCCGCCGCCGGTCTACGGATGCACCTGCAACAAAATCACTGTTCCGCGCTTGCCACCACAAGCTCGATGTATGTAAGACTAATCGCTGCACCCACGGAGTTGCCATGAAGCCGACATACCTTGTACTCGCAACGATCTTTCCCGCCCTCCTGCTTGCCTGTGGCGACGGCGAAGATGGTGGGTCGTTAACCGAAGGTGAGTCGGACACGTCCTCCTCGACAAGCGAGCAAACCGCAGGGCCCGAATCCGAAACCGAAGCCGGTACGACCACAGGTGATCCCACGGGGACCGACTCGGAGTCGATGACCGATGGGACCTCGCAAACCACCGCAGATGCGACCGACCCAACGACCGACGCCACGACCGACGAGCCAACGACCGACGAGCCGACGACCGGCGATCCGACAACCGGAGATCCGACAACCGGAGGTGATCCCATTGGCATGGTGATGTGTGGCGACGAGCCGCCCCCGGATGCCCAGTTGGCACCTCCATTGCCGACCTACGGCGGCGTGTGCCCGACCCTCATGACGGGCGGCGAAAGCCTCAACGCGCTGCCTGGCCAGACGACCATTCTCGGGCTCCCGCAGACCATCGACCGCACGTTTCGCGTGATCGTGCCCGACGACCTAGGCGACGACGAGGTCCTCCCGGTGATCTTTATGTGGCACTGGCTAGGCGGCGATTCGAAGGGGTTTTACGATCGCAGCGAGGTTCAAGAAGCGACCAACTTTTATCGGTTTATCGCGGTGATTCCCGACGGTCGGGAGATCGAACAGGGGCTGCTGTTTAAGTGGCCGTTTGCGATCACCGATTCGATGGAACAGATGGAACAGGACTTCCAATTTTTCGACGACATGCTGGCCTGCGTGGCCGAGCAATTTGTGGTCGACAAGGAGTGCGTGTCGTCAACCGGTGTGAGTGCCGGGGCCCTGTTTACGTCGCAACTCGCAGGCGGTCGCGGCAATCACCTGTCGTCGATCATCTCGCTTTCGGGTGGTACCGGAGGGGCGACGGTCAAACCGTGGCCCGGCAGTGAACACAAGATGCCCGCGATGGTGCTGTGGGGCGGCGACGATGATTTTTGTATCGCGGTCGACTTTGCCGCGACATCGAAGGACCTCGAGCAAAATCTCGAAGCCGACGGCCACTTCCTGCTCGAGTGCGTGCACAACTGTGAACATGCAACGCCACCGTTTGAGCCCCCCGGCGGGCTCCCGACCTACTCCGCGATGTGGCGGTTTTTCCTCGACCACCCGTATTGGCTGGAAGATGGCGTGTCTTGGTACAACGAAGAAGGGGTACCGGACTTCTATCCCGAGTGGTGTGCGATCGGAGCGGGCAATGCCGAGCAGCGAGTTGGGGAGTGTGGGGGCTCAGAGTGTTAGAGCTTCGTTGGGCGCGCGGGCTATTTTGGCTCAGGGAGCGGGCCTGAGACGTTTGCAGTGTTAGAGCTTCGTTGGGCGCGCGGGCTATTTTGGCTCAGAGAGCGGGCCTGAGACGTTTGCAGTAGGAGGACTACAGCGGCACGTCTCAGGCCTCGCTCCTGAGCCAAAATATCACCGCGAATCGTGGGGCGGGTGTTTGCAGGAGAACTTGGGCGAGGGTGTTTGCAGTAGAGCCCAAATATCACTGCGAATCGTGGGGCGAGGGTGTTGGGCGAGGTTGCGTTGGGCGAGGGTGTTTGCCGGAGAACTGCGAATCGCTGGGCGAGGGAGTTTGCAGTAGAGCCCAAATATCACTGTGAGTCGTTGGGAGGCGGCAGGTCTCAGGGGGCGGGCCTAAGACCCCGCTCAAAGATGACCGACGCCAAAGACAGCTAGCCAACCTCAAAGTCAGTTGAGCGGGTGACGCGGGGGGTCCCGCACTTCGACCGGAGGCCGCACCGAGAGTCCGTCTCGCCAACAACAAAAAGCCCCGCCTCGCGACTTACACCTTTCTGAGTCCGCACCGCCGTGCTCCCGGAGGCTCGAAGTGGGGTCCGCGGCAGGACCCGTGAAGCTTCATCGAAGCTCAGTCGCTCCAACCACCAAAGCCCGTGCTCCGCTCAGCCGCTGCAAAGAAAGCAGCAGCGACAACCACTTCGACCGGAGGCCGCACCGGAGTGCTCCCGCTCAAAGATGACCGACGCCAAAGACAGCTAGCCAACCTCAAAGTCAGTTGAGCGGGTGACGCGGGGGGTCCCGCACTTCGACCGGAGGCCGCACCGAGAGTGAGCTTCGAACCGTCGTCGACCTCCCGCAGGGCTCTTCCACACCTTCACGTGTCACAACTGCTGTGCTCCCAGAGGCTCGAAGTGGGGTCCGCGGCAGGACCCGTGAAGCTCCATCGAAGCCCAGTCGCTCCAACCTCCAAAGCCCGTGCTCCGCTCAGTCGCACTTCGACCTTCGCCTCGCTACTGAGTCCGCACCGCCGTGCTCCCGCTCGAAGCGGTGACCGGACAAGCCGGCCCTCGCGGCAGGACCCGTGAAGCTCCATCGAAGCTCAGTCGCTCCAACCTCCAAAGCCCGTGCTCCGCTCAGCCGGTGCAAAAAAAAGCAGCGACAACCACTTCGACCGAGTGGGATTTAGGTGTCGTCGTGGGGTCGGCCGAGGGCCTGGCAGAGGTCACCCAGCGTGATGGCACCGGCAACCCCTTGGCGGTTGAGCACTTCCCAGATCGGTTGAAATGCGGTCTCCGGATCGACGCTTCGCACGGTCTCCCGCAGGGCTGCGATCGCGGCCCGTCGACGTCCGAGCTCGAGCCCGCGGGCGATGGCCCGTTGCACCGGGGTGACGGGTTTGGGCCGCTTGGGGGTGATGACCTCTTCGACCACGGCGGGTGCCGGGGTGGGCGTGGGGACGGGTGCGGGTGCCGGTACGGGTGCCGGTGTTGGCTTGGCCACGGGGGCAGGGGTGCGCACCACAACCGGACTGCGCACGGTCACCGACGGCGGCGGTGTGGCCTGTACTTCGAGGGCATCGCTGCTTACCGTTTGCGTGCCGTTGAGGTTGGACGGCCGCATGATGCGTTCGACGATCGGGGTGGCATCACGACGCCAACGCCGGCGATGGTCCCAACGCTCGGGTTCATCTTGCATGCGCACTTCACCGGCGGCGACGCGTTGCTCGAGTGCCTGCCCGCGTTGCAGAATTTCCTCGCCGTGACCGCGCGGCAACACAGTGACGACGGTTTCTTCTTTAATGATGGCGTAGAGGACTTCGCCAAACGACTCGAGCGGGACCAACACCTGGGGCTCGGACAGCATGACGTCGAGCGTGCGGATCGCCTTGTCCTCGTCTTCGGCTTTGGCGATTGCCTGATCGAGTTGGTCGCGCACATGCTCGTCGTCGCCATCTCCGAGACCGGGGACCAACTCGCGCAGGCGTTGAACAGCGCGGTGGGTGATGCTGTAGCGGCGGTGGCCAGGAAATGAACTGCGCAACATCGATGCCCATGTATCTCAGGAGGGAGCTAAATGCCACCCGTGGTTTTGCGTTCGCAGGTGTGGCGAGATGCATCGCTTGGGCCTGGGAGAGGTAAATACGGTAGCTACGGGGGGTTGGCGAGGTTTCGTGTGCCAGCTCTGTTTTGCCCAGACTTCGTCACGTAGATGCCAAAGACTTGCTGAGAACACTGCGTTTGGGCAAAGCTAGGCGGGTGACGGGCAAAGTCTTGGGCATGTGGATAGTTGCCGGGGTACTCGGGATGCTCCCCGACCTCGCGCTAGCAGCGCCTTACACCGGGGTGGGGCATGCGCCCGCCGACCAAAAAGACGCCCGCGCGGCGGCCCTGTTGAGAGCTCGCAGGGCGGCTTTACGGGCGGCGCTCGACCAGGTTATCGGCAGCACTGCCAAGCTGCCTGACGAGGCCAAGGGCAAGCGTGGGTCGGCCTGGACCAGTGCCTACCGGGTGCTGTCGCAGACCCAAGACGGGGCGACGATCACCATCGAAGTCGAAGTTGAAATCGACACCGGGCGTTTGATCAACCGCTACCGCCCCAAGCAGCAAGCGCCGATTGCTGGGTTTTACGCCGAAGAAGTTGTTGCCCTCAACGGTTGCGACGAAAGTGTGCGCCCGCAACTGACGCAGGCGTTGCTCGACCGCGGGGCGATCGGGACGCGCACCGACGGCACCCCCATTCGCATTGAGATCCAGTGCCAGGATCTCGGCGAAGTCAGTTTTTTACAGCAGTACGGTTCGCGGATTCAGGTAATTGTCCGCGACCGCAACGACTCGGCCCTGGCGGCCGGGGCAGGGGTTGGGTTTGCCGAGGACATGGCTGCTGCGGTGAGCAACGCGAGTGCCCAGGCGGCGATCGACATCACGCGCAAACTCGAGGGCCAGGCTGGCGATGGGGTGCTTGTCTACCTCAGTGATGCTTGGCCGGCGGCCCGGGTTCGCCGACTAGAGCGTGCGTTGCAGACTTCTTTAGTCGGCGCCAGGTCGGTTGCCCTGCGTGGGTTGTCGGGCGCAGGTGCAGCGATTGTGCGGGTGGTGGGCCCGTTTGATGCCGAGGCGTTGGCCAAGCAACTACCTGCGATCCAGGTGCCGGGCGGGCAGTTGCGGGTCGAAGCGATCGATTCCCCACGCAGCCTGCGGGTACGGATCGTCGACCCTGAGTTGGTCAATCCCTAGCGAGCCATAGGCACGACCGCGGGATGAAGATACCCGAGGACCTGTCGGCGTTTCACGACAATCGGTGAATTGCTTGGCACGACTGCTTGCCTGTCCAAATGTCGCTGCCGGTTTGGCTGACCCCAACCGCGACCGCGACAATTTCGGTGCGAGGCGACGCGCGAGAAAACCCGGTTTGCTAGTCAAAACCCTCGGCTCGTGTGCTTGACGGCCGATCGAAACTGGCGTTTTAGTGTGTCCATGGTCGGACCTCGGACTGCTCGTCACTCCCTCTTTAGCTTCCTGGTCGCCGCGACGATCGGTTTGGGGCATGCCGGGTGTGCACACGACGCGGGCTCGAATCTTCAGATCGAGGTTCCAGAAGCCGACCGCGATGCAGAAGTCTACGTCGATGGAAATTACGTGGGTCTGGTGTCGGCACTCGACGATCCGGAGACCGGACCGTTGTCCCTGGCACCCGGGACACATCGGGTCGAGATCCGCAAACCGGGAAGGTTTCCGGTGCAACAAACGGTCGTCGTCGATCGCAAGCCCCCGCCGCAGACCGTTGTCACGGGTGAACTTCTCGTTGACCCCCAGTGGTAAGAGGCCTGCAACAGGTATTCGCGTTGCGACGGCTCACAATTTTTGGGGTTGAAACGAAGTGATCACCAAACCCCACGAGCCGGGTAGGAGCGGCCTAAATACGGCATTTTAAGCATGATCCTGCATGTTTGCGGGAAGCCGCGGGCCCTGTAAAAGCGCCGAACCGATCGTGATGAACGCAAGAAATTTGCATCGCAGGCATGAATTGAGGAAAAAAGAGGCTTGGCATTCGCGGTTGGGTAGAGTAAGAACACCGCCAGTTGAGCCACTGCGGATCATGTGCTGGATCAACCAAAACACGAGCCACAAGCTCAAAGACCTACGGTAGGAAAGTTTCATGGCCAAGAAAAAGACCTCGAAGAAGAAAACCTCCAAGAAGAAGGCGCCCGCGGAGATGCTGCTTGTTGCCAGCAAGACCAAAGAGGCCCTTAAAAGCAACGGCTGCAATGTCGGTGGTGATGCCCTTGAAGGCCTCAATGGCTGGGTTCACTGGTTGATCGACCAAGCTGCTGCCCGTGCCGCGGCTAACGGCCGCAAGACCGTTCGTGCCCACGACTTCATCGTCATGGGATAAGAACAAAACCCATTTTTGAAACCAGCCCTCGGGTTCGCCCGTGGGCTGTTTTTTTGTGTCTACAGCGCGAATGAAGTCGGTCGTCAACTATTGACAAATTGTTGAGAACAGGCCCTCGCGGTCAGTCGAGTTGCAGATGCACAAAGTCCGTGGGGATGTGCCGCATCGTTTTGGTGAACCCACGTCGCTCGTGTCGGGGCTCTTGACCACAAAGCATGTAAATTGTGCAAGCTAGCTGACAAATAAATCACACGCGAAACCAACGACAACAAACATCACCTCAAAATTTAGATGCATGGGCAGATATTGACCATGCACTTGTATGCACATAGGCTCGAGCGATGAAACGGCGAGTCAGATGCGCAGGCTTCGCATGCGTGGTTACAGCGCCGGAATCGGTGGACGTCGACGTCCAAACAAATTGTGTATTCAAGGATTTTGCAGTCCGGGGAGTGGACGGTTGATGAGTGCAGGGATGCAGCATGACGAGCGCAGACTCCGTAGTTTTCCCACCAAAGGGTTGCTAGCCATCGGGTTGGTCGCCAGTTGTGCCGAGCCCGAAGTGCTCGACTGGACAGCCACCGACACCTCGTCGACAACCCAGGATGGGCCCGAGCCGACGACCTCGAGCGCGACGTTTGTCAGCTCGACGAGTGGGGTCGACTCGTCCGAGTCTGGGGGGGAGAGTGCGAGCTCATCCGGCTCGGGCGATACCTCGGATGCGACCACCGAAGATGCAAGTACATCTACATCCGACTCCACCTCCGACGAGCCGACCTCAGACGCGACCTCGGACGCGACCAGCACGTCCGCGGGCGACCCGCTGATCAACTGCAACAAGATCGATTTTTTGTTTGTCATCGACAACCACTCCGGCGGCGGTGGCAGCCTGGCGACCATGGCCGCAAGCATTCCAACGATCGCCGACAGAATCTCGCAGCAGTTGCAAGACCGGGATGTCCACGCCATGGTCATCGACACCGACGACGTTTGGGGCCAACCCTTTTGTGAGCAAAAATGCCTGCAAAATGGTGTGTGCGAGGGGTGGGAGGACTACCCCTGTGAACTCGAACTCGACAGTTGCGACCGTACCCTAGGTTCGGGGTTGGTCTATCCGGGCGTCACCACCCAACCCTGCGAAGTTGTCGACGGCGGGCGCTACATCGTGGGCGGCGACAATTCGTTTGCAGATGCACTGAGTTGTTTGACCGATGTCGGCAACCACGGCGACGGGATTCAGTACCAGGCACAGGCGACGATTGAGGCCCTCCAAACCGACCTCACAGGCGATTGCAACCAGGGGTTTTTGCGCGACGACGCGGCCCTGGTGGTGACGATTGTCAGCCATGCTCCCGACACCCTGTCGAAGGGGACACCCGAGGTCTGGGCCAACACCGTGGCCTCGGTCAAGGGCAGCCTCGACGGGGTGGTGATGCTCGGCATCCTCGACGACTCCGAACTTCCTGGCGGCCTGTGCCACGACCCGGGCGGCAACGGTTCGATGCGGTTGCATGATTTTGTCAACGAGTTCCCCCACTCGGTCATGGGTAGTGTTTGCGCTGCCTCCTATGTTCCGTACTTCGACCAGGCACTCCAGCAGCTCAGCGAAGTGTGCGAGCAGGTCGGTTCGTAAGGGCTTCGGCTTTAAGTGTAGCTGCACTATTTAGTCTTGTACGTACATCTAATCTCGGGAGGCCCGGGTCCCCCGTGTGGCTGTGGGGGGTGGCTCGCGTGTCGGCTCACAGTCGCCACGCGTGAAAGCCCCCGACCTGTTTGCTACCGTGCCGCGATGCCGCGGAAGACAAAAAAATCCTCGCAGTGGGTGTGCGGAGCCTGTGGGGCGACAACCCGCGGTTGGTTTGGCCGGTGCCCCAAGTGCGGAGCCTGGAACACGATCACCGAGCAGGTTGACCGCGATAAAGCCCAGGACCGGGTTGTGCTGCAGGCGGGTGATGCCCGGGTGGTGCCGTCGACCGCAGCCCGCAAACAGGCCCACCCACGCGCCCAAACCGGGATGGCCGAGGTCGATCGGGTGCTCGGCGGAGGGCTGGTCCCCGGAAGTGTGGTGTTGCTCGGGGGGCCGCCCGGCATCGGCAAGTCGACGTTGCTTTTACAAACCAGCGCGGCCCTGGCCCGGCGCTCGGGGGTTGTGCTCTACGCCAGCGGCGAGGAATCGGTGGCCCAGGTCGGCGGCCGGGCGACGCGACTCGGGGCGGCCCACGACAATCTGCTGCTGGTCGCCGAAACCAGGATTCGGGCAATCCTCGATGCCGCCGAACACCTCGGGTCCAAGCTCGCAGCCCTGATCGTCGACTCCATCCAAACCGTCTATTCCGATGCCCACGAAGGTCTTCCGGGCAATGTTTCGCAGATCCGCACGGTCACCAGCCAACTCGTCGGGTTTGCCAAGCGCCACGGCGTGCCGGTGATCGTCGTCGGCCACGTCACCAAAGATGGGCAACTTGCCGGACCGCGCCTGCTCGAGCACCTGGTCGATACGGTGCTGTCGTTTGAGGGCGACGAGGAGCGGTCGACACGGATGCTGCGCGCCATCAAAAACCGGTTTGGCAGCACCCAAGAGCTCGGTGTGTTTGAGATGCGGGGCGATGGCCTGCGCGAGATCAGCAACCCCTCCGAAGCTTTCTTGAGTGAGCGCTCGGGCCCGGTTGTCGGCGCCTGTGTCACGGCCACCCTCGAAGGGTCGCGGCCGTTGCTGATCGAGGTCCAAGCGCTCCTGGCCGCGAGCTTTGGCAACCCCCGGCGTACCTGTGTCGGGTTTGAACCTGCGCGTTTGGCCATGTTGATGGCGGTGCTCGACCGCCACGGCGACCTGTGTGTGCTCGACCAGGATGTGTTTATCAACGTGGTCGGCGGCATCCGCCTGAGCGAGCCCGCCAGCGATGTGGCCGCGATTTTGGCGATCGCGTCGAGCCATCTGCGAAGGCCCCTGCCAACCCGCCTGCTGGCATTTGGCGAAGTCGGGCTCACCGGTGAGCTGCGAAGCGCACCCCGGACAGAGCAACGCCTGGTCGAGGCTACCCGCCTGGGGTTTCAACACGTCATCTTGCCAGCGACCCCGCGAGGTCGTCGCCGGCCCGAGGTACCCAAGGGCCTAGAGGTCACAGTAGCCAGCACGGTGGCCGAAGTTTTGCGGGCAACCTTCGACTAGCCACCGCGGCGAGCGAGCCAAACCCCGGGAGTCGTCTACCACGACGTGGCCAAGGGGAGGTCCCGGTGCTGCGGGCATTCCAGCTTGCGGGCAAAGGACTACTGCGCAAAGTCGCTGTCGGGTCGAGGTGGTCAAGGGGCACGGTACGCTTCGACGAGCTATCGCGGCTAGCAAGCCCACCGGGAGGTCACGGTGCTGCGGGCATCCCGGTTTGCGAGCCAAGGACTCCGCAAAGTTGCTGTCGGCCCGAGGCGGTCAAGGAGCTGGTGGCCACGGTCCATCTTAGGGGCTCCTCAACGAGCCATCGCAGCTTCCGGCCAACCCGCGAGGTGGCTGCGGTGGGTTACTTTTGGAGTCTCTCTCGACAAGCCACAGCTCGCGGACCAAGGCCTCCCGCGAACGACGGGTCCTGATTAAAGTTGTACAGGCAATATAAATCGCGCCCATGGGTGGGCGAGTCGCGAGAGGTCGCGTGCTCGACAGTCCGTGGCGCGGTCCTGTCGACGCCGCGCCTATCTGGCCGAAGTGACTTGTACATCACGCGTCACAACACTGCGACAATCTCACTGGCCCAAAGCTATCGGCGGGCAATCTCCCTGTGATTCGGGTATCGTCAGCCCGTGCAACCCAGCGCGACTGCAACTCGACCCCGCCTGTTGGTGGTGGAGGATGAACAACACCTCGCCGCCGGCCTCAAACTCAACTTTGAGCTCGAAGGCTATCTCGTGGATACCGCGTCGTCGGCCCGGGAAGCGGGTGGGTTTATGCTGCAGGCCAGCCGCTACGACGCGATTATCCTCGACGTCATGCTGCCCGACACCGACGGGTTTTCGCTGTGCAAAAAACTCCGCGATGCCGGTGATTACACGCCGGTTTTGATGTTGACCGCCTGCGATACCACCGAGGATCGGGTGACCGGGCTCGAGGTTGGGGCCGACGACTATTTGGTCAAGCCATTTGAGCTGTCGGAGCTACTCGCCCGCGTGCGTTCGATGTTGCGTCGCCGCGACTGGGAGCGGGAAAAGCCGCAGCAAACCGCCACGGTGCTGCAGTTTGGCCAGGCCCGGATCGATTGCTCGCGTCAGGAGGCGACCATGCGCGGCGAGGAGGTGCAACTGACCCGCCTCGAGTTGCAGCTATTGCAATATTTTGCCGAGCACCCCGAGCGGGTGTTGACCCGGCAAGAGCTTTTGGAACATGTCTGGAAGCTCAGCAATTATCCCAACACGCGGATGGTCGACAACTTCATCATGCGCCTGCGTCGGCACTTTGAGCCAGATCCACGCAACCCTGTGCACTTTGTCTCCGTGCGTGGGGCCGGCTATCGGTTTATCCCCGAGCCCGGCAAGCCGCGTCGAGTGTAGGGTACAACTGACGTGTAGGCTGGGTGTGCCCTTTTGAGGTACTTGCGAGTGGATTACACTTAATTTGATGGCCCGTACCCGTAGTATTTTTTCTCAAACCCTATCCTCCGCCGTGTTGCTGGTAGCGTGTGGCCCAGAAACTTCTGTGACCCAAGGGACCGGCTCAACCTCTCCAGTATCTTCAACTTTGGATGAGAGTTCGTCTGTCGGTACATCCAGCACTCCCAGTACGGATACGGATTCGGAGACAGGTTCCACGGTCGACACCGAGAGCGTGGGGGATGGCGATGGCGATGGGGATGGCGATGGCGACGGGGATGGCGACGGTGATGGAGACGGCGACGGCGATGGAGACGATAGCGGGGGTCAACCAATGTGCCCTCCCGGGATGACCAATTGCGATACTTTTTGCGTCGATCTGCAGACAGACAATTATGCCTGTGGCAATTGCGACCATTGGTGTGGTGTGGACGGAGAATGTGTCGGTGGTGAGTGCATGACTGTTTGCTCAGCCCCGCTCGAACGATGCGGAGATTCATGTATCAACACTCAAAATGACGCCGACCACTGCGGCATGTGTGACCTCGCCTGCGAGGAGCCATCCGTGTGCACAGAGGGTGTTTGTGAAGCTCCTTGAGAGTCAATCGCTTGTACTATCAATAGAGATGCAGCGCTGGTCTGACGTGAACAACCACATCGACTACGTTTTGCCTGTGTCGGTCGCGGTGGGTGGGTCTGTCGCCCAGGCCTCCCCGCGTCGACGCCCCCGCGTCCGCATCAGGCTCGCGCCAAAAAACACGACAAATGCGGAGTACTGCAGCCACATCAACAACAGGATAGCCGCGCCGGCGGCCCCGAACATCGATGTACTTGCAAAGTTTGTCAGGTACAGACTCAGGCCCAGTGAGCCGATCACAAACATCACGGCGGTGACGAGGGCGCCCCACCACAGGGTATTGCGAGGCACCCGCACGCCGCTGAGTGTGCGAAATAGCAGGGCGAAGGTCGCGGTCATGAGTCCGAGTGAGGCGCTGAACTCGAGTAGTTGCCAGCCCATACCTGGTAGCGGCAGGATGTGGTCGACCAACTCGTGCAGCCCGGCGGTGAGTAGTTGGAGGCCGACAGCGGTAATGAGCAGCAGGCCGAGGATAAACACCATCAAAAAGGCAGCGCCGTAGGTCCTGAGTAATCGCACGATGCGTTGGATTTTTGTCCCGCCCTCGGCCGGTACAACCTCCCAAATCGCATCGAGCGCCTCGCGGATCTTGAGGTTGACGCGCGAACCGGTATAGAGCGCGACCACACTGCCGATGATGCCTCCCGTGGCGCTGTGGGCCCGAGCTTCGTCGATCATCGAGCCCAGTAGCTCGGCAACGCCCGGCCCGAGTTCGGACTGAATCCGTGTGATGACAAGGTCCTGGGTTGAGGCTTCGCCGAGGATGAGACCAGCGACGGCGATCGCCACCAACAACAGCGGCGCCAGCGACAAAAGCGTGAAGAAAGCGAGACCAGCGGCGAGTAGCGAGCCGTTGAGCTGCCCCAGGTGGCGCAGGCTGGTTGTGACGAGCTCAATCAGGGGACGCAATCCGGTCTTGTCGAGCAGCGCTGAGAGCCATGACACGGCCCCACGCTACCTGTGTCGGGCAGACAACACAAGCGCCCACGTGCCCGGGAAAGATGTTGATACAAATAAGGTCGCGAGCCAATGGCCCGCGACCCGTTGCGATGGGATTGGACGATTAACCGTCGGTTGTTGAGCGGATGGGTGTTGAGAGGGGAAGGGCGGTTACCGAGCCAGAGATTTGGATGCCCGGTTGCGCTGGTGAGGGGATCGAAGTGGCGACACCTGCCGACGAATGTGGGGCGCTATCTGCCTTGATCAGCGGTGGACGTGGCTTCTTGGCCATGCGGCGGATCATGCGTCGTAGCGATTTGGCGATGGCATGCCCGGTGGGGATCACAACGCCCACGACCTCAGCGTTTTCGCGTTGGATCACAAGCGTATGTTTGCCGACGACGAGGCGGATACTCGGTTCTCCGCTCAGGCTGAGGAGCTTGAGCGAGGCGTCGAGTATCGGGTGCCAGTGGGAATCGCCGCGGTAGTCGCAGGATCCCTGGGCCTCGACTGCCAAAGAAACGACGCCCTTTGCAGCGGCAAGATGTTCGATGTTTGCACGTAGACTCATGGTGTTTCTCCTGTGATGGCGGTACTGGCTTGTACCGATTACGGTCCCAGTGCCAGGGTCGTTGCGTGGACGCGTAAAGAAGGAACGCGGGGCAGCTCAGATTGTTTCGGGTGCAGTGTCGACGCAACTGAGGTCAAAAACGGCACGGACCCTCGGGGTCCTTGAAAGCATGGTCCGGCGTTGCTTTTGGTGCCACCTGCGCCCTGGCGAAAAGTAAAAGTTTCCGGCGCGATGTCGCAGTCGCAGGCCGTCGGTCCGGCCGCGTGACTACCGCCTAGGGGGGCCCAAAGGTGCCAAAAACGGCGCATTTCGCGTTAATCAACCGAGTGCGATCAGGCTGGGGTTTGGGAGCAAAAATGAGTGTCCGTGCGGCTGTTCCGGGGGTCTATTGTCGTGACCTGCGCTTCAGGCGCCGCATCTAGGTTGCCGTAGAATGTTGCAGATAGACACATTCTCGACAGATGGCGGGATTGCCGAGGGGTGAGTAGATTGCGCGAAACAACGCTTCGGGCGCAGTCTCGATTCGCCCGCGCGAACTAGCTGGGGCGCCCGTCCGCGCGCTAGTGTGATGCGCCCGATGAGTCGAAAAACGCGCTACGCGATTGCCGTCGCCTACTTTGTCGCAGTGACCGGGGCGCTGATTTGGCCGGTCTACCCGGCGCTTGGCAACCACATCGAGCCGCGGGTGTTGGGGCTGCCGTGGTCGCTGACCTATGTACTTACATTTATTTTGGCCAACGCCCTGGTCTTGCTGTGGCTGTATCGCAGCGAACCCGATGCCATCGACGACAGCGACCACCTGTGATGTTTTCATTGTATCAGCATCAAGTGTGGAGGCGGTGCCGGTGACCGCAGTTATTCTGTTTGGCTATTTGCTCGTCGCCCTGCTGCTGGGATTGCTCGCTGGACGGCGGGGCAGCGGGTCCACGAGTGACTTTGTCGCCGGCGAGCGGGCGTTTGGCCCGGTGCTGATGTACTTTGTCATGGGGGCGATGGTGTTTAGCGCCTACGCCCTGCTGGGCACGCCCCAGCGGATTATCTCGCGGGGCTCCGACGCGTTTTACATGCTCGCCTACGGGGCCGTGGGCTTTGTCCCGCTGTACTTTTTTGGCGGCCGTGTGCGGCGAATCGGCGCGCGCGAGGGCTATGTCACCCAGGCCGAGTTCGTCGGTCAACGGTTCGACAGCCGCAGCGTCACCGGGATGATGGGGTTGGCCTCGGTCATCGCGTTCTTGCCGTACCTGGTTATCCAACTCAAGGGCGCCGGCATTGTCATGCAACACGCACTCGGCTGGCACCCGGTGTTGGGGGCAGCTGTTGTGTATACATTTGTCACCGCCTACGTCGTGCTCGGGGGCATGCGTGGGGTCGGCTGGACCAATGTTGTGCAGGGCATCGTGATGGTGGTGGTGGTCTGGGCCCTGGGCCTGTGGATCCCCTACGAGCTGTTTGGCGGGATCACGCAGATGTTCGACCGCGTGGTCGAGCAGGCGCCGGAGTACCTCGTGCTCCCCGGGCCGGCGTCGAAGCCCACAACCCACGCGGCCTACTCCTCCGAGGTGCTGGTCTCGGTACTCGGGTTTACGATGTGGCCGCAGATCTTTATGAAGTGTTTTACGGCCCGCAGTGCCAAACTGGTGCGTTTCTCGGTTGTTGTATATCCCACGTTTTTGTTCTTTTTGGTGCCGTTGATGTTCCTCGGCTACGCGGCCCTGTTGCTGCCCGGGGCACCGACCGATGAGTCGGTGATTTTGTGGCTGGTTGGCCACCCGTTGCTGGGCGGGAGCGAGGTGCTGGTGGCCGGCACGTGCTTTGCGATCCTGGCGGCCTCGATGTCGACGGGCGACTCGCTGCTACACGGCGGTGGGTCGATTTTTGTGCGCGACGTGGTGGTGCGCGGGTTGGGCAAGCAGCTGTCGGAGGCGCAGCAAACCTGGTGGATGCGGGTCACGATCGTGTTGATGGGGATCGCCGGTCTCGGGCTTTTGGCCCTGGCTTCGCAGGACTCGGTGGTCGACCTGTTGTTGCTCGCCTATGCCGTGCCGATCCAGTTTGTGCCGCCGACAATCTTGGGGCTTTATTGGCGGCGGGCGAGCAGGTCAGCCGCACAGTGGGGGCTCGGGCTCGGGCTGTTGACGGTCGTCGTGCTGTTTGTGCTGAGCCGGTTTGCGCCCTCGGTCTATGCCGCGGTCAACCCGGCCGGGATCCAAATCGGCGTGGTGGCGTTTGTGGTCAACGCGGTGACGATGGTCGTGGGTTCGCTGCTCGGCAAGCCGGTGCGGGCCGAGGTGTTGCGGCGGTTTGAGCTTTGACCGCAAAACCGGTGGAGCGCGGCGGTGCGGACTTCGAGAGGCGTAAGCAGCGAGGAGGGTCGGAAGTTCCCGTTAGTAGCCGTTTTCCGTTACTCTGCGGGCTGCGATGGTCCGGATGCGACTGACTGCTGGTTGTCCCCCAAAGCGAGCCCGTGCCTGGCGTGTGGGTGCGCCCTCGGTGTTGCTGCTCGCGCTTGCGTGCGAGGGTCCGAGCGGGACCTATGCTTACCTCGATGCGCCCGAGGAGCTGCCGGCTGGCACGCCCGCGGGCGAAGATGTGCTCGAACGTAGCAAGACCGCCGCCCTGCCCAAGGTCGATCCGTCGAAGTGTGGCGAGCGCACCGGTCGTCTGCCTGATGGGACATGTATTCGTCTGCGCGTGCGCGAGACGCCCCATGTGCAACAGGTACAGATCCCGTCCGGGACGTTTGTGATGGGCAAGATCCCCGAGGACTACAACGCCCTGCCGGGTAGCGAGCAGCCTGCGATCCGCTGGAGTGGTCAGCCGCCGCGCCCGGTCCCGGTTGCGAGTTTTTGGATCGATCTGCACGAGGTCACGCGCGGGGCCTATGCTGCCTGTGTCGAAAAAGGTGCGTGTACACCAATATCCTGCCCGGAGGGGGTGGTCGACCCGGTTGCCGACCAGGCGCCCGAGGTCGCGGCGGTGTTTCCCCAGACCTGCGTGACCCATGCCCAGGCCAAAACCTATTGTGAGGCCCAGGGGCACCGGTTACCGAGCGAAGCCGAGTGGGAGTTTGCCGCCCGCGGGGTCGATGTCCGGCGGTTTGCCTGGGGGTCGGAGGTCGAAGACCGCATTCCCGAGGGGCTCTATCCAGCTGGGCGAATGCGCCTCGATCAGAGCTATTTCAACATCCTCGGGATGTCGAGCAACGCGCTCGAGTGGGTGGCCGACAGCTACGCGCCCGAGTCGGCATTGCGCCCGTTTTTGCGGGCGGACTTTCGCGACCCCAAGGGGCCGGTGGCCCAGGCGCGCGCGGACTTTGAGCGGCGGATTTACTGCGGCGATCAGCCGGCGGCAGACTGTCGCGCCAAGTCGTCGCCGCGGCACGTCATCAAGTCGGTCGTGATTGGTGCGCGCCGGGCCTTTCGCGACGATTGGCCGCCACACTTGCCCGAGCGCGAGCTCGAGGGGTGGCCGACCGACCGGGTGATCGACCAGCTCGGGTTTCGCTGTGCCGCCGATGTCGAGCCCGACCCCGAAAACCCGCTGCTCACGGTACCGAAGTCGGCTCCGATGGTGCCGTTGGTACGCACCTCGGGCGCACTCGAGGTGTTTGGCGGGGTCGCCGAGGCGGTCTCGCGCAAGGAGGCTGAGGCGTTTTGCCAGGCCCTCTCGGTACCGCTTGCCGGGAGTGTGTTGGGAGACTGGCGGCTGCCCGACGAAGCCGAGGTCACGGCGATTGCCGATGTGTTTCGCGGGCCAGGTCCGTTTTGGACCCGCGACGGCGCGGTTACCCAGCATGTCGATGGTGAGTCGTCGGTCGATGACGAAGCCCCGTGGCGCGCGGTGAGTTATCCGGCCAACACCGCGTTGGCAGCCCGGTGTGTGCGTCCGGCCAATGCTCCTGCCGAGCCAGTCGAGAGTGCCGAGCCAGTCGAGGGTACCGCGACGGAGCAAACCTCTGAGGCCGGCGAGAAAGTTGTGCCCGCCCGAAAAGATGCAGATACAAAATCATCGGCCGAAGATTCGGGCGAGGACGGGGCCGAGCCGGCGCAGTCCAAGTCCGAGTCGGCAACGCCCAAGCGGCCGCCCAAAAAACCCCCGGTGTGGAATCCTCCAGCCGACGAAGCCAAGGCGACTCCTGAGCCCACGCCGCAACCGGGTGAGGGGAGCGAGGCGAGTCAACAAGACGCCGACGCAAAGCCGGCCACTGACAACAACGCAGGGGCCCCGGCCGAGCCTCCGCCACCCGACCCCGAACTGTAGGGAGCCCACCTGGGATATCGCGGCCAAACAAATGGCCGCCCGCAAAGTGTGTTGAAAACGGAATGGAGCGACCGAGCTTCGATGGAGCTTCACGGGTCCTGCCGCGAGGGCCGGCTTGTCCGGTCACCACTTCGAGCCTCCGGGAGCACGGCGGTTGAGACTCATCAAGGTGTAAGTAGCGAGGCGGAGGGTTTTTGTTGTTGGCGAGACGGACTCTCGGTGCGGCCTCCGGTCGAAGCGCGGGACCCCGCGTCACCCGCTCAACGAACTTTGAGGTTGGCGAGCTGTCTTTGGCGTCGGGCGCCGGGCACCACTCATCAAGGTGTAAGTAGCGAGGCGGAGGGTTTTTGTTGTTGGCGAGACGGACTCTCGGTGCGGCCTCCGGTCGAAGCGCGGGACCCCCCGCGTCACCCGTTCGTTGGACTTTGAGGTTGGCGAGCTGTCTTTGGCGTCGGGCGCCGGGCACCACTCATCAAGGTGTAAGTAGCGGGGCGGGGGGTTGTGCGGCCTCCGGTCGAAGCGCGGGACCCCCCGCGTCACCCGTTCGTTGGACTTTGAGGTCGGCGAGCTGTCTTTGGCGTCGGGCGCAGGGCAGGTGTAAGTAGCGGGGCGGGGGGTTGTGCGAACTCTCGGTGCGGCCTCCGGTCGAAGTCGGGGACCCCCCGCGTCACCCGTTCGTCGAATGTTGAGGTTGGCGACTTTGAGGTTGGCGAGCTGTCTTTGGCCAGGTTTTCGTTTGAACTGCGAGTCGCAATGTCGCGACATTCGCAAAACATCGCCTGCAAATAAAAAGCCCCACACGAGGTGGGGCTTTTTGTTGGGTTCGTTGCGCCTACAAGCGTTGCAGGTCGGTGTTGTACTTGATGATCTCGGCCTTGGGCAGGGCCTCTTTGATCAGCGGCTCGACCTTTTTGGCCTTGCCGACCACGACGATGACGGGCACCGCGTGGATGTACTTGGCGGACACGGCTTTGATGTCCTCCTTTTTGACCGCACGCACTTCGTCGCGATAGGTGCGCCAGTAGTTGTCGTCGAGCCCGTAGGTCAGCAGGGTGCGGACCTTGCCGGCGATTTGGTTGGGGGTCTCGATTTGCAGCGGGAACGAACCGGCGGTCTGGGTGACGGCGTCGGTGAACTCGGTGTCGGTCGGGTCTTCGTTGCGCATGCGTTTGATGTGCTCGAAGATCGCCCGCATCATGTCGGCCGTCTTTTTGGTCTTGGTCTTGGTCCAAATGCGCCAGGTACCGGGGGCTTGGCCGGGTTGGATCTGCGAGTAGATCCCGTAGGTCAGGCCCCGCTCCTCACGGACGTCGAGGAACAGGCGACCGGTCGAGCCACCGCCCAAGATGGTCGAGGCCAGCTGGAACTTGACCCAATCGGGGCTGCGCCGGGCCAGGGCCAGGTTGCCCACGCGGATCTCGGCCTGGGCCGAGGCCGGGCGGTCAACAAGGTGTACCTGCAACTTTGATGCGCCCTTGTACTCCTTGAACTTGTTGAGTGGGTTGGGCGGCAGTTGGGCCTCGATCTTTTTCCACTTGCCGAAGGTCTTGGAGCTACCGACCAGTTTGCCGGCCTCGTCGACGGTGATGTCACCCGAGAGGATGATGAAGGCGTTGTTGGCCTTGTAGAAGTTGTCGTGGAACTTCTTGATGCCGTCTAGGCTGATGCCGTCGATCTGGGCCTCCGTTGCGAGCGGGCGGCCGTAGGGGTGGCCTTCGGGATAGGCGACCATGCCAAACAGCGTGTCGGCCAGGGTGCCGGAGTCGGACTTGGCCGATTTGAGGGCGGTCTTGGCCTGCTTTTTGAGTTTGTCGAGGGCGTCGGCCGGGAACTTCGGGTTCATGACCTCGTCGGCCATGAGCGTGAGGGCGAGTTCCAAGTCGCGCTTGAGCACGCGGGTGCTGACAAACGTGTTGTGGACCCCGGCACCGGCGTTGAGGCTGCCACCGACCTGCTCGATGGCGGCGTCGATCTTGGCCTTGGTGCGTTTTTTGGTGCCCTCACCGAGCATTTCGGCGGTCATTTCGGCCAGGAACTCATCGTCCATGGTGCCGGCGTTGATCACCAGTTGGGCGCTGACCAGCGGGACCTCGTGGTTTTCGACCACGTACACGCGCAGCCCGTTGTTCTCGAGCATAAAGCTCTGGATCTCGGGGAACTGCACCGGCTTGGCTGCAGTCGGTGGCGGGGGGTCGGCATAGACCCGCTGGGGGGCCTCGGGAGCCGGTGCGGGTGCGGGGGTAGGCGCGGGCATGGGCGGTTGTGGGTCTTCGACTTTTTTACAGCCGCTGAGCAGTACCGCGGCACCCAGGGACAAAAGGCACAGTCCGGATTTGATTCGTTGCATCTGCATGTTGATCACGTCCTTTCGTGCAACTTAGAGGCCACCCATGGCCGGCATGGCGCCGCCACCAGGTTGGATCTCGAGGGAGAGGAGGTTGTCGTTGAGGTAGGTGTTGGCGACCCGCTTGATGTCGGCCGGGGTGACGGCCTGGTAGCGCTCGAGCTCGGTGAGCACGTATTTGGGGTCGTTGTGAAACAGGGCTCCGGAGGCGATCGCCATGGCCCGGCCTTGGTTGGTGGCCAGGGTCGAAACGGTCTGCATCACCTGGGCGTTGATCGCCTTTTGCAGCTCGTTTTTCTTGATGCCCTTTTTCTGCACCTTCTTGACCTCGTCTTGGATCACCTTGGTGATGTCCTCGATTTTGGAGTCGGGCAGGGGGACGGCTTGGACAAACACCAGGCCCGCGTCGCGCAGGGCGAAGTTGGTGCCGCCGGCAAATGCCACGAGCTTCTTTTCGTCCTGGAGGATTTTGGGGATCCGGGCCGAGTCACCGACCAGCAGGATGTTGCCCAAAAGGTCCAAGGCGTGGCGGTCGGCGTGCTTGTCGTTGACCGTGTGCCAGCCGTAGAGGTACAGCGCCTGCTGGGCGAGCGGGTCTTTGACCGTCTTTTTGAGCGGCTTTTTGGGGTCGAGTGTGATCTGGCGTTCGGGCGGCCGCGCTTGGCCCTTGGGGATGTCGCCGAAGTACTGGTTCACTTTTTGTTGAACCTCGGCAAACGTGACATCGCCGACCAGCACCAGGACCGCGTTGTCGGTCGAGTAGTACTGGTTGAAGAACTGCTGCACGTAGTCGACCTCGACCGAGTTGAGGTCTTCGAGGCTGCCGATCACGGGGTGGTCGTAGCCGGTGCCCTGCCAGGCCTCGGCGAGCCAGTTTTGGATCGCGGCCGAGTAGGGGACGTTGTCCATCCGCATCGCCTTTTCTTCTTTGACGGCGTTGCGTTGGTTTTCAAAGTTTTCGCTTGTGATCTCGAGCGAGCGCAGGCGGTCGGACTCGAGCCACAGCCCCAGGTCGAGGTACTGGCTGGGGAGGTTGTTGTAGTAGATGGTTTGGTCGAAGCTGGTGCCGGCGTTGTTGCTGCCGCCGACGCGCTGGACGAAGGTCAGGTGCCCCATCGGCGGCACGTTTTTCGAGCCCTCGAACATCATGTGCTCGAACAGGTGGGCAAAACCGGTTTTGCCCGGGACCTCGTTGCGCGAGCCGACGTCGTAGATCAGCGTCATGTTGAACGCCGGGGTCGAGTGGTCCTCGACCACATAGACGCGCAGGCCGTTTTGCAGGGTGAACTCTTGGACCGGCAGGTCAAAGGTCACACCGGATTTGGCCGACTTTTTCTTCTTGGCCCGTTTGGGCGCATCATCGCCGGCGTAGGCGGGGGTAGGGGTTGTCATGGCGCCGGCACCCACGGCCATCGCCAGGGTTCCCGTGCATATCAAACGACGCAGACTTCGATGCGACATCGCGTAGCTATCTCCTCATTGGTCCTGGACACAGGACAGGGTGCGCGGACCCTATCACAATTCGACTTTGTTGCTGGCCCGCGCCCTTGCGGACCCGTTGGCGACGACGGGAGTTTCCCGCGGAGGTTGTGACCTGAACATGTGTCGTCCACCGCGGTCGGCTCCGGCCGTCAGGCGAGCAGACGATCCCGGCGGTCCGTGAGGTCCCCCGCTCGCGGCGTTTGACAGGGTTTTCACAGACCATGGACAGCGTTCGCTCAAACCCCTCAGAACGTGGATTTAGGGTTGTTTGGCCACTTTGTCCGGCGGCCGCGACCGGGTTGACGACGTGTTGACACCGCGGCGCCGCAATCCTATAAACCGCGCCGTTGACGGGCGCTTGCGGGCGTCGCAGCCAACAAACATTGGGGCGTCGGCAAGTGGTAAGCCATCGGTTTTTGGTACCGACATTCGTAGGTTCGATCCCTACCGCCCCAGTCCTCACTTCCCTCTCTACGCAACGTCCGGCGATGCAGCTCCCGGATCACTGGACTTGCAGCATTTGTGGCAGGCCCGTCCTGTCACCACATCCGGGGTAGGGAGAGCTTCGCTTGAACAAAACCCTGACCATCTTTAGTGGGAACGCCAACCCGCCGCTGGCCGAGGAGATTTGTAAGCACGTTGGGATCGCGCCGGGGGACAGCAAGGTCTCGCGGTTTGCCGACGGCGAAATCTTTGTCGAGATCGGCGAGAACGTGCGTGGGGTCAACTGCTTTATCGTGCAGCCGACCTGCGCCCCGACCAACGACTCGCTGATGGAGTTGTTGATCATGATCGATGCTCTCAAGCGTGCCAGCGCCGGGAGCATCGTCGCGATCTTGCCGTACTTCGGCTACGCCCGGCAGGACCGCAAGTCCAAGCCCCGCACGCCGATATCGGCGAAGTTGGTCGCCGATCTGTTGACCGCCGCCGGGGCCACCCGGGTGCTCTCGGTCGATCTCCACGCCGGCCAGATCCAGGGCTTTTTCAACATCCCGTTTGACCACCTCTACGCCAGCCCGGTGTTCCGCGGCATTTTGCGTTCGGAGTTCAAGCCCGACGAGACCGTTGTGGTCTCGCCCGATGCCGGCGGCGTCGAGCGGGCCCGGGTCTACTCCAAGATCCTGGGTTGTACCCTGGCGATCATCGACAAGCGGCGCGAGGCGGCCAATGTGAGCCAAGTCCACCACCTGATCGGCGACGTCGAGGGCAAGCGGGCCATCTTGGTCGACGACATCATCGATACCGCGGGCACCCTGTGTAACGCCGCCAAGGCGGTCAAGGCCCACGGCGCGAGCGAGGTCTATGCCGCCGCCACCCACGGGGTGCTCTCGGGCCCGGCGATCGACCGTATCAACAACTCGGTGCTCACCAAGGTGTGGGTCACCAACACGATTCCACAGTCTGAGCGGGTCGCCGCCTGCGACCGCCTCGAGGTCGTTAGCCTGGGCCCGTTGTTGGCCGAGGCTATCCGCCGCATCCACCACGGAGATTCGATTTCGAGTCTGTTTATTTGAGTTCACCGGCGCGACACCTGGCCGTCAACTCGGCCGGTGATGGTCCGCGCGAGTCTGTCTGCTAACGGCGGCGAGCCCCGGATTGTCGTGGGCACCCACCCGTTGGCAACAACCTAGAAAAGCAAGCAAATGAAAAACAACCAACGAGAGATCACGGTGCAGCTGCGCACCCAAACCGGCAAGGGTGCCGCACGTCGCGTCCGTCGTGGCGGCCTGATTCCGGGCGTCGTCTACGGCAAGGGTGGCGAGCATGTGTGTGTGCAACTCGACCCCAAGGAGTTTCGCAAGTCGCTCGACCCGGTGCGCAAGCTCAACACCTTTTTCAAGCTCACGATCGCCGGCGACAAGCCGGTGACCGAAGCTGCGATCATCGCCGACCACCAGGTCAATGCCCTCAAAGATGCGGTGATTCACGTCGACTTCTTGCGGGTCGACCCCGAGCAAGAAATCACCACCAAGATCCCGGTCAACTACTCGGGTCGTTCGGTCGGTGTGCTCGCCGGTGGCAAGCTCAAAACCTTCTTGCGGTACGTCAAAATCTCGGCTCGCCCGGGGGACATTCCCGAGTCGCTCGAGGTCGACATCACCCCGCTGAAGGCCAACGACACCCTGCGGATCAAAGACGTGTCGATCGAGGACGTTCGCATCCTCGAAAACCCCAGCCAGCCGCTGGCGTTTGTCGCTCCGCCCAAGGCCAAAAAGGCCGAGGCCGAGGACGACAAGAAAAAGAAGAAAAAGTAGTCGACCCCGGCACTCGCGGTTTGGTGATGCACGATGGTCGACAACTCCCCATGGCTCTTGGTCGGGCTCGGCAACCCCGGGCCCGGCTACGCCGGTCACCGACACAACGTCGGGTTTATGGCCGTCGAAGCCTTTTGCGACCAATTCGTGCCGGCGCCCGTATGGAGCGAGCGCCACAAGGGCCAGGTGGCTTCGGTCCGGTTCAACGGCATCCGGGCCGTGGCCCTCAAACCGCAAACTTTTATGAACCGCAGTGGTCAAAGTGTGGCTGCTGCGGCGCGTTACTTTCGAATCCCCCCCGAGCAGATCGTCGTCGTGCACGACGAACTCGACTTTCCCCTGGCACGGCTGGCCATCAAAGTCGGCGGGGGGCACGGGGGGCACAACGGGCTGCGGGACATCATTTCCCAGCTCGGCTCCCGCGACTTCATTCGCATCCGCTTCGGCATCGGACGGCCTGTCCGCGGCGAGGTCACCCCACACGTGTTGGGGAACTTTGCGACCGCCGAACAGTTGCAGGTACAAGATGCCCTGCGCACGACCTGTGATGCGATGGGCTGCCTTTTACGCGAGGGCGTCAAGGCGGCCATGAACCAGTTCAACACCAAAGCTTCACGCAAGCCATCGCCCAAACCCAAACAATAGCGGCGATTCAAAGGAACAAATCCCGTGGACATGCAAACACTCTTTTACCTCGTGCCGGCATCCGGGCTCGTCGCGCTGGCCTACGCCGCCGTCACGACCGGTTGGATCGGCAAACAAGATGCCGGCAACGACCGGATGAAAAAAATCGGCGAGCAGATCTTCCGCGGCGCCATGGCCTTCTTGGCCGCCGAGTACAAGGTCTTGACAGTCTTCGTGCTGTTGGTCGCCGGCCTCCTCTCCTACATGTACACGACCATCCCCGGTGGTTCGTGGATGGTGGGTGTGGCCTTCTTGGCCGGTGCACTTTGCTCGGGTCTCGCCGGCTACTTCGGTATGCGGGTGGCCACCCGGGCCAATGTCCGGACCGCCGCCGCTGCCCGTACCGGTCTCGCACCAGCCCTCACTGTCGCCTTCCGCGGTGGTGCCGTCATGGGCATGTGCGTCGTCGGCCTCGCGCTGCTCGGCTTCGGCGTGCTGTTCAACCTACTGATCGGCGACATGGACCTGTTTGGTCTGCTCGGCTCCGGCAAGATGATGGAGGCCCAAATCGGTCTCAACCAAGTCATCAGCATCATGGCCGGGTTCTCGATGGGCGCCTCCTCGATCGCCCTGTTCGCCCGCGTCGGTGGTGGCATCTACACCAAGGCCGCGGACGTCGGTGCCGACCTGGTCGGCAAGGTCGAAGCCGGGATCCCCGAGGACCACTTCCTCAACCCCGCCACCATCGCCGACAACGTCGGTGACAACGTCGGTGACGTCGCTGGCATGGGTGCCGACCTGTTCGAGTCGTACATCGGCTCGATCCTCGGTGCCATGATCCTCGGTGCCGTCGCCTCGCAGGGGTGGATGGGCGCTGTCGCCATTCCGCTGCTGATCGCCGCTGCCGGTGTCGTCATCTCGGTGCTCATGACCTACGTCGTGCGCACCAAAGAAGGTGGCAACCCGCAGGTCGCCCTCGACATCGGCGCATTCGGTGCAGCTGCACTGATGCTCCCGATCTCCTACTTCATCATCGACTTCGCGGTGAACGAAGCCGGTGGCACGATCGCCCTGGGCGTCGGTTCCAACGTGCTCAACGTCGGTACCGTCGACCTGATGGTGGCGATGGTCTCCGGTCTCGTCGCCGGTGTCGCCATCGGTATCATCACCGGTTACTACTGCTCCAAGGGCAAGCGCCCGGTCAACAGCATCGTCGACCAGTCCAAGACCGGTCCTGCGACCAACATCATCGCCGGCATCGGTATTGGCTTTGAGTCGACGGCTCTGCCGATCGTCCTGATCGCCATCGCGATCTTCGCCGCCGATGCCTACGCCGGACTCTACGGTGTGGCCCTGGCCGCCCTGGGCATGCTCTCGACCACCGGCATTCAGCTGGCTGTCGATGCCTACGGTCCGATTTCGGATAACGCCGGTGGTATCGCCGAGATGAGTGGCCTGCCCCCGCAGGTCCGCGAGCGCACCGACAACCTCGACGCCGTGGGCAACACCACCGCCGCCATCGGTAAGGGCTTCGCCATCGCCTCGGCTGCCCTCGCTGCCCTGTCGCTGTTCGCCGCCTACCGCGGTCTCGCCCTCCAGGGTCAAGACCTCATCCTCACCGAGCCCAAGGTCCTCATCGGCCTGCTGCTCGGCGGCATGCTTCCGTTCCTGTTCTCCGCCATGGCCATGCGTGCCGTCGGTGATGCAGCCATGGACATGATCACCGAGGTCCGTCGCCAGTTCCGCGACATTCCGGTGCTGCGTGAGGCCCTGACGATCGTCGCCAAGGCCGAAGAAGAAGAGCGGGCACTGACCGCCGAAGAAGACGCCCAAGTCATTGCCGCCGGTGAAAAAACCGAGGTCGAGCGCTGCGTCGCCATCTCGACCCAGGCTTCGATCCGCCGCATGATTCAACCGGGCTTGCTCGCCATGATCTGCCCGGTCGTGGTCGGGTTTTGGTCGGCAGAGGCCCTCGGTGGTCTGCTCGCCGGTACCCTGGTCTCCGGCGTGATGTTGGCCATCTTCATGTCCAACGCCGGCGGTGCCTGGGACAACGCCAAAAAGCAGGTCGAGGACCAAAAGAAAGACCTCGGCGAGGGCAACAGCGGCAAGGGGTCGGAGCGTCACAAGGCCGCCGTTATCGGCGACACCGTGGGCGACCCCTTCAAAGACACCGCAGGCCCCAGCCTCAACATCCTCATCAAGCTGATGACGATTGTCGCGGTCGTGATTGCCCCGCTGCTCGCAGCCGGCAACTAACCCACCTCTCGCACCCGCGAGTCAACGACCCCCGCCACCGCGGGGGTTTTTGTTTTGGTTGCGGTTTTCGTGTGTGTGCATGGGATCAAGTTGTATATGCGATTGATTCCAAGCGCGATGTGCACCGAAGCTCACGGCGGCCGGGATCACGCACAGCTTGTGATGGAGAGATCTATGCACAGGCACCGAGCACAATTTTTAGATGCAACGACTTCGTCACAAGCGGTTCAAACGCCATCTTGCAACCACCCTCAGATGCACTGTAGGTGGTCTTAAACGCCTATCGGTTGCGACGCCGGTAGGTACAAGAGAACACGCTAGGCGGCGCTGTCGGCCGATCCACAGAAATATGTGTATGCAGGCCTACAGCTATGGCTTAAGCGCCGTGCTAGACAGTGCGAGCACGTGATGAACAACGAGCTCAAACTTGCGGTCCGCGAATATCTTCCTCGGCTCTATGCTTTTGCCTACCAAGTGGCCGGCGACCGCGAGTCGGCGCTGCGGTTTACCGAGGCATTGATTGCCGAGGTTGTCGAGGCGGGTCCCGCCGCCCTCGAGGGCGCACCCTCCCACGAGGAGGCGTTGGTCGGGCGCATGGGGAGATTGCTCGAGAGCCACCTGCCGCGTCACGCCGAGCACAGCTTTGCGATTTTAGAAAGCATCCTGCGCTCAGACGTCACCCAAGAGATCGACGAAGACCTGGCCAATCGGCCATCCGACGTCCACGCGCTCCTGTGGGAGCTCAAGCGCTCGTGCCTCACCGCGGTGCTCGGTTGCCTGCCGCCGAGCGTGCGCCTGTCGTTTGTCCTCGTCGACCTCCACGGCTACAAAATCAAGCAGGCCGCCGACATGTTGGGCATCAAAGAGAGTGCCTTCCGCGTGCGGCTCACACGGGCCCGCAAGCGCCTCGAAGACTACCTGGCCCCGCGGTGCTCCCACCTCGACGCCATGAACCCGTGCCGCTGCGGAGGCCGGCTGGGGATTGCCCTGGAGGCCGAGTTTGTGCGCCCACCACCACATCGCTTAGATGTGCCTGAGGAGCCCTACGACGCGGCTCAGGCGTGCCGGAATACCCGGGTTTTGTATCGTTCGTTACCGGTGGTGAAAGCGACGGACGAAGCGTTGGCAAAGTTGATCGCCCGGCTGTGAGCGCAGGGTCGGTCTCCGGCCAAGAACTCCGCGCAAGTTAAGACGTTGGCAAACCTACATGGGTGTCTCTTTGGCCAGCTGGCTTGATCGGCGGACGTTGCTGTGTTTTTGACTAGATACGGCGGCGGACCAAAATTACCGTGTAAGGTTGGGTTGGTACACGGCGATCCTTGGACTTGCTAAACTTCACCGATGCGTTGTGCTAGCAAATTTATGATTGTCGCTGTGCTTCTTGCTCCCGCCTGTGATGCCCCCGAACCTGGCTCAACGGACACAAGTGCAGATTCTGAGAGTACGGGTGAGCCAACTGTCTGCGACCTGATCCCGGGCTCAAAATACAGGACTGTCAACATGTACGCGTTGGGCCCGGGCGAGCCGGCGACCGCCCGGCTTCCGTTGAACTTTGACGAGTCCGATGGGTACACCCGCAGCCATGGCGACTACCTTGAGGAGGGAACGTTCTCGTGTGCCGATGGTGTGATCGTGGGCGTCCCGAGCGACGCCAGTAATGAGTGGACGGGTACGCTGAGCGACGACGCTGTCATGCTCGTGATTGGCTCCGAGGAGTTCGAGCGAAGCGAGTCCTAAGGCGCTTGAGAGGCCTTAGCGATGGGCAAATGGCGACTTTTGTGGGGATTGGTCGCCCGCACTGCCGAGGGCGTAGGCGTCGTCTAGGCGGATGCTCAGGGAGTGCGAGAGCTGCCACATGAACTTGAGGCCGATCGATGGGTCTCGCTGGACGAGGTCGATGAAGCTCTGTCGCTCCTGCACCAGCAGCCGGACCTGTGTACGGGCAGTGACGGTGGCCGAGCGGGGGCGTCGACTCAACACCGCCATTTCGCCAAAGTGACTGCCGGCGGCGAGGCGGGCGAGGGGCTTGCCCTCGCGGGTGACCTCCAACTCGCCGCTGACGACAATAAACAGACTCTCGGAGGTCTCACCCTCGCGGATGATCACGTGGCCGGCTTGGTAGTCGACGACCTCAAACCCGTTGAGGGCATTGACCATTTGTTTCATCGACAGGTCGGCAAACAGTGCGACATGGCCGAGGGCACCGAGGTTTTCGTTGAGGTCGAGGCGGCGGCGTTGCTCGAGCGGTGCGGCCTTGGCATCGGGGACATCGGCGTGGACGACCACAACCCCGATGTTGTCCTCGCCCCCGTTTGTATTGGCAAAGTCGACCAGCTGGGTACCGGCCGCCGCCGGTTGGAGTTCGAGGGTGTTGACCAGGGTCACCGGTTGCTTTTCGCCGTAGCGGTGCAGGCCGTCGGAGCACAGCAAAAACCGATCGCCGGCGACGACATCGAATGTCAGTGTATCTACACATACGGATTGGGCAACCCCGACACCGCGGGTGACGACATTGGCGTGCTTGCTGTTGCGCGCCTGCTCGGGCGTCATCATGCCCATGCGAATCGCCTCGTGCATATAGGTGTGGTCGTCGCTGAGTTGGTACAGCCGTCGGTCGCGCGAGAGGTATAGGCGCGAGTCGCCGACGTGGGCCATAAAACCCTTGCCTCCGATGATCATCAGGACCGTACAGGTGCTGCCCATGCCGTGGCGGCCACCTGTCGTTCGGGCCAGACGGTAGACTTCCTGCGAAGCTTCCTCGACCGCGCCGCGCATGACCGACAACACCCGGCCGGGGTCGGGCTGGGAGGCCGCTGTGATCTGGCCGTGTTGGCGGCGGATTGCCGTCTCAATAATTTTGACGGTGGTTTGCGCCGCGACATCGCCGGCGTGGTGCCCCCCCATGCCGTCGCACACCGCAAACAGTCCGAGGTCGGGTGCCGACAGCACAACGTCTTCATTGTGGCCGCGTTTGCGGCCGGTATGGGTCACAGCGTGTGCGTGTAGCTTCAAGCGAACCTCCGCTGTGGACTATCTCACCCCTCCCCGCGGCAGGCAAAGTCCAACCTCGCCAGCCAGAGCGCGCGTTGTTGATTGTTGGGTTATTGGGTTGTTGGGCGCGACCGTGCCGAGCGAAAACCGTTTGCGCAATTGACTTCACCCAAAACAGCCGCGGCGAAGTCGATGGGGAGGGCGAGCTAGCAGCTTGGGGCCATGGCGACTTGGACGAACCCAAGCATGGACGGTGTTGAGACACTGCGCCCAAGGAGCCAAAAACAGCTGCGGGGGCGAAGTTGTGGATGGCGAGCGAGCTGGGGTCCTGACAACTTGGACAGACCCGAGCGGACTGTTGAGGACGAACAACTTGTCACAATTGACTTCGCCCCCGCAGCCGAAAAACAGCTGCGGGGGCGAAGTTGAGGTGGAGCGAGCTAGCAGCTAGGCCTTGGGTGCCCGTGGACGGATCCCGCGAAACAGGACCACTGGGATCAACACGGTCATGACGACTTGGACAAACCCGAGCAGCGGACTGACGGTGTTGAGGACAAACAACTCGTCGGTGCCGAGACTGTGGGACCGGTTCGCCCACTCGAGCACATGGACAAACTCGAAGGCCAGGAACATGCCGGTGAGGCCAACCCAGATGCGCGAGGCGGTGGTCAGCGGTTGGGCGACGACCCGAATCGACAACAGCCCTGCGGTGACGAGGAACAGCCCCAGGTGCATCAGTGCCGCCGGGTGTCCGAGCGACGCCTCGCGGCTGGTGCCGAAGCGACCGAGCATCGAGACGGCGACGACCATGTGGACGCCGTAGTAACCGATGAACTCAGTCAACAACTTGCCCACGGGTGTGCGCCGAAGGGCCGGCGGTGTGCCACCTGCGGGGACCCGCATCATCAGCAGCACGGCAAACGGAATCGAGAGCAGTGCCAGGGTGGCGAGGTAGTAGGGGCCGCCCCGGGTGGGGACGGCAACCGCGACGAGGACGGTCGAGACCAGGGCGCCGAGGAACGCCTCCCCGCGGGTCAGCGCAATAGCACTACGGCCGGCGAGGCGCCGCTCGAGGGCCCGAAAGCCGAGCAGTCCGAGCAGGCCGATCCCAACCGTACCGATAACCAGGTTTTGGTCGGCGGCCTGGGCCGTGGCGATCGACCAAACAGTGTCGGGCATGACAGCGCTGCGCAACAGGTGAAACGAAGCGGCCTCGGGCAGCAGCGCCAGCAGACCGGTGAAGTCCGGGCGCATGTTGAGGCCGATCCCGGCGCCGATAAACGCCAGCATCGAGAGCGCGGCAATCAGCCCAATGCCGACAATCCCGGGGGTGCGGGCCCGACCAACTGCAAGCCCGACCAACTGGGTGAGCATGCCGAGCATCAGGCAGCCGACCGCGAGCACAGCCAACAGGCCAATGGCAGGTACGATCGAACCGGTGGTGGCGGCCACCAGCAAAAACAAGATGGCCTGGGGAATGGCGAGTAGGGTGATCACGCTCAGCGGGCCGGAGAGCAGTCCCACCACCAGTTCACGCCCGCGCAGGGCCGTGCCGGTGAGCGGCATCAAGGTGTTCTCGTGGGTTTCTTGGGCCATCTGGGTGCCCGCGACGAGGGGGGCAAACACCAAAAACAGGGCGATCAAACAGCAGCCGGCAAGTGCCCCGATCAGGCGAATCGCCTCGCGGGTCGACAGCGGTGAGCGATAGACTTGGATCACCGGGGCGAGCTCTCGTTGTACCAGCAACGAAAGTTGGGCCCGATTTTCAGCGCTGTCCCAGGCGAAGTAACGGCGGTCGTGGTGACCGAGGCCACCTAGGCGCGGGTTTTGCTGGAGCGCTCGCGCCTGTTGCTGCAGGTGCAGATATTTGGTGGGGGCCGGCGTCTGGCTGGCGGCAGCGAGCACCGACGCGGCGTCGTTGATGACATCGATCAACTCCCACTCGCGGTCGTCATAGCGGTACTCGAGGTCGTAGCGCCCGTCGATGTCGGTTCCCGCCGACAGGATTTTGTCCCGGGCGTAGCGCAGGCGATGGGCCTCTTCGGCATCGCGGGCAAACAACGTGAACTCATCGCGCTCGCGTTCCCATCGTGAATCTTCGAGGTCCATGACCACGCGAAGTTCGCGTTCAAAGTCGCCAGAACCGAGGGCGACCCAGGTGCCGAGGACAACAGTGAGCAGTGCGAGCAATCCCGCGAGTAGCCCGTAGCGGCGAAACCTGCCGCCGCGCAGTGAACGGGTGATAAACGGGATAGCCGCGAGGCGATAACTCTGGAACCGGGACATGGGACCTTCTTCGCGTTTAGGGGGCGACGGATGGACGCCGGGATGCCAAACGTATGACACCCCCAGATCATTCTCCGAAGACTCGTGTGTCATCGTAGCGCTGTACTGTGATTGTTGAAAGTTGCCACGGGGCCAGGGCTCTTGAGGTGGCGTGCTGTGGCAAAAATCGTGCAATTTACGTGCAATCCCAATCGCTGGCGGCTTGGCTGGCCTTGGCGGTTGCTAGCTGGCGGTGTTGTTTGGCCCCACCGTAAACGTTGGTCTTTGGCGGCCTCGCCTGCTGTCTCGGGGCGCGTCGGCGGTGCTCGTGGCGAGCCGGCGACTTTGTTTGGGCCCTACATCAAGATCCCGCCAATCGGGCCCGGAATCGGCGGATGATTCCGCTCACCCTGTTGCTCGAGCACATTGGCCTCGATCATCCGCGACAGCTGGCTGAGCGGAAGCGCGTTGAAGAACATGTTGAACGGGTCGTCGAGGATCCGCCCGGTCTCGTTGACGAGGTGAAACGCGAGCGTGGCCAACACCGTGATCGGCACGGCAAACCAGTTGACGGTTTTGAGCAGGCCGAGCGGTAGCAACACGCTCAGCCAGCCGACGAGGATGTTGGCAACCCCGGCATAGATCCGCGGGATCGGGGTTTTTTTGATGCGTTCGCAGCCGCCCTGGACCCCGAGCATTTCGGTGACCGAGGCGTCGAGTGATTGCAGTTGTAAGCCGTCGATGAAGTTGTGGCGCATGGCTTGTTGTAGGCGGGAACTTTGTAGCTGCAACAATGCCATGGCGAGGTTGGTCGTGCCCCGCAGGTCCGCCCGCTCTTCGGCGGTCAGCAGCCGGTTGAGGTCCTCGTCGTGGGTCATGTCTTGCTGGCGCAGGGCGACCCGCAACCCGTGGACATAGGCGCGATGCAGCCGCAGGATGTCCTTTCGCAGGGCATCGGCCTCGGCCTCCTCGTCGGCACCCGCACCCGGTGGCGGGTGGATATACGTCAGCACCTGAAACGCAAACAGGCGCGAGACATTGACCATGCGCCCCCACAGTTTGCGACCCTCCCACCACTTGTCGTAGGCCGAGTTGGTGCGAAAGCCGACAAAGATGGCAAGCGCCGAGCCGATGACCGTGAGCGGGGTGGCGGGGATGTAGAACGCACTGATGTCGGTCAAATTGGCGGTGATGACCACCGCGGATGCGAGCGCGAACTGAATCGTCAGCGCCCGGCGCTGCCACCAAGCGATGCGCCACGACAAAAACGACATCCGTTCACGAACGATCATGGACAGCTCTTGCCAAGCCTGCGCCCGATTTGCAAGGGCTCGGCAAACGAACTCGCCGACATCACTCGGACGGGATTGCGAGTTGCGTAGCGGTTGTCAGGCGACGTTTACGGATCGCTTGGGCTCGGGTCGTTGACCCGCCCGACAAACGCGACCAGCCCGGTTTTGGTGTGAACTCGCCGACATCACTCAGATAGGATTGCGACCCGCGTAGCGGTTTTCAGGCGACGTTTACGGGTCACTGGGGCTCGGGTCGTTGACCCGCCCGACAAACGCGACCAACCCGGTTTGCTCAGACGGGATTGCGAGTTGCGTAGCGGTTTTCAGGCGACGTTTACGGGTCGCTTGGACTCGGGTCGTTGACCCGCCCGACAAACGCGACCAGCCGGGTTTTGGTGTGAACTCGCCGACATTTCTCAGATGGGATTGCGACTGGTCTAGCGGTTTTCAGGCGACGTTTACGGGTCACTGGGGCTCGGGTCGTTGACCCGCCCGACAAACGCAATCAACCCGGTTTTGGTGTCGCGGATGAAAAACAAAAACGGATGGTCGGCGGCAAACACCTCGGGCTCAGCCGGCATCCCCCCGGCCCGGGCCATGACCACAGCCGTGGCCGCGGCCGCCTCGGTACCGTGTTCGTCGACCGCCACAAACGCCTTGTGAAACACCTGGGAAATGTTGAGCCGGTCCTCTGGGTTTGGCGGGTTGGCCATCGCCGTAAAGTCGGCTTTGAACCGCTCAAACGCCAGGGGCATCCCCATTTTTTTGAGGGGTTGGGTGAGGTCGAGCGAGTTTGCCGGATCGATCTTAAACTTGGGTAGCGTCACCCGAACCCGCCGCGGCTCCAACTTGGTCAGCCAGCTGTCAAACTGCGTGGCGGCGAGTTTTTGCTCGACGGCCGCAAGCCCGTCGCGCGCGTCGGGGAGGGCGATGACCATGGCAAAGTCGCTGCCTTCGTAACGCATCTCGAGCAGCTTGATCCCGTCGACAGCGGCAAATCGGTGGTACTCGGTGCCGGTCATCAACGGCACCTGCACCTCGCGTGTGCCGTCGGCAAAAAACGCACCGGGTTTGGTCGCCTCCGGGCGAAACGGGTTGGCCCACTTGGCCTTGAAATACAGGGCGTTGACCAGCACCAAGCGTGTATCTGCATTGATCGCCGGCGGCGGCAACAGGTCCTTGATCCGCGTACGGGTTTGGCGTTCAACCCAGGTGTTGATGTGTTCGCGTTGGGCCGCGGCCGCCCCACGAAAGTCGACCAGTTCGACGGGCGCCGCGTAGTGGTTGCGCACGAGCTGCAAAAACGGTTGCTCAAATGTATAGGTTTTTTCGGCAAACAGGCGGTTGACCGCGGCCAGATCGAGCTTGTCGTTGGGCTGATTCCATGCATGTACAACAGATGCCCAACCCCGGTGCAGGCTGTCGGCATCGGCGGGAAAACTGAGCACTTTTTGCATTTGCGCCGCGGTCTCGCCACGGGCACCGGCATAGGTCATGGCCAGGGCTAGGCTCATGCTCGCGGGTGAGTAGGCCAGGTTACCCGGTGTAGCTGCAAGTTCTCCGTAGAGCCGAAAACCAAAGTCATTGCTGGCGGCGACACTGGCCTGCGACGGGCCACGAGCTTCGGCTGCGATCGGGAGTTTGGGTTCGGTTTTTTCGGGCATCGCGGTGGGTTCGGTCTTTGGAGTTGGGGTGGCCGGGTCGGTTGTGGGTGCGGGACCGTCGTGACCCGAGGAGGGCACGACCTCGGGTGTGGTCTGTTTTGCCGGAGGTTGCTTGTTCGCGTCGGGGCTGGGCTGGGCCGGGCGATCGCAGCCGACGGGTGCCAGGGCCAGCAGGGCGCTACCTAGGAATGTGTGGCGCAAAAAACTCGGGTTTGGCTCGGGCAATCGCATGTGGTTCACAACCTTCGTTGGGGCCCAATTGGAACGCACCGCGGAGCTTTGCACAAGCCCGATCTTCGCGCCTCCAAATTACTTGTCTGTACACTGTTATCGCGGGGCAGCGATAGTTAGTTGAGGCGATCTTCGGACAGGCGGTTGTAGACATCCTCGAGCCGGCTGCGGACCCGGCTGACCGTGACCACGCGGATGCCCTCGGCACACAGTTTGGTCAGGATTTCCGACATGAGTGGCTCCCCACCTTGGACTTGGATCGTCAGGGTCTCGAGCCCCTCCTCCACGCCGCTGCCCTCGATCAACACGCGCTCGGTTTGCAACAATTCCTCGGCTCGGGCACGCCCCTGCAAAAATCGAATTTGGTAGACAAACCGGCTGACCTCGTAGTTCTCGATGATCTCCCCCACGCCGCCGTCGACCACCAGGGTGCCGCGTTGCAAAATCGCGACACCGTCGCAAAGGTCGTCGAGTTCGCGCAGGATGTGCGACGAGACAATCACGGTGACGCCTTCGGCCCGGGTTTGTTTGAGGATGGCCCGCAGGTCCGAACGCCCGCGCGGGTCGAGGCCGTCGGCCGGCTCGTCGAGGATCAGCAGGCGGGGTTTGTGAATCAGGCAGCGGGCGATCAACAGGCGTTGGCGCATACCCTTGGACAGCGAGCCACAGGTGCTATCGCGTTTGCCAGTCAGGCCAAAGGTGTCGAGCGTGTGCTCGATCGCCGGCTCCAACTCCTTGGCGGGGATATGAAAGCACTGGCCAAAAAACCGCAGGTATTCGCCGGCCGTCATATGCTTATACAACGGGTTGCCATCGCCCAAAAACCCGATCTTGCGGCGCAGCAGGGTCTCGTCGTCGGTCAGGGCTTGGCCGTCGTAGAGGATCTCGCCGCGCGTCGGTTGCAACACGGTGGCGAGCATGCGCAGGGTGGTGGTCTTACCCGCGCCGTTGGGCCCGATGAGGCCAAAAATAGTGCCGCTGGGAATCGTGAGGTCGAGGTCTGAAACCGCCCACTGGACGCCATCATAGGTCTTGCCGAGGCCGCGGATTTCGATCTTCATTGCAAAAACGTTGAGGCGCCATCGGAAGTCCGATGGGAGCCGTATTGTCGGTCAATCGCCAAAAAAAATCTTCTGATATCGGGTCGAGTGAGTGGTTTTTCCTGCAAAAAGGTAGGCCCGATGTCGGCGGGGGTGTGCCCCAAATCGCCGCCTTGCCAAACTTGCGTTGGCCGATTGGGGTTTGGTGCCGTAGCCTGAAAGTGTGACCCAAAATTGGATGCGCCTAATAGCGAGCTGTGGCCTGACATTTTCACTGGCTTCTGGCTGCGCAGGCGTCAAACACTACGAGGGCGTCAAGTTGACCGAGGGACGCAAGTCGCGGGCGCTGCAACCGCTCGACCTCGCCCGTCACGCAGCTGCCTCGGTCGGGGTGGTCGAAACCAATGTCAGTCGCGGGTTGGCATTTGTCGTCGCCAGCGATGGCTATTTGCTGACCAATCGCCATGTCATTGAAGATGCCGATCATATCGAAAAGATCGACTTTCCCGCCCTTAGCCCGCCGCAGAGTTTTGGCAGCGTGCGGGTGGTCTACATCGACCCGAGCCGCGACTTAGCCCTGCTCAAGGTCGACCCCCAATCACCGCTGCCAGCGCTCGCCCTGGGCACCAACGTCGAAGAGCCGATGTCGCGGTACCTCGCCGAAAAAGACCGGGTGTTGCTGCTCGATCGGGTGGTCGAAGGCGAGGACCAACCGGCGATCGACGGGCGCGAGCTCGAAGTCGGGTTTGTCGCCCATTTGGGGCGCGTGCGAGAAACTCGTACATACAACGAAGCTGTCGGGCAGGGGCCGTTTTTTGGGGTGTCCAACGATGTCCAACGCGGGCAAAGCGGTGGCCCGGTGCTCGACCGCTACGGGCGTGCCATCGGCGTGGTCACGTGGACGTGGAAACACCAGCGCGGCGGCTATGCCATTCCCATTTCCGAGGCCGTCGACATGTTGGCGACCCGGCCCAAACTCGACAATGAGAAGGTTCAAAAAGACAGGTTGCAATCGCGGGTTGAGCACTTCATCACCGCCCTCTACGGCGGCCGGGTCGACGATGCCCGCCGCATGATTTCGCCGACCTACGCCCGCAAGGTTCGTACCCACACGATCGAAGCGATGGCCGAGGCAATGGCGGGAGATGGCAAAGAGGCGGTGTTTGAGTTCATCAAGGGGCTCGAGGAAATGCTCGCCGAGGCCGCCTCGGGCGAGGAGCGCAAGGGGTTTGAGCGCATGCACGAGTGGGTGTTGGCGACCGGCACCGACCCGTTTCTCGAAAAGCTCGGACTCGGCGCAGCGCTCGATCGCAACCAGGTTGTCAGTTTCTTTTTTGAGTTTTCCCAGTCTTACATCAGTTCGCGGCGTTGGGGTGGCCAGGGCCCCGAGGCGGCGATCGATGCGGCATTGTTGCACTTACAAACACTCGATGCCGCGCGAACCTTTGCGTTCGCGGAACTCTCGTCGAAACTCGACGACCGCAAGGTCCACATCGAGAAGGTCGAGATCATCCCGGGTGTCTATGCGCCACAGGCCGTCGTCACCCTCGAAATCAAATCCACGGACGACAGGACCGCAGGTCAACGTTTGGTCCTCCAGATGCGACTAGAATGGGGAGATTGGTACATGGCGCAGTTACAGACCCAGGGTGTTGCCGCATGAGGCGCGCGAGTTTGTTGCTTACTCATCTAACTTGTCAATTACATCCGCCGTGCCGGCGGGTCGCCAAAGCTGTCCGCGCGTGCATGCGGCCAGGTCGTGCACGGCCACGCCGCCGACTGTGGCGCGCGCTAATTCGGCGACCGCGAAGGGTCCCGCCGCGGTTGTGTTAGCGGGCCTGGCCCGACCTGCGGTCGCGCGCCTAGGTATTCGCCGATGGTCGATTTGGGTCATTTGTGCCTGACGTCCGTTGTTTGCCAACCCGGGCAGCGATGTCAGGTGGCGACGAAACCCGAAAGCGGACCTATAGGATCTTCCCCAGTTACAGGCCGCGGCGACGCGGCGTCGACTTTGCATTGAGTGTCGACCATGGTCCTGCACGGGCAAAAACCCCGTAAGATGCAGGATGTCGCGTCCGCGCGAACACTGGAGTTTGAAATGCGCCTACAAAATAAACTGGTCTGTTTGTGCCTGTCTTCGCTCGCGTTCTCGACAATCGCCCATGCCGAGACCGTGACCACAGAACCAATTCCCGGTTCTGTCTATATCTCCGAGCCGCAAAACGATACCTACTATCCCGAGGAGACCACGATTGCCGTGAAGGTTTGGGGGTACTTGGAGACCGCTCAAACCATTGAAGTCACGCTTGCGGTCGACGGGGTCGCCCATCCGCACTCGTGCGATACAGCCGGCGAATGCGTGTTTGAAGATGTTGCCCTCGCCGCGGGTATGCACACCATCCGTGCCGAAGGTGTGTTTGACGGGTCCCACACCGACGCCCATCAGATCGATGTGTGGGTGGTGGAGGAGCCCCCGCAGGAAACCACCGAGACGACTGAGGGAACGAGTGGCTCCGACTCCGAGACCGGGGGCGAGACCGGCGATACCACCGGCGGGGAGACAGGCGATACGGACACCTCGGGTGATGGTGAGAGTGAAGGTGGCGTTACCGAAGCGGGAGGCTCGGTCGGCACCGACTCGGGTGATGGCGGCGACGACAAGGGTGGCTGTCGGATAGGCCAGGGGCAGGCAGGCGGTATGTCGCTGGCGATGTTGCTGTTGGCCGCGGGTATGCTTCGGCGTCGTCGCTAATGTCCGAGCGGCGGCACAGGTGGCAGCGCTGGCTGCTTGCTGGAACACTTGTGCTTGCAAGTTGTTCGGCAAGTGAGCAGCCGGTGCCAGGGCCCAAACGGTTTCACCGGCTCAATCGCGCCGAGTACAACAACTCGGTCCGCGACCTGCTCGGGGTTGCCCTGCAGCCGGCCGACGACTTTCCGGCCGACGACCCGAGCCTGGGGTTCGACAACAACGCCGCGAGCCTAAGCCTCTCTCCCCTGCAATTTGAGCTCTACGAGCGTGCTGCTGCCAAACTAGCGAGTCGTGCTCTGACACCCGGGACAACCTCCCGCGACCAGCTGCTACCATGTGCCGATGCCGCCGACGCCACAAAACATGCTGATACATGCATTGCCGAGCTGATCGACGAGTTCGGCCCTCGGGTGTGGCGCCGACCGCTGACCAACGAGGAGTTGATGGCGCTTAGCGAGCTCGGGTCAGGCGAGCCGTTGGCAGTTCGGGCCGAGCTTGTGGTGCAGGCGATGTTGCTGTCGCCCAACTTTTTGTACCGCAGCGAGCCGGTGGCCGCGGCGGGCGAGACCATCTGGCTCAATAGCCATGAGCTCGCGGCCAGGCTTTCCTATTTTTTGTGGAGCTCAACCCCCGACGACGACTTGCTGGCAGCGGCCCAGACGGGCGAGTTGCTCGACCCCGCCACCCTGCGTGCCCAGGTCGAGCGGATGCTCGACGACCCGCGTGCATATGCACTCGTCACCAACTTTGGGGGCCAGTGGCTGAGCTTTCGCGCCCTCGACAACGTGTTTAAAGATGCCCACCGTTACCCACTTTTTGACGACGAGTTACGGGTTTCGATGGCGACCGAGGCGGCCCTGACGTTTGCCGAGTTTGTCGGCCAAAACCGCGACCTGCGTGATCTTTTGACGTTTAAAACGAGTTACGTCGACACGCGTTTGGCCGAGCTCTATGGCGTGGCTGACCCGGGGCCGGGCTTTGTCGCGGTCGACCTCGCGGGTGCCGAGCGCCAGGGGATTTTGACACAAGCAGGGTTTTTGACGGTGCACAGCTATCCGTTTACGACCTCGCCGGCACGCCGCGGGCGTTGGGTGTTGGACCATTTGTTGTGCCAACCGCCGGCGCCCGCTCCCGACGGTGTCGACATTCCGATCGACCCGATGTCGGGGACCAAGCGCGAGGAACTCGATGCCCATCGGCAAAACCCGGCCTGTGCCGCGTGCCATGATTCGCTCGACCCGCTCGGCCTCGCGTTTGAGACCTACGACCCGATAGGTCAGCTGCGCACCCTCGAAAATGGGGAGCCTATCGATCCCGCCGGGGCCTTGCCCTCGGGTGTGGCGTTTGCCAATGCCCGCGAGTTATCCACGTTGCTGGCCGACGATCCCCGCGTGGTCGATTGTATGATCCAACAGGTACTTGTCTATGCATTGGGTCGCGGGCTGACGGCCAGCGAGCACCGGCACATCGACACGCTCGCCGCCGAGCTGCGCGAGCGGGGGACCGGTGCCCGCGACTTGTTTGCCGTGGTTGCCGTCAGCGAGTTGTTTCGCCAGGCAGCGCCCGCCGCCGCGGAGGAGGCCCCCTAATGGCCAAAAAACTCTCGCGTCGGGCTTTTTTGGGCGGGGCCGCGGTCGCGGTTGGGTTGCCGCTACTCGACGCGATGGCGCCAGTTCAAACCGTGCGTGGTGCCCCGCACACCACGGCCACGCGGCTGCTTTGCTACTACCTGCCCAACGGCATGGTGATGCCGACCTGGACCCCGAGCGGCGAGGGCAACGAGTTTGTGTTGGGGCCGACGCTGTCAGGTTTAGGTGCGCATACATCTGAAATTGTGGTGGTGAGTGGGCTTGAAAATGCCGGTTCCGACCCCGGTGCGCCGGGCCATCATGCCGCCGGGACGGCCGGGTTTTTAACCGCGGCCCTGGCCCGAAAAACCGAGCTCGCGCCCCACTTGGCGACCTCGATCGATCAACTGTTTGCCGCGACACAGATGGGCCAAACACCCCTGACGTCGTTGCAACTCGGGACCGACGGTGGGGTGGGCCTAGGCGACTGCGACAACGGCTACGCCTGTGCCTACTCCCGCAGCATTTCGTGGGCCTCGCCCACCACCCCGATGCCCAAGGTCACCTCCCCGAGTGTCGCGTTTGACCTGTTGTTTGGCGGCCTCGACCCAACCGCAACCGCGGCCGAACAGGCGATTCGAAAGCATCGGCGCAAAAGTGTGCTCGATGCCGTGCGTGGCGATGCCAAGCGCCTACAGGCCAGTTTGGGCCATGGTGACCGGACCAAGCTCGATGCGTACCTCGAAGGTGTCCGGGCGCTAGAGTTGCGGATACAACAAAACCAGGCGAGTTGTGCCGGGGCTGAAGTCAATCGTGCGCCCGCAGACTTTGTCGAGCTGGTCGCGGCCATGACCGACATCATGGTGTTGGCGTTTCGCTGCGACGCCACCCGCGTAATTTCGTGGATGCTCGGCAACTCGGCATCGCAACAGGCCTACCCATTTTTAGGGGTAAGCGACGCCCACCACGACCTGTCCCACCACGCAGGTGACCCGGCCAAGCTCGCGGCGCTGCAGACCATCGAGGCCTGGGAAGTTGCGCAGTTCGCCGCGTTGTTGACCAAACTACGCAATGTCCCGGAGGGGGAGGGGACGCTGCTCGACAACTGTTTGGTGCTGCTATCGAGCGAAATCTCCGACAGCAACTCGCACTCGCACAAAAACTTGCCGGTGGTGTTGGCCGGGCGTGCGGGCGGGGCCCTCGAGACCGGGCGCCACCTCGTGTACCCGCAGGGGACGGCCTACGGTGATTTGTTGGTGTCGGTGCTCGACGCCGTCGGCGGGCCTAGCGGGGAACTACGCGATCGCGGGTACGCTGCGCTCGGCGGGCTTTAACTACATCCAGTGGTAGCTCACGCCCTGGCCACCGGGGACATAGGGTTCCCACGAGATATGCATCAGCATGCGCCCGGCCAGGGACGGAGGGGAGTCGGTTGTCTCGCTACCCGGCTCGCTCGGTTCGGCTCCGGGCTCGGCTGGGGTCGAAGTCGTTGTATCATCATCGGTTTCGCCCGGGGGTGGCACGGCGGCCTCGTCGGCAGCTCGGGTCGACTCGGCGTTGACCGTTGGTGCGGGTTGTTGGGGAGGTGGGCGTGTGAGCCCGGCGGCCTGGTAAAACCGCATAAACAGGACTTCTTGGGCCGAGCCGATGGCCTGGAAAAACGCGGCTTTTTCCGCCTCGAGCGGGCCTAGGTCTTGCTGCCCGACCGGCAACTGGACCCGGTGCACCCCCTGGCTTGTGAGCCCCCGCGTGGTGTCGGTCCAAACCCAGCCGTTTTTGTCGTACAGCGCGTAGCGTGCGGTCGCCCGGTAGTTGGTCACCGAGAACCTACCAATCATGGTTTTGCCAGCTTCGTCGATGTCAAACCGGGAAACCACGATACCGTCGAGTCCGAGCTGTTCGAGCAATTGGCGCTGTTCTGACGGATCGAGCTTGGTCCGTGCCATCGCCCGCAAGATGCCGCCCGGGCGATAGTCGAAGTTGTTGGTTTCGATCGCCGTGACAAATCCGGCGAGGCCACGTTGGTGATATTTGGCGTAGAGCGCCTGGTACACAGGTTGGGCAATGAGCTCGGTCCGCGGCATCACGCTCCAACCAAACTCGGTTGCCAGCGATTGAGCGAGGAATGCGTAGGCTTCGTTGCCGGCCTGTTCACCGGCGTTTTGTGCCGCGGCCTGGGCTTCGAGCCAGGGGGTCTTGAGAGCGCGTTGGTTGATGGTTGCCTGGTATTCGACGATCGCAACCTTGTCGATCGCTTGCACCCGCTGGAGGTGGACCTTGGCCTTACAGCCGCCGCTGACTCCCGCGGCCACTAGCCCGACAAACACGATCGATTGGCAACCTCGCATAAAAACCCCCTGACCCACTCAGATCTTGCGGGTTTGGCCCGTGAGATTCAACGCGGATTTCAAGGTATATACAACGATGTGACCGCCCGACGACCGTGCTAGGTTCGCGCGCGTGAGTGCGACCGAAAACACCCGCCCGATTTGCCACCCCCGCGACGGCATTGCCTGTGAGACACCCGGCCTTGCGCTCGGTCGCCCCGGCCAGTTCGATGTGTTGGCGAGCGAAGGCAACGCCCGCACCGGTCGGTTGTGGACCGCCCATGGGCCGATCGACACCCCGTGCTTTATGCCGGTCGGCACCTATGGCGCGGTCAAGGGCTTGGACCCGCGCGACCTAGAGGAGGTCGGTTCGCAAATCATCCTGGGCAACAGCTACCACCTGGGGCACCGGCCCGGCGGCGATCGGGTGCGCGAGTTTGGGGGGCTGCACAAAATGATGGGGTGGCGGCGGCCGATCCTCACTGACAGCGGCGGGTACCAGGTGTTCAGCCTTCGCGGTCTGCAGAAGATCGACGACGAAGGGGTGGGGTACCGCACGCACTTCGACGGCTCGGCCCACCGCATGACGCCGCGTTCGGTACTCGAAACACAGGCACGGCTGGGCTCGGATATCTGCATGATCCTCGATCACTGTCCGCCCGGCGACGCCGACCTCAACCTGATGCGCCAGGCCATGGATCGGACCTCCCGATGGGCTCGGCAAGCGGCCGAGATGCGTCGTGAAGTGTTGGCGCCCGAGCAGCTTTGCTTTGGCATTGTCCAGGGCGGCACCAACCTGCAGTTACGTCGCGAACACCTGGCCACCCTGGCAGATTTGGACTTTGATGGGTTTGCCCTGGGCGGCCTGAGTGTGGGCGAGCCGATCCCTGAAATGCATGCGACGATGGCCGAGATAGGTCCGCTGATGCCGACAGCAAAGCCCCGCTATGTGATGGGGATTGGCACCCCGGCTGACCTGCTGGCGGCCGTGCATTCGGGCGTCGACATGTTCGATTGTGTGATGCCGACGCGACATGCCCGCAATGGCCAGCTGTTCACGTTTCACGGGCGCATGAACATCCGCCGGTCGGAGTTTCGCCGCGACACCCGGCCGGTCGATGAAAGTTGCGCCTGCCCGGTTTGCCAAAAGTTCACCCGCGCGTACCTGCGCCACCTCCACGAGTGTCACGATCCGCTCTACGGGCGGCTGGCCACCATCCACAACCTCTACTTTTTTCACGAGTGGGTCGGGCTGATGCGCAACGCCCTGCGGGCCGGCACGTTTGCCGCCCGCTACCAGGAGTTGGCGCGGGTGATCTCCGAGTTTTACCCGGCCAAGTCGTAGCCGCTACTTGTTGAGGACCATCATCGCCTGCTCGACGCACGACTGGGCGGTGACATAGTCCTTTGCCTTGGCGAGGCACTGCGACTGGGTTTTGAAGCTCGAGGCACTCTTGTCCTTGATCTGCTTCATGACCTGTTTGCAGTTGTCGGCCTTGCCGGCGGCGAGTCCTGGCGGCAGCGTGCCGGCCTTGGCTTCGGCCTCGGCAAACTCGGTGAGCCGGTCACACGCGGCATTGAGGTCAAGCGCCTTGGCCTCGGGCTTGGCCTGCTGTTGGCCACAGCCGGCGAGGGCACAACTGAAGATCACACCTGTGAGATAGCGATACACAGGCGAGTGTACCGGGTTTGCGGTCTGCAATCTCGATCACCTTCGCGCATCGGGCGCTAAGCCTGGCATCGGTGGTTGCCACACCGGCAAAAGCACCGGCCAAAACGCCAGCAAAAACGCCAGCAAAACGCCAGTACGTGGGTGAGATATCCGCAGCGCCGCGGGTTGACCATGCTCGTCTCGCTCTGCTAACCCCCTGCGACCCACCAGATGCTGCACAGCTCTGGTCAGATGGCAACTGTGCGGGGGCGATACTCCAGCGACCTTTCCCGCAGCTAAAAGTTTCCATCGACGCGTTTCACCAAAGGCCATCCATGTTTTCGCTGACTCCGGTTTTGCTCGCAGAGGCTGCGGCACCCCCCTCGTTGTTCGAGGGGATGTTGCCAATGATCCTCATGTTTGTCGTGATTTACTTCCTCGTTTTGCGCCCCATGAGCAAGCAGGAAAAAGAGCGTAAGGCACGGGTCTCGGGCCTTTCAAAGGGTGACGAAGTTCAGCTGACCGGCGGCATTTTGGGCCGTGTGACCAACCCCGACGCCGGCAACGGTGTGGCGGTGGTCGAGATTGCCGACCGCGTTCGGATCCGAGTGCTGCGCGACCAAATCCACGACAAGTTCGACGCCAAGGCAGCAGCCGCCCGCGCCGACAAAGACAAGGCCAACAACGACAAGGCCGCTGCCAAGGCGAGCTAAACCATGCGTCGGTTTTTAAAACTCAAGGCCCTATTTATGGCCCTTTTGGTGGCCCTGAGCACGCTGACGGTATTGCCGTCGGTCGCCAAAATTGGCGGCTTTAGCCTGCCTGCTTGGATCACCGATAACTTCCAAAATCAGTTCACCCTGGGGCTCGACCTCCAAGGTGGCCTGCACCTCGAATACTCCGTAGCCGTCGACGAGGCGATCGAAAACAAGATCGACCAAATCGCCTCGGAGTTGGAGACGGCCTTCCGCGAAAAGAAGGAAATCTCGGTCGACGTTCAGCGCAACGGCAAGGACCGGATCAAGCTGACCTTCGCCAAGCCCGAGGACGTCAAGCTCGCAACCGACGATGTCATGGCGATTGCCCTGGCAGACTTTGAGCGGGTTGATGTCGAGGATGAGTCCGAGGGAATCGTGCATCTACAAATGTACGCCGAGCGGCTCACCCAGGCGCGCAAGGAATCGGTCAACCAGGCGATCAACACGGTCACCAAGCGGATCGACGCCATGGGGATCGCCGAGCCCAACATCTACCCCAAAAACAACAACGTCGTGATTGAGCTGCCGGGCCTCGACAACGAGTCCACCGCGATCACGGCCGCCCGCGAAGATGCGGCGCAAAACATGAAGTCGTTGCTCAAAGAGGCCGGCCAGGCCACGGCGACGATCAACGACATCGCGGGCAAGGCCGAGGCGTTTCGCCTGACCATTCCCGGGCAAAACGCCGCCGAGTATCTCGTCACCATGTTTGGCGACCAGATCATTGCGGGCAACCTCATCATCGACGAGCGCGTGGGTAGCCAGCTCGATGTCCTGCCCGACGAGGGCGACCAACTTCCCGACGACACCGTCGACTTGGCACTCACCGAGGACGCCCGCGACAAGGCGCTCGACGAGTCCAGCGGCTTTCGCCGGTTACTCAAGTTGATCGAGCGCGCCGCCGTGCTCGAGATGCGGATGATCGACGACCAGTACATCCACGGCGACACCGGCAAGCCCTACCTTCGCGCGCTTTACGAGGCCAACCTCGTGCGCAAGGGCATGGGCATCGCGGTGTCCAAAGAGTCAGGTTACGGCAAGGAAAACGGTCACAACGTCAAGGACCCCTATGCCTTCTACGCCGGCGACCGCGAGACCTTAGAAGACTTCTTCAACAGTCTTCCCGAGGAGTGGCGGCTGCCCTCGACCCACATGATGGCCTACGGCATCCAACCGATGAAGCTCCGCCGCGACGCCGAGCCGGTGGCCGTGTGGCGCACCTACGTGGTCAAGAGCCGTGCCGAAGTCACGGGTGAGCGGATCGTTTCGGCCAACGTCGAGCCCGACCCGCAAACCGGTGTCCCCGGTGTCAGCGTCAACCTCGACCGCATCGGTGCACGTGCCTTTGAGACCATGTCCGGTGAAAACATCGGACTCAAGATGGCGATCATGATGGACGACGCCGTCGTCTCCGACCCGATTTTCAACGACCGGATCCCCGGTGGTCGGGTGCGGATCACCATGGGCGAAACCCCCGGCATGTCCGTGCGCGAGGCCGCCAACGACCTCGTCAAGGTGCTCAAGTCCGGTTCGCTGCCCGCCCGTATGATCAAGGAGTTCGAGATTCGCGTCGGTGCCGACCTGGGCAAGGACTCGGTCGAACGCGGGTTTTGGGCCCTGGTCGTCGGCCTCAGCCTGGTCGTTGCCTTTACAGCGGTCTACTACCGCAAGGCCGGCTTTGTCGCTGTGTTTGCCCTGCTGCTCAACGTCGTCATGGTCATGGCCGCGATGTCGCTGTTCCAGGCAACCCTCACCCTGCCGGGCATCGCCGGTATCGTGTTGACCATCGGCATGGCGGTCGACGCCAACGTCATCATCTTTGAACGTGTGCGCGAGTTTATCCGCGAAGGCTACAAGGCCCGCGCCGCGATCGAGGCCGGTTACGACCGTGCATTTACAACCATTCTCGACTCCCAGCTCACCACCGCCATCGCCGGCCTGGTGCTCTGGCAATACGGGTCGGGTCCGATTCGCGGGTTTGCCATCACCCTACTGATCGGCATCACCACGTCGATCTTCACCGCGGTGTTTTGTACCCGTGTGTTCTTTGACTTCCAGGCCAACCGTCGCGGGTTTGACCGCGTCAGCATCTAAGGGGTACCGACCATGCAGAAGTTCTTTGAACTGATTCCGTTCGGGACCGACTACCAGTTCGTCAAGCACAGCAAAAAGTTTGTGCTGGTGTCGATACTCCTCATCGTCGTCTCGATTTCGACGTTGATCTTCAACCTCGTCTCCACCGGCTCGATGCTCAACTTCGGCATCGACTTTCAAGGTGGCTCGACGATTCGCCTAGAGCTCAAAAAAGAAGCGGACATCGGTATCGACCAGGTCCGCGACCTGCTCAAAAAGCACAACTACGAGGGCAGCTCCGCGGTCACGGTGCCAGATGCCGAAAACCAGGTACTGATTCGGGTCAAGGATGTCACCACCATCAACCCCGAGCAGTTCCAAACCTGTAAGGCCGCGCTCGACAACTACGACGAGGCCAAGCTGGTCGAGTCGAACTACCCCGAGGGCGGCAGCAAGGTCTTCTTAAAGTTCGACAAGCAGCCGACCTACAGCGCCATCGAAAAGCTGTTCACCCAAGCAGGTTGCGAGGGCAAGGCCGACAAGGGTGTTGGCAAGGAGGGCGAGTTCCCGGTTGAGATCAGCCTGATCGGCATCGGGGCCAAGCTCACCGAGCAGTTCAACGCCGAGTTTGGCGGCCACGTGGTCGACCACATTGTGTCCTCGGAGACAGTTGGGCCCAAGGTCGGCGAGAAGCTCAAAAGCGACGGCGTTACCTCGTTGCTGTCGGCCATGGGCCTGATCTTCTTCTACGTGTTGGTCCGGTTTGACCTCCGGTTTGCCCCGGGTGGCATCGTCGCCGTGGCCCACGACTCGATCCTCGTGATCGGAGCCTTCGCGATTGCCGGCAAGGAGTTCAACCTCCAGATCATCGCTGCGTTGCTGACCGTTGTCGGTTACTCGATCAACGACACCATCGTCGTGTTTGACCGGATCCGCGAACGCATTGCCCTGCACCGCGACGCCCCAATCGAAGAGACCACCAACCGAGCGCTCAACGAAACCCTGAGCCGCACCATCCTGACCTCGGGGACCACCCTGCTCGTCGTCCTGGCGATTTGGGTACTCGGCAGCGGCGCGATCAAGGACTTCGCGTTCGCCCTGTTTGTGGGTGTCATTGTCGGTACCTACTCCTCGCTGTTTGTTGCATCCCCACTGTTCTTGTGGATCAACAACCGTTTTTACGGCGGCGAAGGTCACCTGCGTGGGCTCGAAACCCAGGAGCGCGAGGGCACCGGTATGCTGCTCGCCGGCGCCGGTGGAGAGGTCGACGACCTCACCGGCAAGACCGTCGACGAGTTGCGCAAGGAAGCCCGCGAGCATTCGGGCGACCCCGACAAGGCCATCGAAGCAGCCGCCGCAGCGGCCGTGGACGGCGAGAAGCCGAAGAAGAAGAAGGCTTCGCGTCGGCGTCGGCGTCGGCCGCAGTAGCGGGAACCTTCCCCAGACGCAAAACCCTCGCCTAGGCGGGGGTTTTTTGCATCTGGCACCAATCACGGGCGCAGCAGTCTCACCGTATACACCGGAGACGTTGAATTGCCGATCGCCCACTCGATGCGGTAGCCGTTGTAGGTGCCGGCGTGGGTGCGAAACTTGCCGCCCTCGACATACGTCGAAATATAGTCACTCGAGAGCAACTTGGATTTTCGCTCTTGAAAGTCTTTTGCCGTGTGGTCGGTGACCCGAGACGTACTGCTGCCAATAAACGGCACGCTCCAACCGATCACAAATGCCCGGCCGCCACTTGCCTGGTAGGCGACGTTGGCAACTGAGCCAACCGCAGCTCCCGAGGTCTTCACATGCAACACCGCAGACCACTGGCCATTGGCGATTTCGGTGTCGTACGGATATTTACCGATGTGGCCAGAATCGTCGTAGTTGCCCAGAAACGATAATTCCTGGCCCGTCCCATTGAAGATCATAATGAGCGTCGAGATCCCATCGCCGGCTTCTTGCTTGTATTGATTGAGAAGGGTTTTGGCCGCCTCGCCACGGTCCACATCATTTTGCAGGGTCCTTGCCAGGTCTGCGAGATCGGCCGGGGTCGGCTCGATGTTGCCGTTGCCGGGTTGCAGTTGAAAGAGTTGTTTATCTACGGGTGTGCCTACGATGGTCATGTCTTACTTACTCCACAGTTTGGATGATTGAGAGAGTCTTGGTGATATTCGATTGGACGTTGTCGTCGACACGCGCAACGGCAATTGTCCGGAGTTCGATAGGAATATTGGTGGTGCGAAACAGGCTGTTGAACAGGAGCTCGGCGAGGGCACTAAATGCAACGCCCACCGCGATAGCGACGCCAGCCACGACACCCATACCGAGGCCCGAGACCACGGTTGCGCTTTGGATACCAAGCTGGGACAAAAGGGAGCCATAGGCTGCACTTTCGACGACCTTGGAGGCCAGTTGCCCACCGACAAACGCCCCCAACGACCCGGCACCAATGGCCAGGGCTTCGTTGGTAAACGAGTGTGCCCACTGCCGCTCATTGTCAAAAGCGGACCACGCCGCGAGCCCGATGCTCAGCAACAGGGTGAGGGTACCGACCACCTCGAGCCCCTTGGAGACCTTGAGGAGGCGTTGTCCCTGGGTTGAGCTCGGCGAAAAGCGCCGACCAAAGACTTCGATAATTGTATCATCAATCTTATCGAGGTTGTCGACGACAAATTTGCCATTTTGCAGCACGCCGAGGGGGAGTGCGGCGGACAGTTCGGTGACGACGGTTTTGACGACAATCCCCCCCTGAATAAAGTTGGTTGCGAATCGCGTCGTCGAGTTGTCCAGCCTCGTCGGCCGCGTCGAGCTCGCTATTGATGTTGGTCCAGCAGACTTCGGCACGCTCACAAAGCGCCTGCAGGTGCCCGAGCCGGGCGCTCGGACCTCGTGCGTGCAGCAAGGTGAGCTGCAATTGGGCCATGAAGACCGTGCGGTAGCGTTCGCGCACGGCCTCGCGTTGTGGGCTCGAGATCGGCAACGCAGCGACTTGGCGGATCAGCTCCCGCGCCTGCTCAGCAGCCATCCGCGAGTTGTCGAGCGCGGTCCGTTGGTTGGTCGTACTGACCCAGCGAGAGCGTGTAAAGAGCCGCGATTCCTCGGCATGAAGTTGGTCGACAATCGTCAGTAGTTGTTCGGTCGTCGCGACCTTAGACATCGGGTCCGCTTGAGTATCTCCACGCATCGTCTACCTCCCACGGGCATGTTTGCCCCGTCAGTAGGGTGGTAGCGACAGCTCCAAAAACGATCTGAAAAACCGACTAGAGTATCAAATATTGACACCTAGAGACGGTTTGGCGACTTCTACGGTTCGTTCAAGAACGCTAGCAGTGGCCCGATAAATTCAGCAAACGCCTCGCGATGCAAAAAGTGCCCACCAGGGGTCATAACCACCTTGTACTGCCCCGGATCTTTAAACCGAGACACGCCGGCGTGAAACATCTTTTCGGTCACGACTCCGTCGTCGCGGCCACCAAACACCAGTGTGGGCACCTCGATTTTGGCCCGTAAACCCGGCGTTGGGATGGGGCTCAGCGCCCGGTAGTAGCCCAGCGCGGCATCCAAACAACCCGGGACGGAGTAGGCATTTTTGACCGCCTCAAACTCCTCGGGTGGGGCATCCCAGGTCGGCGACCAGCGCTTATAAAGTCGCTCGACCTCGGCGAAGTCGTTGCGGGCAAAGCGTTTGGCGGCCCCCGGGAGTTTGAGGGTGAGGAAGTGGCGAGAGCCCCACAGGGCGGCGAGGGTCGGCCGCAGCGACGCCGGGTGGGGGATGGCCACCGTCACGAGTTTGCGGACCTTGTCGGGGCCTAGGCCGGCGGCACTGTAGGCAGCGCTTGCGCCCCAGTCGTGGCCGACAACGATCGCCTGCGACTCGCCGAGTGCGGTAATAAGTGCAAGTACATCTTTACCGAGGGTGTCGCTGTCGTACTTGCCGTCGGCCGGGACCTCGGTGGGCGCATAGCCGCGGTTGAACGGACACACCACGCGAAACCCAGCAGCGGCGACAGCCGGGCGAACTTCGTCCCACGTATGGGCTGTGTCGGGAAACCCGTGAATCAGCAACACCAGGGGACCTTCGCCCTCCTCAAAGTAGGCGATGTTGAGGCCGTTGGCGCGGATGGTTTTGTAGCCCTGCTCGGGGATGTGCTGGCGTGTCACAAGGGGAGGGTAGCGAAAACCGGGGTGAACATACATCTGCGAGTGAAAACTTCGCAGCCCGAAGTGGTTACTCCTCCGGGCGAGGGCAGCTCGTGGGCGATTTGAGCAGCGTGAGGTACTCGGTCAAGAAAAGCTGCATGCTCGGAGTAAAAATATCGTTGTGATCGCCCATGAGTAGTTGGTGTTTGTCGTAGACGACGACAAATGGCTCACATAGGGCGTTCGAGATGTCATCGTTCACGGGCACCAGTTTGCCACTCACGAGCGGCAGGATGTTGTTGTCCGTTTTGCGAACTTCGATTAGCTCCTCGAACGAACTCGCGTTCGCAAGCCGGTCCTCCCGAACCTGTTCGACTTTGCGCTTATTCTCCACAATTGCACGTTTTTCAGCGGGGCCCGGCCGCGACTGTGTGGGTTGATTTTGCCCGGGTGCCCGAGTCGCGTTCTCCTCCGGGAAAACGAAATTGTGTGTATAGTAATTCGGGTAGTTTCCGAGGGTTGTCCGCGCACGTTTTCTTTGGTCGCGATGGCGATAGCGACCCTTGCCATACATAAACCCGAGAGAAACGGGGTAGGCACGTCTGGTTGCCGAATCACCCTCAACCGCGAGGGTGAGAAGTAGGGTCTTTGTGCCGAGGTATCGCCGACGTTGGGTGTAAAAATTGTTGTACTCAATCGCCGAAAATGCAGGGTTGATATAGACGACCAAGTCTCCGAAGGGGCTTGTCAGCTCAGTATCGCTAAACTGCGTCAGCATTTCACGTTCGATGTGTGTCTTGACTGTATTGTGAAGCACTGCGGCTCCCAGACTATGACCAATCGTGATCATCTGACTTGCAGCTGCCGGTGACGTCTCCTCGGGTTTTTTAAACTGATATGAAAAGCGGTCGAGCACCCACAGTAAGTCGCCACGTCCCATTCGTTCGGTTCCTCGTTTTCGTGCATTGAATGCCAAGGAAGGGCCTTTCGCCGTTCGACCCCGCCACCCGAGGTACAGACCCATGACGGCACGAGCTGCCCGGTTTTCTTTGACGGCGCTTCCCCGCTCAAGACGGGCGACGTTGCCAAGGACCTCCCGGAAAAACTTCACATTGCCATCGCACACTGAAGCGTTGTGTCGCCAGCCGTGGACAAACGACACCAAGATAACGCTTTGACCTTTCTCCTGAATCTCGGTGAGGGCGGCCACACCATCGTCAATCTGCTGCGGCGACCAGATCAGCCCCTGATCATCAAACTCGACATAGGCGAGCCGGTACATCTCTGATCTATTTTCGTCAACAACAACCTCTAAACTCGCTGCTGTTTTCTGACAGGAGCTTTTCCCCTTCGGACAGATCTGTTTGCAGTAGTCGTCGTCCGCTTGCAGCGTTACTTTTTCGAGGGGAACATAGGCATTGGTGTTCTTCGGTTTGTGCACGCGGTAGGGCCCGGTTGCACAGGCTGATGCGAGCATGGCAGTAGTCAGCAGCGGTGCGGCACTCGAAAATATCAAACGCGTCATCGTACGTCGTCATGTAGCAGAATGTGGCTATATTAGGCTACGGCAACTATGACGCACGGAGTCGACAATTCATCGGAGGGGAGCTTCAAACGAAGCTTGTGGCTCGTCTTTTTGGCGAATTTTTTCGCGGCTGGTTGTTTTTCCGCAGTTCCGCCGCAGCAACGTGTGCAGGCTCTGAGCGTTGTGCCGCAAGAGCGTGAACCGTTGCCCGGCCCCCCGAGCTTCCAACTGCGCGACACCGTGGTGCGCCGGGTGTTTGAGGATTCGCGTGGAGACCTGTGGTTTGGCACCAACGCAAAGGGCGTTATTCGTTACCACAACCAAACCCTGACCTACTACGGGTTCGAGCACGGGCTCGGCGGCCATGCGGTACGCGGGATTGTCGAGGACGACAGCGGGCATCTTTGGTTTGCGACCTCCGGCGGGGTCAGCCGTTTTGATGGTCGAACATTCACCAACTTTAGCGAGTTCGATGGCCTGCACGATAGCGATACGTGGAGCATCACGATCACACACGACGGGACGATTTGGGTGGGTACGCTGGCCGGTGCGCACCACTTTGATGGCCACAGGTTTCACCACTTTGCCCTGCCAAAGGCCGAGGAAGACCCCTCTCGAGGTGTCACAAGTGCTGAGTTTGTCCACCACATTATGGAGGATACAGCCGGGAGGTTGTGGTTTGCCACCAATGGTGGGGCCTATGTTTTGAGTGACAACGGTTTGTCGAATATCAACACGGCACACGGGCTGTGTGGCGACGTCGTCAACAGTATCCTCGAGGATGTCCATGGGCGCATGTGGTTTGCCACCCATCACAATGGCGTGTGTCAGTGGGATGGCGAAACTTTTACCCACTACGGCGAGCGTGACGGCATTACGGGGCACGAGGTGTGGAGCCTGTATCTCGATGCCGCGGGTGATGTTTGGTTTCCCGTCGAAAACGCCGGTGTCTATCGGTTTAATGGTGTCACTTTTACCAACTACCACGACCCCGAGCGGATGCCCTGTCCGGCCATTCAAACCATCTATGAAGACCGCAGCGGGGCCGTGTGGATGGGTGGCTGGATGACGCTGTACCGACGCGACGGCACGCAGGTGCGGCGTTATGTCGAGGAAACCCCTGGCTAACGCCCACGCACACAACGTTGCTTTTTACAAAAACGCGACTTCAAGTGCATAGTCAACGTTTTGCTCGTAGTCGTTGTGGTCGACCACGAGGTAATAGGTCCCGGGGGTCTCAAAGTAGTGCTCGACTACCGCGCCGCCCTCGGGCCCACAGGTCAACGAGTGGGCACCGCCGCAGGCCTTACGGACATCGAGCGACACAGGCCCGTCGGCGTAGGCGACCATGAGCCCGGGGTACTCGATGTTGAGCGCAAACATGTTCTCGGTGCCGGGGCCTCCACAGGGCCCGTCGACATGACCCTGGCCACGGGGCAGGGTGTTTTCCCAATAAAAGTAGCCGCCCGGGGACTGGGTGATCGAGGTCTCGTGGATGTTGCAGTGCTCGATGTCTGGGTCGCCAAACCACACGTCAAATGCGTAGCGCGAGTTGGTCCGCTGGGGCGAGTCGATGACGATCGCATAGGTCTGCCCAGCCTTGGCGTAAAAGTAGTGGCCGTCGCCGGCTTCGATTCCCGTTGCACATACAATGGTGTCGCCGTCGCAGTCGCCCTCGTGCACCCGGATGGTGGCGTTGAGCTCACTTTCGGGGCGGTTTTCGAGCACGATATCGACGTCGTAGTTGGCGGTAACCAGGTAGACATCCTCGAGCCCGCCGTCGTTTTTGCGGTCGCCCGAGCACCACCCCGTTTGCTCGCCGGTTCCGAGCAGGCGACCGCGAACGGTTTGGTTGGTAAACGGCAGGATGAACGGGTTGTCGCAACTTCCCAGGCGCGGGCCGTCGTCGGTGTCCGACTCAGACTCGGTGTCGGTGTCGGTTGTCGAGTCGGTGTCGGTTGTGGTTGCGTCGGTATCCGACTCGGTGCTCTCGTCGGGTGGCGACTGCCCCGTGCGGGCACCACAACCCAAGGCCATTGCCAGTAGGGCACCGAAAAGCGGAGTGCGCTGCTTCATCGACAAAACCTGCCCCATGCCCGCCAGTGTACCGCGCGTTGTCCCGCGGGTGCACGTTTTCCCCGCGAGCTCGAATCACAGCTGTTTTGCCTAGCAGCCCGTGGGTTTTTGGTGCTAGGCGCCGCGCGAGAAACACCGCAGGCGGCTATCGAGGGGGCGAGCTGTCCGCTCAGACAGTCCTCGGACCGCCGTTTGTTCAGTGGCAGGTGTCCGGCCCCGGTGGCGGCCCCGGGTAGGCCTGGGCCAGGCGAGAGCGCGCGGACCAAGTTGCCATCGGGTGGCAGCAGATTCGAAATCCAATAAAGATGTATTTACATGAGCTAGGCTGGCTAGCAACTACCCTCGACCGGAAGGTTTTGTGCGGACATCGTCTCACTGGCGGGAACCCACTGCATGGACTGGTCAAACATCAGCTCGACGTCGAGATCGAGTTCGCAGGGATAGAGCTCGTTGGCGTCGAGCATGTTCCACTCGATGGCACCGGTGCCGGAGTGCGCCGGTTGTTGCTCGGGCACGTTGAGAAAGTCCATCTCAAGGCAGCCTTCGAGTGCGTTGTAGACTGTCGCAGATTCGACTCCCCAGCCCGGGGGAGGAGTCGGGCCGATCATCATGCCAAACCCGGGATAGACCAGTCGGATCTCAGTACACAGTCCGGTGTCCGGGTCGGCCTTGCGGATAAAGACGCGATCGAGCCCGCCGGGGGCGGCAAACGCGTAGTACTCAGCATTGTCGCCGCCATCGGTCGGGTCTTCGGTGGTCGGATCTTCGGTGGTCGGGTCCTCGGTAGTCGGGTCTTCGGTGGTCGGGTCTTCGGTGGTCGGGTCTTCGGTTGTTGGGTCTTCGGTTGTCGGATCTTCGGTGGTCGTCAGGGTTGCATCTGAGGTGACCCCAGGGCCTTCACAAACACAATCCCAGCCCTGTGGTGTACATACACCTTCGCAGTACTGACCGTCCTGTTGCTCGCACTCGATACTGGTTTCGCATGTATCTGCATCGGTCGTGTCGGTGGTTTGGGGACCGTCGGTAGCTTCGGTGGCTGAGCTGTCGGTCGAGCCATCCGTCGTCTGCGCAGTGGCGGCGGTGGTCGTCGACATTTCTTCGGCGGGCGGACAGGCTGTCAGCCACAACGGGACCATGAGTGCGGCGGTTCGGGGCACCAGCCGCCTTGGGTGCTTAGAATTGAGGCGAGTGTTAGGGGCCATGGCTCGAGCATGCGGGAGTGGCGTGTAAGTCACAACGGGTCAGCGGCAATTTGCCAGGCGGGTTGTAGATACAAGCTCTGCGGTTCGCGGTGTTCAATCGTTACAGCTAGTTAGAAACGAGGTTCTAGGGGCACGAACCGTTTTGCGCCCGGTTGGCGGCTGATGCACATACGACGGTGTGGGGTTGTTCCCGGGCCAAGAGCCGATACAATCTGCGCGGCTTGGACGCGTCTTCCGAACTTGAGTGCGAGGCCCCCGAAGTACGGCTGCGGGGTGCGTTGTCGCGGGCACAGGCCGAGCAGGGCCTGATCCCGTCCCGCGCCCGGGTGCTCGGCACCCACCCCGAAGTTGTCAAACTGATGTTTGGCCGCGATGTCTTGGGCGAGCCCCAACAGCGAGACCTGCTGCAGCCCCGGCTCGCCGACCTGCGCAAACCCGATGCCATGGCCGGTTTTGAGCCCGCGGTCGAGTTGCTGGTCTCGGCCTACAAACACGGTTTTCGCGTGGGGGTGTTTGGTGATTACGACGTCGATGGCGTGACCACCACAACGATCCTCACAACTTTTTTAGAGGCGCTGGGCATCGAGATCGTGGCCCGCGTGGCCTCGCGTGAAAGCGGGTACGGCTTTGGTGTCGAAGATGCCAAGGCCCTGGTGCAGGCGGGCGCCAAGATCGTGCTCACCGGCGATTGCGGGACGTCCGACCACGAGGCGCTGGCCTGGTTGCGCGAGCGCGGCGTGCCGACGGCGGTGATCGATCACCACCAAGTCCCCGATGAGATGCCGCCGACCGATGCCCTGCTCAACCCCCACCAACCGGGTTGTGAGTTCCCGTTTAAGGGCCTTTGTAGCGCCGGCGTGGCGTTTTACCTGTGTGCGTCGGTGCGGACTGCACTGGCCCGCGAAGTCGGGCGCGAGCGCCTGCCCGATCCGCGAAGTTGGCTCGACCTGGTGGCCATGGGCACGGTCTGTGACATGGTGCCGATGGTCGCTGAGAATCGAATTTTGGTGCGGCACGGGTTGCGCGTGGTGGCCCAGCGTCGGCGCCCCGGGGTACGTGCCCTTTTAGACAGCTCAGGGGTTGGCCGCGACGAGCCGATCGACGAAAGTCACCTCGGGTTTCGCCTGGGACCACGGCTCAACGCGCCGGGGAGGTTGGGGGCAGCCGCTCCGTCGCTTTCACTGTTGCGCGCGCGCGGCAACTCCGAGGCCAAGGCAATGGCGGCCCGGGTCGAGATGCTCAACACCCGCCGCCGCGACCATCAAGACACAATCGTGCAGGAGGCCCTGGCGTTGTTGGCCCAAGACCCACAGGCTGGCAAGCGCCACGGGATCGTCATTGGCCGCGAGGGCTGGCTCCACGGGATCGTCGGGATTGCGGCCAACGGTATTGTCGAGGCCTACCGTCGCCCAGCACTTGTACTTGCAATCGATTCCCAACGCGGGATCGCCCGCGGGTCGGTCCGCACGTTTGGCGACGTCGATGTCCGGGCGGCGCTACACGATTGCCGCGAGTTGTTGACGCGCTACGGCGGCCACCAAGCCGCGGCCGGGCTGACCATGGACATCGCCCAGGTCCCGGCCCTGACCGAGGCCTTCGACCAGGCTGTCGCCCGGCAAACCAGCGACCAGGACGGGACATTTTTAGAACCCTGCGACGGTCAGCTGTCGATCGCCGAGGTCACCGACGACCTCATGGACGCGTTGGAGAGCCTAGGCCCCTACGGGATTGGTTTTCCCGCCCCGCGCTACCTCATCGAAGAGGCCGAAGTTGTGCGCGAGCGGATCTTGCGGGGCAAACACCTGTCGCTTGTGCTGCGCCAGGGTCGGGCCCATATCGACGCGATCGCCTTCAACCAGGCGCCAGACCTCAAAATCAACGACAAGGTCGGGTGCCTGTTTGTCCCCATGCGTTCGCACTTTCGCAACCGCCGGCGGATCCAGTTGCAGATCGAACGCCTGTGGCGGGTGCCGGGCTGAATTTTATTTGCATGTACATATGTGGTTGCCTCGGCAACGCACACGCACACGAAAAAGCCGGGACCCGACGTGCGGGAACCCGGCGAGCTCGCCTGGTACGGGCGCTTAGGTCCGGCCCATGATCAGGGTTTTGAGACCGTCGCGGAACAGGATCTTGACCTTGTTGTCGATCAGCACCGTGATCACCACGCCCTGGCCAAACTTTTTGTGGTCGACGAGCTCGTTGGCCTCGAACATGCCGCGGATCGAGTAGGGCTTGGCCTCGACACCGGTGGCCAACAGGGCTGCCGTGCGGTCGCCCCACTCGTCGGCCGTGGGCTCGTAGACCTGTTTGGTCTTGCGCGAAGACTTCTTTCTGGTCGTCTTCTTTTTGGCCGCCTTCTTTTTGGCCGCCTTCTTTTTCTTGGCGTCGGGGCCGGTTTTGGGCAGACGGTAGTTGTGTTGACCGCCGCAGCTTTTACATTCGGCACGCTTGGGTGTCTCGTTATCTGCCTTGAGAGAAACGATGACGTGGGGGGTGTCGATCCGGCACTTGGTGCACCAGCCATCGAGATCGGAGCCGACTTTGTGGGCCATTTTGCGTCCTCGGTAACCGCGAAAAATCCACTCGCGTTGCCGCCGCGACCATAGTCCACCGACTGCTTCTCGGCAAACATGGTTTCAACCCGCCGCAGGACTTTGTTATTCGGCCACTACCCACCGATGATCGGTCTCGACCGACGGGAAGTTTCGCGGGCGAAACACTCCTAAGCAGCGTAAATGTGGAGATCCGAGCAAGGTGCGACACACGCGCGAGCGCGTTGTTCGAGCCGGGGCCGAGGTTTTGTTGGGGCTCGGGATGCGCCGACACACATCCGCGAACGCTCCGATCACCCCATCTTGGCGACAAAAATCGGAGCGGCCTACCTTCGCTTGCGGCAGCTTGCTAGGCTGGAGGCCGCGGTCCATACCCATGTTCGCCGATAAAATCGTTGTGTCTACAAAAATATTGTTCGTGGCGACGAGCATGCTGATCGCCAGCTGCGGCCAGGTCGCGTCGGAGACCGACAGTGAGGGGAGCGAGACCGGGCCGCTGCTCGGTGAGCCAGGGATCGCGGTGGTCGAGGCGACCGTCGATGTCCTCGGAGCCTGCGGGGTGCAGGGGGCGACCCAGGTGTCGTTGCGGGCCACCCGAATCGCCTGCGAACAGGACCCGCCGCCGCCATGTACCGTCGAAGTCGACCCCTACAAGACGATTTTTGGGGATCTTCAAGAGTGTGCAGCTGCAAGTGAAACCGCGGCCAAGCTCCGTGTCAAGATCGACCAGCCGGGCCGCTATCTGATCGACGCACGCATCATTACGGCCTCGGGGTATGTCAGCGCCTGCCACGGGCAATCGGGCGAAGCTGTCACCCTAGTGGCCAGCGAGGCCGTCGAGGCCGGGGATACGATTGTTGTCGACGAACTCGGTGCGCCGTGCCCCGAGCAACAGTGATGGCCGGCAGCTGCATGTAGCTGCATGTAACTGCATGTTGCCCATTATTCTGTGGCTTCGGAGGTCGGCGGAACGACCAGGGCAACGTCGCGCAGCAACACTTCTCCAGGCCCCACCAACTCGACCGTGACCGTCGCCACATCCTGTTGTAGATGCAGCGAGATATCCTCACTCGACCATAGTCGCCCACTGGCGTCGGGCGGGTCGAAGGTGGCCACGGTCTGGCCGTCGATGGCAACCCGCAGGCGAGTTTCGGCGGCGACCTGGCTGCGCTTGAGGTTGACGCGCAACCACAGCTCACGGCCCGGAAGTTGCTCCGGGGCAAACGTCAACGGCTGACCGGACGTGACGACCAATGAGCTGGCTTCGACATCTGGGTTGGGGCGGATCCCGGCACGAAACCGCGAAAGCGAGATTCCACGGGTCCATATCGTGCGGCCAAATCCGTGGCCCAGATCGTCGTCGGCGGTAAACCGGTGAAGCCCGACGCCCTTGTTGGTGCGTCCGGCCAGGTCAGTGAGTGTATGTACATCGGTGCCGAGCAGCCGCAGCTGCGAAAGCGATCCGTGGGGACAGGCGCGGTGGGGGATGGGCTCGCGGTTGCCCCGGATCCGGATCACCCCCGGGCGCTCGGCATAGACAAACGGCCCGAGGGTGTCGCGCGGGCGCACACGGGCTTTTGCCAGTCGCCCAATCCAGGGCTTGCCATCCGCGCCAATCGGCCAGTGGGCTGCAACACCGGCAAATCCGGGGTTTGCCACCAGGACCGCACTACCAGGCCCGCCCGGTGGCAGGCGAAGCTCGAGCGCGGTGTCGGGGTCGAGGCAAAGTTGGCCATGCCGCCACTTGGCGCCCCGCAGCTGCAACCCCGGGGGCCCACGCACGGTTTGGTCGGCAAACGCCCAAATCTCCTGCTGCGCGGTCGGGTCGTGCTCTACTTGTATCAGCACCATTCTCAACTCCGACCGCGTGACCGCCGTCGGCAGCTGCCCGCTGACAGGTGTTAACCGGTGGGTGATCAGCTCGACAAAGTCAATGCCGGCGGCGCGAAACGGCGGCGGCAGGCGATCGTCGAAGGTGGCGATGCGGGCATCTTCTTGGCGCTCGACGTGGGTCGCTTCGTTGACCAACAAAAACACCGGCCGCGCGGGTGCCCCAGTTGCCTGTGGTTGGCTAATTAATTGCTCATACAACGTGGCGTAGGCAGCCTCACGCGTGCGGTAGGGCAGGACCTCGCGCCCCTTGCCAATCGCCAGTGCACCGCCGACCTGGTTGAAGGTGTGGGTGTGGTGCCAACCCTCGCCACCGGCGACCACCAGCGCCTCGGGGGGCAGTTTGGCGGTCAGAAAGTCGATCAGTTTGCCGGCCCCGTCAAACTCTTGCAGCCGGGTTTGCGGCGACGTCAGCAACGGGCCGTAAAGCGGCCAGAGGCAGGCTCCTGCGGCCGTCAGCGTGACCAGCTCGGGGATGGCTTTGCCGACATTTTTGGTTGCCAGCCAGGTGCGCAATCGAAGCAGGGCTTCGACCCCGGCAAAGATCGCAAGTGGCAGCAGGCTGGGGACGAGGTAGCGGCCGTAGTAGTAGAGTGTGCCGTGGGGGAGGTTGCGGCGGGCATAAAATAAGATGCTGATACACGGGATTGCCAGTAGCGCCAGCAGCCATACTTCCCAAGCCTGTCCGCGGATTTTCCAGCGGCGGGCGGCCAAGGTGACGCCCACGAGCGCCAACAGTACGAGGCCAGGACCCATCAGTGGTCCTACCGGATCGAGCCGGCTGTAGGGTGGGCTCGGTGCCTGGGCGCCCCAGGCATAAAGCACGGCCCCGAGTACCGCGAGCGCAAGGCAGCCGACTCGACTGGCGCGTATGAGTGCGGTGCGAAGGTGTGGACGGGGGGCGAGTAGCCGGCCAACGAGCGTGTCAGCGAGCGGCCAAAGGAGCAGGGCGACAGCCGTGACCGCCAATAGTTGCGACGGGGTCGGCCCCTGCGACATCCCGAGTTGGCGCCGAATTTCATCGTGGAGGTAGGGGTAGCAGGTCTGGCTGTGTACGTAAAAACTTGCAAGTGCACCGAGTGCGAGGATGGTGAGCGCACGTTTTGGTCGCTGGGCCGGTGATTGCGTGGCCCGGGTGCCCTCGGCCGGCGCCTGAGTTGCGTGCGGGGGCCGTAGGCTCAAGATCGCGGCCAGCACCGGTAACACCATCCACAGGTCACCGCGCACCCAGGCAAATGCGGCGAGGCACAGGGCAGCCGCCGTCATCGGCTGATTGGGGTCGTCACGCCGCTGCAGGCACCCCAACACCGCCGCCAGCAGCAGCATCCCGGCCACGCTCTCGGTCAGGGCTATGCGCTGCACCCAGATGAGAATGGGTGCACATACATATACTCCCAGGGCAAGCCCAGGGCCGAGTAGGCCGGGCCACAACCTGCGGGCGATCGACCACAGTACCAGACTGGCCAACAAAAATTGCAGGTACAATATGAAAGTGCCATGCCCGGAGCCGAGTGCGAGTTCGACAACGGCGAGTAGGCTGGGGTGCCCGTGGAGAAACTGCGGGGTGACGCGCCCGGTTTCCCGGTCGGCGAGGTAGAGCCCCGGTCGGTAGGGTCCGTCGTAGAGGCCGGCTCGCGGGTGATGCTTGGAAACCAGCGGCGACAGGCCAAAGATGTCGCCAGGGCCAGGTCGTAGCCCGATCTCCGTCGCCGCATCAGCAATCGCCTGGGCCGTGAAGTCAACCGAACCCGTGCGCGCGGTGTGCTGGGCCCGCAACGCATAGGTTCCCTGGTCCCGCCCACCTAGTTCGGCCGGAAGCAACGGCGCCCGCAAACCGATTCCGAGTAGCAACAGGGCGAGCAACAGGGCGGTGTCGTTGGCCAACCGCGGGGCCTGGGGTTTTTGCGTGGGCAAGCAAGGAGGGGCGACGCGCCAAATCCATGCCGCAAGCCCGCCAAAAACCAGTGCGATCCATACGGGTGTCAGCTGGCCGAGGGTCGCCAACACGCTGGCGGCGATGATCGAAGTGGCGAGGGTCAGTACGCCGGCGAGACCCAAGCGCTCGGCCCATGACGCACTTGCAGATGCACATAGTCGGCTGCGAGCAAAACTCGCAAATAGGGCAGCAAGCCCCGCCAGTGTCCATACCGACATGGGCTCACTGTAGCGAGTAGGGCCCGTAGAACAACCGCTGGCTGGTACGGGACGTTTGCACAGCCCTGGTTAAAGTCAGGCACCCGATCTCCGGGAGAGGGGAGGTGACCGGGTGCCGGAGGTCTCTGGGAAGGGGGGTCCCGTCGGCATGGATCATGGTCGCGAAGTGGGAAGGGACCACAAACTCTGAGCCTGACCTCGAGGAAAGTTTAGCATCTGGACCCGGCCTGACTGGGGGTTTTGCTGCCCGCAAAACCAGGGTCGCCACCGCCTTGGTCGGTGCATCGCCAACCTCCGAGTTGGGGATGTCTGCACCTGCCACCGGGCCGCGAATCGACTTTGCATCAAAAGTGCGATCACACGCGGCTCGGGTCTGCCGCAGAATGATGAGATGTTGAAATTACTCAATAAATCGAGCTGGTAGAACGACCGTGATCTCTGGCATGCTCCATGCTGACATGGTCACATATTTCAACGGCAAATTCGTGGATGACGCAGACGCCACGGTCAACGTACGGTCGCGGGCGCTCAACTACGGACTCGGTTGTTTTGGTGGAATTCGCGGGTACCTCGCAGACGATGGACACCAGGTCAACGTGTTTCGCCTCGATCAACACGTCCGCCGTTTGGAGCTGTCAGCCCGGATCTTGTACCTGAAGTTGCCGGGTAGCCATGCCGATGTCTGCGAGATCATCACCGAGACGATCCGCCGCAACGAGGTCCACTTTGATGTCTACGCCCGGCCGTTGCTGATCAGCAACTCCGAGAAGCTCGCCCCGGTCCTGCGCGAGGAGGACAGCTGCTTCATCGTCTACACCATGCCGCTCAAGCGCTACATCGATAAGGATATGATCGATGTGGCCGTGTCATCGTGGCGGCGGGTCCGGGACAATGCCATCCCGGCGCGAACCAAGCCGACCGGCGTCTACCTCAATAGTGCCCTGGCCCGGCGCGAGGCGTTCGACAACGGATTCGACGAGGCCATCTTTTTGACCGAAGACGGCAAGGTTTCGGAGGGTAGTGCCGAACACATTTTCATTGCCCGACGCGGCGTTCTCTACAGCCCGCCATCGACCGAAGACAATCTCGACGGCATCACGCGGCGCAGCATCATCACCATGGCCACCGAGGATCTCGGCTACAAATTTGTCGAGCGCAGCATCGGCCGCAGCGAGCTTTATGTCGCCGATGAGATGTTCCTATGTGGGACTGGGGCCCAGATCACACCGGTGCGATCGGTCGACCGGCGGGTTTTGGGTGGCGGTCAAATCGGGCCGATGACACAGGCCCTCAAAACCCATTTTGACAATGTCGTACACGGCCGGGTGGCACACCGCACCGAGTGGCTCACGCCGATCTGGCGGTAGGAACAACTACCTAGATTTATTGGTGATAGACCAGGTAAGCCGGCGGATAAACCCGCCGGTTTTTGCATGGGCCACCGCATTCGCCGCGTCGGCATCCGACATCTGGTGCAGCACATATTTGCGGTCAAAAGCCGGCAAACTCGAAATTCGCGTGCGGCAAACCGTTCCGGCTACACTCGCCGACAGCCTATGGCAGATCATCTCGTTGTTCGGTTGCGGTGGTTGATCCTTGTGTGCGTGCTCGGGTTGAGCGCGTGGTTGATCCCCGGTGTCAACGACATCCGCGAGGACAACGACGTCCTGGCCTTCTTGCCGCCCGACCACCCCGACGTCATCACGTTCCACGAAGTCGCCAATCGGTTTGGCATGCTCGAGCTCGGGCTTATCGGGTTGGCGGCCGAGGACGGCAGCGACCTCCTGAGTTTGGAGCGGGTCGACGAAGTTCGGACCCTGGCCAAACGCGTTGGCGAAGTCGATGGCGTGCGTGTTGTGCTGTCGTTTGCCGACTTGCCAAATCCGGTGCTCAAAGAGGATGGCCTCGAAGTCGCGCCGCTGGTGCCCGAGGATTTGCGAGATGTCGATGTCATTAAAAAGCAGGTGCTGGCCTCGACCGATGCCGTCGGCAACTTGATTTCGACCGACGGCAAGGCGGCCGCGCTGTTGGTGTTTTTGGTGCACGAGTCGCGGGAAAATGCGACCGACGTTCGCCGCCAACGGCTGCAATCGATCCGGGATGCCGTCGATGCCAACTGGTCGGGGGTAAGCCACCTGGGTGGTGCCCCATTTATCGAAGAGGCCGCAGCCCAGGCCAGCCGGACGGATATCGAGCGACTTTCGCCAATTGTCATCGGTGTGCTGGTGGTGGTCTCGGCCCTGTTGTTGGGCAGTCTGACGGCGGCCGGTCTCAACCTGTTGATCACCGGTTTGGGAGTCGCCCTCGTCATGGGTGCCCACGGTCGCTTTGACGAACCACTCACCATCGTCAGCAGCTCGATCCCAGTGATGATGGTTGCCTTGGGCGGTGCCTTTGGGGTGCACATTTTGGCCGGGTTTCAACGGCAAACCGGGGCCAACAGCCGCGAGCGTGCAACCAAGACGCTGCGCGAGCTATGGAGTCCGGTCCGTCTCAGCGGTGTGACCACGGCCGTCGCCTTCTTCGCCTTGCTGGTCATGCCCCAGGTGCCCATGCAGCGCTTCGGGATCGTCGCCGGCCTCGGCGTGTTGGTGTTGCTGGTCCTCGCGCTGTTGGCGATGCCGGCGATCTTGGCCTGCCTCCCCAGCAAACTCATCAAACCCCGGCCCGAGCGCCCGATGCCGTTTCGCTACCGGCCGCCCAACTGGGTCCTCGGCGTCATGGCGGTGGCGGGGATCGGCCTGGCAACCATGCTCCGCGCCGACCCGGACACTTCCAACGTGTTTGTCGAGTCGAGCGAGCCCAGCCAGTCCAACCAGTTTTTCAACGAGCACTTCGGCGGCTCTACATTTTTGCAGATCACCATCGAGGGCAACCTGCGCGAGAACGCGGTGCTACGGGAGATCCAAATCCTCCAGGAGCAGGTCAAGGCAATCGACGGGGTGGTCGATGTCCGCAGTCTGATGGACCCGGTCGCGGTCCTCAACGCCGCCATGGGTGGGCGCAAGGGCGTGCCCGAAACCCCCGAGCGTGCCGGCCAGGTGCTGGCCTATCTCATCGGTCACCCGGCGATGGCCCAGCTCATGACCGAAGAGGCAGATGGTGCCCTTATCCACATCAAGCTTGCGCCGATCTCCGGCGAGCAGCAGGTCGAAGTTACGCAAAAAGTACGGGACCTGTTGGCGCGTTACAACGGCAGCAACGACAAGCTGACCGTGGCAAAAGTTGCAAATGCACCGGTCCGTGAAGTCCAGGTTGCTGAGGTCGCTGCGCGGCTGGGTCGCCTCACCGGCAATCCGGTCGATCCACAAGCCCTGACCGATACCAGCGTCAAACCCACGCCTGAGCTAGAGGCCGCCCTCGCCAGGATCCGCGACAAGGCGCTCGACTCTGAGGACAGCCCGGTCGACCCGCCACCGCGGGCCGAGATCGAGAGCATCGCCCCCGCGAGCTTGATCAAGCCCCGCGGCGAGGAACTCAAGGCGTTGCTTCGCAGCAAGTTGCCAACCCTGGTCGCCGCCGATCCCGAGGGGGTTGGTTATGTCGCCAAGTACCTCGGGCCATGGGTCGATGAGGAACTCGTTGCCCACCGCGTGGGCCAGCGCTGCGCCGCCCTCGGACTCAGTGCAGATACAAAAAAATCCGAGGATGCCGAACCTTCGCAATGCGACGCCATGCAGCCGGTCTTGGCCGAGCTCGACGACAAGGAGTGGGGCCTAGTCGCCCCAAAGGCTGAGCTTAGCGATGCCCGGGTCATCGAGTTTCGCCCGCGGCTCACCGGCCAACCGGTGATCGGCAAGGCGTTTGCCGACAGCGTGACCAGCAGCTTGCTGTTTTCAACCCTCGTCTCCATTGGTGGCCTCGGCATCATGTTGGTGTTTGCCCGCCAACTGATCACCCTGGTCCCGGCGATGTGGACGTTGTGTGTCACCGCGGGGTTGATAAGCCTCCTGGGACACTCGATCAGTGTGGGTACAAGTATGGTTTCGTGTATTGCCCTGGGGGCAGGTGTGGACTTTGCCATCCATCTCGGGTTTCGTGCGCAGACCCTCAAGGAGCAGGGGGTGGCCGACTTTGGCGGCCAGGCCGTCCACGAGATCGGAGCTGTCATCATCATCTCGGCGCTGCAACTCGCGCTTGCATTCTTTGTGCTCCTAGCCTCCGAAATGACGCCACTACGCCACTTTGGCGTGGGGTTGGCGATCGGCTTGCTGGGCGCGGCTTTGGGTGCGTGCTGGCTGGTGCCGCGGCTTTTTGCCAAGCGCTGAACACCCGTAGTGCACCGACTTTGTCGACCCCAAACACAGCGATCGAAGTTGCCGAGTCAAGGGTTGGGTGTGCACGCTGTTGCACCCGTAAAATGGCCTCCAAACCGCTGCTTAGCCCAGGTGTGACGCGGATCACTCCTGTTTACCTGTGATAATTTCAGAGAATCACAGACTCTGATATGGACGTGGGGACTCTCCCTTCAACAGGTTGAATCACCGGCGAATAGCCCTGGTAACACCCCGTCCAAGGCCCGGCTCGCCCACCTGGGCGCGCGATTAAGCCAGCATCACCCGCGCGGTGACACACTGGGACAACACTCGGAGCAACGACAAAGCCATGAAGCCGGTTTCATTTTTCCTCGCCACAGTGCTCGCAACCTCCGCCGCCGCCGTCGGTGCCTACACGGGCCAGCCCGCCCAGGCCGAAGCCGCGGCCGACGGCAACACGATCCTCGCCGAAGTCGATCGTCGTGCCGGGACCTTCGGCAATCAGAGCTACGTGGCCAACATGGAGATCTTCAAGGGTGGTGAACACAAAAAGACCCTCGTGTTCGCCATGAAGATGAAAAACCTGTCCAAGCAGTACATCCACTTCTTGGAGCCCGGCGATGTTAAGGACATGAAGATCCTGATGTTGGACCCGACCAACATCCTGCTCTACAGCGACGCCTTCAAAAAGATTCGCCGGGTCGCCGCACACAACCTCAACCAGGGGTTTCACGGCAGCGAGTTCCAGCCCGAAGATATGGTCATGACGGAGTTGTCGAGTAAGTTCGACGCCCGCGTGAAGGGCAAAAAAGGTAGTGAAACAACCCTCGAGCTTATCAAAAAAGAGGGTGCCCCCGTGTCCGTCCCCAAACTCGAGTTGGTTATCGACGGCAAAAAAGGTGGCGTAACCATCATCCGTTACTTCGACGAAGCCGGGAATCAGACGCGGGAACAAAGCCGCGAGAAGTGGGTCAAGATGGAGGGCAAACCAATGCCCACCCAGATCCGCATGAAAAACCTGAAGACCGGCAATGAAACCGTCATCAACCTTACCGAGATCGACGTGAAAACCGAGATCCCGGAATCTCTGTTCTCCCGCCGTACTTTGCTGCGGGGGTAACAGCCCCACAGATCGCCGGTGACTGCAACAAGCCTGCTCCCCCTCCTCGTCCTCCTCCAAACTCCCGCAGCACCGCCGACAGATGCAACGGCTCCGGCCGGCACGTCGCAACCCGCGGACGTTCCGGCCGATGCTAATTCGGGTACGCCTCCCTCGGGTACCCAGCCTGGCGCTGTCGACAATCCCCCAAGCGGCGAATCACCGGCGGATGTCTCTCAGCCGCCTACGAGCGAGGAGCCCAAGCCAAGTGAGCCGGCTGAGCCCGGCAACGAAGGGCTTTCCGTCTCAGATGTCTTTGGGGACAGTGGTGGCGAAAGTAGTGATGCCGCGTCTTCTGGCAGTGGCGAGGCCGGGTCGTCGGGTGGTGCCAGCGGTGACGTGTCTGTCAGCGACGTGTTTGGCTCGGGCTCCGACGACAGCGGCGAGGGCCCAACCGACGACATGCCCGAAATGAAGTCGGTCTCGTCGGCGACGACAAGCACGAGCAGCGGTGGCAAAGGGGTGTTTGGCAAGAAGCTCAAAACCCGCTTCCGGATCCTCTCGAGCCTGTATGTCGATGTCGACCGCACGCCCGAGCGCGGCACCATCGGCCGTAACGAAAACCGCATCGAGATGAACTTCTCGTACAGCCCGAACGAGCATGTCGAGATCGTCGGTGGCGTCGAGCCGGTGTTTATGGGTGTGGCCCAGGCCCAGGAACTCGACGACCTGGCCACACGCCAGATGCTCACCCCGTTTCACCTCGAAAGCGATGCCGCCTACGTGGCCCTGCACGGACTGTTTCCCGGCTTTGACCTCAAAATCGGGCGCCAGATCGTGGTGTGGGGGACCGCCGACAAGTTCAATCCGACCAACAACCTCAACCCCGACGACCTCGAAGATCGGCCGCTTTTTACCGAGCCCATCGCCAACCAGATGATCGTCATGGACTACGCACCGCCCAAGCTCAAGGACAAGCTGTGGTTTCAAGGTGTGTATATCCCACTATTTTACCCGGCCCTGCTGCCGCCCTCGGCCTCGGCTGGCCTCAAAAGTCCGTACTCCGAAGTTCCGTTTGCGCTCGAAGAAGACCGGCAAGAGATCGAGTATTTGCAAGACACGTTCTTGCCGCGCAACCAACGGTTGATCCCGGTGGTCTACGGGCACGTCAACCACCCGAGCCTGAGCCTCAAAAACGGTCAGGCCGCGTTTAAAGTTGGTACCCGCCTCGGCATCGTCGACATCTCCGCCTCGTACTACTACGGCCGCCACGACATCCCGCTGCCGACCTACGTCGACAGTTCGCAGCTCGCCGACCTCGATCAGGACCCGGTCAACGGCTACTACATCCAAAGCGATGTCGACCTGATCTATCCCAAGATGCAGGTCATCGGCCTCGACTTCGCCACCCAGCTGCCGTTTTTGGGCAACATGGGCCTGTGGGGCGAGGCTGGGTTGTTTATCCCCGAGGCCCACGAAATGACGATCGAGTTGCCGGTTGTCACCGACGTGACCCCCGACGATGGCGTCGCCAACCCGGTCACCGAAATCAGCGGACCGACCATTCGCTCAACCCCCTACGTCAAGGCCACGGTCGGGCTCGACTACACCTTTGGCAAGCACGTGTATGTGCAATCACAGTACCTGCGCGGGTTCATCGATGAGTTTGGTGCCGACCACATTGGCGACTACCTCCTAGGCGGCACCGAGCTGGTGTTTTTTGGCCGGCACCTGATTTTTCGGATGTTTGGCCTGATCGATTTCCCCACCAACAACCGCCCCGGCGAGGGTACTTCGGCCGTGCTCGCCCCGGCGATCCTGATGACGCCGCCCTGGGGCTTTGTCAGCTTTGAGCTCGGTGGGTTTGCCTTCCTCAGCCGCAAAATCGACCTCGGTAACGACACCATTCGCAACGCTCGTACCAAGTTTGGCCAGGACGGTACCGGTTCGTCGATCGTCTACCTCAAGGCCATCGGCTCGTTCTAACCACCGCAGCGAAAACGGCAAACTCTGTGTGGATACATGGGGTTTGCCGTTTGCCGTTTGGCCTCAGCCAAACCGGTAGTTGTGGACAAGCCGGGTGTATTTGCCGGCGAGTTCGCGGTGAAAGTCCTCGTCGTCGGCCGCGAGCGTTTTGCGTATTTTGGCCGGAACCCCCAACAGAAGGCTACGTGGCGGAATTTTTTGGCCGGCCGTGACGAGCGCACAACTCCCGACCACCGAACCGTGCCCGAGCTCGACGCCATCGAGAATGGTCGACTGAATCCCAACCAATGTACGTGCACCAATCGTACACCCGTGGAGGACCGCACGGTGGCCGACCACCACATCCTCGCCAATGATCGTCGGGTCGCGGTCGCCGAGGTGGACCACCGTACCGTCTTGAAGATTGCTGCGAGCCCCGAGCTCAATCCGGTTGACATCGCCGCGCAGGACACAGCCGTACCAAACGCTGGCATCTTCGCCGATGGTGACATCGCCAATCAGGGCCGCGGTCGGAGCGATATAGGCACCGGTTGCAACCGTCGGAACCTTGTCTAAGTAACGTTCAAACACCGCGCCGGGAAATCGCCGGCGAAGCTGGTCGAGCACACGTTCGAGCTCGGCGAGGTTTTGCGGTGGGCGAGAAACTTTGGCGACAGAGTGGGCGATCGTCCGCGAGGCCATCGCCAGATTGTAGCGTGTGGGCCACACACAGCCAGATCTTCAGTTAGCAGGTTGGCAAGTTGCCTAGCGACGGCAGGTTCACGTACAAAGCCAACGTGGCAACCTCGTCCAAAAAAGCATCGCCCCGCGCCAAGAAAACGACCAAGAAGAAGGCCAAGAAAAAGGTGACCAAGAAGACGAGCAAGCGGGCCACCAAGAAAAAGGTCGCTAAGAAAAAGCCGACCAAGAAGGTCAGCAAGAAGACGACGACCAAAAAGAAGGTCGGCAAGAAGAAGACGACCAAGAAGGTCGGCAAGAAAAAAGCGACCAAAAAGAAGGTCGGCAAGAAGAAGACGACCAAGAAGGTCAGCAAGAAAAAGACGACCAAGAAGGTCAGCAAGAAAAAGACGACCAAAAAGAAGGTCGGCAAGAAGAAGACCGCCAAGAAAAAGACGACCAAGAAGGTCAGCAAGAAAAAGACGACCAAAAAGAAGGTCAGCAAGAAGAAGACGACCAAAAAGAAGGTCAGCAAGAAGAAGACGACCAAAAAGAAGGTCGGCAAGAAAAAGACGACCAAGAAGGTCAGCAAGAAAAAGACCTCCAAAAAGGACAAGGCCGCGACCACCCAGGACATTGCCGGCGAAACCGTTGCCCTCGAGGTTCCCCAGGGCCAGCTAAACCTGCCGACGGTACCCGAGGAACGCGGCGACGCGGTCGACCTCCTCCACCTTGTGCGCCTGTATGCCCGATTTGGCCCCGAGGGGATCGACGGCAGCATTGGCGAGGTCCTGGCCGAACTAGAGCGGGTTGCCGACCCGAGCTGGGTCGACCGCCTGTTTGCCACCCTCGAAGACGACGACCCGTTCGGGATTTACTGGCAGCTGCTGTACGTGCTCGAGAGTTTCGACGACGCCTATTTACGCGGGTTACTCAACGCCTTCCCGGCCCTGTTTACGCGGGCGCCACAGTGGGCTTGTACGTGCCTCATACGGGTGCTCAACACCCGTGGCGACGACGACGATTGTGCGGGGACCTTCGACAAGCTCGCGGCCCATGCATCTACACCGACTCAGCAGGCCCTCTCGCTCGCCCTGCAACTGCTCCGCGCCGAGCAACAGGCCGGGTGGACCCAGGAGCAACTCGACTCGATGCAGGCGACCCTTGAAGTCCTCGATGCCGATACGTTGCCGCTGTTTCCCGAGGACGACGCCGAAGCTTAGTCGGAGCGGCCAAACAGGCCAGGCTACCGGTTTGCCGATACGTCTCCGCAGGTTCGCCCGGAGCCTAACCGGAGCGGGTCAACCGGGTAGGACGAACGGTTTGAAGTTGACACCGGGGCTTAACCGGAGCGGGTCAACCGGGCAAGACGAACGGTTTGACGTGGACGGGTTTTAACCGGAGCGGGTCAACAGGGGCAAGACGAACAGTTTGACGTGGACGCCGGGTTTTAACCGGAGCGGGTCAACAGGGGCAAGACGAACGGTTTGACGTATCCGCCTGTCTTTGACACCGGGCAAGATGAACGGTTTGACGTATCCGCTGGTCTTTGACGCCGGGGCTTAACCGGCGGGCCAACCGGGCACGACGAACGGTTTGACGTATTCGCGGGGTTTTCAGGACAACCGGGGATCAAACCGGGCACGACGAATGGTTTGATGTATCCGCAGGTTTTTGAGGGAGCGTTTGACGTATCCGCAGGTTTTGCCGATGACAGGGAGTCGAGCGCGACCAAGCCGCGCTAGCCGCTGGTATCGGTATCGGTATCCGTGTCGGTATCCGTGTCGGTACCGGTCTCAGTCTCAGTCTCGGTCTCAGTCTCAGAGTCCGTGTCCGTCTCAGAATCGGTGTCTGTCATCGAGTCGCTTTCTGAGTCGGACGTGGCATCTGAGGTCGTCCCCGAGGTTGTTGTATCAACAAGTTGCTCTTCGCACACACCGTCGGCCGAGCGGCAGCGTAGGTCGCCGCAGCAGCCCTGGTGGTCAAAGCACCAGCTGTGGATGTCGTCGGGGGTGGCGATACAGGACTGCTCGGGCACGCAGCTCGCGGGTCCACGTGCTCCCCCCGGCCCGGGCTCGGGGTCGAGGTTGTAGGGGGCAACGCAGATTTCGCCGTCCTCGCACTCAGAGCTTGCCTGGCAGGCATCGGTGCCGGCCGTGTCGGTTGTTGAGGGGTCGCCTGTACTCTCAGTCGTTGTCGACTCGGTTGTCGACTCGGTTGTCGAACCGCCGGCCGAACTACAACCGAGGGCACAACACAGCAGCCAAAGTTGCGGGCGACAAACTGGCGAGGACACGGCGGCAGGGTAGCACGACCCAAGATCGCGGTTATAGGTGTTGAGCGGCCGTGTTCGTGGCCGCGCGAGTCTCCCGAGCGGGCCCCGGCAGTCGCCGCACGGGGCTGTATACTTCGCTTGCCCATGCACGCGATCGCCTACTCGATACCGGTGTTTGGCCTGCTCATCGCCATCGAGTTGTGGCTCGCCCAGCGTCAAGGTCGCAAGCTGTTTCGCTTTGGGGATGCCGTCACCGACATCAGCTGCGGGATCGGCCAGCAAGCCCTCGGGATCTTTGTCGCCGCGGCGACGGTCCTCATCTACATCTGGTTTTACGAGCTACGGTTTTTCGGCCTGCCAGCCGACAGCGTGTGGACCTGGGTCTTGGCGATGGTCGGTGTCGACTTTGCCTACTACTGGTGGCACCGCCTGAGCCACGAGAGCAACCTGTTTTGGGCGATTCACGTGGTCCACCACCAGTCCGAAGACTACAACCTCGCCGTCGCCCTGCGGCAGGCATATATCTCGGCCCCGAGTGCGGTGTGGTTTTATGTCCCGTTGGCCCTGTTGGGCGTGCCCCCCGAGGTTTGGCTGCTCAGCAAGTCGCTCAACCTCCTCTACCAGTTTTGGATTCACACCGAGCTCATCGACAAAATGGGATGGTTTGGCAAGGTCTTCAACACCCCGGCCCACCACCGGGTGCACCACGCCATCAACCCGCAATATCTCGACCGCAACTACGCCGGTATCCTGATTATTTGGGACCGGATGTTTGGCACCTTTGAGCCCGAGGTCGAGCGCCCGGTGTATGGCACAACCAAGCCGCTTGGCAGCTACAACGCGGTGTGGGCCAACCTCGATCAGGTGGTGGCTGTTGGTCGCAAGGCCCTGCGCGTCAAGGGGGTGGGGCACAAGCTTCGCGCCCTTTTCTCCCACCCGGCCTGGGGCCCCAACGGCAACGAACAACCGCTCGATAAGGTGCAACTACAACAACGTGCCGACAACAAATACGACCCCCGGGCACCCCGCTGGATTCAGGCCTATGTGGTGGTGTGGTTGGCACTGGTTAGCGCGGCGATCTTTGGCCTGCTACTTGTGCATATGCAAATGCCCTGGTGGGCCAGCGCGAGTGCGGTGTTTTTGATCGTCGCGACCACGGCGTGCTGGGGCGGGTTGTTGGAGCGTCGTAGCTGGGCGTGGGCAGCCGAGGGCAGCCGGCTAGCGGCCTGTGGGGCGTGGGCGGCGATGTATTTTTTGTATGTTGTGTAGCTGCAACGAATTTCCGAATTTTGGTCGCCATACGCGAGCCACGACTTCGAGCGACTGCTACCCATGCGTCGCAGGTGACCGCTCAAACGCTTGCCGGATGTCGCGTAGCGAGTAGCGACCGTTAGCCAACCACCGCGAGCCACCGCTCACACGCTTGCCAGATGTCGCGTAGCGAGCAAGCAGCGATTGTTAGCCAACCGCCGTTAGCCACGCTTGCCGGATGTCACGTAGCCGCAACTTTAAACGCCCACTAGCCAAGTGCCGCAAGCCACCGCTCGAACGTTACCCGAATGTGCGAATGCCCCACAAGTCGGCTGCTGGTTTGTCCGGCAACCTCGGTTGTCAAAATCGCCGTGCCTTTGGTCCTGTGCTCCGGCGGTGAACCGCCCCGGGTCGTGATCGCATCAAGTGCCCGCCAAAGCTCGGCAACTTGCTCCCCGCTCAAGGTGCCCTGTCGCGGTGGTCCTCCGCTATAGACCCCGCTCGAACTCCACTTGGGGGTTATCGGTGTGTATACAAACGAAACCCCACCAGCGACGGCCGTCACGTGATAGCTATTGTTACTGCCATCGGTAAAGCTCACCGACCACGGGGGCTCGGGCACACTCATGGCGAGATTCCAAACGCCTCGATCTGTGCTCGCAAATCGTCGGGCAATGGCCGCGAGCGTCGGTGTCGTGGACTTTTCGGATCCATGTCGAGGACCACACACACGGTGGCGCCTGTTAGTCGCGGGGGGCTTTCGGGCGGGTCACCACGGCCACGCACGCGGTAGCCGAAGTTGATGGAGCTCGTGCCCAGCTTGGTCACCCGCAACTCGACTTCGATCACGTCGCCCATGCGGCAGGGCACGCGAAAGTCGGCCTCGGTGTGGACGGCTGGAAACCCGAGCAAGCGGCCGTGGATGAGCTCGGCGTAGGGCAGGCCTAGGGCCTCGCCAAACCACGTCTCCATGGCCTCGTGGAAGAAGTGGAAAAACCGCGGGAAGTAGATGATCCCCGCCGGGTCGCAGTCGCCAAAGCGGACGGGTACGGGGTGGATGTGGACTGCAGTCGACACGCCGGGAGTGTATGCTCCGCCCATGTCCCTGGTCGAGTACAGCAAACAAAATGGCGTCGCCACCCTCACGCTCACGGTCCCCCCGGCCAACTGCTACTCCTACGAGATGATGCAGGCCCTCGACGCGGCCATCTTGAAGGCCCGGTTTGACCCCGAGGTTCATGTGTTGGTTGTGACCGGAGCGGGCGAAAAATTCTTTTGTGCAGGGGCGGACATCAGCATGCTCAACGGCGCCGACCCGGTGTTCAAATACAACTTTTGCCTGCACGCCAACGAGACCATCAGCCGTTTGGAGCAGACGCCAAAATTGGTCATAGGTGCCCTCAACGGCCATTGTGTTGGTGGCGGCCTCGAAGTTGCCCTGGCCTGCGACATCCGAATCGCGCGCAAGGGTCGGGGCAAATGTGGCCTGCCCGAGGTCAAGCTCGGCGTGTTGCCTGGCACCGGCGGCACCCAGCGACTCACACGGATTGTCGGCAAGGCAAAGGCGATCGAGATGATGGCAACTGGCGAAACCTTCGGCTTTGAAACGGCCAAGCAGCTCGGGCTTGTCAGCGATGTGTGGGAGACCGAAACCATCGACGAGTTTCAACAAAAGATCCATGCCTATGCACAAAAGTTCACACCGCCCCAGGCCGCCTCGCAGGCGATCGGGTTGATCAAGCGGGCGTGCCAAACCGGGGGCGACCTGAGTTTGCAAGACGGCCTCGCCTTGGAGCGTGAGCTCCAGCAGCGGCTGTTTACCGGCAACGATGCGGCCGAGGGCATCGCCGCCTATGTCGAAAAGCGCAAGGCTGCGTTCTCGGGGAGCTGACCTCCGCCCGCGGCTGTCGGCTATTATTTGTGGGTGCACACCATCGCGGCGGGGTGGCAAAAACTGGGAGGTCCGGTTTCACAGCGTCAAGCTCGACTCCCGGGCAGCGATGGCCCTTGGCACGCGAAGTGGACGTCGATCACGGTCCCTGTACGTGTCGCGCCAGCTCGCTAACGTAAACGACGCACGTTCCACCTTGCAGTTCTCCCGCGCATCGCACAACCGACCGCGTTCGTATTGAGACGTCCTTGGCGAGTTTAGCTGGGTGGATCGGGATCCCACGCAGGTGCCACCAGCCGCCGCCGGCCATCGGTCGATTTTGACACGCCCGGCTCATCGAGCGCGACTCGGTCCCACAGTTGGCAGGTTACCTGCTTATGCTTGGTATCGAGGGCCTCGCAGTAATTGGTGTACTTGCATCGACGGACCTCGTGGCCGCGACCTAGCCGTGTCTTGCGAAACCAGTCCGGGTCGGCGAGTGATTGACGGGCAGCGGCGACGATATCGGCCGCGCCATCGGCCAGGATTTGCTCGGCCATCTCAAAGCTGTTGATGCCACCAGCGGCGACCACCGGGGTGTCGAGCCCACGCTCACGGATCGACCTCCGAATAGCGGCTGCTAGTCCGATGTTACGCCCAAATGGTCCACGTTCATCCGAATAGACCGTGGGCATGCACTCATAACCACTTGGGCCGGTGTACGGGTAGACGGCGTCACCGACCTTCGGCTGCTTGGCATCGTCAAATTTCCCGCCTTTCGACACCGAAATAAAGTCCATACCGGCCTCGGCAAACCGCCGCGCAATTGCACATGCATCTTCAACGCGATTGCCCCCGTCGATGACCTCGTCAGCGAGCATCCGACAACCGAGCGTGTAGGCGCTGCCGACTGTTTGACGAACAGCCTGGTAGACCTCAAGCGGCAGGCGCAGGCGCCCCTTGAGACTGCCGCCATAGCCGTCGGTCCGGGTGTTGGTTTTCGAAAGAAAACTCGCCATCGTGTAGGCGTGTGCGTAGTGGAGCTCGACCCCGTCAAACCCGGCCTGTTGGGCGCGCTTAGCTGCATCTGCAAATAAATTTGGCAGGTGTTTTGGCAGGTCGCGGATGTGTGGGAGGTGGAGGTCGTTGACGTCTTCGCGGTAGCCGACCTGGAGGTCACGAAGTTCGCGGGCGGTGAGGACCTGGGCATGGACCTCGGGGTGGGTAAGTAGGTACTCGGCGATCTCGGTCTGGCTCAAGTTGCCGGTATCACAGCCCAAAGCGGCCTCCAGGCGTTTTTTGTGTTCGTTTGTGGGTCGCCAAAAACGGCGGAAGAACTTCTCGGCTGGAGGTCTGCGCTTGACCGCCAAGAAGTCGATCAGCTGGATCAGCAGCCGGGTCTTGCCCGAGCTACGTGTATGCACAAGTTTGACCAACTCGGTGAGCCCGGGGATAAACCGGTCGTCGCCGATTCGTAGCAGCGGACCGCTGGGAATATCGCGGATCCCCGTCGCTTCGACGACTATCGCTCCGGGTTGCCCGTCGGCAAAGCGGCCGTACCACTCGAGCACATCGCCGGTCACCAGACCATCGCCAGTCGCCCGCCACGGGACCATCGCCGGCACCCAGGTGCGTTCATGTAGATGCAATGGGCCAAACGCAAGCGGCGAAAACCACCGACTTTGGCTCGCCTCATCGCGGGTGGGCCAACGGGTGTCGAGGACGGGATGGCGGATCCGCTGCGGAGGAGTCCACATGGCCGGGAGGGTAGCCGAATCTGTGGGTAGGAGCGAATAAGTCCCAAGCCCGAAGTTGTCGGCCGGCGCACCCGAAGCCGACCATTTCGGGTATATTTGTTGCCGATGGTGCGGGTAGGTCTCAATACGGTGGCGATGACAGTCGCTTTGGCGAGTTGTTCGCCCGACCACCCAGACCAGGGCTATGTCTTCGAGCCAAACTATGAGGAGCAGGAGTTCGAGATCGTCGCGGCGTGCCTGGGAAGTGGTGAGGTGCCTGAGCCGTGTAGCCAGTTTAGCGGCGGGCCAATGGGGTTGCGCTACTGCTTTGTGAACGATGACGTCGAAACCTGGACCGAATGCTTGATGGAGGAGCCCGAGTGCCGTCCGGGCGAGGTCGAGCAGATTCCCTGCGATGAGCTTCACTGTGCCTACAATGGCTCGGAGTTCGCGTGGCTACTTGTCGACAACCCCGACTGCGCAACGCCACTTGTTGTCCAAATCGACGCGCAACCGCTGACGTTTGAGGCGGGTGAACTCGCCAGCTTTGCCTTCACACCCGACATTCAGTGTATAAGCAGCGACTGGCCGAGCTTGCCGTGGCTCGCCCTCGACCGCAACCACAATGGGTTTATCGACGACGGGACCGAGTTGTTTGGTAGCGGCATGGCACTCCCGACCGGTGCCCGTGCCAGCAACGGGTTTGAGGCTCTGGGCCAATTCGACAAAAATGGCGACCACCGCATCTCCGCCGCCGACCCAGTGTTTTCACAGCTGGTCCTGTGGTCCGATGCAGATGGCGATCGCCTAGGAAATATGTATGAGCAAATACCGCTGGCGGCAACCGGCATCGAGTCGATTTCGCTAGATGCCGCCCTGGGCAGTGATTGTGACGGGCGGGGAAATTGCGCTGGCGAACGGGCCACGCTCACCCGACGGACGGACCGCAGTCAGCTGCAGACAGGTGCCGTGATCGACGTGTATATGCATTGTCAGCTCTAGTTCCAACGCTCCGAGCGGGTGACGGTGACAGGTGCGCTTTCGTTCTCGGCGGCGACGGGCGGCTCGAGGCAAGAAAGACATATTTCAAAATCCAAGAACACCCATGCCATGGGCTCGGTGTCGCCGGCCCGCGAGCCTGTTGGTTGTCGGCCACGCCTCTCACTAATTGTTTTACATGTCCAAATGGTCATGTTCTCCTGTGGTTGCTATGCATGTGCGTTACCTGTCAAATTTTGTGGTTGCCTCCTGCCTCCTCGCGTTTGGCTGTGGCGACCCAGAGACTGAAGGCTCGGCGACGGATACCGACACCAGCGACGAGACCAGTTCATCCAGTGAAACGACCTCGTCGACAACCGATGAACCTACAACGACCTCCGAAACGGGTCCGACCGGGGGCGAGACCCAGGGCGAAACGATGGAAACATCGGAAACATCGGAAACATCGGAGACCTCGGAAACCAGCGAGTCGGAGACGAGCGAGACCAGTGAGTCCGATACCGATCCGACCGCCGGACCGATGTGCGGCGATGGTGTGGTCGACGATGGCGAGGAGTGTGACGATGGCAACGACGACAACACCGACACCTGTGTCGAGGGGTGTATCGCAGCGGCCTGTGGCGATGGCTTTTTAGGACCGGGCGAGGCCTGCGATGATGGCAACACCGAAGATGGCGATGAATGTACCTCTGAGTGTGCTCTGGCCTCATGCGGAGATGGGATTGTGCAGGACGGCGAGACTTGCGACGACGGTAACGCCGACGACACCGACGCCTGCCTCAGCACCTGTGTCGATGCGAGCTGTGGCGATGGGTTTGTCTATACCGACGTCGAAGCCTGCGACGATGGCAACGCCGACGAGACCGACGCGTGCACGTCGCTATGCGCAGCCCCAGCCTGTGACGACGAGATTCAAAGCGGGACCGAGACCGACATCGACTGCGGAGGCGATGCATGTGAGGGCTGCGATGTCGACCAGGTGTGCGGAGACGACATCGATTGCCTGTCGGGCACCTGCGACATGGGAGTATGTGTACTTGCACCAAACTGCGCCAAGATCTTCGAGGCCGACCCCAACGCTCCAGATGGTGTCTACAGCATCGACCCCGACGGAGGCGGACCCAACGAGCCCTTCGACGCCTATTGCGACATGACAACCGACGGGGGGGGCTGGACCCTGGTCCTGCGAGCAGCCCCGCAAAACGGCATGTTCGATTTTTGGTCGGAACACTGGGACACCGAAACTGTGGTCAATGAGGGGGTGACCGACCCGACCGACCCGTCCGACGGCAAGTTCCCGGCGTTCAACCACGTGTTGGCCAATGAGATCCGCGGGTGCCTACAAAACCCCAACGACATGGCCTATGGCTGCAAGATCTACCCGTTGCCCATGGAAACCACGACCCTCGATTTATTTGCAAATACAGAGGTCGGCTCCGACGTGTCCATGAAGGGGTTGTACTTTAGCGAAGACGACAACGCCAAGGTGGAGTGGTTGACGATCCAGGGGCGCTCGCTTGCCGATGCCTCGATCAATCCCAATTACATTGAGGTCGGCATCAATCTCGATGACGACCAGTCGTGCTACGACGCCCGGGTGCGTTTTGGCCTGGTGCTCAACAACGAAAACCATATCGGTACACTCAACGATGCCGCCGGATTTGGCACATCTTCGTATTACACGGCACAGTGCGATATCCCGGATGGCCAGGATGCACCGTGGCGGACGGCATGCGGATTTTCGGCCGGGCCAACGATCTACAACACTGCCGGGCAGATTTGGGTGCGGTAGCGCTGCCAGTATTGCTGTGGCCCAGCCGTGGTAGCGTGGGCAGGTGGTACACGCGCAAATGCTCCTGGGGTTGTCGCTTGTTGTCGCGGTCACGGCCTGCGAGGCAAGCCCGGGCGATCGCATGGGATACGCGGTCAAAGTCGCAATCGCTGGGCAGACCGGTGAACTCAATAGTCTGTTGAAGACGGGGGTCGACCCCAGTGAGGTGCTCGCGCAAGCGACTGCCGACGGCGAGTGCCGAATACCCGCACAAACGGCCGAGGTGCTTGTTGAGGCAGGTGCAAGGCCCCACCTGTGTTTGGTCGACTATGCGGCCGCGCACGATGTCGAGCTATTAGGCAAAATTCTCGACCGCCAAAAGCACACAGTTACGAGGCTGGCACAAACAGCTGTCGAGTCACAAAACCTAGCACTTTACGAGGTTGCATTGGCACACACCCCGAACCAACAGCTGACGCACCGGATGCTCGAGGTGCTCGACGCCGGCTGGGATGAGGGGATTCGCCTAGCCGCCAATCAGCACCCCAAACTGCACCTCGCACTCGCCCACATCACCCAGCGCACATTCCCCGAGAAAACCCGCAAGCTCGTCGTCCCGTCGTTGATTGCAGCAGGTATCCGTTGCGACATTGTGTGTGCCGGGAACGTCGGGCAGCTCGGCGACCGACTGCTTGTACGCCAGCTTTGGCAGCACGGTTTGCGAGAGCACAGGCAAACGGCGATCGAGGCCGCCGGGCTTATCCACGATACCGAAATGGCAGATTTTTTAACGCGCCAGTAGGCGATTCGCAGGTTGTACCAAATAAAGATGTGTGTGCATGTTTGTTAGGCTGGGCAGCCACACAACGTGCTATCCTCGAGCCGAAACGATGCCAAAAATCGCCCTTTGGTCGACAAACCTCGGCCGCCCAGCCGGCGGTGTAGAGGGCTGGTGTACCCGCCTTGAAACCAAGATGGTCGGCCTCGCAACCTGCGGCGTCGACCTGCTCATGCTGCCAGAGGTCGCCTGTGCACAGTGGCTGGCCGATGCGCCGCACAAACTGGTGGCCGCAGATCCACTTGGTTATCTCGCCCGCGAGGGGAAAACCGTGCTCCCACGACTTCTGGAGATAAGCAACAACACAGGGGTGGACCTACTCGCGGGCACGGTGCCGGCCGAGGGCGAAGGGGGAAAGTTGTACAACCGAGCGTTCCTGCTGACAGCCCAAGGAGATTGTAGATACCAGGACAAGCTGTTTTTAACGCCCGTCGAACAACAACTCGATGGCGGTCAAGCTTTCACGCCAGGTCAACAACTCCATGTATTTCGTTGGCGAGGCCTCAAAACAGCAATAGCGATTTGTCTCGATGTCGAGGTGCCGGCAGTAGCGAGTGCGTTGCAACAAGCCAAGGTCGAACTATTACTTGTACCCTCACGCAATGATGGGCTCACCGGGTACAATCGAGTGTTTGCATGTGCACGAGCGAGGGCGATTGAACTACAAGCATATGTGGCCGCAGTCGGAGCCGTGGGGACCCTCGGAGACGTGAGAAATGTGTCAGGAGCCGCGATCTACGGGCCCTGTGAGGCGTGGGGGCCAAGCGACGGAATATGGGCCGCCCATCCACCACAGGCCGATGCAGATGACTTTGGCCCAATGTTGATTGGGCCAGAGCTTTCGCTCGAGGAGCTGCGAAAGTCGCGTGCGGGTGGGGCCGAAGTTTGGCCCGGGTATGCGCAGATGTCCCGGAATATTGTGGTGTCTGATGTGGGCAACTAACCCAGAACCGGAAGTCGAGTCCGCTTCATCTCTGGCCGTTGCTCACCGCAGTGCAGCCCCTCCAGCCCCAACTGCGTCAACATATCCAAATCGTCCTGCACGCTGCGATTGGGCGTCGTCAAAAAGTCTCCGACCATCATCCCCGAAGCACCCGCTCCGAACATCATCGGCAGCAACTGCCCCAGGTGTGTTCTTCCGGCTGCGATGAAAATATTTTGCCGTGGCAGTGCCAAGCGGAAGCTGGCGATCACCCGCAAAATCTCCTGGGGTCCGAGCGGCTCGATCTTTTCTAGTTTGGTCCCGTCGATGCTCACCAGGAAGTTCAGTGGCACCTCGTCGACATCGAGCTCTCGCAGTTGCATCGCTAGCTCGGCTCGGTGCTCTGGCTTCTCGCCCATCCCGAAGATCCCTCCCACGCAGGTTCGCAGGCCGAGTTCTTTGGCGGTTTTGATGGTTTCGATTCGCTCGTCGTAGGTGTGCGTGGTGACGATTTTGGGGAAGAAGCTGCGACCTGTCTCTAAGTTGTGGTTGAGCTCCGTCAGGCCTGCTTCTTTGAGTTTGACCAGGCCCTCTCGGTCGACGAATCCCAATGACGCGTGGGCTTCGGTGTGGCCGGCGGCTCGGACGGCTCGCACGCCTTCGAGGATGTGCTCTAACGGTTTGCTTCCGTCTTTCATCCCTCGCGTGGCGGTGACTAGGCCTAGGGCGGTGGCTCCTTGGCTTGCGGCCTTGTGGCTGGCGGCCTCGATTTCGTGGGCCGGGAGGAACTTTTCAGGCTCGACTTCGGTGGAGAAGTGCTTGGATTGCGAACAAAATCCGCAGTCCTCGGGGCAGCCTCCGCGCTTGGCGTTGACGATCGAGCACAGGTGGACTTTGTTGCCAAACCGCGACCGGCGGAGTCGATCGGCGGCGGCCATGAGGTCGCCTAGGTCCCCTTCGCCTGCGAGGTAGCGGGTGAGGGTTTTTTGGTCGAGTGCTCCGTCGTCTCCAGCGATGACCCGATCGGCAACTTCCCGGGGGTGGAGGAGTTCGGGCGTGGTCACGGGCGGGTCGAACATGGCGGCGGGTATACCAAAAGCGCCCGGGTTTGGGGTGTCGCTGGAGGTGGCGGCGCACACGTGGTCCCGGCGTGTGCTTGCGAGTTCACGAGGTTCGCAGCTGTGAAGGCTCCTGCGCAAAGCGAGCCGGTGCATGCAAACCGGGCCTCACGGGCGTATTGCGTGGGTGTTTGGTCCCGGTGAGGTGGCGGCCGAGATCGGAAACCGGCGGTTTGACTGTTGGCGGCGCTTCGTTCGCGTCGGGCCGTCTTCGCTCGCGGCGACATCTGGTCCGGGCCCAAGCGTACGCATGGTGAGAGGATCGCGGGCTGTTATCGTCGCCTTGTGGAGGAGCTTTGCCAACAGATCGCAGCCGAGCTTCGCCGGGCCGAGGGCGACTACAACGCGCGGCTCACGGGGTTGGCGAACGCTGCAAATTCGGCCCAGCGTCTGGCACGCGAGCTCCAGCGAACCCGTAAGCGCGCCCCCGCGGTGGCTGCCCGGCCGACGTTTTTGCAGGTCATGCGCATGCGGTTGATGGGCCCGTGCCACCCGATGTGCTGCAACGCGTCGTATGTGCGGGCGGTGACGATCCAGGCCAAATACGCCATGTTGCAGGTTTGGAGTAGCCGCGACCCCGAGGTGGCTGGGGAGTTGTCGACGCAGGAGGTCGAAGCTCTGTTGGTCCCACACTCGCGGCTGTTGGCATTGGCAACCGCCGAGATGTTTGCGCATGCACCAAAGTCGACGGCGGTACACCTGCCGGTTGTGAGCGATGCACTGACAACCCATCCGCGCTGGCAGGTCCGCGAGGCCCTGGTGCGAGCTGTTGGGCGAGCGGGGCTCTCCCGACCGCCCCGGCGACTTGTCGAGGCGATCGTGCGGGCGACCGATGCCGACGAGCGACAACTCGCCTGGTCGGCAAAAAAGGTGATGGCGAGGTGGGTTGGGTAGTCGCCCGTGTAGAGGTTGAGAGACCTGCCTACGAGGAAGTTGCCAATGCACTGAATTGTGGGAGCCACTGTGTTGTCCCGTCACTCAGGCACCCAGGCGAAATTGGTGGGAGCGAAGTCGGGTAGCTGGTCAGCTTCATTTGTTTATGCAATTAAATCTGACAGTTGCACGGCACCCCAAAGGACTGTGGGCACCAAGGGCCGTGGGCGCACAAACCGAAAGATCTAGCCCAAAAGACAGGTTAACGTGGGCGCACAAGCCAGCGGGCAGTTGGCAGCTCGGCCGTTGTCAACTCGTCCGCGCTTCCGCCAAACCCTTGGATCACGGTCACCGGCAACCCCTGGTGACTGGCTGCGATCGCCTCGTCGCGCGACTGTTGCCCCCCGCCGAGCATGAGCAGTTCGTCGATCGCGGCGATAAACACCGGGGACTCGTCGCCAAACCGCGAACCCACGGGCACGACGTAGTCCATCGGCGCGAGTTTGAAGTTGAGGGCTTGGCCGGCGGTGATCCCCATCGCTGTGATCCCCATGGTTTGGCAGGCCGCGTAGGTGAGCTGCAAAACTCCGGCATCGGTCGCGCCGCTGACGATGACAAGCGACTGGCCATGGGTGTTGGTTAGGCGCGTGAACTCGGCGGTCAGCATCGTGTGGGCATGCTCGACGAGTTGCTCCGAGCCCGGGCGCCAACGTCCGGCAAATCCGACGACGCCGAGCAGGTACCAACCCTCGGCAGCTTTGCGGGCCATCAACTCGGCTGGGGTCAAAAACTCGGCTTTGGTCCGCTCGGCCCATTTGGCAGGGTCGACCAACTTCTTCTGACCGCGTTTGCGTTTTCTTCGTTGATCGCGGCGGCCCACCGGGCTCGAGTGTACCCGGGCCTAGCTTGGGCTCGCCGCGATCGTTTTGGCGAGATTTGTTGCGGGGAAGTTTTGGGGGCAACTCGCCGCGCAGATGTGCTGGCGTTCAGTGGCGAGACCTCGGCCCGGGCTGAGGTCGTGTCGAAGCCCCCAAGGCAGATCGCGCCCGCAGTCGCTGGTGACCGCGAGCGATCCCCGGGCGATGAGAAGTTGCACACCCCGCTTCGGGGCGCTTCGCAACCGTGCTGCGCGATCCTCGGTGGCAAGAACCGGGGGCCTACCGTTGTCAGCGGGCGTTTGCGTGTTACCGCGGTTTTGTTGTTGGCAACCGGGCCCCGAGTGGTGCGGGTCACGGCCTGCGACTGCGGTTTATACCGGACCGGCCCGGGTGTTACGCTCCGGCCCCATCCCTGAGGGAGGCCCCAGCATGAACGACTTTAATCCGATGCCGCCCGAGTTGGTCGAGACTCCCGAGGAGTTTGCCGGCCAGTTCGCCGATCGGGACCAGACCCTGCAAGCCTACCGCGAGATGTTGCGGATCCGTCGGTTCGAGGAGTCGGCCGCACGCGCCTATACCCGCGGCAAGATCAGCGGTTTTTTGCACCTGTACATCGGGCAAGAGGCAATCGCCGTTGCCACCGCCCAAGCCCTCGAAGAAGGCGACCGCGTGGTGTCGGCCTATCGAACCCACGGGTTTGCCCTGGCCTTAGGCAGCGACCCGAACGCCTGTATGTCCGAACTCTACGGCCGCAAAGACGGCCTGGTTGGAGGCATCGGCGGCTCGATGCACTTCTTTGACCGCGACAAGGGTCTTTGGGGTGGCTACGCGATTGTCGGCAACCACATCCCGGTGGCCACAGGTCACGCATTTGCTTCGAAGTACAAGGGCGATGGCCGGGTCACGGTGTGCTTTATGGGCGACGGTGCCGTCGGCATTGGACCTGTCCATGAGGGCATGACGCTGGCGGGCCTGTGGAAACTGCCGATTGTGTTTGTGGTGGAGAACAACCGCTACTCGATGGGCACGCCGCTCGAACGGACATTGCCGGTTGAGGACATTACCCAACGCGCTGCCGGCTACGGCATGAAGCGCGACCGCTTCCGCGTGACCAGTGTCCACGAGACCCACCGCCGGCTCAAAGCTGCGGTCGACCACGCGCGCAAGGAAAATCAGCCGACGCTGATCGAGATGATCACCTACCGGTTTCGCGGGCACAGCATGAGCGACCCGGCCAAATACCGGCAAAAAGATGAGGTCAACGCCTGGCGCCAACAAGACCCCTTGGAGCGCACCGGTCGGGCCCTGCAACAAGTTCACAACATGTCTGAGGAAGACTTGGAGGCCCTCGACGACGAAATCGTCGCCGAGATGCGAGCCGCCGCCGAGTTTGCCGACGCTTCCCCCGAGCCTGACCCCGAGGCCAGGTTCGCCAACATCATCGTCTAACCGTCCGAGCCAGTCAGGAGCATTACCATGCCCAATCTTCAGATCCGCCAAGCCATCCGCGATGCCATGGCCGAGGAAATGGCCCGCGACGAAAACGTGTTTTTGTTGGGGGAAGAGGTCGGCCACTACAATGGCGCCTACAAGGCCAGTGAAGGCCTTTTAGAGCGTTTTGGGGCCAAACGCGTCATCGATACGCCGATCGTCGAAACCGGATTTGCCGGGGTCGGGATCGGGGCTGCCATGTGTGGCCTGCGTCCGATTGTCGAGTTTATGACCTTCAACTTTTCGGCCGTGGCGTTTGACCAAATTCTCAACAACGCTTCGAAGATCCGCCACATGACCAACGGTCAGTTTGGCGTGCCGATCGTATTTCGCGGGCCCAATGCCGCGGCCCACATGTTGGGTTCGACCCACAGCCAGGCCTTCGATCCGTTTTACGCCCACATTCCCGGGCTCAAGGTCGTCGCCGTGGCCACGCCGTACGACGCCAAGGGCCTACTCAAGTCGGCGATTCGCGACGACAACCCGGTGGTCTTTCTCGAAAGCGAACTGATGTACTCGGTACGCGGTGAGGTGCCCGAAGAGGAATATGTGATTCCGATCGGCAAGGCCGACATCAAGCGCCCGGGCAAGGACGTGACCGTGTTGACCTGGGGCCAGGGTGTGCCCACGGCCCTCGAAGCCGCCGAAATGGCGACGCGTCACGACATCGATGCCGAGGTTATCGACCTTCGTACCCTGCGGCCGCTCGACAACGAATGCATTTTAGAGTCGGTCAAAAAGACCAATCGTTGTGCACTCATCTATCACGGCTGGCCCTACGGCGGGGTCGGGGCCGAGCTCATCGCCCGGATCCAGGAGTTGGCATTTGACCACCTAGACGCACCCGTGTTGCGCGAGTGCTATGAGGATGTGCCGATGCCCTACGCCGAAAACCTCGAGCATTTGGTCATCCCCAGTGCCGAGCGTGGTCTCGCCGCAATTTTGAAGGTCTGCTACAAGGCCTAAGCCCGTCGACCCGCCTCACAGAGAGGACAAAACACCATGGCAATTATCGTCGAACTTCCCCGCCTCACCGACACAATGGAAGAGGGTGTGATCGCCCAATGGCATATCGCTGAGGGTGACAAGGTCAAGCGCGGTCAGGTGATCGCCGACATCGAAACCGACAAGGCGACAATGGAATTCGAGTCGTTCGATGCCGGCTACGTACTTAAGCTGGTCGCGTCCGAGGGCGATACCCTGGGCCTGGGTGCCCCGATTGCCGTGCTCGGCAAAAAAGATGAGGACGTCGGTGATCTGTTGACCGCACTGGCCAACCGTGCGGCGGGTGGGGCCGAAGCGGAAGCACAAGAGCCGGCCAAAGAAGATGCAGCTACATCCACGGAGTCTGCCGTACCGGTCGAGGCTGAGGCAACTCCGGCCGCACCGGCCGAGGCTCCGGCGGCGCAAACCCTCGACAATGGCCGGATTCCGGCGTCGCCGCTGGCCCGACGCCTCGCCCGCGAGGCTGGTTTAGAACTTTCGCAAATCGAAGGTTCGGGCCCCCACGGGCGCATTATTAAGGCCGATGTCGACCGTGCAGTAGCTGAGGGTGTCAAGCCAAAGAGTGCAGATACACCAAAAGTCGCAACCGCCTCCTCCGAGGTCGACGAGCACGGGCGCCCCTACGCGACCCACGAAGACACCACCGTCAAGCTCTCGCAGATGCGCAAGACCATCGTCAAGCGCATGGGCCAAAGCAAACGCGAAGCGCCGCACATCTACCTCACCATGCCGATCCGCATGGACGAGGCCGCGGCCGCCCGCAAACAACTCAACGCCGCGTTGGCCGAACAGGGCGTCAAGGTCAGCTTTAACGACTTCATCATCAAGGCGGCAGCCAAGGCCCTACGGGTACACCCGCGGGTCAACGCCCACTACACACCCGATGGCATCATCGAATATGGCAATGCCCACGTCGGCATGGCGGTGGCCCTCGACGATGGTTTGGTGGTGCCCGTGGTGCGGTACGCCGACCAAAAAACCCTCAAGGCAATTGCCAGCGAGACCCGCAGCCTGGGCACCCGCGCCCGCGACCGCAAACTCGCCCCGGCCGAAATGAGCGGGAGCACGTTTACCGTGACCAACCTGGGCATGTTTGGCATCGAGGAGTTTATGGCCGTGGTCAACCCGGGCGAGGGCGGCATTTTGGCTGTCGGGGCGATCAAAGACGAGGTCGTGGTCGAGGATGGCCAAATGGTCATCCGCAAAATGATGCGGGTAACACTGTGTTCCGACCACAGGGTGTTCGACGGGGCCGACAATGCCAAGTTCTTGGTGACGCTCAAGGGCCTGTTGGAGCAGCCCATGGGTCTGTTTGTCTAGTTTCGTTTCGACAACCTCACCCAAGTTACCAGGCACGGTCGCCGCGATCGTGCCTGTTTTCAATTGGCGTTTTGGGGCAGACGCCAGACCTTCAGGTTGCCCGATGCGTACTTAGCGAGGCGAGATACAATCGTGCGAATTGTCGAATGTATGTGAAGCGAGGACGCTAGGCGATGTTGAAAACCAGGATTTTCGTTGGCTGTATGTTGCTCGTTTCGGGTTGTGGGCCGAATATGGAAACCACAACCGATGCCACGACGACAGCGAGTACGGGCGCCGTCACCAGCAGTGGAGGCACCGACCCGACGTCGTCAAGCACGAACTCGGACGTGACGACAGCAGGTCCGGGGACCGACACCGAGCCGTCGGGGACCGACAGCTCCACCGGTGTTGAGTGTACAAACAACTCGGACTGCGGATTTAACGAGGTGTGTACGGACGGGACCTGTGTCGACGCTGTCGAGTGCCTACCGGAGCCGGAGGTGATTTATCCCCGCGGTGTTGAGGTGATGCTCGTGCTCGACAAGGGTCATTCCATGGCCCATCCCGATTTTTTGTGGGATCACGATGGCGACGACATGGACGACGACGGGTTTGTCGACGACGACCCGATGCAGCCGGCCTCGGCCAAACGAAACCGGTGGTTGAGCCTCCACGTTGCCGTCAATGGGTTTGTCAGCTTCTACGACCAACACTTTGCCCTCGGTGCAACACTGCTTCCTAGCGTCGAGGCAAAGTCGGTGCTCGGGCCCGTGGCCTGCATTGTCAGCGAGTCGCCGGAGGTCCCCGTGGGTGAGATGCAGGCTGAGGTTTTGCTCGACACGATTCCCGGGGGTAATGCCGGCGACCTCGAAGGGGGAACCACCACGACAAAGGCTCTCAACGTGGCCTACGGGCATCTCGACCCAAGTGACGCGGTTGTTGTGTTGGTCACCGATGGCTCGCCGACCTGCCGCCCGGATGCGCAGACCGACGCCGAGCTGTTGGCTTACGACGAGACCAGCGTCGATGTCGTTGCAGATGCATGGAATATGCTCGGCATCCCGACCTATGTCGTGGGCATCAACATCGAGGATGCGTGGACCGACGACCTCAACCCCCATGTCCAGCTCGGTGCACTCGCCGAGGTGAGCGGTGTGCCCAACCCCCAAGGGGACGCGGCCTATTTCGGAGCCAACACAGAGGCCGAACTCGTCGATATTTTGCGCGAGACGATCGGCCGCGAGCTAGCCTGCTCGCTCGATGGTTTTACGCCAATACCCGGGCAGGAGTACACGATGCTCGTCAATGGGGAGATGGTGAACCAGCTCGAAGGCGATGGCGATTGTGAGACCGACAATGGTTGGATGCTCGCCGACGACAGGCTGCGATTTTGCGGCCAGGCGTGCACAGCGTTTATTAGCGCGGGCACAGCCGAACTCGAGATTTGCGGAGCTGGCGAATAGCCTTGCCGCTCTTGGCTCTCGACCAACGGGTCAACACGCGCGAACGTGCGCCGCGACCCCATTGGGATTTCAAGGACATAAACGCGAACGCTCGCCTACTTGCGTTCATACATATGCACGTACATCTTGATTGGGTTTGCCCGAAACTTTGTTCCGGGCGCAGGATGTGGGCCACATGCGCAAGGCCAGTGTGAGACGAACTGCCGGCATCCCGGTTGTGCCGGGGCGCCCGTTTATCGGCAACACCCTCGAGTTTCTCGACCGCCCCCTGGGATTTTTTATCGACGCCTACCACACCCATGGCCCGGTGTTCCGGATGTCCGTGCCCATGACGCGGGCGGTGGTGGTCGCTGGTGAAGCGGCCGAACAAGTCCTTCGTGCCGGGGCACCCAACCTCGAGCGCACGGGCCTGTTTCGGCCGTTTGCCGAGGAAGTCGGGGTCGATGTGTTTGAGCGTGCGGGCCCGGAGCATCGCCGCGTTCGCGGGCTGTTGCGGCTTCCCTATTCCAAACAGGTTGCCGCCCAGTTTGTCGCTGAAATGGCCCAGGTGGTCGACGACATGGCCGATCACTGGCACCCCGGGGAGCAACTCGATTTATTTGCAGTTGCATCAAAGTTGGCACTGCACGCGAGCATGGCCGTGGTCACACCCATGAGCCTGCGCGACTGGGCCGAGGATATCAGCCGCGCGGGTAATGCTGTGATGTACGCCGCGTTTCGCCTGTTGCCCGAGTCGACCCTGAAAATCCCGGGCTATCGGCGGGCACGTTTGCGTATGCAACAGGTGATCGATGAGGCGATTGCTCGTCACCGCCGCGGTGACTTTGGCGACGACCCGCGGACCTATATGATCGATGCCTGCCTACAGGCGGGTGGGGCCCTCGATCACGCAGCGATCCGTGGCGCTTGCTTTTATGCACTGGCCGGCAGCGAGATTTATATCGGGCGGTTGGTCGGATTTATGATGTTTGAGCTGCTCAAAAACCCGAGGTTTTTCGAGCGGGTTGTGGCCGAGGTCGACCAGGCCTGGGCGCTCGACAACGGCCCCGAGTTTCGCCGGATGCCATACCTGCGTGCCGCCTATTTTGAAACTCTGCGTTGCTACCCGTTGATTCCGGCGTTTCCCTACCGGGCCAATGCAGATACAATGATTTCGGGGCACGCGATCGCCAACGGTCAGTTGCTGTTGCTCGTGCCCCACATTGCCCACTTTACCGGGGCGCACTACGACAACCCGTTGGTATTTGACCCCATGCGCCACCTGCCGCCGCGGCGGGAGTCGGCCAATGAGCGGCTGTTTGCCGCCTTTGGCCTGGGGGCACATGCCTGCTCAGCCCAGGGGATGGTCGAGCAAATTGCCCTGACACTTGTGTGTGCACTGATTCGCCGGGTTCGGCTCGAACCGGTTCGGCCGTCGCTGCGCCTGCAACTACGCATGACGCCGCTGATCGCCCCACACACGCCGATATTATTGCGGGCACACCCACGCGGGGCAGGGCACATAAACGGGGAAACTTCGCTGACACCTCCCGACTTTCACGGGCCGACCGACTGGCGGCACGGCCTCACCAAGTTGCCTCACCAGACGGTAGTTTCGGCGCAAGCGGGTACTGTCCTGCAAACCGCGGGGGAGCCGGTCACGCAGCTTGTGGTGATTTTGGCGGGGGAGGTCGCTGCCGAGTCTGATGCAGGTACATTTATTCTGCGGGCGGGGCACGTGATTGGCGAACAGGGGCTGCTCAAGGGCAGCCTGGCCCGGGTGACCTATCGCGCCCAAACCGAGGTTTCGATGGTGGTACTCAGCTGCCAGGAGTTTGTCGAACTCGTGACCCAACATGACCTCACAGCCGCGGATATTGCCGCGCTTGCCATGCAACCGCGTGCGGGCGAATAGGAGAACACGATGTCGCTTGTGCAACGGCTTTTGCTGCGTCGCTACCCTGAGTTAGCCAAGATTCCCGGGCCAACGCCACGGCTGCCGCTCGGCAACATGCAGGATTTTGCCCATGGTCGTCCGTGGGAAACGTCGCTCGACTACCAGCGCCGATTTGGCCCCTACACCCTGTTTTGGGTGGCCCACATGCCGGCTGTGTTTGTCCATGAGCCGCGCGCAATCGCCGAAATTTTGCAAGCCAAGCGGGCGAGTTTTGTCAAACGTGAACCGACCGAGGCGATGCGTCCAGCTGCGACCTCGAGCAACTTCTTTATCGCTAACGGCGAGTCGTGGGCACACAAGCGTCGGCTCGACTTCTTTTCGTGTGACTATGCAACATCTTGGTTGGCCGAGCAGTTTTCGCCAACCGTGGCCTTTGTGCGTCGACGGCTGGCAACGCTGGCCCGCGAGCGGTCACAGGAGGGCAAGGTCGGCGGGTTTGAGCGCGAGCTTTACCGCCTTGTGTTCGATGTACAGTCATTTTTGTTGTTTGGGCGCAGGCTTTCGCCCCAGGCGTTTGCGGACTTCAACCACATGCTCGATGTCACCGACATGCGGATGAAAACCAATCTTCCGCTGGTGAGCCCGAGGTTTTTTACGGCCCGTGACCGCTGGCACCGGGCGATTGCCGAGCAGCTAGAACTCAACGAGGATGCACCCGAGGGCCGTTTTCTTTCGCATGTCCTGGCCCGGCGCAATCGTCTGCCACGCGAGCAGTTGGTGACCGAGCTCGCCAATGTTTACCCGGGAGGTGTGTTTTCGATGACCTCCGCGCTCTGTCATTTGTGTGGGCTGCTGTGGCAGTCTCCCCGGGATCGACAACGGCTGACCTCGGTGCTCGGAGGGGATGGCAACCCGCCAACCTACGGGGATATTTGTGCATGCATTGAGTTGGAGGCGGCGATCCGTGAAACCCTGCGGCTATACGCACCGGCGCCTGTGTTTATGCGGACGGTCAAGGCCGACGCCGTCGAGGTTGGTGACCTACACCTGCCCAGGGGGGTACGCGTGCTTGTTGGGATCTTGCCGCTTCACCGCGACCCGACAGTTTGGCGCGAGCCCGAGGCGTTTTTGCCCGAACGGTGGACCCCTGAGGTGATGGCCCGACACAGCTACGGCAGTGACTACTTTTTCCCGTTTGGCCGTGGTCCGCGGACCTGTGGCGGCCAGGACCTCGCGCTGTTTACGATTCGTTGTGTCGCGTTGGCGGTCTTGACCAGTCCCCATGTCGTGCGGGTAACACCGCCCAAGCACCATCGGTTTTACTTTGGCTGTATGATGCCCAAGGGGATCGAGGGGACGCTCGTGGTCTAACAGTTGCCTAAATTTACATGTTTATACATTTTATTTTTTGGCAAAAACGGTTTGACTCTGCGGCCGCCTGCGCGCCCGGATGAGGCTCAAAAAAATGGGAACATCGGCTCGGGGTTCGTGTCATGATGGGCCATGGCCTGCATGCGTCTGAGTTGGCTGATGCTCGCCGGGTTACTCGCCGGTTGTGCGGGTAAGTCGGTTTCACAGTCGCCCCAGGAGCCAACTCCGGTGTTTGAGTTGCCACCGCTGCCGGGCCCGCCCGAGGCGCGGCCAAGTGCGGTCACGCTGGCCGAAGCCAAGGCTGCGCTGGCGGCCGGCGACCCGGCCCGTGCGGTCGCTGTGTATGCGCGGTTGCTGGCCGAAGTGCCGCAAGGCGGAGCAGATCAAACCCTGCGCGAGGCCTACCCGGGGTTTGCCCGCGCGCTCGAACAGATCGGCGACTATCCGGCCGCAGTTCGCATGTACACCGCCTACCTGCAGCGGTTCCCCAATGCCGATAACCGGGCAGAGATCCTCGCCCGGCGCGGGGCCTGCCAGGCTGAAGTTGGCGAGTGGTCGGCTTCGGCGGCGAGTTTTGCAGAGGCCCGCAAGGCCGGCCAGATGCTGGCTTCGGTCCAGGTCGAGATGCTCGCGCGCGAGGGCTATGCCCTGCACGAAGCCGGCGACGACAAGGCAGCGCGCGAGCGCCTGGGCGAGGCCGACGCGATCTTTCGCAAGGCACAGGAAGACCAGAGTGAACGCTTCAGCAACTACTACTTCGTCGGCATGGCGAGGTTTTATTTGGCAGCCAGCTATCACCGGGCGTTTCGCAACATCGAGCTCAAGTTGCCCGAAGCCCAAATGGAAAAGGACCTCGCGCGCAAGCTAGAGCTGCTGCAAAAAGCCCAGGAGGCCTACAACGAGTGCGTCGAGGCCCGCCACATCTACTGGGTTTCGGCCGCCGGGTTTCAGCTCGGGAGCTTGTTTGAAGAGTTTTACGACGCTCTGATGCACGCGCCGGTGCCCGACTGGCTCGATGAAAACCAGCGCACGATCTACTACGAAGAACTCAAAAAGCAGGCGCGTCCGGTGGTGACCAAGGCGATCTGGGTGTTTGAGCAAAACCTCGAGGTGGCCCGCAAACTCGGCTACGAAAATGCGTTTACCGAGCAAACCCAGGAGCGGCTGACGTCGTTGCAGGCGATCTTGCTGGCCGGCGATGCGACCTGGGGGCGCCCCGATCCGCGATTGGTGCCGCGGGAAGGTCCGTCGCCAGCTCAGCAGGATGTGTCGGCGAGTGACCGAAAGTTGTTTGTGCCGGAGCCGACGTACCTCTAGGGCTCGGCTTCTATATTCGGTGCTTCTATATAAGGTAGGCACTGCGGTCGCCGGGCCGAGTAGGGTGTTGAGGTGGCGGGCAGCGAGCGATCTCCCCGGTCGAGAAGTTTGTCGAAAAAAGCCAGTGAGATGGGCCACGACCCACTTTAGGCGGTGCGAGCACAACCCGTATGCATGCGTTCCGGAGGCCTTCAACTTCACTCGTGCCGGTCGCAGACAGCATTTTTACGACGTGTGGGCACGCTTGCGAGCGCCTTGACACCTCTCCAGAGCGGGAGCTATACACCGCCTCCAACTCAGGTGGGTCCGGCGATATCCACCGACAGGAGAGGGCCGCACAAACAAGCCACACGCTGGCGTAGCTCAATTGGTAGAGCACCTGATTTGTAATCAGGCGGTTGCGGGTTCAAGTCCCATCGCCAGCTTCAACATTTCACCTAAACACATAGCTCCAACGGATGGGTGCCCGAGTTGGCCAAAGGGAGCGGACTGTAAATCCGCCGCGTTTCGCTTCGAAGGTTCGAATCCTTCCCCATCCACTCCCTGCGGGAGTAGCTCAGTTGGTAGAGCGTCAGCCTTCCAAGCTGAATGTCGCGAGTTCGACCCTCGTCTCCCGCTTTTCGTGATAATACACATAACTTAATCGTCTGAGAACTCAGACACGCCCATGTAGCTCAGTTGGTAGAGCGCATCCTTGGTAAGGATGAGGTCAGCGGTTCAAATCCGCTCATGGGCTCTCAAGCCTGACAAAGAAGTCAGGAAGAAATTCAGCGGAGAACACAGTCATGTCGAAGGAAAAGTTCGTACGGGACAAGCCCCACGTGAACATCGGAACGATCGGACACGTGGACCATGGGAAGACGACGCTGACGGCGGCGATCACAAAGGTTCTGGGTCAGCGCGGCTGGGCCGAGAAAGTCGACTTTGACAAGATCGACAAGGCACCGGAGGAGCGGGAGCGCGGGATCACGATCTCGACGGCGCACGTGGAGTACAACTCTGAGAAGCGTCACTACGCCCACGTCGACTGTCCGGGCCACGCCGACTACATCAAGAACATGATCACCGGCGCGGCGCAGATGGACGGCGCGATCCTGGTGGTGAGTGCCCCGGACGGCCCGATGCCGCAGACGCGCGAGCACATCCTGCTCGGCCGTCAGGTGGGTATCCCGGCGATCGTGGTGTTCCTGAACAAGGTTGACCAGCTCGACGAAGAAGACGCCGAGATGATTGAGCTTGTGGACTTCGAGCTGCGCGAGCTGCTGACGAAGTACGAGTTCGACGGCGACAACACGCCGATCATCCAAGGCAGCGCGTTGAAGGCACTGGAGTCGGACTCGTGGGAGTCGGACGAAGCGAAGTGCATCTTCGAGTTGATGGAAGCCTGCGACAGCTTCATTCCGGAGCCGGAGCGCGACCTGGACAAGCCGTACCTGATGCCGATCGAGGACGTGTTCACGATTTCGGGTCGTGGCACGGTTGTCACCGGTCGTATCGAGCGCGGGATTGTCAAAGTTGGTGACGAGGTCGAGATCGTGGGTATCCGCGAGACGCAAAAGACCACGGTCACGGGCGTGGAGATGTTCCGCAAGCTGCTCGACCAAGGGCAAGCAGGGGACAACGTCGGCGTGCTGATCCGCGGCATCAAGCGCGACCAGGTCGAGCGCGGCCAGGTGCTGTGCGTGCCGAAGTCGATCAACCCGCACACGAAGTTCGAGGCACAGGTATACGTGCTGAAGAAGGAAGAGGGCGGACGCCACACACCTTTCTTCAAGGGATACCGGCCGCAGTTCTACTTCCGGACGACAGACGTGACAGGTTCGGTTCTGTTGCCCGAGGGCACCGAGATGGTGATGCCCGGGGACAACGTGGCACTGGGCGTGGAACTTCTGAGCACGATCGCGTGCGAAGAGGGTCTGAAGTTCGCCATCCGTGAAGGTGGCCGCACCGTCGGTGCCGGCATCGTCACCAAAATCCTGGAGTAAGTGCGAAAATGGGTCGCGTGACTTCTCACGCGGCCCTTTCGTGCGTTGTTGAAAGCTGGAGCGAGTCTTGCTATAGCGCAGGCCGCTCCTGATTAGGCGAGATTGTCATGGCAGCCGGTAACCGGATCATTTTTACCCTCGAGTGCAAGGTGTGCAAGCACCGCAACTACTCTTCGACCAAAAACAAGCGGACGACTCCTGAGAAAATTAAACTCAAGAAGTACTGTCGCTTCTGCCGGAAGCACACCGAACACAAGGAGACCAAGTAACTCTCCTTTCCTGCTGGCGAGTGTTCGGGCGTCGGTGACGACGTGCCGCCTCGCCAGTTCGCCCGTGGTTACAGGCCCGGGCACCGAAATAGGGCGTTAGCTCAGTTGGTAGAGCAGCGGACTCCAAATCCGCAGGCCGGGGGTTCGAGACCCTCACGCCCTGACCGTCAGACTTAGTTCCCTGGCTGTCATCCTCCGAGTTGAGGACACTATGGCAGAAGACACACCACGCAAACGCAAGAAAAAGGCCGTCGTCGTCCACGAGTTCGATCCAACTCGCTGGGTGCACGTGGCATTTTTTGCCTTCTTTTTGATGCTGGTGTGGATGCTTGTCCACCTGTTCGAGGATGCCTGGGACCTGCTGTTTTTAGCGTGGCCGAACATCGTCGGCCGTCCCCAGACAGGCTATGCCCAGCTCGCAGGCGGGGTCGTTTCGATCATCGCCTATATCTATGCCCTTCGTCGCAAAGACTGGAAGACATTCGTCTCCGAGGTTGCGATCGAAGTTTCCCAAATCGTCTGGCCCACGCGCGCTGAAACCCGCGGCGCTACCGTGGTCGTCATTACCATCACCCTAATCTGTTCACTCCTTCTAGCGGGTATGGATGTGGTTTGGTCCTCGGTGACCGACTGGATCTACGGGATTTAGAGATCTCGCTAGAAGACCGGGACTTGAGCGCGCGCACATCATGAAGTGGTACGTCGTCCACACCTTTTCGGGCCATGAGAACTCTGTCAAGCGAGGGCTCGAAGAGCGGATCAAGAAAAACGGACTCGAAGAGCATTTCGGGGAAATCCTCGTGCCTTCCGAGAAGGTGACTGAGCGCCGCGGTAAGACGACGGTCCAACGCACCAACAAGCTTATGCCGGGCTACATGTTTATCGAGATGGATCTCGAAGACGCAGCCCGCAGCTTGGTCCAAAACACACCTAAGGTCACCGGGTTTTTGGGCGGGCAAAAACCCCGGGCAGTCCGGGCCGCCGAGATGGCGCGGATGTTGGGTCACACCCAGGAAAAACCCGTCGACGAGACCGAGACCGAGGCGCCCAAGCCAGTGGTCAACTACACGGTCGGCGAGCAGGTTCGGGTCAAAAGCGGCGCGTTCGCCAACTTCACAGGCGAGGTCAAAGAGGTCAACGCCGACAAACAGAAGATCTGGCTGTCCGTCATGCTGTTTGGACGTGCAACCCGCGTCGAAGTCGATTTCAGCGAGGTCGAAAAGGTTTCCTAACGGTTTAGCGAGGCCCACACCGTCGTCAGGCTGTGTGCATAGGCAACGTTTTGCCAGCTCGCCGCGAGCGAAGAGGTTTTAGCGATGAAGAAGGTCACAGGTTACATCAAGCTCCAGTGCAAGGGTGGTCAGGCCAACCCGGCACCTCCGATCGGTCCCGCCCTGGGCTCCAAGGGTGTCAACATCATGGAGTTCTGCAAGCAGTTCAACGCTCGCACCAAGGCCGACCAGGGAATGGTGATTCCCGTGGTCATCACGGTCTACAGCGATCGTTCGTTCACGTTTGTCACCAAAACGCCGCCGGCCGCCGTGCTCCTGCTCAAGGCCATCAAAAAGCCAAAGGGCTCGGGCGTCCCCAACCAGACCAAGGTCGGCAAGGTCACCGAGCAACAGATCCGCGAGATCGCCGAGTACAAGTTCAAAGACATGAACGCGGCGAGCATTGAGTCGGCGATGCGTTCGATCGCCGGCACCGCGCGGTCGATGGGCATCGAGGTCGCGTCCTAAGTAAGTTTCGGGCCAACGGCCCAACGAACCGGGGGAGGGCGTCGAGCCCGTCGGACCCCGAAAGAGAGTCATCATGGGAAAGAAAGCTGAAGCGGCCAAAAAACTGGTCGACCGCAACAAGAGCTACACGCTCGACGAAGCCTGCGAGCTGGTGCTCAAGGCGAGCTTCGCCAAGTTCGACGAGACCGTCGAGGTCGCCGCCCGCCTGGGTGTCAACCCGCGTCACGCCGACCAAATGATCCGGTCCTCGTGCAGCCTTCCGCACGGAACCGGCAAGTCGATCCGCGTCATCGTGTTCGCCAAGGGCGAGCAAGCCCGCCAGGCCAAGGACGCCGGTGCGGACTTTGTCGGTGCCGAAGACCTGGTCGAGAAGATCCAAAAAGACGGCTGGCTCGACTTCGACAGCGCCATCGCCACCCCCAACATGATGGGTCTCGTCGGTCGCCTGGGTCGGATCCTCGGCCCCCGCAACTTGATGCCAAACCCCAAGGTCGGCACCGTCACCATGGATGTCGCTAAGGCCGTCAGCGAGCTCAAGGCTGGTCGCATCGAGTTCCGCACCGAGAAAACTGGCATCATCCACGCCCCGGTCGGCAAGGTCTCGTTTGGCGCCGACAAACTGCGCGAGAACATCAAAGCCCTGCTCGAAACCCTGCAGCGGCTCAAGCCCTCGACCGCCAAGGGCAAGTACTTCAAGAGCGTGTTCCTGTCCTCGACCATGGGGCCGGGCGTGCGCATGGATACCAACGAAATCGCCTCTCTTGTTGAGCGGCGCTAACCCAAGCTTTTCTAGGAGGTTGTCGACGAGCGAGATTTTTGTACAGGCAACTACTCAAATCTCATCCATCGGTTGAACGATGGGCACTCGAAGACAGCAGGTGGTCTCACGACCTTAAACGCTTCGCGGCCGGCCGAGAGTCAGCAACACAAAATAGGTACTGCTCTGACCGGCAGAAGGATTTTCAACATGGAACAGGCAACAAAACGCGAACAATCCGCCCAGTTGCGTCAGCAACTTTCGGACGCCTCGGCTTTCGTCCTCCTCGACTTCGCAGGTGTGACCGTCGAACAGGCAACCGAGCTGCGCAACAAGTTCCGCGAGGCGGGTTGCACCTACCGGGTCTACAAAAACTCGGTGATCCGCTTTGCGATCGAAGGCACCACCCACGAGGGTGCGACCCCACTGCTCAAGGGCATGACGGGTCTGGCCTACAACCCCGAAGACCCGGGAGCTCCCGCCCGTGTCGCCCGCGACTTCCGCAAGGACGTCGAGGCTCTCGGTATCAAGGGCGGCATCATGGAGGGCGAAGTCCTCGATGAAAGCGGTATCAACCGCCTGGCCGACATGCCCGGCCCCCGCGAGCTCAAGTCCATGTTCCTGCGCCTGCTGCAGACCCCGGCCACCAACATGGTTCGGGTCCTCAACGCAGCCCCGCAGAGCTTTTTGTACCTACTCAACGCCAAGAAGGACAAGGACGCAGCCTAGGCTCGTCCGCGTCGCCCACCCACGCTGGGTGCACATACAAACAAGCCCAGCCACCAACCGATTCACCGACACAAGTAAAGGACACCCACCATGGCAGATGTCACCAAAGAACAAGTCATCGACTACCTCAGCAACCTCCCCGTGATGGAGATCGCCGCCCTCGTCAAAGAGCTCGAGGACAAATGGGGCGTCTCGGCTGCTGCCCCCGTCGCCGCCGGCCCCGCCGTCGTCGAGGAGAAAAAAGAAGAGCAGACCGAGTTCGACGTCATCATGAAGAGCTTCGGCGCCAAGAAGATCAACGTCATCAAGGCCATCCGTGCCCTCATGCCAGGCCTTGGTCTCAAGGAAGCCAAGACCCTCGTCGAGAGCGCCCCGACCCCGGTCAAAGAAGGCGTTTCCAAGGAAGAGGCCGAAGAGGTCGCCAAGTCCCTCAAGGATGCAGGCGCTGACGTTGAGATCAAGTAAATCAACCTGCGAAAGCCCCGGTTTACGGGGTTTCGTCTCAGAACCGGACGTGTGTGACGCCTGGGGGCATCCCTTTGGCGTCACACGCTCAATTTCCGGACTTTTGCCAACGGGTCGCTTGTTCGGCCTGTGCCCTTCAAGTTCCCGCGCCGGCTAGCACCACTCGTTGCTTGTACACCTAGCCCGTCGCAACCCCGCGGAACCCCCGGGTTCCGAATCCCCCAAAAATCGCCACACCACGCGTCACGTCAACAGGTGCATCGATGGCCCAGCAGATCATCCAGAACAACTTCCGGGTCCGAAAAAACTTCGGCAAGCTCAAGCGGATCCACGCAGTTCCCAACCTGATCGACATCCAAAAGCGGTCCTACGACAAGTTCCTCCAACGCGGCCTCCCACCCGAAGAGCGCGACGAAATTGGCTTGCAGGCGGTGTTTCGCAGCGTCTTCCCGATCAAAGACTTCGGTGAGACCAGCTCGCTCGAGTTCGTCAGCTACGCCCTCGACCGCCCCAAATACGACGAGGATGAGTGCCGCGCCCGTGGCATGACCTTCGCCGCCCCGATCAAAGTTGTTGTCCGTCTCGTGGTTTGGGACGTCGACGACGACACCGGCTCGCAGTCGATCCGCGACGTCAAGGAGCAGGAGGTCTACTTCGGCGAAATCCCGCTGATGACCGACCACGGTACGTTCATCATCAACGGTACCGAGCGCGTCGTCGTCTCGCAGTTGCACCGCAGCCCGGGCGTGTTCTTCGACCACGATCGCGGCAAGACCCACAGCTCCGGCAAGAAGCTGTTTAGCGCCCGCGTGATTCCCTACCGCGGCTCGTGGCTCGACTTCGAGTTCGACCACAAAGACCAGATTTATGTCCGTATCGATCGCCGGCGCAAACTCTACGCCACGGTGATTTTGCGGGCCTTGGGCTACTCCACCCAGGAGCTGCTCAACTACTTCTACGACAAAGAAGTCATCGTCGTCGCCGACGACGGCAAAATCTCGCGGGCGATCGACTTCGACCTGCTCAGCGGTCAGCGTGCCAGCCACGACATCCGCCACCCCGAGACCAACGATGTCTTGGTCAAGAAGGGGCGCAAGTTCACCAAGGGCCACATCAAGCGCATGCGCAAGGCTGGGATTACCCACCTGCCCATGGAGCTCGAGGAGTTGGTTGGCAAGATCGCGTCGGAGGATGTCATCGACGAGAGCACCGGCGAGGTGCTGCTCAACTGCAACGAGGACATCACCGAGGAGCATGTCGAGCGCCTGCGTGAGAGCGACATCGAGAGCTTCAAGATCCTGTTTATCGACGACTTCAACGTCGGCCCGTTTTTCCGCAACACGTTGCTGCAAGACAAGCTGACGACCCCCGAAGAGGCGTTGCTCGAGATCTATCGGCGCCTGCGCCCGGGCGATCCTCCGACCCCGGAGACTGCCAAAAACCTGTTTGAGTCGCTGTTTTTCAAGCCCGAGCGCTACGACCTTTCAACCGTCGGCCGCCTCAAGCTCAATCACAAGTTCGGCCTCGACGAGTCGCTGACCTCCACCGTCCTCACCCCGACGGACATCATGGAGACGGTCCGCTACTTGGTCGACCTCCGCAACAACCGCGGGCAAACCGACGACATCGATCACCTCGGCAACCGCCGCGTTCGCGCGGTCGGTGAGCTGATGGAAAACCAGTACCGCATCGGTCTTGTGCGGATGGAGCGGGCCATCAAAGAGCGCATGTCGATGTCGCAGGAGATGGACGCGCTGATGCCGGCCGACTTGATCAACGCCAAGCCGGTCTCGGCGGTGGTCAAGGAGTACTTCGCGTCGTCGCAGCTGAGCCAGTTTATGGACCAGACCAACCCGCTGAGCGAGGTGACCCACAAGCGTCGCCTCAGTGCCCTCGGCCCGGGTGGTCTGACCCGCGAGCGCGCAGGCTTTGAGGTCCGCGACGTTCACACCACCCACTACGGCCGGATCTGCCCGATCGAGACCCCTGAAGGTCCCAACATCGGTCTTATGGCGTCGCTTTCGACCTACGCGCGAATCAACGAGTTCGGCTTTATCGAGACGCCGTACCGTTCGGTCGACGGCGGCATCGCTTCGACCGAGGTCGCGTTCTACTCGGCGCTGCAAGAGCAGGGGCACTACATCGCCCAGGCCAACGCGATGCTCGATGAGAACGGCCGGCTCATCCAAGACATGGTCCACTGCCGCCACAACGAGGAGTTCGTCGGGGTTAGCCCGCAGGAAGTCACGTTGATGGATGTGTCGCCCAACCAGATCGTGTCGGTGGCCGCCTCGCTGATTCCGTTCTTGGAGCACGACGACGCCAACCGTGCCCTGATGGGTTCCAACATGCAGCGCCAGGCTGTCCCGTGCTTGCGGACGGCCGCCCCGCTGATCGGAACTGGCATGGAGTCCCACGTCGCCCGCGACTCGGGTTCGACGGTGGTCGCCCAGCGCGACGGGATGATCGAGCAGGTCGACGGTTCACGCATTGTCGTCAAGCCGGTGACCCGCGGCGAAGATGCCCGCGGCATCTTGGGTGCCAAGCCGGATATCTACAACCTCACCAAGTTCCAGCGCTCCAACCAAAACACCGCGCTCAACCAAAAGCCGATCGTCCGCGTGGGCGACCGGGTCAAAAAAGGTGATGTCATCGCCGACGGTGCGGCGACCGAACGCGGCGAGTTGGCCCTCGGGCAAAACGTCGTCGTCGCCTTCATGCCGTGGCAGGGCTACAACTTCGAGGACTCGATTTTGGTGTCGGAGCGGATCGTCCGCGAAGATGTTTATACATCGATCCACATCGAAGAGTTCGAGTGCATCGCCCGCGACACCAAGCTGGGCAAAGAGGAAATCACCTGCGACATCCCGAATGTCGGTGAGGAAGCCCTGGCCAACTTAGACGAGGCCGGCGTGGTCCGGATTGGTGCCGAGGTCAAGGCCGGCGACATCCTGGTCGGCAAGATCACCCCGAAGGGCGAGACCCAGCTCAGCCCCGAAGAGAAGCTCCTGCGGGCGATCTTCGGTGAGAAGGCCGGGGACGTGCGCGACACGTCGTTGCGACTTCCGCCCGGTGTCAGCGGCATCGTCATCGACGCCCGCGTGTTTGCCCGCAAGGGTGTCGACAAGGACAGCCGCGCCCAGCAGATCGAAGACGCCGAGCGCGAGAAGCTGATCCAAGACCGCCACGACAACGTCAACATCGTGTCCGACGGCTACCAAAGCCGGATGAAAGACGTGATGCTCGGCAAGATCACCGCCGCCAAGTTGGTCAACGACGACGGCGATGTCATCTGCGACGCCGGCGTGACGATCACCGCAGAGCAGCTCAACAACATCCCGCGCAAGTACTGGTCGCAGATGTCTCTTACGACAGCTGAGGACACCGAGCTGGTCGAAGCCCTCGGCCGCCGGCTCGAAAAAGACCTCGACGAGATCGAGACCATCTACCGCGAGAAGATCGCCAAGTTGACCAAGAGCGATGAGCTGCCCCCGGGCGTCATCAAGATGGTCAAGGTCTACGTGGCCATCAAACGCAAGATGCAAGTCGGCGACAAGATGGCCGGCCGTCACGGCAACAAGGGTGTCATTTCCCGGATCCTGCCGACCGAGGACCTCCCGTACCTCGAAGACGGTACCCCGGTCGACTTGGTGCTCAACCCGCTGGGCGTGCCGTCGCGGATGAACGTCGGTCAGATCCTCGAGGTCCACCTTGGCTGGGCCGCCCACGAGTTGGGCAAGCAGATCAACCGGTATATGCAAACAAATTACTCGGCCGATGTGCTGCGCAACCAGCTCAAGAAGATCTACGAGGTGCGCACGGCCCAGAAGTTTGTCGATTCGCTGAGCGACGACGACATCATCCGGTTTTCCGACAAGTTGCGCCGCGGCGTCCACATGTCGACGCCGGTGTTCGACGGCGCCCTCGAAAAAGAGGTCAAGCACACCCTGCGCAAGGCCGGGTTGCCAGACAGCGGCCAGGCGATCCTGCTCGACGGCCGTACCGGCGAGGCGTTCGAGGAGAATGTCACCGTCGGCATCATGTACATGCTCAAGCTGCACCACTTGGTGGACGACAAGATCCACGCCCGCAGCATTGGCCCGTACTCGCTGGTCACCCAGCAGCCGCTCGGTGGCAAGGCCCAGTTCGGCGGTCAGCGCTTGGGTGAGATGGAAGTCTGGGCACTCGAAGCCTACGGTGCGGCGTTTGCCCTCCAAGAACTTCTGACCGTGAAGTCCGACGATGTCGTCGGGCGCATGCGGATGTACGAATCCATCGTCAAGGGACAACCGGTCATGCAGGCCGGCGTGCCCGAATCCTTCAACGTGTTGCTCAAGGAGTTGCAGGCGCTTTGCCTCAACGTCGAGCTCGTGGACACCAACCAAGATCCAACCTACAGCGGCTCCCGCGACCACATGTCGGCAGCCGAATAAGGGACCGAACAGCCGGAGAAAATCGTCATGCGAGACATTTTTAGTTTCTTCGAAAAGCCCAAAGAGTCGACGTACTTCAACGCACTTCGGATCGGGCTCGCGTCCCCCAAGGTGATTCGCGACCGTTCGTTCGGTGAGGTCAAAAACCCCGAGACGATCAACTACCGCACCTTCAAGCCCGAAAAAGACGGCCTGTTTTGCGCCAAGATCTTCGGGCCAATCAAGGACTACGAGTGCCTGTGCGGTAAGTACAAGCGGATGAAGCACCGCGGCGTCGTGTGTGAAAAGTGCGGCGTTGAGGTCATCCACTCCAAGGTCCGCCGCGAGCGGGCAGGGCACATCGACCTGGCCACGCCGGTCGCCCACATCTGGTTCCTCAAGAGCCTGCCCTCGCGGATCGGCAACATCCTCGACATCCCGCTGACCAAGCTCGAGAAGGTCCTGTACTGCGAGAGCTACATCGTCATCAACCCCAAGGATTCGGGGCTTGAAGAGCGCGAGCTTTTGAGTGAGGAGCGCTACGACCAGCTGATCGACGAGCTCGGCCCGGGTTCGTTTGTCGCCGGCATGGGTGCCGAGTCGATCAAGGAGTTGCTCGCCAAGATCGATCCGATCGTCGAGGCGCGTTCGCTGCGGACAGAAATTGCAACTGCAACGAGTGAGGCCAAGCGCAAGAAGGCGGCCAAGCGTCTGCGCGTGGTCGAGGCCTTCCGCAACAGCGGCAACAAGCCCGAGTGGATGATGCTCGAGGTGATTCCGGTGTTGCCCCCGGATCTGCGCCCCTTGGTGCCGCTCGACGGTGGCCGGTTTGCCAGCTCTGACCTCAACGATCTGTACCGCCGGGTCATCAACCGCAACAACCGGCTTAAGCGTCTGCAAGAGCTCGCCGCCCCCGAGATCATCATCCGCAACGAAAAGCGGATGCTGCAGGAGGCCGTCGATGCGTTGTTCGACAACGGTCGTCGCGGCAAGACGATCACCGGTCCCAACAAGCGTCCGCTCAAGTCGCTCTCCGACATGCTGCGCGGCAAGTCGGGCCGGTTTCGCCAAAACCTCCTGGGCAAGCGCGTCGACTACTCGGGCCGTTCGGTCATTGTCGTCGGCCCCGAGCTTCGCCTGCACGAGGTCGGCATCCCCAAGAAGATGGCCCTGGAGCTGTTCAAGCCGTTTATCTACAACCGGCTCGAGGCACTCGGCTTGGTTACGACCATCAAAAGCGCCAAGCGCATGGTCGAAAAAGAGGCCTCCGAGGTCTGGGACATCCTAGACGAGGTCATCAAGGAGCACCCGGTGCTGCTCAACCGCGCACCCACGCTTCACCGCCTCGGCATCCAGGCGTTTGAGCCGGTACTCATTGAGGGTAAGGCGATCCAGCTGCACCCGCTTGTATGTACAGCCTTCAACGCCGACTTCGACGGCGACCAGATGGCGGTTCACCTGCCGCTTTGCATCGAGGCCCAAATGGAGGCCCGCGTGCTGATGATGTCGACCAACAACATCCTCAGCCCGGCGCACGGTCGTCCGATCATCGTGCCTTCGCAGGACATCGTCTTGGGTCTTTACTACATGACCCGCGAGCGTCCGTTCGCCCGCGGCGAGGCCAACAAAGACCCGGCCGCCGACGGCTTTTTGGTGGGTCACTACGGTTCGCCGCACGAGGTGCGGATGGCCTACGACCACGGTGTCTTGAGCCTGCAATCCAAGATCCGCGTGCGTCTCGATGCCGGCCAACCACTGGTCGAGACCACCGCCGGCCGCGTGCTGCTTTATGAGGGCGGAATCCCCAACAAGATTCCGTTTGAGATGGTCAACCAGGCCCTCGGCAAAAAGCAGCTCAACGCGCTGATCGACACCTGCTACCGCCTGTGCGGGCAAAAGGCCACCGTGCTGATGGCCGACTACCTGCGCAGCACCGGGTACACCGAGGCGACCAAAGCCGGGATTTCGATCTGCATGGATGACATGGTCATCCCGGACTCCAAGAAAAAGCTGCTGTCGTCGGCGACCACCGAAGTCAAGCGGATCTCGGCCCAGTACGCCGACGGTCTCATCACCTCGGGCGAGCGCTACAACAAGGTCATCGATATCTGGGCCAATGTCTCCGAACAAATTGCAAATGCAATGATGGACGGCATTTCCAAGGATAAGCTGTCCAACGACAAGGGTGAGACTGTTGAGTGCCCGTCGTTCAACTCGATCTACATCATGGCCGACTCCGGCGCCCGTGGTTCGCGTCAGCAGATGCGGCAGCTGGCCGGTATGCGCGGCCTGATGGCCAAGCCGTCGGGTGAGATCATCGAAGCACCGATCACCACCAACTTCCGCGAGGGGTTGACGGTGCAGCAGTACTTCATCTCAACCCACGGTGCCCGTAAAGGTCTGGCCGATACGGCCCTCAAAACCGCCAACTCGGGGTACCTGACCCGCCGCTTGGTCGATGTGGCCCAAGAGGCAGTCATCACCGAGTTCGACTGCGGGACCATCCAGGGGCTCGAGATTTCGGCCCTGGTCGAAGCCGGCGAAATCATCGAGCGCCTGGGCGACCGGATCTTGGGTCGTGTCGCACTCGAAGCCGTCTACCGCCCGGGCACCGACGAAATCCTGGTCGAAGAGGGCGACGAGATCGACGAGGACAAGTGCATCGCGATCGAGGAGTCGGGGATCCAAACGGTCAAAATCCGTTCGGTCCTCACCTGCGAGGCCATGCGTGGCATCTGCAGTCGCTGCTACGGCCGCGACCTGGCCCGCGGTAATCTGGTCGACATCGGCGAGGCCGTCGGCATCATCGCCGCCCAGTCGATCGGCGAGCCCGGTACCCAGCTGACCATGCGTACCTTCCACATCGGTGGTGTCGGTAGCATTCAGACCGAGCAAAGCACCCTCGAGACGCGCTTTGGCGGCAAGGTCCAACTCGAGGACATCGAGATGGTCGACCGTGGCGACCACGCGATCGTCATGAACCGCCACGCCCAACTGTTGATCCTCGACGAAAAGGGCCGGACCCGCGAGCGTTACGACCTCGTCTACGGTGCCAAGTTGCTGGTCAAAGAAGGTGCCACCGTGGCTCCCGGCCAGATGATCAGCGAGTGGGACCCGTTCACCATTCCGATCATCACCGAGGCAACCGGTACGATCGAGTACGGCGACATCATTGAGGGCGTCACCATGCGGGTGACCGTCGATGAGCTCACCAACCACTCGAGCATGGTCATCCAGGAGAGCCGCGATGCCGATGCCCGTCCGCGGTTTGTCATCAAGGATGAGCACGGCGAGCCGGTCATGATTCACAACGGCAAACGCGAGGCCCGCTACTTCTTGCCGGTCAACGCTTCGTTCAACTTGAGCGAGGGCGACCAGGTCAAGGCCGGTGACGTCATCGCCAAGCTGCCGCGTGAAACCACCAAAACCAAGGACATCACCGGTGGTCTGCCCCGCGTGGTCGAGTTGTTCGAGGCCCGCACGCCGAAGGACCACGCGATCATCACCGAGATCGACGGCATCGTCTCGTTCGGTAAGGACAAGGCCCAAAAACGCCGGGTGATCATCTCGCCCGAACACGGCGACCCCAAGGAGTACTTGGTGCCCAAGGTTCGCCACATGCAGGTCCGCGAAGGCGACCGCGTGCGTGCCGGCGAGAAGTTGCTCGACGGTCCGGCCAATCCCCACGACATCCTTGCGGTGATGGGGGAGAAGGCCCTGGCGAGCTACCTACTCGACGAAATCCAAGAGGTCTATCGCCTCCAGGGCGTGAAGATCAACGACAAGCACATCGAGACGATCGTGCGTCAGATGCTGCGCCGGGTAAAAATCACCGACCCCGGTGACACCAACTTCCTGGCCGACGACCACGTCGAACGTCAGATCTTCCGCCAAGAGAACCAGCGTGTGATGTCTCTCGGTGGTACGCCTGCCACGGGTAAGGCGCTGCTTTTGGGGATCACCAAGGCCTCGCTGTCGACGGAGTCGTTCATCTCGGCGTCGTCGTTCCAGGAGACCACCAAGGTGCTGACCGAGGCGGCGCTGCAAGGGAAGATCGACTTCCTGCGCGGACTCAAGGAGAACGTCATCATGGGTCGCCTGATTCCGGCGGGTACCGGCTTGTCGATGTACGACCGGCTCCATGTCGAATCTGACGATCAAACGCAGACCGACCTCACCCGCGATCCAATGGCCCGTCGGGCCATCGACCGGGAGGCCGCCGGCGAGTAATCGCCAAGTGTGTGAGAAGAAGATCATTGACAGGCGTTCGCCGCCCGCGTGCGCGCCTTGATCTGAAAACAGTCCATCTATATAAACACCCCCCCGGTCACCCCGATCGGGGCCAAACTCCTGCCATTTCCGGATTCTCGGGAACGGCAAAACCCCCGCAGGGGAAATCGCTAACTTCCCCTACAAAGCGGGGACACAAAAGCCATGCCGACGATCAATCAGCTCGTCCGAAAAGGACGCGTTCGCCAAATCAAAAAGGGGACCGCCCCCGCACTTCGCGGCTGCCCGCAAAAGCGCGGTGTCTGTGTGCGTGTCTACACCTCCACCCCGAAAAAGCCGAACTCGGCCCTGCGCAAGGTCGCCCGTGTTCGCCTGACCAACGGCATGGAGGTTACGACCTACATCCCGGGTGAAGGCCACAACCTCCAAGAGCACTCGATGGTGCTGATCCGCGGTGGTCGTGTCAAAGACCTTCCCGGTGTTCGCTACCACGTGGTCCGCGGCACCCTCGACACCATCGGCGTTGCAAACCGCCGCCAGCGTCGCTCGAAATACGGCACCAAACGGCCGAAGTAACGCAAGAGACCTAAGCCATGTCCCGTAAAACTGCCAATCGCAAAAGTCGGCCGCAGCTCAACATCCGCTACACGGACCATCCGGCGGACGTCAATCGCTGCATCCACCAGTTCATCTGCGGCATCATGAACGACGGCAAGAAGTCGGTCGCCGAAAAGATCGTCTTCGGTGCCTTCGACATCATTTCCGAAATCACCAAGGACGACCCGATCAAGGTGTTCGAGAAGGCCGTGGCCAACGTCAAGCCGCGTCTCGAAGTTCGCTCGCGCCGCGTCGGTGGTTCCAACTACCAGGTGCCCGTCGAAGTTCGTCCCGAGCGCAGCCAAGCTCTCGCTTACCGCTGGCTCATCGGTACCGCCCGCAAGCGCCCCGAAAAAACCATGCGTGAGCGCCTCGCAGCCGAGATGCTCGACGCGAGCAACAACCGCGGCGGCGCCGTCAAAAAACGCGAAGACATTCACAAAATGGCCGAGGCCAACAAGGCCTTCGCCCACTACCGCTGGTAACCCACCGGGAGATTCCCACCCAACACTCCTTTCCAAACTTGACATTCGATCGTTCCGCGAGGGCTTTGCACACACTGTGCCTCGCTCCCGGATTCGATGGGCCTCTGACCGACCACACCCACTCCCCTCTGGAGCTGGATGGCCGGTCCAGCGGCCCTCAAGTTGTGCTTCAGACCCATGCAACCCTCGCCAAATATCGCTTCGACGCGGGATATCGGCATCATGGCCCACATCGATGCCGGGAAGACCACGACGACCGAGCGAATCCTGTACTACACCGGTGTTTCACATCGCATCGGTGAAGTGCACGACGGCGCCGCTGTCATGGACTACATGGAGCAGGAGCAGGAGCGGGGGATCACGATTACCTCGGCTGCGACCACGTGTTTTTGGCGCGAGCATCGAATCAACCTGATCGATACCCCCGGACACGTCGACTTCACCATTGAGGTCGAGCGTGCCCTGCGTGTGCTCGACGGTGCCGTGGCCGTGTTTGATGCGGTCGCCGGGGTTGAGCCGCAGTCCGAAACTGTGTGGCGCCAGGCCAACCGCTACCACGTCCCACGGGTTGCGTTTGTCAACAAGATGGACCGGGTCGGCGCCACGCTGACACGCACGGTCGAGATGCTCGGCGAGCGTCTGGGTGCACATACAATGGTCGCCCAGCTGCCGATCGGCCTCGAAGGCGACTTTGAAGGCGTGATCGACCTGCTGACCATGGAGACGATCCACTGGGCCGGCGAAAAGGGTGAAGAAGTCATTCGCGCCCCGCTGACCGAGGATCACGCCCAGTTTGACGATGCGATGATCGCCCGCGAGGCCCTCGTTGAGGCGGTTGGCGAGGTCGATTCGGAGATCGAAAATCTCTACCTCGAAGGCGAGGATGTCTCGACCGAGCAACTGCGGGCAGCGATGCGTCGTGCCACCCTGGCCAATAAGGGCGTTGTGGTGTTGTGTGGCTCTTCGCTGCGCAACAAGGGCGTGCAGCCGGTCCTCGACGCCGTCATCGATTATCTGCCGTCGCCACTGGATTTGCCGCCGACCACGGCCGAGCGGATCAAAGACGGCAAACAAGTTGCACGTGCACCGAGCGACGATGAGCCGCTTTTGGCCCTCGCGTTCAAGGTCAACCACGACCCCCACCGCGGGCCCCTGGTGTTCTTCCGCGTCTACTCCGGTGTGCTCAAGGCCAAGGATGCGATCTACAACGTCCGCCTAGGCAAGCGCGAGCGGGTCAATCGCTTGTTGCAAATACACGCCAACAAGACCACCGAGATCCCCGAGGTCGGTGCCGGCAACATCGCCGCCGCCGTCGGGCTCAAGCTCTCCACCACCGGCGACACCCTGATCGGTGCCAAGGACAAAGAGCACGTTACTCTGATGGGGCTCACGATTCCCGAGCCGGTGATCTTCCGGGCCATCGAACCCAAGAAGACAGCCGACGAGTCGAGCCTCAACGAGGCCCTCGAAAAGCTTCAACGCGAAGATCCCTCGCTGACCGTCCGCGTCGACGCCGACTCGGGACAAACCCTGGTCGGTGGGATGGGCGAGCTCCACTTAGAGGTGATCGTCGAGCGGATCCTGCGTGAGTATAAGGTGGCCGCCAATGTCGGTCGGCCCCAGGTCGCGTTTCGCGAGACGATCGCGGCACCGTTGACCAAGACCATCGAGTACGACCGCGAGATCGGCGGCAAACGCCAATACGCCAAGGTCACACTCGAGTTGGTGCCGCGGGAGCGAGGCGAGGGCAGTGCCTTTGAGTGCACCCTTCCCGAGGGTAAAGATGGCAAGCCGATCCTCCTCAAAGAGATGATCGAGGCCGTCGCCGAGGGCGTGACAGATGCACAGACACGGGGGCCGATCCTCGGTTATCCAGTGGTCGACGTCGGGGTCAAGCTCACAGATGCCACCTACGACGAGGGCGACTCCTCGGCGGCGAGCTTCCGGGCCGCAGCCACCATGGGGATGATGGAAGCCCTCGAACAGGCCGGAGCCCAGCTTTTGGAGCCTCTTATGGAGGTTGAAGTTGTGGTCCCCGAAGACTTTACCGGAGCAGTTGTCTCCGATCTCAACGGCCGTCGCGGCCGTGTCCAGGGCATGGATCCGAGGGAAAACTTCCAAGTGATCACTGCTGTTGTGCCCTTGGCAGAAATGGTTGGATATGCTACCGCCCTTCGCTCAGCGACCCAGGGCCGCGCCAACTACAGCATGCAGTTCGGCCAGTACGCCGAAGTACCGACCTCACTGCAACAAGAACTCGTTCAAAGGGTACGGGGCTACTAAGCATCCAGCTCCAACCCGCCCGGCTCTCACGCCAAAAGTTTCACCCAAAGCAAGCGATAAGAGAAAAGAGATCCGCCATGTCGAAGGAAAAGTTCGTACGGGACAAGCCCCACGTGAACATCGGAACGATCGGACACGTGGACCATGGGAAGACGACGCTGACGGCGGCGATCACAAAGGTGTTGGGTCAGCGCGGCTGGGCCGAAAAAGTCGACTTCGACAAGATCGACAAGGCACCGGAGGAGCGAGAGCGCGGGATCACGATCTCGACGGCGCACGTGGAGTACAACTCTGAGAAGCGTCACTACGCCCACGTCGACTGCCCGGGCCACGCCGACTACATCAAGAACATGATCACCGGCGCGGCGCAGATGGACGGCGCGATCCTGGTGGTGAGTGCCCCGGACGGCCCGATGCCGCAGACGCGCGAGCACATCCTGCTCGGCCGTCAGGTGGGTATCCCGGCGATCGTGGTGTTCCTGAACAAGGTTGACCAGCTCGACGAAGAAGACGCCGAGATGATTGAGCTTGTGGACTTCGAGCTGCGCGAGCTGCTGACGAAGTACGAGTTCGACGGCGACAACACGCCGATCATCCAAGGCAGCGCGTTGAAGGCACTGGAGTCGGACTCGTGGGAGTCGGACGAAGCGAAGTGCATCTTCGAGTTGATGGAAGCCTGCGACAGCTTCATTCCGGAGCCGGAGCGCGACCTGGACAAGCCGTACCTGATGCCGATCGAGGACGTGTTCACGATTTCGGGTCGTGGCACGGTTGTCACCGGTCGTATCGAGCGCGGGATTGTCAAAGTTGGTGACGAGGTCGAGATCGTGGGTATCCGCGAGACGCAAAAGACCACGGTCACGGGCGTGGAGATGTTCCGCAAGCTGCTCGACCAAGGGCAAGCAGGGGACAACGTCGGCGTGCTGATCCGCGGCATCAAGCGCGACCAGGTCGAGCGCGGCCAGGTGCTGTGCGTGCCGAAGTCGATCAACCCGCACACGAAGTTCGAGGCACAGGTATACGTGCTGAAGAAGGAAGAGGGCGGACGCCACACACCTTTCTTCAAGGGATACCGGCCGCAGTTCTACTTCCGGACGACAGACGTGACAGGTTCGGTTCTGTTGCCCGAGGGCACCGAGATGGTGATGCCCGGGGACAACGTGGCACTGGGCGTGGAACTTCTGAGCACGATCGCGTGCGAAGAGGGTCTGAAGTTCGCCATCCGTGAAGGTGGCCGCACCGTCGGTGCCGGCATCGTCACCAAAATCCTTGAATAAGCAGGAATCAACGTGGACAACCTCAAGATTCGAATTCGGCTCAAGGCCTTCGATCACAAGCTGCTCGATCAATCGGCCAGTGAGATCGCCGAAACGGCCCGCCGCACGGGTGCAACCGTCGCGGGTCCGATTCCACTGCCGACCAAGATCAACAAGTACACCGTGCTCCGCGGTCCCTTCATCGACAAGAAGTCCCGCGAGCAATTTGAGATCCGCACGCACAAGCGCCTTCTCGACATCCTTGAGCCCAACAAGCAAACCCTTGATGCGCTCATGAAGCTCGACTTGTCCGCCGGTGTCGATGTCGAGATCAAGACCTAAGCCCAGAAGTTTTTAGCCATGGCAAAGCTCAACGTCATCAACCTCGAAGGTGCGAGCCTCGGCGAGATCGAAGTCGCCGACAGCGTGTTCGCCTCTGAGGTCAAAGAACACCTGCTGTGGGAAGTTGTTCGCTACCAGCGCGCAGCTCGCCGCGGCGGGAACGCAAAGACCAAAGAGCGCGGGGAAATCCGGGCCACGACCGCCAAGATGTTCAAGCAAAAGGGCACCGGCAATGCGCGTCACGGTACCCGCCGCGTCAACATCTTCCGCGGCGGTGGCCAGGTCCACGGCCCGCGTCCTCGCTCCTACGCATTCAACATCAACAAAAAGGTGATGGCCGGTGCCCTGCGCTCGGTCCTCAGCCTGCGGGCCAAAGAGGGCAACCTCCTCGTCGTCCGCGACCTCGGGCTCCCCGAAGTCAAGACCAAGTTGATGGCCGCCGCTCTCGACAAACTCGAAGCTTCCAAAGCACTCGTGGTCGACAGCGGTGACAACAAGAACATCAAGCTCAGCGTTCGCAACCTTGCACGTGCAAGCTTCCTCGATGTCCGGGGCATGAACGTCTACGACATCATGCGCTACCCCAAGCTGGTCATCTCCGAGGCTTCGCTGCGCGCGGTCGAAGAGCGCCTCTCCAAGAGCGCCCCCAAGGCGCAAAAGGGTGGTGAAGCATGACCCCGCAACAAATCATCGTCCGTCCGGTTATCACCGAAAAGGCGTCCGACCTTCAGGGCTCCGACAACCAGTACGCGTTCGAGGTGCTGCGCGACGCCAACAAAATCGAGATCCGCAAGGCTGTCGAGATGGTGTTTGGCGTGCGGGTGCAAAAAGTCCGCACCATGGTCGTCCGCGGTGATGTCCGCCGCGTCGGCAAGTACTACGGCCGCAAGCGCTTTTGGAAGAAAGCCGTCGTCACCGTTCACCCGGGCGACAGCATCGACTTCTACGGCGCAGAGGGGACACAGTAGAAGATGAGTATCAAGGTCTTCAAACCGACGTCGCCCGGTCGGCGGAACATGTCGACCAACAAGCGGGAGTCGGTCACCAAGCAAAAGCCGCACCGCCCGCTGGTCGAGCACGTCCACAACCCCGCCGGTCGCAACAACAACGGTCGGATCACCTCGCGCTTTCGCGGCGGTGGCCACAAGCGCCGCTATCGCAAGATCGACTTCAAGCGCGACAAGTACGGCGTGCCCGGCAAGGTCGCCTCGATCGAGTACGACCCCAACCGCACCGCATTGATCGCCCTGATCAACTACGCCGACGGTGAAAAGCGCTACATCCTCGCGCCCAACGGCCTGAAAGTTGGTGATACAATCATCAGCTCGGCCAAGGCCGACATCAAGCCCGGCAACAGCCTGCCGCTCAAAGCCATCCCCTCGGGTACGTTGCTTCACAACCTCGAGATCAAGATTGGCAAGGGCGGGCAGCTCATCCGCACCGCGGGTGGCAGCGCCCGGCTGATGGCCCGCGACGGCAGCTGGGCCCAGGTCCGCTTGCCCTCCGGCGAGGTCCGCCGTGTCCACGTCAACTGTCGCGCCACCGTCGGAGTGCTCAGCAACTCCGAGCACGGTCGCGTCGACATCGGCAAAGCTGGCCGTCAGCGCTGGCTCGGCCGTCGCCCGCACAACCGCGGCGTGGTGATGAACCCCGTCGATCACCCGATGGGTGGTGGTGAGGGTCGTACCTCAGGCGGTCGTAACCCCGTCACTCCGTGGGGCAAGCCGACCAAGGGCTACCGCACCCGCAGCAACAAACGCACCGATTTCTACATCGTCTCCCGCAGGAAGAAGTAGGGGAGTCTAACGCATGCCTCGTTCAGTAAAAAAAGGCCCGTTTGTCGACGCACATCTCGCTCACAAGATCGAGACAGCGATCAAAGAAGGGGGCCGCAAGGTCATCAAAACCTGGTCGCGTCGCTCGACGATTCTCCCGAACTTCGTCGGCGCCAACGTGATGGTCCACAACGGCAACAAGTTCATTCCGCTGTTCGTCACCGAGAACATGGTCGGTCACAAGTTTGGGGAGTTCGCCCCGACCCGGACCTTCCGTGGCCACAGTGGCGACCGCAAGCGCAAAGGTAGGTAGGAACCATCATGGCTACTGCAACCGCACGATTGAGCTACGCCCGGATCACGCCGCGGAAAGCTCGCATCATCGCCAATCTGATTCGCAACAAGGACGTCACCGCGGCGATCAACAGCCTGCGCTTCCTCCACAAGGCCGGCGCGCCGATGTTCTTCAAACTCCTGGTCTCGGCCGTGGCCAATGCCGAGGACAAGGGCGACGTCGATGTCGACCAGCTCTTCGTCTCCAAGGTGATGGTCGACCAGGGCCCCAAACTCAAGCGCTGGCGTCCGCGCGCCCAGGGTCGTGCCACCCGGGTCGAGAAAAAGACCAGCCACATCGTCCTCGAGATTTCGCAGAAGGTAGTGAACTAGATGGGTCAAAAAACACATCCAATCGGGTTTCGCGTCGGGGTTATCAAAACCTGGAACTCGAAGTGGTTCGAGCAGGCACGCTATCGCCAGTGGCTGCACGAGGACCTCAAACTCCGTCGCTACCTCAAAAAGCGCCTGTACAACGCTTCGATCGCCGAGATCACCATGGAGCGGGCCGCCAACAAGCTGAAGATCAACATCTTCTCGGCCCGCCCCGGCATCATCATCGGCAAGCGTGGCGCCGGCGTCGAGGCGCTCAAAAAAGACGTCTCCAAAATGACCGGCTCCGAGGTGTTCCTCAACATCCAAGAGGTGCGCAAGGCCGAGGTCAATGCCCAACTCGTGGCCGAGAACATCTGCCAACAGTTGGAGCGTCGTATCGCGTTCCGCCGCGCCCTCAAGCGGGCGATGCAAACCGCGATGAAGTTCGGTGCCAAGGGCGTCCGCGTCGCTGCGGCCGGTCGTCTCAGCGGCAGCGAGATGGGTCGCAAAGAGAAGTATCGCGCTGGTCGCGTGCCGCTTCACACCCTGCGTGCCGACATCGATTACGGGTTCGCCGAGGCCCGCACGACCTCCGGTCGGATCGGCGTCAAGTGCTGGATTTTCAAGGGCGAGGTTTACGGCGTCCGCAGCCAGCAAAACGATCCCCGCTTTCCCCGGCCGCAACGCGGCTAACGGAGATTCGACATGCTTTCTCCCTCCAGAGTTAAATACCGCAAGGTCCAAAAGGGCCGCATGAAAGGCCGCGCCAAGGGCGGTACCGAAGTTAGCTTTGGCGACTTCGGCCTCCAGGCGGTCGAGTGCGGCTGGCTCACGGCCCGCCAAATCGAGGCGGCTCGTATCGCCATCAACCGTCACGTCAAACGTGGTGGCAAGTTGTACATCCGGATTTTCCCGGACAAACCGATCTCCAGAAAACCGGCCGAAACCCGCATGGGTAAGGGTAAAGGTGCCCCAGACTACTGGGTTGCCGTCGTCCGCCCGGGTCGCGTGCTCTACGAGATCGAGGGCGTGCCCGAGGAACTGGCCCGTGAGGCCATGCTTCGTGCCCATCACAAACTCCCGATCAAAACCCGCTTCATCACAAGGGACAGCGCGCTATGAAGGTTTCAGAAATCCGTGAGCGCAGTGATGCGGAGCTGGCCGAACTCGAAAAAGAGTTGCGCGACCGTCTGGTCCGCCTGGAAATCGCCAAAGCGACCCAGCGTGCCAACAACAACCAACTGTTCTCGGCAACCCGCCGCGACATCGCCCGCATCAAGACCATTCAAGCCGAGCGCTCGCGCGGCTTGACCGACGCCGAGGAGGCCAAGTCGTGAACGACACCAAGGAAACACAAGGCGAAAACCGCCGCCACCGTCGGGTGCTCCAGGGGATCGTGGTCTCGGACAAGATGGACAAGACCATCGTGGTCCAGGTCCGTCGCCGCTACCGTCACCCGCGGTACCGCAAATACGTCAACGAACGTCTTCGCTACAAAGCCCACGACGAGCAAAACACCGCCAAACTCGGTGACACCGTCAAAATCGTGGCGAGCCGTCCGCTCTCCCGCGACAAACGCTGGCGACTGCAACTGGTCGTAGAAAGGGCTGCAATCGTATGATCCAGGTCCAATCAGTCCTCGACGTCGCCGACAACTCGGGCGCCCGCAAGCTCTTTTGTATCAAGGTGCTCGGTGGCTCCAAGCGGCGCTACGCTTCCATCGGTGACATCGTCGTCGTCTCGGTCCGCGAGGCCCTGCCCAACAGCAAGGTCAAAAAGGGCTCGGTGATGAAGGCCGTCATCGTCCGCACCCGCAAGGGTGTGCGTCGCCCCGACGGAAGCCTTATCCGCTTCGACACCAACAGCGCGGTGCTCATCGACAACCAAAAGCAACCGGTCGGCTCCCGTATCTTCGGCCCAGTCGCCCGCGAGCTCCGCCAAAAGAACTACGGCAAGATCATCTCGCTTGCCCCGGAGGTTTTGTAATGGCCCGCGTACGTAAAGACGACGAAGTCGTGGTCATTGCCGGCAAGGAGAAAGGGCGCCGTGGCACGGTGCTCAAAGTCCTGCCCAAGGCCGACAAGGTCGTAATCAAGGGTGTCAACGTGATCACCAAGCACGTCAAGCCCAGCCGTACCCAACCACAGGGCGGCATTGTCCGGCGCGAAGCGCCGATTCACCTCTCCAACGTCATGTTAGTCGATCCCGAAACCGGCGATCCCACCCGGGTTCGCATGCTGACCCTCGAAGGCGGCCGCAAGGTCCGCATCGCGGTCAAGTCCGGCCAGCAGATCGACAAGTAATCTTCTCACCCACGGATATCCCAGATGGCCAAGGCAGCACGTGGTGGTCAAGCCACCAAAAAGAAGAAGGACAAAGCCGGCTACGGGTTTCGGTTCCCCCGCGTCATGGAGGAACCAATCAACCGCCCCGCCGACTACGAACCCCGGTTGCGCAAGCGCTACCAGGAGGTCGCCCGTCCGGCCCTCAAGAAGCAGTTCGGGTACAAAAATCAGTACCAGGTTCCGCGGATCGAGAAAGTCGTTTTAAACATCGGCCTGGGCGAGGCAATCAAAACTCCTAAGCTCCTAGAGCAGGCGTTTGAGTGCCTCGGAAACATCACCGGTCAACGCCCGGTGGTGACCCGCGCCAAAAACTCGATTGCAACCTTCAAGCTCCGCGAGGGGATGAAAATCGGTTGCATGGTCACACTTCGCAGCGAGCGTATGTGGGAGTTTTTGGAGCGCCTACTGTCGATTGCTCTCCCTCGTACTCGCGACTTTCGCGGGGTTAGCCGCAAAGCCTTCGACGGCCGTGGCAACTACACCCTGGGTATCCGCGAGGTCCTGATCTTCCCTGAAGTCGATATCGAAAAACTCGACAAGGTTCCGGGGATGAACATCTGCATCCACACTTCCGCCAACACCGACGACGAGGGGCGTGCACTCCTCGAGCAGCTGGGAATGCCCTTCCGGCGCGCATAGATGGAGGCTTTGTTCTCATGTCCATGACCGATCCCATCTCCGATATGCTCACCCGGATCCGCAATGCGGTCCGTGCCCAGCATCCGAGTGTCAAAATCCCGGGCTCCAAAATGAAGCGCCACATCGCAGCAATCCTCAAACAAGAGGGTTACATCCGCGAGTGGTCTTGGACCGACGGCGTCGAACAACGCCAAGGTGAGCTCGAAGTTATTCTCAAATGGGATGGCGAAGCAAACGCCATCGAAGGCCTCAAGCGCATCAGCACCCCGGGTCAACGTCGCTACGCCCGTAGCAACGATATCCCCAAGGTCCGCAACGGCTTAGGTATCCTGATCGTCTCCACCTCGCGTGGCGTCATGACGGACCGGGCTGCCCGTAAAAACGGGGTTGGCGGCGAGCTGATCTGCAGCGTTTGGTAGCCCAAAGGAGCTTTACCGATGTCCCGTATTGGAAATGCGCCAGTTACCGTCCCCAAGGGGGTGAAGGTCTCCGTCAAGGGTCAGACCATCGCCGTCAAAGGCCCCAAGGGCGACCTCAGTTTTGATGTGCCTGCAATCATCAACTTTGAGGTCAAGGGCGACACAATCACCTTTTCCCGCAGCAGCGAAGATCGGCCGACCAAGTCGATGCACGGCATGGCCCGCGCCATGACGGCCAACATGGTCACCGGTTGCTCCACCGGGTTTACCAAGGTCCTCGAAATCGTCGGTGTCGGTTACCGTGCCGCCGTCAAGGGCCAAAAGATCGACCTCAACCTCGGCTTTAGCCACCCGGTGAGTGTCGACCTTCCCAAGGCGGTCACCGCTTCGGTCTCGAAAGACGGCCGCACGTTGACCCTGGCCTCGGCCGACAAAGCGCTGCTTGGTCAGGTCGCCGCCGATATCCGCCGCTGGCGTCCGCCCGAGCCCTACAAGGGCAAGGGGATCCGCTACCAAGGCGAAACCATCATCCGCAAAGAAGGCAAGGCTCGCGGCAAGAAGTAGCGAGCGCGGAGCAAATCATCATGGCTCACGACAAACAGCTGGTCCGTCTGCGGCGCAAACGCGGAATTCGAGTCCGTATCTCCGGTTCTGCCGAGCGTCCCCGACTCACCGTTTTCCGCAGCACCAAACACATCTACGCCCAGGTCATCGACGACAACCGTTCGGTGTCGCTGGCCTCCGCCTCCACACTCATCAAAGATGTGCGTGGGCAAGACGGCAAGAAGGTCGACAAGGCCCGGTTGGTCGGCGAGACCATCGCCAAGGCCTGCTTGGCACAGGGCATCGACAAGGTTGTGTTCGACCGCAACGGTTACATCTACCACGGGCGTATCAAGGCGCTCGCCGACGGAGCCCGCGAGGGTGGGCTCAAATTCTAGGTTGGAGAACCTCCGATGATCGATATTGAATCACTTGGCGATCTAGTCGACCGCGTCGTCTACATCAACCGCGTTGCCAAGGTCGTCAAGGGCGGCCGTCGCTTCAGCTTTAGTGCCCTCGTTGTCGTCGGCAACGAGCGTGGCTGGGTTGGTGTCGGCTACGGCAAGGCCAAGGAGGTCCCCGAGGCCATCCGCAAGGCCAACGACCTCGCCCGCAAAAACCTGTTCCAGGTGCCGCTGTCGGGAACCACCATCCCGCATGAGGTCTTGGGGATCCACGGAGCTGGCGAAGTTTTGCTGCGCCCGGCCTCCGCCGGTACCGGTGTTATCGCCGGTGGCCCCGTCCGCGCCGTTGTCGAGTGCGCCGGGATCCACGACATCCTCAGCAAGTGCATCGGCACCAACAACCCGCAAAACGTCATCCACGCCACGGTCGACGCGCTCAAAAACCTGCGCTCGCCCGAGAGTGTGGCCCGCCGTCGCGGCCTCCCGCTGGCCGAGATTCAGGAGTAAAAAGATGGCTCTCAAACTCAAGGTCACGCTGGTGCGCAGCCCGATCGATCGCACCAAGTCGCAAAAGGACACCGTGCGTGGGTTGGGCCTGCGCCGCCTCAATCACTCCAAGGTGCTCGAGGACACGCCCGCCATCCGCGGCATGATCCGCAAGGTTCAGCACTTGGTCGCGGTCGAGCCGGCCGACGCCTAAACCTGCTAGTCCACAGCGTCCAGGCGGTCTTAGCTCCTGGGCGCCGTTTTCTGTAAGCTTCCTGCCCCTACGAAAGACATCGAAATGGGTACGACACTCGAAACTCTCCAGCCCCCCGCAGGTGCCCGGCGCCGTCGCAAACGCGTCGGTCGCGGTATTGGCTCGCGGCGCGGCAAAACCTCAACCCGCGGTCAAAAGGGTCAGATGGCCCGCAACAACTCGATGCCCGCATGGTTCGAGGGTGGCCAACTTCCGATCTGGCAACGGGTCCCCAAGCGCGGGTTTATCAACATCCACCGCGTCGAGGTGCACGGCATCAATGTCGGTCGCCTCGAGGGCGCCTACAAAGCCGGCGAAGAAGTCACCCCCGAGTCGCTGCACGAAAAGGGCCTGGTCCCCAAAAAGGCGACGATCATCAAGTTGCTGGCCACCGGTGAGCTCACCACAGCGCTCACGATCCGGGTTCATCGGATCAGCGCCTCCGCCCGAGCCAAGGTTGAGGCAGCCGGCGGAAAAGTCGAGCTGACCCCGGTGCACAAGCCGGCCGAGGCTGAAGCCAGCGAGGGCTAGACCTCCAGTCACCAAAGTTTCGGCCGCGACTTGCCAATGCACGGAACTCCTGAGCGTGCTTCGCATTCGCGCCCCACAGCAACTGTGGATCTCGGTTGGAACCGAGGTGACGCGACACTCGCCCCGACTGGGTTCAAGCGTTTTTTCACGCACACTGAAGTCATGACACCGAAAGGTGCCATGGCTTTGTCGCGACCGTGGGTTCCGGCACAAACCTGCAATTTTTCAACGATAGGCACGCGTAAACCCGGGGCTGGCGGCCTCGTTGCAACGTCGAGACACGGCATACTGGGCCAAACAGTGCGAAATATCTCCGGCGAGCAGCCGACGACAGCGTCAGCTTGCGGTACAACCGGGCAAATCACCAACCTTCGGCTGCAACCTAGCCGACGCGACGGGCCCCTATTGGCCCGTCAGACACGTCGCATGGGCAGGCAAGCTGTGTAGGGACCGATGGGCGTCATACTCAACATTTTTAAACTTCCCGAGCTGCGCAACCGGGTGCTTTACACCCTGATGATGCTCGCCATCTATCGGTTTGGCGTTTTTGTCGCCTGTCCCGGTGTCGACCGCACCGTGATGGAGGACATCGTCAACCAAGGTGCCGGCGGGTTTTTGGGCTACCTCAACATGTTCACCGGCGGCGCCCTGACAAACGTCTCGGTGTTTGCCCTCGGCATCATGCCGTACATCAGCGCGAGCATCATTATGCAGCTGATGACCGCCGTGATTCCGCGGCTCGAGCAGCTCAGTAAAGAAGGCGAAAGCGGCCGGCGCAAGATCAACCAGTACAGCCGTTACGGCACCGTGGGCCTAGCTGCCATCCAGGGCTACTTTATGGCCACCTGGCTCGAGGCGCAAAACGCCGGCGGCCAACGCCTGGTGCTCGACCCCGGCTTGCCGTTTGAGTTGATGACCGTCCTAACATTGGTTGCAGGTACATGCTTCCTAATGTGGCTCGGCGAACAGATCACCGAAAAGGGGATCGGCAACGGTATCTCATTGCTGATCTTCGCCGGCATCATTGCCGACTTGCCAGGTGCGCTCTACCAGCTGTGGAATAAGGTCCAGGACGACCCCGAGAACTTCGGACCGCTGCAGTTGACCCTGTTGTTGATTTTGGTGATTGCGGTGATTGCCTTCGTGGTGGTCATGGAACGCGGCCAACGCAGGATCCGTGTGCAGTACGCCAAACGTGTGGTCGGCCGCCAGATGTTCGGCGGCTCGGCAAACTACCTGCCCCTGCGGATCAACAGCGCCGGCGTTATCCCACCGATCTTCGCCAGCTCGATCCTGATGTTCCCCAACCAGATCGCAAGTATGACCTCCAATACATACTTGCAGTCGATGGCCGCGGCCCTGCGTTACGACGGCTGGCTGTACATCACCGTCTACGTCGCGCTCAACATCTTCTTCACGTTCTTCTACACGGCGTTGCAGTTCAATCCGGTCGATGTCGCCGACAACCTGAAAAAACAAAACGCGTCGATCCCGGGGATTCGCCCAGGCAAGCGGACAGCCGAGTACATCGAGTTCATCCTTACTCGCCTGACCTTCGCCGGTGCTTGGTACATCTCCGCGGTCTGTGTGCTGCCGACCTTCTTGCAGACCAAGTTCAACGTGCCGTTTTACTACGGTGGCACCTCGCTGCTCATCGTCGTAGGCGTCGCGCTGGATACGGCACAGCAAATCGAGAGCCACTTGGTGACGAGGAGCTACGAGGGCTTTGCCGGCCCGACTTCGCGGCGTCGTAGCCGGAAGTAGGACAGCGACCTCGAAACGACGCCATCGGGTGAAGCACCCGATGGCGTTTTCATTTAATGATTCGCGCGGGTTCGAAGTGTCAACCGGGCTCGAAGGGACACCGCGACTCGAAGTGTCACCGGGGCCGCCACGGGCTCGAAGTGTCACGACGGGCTCGAAGTGTCACTCGAAGTGCGCGAGGCTCGAAGGGCTCGAGGTACGCGAGGTCGAAGTTACCGAGGTCGAAAGTAGCGGCGAAGTGTCACGGCGGGCTCGCTCGAAGTGCGCGAGGTCGAAGTTACCGAGGTCGAAAGTAGCAGCGTAGTGTCACGGCGGGCTCGCTCGAAGTGCGCGAGGTCGAAGTTACGGAGCTCGAAAGTAGCGGCGAAGTGTTTCGGCGGCTCGAAGTTACCGAGGTCGCAAGGTAGCGGCAAATCGCTCGCTCGCGGCTCGAAGTGAACGGTGGCGGTCTCGAACACCGCGGGCTCGAATGGTAGGGGTCGCCGAGAGTTTGAGTTGTCACCGTGGCCGCGAGTTCGAAGTGTCACCGCGAGGTCAAAGTGTTTGCTGCGTTGCACGAGCTCGAATTGTCACCGCGTGTTACCGCAGCTCGAGCGAAGTATTGCCGCGGCCTCGACGGTGGGCTCGATGGGGTCGAACGGGTCGAAGTGTTACCGCGAGGTCGCGGTCACTCGGGTTCGCAGTTCGAGGTCGAAGTGTTGCGAGCTCAACAGTTCCCCCGCCCGGCGCGTCCGTGCTCCCACGAGCCATCGACGCACTCGGCAAACTCGTACCCCGAGCACGGATCTGCATCTGGGGCACAGTATGCATCCTCCTCACACGGGCTTCCTTCTGGGGGCAACTCGTCGCCACATGGCACGGTCTCGACTTCGCCCGTTTCTGAGGTGGTGTCAGAGTCGGTGGCGCCCTCGGGGCCGCTATCACACCCGGCGGCGAGGCAAAACGCGATAACGATACAACTGAAGTATTTTGCTAAGTCCATACCCTGTCGGTTGCCGCCCCCAACTTTGTGGTTCCCGGGCGTGGTTAGATAGCTCCTACTCTGTAGGGGAACCTGCTGCTCGGACTCCCTGCGCATCTTGCGAACTAGTGAGTCAACGCGCTTACGTCGTTTTGCGGCGCAAGTTTTTCGACTCAACGTTTGCGGGGGGCAGACCCCACAGTTATTGGGCGGTCACTTCCACGATCGTGGGAGGTCGTCACCGTAGCCCGCTTTTTCGTGGGGTAAAAAACCCTCTCGGGTGTTGTAGGCAGATATCGCCGATTGAGAAAATTACATGTTGATACAATGAAATCACAACACGCAGGCTGCGATCCCGCTAAGCTTTTTTTGCTCGCATAGGAGCAGGAGGTTGTGATGTCGGTTTCGTTGTATATGCGTTTACCAGGAACGTTGGGTTTTGCGGTTGCCTGTAGTTTTCTAGCCATAGCATTGGCGTGTGACTCCGACACCAGCGCAGACTTTGATGAGTCGCCGGTGTCGTTTCGAGATCAGGACGACGATGACGATGACGACGACGAGAACCAGTACGGCCCTGTCGTTATCGGAAGCGAGGTTGCAATCGCCCAACATCTCGAAGACGGCGATGAGTTCGATTTGCCACTAAAGGATGTCCTGAGCCACGGAGAAGCACTTGTAGCGGCACAGTGGACGCCCCAGGAAGGTGGCGGACGCCCCCTCACCAAGGGCACGGGCGCGCCGTTGACCGATCCGTTTTCGCCGCTGGTGTTTCCCCGCAACTTTAACCGTGTATCTGCACCCGATGCCAACAGTTGCGCTGGCTGTCACAATGCTCCATTTGGAATTGTCGGCGGAGGTGGGGACATTGTCGCCAACGTGTTTGTCCTCGGGCATCGGTTCGACTTTGCCACCTTTGACCACTCGGATACCACGCCGGTGCGCGGGGCCGTCGACGAGCTGGGCGAATTTGTGACACTACAATCAATTGCCAACGAGCGGGCGACCCTGGGCATGTTTGGCTCGGGTTATATCGAAATGCTGGCCCGGCAAATGACCGCCGATTTGCAGGCGCAACGCGACAGTCTGGGCCCCGGCCAAAGTGTGCTCCTGAGCAGTAAGGGCGTAGACTTTGGCACTTTGGCGCGCAACCCCGACGGGACCTGGGTAACCGGTGACGTCGAGGGTCTGCCTCCGCCCAGCATCGCAACGGGTGGCGCCGACGACCCACCGAACCTCCTGATCCGTCCGTTTCACCAGGCCGGTGCGGTGATTTCGTTGCGCCAGTTCACCAACAACGCCATGAACCACCACCACGGGATGCAGTCGACCGAACGGTTTGGCTTTGACACCGACCCCGACGGCGATGGGTTTACCAACGAACTTTCGGTGGCCGACATCACTGCCGCGTCGCTGTTTCAAGCCGCGATGGCGGTGCCGGGGCGGGTGATTCCCGACCATCCCGAAGTCGAGGCCGCGGTCGCCCTGGGCGAGCAACGGTTTGAGGAAATCGGGTGTGCCGACTGCCATGTCCCGGCCTTGCCCCTCGATGACGATGGCTGGGTGTTCACCGAGCCCAATCCCTACAACCCCGCGGGCAATCTCCAGGTGGGTGAAACAGACACATTTGAGCTCGATCTCAATGACAAAAAGTTACCGCGGCCGCGGCTCAAAAAGTCTGGCGGTGTCACCTGGGTTCCGGCGTTTACCGACCTCAAACTCCACGACATCACCAGTGGCGAGGACGATCCCAACCGCGAGGGCCTCAACATGCATCACCCCGCTGGCTCCGACGAGTTCGCCGGGGGCAACAGCGAGTTTTTGACCAAAAAACTGTGGGGGTCGGCCAACGAGATGCCGTATTTCCACCACGGGAAGTTCGCCACCATGCGCGAGGCGGTGCTGGCCCACGCCGGCGAAGCGTTGGCGCAACGGGAGGCTTTTGAGGCCCTGCCCGACGACGAGCAAAACGCCATCATTGAGTTTCTCAAAACCCTGCAGGTGCTGCCGCCCGGGACCAAGCACCGCATTGTCAACGAGCGCTACAAAAAGAAGAACTGGTCAGGAATGTTGTAAGTGCAAAAATATTCGAATCGCCTCCTGAAACCCGGAGGCGATTCAAATCGGTCGTGTCGTCAGTCGTGCCTAGTTGCGTCTACTCAACCGGCAACACCTGCGTCGAACATGTCCATAAGCTCGGTCGGGTTCCGGTGTAGGTCGCGGTAACCGACGACGGTTCGTCTCGGTAGCAGCTTCGGTTGCCTACTCGTCCTCATAAGGTGCATATACAGTGATTACCAACTCGGCATCCAACGCCGCGATCGCGGTCAACGTCGCCGGTGAGCAGGCCCCGTGCCAGCGCGTCGGCTGTTCGCCGGCCTGAATCCCGATGTCAAACGTGCGCCCCTTGAGGTTGGCAAATCGCGTCGCCAGCTCGGGGGGCAGGCTTTGGATGCAGCGTAAAAACTCCCGCAGGGTCGCTTCGATCGTCAGGCACTGTGCACCGACTTCGAGGGTGAGGATCCATCCCTCGGGTGCTTCGCCATGGTGCATGATATGGACGTTATCGCCCCAGGCCGCGATGAAGTCGTCGAGTGGTTTGTCGCTTCGCAGGTCGAGGTCGACATTGAGGAAATTGGTGTGGGTCGTCACGGTTTGTCCGAGTATTGGCTTTGTTGGCTGACCGCTGATTTGCCCTCGGGCGCAGCGCAATCGGCTCTATAGATGGGAGATCTACCAGTTGCTGTGCCTGCCGAGTGTGACTGCTGTGCAACACGGGCCGGTATTCCCGCGAGATGTGCACTCCCCGCGAAAAGCTGCCGGGTAACCTCACAAACGCCGACATCTCACCGGCTGGGTTTAGGGGCGGACTTGTGGCAGGTTCCCGGGCTCAAAGCGATGAATCGCGCGGATCCCCAATTGTTCGAAGCGACGGTGGTGGCTGAGTTGCCCCAGCAACTGTTTCGCCTCGAAGCTTGCGAGCCCTCGGCTCAAAAGTTGACCGCCGGTCTCTCCCCAGAGGCCCGCCGGTTGGGATTACGTGCGCAAATCAGGACGGGGCAACGTGTGCTGGTCCGCCGGGCCAGTCTCGATCCAGGTCGCGGCGTCATTACTGGGGTTTGCCCCTAACGACATCTTCCGCGGCTAGCAAAGGCAGACGACTATGAAAGTCCGAGCAAGCGTCAAGAAAATCTGTGAAAAGTGTAAGATCATCAAACGCGCCGGTGTTGTGCGGGTGATCTGCGAAAACCCCAAACACAAGCAAAGGCAAGGGTAGGCTCCCATGGCACGTATCGCTGGGGTCGACTTGCCCCGTAACAAGCGCGTCGAGATTGCGCTCACCTACATCTTTGGCATCGGCCGGACTTCGGCCCGCCAAGTGCTCGACAAAGCCGGCATTGGCCTGGCCATCCGCACCGACGATCTCACCGACGATCAGGTGCAGGCCATCCGTACCGTCATCGAAAAAGAGTACAAGGTCGAAGGTGACCTCCGTCGCGACACTCAGATGAACATCAAGCGGTTGATGGACCTCGGTTGTCACCGCGGTCTGCGTCACCGCCGTGGTCTCCCGGTTCGCGGTCAACGCACCCACACCAACGCCCGCACCCGCAAAGGTCCCAAACGGGGCTCGGTTGCCCAAAAGAGGAAGTAGGTAGGTCATGGCCAGTTCTCGCGGAAAACGCAGGGTCAAGAAGAATATCTCGACCGGCATCGCCCACATTCGTTCCACCTTTAACAACACACTCATCACCATCACCGACGTCAACGGCAACACGATCTCGTGGGCCTCGGCCGGTGTCCGGGGGTTCAAGGGCTCGCGTAAGTCCACCCCGTTCGCCGCCCAGTTGGCCGCCGATGAGGCCTCGCGTCGCGCCCAGGACCACGGCATGCAAACCGTGTCCGTGCGTGTGTCGGGCCCCGGTGCCGGCCGCGAGTCGGCACTTCGCGGGTTGCAGTCCTCGGGGCTGCGCATCACCTCGATCAAGGACGTCACGCCGATTCCCCACAACGGCTGCCGCCCGCCCAAACGGAGGAGGGTCTAAACCATGGCGCGTTATACAGGTCCCGTGTGCCGGCTTTGCCGGCGTGAACACGCAAAGCTCTTTTTGAAGGGCGATCGTTGCTTCTCCGACAAATGCGGTTACGACCGCCGTCAGTACCCGCCCGGCCAACACGGTCAAGGTCGCAAAAAGCGTCCTTCGGACTACGGCCAGCAGCTGCGTGAGAAGCAAAAAGTCAAACGCATGTACGGACTGCTCGAAAAGCAGTTCCGCGGCTACTACTTCAAGGCCGCCCGCATGAAGGGCGTGACCGGCGAAAACCTGCTGACTTTGCTCGAGCGTCGCCTCGACAATGTCGCCCTGCGCAGCGGCTTTTGTGCCAGCCACCGCGAGGCCCGTCAGCTCGTCCGCCACGGTCACTTCGTCGTCAACGGCAACCGCGTCAACATCCCCAGCTACCAGGTGCGCGAGGGTGATGTCGTCGAGGTCCGCGAGAAGAGCCGTAAGATCCAAAAAATCTCAGACGCCCTGGCCAACGTCGACCGCTCCCCGCGGCCGTCGTGGATCGACCTCGAGAAGGACAACTTCCGAGCCAAGATCACCGCCAACCCCACGCGTTCCGACATTTCCTCGGATATCGACGAGCAGCTGATCGTCGAGCTCTACTCGAAGTAACCCGGAGGTACCGATGCAGGATCAACAAACCATCGCCCGCAACTGGCGCGATCTCATCCGACCCAAAAAGCTCGAGGTCGATGCCAACAGTCTCACTGAGACCTACGGCAAGTTCACCTGTGAGCCGCTCGAGCGGGGCTATGGGATCACCTTGGGCAACAGCCTGCGCCGCGTGCTGCTCAGCTCGCTGCAGGGTTCGGCGATCACAACCGTGCGGATCGACGGTGCACTCCACGAGTTCACCACCGTGCCCAACGTCGTCGAGGACGTCACCGACATCATCCTCAACGTCAAAAACCTGCTCATCCGTATGGACGATGCCACGCCGCGCACACTTGTCATCGACAAGCAGGGCGAGGGTGCTGTCACGGCTGCAGATATCCAGGCGCCCACGGGCGTCACGGTGCTGCGCCCTGACCAGCACGTGGCAACGCTCAGCAAGGGCGGCCGGCTGCGCATGGAGATGACCTCGGCCATGGGTCGCGGGTACTTCACCGCCGACCAAAACAAGACCGAGGGTCAGCCGATCGGCGTCATTCCGATCGACTCCCTGTTTTCGCCGATCCAAAAGGTCAACTACCGGGTCACCAATGCCCGCGTCGGTCACCGCACCGACTACGACCGCCTCAGCCTTGAGGTGTGGACCGACGGTTCTGTTCGCCCCGAGGACGCCGTGGCCTTTGCCGCCAAGATCCTCAAGGAACAACTGTCGATTTTCATCAGCCGCGAGGAGCTCGAAGAGCCCGCGCCGCAACAACAAAACGAGTCCGACAAGCTCAACGAGTACCTCTGGCGCTCCGTCGACGAGCTCGAACTCTCCGTGCGTTCGGCCAACTGCCTACAAAACGCAAACATCCACTACATCGGCGATTTGGTGCAGCGCTCCGAAGCCGAAATGCTCAAAACCAAAAACTTCGGCCGCAAGTCCCTCAAAGAGATCAAAGAGATTCTCGCCAACATGGGACTGTCGCTCGGCATGAAGATCGAAAACTGGCAGGGCCCGCCGTCGGCCCGGGAGGATTAGTTTCCGATGCGACATCGCAAATCAGGCCGCAAGTTCGGCCGCAACTCAGCCCACCGACGGGCCATGTTCCGCAACATGGTGACTTCCTTGTTGGAGCACGAGCGGATCACCACCACCGAGGCCAAGGCCAAGGAGCTGCGTCGCTTCACCGAGCGCACCATCTCGATCAGCCTGCGTCTAGGTGACCTGCTGCAAAAGCCACGTGCCGAGCGCTCCGTGGCCGAGCAGGCCCGTTACGTCCACGCCCTGCGCATGGCCGGCCGTATGGTCCGGTCCAAGGACGTGCTCAAAAAACTGTTCACCGAGATTGCCCCGCGTATGCAAGGCCGTCCCGGCGGATTCACCCGCATCATCAAGATGGGCCGCCGCCCGGGCGATGCAGCCCCAATGGCCCTGATCGAGCTGGTCGAGTCCAAGCAAGAGCAAGCCGCAGCCGCCGAGTAGGTTTTTACTTCGGTGTATAGACAACGGGGTGCACAGTGTGCGCCCCGTTTGTTTTTAAAGTTTTTGCGTATACATAGTATTCCGGTTTCAGAACAAAGTGTCAGTGTCACATTGCGCGAAAAAATACTTGTTCGTACAAGAATGTTGACATAGGATCGCGCGATGGGTACGAGAGCTTTTGCTTGGGGAATGTCCGCCGCCTTCTTGTGGTCGCTCGCCTGCGTCCCGTACCTCAGCGACGATCACTGTAGCCTCAACGGCGCCGACTGTGAGGCCGGGCTCATTTGCAGCTGGTGCGACCACGACAACCTCGGTTGCGTGCTGCCAGATATCGCTCTCGAATGCATTGTCCCTCCCTACGGCGACGGGTCGACAACTGAGCCAACCACTGAAGCAACAACCACCGAATCAACCACCGGCTCGACCAGCGATACGACCGCGTCGACCGAAATGCCAACCGAGTCGACAACCGGCGAGCCCGAGACCACGAGTGAAAACCCGCTTACGACCGAAGACCCGACAACGGGCCCCGAAACCTGCGGGGACGGCGAAGTTCAACCCGGTGAAGGTTGCGACGACGGCAACGACGACAACAACGATGCGTGTCTCAACAGCTGCCAGGAGGCCACCTGCGGCGATGGGGTTGTTTGGCAGGGCAACGAAAGTTGCGACGATGGCAATCAAAATAACGAAGACAACTGCCTCACCACGTGCGAGTGGGCCAGTTGTGGTGATGGGTTTGTGCAAACCGGCGAGGAGGAGTGCGACGACCAAAACGAAGATGACAACGACGGCTGTTTTCAATGTTGGCGCGACCGTCTGGTTTTCATCACAAGTCAGGACTTCAAGGGGGACCTAGGGGGCCTCACCGGGGCCGACGAGAAGTGCCAAACGGCAGCCGAGGCAGCCGAGCTAGGTGGCACCTTCCAAGCGTGGTTGAGCGCGGGCGATGACATGCCACTGACGCGGATGGTCCACTCGGCAGGTATCTACAAGCGGGTTGACGGCGTGGTGCTCGCCCGCGGATGGAACGACCTGACCGACGGCCTGATCGACGCGACGATCTCGATCGACGAACACGGTGAGCCGCTGACGACAGGTTCGTGGACCAACACCGAAGCCAGCGGACTGATCGCGGCCGACCCGGCCGATTGCGACGGCTGGACGAACGACGAGTTTGAGCAAAAAGGCCGCTGGGGGACGGCGCAATCGATCGAGCCCGCGTGGTCGAACTTCATCAATGATGTCGTCAACCCCCAAGTTTGTAATGCAAACCGCAGTTTGTACTGCGTGATGCAGGAAGTGGAGAAGCCGTGAAAGACGCATGTGGGTACATCATTTGTTTGGGTGCACTCGTCGGGTGTCCATCCGCGCCCGAAGTCGGCTCGTCGGATGCGGGTAGTTCAGCCGAGTCGAGTTCGTCCTCTGGTGACTTGTCGACAACGGACCCGTCACAAACGACGTTGGATGCCAGCACCGAGCCGGAGCCGGAACCGGAGCCGGAACCCGACATCGGCTGCGGCAACGGAATTGTCGAGCCCGGTGAAAGTTGCGACGAGGGTCAGAACAACGGCGACGAACGTGACTGTACAAGTACATGTGTTCACGCGATCTGCGGCGATGGTTTGTTGCGCAGTGCACCCGACAATCCGGCCGATCTCGAGTTGTGCGATGCGGGGAGCGACAACAACGACAACTTGTACGGCGGCTGTCGAACCGATTGCACCCCAGGGCCCCACTGTGGCGATGGCCACATCGACGCCGGCTACGAGGAGTGTGAGCCCCAAGTCCCGGGTGATGGCCCCGAGTGCATGCAGGATTGTTTTTTCGTTGGCCGGGCTGTGTTTGTCAGCAGCGCAGTTTTCGACGGTGATTTTTCGAGTTTTGTCGTTGAGGGCAGTGGGCTCGACGGCGCCGACGAGGCGTGCCGCCAGGTGGCGAACAACGCCCAGCTCTCGGCGGCGGATTCCTACCGCGCGTGGCTCGGCTCCGTCGAAGGCTCCCCGAATGAACGGATCACAGCCGAGCTTCATGACCTGTCGGTTCCGGTGCGTTTGGTCGACGGGACGATCGTCGCCATGGACTGGCCTGCGTTCCTCGCAGTACCCCACGAGCATCCGATCAACCTCTCGGAATACGGGGACCACGTAGATGGATTTGTGTGGACAGGTGCAGCATCTTCGGGGGAAGTCGCAGAGCCTGGGTGCTCCGCGTGGACTTCAAACCAGTTCACCGACTTTGGGCGACTTGGCAGCACTCAATTCACCGACGAGGGCTGGACCCAGCTCATCAGCGATGCATGTTCGTACAACAATCACCTCTACTGTATTCAGACGGCACTTCTGAGCGAGCAGGGGGTTTAATCTCGACCTTTGCTCAAGTTTTCCGCGGGCGCCTACCGCTGAAAAATGCCAATAACTTTTCGCCGACATCCCACAGGCGTAGCCTCTCCGCATGCCAACGCTCGACCCAATCCTGCGTCTGCTCGTCGCCGGAGGTGGTCTCCTCCTCGTTTTATTGCTCGTTCGCCTGCTCGCCCGCCGCGGCTCGACCCGGCAGTTTGTCCGCGATATCCCGCTAACGGGCCAGCACCGTGTGCATGTGATCGAAGTTGAGGGCAGGCGGATGTTGATCGGTACGGGGCCCGACGGACCGCCACAGTTGATCTGCGAATTGGCGACGTCCAATCACCCAGACCCTACGCCGAACTTCGGCGACTCTCCCTGGCTGGCTGAGCAAAGCCGCGAACAGTCGCCGACCTTACCCGACGTCACGGCGCACGGAGCCCAGCTGTGACACCTGAGGTCGCGCCCGAGCTCACCGGCATCTGGCTGTGGGTCGGCATTTTACTGGTGCCGATCGCCGGGGCTGCGTGTACGGCCTTCACCAAGGTCAGCATTGTACTGTCAGCCCTGCGCATTGGTTTGAGTGCCGAAAATCTACTGCCGTGGAGTGCAGTATTCGCCCTGTCCGTGGTCCTGACCGCAGTGATCATGGCACCCATTGCACTTGCAAGTTATGCCCAGGTCGAAATCGTCGGCGGGCTTGCGGCGATCGACTATACCAGCGCAAGTGAGTTGTTTGCCCCGCTACGCGAGTTTATGACCAACCAGGCAAATCCCGATGAGGTCGCGTTTTTTAGCGAGTTGCGAGGGTTGCCGAGCACGGACCCCGTCGTCCTTGTACCTGCATTTTTAATCACCGAGATCACCGAGGCACTCGAGATGGCGGTGTTGCTGCTCGTGCCGCTGGTCGCAGTCGACCTGCTGCTGGCCCAGGTTTACGCGCTCGCCGGGATTTCGGCGGTGACCATGCAACGCGTTGCCCTGCCCCTAAAAGTTCTGTTGTTTTTGAGCGTTGGCGGGTGGGACCTGATTATCGGCAGCCTGGTACGGGGGTATGTCGTGTGATTGTTGTATGTTCAATGGCTAGGGCCCAAAGCCTCCAGTTCGACACCCACGGTTTGCCAGCCGAGGCGGGTTTGGCATGAGCGTACTCGACCTCGTGCGTGATGACCTGTTTGCCCTGCTGTGGCTGTCCCTGCCTCTGGTTGGAGCTGCGGTGGGTGCGGCTTTGAGTGTCGGGTGGCTGGCGGCGCGGTTCGGACTGGGGCACGACCCTGTGCCTGTCATGGTCGCTCGGTGGGCAGCAGTTGGGGCCGTGCTGTGGTTTATGGGCGAGCCGATGGTCGGGCAACTTCAGGAGTGGACACAACTTCGCTGGCAGCAGCTCGAGCATGTTGGCGGGCCGGTGGCCGCAGATGGATAGTATTGGGATCCCTGACGTTGTCGGGGGGTTCACCCGGGTAGTTTGGCCGCAGCCGATGGGTGGGGTGGGGCGCGTGTCGTGGAGTCGTCGATGACCGCGTCGTTTGGGCTGGCCGCGTTGGTGGCGATTCGCCTGTGGGCGTTGTTGCGGCAGCAGGTGTTGTGGCGCGAGGTTTGTGGCCCCGTGTGGGAGGCGTGTGCGGCTGCGTTTGGGTTGCTGGTGGCGCTCGGTCTCCCGGCTGAATCAAATTTTATTGCTGTTACATGGAGCTGGCCAGACGTGCTGTGGCTGGCCGGCTGGGAGTTTGTGTTTGGCACGGTGCTCGGGGCGCTTGTCAGTTTACCGGGGCATGCGGTACTCGGTGCCCTACAGGCCTCGGGGCAGACGTTGGGGATCTCGCCGGCGGCAGCGTTTCGCCTGTGGGGCAGTTGTATGGCTGCCCTGTGTGGGGTGGCGCTCGGGCTGCATCGACCGTTGCTGGTCGCGGTGTTGGATTTGCAAGCGATCTGGCCTGTTGGTCAGGCTTCGGCGTGGCTCGATGCTTCGCTGGTCGACAACCTCTACGCCGAGGTTGTGCTCGCGGGTTCGCATGCGTTGCTTTTGAGCTTGAGTTTGGCGACGCCGGTGTTGTTGTGTGCGGCGGTGTTCGACCTGACGCAGCGGTTGGTGAGTCGCGGGGCTGGGCCGTGGTTGTGGGCAGGCGAGAGTTTGCGGGTGTGGCTGGTGTGGGCGACTTCGCTGCTTGCGTTGGCGGCCTCGTGGGCGGCCTATCCGGGTACTTGGGGTCGCGGTTTGGGCTAGCGGCCCGTGGATGTCTCGGCGCGACGTCGGTGACCGCCATGGCTTCTTGGGCTCATCTCGTCGCCGCAACAGTTGCGATTGGCCAACGCCAGTGGCAACCAACTCCACTGCGAGGTGAGGGGCGAGGCGAGGCGCGAGAAACACCCCGGCTAAGTCTTGGGCGCGCACCGGTGTTGTGGTGTGCGGTCGACTGTTCTCGGCTCGTAAAATCGGCCAGGTTGGGCCGGTGTGGCGGAGATTGCCGCACAGCCCCGGGCTGTGCGATGCTCACAACACGTGCCCAAACAGTCCGACTGCAGCCGACTTCTCGCGTGGTGTTTGGCCGCGGCCTGTGGCCTGAGTTGCAACAGCCACGAAATCCCCGAGCCGGCCCGCGATGAGCTGCACTTGCCCACGGGCATGCTGGTGAGTCCCGATGCCAACTGGCTGTTTGTCGTCTCGAGCGACCTCGATCGCAGCCGTAGCCACAGCACGCTTTCGGCGGTGGACCTCCGGGCACTCGACGGGGCGCTGGCCGATGTCGCCGGGCCGGGGGCGGAGCCCAGCGAAGCCCGACCATGTCGCCAGACCACGGACGGGGCGAGCTCACCGGTCGAGTGCGACCCCAGGTTTTTACTGGCCGCCGATGCGACCGTGTTGCTGCCCCGGGGCGCGGGCAATATTGCGGTGGACTACCCGGCCGGTCCGGGTGGGCCGATGCGGTTTTTGATTCCGTCCACGATCGATGTTGCGGTCTCGTGGATCGATGTATTTGCAGGTAATTCCCTGCGCATGGACTGTGGCCAGGATAGCTCGGGGGTGTGCGACGCCGACCACACGCTCGAGCGGTTGGGCAACAACCCCAACGGTTCGCGATTGCCCGCCGACCCGGCGCGAATTAGTGTAGATACACAGGGGTTTCGGTTTGCCTACGTGCCACACCTGTTTGGCGGCAACATCTCGCTGATCGACCTAGACGGCGCCTACGGGCCAGAAATCACGGACATCGAGGATGAGTTTTTCCTGCCCGATCCGTTGACCGAGACGGAATACGCCGGTGGATTTGCGGTTGCCCAGTTGCCCTGCGACCCCGAAAATCCGCCCGATCGCCTGGCTGCCTGCGACAACCCCTACCTGTTTGCGACCCAGCGCCACTGGCCGGCATTTCGCATGTTCACGGTGGCCACCGGCCTGGGCCTGATTTTGGGGCGCGGCAACGTGGCACTTTTGGGGCCCAACTTTCGCGTGGTCGAAGACCGGCCCTACACCGGCGATGCGGCCCTCGAAGATCCCGCGGTCGGTGACCGCATGTTGGCTGTACATACAACGCCACCGTCGCTGACCCGGGTCGATGTGTCGGTTGCCGACAACCGGATCGCCAACGAAGTCATCGAGACCATCGGCCTGTGCAACTACCCCAACATCCTCGAAGTCTATCGACCCGAGGGGGAGCAGCCGCTGGCATTTGTCACCTGCTTTGGCGATAACGAGTTGGCGGTGGTCGACCTGGGGGCGTTTGCGGTGATCCGCGAGGTGCCGCTTGGAGACGGGCCCAACGATATGGCTGCCGATCTGCAGCGTCGCAAACTCTACGTGGCGAATGTCCAGGACAGCACGATTTCGGTGGTCGAGCTCGACCGGACTTCGCCGCGGTTTTTACAGGTGGTGGCCCAGCTGGGGCTTTCGCCTGGAGCTTCGTAGCCGACTGTTGATTCATTGTGTGTACAATAAATCGCCCGGAGCGACGGGTTTTACTCGAGCGTGGTCGCTAAGGTCTGACCGAAATCGTCTCGCAGCGTGAGAGAACCAGGGGGGTCTCGAAATGTCTCGAGCAGGTCGTCGAGTAGTGTCGGTCCGGTGCGGTTGTTTGCTTCGGCGAGCGCTTGTCGAAAAAATTGGAGGCTGTCCCGTTGGACAAGTCCGCGACCTCCGTTGTCGATGATCGCTAGCATGGCGCGGCAGTAGGCCGCTTTGCCGGCATGGTCCATCGCCGCCTGCATCGGCCGCGCGTCGGTGACGAGTACATGATATGGCGGGGGCTGAGGGGCATAACCTCCGAACAGGCAATCGCGTAGGGAATGGAGTTCAAAGCCGAAGTAGGGGCTTTGAAGGGCATCTCTCAGTGCGTGGATGAAGTCGTCGACGCCGCGGATACGGCTGCCATCAAGGATGAGTTTCATCTCTGGCGTCATGAACTTCACCGGCGATGGAGTTGTTTGTGACCACGCCTCCTTCACCTCCCATGTGTATACAATGTTTCTCCGAGCCCGACGACTGCCCCGGGTACGCGATAGATCTCGCGGGAGATTGAGTGGCCGGGCTACCCGCGGTATCTCACACATTTACATTGGGCCAGGTCTGATGGCCTGGGACAGCTGGTGTGAGGTTGGTCGGGAACCCTGGCTGGGGCTTCGCTGGGGCGATCGGACAGGAATTTCGGGGACCGCGAGGATCCGGGCGTGGGTTCTCAGATGGGCCGACGAACGGGTGCGAGACACCTGAAGTGCGTGAATTGCGTGTGCAGGTTTTTGGGGAATCTGGGGCCTACGGCGCAGGTTGACGACGTCATGCGCGGTTGTTAGCGTCCGTCGCCCCCTGGCCCTGGCCCATGCATCACCAATTCGGCTCGAACTCGTTTTCTTCTTCCTCGCCTCGGTCAACTGGGATCGCGGTGTCGACTTCCAGTTTTTCGCATGTGCGTCGGGGAATCGGTGTATGTACAGGCGCGCTGACGCTGTGTGCGGGCCTTGTGTGGGCCTCTCCGGTGCTTGCCGCCCAGCCCGGTGGCATGGGTGGTGGTATGGGTGGCATGCCCCAGGGTCCTGGCCAAGGTCAGGGCAAGGACAAAAAAGAGGGGCCGGCCGAAGAAGCGCCCAAGGACAAGCAGGCGTTGCGTCCGGTCGAGCCTATCCCAGCCCAACCCCGCCGGTTTCGCCGGGTTCAGCTGTTTGAGCTCCACGGCTATATGCGCATGCGAGGCGACTATTTTCACCGCCTCGACCTCGGCCAGTCGCTGACTTCAACCGTCGGCTATGTCAGCCAAAACGACCCGGAACTCTACAACAAGTTCTTTCCGCCGCCCGCGACCCATGCCGAGACCACGGCCGATGGCTCGACCATCAACTCGGGCAGCTGCTTTGTCACCCTGACCAACCAGGGCGTCAATCCGCAAAAGGTCAATACGCGATGCGGGCGACGCAACGGGTTTGCCTCGGCCAACATGCGCCTGCGGCTAGAGCCGACCCTGCATGTCACCGACACGGTCAAGGTACATACAACAATCGATGCGCTCGACAACCTGGTGCTGGGCAGCACCCCGGATTCGTTTTACGGCAACGACCCGTGGGCGCCGATCGATATGTTCACCCGCACCCAGGTGCCGCCCTCGGCCGGTCTCAATGGTTTTAGCGACAGCATCGTGGTCAAGCGGGCCTACGGTGAAATCCGCTTTGGCTGGGGTCTCAACCTAGAGTTCGGGCGGATGCCGCACCACTGGGGCATGGGGATCGTCGCCAACGATGGCAATGGCTACAACCGCGGTGAGCAGGGGGACATCGTCCGCATGCTCGACACCGACTACGGCGATTCGATCGACTCGCTGCGCCTGAGCTTTGATTTTGGCAAGGATCGTCGACGCACCCACAAGCTGACGTTTTCGTGGGACTGGGCAGCAACCGGGCCAACGACTTCGCAACTACTGGGCCCGACCTGGGCTTCGGGCGCGACGGTGGGCCAGGAGTACAGCGTTGAAAAGTTCGACAACGTCTACCAATGGCGGTTGTCGATCGAGCGCCGCGACGACCCGGATATGTTGCGACGAAAGTTGTCCCTGGGGCGGCCGGTGGTCAACTACGGGTTTGCCACCTGGGTCCGCTACCAGCCGATCGACCGCGCCATCGGCAGCCCGGGGCTCGGCGATGGGCTGGGGACCAACCCGGTTTGGGGCGACGTCAATGTCGACGACGGGACGGGCCGCAACGGCAACCAGCTCGGCAACGGCGACAGCGATATCGATGGCGACACCGGTCTGCAAAACTACACAAACTTGCTTGTGCAACGAACCGCCCTGTTCGCCGTGCCGGACCTGTGGTTTCGCACCAACTGGCGGACCATGCGGGTTGAACTCGAGGTCGCAGGCGTGGTCGGGCAGTTCTACACCCGCGACAACTTAGAGCCGGGTGGGGCCGACCGAGACCTCGAAGATACGACCTTCGAAAACGACACAGTCAAACGCTACCTCGCCCAACTCGGCTACGCCCTAGAGTTCAAATACGGGTTTTTCCACGACCGCTTCCACGTCGGTCTCGACCACGGGTTCGCCACCGGCGACGATGCCGGTGCCCTCGACCTCAACCCGCAAAACCCACTCAACCCCGGCGGAAACGCAGCCATGACGGCCTTCCGCTTCAACCCGGCCTACATGCAAGACCTGCTGCTGTTCCGCGAGCTGATGGGAACAGCCTCAAACGCGGCATACTTCAAACCGTGGGCCGCGTTCTACTTCTTCCAAAACAACTTCTCCGCCCGCCTCGACATCGAGTACGCGTTCGCCCACCAACGCGCGAGCACACCGGGCAACAAGCTCAACTGGGGCCTCGAAATCGATGCCGGATTTCGCTACCACGACACCCGAGAGCCAATCTTCTTCCAGCTGCAATACGGCGTGATGTTCCCATTCGCCGGCTTCAACCGCCCCGCCGATCTGTACATCTCGGATGATGTCAATGTGGTGATTCCGAATGAGGGTGATGCGAAGGCGGCACAAACAGTACAAGCCCAAATAGGCATCCGCTTTTAAAGCTTCGCGGGTGCGCGCGGGTCCTTTTGGCCGTGAGACCGGTTCTGAGCGACTCGCAGTAGCCCACTACAGCTTCGTCGCTCAAAATCCGGTTCACGGCCAAAAGTCCGCCGCGAATCTTGGGGGGGGGTTGTTGGTTTCGACTGTAGGGCGCGCGGCGTGGTGGTTTGGTTGAGGTGGTTTGGTGGTTGGGCGCGCGGCGTGATTGGTGCACGAGGCCGGAGTAAATCCGGTTCACGGCCAAAAGTCGGCCGCGAATCTTGGGGCGGGGGTTGTTGTTTCGACTGAAGGGCGCGCGGCGTTGGTGGGGCTGGGTGGCTTGGGGACGAGGCCGGAGTACAGCTTCGTCGCTCAAAATCCGGTTCACGGCCAAAAGTCGGCCGCGAATCTTGGGGCGGGGGTTGTTGGTTTCGACTGGGCGCGCGGCGTGGTGGTTTGGTTGTTGTTGTTTGGGGCGCGTCGTGGCTTGGTGAGGTTGAGCGACTCGCAGTAGACTATGCAGCTTCGTCGCTCAAAATCCGGTTCACGGCCAAAAGTCCGCCGCGAATCTTGGGGCGGGGGTTGTTGTTTCGATTGTAGGCGCGGGGTTCTTTTGGCCGTGAGACAGGTTCTGAGCGACTCGCAGTAGACTATGCAGCTTCGTCGCTCAAAATCCGGTTCACGGCCACAAGTCCGCCGCGAATCTTGGGGCGGGGGTTGTTGTTTCGACTGTAGGGCGCGCGGTGAGGCGGTTTGGGAAGGTTGTTTGGGCTGAGGTGTTTTTGGGAGCACGAGGTCGGAGTACAGCGTCGTCGCTCAAAATCCGGTTCACGGTCAAAAGCCGGCCGCGCACGAGAGCGTGGCTCAAAATCCGGTTCACGGCCAAAAGTCGGCCGCGAATGTTGGGGTGAGAACTCCACCTAAGGTTCGCGGAGAATTTTTGGTCGTGACGCAGTTCTGAGAACTTGCTGTAGGCCACTACAGCCATCTCAGGGCTGCGTCACGGCCAAAAAGGCCCGCGCGTCCGCTCGCCGTGTTTAGCCCGCGTCCGACTTTCGACTCGCTGATAGGTTTCTATTCTAATTGTATAAACACTTTATTTATTGTGTGTGCACTTGCCGTTGTCGCTCACTTCGTCGCTCATGCACAGGTCCGCGGTTTAAACCCTCCGCGAATTGTGGTGCGGGGCACCGGCGGCGAAATTTGTTCGCGGATCTTGTCTCCTCTCAACGATGTTGAGAGGGTTCTCAAAACCCGGCGATATCTCGGGCTTGTGGCTCCGCTCGCCATCACGGGTGGAGTTTGGTTTTTTGTTTGGAGAAACCGACTTGCACGCTTCGCGCGCTCTGCATAGATCAGGCCGCGCAGGTGGTTGCCCTATGACTCGTTTTGCTCGACCCGTCCGTTTTGCGTTTTTGTCGTTGCTGACTTTGGCGGCCTGCAAGGCCTCGGAACCCAACCCCGCCGACTACCCGGCCTATGTCGAGCCCGACCGGGGGGGCGATTCGGTCGAGATGAGCGTGAGTGTCACGGTCGACACTGCTCACCCGGAGCTCGATAACCGCACCACGCTCGAGCCTGTCGCCGGCCCGGTGACGATTGCCGGTGACAGTGGCAGCCTCGGCGCCTCTGGCTTTGTCCGGCGTGTCGCGGCTCGGCCTGACATCGTGTGGGTCGAACTGTTTTTCGACAGCGGTGAGGACCTGTCGATCGCGGAGGTTGAGCTTGTGATCTCCAGTGAGAGTGCGGTTTTCGACCTGTCGAGTAATCCCTACTCGAGTGCGGCGGTCGACAGCGTGGCGCTTGGCAACCTCGGGCCCGAGGGCATGGCCCGGGTCGTGCTCGGGTTGCCCAATGATGGCAGTGTCCACTCGTTAGAGCTTTCGCTGGCCGGGGTGACGAGCTCGCGTGAGGCGAGGTCCTCGGCTCCTTTGGCGATCACGCCGGATGGGGCGGAGGTGTGGACGGTGGTCCCCGATGCCGATGTTGTGGCTGTCGTCGATACGGCGAGCGAGCAGACGGTTGCGACGCTCGACACCGGTGCGCGACCCCGCGGCGTGGCCTTGACCCCGGACGGTGCGTTTGCGGCGGTGGTGAGCGGCGACTCAAACCAGGTCCAGATCTTCGATGTCGCGACCCGTGAGGAAGTGGCGGTGTTCGGTGAAGATGAGGGTGTTGGTCGAGACCCCCGCCACGTGGTCGCGGCGCCCGATGGCTCTCGCTTTTATGTCAGTTCGTTTGTCGGTGCGAGCCTGACGGAAGTTGTCCGCACCGAGGTCGGCTTCTATGTCGGTCGCAGCGTTGCACTCGGGCCCAAACCGCTGGGCTTGGGGGTCTCACTCGATGGCTCCACGGTGACAGTGGCCCACTTCCTGCCACGCGGGCGGGTGACCGAGAACGAGGGCTGGCTGAGCGTGGTCAAGACCGAGGATTTCAGCCTCGGGCGCGAGCTGACCTTGCAAGACGACTTCAACCTCGAGGAGGTCGAGTGCTTGACCATGCTGTTTCCCGTCAGCGCCTCGCGGCTGACCAGCGAGGGCGTGCCGACACAGCTCGCCGGTGTGTTCTTCCCTCCCTCGGGCAACATCGCCTGGGTTCCCGGGAGCGCGGTTGGGCCGAATCCGGTTTGGGAGACGGGGCCCGATGCTGCCGAACTCGGGGTGACCTCGGTCCTGCGTCCGGCCGAGTTCCTCGCGCCCTTCCATTACATCCTCGACGGTCGTGTGGCCTCCGAGATCACTGCGATGCTTCACCCCGGTGTGCTCGAGCCGCCCGACAACAACATCGACTACCTCAACTGCGCCCAGCCGATCTTTGCCCTCGAGTCTCTCGCCCGTGATGTCCTCGCGGTCGATGACAATGCCTATGTCAACCGCGGGGTCGCGACACCGACGGCGTATTCGGGAACCAACGATGCCGCGATTTCCCGGTTTATTGGCTTTAGCCGTGGTGCTCGCCGGGTGCTTGCGCTTGGCTATGCGGCCGACGAACTCGCGGTGACCGATGCCCTGACCTTGCACGGTACGTCGCAAGAGCCATTGCCCCTGTCGGGTTCGCAGCCCACCGGGTTGGTGGTGTCGCCCGACGGCGCGCGGACCTACGTCAGCTACGACAACTCGACGTTTCTCAGCGTGATCGATAGCAGCAGCCTCGCAGCCGCAGACGCCCTGCCGGAGCCGAGTTACATCCGTTACGAATATGCCGATGTCGAGGAGTTTCCCTCTCCGCCGACGCCCTACACCAGCCTCCGGGTGGTGCGTTACATCGACGAGATGCCCGTCTTGCCGCCGCTGACAGAGCTCGGCCAGATCGCACTTGTCGACGACCCGATGGACCCGCAGATGCGCCGGGGCAAGGTGTTGTTTAACGCGTCCAACCCCGACAAATATCCGATCAGTGCGTCGAAGATTGGTGCGTGCGCGAGCTGTCACCCAATGGGCCTGACCGATGGTTCGATCTGGGGGACGATGGAGGGCGAGCGGCGTACGACGATGCTCGTCGGCGGGCTGGCCAATCGCGGTTGGCTGCACGCGTCGGGGACCCACGCCGACGTCGACGAGTTTATCGATATCATCGTCGGTGAGCGCCTGGCCGGAAGCCTCGAAGCGGCCGACCACGACGCGCTCGCCGAGTACCTCGCTGTCGGCATCCCAGCGCTTCAGTCTCCGCCAACCGACCCCGACCTCGTCGCCCGCGGTCAGGAGTTGTTTGAGACCAACTGCGCCTCGTGTCACATGGGCGAGCGCCTGACCAGTGGTGCCCCCGATCCAAACAGTCCCTTTGGCGGCGGGCTCGAGTCGGGCCCACTGCTGTTCGACGTCGGCACCCGCACCGACTCGGCCAACGCGGTGCTCGGCACCTTTTTCCAGTCGCTGCTGCCCGAGGTCGACTCGATGCTCCTCGAGCAGATCCGTGGCGACCGCGACCTCGGAACCGGCGACTGGGTTCAGGAGACGCTCGACTTCCGTCCGCGTCCCGATCGCGTGGCCGGTCAGCTCAAGGCCCCGACTTTGACCGGCGTTTCCCACAACGTGATCTTCTTCCACGACGGTCGCTTTGACTCGCTGGGCGAAGTCGTCGCGTACTTCGATGACTTCCTCGGACTCAACCTGTCGACGGACGACCGCGCCGCACTTGTCGAGTACCTACGCTCCCTTTGACCCCACTTTTGCCACGACGGACCACGACCATGACGCGTACCAGCTTGCTGACCCTCCTGCTCCTTTTTCCACTCACATCGTGCACCGACGGTGACGGCGAAACCGCTGCGACGACGACCGACGGTGATAGCCAAGCCACCGCCAATACCTCGGGCGATGGTGACACGGAGACAAGTGCAGGCGAGACGGCCGACAGTGACACCGACGCCACCACGGGTGACAGCGACGGTGAGCTCATCCTCAGCGATGTCACGGTCAACGTCACCTATGCCGGTGAGCAGACCGGGACCCTGTCGGCCGCGGCGGTGCTCAACTTTCCGCCCCAGGGCCCGCCACTGGCAGCAGCAAGCGACGACATGCCAACGTTCCCCTGGTCTGGCACCCTCAACGACCTCGAAAATGGCGAGTACTACATCGTCGCGATCCTCGACATTGGCTCGGACAATCCCCAGTCGCCGGGGCCCGAGGACCTCGTCTCGTTCACACCGATGCCGATCACTATCGACGGCGCCGACGTGGTCGTCGACCTCGAGCTCGTCGATCCCTAATCGGGCACTTCGTAAACATAACGGCTGGGCCGTTGCCCGAGATGGCTCGCTCCCACACGCTGGCCGCCCATCCCCCGAGATGCGGCGGCCACAATTATATTTGATGATACATCCGTGTGTTGTCCTGGGTTTGCCTCCCGGCAACAACACATTGTAGCTACATGTTGTAGCTAGTCGTCCTGGTCGGCGAGGTAGGCGATACGGCGGACGATCGCGAGTAGGCGGGCGCGGGTTTTTTCGCCGACATCGGTAAACCGCACGCCCATGCCGGGGGCGGAGTTGTCGTTGCCCTGCGAGTTCCACATGACTTCGCCTTCGAGTTCGAGCCTCGTGGTGTTCTCGAGGCCAGGCGTGTCGGGGGCGAAGCCGAGGCGGATTTCGGAGCCTATCGGCAGGGGACTGTCGGTTTGGACAAAGATCCCAAGGCTCGAAATGTCGGTGATGTAGGCGTACAAAAAGGTTTCGTCCGAGGTGTAGTTGACCTCGAAGTTGACCGGCAATCGTGGTTCTCGGCGGCGGTCAGTTTCGGTGGTCATCGCTCGACTCCCTTTGTACGCGGGTACGGCTGGTACAGTTTTGATGTACAGTCAATAAAATCGTGCGCGCTAAAGCGTGCACTGGATCAGCATGGCGGTGATATTGTCGTTGCCGCCAGCCCGGTTGGCCTGCTCGATGAGCTCGCCAACACCCTCTTCGAGGGACTCAGATTTAATGATGATCTCGTGGATCGATTTGTCCTCGAGCATCCCGCACAGACCGTCGGAACACAGCAAGAACACGTCGCCGTCGTCGATGTCGAAGCGCGTGATGTCGACTTGCACCTCGTCGCGCATGCCCAGGGCCCGGGTAATGACATTTTTGTGGGGGAAGTTTTTAGCTTCCTCTTCGCTCATGTCCGGACGGGCTTCTTTGTAGTCTTCGAGCAACGAGTGGTCGCGGGTGAGCTGCTTGATGCCTTGCTTGGTCACCCGGTAGCACCGCGAGTCTCCCACGTGGGCGACGTAGGCATGTTCGCCGACAAACATACAACCGACGATGGTGGTTCCCATGCCGCGGAGGTTGGGATTTTTTTGCGCCGAATCGAAGATCCGGGCGTTGGCCAGGCGGATGGCGGCGACAAACCGGTTTTCCGGATAGGAGAACCTGGGGTCGTAGCGAAACGGCCAGGTCGCATCCATGTCGCGACTGTGTTCATAAAACTCGCTGAGAACCTGGCTGGCGAGCTTGCTGGCAACTTCCCCCGAGGCATGGCCACCCATGCCGTCGGCGACCAAAAACAGCTTTTCCTCCTCGAGAAGTGAGAAGTAATCCTCGTTATGGGATCGCTTCATTCCCACGTCGGTTTTGGCGGCGTAGCGAAGTCGCACAGTGGTTGCGATCCTACCGGACGAGGTCGGAGGCGGGAAGCAGGATTTTTGCTCGCGCTTCCCAGAACAAGACTTGCGCATTTTGCGGGAAAAACCGGGAGGGGCAAAAGTCACCAGGCGAAAACTCGGCCCGACCCAATACCTGCACCGAGGGGCATGAGCTCCAACGCTTTTGTTGGCGGAGGCTTTGCAGTACAACCATTTGCCAACAGATGTGCAGCGCGGCAAAGACGGCCCAAATTATTACTGTCGGCGATGAGCTGCTCAGCGGAGCGGTTGTCGATACCAACACCGCCACGATCGGTCGCAAGTTGCGTGAGTTGGGTGTGACGGTGCTTCGGGCGGTTTCGGTCGGAGACGATCGAGATGAGATCACCCACGCGGTCCATCAGGCCTTGGATTGCGATCTGTGCCTGGTCAGCGGCGGGCTCGGACCGACTTCAGACGACCGAACTGCAGCGGCCGTGGCCACGGCCCTGGGCCGCGAGCTGAAAAAAAATTCAACGGCCGAACAATTGGTTGCGGCCGCACTTGCCCGTCTACTCGGGCATCGCCAACGGGATGTAGATACATCGAGTCTGCCGGAGGTCCCGGCCGACCTGCTGGCCCGCAACGTCAAGCAGGCGTGGATGCCCGCGGGCGCCAAACCCCTTGCCAACCTGCGTGGTACGGCGCCTGGGATTGAGATCGAACAGGAGGTGGACGGCCGGGTGTGCTGGTTGATGTGCCTGCCGGGCGTTCCGAGCGAGCTTGCCGGGATGCTCGACACCGAAGTGACACCCCGCGTCCGCGCCCGGTTTGCTCGACCTGCACTCTGGCAACGGATCTATCGCACGTTCGGGGTCGGCGAGTCGTGGGTCGCCCGCGAGGTCGAAGAAGTACTTGCACAGGCACGAAAAACCCCCGAGCTCAGTAACTTGCAAGTACACTATTTGGCCAAGGCCGAGGAGGTGACCATCGGCCTCGAGTTACCACAGGCGCCCGCACAGCATCTGCGCGACGAACTCGACCAGCGCTTGTTGCAGGCGCTCGGAGCCCGGTGCTACGGCATTGGCACCAATTCCTTGCCAGTCCAGGTGGTGCACACCCTGACCGCCCTCGGCCACACAATCGCTACTGCTGATGCCTGTACCGGCGGACAGATGGGGGTGTTGTTGACCGCCGTGCCCGGGGCCTCGCGCTGTCTCGTCGGTGGGGTCGATGCCTACGCCAACGGGGTGAAGACCGACTTGCTTGCGGTCTCACCGGACTTGCTCGCGCGCCACGGGGCGGTGTCGAAGGAAGTTGCAGTGGCGATGGCCCGCGGTGTGCGTGCACGCCTGGGTGCCGACATCGGTGTGGCGCTTACCGGGATTGCCGGACCAACCGGGGGAAGTCCGGACAAACCGGTGGGAACGATCGAACTTGCGATCTGTGACGGACGTGGGGAGACGCACCGAAAGGTGGTGCTCGCAGGCTCGAGAGTCGAGGTGCAACGGGCCGCGGCTGCGCGCGGAATTAGCCTAGTGTGGCGACGACTGGCGCAGTTGGGGCACTGGACGCAAGAACAGTTGTGAGTGTTTTGCGCAGTGTTTGATTTCGCCCGCGGCAACGGTCTGGTTCGACGGGCTCTCAGCGGCTGCGCGGACTTCGCAATTGTTCGAGAAAATCCACGTAACGCTCGAAAATCGGGGTAGGGTCGGGGCGATATGGCATCGTCCTCCTCCCTCTCCCCAGTGAAACAGCGCGACTCGGCCATCGAATTGGCCCTTGCCACCATCGAAAAGCAGTTCGGCAAGGGCTCGATCATGCGGCTCGATAAGGATGGCAAACTTCCGATCGGCGACATCAGCGTGATCCCGACCGGGTGCTTGGGCCTCGATATCGCCCTCGGTGTCGGCGGGTTGCCGCGCGGTCGGATCGTCGAGATTTACGGGCCTGAGTCGTCGGGCAAAACCACGCTCATGCTCCATGTCATCGCCGAGGCGCAAAAGCGCGGAGGTGTATGTGCATTTATCGATGCCGAGCACGCCCTCGACGTCGGTTATGCCCGCAAGATTGGGGTGCGTACCGACGACCTGCTGGTGTCTCAGCCCGATTTCGGCGAGCAGGCACTCGAGATCTGCGACATGCTCGTTCGCTCAGGTGCCATCGATGTCATCGTCATCGACTCGGTCGCCGCGCTCACGCCCAAAGCGGAGTTGGAGGGCGACATGGGCGACAGCCACGTCGGTTTGCAGGCTCGCCTGATGAGTCAGGCACTGCGCAAATTAACAGCTTCGGTTTCACGCAGTCGGACGCTTGTCGTGTTCATCAACCAGTTGCGCATGAAGATCGGTGTGATGTTTGGTAGCCCCGAAACCACCACCGGTGGCAACGCCCTCAAGTTTTACAGCTCGGTGCGGATGGACATTCGTCGGATTGGCGCGATCAAACAGGGCGACAAAGTTGTGGGCAACCGGACCCGCGTCAAAGTTGTCAAAAACAAGATGGCACCGCCGTTTCGCGAGATCGAGTTCGACATTAGCTACGGCGAAGGGGTCAGCCGCGAGGGCATGTTGATCGACCTAGGTGTCGCCGCCAATGTGGTCGATAAGGCTGGAGCCTGGCTATCTTATAAGGGTGACCGAATCGGGCAGGGGCGGGAAAACGCCAAGGTGTTCCTCCGGGAGCACCCAGAAATGGCGGCTGCGATCGAAGCGCAGGTGCTCGAGCACAACGGCGTCAAGCCGCGAACGCCCGAAGAGGACGCCGAACCCAAAAAGCCGCGGGCCCAGCCCAAGCCGGTCAAGGCGACGAAAGCCCGTGGACGGCGAAAAGTCGGTCGTTGAGCCTCGGGCCAACCGGCCCAGGTTTGTCGTCAGTCTCTGCGCTGGCGTGATGGTGTCGTGCACCATGCCGAATCCCGCCTTTCAGGAGACTGCAGGCGGGGTTGGTTCGGCTGGTTCGAGCTCGGGCGCGACCTCAGAACAGACGACAGCCAAACCCGATCCGACCACCGCTGGGCCGACGACTGGGGAAGAAACCGAGTCGAGTGGCTCGACGACGGTAGATCCGTCGACGACGGTAGATCCGTCGACAACCGTCGAGCCGACAACCGAGGAGCCGACCACAACCGAGGCAGACACGGACCAGACCACAGGCATGCCGTGTACCGATGGCTTGGTCGTCTATCTCGATTTACTTGGTGATACATTTTTTCTCAACAAAAGCCCCGACCAAACGCCACTGTGTGAGGTCCCCTGTACCAACCTCAATTTTGGGCTCACACCCGACTCCGAGTTCGTCCACTTTCAAGAGCATCGCGGGTTGTATGCCTCGCGTTGGGCCAACCCCGACGAAATTCCCGATACCGAGTTGCTCAACGCCAACCTGCGCCTGCCGATGTCGACCGGGGGGCAGGAGCTGCTGTCGCCCACGGTTTTGGAGGTCAAACGCATGGGTGAAGAGCCGTGGGACATCGGAGTGCGCAACGCTGAACCCGCGCAGGTTGGCGACTCCAACTACATCTGTCGCCAGATAGATGGCAACGGATGTGTTGCATGGGATCAACTCCCCGAGCAGAACACTCCTCTGGTCAATGCCAAGGAGTTCGCCGAGACCAGCGTGCCGGGGGCGGCCATTCTCAGTGCGGACACGCCGGTTGTGTTTGTCCTACCGCAGCTAGAGGTCTCCGAATTCGTCAACTCGGCCAAACCCTACCTAGACCTTATCCTGTCCTCCAAAAACACCCTGGCCCCCGGGGTTTTACGTGTCTATGCAGGTGAAAGCCCAACCCCGCCGCAGCTCGAACTCGTGTTTGCCTGTCCGTAGCAGCGCAGTGGCGTCTAGGTCGAGTCGTCATCGGTATCAGTAACGGTATCAGTATCAGTATCAGTATCAAGCTCGCGCGTCGGCACGCATGTATGTGCAATATCCCTGGGGGCATGCATGCCGTAGGCCCGGCCTGAGCGGCACTCAGGTGTGGGAAAACTACAATACTGGTCTGGCTCGCACAGGCCCTCGACACCATCTAGTGTGCAGTCTTGGTTGAGCACACAGACAAAGTGGGGAGCTTCGGTTGTGCACCCTGTGTGGTTGAGCGCAGCCGACAGCAGGCCACCGACAAGCCCGACCGCCAGCAGGTGCCCGCGCTTCAAAATCGGCCTCCAATGCCAACGGCACCGCCAAACCGGGTGGGTGCGAGCACAGCCGAAAGCCGATGTTGTTCGCGTGCGCGACGGCGTTTGACGGCGTGGCGTGCCCACAGGATGGTACCGATAATCAGGGTCGAACCACCGACGGCAAGCACCACACTCCCGCCTAGGCGTAAGCGTTGTGCGGCGGCGGTGTGGGTGGGGAACTGCTGTGAAAATTCGTTGTATGTGCCAATGTTTTCCAGCTTGCGGTAGCGCAGTTCGGCGCCACCAAGCAATCCGCCCCCCACGGCTGCGAGGGCAGAGCCCACCGCAACCAACGAGACGGACAGCGGCTCTAGCCGAGGGGGTGGCGGTGGTGTGGGGGCCGGGGGGGGCTTCACTTCCTCAGGTTTACTTGCATTTGCAATTTCGTGTTCGCAGCCAATGATGTGGCGAACACTCGCCTCGACCTGCTGGGTTGGCGGCTCGGTTGTCAGGAACTCGCGGTAGAGCTCGATTGCCCGTTGTGGGTGGCCCGCGAGCCGCTCAGCCTGTGCCCAGGCGAACAAAAACTCGGGGCGGGGATCGAGTGCATATCCCTCAGAAAATGCCTTGCTCGCAGCCTCGTAGTGTTTTTCGGCGTATAGCACGAGACCGCGGTCGAGGTGGTCGCGCGCCGCCGGGTCGATGTCGCCGGCGAGGACGCGCCCGCCGGGTAGCCACAGCGTGATGCACACAACGATGCGGGCTAGTCGGGCAAGCGTTGAACTTGCTGGAAACTTGATGCGCATACAAGAGGTTAGGGTTACATCGGTGGGAGCGGCGAGTCCGGATCCCAGGTCTTGGTGATGTTCTTTGTGGTTTTCGGCCTGCGCGGTTTGTCGCTTCGTCGGCTCGGTTTGGCGACGGATTGCGGCGCGGACTTCTTGTCGTCCTGCGACTGGGCGGGGTCGGCCGGTGCCGGGGTTTGTTCGCTGGCGGGCTCCTCGGGCGCTTGTTGCGAGGTTTTTGCGGCTGTTTGCGGGGTGGGGCGGGGCGCAGGGGCAGGCGACCGAAGCTGTTTGGCGGGCGGGGATTTGGCCGCTTCGGTTGGCGGTGGTGCGGGTGCCGGAGCAGCTTCGAGGACCTCGAGCGGAGGTTGGGTGCTGAACACCCAGGCGCCCCAGCTCGCCAGGGCGACTGTACATACAATTAATGTGCCGAGGACAACCCCGCGTACACGACGTGGTCGCAAACCAAAAACCACGGGCTCTTCGTGGGTTTTGCCGGCGTCGTCCTGGGGAATGTCGACCGAGTCAAACTCGAGTTCCTGGCTCGGTTGGGCGAGTTGGCTACTCGAAACCGCGGCGATTTCCTCACGGCTGAGCTGCATGGTCGGCGGGCATTCGGCTTCGGTGGCTTGTTCGAGCTGCAACAGCCCGCTGGCTTCCATGAGTTGGGAGCGCTCGGCGGCGATTTGTTGGCAAAAGACCTCGCGCATGTACTTGGCCAGCTTGGCCGAGGACAGCGAGTAACGGTGCTCGCGGGCAAAGTCTTCGAGCGCGAGCTGAAGTGCCTCGGCCGAGGCGTAGCGGCGCTCGGGGTCACGTTCGAGGGCCTTCATGATGATGTCTTCGAGGCCAGGTGGAAAGCTGGGGTCGACCGTGCTCGGCCGCGGTGCGTCGCGGTTGGCAATGGTCTGCAAAACTTCGTACTCGCCCCCGCGATACAGACGGCTATGGGTGGCGAGTTCCCACAGGATGATGCCGAGGGCATAGACATCGCTGCGCCGGTCGAGGGCCCCGCCGCGAACTTGCTCTGGGGACATATACGAAATTTTGCCCTTGAGCGTACCGTCGGCACTGTCGTGGGGGTTGAGTGCGGCCGCCTTGGCAATGCCAAAGTCGACGAGCTTGACCCCTCCGTCGTAGGTCACCAACACATTTGAGGGCGAGACATCGCGGTGGACAACGCCAAGCGGCTTACCGTCTTGCCCACACAGCTCATGGGCGTAGTGCAGGCCGGCAGCAACGCCGGTAGCGATCGTGAGGATGTGATTGAGTGGCACCCGTTGTTCGCGGGCCTGGACCGCGCGCACCAACTGCCGCAGGTCCTTGCCGCGGACGTACTCCATCGTAAAAAAGTAGGTCGTGCCGTCGCGGCCAAAGTCGTAGACCGGGGCGATGTTTGGGTGGTCGAGGTTCGCAGCTAGGCGGGCCTCGTCCATCAACATTTGGATAAACTCGTGGTTGCCGTGATGGGTTTCGTGGACCTTTTTGAGGGCGACGAGCTTCTCGAATCCATGCATGCCGGTGACGCGCGCAACATAGAGTTCGGCCATTCCACCGACAGCGATCTTTCGCAGCAGTTCGTATTTGCCGAGCCAGGTGCCACTTTCACCTGGCTGCAATGCCTGCGCTCCAAACATCGACCTATTGTACGCCTGTGATCCCTTGAATCAAGTCTAGGGCTTGTTGCGTTATGTGCGTAGACAAGCTCTAAACAACATGTATGCGAACCTGTGTGCCGCCCTAGTTGTGGCTACAACTGCCGACGTGAAGGCTGCGAATATGTGTGGATATGCAGCTTTTTCGGAGGTTTTACCCCCCCGACGGTGGGGGTGGGGCTCCCCAAAAGTGTGGGTAATATTCACCAAAGATAGGAGCCGGCCCACGGTCCGCTACCTGTCGTATGGCGCGCGAAGACACTGTCCCATTCGGCAACACTTGCCCACGAATGACCGACCCAATAGGTGTCGGCATCGGACCGAAACCTACTTGTATATGCCGCGCAGGTTTCGCCGTGCTACCCGTTTGCGGGTCCGAGCTGCACTTGTATTTGGCTGTGGAGACTTTGGGCATCGGCCCCCGCGGCCGCCGGCTCGGGGTCAAACGCGACCTGTCCGCGAAAACCAGTCAGGCGTTTGATCAACACACCGATCGGCGAGTTGGGGTAGGGGAGCTCGCCAAACTCGGGCCGGAGTTTGGTGCCCTGCTCGGGGTCGCCGGTGCCTGTTGTTGTGTATACAAAATCATGGTCACCGTGGGCCGTCAGCGGCACACTACCGAGGTAGCTGCGGGCGAGCCTGGCAAAGTCGGGGCTGCTCGACGAGGTTTGGCCGGTCGCCCGCATGATGATTTCGGCGGCCTCTCGCCCGGCCTGTTGGGTCTCGTTGGCCTGCCCCTGCAACATCCACAAAAACGCCGTCGACATCGGGCGCCCGACCTCGCTATGGGCCTGCATCACAAACTGGCCGGCTCCCTCCTCGACGGTCACTGGCGGGTTTTTCTTGAGCCTGTCGACCACGCGTTTGAGCGTGCCTAGGTTGGGGCTGATGGCAAATCCGGTGCCAAACAGGGCGTAGTAAATCGCCACCGCCTCGGCCTGCTCGCGCTTGAGCAGCAGCGGCATTTTGGGGTTCATGCGCACGCGGACAATCGGGATATCGCCGTGGGTGTCGAACTGTTCCCACTCGATCACGCCTGGGGCGACGTCGTTGGCCATGGCCTTGAGCCCGGCGAGGGTGGCCACCAACGGCGCAGGGTTTTTGACCTCGGCGGCAAAGTACCCCGGAAACTTGCCGAGGCGATTCCACAACTCGGCGTCGTCAAACAGGTTGCTGTCGCGGTCGGCCTTTTTTTGCACGGTGGTGTCGAGCCACGACAGCAGCATCAGCAGGCTGGTGCGGTCTTCAACCCCAAACGCGACCCAGCCCCCGAGCCAATCGACACCGAGGTCGCGGTTGCCCGTCGCCTTGCGCATCAACGAGTTGAGGTCCTTGCGCCCGGGCGCATCGTCAGCGATGGCATAGACCGTCATCAGGCCCGAATCGATGTTGGGGACCTTGACGCGGGCATCCCCGACCTCGCTGGCGATTTGGTTGTAGTCGGAGGCGGAGATCAGCGGCAGGATGCGGACGTCGATGTTGGCAAGTTCCCGCCCGCCTTCGCTTTGGATGTCGAGGCGAATCGCCACCGGGTCGATAAAGCGTTTCCAATAGGTTTGGTAGGTGCGAACAAACCGGCGGTAGGCGGCCTCCTCGGGCCCGGTGACGAGCTTGAGGGGTGGCAGGTCGATAAGCGGGGTGAGGGCGTCGGGGCTGCCCCACAGCGAACGTGCTGCCGAACCAGGTGTAAATACAATCGGTGTGCCATCGCCGTGCTTGAGTTCCTCGGCCGCGAGCACTCCCTGGGCGATCAGCTCTTCGGTTGTCGCCGGCTGATGGCCGTAAAGCCAGCCATACAGCAGGGCCGCGTAGCCCGGGCTCAGCAACTCGGCGAGGGCGATTTGCCGGCGCGCGGCCTGGATTTTTTGGGTCGGGCCGACGACGTTGGCAATAAACTTGTCACTCAAAAACGCAAACGCTTGGTGGCTGCCGGGGTCGCGCGCCAACATGTAGTGGAGGTCAGGTTCGCTGGCGAGTGCCGGTGAGCGGCCGCCTAGGGTATCGAGAATCTTGCGCATTGCCCCCATGCTGTTGCCGACGAGGGCGAGATTTCCGACCTGTGCCCGGTGTTGACGCAGCCGTCCGCTGGGGTCGCGCGAGACGGTAATCGCGACTCCCTCGTGGTCCACGGTGGTGGTCGTCATGTCGGGGAATTGTTGGCGGTAGGCCTGCAGGTGGCCCGCGAGTTCCTGGTCGAACAGGGTCTGGTTGCGCAGCGCGAATATCAGCGTGACATCACTGCCCTCGCGCAGGTAGGGGTCGCTGCCGACCACGGCAACCGACTCGACAACCGTATGCCCGAGCGCGCGGGCGAGGCCGGTGCGTCGCAGCCCGAGTTGGGTTTGGTAGCGCTCGGCGAGTTTGCGGTCTTCGGGGTTTTTTTGCAGCACCTGGACAATCGGCGTGATCCAGGTGTCGGCCTCGTCGAGCAGCCGCAGCATCAGGCGAATGTCGGCAAACCGGGCATACCAAAACTCCGCGGGGGCGGCCTTGGCAAGCGGCTCGACGGCTGCGAAATCGAGGGTGGGTGCACCCGGTAGCTGGGCCCGCATCGCGTCAAACGGGTGGGCGTCGAGCGTCGGTCCAGTGAGTGTAGATACATCGATGGTCGGTGTCTGCTGCACGCCCAACACCCGCAGGCCGCGGTCGTGTTGCAGTGCTTCTTGCATCGACAGTACCCCGGAGGTGGTGTCCATCAGCCGCGTGAGATCGGTGCGTTGCGGACGATCGTTGGTGAGACCAACCTTGCGCGGTTGTAGTCGCACGCCAGCGATCGCTGCGGGCAAGCGACCGGCGGCAAACTTGGCCCAGGGGTGTTCCCACTCTTCGAGCTCGGTGGCCAGCAATTCGGCAAACCGCGCACGGACACCGGGGTCCCGTGTTGCCGTGCCAGCGGCGATCGCCGAGGTATCGAGGTCAAACGGGACGACCACCTTGCGCGGGACGCCCTTGACCCAATGGCCGCCGAGCAACTGCCCGCGGATCCGCGGCTTGGCCCCGGCGAGCGGGCGGCGAATGATCAGTTTTTGGGCGTCGACAAACAGCCCGCGGCGACTGCCAGCGAGCATGGTGGTGGTTGGCGGGTCAAACGTCACCCCCTGCCAGTGCACGCCAGAATGCTGACTTTGCCGCTCTAGGTGATACTCTAGGTATTCGTAGCCGTTGGCTGGGTCCTGTGTGTATGCAACCAACTTGCTCGGCATCGCCGCGTAGGTTTGTGGTTCGACCACTCCGGTGCGCAGGGCCGGCAGCGGATCGTCGGGGACGACCGTGGGCGTGGCCGGAGGTGTTTGTACGGCCCCATCGGTTTCGCCGACCGCCAGCGCGGGTTGCTCAGGTAGTTGTTCGTTGGCGGTTGCCTGCGCACGCCCGGAGCCGCGTTGTCCACGGCCACAGGCCGGGTCGACCGCAAGTAGCGAAATGAGGCCGAGACAGGCGAAAAAGCGACGCGAGCGGGTTGCCATGGGAAAGGATACCAGCCGCAGCCGACCGTGATTGCCCCCTTGGCGGTTGAGTTGGCGAGTCGCCATGCTCGGTTTTTGCCCGCGGGCACGGGTTGTTTTCGGTCACCCCGTTGTCGGTCGCCGGCCGAACTGAGACCCAAGCCGCGAGCTCAGGTATTCATTGACGGTACACGGTCGTCGAGCGAAGAATACGTGGGCTCACACGACGAAGGACGTGTGAACACCCGCCGGCATGATTGATAGTACAACTTCGTTGCGGGCGAACAGCTGCCAAGGCCCACACGAAATTGCCGGAGATGTCGGTGGTCACCGGTATTAGTTGATAGTACAACTTAGTCGCGGGTGAGGAACACGCGGGGCTCACACAGGTCGACGGTGAAGTAGGTGTGAATGGCCCGTGCAAGGATTTCGGCCACGAGCTCGATGGTTTCGAGTTTGGGGGCGATCGGGTACCCGCGCTCATCAAAGTTGTAGACAAGGTCCTTGCGAATCTCGATACCGAGGGCCGATGGCCGGGTCGCGCGGTGGCGATAGCGTTCGACAAACTCACCGTGGTTTTGATTGACGAACCGACCTATTTGCGTATACACGCGCCGTGCTCGCGCAAACCGGACCTCGTTTTCCGGCGAGACCCGACGGTAGGCGTGGAGATAGCTGCGCAACAACTCGCTTTGTGGACAGCGGTGGTTGGTGTCGAGCAGCATGTTCCAAACGAGGGTGTAAACGTCGTCCTCGGCGGTCTCGGGGTGGGTGGCAACAAATGCCTCCCGCAGCCTGCGAAAGAAATTCCACACCTGTGAACGCACCTCGACACTGCCGTCGGGGAGCAGGTAGGGGTAGTTGTGCTCGGTCGAAATACCGGCGCGTTCGAGCGTGAGTGAGATGCGGTCGCGCAGGCGACGGTCGGCCGTAAACTCGCCAAGGACGTCGGGGTAGAGCGGATCGAAGGCATCGATCGGCATCTCGCTGTGGTACTGATAGCCCTCGCAACGGGTCAACACACTGACCGGTGGGCGCAACGTGCCGCTGGGGTTGTGACGGTCGTAGGTATGGATCGCGATTTTGACCTGTGCATCTGCAACGATTGTGTCAATACGTGCAGAAATCGCGTCGTAGTAGTGGTCGAGGATCCGGCGCTTTTGCTCAAACCCCAGCAGTGCTGAAAACGGATAGTTGATGGCCCGGCGGCTGAGGTGGGTGGTCTCGCGTGGGGTGATGCCGGGAAACCGACCAAAGTCCATAACCACGCGGGCAATCTCCACCCGCCAGGTGCCCGGCAGCCCGAGTTTTTGCGAAAGCGCCTGGGACACGAGCGCCGCTCCCCAGTCGCGTTCGATCACGTAGGAGCGCAGATACGCCGTTTCTGGGACTGGCCGCCCATCGGCGTCGACCAAAAACTCCTCGGGGATGACATCGCCGTCGTGGATGGCGTCGACGACCACGGCCTGCCGCAGCCCCGGCGGCAATACACACGGCCCCGGTTCAGGTTCGGGGTTGCGGAGGTATTGCAGGGGCTCGGGGCACTGGGTTCGGTACAGTCGCGGCGTTGTATCTTTGATGCGCATAGGCTAGCAGCGCCCGAATGTCATATATCTCGGGCGCCGCATCAACCACAAAGATGTCGGTATATGCACGCGAGAGGGTTCTCGCGCAGGAGGCCTACACGTCTAGAAGATGGCGCCGGCCATGCCGATGGCAAACGCAAGGGCGTAAAGCCCCAGCATGATGGCGGCCAAAATCCCGACAAACTTCCAAAACGACTTTTGGTGGCTGAGTGCCTCTTCGAGGGCATGGACCCCACCACCACTGATCAGGTTGCCGATTTGTGAGCCGTAGCGCAGCAGGTGGAGGCTGGGGATCACCATCACGGCGGCCATGACCACGTACAAAATCCCGAGCCAGGCGAAGTCACCGGGCATCGTCCCCATAAAAAACAACCCGCCGAGGCCCATCAACGCCGCGCCGATGATGTACATGACACCGATGAACGTGACCCACGGTTTGGTCTGGCGCAGGTGCTCGACTGTCAGTTCACTGACGCCAACCTGGGGATTGTGGACGTGGCCGCCCGTGCCAAACTGGTCGGGTGAAGCCGTCGGGGCCTGATACGGGTTGTACTGATTCATGTGGTGAAACTATCACGTCTGCGACTGCGCTCCGGCGACTTTCTCGTCAGTACCCGCGGGCGCGATCGACCACGTGGCGAAGCGGCTTGCCGGCCCGGTCGCGGCGGAGGTTTTCAAGCACACTCTCGATCGCTGTGGCCGGGTAGGTCACGGCGGCGATGTGTGGCGTCACGGTGATGTTGGGGTGGAGCCACAGCGGGGAATCTTCCGGCAACGGTTCGCGCTCAAACACATCGAGGACGGCGTGGCCCAACTGACCCGAGGCGAGGGCTGCGAGCAGGTCGGGCTCGACCACAATTCCGCCACGGGAGGCTGAGATCAGGTTGGCACCGTGGGGCAACATGGCAAGTGCGGTCGCGTCTAAGAGCCCGAGTGTCGTTGGCGTTTTGGGCAGCAGGCACACCAGGATGTCGCAGCTGGCCAAGAATCGTGGCCACTTGTCCGCCCCACTCAGGCACGCGATCCCATTGGTTTGTCGGGGTGTTCGGGTAAATCCCACCACGCCAAACCCGAGTTTGGCGACGGCCCTGGCCGCGGCCAACCCGAGCTCGCCTAGGCCCAAAAATCCAACGGTCTGTTCGCACGCGCGGGGCTGGGCGAGGGGACGCCACTTGGCGCCGGCCTGGGCGCTGCGGTATTGTGGAACTTGTCGATACAAATAAAGTACATGCAAGAGCACATATTCGACCATGCCGCGGGTGAGTTCGGGGTCGACCATGCGGACCAGCGGGATGTGGTTGGGCACGAGCTCGCCAGCGAGGAGGTCGTCGACCCCGGCACCGAGGGAAAAAACCGCCCGTAGGTTGGGAAGGTTGGCCAAAGTGTCGCGGCCCGGCTTCCACACCACGGCATGGGTAATCGCCCGACGGTCGGGAATGTCGGGGGCGACGACGACCTCGCGGGGGCCAAGCGCCTGCCGCAGCGCCGGCACCCAGGTGCGAATGTGTTCGTCGCGGGTCGAGGCAAACAAGATCGCCATGTCGCCAACACTAGCAGTCCCGCGCCGGTCTCCTCACCCAAACCTGTTGTTCGCGGGGCGAGGCACACTCGATCGTCACGTTGCCAAGGCCAGCAGTCGCCCATTTTGGTCGCGGGGCGAGGCATGTCGCCGAAACGAGCCGCGGGTTTGCTCGCCCAAGTCTGTAGCTCGCCGGCGAGGCGCACTCGATCGCGATGTAGCCGAAACGAGCCGCGGGTTTGCTCGCCCAAAGCAACGAGCCGCCGGTCTCCTCGCCCGTAGCTCGCCAGCGAGGCGCACTCGGTCGCGATGTAGCCGAAACGAGCCGCAGGTTTGCTCACCCAAGCCTGTTGTTCGCGGGCGAGGTAACGAGCCGCGGGTTTGCTCGCCCAAACCGGTTGTTCGCGGGACGAGGCAACGAGCCGCCGGTCTGCTCGCCCAAACCTGTAGCTCGCCAGCGAGGCGCACTCGGTCGCGATGTAGCCGAAACGAGCCGCAGGTTTGCTCACCCAAGCCTGTTGTTCGCGGGCGAGGCAACGAGCCGCCGGTCTGCTCGCTCAAACCGGTTGTTTGCGGGGCGAGGCAACGAGCCGCCGGTCTGCTCGCCCAAACCGGTTGTTCGCGGGCGAAACACACGAGAGCGCCACGTCGCCCAAACCGGTTGTTCGCGGGGCGAGTTGCCAACACGAGCCGCCGGGTCGCGGTTTGAGGCAAACAAGCTCGTCGGGCCGCCGCCAGTTTTGTTCGCTCGAACCGCGACCGCGAAGTTGTTCGCGGGGCCGCGAAGGATTTTTGTGTGTCGACTCCGGGCGGCCAGTGCTTGCAGTTGGCAGAGTTGTCGGCCACAACGGAGACGACGATGGACGACGAGGACAAGCTCACCCGCGATACTGGCCTCAAACACGTGGGTCCGGCCCACGCGTCTCCCTACCCGGTGTCACGGCTCGCACCGGCGATCGACATTGTCGACCTCGCCCGCCAAATCGACCAGGCCGACCGGATGTTGGCGACCGGGGTCAATGGCAAGTTGGAGATGATCGCTGAACAGATCCGCTACCTCCAGCGCCGCGCCCATGAGATTTTGTCGACTGCCCAACGCGATGCCGAGCTCCACCGGGCGCGCTGCAACTTCGTCAAACACGCGGGCAAGACCTATCACCTGTACCGCGCCGACGATGGTCCTTACTTTTCGCTGCTGAGCCCCGACGATTGGGGGCCACGGATGCCGCACCAGTTCGCCGGGAGCTATGAGCTACGCCCGGATATGACCTGGAGTTGTGTCCGCGAGGCGGACGACTTGTAAGGTCTCAAGTGAGTGGTTTTTGCGAGCCCTGTCGCAACAACGCCCCGGCTGACCGTATGGACAGGCGGGGCGAGTGCTTGAGTTCCGTGGAAGCTAGGCGCCGCGCTCGAAGTCTTCCATGTAGCTACAAAGTTCGTGGACGCCCTCCTCGGGAAAGGCGTTGTAGATCGAGGCCCGAACCCCGCCGACCGAGCGATGGCCCTTGAGCCCGCTGAGCCCACGCCGCTCGGCACCCGCCAAAAACTGTTTGGTCAGGGCATCGCGCTCGGCCTCGGGTGCACCCCCCAGGGTCCAGCTGATGTTCATCTGCGAACGTGAACCGGGCTGGGCATGGGGTGTGTAGAGGCTGCTGTTGTCAAGCACGGTGTACAGCGCGGTGGCCTTGCGACGGTTGCGTTCGGCGATTGCCGGCACGCCACCCTCGTCGCGCAACCAGTCGAGCATGAGTTTGAGGACCAACACACCAAACGTATTGGGGGTGTTGTAAAGGCTCGGGTTTTTGGCGTGGGTGGCATAGCGCAGGATTTTGGGGACCACACCGACCGGCGCCTCGTTGAGCAACTCGCGGCGGACAAACACCAGTGTCACCCCCGAGGGCCCGAGGTTTTTTTGTGCGCCGGCAAACCCCAGGTCGATGTTTTCGTAGGCAAACGGACGCGAGCCGATGTTGCTCGACATGTCGGCGACCAGCGGCACACCACCCTCGGCCCTGGGGATTTCGCTAAACTCGGTCCCGTAGATCGTGTTGTTGGTGGTGATGTGCAGATAACTTGCATCTGCATAGGTTTCGCCAGCGGGCATCTGCGGGATCCGGTCAAACCCGGTGCCCTTGGACGAGGCGACCACCTTGGTCGGCCCGAGTTGCTCAGACTCGGCAATCGCCTTGGTCGACCACGCGCCGGTGTCGATGTAACAGGCCGGCTTGCCCTCGCGCCGCAAGTTCATCGGGACCATGGCAAACTGCAAGCTGGCACCACCCTGTAAAAACAAAACCTGGTGGGTTTGGGGAATGCCGAGGACTTCGTGGCACAGGCGTTCGGCGGCTTTGGTGACCGCGTCGTAGGGGCCCGAGCGGTGCGAGATTTCCAAAATGCTCAGGCCAATGCCCGGGGCCGTTGGTTCGTGGCCGTGGAGCCGCAGCTCCTTGAGCCCTTCGGCCGCACGTTCGATGACAGCGGGGGGCAAGATCGCCGGGCCAGCCGAGAAGTTGCGAATCTTCGACGCATCCATGGGCGAACGCTAACGCCAACTTTTACGGGCGTGCAGACCCCCGACCGTGAGGAACCCCCACGCCCGCGTAAACCGGTGACAGCGAGGTAACAGGGGTGTTGCCCAGTGGCTTGCATTAACGACGCGTCGGCAAACTCAGCGACGGCGACGGATCGACACCAGGCCGAGCAGGGCGAGCATCACCGCTACCGGTGTCCCAGAGTCCGGCGCGGCCTGGCAGCCGCAGCCCTCCTCGCCAGCTCCCGCGGTCCCGGTATCGCTGTCGCCCGCACTGCCAAAGGTTGTGCGGGTATCGGCTGTGTCGCCATCGGATTCGGAATCAGTCTCGCCCTCGGTCCCGCTGTCCGACTCCCCACCGGTGCCACTATTGCTATCGCTTTCGGGTCCCTCCGTCGGCTCGGGTTCGGGTTCGGGCTCGGGTTCGGGCTCGGGCTCGGGCTCGGGCTCAGGGCGGGTAAACAACATCTCGAGGGTGTCAAACACCAACTCATCGTCGAACGCCGGCAGGTCGACGGGAATCTCGATGTCGGCGATCACGTAGTCTTCAAAAAGTGTTTCGACCACCAGCGTTGGCTTGATCCACACCTCCGGCGTGGTTTCGAGGTGGCAGACCAGGGTGCCGTCGACGGCAAATGGATCGGGCTCGGGGCCTTCGCCGGGGTCGAGAAAGAAGCGCTCTCCCTCACTCACAACATTGCCCTGCTGGGCAAACGGGGCCGCGACATCGAGTTCGATCCGCTCGCCGCGAAGACTGCCTTCAACTTCGATCGCCATGTCGATGTCGAGTTGGCCCTCGGCCAAGCCAAGCAGCGAGGGCGTCAGCGGGATTTCGGCGATCGTCACATATTGGGTCGCATCGGAAATCTCTGCCGGCCGGTCTGGATTGCCCATCAACAGGTACGGGGTGAACATCGCCGAGCTAATGCTGGCGAGGTCGTAGGGGCCAAACAGATCGGTTTCGACATTGAGGATGTCGATGTCGACCTTGACCTTGGCACCGAGCTCGACCCCCAAATCGATTGTAAACACCCCGGCATCGTCGGCGCCCTCAAACCGAATTTCGTAATCGTTCCAGTCGTACACCCCGTCGCCGGGCATGTAGATATCGATCGAGTTGCCGGCGTGGAGTTCAAACCGCATCTGCACCGGGGAGCCGCCGGGGATCCAACCGCTGTCCCAGCTGAAGTCCTCGAAGCCCAAAATCTCCCGGGTCATCTCCGGCGAAAAATCGGCCGGTACTTCGTCGGCAAGGGCCGTGCTCGGGGTGGCGAGCAGGCCGAGGCACACGAGGGTAGCAATAGGGCGGAGCCGCAAAGACATGGGCGGGATTGTAGGGATTTTGGTTGCGGTTGACACGAGCTGTCTCACCTGTCCGAAAGTTCACGGCGTTTAACCGACGGCCCCGGTGTGGAACTGAACACGAGCGGTGAGCCGAGCCGTATCAGGCGCGAACGTGGGGTGTGATACCGGATGTCGGTGTGCGACAGGCCGACCGGCAGGTCTTTGCGCATACACGAAGCTGCCTGCGCGGCTATAGCCAAACCGGTAGGCGCCGGTCGAGGACGAAACCCTCGGCGCCAAAACGTCCGGTCAGGGCATAGACTTCGACACCGCGGGCGACCACCTCGCGCAGGCTCGCGGTCCAGGCCGGGTCGATCGCCTCGGCCGGGATAAACCCCTCGCAGTCCGATCGTTGTACACACAACACCAGCGCGGCCCGGTGCCCCTGGTCGAGCACATGGGCGAGCTCGTAAAGGTGTTTGCGCCCGCGTTCGGTCACTGCATCTGGAAACGCGGCAAACCGTCGACGCCGTCGGCCGCGTCGCCCCCAGCGTTCGGGCATCATCAGAGTTGTATTTTTGACCTCGACGTAGACCTGCTGCTCACCCACAACCGGCGTGACACGGGCGCCAGCGGCCCGTTGCCCGGCGACTTCAAACGTCAACAAAAAGTCGATCCGGCTGCGTCCCTCGGCGCCGTAGACAACCTGTGACTGCATGCGGTGAAACCCGCGAAGCTCGTCGATCACGCCGCGTTCGAGTGCCTGTTGCACCAGGGTTTCGGCCAGGCTGGTATCGACACCCACCCAACTTCCGCCGACTTCAATCGCCCGCCACGTGTACTTGAGTTTGCGATTGGGGTTGGTGGCCGGGGTCACCAGGGCGCGTGCGCCTGGCAGTAAGCAGCCGCGCAGTGAGCCGGTGTTGGGGCAGTGGGTCACCACCCGGCCGATGCCGGGCAGCTCGACATCGGCAAAAAACCGCTTGTAGCGGCGGACAAAAATACCTTCGATGGCCGGCGGATCAAAGCCGAGCGGTTCGCAAGTTAGATGCATGTACACCTCGTTCGCAACGAGCTGAGGTTTGCAGCTTCGATGTATATACGAGTTTATCAGACGACGGCCACGAGGTCAGGGTGCGAGGCCTGTAAAATCATGGCTCCGGCCGCGGCCAGGGTGGCGTGGCGGTGGACGTGATCGAGGCCGGCGATCGGCACCCGCGGGTCGTTGAGGTCCTCAAACCCGCTGAGTGACACCATCTTTCGGGTGCCGCGATGGTCGCGAAACGGATACTCACGAAACACCGCCGAGGTCGGACGGACATGCAAGCACATCACCCGCGAACCACCATCGACCTGGCGGGCGAGCAGGGTGGGGAGCCGGTGCTCGCCCATCAACGGTGAGTTGGCGAGGCCGGGTGACGTCAGCACCACCGTCAGGCGAGCCCGTTGCAGCGCCTCGGTAAAGGCCTCGCGGGCACGGGCACCGGAACCAGCACGCTCGCCGTCCCAAAAGTCGAGTAGCCAGGCGCGTTGCAGGGGTTTGAGCTGGATTTGCAGGTCGCCAAGGATGTCCCGGTCGCGCAGGCTGTAGCACAGGACAACCCCATTGCGCGTGAGTGCCACAGCTCCACTCGGCACACGGTCGTCAATCGCGGTCAGCGAGCTGGGAGTCACCTGCGGCATTGCAACGATGTATGATCCCAACAGGAGTGGTGCAAGCCCGGCTTTTCAGGCGCCCAACTTCTGATAGGCTGCGGTCATGCAGTCCCCCAGCCGTCTGTGTTTGTTCGTCGCCGTTGCCCTCGCCACCCAGATCGTGGCTGGCTGTGATTCAAACGCCGCGTCGGAGCAAGAGACCAAAAAGTCCGCGCAACCGGCCGCCGGTCCGAATGTAGACAAAGATGAGAAAGCCGTAGCGCAGGATACAAAGAAATCACACGTGGAGTCGAAGGCGGGTGGTGACAAAACGTCGTCGTCGGCGACGGACACGACCGACCCTGCGGCCCCCGCATGGTTTGGCAAAGACCTCTACCCCGGTTCGACGGTCAAAAAGCAGGGAAGATCTGAGCCGCTGGCCACTGGCGGGCACTCGTCGATGATGCTGCTGACGCTTGCCGATGGCGCCACCGTCGAGACCTGTGTCAGCACGTTCAAAGAGCGTCTCAAGGACGAATTTCCCGAGCTCAGCGAAAAACCCGATGGCGAGCGCGTGGAGGTTCGCGGCAAGAACGCTGCTGGGTTGGAGGCCGTGCTGATGTGTGGGGCGGTCGACGGCAAGATGACCGCGTACGTCAGTTACTCCAGCCCCTAGTTCGGAGTTGTTGTCGATACAAGTTGTTTGCAGTCACCCGCGCAGGTGCTCCGACTCGACCACTCGGTTGGCAGCTTCTGGGTCACAGGCCAGGCGGACAAGGGCTTGGCCCAACACGGTTGCCGAGGTCGAGCGGTAGCGGGCCCGCAGTTTTCGCCCGCCAAACACGCTGGCGACCCCGAGTAGGCCATCACTCACCACAGCGCCAATGCGTTCGAGTGGCCGCGACTCTTCGCGGTCGGGGCCGGTGATAAATGATGGCCGGGCAATCGTGTAGGCGACACCGCTTTGTTGGAGTTCAACCTCGACGCGGTGACGCACCTGCAAGTAGGCGCCACGGGCCGAGGGCCCAACACCGGCCGACGACAGGTAGATAAACCGCGAGACCCCGCAGGCCGCGGCTGCCCGCAGCAGTTGCACAGTGAGCCCGTAGTCGACGGCTTCGTAATCGGCCGGGGCATCGCCGGCTTGTTGGGCCTGTTTGGCCCGGCGTTTGGTCGTGCCCAAGAGGGCATAGACCTGGGTCACGCCCAGGTCCCGCAGACGCCCGGTGAGCGCTGCCTCGTCCCACGGCGTACTGTCGACCTCGGCCCCGCGCTGGACAAATTCGGTGCGCCAATAGGCCTTGCGCGGCGAGTCGGGACGCACGTGGGCGTAGGCCACGATGGATCGCTCGAGGAGGGCGCTGACCACCGCTTGCCCGGTGTATCCGGTCGCCCCGGCAACCCAGGCAACCGGGCCAGCATTTGTAGCTTCGGACATGCGCGCGAAGAATACCCGAAAGCACAGCCGTCTGCGTCGTGGCCGTGTAACCAACAGTCGTTTCATCAATCGCTGGCGAAGCGGCTATAACTCGAACCATGCCAGTCACCCGTCGGTTGTTTGTCGCTGCGGTTGCCGCGGTGCCCCTACTCGCCTGTAAATCCGCCACAACACAGCAGCCAACAACCCATAAAACTGTGTTCGTCGTTCGTCATGCTGAGAAGCAAGTTGGTGGTGATGCGGATCCTCGCGACCCCAAACTCACACCAGCCGGCGAGGCGCGGGCCAAAAAACTTGCCGACGAACTCTCCGATATACAACTTTCTTTGATCATCAGCTCGCCGTTTCACCGCACCCGCGACACCGTGCAGCCGACGGCCGAAGCCAAGGGATTGGCCGTCACGCAGATCGCTGCCGGCGACATTCCAGCAATTGTCGGGCAAGCCCGCCAGGCTCCCGGTGATGTGCTGATCGTCGGACACTCCAACACATTGCCGGGGATCCTCGCCGAGTTTGGGGTTTCGCAGTCGGTCACGATCGCCGAGGCCGAGTATGGAGACCTGTTTATCGTTCGGCTCGGCGAACAGACAACACTCGAGCGGGCCCGGTTTGGCGACCCCTGAACGCGCCCGGGGCCGTCGCCGAGCATCACGCACAGGGTCAAATAATTTGCAGTTACATGTTTTTTTGAAGCCGCAGCGACTGTTTGGGGCTGTTTCGCTCAGTTTGTCTGACGTCCCAAATCTGGTGTGGTGCGCAAACGGACCGCCGGCCGCACACTAAACGACCTGCGAAAGTTTACCCAGCCACCCCGAGATCAATTCGCGGGTCGGTTTCTAGATAAATATCAAACATGTTCAATGGGACATGTCAGTTAATTGTGTTCCCGGGTAATCCGCCCGCCGATACAGTGCCTTGAATACCTGCCCCGGGCCTCGGCACGATGGTGGCAGGTAACACGACCATGACAAAATTCTTGAACCTGACTGTTTGTTCTTTTTTTACGGTAGCCCTGGCGACGGGCTGTGGTGGCTCCGAGACGACTTCGACCGCAACGGACTCCGACTCCGACTCCGACTCCGACTCCGAGACCACCGAGAATCCAACCACCTCTGGCACGATGACGACAACCGCAGGGCCGACGGGCACGATGACCGAGTCCGGCGACGGTGACGGCGATGGCGATGGCGATGGCGATGGCGACGGCGATGGCGATGGCGATGGCGATGGTCGCGACCATTGCGCGAATACCCCAAAAGAACCGATTTCTATGGGGTTTTATTAAAAATTCGTTCCCGATTTTCGAGACTTTTCTTGGACAATTTTTACGTATGGTTTTTGAGCAATGGCGCGTGCGAAGTCTATCACCGAACATCTTGTATCTGCACTGAAGCCGGGGGAGCATTTCATGTCTGGCCGCGTGACTGGGTTTGGAGTCCACCGCACGCCCAAGCGTGGGGCCGTTGTGTTCTTCGTTCGCAAGGTTGTCGACGGCCGTGACTATCGGCGGACCGTGGGCCGGCATCCGGCGATGTCGGTCAAACAGGCTCGTGTCGCTGCAATTTCTGAACTCGTTAGCCTTGGAAACCCCGCCGCAGTTGTCCCCCAACCGGCTTCGACTCGTTTACCGGCCGCGCCCCCGGTGAGTGTGAAGCACCTGTCTTCGTCGGATCTGGCCGCCCAGCTGGCCCGTATCGAGCAGCGTCTGTTGACGCTCCAACCCGAGGAGGCACCGGCCACAAACCCGATCACGTTTGCCGAAGTCGTCGAGCAGCTCGATGCGGTTTACTTCGCCGACAAGGCGGCCTCGACGGAGAAGACCTATCGCAACTATCTCGCGAATGTCCTCCTGCCCGAGTGGGGCGAAATTCCGGTTGAGGAAATTTCGACCGATGATGTCGAGGACTGGTTTTTCAACTACGTGGGCGTGAACGGGGGCAAACCTACGCAGCCGTACAAAATCTTCAAAAGCATTCTCAATCTCGCGCTTCGCCGCAAGCTCGTCGCCAAGATTCCGCGCTCAACTATCACCCAGGCCAACCAAACCGAGCGCGGCGAGGCCCTGTCTCATCGGGCATATAAGCGGGTGGTGTCGTTTCTCAAGCGGAAGATCCAAAGCGACCCGCAGACGCAGGACTACGCGTTACTTGTTTGTGCAACGACTGGCGAGCGCTCGCACTCGCTGTGTACGCTGCACTCGAGCGAGATCGATTTTCGGACGCGCGAGGTGACGAAAAAACGCAAGGGCGGGAAGGTCGAGGCGTTGCCGTATGGCAAGGAAGCTATCAAGATTCTCAAGCAGATTCGGCCGAAGTCGCCGGGGTACTTTTTCCCGCACCAGTACATCCCGGGGCATCACCTGAGCAGTCCGAGCCTGCGGCGGTATTTTCAGGCACTGTGCGAGCAGCTCAAGATTCGGTTGCCGAGCGGGAAGATCCCGGTGGTGCATAGTCTGCGGCATTCGTTTGTGTCCGAGCTGGCGCGGCTTGGGGTGAAGCCGACGACGATTCAGCTGCTGGCTGGGCATTCGGATCTGCAGACGACGTTGCGGTATCTGCATGGGGATAAGGAGCTTGCTCGGCGGGAGGCTGATCGGTTGGTTCTTGGGGAGTAGAGCTAATTCCCTGAAGGTTCACCCAATAGCCGAGCGAAAAATTTCGCCCACACCTCCTTGGAGTGTGTCTCCTCAGTCTGTCGGCCCGAGTTCTTTGCCCTGCGAGCAAACGAGCTGCGATCGTCAGAAACCTGGGCTGCTAGAGCGCGAGGTAACTCTCTAGATAGTAACACTGCACTGCATCGTCCACGCAGATTCCAGCGGCGCAACGGGAGAAGTGACACTGAGCAGTACTCGTGCACGGTTCGCCGACGGCGTGCGCGGGCATGCAGACTTTATTGTCTGTGCAGTAGAGCCCACTGATGCATTGGTAGCCAAAGTCGCAGGGGGCGCCAGCTCCACCCTGCGCCACGCAGATTCCCGAGCAGTAATGGTCATCTGGGCAAATCCCTTGGTTTGGTCCGCACGGCTCCCCAGGGCCGACCTCGTCCGGTGGCGGAAGGTCCACGCAGGTGTCTTGGCAGGTGAGGGACTCGCCACAGGAGAGTCCCTCCGCACAGCTGTCATTTCCCGCGTAGACGTGTTCGCACGCATCGCCGATCGCCTGCTCTCCGACAAAGAGTTGGCATGGTGGGCTGTTCTCGTTGTCGCATGAAGGGAAAAAGGTCTCCGGTGGAAGACACTCGCTTGCGTCGAGAACTGTGAGCCACTGGTCAAAACAGGTCTCGGAAAATATAAGTGACTGGGTCTCGGCACTCTCGCGGATCTGATTGAAGAAGGCGGCCATCGCAATTAGGCAACTCGCCTCGCTGTAGCCTGTGCAGTTACAGGTTTCTCCTGCCCTGCACCAAGCCTCAGCCCAGATTTCGGCGCTGTCTGTACCATCCCCCACAGAAGTTCCGCTTGTCTCCGATGTGTCCGTGGACGTGATGGCTGCACCGCTCTCACACGCCGAGAACACAAGGAGAGAGAGCAGCGCGAAGGCTAGCTTGATCGGCTTGGTGGAAGCTGTTGTCATGGTCCTTGTGGGGTGTTGGATGTGATGCGCACAAGGGCACGGGAGGAGTGTTCGCCTGACCCTAAGATGCGAACAAAGTACTTACCCGCGTCCATGTTGATTGTGTGCGTGCTGCCAAATTCGTGCAATCCGACATAGAGTGGAGCGGAGCATCCGCCGCAAGAGCCAATTTCTGCGTAGACGCCGGGATCTGCGACGAATGTGATCTCGTGCTCGCCAGGAGGATCGATGTCGATGGTTCGAGTGATCCAGAACTTGTCCACGGAGCCTATCGCGTTGGTTTCGCAGGAAAATTTTTCGGCGATCTCCCATTGATTTTCGATCGGGGCAACGGTCGGCGCCGAACACTCGGTGAGCCAGAGTCGGTAGCCGATCTCGGGGCAGATATCGATAGCGCGGTACTTTGCTAGCAATGTCGTCCACTCGACTCCAGTGACCGTGGTGACACTTGCTGGAATTTCGTCAGGGCCAGTTGACGAGGTGGCATCCAGGATCTCCAAGAGCGCGCCCACCCCGTACTCGTCGAGAAGAAATCGGTTGAAGCGCGCTGCGCTGGCATAGCTGTCAACGAGGGGGTAACCATCCGGGGGACCGTTGCGTGCCGCTAGTTCATCAGGATCTATCGCTGACGGATCTCCTCCATCAAAGAATGCACCTGACAGGACCACAGCGCTTCCTTCACGAAACAGGAATGGGGCACCTAGGTTGTGAGCGAGTATGTTGTGGGCAAGTTCGTGCTCGTGGGGAATCACGGCGCTGTACGACGTGAGGTGGGCCGCGCAGCCTTCAAGTTCGTCACCACAACTCCAGGGCCAGTAATGGATGATCTTCTCGTCCTGTGGGATGGAGACGCCCGTAAAGTCTTGAAGTGTGTTGAGGTAACCCTCCATTGAAGTGAACGTGCGGGCGCAGATGTCCTCCCCTCGGGTCGAGTACACCGCGATGGACTCGCCTTCGTAGACACGCTTGTATTCGTCAGGATCCTGGCCGCCACAGGCCATGACGAGAACCGCGAGGCTCGTTGCGAGTGCGCCTCGCAGTCCGCGGCTTTTTTCGTCTGTCGGCTCGCACCGGGATTTTTGTCGTACTCGGTTCTGGGAGTCGCTGCCTACTGCAAGATAAAAGACCAAGCGAGCCGCGCAGGAAATCGACGCTGCAGTGGACCTACTGCAAGGTTTTCTGGGCGCGACGTCGGAGACAAGACCATGTGAGACGCGTGGCGAGAAACCACGAGCTGCGAGCCCGCAGATCTCACCAAGCTTCGATAGCGAGACCGCCAAAGGTGTGTAGTCATTGAGCGCGCGAAGGCACACTTGCGGAGCACCTCGGAGTGATGAGCGAGCACGGTCAATGCCTGCCGGCATTTGGCGGTCGCAGCAATAATGGGGGTGTCTGTGAACTTCGGAGTCGGCGGAGCTTGTGTGGCGCATCCGCTCTAGAGGTGAGCTCTCCGGACAAAGAACGACCCCTAACCGACCTACCACGTGCAATCCCAGTAGTTGGGAAGCTCATCGGGCGCGGCGTTGTCGTAAATGCTGCGTTCGCATGTAGCGCCGTAGACGGCGTCATAGTATAGTGAGTCGGGCGATTGGATTCCTACACACTCTCCATGATCGCCAGCGATGTTACACAATGCATTGGGATCCTTGCAAACCCACATGGTTTCTCCGCCCTGGGCAGGAGGGATGGACCCATCATAATTGTCGTAGATTTCAATGCAGTCTGGGGCAGGTGCGTTCGGATCGATGGGTTCAACTGGACTCGCACCAGGCCACAGGCATTCGCAGTAGTCACCTGTGACGACGTCACATGTCCAAGCTTGACAGTTTGGTTGTGGGTTCTGACCGAGACACGCTGGTACGGGTCAACGGATGACCTGAAATCTCGACCAACAACTCAACCTGGGCACCAGCAACCGGGTAATCGTCGGTTTGTCGGCGACTCGATGACGGTTCGGTGACCCGGCAATTCCCGGGCGCGGAGCGATTACTACCGCGACCTACTGCCCTATGATCAACCCTCCCGCGGTGCCCTGTGCTTGGTCCCAGTTCTTATCGGTGTTTCGGGTTCCTCGGTTCGGGTTCTTGATATCCGCGCGATGATTGGTCTTGGGTGCTCAGGTTACCGAGCCCGTGCGGTTGTCGATCGAATGAACCTATCGCGGGCCATCGGCCCAACCATCAAACCGAAGCCGCCCCCTCCGCCGCCCGAACAACCTCAATCAACTCCCGCAAACACCTCCACCGCCGATCACAAACCTCCGCCTTCCGAGCCTCGACCAGCGCGCTCGTCACATCGCACTGTTCCCAAGCAAACAGCGCCCGCGAAACTTCCTCGACCCCGGCCGTCGGCATCACCTCGACTTGCGGCACCTTGACCACCCGCAACAACGCTGCATCGAACGCGCCCACACTTTGAAACCGGTCGCGCGGATCCTTGGCGAGTGCCCTAGCGATCAACGCATCGAACTCCCGCGGGACATCGGCCATCGAGCTTGGCGGCGGCGGTGGCTCGTGGCCGTGTTGCCACAAAACCTCGTCTGGTTGCCCGCGAAACGGCAGTTCACGTGTCAGCGCCTCAAACAGCACCACGCCTGCCGAGTACACATCGGACCGGGCGTCGCCGTGCGAGTCCATGCGCTCGGGTGCCATGTAGCCGATCGAGGCGATGACCTGCGATGTTTGGTGCGCCGGCAAATCGCACAGGGCGGTACGGTCGACGCGGGCGAGGCCGAAGTCGGCAAGGATCAACCGGTCGCCGCTTATATCGTGTCTTAAAAGACAGTTTTCGGACTTCACGTCGCGGTGAATCACGCCGACGCTGTGGAGCACGGCCAGGGCGACGAGCAGTTGGTGCACGAACACGCCGGCGGTTTGCCAGGGCAAGGGCGCGCCGTTGACCCGTGCGCGGAGGGTCGGGCCCATGATGAGTGGCATGACAATGTATACGCACTCATTTTCGAAGCCGTGGTCGTGGACTTCCATGAGGTACGGGTGGGAGAGCTGCGCACCGATCCGAGCTTCGCGGATCAGGCGGGCGCGCTGTTTGGAGTCGCGCGGGTAGGCGATCTTGATGGCAACGGGGCGGCCGAGTCGGCGATCGCGGGCTTTGAAGACCGAGCCGGATCCGCCGCGGGCGAGGAGCTCGAGGAGTTCGTAGCGGCCGGCGAGGAGGTCTCCGGTTCGGTTGCGGGCTGGCTGTGGGGGGCCCGATGCGGCGAGGAGGAGGTCCTCGGGGTTGGTGGGTGGCGACTCCATCTGCTCGGTGGCTGTGAGGAAGGTTCTGCATCCCCACATGAATCAATCGTATCAAATGATTTGTTCAAATCAAACGTGAAGATTGTCTGTGCCGGCCAACTGGTACAGTGCGAAAATGACTCCGGGCCAGTGTGCAGCAGCTAGGAGAATCCTGGATTGGTCAGCTCGGGAGCTAGCTCGACGTGCAAACACGTCGTCGGCGACGATCATCAGATTCGAGCGAGGCGAGACCGAGACTCCCAATCGCGCTGTGCTCGATAACGTCCGTCGAGCTTTCGATGCCGCTGGCGTCACCTTCGACCGACCATCGCGCCCATGCTCGAGTGCGGTCGCACGAGTCGACGAGGTCAAGCTCGAAGACGGGTCAACGATCTTCTTCAGTCATAAGTAGTTCGTGGCGCAGGGCTCTGGTGAACTAGTGGTTCAAGAGACCGGATCACTGGATCACTGGATCACTGGATCACTGGATCACTGGATCATTGGATCACTGGATCACCAGCGTCTGAGTGGCCATCACCAGGGTGGATCAGTTGGTGTGCCCCGTGGAGGGGACCACGTGGATCACCGACGCCTTAGTCCACCGTCACTACGAGCCACCACGTGGATCACTGATCCACAAGTGGATCACTCAACGTTGGTACGCGTGACGGCGGCACCCGGTGGACTTGGCCGGCACTGCCGGAAGCCTGCCCCACCGGCTCACCGACGACAGCGGCGAAGAAGCTAGGTGGCCCACTGGATCAGCGACGATTGGCCAAGGCTCAAAACGGCTCGCTCGGCCAGGTGCCAGACCGAGGTCTCGTGTTCGAGTGCTCCCGGCCCTCGACCAGACAACTCGGGTGGGCGGCGGCGAGCAAGTGGGCTACTGGATCACTGCAGGCAACGATTCACTGTCAAAACGGATCAGTTGGTCAGTCCTGACCTAGGTGGTCGGCGGGAGCACCCACGTCCAAGGCTGGATCACCGACGACAGTTGACTTGGTAGGTGGGCTACTGGACCACCAAACAAATCAACTCACTGTCAAAACGGATCAATTGGCCAGGTACCGATTTGGTCACCGATACCACTGGATAACCGCGAAACCGGACGACAACGAGCCCGTGCAAAAGCGGATCCGTCGGACGGGAACCAGCACAACTTCGAGCCGCATCACGGCGTTGAGGGCACGTGGGCCAGCCCGGCGACAAGGTGGCCTACTGGATCACCGAGCATCAGAACAGAACGATAGGACAGGTTTCGAAACCTCGAGTGGACCACTGGATCAACCCGTGTGTCCAAGTGTCAAAACGGATCACTTGGCCAGGTAATCCATGGCCAGTCTATGCCCCGGAGTGTTCCGGCTGTGACACTTCCCGGCGAGCCGGTGGGTCGGTTTCTGGTGCCCATTCATCAAACGGGCAAAGACAACTGGCCGGAGCTTGGGCGGGCACCGTTGGCCAGAGTAGGTCAAATACGGACCAGTGTGTTGGCGGGGGTGATCGACAAATATCGCCCGAGTTCCGGCTACCGCAAGATCCTTCAGCTTCCCAAACACACGCCTCAACTAGAGGCCGTAAGATTTCGTCTAGAACCCTCTCGGGCGTGATTTCGTCACTAGGCTCGCACTCAGCACGCCGACTATGATGCTCGAGTACAAACCGCTCAATGAATGACAGCGCCACGGGCTGCTGCACGATTGTCTCGGCGTTCTGCGTGTCGTTGTCGAGGGCCGCCAGTTCTTGACTCGAAGAGGGAGCCGCAGTGCGGTGACTTGCGACCTTATGACCTGCCGACGGAACTGGTGCCCCAACAGCTCGGTGGTCGACCGACCCAACAGCTCGGTGGTCGACCGACTCAGTAGGAGCCCTATCAGCACCGACAACTTCGGGGTTTTCCGAGCTCGTGACCGGCATCGCCTCGGCTAAACCAGTCCCAACTTCCGTTGGTTGCCCGCTCGAGAGATCAACTTTTTTGGCCTGCGCGAATTCCCTCTTCCACCAATCCTTTAACGGTGCGACTTGCCAAAATAGCGGATTGTACGCGGGACTGGGAAACGTCTCTAAACTTCGACTGGGGGCTGGATCCCTGGAGCCGGCACCCTGCGAACGCATGAACCGATACAGCCGAGTTGCACCGTCCATGGCGAGCATCCCGACCCCAGCTTGACGAAAACCCGTCCCCGCAGTCGGATACGCGGCGCTCAGTAGTTGCCCAACGCCGATGCAAAGCAAACCGGCAACGGAGTTGCCAATCGCCGACTTAGATGTATAGCCATATAAATCATGAATGACCGTTGTAACGAACGACCCCGCGAACACCCCGACGCTGCCGGCAACTCCGTTTCGGTTCGCCTGGAACAGAGCCCCTTGAAGCTCGAGTATCTGTTGCCTTGAGCGGTCAAGCTCCCGTTGCAGACGTCGGTTTTCCATCGACATCTTAAAGTAGGAGCGGTGCTTGGTTCTTGGAATGTAGAAGTCTTGACGAGGCGGGAGGACTTCGGGGTTGATGGGCTCGGCCGGAGTCTCGGGTGGTTGCTCTTCCGCACCCGCTCCCTCGAATTCGGCTTCAGGGGTTGAGCACGATCCTCCCGTTTCCGGCTCAAAGTGCTGGTTCGAGTCCTCTTGCGGTTTTTTTTGCCCGTCCCCGGGAGCATCAGTCTGGATATTGCTCGAACTGGCCTGGTCAGCACGAGGTAGCGAACTCGGGTTGTCGTCACTGTCGGCGGTCTTCTGACGCTCAGCAAGAATACGCTTGAGCTCAGCGACTTCTTTTCTGAGGCGCTCAACTTCAGACTCATCCTGGGGTCCTCGCCCCCTATCTGCCGGCTGCGGGGCTTCGGGGGGTACAGGATCGGATGCGGCTGGCTTCGACGCAGGTTCATCATCCGCCACATCCAATTTATCTGTATTATCAACTTTATCGGGAGAACAATCCTCCCCGTATCCGCGGCATTCAGTCGAGAACAGCGGCAGTTCAAGTGCTGCCGCGACATTTGCGATAGGCAGCACCTTCGCCCGAAGAGATGGCCGGGAGAACATCTTGTTCACGGTGGCTCGAGAAACCCCAGTTTTCCGGCAGATTTCGCGGATACTGACTTTTTGCGTATCCATTGCCGATTGGTACGTAGCGATTTGTTGATCGAGAGCGGCCTTGTGGCCGTTTGGGAAGTCCACGCCATCAGCCTCCAGCTCCCGCAACAACTTGTGGCAAGACCAGCGGCCAACCTGGTCCGCAGCGTCGCAGGCTTGCTCGGACAGTTGGTGCTTACGTTTTGTGAGCCGGGCGTGGGTTTGCTCGAGTAAGTTACCGACAACATCGCGCAAGCCCATGTTGATGATCGTAGACGCTTCAGAGATTTCCGGGAAGAACTCCCTTCCAAACTATTTGCAAGTACATTTAAAAACCGGACTGCGAGCCGGTCGTCACGATCGCACGATGACAGAAGCCAAGTTCGTTTCGGGTGCCGCGGTACCGCTCCCGACGGATCCGACCGAATCCGAGGCTCTACAGACAGGAGAAAAATCCTCAATCGCGCACGCCAAGACTGCGCGCGCCTCCGAGCCCATTCATGAAGTTCTCAACCGCTGTAATTCAAGCTAGTTACAAAAAATCCGAAAAATAATTCGAAAATCGTGCAACACGGTCGAAATCTGGCCGATGGGGCGGGCATGGACATTCTAACCATCTTCGCCCACCATCGCCCCATGCTCTCAACCCTCCGCATTTTGGTACTGGCGAGCATCGCTCTCGCCGGTTGCAAGAAGGATGCAGAGGACGATTCCGCGAGCGACTCGAGCAATCCGCCCACGTCAACGGCCGGTCCCGAGACCGAAACGTTTGGCGAAACCGAGCCTGATCCGTCGACCGGCTCGACTGATCCCGACATGACTGAAACGACAGGCACTGGTTCAACCTCGGGTGACACGACGGACGCGGACACAAGCACCACAGACGAAACCACCGAGGACACCTCGAGTGAACCGATGTGTAACAACGGGATCGTCGAGGGCGACGAAGAGTGCGACGACATGATGGTCAGCTTCAATGGGCCGTGCATCCCAGGCTGCCTCCTCAATACTTGCGGCGACGGCCACATACTCACCGACATGGTTCTTGGAGTAGATTAGGAAGTCCGGTTGCCTGAGGTTGTTTAAAGAAGAAAACCTGAGCACCCACCAGGGAGCCTGAAGGACTCGACGCAAACGTCGTTGTCACAGCGCGCCGATTCACACTCTAAACCGTGAGAACAACTTTCCCCCAAGCTCGCCAGCGCTTGGCACTGCCCGCTCATCGCACAAAAGTTTCCAAGGCGACATGGACGAAAAATTTCCCCCCCAGTAGAGCACGGCTCGCCTTCGAACGGACGAGGTCGGCATTCTGGAATAGGTACAGTAGTATCGCAGAAGAGCCCCTGAAACGGATCGCAGTTTCCGTAAGGCTTGCCCTCCTCAGTTAAGCATGCCTCACCTTCCGCGAGCTGCGGAAGGTGTTCCTTGTTCGGATCCTCGCAGATACTGTTTACAGCATTGCAGCGCAGTCCTTGCTCACAATTACTCATCCGGTTGTGGACGTCAAAGATGACGCACGGCATGCCTTCGCCTTCGGAGCCATGGTAGATCAAACAACTTTCTCTCGATTCAACGCCTTCTAAACACTGATTCGTAAGCGAAACATTGAGTCTTTTCGCCACGCAATCAGGATCGTAGATCGCCCCAGCCTGTTCAGCGCGTTTTCGTCCTTCAGCAAGGAGAGATTCAAGTTGACCAAGGCAAGAATCCTTTTCTAACCACTCTTCGAGTGGACAATTACAATCGAAAATCTGGTCACAGACTACCTCTGAGTAGGTTTTTGCAAGTGTTGATTGTTCCACGTTCGAATACGGTGCTTGCGGTCCGCACGAAACCAAGCACGCGAGAACTAAAAGAAGCCTCATGAAACTCCTGTACGCGATGTCGACTCCGTCCGTCAATCCGCGACATGGAGCCTGCATATTTTTCTTGACTCGGTTCACATTTTCGTAGACTATCCGTGTTGAGGTAGTTTTCATGGGGAAATTCGTATTGGTTTCTTCTCTCATTGGGAGTTTGGTAATCTTTACCGGGTGTCCAACTGATGATGGAGGGAGCACAGACTCAATGGGTTCTTCGTCCGCCTCAGACACTGGCAATCAAGATCCGAAAGCTTTTTGTGGCGATGACGATGGTGTAATTCCGTGGACCGAGAGTAACAACCCCTTTAATCCAGGTGGGATATTCGGCTCATGTTGCGATGGGACAAAAGTTGGAGATCTAGCACCTGGTGACATCGGTGAAGTCTTTTGGCCTTGTCAGGTAGGATTATTTTGCGATTTTGATCAAAATTCCCATCCTCACCAGGGTGTTTGCGATGATGATGAGCCGGTTATGCCCGTGTGTGGGGCCAACGGTGTCACATACAACGAGTGTGTGGCACCTCCACATGCGACTCCTTGTGATCCTGTACTTCAGGTAAACGTTTGTGATTCCGATACCCTCGAGTGGTGCGGTTGCGATCCCCCAGGAGGGGTCGATATCTGCTCGCCAACAGCAACCGACTTTGACTGTCCACCTACTTGTGTCGCCAATGGTTTGTGGTGTGAACCGGACGGAGGTTGTTGCACGCCCCCGACGCCGTCGAATGAGCCAGAGCCGAGTGACACTGATTCGGGTGAAACGACGGGGGCAGGGACCGAAACAGAGGGTACTACCGAATGATGTGAGGGCCGTCTCCGCAGCCCGAAGAGAGCAAGCAAACGGCCAAATTGCTCCGCGCCGCCAGGGAACTACACGCCCAAACGATCGCTTGCGGGTTCGTGCACTTGAGCAATTGCCAAGCAGCTACATTCACACATACACTCGGGCCGGCGGCAAATAGACCCCCTGCTCCTCGATCTTTGCTCGCACCTGGTTCGCCGCTTCCAAAATCATCCTCCGCGTTTCTGGAAGCTGTTTTCGGAACTTTCCGTCGGGATCCGTTCCTCGACGAATACCTAGCGAGAGTCTAACCAACGCAGCCATACGGTTCGAGATTAGCTCGTCTAGGGCACGCGCACACACGGCCCCCACGTGCTGGGCGTACTCTTTTGCCTCGTTATACTTGTGTTCGACTTCGGCGATAAAAGCTGCCGAGTCTTCGGGGCTAACTTCGTCGAGCTCAAAAATCTCTTGGATCTCGCCGAGGGCCCGCTCATCACGAACGGCTGAGTCGAGGACTTGCTTGAAATCATCGCGCCAACGCTTGATCCGTTGCTCGCGACGTTCGGCTTCCGCTTTCAGGGTCGCATTATCAGCGAGCAGCCCCTTGCGGTTTTCTTCGAGATTCCGCATGGCTGCCCGAAGCTGACTCGCTTCGCGAACAGCCTGGTCGAGGTCGAACCGAAGCTTGTCCCTCGACCGACACGCTCTGTCGAGCTCACGCCGTAGCTCGTTGCGCTCGTCGACAACCTCTGTATGGGCTCCGCGCAACGCGGCGTAAGCTTCCCGTTGGCGAGCAAATTCGCCGAACTCCGCTTCACAGCGGCTATTTGTAGAAGCAAGCTCCTTCTTTAGTTGGGCGAGTTCGGAAGCAAGCTGATCCCGTTCGGCGCGAATTGAACTTGTCCGCGTGGCCGATTCGGTGGGAGTGAAAGCTGGCGGTCGCCGGAGCATGTCCGAAGTGACAGATCCACGAATCGAGCTAAAGAGCTCGTTCTCGGGGTCGCACGCGCGGCCGAACCAGACTGTCCAGCGTCGCGCGCTCCGTTGCTCGACCAGATCGCAAACCGACCCAACCAAGCGAAGAGCCGCTGGCATGTCGCATGCGGTCGGGATGCCGGAGATCAACTCCGCGTGATGGAGCATTCGAAAAAGCTGCGGAGCCGAGACTGTCATGTCGGTCCACCCGAGACGGCATGCAGCAGTGAACGCTCCGAGGATGTCCATCGCGGCACAAACCCCGCGACCTCCTCGGGGGAGACTCGTTCGTTGCGCTCGACAATAAGCCTCAACGACCGCAACCCGGGCATTAAAGTCGTCGAGACGAGCACTATCTAAATCTGTCTTTTCAGACATAATATATCTATGATTGATCGCTAGATACGCGTGCACAACGGAAGTCATCGCGCATTGATTGAGAGGATGGGGTGAACAAAGTGCTCAAAACACGATTGGTTGACGAACAATGAGCGCGTGGTTTTCGAGTGGCCGAAACACTCGGTGACTCGCAGCCATCAGTCCCCAGTAGCTCGCGGCCATCACTCCCCGGTAGGCCGGTGCGCGCTATCCCATACCGATCCGTCACCGAAGTAGGCCACATGACGACTACTGACCACCGATTTCGACCTCACGAACAACCTCGAGCAACTCCCGAAATCCCGCCCACCGGCGATCGCACACCTCCGCGTGGCGGGCCTCTACGATCGCCCGGCTGACCGAACAATCTTCCCAGGCCGAGAGTGCGCGGAAGACCCGGTCCACTCCGGCCGTCGGAATCACATCGATCTCGCCCGGACCGATCACGGTCAGCAACGCAGCATCGAATTCGCCTGCCGTTTGGAACCTGTCTCGAGGTTCCTTTGCTAGCGCGGTCGCTATCAGGTCATCGAGCGCGTGCGGCAGCGACGACACGATCGAGCTCGGGGCCGGCGGCGATTCTTGAGCGTGGCCCCACAAGACTTCTCCTTGGTAGCCGCGAAACGGCAGCCTGCGGGTCAGCGCCTCGAACAGGACCACGCCAGCCGAGTAGATATCACTCCGCACGTCACCGGGCGCATTGATTCGCTCGGGAGCCATGTAGCCGATCGAGCCAATGACCTGCGAGGTGTTGTGACTCGGCATCCCCGAGAGGGCTGTGTGACCGACTCGCGCGAGTCCGAAGTCGGCGAGGAGCAGGCGTGTCCCAGATGCGTCGTGCCACAACAGACAGTTGTCGGATTTGACATCGCGGTGGACCACGCCGGCCCCGTGGAGCACGGCCAGGCCGACGAGGAGTTGATGGACGAAGATGCTCGCGGTGCGCCACGGGAGTCGGCCGGCGTTGATCCGGGCACCAAGTGTTGGGCCGGCGATGTACGGCATGACAATGTATAGGCAATTATTTTCGATGCCGAGATCGAGCACGGGCATCAGGAACGAGTGGTGAAGCTGGGCACCGATCCGAGCTTCGCGGATCAAGCGGGCTCGCTGTTTGCTGTCGTCGGGGTAGGCGACCTTGATCGCTACTGTCCGATGGAGCAGGCGATCGAGCCCCCGAAAGACGCTGGCCGATCCTCCTCGACCAACCAACTCGAGCAGTTCGTAGCGGCCGGCAAGTACATCACCGCGTTTGTTTCGCGGAGGGGCCGGTGGACCAGATGAGACGAGGAAGGGATCCTCGCCCGATGTGCTCACCGATGCCTCCGCGCATCAAGGGTGCCATCGCAGACGAAAGGACCGAGCCTGCGCTGCAGTTCGCGGTCGAGTTCAGGCCAGACGATCCGAAACGTGGCGAGGGATCCGTGTTGCGGGTCAAACAACTGGCCGTTGACGAACAACCCCTGTGCAGTGGCGTGGCAGTACGGCCGCGGGAACACACTGGCAGTGCCTGCCTCGTCGACCAAGCACCGAACAGCGACGTGTTTTGTCAGCTGCGAGAGCAGGCGAGCGCCGCGAATCCGGCGACGAGTGATTTCCAGTCCACACAGGTGAATCACGACTGTCCGAGCACCAGCGGCCCGGAGTTTTCGGAAGATGGCGATCGAGCCTGTGCCCTTGTCGAACTCGACTACGGAACCCGACTTCGCTCGACATTCGGAGAGTTGGGGTGCGTGAAAATCACTTGCTGCACGATCCTCAGATTGTGTTTGTTCACAGACTTTCATATTCAGTATTTTATTATTAAAGTTATATTTTGATCAAATAAATCAACCAACGCTCACAGACGAACGTTTCTTGAGCGGTTTCGCTACACAAAATTGGGAGCGGGCGTTACACGGGTGGTAATTTTCGGGCTTGACTCCGGTCCAATGCAAAGCCGCCCGCTACCTTCTGGGCTGGACCCAGCGCGATCTCGCGGCACAATCGGGCGTTTCGCTGCCAACGATCGTCCGGTACGAGAACGAGAATGACGTTACATCGTCAATGGTTCAGGCCCTCGCGTTTGCTTTTTCGCGCGCAAGAGTTGAATTCTTGGAGTCAGGACGGCCCACGGGAGTTTCGAGAGTCGATCTGCCAGATGGATCATCAGTTGTTCTTCGAGCCACCGAGCGACCCAACGAGTAACCGTTGACGCCAGCGAGAAAACATGTGCATGCAAGGTCGTTGGCATCGCACGGCAGGCAGATCTCAACTAACATGCCTCAAGGGACATATTGAATGGCGAGAACCTGCCGCGAAGCCGGTCCGCTATCCCCGCGATTTGTCTCAGACTCCCCCATCTGCGGGGGAGAGATCGCTCCCCGGATTTGGCGCAATTTTCGGGAAGTGTTTGGCGGCGATTCCTGAAATTGCCAATACTGGCTACAGAATGCCTCTAATCGGGTGATCGTCGCGACGGCGATGGCGATGGTGACGGCGACGAGCCGGCACTCACATGCGATTACTACTGCGCCCTCATGACGGATTCCTGCGGTGACCAGGGCATCTACGCCAACGACCAAGAGTGTCTGGCCCAATGTGGCCAATGGCCCGAAGGCACCCTCGACGACACCGAAGGTGATTCGCTCGGCTGCCGGATCTACCACGCGACAGTGGCCGGTACCGACGACCCGATTGTCCACTGTCCACACGCTTCACCCAATGGCGGTGGTGTTTGTGTGGCCGATGCGGCGCCGGATTGTCAGACCTACTGCGACGCCTTCCTAGGCGTTTGTATGGATGACCTCAACCCCTACGTAGACGAAGCCGATTGTCTCGGCCAGTGCGCTGAGTGGTACCAGGGTGATCAAGCAGATATGGCCGGCGACACCGTTGGCTGCCGCACGTACCACGCCGGTGCCGCCCTCGGCGATCCGGGCCTCCACTGCCCGCACGCCTCGCCCGGTGGCGGTGGTGTTTGCGTGGCCGAATAGGCGCGCCTAGGCCGATCAATCACGCCGCTAGTTTCGACTGGCGGCGTGTTTTTTATGGTTCGACGACATCGCCGCGAATCCACGCCAGGGTCCATGTGTTTTGCCCGTGGTTGTGTAGATGTATATCCACAGGTGTTCCGGCTGGATAGTTTGTGGTCACGTCCCAGGCGGCCTCGTAGACGAACGCCGGCCCGGGGATCTCAATGTTTTGTTCCCACACAAGATCGCCGCCAATCGCGATGTAGACGTGGGCCACAGCTGGCTCGGGGGCGACGAGGTCGAAGTGGCGAAGTTCGAGGGTGACCGTGTCGCCGGCTTGGAGATCGACAAGCAGCGGTTGGGCGGCGGCGTAGTAGTTACAGCGATTGGTATTGATCTCGAGGGTTGTATCTTCGACAAACGCACCTGCGATCCCGCAATCGACCTCGGCAGGGCGGTGGCTTGCGAGCGGATCGTCGTCGGCCGCGCGTTGCTGCCACAGCGAGTTGTCGACTAGATCTTTGGTGACACGTTCGGGTGGGTGATCGGAGTCACTCGCTGAGTCTGTGGTGGTCTCCGGGTCGCGCACGCAAGCGGTCGTGCACACGACTCCCACCCACAAAGCCACAAACCGACGCATGGGGAGATAATAGCCGAGGCCTTCGGGCCGACGAGGTTGTTACCCTCATCCGGCGTGCCCGAGTCCTTTTCGCACCATCTCCTCGCCGAGTTGCCTGCGCGCGTCGATGTCGAAGTTGAGGTGTCGCGGTTTGCGATCGTCAAGCGCGGGGCGGACGGGCTTGTCGACTTCGTTTCGCCGCTGCCATGTCCGTACAACTACGGTTCGATTCCGGGGCGCGTGGGTGGCGATGGCGATCCGCTCGACGCCCTCGTGTTGGGTCCGCGGCGCAGGCTCGGACGTGCTCCTGGGCTGTGGGTGGTTGGTGTTGTCGACTTTGTCGATGCTGGAGCTACGGACCTCAAGGTGATCTGCTCGCCGGTGCGGGGCATCACCCGTCGGCAAGCTCGCGGGGTCGGGCGGTTTTTCCTCACCTATGCCCGGTTCAAGTCGCTGCTCAACGCGGCTCGTGGGCGCAAGGGGCCAACGCGGTTTTGCGGGGTCGTGATTCGGGATTTCGATTAATTTCGGGCCGACGCGCGGACGTGCTTGAATTGGGCCGGTGAGTTGTGAGCTTTCCCGAGATCGTGGGACATACATCTACCTGTCCCCGGGCCGGTGGGTATTTGCTGCCCTGTGGTGCCGAACACGGCACTCGGCGGTGATTTCGGGAACACTTCAAGTAGCAACTCACTGCCAGCTCACGGGTTGCCGGGTGGATCTTTGCGGCCGACTCCGTATAAATGACCCAGTTCTCACTATAGGTTGAAGGAACGTTCGAATGCGTCTGCGCAAGTTGTTACCCGTCGTTGTCTGTGCTTTGGGGATGGGGCTATTGCAGCCACCACAACCCGTCCAAGCGCGGGGTGGGCCGGGGCCGTGGTTGCGCGTCAACAGCAAGACCGTCGAGATCGAAGGCAACGATATCGAAGCTGCTGTGCGCCAAGCTGCGATCGACGAGCTTGGGATCTACCGGCGCGTGCACCCGCGCAAGGCCAAAATCAGCAACAAAAAGTTTGAGCCGAAGGGGCCCTCCGAGGGTCGTCCTCGGTTGAGCTTTACGGCTCAAGGGCCGCTGCGGATCAAAGTCGATATCGTCACCGACTTTCAGATGCGGGCGATCAACTGCCCCGCGCCGGCCCAGCCAAAGGGCTACCAGTACCAGCTCGATCTCCAGGATTCGGAGGCCAAGCTGCTCGACTATATCTCCGCGTTTGCGGTCGACGTGTGCCTGGTACCCCGGGGCGACAACGAAGTTGAGTTGGTGACCACAAGCTATCTGAAAAAGGGTCCCAAGTATCGCCGTGGCCTGGTTTCGTTGATTCTACACCGAGTTGTTAAGGCGCAGACGGGGGAGCTTGTGCGGGTGTTGGCTGACCGTTCGACGGTGCGGGCCCAAGCCAGCGCGGGAGCCAATCGGGCGCCGGGTGGTGGGTGAGTCGCACGGTTTTCCCGCTAGCGACCTCGTAGGCGTAGAGATCGGCGTTGTTGTCGACCGTCGCCGACCACACCAACACCGCGTCGTTGCCCAGCCACACCGGTTGCTGCGCGATCGCTGACTTCGGCGAGACCACAACTTCGGTGCCGCGGTCGACCGCGATAAGTCGGACCTCGGTTGAGGTTTGCCCGACATGGGTCAGCGCCAGCGAAGCGCCCGAGGGCGACCAGCTGAGGTCGCGATCGGTACCGCTTTGGAGGGGCGTGGCCCGAACAGGGCGTTGCTCGCTGCCATCGGCCCGCATCACGTAGGTTTCGCTGCTTCGCGGGCCCGTGCGGACAAACGCGATCTTCGAGCCGTCGGGCGACCACACCGGTTCAGAGCAATGTCCTGGCGGCTCGGTCAGGCGGCGAACGTCGCTGCCGTCGGCTTTCATGGTGTAAATCGCCGGGATTTTGCTGCGGCTCGAGACAAACGCGATGGTTCCGTCGGCCCGCACACTCGGTTCAAAGTTGCCCTCGCGGTTGTCGGTGAGACGGACCGGCTCGCCACCGTCACGGCCGACGCGGTAGAGGTCGCGAAAGCTCGCGGTGTCGGCCTCGAACACGATGGCGGTGCCGTCGTGGGTCCATGCCGGGTTGCGTATTTTTGTGCTCGCAGGCCCGACAGCACGATTTTGTTGAACCTGTCCATTTGACCATGAAAGCACGTGGATCTGCTCGCGGTGCCCCGCCGCATCGGTGGCGTGCAGCATCAGCAGGTGGGTCCCGCCGGGCGCGATCGGGCCGGCAAAGTTGCCGTCGGGGTCGGTTGTGAGGCGGCGCAGCCCCGAGCCATCGGTTTGGATGACGTAGAGTTCAGGGTTGCCATCGCGTTCAGACACAAACACGAGCTGGCCGGGTGGGGGGGCAAATGCCGGGGGCTGCCGCGACTTGGCCGTGGTTGCCACGGCTTTTTTAGCGGGTGTTGGCGGTGTACAGGCGGCAGCGAGGGCACACACCACAAGAGCGAGATTTCGTTGTAGGTTCACAGTCGAGGTCGCAAGGTAGCCTAAATCCGCCGCGGGTGCACCTACTAGCTGCAGCCACGCACCAAAACCTGTCCCTGCCGTATGGCTCGCCCGCAAAAGTAGTTGTGTGTACAACACTCCGAGCCTGTGGCCGGATCCGGTGGGTTCGCCAGGGTATACGGTGGGTGGCCCGCGTGGCGGCCGGACAAACCCATACCTAGCACGAGGGCCACGCCGCAAAGTTCTCCCCTGTGAGCTCAGAATAGTCGGTTTGAGGGGCGCAAACCGGCTATTTTGCGATCGCTTTTGTCAACGCCCAAGCCATCTGGTATGAGGCGGCGGTTGTGGACGAGGTCTATCGCAGCGACATCAATCGCGATGTTTTACCGATGCAGCCCGGGGAGTTTAACGGGGGCAAACCGATCGCAGTCGGCCCACTTTCCGTGTGGCCGCCGGTTGTCTTGGCGCCCATGGCCGGGGTGACCAACTATCCGTTTCGTACCCTGTGTCGGCGGTTTGGTGCCGGTCTTTATGTCAGCGAAATGATCACCGCACGGCCGTTGGCCGAGGGCCGCGAGCGCACGCTCAAACTCGCTTCGTTTGGTGCCGAGGAGTCACCTCGCAGTTTGCAGCTGTACACCACCGACCCCTATTTCACGGCCGAGGCGGTCAAGCGCCTGGTGGGTGAGGGCGCGGTCGACCACATCGACATGAACTTTGGCTGCCCGGTCAAAAAAGTGACGCGCAAGGGGGGTGGGGCCGTGCTGCCCTATCGCCACCGCTTGCTTCGCAACATCGTCCGGGCCGCGGTCAAAAATGCCGGCGATATTCCGGTCACAATCAAGTTTCGGATCGGCATCGACGACGACCATCAAACCCACCTGCGGACCGGAAAGATCGCGGAGGACGAGGGCTGTGTGGCGATTGGCCTGCACGCGCGGACAGCCGCACAGCTCTACGACGGTCACGCCCGTTGGCAAGCCATTGCCGAGCTCAAGCAGCACGTCACAACCATCCCGGTGTTTGGCAACGGCGACATTTGGGAAGCCGAAGATGCCCTGCGAATGATGCGAACGACGGGGTGTGACGGCGTGATTGTTGGGCGCGGGTGCCTGGGTCGGCCGTGGCTGTTTCGCGACCTGGCCGATGTGTTCGCCGGGCGGCGACCGCAAAATCCACCCAACCTAGGCCAGGTGTTCGACATCATGTTAGAGCACGCCAAGTTGCTGTGCGAGTGGACCGACGAGGGGTTTGCCATGCGAGGGTTTCGCAAGCACGCCGGTTGGTACACCAAGGGCTTTCGCGGCGGGGCGGCCCTGCGGTCGCGGCTGATGCAGGTCAAGACCTATGCCGATTTACAGGCGATTGCCGCCACCATCGACCGCGACCTCGCATTTCCCCCGGTCGGCATGCGGGTCCCACGGGGAAAAACCGGCGGCACCCAAAAAGTTGTATTGCCACAGGGTTACCTCGAAAACCCAGACGACGACACGCCCCCCTGTGCCGCCGCCGAAGACGGTGTGTCGGGCGGGTAGCGGGCTCCAACCTGGTTGTTTAGCCACTTGGGATGAGGTCGACGACATTGACGGGGCAGCGCCGCGGGTAGTGGGCGCGGAACGACATCGATGACCTTGACGGGGCTCCAACCTGGTCGTTTAGCCACCTGGGACGAGGTCGACGATATCGACGGGCAGCGCCGCGGGTCGTGGCTCCAACCTGGTCGTTTAGCCACCTGGGATGAGGTCGACGACATTGACGGGACAGCGCCGCGGGTAGTGGGCGCGGAACGACATCGATGACCTTGACGGGGCTCCAACCTGGTCGTTTAGCCACCTGGGACGAGGTCGACGATATCGACGGGCAGCGCCGCGGGTCGTGGCTCCAACCTGGTCGTTTAGCCGCCCGGGACGACGTCGACGACATCAACCGGACCGCGCCCACGCGGTTCGACGGGTGCCGGCGGCTGTTCACTTTTGTCGTCGGACGGTTGCTGTTTGGGTTTTTTCTTCGGCTTTTTCTTCGGTTTGTTTTTTGGCTTTTTCTTCGCTTCAGGCTTCGGTTCGGGCTCCTGCGCTGCGGGCTTGTCGTTGTCCGACTGCGGGGGTGCAGGCTCCGCGGGCGGAGGTTCGGCCGCTGGCGGAGTCACGGCTGGCGGAGGTTCGCTTGCTGGAGCTGGTTTCGGTGCGGGCTGGGCCGGCGCCGGTGTCTGCTCAGGATGTTTTGCTCCCCACGAGTCCGATGTATTTACACCGGACATAAACGCATTCTCCGTGGGCTCGAGCGTTGGCGGCTGGGCCTCGCCCGGTGGAGGTTGTGGGGGGTCGACGACGGCGATTGCCGGCTCATCCGGGTTGGCGACGGGGAGCGCATCTGTCTCGCCAACATCGGTTTCGCCAGCAGCGGTCTCACCCGCGGTTTCGAGGGCGTCGGTTGCCAAACCTTCGCTGTCGTCCACCTCGATCACCAACTCCTCCTCCGGCTCCTCCTGGTCGGGCACATGCATGCCGACCGCCTGGCCCTGGTAGCGAACTTCGACCTTCGTCGGCGGCGGGGCCTTGTAGACCATGGTCGGGCCTTCGGGCTTGAGCGCCTCGGTACGCTCGCGGATCCACAAAAATGAGCCAACCATAGCGACCGCAAGCACGGTGAGTATTGTGTATGCAAATGCATTCGAGCGCGGCGGTGGGGGTTTTTGCGTGGCGATGACCGGAATCAACACCTCGGGTTTGACCGGCGCCTCGATCTCGAGTGGGACCGCGGCTAGGGCATCAAAATCGACGCCAGTAAAGGTCGGTAGCTCGGCTGGCACCTCGTGAATCGTCGGGTCGTAGGGCCCGTTGAGCTGGGCCAACATTGCAGGTACATCGATGAGGTCGGGCGCCGATTCGTACTCGTCAAACTCGGGGAGGTTGGGAACTTCGGGCGCCTTGCCACCGAGGTTGAACTCGGGCAGGGTCGACAGATCGGTCGAGAGGCTGCGATGGGTATACTCGAGGCTGGCATCGACTTGGCTGGCGAGCCCCGAAGTTGCGGCAGCCATCGAGCTTCCCGGGTCGGGGCCGACATGACCTATCAGCATTTCGATATCGCCAGCGGATTGCTCGGCTGGGAACATCGAGCCACTTTCGGGCGGGGGAGGAAGGTCCGTCGACTGTGCCTCGTCGTCGATATCATCGACAGGTTGTTGTCCGCGGCTGTCCACCATCGCTCGCTCCTCCTCATCTGTCCCTTTCGACATCCATGTCGACCAACCACTAGCTCGCAGCCATGCCTGCGCAGCTAAGTATCCAACATGTACTTGAGTTCAGGCGAACGAATTCCTGGCGGGCGTTGTTCGAAAACAGAGTTACGACCGGGCAGCAGGTTTAGTTCGTGGGCGTCACGGCTGTTGTGCCGGCGCCTGCGAGTGCTGATTTTTGGCACACTGTGGCGTGGTATTGAGGCCTGCATCGGCGGCCAACAGGTTGCCGGTTCCGTACATCTGCGTGAGAAGCTCGCGTGCGTCCGCCGGGCCGCCAACCCGGTCGATAGCCTCGGCAAAGAAGACCTCGTCCTGCTGGCGAACGTGCACAGGTACGTAGCCGACTCCCGCAACAACTGTTCGATCGGGCAGGCGCCTAAAGGTGACGTACAAAATCAAGGTTGTACGCCGGGGCAGCTCGGGTTGGTGGCTGACGAAGTTGCCGAGCGAATAGTGGATAAACACCTCGCGGTCGTCCTTGGTGCGGTAGCGTTCCCATGGTTGGGTGACGTGTGGGTGGCTGCCAATCACCGCGGTCGCCCCCGCCTCGGCGAGTTTGTAGGCGAACTTTTTTTGTTTGTTGCGCGGCTCGGGCGTGTACTGCCGACCCCAATGGGGGGTCACGACCACAGCGTCGATGCCCTTGCGGCGGGCTAGTTTTCGCACCAGGCCAACGATCTCCTCGGTGTCCTTGTGGCAGTGCAGCACTTGGTGGAGGTCGTCGGGAATCTGATTGGTCGTGATCGTACAGGCCAGCCAGGCAATGTTGATGCCGTTGGCTGTGGTTTTCGTCCACCATTCGCCCTCGCCCGTTTGCGTGCGGGTGCCGGTAAACCGCAGCTTGGCTTTTTTGAGCTCGGCGATTGTTTTATCTACACCAATCGCGCGGCGGTCGAGCGAGTGGTTGTTGGCCGTCGACACCACATCAAACCCCGAGGCCACCAGCTCGCCGGCCAGCCGCGGGTGGTAGTTGAACTTGGGGTAGGCGGTGTAAACCTTGCCATCGTAGGTCCGCCCCGGGTCGGGCACGAGGTTGCCCTTGCGATCGACCCCGGCGGCCATCACCCCTTCGAGGTTGCCGTAGGTGATATCGGCCTGGCGAAGCAGGTCTTCGACACCTTGCCACAACACCCGGTGGCCGAGCTTTGAGGCGTGGGCCTGGCGTTGAAGTTCCTGGTGGAGGAGGATGTCTCCAATTGCCGCGATCGTGACCTGGGGCCCCTCGGCACAGGCGTGGTCAAATCCGAGATAGTCATCGGGCAGCGGTTTTTTTGCAGGTACATTTATTTGGGCGGGCGGTTGCTCGCTCGCCTGGGGCGTGGGCGGCTGCTCGTTGGCGACTGGCGCTGACGCTGCGGGGGCAGGCTCCTGCGCCAACGGTTGGGGGGGCCGAGGTTCGGGTGACGGCGCTTTCCCAGCGGGTGGCTGCGGGTTTTGCCCAGCGGGATCGCAGCCAAAATTCAGGGGCCCCGCCACCACGAGTGACAACCAGGTTCCGGCAGTGAGAAGACCGCGCCAAGACATCGCCACCAGGGTACGAAAGATCGGGCAGACGCTCGAATTTTGCAAAAGTAGCCGACTCGCGGCCCATCCCCCGGGTCAAGCTTGGTGAACACACGAGTACGTCCGGAACGCGTGATTCACTGGGCGTCGCTCGACAACCCGAAAAACCCCGTCAGACCGGGGTCTTGGTGGGCATAATGTCGGTCGACCCGCATGGATCTCAACCACGTACTGCTGTGGCTTGTGCCGATTTCGCTGTTGCCGTGGCTGTGGAGGTTGCAGCGGGTAACCGGTTGGCGGGTGACCGGCTGGACGGTGGTTGGCCTGCTGGTACTCGCGGTTTGGGGGGTGGGCCTGGTGGCGTACCCCGACTATGCGGGTGTATATGCATTTTTTGCCTGGCTGGTACTCATTGCCACGCCCCAGGTGGGTGCCCGCCTGATCCTCGCACTCACCGGCCGTCAAAAATTTCGCTGGGCCACGCGCGTGAGTCGATTGGTGGCGATTTTACACCCGGCCGATGGGTGGTGGGATCACACCCGCGCACTCAATGTACTTGCATGTTTGCAGGAGGGGCAGCTGGCTAAGGCCCAGGCCTCGCTCGACCGGATTGGCCGCGAGACCACGCCGATTGGTCGGTTCGCCCACCTTCAAACCCTGCGCGCGCAAAACCGTTGGGAAGATATCCTGGCGTGGATCGACGGGCATCCTCGGCGCGAGGCACTGCTGGCCGACGACATGACGCATGGGCCCTACGTCCGGGCGTTGGGGGAGTTGCAGCGGGTCGACGACATGCTCGCGTTGAGCTCGCCTGCCGACCATCCGACCGGGCCAGAGAGCCTGTTGGTATTGCTCGGGCTCAGTGGTCAGGTCGAGATGATGGAGCGATTGTTTGCTGGCCCGTTGGCCAGGTATAAGCCCGAGGTCCAGGTGTATTGGCGGGCGACGGTTCGCCAGGCGGCCGGCCGCCATGACGAGGCTGAGAAGATGTTGAGCTCGCTTGTGGAGTCGAGCGACGCACTGGTTCGCGCCGGGGTGCAATGGCGCTTGCAACAACCGCTGCAGGCCGTGGACCCGCAAGAACTGAGCAAGCCCGCCCAGGAAGTGCTCTCCGCCCTGCAACAACTCGCCCAACGCATATGCATGCATCACCAGGCGCAACGCGCCCACGCCCGGCAAAATCGTCCGTGGATGACCCTTGGGTTGTTGGCCGTCGAGTTGCTGGCGTTTGCCTGCGAGCTCCCGGGCGGCACCGAAAACCCCGAAAATCTGTATGAACTCGGGGCCATGGTCGGGCCGGTGGCGCTGTTGGAGGGCGAGTACTGGCGGCTGTTGACTGCGGGTTTTTTACACTTTGGGTGGTTACACCTCGGCCTCAACGCAGCCGGCATCTTCTTTTTTGGTCGCCACCTCGAGCAGGCGATCGGGGCCCTGCGGTTTGGCATGGTCTACCTGGCCTCGAGCGTGGGGGCGATGGCGATTTTGCTGGTCGTCAACGAATGGCTCACGGCCGAACCGTTTTTGATCGTCGGTGCCTCTGCGAGTTTGATGGGCATCGTCGGCGCACTGTTGGCAGTTTCGATCAAGCGCCTGTGGTTTCGCAAAGATAAGGCCCTGTGGCGGCCGATTCTCAGCCTGATGTTTGTCATTGGCATTCAGACGTTGTTTGACCTCAGCACCCCACAGGTGAGCATGGGTGCCCACTTAGGCGGGGCGAGCCTCGGGTTTTTGTTGACCCTCGGGTTTACCAAGTTGCGTCAACCCGGGGTCGGGACAAAAGATGTAGACACAACTACGCCGGACGAAGGGGTGTAGACGATCCGAAACCCGTGCCACGGGTTGGGTGAAACTACAAGTTTTGCGTGGTACCTGGGCGCGAGCCAATGCTCGGGACTCTAGGCCGAGCCATGGGCTGTGTTTTGATCTTTGCTTGACGCCGGTTGCCGACAGGGGCTAGCGTGGCGGCGCTTGGCGACCATGCACCCAACGTTGACCTTTGCCGACCTCGTGGCTGCGCACGCGCGTATCCGTCCACATGTGTTGCGAACACCTGTACTGCTGCGTCCACACAACGAGGCCGAGCTGTTTTGCAAGCCAGAATCATTGCAGCCGATCGGTGCTTTCAAGCTGCGGGGGGCGTTCAACAAGCTGCTCACTCTGCCCCAAGGGACACCTGGGGTCGTGACCCATTCTTCGGGTAACCACGCCCAAGCGATTGCCCGGGCCGGCAAGGTGCTCGGGTTGCCGACGGTGATCGTGATGCCCGACAATGCCCCGGCGATCAAGCAGGCCCGGACCGCGGCCGATGGGGCCGAGATCATTATCGTTGGCCCAGATAGCGATGAGCGGCGTCAACGGGCCGGCGAAGAAGCGAAGGCCCGGGGCTACGCGTTGGTCGAGTCCTACGACGATCCGGTGATTGCTGCCGGGCAGGGGACCGCCGCGATTGAGCTGGTCGAAGACGTCGGCCCACTCGATCGCTTTTACGCGCCCATCAGCGGTGGTGGCCTGATGTCAGGGTGTGCCGTAGCGTTGGCCGAACTCTCACCAGGCGTTGAGATAATTGGGGTCGAGCCGGTCGACGGCGACGATACCCGGCAAAGCCTGGCCGCCGGCAAGCGGCTGGCCGTCCCGCCGCCCCAGACAATCGCCGATGGCTTGCGGGTTCGCAAACCAGGTGTACATACATTTCCAGTGATGCAACGCCACGTCGCCCGCATCGAGCTCGTCGACGACAGCGAGTTGCTCGCGGCCATGGCCTGGGCCCTGCGCGAGCTGCGAATTGTGCTCGAACCATCCGGGGCCGCGTCACTCGCGGTTGCCCTGCGCGAAGGCCAAGGGCGCTGCGGTGTACTTTTGAGCGGGGGAAATGTCGACGATTCGCTCCTGCGACAGGCCATCGACCATCAGGGATAGGAAACGCCATGCAACAGACAACAATCCTTCGCATGTGGACTTTTGGAGCCGGGCTTGCCCTGGTTTTAGGTGCATGTGCAGTTAGTACCAGCGCCGAGGTCAAGTCCGGTGATCAGCCAGCCTCCGATGGCCGCTCGCCCCAGCCGGCAACACCGACACCCGAGGGCGCGCCGGCAGACGGGGATGCCAACGCCAATCCACAAACCATCGCCGCCGGTAGCCCCGGGGCTGAAAAAGCTGGGGTTGGAGCCGCGTGCACGGCCGGGACCGATTGCCAAAGTGGGGTGTGTGAGGGCCTGGGCTGCGATGCTGGAGCCGGGCGCTGCGTCGAAAAAGAACGTGTATGCACACGTGATCTCAAGACCTATTGCGGCTGCGACGGTCAAGAGTTTCGCAGTTCGGGTTCGTGCCCGGGGCGGACCTATCGCAACGAGGGCGCGTGCGAGGGGGGTGGCAACGCCAACAACCAGCCGGTCGCCGACGGTCAGCCGTGCTCCCAAGCTAGCGACTGTGCAAGTGGCATCTGCGAGGGCGAGGGCTGTGGTGACAATGCCGGGACCTGTCAGCCCAAGGCGCGGGCCTGCACTCGTGACCTCCAGGAGTACTGTGGCTGCGACGACAAGGTGTTTCGCGCCAGTGGCTCATGTCCGGGGCGGCTCTACAAACGCAAGGGTGCTTGCTGATACATCGATACTGCGCAACAGGTGCTGGTTGACCACGCGAGGTTAGGCTCGGGTGGTCACAACGCGGCGCCTTCGTGCTGGATAATCGCCATGGGATAGACCGGCACGCCGCGGTCGACGGCTTCGATGAGTTCGATAACTTCGGGGCCGCGTAGCGACAGCTGCTCGATCTCGGGGATTGTGTACCACTTGGCGCCGAGGGTCTCGCTGTCGGGTTTGGACTTGGGCGGGGTGTCGTCGGCCGGCCGCGCGAGGTAGAGGATCCGCAGCCGACTATAGTCGGGACCGGGCGTATGCTCGACCCGCAGCACGCCTTCCAACACGATCGGAATGCCAGCCTCTTCCTGGGTTTCTCGGTGTGCGGCGGCGGCATAGGTCTCGCCGAGTTCGACCCGCCCCGCCGGCAGGTACCAGTGCTGGCCGTGTTTGCGCTCGTGGACGAGGAGGTAGCGATGGCCCTTGCGGACGATCACCACAACAAACGACCAGGTTGGAATCGATTTGCGGGCCATGGCCGATCATACAAAAACAGCCGACCAAGTTGGCCGGCTGTTGTGGTGGATTGAACCCGCTTACAGGGATTCGAGCGCGTCGCGGATTTCGCTGAGTTCGGCATCACCCGGTGCCGCAGCTTCGGCGGCCGTCAGGGCTGCAAACGCCTCGTCCTTGGCTTCGGTCGCGTTCTCGGCATTGTCGCGCAGGGCCTTGAGGGCCTCGGCGTAGAGGAACACGGCACGGCCCTTCAAAAACGCCGGAGAGGCTGCGGCTTCGACATCGCCAAAGGTCAGAGTTTGCTCGATCTTCTTCGCCTCGAACGTGACAGCGTCTTTGTAGCGGACGACAACGCCGATCTCGGTGTCGTTGGTCACCAGGTCCGGTGCGCAGGTTTCGATTTGCTGATGGAACACCATCGTGTCGTTGGGTGCGAGGTGTTGTGGCTCGATTTCCGTGGGGTCTGAGCTGTACTCCTCGCCGCTAAACCGGGTGATCTCAAAGCCAGGTGGTAGCGAAAGCTCAACTTGGACATCGCGGGCGGCCACGGCCATGGTGTTGACAAACTGGGTGTTGAAGATCTTCCAGGCCTCGGCCTCGCTCGGGATGTACACCGAAGCCCCCTTGCCGATGTCGGTGACCGTATCCATCAAATCGTCGTTGTAGGTCTCTGCGCCCACACCCACGCCGACGAGGTAGATACCATCTTCGTCGTTATTACCTGCATGTGCACCGATAATGTCGGCCTCGGTCACCCCGGCATTGGCTCCGCCGTCGCTGATCAGGACCACGCGATTGATGCGGTTGGGATCGTAGGACAGGTCGGCAAGGTCATATCCAGCTTTGAGCCCGCCGTTGAGATCGGTGCCTCCCCCTGGAGTGAGGCTGTTACAGATGTCGAGGAGCTTGGTGTCGTTGGCACCAGCCACGGCATAGCCAGCGAGTTTGATGGCATTTTCGGTATCCCAACCGACGGCCGAGACAATGTCGCCCTCTTTCAGGCTGGCAGCGATCGCCCGGCAAACTTCCTGCTGCATTTCCATGGGCGAACCCGACATCGAACCCGACTCGTCGAGCACGAGGGTGAGGTTCATGGGCGGTCGCTCGGCGTTGCTCAGCGACTGGCTGGTGACACCGATCTGCAGGGTAAAGCCGAGCTGGCCCTCTTCCTCCTGGCGCAGCATCTCGGTTGTCACGGCGAGTTGTCCGGGTTGCGCGGCCGGGTAGTCAAAGGTGTAGTAGTTGAGGAACTCCCACACGCGGATCGGCACCCAACCGAGGCTGCCGACGCCCTCGAGCAGGGCAGCGCGGGCCTGTACGGGCGAGGACATTGAGTTGGAATCGTCGGGCGAGAGGTAGAGGACGACATCCATTTGGTCGTCGCACAGGTCTTCGCCACCGGTGGTCGTCGTGTCTTCCTCGGGCGGCATGTCGTCGGGCTCACCCGGATCGCCAGTTGGTCCCCCTCCAGTTCCGGTCGGGCCTCCGGTTGAGCCCCAGTCGCCCGAACCTTCTCCGGTGCCATAGCCTGAGTCAGAACCCCCATAGTCGGAGTCGTAGCTGTCTTGGCCCGAGTCTGCCGCCGAACTACAACCGGTAGCGAGGGACACGGCCATTACCAGGCCAGTGAGGGTGTAGATACAACGAGTAACGGAGGTTGAAGAGTTGGGGCGGCGGTGCGTCATGATAGGTCTCCCGAGTGCGTAAGCTTGCTGTGTGGTGTTCGCCTGCCCTTGTTGCAAATCGCGGACCACAGGAGATCATTGAGAAAATAGTCTGGAACGCCGGTAAGTACAGGGCAGCAACCGCAGCGCCTGACATGGCTAGGGCATGCGCGTCATATCTGACATGACATCGCGCGTTGGCTGGGAACTTTGGTCCACGCACCCAATGACGACGCACCTTTGGCGGTTCGCTTTCAAACCTTTATGAGATATCTGGGCTAGTGTCGCATCGGTGTTCGGAGTAGGGTGATTTGTGCTCGAGACACTGCGAACGATCCTCGCCGACGAGTTGCCCGACCTGTTGGATAGGCCCGAGCTGTGGGGTGATATGCACATCATCTATCACCCGCCCCGGGTGGAACGATTGTGGCTACAACGCGGTGACCAGCGGCTGTTCCTGCATCGGATCTATCCCTGCAAACCAGACCAGGCGTTGTGGCATCCCCACCCGTGGCCCTCGGCGGTGCGATTGTTGACCGGTCGCTACGAACACGCGATCGCCGGGACAGCTCGTTTTCACGACGAGTCGGGTTTTGCCCGGCCAACCGCCGCCCTGTCGCGGATGGTGCTGGCCGCCGGTTCTGAGTACGAAATGGTCAACCCGGCGACGTGGCACGTGGTCCGGCCACTCGACGCGCCTTCGCTGTCGGTGATGTTGGTCGGCCCGCCCTATCGCCAAGATGCGGGCGAGGTGCCGACAATAGCGAAGCCCGAAGCTCGCCAACCCGGGCTCACGCCGGCGGTTCGGGACGAGTTGTTTGCCGTGTTTTCACGGATCCTCAAACAAAATGTATAGGCATTGATACGTTAGCGATGCGCACTGTTTTCCCCACGAGTTGGTTGTTCCTTACGATCGCAATGGGCCTCGCTGTGGCCTGTGGAATCTCGGAGTCGCTGTTGCGCGGCCTGTGTGGAGATGGACACTGTCAACCGTGCGGGTCGACGGTTTGCGTATGTCCCGGAGATAAGCCCTGTGCCCGAGAATGCGGCTCTCCCTGTGAAATGGTGTGCCCCGATACGGGCGACTGCGACCTGTCCTGTGGGCATGATTGCAAGGTCGAGTGCGCGAGTGCTGGGGTGTGCGCGGTCGAGGTCCGCGGTGGTGGGGAGATCGTGTGTCGCGGGCCCGGGCCGTGCGGTGTGCTGTGCCATGGCCCCTGTGCGCTCGAATGCGTCGGCGAGACCCCGTGCAACCTTTATTGCGACGAAGATGATGTTTCGGGCCCGCAGATGTGTGCCGATGGCAAGTTGCGGTGTGGCCCCTGTCCCATGTTGGCGACTTCGCCCGAATAGCTCGCACACGCGGTAACCAGCAATTGCGTTTGTCAGCCCGCCAACCCGCGCTGGCAGGCGAATCTCGCAACGAGGTTGTGACAGCAACAAATCGCTTCGCCACTAAAACCGCGCAAGACATTTGTTTTGCCCGTTGCCGGGTTATTCACCGGCCGACAGGTATACTCGCGTGACTTTGCGTGACTCGGTACCAGACCCGTGGATGCCTCGGGCCGTTAGGGCCGACGACAACTACAGAATCTTCCTGGTCCCGCAAACGGACCAGCAGCAGCGATCCAGCCCCCCATTGTGGGTCGACTGCGTGATTTGAGGAGCACCCCCCATGTCCCCATTGTCTCGATCGTCCCGAGTGTCCACATCAAAGCGCTTGATGCCGTATTGGAGTGCCCGGCTTGTGTGTCTCGCCGCCGCCCTCACGTTCGGTTGTACAGGCACACATCAGGTTCCCGGCCAGGCTGCGCAACAGCAACAGCAACAACCCGGTCAACCCGTCCAACCTGGGCAGGAAAATCTGCCTCCTGGGACACCTAAGCCGCTGCCCACAACTCCGTCCTCGGCCCTACCGAGCCAAAGCGTTGCCAGTGCCGTGGTCGAAACCGCCGAGGTAGCACCGTTTTCGCTGACCGCTTCGGATGGTACGGGCCTGTTTTTGCGTGGCCTCAAAGCCCGCGCCGTGGTCGAAGAGCCGCTGGCGTTTACCGAGTTACACCTGACATTTGAAAACCCGTCCGACCGTACGATCGAAGGCCGGTTTCAAATCGAAATGCCCCCAGGTGCCGCGATTTCGCGGTTTGCCATGAAGATCGGCAATCGCTGGCAGGAGGGTGAGGTCGTCGAGCGGCAGGCGGCTCGTCGGGCCTACGAAGACTTCTTGCACCGCCGCCAGGACCCGGCGTTGCTCGAGCACGAGGCCGGCAATCAGTTTAGTGCCCGCGTGTTCCCGATTCCGGCACGCGCCCGCAAGGAGTTGATCATTAGCTATTCGCAGGAGTTGGGCGACTCGGCCGAGCCCTACCGCTTGGAACTACTCGGGCTGCCGCAACTCGACAACCTCGACGCCCAGGTGATCATCAAAGAACTCGGGCAAAGCCAGGGTGGAACGTCGCTCGGCGGCACGGCAAAAAACCAGCGGATCATCGAGCTTCGCAAGCAAAACTTCATGCCCGACCGCGATTTGGTGGTCAACAGCCAAAAACCCGACACGGCCATGGGGTTGCGCCATCAAAACCTCGCGGTTGCCCGGATCGCCCCGGTTGCCAACCTCCCGGCCGATCCGCTCGATGGCGGTCTGACGGTGTTGTTTGATACCTCGGCCTCGCGCGCCCTCGGGTTTGAACGCGAAGTACGGGAACTCGGCGCCCTCGTGCAACAGATCGCCAAGTCGTCGCCCAATGTCGACCTGCGCGTGGTGTGCTTCGATATGGGCCTTCAGGAGGTCTACCACGGCCCGGTGACCGGGTTTGGCCAGGCCCAACTCGATACCATTTACACCCGGCGTGCGCTCGGTTCTTCAGACCTGGGCCAGGCCCTACTCGGACTTGTACATGCAGGTTCTTTGGGCCAACGCCTGGTGATCATGTCCGATGGTGTGGCGACTGCCGGCGAAGTTGAGGGCGGTGATTTGGCCAAGGCGGCCGCTGGCCTCAAGGCCGCGGGTGTGCGTCGGATCGATGCCATTGTCGACGGCGGGATCAAAAACACCGAGTTGCTCGAACAACTCACCCGTGCCGAGGTCGACCGGGTGGGCGCGGTGATCGATGGTCGACTGCCAGTGGCGACGATTGCCGACAAACTCGGCCGTGCGACCCTCAGCGGCGTTAAAGTATCGGTGCCTGGCAGTCAGTGGGTCTGGCCGCAAACCCTCGACGGGGTGCAGACCGGCGACGAGTTACTTGTCTATGCAGATTTACCGCCGGGCAAGCCGATGACCATCGAACTCGATGGCGCCCAACTGTCGACACCGACGGTGCCGCTGGTCGAGGTCGCCAAGCCTCTGCTCGAGCGCGCCTGGGTCGGTGCTCGCATCAAGCGGTTGTTGGCCCAGCGTGAGGCGCTGCCCGATGCCGACAAGGACATGCGGGAGGCTCTCAAAAACCAGATCATTACGCTGTCGACCCGGCATCGTGTGCTCAGCCCATTTACCGCGCTGTTGGTGCTCGAGACCGAATGGGACTATCGCCGCTTCAACATCGATCGCAACGCCCTCGCCGACATTCTCACGGTTGGGCTCGACGGCATCACGGTGGTCCAACGCAACATTCCCGGGCAGGAGCCGTGGGTGGCAACCCAGCCGATTGTCGACCAACCGACAACGATTGCACGGCGGCGGACTGGCGGTGAGAACAGCCTCGACGACGCCAAGGGGGCCCCAGCCGACAACGCGGCCCCGGGCATGGTCGGCGGTGCTCCGCCATCTCCAGCCGCAGCCGCACCGGCAACTGAGGGTCGGTTTGACGAAGCCGATGCCGAGGAGGAGGCCGAGCCGATGGAGGCGTTCGACGGCTTTGCCGAGAAAAAGGCCGAGGCGCCCAAGCGCAAGGCACGGCCGGCAAAGGCCGACAAGGATCTCGCCCCGAGCCCCGATCCGGAGCCGCTCACCGGGACCACGAAGACGCCAGCTGTCACCGCCTCGGTCGTGCTCGGGACCGTCAAGGTCAACGGCAACCTCGATAAGTCGGCGGCCAAGCGTTCGATCCGTCGTCGGCTTTCGTCGATCAAGTCCTGCTACGGCACGGCCCTCGGGCAAAATGCCAGCTTGCAGGGGGAGGCGACTGCAGAGATCAAAGTTCGCCCCGACGGGCGGACCAAGGAGATTACGCTCAAGCAGAGCACCGGCAACTCGACCTTGGATGATTGTATTGTCAAGGGTCTTCGCCGGGTCAGCTTTGATGCGGCCGAGGGAGAGTCGACGGTTTCGGTCGGGCTCACCCTGCGCCCGCGCACAGCCTCGCAGATGCGTGCCGATGTCGCCCCGATCCGGCGTCCGCGGCCACGCCCGCAGCCGACACCCGTACCCCCTCCGCCACCGCCCAAGGTCGTCGCGCCCCCAGTTCCACCGCCGCCTCCTCCGGCTCTGGTGGACACCCGGTGGACGCCCTCGCCCGATGCCAAAAGTCCGTACGAGGGCAAGTACCTCGCGGTCATGCAGAAGTTGGAAGGTGGCGATGTCAAGCAGGGCTTGGGCATGGCGCTCGAGTGGCGCAACGAGCAGCCCGGCGATGTGTTGGCCCTACTCGCGCTCGGCGAAGCCCTCGTGCGCAGCGGAGATGTTGCCACGGCGATTCGCGCCTACGGTTCGCTTATCGACCTGTTCCCCTCGCGAGCAGACATTCGTCGCTATGCCGGGGCCAGGCTCGAGATGCTCGGGCAAGCCGGCCTACGAGCCGCCGCCGACAGCTATGAAAAGGCCCGGGAGTCGCGGCCCGATCACCCGAGTAGCCACCGACTTTATGCATATGCATTAGTTCGGTTGGGCGAGTACGAGAAGGCCTTCGACGCCCTCCACGAGGGGGCCAAACGGCGCTATCCGTCGGGCCGATTTGCCGGTGTCGACCAGATCCTGCGCGAGGACCTCGGGGTTGTGGCGGCGGTCTGGATGGCCAAGGACAGCCAACGCGGTGAAGAAATCCGCCAGCGCCTGTCGGAAGTCGGGGCCAGCATGGCAACCCAGCCGTCCCTGCGGTTTGTCCTCAACTGGGAGACCGATGCCAACGACGTCGACTTCCACATCCGCGACGGGCAGGGTGGGCACGCCTGGTACTCCAACAAAACACTGCCCTCGGGCGGCAGCCTCTACGCCGATGTCACCACCGGCTACGGGCCCGAGTGTTTCGCCATCATTGGCAAACCGGCGGCCTATCCCTACACCTTGCAGGCTCACTACTATTCACGCGGGCCGATGGGTTATGGCATGGGCAAGCTGCAAATCATGGAACACGATGGCCAGGGAAATTTATTGTTTGAGGACCGTCCGTTCCTGATTATGAAAGATCGCGCCTACGTCGACCTCGGGACTGTCAAAGGTCCGTTGAAACCCGCACAGTAGAGCCGGGAACCATGGGCATCGCCGCTCGCTCCTTCACCGGGGTAGCGGCGATTGCCAATTGGCGGCCAGAAGTATCGATCGTTGTACAATCGACGTTTGTGCGCAGTTTAAGCGTTCTCATGGTGAATAGTTGCGGATGGGGAAGGGTAGCCAGGCATCGTCCAAGTAGGAGAAAATCGACTGGGCGTTTAATCGAAATGCCGTGGCGTTACACTACACTGTAGCAGTATGACGAAGCTTATTGGGAGCACCTATGCCTGATATCGCCACCTCACCCCGCCTCTTACAAAGTCATTTACTCAATCACAAAGGGTTGGCCAAAGTCGTATTTGACCTTGGCAGCCTAAAAAAGTGCACTCTTGGGGGGTCGACCGCAACGGTCGCGCGTGCGTTTGTACAGTTGGGCTATAGTGGATTGCTCGGCCGTGGTTTTGACCGGCACATGGCACAGATTGTACGTACATTTCAGGCATCCCACGGGCTGCCCGCAAGCGGTGAGGTCGATGCCCGGACGCTGCAAACCCTCGACGCGGCGCTGGTGCAGCAGGCCAGTATCGTCGAAGCCCTTGTTGATGTGTTGGCACATGAGCCCCACACCTCGCCGGCGTATGCCGAGGCGGTTTCGCAATGGCCCGACACGGTGCCGGTATGGGGGCTGTTGCCCACACGGCGAGCCCGGGAGCAGTGGGTCCGTTTTGTCGCGGCCCACGACGATACCAACACCCGGCCCTACGACGATTTTGACAACCTCTGCACCGGTTTTGCTGCCCAGGTCTATGCCCGCTATAGCTCGCGCAGCCGGCTTGGTGACGCGGCGATTGGGCGCCTGCAAGAGGTCGCCGTACATGCGGGGAAAAAACTGCCAAAGTATCGTGTGCCTGTCTTTATGGTCATCAACCGAGGCCATGCTTTTAACGCGTTTTTAGTGGACGAGCACAAACCGCGAAACCTCGGGTCGTACATGATCTACGAGCCGCAAAACGATGCGTTTATCAACGACACCCACCCCTATTGGCAGTTGTATATCGAACGTTTTGGCGCGAGTATTTGCGACCTGGTCGACTTTGAAAACGGGCGAAAGTACAAGTTTTCAAAGGGCAATGAGTTTATCGTCAACGGCGTGGGGACCATGGTGCGGGTCAGCAACACGCGGGTGGCCAATCTCGCCAAGGATTTTGCGATCGCCGAATCGGGGATGATGAACTACAATCACTACGTCAAAATCCCCGGAGGATTGCCGGCGTTTTTGCAGTATCAGGCCATGCAGGTGTGGAAGCTCGACGACGAAGATCTACTCGAAGTTGGCAAGCTGTGGATGGGTCGGCCGTTTCGCGAGACCGTGGGTGGGGTGCCCAAACCCATGACCGCCGCGCGGTTCGCCGAGCTCGTTGGGCGCCCCGCACTTGCGCCCAAACTATCCCAGTAGTTGTATGTCCATTTTGAAGGAGCAGCGTCCGTAGGAACACAATGATTGAGAGGGTCCGCTCACCTCTGTACATACATTATGGAGGGGTAGCCAAGACGAGTCGATACCTCCGTATCGACGATCGCATCTGCCAGTCGCGTGACTTCGATACCTGTACTCGGCTTGGGTGCCTTTGGTGTACAGGGGTGAACGGACCCTCTCAGTCGCGCTAGAACTCCATGGCGAGCCCGATGAAGAAGGTGCTGTCGCCCAGGCTTATCGACGATGCCCGGCCAAAGTTATCGAGTTGCGAAAACTGGTACTCGCCAAAGATATAGGTGTGGTTGATGCCCGTCGCCCGGTCGAGGGTACGGGCCGTGCCGCGCTCGAGGAAGTCGAGTCGCAACATACCCCCGGCGTTGATCTGGTAGCCCCACACGCCGCCGCGGGCCTTTTGCCCGGCCGAGTTGACTGAAATCGATCCGTCGCCGCCAGTCGAATACCAAAACGCATAGCCAACCCCACCCTTGGCGTAGGGGACCAGTGGCACGCGGAAGCGGTCGGCGAAGTACTCGAGCCGGTAGACCAACTGCAGGGCTAGGGGGAAGGCTGTAAACCGTACACTGTCGGCCTCGCTGCGAATGCTGTCGACATCCTCCGGTAGTTGGCTCGGGTCGTCGACGTCGATGTACTCGGCAAACAGTGCCTTGGCAGAATCTGTAAATACACTGAACTGAAAACCGAGCGCCAGCGGTCCGATTTGCCCGGGGTTGAGAAATTGCCACTCAAACGCCACCGCACCCATCACGGCCTTGCCGGGCGCTTCGGTGGTGATGCCGTAGGTGTCGGTGCTGCCAAAGATCTTGGCGTAGGGCCCAAACTGCCGGGGGCCGGTGTAGCTGCGGTCGACATCGGGCAGGTAGGGGCCAACCTTGACCTCCACGGCGAACCGCTGGGGCGACTCGTAGGGGTCGCGCTTGACCCGTTTTTTGCGTTTGGACTTTTTCGACTTGCCGTCGGCGGCGTCGTCTTCGAGATAGCTCGGTCCTTGGCGGCGGGCCGCAGCCTCGGATGGCGGCGGTGGCGGTTCTTCTTCGGCAAGCTCCTCGGGCTCGGGTGCCCATGGTCTGTCTGGGTCGGGTTCAAATGCCTCGTCGGTCGTTTCGCCCGGGGTTGCGGCGGGGTCGTCTGGTTGTGCGGGCGGTGGCTCCGGGCTGTCCTCCGGAACATCTTCGGTCGCAGTCTCGCCGGCCGCGGTGTCGTCGGCCGCGGTGTCGTCGGTCGCGGTGTCGTCGGTAGGCGCGTCCTCGCTTGGACTTGTTGTATCTACAGGTTGTGTGAGGGCCACGGCGGTGACCCACAGGGCGATAGCCGCGTTCATGCGCACCTCCGGCGGCGGCGTCCGAGCATGGCGATGGTCAACCCCACGAGGGCAAGGCCCGACGGGCCGTTGTCGCCGGCGACCGAACAAAATCCGCCGTCGCCACAGAGGTTGCCATCGGCCTCGCACTGCTCCCAAAAGTCCGAGGTCGCCTGGGGGGTGGCGGTGAGGATCTCGGAGACCCGCGGGTTGCCGGCAGTGTCGTAGGCGACCACCATCAGGTTGTAGGCCCGGTTGTTTTCGAGTCCATCGATCCGGGCCGAACTCGCGGTTGCGGTGATCGCCTCGGTGCACACGTAAGACCAGTCGAGGGAGCGGATGCCGTCGCAGGTGTTGGTACAGGTTCCGCCGCAGTCGACCCCGTCCTCGCCGTTGTCTTTAATGCCGTTGTTGCAGGCATCTTCGCAGGGGGTACAGGGGCCGCCGCAGTCGATCCCGTCCTCGTCCTCATCCATTTCCATGTTGTTACATGTATCCTCACCCACTTCGCAGGTGTCGGTACAATTTGGGCTGCTGTCGCAGGCTTCGCCGTCTTGGACGATGGCGTCGCCGCAAAACGCGTTGAGGCAACTTGTCAGGCAGGTGTCGGTATCGTCGGTGTTGCCGTCGTCGCACTCTTCACCCTCGTCGACCACGCCGTCGCCACAGGTCTCCGACAGCGAACAGTTGTCGAAGCAGGTGTTGTCGTCGAGCGGGTCACAGGCCTCGAACGCGGCGACAACCCCATCTCCGCAGGTGGCCGGGAGGCAGGTTGCGAGGCACGCATCCTCGTCGACGGTGTTGCCATCGTCGCACTCTTCGGTCCCCTCGATCACACCGTCGCCACACTCGGGGGTGGTGCAATCTTCGAGGCAGCCCTCCTGGCCATCGCACTCCTCGCCGGCATCGACAACCCCATCGCCACACACGCCCGTGCTCGCGCCGCCGCACAGGTTGTCGCGGGTAAAGTACAGGGTGTCGGTGTTGATGTTGACGTCAAAGCGGCGTCCGGCCGGGTTGGAGATCAGGCCCTCGACACCGGGGGCTCCAGTTTCGGCATCGGCACACAACACCCGGTAACCGCGGATGTCGACCGGCATGTCGAGGTCCCACGAGACCACGATCGAGCCGTCGCCCACCGAGGTTTCAAACGCCGGGGGAAAACTGGTCGGTGGCTGGAAGTCGGCGGTCAGGCCCGTAGCCATGCTGTCGTCGGTGATGTTGTCGATCTTGTCGCCGCTGACGATAAAGTCGTCGGCTTGGCAACCGTCCATGCCGTCGGAGCCAAACGGTGCACACAGGTAGACGCCACCGGTATTTTGGATGTCGCAACTTCCACTCGAGACCGCCACAGCCGGGTCTTGGCTGTCGCCTAGGCTGCGATCGATCCCGCCGGTCAGCCAGATCAGATCAAACGGTGCAAATACACCGGTTAGATAGTCGCTGGTCGTCCCGCTGTGAAACACGGCACAGGGTTGGTTGATGCTGTTGGTCGTGGTCTCGGCGATGTCGCACTTGGGCCCGATAAACATCCGAAGCTGGGCGCCGGTGCCCATGTATTGCGACAGTCGGGCTTCGACCTGAAGTTGTTCGTTGCATTCGCAGCGCGCCTGGTTGGCGTAGTACTGCAGGTCGTTGACGTCCATGCGGCGAACCGAGGAGCCGTCGTCGCGATCGAAGATGTTGAGAAACAGCGAGAAGTTCTCGGCCGTCGGGGCATCGTCGGTCGGTTGCGGCCACAGGGGGATCGGGCTGGCGTGGGCCGGCACTGCGGTCGCGCAAATCGCAGCGCTGCAGAGCAACAGAGCCAATTGGCCAAAACGCCGTTTTTTTGGTTGGCGGAGATTGCCGGCAAAGCCGGTGTGGGTCTCAAACTGGCGGTGCATCGGGCGAGAAAACCGGGGGTGATTGTGCACTGGTTTCGTCGTTGCAACCAGGGTGCCAGACCCCGACCGACTGTGTGATCACGGATGTAACCGTGAGTTCACCGCAAGGGTACCCGGTGGCGCTGACAAAATGTCACGGCTGTGGAGCCCGCATCGTCGTTTCGACGCACTGAATCCCGTGATGGTTATGCCTCTGGCTGCGCGAAACGCCCAGACTTCCTTGCCGAAATCGCACGAGGTTCGACTGGCGTCATGTCGCAAGTCCAACCGAGTTGGCGTTCGGTGAACCTGCAATACATCGGTTAACATGGGGCAATGACGCAGGGTGGTCCGTCCTCGGGACACGAGGACACAAAGCGCATGACACGAGGTGGTTCGGTGTCCGAGCTCGAGCCTGACCTCGGAGAAACGCCACAGGAGCTGTCGCGCTACCGCCTGCTTCATGAGCTCGGCAGTGGTGGGTTTGGCAAGGTGTTTGCCGCCTTCGATCCAAAGCTCAACCGCAAGGTTGCGGTCAAACTGTTGCACTCGCGCACTGCCCGGTTCGAAGACGGTAGCCAGGTCCAGGAGCCGCTGTTGCCGGTTGCCCGTGCCCAGCAACGATTGCTGCGTGAAGCCCAAAACCTTGCGCTGTTTACCCACCCCAACGTCGTCAAGGTGTTCGATGTTGGGACCTACCAGTTGCACCGAAGTGGTGCGATGGTCACAGGCACCGGCCCCGAACCCGAAGACCCGATCCGCGGTGTGTTTGTGGTGATGGAGTTTGTCGATGGACCGACGCTCGACGACTGGCTTCGCATCAAACCCAGGCCCTGGCGCGAGGTTCTCGAAACGTTTATCGAGGCGGGCGAGGGCCTGGCGGCGGCCCATGCCAACGGACTTGTCCACCGCGACTTCAAACCCGCCAATGTCATTGTTGGCAGCCAGGGGGTGCGGGTTTTGGACTTTGGGCTCGCGCGGGCGATCGAGCGATCGAGTGCTGAGCTCGCCAACGCAGCCCACAGCGAGCAAAAAACCGAGTCTGAGCTGGTGCGACTGGCGGGCCTGGACACACTGCCGACCGAAGGCTCATTGTCGGGAGCAGGGCGGATTATCGGCACCCCTGCCTACATGGCACCCGAGCAACTTTTAGGCGAGACGACCGGTCCGTACTCCGATCAGTTTGGCTATTGCGTGGCCCTGTTTGAGGCGCTTTATGGGTGCCTGCCATTTCCCGGAGAGTCGCTGGCTGAGCGTGCGGCCCACGTTGTGCAAGGAGCCCTGCGCCCACGCCCAACTAGCGACGTCCCGGCGTTTTTGTACAAGCTACTCGCCCGCGGACTGCTGGTCGATCCGTCCGAGCGGTTCCCGAGCATGCGGGCACTGCTCAACGAACTCACCGGCGGACTTTCGGTTGCCGACCCCGAGCGCGTACTGGCGACCAAGGCGTTTACCCCGTCGAACACTTCACAGGCCGAGCGCGAGCTGATCGCTAGTTGTATCAGCACAAAAAAACCACGGCTGATTGTCTACCGCGAAATTACCTACCCAACCCAGTTGTCCGTCGAGTTGATGCGGGCCTCGTTGACCGAGCAGACTGCCAACTGGCCCTACTATGTGATGCTCGTCAGTCTCAGCGGGGCTGCCATGCCGGCGATCGAGGTCCGGACCCAGCTGCCGCGGATGTTTACCGACAAGAATTTGCGTCACGTCGCGGTGTTTACCGGCGGAGCCGACCCGGTGCTCGAACTCGCAGCTAAACTCGTGGTTGAGCCGATCCTGGGTGAACATCTCACGTTTCACCGGGAGCGCGGCGAAGCACTCGAGCGGCTCGAGCTGGAACTCGAGCGTCTGGCGAAAGGCCAGGCGGCCAACTAGCATGCAGATGCAACTAGCTTCGGGCCGTCACGGGCAGTGGCCTACACGCGGACTTTAATCGTCAACTCGAGCTCGCCGTTTTCGTCGCGGCGCTCGTCGATACTCTCGACATCACCGAGGGTCCGGGCCTTTTGCTGCAACGCCTCGACATAGACTTTTTGCAGCACCTGTTGCACCTGCTCGCGGATTTCCGGCTCGATCTCCATCAGTTTTTTGGTGACCTTGCGGGCGAGCTCGTCCTTGGCACTTTTGGCTGAAGCCTCGGCCTGGGACTTGGCGCCCGCCTGGCTGGTTCCGCGTGATGTGATCTGTTTGGTCTCCTTGGTCGAGACCGTGATCCGGCTGCCATCGGCGGTGAGCTTGACGGTCGCGCCGGCGATCGTGGTTTGCATGCCGCCGTCCTGTGTTTTTTTCCACCCGGCTTTTGCCAGTTCACTGCGGACCAGCGCCAGCATGTCCTGCGGCGGCAGGATGTCGAGCAGGCACAGGTCCATGCCAAACTCGTCTTCGCTGTGCGCCGTTGCAGTGGCCTGATACATCCGGATTCGGTAGCCGCGACTCATCGTCGGCTATCGTAACGCACCACCGAGGCCAACGCGGAGAGCTTCGGCACGGGTGAAGTAGGGGTCCAAAAAAATCTCGGCATCCCGCAAAAACACCTGTGCCTGCTCGTAGCCCGGGTCTCCGTAGCGCTGTTGCCCGAGCTGTTGGCGAAGATCGGCGAGGGTAGGTGTGAAATCCAGCAGTCGCCTGGCCGCGCGGAGGGTCTCGTCGCGTTCGGCCATCGACGCGGGCGGATGCAGGGCGAGTGTGCGGCCGCGCTCGTGGTCCGGCGTGCCCGGCATGATCTCGCTGACGATAGTGGCCAACAGGCGCATCAGCGGGGTTGCCAGGTCGAGGCGCCCGTGGCTGCGGAGCGCTCGCAGGTATCCCTGCAACATCCGATCGGCCATTGCACATCCCACGCGAAAGTTCCCGCCGTCGGATGTTTTCCACAGGTCCGTCACCACCCCGGTCCAGGTGTCGACCAGGCGATCGCCAAGGCACGTGAGCATGGGCGAGTTTGCAGGTGCAAGTAATCCGGCCAGGCGTTCCTCGGTGCGTCCCAGCGAACGCGCCTCGGGGTCGGCCAGGGCTAGCAGTCGCGCGAGTGGAGAGCCGGCACAAATGCGCCGGCGAAACTCGCGTTGGAGCTCGTCGCTGATCGGCGTGCGGGGAAGATGCAACAGTAAAAGTGCGTATACAACCCAGTCACCGCTCGCGGTCTCGCGGGTGCGGACGACCTTGCGAATCACCCGGGCCGCGCTGCGCAGGGCGCCACCACCAACTTCGAGGCCGCCGCGAGAAAAGGTCTCGAGGTCGCGGCAAAGGCCCATCCACAGGTCGTGGGTGGCCTGTGTAAACTCGAGTTTGAGGCTATCGAGGACCCCCGGGTCCCAAATTCGCCCCCGTACGCGGCGACCTTCGCGGATGACCGTTTGTTGGTTGCGACCCCCTTCGGTAACAAGCATGCGCATACAAGTAAGCAACATGCGTTCGGCACCCACGGCGACGACTTCGGCGCGTAACTGGGTGGGAACTTCGGCCGCAATCCGGACCTGTCGGCCGGCCAAAATCATGTCGAGGATCTCGAGCCCCCGCGCCTCGCCGGGGGTGACTCGCAAGGGGGCGTTCACTGGCCGACTCCTGTGATCTTTGTACGTGCACCCAACACCGGATATCCATTGAGGGTGAGGACGCCCCCACGCAACCGGATTTCAACGGTGTTGGGGGCCGCAAGCCGGGGGTCGTCGGGGCGGTAAAAGTTGGTCAAGAAGTGCAGGCCCTGGTTGTTCGAGCCAATAAATCGCCGGGTTGTGGTTCGCTCTCGCTCGATGTAGGGGCCGTCGACCAATAGATCGGTGGCGGCCAACAACCGTCGCACCCCCTGCTCGTGGACCGCCCGGCGTTTTAGTTGTGTCAGCAAGTAACCGCTGTAGACCATGACCGAGCGCCCGGCCGCTTGGACCCCCTCGGCCAGCGCACACAACCCGTCGGCCTGGGCAAACGGCTCCCCACCGAGCAAGCTGATGCCCTCGCCTTCGCTCGCCAGCACCTGCGTGAGTAGCTCAGCCGCAGTCATCTGTGTGCGCTCCTCGGCCGCGTCGAGCATTTCGGGGTTGCAGCAACCCGGGCAGCGCAGGGGACAGCCCTGCACCCAAATCGCAAATCGGACCCCCGGACCTTCGGCCTCGGTCTGGGGCACGGTAAGCGCGACGTTGATCGTCGGTGCCGACATTGCCGGGATTGTACGCTAACCGTCTGCGAGTTGGCGGACACGCGGTCCGACGCAGCTGCCTAAAGATGACAGACTAAAGATGACCGAAGGGAAAGGTAAGAGCGCTACTTGCGGGCATTGAGTGGACGGTCGAGGACATACGGTTCGGCGAACCGTGCTGTTTTGGGTCGACCCTTCACACCCATCAGCAGGTGGATTCGCGAGGTGGCACCCGGGAGATTGATCGCCCGGTGGGGGATGTCGACACGGACAAACCACCCGCTACCGTCGGCTGGCAGGTGCTTTCGCACGAGTTTGCCCCCGGGCAAGATCCACTCAAAAAAGCTGTTGGGGTTGGTCTCTAGGGGCACGTGCAGCCGCCAGGTTTCGGTTTTTGCGTCGACGTGAAAGGTCATGACTTCGCCGACGGATTCGAGCCGCATCACCCGGGCGCGGTAGGGGTGGAGACCGGTTTTGCGAATATCCTCGATCGCCTGCAGCATGGGTCCGGTGCACAGTGGCGTGGGTGTGGTTGCGGTCGAGGCCAGTCGCGACTTTTGCGCGCCGCCGAGCGGACGTTGGCGGACACCCTGTTCGATGTCGCCGTCAAAGCTGAGCATCGCCCAGCCCACGTAGTTGACGCCATTGTCGAAGTACGGAACCGGCGGCGTCGAAGCGATCTCGCGCTCGTAGTGAGCACGAAGTGCGTCGACATCAAACCTGACTTGGCCAAACCGGCCATGGAGATAGCGGGAGGGCATCGGTGCCGGGAGTATTTCACACAACAGCCGGATTTGGCTAGCTGTCGGCGACAGCAGACAGATGGGGTCAAACATTGATATGCAAGTATTTCCCGGGGCCGAGGAATGTCACGGGCGGGGCGACCTCGGACCTGTTCGATCGGTCGCGTCTCGCGGTATGACACAGCCGTGTCTAGCGAACAAACGTACGACTTCGACCTCTTTGTTATCGGTGCCGGTTCGGGTGGTGTTCGGGCTGCGCGGATGGCCGGAGCCGCCGGAGCGCGGGTCGCCGTGGCCGAAGCCAGCGACCTAGGTGGGACCTGCGTCAACCTGGGCTGCGTCCCCAAAAAATTATTGATGTACGCCTCGGCCTACCGCGATGCCTTTGAAGACGCCGCGGGGTTTGGCTGGACCGTCGGTCCGCGAACGTTTGATTGGCAGGCCTTGATCAAACGCAAAAACGCAGAAATCTCGCGGCTCAATGGGATCTACGGGCGCTTGCTCGACAACACCGGGGTCGAGTTGGTCCGCGGCTATGCCCGGGTTGTCGGACCCCACCAGGTCGAAGTGGGCGACACCCGCTACACCGCCAAAAACATCCTGGTCGCCACGGGCTCGCGCCCCGTGGTTCCGGCGATTGCGGGGGCCGAGCACATTGTCACCTCGGACCAGGCCTTCCATCTGCCCGAACTTCCCCGGCGGATTGCCGTTGTTGGCGGGGGCTATATCGGGGTCGAGTTTGCCGGGATTTTCGAGGGGATGGGTGCCGAGGTCACGCTCGTCCACCGCGGCGAGAAGTTGTTGCGAGGCTTCGACGATGACCTGCGCACACGCCTTGGCGAGAGCTTGCGGGCCCGTGGCATCGACCTGCGGTTGCGCGATGAAATCACCGCGATCAAACAGGTTGGCGAGGGCTACGAGGCTTCGCTCAAAAGCGGCGATGTTGTGACCGTCGATTTGGTGATGTATGCGACTGGCCGGCGGCCCAACACCAAGGGCCTCGGGCTCGAACAGGTCGGGGTCGCCCTCGGCCAGCGCGGGGAGGTGCTTGTCGATGAACTCTTCCGGACCAACGTGCCGAGTATCTGGGCGCTGGGCGATGTGATCGACCGAGTTGCGCTCACCCCCGTCGCCCTCGAAGAGGGCATGGCCCTGGTCCAGACGCTGTGTTTCGACAACCCCCAGTCGATTGACTATACAAACATACCCACGGCCGTGTTCTCGCAACCGCCAATCGCCACGGTCGGGCTGACCGAAGCCGAGGCCGAGGCCCAGGCGCCGGACGGTATCGATGTTTATACATCTGAGTTCCGACCCATGCGCAACACCCTCAGTGGGCGTGGGCAAAAAACGTTTATGAAGTTGCTGGTCGACCGCCAAAGCGACCGCGTGCTCGGGGTCCATATGCTCGGCCCCGACGGTCCCGAGATCATTCAAGCATTGGCAATTTGCCTAAAAATGGGGGCGACCAAAGCCCAGTTTGACGCGACCATCGGCCTCCACCCGAGTACGGCCGAGGAGTTTGTGACGATGCGGAGCAAACGCAAGTAGTTCGCGGTCTACGCAGGCGTGGTGAATATGCAGATGCAATGAGTTCACCATTTTGGTGGCGCGAAAACCGGCCCCGTGGCCGATGGGCAATTGTCTGCACGTGTGTGTGGCTCCCGCGATACACTCAGTCATGCGTTTGGCGTTACCTTGGCTAGTTGGTGCGGTGTTGCTCTGCGCCTGTGACAACATGGAGTCCGGCGGGACCGACCAGACAACCGGCAGTGAAACGGACGAGACCGGGGAAACGGGCGAGACTGGTGAGACGGGCGAGACTGGCGAAGGTCTTCCGCTGACGATGTGTGCCGGCGAGCCTCCTCCGCTGGCGGGCGGCAATGCCGAGGTTGTCTGCGACACCCAGACCCCGGCGCCCTGGTGTGAGACCTGTCCACTCGATGCGCAAACCCAGGTGACATGCCAGGACAAGACGCTTTTTCCGAGCCTGGCGATGGGGCCCGGTGGCGACTTTCAAGTTGTTTTTGATCCGGCCGAGTTTGGTGTGGCGCCGACGCTTGTGCGCCTGGGGCCCGAGCCGACATCGCAGTCGCTGCCCGGGGTGCCGGTGAGCAAAGCCTTTGCCGTCGATGCCCAGGGCGAGCCCCACCTGTTGCACGGTTCGGAGTGGAACGACCCGTGGTTGTGGCACCGCGACAGCCAGCAAATCGACAACCCGGTGGCCTGCCTCAGCGGGATGTACCTGTGGTCTGTGCAGGGCCTCGCCACCCACGGCGATGCGTTGATCGGTTTGACCGCATGGTTGACCGAACCCGGCTATGGCCTTGCGCTACTGCGCCGAAGCGGCGACTTTTCGTGGAGCGTGGAAGACCTCCAGATCGCCGTCGACCGGGCGGCGTTTGCCGTGGCTGGCGATGGCACGCCGTTGGTTGCCTATTCAATTAGTTCGGGCGGGGAGTTGGTCGCCCGGGTGCGCCACGGGGAGCAAACCGACGATCTCGGCTACGCCCTGGGCAACATCCACCCCTCGTTAAATGTGGTCCCCGGCGACACTACGTACCTGGCGGTGACGACCCTGACCGACGCCGGGATCGAGGTTGCAACCCCTGGCCAGGCGGTCGACGTTGTCCCCGGAACCACGCCCTACGCCGTCACCGGGTGCTCGAGTGAAGGCCTCGATACCTGCGAAGGAAACTGTACGCAAACGGGCGGTGGGCTGCGTCGCCTGGGACCGAGCTTTCGCGCCGGCAACGACATTATCGTTGCCTATCTCGATTTCATTATCGATGCAGATGCACATTTTGAAGGTGAAATTTGCGGGCCCGACGGCCCCGGTTGTGCCTGTGAGCCGGTGATCGACGAGGATCGCAGCTATGTCGATTTGGTGTTGACCCGGGTGGCACTGCCGAGCTTTGCGGCGACCGAGTTTTCCCGCGAGCGTGTCGATGTCTTCGACGAAACTGCGGTGTTGTACGGGGTGCAGGCCAGTGACGGCGAAGTCGGCCTGGTTGTGACCTCGGGTACCCGCAGTTACACCGCAACACTTGATTGGTCGATGGTTCCGTGAGGGTACAACAACCCCCGATATTTGAGCCTGGCGACCAGTTGTAGCAGCACATAAAATTGTGCATGCTTGCGCGGCCGATGCCGAATCCCGTTTCGCAGGCTCCCCAGCTGTCCCAACTCTTGCCCGAGGTTCGGGCCTGCCAACGCTGTGCCGCGACCTTGCAGCCACGCCCGGTATTGCGGCTCGCCACCGCCAGCAAAATTATGGTGGTCGGCCAGGCGCCCGGGACCAAGGTGCATGCCTCGGGCGTGCCCTGGGACGACGCTTCGGGCGAGCACCTGCGCGCCTGGCTCGGGGTCGACCGCAAGCAGTTCGACAACCCTGACTACTTTGGGATCTTGCCTATGGCATTTTGCTATCCGGGCAAGGCCAGCGGTGGGGATGCGCCCCCGCCCGCGATCTGTGCCGAAACCTGGCACGGTCCGCTCACACAGGCATTGGCCAGCCCGCAGTTGTGGCTGCTAATCGGCATGCACGCACAAAAGTACTATCTCGGCAAGCGCCGCAAAAACACGCTGACCGCCACGGTCCGTGCATTTGCAAGTTATGGCCAGGATACGCTACCGCTGCCCCATCCGTCGTGGCGCAGCAAATTGTGGATGCGAAAAAATCCGTGGTTTGAGCAGGAGGTTTTGCCAGAGCTGCGCCGGCGGGTGGCGGCGATTGTGGCTTCCTAAAAATATGCTGTTACATATAAAGAAACGTATTATCATTGTTGATACAACAAAACCCGAGGCACACACCGGCGCGGGTGCGCTCCGGTGAGGTAAAAAACGCGCCCGGAGGGCCCACGTAATTTTTGGGTCGATGGTCTAAACTCGGGCCGTGCGCCTGACATCCCGCCGCAATGTCCCTGTCGATTCCCTGCCGACGGATCTTCGCCCGGAAGATGCCGTCGAAGTCGCCTGTGCAGCCGACGCGGCGTTTATCGAGTCGCGCCTGCGCCAGGGCATGAGTGTGTTGGTCGAGTGCGACAAGGAGTTGTCGCTATACCTCTACCTGGCGATCCGCGGCCGCTTGCGTCGCAAGGGGCGGGGCAAGCAAAAGGCGCCAAAGATTGTGATCGTCGACGGGCGTCCGCCGCCAGAGCCACGCGAGGGTGGGGCGCGGACGATGTTGGGGCGGATGCTCGAGCAACTCACCGATGCCATTCGCGGGAGCGTGGAGCGGACGATCATTGTCCTTCTCCATCTCGATGTACTTGCAACAACACATACCGGGCTCACCCTCGAAGCCCGCGAGGCGATTCCGCTGCTCTACGAAAACCCCGAGGCGCTGTTGCTCGGTTTTCGCGACCCGAGCTTTCCCATTCCCAAGGTCATTGAGGGGGTGTTTGCCGCCCGCCGCGAAATCATTGGGCTCCCCCGCGATTGCCTGCCGCAAATGGTCACCCAGCGCGAGGCCAAGACCATCGACGCCAGCTCGTTTGACCCGTTTGCCCTGTACAAATACGTTTCGGGGCTCAACCCAATTCGCTTTCGCAAGTTGATGGCCTCGGTTGGCCTTCGCCGCGAAGCTTTGCCGGGGCGGCCCCAGGGCGCTGCGGTGTACCGCGAGGTTCGCAGCCAGACAGCGGGCGAAGAGTTTGAGTTGCCCAATGTCGACCTCGACAAGGACATCGGCGGCTATCACCAGGTCAAGCAGCGGATCCGCGAGGAGTTGCTCGACCTGGTATTGCGCCGCGACAATCTCCAAACCGGCGATGAGATCCGTGCCCTCGAGTCGCTTTTGCCCCGGGGGATCATTTTCCATGGGCCGCCGGGGACCGGCAAAACGTTTTTTGCCAAGGCGATCGCCAGCGCGCTCGGGGCCACGGTGATTGTGGTGTCGGGGCCAGAGCTCAAATCCAAGTGGGTCGGTGAGAGCGAAGAAAACCTGCGTCGGGTGTTTCGCCGGGCGCGTAAGGCCGCCCCCGCGGTGATCGTGTTTGACGAGATCGATGCATTTGCCCACGCCCGTGGGACCTACGAGGGCTCGGGGGTGGAGCACTCGATGGTCAATCAGCTGCTGACCGAGATGGACGGGTTTCGCAGCAGTGAGATGTTGTTGGTCGTCGGCACCACCAACTTTTTGGAGAGCGTCGACGGGGCCCTGTTGCGGCCCGGCCGGTTTGAGTTTTTGATCGAGATTCCACCGCCCCAGGCTGCGGACCGCCGTGAAATCATCGACCTCTACAATCGTAAATTTGGCTTGGGATTGACCGATAGCCTCAAGGAGCACCTGGTGCGGCGGACCGATGGGGTGGCCGACCGCGAGCACGGCTCGAGTTTTACCGGCGACCACCTGTATGCGGTGTGTCGGGCACTCAAACGCCAGGCCCTACGCACCGGGTCCTATGCATTTACAAGTGAGGATTTGGACAAGGCGCTGCAACGACGCACGCGCAGGCAGGTTGTGCTCAGCCGCGACGAGGAGCGGGTGGTGGCTGTACACGAGGCCGGTCACGCATTGTTGGCCATGCATCTTCCCCACGCGACCCCGCCCGAGCGAATCTCGATTGCCGCCGATACCGAGGGGGCCCTGGGCTATGTGTTGCGGGCCGCCCGGGCGCGCCCCTACGCGATTACCCGGGCCGACATGCTGGCCGATATCTGTGTGGGGTTAGGGGGGTATTTGGCCGAGGACATGGTGTTTGGCGATGTCTCGATCGGGGCCCACTCCGACCTCCAACAGGTCAACGCGATCGCCCGGGCGATGGTCGAGGAGTACGGGATGTCCGAGGCCCTGGGCATGCGGGTGATTTTAAAAACCCGTCGTGGGCGGGCCCCGGTGGGCGAGGAAATGCGCGACCAAATCGACGCCGCCGTGGCCGAGCTACTCGCGCGTGAAAAACAGCGGGCACGCGAGCTGTTGAACAAGCACCGGCGCGAGCACGAGGCACTCGTCGAAGTCCTGCTCGAACGCAAGGTGCTCGAACAGTCAGATCTGCGCTCGTTTACCAGTAAGTCATGAGACCCGTTTGAACGACCAGTTTGGGGTAGGGTCGCCCGCTGTCGGCCTGCTACCATGGGCGCGGAAACCCAAGCGATGGCCGAAGTTACGATCAGATTGCGACACAATCCCAAGACCGGCGAACGCGAGCTCGTGGTCGACTACGAATCCGAGGATGACGCCCTCCCGTTTGAACACGAGCGCGACCATCGCGAGTTGGTCGAGGCCGTGATCGGACGACCGCTCACCGATCTACCCCAGGCCGCCAGCGTGGTGCGAGATGGTGAACAGGCGCCACAACAGGAGGCCGAGCGCAGCGAACAGCAGGCCGCGCGCCAGGCTGTTCGCGAACAGGGATCGTGACACTCGCGGCGCGTTGATCAATGAAGCGTGGTCGTCGAGCGGCGGACGTAGGCCCCGGGCGTGCGCGGCAAAGGGCGCGATGACTTGGGAGAAAACGTGGGCGAGTGGGCTGTCCGCCGGGTATGGGGATAGGACGTTTTTTGTGCGCGAGCATCTGGCCGACTCACGCGTTTGCCGCGAAGCCAGCGGACCAGATCCCGCAGTGCCACCTCGCTGACCCGCAAAAACACGCGATCGCACCCGAGCTTGTGGGCAAGGTGCTCCTCTTGAAAGTCGAGCACCAACTCGGCGAACGACTCAATATCGATCCCGCCGCCGAGCCAGCGCGCCATCGAAAATCCAACTTCTGGGGCGTCGGGGTCGGGCGCCAGCAGGTTGAACTCGGTGATCGCCAACTCCTCGAGATACTCGGCCAAGATCTCAAACACATCGGCGTAGATCCGGCTCGCGCGGCGGGTGAGGTGGCCGCGACGGGTCTGCAAAAAGCGGGTGAGAAAGGGGCGGACGGGGGCTTCGGTGGGTTTGCGCATGACGGTGGGCTTTCTGGCTGGAATTGGGCTTTTTCGTGTTCACGCGGCGAGTGCTGCGGCCGGTGCATGATCGTTGTGGCACCTCGAGTTTGTCTGGGGGAGATAAAGCGCGGACGAACAAAAGCACGCATTACAAAAGCGCGAAAAGGCACGCATCGAAGCGATAAATGGCCAGGGACGGCCGACCCGACCGATGCCTGTAAACAGGTCGACGGCACGGCTTGGACAAGGCCACCTGCAGATGTCGGGATATCGGTACCTTATAGGGTCGACAACAGTTCCGCCCAAGCCACGCGTACAAGCGAAATTTAGCCCAAACGACGGCTACGTTCTCGGCCAACCGCTATGCAAGTTAGAGCAGGGCGACGCTGCTAGCCCGACTTACGGTTTGGGTGCGACGGACGATGTGTTGTGTTGGGGACAGGTTTCGGGCGGACGAGGTCTCCGGTCGAGCGCCACGGTCTGCCCATTGCTTGCTTATGCAAGTGAAAATGGATCGACGTCGCCACCCGCCCAACTCACGGCCTGGACCGCGAATACGGTGCACCAGGTGTTGATGTCGGGGGATTGGACCGTATAGCGGATGCCGCCGGCCGGGCTCTGGAGCGCGGCGAGGTGGCTGAGTCCACGGGCGATTGCGCTGGCATAGCGGTCGCGGTCGACCGCCGACCACAGCCGTACCGACTGGGCGACGATATCGCTGGGTTGCGGGCCCCACCCCCGGGTGCCGTCGTGCCAGGCCGGCAGCGCCCCGTGTTCTAGTTGGATAGCCGCCAGCCATTCGCAGCCGGCTCGCAGTTGGGTACGGACATCGGCCATTTCAATTGTTTGTAGACGCAATAATCCTTCGAGGGCGTAGCACGAGGCGTGGACGTAGGATTGGCGACTCCCGTTGTGGGTGACAAACCGACCGTTGTGGCAAAGCGGGAGCAGGCTGGCAAGCAGGGGGCGAAGCACCGCGCAGCTGCTGCGGCCCTGATTGCGGTGATGGGTGTCGATCGCCAACGCGAGCTTGAGCAGGTGGCAGCCCCACGAGGTGCTCCAGCGTTTTGGCAGGCGAGCAGTTGTCGGACGATGGGCGCTGCGCTGGTCGACACAGGTCAGCAAAAAATCGTGGACACGGTTGAGCTCGGGCACGTCCATATCTTTTGCATATGCATGCAATCCGTGGAGGGCCATGGCCGTGTCAAACGCATAGTCGACCCCGTCCCGGCCGACAGCCGCGGTGGCGGAGAGGTCGGCCAACAGCCGCTTGGCGATCGCGGTTTGGGCTGGCGACGTTGTCGACTCGACCGATGCCAGCAGGGTGAGCAACAGTCCGGCCGCTTCGGGGTAGGGGTACCCGGGGTGATGGGGGTTGCGCCACGAGTAAACCTCACCATTTGGGCCGATAGCCTGGTTTTTGAGCCATTCGAGCATGCGCCGACGGTCGGGGCGTTCGCCCGCGAGCGTGTTGTATGTGTCTGCAAGATTCGTGTCGCAGGCACCGTGCCCGGCACCGTGGTCTGCCTTCAAAGTCGATGTGTATACATCGCTCATGCGACCACCAGTTTGAGCGCACGGCGGGCCGTGGCCGCCAGGGTTTGTCGGGGAGCACCGGCGAGTGCCGGGTAGGCCTCGCACGGGGTAAAGCAGCCGCCACAGGCGAGTTTTTTGATGTCCGCGCGTGCGGCCAAAACCTCGCGACTGCGCCACAACTCGGCGAAGTTTTGCCCGCGGATATTGCCGAGTGGGCGGTCGTAGACGTGGCACGGGTAGAGCTCACCCTCGGGCGAAATAAAGGCAGTGCTGCGCAGGGATTGGCAGGTGATCCCGGTCGCCTCGCCGCGCTGGTAGAACTCGAGGTTGACCAAGAACACAAGCTCCATCATGTCGACGAGGCCGTGGGGCAGGCCGCGGCGGCGCAGGTGTTGGCGCACGAGTTGTTGCGGTCGCACCTTGGCATGGCTGGCAAGCGTGGCGTTGTTGAAAAAATGCCCCGACACCTGCATCCAGTTCCAATGCCATGCATCGGGCGAAAACCCCGGGACCTCGCGGGCCAACAGCTCACCTAGGGCATCGACCGAATCTGCGGTTTGCGGGGTGATGGTGGTGCCGACATAAACTTCGACACCTTCGAGGGCGCGAAGTTGTTTGTAGGTCGCCAGTGCGCGGGCAAACGAACCATTGCGCCCACGCACCCGGTCGTGCACCTCGGGGGGGCCGTCGATGCTGACTGTGATGATCAGCTCGGCTTCGGTCAGCTCGCGCAACTTGCGTGTGGTTTCGACAATGCGCCGGGTAAACCACCCGTTGGTCGGGAAGTGCAGAACTTGCAACGCCCGGCCCCGGCGGGCCACGGTCGTCAGCAGCTCCTCGGCGTCGGTCCGCAAAAACACCTCACCACCGGTGATATCGAGCCAGCACAGCCCGGGGAGTTGGTCCATCAAGCTGCCGAGTTCCGCGGGGGTGAGCTCGTGGCCGCGGGGCGCTTCCCAGGTGCGGCACATGGCGCAGCGAAGGTTGCAGCGACGGGTCACGTCGATCACCAGCCGATTTGGCGTTGTCGGCCGTCGCACCCAGGTTTCCATCAGCCGGGCAATGAGGGTGGCTCTTCGCCGCAGTCGCCGAGTGCCGATGGACACCGGGCGAGTGTAGGAAATTTCACAGCAGAAAAAAAACACTATCTGGGCGTGCTTTAGCCGCACGCACCAGTTGCATGGCCGGTGTTAGGATGTCGAGCCTGGCACATGGATCCGTCCCTCAACCCAGCCAAGTCTGTTTCTGTGGTGATCCCGGCCCATAACGAGGCGCCGACGATCGCCGCAGTTGTGGCTGCCTGCCATGAACACGCAAACGAGGTCGTTGTTGTCGACGACGGTTCTCGCGACGACACCACTGCACTGGCGCAAGGGTCAGATGCGCGGGTGATCAGATTGCCGCAAAACCGTGGCAAGGGGTACGCCCTGCGTGTCGGTATCGACACTGCCGTCGGCGACACACTCGTGTTTATCGACGCCGACGGCCAGGACGATCCGCGGGAAATCCCCGACCTGTTGGCCGCGCTAACGCCCGCCGTCGACATGGTGATAGGCTCGCGGTTTTTGGGCACGTTTGAGCCCGGGGCGATTACCCGGCTCAATTGGTTGGGTAGCCACGCGCTCACCACCGTCCTCAACCTCCTGTTTCGCGCCGGTATCACGGATCCGTTTGCCGGGTTTCGCGTGGTCCGTCGCCGCGCGCTTGTCGGCTGTGAGCTCCGGGCCGAGCGCTACGATATCGAGGTCGACCTGTTGCTGGCCCTACTCACGGCGGGCCGGCGAGTGGTCGAGGTCCCGGTGCGGCGGATGCCTCGCAGCCACGGTCAATCCGGGCTCGACAGTGCCATCGACGGCGTGCGGATTTTGTGGCGGATCCTCGATCGGCGGTTTGATGCCGTGCGTCCGGTAGGCCTCGGAGGTCGCCCGTGACGCTCGCCAAGTGGTTGCTGGCGCTGAGCAGCACTTTTGTATCTGCATTGATATCCCTCGGGGGGCGGCCAGCGCGAGCCGGCGGTCGAGCGAGCACATGGACCCTGCCAGCCGAGGCAAAACTGAATCAGCTCCTCGTGACGTTCCATCCTGCCTGATGTAGCGCGAACTCTGAGGTAGCCTCTCAGGGCAAAAGCGAAAACCACATCTCCGCCCGCAGTTTCGTCGTTCGCCGAAGCGCAGCGAGCAGCGCACGAAGGTCCGGCGAACTTGGATAAGTCCCTTCGAGCAGGTTCATATACATCACTCGCAGCGTCGAACCATCTTCGCGCGACACGAGCAGGGAGAGGTCTGGCCACCGCGGGTGGGTCCACCGCGACACGATGCCCCCCGCACTTTCGTTGGCACCGACAAATCGCCACGTGGCCAAGCAACCATCTTGCAACTCCAGCAACTCGGCGACAGGTTTGTCGAGTGGCGGGCGGGTCCAGTCGATCGAAAACGGGTCGGCACGCAACACCTTGGCCGACAGGTCGGCGTCGGCGACTGCGGTGCCGTAGTGCTCTAAAATGCCGACTTGAAACTCATCGCCGACGAGAAACTTGTCCTGGATTTGGGCTGCGGTCCTGTCGTCAAAGACCTCGCCTGTATACCAAAACTTAAACCCGGCGATCGCCCGGTCGATCTGGGCGTCGTAGTGTTTACAATAGGTCTCGGCGATCTCGGCATTCCAGCCCTGCTTATTGAGCACACTTGCGACCTCGATGGCCTTGTTGACGGCCAGCCCGGTGCCCACGGAGTAGACCGGATCGGCAAAGGCAAACGCATCGGAGATGAGGATATAGTCGGCCGTCGCGGCTTTTTTGGCCTTGCGGGCGAAGTAGTTGCGGACGTGCAGGCGGTTGTAATACGAGCTTTTGTCGTGGGGGCGTGGCCTGAGTGTGTAGTTGGGTGCGGGGTTGTCCGCCAGTTTTGCCAGGTCCTCGCGCGAGATTTTTCCGTGTCGTGAGACCGCGCCAAAACTCAGTAGTTTTTCATCGTGTAAGGCTATTTGCCAGGTCCAGACGCCGTCTCGCACGCGGGTGAGGATCGTGGTCCGACCCGGTTCCCAACCCGGGATTTCCTCGCCCGCGAGCACGCGCCGATGTTGGGAGTCGTAGCGCATCTTGGCCCACCCGCGGGCGCGGGCAGCCGCAAAAAACCGTGCCGAGTCGTTGTCGACGACATCGTAATAGGCCCAGGTGGCAAACACTGGCCACAGCTGTTGAACGTCGTCGACCAAGCTGGCGACGACCATCGCCGGCCCGGAACAATCGATGATCTGGTGGGCGACCCGATAGGTGTTTTTGTCGGTCGTGACGAGTTTTTTGGCAAAGTCGATCGCGGTCACCCGCTCGGTTCGGATCGGCACCTGCCATTGCTTGCGGATACATGCTTCCATCTCGTGGCGCGAGCAATGCATCGCCTGTCCGACTTCGGACTCGGGCAGCGGAAACGATGCCACCCGCCCGTCGCTGATAAACGTGGTCCCGTATTTGCGCGAGTACGACGGCAACGCTTGGATGGCGGGCAGCAACGCCTGCAGCTTGGGGTGCCGAAACTGCTCGGGAATGATCGACTCGCCGATCTTGTACCGACCCGGGCGCGAGTCGACGAGCACACAGCGCTCGCTGTCCAAAAACCGGTGGAAGACCATGCCACACAGCCCTGCACCGATAACGAGATAGTCGACGTCGATCACGTGAAGTCTTGCAGTCCTGCCGTCGCGTAGGAGTCTACCTGTCCCAGCGGATGGGGGTCAACCACACAGGCCGGTTGCGTGATTTTGCGGGTGACGCCGGGAGCTTTCGAGTTCAAACCATGGCGGTCGTCACCACAACCGTCGCAGTGGAGGGCAGCCTTGTCGGATGCAGACACGAGTAGGGAGGAATATTGCATATTCAATATTCCACGCGGGCGACGGGCGAGACAGCGCCGAGAGCCGACGGCAGTTCGCAGCTTGCGAGGGCCCTTGGCCGTCAGGGCGAGACTGCGTTGGCCAAGAGCCGATCGGTCGCAGTCGCGGACACGTCGGTCCAACGACCCCGAGATGTCGAGGATGGCGACCTGTACGTCGGCAGGCGTCGCCGTTCGCAAGCTGGCACAAGTTGGCCGTTTCGGCGACGTTGCGTTGAAGCCCCGAGCGGAACGATCCAAGTCGTTGAAGTTACATCGATCACCTTGACATCTCGCCGAGATGCTCGTTCGGGCAGGTATTGAGCGCGTTTGGAGGGTCGTTTCCCGGCGGAAGTACAGCCCGCGCGACCGTGTAGTATGTTAGCCTCGCCCTATGCGCATCTCCCTCGTTCGTACGTACCAGCCCATGCCGGTCGACATGATCGCGCAGCCGCTGGGTATCATGTCTCTCGACGCATGGTTGCGGCAGCACGGCTACGAGGACATCAGTCTGTTCGACATGCGCCTCGCCAAGGAGTCGCCGAGCGGGTTTTTGCCGCGGCTTTTGGCGGACAAGCCCGATGTCGTCGGTCTGTCGTCGATGACGATCGAAAAGGATTGCGTGCACCTGCTCGCCGCGCTGATCAAGGAGCGTGCGCCCGAGGTTGTGGTTGTGGTCGGTGGCCCCTACGGCACGAGCTCGGCGACGACCATCGCCAAGGATAAAAACGTCGACTACGTGGTGGTGGGCGAGGGCGAGCACACCTTTCACGAGTTGCTCAATGCCCTGCGCGACGGCGGTGACCCGTCACAGGTCGACGGCCTGGTATTGCGGCGCGACGGCCAGATCGTAGAGACGCGCCCACGGGGGACGATCGAAGATCTCGATGTGCTGCCGGTCCCGAGTTGGGATCGGATCGACATGGGCGCCTACCAACGCGTGTTCCAGGATGACAACCTCACCGGCCAGCCGTGGGCGGTCGTCCAAACGTCGCGGGGTTGTCCGTTCAAATGCACCTACTGTCACAATGTGTTTGGCAAGCGGTTTCGGGCCCAGTCGGCCGGGCGGGTGCTGGCCGAGTTGGAGCTGCTCGTCGAGCGCTATGGCGTGCGTGAGCTCCACATTTACGACGACATCTTCAACTTTCACAAACAGCGCCTGATCGAGATTTGCGACGGGATTGCCGAGCGCGGGTGGAATGTTCACATCCAGTTCCCCAACGGCCTGCGGACCGATCTTCTCAACCGCGAAGTCCTCGAAGCCCTGCGCCGCGCCGGTACCTTTCGCGTCAGTATTGCGATTGAGTCCGTGACCCCGCGGATCCAAAAACAGGTCAAAAAGTACCTCAACATCAAGCGTGTCGAGCGGAACATCGCCATCGCCGACGAGCTCGGGATGATGATGCACGGATTTTTTATGCTGGGGTTTCCCGGGGAGACCCGCCAGGAGATCCTCGACACCATCGAGTACGCCTGTCGCTCGCGCCTGCACACCGCCGGATTTTTTCTCGTCACCCCGTTTGAGGGGTCCGAGCTGTCCGACGACTACGTCCAGCCGGCCGAAACCCTCCACGGCGAGAGCTTCAACTACTACGACAACCCGCACAGTCTGTCCGAGGTTTCCGCCCGCGAGTTGCGATGGCTGCAGCGTTACGCGTACTTCCGGTTTTACGGCAATCCAAGAAGGGTGGCTCGGTTTGTCCGCAAACTGCCAAACAAGCGCAGGTTGCTGCGGTACTCACTTTTATTTGCCCAAATCGTCACCGGGCGACTGGCGGTCCACGGTGCCAACGAAGATTCGTTTAAGTACGGAGATGTGGCCCCGCGTCCGGGTGCGCCAACGATGCCGCTACCCGACTCGATCCTGTTGGGCGGGACCATGCCTGCCGCTGCCACCGGGCCGCGTCGGTTTGCGTTGCCGGTTTTGAATTGAGCCATCGGACCGTGCTTAAAGGACCCGCGTGAAGCTTCCCCGGCTCGTCACCTTAGGTGCGCGTTACATGGCCGCCCGTGCCACCGGCGGACGCATTCCGTTGTCGGTTATCTTTGAGGTCACCCAGCGCTGCAACCTGCGTTGTCGTTACTGTTCGATCTGGAAAAACCCCCCGCCGGAACTCTCGCTTCCCGAGGTCCGTCGACTGGTCGCCGAGATGGCCGAGTGCGGTACCCAAGTCGTCAGTTTGGTGGGTGGCGAACCGTTTTTACGCGACGACCTCGAGCAGATAGGCCAAGCCATCAAGGACCGCGGGATGCGGGTGGCGATCTGTACCAACGGCCATGGATTTGCCGAGCGGATCACCCACTTTCCGGGACTGTTTTTCCTGGCGATTTCCCTCGACGGCTTGCAACCGACCCACGATGCCTTGCGGGGCAGGGGAGCCTTTGCCTCGGCACTTGCGAGTCTGCGGGCCGGTGTCGCCCGGGGCGTGGAGTCGGTCGCCAACGTGACGGTCACCCGCAAAAACCTCGGGGTCGTCCGCGACGTGGTAGCGATCGCCAAAAGCGAAGGTTTTCGCATCAACTTCCAGCCGGTCATGACACTGCGTTACGCGTCCCCGCAGGTCGCCGACCTGACCCCGACACAGGCCGAGTTTCGCGGGTTTATGGACGAAGTGATCGCCGAGCGGACGGCGAGTCCGTCGACGGTTTTCGGGTCCCTCGGGATGCTGCGATTTGTTCGCGAGCATTGGCGGCCGGGCGGCGGTTTTCATGCATCTACACCGACACGTTCCGGGGCATGGCACGCCAACCAAATTCCGTGCCAGGCGGGACGGTTTTTTTGTGCGATGGGCAGCGACGGGACCCTCGCCCCCTGTGACCTGTTGGACCTTGCGCCAAAGCGGCTACCCAACGCCCGCGACCTCGGATTTAAAGCCGCCTTTCGGGCGGTCCCCCAGCCCGACTGCGCCGGTTGTTGGTGCAGCCCCTACCTCCTGCGAAACATGGGCTCGACCCTGCGTCCGGGGGCGATCTACGAGATTTTGCGTGTTTTGATGGAGTCGCCGCGCGGCTGGGAAACTCAACCGTGAACGGCATGTCCATGTAAATACATGCACAATTTTAGTGTATTGTGTGTGCAATGTTCAGGTGTGGGTGGCGGCCGCGTGCTTTCGATCGAAAATCGATCGAGACTACGGGGGCTACTCGGGTGGGGTTAGGGTAGCGATCCACAGGCCGTCGCGCTCGACCACCGTTGTCAACCACGGGCCCCAGACTTCTTCGGGCATCACCCGCTCGAGCCTGTCTTCTCGGCGCAGGACAAACACCACATCCCCGGTCATCAGCTCGGGTCTCAGGCTGTCGGCAGGGAGTGGGCGGCCGTAGAAGTTGTCCTGGAGCTGGGCCTGTATCGTTTCATACTGCCCATTTTCACTGTTGGCGAGGGTTCGCAACTCACCTTCGATATCGCGGTTGACGATGTGTTCGATGGTGACCTGCTCGCCGAGCAGACCGTGGCGGTGCGACCAGGTTTCGAGCAGGTGGACGTTGGTGATCAGGCGACATTTTTCGGCGCGCTCGGGGTTTTGCAAGACCCACTCGGCAAACACCGCTTGCTGCTGGATATACGTGTCGCTAGCGAGTTTGGTCGCGGTCGTGAATGTCGGCAAATTGGCTGCAATCAATGCAAACACAACGGTTGTCGCCAGCGCGAGTTGCGTTTTTCGCATCCGCGCAAGTAGCCACACGAAGGCCCATCCGGCAGCCACCGCAGGCAAGATCGGCGCATCGTAGACGAAGTCGAGGGCGATACACACGGTGGTCAACAGCGCCAAGACGACGGTCGCCGAGCTCCCCGCATCCTGTCCCCGGGGCCAGATGTTGGCCAACCGCCCGAGTGGGAGCAGCCCGAGGATAAGTGGCAGGGCGTAGCGCGGAGAGTCGTCAAACCGAAACAGACCGACGAGGGGGAGTCCGCGGATCAGTACGACAAATACGAGTGCCGCCCATAGCATCACGCGTTCGAGTGGGCCCAAGACTTTTCGCGGCACAAGTGCGAGCAGTCCGATCAGCGGGGCAATTGCCAGCAGAACTGTGAGGGCCTGGGCAGGATGGTCTTTGGCGAACCCAAACTCGCCAAATGCCGCAGCTGTCGCACCTTTGGGGACCACCACCGTCGGTGGATAGTGGACAAACCAAAAAAGCTCGCCGTGGTAGAAGATCCCGAAAAACGCGACTGCCAAGCCAAACCCCGGCAGCGTAAGCAGGAAGCGTCGACGGCCCGCAACCGTGCAATAGGCCACCAGCGCGAGCACAAAGATCGAGATTTCGGCGCGGACAAACGGCAGCATGCCGGCGACGAACCCGGCCGCACCCGGGGAGCGACGGACGACAAGGAAGTACAGGGCTAGCAGCAGACCGGTGACCGCGTCGGTATTGCCCGCCCCCGAGGGCGCCGCTGCGAGCATCATCGGCGACAGGGCAAACGCCGCGGCCACAAGGTTGGGTGCCGCCTGGCCAAGCGCCCGTGCAACCGCGGCAGCTAGTGGGATAGCGAGGGCTGCAACCGCGATGTGGACCCACAAAAAAAAGTCGAGCCCAAACCCGGAAACCGGTGCGTACAAAAGCGAGAGCGGGGGCCGGCTCTTGAGAAAAAACATCGTCGCAACCGGCTCAGCCGCCATGATCTTGGCGAAAAACCACGTCAACATACCCTCGTCGTGGAGAAACCTATCCACGCGGGTCATGGCGATGCCGTAGACAACAAACGCAGCCGCCAACAACCACGGGATCCGCCGATCAGTGGCCAGGGGAGGGGGGGTCGTCGTGGCCAAGGTGCGCCATGATACACACACAGCCGATCGTCGGATCAACCCGATCGTCCGGGATCAAGGCCGCGATTGCGGTGAGCGCGGTCAGGACTTCGGAGCAACCCGATCGCCATCAATGCGCACGGTTTTGGATACGGGCCGCGAGTGCGGTCAGCACGGTCAAGACCTCGGCTTCTTGTTCCGGGCGTTCGACACGGTTGTAAAACAGGTCGTAACCATCGGCCTGTGCCGGTGGTTGGTGGGGGCGGCTGCCGTGTGGTGTGACCACGGCTGTGAACTTGGCATCCTCGCGGGAAAACCTGATGAGGATCTCCCCGTCGTCGACAACACCGTCGATCTCGATGACCTGCCACCCCGCGAGTTGCTCACCGGCGGTGAGGTTGTCGAGTAGCGCCCGGGCCTCGTCCGTATACACAGGTTGACGCGGTGGAGGTTCGGTCGGGTGCGCCTGTGCCGCATCGACTGCAGCTGCTTGCGTCGGTGGAGGGGGGAACAGCTCAGCGAGATCGATGCGGGCGAGCGCAAGGCCGAGTAGCGAAACTACCAACAAAGTCGCCGGGGCTATCAGGGAAGCTCGAGGCAGTGTCGATGCTGCGTCGGTCATCGCCACCATCCGTCTGTCAAGGGCCGCGCCAGTACATCGTCGCGGCTTGGTCGTCGATGCAAGTCGTCGTTGACGACGCGACACCGGTCGTCGCCGACGGGATGGGTACCCGGGTCGGTCATCGCCCCCGTCCGCCCGTCAAGGGTCGTGTCGCGGTGGACCGATATCACCACACAAACGGCACACGGAGGTGAAAGCATACTCATCACTTGGGACCGAGGATAACAAATCCGACAGTGTGGGCGAAACTTTCACTCTCGGCGTTATGCGGTTTTCTCGCTACTCGATCGGGCCTAGCGCTTCGGCATTCGTCTGTCGGCACACGGCGATTTGGAGGCGAACCCTCACAGCGAAAGATCAAGTCGAGCGACCCGTGTTCTTCAAACAGCACACAGGCGTCACCACACAGGGTGATTGTGATCGGGTCGGCCTGTTTATCGTGGTGGCGGCCGGAATATTGTTCGTACTTGCAATCCGCGGGTTGCCCTTTGTTGGCCTGTTTCACTTCGACGACTCACCGCGTTACGTCCTGCCGATGATCCTGTTGATGCTACCGCTCGGACGGCTCGCCGATGTCTGGCACGAGGGTGAGGACAGCGGTGTTTGGGCGAGCCTGGGGTTTGTGGTGCTGTTGCTGGCGGGTGTGGCGATTCACCAGCAACCGCAGGGCAACCCCGGCCTGGTCTACGCGGTTGCCGGGTGGTCGTTTATCTGGGGCCTCGGCCGGCTTGCCGGACCGGGTGTTTCAACGAAGTTGCACAAGCAAATATCGACGCTGGCATTGGTCGCTACCTCCGGTCTCGCCGTGGCCGCAGCAGCGACTCCCGAGTTGACGGCAGCCACCCGGCTCCAAAGCGAGGCCCACGCCCGCCGACACCAGGTGTTTTCGCAGTGGGTCAGCTCCGATCCGGCCTGCGTGCGCAACTGCCGGATCATTACAAACGTACACCTGTTGACCACCTGGGCACGGCGACGGGGGTTGTTGGACGAGGGGGTCGAGATCGAGCACCTCGTCACCCAACCCCGAAAACGGTCAGTTTGAAGTGCTGCTCGAGCAGATGCGGAGCCACTATTACGGGACGCCGCTGCTGGCCAGCGAGCTTGCGCCCGAGCGGTCCTGCGCCCAGGGGACAGGCTGCGGTCGGTGATGGACCCCGATGTTTGGGAGCCACAGTTGACGACGATCGTCGAGGCTGAGGGATTGCGGATTGCGAAATTTCAACCGCCCGGGTGATGCTCGGCCACAAACTGGGGTACTGTGCGGCCACACTCGCAACAACTCTTGGGCTGCTAGGTGGATACCCCCACAACATCACGACTGCCGATCTTGCACGGGGTAGGGGCTTTTTCGACGCCGCTTGCCGTCAGCTTGATCCATCCGCCCACGATCACTGCGCCCGCGAGTTTGAGCTACTACGGGGCGATACCTCCTCTTGGCCTGGCCTATATTGCCGGCGCCACACGGGCTGCTGGCCACCGGGTGCAGGTGATCGACGCCACCGGCGAAGCCCCCGAGCACTACGTCCGTCGGTCGACGCCGGTCGGTGATGTGGTTGTCCAGGGGCTGCCGATCGAGGCGATCATCGGGCGGCTGACGCCAGATTGCCAGGTGGTGGGTGTTTCGCACATGTTCCTGCACCAATGGCCGTGGTTACGCGAGTTTTTGGCGGCCCTACGCAGCGCCCGCCCGGATGTCGTGATTGTGGTTGGCGGCGAAAATGCGACGGCGTTTTGGCAGCAGTTGATGACCGAGTCGGCGGCCGTCGACCTGTGTGTGCTCGGGGAGGGGGAGCGGACATTTTTGGCCGTGCTCGGTGCGTTGAGCCAGCAAAAAACATGCATGCGCAAAGATCTTGCGAGCCGGCTTGCAGGTGTTGCGGGTATCGCCATCCGTGGGCCCGGTGGACCGCAAAAAACCGGTGCCGGACAGCGGATTGAAACCCTCGACGAGTTGCCACTCCCCGCCTGGGATTTGGTGCCAGTGGCCTCGTACCTCGATCGTGGCCATGGTAGCGGGGTACACCGCGGGCGTTCGATGCCGGTGTTGACCAGCCGCGGCTGTCCCTACCGCTGCACGTTTTGCTCGTCGCCGCAGATGTGGACAACCCGTTATCTGCGGCGAAGTCCCGAGCAGGTGGTCGACGAGATCGCCGAGCTCGTGCGCCGCTACCAGGTGACCAACGTCGACCTCAACGACCTCACGGCGATGTTGACCAAGGATTGGATCCTCGAGTTTTGCCGGGCGATCGAACGCCGCAACCTCGGGGTCAGTTGGCAGCTGCCCTCGGGGACACGTTCGGAGGCGGTCGACTTTGAGGCCGCCCAGGCCCTGTACCGCGCGGGCTGTCGCAACTTCACCTACGCGCCCGAAAGTGGCAGCCGCGACACCCTGCGGCGGATCAAAAAGAAGGTCAAACTCCCGGCGCTGCGGGCCTCGTTGAAGGCCTCGTTGCGGGCCGGGCTTTCGACCCATTGCAGCATTATTATCGGGTTTCCCCACGAGACCCCGCACGACCTGTGGCAGACCTACAAGCTCGTGCTCGGGCTTGCGGTCGATGGGCTGCACACCGTGGCTGTGATGGTGTTTGCGCCCTATCCCGGGTCGGAGGAATTTGCCGGGCTCCAACGCCGTGGGCAAATCGCGTTTGCCGAGCCCTATTACTACAGTTCGTTGTTGCGGGCGTCGAGTGGCTTACGTTCGTTTCATCCACAGTTGGGCCCGCGGGGATTGTTTACCCTACAAATGTTTTATCTGTGTAGTTTTTATGGTCTGCAATACACGTTGCGACCCTGGCGATTGGTGCGGTCGGTCGTCAACGCGGCGCGCGGGCACCACGAAAGCGTGATGGATCAATTTTTGGCGACCAAGGCCAAACAGCTGTTCGGTGGCTTGCGTAGGCGATTGCTGCGAAAAACGCGAACCGCGACAGTTACCCCGTGACGACGGTGTCATGGAGTTGGTCAGGTCACACCGCAAAAAGGTGTGCTTACATCTAAAGTAACTTGCTGCTGCACAAAAATCCTGTGTTAGCGTCGGGCCATGGATGTCGCCCAGTTTGAGCAGCATCGAGTTGCCCTCACAGGCCATTGCTACCGCATGCTCGGGTCTGCCGTCGATAGCGACGATGCGGTCCAGGAAACCATGATTCGCGCGTGGCGGGCATTTGCACGGTTTGAGGGGCGCAGCTCAGTCCGCACGTGGCTCTACCGCATTGCCACCAACGTTTGCCTCGACGCCCTGGCATCTCGCAAACGCCGCGCGCGTCCGTTTGAAGGTGTTGGGCCGGGCAGCGTGGGCGACCCGTTGGTCGAGCGGCCAGCCAGCCATTGGCTCGAGCCAATCCCGGATAGCCAGGTGTTGCCCGAGCACGATCCCGCGGCCCAGACCCTGCGACGCGAAAGTGTGCGCCTTGCCTTTATCGCGGCCTTGCAGCACCTGCCACCCAAACAGCGGGCAGTGTTGTTGCTGACACAAGTACTTGGGTGGTCGGCAGCCGAGGTTGCCGATTGTTTGCAGACCTCGGTTGCCGCCGTCAACAGTGCCCTGCAACGTGCGCGGTCGACCATGCGGACTGTCGACACCGGGGTCGGGGCCGAGCCGCTCACTGGTGAACAGGAGGCACTGCTCGAGCGCTATGTCACCGCGTTTGAGTGCTACGACGTCGACGGCCTCACCTCGTTGATGTGTGAAGATGCAACATTGTCGATGCCGCCCTACACCATGTGGCTGCAGGGGCCACAGGTCATTGGCCAGTGGCTGCGCGGGCGTGGGATCGGGTGCAAGGGCTCGCGGTTGGTCCCAACCCGGGCCAACGGACTGCCGGCGTTTGGCCAGTACCGCCAGGGTCCGCCGGGCGAGCCCCACCGGCCGTGGTCGCTGATTGTGTTGGAGCTTCGCGGGCCCCGGATTTTGGCGTGGAATGCCTTTTTAGACACCGAGCGGCTATTTGTCCGGTTTGGTTTGCCGCCCGAGTTGTGAGCGACCAAAAAAATATGTGGGATGGGCGATGAGTTTGTCGCGGGCCAGCGGTCCAACCCGTATGCAACAACCGAAAGCCCGTGGGCTGTACCTCAACCTCGCCGTCAAAGACCTCCCCCGCAGTCGAGCCTTTTTTGAAGAGCTCGGGTTTGACTTCAACGAGCAGTTTTGCAACGAGCAGGCTGGCGCCATGGTGATCAACGAAACCACCGGGGTGATGCTGCTGGTCGAGCCGTTTTTTGCGACGTTTACCCGCAAGCCGTTGTGCGACACCTCGACCCATACCGAGGCGCTCGTTGCCATCACCTGCGACACCCGCGAGGAGGTCGATAGCCTGGTCGAGCGGGCACTGACCCTCGGCGCGACCGTGGCCATCGAGCCTGTCGATCGCGGGGTGATGTACTCGCGGAGCTTCTACGACCTCGACCATCACCACTGGGAAGTGCTGTGGATGGACCCTGCTGCGTTTTCGCCGAATTAATCGCAGATAAAGATGTAGGCACATGGAGGTTGCCCTGCGTGTGCCTGCGGCGTTGCCACGATTCTGTGGACCAGTTTGTATAAGCATGTTTTCGAGCTAGCCGGCGACCCGGCCGAGGTCTTGCCTTCGGCCCGGGAGCCGTTTGCAGGGTATGCTCGGGTAGGTGACATCGGGTCGCACACTGGCGAACGCGCGGAGCGAAAAGGTGCGAGCGACGTAACCGGCATCACGTGCCAAGGTTGCGCCCGTGACGTGGAGCCATGCGCGGGGAAGTGCCGGCGCGCGTCCACAGGCCACCCATATGGCGACCGCAAATTTTGGTAGCGGGCAAATGGCGGACATCCGGGGTAGCCGTTTTGGGACATTGCTGCTAGCGTAGATTCGCAGTTGATCATGAATGCGCCCTGGCCTCCCTATCCCCCTGGATCCCCACCGCCTCCGGGGATTTCGGTCAACGGTCCCGGGATCCATATCCACACCCACACGACCGGACCCGGATATCCGCCGGCAATGCCTCACCCGGGGCACCGGCAAACACCCGATCACGCGACGGAGTTTAGCGACCAAACCCGGACGTGGGTTGCCAATGCCCACCGGCGGCGGGGGCCGGCAGTGTTTGGCTTGGGCCTCGGAGGGCTTGCGGTCTTGATGTTGACGATGGTTGGCTGGACGGTGATGCAGCTGCCACTGTTTTTCCTGATAGGTCCCGCGTTCGCCGGTGTCGGGATGTTGCTCGGTGCCGGTTACTTTGCGCTGGCCAGTAAACCCCCGGCGCAGCAACTCGAAGCCAAACTCGAACGCCGGTTGCTCGCCCTGGCCAAGGCCAAGGGTGGTGTTGTCACGGTTTCTGACGCAGCGTTGCATTTACATGTTTCCCTCGCCCAGGCCGAGGACGCCCTCGGAGAAATGCTGCATTCTGGGCATGTCGATATCGACAACGACCCCGAGACCGGGGCCGTCATTTATGTATTTCGCGACTGGGCCAAGGCCCTGCCGGCGGCGCAAAGGTAATATGAACGATCCCAACAACCGGCCCAATGCCCAATCGCCGCAGGCGGGAGCCCCCGCTCCGGGCTATCCCCAGGGACAGGTTCATCCTGGGGCCTATCCACCCCCGGGCTACCCGCAGCAGGGCAACGGGCATCCGCACCAAGGCTACCCACAGCAGGGAGCCGGGCAGCATCCACCCCCGGGTTACCCGCAGCAGGGCAACGGGCATCCGCAGCAGGGTTATCCGCCTGGGTATGGACAGCCGCAGGCCTATCCGCCCCAACCGGGGCAGGCCTATCCGACCTATCCCCAGGGACAGCAACAGCATCCTGCGCAGGGCTACCCCCCAGGGCACCCGCAGGCCTACCCGTTGGCTGTGCGGCCACAGCCCGGCGCCGTCGCACCCTACCAACAGCCAGGTTATCCCGGCTATCCTGGCTACCCGCAGCATGGCCAGGGCCACCATTATCCGCCCCCCCCGATCAATGTGGTGGTTCAAAACAATATGGTGCCCTACGGCCAGCACGCCCTGGTCAAAGTCGCCGATCGCAACAAGTGGGTGGCAACACTCCTGGCATTTTTTGTTGGGGGCTTTGGCGGCCACAAGTTCTACCTGGGCAACACCGGGGCCGGGGTTGTCTACCTGCTGTTTTTCTGGACCGGCGTGCCATTTTTCATCAGTTTCATCGAGATGCTGATTTTGGCGATGATGAGCGAGCGCGAGTTTGAGGTTCGCTACAACACCGTCCTGGCCCGCTAACGGGCGGGCGCGGCTGCCAAGGTCCGTGCATATAAAAATACCGCGGACATTGCCGCGGCATCTTTTTGGTCGGGAGCCCCTAGCCTAGGGATTGACGTGTGCGGTGTTGCCCTCGACCAGGTCTGTGACCCACTCGTGGAGCTTGACCCCGTCGACTTCGGTGCTGAAAAACCCATCGCCACCAATCCATGTGTGGGTGGTGGAGTCGATGAAGTAGCTGCCCCAAATCGGCGAGCCGTCGAGCACGTTGTCGCGGAAGTCGTACAGCCCGTCCTCAAAAAACCATGCTTCCATCGACTGCGGAATCAGGCTCGGGCCGCACGGGTCGTCGTTGGGCTCGGTGATGCCGTAGCCAAAAAACAGGCGAATGACATTGTCGGCGGTCGACGAGATCAGGGCCATTTTTTGGTCGCCGTGTTTGTCGGCGAGGTACGGGGCGAGCTCGTAAATACCACCGCCATCGGGGCCAAAACAGCCGCTGCAGGCCTCGGGAAGGGTTTCGTCAAAGCCCCACAACTCGCGCCATTGTTTTTGCAAACACGCGTGCAGGTAGGCGTCGGAAAGCGGCGGGCCGGAGTCGTCGAGCAGGGTCACCGTGGTGTTGGGGAACGCGTCGGCGATGCGGTCGTAGTTGAGGGCGGCACCAAATCCACCGGCACTCTCACCGGTCACCAGCACCTGTTCGGCGTCGATAAACGTCGGCACCACCCGCTCTAAGAACATCGTGACGTTGTCAAACCCGACAAAGTCCTGCATCCCGAGACCATTGACCGGCATGCCCGGGTTGCTGCCAAAGTGGACGTCGCCGGTGCAGTAGGGGATGAAGATGTGACTCCAGTTGTAGGTCGGGTTGTTGGAGTCGTTCGGGTTAAAGATGCCCGATTGGCCACCTTGGTTGGCAAATCCACCGAAGTCGAGTTGGCCGTAGGTACCCGGGTTGAGGCCGCAGGTGGTGGCGTTGAAGCACGCCCCGCCGCCCATAAAGTAGATCACGACCTTGTTGACGTCGCCGTAGCGCACGCCAATGCCGGTGGGTGTGCCGGTACGGCAGCGGGATTCGGGGAAGTCGATCCAGTTCCACTCGCCAACCGGGGCATCGGGCAGGGGGTCGCCGTCCCAGGGCGAATCGGTCGTCGAAGTTGAGGTGTCTTCAGAGTCAGATTCGGATTCGGTCCCGGTGGGTCCCTCGGTTGTCTCGGTCGATTCGGAGTCGGAGTCGGAGTCGGATTCGCTGCCGGTCGGACCCTCGGTTGTTTCGCTCTCACCGGAGCTGTCGGTCGAGTCGTCGGTCGTACCGGTCGATTCGCCGCCACTGGTGTCGGTGTCGTCCTCGGTGTCGCTCTCGGTCCCCTCGACCGTGTCTTCCGAACCGTCCGAACACCCGGCGAGTACCAGCGCTCCGGATAGGGAAAGCAAGGAGGACGACAACAACGCAGAGGCCAACTTCATGGCGAAATGGTAACGGATTTCGCCCGCGTCGGTCGGCTGTTTTACCGCGGCCACGGCCACCCTCGTGGGGTGGCTGCTAATGACCTGGATTTATTGCGTCTTGCCGTAAGTCCGGCCGGCAGATGTACTATCACGGGCTGACGTGTGAGGTATTGCCTTCGAGGTGGTTGCGGACCCAATCGACCAGGCGAATGCCATTGACCTGCTTGAGGTAGTAGTCGGGGAAGCTCAGGTATGTGTGGGTGATGCCACCCATAATGTAGCTACCCCAGACATCGGAGTTTCCGAGTTCGTCACGCAGGGCATAGATACCCTCCTCAAAGTACCCGCCGTTCATCGGCAGCTCAAAGATCCCATCGGGGCAGTGCTCGCCGCCCTCGTTTTGGATGCCGTAGCCAAAGAAGGTCCGGATGATGACATCGCGTTCGGCGGTGATAAGCCCGAGTGATTGGTCGTGGTGCTTTTCGGCCAGGAAGTGCGCGAGGTTGTAGATACCGCCGCCGTCGTCGGCAAAGCACCCCTCGCAATCCTGCGGCAGGGTCATGTCGAGGTTGTACAGCTCGCGCCAGGCCGTTTGCATGCACGGCACCAGCCACGGGTCGGTCAGCGGTGGGCCGGAGTCGTCGATCAGCGAGACCTTGGCCTCGCCAAACGCATCGGCCACCCGGTCGTAGTTGAACGCGGCCCCAAACCCCCCGGCACTGATTCCGGTGACGAGCACGTGCGAGGTGTCCTCGAAGGTCGGGACAATCCGCTGCAAAAAGTGGCCGAAGTTGCGGTAGCCGACAAACTGCTGGGGTTCGTCCACCAGGTACCCGGGCACGAAGGTATCGGGGCTATCGCCGGCGTGGACATCACCTGTGCAATAGGGCACGTAGATAAAGTTCCAGTCGCGGACCGGGTTGTCGCTGTTGTTGGTACTAAAGATCCCGCCCTGCAAGATGGTGTTTTGCCAGATCACGTCAAACACCAACTCGTCGAAGTGGGCGAAGCTGGCGTAAAACAGGCCACAGGTGGCGTCGTTGAAGCAGCCGCCACCGCCCTCAAAAAAGATCACGACCTTGTCCGACAGGCCATAGCGCACCCCAATCCCGGTTTTGGTGCCGTCGATGCACTTGGCCTCGGGAAAGTCGACCCAGTTCCACTCGCCCGGCGGGGCCTCGGGCAGGGGGTCGCCGTCGTAAATAGGTCCCGGGTCGCCGGTGGTTTCCGTATCGGTATCGGTGTCGGTATCGGATGCGCTGTCGTCGGTTGTCGAGGAACTTCCGTCGGTCGAGGAGCTGTCGGTCTCGCCCTGTGACCCACTTGGCCCGGCACTGGTCTGCGAGGTGGCCTCGGTCGTTGCCGGGTTCGATGTATCTGCACCCGTCTCAGAGTCTACACTGTCGCTGTCACTGGCCGTATCGCTACTTCCCCCCGGATTTTCGGCTCCACACGCGGGAAGCAGGAGGGGAAGGCACAACAGACCCATGTGTAGGGGCAACGAACGCGACCGCAACATGGGCGTGATGATACAAATATCGGTAGCGAGCAACAGTCCCGCGGGCGTGAGGCAACCGGATTGTTTTCATATGCAGATATTTTGAGTGTCGACACTGGTCTGGGCTACCGCCCTCTGGGGATGGTCGGGAACAGCCACCTATATCGGGCCAGGTTGACGGCCGCGAAAAATCCGGCTACAACCGCGGTGTTTCGTTAGCCGGTAAAAACCTGATGTTTGACTATCTTGTAATCCTCGACTTTGAGGCCACTTGCGATAATCGATCGCGGATGGACCCCCAGGAAATTATTGAGTTCCCGTCGGTCCTCTACGATGTTGAAACGCGCGAGGTGGTCGATGAATTTTCAACCTTTGTCCGCCCCGAACACCACCCACAGCTGACCGCTTTTTGTACTGAACTCACCGGGATAACCCAGGCCGAGGTCGCCGACGCGCCCCCGTTTCGTGGAGTTTTGCACCAACACATCGCCTGGCTTTCCGACCATGGCCTGTTGCAGCCGGGACGGGCAGAGCGCTTTGCCCTGGTGACCTGTGGCGACTGGGACCTCAATGCCATGCTGCCGCAGCAGTGCGAGGTGGCTGGGGTTTCGATTGGTGAGTTGCCCGCCTGTTACCGCCGGTGGATCAATATCAAGCACATCTTTGAGGCGACCTTGCACAAGCGGGCCGGCGGGATGGTGTCGATGTTGCGGCAGCTCAACCTCAAGCTCGAAGGCCGTCACCACCGGGGGATCGACGACTGTCGCAACATCACCCGGATCGCCCGCGAGCTTCAGGCCCGGGGTGCCGAGTTTAAGATCACCAAAAAGCTCAGTGCCTCGCGCTACCCACCGCTGGCCTTAGAGCTTGTCGCCGGTGAACGGGTGGAGGCCATGACTTTGCAAAAGCGAACCGTCGCCAGTCTTTTGGGACAGGCTTGTAGCTTGTTTCGGGCCAAGGTCGTCGCGCTCAAAACCGAGGATGGGCAGCTGCTCGACGATGAACGGCTGTTGGTCCTACGCCCGCAAACCCGCCTAGAAGTTGTCTTTCGCGGCAGCTAGTTATTGGGGGAATTCTTGCACGAAGCAGCTCGCCCGCGGGTGTTCACCCCGAGGGCTGACTTGCTATGTGGCGCTCGTACTGCGAGCGCAGGGCAAACGGATTGTTGCCACTGGCACGATCGACGGCGAGGATGCCATCTAGGTGGTCGATCTCGTGTTGCAACAACTCGGCCACCGCGGGGTCGCGCACCTCCCATTTAATTGTATTTCCATCTAAATCGCGGTGTTCAACATCGATGGCCCGGTGGCGCGTCACCTGGACAAGTAGGTCGGGAAAACTCAGGCAATCGTCCCACAGGCTAAAAAGCTCCGGGCTGCGAAAGCGGATGACCGGGTCGACAAGGGTGGTGGGTGTGCCGAGGTCGAGGGCGATGAGCCGGTAGCGCATGCCGAGTTGGGTGGCGGCAATGGCCCGGCCAAATCCCCGCTGCTGGCGAAAGGCCGCAAGCACGCGATGCATACGCTCGGCCATGTGCCGGAACTCGTGGTTGCCAAGGTTCTCGCCGACAGCGATTGCCGGCACCCGAAGTTGTGGGTCTCCGAGCTGGAGGATGCGTTCACCGGCGAGTTTCATGGGCCTAGGCTACCACAGCTCGTGCGCTCGGCAGCGGTGAACGTGCTTATACATGTTTGACCAATATTACCGCTGCCCGGCTAAAATCGACCGTGCAGCACCAGGCCCTGGAGCCGGGGGCTGGCGATGGGGTCGAGGCGCAGGGCGGTTGTTCTTGCCGGGCCACGGTGGCGGCGATACACGAGCGCGCCAACTGTTGCACCTACAAGCATGCCGGCTCCGAGCCCGGTGATACCCGCGGCAGCCAGGCGTTGGGCATTTTTCTTGTCGAGCGCGGTTTCCCAGTCTGGTTGACTAAACCCCAGGGTTTGCAGGTGGCTGTTGAGCTGAAACGTGTTTGCTGTGAGCCACCCGGCGCCGCCAACCATCAGGGCACCGCCCACACCGATCTGTGCGAGCCAGACGACGTTGGGTGCATCGAGCTCGGCCGTCAGTCCGGTGAGCAACAGGCCAATGCCGCCACCTATCATGCCAACGCCGGAGGTTCGCCAGCGAATCGGCGCAAGCAGTGCAGCCTGGCAAGCCGCCGCCCCGCCACAATCGTTGACGGATGTGCTGATGGCATCGGTAAACCGGCTGGTGCCGTAAATCGAGGTGGCCAAACCGCCGACAAAGATCGGTAGCCCGGCGATATTGAGGGCGTTGGCCAACCTACGCTTGACCGGCCGCGGCAGGTGTTTGGGCAGGGGATCGTCATCAGACATGTCCTCTTCGCCAGCTCCCGGCTCGGGGCGTACCTGTGGCTTTTGCGTGGGTTCGTCGGCGGGCGACGGCATCGGCACCAGGGGCAGGGTAAAGCTCGAAGAGTCGCTACCACCAACAACGACGGTGCGCGCCATTGTTGTATAGCCATCGGCCCTGGTGCGTACCGACCAGGTCCCGGCACGCAGCCGCAGGTTGCAGCGCTTGCCATCGAGGTCGTGCCTGGTGCAGGTTTGCGGGGCGCTCGGGTCAGCGCCTCCGCGGGCGACGATTTCGATGTCGGGGGGTGGATCGCCGGGGACATCGAGATGAAACGAAACATCCTGGTACCGCGGATCGGCATCGAGTTCGATGCGGCGGGCCTTGGCCGGACGCCCGCGGCTGCGGATGTGCACAGTCAGCTCGCGGGTGAGGTACGAGCGCGACTCGGCGACCACCTGCCAATACCCGGGGTCGAGAAACAGAGTTTGAAAGCTCGTGTTGCGGTCGACGCCAACTTCGAGGAGCGGGCGGGCATCGCCGCGGGGACCCTTGCGTTTATCCCTGCCGAGGTAGCGAGCCGTCACCCGTAGCTCTCGCAATGCGCCACCGGGCTCGACCTGAAGTTGCACGCTGCGGACCTCGGCCCGAAGCTGGTCGAGGCGGGCACGCGCGTCGTTTCGCATGGGGGTTGTCCCGTCGGCCACGGTCCGCGCGAGGTAATTTTGCAGATGCACAATTGCGTGTGCGCGGTGGGAGGCGGCGAGGCGAGCAAGCCCAGCGTTGTACAAAAACCGGGGTTGCTGGGTTTTTGTGGCCAACTGTTCGAGTTGTTCGGCCGCCCCGATGTAGTCACCCTCTTCGTACCGCGCGGAGGCCTCGGCGATTTGCTGGTCGAGCTTCGACTCAGCGCCGGGGGCCGCGAGCAGCATCCACAGGACTACGTGGTGGCAGGCAAGCATCGTCGCGATGATACGTCCTTCACAACTTCGGTGTATTTTCTCCAGCCGACGCGAACGATCGTGTTTGCTGGATACCTCACATTGTCCAGGAAAAGCCGTGAGAGGCATGCTGCGATCGACGCGCAGCACCACTGCGTGAGCCGGCCAGGGTAGTGCTCCGGCGAATGCTTGTGTACCGTAGCAACAGGAGGTTGTCCTTGCTTAAATCGGTCCGTGTTGTCGCAACAAGTGTTTGTACGTTCGCTGTCCTCGCTTTCAATCCAGGCTCGGCGTTCGCCGACGACGATGTCATTGTCGCCGCCGACGTCGACCCTTCGAGCATCATCAATGGTCAAGAGGTTGGCGAGTGTGGGTGGCCAACCACGGTCGCGGTGACCGGCGGTGGCGGTCTTTGTACAGGCACATTAGTTCACCCCCAAGTTGTGATCTACGCAGCCCACTGTGGTGGTGGCAGCAAGACCATTTCCTTTGGTGCCAACTCGGGCTTCGATGGCGACCGTATTTTGCAGGGCAACTCCTGCGAGACCAATCCCGACTATTTAGGTGTCAGCGACCAGGCCCACGACTGGGCCTACTGCCTCCTCAAGGAACCGCTCTACGACATTCCCGTGGCGCCGCCACTTTTTGGTTGCGAGATGAACATGTTGCAGCCCGGCATCGACGTCGCAGTGGTCGGTTACGGTGGCAACCAGCCCAACAACAGCGGGGCCGGTACCCTGCGTTGGGGCATGACGTCACTCCACGCCGTGTCCGGGAATGTCGCCAATGTCGGTGGCAACGGTGAACCCGGGATTTGCCCCGGAGATTCCGGTGGCCCTGCCTATCTCCAACTTCCCGACGGCACCTGGCATGTGTTTGGTATCGCCTCGACGGTCACCGGTGGCTGTGGTGGTACCGGTCAACACTCGATCGTCGCCGGTGCGGTGCCGTGGGTCGAGGCCCGGACTGGCATCGACATCACGCCATGTCACGACCTCGACGGCACCTGGAACCCAACCCCGAGCTGCGCCGGTTTCTTTGCCGGTGGCAGTCAGGGCTTTGGCAACTGGGACAACTGGTGCGAAGGCACGCCGACGATTGGCTCGGCCGCGACCTGTGGTGAGCCGTTTGATGCCCAACCCGACAACGACCCGCCGGTGTTGACCATCACAACGCCACCCAACGGTGCCGAGCTCCCGCTCGAGCCTGTCGGTGTCGAGGTCGATGCGTTCGACGAGGGCTGGGGCCTCAAAGAAGTTCGGCTCAAGATCAACGGCGACGAACAGCCGCTGACCGACAGCTATCCCCCCTACACATTTAACGTCAACTTCCCGATGGGCACCTGGGAAATCGTGGCCGTGGGTGAGGACTTTGCCGGGAACATCGGCGAGTCGGCGCCCGTGGTCGTGGGTGTGGGCGAGCCACCCGACCCGACCACCGGTGATCCGACAACCGGCGACCCGACAACGGGTGACCCGACCGAGGACACCACCGACACCGGGGGAACCAGCGGTGGTGAAACCGGTGATTCGGTCGACCCGACAACAGGTGACCCGAGCGCCGGACCGACGACGGGCGATTCGCTGACCGGCGGTGTGGGGACCGATTCCGATACTGGTGGCATGGACGAAGAGGGTTGTGCCTGTGCAGTCGATAGCGGCGACAACCGCGGTTGGGCGGCGACCTCGTTGATGCTGCTCGGCCTGGTCGGGCTTCGTCGCCGCCGCTGAGGTGAAGATGTCGATCCGATCTGCCCTCATGGTTTGCGCGGTTGTGGCGGCTGTGGCCTGTGGCTGCAACCGCCAGACCGGCGAACAGCCCGAGCCTCTCCATCCCGAGGTCAACATCGGTGATGGGACCCTGCCCCCGCCCGAGCCGCGACCGGCCGACGAGGCTGACCCCGAACAGCCGCAACCACAGGTCGAACCGGGCGAGGTCGAGCCGGAGCCCGCCGAGCCAGACGACGGCACAAAGCCACAGCCATTCGACAACAGCGAGCCCGCGGGTGAGCCTGTGTGCGAGGGCAAGTACCGCGCCGGCGAGCAGTTCAAACGCGACTGCAACACCTGCGCCTGCGGTCCCGACGGTCAGATCCGGTGCACATTGATGGCATGTCTCAGTACCGCCGACGGGCCCTAACCTGCGCGAAAGCCCTGCGCCCTGCCGCACAGGGGGGCAACTGATTCGAGCGCGACCATGCACGAAACCATCGAGATCGAAGATGTTGTCACCAATGCCCCTGGCTATGTGCGTGTACAACGAAGGCGACCCAAGCAGGCCTCCAGCATCGCCCATCCGCCACTGGTGATTTTGGGTGGTATGACCCAAACCCTCACCAGCTGGGGTGGGCAGATTCGTGCATTTGCAAACGATCGCGAGGTCGTCGTCTACGAGGCCCGCGGGCAGGGGGGGACTGAGCTCAGTCTCAAGGATGTTTCGCCGCCGGTGCACATACAAGATTTCCTGCGATTGATGGCAGCGCTCGAGCTCGGCGACCGCCCCGTCGACCTGTGCGGGTTTTCGTTTGGCGGACGTATGGCCCTGGCGATTGCCGCGACTGAGCCGAAGGCACTCAATCGGCTTGTCATCACCGGTGTGAGTGCTGGGCGCGGGGCCCTCGGCCGGGCGATTGTCTCGGCCTGGCGCGCCGCCCTACACACCGGTTCGCTCGAGACCTTGGCCCGGGTGAGCCTGCCCGACATCCTCGGGCCGGGCTACCTCGACCGCAACGAGAAACTGATCGAGGCGATGGTCAAGGCCACGGTGAGCCGCAATTCCTACGAGGGTGTGCGGGCGCTGTTTGACCAGGCCATGGGGCCTTCGGCTGCCGAGGATTGGCCGTGGGATCCCGTTGCGTTGGCGCGGAAGATCAAACTGCCGACCCTGCTGTTGGGTGGCGAGTTCGACCGCCTCGCGCCGGCCGATGATTTAGATGTACTTGCACAGGAGTTTGCTGGCAGCTGCGAAGTCGCGGTCATTTCTGGAGTTGGCCACACCGCGGCAATCGAGGCCCCAGAGGCCTGGCGCGAGCCGGTGATGCAGTTTTTAGCCAAGGGGACGGCAGCATGAGCAACAGTTTTGGCACGTTGTTTCGCATCACCACGTTTGGGGAATCCCACGGCGGTGGCCTAGGGGTTGTGATCGATGGCTGTCCCGCTGGCATGGCCTTTCCCCACCAACGGGTTGCCGCCCAACTGGCCCGGCGACGGCCTGGCCAGGGCAAGCTGACATCGGCCCGGCGCGAGCCCGATGCCTACGAGGTTGTGTCGGGGCTCGAACCCGAGACCGACCGTACCCTCGGCACTTCGCTGACCCTGTTGTTTCGCAACAAGGATGCACGCAGCCGTTCGTACAACGAACTTCAGCAGGCCTATCGCCCCTCCCATGCCGACTACACCTACGACGCCCGCTATGGCCTGCGAGCCGTGAGCGGTGGAGGGCGAGCTTCTGCCCGTGAAACTGTGGCCCGGGTGGCCGCCGGTGCGCTTGCCGAGCAGCTTTTGTGGGAGCAGGCCGGCATCGAAATTGTGGCCTGGGTCGACGACGTTGCCGGGATCGCGGCGAGTGTCGACCCCGAAGCCGTCACCCGCGAGGCCGTCGATCGGGCCCCGGTCCGCTGTCCCGACGAAAAGGTTGTACAAGCAATGACTTCGGCGATCGAGGCCGCCCGCCGCGATGGCGATACCGTCGGTGGCATTGTCCGCTGTGTCGCCCGTGGTGTGCCCGCCGGCTGGGGAGCCCCGGTTTTTGGCAAGCTCACCGCCGAGTTGGCCGGCGCCCTGATGAGCCTGCCGGCGAGCCGCGGGTTTGAGATCGGCGAGGGCTACGACTCCCGGCACATGCGGGGCTCCCAACACAACGACCCGTTCCGCCTCGACGCCAACAAAAATGTTTATACAACAAAAAACCACAGCGGCGGGATCCAGGGCGGGATCAGCAATGGCGCTACCCTGCGCATGTCCGTTGCTTTCAAGCCGGTGGCGACGATCTTCAAACCCCAGGACACGGTGACCCGCGACGGGCGAGAAGTGACCTACACGGCCAAGGGCAGGCACGATCCGTGCGTGTTGCCGCGGGCGGTGCCGATGGTCGAGGCCATGGTTAGCCTGGTGTTGTGCGACCATATGTTGCGGGCGCAGACGGCCCGCCAGCAGTGGCTGCGGCACTACGGAGATACCCCAGCGTGACCCTGCGGCTGGTCGAAAAAAATCCCGAGCCCGGTGAGCGCCGCCAAGCCACTACCGACGAGGGGGGCCGGGGCATTCGCCTGGCACCGGGGGCACCGCGTTCGCCCTCCAAGATCCCGATGGAACTCACCCCGTTTTTGCGTCCCGGAGAGGCCCTGATTTGGTGGGATATCAAAGAACAGGTCGCCTACAGGCGAATCGGTTGGGTGCTGTTGTTTTGCGTGGCCGTGCTCGGGCTGGCGACCGCGATCGTGCCTGGGTTTTGGCTGCAGCCTGTCGAGAGTTTGGTGCGCCCACTCATCGCGGTATTTCTGGCCCCGATCGCCCTGTGGGTGCGTGAGCGCATGAGCCTGCGTTCGACCCTGGTGACGGACAGTGCAGTTATCGATGTCACCCGTCGCGGGCGCAGCAATCGCCTGGCATTTACGGCCGTGCAAAAAGTCCGCCGCGACCTCCTCACCGGGGGGATGCGGCTCGAGGGGGCCAAGGCCAAGGTCACGATTCCCGCCGACCTCACGGCCAATGCCCGCAAGGCAATTGTCCTCCAGCAGCGCTCACGGGTGCGTTCTGGGGCGACACCGCTCGACGACCCGGAGGGCTGGCTGCCCTAGCAGCCCGAAGTTCTCCGAAAAACTTGCCGGTTTTTGTCGAGGTTGGACGTTTTCGAACCTTGCAGTAGCAACTGCATTTTTCGCAGCCCAACTACGCGACTCGCCATTAGCTACGTGACTTGCTATTCGCGACTCGCCATTCGCTGCTCGCCTCGCCATTCGCTACGCGACTCGCCATTCGCTACGCGACTCGCCATTCGCTACGCGACTTTAAACGAAATGGTTGTACCATCAAATTTTACGTTGTAGTCCGCGAGCGGTTTTTTGGCCGGGCCCTTGAGGTTGCCCCCATCGAGTGAAAAGCGCGAACCGTGGCACGGACATGCCAGCTCGCCCGCACTTTCGTCGAAGCCCACGGTGCAGCCTAGGTGGGTACACTTGAGGGAGAGGGCGGAGAATTCATCGCCGTTGCCGCGGACCACAAGGATCGGTTTTCCCTTGCCGTCGGCGCGGACTGCCAGGCGGCCGCCGGGTTGCGCGAGTTCAGGGTGGTCGGCCAGGGTTATCTCCACCATGCCCTCGGGGGCCTGAAGATCGCGGATTTCTCCGAGGTTCTTTGGTGCGCAGCCAACCGCAATTACCGACATCGCGCCGGCTGACATTCCCAACAGGCTTCGGCGCGAGAGCGCCGGGCCACATCCACAGGGGTCTTGTTCGTCCACGCCAAAGGCCTACACCGAGTTCTCACGGTTGTCGACCCGCGGAATTTGGGCGGCCAACGCGGCCCCGCTCTCGGTGTCTATACACAGGATTTCAGCGAGCTCAACTGTTGGCTCAATCGCCGTCCGAATTGCCACAAACTTACCCGCGCGAACCCAGCCCGGAAAGGTCGGGGTTGGCAAATCCCGGGGCGATGGCGGCGGTCCAGCGCGGTGGATTTTCTATGCCGAGGTTTATCAGGCCAGCATCCGCATCCTTTTGCAGGGCCACTCCGGCCCGTCCGCCGAGCAGTTGCCCGTGGCGACGGCGGGCACAAAATAGCTCATGGGACATCTCACCCTCACTGTAGTAATTGCACGCCTCTTCGCACAGCCCAACCGCCTGTTCGGTTTTGCCGCGGAGATTGGCGAGGCTGGCCGCATACAGCGAAGCATGGCCGCGGGCCAACGGTAGCGAGTCCTTGCCGAGTTTGCGGATGTCGTGGTGGGCGAGCTTGAGCAGGCGCTTGCGGCCCTTGCCCGAGTCGGCTGCGACCTGCAATAGGCACCCGATCTTTAGCGCATACATGCGAATGCGAAACGGTGCACTCTGCATCATGCGCGAGTCTTCGATCTCGGGCCACGCCGTCTCGACCCGCGCCAAACCCCGCGCGGCCATCCCCTGGTAGAGGTCGCAGGCGATCTCGCAATCGAGCTCGGTAAATCCGACATAGCGATTGGTGGGTGCCCGGCGCATGGCGTCACGGATTCTTGTACGTGCACCGGTGACATCGCCAAAGGCCAGGCGCGCTGTCGAAGACAGCAGGCGGGCGGTGACCTCAGTAAACACATTGCCGGTCTCGCGGGCACGGGCAATGGCCTCGTCGGCGCGGCGCGACAGGTAGTCGAACTTGCCCATCACCCGGGCGGCTTGCAAAATATGCATATCCGCCTTTTGCAGTTCGCTCGCGGCACCCTGGCACTGGCTGAGGTGATCGTGGGCCCGTTGCCAGGTATCGGCGGCTCGCTGCCAGTGGCCGCGACTAAAGTGCAGGTGTCCCTCCCACAGTTCCAACACGCCGCGGGCAAACGGGGTGTCGAGGCGCTGTACCAGGCGTTGGGCAGTTGCCATCAGCGAGTTGTTGGGCCGGCCAATTTGACCGTACAACACCGCCACACAGGCCATGCCCTCGACCAACCGGCCCGGGTCGCCCGCACGCAGTCCGAGCACCAGGGCACGCACGGCAAAGTAGTAGCTATGTACCGGATACAGCAGCATCAGGCTGCGGCTCGCCGAGTAGCACAGGTCGATCGCCTGGCGGTCGTGGGCCGGGATTTGCTCGACTTTTCGCTCGGTGTAGCCGAGACCGGTGACCCGCAGTCTCGTCAGTGTAATTACAAGTTGTAGCCAGGCCCGGCGTTCGGACTCGGGAAATTGCAGGCCACAGTCGTGGAGCAGTTGTTTGAGCAGGGCTAGCCCCCGCTCACCCTGGCCGGCGGTCAGGTACTGCTCGGCGGCCATCCGACGCAACACATGGCTTTCACTCGGCTCGGCGCGACGGGCCAGGGTCAGATAAACCGGGGCCGCGTTGGCACAGCGACCGGCATTGACCAGGGCGTCGGCCTGTTTGCGCAACAGGACCTGGGTGTGTTTGCCCGGCTGGGTCGCCCACGAAATTGCTTGTTGATACAACGATGCCGCATCTTCAAATGCCAGGGCTGCGCTCGCCCGGTCACCGGCCTCGGCCGCGTAGGTACTGGCCCGGTCGCGTTCTCCGGCGGCGTGAAAGTGGGTCGCCAGCACCCGCGGGGGCACGGCCTTTCGCGTTTCAAGCGTGCGCGCGAGGGTGAGGTGGACTGCGGCCCGGGCTTCGGGGGTCATCGCCTCGAGCACGGTTTCGGTGACCCGGGCATTGTAGGGAGCGACCTCCTGGCGGTCGGCGAGTTGCAGCACCCGCACGAGGTGGTCGAGTCGCAACCGCGGAATCGTGCTCGGGTCGAGGATGTCGATTTGGGCAGCTTCGCGGGCCGCATCACTGTCGATCGGTTGGCCGGCAACCGCCACCACCTCGAGCAGTTTGCGGCATGCATTTGGCAGTGCGCGGATCCGGTGCAACAGCATTTGGGCCAGGGCAATGCTGCGAGATTCACCGGCCTGGCCCGCTTGCAGCGAACCCAACGACGACCCGGAGATCCGCGAAAACTGGATCAACTCCTCGAGGAAAAGCGGGTTGCCGTGGGTTTCGCGAATGATTCGCTGCAGCGACTGGGGGTCGACAAAGTGCCACGGGTCCAGCAGGCTGGTGACCAGGCTTTCGCATTCCGTCGACGAAAGTCGTTGTAACAGCACACGTGTCGCGAGCCGAGTCGATGGCAGGTCCTCATCGAGTTCGGACTGCGCGCGCAAAAACGGGCTCGTGTCAAACTCGTCGTCGCGATAGGACAGCAACAACAGGATTGGCGGCGCCTCGGGTTCGCGCATCAACGCCTGCAGCAGGGTTGGGCTTTCGCTGTCGCCCCACTGCAAGTCGTCGATCCAGATCACCAACGGCTGGCGTTGGGCGAGCCGGCCAAGGAGGTTGCGCATGGCCGAGAAGGCACGGCGTTTGAGCTCCTGGACATTCTCGATCTTAAACACCCGACGGCGGGCGGTGTTGACCACCTCGAGTTGGGCGAGCACGGGGAACACCTTGGCGAGGTCGTGGATGTGCGACGGCAACAGGGCCGCGGCCTCGGCCTGGGGGAGATGTCGCAACACCCGGCTGAGTGCGTCGACAACCGCATCGAGGGCCTTGTAGGGCAGGGACTCCTGCTGGTAGCAGCGCCCGCGCAACAAAAGTGTATCATCACCTATCTGGTTGACAAAGTGCTCACACAGGGCGGTCTTGCCAATCCCGCTATCGCCGACGATGTGGACGGTTTGGGCCTCGCCCTGGCGAACCTTTGCAAATGCACCTAATAGGACTTCGAGTTCGCGTTTGCGGCCGACAAACGGATGTTTAAATACCTGCCGGAGCTGGCTCGAGGCCGACAGGTCGGGTTCGTCGTCGCTGCGGAGGCACTCGAGGATTTCGAGGCTGCTGGGCCGGGCCCGGGGGTCGACTGCGAGCAACTTGATGCACAGGTCGCTGAGGTCTTCGGGGATGTTGGGGTTGAGCTTGCGCGGGGGGATCGGTGCGAGCTCGGTCTTGGCCTGCATCAGGTCGAGGAGTTTTCCCAAAAACGGACAGACCCCGGTGAGTGCCTCGTACAGCATAATGCCGACGCTGTACCAGTCGCTGGCCGCGGTCGTGCCATCGCCCGACCACTGCTCCGGGGCCATATAAAGTGGGGTACCGACTACAGAATGTGCATCTTCACCGAATTGTTGGGCGTGGGTTTCGTAGACGACACCAAAGTCTAAAACGACAACCCGGCCGTCCTCGGTGACCAACACGTTCGACGGCTTGAGGTCGCGGTGCTGCATCCCGCGGTCGTGGAGGGCCGCGAGTCCGCGGGCGAGTTGGGCGAATGTTCGCCGCAAAAACGGCTCGTCGGGCATTGGGCCCTCGGCCTCGTGCGGGAGCGTTGCCTTGTACGGACGACCACTCGAGTCCGTGCGTGGGCGCTGGCCTCCGAGCGTATCCTCGGTCGAACCGCTCAGTGCCAGGGTGTGGTCAAACAGCGAAACCGAGGTGTCGACAGATGCATCGATGTGGACGAGGTTGCTGGCCATCATCGTCGCATCGTCTTCGCCGAGCTCCGACACCGGGTCGGCCATGTTGGTCCGCGTGGGCTCATCTGGGCGTGCACGGTAGCGACGGCGGGACCGATGCACACGGTTGCGAACCGCCTCGATCAACGGCGAGCCATCGATCAGCTCCATCGAGAAAAACCACTCTTCACCGTCTTGAAACAGCTGATAAAGCGAAACGAGGTTGGGGTGGCTCAGGTCAGCGAGCGCGCGAAACTCTTTTTTAAACCGATACAGTGCATCGGCACTGTGCTTATGCAAACGTTTGAGAGCGACAGTGGTGCCGTTTACCCGGTCGCGTGCGGAAAATACCGTACCGAAGGCGCCTGCTCCAAGGGGCGTCAACAGCTCGAACCGGTCAATTCCAGTTTGTGGGCCCGACATACGGCCGCGGATCTCCGAACCGTGATGTTATCGGCTAGCAGGTCGGCGCACAAGCAGTGTAGTTGCCACCGGTTGTGGGGCATTGAGCCACTCGAGGTGTCGACATACCGACGGTGTCGTCATCTCGATGGCATCACAACGTTTGGCCGCATTGGCCCCCCTAACTGGCCGGGGCAGCCTTTTTACCGATATTGATGATGACCTTGGTCGAGCCCGTGTGCTTGATTTCGGTGCGTGGCGCAAATGCACGGACACAGGCGATACCGTCTTGAACGGGCAGGGCTTCGGCGTAGGTCGGGCGGATCACAACCTGGCCCGAGATGTTGATGTAGCCCCAGCGGTGGTCGACACGAATGTTGGCGAGGCCATCGACAAACGGCTCGGCGATGTCAAATCGCGGCTTGCTCATCAGTTTACCCGAGGTGTTGATATAGCCCATTTTGGAGCCGATACACACCGGGGCCAGGCCATCGGAAAAGCGGCCGGCGGAGATGAACTGCGGTTCGATCACAACTTTGCCCTGGGGGTCGCAGTAGCCAAAAAAGCCGCCGCTACGGACGGCTGCGAGACTCTCGTAAAACGGGTTGGCCTCTTCGAATTGGCCGGGGATCTTGAGATTGCCGGTGGGGTCGATGTATCCACAACCATCGTCCGTTCGCACCCAGGCGAGGCCCTCAGTAAACGGCCCGGCCTCGTCGAACTTGGGCTCAATCGCAACCTCGCCCATGGGATTGATGTAGCCCCACATCGACACCCCGATGCGGTTGATAATTTCGTAGGCCGCCAGCCCTCCGCTGAAGTCGTGGAGCGTGCGGGTACCTTCGGGCGCCGGCAAGAACTTGCCCTGACGGTTGACCCAGCCGCGCTTTCCAGCTTTTTCGACCCGGGCGAGACCATCGCAAAACCGATTTGCGTGGTTGAACTGGGGGTCGATCAGCAGCGAGCCGCCGACATCGATGTATCCCCAACCTTTTTGGGTTTGGACCGCGGCCAGGCCCTCGCTAAAGCCCGAGGTGGCGGCGTATTGCGGCAAGATCACAAACTCGCCCGAGCTGCGAACAAAGCCAAACTGGCCCGAGCGGTCACGACAGGCCAGCAGACCGTTGGCCACCGGTGGGGTCCAGTCCATTTTTGAAGCTGGCAGTTCGGCCCCGGTGGTGTCGAGCAGCTGCCACGGGCCAGGGCGCCCATGCGGGTTGAAGTAGGGGAACTCGATATCCTGACCGAGTTGTGCGAGCAGGGCCGGGCGGTCGGAGGCATCGTCGAGGCCGTCGCGCAGGGCCTCGGCGAGTCGCGTGAGCAGGGTGATGAACTCGCGAATACCGTCGGGTGCTTGGCCGACAAATGAGCCGTACTCGTGGTTGAAACGCAGGGTCACCCGCGACTTTTTCTCGAGGCCTTCGTGGACTTCGAGGTCGTGGTGGTAGTCGAGCATGGCGTCGCCGTAGACGCCGGTGATCGGTTTGAACCGGTACTGCTCGAGTCGATCGATGAGCTCGGGAAACGCCGACTCATGGAGCTTGGTCGTGTAACGGCTGCCACGAGATTTCAACTCGACATCGCCGTCGGACGAAATGGTCAGAACGGTTTGGTCACCGTTCGCGCGACTGGTCACGCGATGGAGAATGTCGGTTGCGCGGCTGAGAAGCTTCACCATGGGTGATGGGCGTTGATTGTACTCAAAGGCGGCAAATGTGCGAGCAATTCGCCAGAATTGTCGACCCTGTGGCGGGGCTGTAACCTAGGGGCCAAAACGCTGTTTGATGCGCGGGGGCGAACCTCCAAAAACGCAGCTAGGGTGGCTCGTATCGAAAAATGACGACCGCCCCAGCCGTTGCGCGCGAACTTGTCCCCACCTCTCGACAAAAGAAATCTCGAGCAAATGCGGGCGGTTGAGATCTCGTAGCCGCGATGGTGGCGGCGTCGTGGACCGACACTGGCCCCCTTGAGACCCTTGTGCATACAATGAGATCAGGTGGGCGGACCCGGCAAAAAAGTTAGCAGGCAGAGTCGACGGTCTCGGCGGGTTCGACCGCCGCGGCAAACTGGGCAACCACCTCGCCCGCGGGCAACACTTCGCTAATTTTGTCGACGCTTTTGCCCGCCTGAAAGTACTCCTCGTAGGCCGAACCCCGCAGGTTCGCGCGCTTGAGCTTCCAGATCGACTGCACGCTGTACAGCGTCCGCATCCAGTGTTTGGTCTTGCGGCCGCGCAACAGCATTCGCGCGATCGGGCCGGCCTTGGTCCCAACTTTTTGGATGTAGGGCGTATTGATGATCGACACGGGCACGCCCGAGAGTTTCTCGGTGGTGACAATGTCGCTGGCCCTCGCCTCGACGATCGCCCGTTTGTAGTCGTTGTGGGCGCGACACTCCTCAGTTGCGATAAACCGAGTGCCGAGCTGGACCCCGGCAAACCCGAGCTCGAGTGCCTCGACCATTTGCGCGGGCGAGCCGATCCCCCCAGCACACACCAGCGGCACCCCGAGGTCGCCTAGGGTGTCCATCAACTCGGCCGGGCTCTGGGTTCCGAGGTGGCCACCGGCGCGATTGTTGACACAGATCAACCCATCGACGCCACCTTGCAGGGCCTTTTGTGCATGTACACGGGTTGTGACATCGTGGTAGACCACGCCGCCGGCTGCGTGGACTTTGTCGACCACCCAGCGGGGGTTACCGAGGGCCGTAATAAAAAACCGGACACCCTCTTCGAGGGCCACATCGACCCAGCTACGGGCCCGATCCTCGTAGGCTTTGACCGACTTCTCAACGATGATATTGACGCCGAACGGGCGTTTGGTGAGGCTTTGGATGTGCCGCAAGCCGTCGCGGTACTTGTGTCCGTGCACATACACAAGTGACATGGGTTGGACAATGCCAATGGCCCCGGCATCGGAAACGGCGGCCACCAGCTCGGGGTTGGAGCAGGGATACATCGCCCCACAGATCAGCGGGATGTCGATGCCAACGGCCCGGGTAAAAGGTGTACTTGCACTGGGTTTTTTCGATTCGGGCATGGTCCGACTCCAATAGATTGCCGCCAAGCGGAGGGATGAGATTTTACAAAAACCCGGAGGCGCGTTAGGCCCCCGGGTTTTTGTGCCGCATGGATTTAGTTGGCCGCCTGCGCCTTGGCAAACGCATTGAGTGCGCTACCGGCCTTGAACCACTCGATCTGCTCGGCATTGAGGGTGTGGTTGACTTCAAACCGGTCGATGCTGCCGTCTTTGTGGGTGAGGGTGACGGTCAGCGGCTTGCCGGGGGCGAGCTCGGTGAGCCCGTGCAGGCCCACGCGGTCCTCGGCCTGGACCTTTTCGTAGTCGGCCGGGTTGGCAAACGTGGCTGCGATGACGCCCTGTTTTTTGAGGTTGGTCTCGTGGATCCGGGCAAACGAGCGGGCGATGACCAGCTTGGCCCCGAGCAGGCGCGGCGACATGGCGGCGTGCTCCCGCGACGAACCCTCACCGTAGTTGCCGTCGCCAACCGACACCCAGCCAAGGCCCTGGGCCTTGTAGCTGCGGGCGAGCTTGGACAGGTTGACGTTTTTCTCGCCGGTCAACACGTTGAGCCCGGTACCCGGCTCATCGCTAAACCAGTTGACGGCGCCGATAAACATGTTGTCGCTGATGTTGTTGAGGTGGCCGCGGAACTTGAGCCATTTGCCAGCGGGCGAGATGTGGTCGGTGGTGCACTTGCCCTTGGCCTTGAGCAGGACCGGGAGGTTTTCAAAGTCCTTGCCGTCCCAGGCGTTGAACGGCTCGAGCACTTCGAGGCGTTTGCTGTTGGGGTCGATGACGACCTTGACATCGCCGGCCTCAGACTCCGGTGCAGGTGCATCGAATCCGGCGAGACCGGCCTCAAAACCCTTGCTCGGCAGGCCGTCGTTGGGCGCCGGGTCGGGGGCGGGCAGTTTGACCGGGCCGTTTTCACCTTCGACCGTGTCGGTCAGCGGGTTGAAGCTCAGGCTGCCAGAAATCGCCAGGGCGACCACGGTTTCGGGGCTGGCGATAAAGCTCAGGGTCTCGCGGTTGCCGTCGTTGCGCCCGGCGAAGTTGCGGTTGAACGAGTTGACGATCGAGTTGCGCTCCTTCGGGGCGATGTCGGTGCGCTTCCACTGACCGATGCAGGGGCCACAGGCGTTGGCCAACAAAGTTGCACCTGCATCTTCCATGACCTTGAGCTGACCGTCGCGGGCGATCGTGTTGTGGATTTGGTCGGAGCCCGGGGTCACCATCAGCGGTTTTTTGAGGCTCTTCACACCCACGCTTTGGGCCTTGCGAATGACCTCGGCGGCCCGCTCCATGTCCTCGTAGGACGAGTTGGTGCAGCTGCCGATAAGTCCGTAGCGCAGGTCGTCGGGGAAGTCGTGTTCGCGGACGGCCTCGGCCATTTTGGAAATCGGCCAGGCGCGGTCGGGCGAGTGTGGGCCGTTGATGTGCGGCTCCAGGGTGTCCAAATCGATTTCGACGACGCGGTCGTAGAACTTGTCGGCATCGCCCTCGACCTCGGGATCGGAGCGCAGCTCGGCGGCATGGGCCTCGGCCAAGTCAGCAATCTCGCCACGCCCGGTCGCACGCAGGTAAATCGCCATCGACTCGTCAAACGGGAAGGTCGAGGTGGTCGCCCCGTGCTCGGCCCCCATGTTGCAGATCGTGCCCTTGCCTGTACACGAAAGGTTGGCCGCACCCGGGCCAAAGAACTCGACGATGTGCCCGGTCCCGCCGGCGACGGTGAGAATTCCGAGCAGGGCCAAGATGACATCTTTTGGAGCTGTCCAGCCAGACAGGTTACCGGTGAGACGCACGCCGATGAGCCCGGGCATGCGCACGCCAAACGGCCCGCCGACCATCACATCGACGGCATCGGCACCACCCACACCCACGGCGATCATGCCGAGGCCACCGGCGTTGGGGGTGTGTGAGTCGGTACCCAGCATATGGCCACCGGGGAACGCGTAGTTCTCGAGCACGACCTGGTGAATGATGCCGGCGCCCGGCTTCCAAAACCCGAGCCCGTATTTGCGACCGGCGCTGGCCAAAAAGTCGTAGACCTCTTGGTTTTCATCGACAGCGCGCAGGAGGTCGTGTTTGGCCCCCGTCTGCGCGCGGATCAGGTGGTCGCAGTGAATCGTGGTGGGAATCGCCGCGCGCTTAATGCCCGACTGCATAAACTGCAAAATCGCCATCTGTGCAGTTGCATCCTGCAGGGCGACACGGTCGGGATAGGTGCGGACCGAAGCTTTGCGGCGCTCGACGTCGGCGGCCGACTTCACGTCCTCGGGCCGCATATGCGAAAACAAAACCTTCTCGGCATAGGTGAGTGGGCGGCCGAGAAGTTTGCGGGCCCAGGCGTGGCGCTCCGCTTGGGAAGCGTAGAGCGCGCGGACTGCATCGACGGAAAGCTCAGGTGCTGGGGACATGTCGCGGAACATACACGGCCCGCCCGTTTGTCTCACCAACAAAATCGCCAAATTCGACGATTGATCGGGTTGTGGTGACGGCTACGCCGCGGCAGCCAGTCGTTGCCGCGGTCCGGCCGCGGCAGATTTGCGCGATCTCGACAGTTTGTTGAGGCCAACGCCCGTCGCCACCTGGAAAATGTGAGATAGAGCGCGATGTGGGGCCCAGGTTTGCGCTTCGAGCTGTCGCCGAGCGGATCGGCAAACTGTTTGTGCGTGCACGCAATCGCGTGGAGTCAACCGTTGTCCGCTCCAGCACGATTGGCAAAGTACCCGACCACGTCGGCAGACCACTGCTGGTTGATTTGGCAAATCCGTCGCTTGAGTAGCCACGAAGGCGGCGCAAGTAGGCCCCAGGCCGACTCGCGGTGGTGCAGCTGGCAGCGGGATGGGCCGTGTGCGGTCAGCTCGAACCCGTGGCGCAGGCGAACCAGGCGACGCGCCACACCCCACACAAAAACCGAGTCTTTTGTATACTCAAGTAATTCGGTGGCAAGCGGCCGGTTAAAACTTTTGAGGGTGAGCTCAAAGCGAAAGCCGACCCGCAACGGGCCTGAGGACAGCGGCCGGGCGCTGCGGATCACCGACGCCCAGGTCGGCCAGGCTTCGATGTCTGCGAGCAGCGAAAACACATCCACGGCCGAAGCCTGGACGATGTCAGTTTGGCGAAAGCTGTCGCATCGAAGCACGGCCAACACCATATCAAGCGAGGCGTCGGCCTTCAGCTCTCGTCCTCGCGCACCTTGGCCAGCACCTCATCGAGGCTGAGTTTTTCGGTCCATTGCTCGACCCGCTGCGACTTGCGTGACCAGCCGATGCCGATCCCGAGCGTGTAGCGGTTGGCCCCGTACAGTGCGAGGGTCATGTCGAGATAGGTCGCAAACGACGTCCAGTCGGAGGCATCCATATCTGCGCCGTGGTCGGTCGACACGATCATGACCGGCTCGGGGCCGAGCAACAGGTCGCCGTGGTAGAACATACTAAAGTTGTCGATACACACAGCTCCGACCGGGATGTCCTCGGGGACCTGGCCAAAGATTCGCTCCTGTTGCTCGGGTCGAATGTCGTTGACATGGTATTCGGACTGCCAACTTGCCGACATCGCGTCGGCGATCGGCAGGATGTTGACGCACCCGGGAGGTGTGCCGTAGTCCCCCGGGTACGAAAAGCAGCCGACCTGCGTGTAGTCGCGTCCGCGCAGGCCCCATTCTAAATAGGCTCCGTTGTGGGCGGCATAAAACTCGCGCATCGCCTCCGGCAGCGGCTGGCCCAAAAACGCCTCGGCGGCGGCGAGGTCCTGGGCCGAAGCGGGGTCGGGCAGTGCCGCGCCAAACACCACAACCTCCGGGTGTGCTTGCAGGGCTGCAACAACTGCTTCAAAGCGTTCGCGAAACATTGTCATGGCACGACAGTAGTGGTTTCGCACTCCAAAAGAAGCTCCGCAAACGGTGATAGTGCGGCGTTATACGGAAAGTTCGAAGCGAGCAAGGGACGCGATATCGCCATGCACGGCAACCATGTAGATACACAATTCCTGGGGAGCAGGACTGCTACTATCACCCCATGCCCGGCACGGAGCATGTCATGTTTGGCCACTGGACCTGCAGTGCCTGCGGCCGTGAGTCGATCCCCGAGCAGGACACCCTGTGCCCGCGCTGCGGTGACCCGAGGGCGATCCCACAGCCTGCGGCCGACCAGTACCAGCAAGTCGCGTGGCGGTGCATGAGTTGCGGGGCCCGCAACTCGATGCAGGATACGATTTGCACGTCATGCAATATCGATCCCGACGACGAAGTCGAGTGGAAGCCCAACCGCCTCGCCGGCTTTTCTGGGCTCAAGCGATTTCAAAAAGTGTTGCTAATCGGCGCAGGGGTACTCGTTTGCCTATTTTTGTATTGGATCTGGAGCCTTCGCGTGCACGGGGTCACCGGCAAGGTCAGCGCTCAGAACTGGTCCCATACGGTCCATCTCTACCGCTGGCAACCGGTACAAACTGGGGACTGGGCGCCGCTCCCGATACGGGACGAGGAAGTCTTGCCGGTGGCGGGCAAGGGTGGCGCCGGTCGTATTGAGGTCACAAAGTGCTACCAAAAACACTCACACTACGAGCAATATCAGTGTGGATATCGCACCGAGTTTTACAACGAAAAGTGTGACTATCATCGCCGCCAAAACAACCCCAATTGTACCGAGTTAAAAACCCGCGAAGTTCCCAAGTATTGTGACCGCTCGATCAAGGCCGAGTGGTGTGATTACAACACCCAAGACTGGGTCCGCGACGAAACTCGGACACAGACCGCAACGGGTACCGATGCTGCCACCATGCGTTGGCCCGAGGTCGAGTCACAGGGCGACCTCGAAAAAATTGAGAAGGTCGGCCATTGGTCGGTCGAGGTCAGTTATCGCCATCGCGGACAGTCCCAGACCCATCGGGTTTCGCTGCGCAAGCCGGAGCAGTTCGACAGATGGCCCCTCGGTGGCGCGGTGATTGTACGGGTTGAAAACCGCGGGACGGTTCGCAGCGTACGGCCAAAGTAGCCGCAAAACTCGTTGGAGGCTCGTCGCAGGTGAGGGGCCAGTTTGTGGTATAGCCCCGCCATGCCGGACAAGCGCACCCAGGGAGGCATCGCCACCAGCGATGTTCTATGTTCGGCCCACATTGGCGACAACAGCCAGCTGTTTGCCCAGGTGCTCGAACTACACGTGCCGCGCGGGAGTGCGGTGGCGGATGTCACCTACGGCAAGGGCGTGTTCTGGAAGCGTGTCGAGCCCGGTGCCTACGCGTTAGCAGCCTCGGATATCGACCTCAAGCCCACCGGGTTTCGCCTGCCGGGCGCCAGCTATCAAACCGGAATCGACTGCTGCGCATTGCCGTTTGCCGACGCCTCGTTCGATGCGCTCGTGCTCGACCCACCCTATATGGAGGGGTTTTATCGGCGAGCCAAGTCCCATCTCGCCGGCTCCGGCAGCCACGCGGCCTTTCGCCGGGCCTACTCCAACGGCCAGGTCAGTGCATCTACAAAAAAAACGGCACCCAAGTGGCACGACGCCGTGGTCGATGTCTATGCAAGGGCCGGGCAGGAGGCCTACCGGGTGTTGCGACCCCGCGGCAAGTTGCTAGTCAAGTGCCAGGACGAGGTCAGCGCAAACCTCCAGCGCCTCACCCATGTCGAGATCATCACCGCCTACGAGAGTCTGGGGCTTTACTGCAAGGACCTGTTTGTGTTGGTACGAACCAATGCCCCGGGCGTAAGCCGGCTCAAACGCCAGGTCCACGCCCGTAAAAACCACTCGTACTTGTTGGTGTTTGAAAAGCGACGGGTCCGGGTGAGTTCGGTGGTGCGGCTCGGCGAGTCGGAGCACGGCTGAAGTCCCACTCCTCTCTAGCGGTGGCATTTAACCGCGTGCGTATTTCGCTCAGACGCGACCAGCTTTGCAAAACCACAGGCAAGGCAATACCGGATTCGACCAGCTCCCACGAGTAGCTCAGGATGGCAAACATCGCACCCGCGGTGACTGCTGGGATGGCGGCGGCAAGCCACAGGTTTGCCACAATAAAGGTGAACATACATATATATAGACCGCCGTAGAGCATGACCTCGGTATCCGAGAGTTGCACCTCGCTGTGGCGCAGACGGTTGAGGTGCTCGAGCAAGGATTTGGGGTGGCGAGTGGAGAGCACGTCGATCTGCTGCTCCACCTGGGAGTTAAGCTCGGCATTGAGCCGAAAAAATCGTCCGTGAAATAGCGAGTAGACCAGCCCCAGTCCGACAATCACGGCGGTGCTGGTTGCGCCGAGCAACGGCTCAAAAGTCCATAAAATCACAATGCTGGCGACCACCTGGACGCTAGCGGTGAGCAATCTTGGCACTTGCTCCTCGAGAAAGTCTACCATTTCACGACTCATGTCCATTCGCGCGTTTACCTGGGACACCGGTGTCCCCGCGAGGCGACGCACCACTTCCGCTCCAAATGCGACACGGATACGGCCGTAGCAACGGGTGTCGTACGCCCGGCGAATACTGGCGACGACAACGAGTGCACCCATGACAATTCCTAACTCGAGCAATGCGTGGGTCTGGGCCTGCAACAGCGCATCGATGGCTCGCCCGATGAACAGTGGAAACAACGCGAGTAACGTGTTTTCTAGCAGCACCAAAAACCAAGTCACCACCACGGGGCCGCGAAAGTTGCGAAAAAGCGTGGGGACGTCGAGTGGGCCGTGCATCGCGGTTGACTGTAAACTATATGGGGCCCGGGGACCGGTGCGCGTACAAGTTGATATTCAGCTAACGACGATGGGGCCTTCGCTGTGCCTACCGGGCAGCCTGCGAGCGAGCCTCGACAGTCATGTCTTCACATATCCGCCCAGCAGCCGACCACCGGAGCGCTGCTCGCCCAGGCGTTGACGAAGTCGCCAAGCGGTGTGTGTTCGGGGAGTGGGCCGACCCCGAGGGGGCGCCAGTACTGCCGGAGTTCACGCAGCGACGCCTGGCCGGCGATGGGTGCGAGTCCCAACATAAGACTGCGTCGACCACTTGCGTGGAGCTCGGCGGCCATTGCCTGTTGGACCATTCCACGGCTTGCGTGATTGGTTGTGCCTGCAAATATATTTGCGTCGCACACCACAACCACTCCGTGGAGGGCGAGCTCGGCACTTGCTTGGAGGAGTTGGGCAAGTGTGGCGGGGCCATGTTGCCAGGCCCGTTGCAGACGTCCAGGTGTTAACCGCCGCAGTGGCTCAGGGGTGGGAAGCGTTGGGCAATAACACACCCAGCGAACATCTCGCCGCTGCGCGAGGATAGCTTTGAAGTCCACCTTTGGGGTGAGCAGGTGATGGCGTGTTTCGATCTCGGCGGCGTTGAGGTGGTCAAACATCGCGTCGCGGTCTGGGTCCTGTGCGAAACCGTTGACGAGGACGATCTGTTCGGCACCGACGTCCTGGGCGAGCTGCCGCGCGGCCGCCAGCCGGCGAGGATGATCGCCAATGATCACCGCTGTGCCTCCCCAGGGAAGATCTACTTTATTTGCTGATACAACCGTTTGAGTTGGTTCCCAGGTTTGGTCGCGGAGCACCAGTTCACTACGTGTATCTGCAATATGTTGCTGTGTAAGCGCCCCCTCCGGGGGCATATCTCGCAGGTGCCAACGGGCACTGGGCTGCTCGGCTTGCAGCCCACGGACAAAACCCCAGATTGCCGCCGCCTCGGGGTCGATATGCTCAGAAGGTGAAACGGCAATCGCACGCCTGGTGACGACGACCACAGTTGGCGGGTGTTGCATACGCCCGAGGTTCAACGCGAGTTGCCGGCAGCGGGCGATGACCTGTTGCAGTTGACCCGCGGTGTCGAGTCAAACTGCCATCGAGCAGTTGTTGCCGGCACTGGAGGCGTTTGACCTTCCCACTTGTGGTCTTTGGGACAAGTCCCTTTGGCCCGACCACAACCTTACCTGGCCTAAAGCCGACGGCTCGGTGAACGGCCAAGCACGCCCGCTCGGCGACTTGCTCGGCGTATTGTTCGGTTCCCGGGCGCAGTTCAATACACAGGCCGATCTGTTCGGTGCCTGTAGATGCATCGATACCAAAGGCGGCGAGTCCTCCCGGGCGTACGGCCGCGTGGCAGGTCCGCACCGGGGCTTCGATATCGTGGGGTAACAGGTTGCGACCGCGAACAATAATCAGCTCTTTGAGGCGACCTGTCGGGTACAGCTCCCCCTCATACAACACGCCGAGGTCGCCCGTACGCAGCCAGTCGCGCCCGTCGTCCGGGTTGAGTCGGGCCTTGAAAACCATGTCCGCCTGACAAAATGTCACAAACCCTCCGACGAAGTGACAGATGAGCGCGAGAGCGATCGTGGAACATCTCTAATTGCATGAAATTTTGAATTCAATCTGTGGGTGTGAAATTTGCTTAATCCGAGGCGGGAACGCTTTGCCCAATGAACCTACCCAGACATGACACGCCAACCGTTCTGGTCGTCGACGACGAGCCGAGCATTTTGGAGGCCCTCAGCAAGGTGTTGCTCAAGGAGCAACTGCAGGTTCGGACCGCGCGTTCTGGCCAGCAGGCGCTCGACGTTCTGCGCAGCCACCCGGTCCACGTCATGATCACCGACCTGCGCATGCCCGGGATGAAGGGCGACGATTTGCTCAAGGCCGCCAAGGCGCTCACGCCCGAGGTCGAGGTGATTGTTATGACCGCCTACGGCACGGTTGAAAATGCCGTTGCGGCGATGAAGCTCGGTGCCTACGACTTTATCTCCAAGCCGCTCAAGCGGGCGGCGATTGTCGCTGCGGTGCGCAAGGGTCTCGATCGCCACGCTCTGGTCGCCGAAAACCGGGAGTTGCGGGCGCAACTTGAAGCTGCAACTTCCAAGCCGATTGTCGGCAACAGCCAGGTCATGCGGGCGACCCTAGAAATCGCCCGCCAGGCCGCGAGTAGCTCGGCAACCATCCTGCTGCTCGGCGAAAGCGGTACCGGCAAGGAGCTGATGGCCCGCTATATCCACTGCCACAGCCCCCGGGCTTCGCGGGCGTTTGTCGCCACCAACTGTGCGGCACTGCCCGAGAGCATCCTCGAAAGTGAGTTGTTTGGCCACGAAAAAGGTGCATTTACAGGTGCCACCCGGCGCCGCGACGGACGGTTTGCCGAGGCCCATCAGGGCACCCTGTTTCTCGACGAAATCGGCGAGATTCCCTTGCATGTACAGGTAAAACTTCTGCGGGCGCTCCAGGACGGCGAGATCGAGCCGGTCGGTGGGCGGTCGATCAAAGTTGATGACAGGCTCGTGTGTGCGACCAACCGCGACCTGGCCAAAGAAGTCAAAGCCGGTACGTTCCGCGAGGACCTGTACTACCGCATCAACGTGATTCCGATCCGCATTCCCCCCCTGCGCGACCGGATCGAAGATGTCCCGCTGCTGGCCGATCACTTTTTGCGAATGTATGCGGTCAAACACAACAAGCGCCCGGGTGGGTTTACCGACGCGGCCCTGCACCTGATGGGCAACTACGGCTGGCCGGGCAATGTGCGGGAACTCGAAAATGCGGTCGAGCGGGCGGTCGTGTTGTGCCGCGGCAACCTCGTCGATGTCGATGACCTCCCCGTGGAGCTGCGCGACCCCCAGGCCGGCCACGGGCGTCAGGTCACGTTTTCGGTTGGAACCCCGCTCGAAGAGGTCGAACGCCGCATGATCATGGAGACGCTCAAGTTCACCCGTGGCGACAAACGCTTGGCTGCAGACTTGCTCGGGATCGCCACCCGTACTATCTACCGCAAACTCGAAGCCGGGCTATTGCGTGACGAGCGGGCCAATCCGGCAACCCCTGCTGTCAAGGACGACGGCGTTCTCCACTGACGAGTTAGCCACGGGACCCAGCCATGCAAGCACTCATGAAGCAGCACTTCTGGATTGTGCGGGCGCTCGGATACAGCGTAGCCGCCGGACTTGTTGCATCTGCACTGGTTACCCGGCTCGGGACCGGCTTTATCTTTGCCCCGGTCGCCGACAACAGTGAAGCAGGCGAAGAGTCCGACGGCGAAACCGATGGCGAAGACGACGAAAGCCCGATCGAAAAGGCTCGGGCACGCGTCAAGAAAAAGCGCCGGTCGACCTCGACGATCGGGCAAAAACGCGGACGCGACGACGTCAACCAAAAGATCCTCGCCAACAACATCTTTTGCCCGGAGTGTGTCCCCCTCGAAGAAGAACCAGACGCAGCCCCGGTTGTCGACGCCGAGGGGCGCCCCCTAGGTGGCATCCAGCCCGGCGAAAAAAAGAGTTCACTGCCGCTGCGGCTACTCGCAACCATGGAGAGCAGCGACCCTAAGTTCAGCCAGGCGACGATCCGCGAGGAGGAAAATGGCGGCGTCAGTCCCTATTGGCCGGGCGACGTTGTCTCGCCAGGTGTGCTGGTGATGTCAGTCGAACGCGGGATTGTCCACCTGCGCAACGGGCCCTCGCTCGAGTACTTGATGGTCGGCGATGAGCCGCCCAAGCAGCCCAAAAAGAAGGCCAAAAAAGACGACAAGAAAAAGAAGGACACCAAGCCCAAAAAGAAAAACGACCGTTCGATTCCCGGGGCCGAAGAGGCCATCAGCTGTGACGCCTCGGGCAATCACTGCACGGTCGAACGTTCGTTTGTCGAGCAGATTTTGCAAAACCCGATGGCCTTGGCCAAGCAGGCCCGGGTGATTCCCTCGATCAAAGACGGCGAGCCACAGGGCTTCAAGTTTTACGGGATTCGCAAGGGAAGTTTGCCGCGGCTACTCAACCTCAAAAACGGCGACCTCCTCACCAACGTCAACGGCACTGAGCTCAAAACCATGGACCAGGCCATGGGCCTGTACACCAAACTGCGCAATGCCAGCCACCTGTCCGTCACGATCGACCGCAAGGGCAAGACCGTGACCAAGGAGATTGACATCAAGTAACCCGTGAGGACGACCATGCAATCATTGATGAAGCAACATTTTTGGATCGTGCGGGCGCTGGGCTACAGCGTCGCCGCCGGACTTGTTGCATCTGCATTGGTCACCCGGGTTGGGGCCGGTTACATCTTTGCCCCGGTCGACGCTACCGAGGCAGCCGAGGGCGACTCAGACGGCGACGAGGACGACGAAGACGACAGCGACGCCAAGTCCAAGTCGAAGAAGCCAAAAAAGCCCAAGAAGTCCTCGCGCTCGACAATCGGTGAAAAGCGCGGCCGCGATCAGGTCAACGAGACCATCCTCGCCAACAACGTGTTTTGCCCGGAGTGTGTGCCGCTCGAACCGACCGAGGACGCCCCGGTGGTCGATCTCGGTGATGGTACAAGTATCTCGGGGATCCAACCGGGCGAAAAACCCAGCACCCTGCCGCTGCGATTGCTGGCAACCATGGAGAGCAGCGACCCGCAGTTTAGCCAGGCCACCATCCGCGACGAGGAAACCGGCAGCGTTGGCCCCTACTGGCCCGGCGACAACATCCAACAGGGCGTGCTGGTGATGTCGGTTGAGCGCGGGCTCGTCCACCTGCGCAATGGGGCAGCTTTGGAGTACTTGCTGGTCGGCGAGGAGCCGCCCAAGCAGTCCAAAAAGAAGCCCAAAACCGACACGAAGAAGAAAAAACAGGACCCCAGCAAGAAAAAGGGTGGGGTACCGGGGGCGAGCGACGCCATCGACTGCGACTCGTCGGGCAACCAGTGCACCGTCGAGAAAGCATTTGTCGAAAAGCTACTCGCCAATCCCATGGCCCTGGCCAAGCAGGCCCGTGTTCGCCCGAGCAAGGACCCGCCGGGCTTCAAGTTTTCCCGCATCAAAAAAGACAGCCTCCCGCGGCTGCTCAATCTCAAAAACGGCGACATTTTGACCTCTGTCAATGGCACCGACCTCAAGACCATGGACCAAGCCATGGCGCTCTACACCAAGCTTCGCAACGCCAGCCACCTATCCGTGACGATCGACCGCAAGGGTAAGACGATCACCAAGGAGATCGATATCAAATGAATCTACAACAAAAACCGCGGGCCTCCCGTTGGCGGCGACTCGCCGTCCCGATGCTGTTGTTGGCCGCTGTGGGTCTTGTGCCGGGTGATGGGTTTGCCGCCCCGCCGGGGGCTGCCCCGCGCTCGGCGACCGTGCGTCCGAGTTCAACCGCCCGTTCGACATCTCCGACCGCTGGCGGTGGCAGTGGCGAGCTCATTGGCGACGAGGGCCTGATGGTCAATCGCTGTAAGCGCTCGCCCCGGGGCGCCACGTTTACGGTGACGTTGCCGCGGGAGACCGAGCTCGAAGACCTCGTCAACTGGATGATGAGCATCTCCTGCCAAAAGTTCATCTGGGACCGCAAGGTTCGCAGCAGTAAGGTGACGATCTTGTCGCCCGAGCCGGTCACCCTGCGCGAGGCCTACGCGGCCTTCTACGCCGCATTAGAGACCATGGGCCTGACTGTTGAGCCATCTGGCGATTACTTCAAGATCGTCGAAACTGCCGACGCCAAAACCCGCACGCTGCCGCTTTATGGCGAGGACCGCAACGCCCCCAGCAGCGACCGGTTTGTCACTCAGATCGTCCGGGTCAAAAACGGCAACACCAAGGAAATGGCCGACCTGCTCGGTAAGCTCAAGAGCAAGCAGGGCAGCATCGAAGTTGTTGGTGATACATTGATCATTACCGACAAGGGCTCGTCGATCCGCCGCCTCACCCGGCTGATCGGCGAGCTCGATCGGCCATTCGCCGGCGAAAAGATCTACTTTTATCAGCTCCAATACGCCGACGCCGAGGAGGTCGCTGAGCTCGTTCAGGAGATTTTTGGGGCCAGCAACAACAGCAGCAGCAAATCGAGTAAGAGCAAGAGCAGTGGGTCGAAGTTCAACAACGTCATTGTCGACGACCGCAGCAACACGATTATTATCGTGGCCGATGCCAGTGACTATGCAACGATTCGCCGGCTGATCAAAAAGCTCGATGTCAAGTTGCCCGGTGGGGCCGGACGCATGCATGTCAAGCGCCTGCGCAACGCCGATGCCAAGGAAGTCTCCCAGGTGCTCTCAACCCTCGCTGGCGCAGCGTCGGGTGGCGGCGAAAAGAAGGGTCGCAACTCGACCGCGGCCAACCCCTCGGCCGCGCTGTTTTCGGGCGAAGTCAAAATCACCCCCGACCCAGCCACGCGCTCGTTGGTCATCATCGCCTCGCAAAAGGACTTTGAGAACCTAGAGCCGATCATTGACGAGCTCGACTCGGAGCGGACCCAGCTGTATATCGAGGTCTATCTGCTCGAGGTCAGCATGGGCCGCAATCTGAGCGCAGGGGCAGGTGCCCACGGCGGCTATGCGTTTGGCGAAAATGGCGACACGGTTGGTATTATCAGCAGCGCGCCGACGGCTGATGTCAGCTCATTGTTGCTGTCGCCGCAGTCACTCGCATCGGGACTCGGTGGTGCCATCATCGGTCCCCGCGAAATCTCAGCCCAGGCCCTTGGCACGTCCCAGGCCGTGCCGGTGTTTGGCCTGGTGATTCAGGCCCTGCAGACCAACACCGATGTCAATGTCATCAGCGAGCCGCATATCTACGCCGCCGACAACCAAGAGGCGCTGATCGAAGTTGGACGCAATGTGCCGACGCCAGGAGCTCTGTCCTTTAGTGCAGGTGGTAGTGGGCAGTCGCTAGTGCCGCTGCAGTCGGTTGAACGCCAGGATGTGACCCTGCGGATCAAGGTGAAGCCCTACGTCAACGACGAAAAAACCGTGACCCTCGATGTCGAAGTCGAGGACCGCGATATCGCTGAACGCGACCCGACTTTAGGTGTCACAACCACCAAACGCCGCCTCAAGCTCGATAAGATCGTTGGCCGCGACGACCACCCGGTGGTCCTAGGCGGCCTCATTCGCGAACGCGAAACCGAAACGATCAACCAAGTGCCCGGCTTGGGTTCGATTCCATTGCTCGGGTGGTTGTTCAAACGCAAGATCAAGACCAAGGAGAAGGTCAACTTCCTCATGGTCATGATCCCCCACATCCTCAAGTCGCCCGACGATGTCCGGCGGATCCACGAACGTCGCGACCGTGAGCGCCGCGAGTTTATGGAGCGCTATACCAACTTCAAACCCCACGAGCTGCCGGCCAATGTCAATTGGTCCAAAAAGTCAGGTTTGCTGTCGTCGATCGACCGCGCCGGGCGGACCATCGAAGAGGAAAATCGCCGGTTACTCGCGGCCGAAGAAGAGATGCGGGCCGAGGACATCACCGGCGAGCTGGGGATGAGCCCACGACGCGACGACGGTCAAAACGCAGTTCTCACGGTTCAGCCCGCCAAAAAGAAACCTTCCCGCAAGAAGTAGACGATTGCCCATGGCCGCGAAACCACCACCCCCTCCGGGCGCCGCAAAGGCACAAAAGGCTGTCGTCTCACGGCCCGACGGGCGTCGTATTGGCGAAATCCTGATCGAGCTCGGGGCGATTGGTCCCGATGCCCTCAGCGAAGCGTTGCAGATACAACATCTTGAGGACGACCGCGTCGGCGAGGCGTTGGTCCGGCTCAAGCACTGCAGCGACTGGGATGTGTGCCAGGGGCTCGCCCGCCAGTTTGCCATGACCTGCCGCGAGAGCATCGATGTCAAGGACATCGAGGATGAGCTGATCGAGCAGTTGCCGATCCAGTTCGCCAAGTCCAACTCGGTCCTTCCGTGGAAGCTCGACGAGGACGAATGCGTGCTCGAGGTGTTTGCTGCCGATCCGCTCAAACTCCTCGACATCGACGACCTCAGCCAGGTGTACGACGCCGACCTCAACGTCACCCTGATGCCGCGGTCGACGGTGCACGAGCTTATCAACAAGGTCTATGCCAAGCGCACCAAAGATGTCGACCTCGAGCGCAAAGAGGAGGAGTTTGGCGAGGAAGACGAGGACATCCTCCACGCCTCGGCCGAGGACGCGCCGATCATTCGCTTTGTCAACAGCCTGATCTTCAACGCCTCCAAGGAGAAGGCCAGCGACATCCACATCGAGCCGGGCGACAAGGAAATCGTGGTGCGCAACCGGGTCGATGGTGTGTTGCACGAGGTCAAACGGGCGCCCAAGGCCCACCTGGCCAGCATCATTGCCCGCGTCAAAATCATGGCTGGGCTCAACATCGCCGAAAAACGCCTGCCGCAGGACGGCCGAATCCGCCGCAAAATCGCCGGTAAAGAGGTCGACATGCGTGTTGCCACCGTGCCCACGGCCCACGGCGAACGCGTCACCATCCGCCTGCTCGATAAGTCATCTGTGCTCCTCAACCTCGAGAGCATCGGGATTGCCCCGGACCACCTGCGCTCGATCAAAGAGGTCATTCACCGGCCACACGGGATTTTCCTGGTCACCGGGCCGACCGGTTCGGGCAAGACCACCACGCTGTACTCGGCGCTTTCCGAGATCAACACACCCGACCTCAACATTCTCACCGTCGAAGACCCGGTTGAGTTCCAGCTCAAGGGCATTTCACAGGTCCAGGTACAAAAGAAAATCAACCTTACGTTTGCCGCCGGGCTGCGCAGCTTTTTGCGTCACGACCCGGACGTCATCATGGTTGGTGAGATCCGTGACCAGGAGACCGCCGAGATCGCGATTCAGGCGTCGCTCACCGGTCACCTTGTATTGTCAACGATTCACACCAACGACTCGGCCACGGGGATTACCCGCCTGGTCGACATGGGGGTGCAGCCGTTCTTGGTCGCGTCGTCGCTGGTGGCGTTGCAGGCCCAACGCTTGGTTCGGCGTGTATGTGCACATTGTGCCGAGGCCTATGTCCCGTCGCCAGCCGAACTCGACGAGGTCGGTATCGACCCCGACAAGTTTATGGACGGCGAGTACCCGCTCAAGGCTCCATTGCTCGATGAGCACGGCGACTTCGTCCCGTTTGTCGCCCCCTCGGGCCGTCGCCTGCCGCCGCCGCGCCATTTGTTTCGCGCCGCCGGCTGCAACCACTGCCACGGCAGCGGCTACTCGGGCCGTACCGGAGTTTATGAGGTGCTGACGGTGAGCGAGGAGATTCGTCGGATGGCGATTCGCAACGCCGACGCCAGTGAGATCAAGGCCGTGGCCATCAAGGAAGGGCTTCGCACCCTGCGGGACGACGGCGCCCACAAGGCGATGATCGGTATGACCACCCTCGAAGAAGTCATGCGCGTGACCGCGGAGGAGGCATAACCCGGCGATGCCAGCCTATGCATATACAGGCCTCAAGGGCGGTGGCAAAACCGTCAAGGGCATTGAGCAGGCCGACAACGTCAATGCCCTGAAGGCTGCGCTCAAACGCAAGGGCATTTACCTGACCACGGTCACCGAGACCAAGGCAGGTGCGGCGGCGGCTGCCGGTGCTGGTGGTGGCGGTCGCGAGATCGACTTAGGCGCGATGTTTGACCGGGTTTCACCCAAGTTGGTGGCCCAGACCACGCGCCTGTTGTCGACGTTGTTGTGCGCCGGTGTAACCCTTCCCGAGGCCCTTGCCGCCCTCACCGAGCAGGTCGAGAGCGAACGCTTTCGCGGCATCCTGAGCACGGTGCACACCAAGGTCAACGAGGGCTCTTCGCTGGCCGACGCGATGCGTCCGTACCCCGACGTCTTCAAGTCATTGTATATCAATATGGTTCGCGCTGGCGAAGCCTCGGGCTCGTTGGAGACGGTGCTCGAGCGGATCGCCGACTTCATGGACCAGCAGGAGGAGCTCAAGGGCAAGGTCTCGGCGGCGATGGTTTACCCCGCGGTGATGGCCGTGATCGGTGGCGGGATCGTGACCATGCTGATGCTGACGGTCGTCCCGGAAATCATGTCGATGTTCGACGACATGGGCTCTGAGTTGCCGTGGAATACCGCCCTGTTGATTTGGCTGAGCGAGTTTTTGGGCGACTTTTGGTGGCTGTTGATGATTGCCGCGCCGGGTGTGGTTTACCTGTTTCGCCGGTGGAAGGCGACCGAGGCCGGACGCAAGACGTTTGACGGCTTTGCTCTCAAGATTCCGGTGGTCGGGGACCTCGTGCGCAAGGTTGCGATCGCCCGGTTTGCCCGCACCCTCGCCACCATGTTGGCCAGTGGGGTGCAGCTGTTGCAGGCCCTCGACATCGTTCGCACGTTGCTCGGCAACGCGGTGCTCGAAGAAGTCGTGGTCGCCGCCCGCAACAACATTCGCGAGGGTGAGGGCATCGCCCCGGCCCTGCGCCGCAGCGGCGAGTTTCCGGCCCTGGTCGTGCACATGGTTGGCGTTGGCGAGCGATCGGGCCAACTCGAGCAAATGCTCACCGACGTCGCCAACACCTACGACCGCGAGGTGTCCGACGCACTCGCGCGCATGACCTCGCTGCTCGAACCCCTCATGATTGTCCTGATGGGTGGGAGCGTGGCCTTCATTGTGTTTTCCATCATGCAGCCGATCATGATGATGAATGAAATGGCAACCCAGTAACCCGAGTTTCAAACCGACGTCCCGAAAGGAAACAAACAACATGTCGACTCCGCAACCGCAAACTCAAATCGCCGCCAAAGCCAGCGAGCGTGGCATGACCCTCATCGAGATCCTGGTGGTGTTGGCCATCATCGGGCTGGTGATGGGTGGTGTTGGTGTATATGCATTCGGTCAGTTCAAGCAGGCCCGCATCGACAACGCCTGGAACGAGATCCGCCAGCTCGAAATGAACGTCGAGACCTACATGATGCAGGCCAACAAGTGTCCCAAATCGATGCAGGACCTCAAGGCCCGCGGGGTGATCAAAAAGGTCACCAAAGACCCCTGGGGTCAGGATTGGGTCATCAAGTGCCCGGGTGAGCACGGCGACGCCGACATCAGCTCCGGCGGCCCCGACAAGCAGCTTGGCAACGATGACGACGTCAACTCGTGGGAGACCAAAAAGACCGCCGAAGAGGCTGGCGACGACGACAAAAAAGAGTAACCTGACTGATTGTACGGTTTGACGCGAGTTTCCTATGCACCTGCCTGTTCAACAGATTTTGCCGGTCGCCTATGGCGACAGTGAGATATGTTCGGATGGACAGGTGCATGCGAATGCCCGCGGCATGTCGCTCATCGAAATCATGATGGTGCTCGCGGTTGTCGGGTTGATCGTTGGCTCGATTCTCACCGGGTTGGGTTCGGGCCGCGTGGCCGAGTCCACCCGCGCCTCGAATCAACTCGCCAACACCATCCGCTTTGCCTTCAACAAGGCCCGGGTAACCGGTGCCCACATCCGCATGCACATCGACCTAGACGCCGGGCTGGTCACCCTGCAAAAGGCCGATGAGGCGATGTATTTGCCAGCGACCGATCGCGACGGCCGGTTGACGGTGATCGATGAATCGAGGCAACGCGAACGCGACGAGCGTGACAAACAGATCGCCGAGCAATACAACCGTTCGATCCAGGGTCGTGCACTCGGTGTAGGTGCAAGGCTTAGTGGCAACGATACCGATGATGCTCCGGCGGCCGACACCGACCTAGAGGCCTACGACCCCTACGCCACACCGCCCAAAACCGTGCCACGGCGCAAGCCGCCGCTGTTTTCGGCATTTACCGAGGAAGACGACCAAAGCCATAGCGAGCTGCGTAAGCCGCTCAAATTTCCGGCGACCACCAAGATCAAGTCGGTCCGCACAAGCGACGACTTTAAGGCCACGACCGAGGGCGATGCCTACCTGTATTTCTTCCCCCAGGGGCGCACCCAGCAGGCACATATCCAGATTGTTGCAACTGCCGACGAGACAGATGGCTATACAATCATTACCCACCCGCTGACCGGGCGCATTGAGGTCAAGGACGGGCTCATCGACCTCGAGTTGCCTACCGACCCCCGCGACGCCGAGGACGACTTGGGTGAGCGCGAACAGCGGAGGGCATTTTAATGGCAAAGCCCGCCAAAAATATGCAGGTGCAACAACCACGGCAGGCCGGCAATGCCGGGTTTTCCCTGCTCGAGGTGATGGTTGCCCTGGCGATTTTGGCGATTTCGCTGACCTCGTTGCTCAACGCCCAAACCGCGAGTATCCGGGCCACACGCTATGCCCAGGCGATTACCTCGGTGGTGTTTTTGGCCGAGTATGCGCTGGTCGATGTCGAGTGGCGGATTCAAAAAGACGGCGGCTGGGTCGGTGAGGACAAGTACTACGAAGGTGATTTTTCGGAGCAGGGTTGGCCCGATGTCACCTACTCGTGCCTGATCGATTTTATCGAAATGCCCGAGTACAACGAGTTGCGCGAGGCCAAGGCCGAGGCCGATACCGATGGCGGTGTTGGCAGTGGCAGCAATGTTCGCGACGCCGCGGACCAGGCATTTTCGGCCCTGCAACTGGTGTGGCCGGTGGTCAAACAGGGCATCGAGCGATCGATTCGCAAGGTCCAGTGCACGGTCTATTTCAAAAATGGCACGGTTGACGAGGAGTACACCCTAGAGACGTTTTGGACCGATCCAGAGCAACTCAAGGTGCTGCCCCAACTCGGTGGCGAGGACATGGGCGACGGTGGCGATGGTGGCGACGGCGGTGGAGCAGGTGCCGGCCCAGGTGGTGGCGGGGCAACCGGAACGCGGCCCGGGGGCGGCGGCTCGTCTGGCTCACGCCCGGGTGGCATCAAGTTTGGGGAGGGCCGCGGATGAACCTCCAAACCCAACGTGGCATGACTCTGGTCGAAATCATGATCGCCCTGGCGATCATGTCGATGATGATGATCAGTGTATATTCAGCTTTCCGCGGTACTCGCCAGGGCATGGAAGTCGCCGAGACCTACCAAACCCGCTACGCCGTGTTGCGCAACTGCATGTCGCGGATGAGCGCCGAGATCGGCATGAGCTACCTGTCGTTCAACCGCCCGCTCGGCGAGGACAAGCACTACACGCTGTTTGAGGGCCAGGACCTGACGGGTGGCGACAACTTGACGTTTTCGGCATTTGCCCATGTACGCATGCGGATGGATGCCGACGAGAGCGATCAAAGTGTCATCCAATATGTGCTGTTGCCCGACCCGGAAAACTCGGAGCGCAGCCATGTTTTCCGGCGTGAAACCAGGCGCCTGACCGGTGAGACGCCGATCCAGATCGAGCAGCGGGTGCCGGCGTTTGTGTTTTGCGAAGATGTCGAGAAGCTCGAGTTCCGCTATTGGGACGACAAAAAAATCGAGTGGGTCGACGAGTGGCGGACAACCAAAAAAGACATGCACCCCGACCGCTTGCCGCAGCGGGTGATGATCACCATGCGGGTGCGCGACCCCAACGGCGAACTGCAAACCTTTACCACCCAAACCATCCTGTTTATGCAGGAGCGAATCGACCTGTCGAAGTAGCCATGTCCATGCCTGTACAAGATACGCCGGCCGTTGAGGCGCAGGGGCCCGAGGTCGCTGCCAGGGCGCAGTATGGGGTGGCGCTGTTGATGGTTTTGGCGTGTTTGGCCGTGTTGATGCCGGTGACGGCGAGCTTTAGTTACACTGCCCGGGTCGACTGGCAAGCCGCGATCAACCTGCGCGATGAGGTCGCGGCCCGCAACATCGAGCGTGGTGCCCTACGGCTATCGCTGTTGCTGTTTGAGCTCCAGCGGATGGTGTTTAGCCAAAAGCAGTTTCGCGACATGTTTGGCAACTACGACATCACCCAGGTGGCGCCCTACCTGATGTCGGCATTCGGCGAGCCCGATGGTGCCGAGCAAATCGCCGGGCTCGCGAGTATGGCCGGGTTTGACGGGATCAATGCAGATGCATTTAAAGGCCTGTCGCTGACCAAGGGGAGCTTTCAGTTTCGGGTTGAGGCCGAGAGCGGCAAGCTCAACATCAACTGTTTGGCCGACGACAAAAAGTCCGGCAAAGAGACGCCCCAAGCACGCACCGTCGAGGCCCTCGACGCGATGCTGATGCCCAAGATTTACGACCCGTTGTTCGACGAGATTCGCTCCGACGGCCAGCGCTACAACCGGGTTGAAACCGTGCGGGCGATGGCCGACTACATCGACGAAAACACCAAGAAGTTTGACATGCTCAAGCTCAAGTCGGGGTCGTCGAACGAACGCTACCGCTACCTCGAATTGTTTGACCCCTACGAGCCGCGCAATGCCAGGCTCGACAGCGTCGAAGAGCTCAATCTGGTCCAGGGGGTCAACGACGACGTCATGATGGCGATCGGTGCCGACCTCACGGTCTACGGTGATTGTAAGGTCAACTTAAATTTTGCCAGCGCCGACCAAATTGCCCTGGTGTTGCGCTACGCGGCCAAGGCCGGTGATCGCTGGAAAACCGAGGGCGACAACTACCTGCTCATGACCCTGCCGCTGGCGCGCTACATCGTCGAGTCCCGCGAGTTCAATCTGTTCAAGGACCTCAAGGCGTTTCAGACTGCCGTCGAAAAACCCGACCAGTTTCTCAACCCGCTGTTGGCCATGGCCGGCTCGTCTGGCTCGACCAGCAACGAGGGCCTCAACCTCCCGCGCATCCCCGAGGGAATTTCGGTGTGGCAGACCGGCGGCAGCAACAAAGACGGCGATGAGTGGGGTGGCCTCAAGGACATTGCCACAGTTGCGCCCGAGCGGGTCTATCGCGTCGAAATCATCTCATCACTCGGTTCCGTCAAAAAACGCATGACGGCGGTTTACGACATGCAATACGTACGCAGCCAGTCCCAGGGCAAGGGCGCGTGGCTTTATTACCGCGAGGATTAACGCTCCATGGCACAGAAAATAGTCGGCCTCGATCTCGGAACCCACTCGGTCAAAGCGGTGCTTATTAGCTCCGGGTTGCGGGGTGCGCAGGTACTCGAAACCTGCGAGCAGGTGCTCGAAGACCCGCCCAAAAATCTGACCGCGGCCCTGCACGCGGCGGTCGAGGTTGGGATTGGCTTGTTGCGGCAAAAGGGGTGGCACGAGCATGCCCTGGGCTTGGTGTTACCTGGCCAAGTGGGCAGCTACCGGGTGCTCAACTTTCCATTTGGCGACGCCCGCCGGATCGCCCAGGTTGTCGCGTTTGAAGCCGACGGTCAGTTTGCCGTGCCGCTCGAGCAACTCGAGTACGACCACATTGTCGTGTCATCCTCGCGCTCGAGTGGCAAAGCCCTGGTGGTGGCGATCAAACGCGAACTTGTCGAGGAACTCTCGGCTGTGTTTAAGGCGGCCGAGATCGATTTGAAGCTGATGACGCTGGCCCCGATTGCGGTCGCGCAGGCACTTGCGGGCGCACCGGTTCCGGAACTACCGAGCACCGAAGAAGACGCGCCCGAGCAACCCGCGGCGGCTCTTGTGATCGACATGGGTCACCGCCTCACCCAGATGTTGGCCATGGGTAGCAAGGGTCCGTTGACGGCTCGGGTTGTGCGGCGGGGGAGCTATCAAATCACCCGTGCGGTGGCCAAGGCCCTGGGTTGCGACACCCAGACGGCCGAGGCGGCCAAGCTGCGAGATGCCACGGCTCCGCATGCGGGGCTCGACGCCCGGGCCCAAGGTCTGCCGATGACCGCGGCGGTTGGCTCGGCACTCGAACCCTTGCTGCGAGAGATTGAACATACACGGATGTGGCTGCGTACCGAACACGGACGGGAAGTCAGCGTGGTTCGCCTGCTCGGCGGGGGTTCCCAACTCAACGGGCTCGATGTGTATTTACAAGAACACCTAGAGCTTCCGGTTGAGCGGGCGGCCCCGAGTGAGGGCAAGGGCCTGCGAAAGCTCGGTGCCCGCGATTGGACAACGGCCTGCGCTGCCCTAGGCGGTGCCATGGGAGCCGCCCGTCGGCCATTGATTCAGCTCTACGCCGACACCACGGTCGAGGGCGAGGGGGGCGGCTGGGTAATCGAACGCCTGCCCGCGGTGGCGGCGATTGGTCTGGCGATCTTGGCAGCTGGCTCGTTGGACACGATCGCGCGGCTAGGCGCACTCGAGGCCGAGGAGCAGGCCTATCGCAATGAGTTGGCAACCCTCAGTCAAAAGCTTTTCGACGAAGAAGTCACCAGCGAAGAGGACATCAAGGCACGCCTCGACACCGGTAGTGGTCAGGACCTCACCAAACTAATCACCGAGCGTGGCGCGGTGGAGGTGCTGGCTGTTATCGCCAAGGCGAGTCGCCCGGCCGGGCCCAAACCGGCAGCAGCGGGCGACGGCAGTTTGGTGATGCCCGGGGCACCGGTGGCTTCGGATGGCACGATGGCCGGCCCACGTGACCCTGCGGGCAGGTTGGTCAATCCCGATGGCTCGCCGATGACGGCAACCGACCCGGCCACCGGGGCACCGCTGTCGCCCACGGTTGATGACGGAGAAGAGGCCGCGGCAGCTCCTGCCGACGCCGATGCCGGGATTACCTGGGAGGACGAGCTCCACGTCCAGTACATCGAGATCCGCGAAAACAAGATCAAGCTCAAGGCCGCTGCCAACTGGACCTCGGCCAAGGAGCGACTCAAACGCAAGTTATCTGCAATTACATGTATCAACGACGTCCTCGACGGTGGCCGGGTGCTCGACCAAAATGATCGCAAGGTGTTTGAAATCGAGATCGACCACGACTGCTACGTGCGCCCGTTGGAGGTGGAGACATGAGTTCCCGAGTTGCCATGCGCGGCGGGTTTTTGGCCCGTCTGACCCCGCGGGAGCGCAAGCTCATCGCCCTGCTTGTGGTGGTGTTTTTCGCCGTTGCGACCACCTTGTTGTTTTTGGTGCGACGCGACCGCTACCACGAGGTCCGCGAGAACATTGCCAGCATGAAGCGCAGTATCGAGTTGATCCAGCGCAAAGGTAGTATGTACACCGAACAGCTGGCCGACAAAGAGAAGAAGGAGAGCAGCATCGGCAGCGAGGAGTTGGTGTTCTCGGTTCAGGTCGAGCAGGCTTCAACTTCGACGTTTGAGGAGAGCAAGGTCCGCAACGAAGAGGAGAAGCAAATCCTCGATTTGGGCGGAGGGTTGTTTAAACGGCTGTATGCACTCCAGCTCAAGAACGTCACGCTCGATGAGTTGCTCAAGTTTCTCAAGGCCGCCGAGACCAAAAAGGGCCACATCATCCATACCCACCGGTTGATGGTCCGCTCGCCCACCCACGTTGAAGACCAACTCAATGTCGAGATCGATTTGGCGACCTGGGAGCTTCGCCGCGTTCAAGGTGAAGATGCCGACAAGGACGAGGACGACGGCGACTCGGACAAAAAAGATGACAAGCGCAGCGATAGCAAACGCAGCGACAGCAAACGCCGCGGAGGTTCGTGATGAAGCTAAAACTCAAACTTCCTGGCGCAGGCGGCTTTAAGGGCAAGGGCACAAGTGGACGCAAGCTGCTCAAACAGGCCAAGCGTGTGGTTGGCTACGTGGGTCTGTTTGTCTTCGTATTTTTGTTTGCGGCCTGGCTGAGCATTCCGACGGAAGCGATTGCCTGGCGCATTGGCCATGAAGCGCGCAAAGCCGGCTACGCCATCGATGTTGGCGATGTCTCGATTTCGCTGTTTGGCGGGGCCACGTTGCACGAGGTGACCTGGATCTACGATCCGTCGCGCCCCGGCCAGATTCCCGAGAACTTTTATTTAGAGGAGGTCGATGTCGACGTCTCGCTGCTGTCACTGCTGATCGGGCGGTTGAGCATCGATGTCGAAACGGCCATTGACGATGCAACGATCACCGCGTCGTATACCAGCTCGTCTTCCAACGCGACGATTCAGGTCGAGGTCAATGACCTCCCGCTTTATGAGGTGCCCAAGCTACGCCAGTCGGTCAATGCACCGGTGACCGGGTTATTTGGCCTCAAGGTCGACCTCGCGATGGAGGAGAACAAGTGGGTCAACGCCGAAGGTACGATCGAGCTGTCGTGCACCGAGTGTGCTGTGGGCGATGGCGAGACATTGGTGTATGTACCAGGAGTTAAGTCGGGCCTACTGGCTGAGGGCGTGACCCTGCCGGAAATTGAGTTTGGCACCCTCAAGGGCACCCTGCGGGTGGCCAAGGGCGTGGCCGCGACCGAGGGGCTGGAGACCACCAGCAAGGATCTTCAGGCGAAGATTTCAGGGGCGATGAGCCTGAAGGACCCGTTTAAGAAGTCGCGTGTCGATTTTCAAATCAAGTTCATGCTGACCGACGCCCTGCTCGAGAAGAGTGAAAAACTCAGCTTCGTGCTCAAGACCGTCGACAAGCGGGCGCGGCTTGAGGGCGACGAAGAGGGATGGTTGGCTTACAGCCTTTACGGCTCGATCGGCCGTCCGCGGTTCTTGCCGCACAAGGCAAAGTCGGCGGTCGATAAGCGCCGTGAACGGCGGGAGAAGGCGCGAAAGAAGGCAGACGACAAGGCCAAGAAAAAGCGCCAAAAGGACGCCAAGAAGAAGGCGAAAAAGCCGGCCAAAAAACCGGTGAAACCCACCGTCACCAAGGACGATAAAAAAGACGCGATGGATCGCAATGGGGCCGCGAGCCCGCGCGAGGAGCCCAAGGACGAACCCAAAGAAGACGAGGCCAAGGACGACAGCAAAGAAGAGGACGCGACCGACCGCCCGGCATTGCCACCCGAGGAGCCCGAAGGCGAGGAAAGTGCCGAGCAGGGGTCGGAAGCTGGAGATACTGGCGAGAGCGATGACACCCAGGCCGGTGGTGAAGGTGGCGGCGAAGGTGGTGGCGAGGGACAGGACGACGGTGCCACGGCTGCCGAGGGTGAAGAGCCCCCGCGCGGTGACTAGCAGTGGATTTCTCGTCGCGCTGACTCGCTTGCCGATGTTGCCGATGCAATTCGCGGGGCCCGACCATCGACAAAATCTTCGGCGTAAAACGCCGCGCAAGAATACCCAAGGCTGCTAGATGAACCTCCTGCTGCTGACGCCGGACGACCTCACCGAAGCACACCGGGCTGTTGTCCGGGGGCGTCGGCTCGAGCACATGCGAAAGATTGTACGTGCAAAGGTTGGCGACCGGGTCAAGGTTGGCCTGTTGCGCGGGCCCGAACGCGCGACCACGGGGACGTTGGCAAACCTGTGTGGCCAGACAGGGGAGGCTGAGATCACGGCGCTTGACCGCGAGCGCCTAGAGTTGCGTTTTACCCTCGCACATCCGCCGCCCAAACCATTGCCGGTACAACTAATTGTCGCGCTCCCACGGCCGCCGACGTTTCACAAGGTTTTGCAGCAGGCCACCGCAATGGGGGTCAAGCGGTTTGTATTTGTCCATGCTGCACGGGTCGAGGGCAGTTACTGGACCTCGCGCGCGCTCAAGGGCGATGGTCCAAAAAACCATATGATGCTGGGGCTCGAGCAGGCGCGCGACACGGTGTTGCCGACGATCGAGTACCACCGCAAGTTGCATGTATTTTTTGAGACCCGCTACCGTGAGCTCGTTGCCGGCACCGATGTCTTGCTCGGTCATCCGGCTGGCACCGGGCACATGCCCACGGGCATCGCAAACATGCGGACGTTAGTGATCGGCCCCGAGGGAGGGTGGATCGATCGCGAGGTCGAACGTTTTATTGCCGAGGGGGCACAGCTGTGGTCACTCGGTCCGCGGATCCTGCGGGTCGAAACGGCCGTGGTCGCGATGTTGGCAAAGCTCGCGTAGCCGGCACCTTGGTCGTCGATGCTAGGAGCGTTTGAGGTCGACCACCAAAGGTGTACTTGCAAGGTTTCCGAAGGCGTCGCGGGCCCGCACAACCACGCGGTGTTTACCCGGGGTCAAGCCCTTGGGTAGCTCGAGCACAAACTCTTCGCTGGGTGAGTCGAACACCCCGTCGACGGCACTCGCGGCGCGAAACGGCCCGCCATCGACACTGTAGGCGACGTCGTGGATATAGCTGCCGGTGTCGTTGGCCTGGCCCTTGATGGCCGTGCCGTTTTGGCTGAGCTTGGCAACCGTGGGGCGGGCCCGGTCGATCGTAAACGGTGCACTGACAAGTTTATCGGTTTGCGCCCGCCCCGAGCCGTTGCTCGGCTCATCGCTGGCGGTGACTTCGACTTCGTAGGTGCCGTCGGGCACGCTGTCGAGTTCGAGTGAGAGCTTGGTTTTGGTCAGTAGCTTGTCGGCCTTGCCCAGGTCGATCCACTGCTGGTCGGAGCTGCCCTCCGGGCGGATTTTGACTGAGTAGATCAGGTCGTCGTCGTCGCGGGCATCGGAGCTCCACTTGATCGTGACCTCGGGATCGGGCTCGTCGTTATCGCTGCGCTCAAAGTCTGGAGTTTCGACGGTCACGGTCTTGACCATCGGCGGCAGGTTTTCGGGCGCGTAGTAGACCTTGAACTCGCGGACCTCGGCCTCGGGTGACTGGAGGCTGACCTCGAGTTGTAAAAACCGGCGCTTGCCCACACCCAAGCTGCCCCATTGGCCATCTTGGCGTTTTTTCAGGTGGACCGGTTTCCACTCGCTCCAACGCTTGTCTGGCTCGTCGCCCGGGCCGACGCGGGCCCGCACGCTGAACTTGCCCTGGCCACGGACCATCAGTTGGCCATAGGTCGCCGGCTGCTCGGCGTCGAACACCTCAGAGCGGTAGATCGAGGCCTTGGGCTTGGTTTTGTTGGAGAGGTGATAAACGGCCGCGCCGTCGCCTGTGGTGGCGATCAGCGACTTGTCGGGGAGGGCACACAGCGAGGTCGTTTGCCGCTCGTCAAAGTTGCTGACGGTCGCCCGGTCGCGGCGGCCCCGGACGCGGTAGACCTTGCCGTCGTAACTCGACGACACGTAGGCCGTGCCGGCCATGTCCCCAGCGACAACCGAGGTGAAGTACTGCTTGCTCTTGCCCAGCCAGATGTCCCAGGTCGCTTCGCCGGCGCGCGAGGGGTCGAGGCGGGTACCCATTGAGACGTGGTACAGGCGCCCACTGGCCTTGATGTCCTCGGATTTATGCCCGGCCTTGCCCTCGGCATTTTGGCCGATCAGGCTGGTGCGGTTGAGTGTTTTGGTGAGGGCGTCGAGGCTGCTGAGCCCGCGCGAGCTAAACTTGTTGACCACCGCGAGCAGGCCGTTGCCGGTGACCGCGAGCGAGCGGACCTCGTCGCCGCTAAAATCGTGGAGCAGGACGCCGTCGGTGTTGTCGGGAATGACCTGGTAGAGCTTGGCCTGCGGAGATGTACCTGCAACGATTTCGCCACCCACCGCCAGCACACTCAGCAGGTTTTTTTCGGGGACGTCGAGCAGCATCTTGGCATTTTTACCGTTGAGGTCGAGCGAGTAGAGCTCGCCCTTGGGCCCGGTGGCGACCAACAGACGGCCCTTGTGTACCTGCAACTGCCAGATCTGTTTGACGTCGAGTTTGGCGAACTCGCTGACCTTGCCCTTGGGGCTAATTCGGTGGATGGTGCCGCCCGGGAGGGTGGCGGCCACGATATCTCCGTTGGGCAGCCGGGTGAGGGTCGAAACGACCACGCCGGGGAGGTCGGCGAGTTTTTGGACGGTCGGCTGTTTGCCGGGCTTACCCGGTTTGACGCGATAGAGGCCGGCCTTGTCGGCGGTGCCGATGAGCACCTCTCCCTTGGCACCGGGTGCGCAGGTATACACGGTCGACGGCTCGAGCTCGGCGCGGGTTGGCTGCAAACCAACGGTCACGCGGCCAGAGCCCTCGATCGCCGCCCCCTCGACTTCACCGCTGTCAAAGTCGTCGTAGCTCTCGACGTGAAATGTTTGGGTACCTCCGGCGGCGGCCGGCTGCACCGGCGTCGCAGCAAAAAGTGCACATACACAAGAGGCGAGCAAGCGGATGCAAACAGGTGAATTCGGGCGGTACATGGTGGTTGCGCGTTAGGGGTGTGCCCGCTTAGGCAGGACAGAAACCTTGAGTTTATGGCTTCCCTCAATGAGGGTTTTGGTCGGAATTACGCGGCGGGCCATCTGTTTAAACGGCACAGCGGCTCGGGTATCGCCACGCGGCTGAAGGGTGTGCAACACGCTCCCGGGGAGGTCGGTCAACAACCCGTCGCGCGAGGACAGCCCCTCCTGCTCACGGTAGATCGTCGCAACCATCGAGCGCGAGGGGTAGGACTGTTCGAGGGTATCGATGAGGTCGTCTAGGTTGTTGGGCATCGGCCGATAGGGCCGCACGTAGTCGCCACCGGTGATTTCGATGAGCACATCTTCGTCGGCCGCGTCGTCGGGGATCCGCAGTTCTAAAAACTCGCGCCGCTCCACGCCCTTGAGCGTGCGAAAGTCGATCGCAAGGCGCACGAGGTCACCGGCGTGGACATCCCCCTGGGCCACCCTTACGCGGGCGATTTCTTCGACGGGGTCGCCGTACTCCATGCTGATCCACTGCTCGACCGAGCGGATTTCGGCGACCTCGAATTGGTTGTCGAGCAGGGCCGCCATCACAAACACGCCGCGGGCCTGGCCGATGCTGCGCGGGGTGGCGCCCATCGGGAAAAACGTTTCCTCGCTCACCACCAATTCGCGCGGGCCCTTAGAGGTTGTAAGTGCAATTTTTTGCTTGATGGTCGCGGTGAGGTCGACGGCATCGGTGCCGGCCTCCTCGGCAGCGTCGACCAGCAGGGCCGAGACCAGGCGTGGCGTGAGATCGACGGCCTTGGCGACCTCGCTGCGATAGGTCCGTGGTGGGATGTCGGCCTCGGCCGGCTTCATGTGGGTGATGACCGGAATCATCGTGGGGGTGAGGTCCGTGCGCACGCCGATCGCGGCCTGGCGGTCTTGGACCATGGTTCCTTGTAGGGTCAACGGACTCGCGATTTTGTTGGAGCGCCGGACACTGGGGATGATGACATGGACACGGGCGTCGGCGATTGGGACTTCGCTGGGGCCCTCGTCGAACATCGGGTGGCCAAACGCCAACAGCCGCTCACCCTGTTTGCCACCGACCCACGTCACGGTGCCGTTGACCGCGGTTGCGTTGTCGCCACGGGTGAGCAGGACCGAGAGCGAGTCGCCGGGCTTCCACTGCTTTTTGGGCCCGGACATGTCTCTTGTGCCACCTCCGCCGCCGCTGCCACCCCCGCCACGGGTAGCGACCATGCCGAGCTGTTCCGACAACATGCGGGTGGCGGTCGGACCAAAGCCGCTGACGGCCATCGGCGTGTCGAGGCGCTGCAGTCCGGCGCTGGGGTTGAGGTCGCCCGGGCGCCGACGTGGAGGCAGAGGCGAGACGTTGAGCCCGAGCATGGCGTCGGCCCAACCCCTTGTACCTGCACGGGTTGTCCCGCGCGAGGTGCCGGTGTTTTTACCGTGGGGCAAAACCTTGGGGCGAAACGGCAGCGCGTCGACAGCGAGCATGTTCTCGATCGGCGAAATCCCACCGATCGGGTCCTTGTTGTAGCTGTAGCCGTAGGCGAGGGCACCGGCGAGTTTGCCCTCGATATAGATCGGGCTGCCACTCATGCCGCCGACGATGCCTGTGTGCATCAGCCGTGGATCGTTCGAGCGAAACAGGACGGTGTCCTGGCGCGGGAGGTAGTCGCGGACCACATCGATGACTTCGATTTCAAAGCGGTCGGACTTGGTGCCCGAAAAGACAGTTACCGCGTAGCCCTTCATCCCGGGGCGGATGTCTTTGATCGGCATGATCGGCGTGCTCGTCGGAGCGGCCGAAGGTTCGGAGATCGCAAGGCCAAAGATCGATGCGGTCAATGCCCCACAGACAGTGAGGGTGATCGCAGCCGACCGGTGGCGAGGCACGGGTCTTGACTCACGGTTTTGCGGCATGGCGCTCCAGGGCCTGCTTCATCGTACCGATGAGGTCGTCGTGGGGCATGTAGAAGTAGCGGTAGCGACTTCGCACCGGGTTTTGGATACTGGCATCGAGTTCGCCCTTGCCATCGAAAAACAGGATCCGCGGCACGTAGTTGCCATCGGGGGCGTGTTGTTCGACTTCGGGGGCGAGGTCTTGGTCGACGTTGACCATCACAAACTGCTCGCTGAGTTTGGCTAGCGGTGGGCTGTGAAACTGGGGTTTGAGCTTTTTACACTTGGGGCACCAGCTCGCGTGGACCAGCAACATCAGCGGGCGCCCGGTTTTTTTGGCCTCGGCAAATCCCTCGCTGAGGCCGCGCCAGGCGATGTTGTCGTTGAAGCCGTTGGACGGCGCGGTCGCTGCCGGATTGGCCGCAGTGGCCGGGGGCATGGCCGGGATTTCCTGCGCGCCTGCCTTTTTGGCTTCTGCCTTGGCTTCGGGTTTGGCCGCGTCGGTCGGTTCTGCTTCGGGGGTACCGCAGCCGAACGTGCACATGGCAAACAGCACAACCCGGGACAGGCGGGGAGAAAAGGAGGTCACAGCGCGGGACATTACCACGGGCAATCACGGGTCTTTGTGGTGGATGGGCTAGGCAAACAGGTGAGAAATCCAGGCGAAGTGGGGCACCTGTGTCGTTTGGAACGCGCGGACAGGGCGCATGTTTCGTCGGCGGTTGAGTTGGTACGCGACTTGTATCGCGCCTGGTATGACGACTTCACACATCGGCGAACACCCAGGCGAACACCGCAAGCGAGGCGGGGTTGACCGCGAACCTTTGAACGACTCAAACAACGGCCCGGTTCGCCCGCGTGAGCGACTGTCGGCACTCGGACCGACGGCCCTGAGTGACGCCGAGCTGCTGGCCGTGATCATTGGCGGCGGGCATGCCGAGGCACGCGCGCGCGAGTTGTTACAGCATCTCGGCGGGCTCGTTGCCGTTAGTCGGGCAACGGTCCACGAGTTGTGTGCAGTCCATGGGATCGGCCTCGCCTGTGCAACGGCCGTGCGTGCGGCGTTCGAGATTGCCCGCCGGGTGGAACAGGCTCGGCTCCCGCTCGGCCGCGTGCTCAACAACCCACATGCCGTCAGTCGCTTCGTTCGCGCGAGTTTGCGCGGGGCGACCCAGGAGGTCTTTTGGGTGATTGGCCTCAATGCCCGTCAACACGTTTGCCGGGTCGCCGAGGTCGGGCGGGGAACCGTCGCCCGCGTTTCGGTCCACCCGCGTGAGGTCTTTGCGCCACTGCTGCGTTCAGGTGCGCATACATGTATTTTGGCCCACAATCACCCCAGTGGTGTGCTGTCGCCGAGTCGTGAAGATATCGACATGACCCAGCGTTTGTGTCGGGCCGCCGAGATCCTCGGGATCGTCATCCTCGACCACATCGTGGTCACCGATAGCGACTACTGCTCCATGTCTGAGTCGGGGCTCATGCCCAGCGTTTTACAGGCGTCCTGAATGATCCACGGGCGGGTTAGATGCTGGTACAAACACCTCAAAGGGTCGGTACACAGCCGTCCTGGGGGGCAAAAAACCGGGTGCCGAGGGTCGAATCTGGAAACTCGCGGACGATTTCTCCGAGGTTAAAGGTGCCGTCGCCGTTGCCGGTAAACAGCTCTGTCTGGCTCGGTGGATTGCTCGACCCATCGGCGGTAAATCCGAGCATCAGGTCGAGGTCGCCGTCGTTGTTGTAGTCGTCGACGGCGATAACCGTTGTACTTGCACTGCCAATGTTCAAAACTTCGGAGCCGTTGTCGGCGGCCCACAGGGTTCCGCCATCGGGGTGGGGCTCGCCGAGGTACAGCCACAAACTGCCGCTGACACCATCGTCCTGGTCGAGCCCGGCGAAGATATCGGCGTGGCCATCGTTGTTGAAGTCGCCGGTACCGATTGCCCGCGCGGGCGAGGCCATCTGGTCGTTGTTGTGGACGACTGCCGTGGGTCCCGGGGGCAAAAAGCTGCCGTCACCAACCCCGGGGACCATGGCAATTGGCGAGTTCGCGTTGCCTCCGTTGCTGCTGCGGCTGATCAACAGGTCGGCAATCCCGTCGCCGTTGCCGTCGAAGCCGTAGCGGGTAAAGGCCAGGCTCCATTGGTCGTTGACCCACGCCGAGACATCGGCGGCGAGCGTGCGGACAAACAGGCAATCATCGGGGTTGGCCGTTTCCTCGGTGGCCCCGCAGGTCGCCGTGGCAACATTGCCGGTGTTATGATTTGTGTATATCCAACCAGATTCGATGTAGTTCGGCTGGTCTTTTTCGAGGGTGACGGTTTCGGGGTAGCCATCGCCGTCGAGATCAATGATCGTACTCGAGAGGATGCCCGAAAACGCCGGGTCGATTTTTCGCTGGGTAAACGTGTCGATGCCGGTGCGTTCAAACCACCACAACTCGCGCTCGCCAGCAGCTTCGGGGTCGGGATCGCCGATGGCTAAAAAGTCGAGTTGTCCGTTGTCGTCGAAATCCGAAATTGCACAAAATGTGTAGCGATAGGTCGCGATTTCGCTGCCGCCGTACGGGCTTCCGATCTGGATCGGCGGCTGGTATTTGCCATCGCCATTGGCGAGCATGAAGTCGATGGTCCCAGTCTCGTTGCGAAACAGCACAAACCGCGGGTAGGGGTCGCGCGGGTAGGGGTCTTCGGCGTCGAGCAGACCGTCGTTGTCGGTGTCTTGGCGGTACGGGTCGGAGCGCCGGCAGTCGCTGCCATCGACCATTTCTTCGGCGTTGGAGATGCCGTCTTCGTCGCAGTCATCCGGGTCGAGGCACTCGGGCTCTTCGGTCGTGTCGCTGGTGTCCGTTTGGGTCGGATCGGGATCGCCAGTCGGATCGCCAGTCGGATCGCTGGTCGTTGTGGTCGGATTTTCGGTTGGATCTTCGGTTGGATTTTCGGTTGAACCTAGGGTCGTCGATTCGCCGTCGGAGGTTTGCGAGTCGGTCGGTTGACCGCGCCCCGGATCGGAAAAACATCCCGAGGCCAGCATCGCGACGGCGATGACGATGGGGGGGTGAAATCTCTCGCGGCGCATCATCTAGGGTCGTCGCCCGCAAGGTAGGGCAATCGGAGCATACCGCAGGTTATGTGGGAGATGCCTGCGGGTTTCGCTTCCCTCTAGGTGACATTGGGCGCGAATTTGTGGCGATGTTACACCCGCGCCATGTGTGGCGTTGTGATTGTCAGGTACCCGCGGAGCGCTTTACCGCAGACCTGTAGGCGTTGATACTACGGGACGTGCCGTTCGACTTGACCCCTTGCCCGGAGCGACGATGTGGCTGACGAGTACGGATTGATCGGGACACTGATCGCCGACAAGTATCTGATCGAAGACCAAGTCGGTGCTGGCGGGTTTGGTGTGGTCTACCGCGCGCGTCACCAGATCTGGGAGCAACCCGTTGCCGTCAAGTGTTTCACCGCGCTATCGAATGCGCCGGTCGCCATGCGCGAGACCCTGCTCGACGGGTTTGTTCAGGAGGGCAGGCTACTCAGCGCCCTGTCCAGCCGGACAGCTGGAATTGTGCAGGCTCGCGACATCGGCACACTCACCACGCCAACCGGTTCGTGGTTGCCATACATGGTGCTCGAGTGGCTCGAGGGTGACTCACTCAATACGTTGGTGCGCCGGGACAGCCAAAAGCGCGATGTGCTCGAAGTTTTTCGCATTCTCGATGGTGCCGCCCGGGCGCTGGCGTTGGCCCATGCCCACCAGGTGGCCCACCGCGACATCAAGCCCGACAACTTCTTTGTCTGCGACCAACAGCTCACCCCGGGTGTCGTCGTCAAGGTCCTCGACTTTGGTATCGCCAAGGTCATGCAGTCCCAGGCCGGCACGGCGATGGCCTCGACTGGGACTCAGATCTCCTCGTTTACGCCCAACTACGGTGCGCCCGAGCAGTTTGACCGGGTGCACGGGGCGACCGGGCCGTGGACCGACGTGTTTGGGCTCGCCCTAGTCGTGCTCGAGATGATGTCTGGAGGGACACCTCCGTTGGCTGGCACCGAGTTTTTACAGCTCGCATTTGCCAGCCAAAATACCGAGCGTCGGCCGACGCCCCGCGAGCTTGGTTTAGAGGTCAGCGATGGGGTCGAAGCGGTATTCGCCAAGGCGTTGGCCGTCAAAGTCGTCGACCGCTTCCCCAACATCGGTGAGTTTTGGGCGGCACTGGCCGCGGCCCTTGGCATTTCGGATTACCCGCCAATGCCCGTCGCTGACGGCCCGCTCGTGCCGGTTGAAAGCGGTGGTGGTGCCAAGATTCGCGGCGAATCGAGCGTGGTTGTGCCCGGGCGCGGACCGGTGCCTGCCAACCCGGCAACTGCGACCTTTGGGGTTGCCGGCGGACCCGGGCCGGTGCGGACTGGTGGCACCGTGGTGACAGCCGACACCTTGCCGACCGTGCCCGAGGTGATGGACCCGCCCAAGGGGACCGGGGTGTGGCTGACCATGGGCGCCCTCGCGGTCGCGGCCGCGATCGGTGGGGTGGTCTATTTTGCCATTCTCGGTTCTGATGTGCATACAAAGAGTTTGCCGAACATCCGCGTGACCTCCGAGGTCGCCACCGGGAGTCCAGCTGCGCGACCGCAGCCCGAGGAGCCGCCCGCCGAAGTTGCAGCTCCTCCCGCGACCTGTCCCGAGGGGATGGTCAAGATCGACGGCGGCAAGTTCTACATGGGTTCCGACGTGCGCAACGAGCCGAGCCTGGCCCTGGCCATGCCGACCCACCAGGTCGAGGTTTCGACGTTTTGCCTCGACAGGACCGAGGTGACGCTCGGGGCCTATCGCGGCTGTTCCAAGACAGGGGAGTGCAAGCGGGCCTACCGTGAGAGCGCCTGGCCGGCAGCCGAGGAGACGCCCAAACACCTGGCCGAGGAAACGGCCTACAGCCAGCTTTGCAACGAGAACTTCGACGACCGCGACCAACACCCGGTCAACTGCGTCTCGTGGGTACAGGCCGAGGCCTATTGTAAGTACAAAGGATTTCGCTTGCCGAGCGAGGCCGAGTGGGAGTTTGCCGCCCGCGGTTCGGACGGCCGCACGTTCCCCTGGGGAGATGCCCCGGCCGACACCACCCGTGGCAACCTGTGCGGGCACGAGTGCGAGCAGTGGCGGGCCGACAACAAACTCGAAAAAGACACCATGTTCTACGACGCCCGCGACGAGTTCCCCGGAACTGCGCCGGTCGGCCACTATCCCAAGGGGGCAACCGCCGACGGCGTGATGGACATGGTCGGCAATGTGTTTGAGTGGACGGCCAGCCCGTTTCGCAAGTACGACGCCGCAAAAGATGAGCAGGACACCTCCAAACACATGATCCGCGGTGGCGGGTTTAACTCGACCAAGTCGACCCACGCGAACCCTGCCCTGCGGTTTCCCATGGCAAACGATGCGCATACACATGGCATTGGGTTTCGCTGCGCGGCCGACTTTGGCAGCGGAAAGCAGGGCGAATGAGTGGGTTGACCGGCCTCGCTGCCAAGGCCCGGAGCTTTGCGATCGCGGCCCACGGTGCCCAGCGCTACGGCGACAATCCCTATGTGGTGCATCTCGATGCCGTGGTGGCACTGTTGTGTAGCCATGGTTTTTCCGACGAACAACACCTCGCCGCCGGTTACCTGCACGATGTCCTCGAAGACACTCCGACCGAGCGCCAAGCCCTGTTGCCATTTGGTGAGGAGGTGACCGCTGCGGTCGCGTTTTGCAGCGATGAGCCGGGGGACTCTCGCAAAGTTCGCAAGGCAGCTACCTATGCACGTATGGCCCGTGACGTGCGTTCCCAGGCGTTGTGGGTGCCGCTGGCGATCCGCGTGAAAGTTGCCGATCGGCTGGCCAACGTGATGGCCAGCGCCGGCGAAAACCCCCTGGTCCCGGCGTCTTCGAGATTGCTCAAGATGTATCGCCGCGAGCACCCAACATTTGTAGGTGCACTCAATGTTCCGGGCGTGTGCGACGAAATGTGGGATGCCCTCGCCGCTCGCCTGCGCTAAGTTCAAGGTGTCGGTACACTCAGCGGCCCAGGCGACGCGAGGTTCGGTCGCCCTGCCTGAAACAAAAAAGTAGGTGCACTCAACGTCCCGTAACGCGGTGCGATGCCTCGACGCTCGGCTGCGCGGCCACAGGAAAAATGTGGATACACCGATTAACGCTTGGAGCCTGGACGGACCGCGGCCGGGGCGGTGGTCGACCATTGTTGCAGCAAGGATTGGTCGAGTGGGTCGCAGCCGCGCAGGAAGTCGGGAAGGTCCTCGCGCATGCTGTCGTCCCCCCAAAAAAGTTCGCCGTCGATCACCACCGTGGGGACACCAAACACCCCGTCGGCGATCGCCGCATCGGTCGCAGCCCGCAGGCGAGACTTGATCGTCGGGGTGCTGGCCTGGGCTGCGAGCTGGGCCCCATCGAGCCCGGCTTTATCGAGTGCGGCAACCACTGACTCGCGGGTGTGGACCCCGTTACCGGTCACCCATGTCGCCTCAAACAGGGCATCGATCGCGCGCCGTTGCTGCTGTGGATCGTCGTCGATCGAGGCCACCCGCAGGGCCAGTAATGGGTTGAAAGGGTGCCCGGGAGGAGGCCTGAGAGCAATGCCTAGGCGATGGGCCCGGCGAAACACCTGGCGAAAAACGAATCGGCGTTTGGGCTCGACCTCTGCCGGCCCGAGTTGCCCGTAGTGGTTGAGCATGCCGGCAAACAGCACCGGTTGGAGTCGGACCTCAACGTCGTGGGGGCCGAAGATGTCGTGTAGACGCCGCCAACCCAAAAACGCGTAGGGAGAGATGAAGTCAAAATAAAACGTGGCTCGGCGGGATGTCACAGCCATTTGAGTGTACCGACATTTGTCGCCACCTCGCAGTTTGGATGGCCAAAGCCCGGCGAAAGTTTCACGACGGGTTCTTTTGCTGAACCATCGGCAGCCGGCCTGTCCTTGCCTTTGCCTGGCGATTGGGCGATCCTCTCGGCGATGTGTGTCCCCAAGCGATCCTCCCGTCGATGGTCGGGGCTCGTGGTACTGTTCGGTGTGTTGTGTGGGCTAGCGAGCCCAGCAGTGCCCCAAGCTGTTGCCGCCGATGCCCCAGCGCAGTCGGCTTCGATAGATTTTGAGCGCTACAAACTCGACAACGGATTAGAGGTCATCCTCCACCAAGATCGAAGTACGCCCCAGGTTGCGATCAACGTTTGGTACCACGTCGGCAGTGGCGATGAGGTTGTTGGTCGCAGCGGGTTTGCCCACCTGTTTGAGCACATGATGTTCCAGGGGGCCAAGCACATCGGCGAGGATGTCCACTTCGACATCCTCAAAGAAATTGGTGGTACAAGTATTAACGGGACGACCAACACCGACCGGACCAACTACTTTGAAATTGTGCCGAGCAACCACCTCGAAACCGGGCTGTGGCTAGAGAGCGACCGGATGGGCTACATGCTCGACCTGCTCAACGAGAAGAGCCTGGCCAACCAGCAGGAGGTTGTTCGCAACGAACGGCGGCAGCGATACGACAACGTGCCCTACGGTAAAGATCGATTTGCCGTGGCGGAAATCCTGTACCCCGAGGGGCACCCCTACCGCTACCTTACGATCGGGCGCCACGAGGACTTAGAAGCAGCCAAGCTCGAGGACGTGCGTGCCTTCTTTCAAAAGTGGTACGTGCCGAGTAACGCCACCTTGACCCTGGCCGGCGACTTTGAGATCGACCAGGCCAAGGCACTTGTGCAGAAATGGTTTGGCAGTTTTCCGGCCTTGCAAAAGCCCACGCGGACCAAGGTTGAGCCGCCGCCTCTGCAAAAAACTGAACGCCGCGAGCTCAAGGATTCGTTCGCGCGATTGGTGCAAGTACACTATGTCTGGCATGCGCCGGCCTACCTCGCCGACGGTTCGTTTGAGCTCGATGTCGCCTCCGAGGTGCTCGGTGCCCAGGGGTGGGGGCGGCTGTACCAGCGCCTTGTTGTCGGTGAAAAGCTCGCGCAACTCGTCTACAGCTACAACCACGGCAAACAGTTCTCGGGCGAGTTTCACATTGTGGCCCGGCTCAAACCCGGTGCCGACCCAGCCCGTGTCGAGGCGATCATCCAGGAGGAAATCGCCAAAATCTCGACCCAACCGATCACCGAGGCCGAACTCAACCGCGTCAAAATTGGTACCGAGTCGGGTTTTGTGTGGGGCCTTGAGGAGCTGATGTCGCGGGCCAATCGCCTGCAGAGCTTCAACCACTTTACCGGCGACCCGGGCTACATGAAGACCTACTTGCAACGGGTGCGGGCGCTCGATGTCAACGCTGTTCTGCGCGAATCGAAGAACTGGCTGGCCAAGCCGCGGGCCGAAGTTATTACCCGACCGGAAAAGCCCACGCCACACAAGGGGCGACCCCGCGGTGGGACCCGCAAGGCTCCTGCCGCGAAGGGGGGTAAGTAGTCATGGCAATTTTACATGTGCGTACAATTTCTTGGCTATGCGCAGGCCTGCTCGGGCTGTCGCTGGTCGCCTGTGACTCCAAAAAAACCGACACCCAGCCGCCGGACATGGTCGGTCCGGCGAAGGCCGATGACCCAGCCCCACCCGCGGCTGTGACCTGGCCCGACGAGCCGTTTCGTGCCACCCGCCCGACACCCGGCCCGGTCCCCGAAACGCCACAGCCAAAACTCGAGCAATTCACCCTCGATAACGGCCTAGAGGTGTACCTCGTCCATCAAGACATCTTGCCGACCGTCACCATCAACATTGCCTTTGAGACTGGCTCGGCCAACGACCCGGGCAACAAGCAGGGGCGTAGCAGCCTGTGTATCGACCTGTTGAGCGAGGGCACCAAGAATCTCGACAAGGTTGCGTTTGAGACCAAACAGGCTGATCACGCGGTTAATATTTATAGCTTCAGCGGCACCGAGTCATCGTCGATCGGTGTATCTGCACTCAAGGCCCAGCTCGACCCGGCCCTCGACCTGCTGGCCGAGATGCTGCGCGAGCCGGGTTTGCGGGCCGAGGACCTCGACCGCCTGCGTGAGCGCAACAAGGCCACAGTCTTGCAACAAAAGGGTTCGCCGGGCTCGATTGCCCGCCGGGTTTTGGGGTCGGTCGTGTGGGGTAAAAAACATCCCTACGGGGGCGTGACCACCGAAAAAACGCTGTCGGCAATCACCCTGGCCGACTGCAAAAAAGTCGTGAGCAAGTTGCGGCCACGGGGAGCTCGGATGTTTGTCACCGGCCAGGTGACGGCCGCTGAAATCAAGCAAGCTTTCACTTCTAAGTTTGGGTTTTGGAAGGGCGCCGCCCCCAAAAGCAAGAAGATTGCCAAGGCCAAGCCAGGGGCCGGAACCATCTATTTGGTCCATTCGCCCGGGGCTGCGCAGTCGGTGATCTCGGTGGCCACGCCCGGTCCCAAGCGCGATGCGGCCGATTATGTGCCGACCGAAATGATGGCCAAAATCCTCGGGGGGTCGTTTTCTTCGCGGATCAATATGAACCTGCGCGAGGACAAGGGCTACGCCTACGGCGGTCGCGGGTCGTTTCGTTACTACCGCGGCGGCAGCCACTTCTCAGCCGGGTCGTCGGTACGCACCGATGCAACCGGCCCGGCCCTGCGGGAGATCGCCAAGGAGATCGCCGGGATGCGAGACGCTCCGGTGACACCCGAAGAACTCAAACGCGAGCGCGAGGGGGCACTGCTGGCCCTCCCTGCGAGGTTTTCGACGGCTCGCCGGACATTGGGTTCGTTTTCTAACCTCGTGTTCTACGGGCTCCCGCTCGACTGGTACGCGACCTACCAATCGCAACTCGCCAAACTCGACGCCGCGGCGATCCAAAAAGCAGCCACCGATCACTTGCCGCAAACCGGCTATGTGGTGCTCGTGGTTGGGGATGCCGAGGTTGTCTACGACGACCTCAAAGCGATCGCCGACGAGAAGGTATTTGGCGGTGGTGGGATCAAGGTGCTCGACGCCGACGGCCAGCCGACCAAGCTGCCGGAGTTTGCACCCAAGACCGAGGACCAGCCCGTTAAGGGCCAGCCGGCCAAGTAGCAGCTACTTCGTTTGTCGATATACAAAACGGGTGCCTGTGGGCACCCGTTTTACGTGGTTGGGTTTGCGACACCAATAACGTATGCTGATACAATAAAGTGGGTGCCTGTGGCACCCGTTTTACGTGGTTGGGTTTGCGACACCAATAACGTATGAGTATGCTGATACAACAAAGCGGGCACCCGCAGGCACCCGCTTTTGGTGTGGCGAAGCTCGCCGATTACTCGGGAAGCCAGGTCGCAGCGTTGCCGGTAAAGCGGACGTACATCCACCAGCCGGAGGTGCCGTTGAGGTCGTCTTTTTCGTCTTCCTTGCACAGCAAGTCCGCGATTGGCCGGCCACCGACAACAGGGATGTCCTCGGGGAGCACGGTGTTCTCAGCATCTTCCTCGGTCAGGAAGCCGCGCAGCACTCCGTTGGTCATGTCGGTCGCCGGGTCGCCCTCGTAGGTCGCCGAGATTTCGAGCATCTGTAGCGGCAGCGAGAAGTCGCCGAGCGAAAGGGTGTAGGTGTCGAGGACCCCGGTTGTGAAGCAAGGGCCGGGAACCTGGGGAATGTCGCCGTGGCTGAGGTGGGCCGGATCGGGGGTCAGGCAGCCGTCGGCGTTGGCGTAGGTCGTCGGCGTCGACGTTCCATCGGCGCCGAAGTTGCAAAACGGATCCTCGAGCGGAACTTTGCATTCACCCGTAGCGAAGTCGGTGTCGCCACCAGAGCCAGCCTGATCGAGCGGGTTGAACAGCAACATCAGGTTGAGGTCGAGGTTCCCGTCGTTGTCGGTGTCCATGGTGACGCCGTCGTTGAGCTGGGTATTGACCATATCGGTGATATCGGCCGCGCACAGGATCGGATCGTAGAAGTGCGGATCGGCGATCGCGATGCTGTTGACGCGGTACGGGTCTTCGTAAAAGACGCCTCCGGTATCCGTGGTTGGCTCTTCGGTGGTCGGGTCCTCGGTGGTCGGATCCTCGGTGGTCGGACCTTCGGTCGTTGGCTCCTCGGTGGTCGGATCCTCGGTGGTCGGGTCCTCGGTGGTTTCCGCAACCGTCGTCTCGGTGGTCGGAGCTTCGGTGGTCGTTGCCGAGCCGGTGTCGGACTCAGTACCGGTGGCATCGTCGCCCCCGCCACAGGCACTGACTGCCAGCGCGAGAACGGTAAACACAGGAAGAAAGCGCCTAGGGGAATGCATGGGCGGAATATAACAGTTGTTGTGTGAAAATCGCCGATTTGTAGTGATTAGGCTGGTGAATTCCCACAAGTCGGTGGACGAAATCTCACGTTGCGAGACCGAGCTCGGTGTATCTACATAGTCGCTGCTGGCGGGGAAATCTCCCTGAGCTCAAGCGTTTAGGCCGGTGGCTATGCATATGTGGGGGCGACGGTGGTCGAGTTGCGCTCGATCTCCCGGCTGCGACCTCGAGAGGCCGCCTACGCAACTCGGGATGGGTTTTTCGAGGATCTTAACGGGTCCTACGCCACGGCGATTGCGAGCGCGCGGCTGTCTGGTGCTGACACCTCGTTAGGCCGGGATGAATCCCCGAGCTTGGGGTGAGAAGTCCGGGCTAGACGTCGCGTAATCGGGGCCCGATACTCCCCGGGTGGCAGACACAGCCAACAACAACACACAGGGACCGCCGGCCGAGGCAGGGCAGCCCCGCAAGGACCGGGGCGGGGGCAAGCGCAAGCGACGTCGCCGTGGCCGGAAGGACGAACGCAAGCCTACCGACACCAGCGACAAAGCGACCGGTGACGGCCAAACGTCAGCCGGAGAAAAACCGGCGCGACGCGGCGAAAGACCCCAGCGAAAGGGCGAGCGCTCCGATCGCGGTGGCGGTGGTCGTGGGCGAGGTCGCGGCGGCGGTGGTCGAGGAGGTCGCGGGCGGCCACGGGATAGCTCGTCGCCGCTGACCCAGGGCCTGTTTAGTTCGATGGCCGACAAGGAGATGCCCTGTCGGATCAAGGGCTGTAACGGTTCGTGGGTGTGGTACGGCTCCCAGCAGATCCGCTCGTTGGGCAAACAGGCGCCCGAACGGATGTGTGAAAAGCACCTCGAGCAGTTCAACACCCTGGCCGATCGCGAGATCAAGTGTCGAACGCCGGGATGTGCACATACATGGATTTGGAAGCGTGGGGCCCAGTTTAGCCAGCTGCTGCGCGGGGGCAAAATGCGGCCTCCCTCCGGGCTTTGTGCTTCCTGTGCCACCGAGGAGCGCGAGCTCAGCGACCGCGATGTTGAGTGCAAAGTCGAGGGCTGTGTCCGCCAGTGGACGTGGACCCGTGACGCCCAGATGCGCCACCGCCTGTGGGTGCGCCGGCAAAAACTCAAGGCCGCCGAAGAGCAGGCCAAGCAGGAAAAGCAGGCCAAACAAGCGGCAAAAAAGGCCGCGGCCGAGCAGGCCAAGTCCGGCGAGCAAACCTCCGAAGGTGAGACAAACGCGGCCGAGTCGGCTCTGTCCGTCGACGGACAGACTCAGGTTACTGCCGATGTAAAAGCCGAAGCCGACAAGGCCGAGGCGAAAGCCGACACGGGCGAGGCAAAAGCTGCAACAGCCGACGAGTCCGAAACCCAGGCTGAAACGGGTGACAAGGTCGAGGCGAAAGCCGACAGGGCCGAGGCAAATGCCGGCGAGTCCGAAACCCAGGCTGAAACGGGTGACAAGGCCGAGGCGAGAGCCGACAAGGCCCAAGCCAAAGCTCAGACGGGTGATAAGGCCGGGGCAAAAGCCGAAGACACATCTGAGGCGAAAGCTGCCGGTGCCAAAGCCGACAAGGCCGACGAAGCGGGTGACAAGTCCGAGGCGAAGCCATCGGCTGAAAAACCCAAGAAAAAGCGCAAGCGCAAGTCTCGGCGAAAAACCAAGCGCACCATTCCCGACGAGGGGCCGCCGGACCGGATGTGCAATACCTGCGCAGCCAAGTTGGCCGCCATCACCCCGCGCCAGGTCGGTTGCAAAGTCCATGGATGTACAAATTCCTGGACCTGGGACCGGGCCAGCCAACTGCGGGCGTGGGTGCATCTCGGGACAGATGAGGTCGGTGTCGAACCGACCGCGCCACGGCGAATGTGCGACACCTGTCGCGACTTTTGTCGCAAGCACCCCGATCGCAAACTCGATTGTGGCCGCCCAGACTGTGAAAAACAGTGGATGTACAAGACGGGCGCGCAGCTGCAGGACTACCTCGCCGGCCGTTCGCTAGAACCCAACCGTTTGTGCGACGAGTGCATCCGCGGTGGGTTTACGCCGGCACCCCAATCCGACTCGCCGACCGCGGTCCCGGTGTTGGAGTGCATGCCGTGTTCGACCCGCGGTTGCGGGGGAACCTGGCTGTTTGTCCCCGGACAAAAACTCCAGCCCTGGAACGGTGCTGGCGATCCTCCTGACGACCGCCTGTGCGACGATTGTCGGATCGAGCGGGGGCTCAATGCCCGGACCGCGGCGATCAAGTCGCGGTTGTCGCCCGAACCCGATGGCGCGGGCGAGGTAGAGCCGACCGAAGCCGATGATACGGCCAAGGTACGGGTGCTCGGAGAGCGCGAGACTCCGCTCAAAGTCGAGGACGAAGCACAGGCGGACGCCGCGTCCGAGCCGGCGACGGACTCGGCGAGTGGCTCCGCGAACGAAGCTGTCCCCGCGGCGACCGAGACGACCGAGACCGAGTCATCGGCCGAGGTTGCCGAACAAGACCAGGCGCCGCGCTCGAGCGACTAGCCGAGCACGAAACACCAAAAAAAGATGCAAGGCTGTCTGCCACGGCAGCCTTGCTTTTTATGGTTCTTCAGTTGTCAGCGGCGCCCGGTCAGGGTGGTCATGACCGGGGTGTGCCGCGGGGGATCGACGTTGTACAAGCAAGATTAATTTACTCACCCGAGCCAAACCGCGTCATTGGCGGACGGATGGTCGGGCGGACAGCGATGGTCGGGCGCGGGGCCACGGCCGGGCGCGGGGCAACCTGGGTCACACTCTGGCTCACCGGAGCCGGAGCAGGGGTCGTTTGAGCGAGGCGGTCACGCTGGGCTGCACGGGCGGCAGCGAGCGAGTTGGGACCGAACTTGGGACGGGGCCACTCGATCTCGTGCTTCACAATCCGCCGTTTGAGCGCGTGCCGCGTGATCCCCAGCAGCTTGGCAGCTTCGACAATCGAGCCGGCAGCGGTCAGGGCCTCGGAGCACAGGAGGCGTTCGGTGGAGGCAAGGTCGAAGGTGTTGATTGTCAGGCGCATCTTCATGCCAAAGAGCGTATGGCCGAGGCGTTATCTCGAGCAGATCAAGTGGACTCGCGCCTCATTTTTTTAAAACCGCTACGTGACCGAGTGCATATGCAGACAGGATGTAACCGCGAAAACCCCGCACCAAAAACACGGGTCAGCGGTTGACGAAGTCCCAGGGACCCGTGGTTTGCTGTCAGCGTGCGGATTCAGATCGTAGCCACCGGTTTTTATGCGCCCCCAAAGGTCGAAACCGCGGAGGAGCTCGGGCCAAAAATCGGTCGCGAGCCCGAGTGGATCAAAACCCGCGCAGGGGTAGCGAAGCGACACATCGCCGAAGAGCCTGTCGAACGGATGGCCGCCCAGGCGGTGTTGCGGGCGATGGCTGGCAACGGGCCGCCAGACCTGTTGCTCAGCGCAGCCCTCACGCCGAGGCAGGCCGTGCCCGACACCTCCGTCTTTATCGCCAGAGAACTCGGGTGGAACGGGGTGCCGGCCTACAGTATCCACGCGACCTGTCTTTCGTTTGTGGTGGCCCTGCGCCACGCGGCGGCCATGATCACAACCGGCGCCCACCGGCGCGTGGCGATTGTCTCGGCCGAAGTTGCCAGCCTCGGTCGGGATTATGAGCAACCCGAAAGTTGTGCCCTGCTCGGCGACGGGGCGGGTGCAGCAATCGTTGAATCTACACCTACTTCCAAAAAAAGCCGGCTGCTGGCCTGGGTGATGCGCACCTATCCCGAGGGGGCCGAGCTCACCCAAATCCCCGGGGCCGGCCAGCATCGACACCCGGCCAGACCAGGTGCCAACCCCAAGGACCTGATGTTCACGATGAACGGTCCGGCCGTCTACAAGCTCGCCCGCACCCATCTCGGCAGCCTGCTCGACGAGGCCTACACCCGCGCCGGATTGCGAGGGCCACAGGACATTGACCTGGTGATTCCCCACCAGGCATCAGCCTTGGGCCTGGCATCGCTGCGACGCCTCGGGTTGCCGGAGGAGCGCGTGGTCAACATTCTGGCCGACTACGGAAACTGCATCGCCGCAAGCATGCCGATGGCCCTGGCCCATGCCCACCAGGCCGGGCGAATCAGCCGGGGCGACCGAGTTTTATTGCTCGGGACCGGTGCCGGGTTGTCGATGGCAGCCGCGATTTTGATTTGGTGAGATGGTCATGAACACCCAGCAGTCTTGGTCTTTGACATTGGATGGAGCTTCGCTAGTTGGGTGGGTTACCGGAGGAGAGGTCGCGGCAGATGAGCTTCGATGGAAGATCGCGGGTCCTGCCGCGGGACCCCACTTCGAGCCTCCGGGAGCACAGGATGGTGACTTGTTGAATAGGCAAGTAGTGGTTCGGATGTGGTAGTGTTGAAGAGTCTTGAACGTCGGTGCGGCCTCCGGTCGAAGCGCGGGACCCCCCGCGTCACCCGCTCGACGGACTTCGGTGGATGTCAGGATTTTGGCCGTGAAGGTCCGGTCACCACTTCGAGCCTCCGGGAGCACAGGATGGTGACTTGTTGAATAGGCAAGTAGTGGTGCGGAGGTGGCAGTATTGAAGGTCTAAAACGTCGGTGCGGCCTCCGGTCGAAGCGTGGGACCCCCCGCGTCACCCGCTCAACGGACTTCGGTGGGCGTCTGGTCTTTGAAGGAGTATCGCTGCTTCGAGAGTTGGGTGGGCTTAGCGAAGGCGAGGTCAGGGTTTTAGGCGTGAAAGTATCGAGAGTTGGGTGGGTTTAGCGAAGGTCGCGTGAGAGATTCGATGGAAGAGCGCGGGTCCTGCCGCGGACCACTTCATGGTGTAGGCTCGTGGCATGTCGGAAGTTTCTCCCGCGGTTTCGCAGGCGATTGCCCGTGCCCGTTCGCTGCCTGGGCGGATGGGTCTGGCCTACACGGCCGTGCGTCGGACCTTTGGCAAAGTTGTATCGCCACTGATCACGGCGGTGTTGTTTGCTGGCCTGCGGGGGGTTGTTGCCTGTGGCATGGCCCTCGACAATCTTATGCCGCGGTACCGTCGGTCGCGGGTGCGGGCCCCGTTGGTGATTGTTGGCTCGCCGCGCACGGGTACGACTTTTCTCCAACGGTTTTTGCATAAGCATCAGTTTGGTGCTGGGGTTGAGCTGTGGCGGATGCTTTACCCTTCGTTGCTGTTACAAGCGGTTATGCGCCCGTTGCTGCCGCTGCTCGAGCGCGTGAGTCCGGCGCGACACCACTCGACCGCTGCCCATGCCACCGGGCTGACGTCGGTCGAAACCGACGATGCCGCGGTGTTTCTCCGCTATTTCGACGGGTTTTTTCTCTACGGGTTTTTGCTGGCCTGGGCCGAACACGACCTTCGCCCGGTGGTTGATTCGGCCGCTCGCGACACTGCGGCCCGCGACTTTGCCTGGCTGCGCAGGGTCTGGCGACGCAATCTCGTGGCCACCGGTGGCGAGCGGGTGGTCGCCAAAATGTTTTCGCTGAGCACCCGCCTCCCGGTGTTTTTGCAGGCGTTTCCCGATGCGCGCGTGCTCTACATGGTGCGTGACCCGGTCGACGTGATCCCCTCGGGGTTGAGCTTGGTGACCGGTGTGCTCGACAAACGCTTTGGCTTTTGGAAACTTCCAAACGGGCAACGTGAGCAGTACATCCGCCGGCTGTACGGGGCTTTTGTCGAGTTGATGCAGCGGTTTTGTGCCGACTGGTCGTCGGGTGCGATCGACCGCTCACGGGTGTTGGTGGTTCGCTACGACCGGATGATGTCGGATTTTGCCGGGGTAATGGGTGAGATCGTCGAACATGCCGGGATCGAGCTGACGGCGGCTCAACGCGAGGCCATTGCCGAAACCGCGGTTGCACAGCGCAACTACCAAAGCAAGCACAGTTACGACCTGGCCAAGTTTGGCCTGACGGCTGCGGAGATCCGGCGCGATTGTCAGGTTGTTTATGCAACGTTTTCGCTGCCAGATAAAACGGCATCCACCGCGTAGTCTTACGAACGTAGGTTTTCGCGGGGTCGTGCGCCGTTGTTCGTTTAAGTGAGTGATTTGCGCAGCGCTCCGGCCGGCTATGCTTGCATTTGCAAGCTCACATCTACCGGGTTTTGGGCTGCCTTATAACCGGGTGTGAACGATGTACACTTGGGGGATGGGACGACCTGGGAAACAGTGCGTGTACATATTGTTGTTGGCGGCCTGCGGTGGTGGCGAGGTCGCTACTGACACCGCGATTACAACCGCGACCTCGACAACGACCACAACGGCAACAGGTGAGACGGCAGCATCTGCGGGCACAACCGGGGCGACCACCGAGGTCACAACCGAGGCCTCCGACACCTCGAGCGAGGGCACAACCACCGGGCCCTGTGGCGACTGTCCGCCGCATTTTTTGTGCAAGTACGATCAGTGCCTGCCCAACCTAGGCCCCTGTGAGAGCCACGACGATTGCCCGGGCGATGCCTATTGCGATGCCGATGGTCAGTGCATTCCCTACGACACGCCCGACTGGGTCGACCAAGATAGTGAATGCCTCAAGCCGATGCCCCCGGATGGTGTGGCCCCGGCGGTGCAGTGTGCGTGGGCTGGCACCGAACCCGGCGACCCGACGGCGGTTTCGACCCACATCTACTCGATGCCGGTGGTCGCCGACCTCAACCTCAACAACGCCGAGATTCCTGCCCCGTCGATCATCGTCACCACCTGGCACAACCCCGGTGAGCCGGGGCGGCTGGGGATGCTCCGGGTGTTTGACGGCCGCACCTGTGAGGAGCAGATGCGGGCGGGTGGGCTCGACGTGAGCAAGGAGCAGCGGCTTGCCGACATGCCGGGCTATGGCTCCCAGTGGGCCGTCGCCGACCTCGACGGCGATGTGCCCGAGGGGGGGCACCCGGAGATTGTCGGGCTGCACCGGTTTGATCCCGACGACATCACCGAGCCCCTCAATTTGTATGCATTTGCAATTGATTCGAGCGGCGACAAGCCCGAGCTTGTGCGCCAGTGGTATGGCCGCGATTGTCTCAACGATCAGATCGTGAGCTTCTCCATCGGCCACGCAAACCACGGCCCAAGTGTGCTCGACCTCGACGACGACGGGGTGCCTGAGATCGTGATGGACGAAATGGTGTTTGATGCCCAGGGCTGTTTGCTGAGCCCCTACGCGGATTTTTTGTATACCGATGTCGGGCTTGGATTGATGTCGGCCGTGGTCGATGTCGACCTCGACGGGCTCCCGGATTTGGTTCGACACAACACAATTTCGAGCTGGAATGCCCAGCTTGGCCAGTGGCAACAAAAGCCGTGGTTTATCCCCTCCGAGGCGCAACTCGCCGGCCATGTCGGGGTGGCCGATGCCGGGGCGTTTAGCGATGTTCCCGGGGTTATGGTTGCACATGCACCAGAAATTGTGGTGGTCTCGGCTTCGATCGCCGAGGCGGCCTCGGAGGACTCGGGGTCGATCCGCCTGCAAGCCCTCGACGGTGAGATCGTGTGGGGGCCGGTGCCACTTTACCACCTCAATGGCCAGTACGGCGGGCGCGGGGGGCCGCCGACGATTTCCGACTTCGACGGCGATGGCCAGGTTGAGTTTGCCGCCGCCGGGGCATTTTTCTATGCGGTGTACGACCCGGATTGCGGCCCGCAACCGCTTGCTGAGCGCCCGGGCGGGACCTGTGAGCGGGCGCCAGATATGCAGGGTTTGCCCGACGGGGTGTTGTGGGCCCAGCCCTCGCAGGACTACTCCTCCAACATCACCGGTTCGTCGATCTTCGACTTCGATGGCGACGGCACGGGCGAGGCGGTCTATCGCGACGAGTGTTTTTTGCGGGTTTACAACGGGGCCACCGGCGAGGTCATTTTTAGTGCACCTGCATGGAGTGGGACCGGGCTCGACTACCCGGTGGTCGCCGACGTCGATGCCGACTTTGCCACCGAGATCGTGGTGCCACTCGGTGGCGATGACCTCGACCTGACCTGCCCCGAGTACGACCCGTTATTTCCGGGTGGCGAACCTTCTGAGCCCGGTACCGGGTTTGTCGTGCTGCGCGACCCGGAGGACCGCTGGGCATCCTCGCGGCCTATCTGGAACCAGCATGTATATTCAATTACCCACATCACCGACGATGCCCAGGTGTTGCCTGCCAGCGAGGTCGAGCCCAATTGGCTGACTCCTGGGCTCAACAACTTTCGCCAAAATACCGAGGGGGCGTTTGGTCTGTTTGAGGTTGCCGACCTCACGGCCGAACTCGCGGTACCGCAGATGTGTGGGCTCGCGGCCGGGGAGGCAACCCTGGTCGCCGAGGTTTGTAACCGCGGGACCGCCCCGGCCCCGGCAGGCGCAAGTGTGGGATTTTTTGAGGCCCCGGATGTGCAAACACCACCCGAGCAGGCGGCGTTTGTGTGTGCGACCAGCGTCGACCAAATTGTCTTGCCAACCGAGTGTGTCGAGGTCAGCTGCGCTGGGAGTGTCGAGGCCGCGGGGCCATTGTATGTGCATGTGGATGCCGACGGGACCCAGGCCGATTGTCACCCGGGTAACAACCTAGGCCCGGGGAGTCACGAGGTGTGCCCGTAGGTCACTTGCGCGAACACTTGGCCGCAGCTGGCAAGTCGCAGCTGCGTGTGCGCGTGTTCCAGTGCAGCCCTTTTGGGCACGACTTCACATGCGGTGTGCCGCTCTTGCCATCGGCATTGACGCTACAATGGATGAAGGTCGTGCAATTTTTGGGGTTGGGGTAGAGGCAGTCCTTGGGCCCCTGACACTTGGTCTCGATGATGTCTTTTTTGGGGCAGACAAAGCCGGTGTTACCGGCAGATGCCGATGTGAGCATGCCGAAGATCGCGGCCGCAAAGCCTGTGGTGAGTAGTACGCGGAGGCGGGAACGGAGAACGAAGCTCATGCCGCCGAGATATCAGTTGAAAGTGCATGCAACAAGTCTATGTAAAGGTGTTGATATGCATCTAAATGTGGGCTTTGGGCCCACGTTTGCTGTTGTATTGGCATGATTTTGATTGGCCATTTTTGATGCTCAAAATAATTCCCAGCCAAGAAAAATGAAAATAATGCCACACGTTGTTGTTGGGATATGCGTAGCGGATTGCTACGGGGGCGGTTGGTGTGGTGAATCGCTACGGCGAGCTTAGATGTACAGTCACCGAATTTCGGGCAAAGGTCCCGGCGATAAGGTCGCGGACCCCGTCGTCGTTGACATCGGCGACCGCGAGCTGGTCGACTGGGGCATCAAACCACAAAACCCATACATCACCGGTCAAGCTGCCGTCTTCGCCACCCTGTAACACCACGACCGAGGTCAGCTCGGGGTCGGTGACGAGGACATCGAGGTGGTCGTCGCGATTGAGGTCGTAGGGGGTCATGGTGTGGGGACGCAGCGGGGCGACGTCGAGTGACTCGCCGCGGGTGAGGCCCGAGCCGTTCCCACGCAGGGTGACGACCTGATCGGTCGATGCATCTGCAACAAGGATGTCGTCCCAGCCGTCGTCGTCGAGGTCGGCGACCGTCATGGCCCGTGGGGTGATACCGCTTTCAAGCGGCTCGAGCGCAGCAAATGTGCCGCCCGGCTGGCCGCGCGCGACCTTGAGGCCCGCGGCTTGCTCGGCGTGCATCAAGATGACATCGGTGAGTCCGTCGCCATCTAAGTCGGTCAGGGCCATTCCGCGGGGGTTGTAGCCCGGGTCGCCAGTGAGATCGGTGCGCACGCCCGGACCAAACGCTCCGTCGCCGAGACCGGGCAGGACCGAGAGTGAAGATGTCTCTTCGGGCATGCCCCCAAGGACAATCAAATCATCGAGCCCGTCGCCGTTGAGATCGCGCAGACTCGAGGTTCGGGTTGCGGCCGGAACTTCGAGCACCGGACCGAGCTCAAACGCGCCGGTCGACGAGCCGTGAAACACAATGAGCGCAGGCTCGCAGGCGGCAACGAGTAGGTCGGTAATGCCGTCGGGACTGAGGCTGCCGGTTACCGGGTGGGCGCTACAGCCCGATACCAGCGGGTCGCGCTGCTCGAGCAGGGGGGAGACGCCATCGCCCAAAAATAGCGAGCCGGTGATCCCTGCCTCGTTGACGCCCATGATCAACAGGTCGCCGACGTCATCGCCCGTAAAGTCGGCGACGCGCAGGGCATGGACCTCAAAGTCGACTGTGTATTCCTTGATCTGCGGGCCCAAGCACAACTCGCCACGCTCGTGGACACCGTCGCCACAACGCGTCGTCAAGGTCCGCTCGCTGGCACAGCTGGCCGCAAGCAGTCCAAGCAGACAGGTTGTGGCTACACGTACAGACACAGCCCTGCCATCATACGCAATCCAGCAGGTCGTTGTCGCGGGCGAACCTACGCTCGCTCGCAAATCGCTGTTTGCCGGCGGCTAGCCCGGGGCTTCTGGCTATTGGACGAGGCGCAATGTCAGCCGAACGGCGAGCTAGTTGAAGCAGTTGTTGAACTTCACAAAGACGTCGCCCGGCGGTTGGGGGCAGTCGTTGACGCCCTCGGTGTAGTTTCCGATGCATTCCCCAAGGCCGATAAAGTCGGTGCAGGAAAGCATGCTGACACACTCGGTGAGGCGTTGTTCGACGTCGAGCCGACACTCGAGGTGGGCCTCGAGGGCTTGGGTCTCTTCGCGGTATAGACCATCGACACAGCCGCGCTCCGACTCGGACAGGGTGCGATCGTCGACACACTCAGCGACCGTTTCGTACCCGTAGCCTGGCGAGTCGTAAAAACAATCGCACTCCACGACCACGCGGGCGTCGACTTCGTCGAGGACCTTGTCGGCCGGGGTAGCACAACCGACGAGCGGCAGGCTGCAAAGTGTCAGCAACGCGAGGAGGGATGTGCGAGCGCCGGACATGGTGGGTTTGTAGCGCACGCGGCTGCTCCTGTGAAGATCGCGACACATTAGCGCTAGCTGCCGACGAGCCGGATCACATAGGTCACCACGGCGGCGAGGAGCGACATCGAAACCACAACCGCGATCGCGGCGGTGCGCGAGACTTCGCTGGACTGCTCGCGGGCGCGGGCCATCAGTTGCACGGTGTTGAGTTGCGCCGGCGGGGTCGACAGCTCGGGCACCTGGGTGATGTTGTTTTGACTGCTGCCGGTTGGCGGAACGGTCGACGTTCCCTGGGCACTCGAGCCGTCGGCTGCGCCAAAGACCTCAAACACATCGAGGATCTCTTGGGCCGTGGCCGGGCGTTCATCGGGCGACTTTTGCAGCAGGCGAAACAACAGGTTTTCGATACCGCGCGGCAGTCCACGACGAACATCGTCGGGCAGGGGCGGCGGTTCGGCGGTGCATTGCAAGTTGAGTAACTCGCGGGGCGACTCCGACTGAAACGGAGGTGTACCTGCAAGCATTTCGTAGAGGACAAGCCCGAGGCAGTAGTAATCCGAGCGCGGGTCGAGGCCGGTCGCATCGATTTGCTCGGGGCTCATGTACTGCAAGGTGCCGACAGCTTGGGTGGTGTGGCGCGTCATCGACTGCAAGACTTTGGCGACACCAAAGTCCATGACCTTGGCCCGCCCGTCGGGGCCGATCATGATGTTCTCGGGCTTGAGGTCGCGGTGGATAATCGGCGGGTCTTTGTGGGCAGCCGCCAATCCACGAGCGACATCAGTAGCGATGGCAACAGCCTCGTCCCACTGCAACCGCCCACCCGAAAGTTTGGCGCGCAGGGTTTGCCCCTCGAGGTATTCGAGGGCCATCACCAGCTTGCCGTCGTGTTCCATACACGCGAGACAACGAACCACATTGGGGTGGTCTAAGCGGGCGAGGATCCCCATCTCGTTGATAAAAAGCGCCCGCCCGTTGTCGTCGGTAGCGAGGTTTTGGTGGAGGATTTTGAGGGCGACCTTGCGTTTGCTCAGCCGCTCTTCGGCCTCGTAAACCTTGCCCATGCCCCCCTCGCCGATGAGGCGCTTGATGAGGTATTCGCCAACTTGCTCCACCGCCGCAGTGTACGACGAAGCCCCGGGCAGATGTGCCCCGACCTTGATCCAAATGTCCGGGTGTGTCGCGACAACTCAGCCGGCAATTCCACGCAAACCAATCGCCACGGCCGTGCGTTGCAACTTCGGCCCAACAAAGTTGGTTGGCCCGGGACTTGCTTTTAGGTCTGGCACGTAGACGGGGTGAATCATGGTCGAGTCACTGACACAGACAATTTTTTGGATGCCGCTGGCCGCCGCAGCAATGCTGTGTTTGGTCGGTGTGTACCGGGAAATCGGCGGCGATCAGGTCTAACAGACGACATCGCGGCAGCATTGCAAATGCACCGACCGTAGGGTGCTGTGCGCCACTATCGGGGCTGTCAGGTATGTGCTCGCCAAAGCTCACCCGTCGCCGGTAAGTCACCATCGACCTGACTCACCGCGGGGATTGTCGGCTGGCGCGATGTGTGCCATTACCTGTGGGTGAGCGACGAGCTTTACGACATTGAGGTCGAAACGTTGACCGGCGAGCGCAAGCGCCTCCAAGATTACCGGGGCAAAGTTTTGCTTGTGGTCAACACCGCTAGCAAATGCGGGTTTACACCGCAGTACGCCGAACTCGAAGAGCTGTACAAGAACTACCACGAGCGTGGTCTGACGATTTTGGGGTTTCCCTGCAACCAGTTTGGCAAGCAGGAGCCCGGGACCGCCACGGAGATCGGCGAGTTTTGTCAGCTCAACTACGGCGTCAGCTTTCCCATGCACGCCAAGATCGAGGTCAACGGGTCCGACGCCCACCCGTTGTTTCGCCACCTCAAAGAGCACGCTCGCGGGCTTTTGGGGACCCGCGGGATCAAGTGGAACTTCACCAAGTTTTTGATTGGTCGGGACGGCAAGGTGATTGCCCGGTTTGCGCCCAGCAAGTCACCGATGCAGCTCGTCGATGAAATCGAAAAGGCGCTCGCGGCGTAGCAGCCCGTGGATTTTCTCGACACGCCACCTCACTTGTCGATTTTGCCGAGGACGCGCCTCGCAAAACTTGAAGTACCACCAGCACAACTGCGGTTCACGAAACGCGTCCTCGATAAACTTTGCGCGAGGCGACGCGCGAGAAAAACCACGGACTGCTAGCTTGCACCCGCCGACTCAGTCGACGACGACGAGTACAAACTTGAGATAGCGGCCCTCAAAAAACGGTAGGGGCGTGGGGTGATCGGGCGGGTTTTCGCGGCGCTCGAGCACGCGCAGGGTTTTGTGCTCCTTGGCGGCGGCCCGGTGTAGCGTGGCCACAAAGTCGTCCATGTTGACCTGGCTCGAGCACGAGGCGGCGGCGAGCAGACCCCCAGGGCGGACGGCCCGCAGGGCGGCCCGGTGAAGTTTGGTATAGGCGGCTAGGCCCCGTTCACGCGCGCTCTTACGCGGGACAAACGAGGGCGGATCGCAAACGACCAGGTCGTAGCGGGTGGTTTCTCCCGCTAAAAATGTAAATACATCTTCACTGACAAACCGGTGGGCACCCGGGTCGAAGTTATTGGCGGCGAAGATCGCCTGGGCATCTTGAATGGCCGGAGCCGCAACATCGACACTGGTGACTTCGATCGCCCCACCGACGGCTGCTGCCAGGGAAAATCCGCCGTTGTAGCTAAACAGGTTGAGGACCCGCCGGCCGTGGCTCAACGACCGGATCCGTGCCCGGTTTTCCCGCTGGTCCAAAAACAGCCCGGTTTTTTGCCCGCGTTGCAGCGACGCCAACATCACCATCCCGTACTCGCGGACCGACACCGGGTCGGGCGGAGCTTGCCCGGCCAGCACCCGCGGGGTGGGGTCGAACTCGGGCCCCGAAAGCCGCTGTGGGAGGTCGCCGATGAGCCCCTTGAAGTAGATTCCTGCCGGTTGGACGAGGGTTGTCAGCACCTGAACGAGGGCCCGAAGGTGGGGAAACCACGCCGGAGTGTCGAGTTTGATGCACAGGTAGTCGCCATAGCGGTCGACGATAACGCCCGGCAGACGGTCGCCCTCGCCGTTGACGAGCCGGTAACAAGTTGTATCTGCATGGTGAACCAGGCTGCGGCGCAGGTCGTAGGCCGCACGCAGGCGGGTGTTCCACAACCCGGGCCCGGGGTTTTGCTTGCCCAGTGCGACCACCCGGACGATCGGTGAATCGGCGTCGAACAGGGCGGTGGCGAGTTTTTGCCCGCGGCGATCGGTGAGGTTGACAAACGACCCGGTGGGCGCCGCTGGTAATTTTAGTGTATTTGCATAGACCCACGGGTGACCGGCACGGACGTGGGGGATCAGGCTTTGCGGGACAACGACCTTCGCGCGGGGAGGCACCGCGGGATAGTGCGGGTTTTGGCGAAAACTGTCGAGTGCCGGGCTGCTACTGCGCAGGCAGTGGCGGAGCCGCAGCCTTGAGTGCCGCGGCGACGGCCGGCTCCTGGGCATCGAGGTTGGTCAACAGCGAGTTACACGGGAGGTAGTCGGCCACCGTGATCTGGGTTTCGGGGTACTCGCGAAACGGGACCGTGTCGCTTTTGAGATTGACGTCGCCGGCCCACGGAACGATCTTGGTGGGCGACTCACCCGGGCGCGAGATCAGGGCAAGCACCAGGCACCCTTGGTTTTGGCGGGAGATCAGGGTGCCGATTGTCATCGACTTACAGCCGCCGCGTGGGCACACGCGTTCGGGCTCGGGGCGGAAGTCGATCGGTCGACCGGGGAGGTTGCGCTCGACCACGGTGCGGACGTGGGCCTGCAACGCCCGGGCGAGCTCGCGGTTTTCGGGGACGATGTCGCGGGGGATGATCCGCGGCCAAAAGATGATGACGCCCCCTTCGACCCCGAGCGAGCGCGAGACGTGGGCCTCTTCAGCGGAGGTTGGGGCGGCGAGATTGGCCTGGTTGGTCCCGCCCGCGGGCTGCCCAGGTTGCCCAGGTTGGGCCGCGGGTTGCCCGGGTTGTGCTGGTTGGCCTGGCTGGGTGTAGGCACCTGGCTGTTGCGGTGTACCTGCAACGGTTCCGGGCTGACCCGGCTGACCGACTTGTCCAGGTGGTGGGGTGGTTGTCGGCGGGGTGTCGCACGCGAGGACCAAACCGACAGACAGGATTGCGAGGCGAGCCAGTGTACCCATCGCCGGCATCATACCCGAAAGGGGTGCAGACGTAGATGTCTGCGGACAATGTCGGCGATAATTTGTTGGTTGCCCGCGGTTGCAAATGCACCGAACCACCGGCCAAAGGTCCGGTAGTTTCCAATGGTTACGGGTTGTTGACGCAGCCCTTCGCCCGCTGGTTGTCGCAAACAGTTGTGACTACATGGTAGTGTGGCGACCTACGCCCGCGCATTGGTGTTTGGATTCGAGCTTGAGATGGCATACGCTCGGGGTGGAGAAATGATGCGCGTACAACCTCGTCGGCTGCTTGCCAAGTTCGTCATGGTCACCCTCGTTTCAACGACGACCGCATGTGCGTTTGACAGCTCCGGTTCCGCGACCGGGGCCGGTTCAGACTCGGGGTCGGAGAGCGACAGCGAAACCGGGGATAGCGATAGCGCGACCGAAACCAGTGGTTCAGATGCCACCACCGGCACCGCTTCAGACAGTGCGTCGTCGACCGACCCGACGACCGACGGCCCGACAACGGACGGTCCGACAACCGGCGACCCAACGACGGAAGACCCGACGACGGAAGACCCGACGACGGAAGACCCCACCACAGAAGACCCGACCACAGAAGATCCGACGGACGACCCGACGACGGAAGACCCGACCACAGAAGACCCGACCACCGACACCGGCTGTGAGCCAGTTGTTTGGTACGAAGACAGCGACGGCGATGGCTTTGGCGATCCCGATGCACCGACCGAGTCCTGCGACCAGCCCGAGGGCTATGTCGACAACGCCCTCGATTGCCGGGACAAGGGGGACGGAGCTGAGGTGATGTCGCCCGACCACGTCGAGGTTTGTGATGACTTCGACAACGACTGTGATGGCGTGGTCAACGAGTTCTCTGGCGATAACGGGCAGTGTGCGGGCTGCAGCCTGGGACAGTTTGAGGGCAGTGTGTACTTCTTTTGTGGTGATAGCCGCGAGTGGGGTGCCGCTCGAGACTTTTGTGCCGACCGGTTTGGCCCCCTGGTCGACTTAGTTGTGATCGAGGATGGAACCGAGAACTCGTACGTGCAGGACTCGGTCGGCTTTGGCAACTGGTGGATAGGGCTGACCGACCAGGCCAACGAAGGTACCTGGGTATGGGTTGACGACTCCGCGCTCGAGTTTGAGGACTGGGGATGGATGGAGCCCAACGATCTGTTGGGCGAGGACTGCGTCGAGACCGATGACAGCCGCTGGCGCGATTCGGACTGCGGTGGCAACTCGCGGTTTGTGTGTGAGGGCCCGGCCTAGTCCCACGGGTTCGCCCGTTCACCAAGAGCTGGCCAAAAGACCACCCATGGTGAGCAAGGCGACGGGCCGCTAGGGCAGGTCGACAACATCCGTCGGAGAGCTGGTCTGCAACACCGAACCGTCGCCGAGCTGACCGTGGGTGTTGTCGCCCCAACACATGACCCGGCCGTTTCGCCGCAAAACACAGGTGTGGCCAGCTCCCGCGGCAATTTTACTTGCATCTGCAATACGTTGACCAGGGGTTGGCTCGCTGCGACCCTGACGGCCGCGGTCGCCGAGCTGGCCGTGGGTGTTGTCGCCCCAGCAGTAGATCATGCCGCTCGAAGTTAGTGTGCATACATGATGTGTACCGCTGGCCAGGCTGGTCGATTGCTTCATGCCGCGTACCGGGACACGGGAGGTCCAGTCGTTGGTGGTTGCGGCCCCGAGCTGTCCCTTGGTTCCGGCGCCCCAGCAATACACCTGGCCGGTCGAACGCCGGGCGCAGGCGTGGTTGGCCCCGGCGACCAACTCGACCGCATCGCTGACCTTGGTGACCGGGACCGGGCGTGAAAACGGAAGCTTGAGTTGGGCCGCACCGGCAGCGTTGCCGAGTTGGCCGTTGAGGTTGCTACCCCAACACATCACGGTCGAGCCGGTGAGGGCACAGGTGTGGTCGTTGCCGGCGACGATCTGCTTGGCACTGCGCAACCCGACAACCGCGGCTGGCTTGATCCGGTCTTGGGTTGTGCCGTCGCCGAGCTGACCACTTGGGTTTTTCCCCCAGCAGACCACGGCGCCGGTTTTGCGCAGGGCACAGGTATGGCCCTGGCCGGCTGCGACGGCGATCGCATCGCGCAGCCCGGCAACTGCGACCGGCCGACGTTGCGACTTTTTGTTGCCGTTGCCGAGTTGCCCACTGTCGTTGTTGCCCCAACATTTGACCCCGCCGCGGCGCTCGACGGCACAGGCGTGCAGCGGCCCAGTGGCGATCGACTGGATGTCCTTGAGGCCAGCTACCTGGGTTGGCGTGGGGTGCATACTGATGGTGCCATCGCCGAGCTGGCCAAAGGTGTTGTTGCCCCAGCAACTGACCGTGCCTTTTGCAGTCGCACACGAAAACAGGTCGCCCGAGGCGATGGTGGTGACTTCGGTGAGCCCGCGGATGTTGCTGGCGTCGAGCCGGGTCTTGGTGCCGGCACTGCCGGTGCCTAGGCTGCCGCCTTCGTTGCTACCCCAACACTTGACGCCGCCAGCCTGGGTGGCCGCGCAGGTAAATTGCCGGCCGGCAGCCAGGGAGGTCGCCCGTACCCCGGAGACCGAAGTCGGTTTGTGGCGATCGGTTTGTGAGCCGTCACCGAGCTGGCCTTCGCTATTTTGACCCCAACACAGGACAGCTCCGGTTCGCGCCCGGGTGCAGGTGTGGGCCTCGCCGGCGCTTACCTGTGATGCCCCCTTGACCCCGGGAATCGGGGTGGCCGCAACCGAGTTCGACGGCGTCGCACCGGATTGCCCGGCGTTGTTGCGACCCCAGCAGCTGACCTTTCCGCCACCTGTGAGGGCACAGGTGTGATTGGCACCGGCGGCGAGCTGTTTGGCACCGGCGACCCCGGGAACAGGTGCCGGTTGGGGACGACTCGACACCCTGGCGCCGAGCTGGCCCTGGCTGCCGTCGCCCCAGCAAAAGACCTGGCCATTATTTGTACGTGCACATGTGTGGAGGTCGCCGGCGGCGACTTCGACCGCGGCATTGACCCCCCGCACGATCGCGGGGGCGGCAAACATCGGCCGGGCTGTGCTGGCGAGTTGCCCCTTTTGATTGGCGCCCCAGCACAGCACGCTACCGGCCCGACGCACGGCACACACATGCTCGCGGCCGCTGGCGATGGCGACGGCATCTTGGAGGTTGCGCACCGCTGTCGGCTGTGGGCTCATCGCTCCCGGGCGTCCGCGGCCGTCGCCGAGTTGCCCGCTTTGATTGCTGCCCCAACACATCACCTGGCCATTGCCCATGAGGGCGCAGCTGTGGCGCAGGCCCGAGACAACTTGGATGGCCCCGGAGACACCCTGGACAGGGCCCGGGGCAGGCCGGTCGCGCCGCGAGCCGTCGCCGAGTTGCCCGCTTTCGTTGCCACCCCAACAGACAACCGAGCCGGACTTTCGGCGGGCGCAGGCATGGGTGCCACCGGCCGCAACCTCGACAATCGGATCGCTCCCCGTGGTTGTCGAGCCGCCCGATGGATCGCCGTTGGTCTGGCCCTGTTTGTCGTCGCCGGGTTTGTAGACCTTCTTTTGCTTGGGCGTGTCGCAGCCGGTAAAGGCCAGGACGAGCGCCGCTTGGGCGAGCAGTCGAAGGCTTCGATTGGCGCTTAGAAATGGAAAAGCTCCCCTCGTGGTTTGCGAGGGGAGCTCATCGGGGCGAGAGGATTCGAACCTCCGACCTTTCGGTCCCGAACCGAACGCGCTACCAGGCTGCGCTACGCCCCGATTCGGAGCCGGGTGATTACCCGAGGCCCGTGCAGATGTCAAAGCCATGCCAGAAAATTTTGAACGGGAGGTGGGGTCGCTGTCGCGTTGCATGGTTTGTAGCCTCGGATCGGCGGATGGTGTGGGTTCCCTCATACTCTACAACCGCAGGACGTGTATCCCGCGAAATGTGCCTGATGCCGCGTACACACCGCAGTTACTGGACGATCGACATCCGGTAGGGGCCGACGCTGATCGAGTCGCGCGGTTTGACGTCGACGGGCTTGCGGACGGGGGCATTGTTGAGGCGGATCGAGCCGTCGCCAATGATCGGACGCAGGTAGGGGAGGGTTGGAATCCCGCTCCACTCGAGCACAGCGTGGACGCGTTTGATCTTGCCGTTGGCGGCGAGCCGGATCTCGCAGCGTTCACCACTGCCAATGCGATAGCTGCCCGGCAAGAACAGGCGTTGCTCGACGTGTCCCTCGGGATGATGTAGATGCAACGTTGCCGCAACCGGGATGCCGTAGTCGCGATGGAGCACGGCCCCTAAAGTATTTGCAAATGCACCGGCATCCTGTTGGCGTTTTTCCGGGTCCTTGTCGAGGGAGCGATGCAGGCCGTCGATCAATGCCTGGGGCAGGTGCCCGCAGTGGTTTTGAATCGGCACAACCGGATCCTTGGAGTGGGCACGCAGCCACTTGAGGGGGGTTTTGCGAAACTCCTGGCGGACCTCTTTGAGGGTCTTGTCCGGGTGAAACGGCGAGTGCGCCGACAGCAATTCGTAGAGGATTGTGCCGAGCGAATACACGTCGCTGGCGGGGGTGAGGACGCGCGTCTTGAGCTGCTCGGGCTGGCTGTAGTGAGGTGTCCCAACGACCATGTGGGCCTGGGTGGCGTTGCGCCCGATCACCGGCGAGCCGTCCCACGAACGCGCCAAACCAAAGTCGAGAACTTTGATATGGCCGTTGTCCTGAACAAAGATGTTTTCGGGTTTGACGTCGCGGTGGACGATGCCCTTGGCGTGCGGCTCGGCCAGCCCCAAACATGCCTGATGGACGATTGTGATGGCTTGAGCGGGGTGTAGGGGACTTTCGAAGTTGTGCCACTCGCCGAGCGGCTTGCCCTCTAAAAAGTCCATCAACATGTAGACGTGACCATCGGGCCGCAGGCCACATTGGAAGGTGCGGACCACGTGTGGGTTGGTCAGGCTGCGGAGAATCGTGATTTCCCGCAGGGCTCGCTGGGCCTGGTCGTTGGAGGTGACCGGCTCGCGGGTGAGTTTGAGGGCGAGTGGACCCTTGTGTCCGCGGACCTCGACTTTGTAGACGACCGCGAAGGCACCCTTGCCGAGGACGCGTTCGATCTGGATGTTACCGGCGTAGGTGTCTCCAGGCTGCAGTTCGAGCGGCATCGTGGTACCCAGGCGCAACCCTACCACGGAGATGTGTCGCTAAAAGTGGAATCAACAGGCAAAACCGAGAAACGATCTGCAGCCGCTCACGCCCGGACGATGCGACCTCTCGCCGAGGTTTCGCCGGCCGATGTGTGCGGGATTTCACTGGTCGCCAGCGACGTGGATGGGACCCTGACCCGCGGCGGGAAGTTGGCTGCCGATGTCGTCGACGCGATCGCTGCCCTGACCTCGGCCGGGATTGTGTTTGTCCCGATCAGTGGACGCCCGGCGGGAGAGGTCTTGGGTTTGTGCCGCTACTTGCCCGGCGTCACCCGAGGGGTCGCCGAAAATGGACTGCTCGAGATCGTTCCCGACCAGGCGCCGCGATGGCTGCAAGCCCCGACCGACCGGGCCTTGCTCAAGCGGGTGGGCGAACAACTCAACCGCGACCACGGGGCCAAGTTGCGGGTGACGGGTGATGACTTTTGCCGAATTGGTGATGTCGCCTACGAGCGCGACGGTCGCGATGAACCGGAGCTTTTGCGGCTTCAGGCTGCGGTCGCGGGCACCGGGGTCCACCTGGTTTGGTCGAATGTCCACATCCACCTCGCCCAGGCGATTCCCGACAAGGGGGCTGGCCTGTTGCAGCTGTTTGACGAGTGGGGGGTGGCACCCGGACAGGTGGCGACGATCGGCGACTCGCTCAACGACGCCGGATTGTTTCGCCGCGAGACATTTGGGCTCACGGTCGGGACGGCCGATGTGGCTCGCCACGCGGAGTTGTTTTCGCGTATGCCCGAGTTTTTGTGTCGACATGCCGAGGCCGATGGGTTTTTGCAGTTGGTCGACCTCCTGCTCGACGGGCGCCAGTCGACTTGAGCTCGCACACGCGCACGGAGACGGTGAACGCACATCGGAGTTGAAACCATGACCGGCTGTTCGACCACGAACTCGATAGACCGGGAGCCCACCGACACATTGGACGTTGTCCCCGGTCGCGGCCATGCGTTTGGTCGTTTGCGTCGGTCGAAGCGTCGATGTGCCTAACCTACCAAGATCTGCATATCGATTGCTTTCGCGGAGATTTGCTGCGCTGCGATTCAGACGTATCCGTGGTATGCCCGCGCCAGTATTTGTGAGGCGATAGTCATGGCCGCAATTGATCCCCAATCATCTGTAACTGGCATTTCCTTGTGGTTTCGCCGTTGGTCGCCCCGGGCTTTGACGGCCGCCGTATTGCTGGTTTCGTCGGGGGCTTTTGCGGTCGGATGTCAGGTCCAGGCCAAGCCGCAAATGACCGAGGGAACCGGTAGTGATACCGACGGCGAAGAGGAAGAAAAGCCGACGCCGGTGGTGCCAGGCAAGGTCACCAAGGGGTTGATGTTGGCGACGATCTCCTCGGCCAGTACGATCGAAGCCGAGCGCCAAGCCACGATCCACGCCGAGTCGACGGGCAAGATCCTCTCCCTCACAGTTGAAGAGGGCGACAAGGTCAAAAAAGGTCAGCGCCTCGCCCGGATCAAAGCCGACGCCCAGGCGAGCTCGCTCGTGCGTGCCAACACCTCCCTCGATACCGCCGAACGCGATTTTCAGCGGGCGCAACAGCTTTACGACAGCAAGGTGATTGGCAAAGAGGAGTTTGACCGGGCCAAGGACACGTTTGAGATGGCCAAGCTCGATGTCCGCGACCGCAACCGCGATGTTCGCAACACCCGGGTGGTCGCGCCGTTTGCCGGGACGATCACCGAGCGTGTTGTCACCGAAGGTTCGTTTGTCGCCAGCGGTGCCCAGGTACTCTCGATCGTCGACTTCGATACGCTCGTCGCCCGCGTGTACGTGCCCGAGCGGGAACTCGACCAAATTAAAGTTGGGCAAATCGCCAAGGTTGTGGGCAAGGCCGCGGCTGGGCGCAAGGGTGAGGGCAAGGTCCAGCGGATCGCCCCGATCGTCGATGCCAGCACTGGCACCGTCAAAGTCACGGTTTCGCTGCCGAGTGAGCTCGCCGGTCCGGGTGGGTTTTTGCCGGGTATGTACGCCGAAGTCACGTTGACCACGGCACGCCACGAGGATGCCGTGTTGATCCCGCGCTCGTCGGTGGTCCGCGATGAAGAGCAGACCTACGTGTTTGTGGTCGACGGCGACAAAGCCAAGCGCACGCCGGTTGAACTCGGACTCCACAACGACCTCCAAGTCGAAGTGCTGTCGGGCCTCGAAGCGGGCCAAGTGATCGCGGTCGCCGGGCAAAACGGGCTCAAAAACGACGCGCTGATCACCCTTGTCGATACCCAGGGCAAACCGCTTGAGGACGGGCAAATGCCGTCGGACAAGCCAGCCGAGGACAGCAAAGCTCCAGAGGTTGCCGACGCCAAAGCCGGCAAGGGTGAGAAGTGAGCACGCCGTCGCCCGAGACCGGCGCTGTATCCGGGTCGCGCTCGCGCCTGTTGGCCGCGGTCCGCTCGATGGAACGCTTCCGCTTTACCACCACCCGGCCCGTCGCCGTGTTGATGGTGTTTTTAGCGGTGATGGTGTTTGGCGCATTTAGTGTGCGCCTGCTGCCGCTCAACTTGATGCCCGATATCTCGTACCCGCGGCTAACCGTGCGGACCGAGTACCCAGGCGCAGCCCCGGCCGAAGTCGAAAACAATGTCTCGCGACCGCTCGAGGAAATTCTCGGAGTCGTCACCGGCCTCACGCGAATCTCGTCGATTTCGCGGGCCGGTTACAGCGACGTCGTCATGGAGTTCGCCTGGGACACCGACATGGACGACGCCAACCAGGACGTGCTCGAAAAGCTCGATACCGTCAAACCGGCGCTCCCAGAGGAAATCAAGCAGCCGTTAATATTGCGGTTTGATCCAACGTTAGATCCAGTTTTGACCCTGAGTTTGTCCGGCGATGCCGAAGATGGGTACGAGGGGATCACCGGTCTCAAGGCGCTGCGGCGGATCGCCGATCGCGACATCCGAAGATTGTTGGAGCCGGTCGAGGGGGTGGCAGCCGTCAAGATCAAGGGCGGCTTAGAAGAAGAGATCCAGATCCTCCTCAACGAGGACAACCTGCGGCGCACGGGCATCGACATCGCCACCGTGATCTCGCGGCTGCAGGCCGAGAACATCAACTTGGCCGGCGGCAGCATGCGCGATGGTCGGACCAAGTACCTCGTGCGCACGGTCAACGAGTTTCGCGACTTGGAGGACATGCGCGACCTCGTGATCGTCTCGCGCGAAGGCCGTGACATCAAACTCCGGCACATCGCCGATGTAAGTTCCGCCTTCAAAGACCGCGATGTCATCACCCGGGTCGGCGGGCGTGAAGCCGTTGAGATCGAGGTCTACAAAGAGGCCGACGCCAACATCGTGGAAATGGCGAAAAAGGTCGCCCAACGCGTCGAATCTGTCGTTTCTCCACGCATGGAAAAGGAGTACGAGGCCCGCGTCGACCTGATCTCCGACCGCTCACTTTTTATCGAGTCGAGCATCGCCGAGGTCCGCAACGCCGCCATCTCGGGCGGCCTTTTGGCAGTCATCGTCCTGTTTTTGTTCCTCCGCAATTTCAAGACCACGGTGATTGTCGCGGTCGCGATTCCGATCTCGGTGCTGATCACGTTTGCCCCGCTCAACCTCGCCGGGGTCACCCTCAACATCATGTCGCTCGGCGGCCTTGCCCTGGGCATTGGCATGTTGGTCGACAACTCGATCGTTGTGCTCGAGTCGATCCACCGGTGTCGCGAAGAGGGCGATGACCTGATCCGGGCGACCATGCGGGGAACCTCCGAAGTCGGGTCCGCGGTGATGTCGTCAACCCTGACTTCGATCGCGGTGTTCTTTCCGATGGTGTTTGTCGAGGGCATTGCCGGGCAGATGTTTGGCGACCTCGGTTTGACGGTGGTCTTCAGTTTGTTGGCCTCCCTCGCAGTCGCACTCTTTTTCATCCCGATGTTGGCCTCGCGCCGGGGATTTGCCCGCGACGAAAGTGATGTCGATAAAAAGGGTCGCCAGCGCGGCGTCCTTCGCGGGCTACTTGCGACCTGGGCCCATTGGCAGTCGGTTCGGGAAGTCATCGGCGACTTCAAACGCCTCAAGTTTTGGCTGCTGCTCATCTTCCCCCTGCTCTACGTCCTCATTCGGTTCAGCCTCCACCTGATCTTTGAGATTGTCGGCAAGCTGCTCACGACCTTTTGGAGCCTGGTGCTCACGGTCGTGTTCCGCGGGGGCAAGGGCGTGGGCTGGCTACTCGGCAAGGTCTGTTTCCCGTTTTTGTGGGTGTTCGACAAAGTCATGTCGGGCCTCGAAAACTTCTATCCGCGGATGATTCGCTGGTCGCTTCGCAACAAGTTCATCGTCTACGCCGGCGTGTTTGCGGCCTTTTTCGCCATGTTCCAGGCAGCCGGCAAACTCGATACCGAGCTGATTCCCGAGCTCCACCAGGGCGAGTTCACCACCGAAATCAGCCTGCCGGTCGGGACGCCGTTGCAGGTCACCGACGAGACCATCGAGCCGATCGAAAAGGCGTTGGTCAACGATGTCCCGCGGCTTCGCAACCTGGTGACGACGATTGGCTCGGAGCGCGACAGTGCCGAGTCGGGTGATCGCGGCGAACACACAACGAGACTTCGCTTTACCCTGACGACCCAACGGACGCGCACGTACGAGTCGGCGGGCCCACGCGGCGGGCCTCCCGGCGGGGGTAAACGCGGCATGCGGTTTGGGCGTCGCGGCCCTCCCCAAGAATCTGGCGGCGCAGACCAGCAAATTCAGCCAGACAGCGATCAAAAAGCCGAGAAAAAAGCGCCGCAACCACAGGGGCCAAAGGTCGATACCAGCCTCGCCGAGTCCGAAGCGTTGGCCGTGGTCCGGCCCATGCTCGAACGGCTTCCCGACGCGATCGTCAACGTCAAACGTCCAGTCCTGTTTTCGTTTACCCAGCCGGTCGAAGTTGAGATTCGCGGTTATGAGCTGGCGGAACTTGGCGATGCCACCCGCACGGTCGCGGCGACACTCGAGGAAGTCGATGGTCTACGCGATGTGAAGTCGTCGATTTTGCCCGGCAGCCCCGAGATCCAAATCGTCTACGACCGCGATGCACTCGCCCGCTACAACCTCAATATTCGCACGGTGGCCGAGCTTGTGCGCAACAAGGTCCAGGGGTTCGAGGCCACCAAGTACAACCGCAAAGACCGCAAAATCCCAGTGCGCGTCCGCCTGCAGGGCATCACCGAGGCATCGATCGACGAACTCAAAGACCTCGTGGTCAACCCCGGGCAGACCCGGCCGGTGCCACTGAGTGCGGTCGCCGAAGTCACGCTCGGCCGCGGCCCCAACGAAATTCGCCGGATCGACCAGCAGCGCGTCGGCCTTGTCACCGCCAATGTCGAAGGCTCAGGTCTCGGAAGCACTGTCGACCTCATCCAGCAAAAGCTCAAAGAGCTCGAGCTGCCCGACAGCGTCGAAGTTGTGGTCACCGGGCAAAGCGAAGAGTGGGAGACCTCGTCGCAGTCGCTCTACCTCGCCCTCGGCCTGTCGATCTTTTTGGTCTACGTCATCATGGCCTCGCAGTTTGAGAGCCTGGTGTACCCGCTCATCATCCTGGCGACGATCCCCCTAGCTGGCCTCGGGGTCATCTTTACCCTGTTGCTGCTCGGGATCCCGGTGAGCGTGCTGGTGTTTTTGGGCGCCATCTTGCTCGCCGGCATCGTCGTCAACAACGCGATCGTGTTGGTCGACTATGTCAACCAGCTCAAGCAACGGGGCCACACCACCGAAAAGGCGCTCGAACTCGCCGGCAAGATCCGCCTGCGCCCGATCCTCATGACGACCATGACGACCGTCCTCGGGCTGTTACCCATGGCCTTGGGGATAGGTGACGGCGCCGAGATCCGCATGCCGATGGCGATCACCGTGATCGCCGGATTGGCCTGCTCGACCCTGCTCACCCTCATCGTCATTCCAACCATCTACGCCGGTTTCGACCGGTTTACTGGCGACGACGACATTCCCCGCGACGAGCTGTTGCACAACGACCTGGCGGTGGTGACCAACGAGCAACTGGCACCGGAGATTTCGCTCGACGATCCCGAGCCGCCGGTTCAGCAGGTCGAGCCCCCACTCGAAGTAACCGTCGACGATGGTGGCAGTCTTGGCCGCAACGGAAACATCGACGCCACAAAAGCGGGTCCAACAGACCAGCCGACCAGTACGATCGGACAGGAAGCGTTGGGCGGTGACGTCGTCATCCCCAACCTCCGCCGCGACCCCAACGACCCGACTTCGGGGCAGAGCTAAGGAGCCATCATCATGGAGGAGCGCGACACCCATCGGTTTGTCCGCGACAACGCCATCGTCCGCACTTCGCTGATGCGGCCGATCACCATGTTGATGACCCTGCTCAGCGCCATCGTCATTGGCATTGTCGCGCTTATCAACATCCCGCTCGAGCTGATTCCCTCGGGGTTCTCGCCACCTTTCATGCAGGTGCAAGTACCCTACAGCAACGCCACCGCCCAGGATGTCGAAGATCGGATTACGCGTCCGCTCGAACAGGAACTTTCGACCACCCCGGGGATCGACGAGCTCAATGCCTCGTCACGGGCTGACCGCGCCAGTGTCTCGCTGGTGTTTGATGCCGATGTCGACATGGACGTCGCCTATCGCGAAGTTCGCGACCGCGTTGCCCGGGTGCGCCCCGATCTGCCCGACGATGTCCGCGAGGTCCAGATCAACAAAGCCTCGGCCGCAGGCTTGCCCGTGGGCTTTTACGGCATCACCTGGGATCCGTCGGTCGAGCAACCCCAGGACAAGATTTCCAAACACCTGGTGCGGGCGGTCGAGCGCATCGAGGGCGTCGGCATCGTCAATCTGTGGGGCCAGGAGGACCGCGAGATTCGCATCGAGATCAATCGGGCGCTGGCCGAGGCCGCCGGTCTCAACATTTTTCAGATCGCCCAGGACTTGGGCCAAAGCAATTTCAACCTGGCCAGTGGCAGCATCCGCGACCCCAACGGCAAGTTTGTGGTGCGGTCGCTGGCGACCTATCAAACCGTCGACGAACTCGAAAACACCGTCGTCGGTCCCAACGATATTCGCCTTGGCGACATCGCCGACGTCATTTACGAACGCCCCGATCGCGAGCGGATCGACCGGTTCAACGGCCGCCCGTCGATGGTCATGTTTATCCTCAAGGAGTCGCAGGCCAACACCGTCGATGTCTGCGACCGCCTGCGCGAAGCTGTCGCCGAGGCCAGCAAAGATCCGGCGCTCCACGGCTTCGACATCGAGCCGATTTTCCTGCAGGGCGACATGATCCGCTTCAGCCTCGACCAGGTCGTGGACTCGGGCCTGCAGGGGGGCCTGCTCGCGGTGGTCGTGTTGTTGATGTTCTTACGCCGGCTGCGGCTCACCATCATCATCGCCGCCTCGATTCCCCTGTCGATCTTCTTGTCGCTACCGGTCATGTATTTTGCCGGGCAGTCGGTCAACCTGGTGTCGCTGCTGGGCTTGATGATCTGTATTGGCCTTGTGGTCGACAACTCGGTCGTCGTCGCCGAAAACATCGAGCGCTACCAAGAGCGCGGGGTCGGGCGGTTTGCCGCGGCCCTGCACGGGGCCAGCGAAGTCGCCCTGCCGATCACCCTGGCCACGCTCACGACCATGGTCGTGTTTGCCCCGGCAGCACTGTTGAGCTCGGGACCCACCCAGTTCTTCATGATCCGCATGGTCACGCCGGTGTGCGTGTCGCTGCTCGCCAGCCTGTTTGTCGCCCTCGTACTCGTGCCCGTCGCCGGCACGCTCGCGGCTGGGCGTCGCAAGAAGCGTGAGCACGGCCCGTGGGTCAAGCGGATTTTAAAGCTCGATGCCTGGTGGAAACGCAAGCTCACCTGGGTCTACGAAGCCACTGTCGGTCGCCTCAACCGTTGGTACGGCCGCCTGATCCGCCTCAGTCTCAAGCGCCGCTTCGACGTTGTATTTGCATCCATGCTGATCTTCGGCGCAACCGTGGCCGGGCCCATGAGCGCAGTTTCGTTTGTCGCCGGCAACGACATGGGGTCACGCAACTTCCAGGTCTATTACTCGATGCCCGGCGACACCACGCTCGAAGAAGCCGAGGAGTTTTTCCGCGGCGTCGAGGCTGAACTTGCCGGCATGCGCAAGGAGTACCGCAGCACCGGTCAGTACATCGGGTTCGATGCAACCTTCGGCCAGGTCCAGGTGTTTTTCGACAAGCCCGTCCCTGGCGAGCGCCCGTTTGCCGAGGTCCGACAGGAGATCTTCGACCGCCTGCCCTCGCGGCCAGGTTGGACCAAGCAGGCTCGTTTCGGCACCAGCGATGGCGGCCAGGAGTCGACGTTTGTCGTCTCGCTCTACGGCGACGACCACAGCTCGGTGCAGGAGGCCAAGGAGGACCTGGAAAACTTGCTGTTGCAACAACCCGGGGTGATCGGCCTGCAAAACCGCGGTACCGACACAACCCGCCGCGACGAGCTCGCTCTCGAGATCGACCGCACCGTGAGCGAACGCTTTGGCATCAGCGCAGGCATGGTCGGCAACACCGTCGGTTACGCCATTCGCGGCCAGCCTCTGCCGCGGTTTCGCAGCGACATTGAGGATCGCGAAATCAACGTCTGGATCCGCTATCGCAAGGAAGACCGCGAGCAGCTCGATCAACTGCTCGAGTTCAAGGTTCCAACCCAACAGGGGGCTGCGATTCCAATCAAAGTCCTCACCGGCACCAGTGTGCGTAAGGGAGAGCGCTCGTTGGTCCGCAACAACAAGCGTGTCGCCTCGCTCATCCGCCTAGAGCTTGAGCAGGAGGACCGCGAGAAGACCATGGCGTTGCTGCGCAAGTTCATCGCCAACTACAAGCTACCGAGCGGGATCAGCTTCGACGCTGACCACGAGGCCCGAGAAGTCGAAAGTACGCAAAAAGACCTCATGGGAGCAGCTGCTCTCTCGACGGTCTTCATCTTCCTATTGATGGGATTTTTGTTTGAGTCGTTCGTCCTGCCGCTGAGCGTCCTGCCCTCCATCCCCCTTTCCTTCGTGGGCGTATGGTGGTTTTTGTGGGCCACAGGTTCAACCATGGACCCCCTCGCAGGCATCGGTGTACTGCTGCTGTTAGGCGTTGTCGTCAACAACGGCATCGTCTTGGTCGACTTCATCAACAGCGCCCGCCGCCAAGGCCTGCCACGGGACAAAGCAATCATCCAGGCGGGCATGCAACGCTTTCGGCCCATCATGATGACGGCCCTCACAACAATCGGCGGGATGATTCCGCTAGCTTTTTCGACGCCAACTGGAGAAGGGCTGGAGTACGGACCTTTCGGCAAAACACTGGTCGGTGGCATGGCCACGGCAACGATTTTGACGTTGGTCGTGGTGCCGGTGAGCTACAGCTACTTCGACGACTTGCGAACGGCCGTGGCTCGCTGGGCTGGTCGGATTGTTGGGCCGAAGTAGCTAGCTTTGCGATGAAACGCGTGGGCGACTTAGGGCTCTCCCTACCCACACGTGAACGCGAGTCGGCCGTATTCGCGGTTGTCGGTGACGGTATTGCCCGAATCCGTCTCGTCTTTTGTACTTCCCGCGATCAGGGCACGTGCCACGTTGTACACAACTTGTGCGCGCAGAAGGCCTGACCTGTCCCAGTATTCAGCTTCTTGGACCTGGACCCGGAGTAGAACTGCGTCGGCTGAGTTGGCGCCGCCTTCGAACCATGGGTCCCACGAGCTTTGCCACAACAGCTTGATCTTGTGTTTATCTTCGACGGTGCGTGCCCGGCCGGTGACGGACAGGTATCGGCCGCCGTCTTGGAACGCGACTGAGGCGTAGGACTCAGACTCGATTTCTTCGACCTTCTGGCTTGTCCGGCGCGAGACGAACCACAGGACGAGGGTATCATCGTGTCCCTGTACGTCGGCGATGAGCATCGGGCGTCCCCGGGGTTTGTCGCCCTGTCCAAGGGTAATCAGCATCCCTGTTTCAAATGAACGAATCATCTGTTGGAGGTGGCTGTATTTCTCTTCGACAGAGTGAAAGCTCAGGCTTTCGGCTGCGTGTTCGCGGACAGTTGCTGACAGGCTTTGGAGCTTTGCGCGGGAGTCCTCAAACAGATGGACGACGCGCTCGCGCAGGTCCATTTGCTCATCTGTGTTGTCGAGCTCTGTCGGGGAAAGGTCTGTCCAATCGATTTCGACGGCATTCGGTTTGTCTTGCGAAGTTTTCGGGTCGTGTTTGTCGGTGGTGTTCATATCTGTGTTGTCCATGTTGGGTTGTTGTCTCCTTGGGGGGTTGGGGTTGTTTGTCGGGTTGGTGTTCATCGTAGTTTGGTGACTGTCGGCGAGCACACTACTTACTCAGTAGGGTAAGCACGCCAGAAATCACGGCGACGGCGAGGAAGACAAAGAACAGAATTTTTGCGATCCCGACGCTGGCACCTGCGATTCCACCAAATCCGAGTACGGCGGCAATAAGCGCGACTACGAGGAAAACGAGTGTCCATCTCATAAAAATGCTCAAGGTTTAAAACTCCTTACTATTGTGATTGGGGGTACGGGCCAGACGATTAGTTGGTGGGCAGACTGATGTTCATTGCGCCACCGAGCGCACGCCCGTTAGCACTTTTTGGTGCACTGTCGGCCAGACGCGTGTGATGTGGAATCTTCTGGCGCTCCTGCGGCAAGTCTGGTTGGTGTGTCGGTTCGACCTGGGGGGCGACTTCGATACCGAGCAACATCGTCCGGAGCGCGCGGAGGATGTCGGTTGTCGTCAGGATTCCGGCAGCATGGCCGCCATCAACAGCTACGACACACTCATTGCGATTGGCTTCCATGGTGTGGGCCACTTCAATCAGCGGTGTTTCGGGGGTGCACAGGTACGGCTTTGTCATGGCCGAGGCAACGCGAATTTGCTTCGGGTCGAGCAGGCTGAGGGATGACAACAGATAGATCTGTCGCGTACTGAGAGTACCGACAATGCGTTGTTTGTCGACGACCACGAGGTGGTGGATATTGTTGAGATACATGCGCTCGTGGGCATCGGCGATGCTCAGACCCACACCGATGGTCATCGGGGCCTCTGTCATCAGGTCAGAGACGGTGGGGAAAATGATTCTTTTTAGGGTTTTCATGGGGTTCCTTTGGTGTTTGGTTGGATGTGTGTTTGTGATAGTTGCGTGCGGTACGGGTGGCTATTGGCCGCCGGGCATACTACTCGTTCAACTCTTCCGGCAGTGGCTCTTCACTCGTATCTGCGGATAGGCAGCCGGTCGTTTCTAGTAAAAGTGTGATGTACTGGGTTTCGACATGGCACCCGTCGTCGGTTTCGGGAACAAATACGGTTTTGCGGACCTCGGTGTCACACCATTCGGTGAACACTTCGATGCGCCCAGGTTGTTCCCAACCGACAGACCAGGCGACGCACCCGTCTTCGGTTTGATCGACACAGCGGCCAGAGTCGGTCACGACCTCGCCATCAGCGATGTACTGCATCCAGACGTCGTCGACAGGTTCAAGCTTTAGAAAATCCCCGTAGCGTCGGGCCGTGTAGACATAGGCCGATGGGCGTGCCGACAGGTCGCAGACGGTGTCGAGTCCATCTGCCTGTAAATCGGTGTCGTCTTGTGGGGATGTGGCCAGCTCATTGCCGGCGTCCTGGCAGCGTGCGGGGTCGAATGAAATCGTGATATCTTTGGCGGCGATCGTGTCGCTGCCTGTGGCGGAGTTGACCGCGACGGTCTTGGTTTGTAGGTGACCGCAGTATGAGGCTTCAATGGCGACGAGGCCTGGCTCATCAGTGTCGATGACCCACTCGAGGCACTCGGCATCGATACAAAATGCGTCCGACGGTTCAGTCGCCGAGAGTTGGTCGTCAGCGTCCTGTGAAGTTTGGTTGATCAGGCGGTAACGGATGAAATCAAGTTGCTCGGGCTCAACCTGCTGGTCATCGACCCCGGATACATGTACGTGCAACGGGGCTTGTTCGTCTGCGTTTGGTGTGTCGCACGCGGTGCCGATGAGTAGGGAGCAAGCAAGGGTGGTGATGATTTGGGTTGGAGTAATTCGCATAGTGGTTTAGGCATCTCCTTTCGAAGGTTGGGGCTCGGCTATCGAGCGTGGTTCAAAGTTATGAATAAACAGTTGCAACAGTCATGCCAGGTCCACGGTGCGTTGAATATGTGTTGATACATCGATGACCGGCGTCGGTGTTAGCAGCCGGGTTCGTCGATCGTGGTGAACGCATCGGGGTTGTCGGTCTCGCACGAGTTGCGGCACATGTCTGCGAGGTTGCGGCAGCGTAGTTCGCAACTGGCGATGTCCGTGGGTCGTTTGTCGTCTTCGGCCTCGGCACACGCTTCGGTGCAGGTCACGGAGTTGACAAAGCAGCCGCGCTCACAGGCCGAAGTCATTGGGTCGGCGCACAGCTCGGAAAATTGATCCGCGTCTTCTCCCTGGCAGTTGGCGGGTTCGGTGGTCAGCACCGACCATGTGTTCGCGCAGTTGAGACGGCAGGTTGCAAGGGCATTCGCTGTCTCGGATGTTTCCTCGCAGGCGTCGAGGCAAAAGCTGTGGTCGACGGGGTGGGGGGGAGCTTCATCGTTCATCGGCATCCAGTCGGGCGCATCGACAGGGGTCTTGTCCGTCTGCTCGGGTGCCATCACCAGGCACTGCACGTAGCACTGCAGGGCAGCGCTTTCGTCTTCGAGGGAGCTCAGGCAAGTATTTGTACATTCATCAACTGAGATCGAGTCCGGCGGGGTCGCAGCTTCTGTGGCGACGGCTGTGACAGGGTCGATACTGATGAGGGCGGCGGTTAGGAGTGCGGTAAACATTGAAGTCCTTTCTGGTGAGGGGTTGGTGAGCATTGGTTCTCGTTTTATAAAACAAGCAAGTTTTAAGCCTCTTTAAAAATGTAATAAAAACATACAAGTAGAATGGGCTCCCATGTGGTGTGCTAGGTGGCACAGTATCGATCTGACGCGGTGTGACACACCTGCACACCCGTCAGTCGCAGTGTCAAGATGTCACGCTGTGCCGTGCAAGCACACTCGTTGCACGCATCCGATTGCTTTGCGGTTCGGCATCAAGAAGAACCTCCCCAAGACGGACAGACAGGGCCCCGAGCAGCCCGAGCAGCTCGAGTAACTCGTGGTTCTACGGAGCGTAGGGGCTTTACCACGCTCGCTTGGACCCCGTTCCTTCGGGCTGCCGGGTGACCAAGTTCTGGTCGAAGCGACGGAAGCGGGCGACGGCTGACACACGCGCACGCGTGACTCTATCTCGCTCTCGCTCGCTTGGGCGTGAAGCTGCTTGGGCGTGAAACTGTCACCGCGGCGAGCGAGTTCATGAGCTGTGTGGGCTCGCTCGATTTTATTTGTGTATACACCTGGGTTGTCGCAGCAGCCTACTATCATTTTCGATGTAGATTCATTTATTCTCAGGGCTCCGGGTGATGACGCAGATTGGCACGCCGCTACGAATCGACACGCCCACACGAGTTGCCGCGAACGGGCCTGGCCTGGCTTTGTCCTGAAATTTTGTAGGTTTGGGTGTCTGGTGCCGATCGTGCAGTGTTGGTTGGCAACAAGCATGGGCAAGCGCGAGTTTTCTAAACGCCAGGAGCACGGGTAACGCCCGAGCCCGCGCCCAGCCCCCAACAACCGCTCCAGGCCCGTCTCAAGACAAGAAAGGACAGCTATGACGACCATCCTAAAATGGACCATTACATTTTTCATCTTTGCGCTCGTCGCTGCGGTGTTCGGCTTTAGCGGCATCGCTAGCGCGGGTGTTGAGATCGCCGAGATTCTCTTCTACGTGTTCCTATTTATGGCCGTGATTTCCCTGATCGTCGGTGCCACACCCCGGTAATCGGCCAATCACGATTCGACCAACAACCTGGTCCTCGTCCGCGACGGTTTGCCCCGCGGGCGAGGGAACACCCATCAACACAAAGGATTTTTATGCATCAGTTTTACCGTTCAATCACCCTACTGTTGAGTGCAGCACTCATCAGCTTTGCCGCACCCGCCTGCGATGATGCGCTCGACAACAAAGCCAAACCCACAGACAAACAGGCAGGTGCCAAGGCTTCGCCACAGACCCCGGCCGCCGGAGAGCAAACCGTTGTGGAGCCTCCGACGAGTGTCAACGCAGCCCTCACCCAATACTCCGACTGTCACTCCGAGTGCCACGTCAAGCACAGCGGCGACAACTTAGAGACCTGCAAACTCAACTGCGGGGCCGCGGCCAAGACTGCGTATTCTTCGATCGAGCCGCAGCCCGACAAGACCAAGTACGACGCCGCGCTTGAAGACTTCCGTACCTGCGCGAGCACCTGCGATGCAGATACGTCACGCACGACCAACATGCATACGTGCTACCTCAACTGTAAAAACGCCGCCCAGGTGAAGTTTGCCGGTGAGCCGAACCAGTAGGTCAGATCCACAACAAGTCTACCCAATAGGCAACCACCGAGGTTGCCTTCCCAACATGAGGTGCTCGTGATGAAGGTACAAGTTTTGATCAATCCAGCGGCTGGGGTCGACGAGCCGGTTCTGGGAATTGTCAACCGCATCCTGGTGAACAGGCGCGACATTTCGTGGGAGTTCGCAGTCACAACACCCACAAGTAGCGCAGCCGAACTCGCTCGCGATGCAGCCTCTCGCGGTGTCGATCGGGTTGTCGTGTATGGTGGCGATGGAACCGTCTCGAGCGCAGCCGAGGGCCTCGCCGGTAGCGATGTCACGTTGGCGGTGCTCCCCGGGGGAACAAACAATGTGTTCGCACAGGCCTTGGGCGTTCCCGATGATCTGAGCACTGCTGCCGAGCTGGCTTTTGCACACACTGTCGACACGACATGCGTCGACACCCTTCGCGTCGGTTCTCGCCACGGGTTAGTACGCGTGGGGATTGGGGCCGATGCGCGGATGATCGGTCAAACATCCCGGGCAAAAAAGGACAAGTTGGGGTGGCTTGCCTACGCGATGTCGGCGATCGAACAGGCCGCAACTGCCACGGCCGTAGACTTTGAAGTTACAGTCGACGACCACTCGTACCGCGTGAAAGGGCTGGCCTGCATTGTCTCGAACATCGCCCAGATCGGTCGAGCTGGTCTTCGCCTCCCGGGCGAGATATCACCCTTCGATGGGCTTGCCGATGTTCTACTCATCCGCCGCGCCGATCTTGAAAGCGTTCGCTCGGTGCTTACGAAGCGGGGTCAGGAGCAGGTGCCACCCCCATTCGATCAGTCGGGCGATGCCTCGATCGCCCATACCCGAGGATCGCGGATTCATATCGCAGCAACGCCGGCCCAGCCGGCCCAAGTCGACGGGGACCTCGTGGGCGAGACTCCGCTGGATATCGAGGTATCGCCCGGGAGTTTACGGGTTGTGATACCGCGCCGATTGAGTCAAGCCGGCTTTGCAACACAAGCTTGAATGCGCTCCGGCCGCTAGGTAAAGACGGGTCTGACTGTAGCAGATAATTTGGAATTTTAGTTTTAAATAACTAATTTTTAAAACAATCCTGTATCCTCGTTAGGTGTCCTACTCTGCCGACATCGCTTGTGACGGAAAAGTCATGGCTCGACGGCTGGAAGTCAGGGGCGGCTACATGGTGTGCAAGAAAGCCCACTTGCTCACCTTTGTGCTTGTTATCGGTGCATGTACAACAAACTCGGAGTCAAGTGATTCAAACTCCGCCGGCGACACGAGCACAGCGGGTGGTGAAACCACTGCAACCGGCGTGTCGACAACGGAGCCGACGACAACGGAGCCGACGACAACGGAGCCGACAAGCGGGACAATCGGCGAACTGACCGACAGTCCGTTCGTCATGGATCCCGACCATGGTTTTGTGCCACCTGAGTGCACCACCTACGCCGACACCTGTCCCGAGGGACAAAAATGTATGCCCTACGCCAGCGATGGTGGTCCGGTGTGGACAACCTTTCGCTGTGTCGAGTTGCTCGGTGATGGTACATACGGCGAAGACTGTACGAATTTCGGTGACCACCTCGACGGCATCGATGACTGTGGGCGCGGACATTTTTGTTTTAGTGTCGATCCCCAGACTGAGCTGGGGCACTGCCACGAGTTTTGCTCAGGCACGCCCAGCGAGCCATCTTGTAACCGGCCGTACACCTACTGCCCGCTGGTGGCCGACGGTTTGTTCACAGTTTGTCTGCAGGGCTGCGACCCGTTGCTTCAAGACTGTTTCGACCCGGGTGATACATGTTACGCCGACTTTGGCGTGACCGCCTGTTACGTCACATCTGCGTCCGACGGGAGCGTGTCCCAGGGGCAGCCCTGCGATAATTTACTAGCCTGTGAGCCGGGCCTAGCTTGTATCAGCAATGTCTACTGGCCCGGTTGCCAAGCGAGTGATTGTTGTGCGCCGCACTGCAACCTCGACAATCCGAGTTGCCCCCCCGAGACCGAGTGCGTTGCCGTGGGCTCCCAACTCCAACCCTGGCTCGACCATGTCGGCCTGTGCCTACAAACGTAGAGAAAACAATGACTCAGTTCTATCGACATGCATGTTTATACATGTTCATCGGCTTCGCAGGTTGCAACAACACCCCCGGCCCATCGACAAGCGACGGCAACACCAGTACCACCGCGGGCAACACCAGCACGACGGTAGCTCCGACAACCGCAGCTCCGACCGGCGAGTCAACGGCTGATTCTGACGAGACCGAGACTTCCGAGTCGACCACCCTCGACACCGAGGGCTCCACCCAAACCGACGCGACAACCGAAGACACCACCGAGTCGACCTCGACCACGAGCACGTTTATCGGCAACGTCGACCTTTCCGACGACTACGCCTGCGACATCCTCGATCCGAGCACCTGCCCCGCGGGCCAAAAGTGTATGCCCTACAACAACGACGGCGGCGCTACCTACAACGCCCTGAAGTGTGTCGATGTCATGGGCGAGGCGGTTCATGGCGAAGCATGCACTTACAACGGTAGCCCGCTCGATGGCGCCGATACCTGTGCACAGGGACACATGTGTTGGAACTACGACCCCGACACGCAGGAGGGTACCTGCACGGCATTTTGCTCGGGAAGTTGGGAAGATCTGATGTGCGCACCCGAGGGGACTTCGTGTGTCGTGTATGCCGATGCCATCTTGATTATGTGCCTGCAACGCTGCGATGTGTTGGTTCAAGACTGCGAGCCGGGGTTTGGTTGCTACCACGAGGAAAATACCAATCGTCTGCTGTGCCAGCCGGTTGGGGTCATGGAGGGTGAGGGGCTCGAAGGTGAGCCCTGTAACTTTATCAACCAATGTCAGCCCGGGCTTGTTTGTATGGGGAACTGGCCCATGTGCGACGGTGCCTATTGCTGCGCACCCTATTGCGACCTCGACAACCCGGTGTGCAATACGCCGGGGACCGAATGTGTACCGCTGTTGGACAACCCCGAGCCCGGCGAGGAAAACTTTGGTATTTGTATGGCCACCTAACTTTGAGCGGTTATCAACCGCCGAGCCGAAAGCAGACCAAACATGAAACCGCAAACATATTTCACCGTGTCTTTGGTGCTCGCCACCAGCCTGTGCGCCTGTTCTGGCGGCAAGTCGAGTTCGCAAACCAGCGAAACCGCGACCGCGGGCGAGACCACAACCACGGGCGAAGACACCACCACCGATGGGCCGACAAGCGAAGGAACAACAACCACAGACACCAGCGAGCCGACGACCGAGGGACCCGATACCACGGCTTCGACCACCGCCGAGCCAACGGGCGACCCGATTTTGATCGAGCCGGACATGGGTGAGCCTGTCACCTGTGACCTGTTTGACGACAACTGTCCCGAGGGACAAAAGTGCATGCCCTACGCCGCCGACAACAGCAACACTTGGAATGCCCTCGGCTGCTTTGATGTGATGGGCGATGCCACCAGCGGGGAGCCGTGTACCGCCATCGACAGCGCCGTGAGTGGGCACGATACCTGTGCCCCAGGACATATGTGCTGGTACGTCGACAACGAAACCCTGATGGGTTCATGTGTGGCCTTTTGTGAAGGTTCGCCCGAAGACCCAACCTGCGCCCAACCGATGAGCGAATGTATACTTTCCGGCAACGGACCACTCGCCCTGTGTCTACCGACCTGTGATGTGCTCTCCCAGGATTGCGCAGACGGGCTCGCCTGTTACCCCAACAACGACACGACTGTGTGCGTGCCCGTGGAGCTCCCCGACGATCAGGGCAACGCCGGCCAGCCTTGCGAATATATCAACGGTTGCCAGCCCGGCCTGATGTGCCTGCAGGGGCAAAGCGTCCCCGGCTGCGAAAGTCCGGGTTGCTGCGCGCCTTTTTGTGATTTGAGCGACCCCATGTGCGAACCTCCGGGGACCGAGTGTACCGGGCTGTTTGAGATGCCCGACCCGTGGGAGGTCGACTACGGTGTGTGTGCACTGCCAGGGTAACCGACGGAGGTACGAGCGATGAACCGATATCGACAAAATAGATGCGGATACATGCTAGCCCTGCTGTTGGTGGGTTGTGGCGGCCAGCCAGCAACAACCTCTGAGGCAACGGCAACCAACAGTTCGGGTGATGGCTCGGGCACAGCGACTGCCGGAGAGTCGTCGACGACCTCACAAACGAGCGAAGCAACCAACACCGGCACCATGGGTGAGGGTACTTCGAGCGAAACAAGCGACAGCAGCGAAACCGGCGGTAGCGATTCGACCGCGGGCACCACCGAAGGCTCAACCACGATCGACTTTGTGTCCAACCCCGACATGGGGGAGCCGGGGTGCACGAGCATTTTGCTTGAAGGTGAGTGCCCCGAGGGGCAAAAGTGCATGCCCTACGCCAACGACGGAGGCAGTGCCTGGAACGCGGTCGAGTGCTTCGACATCATGGGTGACGGCATGGCCGAAGAGCCATGCTCTGTGGTCGACAACGGCGTCAGCGGCATGGATACCTGTGCCCCGGGACATATGTGTTGGAACGTCGACCCCGAAACCCTCATGGGCGAGTGCGTCGCGTTTTGCAAGGGGACCACAGAAAATCTCTACTGCGAGCAGGAGGGATACGAGTGTATCGCCGCCAGCGAGCCCGACGTGCTCGCCCTGTGTCTGTTTCCCTGCTCACCGATTTTGCAAGACTGCCAGGAAGGCGAGGGTTGCTACCCCGCCAACAACTCCTACTCGTGTGCGCCGGTGTCGGTCGCCGAAGGTGAAGGACTCGCGGGCGACCCCTGCGAATTCATCAACGGCTGCCAACCAGGGCTCGCCTGCATGCAAGGACAGCTCGTGCCCGATTGTATGTCCGAATATTGTTGTGCACCATTTTGCGAACTCGACAACCCCGCCTGCGAAAACCCCGAGGCGACCTGCCGCCCCGTCTGGGAACAGTCGCAGGTGTGGCCCAATGCAGGGTTTTGCGGGGTGATGCCGTGAGTGTAAAGGAGCGTGCCATGAAAAAGTGCAAATACATCTTATGTCTGGTGCTGGCATTGCCAGCCTGCACAGGCACGCCGGCAACCACGGGGGGAAGCGGGGCGACCGAAGACAGCACGGGGGGCTCTAGCTCGACTTCTGGCCACACCAGCTCGACAACCGCAACGAGCTCTGGCAGCGAATCATCGAGCACCTCGACCGAGGGCTCGAACTCGGCGTCTGAAACGGAGTCAGACACATCGACCTCTGAACCAGATCCGTTTGTGACACCACCCGATGGCCACATCGACCCTGAGTGTGACACGTATACTAACGACTGCCCCGAAGGGCAAAAGTGTATGCCCTATGCGGACGATGGTGGAGGTGCGTGGAACAACCTCGGGTGCTTCGACCTTATGGGCGATGGGATGCTCGAAGACCCGTGTAGCGTTGTCGGGAGTAGTGTGAGCGGGAAGGACACCTGCGCCGCGGGGTTTATGTGTTGGGATGTCGACCCGGAAACCAAGGAGGGATATTGTACGCCGTTTTGCCAGGGGACACCGGAGAACGCCTACTGTGAGCCGGAGAATTATATGTGCGTGATCCCGAGTGAAGGAGTCCTCAACCTCTGCCTTCGTCCATGCTCGCCATTGTTGCAAGATTGCGCGGAAGGACAGGGGTGCTTTCCTGTCAATAACTCGTACACCTGTGCCCCGGTGTCTGTGCCCGATGATCAAGGGCTCGAGGGAGATTCTTGCGAATTTGTTAATGCTTGCCAGGCGGGGCTGGCCTGCGTGGGCGCGGAGTTTTTGACCAGTTGTGAGTCTAGTAGTTGTTGCACACCATTTTGCGACTTGAACAATCCAGCCTGCGAAAACCCCGAGGCAACCTGTCGACCGGTTTACGAGGAGGCTCCGGATTGGGCGGCACATATTGGGTTTTGCGGGGTGATGCCGTGAGTGTAAAGGAGCGTGCCATGAAAAAGTGCAAATACACCTTCTATCTGGTGCTGGCATTGCCAGCCTGCACAGGCACGCCGGCAACCACGGGGGGAAGTGGGGCTACCGAAGACAGCGGTCACACAAGCGACGACTCGGGGACTTCTAGCTCGACTGCTGGCCACACCAGCTCGACAACCGGAACAAGTTCTGGCAGCGAATCATCGAGCCCCTCAACCCAGGGCACAACCACTGAAACGGAGTCCGACACACTGACAGACACATCGACCTCCGACCCAGACCCGTTCATTACGGTTCCCGATAGCTATACCGAGCCAGAATGTGACACGTTCACCAACGACTGCCCCGAAGGGCAAAAGTGTATGCCCTATGCGGACGATGGTGGAAGTTCGTGGAACAACCTCGGGTGCTTCGACATTATGGGCGATGGCATGCTCGAAGACCCGTGTTCCATCGTCGATAGTCGAACGAGCGGGAAGGACACCTGCGCCGCGGGGTTTATGTGTTGGGATGTCGACCTGGAAACCAAGGAGGGATATTGTACGCCGTTTTGTCAGGGAACACCGGAAAACATCTACTGTGAACAGGAGATGTATTTTTGTTTAGCTCCGAGCGAAGGCGTTCTCAACCTTTGCTTGCGTGAGTGCTCGCCTCTGCTGCAAGATTGTGCGGAAGGACAGGGGTGCTTTCCTGTCAATAATTCGTATGCTTGTGCACCGGTGCCCGACGAGCAAGGGCTCGAGGGAGACCCGTGTGAATTTATCAATGCTTGCCAGGCGGGGCTCGCTTGCATGCTTGGGGAGCAGGTACCGAATTGCGAGTCACTTGCTTGTTGCACACCATTTTGCGACTTGAACAATCCCGCCTGTGAAAACCCCGAAACAACTTGTCGACCAGTTTACGAGGAGGCTCCGGATTGGGCGGCACATATTGGGTTTTGCGGGGTGATGCCGTGAGTGTGAAGGAGCGTGCCATGAAAAAGTGCAAATACACCTTATATTTGGCGCTGGCATTGCCAGCCTGCACAGGCACGCCGGCAACCACGGGAGGAAGCGGGGCGACCGAAGACAGCGGTCACACAAGCGACGATTCGGGGACCTCTAGCTCGACTGCTGGACACACCAGCTCGACAACCGGAACAAGCTCTGGCAGCGAATCATCGAGCACCTCAACCCAGGGCTCAACCTCTGAAACGGAGTCAGACACACCGACGGACACATCGACCTCCGACCCAGACCCATTCATTACGTATCCCGATGGGTATATGGCGCCAGAGTGCAGCACGTTCACCAACGACTGCCCCGAAGGGCAAAAGTGTATGCCCTATGCGGACGATGGTGGAAGTGCGTGGAACAACCTCGGGTGCTTCGACCTTATGGGCGATGGCATGCTCGAAGACCCGTGTTCCATCGTTGATAGTCGAACGAGCGGGAAGGACACCTGCGCCGCGGGGTTTATGTGTTGGGATGTCGACCCGGAAACCAAGGAGGGATATTGTACGCCGTTTTGCCAGGGGACACCGGAGAACGCTTACTGTGAGCCGGAGAATTATATGTGCGTGATCCCGAGCGAAGGAGTCCTCAATATCTGCCTTCGTCCATGCTCACCACTGTTGCAAGACTGCGCGGAAGGACAGGGGTGCTTTCCTGTCAATAACTCGTACACCTGTGCCCCGGTGCCTGTGCCCGATGATCAAGGGCTCGAGGGAGATTCTTGCGAATTTGTTAATGCTTGCCAGGCCGGGCTGGCCTGTGTGGGCGCGGAGTTTTTGACCAGTTGTGAGTCTAGTAGTTGTTGCACACCATTTTGCGACTTGAACAATCCCGCCTGTGAAAACCCCGAAACAACCTGTCGACCGGTTTACGAGGAGGCTCCGGATTGGGCGGCACATATTGGGTTTTGCGGGGTGATGCCATAACGCTGTGAAGTCGGAGCAACCGGTTTCAACCCGGTTTCAACTCGGTTGGGTGTGGGGTAAACTATTTGTGTAGGAGTTGAGATTCATGAGACGTTATTGCGCCGCCACGCTTGCATTCATACTTGGGCTTGCAAGCTGCGGGCCGTCGAGCACCTCCTCGGATGCTGGCACGAGCTCGACCACAGGCGAGCCAACGGCAGGCCCGTCAACAACCTCGGGCGTCGATACGGGCGAGAGCACCGTTGGCGAGTCGACCACAACGGTAACGACTTCGGTGGGCGAAAGCCAAACAACCGAAGACCCGACGACCGAGGATGATCCTTTTATTGCGCCATACGATATACCCTGCGGTTGGGATGGCACCAACATGCCCCGGTGCTCAGTCGATTGCAGTACCTACGACCAAGACTGCCCCGAAGGCATGCAATGTACGCCGTACGCCGACGATGGTGGCAGCTCTTGGAATGCGCTGTGGTGTTTTGACATCACAGGTACCGGCACCCACGGCGACCCCTGTACCGCAGTTGAAAGTGGGGTGAGTGGCCAACACGACTGCGGGTTCGGCCACATGTGCTGGGATATCGATCCCGACACGCTCGAGGGGACATGTGTCGCATTTTGTCAGGGCTCACCGCAAAACCCTTGGTGCGAGCCGGAGGGAGCCGTGTGCGTGACTGCCAACGCTGGGATACTCAACGTCTGCCTTGACGTGTGCGACCCACTTGTGCAGGAGTGCCCACAGGGGCAGGGGTGTTATGCTGTCAGCAATAGTTATATTTGTGCACCAAGCGGAGCTCCTGAAGATCTGGGGAATGAGGATGACCCATGCGAGTTTCTCCAAGCTTGCAACCCGGGTTTGTACTGTGCCGCGGCGGAGAAGTTACCAAGCTGCGAGATGTCGTTGGGTTGCTGTACACCCTTTTGCGACCTCGATAACCCAGATTGCCAGGACCCTGAGAAAACCTGTGTGCCGGTTTGGGAACAGCCGCAGGCGGGCGAGGAGCACATCGGGTTTTGCGGGGTTGCGGGATGAATTATGTGTCCGAGAGAGCAGGTTGTCGAGCGACTGCCGGACGAGCCGAAGGCCGCGTAGGCGCTCGGGTGCGAGTAGGTTCTACGCTGGAAGGATGATGGGTAGATGCACAAGCCCACGATGATAGTGTTGTTTGCCATCGCAAGCGGTTGCGGGCGCCCGCCGATTACGACTTCGGATGGGGAGAGTTCAACGCAAACAAGTGGCGAGCCGACGGCCGGTTTGACGACATCGACCGGGGTGGACCAAACGCAAACAACTTCCGGCTCAACAACCGGAGAGAGTGATACGGAGACTACGGGTTCGACGACGGTCGAAACCGAATCCGACACGGCCGCCAGCACGTCATCGACAACACAAAGCCCATTCATTACGGAGCCTGATGGCCCCTGGTGTATACGCAACAACTCGCCGCGTTGTTCGCCCTGTAGCACCTACGAGCAAAATTGCGACGATCAGCAAAAGTGCACAGCTTGGTCCGATAATGGTGACGCTTGGAACGCACACAAGTGCGTAGACCTGATGGGGGACGGTGTCCATGGCGACCCGTGTACCGCGGTTGGGAGTGGAGTAAGCGGGGAGGACGACTGCGGGCTCGGCCATATGTGTTGGGATGTCGACAGTGAAACATTGAAGGGGACGTGTATTGCGTTTTGCCAGGGAACACCCGAGAACACCGTGTGCGAGCCCGAGGGAACGGTGTGTGTAATTGCCAACGAGGGGGTGCTCAACATCTGCCTCGACACGTGCGATCCACTTGTGCAGGCATGCCCAGCGGGACAGGGTTGTTATACATACGAGAATATTTATTTTTGTGCGCCGACGGCTATAGATGCCGGGCTTGAGGGAGAAGCTTGCGACTCTATTAATGATTGCAATCCGGGGCTAACCTGTGTCGTCGACGATGCGTTGCCCAGTTGCGAGTCCTCGAGTTGTTGTACACCCTTTTGCGACCTCGAAAATCCAGATTGCCAGGACCCTGAGAAAACCTGCGTGCCGGTGTACGCAGAGCCCGAGGTTGGTGAGGAGCACATCGGGTTTTGCGGGGTAGCTGGATAATTGATGTGTCTGATAGACTAGGTGTTTGCGCGACTGTCGGACGAGCCGAAGGCCGCGTAGGCGCTCGAGTGCGAGTAGGCCCGACGCTGGAAGGATGACGGGTAGATGCACAAGCTCACGGTGATAGGGGTTGTTGGCCATCGCTAGCGGTTGCGGGCCCGCCGATGACGACTTCGGATGGGGGGAGATCAACGCAAACAAGTGGCGAGCCGACGACTGGCCCTTCAACCACCTCGAAACATTGCGCGGCTGTGTTTGAGATGCCGGCGGGGACGAGCATTTCGGCGCATGCTGCCCGAGCAGCTCCGTGTTTGCTCGCGCTGGCTAAGACGGGTCGTAGGTGTGTGGGCGATGCAAAATGCCACTGGGTTGAGGTTTTAGATAAAATTGCTGATACATGTTTTGTGAAATCGAGCCATGTTCTCGAAACCGACCGAGCGCGTAGGCCTGCGCGGGCTGAATTGTTTGGCGGCGGTGCATGTTGTCCGTGCGAGTCGCTGCCGGTCTGATAATCTCCGGCGAGCCGGACATGAACTCGCCGAGTAGCCAGACCATCGAAGTTGACCCCGAACACCTGCTGCGTGGGATTGCCGAGGCTTCCGAGGCGATCGTCAACCTCGAGCTCGACTACACCTCTGGGATGGGGGCCTGCCTCAAGGCTCTCGGGCTAGCTCTCCAAGCCGACCGTGTGTACCTGTTTGAGGCCCACTCCCGGCCAACGGACGGCGCGCTGCTTATGAGCCAGCGGTTCGAGTGGTCGCGGGACGCGGTCGAACCACAGATCGACAACCCGGAATTGCAGGACGTCGAGTTGGGGTTTTTCCACGGCTGGGAGGCATCGTTTCGCCGGGGGGAGCCGATTTCGTTTACGGTTGCCGAGCACCCGCAACCCGAAGTTCGAGAATTTTTGCAGGAACAAGACATTATCGCCCTCCTGCTGGTGCCGATCACGGTTGCCGGCGAGTTTTGGGGATTTATCGGGTTTGACGACTGCACCTACGTGCGAAACTGGCGTGAGGCCGAGCTGCTCGCCCTCACTGCCGTGGCCAACACGATCGGCAGTGCAATTGTACGTACACGTACTTACCAAACCATGCTCGAGATTTCGACCCCGATCCTGCGGCTGTGGGAAGGGGTTGTGGCGGTGCCGATGGTCGGTCGACTGACCCGTGAGCGCGCCGCCCAGCTGACCGACGCCCTGTTGTCGGAGCTGGCGAGCAACGGAGCCCATGAGGCCGTGATCGATATAACCGGGATGTCGGAGGTCGCCAGTGCCGAGGTCGAGCTTATGCTGCGAACCATCCGCGCAGCCCATTTGCTCGGCACCCGGTGCACGGTGGTCGGGGTCCAACCCCAGGTGGCGAGCACCCTGATTACGTCGGGTGTGAATGTCGACGGCCTGCATACCGCGGCAACACTTGAGGATGCTCTGCGCGAGATCTTTAGCCGGCGGCCGGGTGGCCCTAGCCCGCTGGGTTAGCTGCGAGTATTTGTATCATCAATTAAGCTGTTGCCCGGCAGCATTGGTAGGCCCAGATGGTGCGAGGTGAGCGGGTAGGCTCATATGGCGAAGTTGCTGGCGGGCGATAGGGCAGCACGGAAAATCAGGCGTGATGTCCATGCGTGTAGATGTATAAGCATGGTCTTCCCAGCCAGGTAATTCGAGGGTCGATCGCTTAGAACTGGGCTGGTGTGAGTTAGCGGCACTGCCGGGAGCCTGCTTCCTATTCATTTTCTCGTTGGCATACGGGCCCATATCAGCTGGCATCACGGGCGCAAAACCGCTACCCTCCGGCCGCGCTTTCGCGCTCAGGAGAACGAACACACGATGGGTCTACTCAACAAACTTTTTGGCGGCGGGACCAAGCTCGCCATCAGCCTCGACTCGAGCCAGGTGCCGGCCGGCGGTGTGCTTTCGGGCACGCTCACCCTGACGGGCGGTAAAAAAGACCTCACGCTGACCGCACTCAAGGTTCGCCTGTTGCACCTTTTGGTGCGGCAAAAAGAGGGGTCCTCGCTGCCGGAGATCGATACCAACCTGGTTGTTGACCATACACTTTGTGAGGGCGAGCCGATTCCCAAAAAGTCGACCCGCGACTTTGAGTTTCGCTTTGAGCTGCCCAACCACCTCGACCCCAGCGGCGATGGTGTCTCGTACACGGTGATGGCTGTGGCCGATATTCCCAAGGTTGCCGACCCCACGGCCAAGACCACGCTGACGGTGGTCGAGGGCGGGATGTCGACAGGCTTTACCCTCGACGACTGCTATAAGCGTTGGCCCGACCTGCGTAGCACCGATCCCGAGGCCCAATGCGAGGCCCTGCGCGAGGTGATGCTCGAGTGCTACAGCGCGCGCGACCACCTGCAGGTGTTGGAGCCGGAGCTTGCCCGGTTGCTGCGCAAGTCGACCGGTGACGTGCGCACCCAGGCGCTCGAGACCTGGGCCAACCTGCTCGATGGCCACGCCCGCAAAGAGCACATCAAACTGCTGCGCGAGCTGATCTCGGCGGGGGGTGACGACGACTTCCGTCGCGAGCTGATCACCGCCGCTGCCAAGTTTGCCGACGAGGGGGGCCTGCCGCTTATCAAAGAGCTCGCCAAATCACCCGACGCCAAGGTGCGTGAGCAGGTTGCCGACCAGTTGCGGTTTGCCGCCGAGGATAAGTTTCGCGGCAAGCTCGGTGTGCTGGAGAGTATGGCCGACGACCCGGAGCCGGCCGTGCGTGCGGCGGTAATTGGTGCCTACAGCGACTACCGCGACAAAAAGAAGTTGATGAAGCAAGTCGCGCAAAAACTCGACAGCGACCCGAGCCCGGAGGTGCAAGCTGCTTGTATATCCACGCTTTGCCTACTGCACGACTACAAGCAGGGGCCACTGGCGGTTGAGATGTACCAAAAGCATCTCAAAAACCCCAATCGCAAGGTTCGCCAGGAAATCGCCGAAAACCTCCACTGGTTCCCCAAAGCCGAGGCCGCGACGGTCCAACAGATGGCCGAGCAACTACTGTCGGACAACGATGCCGAGGTCCGTCGCAAGATGGCCTGGTACTGCACCAACATGCACAAGTTCCCGGGGCTTTCGACCAAGGCCAAGCAGGTCGCTGCCAGCGATCCCGATGCCAAGGTTCGCGGCGATATGTTGTCGGGCATGCAAGCCCTGCTGCCAACCGACCAACTGGTGGCATTCTACCGCGAGCGGCTAGCGGCCGATGCCAATGAGCACGTCGCCTGGGGTGTGTACTCGGGGCTCAACCACGACGAGCACAAGGGGCCGCAGGCCGACGCCCTGATGCGCGAACTGGCAAGCTGCCCATTTGAGAGTGTGGCGAGCTCAGCCCGCAATAGCCTCGAAGGCTAGGCTTTGCTATCGAATCTGCGCCCCGGCCCTCAACCGTCGGGGCGTATTTCGTTGTGCGAATGTTGTGTGTACAACTTAAGTACATGTATGAAATTTGCTGATGCAAGGATTCCGCCGAACCGCATAGAACGTTGGCGGGCATCACAAAATGTAGATGCATGGGTCGTACCGGGCGGCCGAACGACTCGCGCGCAGACTCAAAGCTTCGGCCACTATCGGCGTTTGTCGGACCCGGTTAAACACGCGGAGCTCGGTCGTCGTACAATTGTGGACGCTATTGCCGGTACCATGCGCAAGCCGTTTGGCTGTGTTTTCGCGGTAAGGACCCGCCCGTCGACGGACGAGGAAGCTACTCGCTGGCGGATGAGCTCGAACAGAGATGAATTTGTCTATACAAGCATGGTAGGCAGTGTGCCGCGAGCGGGGCTGCAAAGCTGACGCCGCCACGAGATGGGTTGTAGTAAAACCGTTCGTGGACGATTTTGCCATCTCGCCAGCGTCGGGTCGAGACTTAGAGTCTAAGTTGTCTGTACAAGCATAGTGCGCAGTGTTTGCGGATACAATTTTTGCCGCGAGTGGGCTGCAAAGCTGACGCATCCACTAGCTGTAGTAAATCGTTCGTGACGATTTTGCTATCTCGCCAACGCCAGGCCGGGACTTAGAGATGAATTTGTCTGTACAAGCGTGACAGTGTTTGCGGATACAATTTTCCGCCGCGAGCGGGGCTGCAAAGCTGACGCATCCACTAGCTGGGATTGTAGTAAAATCGTTCGTGGACGATTTTGCCATCTCGCCAGCGTCGGGCCGAGACTTCAGTCATGCGCACACGCGCGCCCGAGGCAAGTGTCATTTCGTAGACCCACTCGGAGTAGCTGACGTTGTCGCGGATCGCCCAACCCAGGAGTTCGATCGAGTGGAACTTGGCGATCGAGCCAAAGAACGCTTGCTCGCGCGCGCGGTTGGCAGGTTTGCCGACGACTGGGGGGTCGGTGTTCTCCTGCATCACGATGTCCTCGGCGTAAAACTGCTCAAACGCCTCGAGGGGCTTGCCGGCGAGCAGCAGCTTGTTGAGTTCCTGTTCCAAAGCCAGCAGCTGCTCGTCGATCGCGTACATGTTCGCCGCCGTTATAGCGCCTATCTCGGTGATTTTGAACGTCGTCCCTCGCGCACAAAAAGTTGAAACCCGGGCGTGCCCAAGTGCGTCTCAACAATGTCTCCGTCATGGACCACCCGCTGTCGGCGCTTTGCTCGGATGCCGGCAGCGGGTGCCTTTTTTAACGCGACCGCCTGAGGGCCTACTTCTCGCGGGTGATTTTGACGGTCTTGATGCGGATCGGTTGTAGCGGGCGGTCGCTGTGGGTTTTGACCTCGCTGATCGCAACCGCAACCTTGGCGTCGCGGCACTTGCCGAACACCGCATGCTTGTCGTCTAGGTGCGGGGTCGATTTGACGGTGACGAAAAACTGCGAGCTCGAGGTGTTCTTGCCGCGGTTGGCCATCGACAGGATACCGGGCCCCTTGTGGCGCAGGGTCTTGTCGAACTCGTCGACCAGGATGAAGCCGGGATCGCCGCGGCCCGAGCCAGAGCGGTCGCCGGTTTGAATCATGAAGTTGCGGATGACGCGGTGGAACTGGACACCGTCGTAGAACGGCTCTTTTTTCCACGTATCTTCTTTTTTATCGAGCCAGGGGCGGGTGCCGCGGGCGAGACCGGCAAAGTTGGCGACCGTCAGCGGGACTTTGTCTTCAAACAGCTCGCACTTGATGTCACCCATCGTGGTTTCGAGGGTCGCGGTGAGCTTGCCGTTGGCTTTGTCCGCCAGCGCGGGATCGTCGGCGAGCGCCATCTCGAGTGTAAAGGGTTTGCCTATCGGGTCGCCCTGGGACTTGTTGTACTCGTAGACATCTTCGTCAGACAGGCCCTTGGGCGCCCGCATACCCTTGGGAAATTTGGTCTTCGGTGGGGGAGCTTTGACGATAGGTGGCGTCTTGGTATCCGCTTTGGCGTCGGGCGTTGTCCCTGCCTTTTGCTCAGCCTTGGCATCGGGCGTCGGGGTCGTTTGCGCCTTGGCTTCGACCGGCTTCTTTTTAGGGATCGACCGCGGCTCGGTACACCCGCCGAGCAACAGGCAGGCTGCCGGGATGATCACAGGCGATAACTTGGGGAAAAACCTCGCGATGGTCATCGCCGCCGGTATCCCATGTGAACCCCGTCGCCACAAGTGCCGGTGGCCTCCCCTGTGGTCGATCGGCTCACGACACAACGCGCACGTGCCGAGGTCACGGCGAGTACCTTGGTGTTGCTGGTCGTGTTCCTCGGCCAGGCGGTGTTTATCTTTTTTCGCCACTACCTCATGACCTGGCTCGGAGACCGCTCGAGTTGAGGTCGGGTTTTGCGAGGCAGGTCGTCCAGTTGAGCTAGCAAGACATCACAACCGCCACATCAAAGTCGGCGAGTGGTTTGCAAATGCATGTAAATATTTGGGTCCCGGTTACTCGCGGGTAACCTCGACCGACACAATTTTAGGTGGCGGCTTTTTGTTGGCATCGAGTTCGCGGGCAATGGCTCGTACCACGTGTTCATCATCACACGTGCCGAAGATGGTGTACTGGCCATTGAGCGAGGGGAGGTCTGTGACGGTGATGAAAAACTGTGCACTTGAACTGTGGGTGGTGCCCTTGTTGGCCATCGCAAGAGCGCCGGCCCGGTCGAACACTTGCCCGGGTGAGATCTCATCTTGAAGGACAAACCCCGGACCATCGGGGGAGCGCTCTCCCGCCTGGATGAACTGGTTTTCGATCCCGCGATGCCAGGTGAGGCCGTCATAAAACGGCTGCTTTACCCAGTTGCCCGACACGTCGCGAAACGGGCGGAGACCGCGGGCTAGACCCACGAAGTTGGCGACCGCAAGGGGTGTACTCACAGGGTCAAGGGTGCACCGGATCTCACCCCGGTCAGTGGTGATCACGCTGACCAAACGCTTCCCTTCGGGGAGTCCTTCGAGGGCCTGCTCAAGTGGAAAGCGGCCCTTGAAAGGATCGCCAGCAGCTTCATTTTCGGCCACTAGTTCGGGAATTTCTGGAGGAAACGGCCGGGGAGCGTAGGTGCAGGCCGCGAGTGGGAAACCCGCGAAAACGAACCCCAACACGCCGATGAGAACGTGGAAGATCGTCGAGAAACAAAACCACGGGGATCCGGGCAAAGTTCGGGTTGTACGCACCGCGGGAGCATACGCTACTCTCGCCCCGTCCATGCGTCGAATGCTTCGCCCGTCAACCGCAGGTTGTTCCCATCGCGCTCAAACAGCAGTTCTCGCCGCGGACGAAAGTTGTACAGCCACAGGGAAAACATCCCGTGGTCAAATGCGGTGGTCGAGCCTAGCTAAGATCGGTCTGGTACTTGGTCTCGCGGGTTTCGCGGCTGGCGGCTGCAAACACAGTGAACGCGGGGCCTTGGTCGCACCTGCTGGGGCCGCCGACTGGCAGGCTCATTTGCAACCAGCCTTTGACGATGGTGTCACGGCAACACCCGTAAGGCTTACGGGCCGTGCGCCCAACGATGTCAAAGATCAACGTCTGTTCGGCGTGCGACTCGGGTGTGCCGACATCGTGATGTTGGGAACGGTCGAGCATGTCTGGGATCGCCAACTGCATCAGGGACGGCCGGTGCAACAAATCGACGTGACCCTCGGAGAGGTCTTGCTGGGCCACCTCGATAAACGAGTGAGCAAAGATCAGAGTCTGCGCGTGGAGGTTACCGACCCGCTCGAGGGCGAACTCCAAACCCGCCAGGTGATGCTGTTTCTACGGTGGGCACCGGGTCAACAGCCCGAGTATCACCACCATCTGATTCTCGTCGAACCCGAGTTGCTCGCGGGGGTGCAGGCCCAGATCCGGCATGCGGAGCAGGCGGGTAAGTTGCCAAAGAAGCCCAAAAAACGCCGACGTCGCAGCAAGCGACGAAAGAAAGCATCGAGCACCGGAGCGAGGTGTGGCTACGACGAGGTGCGAGATATTGTCGAAGCCCAGGCGCTTGTCGAGGCACCCGAAGAAGAACCCGACAAACAAGGCGAGCCAGGTGAGGGAGCTAAGGACGCGGCTAAAAAGCCGGACAAGGCGCCGGACAGTCCGAAAGCGTCCGAGACGAAGCGGCCGTAGCCCGAGCTTTTTCGTCGCTTAAAAGGTTTAAACTTCCTGCATCTGTAGGCAGGGTTCCGCGATGATGCGGAACTTTGTTCTGTGTGCTGTATCTGTGACTCAGGTCGCAACTTTTGTCGGGCCGCGAGCCCGCCGCGGTCGTTGGCAATCGAATTGAGATCTCCAAATCGCCATCGAGCATCAAAAAACATTTTCGAGCCGATTGATTTTGGCGAAAAAAGCTCCGCGTTTGATACGTGAAGTCGATAATTTCAACAGATAAAGGCGTCTAGATAGCGATTGAGCAAAAAAGTGAAAAAGACGGCTTGACCCGCTTGACTTGCCCCGAAGGCGGCAGTACAAACCGCGTCCCTTGCCGGGGACGAGTCGCAACCGACTCCATCCGAACCGGGGAAATCGATTCCTGAAAACTGGATAGTGGAAGAGGGAAGCCACAAGCGAAGTGTCCGGCGAAATTTTCTGGAGCTGGACGCGGAGCGAACGTGCGGGAACGAAGCAAGAGCTTCAATCCCAGAAAAAACCGATGGCGCGAGCCATCACCCAAATCTGAGTAACGGCCAGTAATGGTCGAACAGCAGAGCAAGTTCAAACTGGAGAGTTTGATCCTGGCTCAGAGCGAACGTTTGCGGCGGGCCTAACACA